>CP070708.1:0-27622 GCA_020350285.1 Anaerolineaceae bacterium
TCGCCGATCGAGGACCTGGGATCTTGCCAGAGCATCGTGATGATGTATTCCGTCGCTTCCCGCATTTAGATTCTCATGTAGATGAGGTTCAATATGGAGCTGGTTTAGGTCTTTCTGTGGTCAAGGCCATCATTGAAGCTCATCAAGGTAAGGTTGGTATTGATGATCATCAAGGTGGTGGGGCGATATTTTGGTTTACGCTTCCGATTGAAAGCAAATGATGAAAATCCTTGTTGTTGACGACGATCGCGTGCTTGCCGATGTGGTTGCTTTTACCCTTCGAAGGGAGGGATTTGAAGTGATTCAGGCCTACGATGGTGAATCGGCCTTACGACGTTGGTCTGAGCAGGTTCCCGATTTGATTGTGCTTGATATCAATTTACCTAAGCTTGATGGATTTAAGGTATGCCAACGGATTCGACAACAATCCGATACACCTATCATCATGCTCACTGTTCGAGGTGAGGAGGACGATATCATTCAGGGGCTTGAATTGGGAGCTGACGACTATATTCCAAAACCCTTCAGCCCGCGACAACTTGTAGCAAGGGCTCATGCCGTCTTGAGGCGTGCGGGTAAAGTTCCAACCCCAACAACCCTCGAGGCAGGCGATTTGATCTTAGACCTCAATCGAAGAGAGGTCGTCATAAGCCAAGGGAATGGCATTTCGTTGACTCGCCTCGAAAGCCGATTGCTTGAGTACTTGATCATTAATAAGGGGCATGTGTTAACCACAGAAGCGATCATTGGCCATGTTTGGGGAGCTGAAGGTGGAGACCGGGATATGCTTCGCCAAGTTGTGCATCGCTTACGAAGCAAGATCGAACCAGACCCTTCTCAACCGATTTATATTGAGACCGTCCCCGGCGTAGGTTACGGGCTCACCATTCCATCCTCCTAATTAAATCCTCTTTTGTCACACCTTCGTTACAGTTTCATCACGATATCTGTTATCGATTCCCGAAATAATTTAAAACATCAGAGGTAATGACGGATATGACGACTGAAGCGAGTCGGTCAACTCGGCCTCTATTCCTTGATAGGGTAACTCTCAACCCAGAATTGGCCCGTCGCATACCACCAGATTTAGCCTTCCGATGCCACATCCTTCCTGTAGGTGAAGCAGATGGTGTGATCACAGTCGCCATGGCGAACCCCAATGATGCGAGGGCGCGTGATGCCATCACGGCGGCTTTGGGAACGAAACCTTATTTTGTTCAAGGTGACCAGGAGATCATAGATCAGTTGTTGGAAAAAGTTTGGTCAGATGAGACCGGTCCTCAACGAAAGTTCTTGGTGTGTACAAATCCAAGCCGAGTGGAGGAGGTCAACGATCTTGCCGAAAATTTGGCAAGGCTTTTGGATGCTGAAATCGAATATCTTGAATTAATTGAAGAAACCGAATTTCTTCTTAACACCTTGGCAAAGAAAGCAGAGGATGGGTACGACTTGCTCATCCTCGGTCCACGAGCGCAGTCATTCAACAAACGTCCATTTTCGCGACCTATAAGCGAGAGAATCCTGAGGGAATTACCAACCTCTATCCTTGTCATCCGGAAGGCTCGTTGGCCATTTTCAAAGATGTTGTTTCTGTTACGGGGTGATGAGAGTGACAGTTCGACAGTGGAATGGGGCGTTTGCCTGGCCAAGGCATGTAATGCTGCCATAACGCTCTTAGTCATCGTACCGGATGTACCACTTATGTATCAAGGCTTGAAACGATTCGAAGTGGGATTGCATGACATCTTAACTACTGAGAGTGAATTGGGGCAACGTTTACGTTGGGCAGCAAAACGATTGGTAGAAGAAAATCTTCAAGGGGCTTTACGGTTTCGTCAGGGATCTCAGGAATGGCAGAGCCGGTATGAATTATCGGTAGGAGATTACGACTTAATCATCGTTGCAGCCGATCCCAAGGACTGGTTCCATCAGCATATCATAGGTGGGTTGGCTTACCCATTGTTGCACTGGACGGATCGGCCGGTGTTGATTGCGAAGCAGAAAATTACATAGATCATCTGTTGCCTAATTGGTCTATCTCAAGACCGTGCGGGGGATCCATCATTGGGGTGTATCTCGAGCCGCGAGAGGGGCACCTTCCCGCCCTAACCCGTCAGCTAACCTCGTCGGCACTGGAAGGGATTGGTCTCTAATCATGAGGGTCACAGATCTGTATGTGGCCTTCTTTAAGTAATGGGAAAAGTGATCATGAAGGTGAATCTTTCCAGGACAATTATTGCCAGCTTATACCTTCTTTCCTTGCTTCTCATGGGGTGTGTACGGCCATTAGATGAGGGGCAAGGGGAAGAAAAGTTGGAAGGCACAATCACTGTGTCAGGCGCTTGGGCTCTCTACCCTTTGATGATCTGCTGGGGAGATGAGTTCCAGCGGCTTTACCCTGAGGTCAGGTTTGATATCTCGGCCGGAGGCGCGGGCAAAGGGATGACAGATGCCCTGACCAATACCGTCGATATTGGCATGGTCTCGCGTGAAATCTTTCCAGAGGAAGCAGAAAGAGGGGCATATTGGATCCCAGTCGCTAAAGATGCGGTCTTTCTAACCGCAAATGCGGCAAATCCTGTCATTGAGGTGTTAAGACAGCAAGGGGTCACCCAGGAGACTTTGATCGGTATCTACATCACTGGTGAAATCGAAACCTGGGGGCAGGTTGTAGGCAGTAAGGATCTGAGGGATCCCATTCATATCTATACCCGTTCCGATGCAGCTGGTGCTCCAGCCACCTGGGCTGCCTACTTAGGAGGTGTACAAGAGGATCTTCTAGGAGTAGGTGTCTATGGGGACCCTGGCTTATTGGAGGCGGTCATTACAGATCCCTTGGGTATGGGTTACAACAACCTAAACTACGCTTTCGATTTCTCCACTGGCAAACCAGTGAACGGAGCGTTTGTTATTCCTATTGACATCAATGGCAATGGGAGAGTTGATCCAGAAGAGACATTCGATACCAAGCATCGAGCGATAAACGCAGTGGCAAATGGTCATTACCCCTCGCCACCAGCGCGTGAGCTCAACTTAGTCACGAATGGTAAACCCGAAGGATTGGTCCGCATCTTCATCCAATGGATCTTGACTGAAGGTCAATCGTATGTGGAGCAGGTTGGTTACATCCCATTGACTGAAGAGCGAATTGATGAGGGTTTGAATAAGCTGAAATGAATCCTGCTCATTGGTATCTGTAAAGTGCTGTTAAGGTAAATGGGAAACCCAGCAGAGAATTTTAAGAGGGGCAAGAGAGGGAAACTCTATCTTCAAGAAAGGTTGCTTCAGAGCAACCACAGTCTTGTCAAGAATGATATGCGAAAAATTGGTTTATCGACCCAAACTGGATATGTTGGAAAATGGCTGGATATCTCCAAATATTTGCCCCGGCGGACGCTGGACAGATTGGCAAAAAAGTGGATGGGCTTTCAGGCCATAGCTGTTGCTATGCTTGTACCTCTGATTGCCTTCGCTCTTCTTTTCCGAGCCCAACCAATCTTAACGGCAAAGTCTCTGCGTGAGTTATTACTTGGCACAAACTGGCATCCACTAAAACAGGCTTTTGGCTTCTACCCTTTCATTATGGGCACCCTATGGGTGACACTCACCAGCATGGTTATTGCGGTCCCCCCCTCATTAATGACAGCCATCTATTTGGCTGAGTACGCCCCCAAGCGGATTCGGGCTCTCGCAAAACCTCTCATTGATTTGCTAGCTGGTATTCCATCTGTGGTCTATGGCGTCTGGGGTGTTCTCACGGTTGTGCCCTTTATACGAAACCATGTTGCACCCACCCTAGAGCGGTGGTCGAGTTTCATCCCGTTGTTTCGCAGCGATAACACCACCGGCTACAGTGTCCTTGCAGGAGGCTTAGTGTTGGCGGTGATGGTTTTTCCCATCATCATTGCCGTAGCTGAGGAAGTGATCCATGCCGTACCCCAAGACCTACGGGAAGCGTCATTGGCCTTGGGGGCAACACGTTGGCAAACCATAAAGTTTGTCACACTGCGAAAAGCTTTCGCCGGAGTGATGGCGGCCATCGCGCTTGCCTTTTCCCGAGCATTCGGTGAGACGATGGCAGTGATGATGGTGGTTGGGAATGTCCCACAGGCGCCTTCATCGTTTCTCGATTCTGCCTATCCACTGACAGCTCTTATCGCCAACAACTACGGAGAAATGATGTCCATTCCTTTGTACGATGCAGCCTTATTGGGGGCAGCTTTGTTGTTGATGCTTGTTGTGTTGATTTTCAACATAACTTCCCGCTTGGTGCTTGTGCGTTTAATGGGTCATTTCTAGGAACCTGGAAATGAAAGCGACCAAAGTAGAGGAAAAAATCTTCCTCACGATCATGATCTGCTCTACCGTGTTCGTGTTGAGCTGTCTGATTTTGATCCTAGCAACTGTGATTTGGCGCGGTTTACCGGCCTTGAATCTGTCTATGCTGCTTCAGACTCCCAAAGGAGGATTTTACCTGGGTAAAGAGGGTGGAATTCTTAATGCCATTATGGGCTCACTTTTCCTAGCTGGAGGGGCGACAGCTTTGGCGATGGCCATCAGCCTTCCTATCGCTCTATTCTTACACTTTTATGCCAAGCGATCATGGCATGGTGGAGTCGTTCGGTTGGCCTTAGATGTCCTCTGGGGCATACCCAGCATCGTTTACGGCGCCTTTGCCTTTATTCTCATGCTCTGGCTAGGTCTGCGCGCCTCCTTACTAGGAGGGATCATCGCACTTACCTTTCTTGAATTGCCCATCATGACCAGGGGGATGGACGAGGCGATCAACATGGTCCATCCCCTGTTGAAGGAATCCTCCTATTCATTAGGCGCCACACGCCTGGAGACAGCCCTAAAGATTGTGGTTCGCCAGGCAATCCCGGGTTTGTTGACCTCAAGCTTATTAGCTTTCGGTAGAGGTATCGGGGATGCGGCTTCGGTTCTCTTTACCGCAGGTTTCACGGATCATTTGCCCACGTCGCTATTTAAACCGGCTGCTTCATTGCCTTTGGCTATCTTCTTCCAGCTAAGTACACCCTTCCCGGCTGTTCAGAATCGAGCTTATGCCTCAGCTCTGATCCTAACTGGAATCGTTCTTGGTCTCAGCATAATGTCCCGACGAATTGCAGGGAGGCTCACGGAGCATGTAATCCGATAGGAAAACGGAAATGTATGACCCTCATATCCGAATTAATAAGTGGAATGTTTGGTACGGCTCTGATCACGCCTTGGTGAACATCACCGCAGATATTCCTGCTAAGGGCATCACCACGATCATCGGACCGTCAGGATGCGGCAAAACAACCCTACTTAAGAGTATGAACCGACTCCTAGACGAGATGGCTGGGACGCGTGTAAAAGGACAAGTCTGGCTGGATGGCATCAATATCTATGACCCAGGTGTGGATGTTACCGAAGTCCGTACTCGTGTAGGGTTCTTGGCTCCTAAACCATTTCCACTCCCGATGTCCATCTATGACAACGTGGCCTATGGTCCGCGGATTCATCGCCATACGCTCAACTCAAGAGGGGGTAATGATCATGATTTGGATGGCATCGTAGAAAACAACTTAAGGGCTGCCGGGCTTTGGGAGGAGGTCAAGGACCGGCTTCGAACTTCCGCCACAAGACTCTCGACCGGTCAGCAGCAACGCCTTTGCCTAGCAAGAGCTCTCGCTGTGGAGCCGGATGTATTACTCTGTGACGAACCCACATCCGCATTGGATCCAATCGCAGCCCAGAAAATCGAAGCCCAGCTTCAGGCTCTTAAGAAAGAAAGAACGATTGTGGTCGTGACTCACATGTTGAGACAAGCACGCCGCATGGCTGACTATGTGATCTTGCTCTGGATGGGAGAGCTTGTCGAAACTGGTCCGGCTATGCAGGTATTTGTCAATCCCAGAGATGAACGGACTCGAGCCTATCTGGATGGGGATATCGGGTAAGCGGGTGAGGGATCGTCAATAGTCAGGATTAATGAGGGGATATGGGTAATGACCGCCTTTATCAAGAAAAGTGAATGGCACCACGTTGTGAAATGGAGACTATCGATAGCGCTTCTGCTTCTCGCGGTGTTTTGTGTTTGGCTAGCCACTGACCCCACGAACCGTGGTCCGGTCAGATTGATTGTATACGCCTTCAGCACACAAGAAGAAGTATTAACCCAGGACATCTTTCCTGCTTTTGAGCAGGACTGGGAAACGAGGACAGGTCGTGACTTGTCCATCGAAGGAGTTTTTGGTCCCTCAGCAACGTTGGCGGGTCAGATCAACTTGGGGGCCCCAGCTGACGTAGCGTTGCTCAGCCACGAGCAGCATGTGAATTGGTTAAAAATTGGCCGCCGGGTGAAGCAGGAAACAGAACCAGTTGTTGTGTGTATATCGCCCATGGTGATTATCACTCGTCTTGGCAACCCATATTTGATTGAGGATTTTGGTGACTTGAGTCAACCGGGATTGCAATTATTACATGCTGACCCGCGCAGCTCTGGTGCTGGAACCTGGGGGATTTTAGCTGAATACGGCAGCGTATGGTTGGAAACCGGCGATGAGTCAACAGCGATATCGGAATTTAGTGCTATCTGGAGTAATGTGAATCTGTTGAGCCCCAATGCCCGAGCAGCATTGACCTTATTTGAGTTGGGAGTAGGTGACGCATTTGTGACCTATGAACGGGATGCCTACTTGGCCTTGGACAAGCATATCGAGCTAACGGTTTTAATACCAACGCGCACGATCGTCGCCCATCACATGGCTGTGGTTATAGATGACAATGTCACCCTTAGCGAGAGAACTGCGGTACAGGATTTCATAAACTATCTGCTAAGCGATGCAGGACAACAAGCATTCGTCCGCTATCGTCAAAGACCGGCGACATTTGAAACGAATGATTTTCCCGTGCTTATGGAGCCCTTTACGGTGGAGGACTTAGGGGGGTGGTCACAAGCCTACATCTTGCTTGTGGAGAACCTTTGGCAGATGGAAATTGAACCCCGACTTGATCTTGAACCGGCTATCCAGTTGTTTGATCCAGGAGAGGAGTAAGGTGCAAGACTCTCCTGACACGGATACGATCACCTCGGTATCTGAAACCCAAGAAATATCTCTGCCTATTTCGATCAGTTTCCCTGATGAAATCTCTTCGGTATGGGAACGGGTCCACTTAAGAAAAATCGGATTATTCTTGGCCAGTATCTTCATGTTCGTTCTGGCGATCATCCTTATGAAGGATAGCGCACGAGGAATCTCATACCTGGTGCAGGATTTCATTAACGTAACAAATCCGGTCAATTGTCTCGGTTTCGGATGGTTGTCTGCCTATCTCATTATGAGCGGTTCGCCGATAGCAGCCACAGCATTGACGTTTTTTGATGCGGGAATGGTGAACAAAATTAGTGCTTTTACTATGATCACAGGAAGCCGACTCGGGGCGAGTTTCATTGTGCTTTTCATTGGATTCATATATGTGATTCGCGGCCGCGATCGTGCCGCCAGTTTGAGCATGGGATTGCTTTCGCTGACCGTTACTTGGAGTACATACATTCTGGGTCTATTGGTAGGTGTCAATATCTTGCGTGCCGGTCTCCTCGATTGGGTACAGCTTCACTCCGGCGCTCTCCTATACAAGACAACAGAGTTGATGTTCGATCCTATCCTTACTGTCATGAATGGTCTTCTACCTCATTGGGCGATCTTTCTTTGTGGGCTTTTGATCATCATGCTGAGTTTTCAACTTTTTGATCGATGTCTACCGCAAATGACCATCAAAGAAAGTCAAGTTGGGCAGATGTCACGCCTCATTTATCGGCGATGGGTGATGTTCTCGCTGGGAGCCTTGATCACAATGGTTTCGATGTCGGTTAGCCTTTCCCTCAGTGTTCTTGTGCCTTTGAGTAATCGAGGTTTTGTACGTCGTGAGAATGTGATTCCATACATTATGGGAGCGAACATTACGACCTTTATCGATACATTATTCGCCGCTATATTGATTAACAACTCATCCGCGTTCACCATCGTCTTTGTTGAGATGGTCAGCATCAGCTTGGTTTCGATGATCATCTTGGCAACGATCTACCACCATTACGAACGGTCCATGCTCGATCTTGTGGCTTGGATCACAACGGGCAACAGGAATCTTGCGATCTTCCTGTTAGTTGTTTTCGTGGTACCCATTTTCTTGATGGTGACATAAAATCGATGAACAAGGAAATCCTTCCATGAGGATCCTAATAGCAACCAGTGGTTCATCTTATTCTGATGTGGCTTTACATTTCGGAGCTCATCTCGCTCATTCCGCAAGTGACCAGCTGACCGTATTAACAGTTATCAAGAATAAAACTGATCGTCCACGAACAACGGCAATTCTGGATCGTGCCAACGATCTGCTTGAACCGCTAACGCCCAATGTGCAGTCGGAGGTGCGGATTGGTCATATTGTTGAAGAGATAACTCGTGAAGCAGAAGAAGGGGAATACGATCTCCTGATCGTTGGATATAAACCAAAAAATCTTGTTGAACGCTTATACTCAAGGTCCGTTGCATTGCAGATCGTGGAACGTACACCATGTCCGTTGATGATTGTCAAAGGTAGATTCAACCCAATCCAGCGAATCCTTTTATGTGACAGTGGTGCTAAAAGTCCATCCTCGATCACGCAATTCGCCTCAAAACTGGCTGAGCAAATCGAGGGCCAGGAACAGATCACGATCTTACATGTGATGTCGCAGATAAGTGCTGGGCCAGGTGTTGTAAGCGGACAATTACGAGCGGAAGCCGAGGATCTAATCCAAGAGGATACCCCTGAGGGAAAATTGCTAAGACAAGATGTTCATATCTTGAGGGAATCGAGTATTTCTTCGGTTCCTAAGGTGCGACATGGTCTGGTCGTGGATGAGATCCTTGATGAAGCATGTACTGGCGATTATGACCTTGTGATCATCGGCGCACATCGGGGTGATCGATGGCATCGTATCTTGCTTGACAACTTAGCCGGCCAAATCATCGATAAACTGGACCGACCGGTCCTGGTTGTCTAGTAGCAAAGGAAAATCCCTGAACAAGCTCGTAGATCGTCACTCCCCAATCCGAGAATTGCCTCAAACATCCTGAAAGATATAACTCTACCTCACTTACCTGTTTGTGTTTTCCGCTCTTTATTCAGCAGCTTTTTATGTGAAGTAACATCCTGATGTCTGCTAGTTGCGCTTGAAATATCCTACGACCCACTTCTGATCGACCTCTGTTATCACACCATCATCACAGTTTCATCACGTGTCCTGTAATCCACATTTGCAAAAATAATCTCGCAACATCGGGGCAAGCGAACCGATCATCATTGGACATTATGCAGTTAACAATCTACTGCCATCATGGAACGAGAACGTTTTAAGGGGTTTACAGACCACATAAAAAGGTTAAGGGGGGACATGTCCCCTAGAATGAAAGAATTCACTCGTAAGCTATCCACTAAGCTCATACTCACCTATGGCTTTGCAATTATCGTTATCATGTTCGCAGCTAGTATAGCTGTCTGTTGGATCATCCGAAGCGAATGGGAACAAAATACTTGGGATCGTGTTTTGAATGGCGGTCAGGCCACCCAAACACTGCTTAAAAATGAACAAGAGCGCATGGCCACTCTTGCGGCCCTGGCTTCCCAAAGGCTCACATCACTAGGACTTATCCAAGAAAGCACCTCGAGAGTATTGAGTGATTTTATACGAGCATTCCAAACCGAAGTAGATCTCGACGTGTTGGTGATCTGTGATTCATCGTGTCAGTCTCTTGTTGAGAAGAATACCTCAATTGAATACTCTGCGATGTTGTCCAAACAGGATACTACCTTCCTCGTATTACATGGCTCTGATCCGAAATTAGTCCTACTGGCAAGCCAGCCTATCTACGAAGAGCGTAGTGACCATCTGTTGGGATATGTGATGTCGGGGTTGTTCCTCGATGACGAATTCACTCACCAAATGGCAATTGCAACAGGTTTTGACCATAGTTTCATCATCGATAAGAGACGGATCGCTTCAAGTATGGCTAGCGTTCCCTTGACAGTCGATCAGATGGAACTCGATATGGCTATTTCATCTCGACAACCTAAGAAAGCTATGTTGGTGTCAGATGCTTATCGTTACTATACCGTCCTTTTCCCAATATCCGGCTCTGAGGATGAGGTTGTTGCTGTTGCAGAAATCGCTTTGCATGTGGATGACCTAATCTCGGTAGAACACAGGCTGCTGCTCGTTCAAACGATCAGCGTTTTATTTTTGTTCGTTATCGGATCTGTTATCACGAGTGTTGTTACTCGGAGGCTAACTGATCCCCTAAATCAATTGACCACAGCGGTGACCAAGATGGGTAAGGGTGATCTTGAGATACCAATGCCTTGCCCAGATGCTCCAATCGAAATCGCTTTGCTCGCGAAAGCGTTAGAAGAAAATCGGATCACTATCCAGCACGTACTGAAAGATCTGTCACAGGAGAAGGATTGGTCGGAGACTTTGATTCAATCGATTGAAGAAGGCATTGTAACGATCGATGACATTGGCTGCATTACTTCCTTCAACCAAGGAGCTGAACGGATAACAGGCTGGTTGAGAGACGAAGTGCTCCACCAGCAGCTTGACGATGTATTCCCTCTATCGAATGGTGAGGGCACATTCGCTGACCATATTCCGCCATATGGTGAAAAACGTCAAATCAGTGTCCTCAATCGCAGTGGGCGGACCATGACATTAGCTGTCACCGATGCTCAATTGATTGCCCCCAATAGTGATGCTATCCAAACGGCGTTGGTCTTGCGCGATATCACTGAGGAGGAAGCACTTCAGAAGCTGCGATCCTACTTTTTAGCAAATATCACACACGAGTTCCGCACACCGTTATCGGCTATAAACGCCTCCGTTGAATTCCTTCTGGGAGAGATTGACGAACTCTCGAAATCTGAGATTGGTCAATTGCTTGGTTCGATCCACTTCAGTGTCACCGGTTTGCAAACTCTAATCGATAACTTGCTTGAGAGCATCAGCATCGAAGCTGGGCACTTCACCATTCGACTTAGCTCGGTCGATCTTATGGAAGTAGTTACGGAGGCAGTTGAGGTCATGCAACCCCTCTTGAAACGTCGCTATCAGTGCCTGTCGATAAGCAAGCCAGCTATGGTCCTAGGTGTAAATGGCGATGCAACCCGTCTGAAACAAGTCCTGGTTAATCTTCTGTCGAATGCAAGTAAATACGGCCCACTAGAACAAGAGATCGAAGTATCTATCGACTCCGAAAATAAAGAGAGGGTGCGTATCTCCGTGGCTGACACTGGGCCTGGAATTCCACCCCAGGAGCGAGACAAGTTGTTCCAACCTTTTGTCAGACTAAGCGCAGCAAATGGTGCTCAATTTGGCGTGGGACTTGGCTTATCGGTAGCCAAAGCGATTGTTAAAGAACACGGTGGGGAAATCGGTTTCGATGAGCGACCAGGAGGAGGCTCGATCTTCTGGTTCACCATTCCAAAGTAGATGATCTGCCATGAAAGCTCTTATCGTTGACGATGATTTGGCACTTGCCGATATTGTGTCCTTCACATTGCGTCGTGCTGGATATGAAGTAACCGTCGCGCACGATGGTTTGACCGCTCTCGAGACCTGGTCATCGGGGGCACCAGATTTAATCATTTTGGACTTGAATCTTCCAAAGCTTGATGGCCTGGCAGTATGTCAGCAAATTCGATCTCAATCTGAAACACCCATCATTATCCTCAGTGTGCGGGCTGAAGAGGATGATGTCGTACGTGGTTTGAAGTTGGGGGCAGATGACTACATTATCAAGCCTTTTAGCCCACGCCAATTGATTGCCAGGATAGAGGCGGTGTTACGCCGGAGTGGAACGAACTCTACTTTCCACAACCCACTCGAGGTTGGCAATCTCAGTTTGGATCCCTCACGCCGCAAGGTATCCCTTTGTGGTCAGTTCATAGCTCAACTTACACCTTTGGAGTCTCGCTTGTTTGAAGTTCTTATGCGTAATAGTGGTCAAGTTCTTACAACGGACTTCCTGATCGATCATACGTGGGGCCCAGAGGGTGGTGACCGAGGGATGCTCAAGCAGTTGATTTACCGGCTACGAATGAAGATCGAGACCGATACATCTGGACCACAATTCATTGAAACAGTGCCAGGGATTGGTTATTCACTCGTTCACCAAACAATTGAACATGAGGAGGATCATGCGTCGTAAAAACATCTACGACCTTCTCATCGGTGAGAGGTCCCTCCTTCAATTTGATCAATTATTTTGTTACTGGGTTGTTACTGCCATCTGATCATGATTGTTACCTGTTCGACTTAAAGTCGTATTGAAGCCGGATAACACCATTCAAGGACCAAACAAATGGGAATGCAGCAGGAGGTCATGATGACAACGCTGATGAAACTTATTAGGAAAATGCGTAGCCCGGAGAATAAGCGTGTCCTCGAAGCTATCGAGGAGATGCGTGTGCGCAGTTGGCTGACAGATGGATCGCTTAAAAATCATCGCCTCTGTCAAGTGCACATGCAGGGTGCGGATTTGTTTGAAGCGAATCTAAGTAAAGTAGACCTGCATCAAGCCAATCTGGAGTGGGCAGACCTAAGTCAAGCAAATTTGCGTGGAGCCAGGCTGACACGAGTTAACCTTCGAAGTGCCAATTTCAGTCAAACCCAATTATCGGGGGCGGATCTATTAAAGGCTGATCTTGGGGGTGCTCGTAATCTCACTGACGAACAACTCTCTCAAGTTAAACGCCTTTGCTTCGCCATCATGCCTAATGGGGCAACTTATGACGGACGGTACAACCTTCAGGGCGATCTGGATTTGGCACGCTGGCAAAAGGTTGATGTTGATGATCCCGAAGCCATGGCCTATTTCTATGGTGTCCCCCTTGAGGTTTACCTCCACGCACAAGGGATGGAAATACAGGAAGCTTAATCTCTCTAGGCATGTAAGCGAAAAGTGAAACGTAGGAACTTGTGGCGTTGTCGATAGAGAGTGCGTGGAGCTTGCATAAAATCTGTCCAATAGGGATGGGAAATTCATAAAAGAAAACGCCTGATTGTTGATCAAGGTTCTATCTTGTTGCGAAGCTCAAAATAAGGAGAGATGAATGCAAATACCATTGTTGATTGCTGCAATAATCATGTTTGCGTTTCAAACATTTCGTTCGAAGCGCCTCATAACATCTGCCCTCTGGTTAGCCGGCGTGAGCGCATTACTTTCAGTGGTCTTCTTCCAATTAGGAGGATGGCAAGTCGCTGTCATTGAGCTCAGTGTTGGGGCAGGGTTGGTGACCATCCTTTTTGTGTTTGCCATAAACATTGTGGGTGATGAGGTCGTTGAGGAACGCTCTCTTCTTCCCAGGTCCTTCGTGGTCGGTATCATACTTTTGAATACCCTGTTGATGGGGTGGTTCCTTTTCCCAGTGATCTCCCAGGCAACAGAGGGTACGGAACCCCCTTTTTCAACCATGCTCTGGCAAGAACGAGGCTTGGATATTCTTGTGCAAATCGTACTCATCTTCGCTGGTGTCCTGGGGCTGTTAGGGCTACTGGCTGAAGCCAAAGCCCCACTGGATCAACCGATAGCTGAACAGGTGGCTGCGAGACGGGAAAGTGACTTGAAGGCTCTTCAAGATTCAAGTTTGGAGAAAGAGAAGGAGTACGCAATATGAACCTATCTTCGAGTTATGTAGGGCTGATCGGGATTCTAGGTTTACTCGGGGTGGGTTTCTATGGCCTGCTCACGACAAGGAATCTCATTCGGATCGTAATCGCTCTTCAAATTCTCGTTAAAGCAACCCTGCTTGGTCTGATCGTAGCTGGGAATACAAGCAATCAAATTAATCTGGTTCAGAGCTTGGCAGTGACTGTGATCGTTGCCGATACAGTTGTCGCTGTCATAGGAATTGCTCTTGCGGTCCAAATACGACGACGAGTCGGCACCTTGGATGTCAAGGAACTTTCAACACTAAGAGGATAATCCATGATTACCTGGTTGGTATGCATCACAATCGTGCTTCCTTGGCTTGGCGCATTAGCTGTTTGGATTGTTGGAGATCAACATCCACGCGTGCAGCATACCTTCGCGATGATCTTCGCTGTTTCAACAGGTTTAATCTCGCTCTTGCTTCCTGCATATGTCAGCGAGGAGATCGTGTTGAGGCTTCCAGCTGGTGGGATCTTTGGTGAGTTCACATTGGTGGCGGACGGATTAGGTGTATTTCTGGCCATGGTCGCTGCTGTGGTTGGCTCACTGGCCGTGATCTTTTCGGTTGATTACATGCGTGGTGAAGCCCAGTTAGGTCGCTATTATGCGCTGGTGCTGCTTTTCATCGGTGCCATGGCAGGCTTGGTGCTCTCGGGAAGCTTGCTGTTGATGTTCCTCTTCTGGGAAATTACGGCCTTCTGCTCCTATGCGTTGATCTCCTTTCACAATGATGATCCCAAGGCTGTTGCAGGTGGGATTAAAGCGCTCATCATCACCTCTTTGGGTGGGATTGGCTTGTTAGCAGGAGCGATGATTGCGCGCGCTAATTTTGATAGCTATCAGATTAACACATTTCTTGAACAAGCACCAAAGCTTCCATCAGATATATTGGCTTTGATTGCTTTTGGTTTTCTCATCGCGGCTGCAGCAAAGTCCGCCCAGATTCCATTTCATACTTGGCTTCCGGATGCCATGGAAGCGCCTACACCGGTGACGGCCCTCATTCATGCGGCCACGATGGTAAACGCGGGGGTTTATCTGCTAGCTCGTTTCTATCCAGCCTTTGAGCAGGTCCCCGGATGGACGACAGCAGTCATTATCGTTGGCTTACTCTCAGCCCTGTTGGCGGCGGTGATGGCTGCTGTCTCGGACGACCTCAAGAGGGCATTGGCCTACTCGACGATCAGCCAACTTGGCTACATGGTCTATGCCATCGGAACTGGTGCGATCTTTGCCAGCCAGTTCCACCTGTTGAGTCACTCACTCTTCAAGGCGCTGCTCTTCCTCAGTGCAGGTGCGGTCATCCACAGCGTTGGAACACGAGACATGAAGCAGATGGGTGGTCTGGGAAAGGACATGCCCTTTGTACGGATTGTTTTTGTCATTGGTGGCCTAGCTCTGGTGGGATTACCCATTGCCAATGGTTTCTTCAGCAAGGAGCTCGTACTGGAGAAGGGGCTCGCCCATGGTCCTTTATGGGGATATGTGGCGATGGTGATCTGTGCAGGCATCACCGCGCTCTATACCCTGCGCATGGTCGGGATGGTCTTTTATGGTGACCGAAGAAAGAAGGAGCGCTTTCACGATGCACCTTCAGCGATGCGGGTTTCGTTGAGCGTGTTATCGATCGGGATCTTATCCTCATGGCTCCTCGCCGGACCGTTTGTAGATCTTATGATCAGGAGCCTGCCATTCCATCACCTGGAAGGAATTGGCACCGGAGAGCTGGTCATGGAGATCATCACTGCGCCAACAACCTGGTTAGCGTTAGGGATCGTTGCCTTGGGCTTTTTCGTATGGTCACTTCGCAGTCAAATGAAGCCGCTTGTCGCGCGAATGGAACCGTTAGCAACATTTGCGAGGCAAGGCCTTGGATTCGATTGGTTGAACCTACAAATCGTGAACCTGACCAAGCGCTCTGCATCAGCCCTGCGAACAACTCAAACGGGACAACTCTCGTGGAATCTTTTCGGGGTGGTCGCTGGATTGGTCCTTGTTCTCGCAATTTTGACCACAGGGATATGACATGGACATACCAATATTCGCTTGGGTGATCGCGATACCCATCATCACATCCGCATTGGTCTACTTGGCAGGCCATCTAGGTAAAGGTCCTCGCGGGGGCAGGATCAGCCAAGGCGTGGCATTTGTGGCACTTCTGATCACTTGGGTGCCCTTTGTTCTGGCCGCAAATGAGGTAAGGCTTTCAGGATCTATTGAACTGGTAGTTGGGACCGTCTCCCTCTATTGTGATGGGTTAAGCATTTTGTTCGCTGCGGTCGTCTTAGGGCTTGGAACATTGGTTGTGCTTTATTCTGGTCCTTATCTGGCGGGTGAAAATGGCCAGGAGAAATACTACGCAATGCTTGTGGCCATGATCGGGGTGATGATTGGATTGGGTTGTGCTAACGATCTGTTCGATTTATGGATCTGGTTCGAGGCCATGGCGATTTGTTCCTATCTTTTGGTCGCCTTCTATCGTGAACGACCCGCATCGCTAGAAGCAGGCTTAAAGTATTTAGTTCAAAGTGCAACAGGTTCGGTATTGGTTTTGATAGCGATTGGTTTTGTGGTTTCCCAATCAGGAACACTGAACTTACAAGAGCTCCGAGCGACTATTCAGCCTTCGTTCACCGTGCTGGTTGTTGGTGCGCTCTTCGTGATTGGTTTTGGTGTCAAGACCGCATTAGTCCCCCTGCATACCTGGCTTCCTGACGCCCACTCTCAAGCTCCGAGCGGTATCAGTGCCATGCTATCAGGCGTTGTGATCGAAGCAGGCTTGGTCGCGATGCTAAGAGCGTTATCCGCATTGGCGACCCCAATACATTCTTGGAGCATTTTGTTGCTGTTATTTGGGGCCCTAAACATGCTTGTAGGCAACTTGATGGCATTGCGACAAAACCAGGTGAAGCGCCTACTGGCTTATTCCAGCTTAACGCATGTGGGTTATATGCTGATCGGGATTGGTATTTCCTTGTATGTGGGCGAGGGAAGCGCGGCACAGGGTGGATTATTCCACCTCATCAACCATGGTTTGATGAAAGGACTGGCATTTCTTGCCGCAGGCGTGTTGCTTTATACCCTACATATCCAACTCGATGATCATGGTCCATTAATCATTGAAGATCTAGCTGGTGCCGCCCGACGTTACCCAGTTGTTGCCCTTACGCTGAGCCTTGCTGTTTTGGGCTTGGGGGGCTTGCCTCCCTTGGCTGGTTTCATGTCTAAATGGCAGATCTGCGTCGCAGGATTCGAGACCAAAGAAGTGCTCATCTGGGCGCTGATTGTGTTCGCGGCGCTCAATAGTGTGCTCTCGCTAGCGTATTATGCGCCCCTTGTGAACGTTGTGTATCGTAAGCAACCATCGCGGGTCGTGCAACAAGGTGGTCCCGTACCGATCAGTATGAGCATTCCGCTTGTCATTTTGGCCTTGGCAATCATCGTGATAGGGGTCTGGCCTAGTGTAATGAGCTGGTTGACCAGTCCGGCTGGGTCAGCATTGTTGGCCGCTTTTAGTTGATCATCTTGAACGCCATGGATAGGACTTGATCTTTTTACGACACCCGATAGAGACGAGGCGAAGATGGGAATCGAATTATTAAGTCCACCTGTGACCTTTGTGATCTACGTGATTCTTGTCGGTATCCTTACCGGTTTTGGACGTCTGCTTGCTGGCCCAACCCAAGAGACGCCTCTCAAAAAGAGCATCTATTCCAGTGGAGAGGCACCACCAACCAGACCGGCAGCACCCGGATACCGCCCCTTTTTCGCGGTTGCTCTATTCTTCGCCATCGTTCACTTGGGTGTATTGATGCTCGGTACCAGTAACTTCTCGACGGTATCCGCTATCTATCTCGTCGGTCTCATATTGGCGCTTCTAGCGCTTATTTTGGGTTGAGACATGAGCGTAGGAGTTTTCGATGGACAAAGACGATAGAGGTTGGCAAGCTGCGTTGGGAAAACTCAAGACCTGGGCGCGCGTCAATTCGCCATGGTTGATCCACTTCAATAGTGGCTCGTGCAACGGTTGCGATATCGAGATCCTGGCGACCTTGACGCCTCGTTATGACCTTGAACGATTTGGGGTGAAGCTCAAGGGAAGCCCCCGGCATGCAGATGTGCTGGTCTGCACAGGCCCCGTAACACGGCAAGCTCGTGACCGCTTGCTGCGTATTTATGAACAGATGCATGAGCCAAAGTTCGTGGTCGCGGTAGGCTCATGTGCCCTCTCAGGTGGAGCTTTCTCTGGCTGCTACAACATTCTGGGAGGAATCGATCGCGTCATCCCAATCAACGCTTATGTGCCAGGCTGTCCACCACGCCCTGAGGCGATCATTGATGGGGTTGTGAAATTGCTGAGCAGCTTACTCTGTCCGGCCGAAGACGTTGAGTCCATGCCTGCTCCAGACGGAGGCAAAGAACAGGTGCCGATGCCATGATAACGACAGAAGAGGCTCTAACGATAGCCACCGAGTTCGCCGAAAACTGGCTCTGGACGACGGAGACCGCCCGCCCAGAACAGAACCGGTTGGATATCACTTTGACCACACCAGATGATCTGATACCGATTGTCGTCGGCTTGAGGGTCAAAAGATTGGGTTATCTATCCGCAATTAGTGGACTTGATCTAGGCGCCGAAGTGGACGAATTTGAACTGCTTTACCATTTCTGCATCGCCGCAGCTGTTATCACACTACGCTTACGTATCCCTCGCAAAAATGGATCTGTTCAAAGCCTCTGCGAAATCATCCCTAGTGCGGAAGCCTTCGAGCGTGAGATAAGTGAGATGTTCGGCGTAACGGTAATAGGGCTCCGAAATCCTGAGCACCTTTACCTACCCGATGATTGGGCTGAGGACCAATACCCCCTCAGGAAGGATTTTGATCCAGCAGTCATTCGATCATCAACCTAGGCAGGAGTATGTTCATGGAAGAGCAGCAAGAAGTTGAACAATTCATGGTTCCCATTGGTCCGCAGCATCCTGCCCTCAAGGAGCCGGGACATTTTCTGATCACAGTAGACGGTGAAATTGTGACCAATGCTGTCGTGCGTCTAGGTTATGCACATAGAGGCATTGAAAAAGCGACCGAAGAGCGTAATTGGGTGCGAAACCTCTATCTCTTGGAACGAATCTGTGGAATTTGCTCACACATTCATGCAACCGCTTATTGTCTTGGTCTCGAGCGACTAGCAGAAGTTGAGGCTCCTCCGAGGGCACAAGCCATCCGTGTGTTGGTGGCTGAATTGGAACGCATTCACAGTCACATGCTATGGCTAGGGGTTGCCGCACACGAAGCTGGTTTTGATAGTCTCTTTATGTACAGCTGGCGTGACCGCGAGACAGTCATGGATTTGTTAGAAAATTTGACCGGAAATCGGGTCAATTATTCTGCAAATGTCTTGGGCGGTGTTAAGTGTGACATAGATATAGTTCAAGCCGATACGATCTTTATGGCTCTTGAATTCCTTCAAGAACGCACCCGCCATTATCTAGATGTTGTGACCTCGGACGCAATGTTCCTTCAACGCACTCGAGGTATCGGCGTAATGACCAGGTTGCAAGCCGAGGTGCTTGGTGTGGTAGGTCCCACCGCTCGCGCTTCCGGAGTTCATCGAGATATTCGTGCTGAAGCACCCTATAGTGCTTACCCGTCCTACCCAGTTCGCGTTGTGTGCGAAGAAAAAGGTGACTTGGAAGCACGTTTCGTAGTCCGAATCAATGAACTGTTTGAATCGTATCGCATCATTCGACTGATATTGGAGGACCTACCACCCGGTGAACTCAGAGAAAAGATGCCTCGAAGGATAAGAGAAGGCGAGACAGTCAGCAGGGTGGAAGCACCAAGGGGAGAATTGTTCTACTTCATCAAAAGTAACGGCACCGATAAACCTGAGCGTATCAAGGTTCGCACTCCAACCATCTGCAACATGATGTCGGTGGTCAAGTTGGCCATTGGTCATCAATTAGCAGACGTCCCCATGATCTTGGCAGGCATTGATCCATGCTTTTCATGCAACGATAGGATGATCATCTTGGAACGGAGTCATGCCAAACAGGAGGTCTGGTCATGGGAAAGACTCAGACAACACGGGATCGAGTATTACCATGGAAATCATTCGTGATCTGATCGCTCTTCTGTTCTTCCCCAGCGGGTTGGTTCTCTTGGTGCTCAGCCTGTTTTATGAATGGGTAGATCGCAAGTTATTGGCGCAATTCCAAAACAGGATTGGCCCACGTTGGTTCCAGCCCTTCGCTGATGTCATCAAGCTGTTGGCAAAAGAGGAGGTCATCCCACAAGGAGTCGACAGGCGTCTATTTATCCCACTTCCGATTGTCGGATTAGCCGGGGTTTTAACAGCGGCGATATATGTCCCCATCATGGGGATGGCACCCAGCCATAGCTTCAAGGGCGACCTTATCGTCACTGTCTATCTGCTTAGCTTGCTAACCCTTTGCATGGGATTAGCCGGATCCAACACGATAGGCCGCTTCTCACTCGTCGGCGCTACGCGCACCTTGACCCAACTCTTCTCATACGAAGCTCCATTCCTATTAGCCCTTCTAGGACCTGCGATTGTCGCCGGAAGTTGGCAGATCAGTGAGATCACAGCTTATACCGAGAACCGCTGGTTGCTGTTGACGCAGCCGTTCGGCTTCCTCGTTGCCCTGATCGGTTTAATGGGCAAGCTTGAATTACCCCCATTTGACGCGCCCGAAGCCGAGACTGAGATCGTGGCGGGTGCATTGACCGGGTATAGCGGACGAGGATTGGCTCTGTTCCACCTAGGTAAAGGTGTAGAGATGCTCATTGGCCTGACCCTTATAGCCGCCTTCTATTTGGGTGGGGTTTCCAATCCATTGCTGTTCTTTGTAAAAACGCTGGCTTTACTGTTGATTATGGCCGGACTTCAGGCTCTTCTAGCACGGCTTCGCATCGACCAAACAGTCGGTGTTTGGTGGCGCTATGGCGCGTTGCTGGTCCTCGTGCAGTGGATGGTCATCATCGTGTCGAAAGGACCCGTTCTATGAGATTCGCAACCATGTTGAGTGACGTATTACCATCCTTATTCAAGTCTCCAATGACTGAGATGTATCCCTTTGAGCGCAAGGAGCCACCGGTTCACCTGCGTACCCTTCCGAGTTGGAAACTTGAGGATTGTACCGGATGTGGCCTTTGTGCGATGGATTGTCCTTCCCAGGCGATAGAGATGATCGTTTTGGATAAGAAAGCAAAACGCTTCGTCATGTGTTTTCATGTCGATCGATGCACCTTTTGTGCTCAGTGTATCTATTCCTGTCGTCAGGGGTGTCTTGAAATGACACCAGAGAATTGGGAACTTGCCACATTGAACAAAAACGCTCTGACACTTTATTACGGAGATCGTGTAGATGTTGAGGAAGTCCTGGCAACCGCCGCTTCGTCAAAAGATGCTCAAACTACAGCGGGTTGATCGTCCCGTTCGGGTCGCGATTGTCGGAATAGGACATGAGTTGCGCGGGGACGACGCCGTTGGCGTGGCTCTGGCTCATTCGCTGAAGAAATTTGTGAGCGGAAACGAGAACCTGCTGGTTATCTGCGCAGGCGCGGCGCCAGAAAATTGCGCTGGGCAATTACGTCGTTTCGCGCCTGATTATGTCCTGTTACTCGATGCAGCAAATATGGGGGAGGAACCTGGGAAGGTGAAATGGCTTTCATTGGAGCACGCATCAGGTCTAAGCGCTTCGACTCACAGCCTACCTCTCAGTATTTTTGGACACTACTTGAAGAAGGAATTGGGCTGTGAGGTTGTGCTTCTTGGCATCCAACCAGCGAGCATAAGCGTCGGAACGCAACTCTCTCCCTCTGTTATGGCATCGGTCGAGGAGGTAGCCGAATCATTGGCGGACATCCTTTTAATGAAGCAGGCTACGTGAGGATAGACGAAGCGAGATGTCAGTTGAACAACTTACGGCGGTTGGATCTTACTCCTGGATTATGAAAGCCGACGATATTCATGAATCGTCGTGGATACGGGGAATTTGAAATGACATTCAAGATCATACCAAAATCAGTCCTTGCTGAGTGGTTCGATGCCTTAAATAGGGATTATCGGGTGTTGGGACCTAAGCCCAAAGCAGGACAATTCATCTTCGATGAAATTCAAACCATAGAGGATGTAGACCTGGAATATCCGACAACGATCCTTCCACCAAAGAAGGTCTTGCTTCCCACGAAGGAAGTGCTATTTAGCTTTGATGCCAATGAGAGCCAATTTGAGCCGCAGATTGAGGCAGTACCAGTCATCATCCTCGGTATCCATACATGCGATATGCACGCGATCGCATTATTGGATCACGTCTTCAGTTCTGGATATCCCGATCAGCACTACTTAGCTCGTCGAACGAAGACAACCCTGATCAGTATCGAATGCCTAAAACCATGCTCTGAGCATGCGTTTTGTAAGGACACGGGCACCTTGAGCGTAACTGAGGAGTTTGATCTGCATCTTACAGACCTTGGTGAGGATTATGCAGTAGATATTGGCTCAGAAAAGGGTGAGCTTATTATGGCAAATGCTCCTGGGGTTCGGGAGGCTGAAATTGATGACTACCAGCGTCTAGAAACGGTCATGAGTCAAAAGTGGGCTCGGTTTCCCTATCGTTTGAATTTTGATGTATCCGAACTCCCGAGTCTGCTCTCCGTAAGCTATGACAGCATCTTGTGGAAGATATTGGGCACGAAATGTATGGGTTGTGGATCCTGCACGGTCGTCTGCCCTACTTGCTATTGCTTTGATGTTGTCGACGAGATCGATTTCTCCCTCGAAACCGGTGAACGCATTCGAGTTTGGGATTCATGCCAGTTGAACATGTTTGCAACTGTTGCGGATGGGCACAACTTCCGGGAGAGTCATGGGGCGAGGGTCAGGCACCGTTTCTTCCGTAAGGGGAAATACCTGGCAAGTGCCTATGGTCAAAGAGGCTGTGTGGGCTGTGGCCGTTGTGCACAAGCTTGCTTGGCTCATATCACTCCAATCGAAACATTCAACGAACTCTATAGGCGTCAGTTCTTAACGGTTTACGAGCCAAGAGGGACTATGCCATGACCAAAACCATGAAAGAAGCATTGCATTCACCTTCGATTTATATGCCCATCCCTGCTTGGATCACCAATATCCGCCCAATGACAAAGTTGGAGAAATTGTTCACCATCGAACTTCCCAACGGGATGTCTCTCAACCATGACCCTGGACAGTTCGTGGAGGTTTCAGTATTTGGTGTGGGAGAAGCTCCGATCAGCATCTCTTCCTCACCCAGCCGCAGCGACGGTTCCTTTGAACTTTGTGTGCGGCGCGTTGGTGGTCTTACCAACGCACTGCATTCCCTTGAGATCGGAAGCACGATCGGTATTCGAGGTCCGTTTGGCCGTGGCTTTCCGATCCATCGCTTTCATGGGAAAGATATGCTTTTTGTGCCCGGTGGGTTAGGTCTTGCCCCCTTACGCTCACTTATTGGCCAAGTCCTCGATGAGCGCCACAATTTCGGACGCATCATCATCCTCTATGGCGCACGTCACCCTTCCGAACAACTTTTTAAAGATGAGTTGGCCGAATGGGAAGCGAGAGACGATGTGGAGCTACATTTGACCGTGGATCGTCCGGATGATGACTGGAAAGGGAATGTGGGTGTGATCACGATCCTCTTCCCCAAGGTCCAACTTCATGCACGAAACACTGTAGCCGTAACAGTGGGGCCTCCTGTTATGTATCGATTTGTGCTTGCGGAGCTGCTGGCAAAAGGGATTCCTGAGGGCAACATTTGGCTCAGTTTAGAGCGACGGATGAAATGTGGCGTTGGTAAATGCGGACATTGTCAAATACACCACATCTACACCTGCCAAGAAGGTCCGTCCTTTTCATACGCCGAAATCAAGCACCTAAAGGAGGCTCTATGATGGCTTCAACCATTCCTAAAGCAAGGATCGCCTTCTTCGACTTTACCTGTTGTGAAGGATGTCAGCTCGCCGTAGCTGATGCCCTCCAGACGCACCTGGATTTGTTGGAAGCAGTTGAGATCGTAAATTTTAGAGAGGTGATGAGTGAGAAGTCCGACGATTACATGATCGCTTTTGTCGAAGGATCCTGCACCAGGATGAGCGATGAGGCGAGGTTAAAGGTAATTCGTGAGAACGCCCAGATCCTGGTAGCCTTGGGAGCTTGTGCCCATATTGGTGGGGTGAACGCCATTCGCACTGGGTTAGATATCGCAGGGGTGAGGCGATATGTCTATGGCGAAAAGGCTATGTTCTTTGAAACAGATTCCGCTCGCCCCATCGATGCTGTGGTCCCTGTTGATGCGTACATTCCTGGATGTCCAATCGATCTCGATGAGTTTGTGCGTACTGTTAAGGCCTTATTACTTGGTCGTATACCCATCCTGCATGATTATCCGGTCTGCGTCGAGTGCAAAATGAAGGAGAATGTTTGTCTTTACACGATCGATAAAACATGCTTAGGACCGATCACGCGAGCAGGATGCGGTGCGATATGTCCAACGTTTGGTGTGGGTTGCGAAGGCTGTCGAGGCTTGATCTCAAATCCCAATATCCGATCACTGAAAGAGGTGTTTTCTGAGAACGGATTCGACGAAAAAACCCTCATGGAAAAAATGAAAATCTTCCTTTCCTACCAAACCATGGAAAGTGAGTCTTAAGACGATGGCGATTCAAACGACGAAGGATGTAAAGATCAATGTCCATCATCTAACCCGAGTTGAGGGCCATGGCAACATCGTTGTTAATGTGCGGGAGGGGATCCTAGAGCAATGTGACCTACAAATCATCGAAGCTCCACGCTTCTTTGAGGCATTGTTGCGTCATCGTCCATACGAACATGCCTCACACATCGCTTCTCGCATCTGTGGCATCTGTGCTGTCAGCCATGCAACAGCTTCTCTGCGCGCCTGTGAGAACGCCCTTGGCGTTGAACTTAGTGAGCAATCGGTGTTATTACGCAAGTTGAATTTATATGCTGAGATGCTGGATAGCCACATCTTACATATGTACATGCTGGTTGCACCGGACCTGCTGGGGAAGGGAAGCGTGATTCCGCTAGCAAAGACCGATCCAGATGTCGTGCTACGGGCGTTGCGGATGAAGAAAGTCGCTGGAGATCTTTGTGCCACAATCAGTGGACGTCATACTCACCCTATCGCCATGGTCGTGGGCGGTTTTAGCCATTACCCATCAGAAGATGAACTATTTAGGCTCGGTGAGCGATTGGTGATAATGCGTGAGGATCTTGACGATACGGTGGAGTTGTTCAAAGGTCTCTCGGTTCCGAGTTTTGAGCGCGAAACGGAATACATCGCCCTTCAGAAGGAAGGCGAATACTGCATCATCGAAGGCATGATCACCAGCAGTGACGGGGGTTCATGGCCCATTGAAGCCTATCAAAGCGTGACCAATGAGTACATCGTCCCTCATTCTACAGCCAAACATGCACGCCATCAGCGAGAGTCGTATATGGTTGGTGCTTTAGCACGCCTCAAAATCAACTATGATGAATTGCACCCACGGGCAAAAACCACAGCCGAGATCCTCAAGATATCACCGAAATGTATCAATCCTTATTTGATCACGATCGCACAATTGGTCGAAACGACCCACTTCACGGAGAAGGCCATTGAAGTCATCGGTGGTCTTCTCGAAAAGGGCATTGTTTGGGAGGAGCCAAGACCGATTTCAAAGGACCGCGGAGAAGGTGTTGGAGCATGCGAGGCACCGCGAGGGACACTATATCATCATTATGTTATCGGAGACGGGATGATTAAAGAAGCGAATTGTATCATCCCCACCGCACAAAACCTTGCCAATATTGAAGCCGACATGCGTTGCCTCGTTCCCAATATAGTAGATCGGACTCCGGATGACATTACTTTAGCCCTAGAGATGTTGATACGGGCATATGACCCATGTATCTCATGTTCTACTCACATGCTGGAGGTGAGGTTTGTCTGATAGGACGTACTTTGGTTCTTATCTGGGCAAACATACGATGGCAGTATCTTTCCCTGACTGCGTAAAAACAGCCCAGCCTAATACGGACACGCTTGTTCTCGCACTCGGGAATCCATTGAGAGGAGACGATGGGGTCGGGGTTGCGGTATTACTGAGTCTGGTTGATTCCTGTGGCCTACCACCTGGCACCACCCTACGACAGTGTTCACTTAGCGGATTGATCGATGAACTTCTCTCTGAACATTATCGACGGGCGATCATCATCGATGCAATTGAGATGGGAGTCTCTCCAGGAACATGGATACGTTTTCAAATGCCTCACGATGAAGTGACATCGATGGTGCTTGAATCTTGTGAGGCACTCCATGACCTTAACCTTGTTGAAGTGTTGGCCTTGGGAGAAGCATTGCACCTCTTGCCACTAGAAATTGTGGTCTATGGGATACAGCCTCAGGAAGCAGGTTGGGGACCAACAATGAGTAAACCAGTTCAAGTAGCGGTGGAGAAAGTGAAGAATGTGATCTTAGAGGAGTTGTCAGATAGGTGATCAGTGAAGTATGAGGACATCGAGTGCTGAAGGTTAAAGGATGATACGCTCAACAAGGTTTAAGAAACGAACAATCTGAAACTCACGAACGAAGTAGGACTGCGAGATTTTGGTCTGAGAATTCTAACGAGAAAGGAAATGTAAAAAATGGCTAAGATACTGGTTATCGATGACGATCCGGATACCGTGCTCGCTTGCCGTATGGCCCTTGAGAATGTCGGTCATGAGGTAACAGATGCGATAAATGGTCGAGAAGGTTTGAAGATGATCAAGAAAGATCGACCGGACCTGATCATTCTCGACGTGATGATGGATACAGCGACTGAAGGCTTTCAATTGGCACTCAAGCTTCGCAGCCCTGATCCAACATCCGATTGGTCCCAATTCAGTGACATCCCGATCTTAATGCTGACGGCTATCCATAGCACGACCCCATTGCGTTTCGAACCTGACATCGACTATTTGCCGGTGGAACTATTCGTGGATAAGCCGATTGAGCCGGATGATTTGGTCGGAAAAGTCGATTGGGTGCTTAGCAAAGAGGAAGTGTAGCTCTAGACGTCTCTTTGCCGATCTGATGTCAGAACCCTGAGTTCGGGATCGGGATGGTCGTAGTGACCCAATCCATACATGGGCATCTTAAGGAATGCATGTTCCGTTCTGAATCTTACGTGCTCATGTGGGTTGGGTCACTATAAACAGGCTTGCCATGCACTTATTAGCCCCCCAGATCGGTCAGCTTTGAATGCATTACCAATTGGCCCCGGAGAAATCACTATGATCCAGAAACAACATCGAATATTGTATTTGATCTTGGGAGCCAGCCTCATCGGCCTACTAACTGGGTGCTCCTATAATCGCACGAATTCCCAGTTCATAGTAAGGATATCAGGAAGTACCAATGGCATACAGTTTGACGGTCAATGTACTGCTCAGAAAGCAGGATTTTGGTCTAGAGAAAGCGTCGCCCAGAGTCTAGATGTCAAAGGCACGGTTGAATCAGCTAGCCAGCCGCAAGATTATGAGACAAGTGGATTTTTCATCTATTGTGCAGTAGCTAATCAGTCAACAAATGGGACAATCACGGTTGAGCTATTGCGGGAAGGTAATGTGGTTACTAGCGGCCAATCCTCTTCGCCCGACGAGCCTGCAATACTCGAATTCGGTCAGAGACCATAAGGCCAGAAAACCGATGAAGATATAACGTGGGTTGACGACCCGCATCCGGTTGAACTGCTTGTAAGCTAGGGCTTATTCTGCCAATCTTTCAAAACGGTATGACCATGCAGGTACTCATCGGGGCGAGCTAGCAAGTCGATGAAGCTGACCTAGAGGCTGGC
>CP070708.1:27722-46889 GCA_020350285.1 Anaerolineaceae bacterium
CGGGGCTCCAGGAAGCCGCATCTGGATCTCCGCTACGCGACGCAACATCTCTTTGTCTTCCCCAGCTGCGAACAAGAAACGGTCCATATCGTGATTGTCGATGAACGTCAGCATCAGGAAATCATCATCAAAATAGGAGAGATGTCCATCGAGAAACTGCTCAAACACCGCTTCGCTGTAGATTCCCTTGGCGAACGTTCGGCGCAGGGCATCGGCGAGCAGGAAATCGAGCGCCCCATCCAGACGTCCTGCATACCGCCTGAGGACATTGGCGGGTTCGACGATCTCGCCGAAACAAAAACTTTTCGGCTTTTCCTCCTTACACGCCGCCCAAAAATCCGACCAGAAACTCGGTCCCGGTCCGTTGGCATGGTCTAGACGGTAGCCATCGACGTCGAACTCCCGCAGCCAGAATCGGGCATTGTCGATCATCCAAGCTCTCGCATCCTCGTTGGCCAAGTTGATGGCGGGCATGGTGGTCACCCAGAAAAAGGTGCGGTATTCGACATCCGGATCATCGAAGAAGAACCAATCGCGGTACCGGCTTTGGCGGTTCTTCTGGGCGTCGACAAAGATGGGGTGTTTATTGGACATGTGGTTGCAGACCAGGTCAAGGACGACCCGAATGCCCCGTTCATGCGCCGCAACCACCAACTCCCTCAACGCATCATCACCGCCCATCCTCGGTTCAACACTGCGGTAATCGGTCACGTCATATCCGTGCGTCGTCGGGCTGGGAAAGGTAGGGCTGAGCCAGATACAGGTCGCGCCTAGATCTTCGATATAATCGAGCTTCTCAGAGACACCCCACAGGGTCCCACCAAAGAAATCCTTGAGATCGTTGGTTTGGGACCAGTCCATCCCCCTCCCAGGGTAAAAGCGATCGACAAAGATCTGATAAAAGACCGCTTCGCGCGCCCACTGTGGTGGCACGAGACGATCAACATGATAGGTGAAGGTTGTGCCCACCTGTGGGTTACCAATCCACTCGGTTTTCACCGGCTTCCCATGATCAAACGTCGCCGCCGTGCGATCGGTTGTCGGTTTTACATCCGGCCAATCCGCAAAGGTCTCAGCACCATCTCCCTGCCACGCCCCAATGCGATAACGCACGGTGGTGCCCTCAGGTTGAGGCGGGAGGATCGCTTGCCAGTGTGTGATGTATCCCCAGAAAAAGGTGTCCCATTGAACGTCAACCCGCTCGCACGGAACAGCGAGACCGTTACTCGCCTGTCCTCTTGAGCCGACCGGTTCACTCCCGTCGAGCGTGTAGTAACAGACAACCTGATCAACGGGCATATCAGGGGCGACCCGAACGCTGATCGTCACCGGGTGACCGGGCTTTGGATCTTTCGGGGCGAGTTCGTGTGCGTGCTGAATGCCTCCACGGGATGTGTGGTGATGGGCGAGCTTAAGCTCATCGACCGCGATCGTGCCAAAGATGAAATCTTCCATATCTCAACCCTGTTTCGGATAAAGTACTAGCCGACCCCCTAGGAAACGTTACAAAAGCAATAGATATCCATTGGGTTATGTAGGGGCGGGGTAACCCCGCCCCTACGACTCCTTAGAAGAAGACGCCACGTGTTGATCGTTCGCGCTTGGATGATCGTAACTTTACCCTCTGACAGCAGCTACTGTCAAACCTACCACGATCTGGTCCTGGAATAACACACAAATAAGCGCGAGTGGGCCTGCACCGAGGATCGGAGGTGATCGTATCCAATACGACGAACCACCAGTATCGAGTAAAATGGGTGGACACGACAAAGCATTTTAGGAAAAGGAATTATCCGATGAATATCAATTTTGCCATGTGGAGGACCGCCTTTTGGACCCTCGTCAAAATGGACACGGTAGAAGAGTGGGAGGAGCTGGATGTC
This sequence comes from Anaerolineaceae bacterium, assembly GCA_020350285.1. Classification (GTDB taxonomy): domain Bacteria; phylum Chloroflexota; class Anaerolineae; order Anaerolineales; family E44-bin32; genus DUEZ01. The sequence goes on from CP070708.1 coordinate 29,606, forward strand.
GTCTCCAAATGGCTGATCGCCACCCGCTCGGCAGTGACCGCGGTCACGATCTATTCGTGCATCATCGCCGGGCTGCTGGCGTGGCGAGACGGTCATTTCTCCTGGGTGCCATGGCTGATCGTCACGCTCGGTCTGTTCATCGCCCACGGTACAAATAACATACTCAACGATTACACCGATTTCACCCGCGGCGTGGACAAAGACAACTATTTCCGCATCGAGTACGGTGTGCACCCCCTTGTACAAGGGTTCTGGACCAAACGCCAGCAGCTGCAGTGGTTCGCCGTCAGTGGTGTGCTGGCGGTCCTTGCGGGTATCTACGCGTTGATCTATACCGATTTCTTCCCCATCGTCATCGGCCTCTTCGCCCTCGGTGCGTTGGTGCTGCTGCTCTACACATGGCCGCTCAAATATCTGGCCCTTGGCGAGTTGTTCATCTTTTTAATTTGGGGACCGATCATGATCACCGGTGTTTATATCGTGCTCGCCCAAGGCTGGACCGATAACGCGTGGCTTGTAGCCTTGGCGGGTGTTCCCTTTGGCCTGAGTGTGGCCAGCATCAACATCAGTAAACACATCGACAAGATGTCGGACGACAAACAGAGAGGGGTGGGCACCATGCCGGTGAGACTCGGCGAGGTGACCGCCCGGTACATCAATATTGCCGCCCTTGTGCTCACGTATGCCGTCATCGTTTACTTGATCTTTGTGCCTCGCTACTTCACACCTGTCATGCTGATCGTTTTCCTGGCCGGGAGACGCCTTCTCCTGGCGCTGAACATGCTCAGCAAGCCTCTACCGGATGGACCGCCGGAAGGCTACGAGGCCTGGCCAGTCTGGTTTTCGGGTTTCGCCTTCTTCCATAACCGTATGTTCGGAGGTCTGCTCATCTTAGGCTTGATCATCGACACGCTCTTACGTATCTTCGTGAGTGGTTTCTGGCCCATGAGGTAAAGATCACTTCGTATTGAGGAGGAGTCCTATGGATCCAGTCATCCTATCGCGATGGCAATTCGCTCTTACCACCATTTATCACTTCTTCTTCGTCCCGTTGACCCTTGGGCTGGGATGGTTCATTGTCATCTGGGAGACGATTTACGTCCGCACTGGCAATGAAGTCTATAAACGCTTGGCGAAATTTTGGGGGAAGCTGTTTCTGATTAACTTCGCCATGGGTGTGGTAACCGGGATCGTCCTGGAGTTCCAGTTTGGTATGAACTGGTCGGGGTTCTCCCGCTTCGTCGGTGACGTCTTCGGCGTACCTTTGGCACTCGATTCCTTATTGGCGTTCTTCTTAGAATCAGTCTTTCTCGGCATCTGGATCTTCGGATGGGAGACCGTTCCCAAGCGGTTACATTTGGCTTCGATCTTTCTAGTGGCATTAGGCTCGAACATCTCTGCATTTTGGATCCTGACCGCTAACGCGTGGATGCAAGGTCCGGTCGGTTATATGATCAACGAGGCAACAGGTCGCGCTGAGTTGATGGATTTCGCAGCCCTGGCATTTAACCCCCGTGCCTGGCTCTTCTTCTGGCACACCATTTCTGCCGGCTTTACTACTGCGGCTTTCTTCGTGCTAGGGATCAGCGCCTACCATCTCGCCCGTAATCAAAACGTGGACTTCTTCCGGCGTTCATTCCGTCTTGCAGCGACCATTGGTCTCATCGCTGCCGTAGTGGTCGGAGTGGCAGGTCACGTGCAGGGCACGTATTTGTTAGAAGTCCAACCGATGGCAGCCGCCGCATCTGAAGCGCTGTGGGATACGGCCGACCCGGCCCCATTTACCGTAGTAGCGATTTTCGACTCGACCGGCAAACGGGAGACTTGGAGCCTGCAAATACCGAAGGCACTCAGCCTGCTTTATTTCTTTAGACCGGAGGGCGAAGTCCCGGGGATCAATCAGATTCAGGCTGAGTACGAGACCTTATACGGGCCGGGAGATTACGTTCCACTGGTAGCATTGACCTTTTGGACCTTCCGCATCATGGTTGGCCTGGGTTTGTTAATGATCACCCTGGGGGCATACGCGTTATTCCTGGCCGTGAGGAATTGGCCCTCAAAATGGGCTCGCTGGCTTAAGTGGATCATCTGGGTGATCCCACTGCCCTACCTGGCTAACACCGCTGGTTGGGTTCTAACCGAGACCGGCCGCCAACCATGGATTGTACAGGGGCTCCTCAAGACCGTAGACGCCGTTTCCCCCAACCTGGAAGCGGGAACGGTACTGCTCAGCTTGATCGTCTTCGTACTGATCTATGCCGTGCTTATTGCCATTGATGTTTATCTATTGGCCAAGTACAGCAAAGCAGGCCCTGATGCGGAGAAACAAGAATCTGTTGATGTCGCTCCGTCTGTCGTCGGAGCACAGGGCTAAACGGGAGGGATTAACATGTCAACTGAATTCCTTCAAACCCTCTGGTTCATCCTGATCGCCTTCCTCTGGATTGGATTTTTCTTCCTCGAAGGCTTTGACTATGGTGTAGGAATCTTATTGCCCTTTCTAGGCAGAGATGATCAAGAGCGACGTAGGATCATCAACACCATCGGTCCTTTCTGGGACGGCAACGAGGTCTGGCTGATCACCGCCGGTGCCGCCATGTTTGCAACTTTCCCCAATTGGTACGCTACCTTGTTCAGCGGCTTTTATCTGGCACTTGTGCTCATGCTCCTAGCCTTGATCGTGCGTGGCGTGGCTTTTGAATTTCGGAGCAAGGATCGGCGTCCTACTTGGCGTAGGACATGGGACTGGATGATCTTCATCGGCAGTCTTGTTCCCGCCATCCTATGGGGCATCGCCATGGGTAACTTGATTCGCGGTGTTCCCATTGACGCGAGTATGAACTACGTAGGTGGTTTCTCGAACCTGCTTAACCCTTTCGCGCTGTTGTGTGGCCTTTCCTCGTTATTAATCTTCGCCACGCACGGCGCTATTTTCCTCAGCCTCAAATCGGAGGAGGACATCGAAGCTCGCGCTAGTGCTACAGCAAAGCGACTCTGGCCATTTGCCTTGACAAGTTACATCATCACTGTGGTGGTGGGATTTCTCGCCACCAACATATTCGATCAGATTACTGTCATCCAGATTGTGCTTCTCCTGATTACAGGAGCAGCACTCGCGACCGCAGGCTGGCTTATCTCCCGCCTTCGAAACAAAGAGGCCTTTATCACCACTGGGGTTTCGATCGTCTTCTCGACGATCGCCCTCTTTGCGAGTCTCTACCCGCGTGTAATGATTTCGAGCCTCAACCCAGATTGGAGCCTGACGATCTACAATGCCTCCTCCAGCTCCTATTCACTCAAGGTGATGAGCATCATCGCCCTGATCTTCGTGCCGATCGTGTTGCTTTACCAGGGTTGGTCATATTACATATTCCGCGAGCGAATCGGTCGTGAATCGAAGCTTGAATATTGATATTGAGTGATAAGGAAACAGGGCACCAAGGCACCCGGGCAATTGGGCGCTTTGGTGTCCTGGTTTCTAAAAGGGAAGATGTTGGGTGCGGGCATCCGTTTATAACCACACAATCCGGTCTACCTCTCGCATGTAGGTCCTTTCAATGCAGTCAAAGATGAGATTGGACAGGCGGCTTATCCGGCAGGCGTGGTCGGCACGGCTTTACCTCGCGCTGACCATTGGGTTCAGCGCTCTTACCGGGCTCATCCTCGTAGGGCAAGCGTTTCTTATCAGCCAAATTGTCGCTGGCGTATTCTTGGCGGGCAAGACATTACACGAAGTACAGCCTCAACTCCTCCTGCTGCTGGCGCTCAGTATCACGCGCTCCGGTCTCTCCTGGGGGAGCGAGGTGGCCGCTCAGAAAATCTCAGGTCAAGTGAAACATTCCCTGCGTCAACGCTTAATGCGGCACCTGTTCAAGCTCGGACCTGCATACACAAGCGGCGAACGCAGTGGTGAGTTAACTAATACGGTTGTCGAGGGCGTGGAAGCGCTCGAGGCCTATTTTTCACAATACCTCCCCCAACTGGCGCTGGCTGCCTTGGTGCCGTTGACGATCCTCATTTTCATCCTGCCCCTCGATCTGACCTCAGGCTTGGTCCTGCTCCTCACGGCCCCCCTGATCCCGATCTTCATGATTCTGATCGGTGATGCTGCCGATCGTCTCACCCAGCGCCAGTGGAAATCACTGAGTCACATGAGTGCCCATTTCCTAGACACCCTCCAAGGGTTAACCACCCTCAAACTCCTTGGGCGCAGTCGAGACCAGGCTCAGGCGATTGCTGCGATCAGTACACGATTCAGACAGACAACACTCAGCGTACTGCGGGTGGCATTTCTATCGGCACTGGTTTTGGAGATGGTCGCTACCCTCAGCACCGCTGTCGTTGCTGTAGAGATAGGCTTGCGCCTGCTTTACGGACGATTAGTTTTCGAGCAAGCTTTCTTCGTGCTGATCCTCGCGCCGGAGTTCTACCTCCCTTTACGAATGCTCGGAACGCGTTTTCATGCCGGCATGTCTGGCGTAGCAGCCGCCGAACGGATCTTCGAAATCTTAGATATATCCCCACGTCAGATGCCGTCTTCCCCACAACAAAGCACACCCACTACCGAACATCGCTTTGATATCCACTTCCAGGATGTGCATTACGCATATGAGGACGGTCAACGCAGCGCGCTGCATGGTCTCTCTTTGCGGATCCCACCTGGGCACAAAGTAGCCATCGTGGGCCCAAGCGGTTCCGGGAAAAGCACCATAGCCCATCTCTTGTTGCGTTTTATCGATCCTGATCGTGGTTCGATCACTGTTGACGACCAGCCCCTCGGCTCCTTGGACATCACAACGTGGCGCTCACAAATCGCCTGGGTCCCCCAAAAACCTTATCTATTCAATGCTTCTGTTGGGGAAAACATCCGTTTGGCCGACCCAAACGCCAGTTCAGAGGAGGTCATCCGTGCGGCTAAACAAGCGTACGCCCATGACTTCATCCAAGCCCTACCCGAGTCGTATGACACGCTCATCGGCGAGCGCGGTTCTCGGTTGAGCGGCGGCCAGGCCCAGCGTATCGCTCTCGCGCGTGCGTTCCTCAAGCAAGCACCGTTCCTCATCCTCGATGAAGCCACGGCCAATCTTGACCCAGAAATCGAAGCGCAGTTGCGAGAGGCGATGAACCACTTACTGCAGGACCGCACCGCCCTGATCATCGCTCATCGCCTGGGTGTCGCTCAGGATGCAGATACGATCCTGGTGATCTCGGGAGGGCGCGTCATCGAAACCGGATCCCACGCTGCCTTACTGGAAGACGGGGGGCTATATTCTCGATTGTTCGCTGCTTACGGTGGTTTAGCATGAGGCGCGTCTTCTTCCGCCTGCTCGGATTGGCAAAGCCTTTCTGGAAGCGTATGGGCTTGGCTGTCCTGCTTGGGTTCGGGACCATTGCCAGCAGCGTTGGGCTCCTGGCGACTTCTGCATATATCATCGCTTTCGCTGCATTACAGCCGTCCATTGCCGAGCTACAGATCGCCATCGTCGGTGTGCGTTTTTTCGGCATCTCGCGCGGCATCCTACGCTACCTCGAGCGCTTGGTCACGCACAATGCAGCTTTTCGCCTGCTCGCACGCCTACGCCTATGGTTTTACCAGAAGCTCGAACCACTGGCCCCGGCTCGTTTGATCCACTACCAGAGCGGCGATCTACTCAGCCGTATCGTAGCCGACATCGAGACACTGGAGCAGTTCTTCGTCCGCGTCCTCGCTCCGCCCTTGGTGGCGGTCTGCATCGCGATTCTGATGTGGTTTTTGGTGGGGGCCTTCGACCCTCGATTGGCTGCGATTATCGTTGCCTTCCTCGCCCTCGCAGGTGTCGTCACTCCAGTCTTTGTGAGGCGCTTAGGCCGTGGCACAGGGCGTCAGATGGTGGAGCTACGCGCGGCTTTGAATACGGCTCTGGTAGACGGCGTACAAGGGTGTGCAGACCTGTTAGCTTTCACTCGCGCCGGTCGCCACCAGACACATATCAACTCACTTAGTAAACAATATTTTCAACTACAAGAACGCATGAGTCGCGTGGGTGGTTTATCAAACGCACTCACCGGGCTCCTGATGAATTTATCCACCATCACGCTTCTCCTGGTCGCCATCCCTCTCATCAACGCGGAGCGGATCGATGAGGTTTACCTCGCTCTTCTGGTCCTGGCCGCTATCGCCTGTTTTGAAGCCGTCATCCCGTTGCCCTCGACCTTCCAATTTCTTGAGAATCAACTTGCCGCAGCCCAGCGACTCTATGAAATCGTCGATGCCCGGCCATCCGTCATAGATCCGGGTGAGACATCGCCCGAGCCCATTGATTTTTCCCTCTCCGTCCGCGATTTACGATTTCGCTACGAAATGGATGAAGGACCAGCATTGGATGAGGTTGATTTCCAGCTAGATCAAGGGTCACAACTTGCCGTTGTCGGACCCAGTGGCGCGGGTAAATCTACCCTAGTCAATCTTCTACTCCGCTTCTGGGATTATGACAGCGGGCAGATTTTCCTTGGGGGACACGAGCTCAAGGCTTACCATGGTGAAGATCTACGACGGATGATCGGAGTCGTCTCTCAAGATACCCATTTATTCAACGATACGATCAGGGGAAACCTGTTGTTAGCCAACCCTGGTGCCGACGAGCACGATCTGGTTCAAGCAGCGAGCCAAGCGCAAATCCACGAATTCGTCCAAAGTCTGCCTCATGGCTACGATACCTGGATCGGTGAGGCTGGCGTCCGCCTGAGCGGTGGAGAGCGCCAGCGTATCGCGATCGCACGCGCGCTGCTGAAGAACACACCAATACTGATCTTGGACGAGCCCACGGCCAACCTCGACGCCTTGACCGAGCGCGAGGTCATAAAGACACTCTATGGTCTGATGGAGGGACGGACCACACTGATCATCACGCATCGACTGGTGGGGCTTGAAAATGTGGGGCAAATCCTCGTCATGCGTGAGGGGCGCATTATCGAGCGCGGACGCCACGATGAATTAATCCAGGCCGAGGGTTTTTACCATCGAATGTGGAGACTTCAAACACAATCCGACGCGCTGGACATTCTTCATGAGGGTGACGCTTCTGATGAGGGCTTTGAACTAGGATCAAAGCGATAACTTTGCTGCAATAAATAAATTTATATTCTCCCATTTGAGTGTCAAGACGATTTCATGTACATCTTCATACCTTGTGTTCATGAAATATCTTTTCTGCTTAGTTTCCATTATGTCATTCTGAGCCGGAGCAAAGCGTAGGCGAAGAATCCCTATGATGTAGCAATTTCAATGGCCTCATCATAGGGATTCCTCGTCGTTACACTCCTCGGAATGACACCCAAAAAGCCTTTTATTCTACTCATTCATTACAATGATATTCTCTACGTCAGACCTCACCTCCACCCAAAAAGTTCAATCAACACAAAAGACGACAACCTCCCCCGGTCCATGTACGCCGATGGTCAATGTCATCTCAATATCAGCCGTACGCGAAGGACCGCTGATAAGGTTTATACAAGCGGTTTCAGCTAGCTGGCCTTCACCAACTGCTGACAGCCACTCTTCCATGGTTCGATAGATATCACCCGCTCGCAGGATAGCAAAGTGGACTGAAACAAGCAGCGAGGCAAGCTGAGATCGCTTCCTACCTCCTGGAACGACCAAGGTTCCCGTCTCGGCTATTCCCGCTACGGCTCCTGTCAATCCCGCATCCGCAGTCCCTAATTCAGCCAATCGCACATATCGATCTGGACCACCACCTCGAGGCAGTGTAGGTTCCAACACCTCAAAACCCTCTTCGTGAAGATATTGAACGAGTGTTGTGAGGCCTACCTGCTCATTCCAGGTGATCAGCTTATCGATACGGAGCTCATTCATTCGTGAGGCAATCCTTTGTCCTACCTCTCCTTCTTCGCATCGAATGAAAACCCCACCGATGTCCTCCAACTCCCGACCAAAGCGTTCTACAAGATCATCATTCTCTTCAAGGTGAGCATTTGAGCCATTATTCTCAGATGGTCGGCGAGGGTTTGCACGGGGTTTATCTCCCAAGGGAAGTTCTACTTGACGCTTTAGGAACGGTCGCGTTGCAAAAAGCGGAAAGTCTCGAGAGACCGTCCATGCCGATAGTGGTGGTGGGAGCCATCGCAACCAACCCAATCGTCGTGGAAACAAGCGGCTCATCCAAACCCCCAAGCGCTGTCCCCATCGATAACGCCGTGGCGAGACCATTATCCAGGCATAGAGAAGCATTGCCCACCGCACATAAAACGGTTGTCGAACTTCTTGAACATAGGAATCACGCACACGGAGCAGCAAGGTCGGCAAATCAATTCCTGCTGGGCAGACTTCCTTGCACACACCACAAAGTGTCGATGCTCGAGCCAGATGGCCATACTTTTCAAGGCCGAACAAACCTGGTGAGACCACGCTCCCGATCGGTCCCGGATAGACGCTCTCGAACGCATGCCCCCCAATCTCACGAAATACTGGGCAGGCGTTGAGGCAGGCGCCACATCGAATGCAGAATAAGGATTCCGCTAACGGTGAAGTTGCCACTGCCAACCGACCGTTATCAATCAATATGACATGTCGTTCATCCGGGCCATCAGGGTCGCTTTCACGGCGAGGGCCTCCTATCAAAGTCACATAGGAGCTTATCTTCTGGCCGGTGCTTGAACGTGGAAGAAGCTTTAGTAACAACGCGAGATCATCCATTGTAGGGACTAAACGCTCGATCCCCATGATGGCGATATGTACAGGCGGTAGGGTGGTCACCATTCGCCCATTGCCTTCGTTCGTCACCAGGCAGAGCACGCCATTCTCTACCACGCCAAGATTAACGCCAGACACTCCAACATCGGCCGAGAGGAAGACCTCTCTCAAAGCACCTTTCGCGGCAGCGTTCATATGCTCCACGTCGGTGGAATACGGCATACCTAACTCTCGCTCGAAAGTTTCCGCAACATCTTCACGTCGCAGGTGAATGGCCGGAGTAACGAGATGACCCGGCGCTTCACCCCTTAACTGCACAATGAATTCGCCCAGATCTGTCTCCACGACGCGAATCCCCACCTGTTCCAAGGCGTGATTGAGTCGGATCTCCTCGGTCGTCATCGATTTCGATTTGGTGACAAGCTTAGCGCCACCCTTTTGGGCGATGTCTACGGCTAAGCGGCAGGCTGCTTCTGCATCCACCGCGGTATGTACATGAAATCCATTCGCCTTCAGATTCTGGACGAAACGCTTCAGATAATGATCCAAATTGTCGATCGTCGTTCGGCGGATATCCTGTGCGCGTTGACGATGGCGATCAACATCCGGCAAGGAGCCGAACGCCTCATCCCAGGCATCCATCCGCTTACCTGCATGGTAATCGAGTGCCTGTTGGAGCCTGAAGTCCGCAATCGCTTCACGTGTATGCTGGCGAAATCGTGCTCTCATCGCAACGCTGCCTTTCGCCCAGCCAAGATCTGTGCTACGTGAGCACATCGAACGGTGGAACTGTTGTACCTCAAACCCCCTTCAATGTGCATCAAACAGCTTACGTCACAACCCACAACCACCTCCGCCCCTGATGCAGCCACCTGCTCTAGTTTGCGCGCCAGTATCTCGGTCGAAATTTCCGCTTGATCGACAGCAAAAAGACCACCAAAGCCGCAACACACCGGTTCCAGAGGGTGGATCTGCGCACCTGCCACCTCTCCAAGCAAGGCCAACGGTTGATGGTCAACCCCGAGCTCGCGCAGGGTGTGACAGGAGGGATGATAAGCCAATTGACCGGAATAAGAAGCCCCAAGATCAGTGACACGAAGTCGGTCAACCAAGAATTCGCTAAACTCGTAAGTTCTTCCAGCAATTTCCTGCGCTCGCATCAGCCATTCGGGGTCGTCGGCAAAGAGTTCCAAATAACCTTTTCGGATCATCGCCGCACATGATCCAGAGGGGATCACCACCGGGCCAACTGTGTCTTCCAAAACTTCGATTGTGTATTTAGCCATCCGACGCGCTGGACCCAGGTAGCCAGCATTGAAAGCCGGTTGTCCACAGCAGGTTTGATGCGAGGGAACGGAGACATGGACTCCAACGCTACTCAGAACCTCTACAACCGCTTCTCCCACTTCTGGAAATAAACTATCGACAAGACATGTTGCGAAAAGCTGGATCGTTTCTGCCATAGTGATCAATTATGCCCCGCTTGTCTTTAAGAAGCCAGGGGAGACCCTTGCTTCCGTATTCCTTGCTATATCAGACATGAAAGTGGGTATCATTCCCCAACTTACAGGATAAAACTACAACCCAAGTGTCAAGCGTTTAAACACCTCCACGCCTCGTGCTACTAACGGACCTTAAGGCTATTTACTCAGGTTATGGATTAGACGTCATATAGGCAACATGGTAAGATTCAGACTTGCACTCCAAGACTATAGTAAACAAGAGAGACTATCGTTATGTCCACCGATGATCTATCTAGCACCGCGCCCCCGAACAGCTTTAGCCTCCCTCGGCGTCTTCGCCGTTTGGCCGATTTGGCTTACAACCTATGGTGGACATGGAACAGCGATGCTGATCGAGCTTTTAGATTCCTCGACCCAGAATTGTGGGAAGCCACCTATCACAACCCGGTGCGTCTTCTCCGCTCCATTGACAGCCAACGATTAAAGGCTGCCACCCAGGATCGTTATTATCTGGATTTCTACGACAACGTAATTAATGCCTACGATGCTTACATCGCAGACCGTGAAAACACATGGTATGCACTGCAACACCCTGATCGTCTCAATCAACCCATCGCATACTTTTCCACCGAATTCGGTCTCCATGAGACCCTTCCGATCTACGCCGGGGGTTTGGGTGTGCTGTCGGGAGATTACCTCAAAGAAGCTTCCGACCTGGGCATGCCTCTTGTGGCCATTGGGTTCCTCTATACACAGGGCTACTTCGTTCAACGCATCTCCGAGGATGGCTGGCAAGAGGCAAACTACCACAACCTCTCCTTTTCGGATTTGCCAGTACATCCTGTCCTTAATGAAGATGGTGAGAAGATAACCGTAAGCCTCGATCTACCGGGCCGTGAGGTGTCTGCCTGCCTTTGGCGAGTGCAGGTTGGTCGTGTACCCTTATACCTTCTAGATACCAACATCGAAAGTAATCTGCCCTCGGATCGTGAATTATCTGCTCGCTTATATACGAGTGATCTTGAATTACGTATCTCACAAGAGATCCTTCTAGGCCTAGGCGGTGTCCGAGCGCTGCGAGCATTGGGCTACAATCCAGCTGTTTGGCATATGAACGAAGGCCACTCGGCTTTTTCGACCATTGAAAGGGCTCGTGAATTGACCGCCGCTGGGCGATCTTTTCATGATGCCTGTGAGAAGGTCAAAGCAAGCACAGTCTTTACGACACACACTTCCGTCCCTGCTGGGCATGATGAATTTCCCCTTTGGTTGATCGATAAGTACTTCCAGCCTTACTACTCGCAACTCGGCCTCGATCGCCAAGAATTCATTGACCTGGCACTCAACCAGCAGGATTGGGGTGATACGTTCAGTATGATCGTTCTCGCGTTGCGTATGTCCGAACATCGTAATGGGGTATCGGAGCTCCATGGAAATGTTGCCCGTAAGATGTGGTCACACCTCTGGCCAGATCAACCCGTTGACGCTGTTCCTATCCAGCACATCACCAATGGCATTCAGATCAAAACCTGGATCGCACGACGTTTGAAAGATCTCTACTCCCTTTACTTTGATCCCGATTGGTTAGAACGATTGGATGAACCAGAAATTTGGGAAAAGATCGAGCGCGTCCCAGACGAAGAGTTGTGGGAGGTGAGACGACACCTAAAACGTAAACTCGTGGCCTACATGCGGGAACGGGTACGCTTGCAGTGGACCCCAGCGCAGATCCAACCTGTACAGGTGGTCGCCAGCGGGGTCATGCTTGATCCTTATGCCTTAACGATCGGTTTCGCTCGCCGCTTCGCCACCTATAAAAGGGCGAATTTGCTCCTGCGTGACCCGGAACGATTGCTAAGATTGATTAATCGACCAGGCATGCCGGTTCAGGTGATATTTGCCGGGAAAGCCCATCCGGCTGATGAACCGGGCAAACGCCTGATCCAAGAGGTTTACCGCCAAGTGAAGCGACCCGAGTTCGCCGGCCGGCTCGTGTTTCTTGAAGATTATGATGTGAACCTGGCCCGATACCTGATACAAGGCGTTGATGTGTGGCTGAACACCCCTCGCCGGCCAAATGAGGCCTCAGGCACCTCCGGACAGAAAGCCGCCATTAACGGCGTGCTCAATTTCTCGGTGCTCGACGGTTGGTGGCGTGAAGGTTACAACGGTCGAAACGGCTGGGCGATCGGAGAAGACCAGGACCACGACAACACAGAAGCTCAGGACATCGCAGATGCAGAGAGCTTCTACCAGACCCTAGAAGAAGAGATCATCCCTCTTTATTACGAGCGTTCGGCTGATGATCTGCCAAGTGAGTGGCTCGGATGGGCTAAAGAATCGATACGTTCTCTCGCTCCACACTTCAGCATGCGGCGTATGGTAAAAGAGTACATCTCAGAGATGTACCTCCCAGCACTACCTGAATTGGTGGGCGATAAATAATTCATCATGCTCAACTGGTTGGCAATTCCCACTACACTCATGCCTTTCATCATATTCCTCATGCGTGTGACGGATATGTCACTCGATACCCTAAGGGTTCTTTTTGTCATCCGTGGGCGTAAACCCTTGGCCTGGATCATGGGCTTCTTCCAATCCGCGTTGTGGGTGGTAGCGATCACAAGTGTTCTCAGTAACCTCGATAACTTATGGAATGTGATCGGTTACGCGGGCGGTTTTGCCACCGGGAACGTGGTTGGTATGCTGATCGAGGAACGGTTAGCGATCGGTCACGGTCACTTACGGATCATCAGTCCACACCGTGGTAAGGCCATAGCAGAGGCCATCCGCGATGCTGGGTATGCGGCGACCGAACTTCCGGGTCGGGGGAAAGACGGCACAGTATCAGTCATAAGCTGCAGCGTCAAACGTCGAGATATCGATAACGTTCAACGCGGGATATACACAATTGACCCTGAGGCATTCGTCACAGTAACGGACATCCGCCCCCTACACCGCGGCTATTGGCGAGCTTAAAACCACAATGACCTCGTTCTTCTCCCAAGCTATCATCACTGCTTCTGTCTTGATCCTTTGCATCACATTTGCCCAGAAGTCGACCCTTCCCTTCACCTTCAACCTTGATTGGGGGAGCATCCCTTTAACGCTCCTCCCGCTGATCATCTTCGGCCTGCGGACGGTTGATTTAACGCTCTCCACCCTGCGTATGCTCTTCGTCGTCCGTGGTCGTCGAGCGTCCGCTTGGATCTTTGGCCTCCTGCAGGCGATCGTTTTTATCACCGGTATCGCAGGTGTCTTAGGAAATCTAAAAGATCCCTTAAACCTCATCGCGTACGCTGGCGGTTTTGCTACAGGTAGTGTGCTGGGCATGGTTATCGAATTCTGGCTTGCGCCTGGCCATAGCCTGCTTCGTATCACCAGTGCGAAACGGGGTCGTACCATTCTTGAGTTGCTTCACGAGGAGGGGCGCGGAGCCACGGAGATTTCAGGTCAAGGAAAACTAGGTATGGTAAGCCTCATTTTTTGTTTTGTGCCGCGCCGTTATGTCGATGACGTCAAGCGTTCGGTCGTTGAGACCGATCCTGAGGCTTTTGTCACCGTCGAGCATGTAAGACAATTGCGTGGTGGTTGGAGAGCGTGAACCATCTCAAGACCATATTCAAGTAGTCCTCGAGACACACCCACATAACTCTGTTATATATAAAGACCTTCTCTAAGGGATGTTAAAACGCACCAACCAGTGACCATCTGTCGGTCTTTCGATACTTGATGTGCTGCCGACAATCTCGATCCACGATGATCCTGGTTTCAATGGGAAAGGCTGACCATCTTCAGTTTTAAAGGTTAGCCCATTATAAAAGTCGATCCGCTCCCAAGTGATCAGGTAAGCTCGTTGGTCCCGAAGAACAAGCGCCGGTCCGCGTCCGATCAACCGGATCTCAAGCATCTCCGGATCAGCGAGGTAGTTTTCATGAGGGACGAAAACGACGATCACATTAGCTGTGTTCACATGCCGTCCCGATAGCTCATCTACCAGCGGTTCCACCTCTTCTTGGTTAGCGCCTGTCTCTTGGGATCTGAGGTACATCCCACTATCGCTATCATAGGTCCATTGTGTGAAGGTTTCCAATGAGTAACGAATATCAAGCACATCCGCTGATTCACCCCATTCAGGAACTTGCCTTTCGAACATCATTCCCCATAGCAGCTGCGCCTCATCAGCTCCCAGCCTCTCGACGTATGCCTGTAGGTCCTCCGTGCTTGTGTAAAGTGAATTGAGATCTGTAGGGTGAGTACGGCACATCGGTGGGCAACCCGCTGGGTACTCAGACACCATCCTTTCAGTCACCTCAGATTGATTGATCCTCTCCCAAACCTCATAGGTCGCGCTCCCAAAGGCAAGCGAAGCACTGTACATTCGTGCCAATTCGAGGTCGATGAATTGTGCTGAACTGATCGGCCCCACCCACTCTGCATTGAAACCATAAAACAAGGCGGAAAAACATGTGGTGCCATCATCAGTGTAATACTCAAAGACAAGATCCGCTGTTGAAAGCCCATGCTGTGGACGGACGTCGCGAGGGGAGTTAGCAACTTTGATCAAGAGAGGTCTTCGTTCCAGATTTTCGGGCGAAGCCACCTCAAGACCGGTAAGTGGATTAACACCTTCGGGGTATGTCGATGTCCTCGAAGGCGTAATAACGAGTGCGTCGCTGGGAGAAAAGGATGGGGAGGGCTTACGGGTCGCAGATTGTTGAGGGACTAAAGGCCCTTCTGTGCTGATGGCTGTTCTTGTAGCTTCTGATGAGGTGATCCCCCTCCTCGATTGACCACAAGCAACGATCGCTAGCAAGATTAACGTGATGAAACAACCCTTCAGGAACCTCATCATCAACGATCATTCTCCCCATATGAGACGTCGAGATTTTATCATGTCGCGCGATGCCCCGAGGTTATCTATTTGGCTTCCGTTTGCAATGCGACCTCCGTACAGGTATAATCCCGCCACCCATTAGCGTATACTTGTGCTGTCGATCAAAAACTTGAGGATCGACAAAATTCGATATCCAACCGTTTGAACAAATCTGGTTGGTAACGAACACCCCTTATGTAAGAGACCATCATGGCGCTCAAGGGTAATCTGCGAGACTTCACCGTCACTCAACTGCTCAACCTGATCAACCTGGCCCGGAAGACCGGTACACTCACCATCGAAGGGCCTCAGGAGGTTGCGTGGGTCTCCTTCAATGGAGGCAAGTTAATCTATGCTCAATTGGGCAACGAAGACGGCTCACTGTCCGGCATCCTGACGAAAACGGGCAAGATTACCGCTAAGCAGGCCCAAGTCATCAAAACCCACGCCGGTGATAAAAGCGATAAGGAACTTGGCTTGTTGCTCATCAATGCCGGCTACCTAACCCAAGGGGACATCCTCTCTGGTATCCAGCAATACATCCTCGAAATCATTTACCAGTTATTCACATGGATCGACGGCTTCTTCCGTTTTGACGCCAATGTTCTACCTCCGCAGGAAGCGATCACCATCCGCCTTGATCTTGAAAACATCATCATGCAGGGTTCTCGACATTTACAGGAACGGGAGTATCTTCATGAAGAAATCCCCAACCTGAACATGGCACTTAATTTCGTCGAGCGACCGGACGCCAACATTCGCGACGTCCAGCTTACAACCGAGGAATGGAAGGTCGTCTCATACATCAATCCCAAGAATACCATCAAGCAAATTGGGAAAGTTAACAAAATGAGTGATCTTGATATTCGGCGGATCGTGTATGGCCTCCTTCAGGCTGGATTGGTTGAGATCGTTCGCCCAGCAGGTATGCCAATGCCGGCCCAAGCTCGCCAGCTTCCGCCGGTAGACAAGAAAGAGCAAACTTCATTGGTAAATCGTCTAATCGATCGTATCCGATCATTGTGACAAGGAATGCCTATGCAGACTGTTAAGATGGTCGTCACCGGTCCCTTCAATAGTGGTAAGACCGAATTTATCTGTTCGGTGAGCGAGATCGATGTCGTATCCACCGAGCGTAAAATCTCTACCGAGGCTGAGCGCGTCAAAGAGACCACCACAGTGGCCATGGATTTTGGCCGTATCACCGTTGACGACGATTTGGTACTTTATTTATTCGGTACACCTGGCCAAAAACGGTTCGACTTCATGTGGGAGATCCTATCTGAAGGCATGCTCGGATTTATCGTTATGGTAGACAGTGCCCGCCCGGAGACCTTCCGTGAGGCGAGAGGAATCCTACAGACTTTCCGTGCCTACGCGCCTACGCCTTATGTTGTGGCTGCTAACAAACAGGATCATGAGGACGCTTGGGAGGTGGACGATCTGCGCATCGCTTTGAAGATAGATAGCAAGGTTAAGTTGCTGCCATGTGTTGCACTGGACAAAGAGACGGTTAAAAAGGTCCTGCTCGAGCTTCTCTACAGTATCTTGGAAGAGATGGAAGAAGCAGCGTAACCAAATCTACATATCTCCTCCCTGCTCCTCGCGGGTGGTTTTTTCAGTACAAGCATTGCTGACATATCGAGTAAAAGATTACGGAAGATCGGGTTTAATAGAAAAGAAATCTAATCAAGACGCCCTTGGCGGTTGTAATCTGGTCTCAACATTTCTTTACAGCCCACTAATTTCCAGATCCCGGAGGACGATGCAAATCCATGTCGGACACGGGGAAGGATCCGCAAACTTTTTATTACCCAAATAAGCTGGGGCGTATCATCCTGCTGTCCCTGGAAGAGGTTATTGGACGTAACGGGATCAACGCGGTATTAAATTTAGCCGATCTGCACCACCTGATAAACAACCTACCTCCTGATACCTTCGATCTCGGCTTCCGTTTTGACGATTTAGGCACTATTCACCAAGCCCTAGACACCATGTACGGACCACGCGCAGGGCGCGGTTTAGCCCTCAGGGCTGGCAGGGCATGTTTTAAGCACGGGCTACATGAGTTCGGAACGATCCTGGGTGTCTCAGATTTGGCTTTTCGCCTCTTACCCTTGAAGATGAAGATCAAAGTGAGCATTGAAGCCTTCTCTGACCTTTTCAATAATTACACCGACCAAGTCGTATGGGTCGAGGAGAAGCCCGACGAATTCTTCTGGCATACTGAACGCTGCCCGGTATGCTGGGGACGTG
>CP070708.1:46989-61828 GCA_020350285.1 Anaerolineaceae bacterium
GGTAATCAACCTCAACTCGTTAACTCTTACGCTTGGTATGTACGAAACCTAGGCGTCTTAAGGCGTTCATATCATTTCGCCACTTTGGGAGCACCTTGACTCGGAGTTTAAGATAAACCTTTCTACCTGACATGGCCTCGATCTCTTTTCTAGCCAATGTGCCTATTTCGCGCAACATCGCTCCACCTTTACCAATCACGATTCCTTTCTGTGAGTTGCGTTCGACAAAGATCGTGGCTTCGATATAAGCGCCATGCTCATTACGCTCTTTGTATTCATCGATGCGAATAGCGATGCAATGCGGCACCTCATCACGGAGCAGGTTCAATGCTGCGGCTCGTAAGAGATCGGCCGCGATATCGCGTTCATACGCATCGGTGATGATATCCTCAGCATAATACTGAGGACCGAAGGGAAGAAGCTCAAGTATACGGTCTAGAAGAACATCCCGACCGTCCCCCCGAGTACTGGAAATGACATGTATCTCTGTATCAGGAAGGAGTGTCTCGAAGTCAGACTGATGTTCGAGGATCTCATCAGGAGGGATAAGATCGACCTTGTTTAAAACGACCAACATGGGAGGCTTCGAGCTCAATTGTTGTACTCGTTCAGCAACACGCTCATCGTCCTCAGTCGGGAGTTGGCTTATGTCGAACATAACGAGAATCAGGTCAGCGTCTTCAAGAACTTCTAGGGCGTCGGCGTTCATCTGTTCGCCAAGCTTGTGTAGGGGTTTGTGAATACCAGGGGTATCCACAAAAATCACTTGGGCGTTGGGAAGGGTGAGGATCCCCAATTGTCGAAACCGTGTGGTTTGGGGGCGGGGGGATACGGCAGCGATATTTTGACCAAGAAAGGCATTGATCAGGGTCGATTTACCGATATTTGGACGTCCAGCGAGGGCGACAAACCCTGATCGGTGTCCACCTTGTGTATCTGAACTCTCCACGGCCTAATTGTGGTCGCAAGCGCGCGTGCTGTCAAGCTGCTGATGCGTTCATGCATCTTCCTGAGATGAAACAGTGCCATGTAGTGTAGATTGAGTTGGTTGCTGATGTCGACAGAGTGGTCTCTCAGCTTACTATTCCTATGCATAATCAAGTAAGTCCTGTGAACGAATTTTTCCGGTGTAGTACAGGATATACGCTTACACGGGTATTTATTCAAGGCTATAATAGGACCGCTTTAGAAGGAAAGACGGATGAAGATTTTAAGCCGCAAGAAACAAAACCGTTTTCTTGAACTCCTGATCAGCCAAGCCGAGTATACGGTGGAAGGCATGCAGGTGCTTCTTTCCTATGTCAAAGAACCCAATGAGGGGCTTGCTCAAAAACTCACCCAAATCGAGAAGGATGCGGATGAAGTTCGCAGGATTTTGATCGACGAATTAAACCGAACTTTCGTCACTCCTTTTGATAGAGAGGATATCTTTGCACTCTCTCTCACCATCGACGATGTGTTGGATTATGCGGAATCCACGGTGGAAGAGATGTATCTGCTTGATGTCGAGCCCAATTTGTTCATCGAACGCATGGTTTCCTTACTCACTGATGCCGCGCGTGAGATATATATGGGAGTCATACGACTCGAAGATCACCCTAATGTGGCTACCGATCACGCCGTACGAGCGAAGGCGTTAGAGAATCGAGTGGAAACCGTATACCGGGAGGCAATCGCCGATCTCTTTCGGATGCCCCGCGACATCGATCATGTCGTCGAAATGCTGAAACTGCGCGAGATCTATCGGCACCTTTCGAACGCGGCAGATCGTGGGGATCAAGCAGCGAATGTGATTGGCGATATTGTTGTAAAGAGGATGTGATCGTTTAGATTGACATTTTTGATGAGCGAAACGAAACAGCCGGACCTAGCCATGAGAGTCCGGTGTTTTGATTTGGGGATCAGGGCACCAAAGCTAGATGTTAGCGCAGCGTTTAGGGTGCGCTTAGGTGCGCAGGCTTTAGCCTGCGGCTACGTATAAAAACCTCCCCGCGAGCTTTAAGCTCGCGGGGAGGGATCGTGTGCGTAGGCTAAAGCCTTAAGCTACAGCTTGAAGCTTGTAGCTTGAGGCTTGCGACTTATTCCGCTTCTGTCGCCCACCCTTCAGATACGGCTAGCCTATCCAATTTGTTCCCGACTTCCCGCCATTGGATCTTGGATATCCCAAGTTTCTGGCGGATTTTATCTGACTCCATCCCAGCTTGGTAGTCCTTCAACGCAGAAGTCCATCGGCACATATCAAAGGAGAGGTGCTTTTCTAGACCCGCGGCCTCACCGATGTCCTCCAACAAATATTCGAGTCGTCTAGGGGACCATGGGAAGAGGCGCTCGCGAGGCTGGTAGGATGCCAGGTAATCTCGATAAGCGGAAACCCAGGCGGAGGCTAGAGAGAGTTTCCGCTCCTTATAGCGTTTACTGACATCTCCGTAGCGGATGAACAGGATCGGGCCATCGACGGAGTTAAGATCGATGTGGCTAAGATGGATCCTCAAGCATTCGCCTTTCTTAACTCCTGTGTGCAGTAACAAACCCACTAGGGTATAAGGGCGGGAATCGGCTCGATCGCCCTTACGGAACGCATCGGCAGCATGGAGCACCGCGTCCATCTCCTCGGGTGTGAGGACCAGTGGGAGCGGACTGAGCACGGTTTGTTGAGGGATGGGTGAGGCCGGGTTCTCAACCAGGACTTCGGTCTCGACCAACCAACGGAAGAAAGCTTTGATCGAGGTGATACGTCGAGCATAGGTTTTTGGGCTGCAGGGCACGCCGCGCTGATTGAGCATCCACTCCAGGAAATTCTTTAAGTCATGAGTCCCGATGGAGACGACGGCAGTCCCTGCACCAACGTATTTGCCCACCAGTCGCATGTCCCCGGTGAAGGCCTTAACGGTGTTGATCGATCTGCCGCTAGCTTCGAGGGCTTCGCCCCAGGCGTTTACCGCCGCGCTCAAGCTGCTTTCGGGTCGCACAAGGGTGACGCCCTCACCTTCATCTTCAGGTTTACTAGGTGTCAATGAGAAAAGGGGGAGTTCCTCTAATGAATCGCTCATCCGGCCCTCCGAGACATATCCTGCGCATAGCCAAACAGTTCGCTGGACATCCTAGACTCGGATGGGAAAAAAGTCAAATGGTTCGAAAAAGGTCTCCCCGCGAGCTTCAAGCTCGCGGGGAGATATCCATTACAAATATTTCGTCTTTTATTCTTATGACGCATCGATCAAGGGAGTTGCCAAATCCGGAGTGTACGAACGACGATGAGTATGGTGAGGATGACAGTGATTATTCAGCCTATCCGTTGGCTCGCTAGCAGTCCACTGTTTTATGTAACATCATACGAGTAGGTTGAACTGTCAGACACAATTCCTTACGGTATATCCCAGATCATCACACCTGCCTCCCACTCGGAGCCAGCTGCAAGCCTAGTTCCATCTGGGGACCAAGCAACGCAGGTAACATCGCCTCCCAGAGAAAGTTCGTAACGTTGGGTGGGTTTTGCAGCGTTCCAAATCCAGATCCTCCCATTACCATCTCCCGCTGCGAGTTTTGTGCCGTCTGGTGACCAAGCAATGGAATTTCGCTTATCCCCTTCAGCTATCTCAATAGTGTAAAGCAACATCCTCTCATTCGCGTCCCATACATAAACTTCACCATCTGCTGTTCTTGATGCCAGCTGAAAGCCATCTGGCGACCAAACGACGCGATCTACATCAGTTGAATGTTCCAATTCAAAAGACTGCCCACCACTGATCGCTTCCCATACCTGAACGTAGTTGTCATCACCTGCTGATCCTAATCTCGAACCATCAGGGGACCATACAACAGAATGAACACTTTGGGAATGCCCATCGAAGACAAAAACTGTCTCCCATGTTCTTGTGTCCCACAACTTGACAAGCCCATCTGCCCCTGCCGTCGCAAGCGTCCCATCATCCGGAGACCAGGCGATGCTATGTACCTCCGATTCATGAGCCCAAAGAATCTGTAATACATTTAGGTTGAAATTACTCCAGATGTAGACTGTTTGATCCCCTCCTGTCGCCCACATGGCACCCCCATTCGACCAAGCCATCTCGAGCACATTATGTGAGTGGAAACTATCGTGTAGTTCAACAAAGTCATAAATTTGGTCTCCCCGGTTGGCATCCCATATACCATTTTTGTTAGCGATTTTCTGGCCATCGGGCGACCAAGTGAGAAACAGGGTATGTGCTCTCCATTGATTGGGTCCCCCTTGAAGCGTGAGGGGTTCGATTGTAAAGGATGGGATGATGATAGAGTCAACGGCTTCTGTGGTTTGGATCATAGTAGTCGCGGTTGCACGATATTGAGCTGTTGCAGTCAGATCGAATGATGAGGTAGAACTCGTGGTTGGTGTGATGGTTTGTGATGGCTTAGGGCTGGGAGTCATCGATGACGTGAGGGATGGCTGTACAAATACAGCGCTAATCGTCCGGGGCAGTGGGGATTGCGCGAAGAGATAGGCCAGTCCGATGAGGGTTATAGATCCGATCCCTGCCCACAGCCATGGTTTTCGCCATTGCTTTGAATATTTCTTGACATCTTCAGTTATTCGGCCTAACAACCCGGGCTGATCTAAGGGAACTGCCACTTTGGGGGCGAAATCCTTTGATCGAGGGGGTAAGCCAAGAGTTTCCCCAGCCTCCAAATCTATTTCGCTTTTAATGGGTTCAGTAAGTTTTTGGATTGCCGCTTGAATTCTCTCGATTTCAGTTTTTGCTACGTCGGGATTTTCAGGATCAAGTGTCAGATACAGACGCCACGTTTCCAAGGCTTCTTCCCATTTCTCTTCCTTTTCTAGGATTTCTGCCCTCCCTTTTATCCAATTCAATCGAAAAGCTTGTTCGACCTCGGTCGGGATTTCTATCAGTGCGACCTCATTTACAATTATTTCATCCACTTGACCGTGCAGCGCTTGGCAAAATGTATCGACTTCAGGGAAGCGATCCTCTTGTTTGAGTGCCATAGCTCTAGTAATGGCGGCAGCAACAACCTGGGGAACATCGGGCTTGATTTCCCTAATTGGTTTGAGCGGTTGTCTATCCATTAGTCGCTCGAAGCTATCCGCAGGAGGCTGACCTGTTAGTAATGCATATAAAGTGGCAGCCAATGCATATTGGTCGCTGCGGGGGTCGGTGCGTTGCAGACCATACTGTTCTGGAGGTGAGAAACCGGGGGTTAATCCACGAGCCCCGGTGGACGTTGTTGTTCCCAGGGTGGCCTCTTTCGCGATACCGAAATCGACCAGCATGACCGTGCCATCTGGCTGCAGCTTGATGTTGGAGGGCTTGATATCGCGATGGATCACCGGTGGATCACGGGTGTGAAGGTAAGTCAGCGCATCGCATACCGCATCTGCCCAGAGGAGTACAGCCTCCACCGTTGGAGGGTTTTGTTGCGCGCGTTCGTGGAGATCCTCCCCCGCGACATAATCCATGACCAGGTACTGACGATCCCCGATGACAAAATGGTTGGAGACTCGAGGCAAGTTGTTATGACGCAGACCGGCGAGTAGGATAGCTTCGCGCCTGAATTGGCGTTCTGCTTCCGGGCTGGGACTGAGGTTTTCTTTAACTGCTACAGGAAGCTCAAGAGTCAGGTCATAGGCAAGGTAAACGGCCCCCATACCGCCTTGACCAAGCTGATCTTCGATGCGATATCGTTCTCTGAGTATCGCCCCAGATTTTAGGGCCATGTCTCGATTTTATGTCATGGGGAAGATTGGGTCAATCATTACGTGACGAGATCAGAGGAGGGCTTCAGCCTTACAAGCGGGAGAAGTTGTCCAAAAGGATAAACGGAAGAGGGAGATGAAATAAAGTGGATTGCAGGAATTAGATACTCAGGGATGGGATTGAGAACTGATCAGGGCCCGAAAGCTTCCTGCAACATGTCCTTGACCGCGTCCCACTTCGGTAGCAGCACGGACGCGCCACTGTACGGTACACGCCACATGGTAACCATGTCGTAATTGATGCTGTAGGTTTGAATTCGGGAGGAGTCAGAAGCGATCGTGGCTGCCAAAGGGACCAGCGGCAGGATGTCATCGAGTTTCATGTCCGTCTGTGCCAAGGAATCAAACTGATCGTAGAGTTGTGGTACTCTCGATAAGCCATCCAGGTTTAGCACCCGGTTGAAAAGAGCCTTGACCACCTCTTGCTGACGTCGCAGACGATCGAAGTCGCTGGTCATCTTACGCATGCGAACATAGCACAAGGCCGTGTAGCCATCCATCGCGTACAAGCCCGGTGAATATTTATAGATCGTGGAACCGCATTGATCTTCTACATACGAACCGACATATACGTAAATGCCCCCTAGAAGATCAACTGCATTTACAAATCCCGAAAAGTAGACTCGCACCCAATAGTCGATCTCTATGCCCAGGTTATAGAGAATGGTGTTTCTCACCATCTCGGGTCCGCCTCGAGGATCGGCGGTATTGATCCGATCCACCCTCCAACCCGGAAGGTAGACGTAAAAATCGCGGGGGATGGAGATCATGGTAGCCGTCCCCGCTCCGGGATCGAGAGAGAGAACGATGATGGTGTCTGATCGAGAGCCTGTACGATCTGGCCGATAATCTGAACCGAGAATGATGATATTGACCACATCTTCAGGGAAATCTATACGAGGCATCGGGCGCGGGATCTCGATTGCGGAGGGTTCCACCGGACCTGGAAAATCTCCCCATGGATTCTCTGAGGTCGGCGAGGGAAGGGGGGTCGGCGTTGAAGTCGGTAAGGCGGTCGCTGTTGATGTGGGGAGGAGCGGAATGAAAGGTGTGGCTGTAGATGTCGCATTTGGATCAGCCGTTACGAGGGGCCCAATCGGAGCAGACCCTCCTGGGATGATCGCACCCGGAATCCAACTGCAGGACGCCAAGATAGCGAAAAATACCAAAAGAATCAGGATAGCACTTAACGACGCTTTGTGTCGTTTTAACACGGATAAGACTGTCATCATCCTTTTAAACGCTCAATGATCTGGTTATGTTCCCGCACTTCTATCGCTTTATGATAACGAATGATAATCCTGAGCGATACCATTGTTGACCCTATGATACTTTTTTTCTTTCCCTATGCTCATATCAGACCGATGCAAGTGTTGGACCAAGACATAAATTCATACAAGGAATAATTTGTTGTAGTGGGCGCGTGCTTGAGATCGTTAATTCCGGCGAATCATGGTCAAGATCATGATGAGTTTTTATTTTGAGCCGAGTTGGGGATTAAACCATAGAAATGAGGTCACCGCTTAACTTGGTTTCACTTTCCATGTTCGGTTATGGACAATCACAGCATTTGAGTTCACATTTGAAGCGGTGGAATCATTTTCCAGTGAATGGAACAGAAGCTGAACCGTCGTTTTATTTCGTCGGACTCTCACCCACCGGTAATAAGACTGTGAAGATACTCCCTTCTCCAACCTCGCTGTGAAACCACACACGACCACCCATGGACTCACTGAGGGCTTTCACAATGGAAAGTCCCATGCTGGTCTCACCGAGACCCTGGATCGGTTCGCTGTCCGCCCGATCTATCGGTTGAAATACCCGTCCTAAATCCTCCGTTGGTATCCCCTCCCCGGCATCTGAGAAGGTGAGTAGGAGAAAATCTGCTTCTTCTGCAGCTTGAAGCCGGGCTGCGACCACGATTTCCTCCCCTTCTGGCGAGGCACCGATCGCGTTATTTAGAAGGTGAACAACGATTTGAATGATCGCCTCCGCATTACCGCTGATCGTAGGCATCTCATCAGGAAAATCCATCCGTAAAGCGATCTTCTTCTCGCGTAAGATGGAACTTGCCTTGGTTACTGCTTCTTCGATGCATTGGAGAAGATCGATAGGTCCAGCAGCTGCTATGGGACCAGCTTCTAAGGATGTGATTTGAAGTAGATTCTCGACGAGGGAATCCAGCTCCTTGATACCATCTTGTATCTGTTCAATAAAATTGCGCTGTGCTGAGCCGAGTGTGCCGACGGACTCACCTAGAAGAAGCTCGGCGTACTCATGAATGGATGCCATTTGACGCCGCAAGTCGTTTGCGACAGAAGCGGCAGCCTCCAGATCCATTTCTTCTCCAACGCCTTCTTCGGGGCTGGCTCGTCTTGCCTCCGCAGCAGCCAAACGAGCACGAACTTCGTGCAACTCACGCACAAGCATTTGAAACTGTTCTTCTCGTCTTTCTGCATCACCTGAGGAGGGATTATTAGCCTCTTCACTTAAAGATGCTTTCATTCTCTTGATCTCTCTTTCAAGCACCTGGATTGTCTCCAGGGCTTCCTCGTGTGCCTTGAGAACTGAAGATGGATCATCGGTTTCCTCATCCGGAGAGACTTGTAATTTTGCGTTTAGGTCGGCTATTCGGTCCTCCAGGACGCTAATCTGCTGGAGGGCAGCGATAAAGGGGGTTTTGTCAGAAGATGCCTGAGTCCTGCCTTGTGTAGAGCTCAGTTGGAGGATTCGTTCTGCGATAGGGCTAGCGACCCGTTCTAATGCCTCCTGATCCACGGGACTCCAAGACCGATGGGTGTATGGGGAGAGCAGCATGATACCACCTTGTACTCCTGCTTCCGTAACCAAGGGGGCCAATAACGTCGGTCCAATGGTCTTGAAATTTAGCTTTTCCTGTAGCGTTTGTACATCAGGTGATTTGCTCCCCGCGGGTAATTGTAGGGTGCGGGATTGGGTAAGCGCGGTACAAATGACCGGGCAAGATTCACTATCTAACGCGGCTCCAGGGATGTGTTGTTCTCGAATGAGGTCGTATCCGGTTGCGATTGAGAATCGCTCCATGATATCTGGGGGTGTGAGAAGCAAACACAACTCCGCCTTTGTGAGTTCTGCAACGCCCTTGACAACGGCTGAGGCAAAGTCAGAGATTTGGTCAGCGCTGATTAACTCAGAAAGCTCGCCCAAGATCAGGAGTAGCTCAGGTTCCCCAAGCTGGACTCTTTTCCCTAGCAGTTCTGCTTTCACATCCTCATCTTCAGGGTGAGTGAACGATAGAGCTCGGACGCCAGCTATAGATAGCAATGGGTAGGCGCCTAGTTCGGCCCACCTTACAAACCCTGCCAGAGAACCTTCCCTTGGGCCGAAAGCTATATGTAATGCATAACCGATGGCCAAAAGGATAAACCCAATGAGCCCTAAGCCCCATTGAGAAGGTCGGAGATTTGATAATGCTACGAGGATCGCAATAGCTATTCCTAAGCCAGTTAAAGTCCAAATCGCATCGGCTGAGGTAGGGTTGAATGGCAGAGATGTATCTTGCCCCATAAGATATCTAATATTGAGGAGCAGTCCCACGAAGGCAAGACCAAGGATCGATATCACGGCCAAATTTAGTAACCGGTCTGGTTTTGTAATGAAGAAGGGCCATACGAAGAGCGCCATCCCTGCCAAACTAGCAAAGCGTTCTAAAGCGGGAAAGACTTGCGCGCCCTCCAAAAAACCTTGCCAAGCCAGAATGAAGGTCCCCAGTAGAATCACCCTCATGATGAGTAGGCATGCGGAGACGAGGTGCCATCGCTCGATGTGCCGATTTGTTTCGGTTGTACGTTGCACACGGGCCAGAATGAAGAGGAGTGTAAGAATCAGAACAAGGGTTAGGTGGTAGATTAAACTACCCGGGGAAGACATTAGGAGGGAGGCGGCTTCAGAAAGTATCATGGCTGCAATTTCGAGCGGGGTCGGGCGGATTATAGCATGCTCTCATTATTCAACGGTGTACGCTCCTACTTCGAGGGCTCTACGGGTTCAAATAGGGCAGCTAAATGATCGGCGGCCTCGCGATCTACAACCGCGAAGACCTCGTCCATAACTTCGAAAGTCGTCACACCACGAGGAACGACGACTTGACCATCACGGATGATGGCTGCGATCACACAATGATCCGGGAGATCCAGATCTTTTATCATCCTGCCCAGGACAGCTGCCCCCGGGGGGACTTTCTCTTCGACAAGCGAATACTTCCCTCGCCGAAGTTTGATCAACGGCATCATATCTCCTAGTGACATCTGTTCTTCAATCAACCGAGCCAGCACATCCACTTGGTTTAACGATACATCCACGCCCATCTCAGGACGAAACAGCCAAGCATAACGGGGGTTGTTCACCCGTCCGATAACACGTGGGACCTCGAATTCGTATTTCCCGAGTAAAGCGACTGCAAGATTGAGTCCATCATCGTCTGTCGCCGATACAAGCACCTGTGCTTCTTTGGCGCCGGCGTGTTCCAAAACACGTGCATCTAGTGCATCCCCAGTGTAGATGATCTCAGTAGGGAGTTCGCGGTGAAGTTGTTCAATGACTTGAGGACGATTCTCAATGAGACGGACCTTATGACCCAATTCAAGAAGAAGAGATGCGAGGTGTGAACCAATCCGCCCCCCACCCACGATGATAACGTTCATCCCTGTCCTCCCTTTAAGCCTAGCAGACTCTCAAGCTGTGGGAGATTGGACGAGGTAACCGCGACCACAACAAGGTCTCCGTCATTCAGTGTATCGTCGGGTTCACTCAATTCCGCATGGCCTCCACGTACCAAAGCAACCGGCTGACAGCCACCTTCGACTGAGATATCACTTATCCGCTTTCCGGCCATGTGGTCGAGAACTTGTACTTCAACTACTAGCACCTCACCGTTACCCAGGCTTTCTAACTCTGTGACACCAGGATGGGTTAAAAGTTGTTCGATCCGATGTGCAGTCCATGAGGATGCGATGACGGTTTGTAGGCCAGCATGTTTGAAAGCCATGCTGTGGACAGGATCGAATACTCTAGCAACCACATTGGG
The DNA here is from genome assembly GCA_020350285.1 of Anaerolineaceae bacterium. Taxonomy (GTDB): domain Bacteria; phylum Chloroflexota; class Anaerolineae; order Anaerolineales; family E44-bin32; genus DUEZ01. Next base: position 57,807 of record CP070708.1, read on the forward strand.
AACATCATACAAATCACATGCCGTGTGGGCTGCCACGAGGTTGATCTCATCGATGGAAGTGACAGCGGCAAATCCGTCAGCTTTTACGATCCCCGCTCGGTTCAACACATCTTGATCTCGGACATCCCCTTGTAGAGTACGGCCCTGAAATTCGGGTTCCAAGCGTTGGAAGGCTTGGGGATCTCGGTCGATAACAACGACGGTATGCCCTTTAACCGCAACAGCATGGGCAAGTTCCGAACCCACTCGTCCACAACCGGCGATGATCAAATTCATCATGTCGTCTCCTCGATTGGACTGTCTGTTAAATGATATGGAACGTCGATCACGATATAACCACGTCGGAAAAGCAAAGCTAGGCGGATCATCCAGGCGGATTGATTGTGAAGCAGATTACCCCACCATCGTGCGGGCACGAATTGTGGCAAGACGACTGTGATGATGTCGTCTGGTTGGCGTTCAGCCTCGAGCTGTTGCAGGTAATCTATTAGAGGGCTGAGGATTGAGCGATAAGGCGAAGGGAGGCATACCAATCGAACCCCATCACCCCATTGAGACCACTTCTCTCGTACTTCCTCCCCCTCGGTCGCTGAGGTCTCAATATAGACCGCGGTCACATCAGGTGAAAGTGAACGGGCAAATTCAAGCGCCTTCAAAACGCCACGGTGTACTCCACTGATGGGCATGATCACCTGTGGATTTCGCATGCGATGAGGTGCGCCATAACGTTCAAGGGAGAGTTGGGTCGCGACCTGCTGGTAGTGTTTGTTGATCCTCAATAAGACCAAAACGATTATGGGAATCAAAAGGACGACGATATATGCACCTTGGGTGAAGCGTGTGATGAGGATGATCATAAACACGAAGAAAGTGGTGACTCCACCGATGGAGTTGATGATCGCGTTTCGTAGCCATCCTCTCGATCGGAGGCGCACCCATCGCCGCACCATGCCTATTTGTGAAAGGGTAAAAGAGATAAAAACACCCGCTGCATACATGGGTAATAAACTATGGGTGTCTCCCTTGAAAAGCAGGATCAAGATCGAAGCTCCAATCCCAAGAAGCGTGATGCCATTTGAGTAGACAAGTCTATCGCCCAAGTTGCCCATTTGCCGCGGCATGAAACCGTCTCTGGACATGAAATAGGAGAGGCGTGGGAAATCAGCAAAGGCTGTGTTCGCGGCGAGGACCAGAATCAATGCTGTAGCGATCTGAACAGCCACATAAAGAGGTCCGTATCCGAACAGCGATCGGCTGATTTGTGAGAGGACCGTTTCGCCTTGATTGGGGATAGCACCCACCTGATTGGCCAAAAATGTAATACCCAAAAACATCAAGACCAGAATCGCGATCATGGCCAGGAGGGTTTTACCTGCGTTGACCGCTTCCGGAGGTCTGAAAGCTGGCACACCGTCGCTGATGGCTTCGATGCCGGTCAAGGCTGTACATCCGGCCGAGAATGCCCGTAGAATGAGGAAGAGAGTGACACCTTGGATCGCAACATTGGTGCCCGTCACTTCAATGACCTCTACCGTCGGTAATCCCCCCATGAAAAGCCAGCGAATCAAACCATAGATGATCAGAGAGAATACCCCGAAGATGAAAATGTACGTCGGTACCGAGAAGATCGAAGCAGATTCACTCGTCCCTCGCTGGTTGATAACTGTGACGATCGCGACAGCAACCACAGCGAATAGTGCGCGGTAGGGGAAAAGAGAAGGCAGCCAAGAGGTGATCGCTGCGACACCAGCTGAGATACTCACGGAGACGGTAAGGATATACGAGAAGAGCAACGATGCTCCCGCGACCAGGGCGAAAACTGTTCCCAGGTTGTCAGAAGCTACAATATATGCCCCGCCACCCTTTGGATAGGCGTGTATCGTTTGAAAGTAGGAGAATCCCACGATGATGAGGAGGGTGGCAATCGCTAGTGCAATCGGGATGGATAGATTGAGCGCCGTGCTGCCGGCGATGACGAGGACAAACAAGATCTCTTCAGTAGCGTAAGCTACGGAAGAAAGGGCATCCGAAGAGAAAACGGCTAGCGCTTTTACCTTGGATAGTTTTTCATGAACGATTTGAGATGTTGCGAGGGGATCTCCTAAGAGCATCCTTCTCAGGGAAAATGATCGCAATTGCGCATCGCTTGAGGTGTTTTTATCCAGTCCCATGATTATTTCTGTTGAATTAATACTCGCTCAAATGAGGGAAAGGAGTCTGATTCTGTCGTGGGTGGAATCTACAACGCATATAACCCGCTCCCTTTTCCCCTGTGGGCACTCATGACAATTATGCTTTGATTGTACACCAGCATCAAATCGTCAGCCTTGGATCTCCACCCTCGCCCCCATTAGGGAGAGGGGATGTTCTCCTTCTCTCTTTTGGGGAGAGGGCTTGACACTCCGTAGGGGCGGGGTTATCCCGCCTCTACATTAATGGGATTCTGAAGATAGATGAAAGCCTATTATCCTGATTTCTTTGAATAAGGGATTTGTTTTAATCTGACTGATTAATAAAAGCAGATGGCTCGCAATCTTTGCGGTAATAATGGCTTATTGGACTCCCGGTTGGGACAGTGGTCTCCTGAAAAGTTCGCTGATCACCGAAAAGAGACGCCCCGGAGGGGCTTCTCGTCTTCTTCAGCCGTCCGTTACTGTAATCAACGATGCGGATGGCGATCAAACCATAAACGAGTGTAAGCCAAAATGTGATCCCACGGTAAGCAAGGGAGATGGCCGCCGAGGTCGCTAAAGGAATTTGAAGTGCATTAAGGTAAACGAGCATGGCGCCTTCAACGAAACCAACGCCGGATGGCGTCACGGAGGCGATGGTGAACAAGTAGCTCGTGCTGAAAACAGCGATGAGCGTAAATAGGTCCAGTGGAGTGTGAAAGGCCATCGACACCAGGTACAAGATGGTCATCATCACCAGTTTACGGCTGAGCGCCAGAAGAAATGGGAGAAGGAGACGCCCCGGAGATCGTCGGACGTGCTGCAGTCCTTCCGCAAAATCTTGTGTGAAATCTTGAGCACGTGCTTGGTCAATGACTTCGCGGCGCAGGACGGGACGCAGGGCTCGATTCGCTTTGTCGGTCAGCCATAGAACGGCATGTCCCAGCTTATCAGCCGACCGGATACCAAGCAGGGTCAAGAGGATGGTGATCACCGCGACCGAGACCGCGAAGGTTAAGGCGGTGATCAGAACCGCATCCAGCACCCCTCTGTAAACCAAGATGATCGTTCCAGGTAGCAGAACGACCAAAAAACCCAGGTAATCGTAGACCAGATACAGCACGGCTCCGGTCGATACTTTGGCTGCACGCTTACCGCGTTGGTTTCCATCTGAGATGAGGACCGCAAGCGCTCCCAGCCCGTAACTCGGAGCGACGACGTTTACGAAATTCGCCGCCGTCGCAAGTGGGATCATGTGCCGTAGGTGTTCGCGTACGCCCACCAAACGATAGGTGGATTGCAATGCAGCTGCGATGTTAACGAGCCACAAGAGCTGAACGCCGACAGCTGCTAGCAGAAACCGCCAGTCACCCTGACTGAGGATGCTGACGACCGATTGTAGTTCGGTGAGGTGAGTCCTGATAAAAATGATCGCCAGGATCAGAATGAGGACGTACAGCAGCTTACGCAATGTTGTCTTCACAAAAACGGATTAACTGCGGGAAGGGGGCTGATATTAGGACGTGAGGTTTCATGCTTAGTTTCTCATAATAGGGATGAATTCAGTTGAGTTCTGTTTGATTTGGTATTGGTAATGAAGCGAAGCTGTCTGGGGCGTCGATCGCATATCTGCTGACCGAACGATCAATGCGCTTCAACAAACCGGTCAACACACTTCCCGATCCTATTTCGATGAAGTTCGTGATGTCATTCTCAATCATCACCTGGATCGATTCGGTCCAGCGGACTCGGGATATCAGCTGGGCTTGAAGCTCACGCTGTACATCGCTTACCGAGTTCAACGCTGAAGCGCTCACATTTCCGATAATAGGGATTTGTGGTTGATTTATG
>CP070708.1:61928-73168 GCA_020350285.1 Anaerolineaceae bacterium
GCACAAAGGCTTTGTTGGACATGACCGACGGTAATATCCCAGCTTACAAGCTATATGAGAAACTTGGTTTCGAGCATTACAGCAACAGTGGCATGTATACCATCACGCCGGAAGAAGTCCCCCCTGAGCCACCGCTGCCGGAAGGTTACCACCAGGAACCATTGCGCTATACGGATTGGCAATCGCGTTACGAATTGGAAAAACGGGTAACACCAGAACCGTTGCTTAAATATGAACCCGTTGAGAAATCCCGCTACCGCAGGACGTTTCTTATAAGACTGCTGAGGCCCATCGTGATGGCGGCTCAAGGCTACCAAAGAACTGATTTCGTGATTCGTACCAACGTGGGAGAGGTGGTTGCCTGGGCTTGGTATGAGACCCGTACCCGTGCAAGCGGAGTGAACCGTATTGAGGTTATGCTTGATCCCGCTCACCACCAACTAGCATCGTATTTAATTCATGATCTGATGCATAAGACAGTTAGCTTGAGCCCTGGTCTCAGGGTGGAGATCATCGTGCCAACATGGATGGACGCCGTGCTGACGGCGGTTGAGGAGGCAGGTTTTACGCGCCGTTTGGGAGGGTTACGCATGGGGCTGCTCCTTTAACGGACAGTCTGCAAATCACTGGCGCTAACACACGGTCTTCAACTCAAATTGTTATAAGTCTAAGTAGGGTGCAGTTCAACACACATCTACAACGGTAGGTCGAGCGTCACTGGTGATCTCCAAACATGGTTTGACGTGGAGGATGTGCAGTGAAGACAATCGGGCTCCTTGGCGGCATGAGCTGGGAATCATCCATCGAGTACTACCGTATCATCAACGAGACGGTTCGGGAGAAACTTGGTGGTCTTCATTCTGCGAAGAGCGTCATGTACTCGGTGGACTTCGCCGAGATCGAAGCGTTGCAGCATGAGAGGAAGTGGGAAGAGGCGACTCGGTTGATGATCGACGCTGCACGGCATGTTGAAACTGGCGGAGCCGACTTCCTGGTCATCTGCACAAACACGATGCACAGGATGGCAGAAGAGGTTCAGGAGGGAATTGGCATACCATTGCTGCATATCGCCGATGCCACAGCGATGGTGATCAAGGCAGGAGGATTGAGTAAGGTCGGTCTCTTAGGTACCAGGTTCACGATGGAAGGTGAATTCTACAAGGGGCGCCTCATCGATCGACATGGTCTGGAGGTGCTCGTTCCAGATGATAAGGGGCGGGAGATCGTTCACAAAGTGATTTATGATGAGTTGGTCATGGGGGTGATAGAGCCCAATTCGAAGACCCAGTACATCCAGATCATCGAAGAGTTGGTCTCCATGGGAGCCCAAGGGATCATCATGGGGTGCACAGAGATCGGTTTGCTGGTCGGAGCAGAGGATGTCACCGTGCCGGTATTCGACACCGCGCTCATCCACTCCACAGCAGCAGTTGAGTATGCACTGGGCGATACAGAATTAAGTAGTCAGTAGTTAGATTTCAGCAGTCAGATATCAGTATTGTTTTTGAGTCGAGGAGATTAAATATTTCGCATCTTTTCTCTGCTTCTAATTGTTTAATCTGCGGACGCTGCCGATTTTTTTCATCGAGGCATTCATTAGAGCTTGTCCTGGACTCATCTGGTAGGTAGCGATTTATTAATAATGGTTTATGGATATCCGATGGATGCTTGGGAAGAATGGCAGAAACCATACCAATACGGGACCCTCGTTATTTGGCCGCCTAGTGATGTGCGTGAAATTATCAATTCACAACGTAAGAAGTACGATCCGGTTTCACAGTCGTATTGTGAGGTGCACATCACCGTAACACAACCGCTTTGTCGGTGGCTTGATGAAGAGGAGTGGGATAGGGTAAGAACTGTCCTCGCTGATTTTGAACCCTTTGAGATCTCTTATGGACCTTTGAATTCATTTCTTCCCTACCCGTGTATTTGGTATGAGGTTGAACCTAAGGAGCGGGTGCTCGAGATCCGGAACGCATTACACCATACGGGTTATTTTAATTTGGAGATAAAGCATCCAAAGGATTTTATCCCTCATATGACGATCACTGAGGGGCTTTCAGGTCCCGTTGTCGATGAGTATTTACTTCAATTGCTTCAAGGGGAAAGCGACACAGGTTCATTTAAGTGTGAGGGGCTTGCATACATTGTCCCTGATGATAGTTTCAGATTGCAGGTTAGAACTGTCCTGCCGCTAGCTCATTTGAATCTATGAACAGGGGAATTGATGAGGTCTAACTTCTCGCTGGATCGAACCCCGCTCAAGGCGTAAAATGGGATTGGGATAGTGATGCGGCGTTGTTCAGAGTGAGGTTGCTGCCGTGACCCATAAATATCAACCTGAGCTTGGATCGAGGATTGGCATGGACATCCCAACCGTCAAAACAGATCGATTGGTCCTGCGACCATTCACGGACCATGATGCTGAGGAATTGCATCGTATTCTCGCTCAAGAAGGGGTTCTCCGGTATTTCCCCACCCCGGATCCACCGCCTTTGGATCGAGTTCAGAAGCTCGTCGCTAAGCAACTCGAACACTGGGAGGAACACGGTTTCGGATGGTGGGCAGTTGAGTTGAAATCGGATGATGGGATCATCGGCTGGAACGGACTTCAATACTTGACCGAGACCGAAGAAGTTGAAATCGCCTATCTCTTAGCCAAAACTCATTGGGGCAAAGGGCTAGCTACAGAAGGCGCCAGGGAAGGGTTGAAGTACGGGTTTGAGATCTTGGGATTGGAGAGAATCATTGGGCTCGTTCACCCTGAGAACATCGCCTCCCAACGAGTTCTCGAGAAACTCGGATTAACGTTCAACAACGAGGCCGAGTACTTCGGGATGAGCGTTTATCGGTATGTGATCGATGCGCCGTTATACAGTAGCCAGTAGTCAGATGTCTGACTACTGAGATCTGACTACTGATAGTCAATCCCCGAGAAGCACCTTCTATGAGTAGCTACCTACGGATTAATGAGAAGAAAACAGTCGAGAGTTTCGTAGATTACCTACAGGATCTCTCCGAGGAACATGCCACAAGTGGTATCCTCATCGGCCTTAGCGGGGGCATCGATTCCTCACTCTTATCAACGCTGGCTGTCAACGCGTTGGGGAAGGACTCCGTTCATCTCGAATATCTCTATGATCAGCACAGTGGTCATAAACTCCGCCAAAATGCGCGCTTGATGGCAGAATGGCTTGGCATTGAATTACAGGAACAATCCATAGAACCAGCAATGAGGGAAGCGGGTGTGTATGCTGCCTCTGGCATGACAGCTACATCATTCTCTGGCCTTCTTAACCGCCTATTTCACCAGGCCTATCGATTTGCGTTTCGAGAAACCCCCTTTATCTCCACACTGCGTTTGGGAGACGCCGAGGCTTCGGGAGGAGATTTATCAAAGCAAGATTTTCGTTTGATTATCCGTCAACATGAAGACGGGATCAACGCGAGACATCGATATCGACGCCAGCTCCTTGAAGAAAAAGCAGGTGAAGGGAATTGGCTACTGCTGGGGGCCGCAAATCGAACTGAATGGTTGGTCGGTTGGTTTGTTAAGGATGGGATAGATGATCTTCCGATTCAGCCGCTCATTGGTTTGTATAAAACTCAAGTTCGACAGCTTGCCGCCTTTCTTGAGATTCCTGCTGAAGTGCAGCACCAAAAACCTTCACCAGACATGATGAAGGGGGTTACAGACGAGTTCGCCCTGGGGCTGAGTTATAGCAAGATCGACCTAATCCTTGACCACCTAGATGGTGGTCTCACCAAGAAGACGCTTCATAACACGGGCATAAGCAACAGGGAGATTCGCCTGGTGGGAGAAATGAATCGGCTTTCGCATTGGAAGCGAGGATCCGCCCATACCCATCCCCACATCGATGGTTATCTCGACGGAGGCTTGAGGATCTAGGTTACATATTTCAGTAGTCAGAAGTCAGTAGTCAGATTTCAGTACTCTCCTTGAATTCACCTGAATGCATCCCAAATATCTTTTGTCGCTTGCTGATAGCTGATTGCTGACAGCTAAGATGGCTACTGTCTGACTACTAACGTCTGACTACTGGCTACTGATTAAAGATTTATGGTACAATTCCGATAGTTTATGTCCTAATAGGAGCACTATCATGGATAGGTATCTGATCGAAACACCTCACAATGATGAGAACTGCAAACTGTTGATTAGCCAGGTCCACGCGATTGGCTATCTTCACCATTTCGATTGGGGTTGCGCTGACGGTATCCACTGCGGTTGGGCCATCATCGAGGCCGAGAGCGAAGAACAGGCCAGAATGGCCGTGCCATCGGTTATCCGCGACGACGCGCGCGTGATACGACTTATCAGGTTTGACCCCGATGAAGTAAAACATCTTCACCACGCGTGATCGACATTCCCTGCTGGAGGCAGCAAGGATCAGATTCAGAGCTGACCAGGGAAAGACAACAAATAATTGTTAGCCTTGATATCAGACCCCGAAAAGGACCCTAGAATCCTGTCCCTTTCAGCTAACCTCTGTCTCGCCACGAATGCGATTTCTTGAGTCCATCAATCTCTATTCAAGCCGAGCGTTGAATTGGGTTAATAAATCTTGTAAGATGAATATCTAACACCCCCTGTTATGGGCAGTAGTCACAAGTTTCAGCATTACAGAAATCTGGGCAGGTATTTCTCTTACGGATAACCGACTCCTGAGCAGATCGGGGGTTCCTTCACTGGTTTAATGACACATACAATTACCCAAGTGCTGTGTAAGTAGACCGATGTCTCACTTAGAGAATTCCATCGTATAGATATCCACGATGAAATGAAAACTGTTGGAGGAGGGTGAGCATGATAGATAGGCCCATCGACACAGACAGGGGAAAAACCATACCGCCTACTGCTGAAACCGCATCCTCTACTCGACCCCGACTCTTCTTTATCGATAACCTGAGAATTGTGCTTATCACGCTTGTGGTACTGTGGCACGTAGCGGTGACCTATGGTGCCCCAGGCACCTGGCCTTATCAGGAGAGACAAGCGGATGACATCACCACGATCTTGTTTACGCTGTTTTACGCAGCCAATGGTCCCTATGTGTTGGGTTTCTTCTTTCTCATCTCCGGATACTTCGCACCGGGCTCGTTTGAACGGAAAGGGACTTGGCCGTTTATTCGGGATTGGATCCGCCGCTTGGGTATCCCCTTGGTTCTGTACATTCTCGTCTTTGATCCCCTCATCATCTACGGGATCAAGTCCACGATCCATGGTTTCCAAGGTTCCTTCTGGGAATACCTCGGCCAGCATTTTCGCGGTTATCGCACGCTTGGCGTCGGTCCGATGTGGTTTATCGAAGGCCTGCTCATCATCCTCATCGTTTACGGACTTGTAAGGCTGCTGATCAAGCCGATGACCGACCAACCACAAATTACCAGCGAAGAGCCAAGCACTCTCTCGATTACCATTTTTGCTTTTACTCTCGGAGTGGTTTCTTTTATCGTGCGGATCTGGTTTCCCGTCGGATGGTTGTTGGAGCCACTAGGTCTTCCGCTGGCTCTCTTCCCTCAATTCATCGCCATGTTCCTCGTCGGAATCGCTGCTTTCCGCCGTAATTGGTTCATGGGAATCTCCAAGGCGAAGGGCAAGGTGTGGCTGAGAGTTGCTATTTTCTTTATCGTTGTCCTCTTTCCAATTGTATTTTTGTTTGGAGGTGCGTTGGAGGGTGACACCTCACAATTCATGGGGGGAATCTATTGGCAGTCCTTTGCCTTCGCGGTATGGGAACAATATGTCGGCGTGGGCATGATCATCGGTCTGCTGGTCTGGTTCCGCGAGCGATATAACCGTCAAAGTGCGTTGGCGAAGGATATGGCAGCGAATTCCTTCGCCGTCTACTTCATCCATGCACCGGTTCTCGTTTTTCTTGCCCTTGCCTTGAGGGGAATCCAACTATATCCCCTGCTCAAGTTTGCGCTGGTGGCGCCTGTCGTTGTGGCGCTTTGTTTCCTGATCGCGCACTACCTTAGGCGACTCCCGATCGTGAGGAGCTTCATATAAAACGCGGGGAGCCAGTGAAGCGATCGTTGAACGTCATAATTTAATCAATGCACTAATCTCTTGTAGAGCCTTCCTGAATACCTGAAAGAGAGTTCAAGATGGGGACATCGAATTTGGTCACATACTTGGCTACAAATGACTTATTTAAGAATCTCGATGAACCAACGTTAAGTGCACTAGAGGAGGATCTCGATCTTGTGCATCTCAACGAAGGTGAGATCCTGTATCGACAGGGAGATCCCGGCGACAGCATGTACGTGCACATTCAAGGTCATCTTGGCGTGCGCATGCAGGATCCGCATGAAAGGGAAATGGTCATTGGAGAAGAAACGGAGCCAGGGGTAAGCATAGGTGAGATGGCGCTCGTGACCGGACAGACTCGCAACGTGACGGTTTATGCGCTGTCCGAGACAGAGTTGGTACGGCTGTCCAAGGAGGGATTCGATCGTTTGGTTGAGAAGCATCCAAAGGTTCTGTCTGATCTTGCGAAGATTACAGCTCCCCGGTGGCAAAGGATACAGCTCGCCGTTGCATTGACCGATTTGCTCGGAGAGATAGATACGGCCGCTCTCCTTGACTTACAGGCTGAGTTGGAATGGCAGCAGTTGGCGCAAGGAGAAGCTCTCTTCCATCAGGGTGACACTGGGGATGCTACATACATCGTCGTAAACGGCCGTCTCCGTGTGAGTGCCACACGCCCAGATGGCACACATTATGTCATCGATGAGTCCGGTCCGGGCGATATCGTTGGCGAATTCTTTTTGATCACAGGCGAAAAGCGCGCCGCCACGGTGTCTGCAATTCGCGAGACGACGGTTGTTAAACTATCGCCTGAACTCTTCACCAGTCTGCTCGAGCGGTACCCACATGCGATGATGCACATTACCAGTATTCTCATCGATCGTCATAAAAGGTCCTTGCGACTTTCGCGTGCTCAACGCACCCGGGCTATAAACTTCGCCCTTGTCCCTGCAAACGCGGAAATGGAACTGACGGAATTCACGCGCCAATTGGCTGAAAACCTCGAAGCTTACGGTAGCGTCCTGCATTTAAGCAGCACCCGTCTTGACCAAATCTACGGCAAGGAAGGCGCAGCTCAAACGAGACTCGACGATCCCACTGCTCCCATTCTCGACAGCTGGTTGAGTGAACAAGAGACAAAATACAACTTCATCCTGTACGAAGCCGATCCGACATGGTCGACCTGGACCCGACGCTGTGATCGCCAAGCAGACCGGCTTCTGATTGTAGGCCAATCTGAAGCAGATCCAACACCAGGACCGATTGAAGACGCCGTTCAAGCGCTCGGTACTTATGTTCGAACGGATCTGGTGCTCATCCATCCAGATCAAACGATCCGCCCCACAGGCACATCAGAGTGGTTATCTAAGCGAGAGGTCACTACACATCATCACATCCGGTTCGGTGAGGATACGCACTACCAACGTTTGGCTCGCTGGCTTACTGGGAAAGCAACCGGATTGGTGCTGAGTGGTGGGGGCGCTCGGGGCTTTGCGCACCTAGGTGTGTCCCGAGCGCTCGACGAACTGGGCATCCAAATAGATTGTATCGGTGGGACGAGCATGGGCTCGATGATCGGAGCAGGATTAGCGATGGGCCGTGACTATGAGGACATGGTCAAGTTAGCCCAGCAATTTTCCAATCCAAAACAACTGTTTGACTATACCCTGCCCTTTGTGTCCCTGATGGCATCCAAGAAGGTCACGCGGGTCATGAAAGAGGTATTCGAAGAACTCTACATTGAAGATCTCTGGTGTCCATATTTTTGTGTGTCAGCCAACCTGACACGCGCTGAACCAGTTGTGCATCGAAGGGGCTCCTTGTGGAAAAGCGTTCGTGCTAGCATCGCCCTTCCAGGGATCTTCTCGCCGATTCTGCATGAGGGTGACATCCTGGTTGATGGCGGAGCCATGAACAACTTCCCGGTGGATACCATGCGTGAAATATGCGGCGAGGGATTGGTCATCGGTGTGAACGTGGGTATGACCCACGAACCTGCGCCGACGGATCCCTTTGACGCCAGTATTTCCGGATGGCAGGTGTTGTGGAGCCGGATTAACCCCTTGGCCAAGCCTATGAATGTGCCCAACATTGGATCCACGATCATACGTTCATTGGAGGTCAGCAGCGTACATAGGGTTAAAACCGAGGAAAGTCTGGCTGATCTGGTTATCGAACCGGAGGTCATGCATTTTGGTACGCTTGATTTCGCTGACTACGAGGAGATTATTGAGCTTGGGTACCAATCGGCACGGGAGCAACTGGCTGAACTCCAATTGACCCAAGCAACTTTATCTTAACTTTCCTGGGCGATGGGAAAATTTCTTTATCAAATAATCAGCGGTTTGGGTGCACTTACCCCTCGCTGACAATCACTCCAGCCCCGCCTTCTGGAAAATATCCAGCACCCATTCAAGTGTCTCAGGATCCTTGAAGGGCAACCTCTCCCGATAAACTTCCAGCGAGAGCTGGGGGTTGATCTTCAAGGCCTCCGCCATGTGATAACGCGCTGTTTCCCCCTGGTCTGTCTCGATATACGCACCAGCTAACACAAGGTGGCTGGCTATGAAGAAGGGATTGATCCTTAACGCTTCTTGCGCGGCTTCAATCGCCTCATCATATCGTTCCAGAAACAAATAAGCGAAACCTAATGTAAAGGGATATCCCACCGGATAGTGTGGATTGAGGCGCATCGCCTTCTCTACCAGCGGAATAGCTGCCTCGGCCTCACCTGCGAAGATCAAGACTTGCGCCAGGTCATTATGGTGGTCCGGATTACGGGAATCGAGGGCGATGGCTAGCTCTTTCTCGGCAATGGCCAGGTCATACTCCTTGTTCCACAGATAAACCCATCCCAACAAGGAGTGTGCTGGTGCGTTCCTTTCATCGAGGGCGATGGCTTTTTGCGCTTGTTCATGAGCCCGATCCAATGTCTGAGAATCTTGGCTCCATTGCTGCGACCACTCTTCGTAATAGGTAAAACCCAAACCTACATATGCTGAAACAAACTGCGGGTCCAATTCAATGGCCCTTTCATATAACAGCCGTGCCTGAGCGTTGCTCTCTTGGGTAAATTGGAACCGGTACCAATCCCCACGTTTTTGGTAATCATATGCCTCCAGGTTGTTGGTTGCCTCCTGCACCAGGAGCTCTTGCTCCTCCTCCGTCAGGGTCACGGCTAACGACGCCACGATCTTCGCTACAACTTCATCTTGCACGGCAAAAATGTCGTCAAGGTCCCGGTCGTACCTCTCTGCCCACAAGTGTCCACCCGTGGCCGTATCCACCAGCTGCGCCGTAATGCGTACGGTCCCGTTTGCCTTTCGGACACTACCCTCCAACACAAACCTCACCCCAAGTTCTCGCCCTACCTCTACAATATCGACTGCCTGCCCTTTGTAAACAAAGGTGGAATTCCGGGCAAGAACAAATAACCCCGAGATTTTGGAAAGATCGGTGATCAGATCCTCAGTGATTCCATCACTGAAGTACTCCTGCTCGGGGTCTCCGCTCATGTTGTCGAATGGGAGAACGGCGATGGAAGGTATTTCAGCCACATCAATCACTGGTGTTTCTTCCGGGGCGGTTTCAGTTGGAGCAGCAGGTGGGCTAACTTCTGTTGGAGCAGTAGGTGGACGCAAGGTGTTGTTCCAGATCGCATAGCCCCCTACCCCTACAACCACGGCGACCACTGCGACCAGTGCCACCCATTGCCATCGTTGGAGGCTGAACCTTTTTACCTTGGCCTCCTCAACCACGCCTTCAGGCTCCAACTTGATCCGATATACCCGCACCGGATCCACGATGTTCTTGACCGTGTGTTCTCCCAGATACTCTTCCCACAAGGTCAGCTTGTTCTTGATGTGCTCGTAGACGGTCCCCGAGACGCAAATACCACCCGGGTCGGCCAGCCCCTCTATTCGAGCAGCGATGTTGACACCGTCGCCGTAGAGGCGGCCCTCCTCTTCTATCACGTCGCCAAGATTGATCCCGATACGGAACTCCATCCTTCGTTCTTCGGGAAGCTGCGCGTTCCTTGACCTGAGGACCTGTTGGATTTCCACAGCGCACTGTACCGCATCCACCACGCTAGCAAACTCAGCCAGGATGTTGTCCCCCGGAGAGTCAACCACCCGGCCGTGGTGGTGCTGGATCAGCTTGCTCATCACGTCCCGGTAGGCCGTGATGGTGCGAACGGTCGCGGCTTCGTCATCGCCCATAAGGCGGCTGTAGCCTTTGACATCCGCGCTGAGGATAGCGGTGAGCTTGCGTGTGAGACCCTCGATGGACATGGGAGCACCCTCCATGAGGTCTAGAAGGCAGAGGTGATCGTATAGAAGTGCAAACTAAAGGTGCGTTTCAGATCACAGGCGATTGGAATTAACGAACTTATGGTTGTTCGTCTCTGCCTTTCAAGTGGATCTGCATCGTGGATCCTTCTCATTCTAGCAGATGGGATGGGCGAGTCAACGAAAGGGCTGCGGACGAAGTTTCTTCAATCTGCTCTCGGGAAATTCCCTAATTTCTATCATAATGTGTTTTGGGATCAGCCCACTTCTATAGGGGTTGATTCCATTAATTTGTGTCGCGACAAACTAACGTTGCTTGATTGCGTCTTTTGCCGTTAAGCGATATTAACATCAGTATATCGACAGTTTAAAGTCAACTTGTACGGTTGGTATGAAAGCAGTCTTACTGTGCCGATAAAAATCGAGATCAACTAACGATCAAGGAGGGCTAGAATGTCAGATCTAATCTCACTCGGGGGTTGCGTGTTTGTCGCCCTGATCTTTCTTGGGGGATTTCTGGTCGTGGGCTCCATCCGCCTCTTGTATGAGTACGAGCGCGGCGTGGTCTTCACACTGGGGCGCTATACCAGCACGCGCAACCCTGGGCTCACGCTCGTGTTCCCCGTCATCCAATCGATGCGTAAGGTTAATATGCGTCTGCAGACAGCGGAGATCCCACGCCAGGAGGTGATGACCAAGGACAACATCCCCCTGCTCATCAACGCGGTGGTGTACTTCCGGGTGATCAGCCCGGAGGACGTGATCATCAAGATCGAGGATCACGTCTTTGCCGTGCGGCAGTACACACAGGCGGCGCTGCGCGATGTAATCGGTAACGAGGAGATGGACACCGTCCTCACCGAGCGCGAGGCCATCGCCGAGAACATCAAGAA
>CP070708.1:73268-83803 GCA_020350285.1 Anaerolineaceae bacterium
ATGTGCTCGAAGAGATCGAGGCGCCCATCTACGCTACGCGGCTTACGCGTGGTTTATTAGAAGTAAAGCTCAGCCGTGGAGGGATGCTCAAGAACATCGATATCAATACCGTTCAAGCCGGCGAACAGGTGCAGATCGGCCCTTTCGGGATCGAATTCTTCCACGTCTGTCACTCCATACCAGATGGCGTCGGATTAGGCATCACCACCCCAGCCGGTCTCATCGTGCACTCGGGCGACTACAAATTCGATCACACCCCCGTAGATGGATGGCCGACCGACTTTGGAAAGCTGGCCGAGTTCGGCGCGCGCGGGGTTTTGGCTTTAATGGCCGATTCCACCAATGCGGACAAGCCTGGTTGGACTCCCTCCGAAGCCCTGATTGACCCCGCGCTCGATGAGGTCTTTACAAACGCCAAAGGCCGAATCTTAATCGGCACCTTCGCCTCACTGATTTCCCGCATGCAGCAGGTGGCCAAGGCGGTGTCTCGGCATGGTCGCGTTATGGCGTTCGTCGGTACAAGCATGATCGAGAACGCTAAGATGGCCAGCAAACTGGGATATATCGATCTGCCCAAGAAATCGATCGTTTCCCTCGAACAGGCACTGAAGATGCCTCCATCGAAGGTTGTCCTCATGTGCACCGGAACACAAGGTGAACCATCCTCGATCATAGGACGCCTTTCAACGGGCACACACCGCAGCCTCGAGATCCAACCCGATGATACGGTTGTGCTTTCGTCCCATCCCATACCTGGGAACGAGGAGATGATCCACCGTACGATCAATCGCCTTTTTCAGCGCGGTGCGTATGTAATTTACGAGGCCATTGCCCCGGTACATGTCTCTGGTCACGCCAGTCAGGAGGAGATGAAATTCCTGCTCCAGCTGGTGCAACCGGAATATCTGATCCCCATCCACGGCGAATTGCGTCACTTAAAACAACATGCAGCGCTCGCACGTGAGATTGGAATCCCCCCCGAGCGTATCGCCGTGGTTGAAAACGGAACCGTGATCGAGTTTCAGGACGGGAAGATGAAGGTCGGACAGCGAGTACCTGGAGGGTACGTTTTCGTCGATGGTAGCGGGGTAGGCGATATCGGACCGCGTGTAATGCGAGAGCGTGAGGCATTGGCCCGTGATGGCTTCGTGGCAGTTCACTTGAGCTTTGATCCCACAGGCAAAGTCCTGAGGGGTGAACCTCAATTGGTATCCAAGGGGTTCGTCTTCGTTCGTGATGCAGAGGAACTTTTCGAGCACGCACGGAAAATCATCCGCGATATTGTGTCCAATGCAGGCGAGGATGACATTGAAACACGCATCGAGGGTGATCTCTCTAAGTTCTTCTATTCGCAAACGAAGCGCCGCCCAATGGTCTTCGTTTTTACATCCAAAACCCGATGATAATTTGGTGAGTTGAAGGGGGAGCGCCTACACCTGCATGTCGCGCGGGTGTAGAAATCTCCCTCAGCCAACCCACCCAAGATGACCTAAACGAGGTTTGGGCCAACGCGATGATTTGGTACTCCCCAGATTTACTGATATACAGCTTGAATCGCCCTATGACTAGGGATATATTGCGTGAGGTACTACGGTAGGTATAATGCCCTCGGCCATGACCACTCGCTGCCATTCTCTGACCGGCTTATTGGTCGCCGCCGCATTTCTTGCAGGCTGTGGCCGTCCAGCCGAACCTACAATTAGCCCCACAACACAATCTCCAAGCGTCATTCCGCCCACAATCTCTCCTACACCTGAGCCAATGGCAGCACGGGTTAACGGCGAGCCTATCTTAATGGCTAACTTCGAAGAGGAACTACTCCGTTTCGAAGCAGCACAAACGACTTCTGGCATTGACCTTGCAACCTTAGGAGACTACCAAAGCCAGGTCCTTCAAGCGTTGATCGACCGCCGCCTGCTCGCACAGGGGGCGCGAGAGATCGGCATGGAGGTGGACGAACTCTCCGTGGACCAGAGGCTGGAGCAACTGGCTTCCGAGTTGGGAGGAAGCGAGGAGATGGGCACCTGGCTTGCCGTAAATGGTTATTCGTTAGAAAGTTTTAAAGCCGCTCTGGCTGAAGAGATGTTAGCGACAAAGATGATCGAACACATCGTGGCCCAGGTTGGTGATACGGTTGAGCAAGTACATGCTCGCCACATCCTTGTGGCTACCCAGGATATGGCTGAAAATTTGCGTGATCAGTTGATCGAAGGGGCTGATTTCGCAGAAATCGCACGCATTTATTCCATCGATACAAGCTCCCGACCAGCCGGTGGTGATTTGGGCTGGTTTCCTGCGGGATACTTGTTGGTACCAGAGGTCGAAGCAGCTGCTTTCGATCTACAACCCGGCGAACTGAGCGAGGTCATCGAAAGCGATTTGGGCTTTCACATCGTTCAGACGATCGAGCGAGGGGAACAACCGCTTTCGCCGGATGCTCTAAGACAATTGCGCGAAGAAGCGGTATTGGACTGGCTGGTCGCTCAGCGTGAGATGGCCGAGGTTCAGATCCTCATCGCTCCTTAGCGAGGGTTCAGGAGGCGAACATCATGGACAATGAATACGGGAGCCGCCCAGGTATGAGCGCTGGGCAATTGGGCAAGCTGGTCCTTAACTTGCTCACTGTGTTGATCCTGCTAGCCACGGTCCTCGTGAGTTTGGGCTTTGTTATTACCTTCATCAACCCCTATTGGGGGATCAACCCATATCCCCCGCCCACGATACCGCCGACACTCGGGTCCCCAACGCCGACGGTAACACCGGCCGTAACCCTGCCTCCAACCTGGACGATGACACCAACCCTCACGCCACTGTTCAGTGAGACACCTGAGCCTACAGACACCCCATTAGCGACCGAAACACCCGATGTGACCGAAACGCCGGTCGCGGTTGAGATGCCCTTCGCTCTACAAGTTGGAAGCCCGGCACGAATGCCGAATTTCGTCAACGATGAAGGGTGCAATTGGATGGGTATGTACGGCCAAGTTTTTGATCTCGATAATTCACCCATCTTGAATCTGGGAGTCCATCTTGTTGGAGAACTCGAGGGGCTCGATGAGATTGACCTGTACGCGCTGACCGGAAGCGCACCTGATTTGGGTCCGGGTGCCTATCTCTTCAATATCGCCGATCATCCCATCGCGAGCGAAGAAGATCTCTGGATCCAACTGGATGACGGCAGCGGTATCCTGCTATCAGATGTGATCTATGTTGATACCTCGGACAGTTGTGAAGAGAATCTCATCATGGTGAACTTCCGCCAAATAAGAGAACCCTAAAACACAAGGGATAAGATCAACCCTCCCGCTGGCATCACGCTCGCGGGAGGTTTTTTTGTTGAATGTCATTGCGAGGAGCCTTCCCTCAACCTGTCATTGCGAGGAGCACGCCAGTGCAACGAAACAATCTCCTCTCTTGCATGTGATGCACCACTTGACTGAACATAGGGGCGGTTCGCGGAACGCCCCTACGCCAATTCGGAGTGAAGACGCCCTAAGAAATCAGGCGTCCTCAACCACTGTAGCTCTTGGCTTGATCCTCAACATAGCCAACGCGGCCAGGACGATAAACACGGCGCTGAACAGCCAGATCGCACTGTGACTAACCAGGTCTATGGTCCAACCACCGAGAATAGGACCAATGATGGCGGCTGCTGAGGAGGAAAAATAATAAAGGCCGGTATAAGCCCCGATACTGCGTTCGCTGCCAAGGTCATACACCATCGGCAACGAGTTGATGTTCACCAACGACCACAGGATACCCATGATCGCCAGCGTCACTAAGAGCAAGGTCGGATTACGGATGAAAAATCCGACCACCAAGCCTAAGAACATCCCCACTAGGCCGGTGATGATGACCGGTTTACGGCCAAAGCGAGTGGCGATCAAACCGCTGGGAATGGCGAAGAGGACAAACGTCGCAGCAAAGGCGGTCAGCATTTGGGTTCCGGTGCCTACATCAATATCGAGCACATTTCGAGCATAAATCGTAAAGAAGGCCTCCATCGCGTTCCAACCCACAAACCAGAAAAGGATCGCACCCAAGAGCAGCAATCCGCTCTTATCTGGACCGCTGGTGATCTGACGCAAATTGTCTAGCAATCCCGGTTGGTCCTGCTGATTCGATTCCTCCGCGTCAACCTCTGGTTCTTTCACCCAGAGGAGGACGATGAGGATGGCGGCCAGCATCACACCTGAGCCGATGATAAAAGGAAGCGGGACACCCATCTTGTAGAGCGCCCCTCCAGCAAAAAGCGCGATGGCACTGGCCACACCCCCCATGAGGTTGATGACGCCATTGGCCTTACTCCGATCCTCCGGTCTGAACAAATCTCCTAAGTAAGCGATCGTAGGGGCGCGAAACAAAGCCATGCCCACATTGGTGCCGAGGATCATCAGTGCGATCAACACAAACTGCTCGCGCACGAAAGGGACCAGAATGAAAAACAACGCCGCTAAGGGCGCGCCAACCATCATCCACGGCTTGCGACGTCCGAAACGAGTGCGGGTGCGATCGGAGCGACTCCCAACATAGGGCTGGACGAACATGTTGATGATATTGTCCCAGGTCATGATGAAGCCAACCACGACGGCTGATAATCCCAGATCCTCCAACATGGGCGGAATGAGACTGTTAAAGAGCGGCCAGATGATGCTGATGCCGAAAAATCCGAATCCGACGAGGAAGGTCTTGCGGTACGAAAAGTGGTCCATTGGGCGCTCCTTCACGGGATGAGATGGGGGGATTGTAAGCATGAGCGATTGGAGATGCAAACCCTTAAGTCACAGAGTTCCGGTTTTTCTTAACATTGACGCTTTGTGTTACCATATATAGAATCTGACACTACGCAAAGACTTCCCAATTACGTCAACTCAGATTTCGTGGGATAAAATGTAGGGGCTTTGTTATTCCATGTGAGTTCCTTATTGAGTTGACCGGAAGGAGGTGACGATCTGGAAATATCCTTTGAGCCGTTCTATCTCCCTAACTTCGTTAATTCTTCTAAGGAGGAGAATACCGTGAAACGCCATAAGCTCGTTTTAATTGCATCTTTACTGGTCATTGCGGCGGTCGTATTAGCCGGCTGCGCGCCGGCCGAGGAAGAGGTCAAGACGGTGATCATCGGTGTCACCGACGAGATCTCGAGCCTCGACTTCAGCGATGCTTACTCCACGCATGACTGGGAGTTGATGCGCAATGTGAACGTCCCCTTGACGGACTACATTCCCGGCTCAGCTGAAGTCGGCCCAGGCATCGCCGAAAGTTGGGAGGTTAGCGCCGATGGTATGAGTTGGACCTTCCATCTCAGCGATGGCTGGAAATATCCTGACGGCAGCGAACTGGTCGCGGCGGACGTCGTGCGCACCGTTGAGCGTGCCCTAGCCCTGGATGGTGATATCCACGGCGTCGTAGAAGGGTACATTGCTGGTATCGAAGCACCGGATGATAGGACCGTAGTCATCGATCTGGTAAACCCGCGCGGCGACTTCCCACAGATCGTCAGCATGGCATTCACGATGCCCGCGCAGGAAGGCGTCTTCCCCGCGGATGAACTCGTGTTCTTCCCTGAGGAGGGCATCGTGGGCGTAGGCCCCTGGCAGATGGTGGATTATGACCCCGCGGAGCAGGTGGTTCTCGAGCGCAATCCCAACTACAAGAAGGGCTTCGGGCCTGACGCACCAGATCGGGTGATCATTAGATATTTCGAGGACGCCACTTCAATGTCATTGGCCGTCGAGAACGGTGACATCGACATCGCCTGGCGCTTCCTTGGAATCCCCGAGACTCAACGCTTGGCAGGGATACCGGGCTTATCTGTCATCACCACTGGCGGCGGTGGCATCCGCTACTTGGTCCTCAATGAAAACAGGGAGCCGATGAGCGACAAGAATGTCCGCCAGGCTTTGGCCTACCTTCTGGATCGCGACGAGATCGTCGACCGCGTGATGCAGGGTACCGTGGATCCACTCTACACCATGGTCCCTCCAGGATTCATGGCTGCCGGCGAGTACTTCATCGACCGCTACGGTGCTGGCGCAGATGTCTCGTCTGCCGAAGATCTGCTCCGCGCCTCAGGGTACAGCGAGGACAATCCACTGGCATTTGACCTCTGGTACCCACCCGAGCATTACGGCACGCACGCAGCGCAGATCTTCCAGGTGCTCGAGCAGCAGTTCGAGGCCACACCATTGATCCAGGTCAACCTACAATCGCAGGAATGGGGGACCTATGTCAAGGCTTGCACCGCTGATGAATACCAGGCCTGCTATTTGGGTTGGTTCTTCGACTACCCGGACACCAGCAACTACCTGGATGTATTTGCTGAATCTGCAATGTCCGACGATATGGGTATCTTCTATGCGAGCGAAACCATGGATGACCTGCTCCATACTGCTGGGTCGGAATCGGATCCAGCTGTTCGCGAATCACTGTACACGGATGCACAGGAGCTCTACGCAGAGGACGTCGTTACGATTCCAATGCACTTTGAGGTTGAAAAAGTAGTCTTCCGCGATGAGACCGTCAGCAGCGTCAGCATCGGGCCGGCGCTGATCTTCGACTACGAATTGATCGTGATGAAATAAATCATCAGATCAGTAAAGATAATCTACCGGGTCCGCTCATATGGACCCGGTAGATTACAACCACTGTTTATATTTTTTTATCTGCCAATCCGTATTAATCTATAACCGCTTATAAATCTACAGATAATCGGGAAGCTAGCATTATGAATATCTCCCCTCTATCCGGAATCTGCCTTGGCTCCCTGGGGATCGCTTTGTTGTTCATCATCTTCGCCTTCCTTCGAGGAAGCCCGGGGTTGCGAAGCTACATCCTCACTCGGGTCGTGCTCACCCTGCCGATGGTCTTCATTCTCGTCACGGTGATCTTTTTTATCATGCGCGTCATCCCCGGGGATCCTGTCACCAGCCAATTGGGGCCACGTGGTACAGAAGCTCAGCGCGAACATATGCGCGAGCAACTGGGCCTGAACGACCCTATCATGGTGCAGTATGTTAAATATTTGGGGAAGATCGTTCGACTTGATTTAGGAACAGCGCTGGTCCTAGGTAACCGACCGATCGTGGACGAGTTGAGCGAACGCCTACCTGCAACCATCGAGCTAACGATACCGGCAATGGTCATCGCCGTGGGCTTTGGCGTCTTATCAGGTGCTTATGCCGCTCAACATAGAAAGAAGGGCGTGGATTACGGTCTGCGGCTTTTCAGTATCGCAGCTTATTCCATTCCCGTGTTCTGGTTAGGTTTGATTCTACAGGTTGTGTTCGGTATTGGATTGAATATCGCCCCGATCGCGGGACGTATCGATCCCGTTATCAACATTGATCTAAACCGAATGACCAATATTCTCACCCTCGATGCCCTCCTAACCGGGAATTGGCGTGCGCTCGGGAGTGCTTTGCACCATCTTTTTCTTCCGTCCCTGGCACTT
Organism: Anaerolineaceae bacterium; assembly: GCA_020350285.1. Lineage (GTDB taxonomy): Bacteria > Chloroflexota > Anaerolineae > Anaerolineales > E44-bin32 > DUEZ01. The sequence continues at coordinate 80,722 of CP070708.1, forward strand.
GCCACAGTTTTGACGGGGGTCTTTTTGCGTTTGAGCCGGATCAATGTGATCGAGTCACTGGTAGAAGACTACATCACCGCGGGGCGCGCCCGTGGGATCCGCGAACGAGTGCTTGTGTACAGACACGCATTATCCAACGCCTTGATCCCGATCGTCACATTAATAGGGCTTCAATTCTCCGTTCTCCTGGCAGGCGCCATCCTCACGGAAACGACCTTCAGTTGGCCGGGCATGGGCTTATACCTGGTTGAACGCATCGGCCAACGTGATTACACCGCTGTTCAGGGTGTAATCCTGGTCTTTGCCCTCAGCGTGGCTGTGATCAGCCTGTTAACCGATATCATTTACGCATTCATTGATCCACGAGTACGTTATTAGCACCTGAATTCATGTAAGGAAACTCAATGACATCCACCCAAGAGACAAGCGTTGAAGTCCCCCAATGGCAACAGGATCTCGAGCAGGTAGGCTTTGTCCGTCGATTGTTTCTAGCACGCCGTTGGTACGGAGCCGACTGGTGGTTTGTGGCCATTGGACTAGCCCTGTTGGTCTTTATATTCAGCATGGCTTTCTTCCCCGATTTTTACGCTCCCTTCGACCCTCGCGCGGAGGTGGGACCGGGATTGCTTGCGCCTGGGGAACCTCCACCATCCTTTGTGTTGGTCGGCAAGGCAGGCGGTGCCACTATGCTGGATGACTTGATCGGTGACGATGTGAGGATCGGCATAGTGATCGCCAGCCAGTCAAGTTCGATCATTCGAGAGGTTACGGAAGCCCGTCAAGCTGAGTTAATAGCACAGGGACAGGACGTTAGGTTGAGGCCGCGCCCACAACGTTACGACACCCTTGAAGAGGCCCTCGAAGCCGTAAGTGCGGGTGAAATCCCAACTGCGGTCGAACTGCAATCAGAGATCGAACCGCTGCTAGAGAATTATCCTGACCTGGAAATTGGTGAAACACTCTCGGGGGCCATTCAGAAACCATTTGTACTGGGCACCAATCAGATCGGGCAGGACATGCTCAGCCGCGTGATCTGGGGGACGCGTATTGCTCTTCTGGTAGCTTTTTCGGCCGCTATCTTCGCATTATTAATAGGTGTACCTCTGGGATTGATCGCCGGTTTTTGGAGTGGGCGTTTGGAGCGCGTGCTCACCCTTGTGATGGATAGTCTCTATTCCTTCCCTGGGCTGATCCTGGCGATTGCCATTGCCGCGGTGCTAGGCCCAGGCATCATGAATGTAATCGTTGCCATCGCAACACTTTATGTTCCCACCTACTACCGCATCACGCGTGGACAAACTCTGACTGTCAAGCAATCTCTCTACGTCGAAGCCGCGCGCAGCCTTGGCGCCAAACCAGTCAGCATACTTCTACGCTATATACTTCCCAATGTCATCCCCTCATTGGTGGTTATCTTTTCTGTCAATGTTGCCGATGCGATCTTAACCGAGGCAGGCTTGGCGTTCATCGGTCTGGGTCTTCCGCCGGACATCCCTGATTGGGGGATCGATGTGGCTTCCGGGCAGGATTACCTGCGCCAGGCGTGGTGGTTGGTCACATTCCCCGGCATCATGGTCAGCGTGGTCACATTAGCTTTCAGCATGCTGGGCGAAAGCCTTTCCGAGATTCTCAATCCAAGACTATCGGAGTTGTAGTGTCATGATGGATAATGAGAAAGAAGTTCTGGTCGAAATACGCGATCTGGATGTCAGGTACAAAACGCGCCTCGGACCAGTAAGCGCGGTCGACGATGTGTCTTTCGACATCTTCCAAGGTGAAATCCTGGGCTTGGTTGGGGAGAGTGGATGCGGAAAAAGCACCATGGGGAAAGCGTTGATGCGCTTGCTACCTCCTGCGACGGATATCCATGGCAAGGTCATATTCGACGGGGCTGACGTGCTGACGTTTAGCGAGGATCAACTGCGGGATTTCCGTGGCCGACGCATCAGCATGATCTTCCAGGATCCGATGACTTCGCTCAATCCGGTACAACGGATCGATAACCATCTGGTCGAAACGATCCAGGTTCATGAACCGGACACAAAAGAAACAGATGCCTTGAGCCGGATTAGAGGGCTCGTGGAGCGATTGGGGATCCAAAAGGAGCGCATTGAGGATTTTCCTCATCAATTATCCGGGGGGATGAGGCAACGCGTTATGATCAGCCTAGGGTTGGTCTTAAACCCCAGTCTTATCATCGCCGATGAGGCGACGACCTCCTTGGATGTGATTGTCGAAGCTAAATTCCTTGACGAGCTGCGCGAGATCTTAGATGAGTTTGGCGTGAGCATCCTTGTGATCACCCATAATATCGCCCTGGTAGCCGAATTAGCCGACCGCATCGCGGTCATGTACGCTGGACGAATTGCGGAACTTGGCTCCATCTACAGCGTCTTTGATAACCCGCTCCATCCCTATACCAAAGGTTTATTGCAGTCAGTTCCGAGCATCAAGCTGGATGAGCGAGAAGTGCTTTATAAGATGCCCGGCGAGCCACCGAATCTTACCCATCCTCCTCCTGGTTGTCGATTCCACCCTCGATGCCCTGAAGTCATGCCGATCTGCTCCAATCACACACCTTCGTTGTTGCACGTGACTTCCAAACAGATGGTGAACTGCTGGCTCTACCAAGACCATCCTGAAAAGGACCAGCCCACGATTGAGGTTGCCACATGAGTGACCAGATCAGTGAAAAATCCCGATCAAATGGGACTCTGGTAGAGGTCAGGGATTTAAAAAAGTATTTTCCGATTCAGACTGGTCTTCTCGAAAGACTCATGGCCAGGCGAATCGATTATGTGCGAGCCGTGGATGGCGTGTCGTTCGATATACGGCGCGGGGAGGTTCTCGGTCTTGCTGGCGAGAGCGGAAGTGGGAAGACGACCACAGGCAAGCTCGTCATTCATTTGGAAGAACCGACCGAAGGGACGGTGCGATTTGACGGCGTTGATTTGGCGAGCCTCACAGCCGAGGAATTGCGGAAAACACGCCGTCGGATGCAGGTGATCTTCCAGGATCCGATGGCATCACTTAACCCGCGCATGAGTATTCGCCAAGCGATCGAGCACCCAATAAGTATCCA
>CP070708.1:83903-94170 GCA_020350285.1 Anaerolineaceae bacterium
ACCGCCAATGATGACAACATCCGCAGTGGGTGGTGGTTCACGGGCCACGTGATTTCACTCCATTCGACATATTGAATTTCACATTGATTTCTACGAGGCATGGCTTTTCAAAGATCTAAAGGCTTGCCTCTTGGGATTATATGCATCAACTTCAATGAATCCAAATTTATGGATTTTTTTAGTAAATGTCCCTTGTCATATTATTGGGATAGGGGCGGGGTTACCCCGCCCCTACAATGTTCTTATATTTACTTCCGTGTGCTTATCTTTAGCCAAAAAGTGGGGGCAATTCACCGTTCGTGCCGCGAGCACCGGCGGCACGCCGGTGCGAGACAGCATGAATTGCCTCTACACAGACTCACCATCATTCAATGAATTTTGGACGGGGTTCAAGATGATTCAATTTATCCCTGAAGTTGTAGGGGCGACCGGCTGGTCGCCCCTACGAGGTTGGTTAATACTGTGTTGATACCGAGTAGCCAGGTCAAACCGCGCACCTACACACCCTAAAGGGTGCGACCACATTGGAGACTTACTTAATGATGCAGCCCAGTAAACACCTAAATTCTTGACAGCGTTGAAACCTATGATAAAGTGTGGACATGATTTCTGAGATCGTTGCATTTAACATTGGCCCTTCTACCTATCGTCTGCCAGCCTTGATCCCGGATGATCCAGGGTCTCATTTCCCATGGGATTCGATGAGGACACCGGCTGTGATGGTGTAGCGCGATATGGTGGAAGCATGAAAGCGTGAAGCACCTCCCAGCCGGGAGGTGTCGTTTTTTGAACAGGAATTGTTACCTGAGAGTGGTTCCATACATATTCGCGGGGTGAAATCAGAGGAGGGGAAACCGCATGTTATCCGATAAGAAAATCGCATTCATTGGTTATGGTGTCATGGCTGAAGCGATGATAACCGGTTTGCTTCGTCAGGAAGTGACATCAGCCAAGAACATCGTCGCCTCCGGTCCACGCCCGGAACGAGGCGAATACTTGGCGAAGGAGTACGGTGTCAATACATCGACGGACAATCGGGTGGCTCTGCAAAAAGCTGATATCGTCGTGATGTCCGTCAAACCTCAAATGCTCGCTCAGGTCATGTCTGAATTACGAGGGAGTGTTCTCGAAGATTCGCTTGTTCTTTCGATCGTAGCGGGCGCAAAAATTGACACCATCGAACGTGGGCTTGATCACAAGCTTATCGCACGTTCAATGCCCAATACTCCAGCTCAGATTGGGGAGGGCATTACAGTATGGACGGCTTCCGACTCAGTTGATGAAGAACAGCGTGGACAAGCCAGAGCGATCCTCACGGCATTTGGCGAGGAGATTTATGTAGAGGATGAGGATTACCTCGACATGGCGACAGCCCTCTCAGGTACAGGTCCTTCCTACGTGTTTCTCTTCATGGAAGCGATGATCGATGCGGGAGTCCATCTTGGATTCCCACGCTACATCGCAGAAAAGCTGGTGCTTCAAACCGTAAGCGGTGCCGTGGAATATGTCCAGAAATCCCCTCACCATCTCTCACGCTTGCGCAACCAAGTGACATCACCTGGAGGCACTTCAGCTGAAGCCTTGTACTACCTTGAGAGAGCAGGATTTAGAACCGCGCTGTCGCGCGCCATCTGGGCGGCTTATCAACGCTCGTTGACCTTGGGGGAGGGTAGGAAGAAGAAACGTCTAGGGGAAGGGGAAGAATAAGACTCGGTGACATTGTCACACGAGGGGCATGGATGCGAATAAAAAGTGGTGTGGGTACAGCCCACACCACTTATATATACCATCATCTCAAAGGTGAATATTTTCAGTAGGCTCACTCAATACCAAGATAGGCTTTTTGCACCATCTCGTTCTCTCGTAGTCCATCAGCGGTATCGCTTAAAACAATTTCTCCTGTCTGAAGCACGTACCCTCGACTTGCTACCTGGAGTGCCATATGTGCGTTCTGTTCCACCAACAGGATTGTTGTGCCTTGCTTATTGATTTCTAATAGCGATTCAAACACACTCTCGATCAACACCGGCGCAAGACCCATCGAAGGCTCGTCCATGAGAAGCAGAGAAGGCCGCGCCATCAGTGCACGAGCAGTGGAGAGCATTTGTTGTTCACCACCTGAGAGCGTCCCGCCAACTTGTGTGCGACGTTCCTTCAGTCGGGGAAAGATGCCAAAGATACGTTCGATGTCTTCTTGTATCTCGACTTTATCGGATCGACTATAGGCACCCAATTCAAGATTTTCGAATACGGTCAGTTTTGAGAAGACACCTCGACCTTCAGGGACCATGGCTACACCCTGATCAACAACCTCATGGGCTTTGTACTCTGAAAGATCTTGGCTGTTTAATAACACCTTGCCTTGACTGGGTTTTAATAGGCCACTAACGACACGGAGTGTGGTGGTTTTCCCTGCACCGTTAGCACCAATCAGAGTGACAATCTCACCCTGATCTACGTTCAAGGAGATGCCTTTGAGTGCTTGGATATTGCCGTAATAAGCGTGAAGATCATGGATTTCTAGTAATGGCATAAGGTTCTTCTCTTCTTCTAAGTAGCATTTCAGATCGAATTTTGACCTAACCCCGAAGCCGCTCCGCGACCAAGATAGGCTTCGATCACACGCGGGTTACGTTGGATCTCCTCAGGTGGACCTTCGGCGATTTTCACACCGTAATCGAGCACGGTGATGATTTCACTGATCCCCATGACCACACGCATATCATGCTCAATCAACAGGATGGTGATCTCTAGTTCGTCGCGTAAATTTCGAATGAAACGCATCATCTCAGCAGATTCTTGGGGGTTCATCCCAGCTGTAGGCTCATCTAACAACATTAATTTTGGTTTGCTAGCGAGCGCGCGGGCGATTTCCAACCTTCGTTGAGCTCCATAGGGTAAATTTCGAGCCAAATGGTCACCTAAACCTACGAGACCAACAAAACGGACAAGCCGATTTGCTTCTTCATGCGCTTCCTTTTCTTCTTTTTGATAATGTGGCGTATGAAGGATGGCATCGATCAGTGAGGCTTTTAACTTCGGATGTTGACCGACCAAAATATTCTCAATTGCGGTCATATTTGAAAACAGGCGGATATTTTGATAGGTACGAGCGATTCCAAGATGGGCGATGCGGTCAGGTGACATTCCCTTGAGCGATGTGCCATTAAAGTGGATTTCACCCTCTTCGGGAGGATAAAAACCTGTAACACAGTTGAAGAAGGTCGTCTTACCAGCACCATTTGGACCGATAATGCTGTGGATGGAAAGTTCTTGAAGATCAAGATCAAATTGGTCCACTGCTACCAGTCCACCAAACCGCTTTGTTACGTTATTAGATGCAAGAATGGTCACGCTCCGCCCTCCGTGGTAATCTCAGCTGGTCCTGCATGGGCTAGTTCCTCAGCATGTAATTCAAGTTGTCGACGGCGAGAAGGGATAAAACCTTCCGGTCGAGCGATCATCATTACGACGAGCAGGAACCCAAACAATAGCAATCGATAATCCGCGAACTGGCGCAGAATATCCGGTAGGGTGATCAATGCAAATGATCCTATGACAACACCGGGAATACTGCCCATCCCACCGATGATGATCAAACAAAGGACATTGACCGAGACCATAAGATTGAAGTTGTCCGGGAATATCGAGCCCTGCCATGCGGCAAAGATAGCTCCACCAAGACCACCGATAAAAGCACCGACTGCAAATGAGAGCAGTTTATATCGGGTTGTATTCACACCCACCATTTGAGCTGCGTCCTCATCTTCGCGCATCGCAATCCATGAGCGTCCAACCCGTGATCGATCGAGTCGTTGGGTGACAAAGATTGCGATGATGACAAAGATAAAGATCATGTAATAGAAGTGTGTGCTTGTTTTCAACTCGAGCCCGAAAAGATAGGGAGAATCGATTCCAATTAGCCCCTGAGATCCGTTGGTTAGATCTGTGAGATTGGTTACCAACATACGGATGATCTCACCAAAACCAAGGGTCACGATCGCCAGGTAATCACCCCGCATTCGCAAAACAGGGATGCCTAGCAGAATGCCAGCGAATCCCGCAAGGAGAGCCGCAAAGGGGAGCACCAACCAGAAGGATATGTGGATGTCGAAATGCCCCGATGCTAGAAGTGCATATGCGTAGGCGCCGATCGCATAGAAGGCGACATATCCAAGGTCAAGCAGTCCCGCGAGTCCCACGACGACATTCAACCCCAATCCAAGGATGATATACAGCCCAGTGTATCCAATGACACGGACCCAAAACGCGCGTTGCTGGAAGTTGATCATAGGAAGGATCAAAATTAACCCAACAACTATCCCTATGAGTACCCATCTGCCTATGGGGCTCGAAAACCTCTCGTTTATTCTCTCAAGTAGTGAGGAAAATCTCTTTTTCATGATCATTCCGCCTACATCTTTTTCTCGGCTAATACTTCACCGAGAATGCCAGTTGGTTTGAAAATCAGGATTAAGACAAGAATGCTGAACGAAACAATGTCCTTATACACGGCAGGTAGGAACTGTACGCCGATGACTTCACCCAAGCCCAGAGCATAACCACCAAGCATTGCACCTGGGATGTTTCCGATTCCACCTAAAACAGCTGCCGTGAAAGCCTTTATCCCGGGAACGAAACCCATGGTCGGGCGGATTTGGAGATAGAACATGCCCATCATAACTCCCGCGATGCCAGCCAGAGCAGAGCCGATCAAGAATGTGCGGGAGATGACTTGGTCGATATCGATTCCCATCAAGGACGCAATGTCCTTATCTTCTGCAACCGCTCGCATCGCCTTGCCCAAGCGGCTGTAACGGACGAGGAAATAGAGCCCAAGCATCGTGAGTACAGACATGATGAGGATAATTAGCCGGCTGTAGGTGATGTGGATGTCGCCGATATCAAAACCTCCGACTCCAAAGACGCCAGGATAGGTTTTTACGCGACTACCACCAAATTCTTGAAGAAAACCCACCACGGCAGTCTGGATGTTCTCGGGGAAGAGTGTGAAAGAACCGATGCTGATGCTGGTTATGGCTTCACCCATATTGGGGAGCAGCCGGATAAATTCCTGAAGGAAGATCGACATCCCGATGGCGCTGATGAGTGGAGCTAGGCGAGCAGCACGACGCAAGGGTCGATAAGCCAACCTCTCGACAGTTACACCGGTTATTGCCGCACCAATTGTACCGGCGATGAAGGTTATTCCGACTGCTAAAATCTTGCTCGAATCATACAAGCCAACATCCACGAGTCGATTCATGGTATACAAACCCACATAAGCACCGACCATGAAGATCTCACCATGAGCAAAATTGATCATCGTGAGAACGCCGTACACCATGCTGTATCCTAACGCGATGAGGGCGTAAAAGCTTCCAACAGTTAGACCGTTGATCAGCTGTTCGATGAAGGATGAAACATCAAAGCCCATAGAATTCTCCTGGAGGGATTTACCTTTCGACGATGTTCAAGGCGTCCAGCGAGGAACGCAAAAAGATACACCGTCCTGATCATAATCGAATCCGCTTAATACTTTTAAGACTCGAATAACGTTTGTGTTGCCGCCTCTCTCAAGAAATGTTGTTAGGCAGTTCGTCATGCCATCTTCCCTTGTAGCATTTACGAGGTCAACATAGCCCCGAACTGCGATCTTGTCATACCATCCCCAAACCACTACGTCAATGTTGAACTTCGATGCAATAGTTTCAACGTCAAGCGCGTTTTTCAAGGATACGGGCAAACGTACGACTGATACATCGTCCAACCCCATTTTCGCAACCTCATCAACAAGACGTTGATATGTTTTTTCTTGGACTTTGATGATAGGCCCATCGACATGGCGCCAGCTTGCCACACCGATCACCAATGGTCGGATCGAAGCGATTGAATTTGGATGATCAACCGGTTGTACAAATGCTATTGCCATCACCCCAAATAAGATGAACTGGGGTCTTATGATTGCTTGTGATACCGCTGATATATACCTACGCATCCTATTGATCATCTATGATAGGAATTTATTGATGGTCCGCAAAATTACTATATCGAATGATGCTTCGCGGACACGGACTTCATCCTTAGCTTGTCAGGGATCTAATCCATACTGACATCGGTGACTGGGAGGCGGATATCGTAATACCCACCTCCCAGCGTATCCGATTTAGAGCTTTTCAGCTTTTTCGGAGGTAAGCGATTGGCTACTCGCCGAAATCAACTTTCTTGACCTCAACGAAATCGCCGTTTTCCACACGGAAGACGGTGATAGATACTTTGCCGAGGTCTCCGGTCGCCGTGAATTCCAAAGCGCCTGTGATGCCGGCGAATGGTGTTTCGCGAATCTTATCCGCGAGCGCTTTACGCCCGATCACCAGGTTACCATCCGCATCGATTTCTGCGACGGCGTCTGCAGCCTGAAGGATGATCAAAGCCGCGTCGTACGACCCAGGAGCGTAAGCAACTGGAGCATCGTACAGTTCGGTGAACTTGACCTCCCATTCATCATATCCGGTCGCGCCACCAACGGCGCCAAAGGTTGAGTAGCTTCCCTCAGCCGCGCCACCCGATGCGTCGATGTAAGTAGGCTTGGATTTGATGCCATCCGGGCCGAAGAAGACGCCCTCAAAACCCGCGCTGCGAAGCTGGCTGATGAGCAGCGCACCTTCGGCGTCCATGCCGCCCCAGTAAATCGCATCGGGATTACCGGCCAGGACAGTTGCGATGACAGCGCTGAAGTCGACATCGCCGCGGGTAATACCTTCTTCTCCAACGATATCACCACCAGCTGCTGAGAATTTCCCAAGCACGGCCTCCGCGACACCCTGACCGTAAATGCTCTGGTCGTGCAGAATCGCCAAGGTGGAAAGACCCAAATCCTTCCTCAGAAAGTCGGCCGTGACTTCAGCTTGTAGGTCGTCATTGGCCACCAGGCGGAATAGGTTTTCGTATCCTCTGGCGGTCACAACAACGGCTGTTGACGAGGGAGTGACCATGACGATGTTGTGCTCGGAATAGATATCCGAAGCAGGTACGACGGATCCAGAGCACATGGGGCCAATAACAGCAAGTAGCGTTGGGTCAGCTGCAAATTGTTCTGCGACAGTTACGGATGGTGCTCCTTCACATCCATCGTCTCCACCCTCAGAGATGATATCCCAGCCTTTTAGGTTGCCACCAAAATCGGCTATGGCGAGGTCCACGCCGTTAAGCATGTCCTGACCATACACCGCGTACGCACCGGCCAAGGCTGATGAGACACCAAGGGTGATTTTTGAGCTGGGAGTGAAGGTCATCAACCCCCATTCATCTTCCATGACCTCAGGTTCCTCAGCTGCTGGTGCACAAGCGGTAAGAATCATGCTTGTCAACAACAGCACCGCGACCAATCTGATTAAGCGTTTCATGTCTGTCCTCTCCTCCTCCAATAATATTGACCTGTCTCGTATAAGGTCTGTTCAGGAGTGTTCTGACGAAAGTGGTGAAGCTAAGATGCGCAGTATCTCCTCCTTTCCTTTGGTAGCCGGTAAGTCTTGACGAACTGAATGGACATTAAAAACTGCGGTGAATTGATTGTCAAGGACTATACCGGATCGAAAAATGATAAACACCTCCCGGTTGGGAGGTGTTTCACGCTCACTAGACAGGCAAGTGTCGTGTCTCACCCTTGCAACCGGGATTGGCTCTTATGGTGTAAGAGTATACCAGTAACACCAGTACAAAGTTGAGACGATTGAACGTTTGGTTTTTATCATAAATGATTTTCTATTTCAGTCACATAAACTTAGATAATAATTTATCATAGGTTTTAAGGTTGTCAATGATTGGCATACTTGTAACCTTGTACTTTTTCGTAATTCCATTGATGAGCAGCCCATGTCAGATTTGATCCGAGGATAGGTATCCTTTATTCATCTCGACTCAGCGCACTCCCGGTCAGCGATCCCTCGTCTCGACCGGAATATAGTAATTTCTCACGGATCATGAGACCAGAGCCACGAATTTTAAGTGCTAGATCGGCTGCCAGGTTGTACATCAAGCGGTAGCCCAATACCGGATCATCGTCGCAGATACTCATAAGTTCTTCACGAGGGATGATAATCAAGCGTGTTTCTGGACTTGCACAACGAGCACTCGCCGAGCGTAACCCTCGATCGACGAGGGCCATTTCTCCAAAGGATTGTCCTCTGCGAAGGATCGCGATCGTTGAGGGGCGGCTGGGGTCATCCACACGATCACTCACCAATGCAGGGTCAACGACGATTTCGACTTGACCACGGACGATGATGTAAAGCTCATCGCTGGAAGATTTCTCTTCGAAGACCAACTCTCCTACACTGTAACGTTTCTCTTCACAAATCGATGCGATCCGCTCAATCTGATCACGAGTGAGGTCTTGGAATATGTCCGCCTGTCTTAGCATCCCCGCGTGACTCATGTTTCCTTGCTCCCTTGGTTGATGTTGTCAGTCTAGCATAAGATTTTCAGAAAAGGGAATTGAAAGTTCGATCCTCCTCCAGCTTAGAATGCAATTTTACCTTTTTTCATGACATGACTGTGAGGTCCGCCATTATTTGATCCTGTTCTGAGGGCATGGATGGATTTGAAAAAACAGTCAGCTTGACGCCTCACCTGTGTGGGTCTAGGATTCTGGTGGTTAGGGAGAGAATGGCAGTATTAATGGCCACCATGATCCTCGTCATTTTTCTAGGATAGGGGCTAATGAAAAGTCATCGTATAGGGGCATGGGGTGAGGAGATCGCTTCTCAATACCTTGAAGCCAAAGGATACAGAATTCTCGCTCGTAACTGGCGGACGCAGGAGGGGGAGCTTGATCTGGTGGCTCAGGATGGGGAGACGGTCGTCTTTATTGAGGTCAAGACGCGTACGACGAAAGATTTTGGTTGGCCCGAAGAAAGCGTTACAGCAACTAAACGGCGTCGATTGCAGCGGTCGGCCATGGCCTATCTTACGGATCAAGGGCTCATGGATCTTCTCTGGCGTATTGATGTCATTGCCATCGATCGTGATCAGTCAGGGTGTGTGGAGAGGTTGGAACATTACATTGATGCGGTGGATGGAGAGCGGGACATAAGGTGACCCAGGACAACCCTCTTGTAGCAATCATTGGTCCCACCGCGGTCGGAAAGACTGAGATTTCAATCCATTTGGCAGAGAGGTTGGGGGGAGAAATCGTATCTGCCGACTCTAGGTTACTCTACCGTGGCATGGATATCGGAACCGATAAGCCCTCGGTGGATGTTCGCTCTCACATTCCGCATCACTTGATCGATGTCACAGACCCTGACCAACCATGGAGCCTGGCGATCTATCGTCGCGCCGCGATAGAGGTTATCGATGGGCTTCATGGACGCGGTTGTCTTCCACTGCTCGTTGGCGGCACCGGTCAATACATTACAGCCATCTTAGAAGGATGGATACCCCCGCCGAAATCAGGTGACCCATCTCTGCGTCAGCAGCTTGAAGATTATGCTGAGGAACGCGGTTCTTTAGCCTTGCATATGCAACTTGAGGAGATTGATCCCGCAAGCGCAGCTAAGATTGATCATCGCAATGTCCGTCGAGTCGTTCGAGCACTTGAGATTTATCACATCACCGGTTCTCCACCCAGTCAACAGCGAGCTAGTCAACCTCCACCTTACCGAGCTTTACGTATAGGCCTAACACTTCCGAGATCGGAGCTCTACACTAGGATCGATGCCCGGATCGATGCGATGTTGGATGCGGGCCTCATCGCAGAAGTTGAGCAACTACTTGAACGTGGGTATGACCCAGATCTGCCGGCGATGACCGCTATCGGTTATCGTCAGATCACGGATTATCTGAGAGGATCGATTAGCTTGGATGAAGCGATACGTCAAATGCGAAAAGCGACCAGGCAATTTGTCCGTCGCCAATCAAATTGGTTCAAGAAAGATGACGCTCGGATCCATTGGTTTGACGTTCGAGAGGATGTTATCCATCAAGCAGAAACCTTGATCAGATCTTGGCTCGAAGGTTAAATCTGCACCTCAATTGATTGGATAGAAAACTGATCGTTAGGCAATGACGTAGGGGCAATTCACCGTTCGTGCCGCGAAAACCGGCGACACGCCGGTGCGAGACGGCATGAATTGCCCCTACATACTTATCATTACAGGCCATATATAAATAGATATTTATGTATCTCACCAAAAACCTTCTACTCAACCTCCTCCATCTGTGAAAGCCATGCACCCAGTCGATGAACCGCGAGGATGGTCAAGCT
>CP070708.1:94270-104304 GCA_020350285.1 Anaerolineaceae bacterium
GGCACAGGGCACAAACTGCGTACGATGCAACAGATGATCGAGGGCTATGGACTTGATGGTGTAATCCTTCATTCTGATCGATCCTGTAAGCCTTATTCTATCGGTCAGATGGATCAGCGTGACCAACTGATACGAGAGTATGAGATACCAGCACTTCTACTAGAGGCTGACCACAATGATTTCCGTTGTTTTACCGAAGAACAGGTAGCCAATCGGTTAGCGGCTTTTGTGGAAATTCTGGAGAGATAGCGATGGTTGAGGTATGTGCATTGGGAATCGACGTAGGTTCTACAACCGCTAAGATCGTTGGGGTTGACGCAGATGGTCGAATCGTGTGGCATAACTTGGAGCAGGCAGATCCTCAAGTTGGGGTACAAGTTGAGAGGTTTCTGGAGTTGGCTCATGAAGTCGCGCCGAAAGTGACTGATCCTGCAGGAGGAGGGGATGGAAATGGTGTCCCTCTTATTGCGACGGGCTATGGACGCAAGTTGGTTCACCAAGCGTCACGGACGGTCACTGAGATCACCTGTCACGCGAGGGGGATCTATCGAGAGCTCGGTCATGGAGGCACCTTGGTTGACATCGGAGGTCAGGATAGCAAAGTCATAGGTATCAGTTCGAAGGGCGAGGTGATTGATTTCTCGATGAACGACAAGTGCGCAGCTGGTACGGGTAGGTTTCTTGAGAATACAGCCAGTCGATTGGGCGTGGAGTTAAATCAATTAGGCGATGTGACTCTCTCCACCGAAGAGGAGGTATCGATCTCAAGCACCTGCACGGTCTTCGCCGAATCAGAGGTCATTTCTCTCATCGCTCACGGCGTATCCACAGAGCCTATCCTCAGAGGGTTACACCGTTCGTTGGTCAAACGTGTTGTAGCGATGATTCGAAGTGTCGGTCTGAGACCCCCTCTTATGCTTTCCGGGGGTGTGGTCCTTAATCCGGCGATTCCGCGCTTGCTGCAAGAGGAGACTGGTGAGGAGGTGATCATCCCACATCACCCCCAGTTGATAGGAGCTTTAGGAGCAGCGCTCATTGGGTTAGAGCTTGTAGAGTAAAAGCCCCTGAGTCTTCTGAACGTTGTAGACCATTTGGTTTGAAATCACGCAAGCAGACAGGCTTCGGCCTGAGTTTGTCGAAGGGCTCAGGATGACTGCTCTTAAATAAGGATAGCGAGTATCCTGCGTTCCGCATCCGAAGGGGGGCGGTTATATTCTTCCATTGAATACAGCAAGGAACCCAGCTACTGCGGTCGCCCCCGAGGAGTGCCCAAGGGAGATGAGATCTTTGGCAGCTTCTCGGATCTCGTTTTCATTTCCCGCTGATAGGCAATGAAATAAGTTATGCCAAGACTCAGCACACTCGCCTCGGCTTGCGGCGTCGATCCATGCCGCTGAGATCGGTGTCGTTAATGGCATGGCAGCCTTAGCGATAGCTGTACTGAGGCGTTTCGCTTCTTGGGAAGGCTTTGATAGCCAGGCTGCAAGTAGGCTGCCGATTATCCAATCATCGCCATCAGGTGTGTAACCAACCCCTAACCCTGCTAATCCGCCCGCGCCCTTAATACAGAGTTTTATATCATCCGTTCGAAGTCCACTCATCAATTGATTTATCGGCTCTCTTGCTAGTGCCAGGATCTTCTTCTCAATTGGTGAATGAATTTCAGGCGAAAGAGTAACAAGTCCTGCAAGGCTCTCTGGAGGGGCGTATTGTGTTAACGTCTGCGTCACGATTTGCAGACCATCTTGAAGGGCTTCACTTTTCGCTCTAAGGGAGGACCACGATGGTTGTGGGTCCCAAAGACGAGCGAACCTCGTATCGATCTCAAGCATCCCTACCTGTAAGCCATTTGGGGTGATGTTCACGTTTACGCTTGAATCGATATGACGAGACAGTTCAATTGGGGTGATCCTCACGCCGAAAGGCCCAAGATGAATTTGAGGGGTGGTGATCGAGATCACGCTGTCCTGTGAATTGCTCAGGTTACATACTTTATCAGAGCAGTACAGTACCCAGGCATCGGACGTTTCCAACACCCAATCCTGGGCTCGAGGCGTGATGGATAGAGCCTCCACGATTGCGGCTACGTTGCCCCTCCCTTTTCCTGGAGTGCAAAGAACACTTTCTCTGCGGTCAACGGAAGATCAAGGATTCGGAGGTTTAGAGCATCCGCGAGGGCGTTAGCGATGGCCGGAGCGGTTGGGACCATGGAATGTTCGCCGATACCTCGTGCGCCCCAAGGGCCGTCATCTTGTGGTACCTCGACGATGATCGGAATGATCTCCGCAGGTGCGTCGACAGAAGAGGCGATGCGATAGTCCACGAAGCTTGGGTTGACCGGTACACCATCTTCAAGCTTTAAGTGTTCAAAAAGTGTTGTGCTTGCTCCCTGTACAACACCGCCTTCCATCTGCGCTCGTACTTGATCGGGGTTGATCGCTTTCCCGACATCGAATGCCGAAGCCACACGTAGGAGTGTTATTTGACCCGTTTCGGTGTCGACCTCAAGGTCGACCGCTTGACAGCCGGTAGTAAAATGCACAACCGCTCTTTCACCCTGTCCAGTCTCATAATCGAGGGACGTCACGTAGGTCGGCATGAAATTTCCATGGCCGATGATCGGACCACCTCTCCAACCAGAGCCGTCAGCTTTAGGCAAGCCATAGACCACGAGGTTCTGCAGTGGGAGAGTCTGTTCAGATCTGTAGGAAATTACCAGCCCTTCTTTAATATCGAGATTCTGGGAATCTTCACCCCAATGCTCTGCCACGAGATCGAGAATTTGCCCTCGAGCATCTTTAGCCGCCTCAACGATCGCATTGCCCATCGACCAAGTTAATCGGCTGGCGACAGTCTGCCACTCGTAAGGGCTGTATTCGGTGTCGATGGGTCCACTGATGTGAATCCACTCCATCGGAACACCCAACGTAGCGGCTGCCATCTGTGTCGCAACTGTATGTGAGCCTTGCCCAAGTTCTTGTCCTCCGATGCCAATTGAAATGGTAGCGTCTTCATTGAATCGAATCCATGCTGAAGAGCCTGCGTTGGGTGGCATCGCAGGAGCTTTCCACATGATGGCAATGCCCTTTCCTCGGCGTTTATGCGGCGCACTGGCGGTTTCTTCTGTACTCCACTGGATTGCTTGGGCTGATTGGGTGATACATTCTGTCAGGCCAGTTGGATGCATCTCCGAACCTGTGGCTGTGATCGATCCTGCACGCAGGCAATTCAACAATCGAAAATCCACTTTGTCCATCTGGAGTTCCTCGGCAACCATATCCATGACCTGTTCGATACCCCAATGGATTTCAGGCATACCGAATCCACGCATCGGTCCACCAACGGGGTGGT
The DNA here is from genome assembly GCA_020350285.1 of Anaerolineaceae bacterium. Taxonomy (GTDB): domain Bacteria; phylum Chloroflexota; class Anaerolineae; order Anaerolineales; family E44-bin32; genus DUEZ01. Next base: position 97,622 of record CP070708.1, read on the forward strand.
TGGTGTAAACACAATAGGAATCACACCACACATTGGGGATCTCATAAGGACCAGTTGACGAGTAACCAGCAGCACGGGTGATGTTGACACCGTACTCGGTATAGGCTCCAGCGTCCCAGTAATACTCAGTCTTCATTGCCAACAGCTTCCCATCCTTTGTCGCACCAACTTTGATCTTCGCGACCAAGCCTTGTCGTACAAAGGCGCAGAAGAACTCCTCCTCTCGGGTGAGACGCACTTTAACAGGATGCCCTGGTACGGCCTGGGCCATCACGACAGCCAAGGCCTCCATGGAGACACCGGCCTTGGATCCGAATCCACCTCCTACATAAGGAGAAATCACGCGTACATCGCGCTGTGATATCCCTAATGATTCAGCGATCAAGTTGCGTTGTGCAAAGGGTGATTGACTGCTTCCCCAAAGCGTGATCCTACCCGTATGGTCAACTTGAGCAACTGCCACATGAGGTTCGATGGGCGCGTGCTGAATGTGTGGTACATGGAAGCTTTTTTCGATGATGACTTCGCAATTAGACCAAGCAGCTTCTACATCGCCTTTTCGTACTTTGAAGTGGTTTGATATGTTCGTCCCAGGTTTTGGAAAGATGAAGTCCGCGACAGGATACTCCCCAAGATCCGGATGGATCAATGGCGCTCTCTCTTGTATGCCCTGGAGGGGGTCAAGGACGGGCTCCAAGAATTGATACTCGATGTCTATAAGATCACATCCAGTTTCAGCGATCTCTACACTTGTCGCAATGACTCCCGCCACTGGGTCGCCAACATAACGGACACGATCTCGGCAAAAGGTATAGCGATCTTTTAGATATAAACCGATTCGGTTTGTTGTGTCTTCACCAGTTACCACTGCCTTAACACCTGGGAGAGTCAGTGCTTTGCTTGAGTCGATCCCCTTTATCAGCGCATGCGGGTGCACACTTCTGACAACGCGACCGTGTAACAAGTCTGATCCGAACTTCAAATCATCGGCGAACACAGCTTCGCCAGTGACTTTATCCAACGCATCAACCCGCTTGACTTTCTCACCAATGGGAGATGGTACTTCATGATGTTCAGTCATCAGCCCCTCCGACCGCAGCGTCTTGGATGGCACGGATGATCCTCGTGTATCCGGTGCAACGACATAAATTGCCGCGTAAAGCGTCCTTGATCTCCCACTCACTTGGAGAAGGATTTCGATCAAGTAAGGCCCGAGCTGAGAGTATGACCCCTGGAGTGCAAAAACCACACTGAGTCGCGCCATGATCGATGATGGCTTGCTGTACAGGGTCAAGGCGACCATCTTGAGGGAGGCCTTCTACGGTCAAAATGACCGCATCCTCGGCTTCGACGGCTAGGGTAAGACAGGCATTAACTGGTTCAAAGTTCATCAGCACTGTACATGCTCCGCACTCGCCGGCGGAGCAACCATCCTTGGTGCCTGTTAAACCGAGTCGTTCCCTAAGAAGCGTGAGCAAGGTCATGTTGGAAGGCACTTCAACATATTCACGGACACCGTTGACTGTGAGCGATATGATATGTTTGGCCATCTAGCCTCCTACCTGAATAGCGGACCAGACTTCTTCTAGCCCACGTCGGATCAGCACCTCTACCATTGCCTTGCGGTAGTTCCCAGATGCCCGCACATCGTCGATTGGCTGGCAAGCATCCCGAGATGTGATCGCTGCTGCCTCGATACTCTCTTCACTGATTGGACCTTGATTGAGTATCTCTTCAGCTTTAAGAGCCTGAATGGGTGTGGGTGCGACGGAGGAAAGAGCGATACGAAATCGATAACCTGACTCAGCAGTCTGGTCAGGAAAACCCAGGACAGCCACGCCAGCGATAGCTAGATCACCTTCCGCATTTCGCCCCAATTTAAGGTACTTCCCAAACCAGCCTTCCGGTGGGGGTTTGATCTCAATCCGCTTGAGCAATTCACCACGTTCTAGTGCATTCTCGCCTGGGGCACGGAAAAATTCATTCACTGGGATCACCCGCTCACCATTTAGACCAACGGCGATCAGCTTAGCTTCTAGTATTAGAAGACTCGGTGCCATATCAGCGGCTGGTGAGGCGTTGCAGAGGTTTCCACCGATTGTTGCCCGATTTCGAAGTTGGTAAGAAGCGACGCTATTCGCCGCCTCGACGAGCAAGGGATAATATTCAATCACCTCGGGATGCTTTGCGATTGCATTCAGATTCACTGCAGCGCCCAAGTGAAGACCGACCTCGTGATCGTATTCGATTGAAATCATCCCTGGAAGAAGTTTCACATCGACCAAGATCTTCGGCGCTATGATCTGGTCTCGCATTTGAACGAAGAGATCTGTGCCACCCATAAATGGGCGGACATCCTCCGATTGTTGATGAAGCAACTCTGAAACCTGTTGATAGGACTTGGGGCGGATGTAATCAAAGCTTGGTAAATCCGGGAGGGGTAGGATCATGTTTAACTCCTACAGGCACTTAAGTAAGGAACATCGTGACATTTAATTCCTTTGATGAAGCATCTGAATTCCTGTCATCGCAGGGATTCTTCGCACCTAACGGTGCTCAGAATGAAATCTTTAATTGTCATTCCGAGGAGTCCTTCGGCTTCGCTCAGGATAAACTCCGCGACGAGGAATCCCTATGTAGAGGTAAGTAATTCGATACATCATAGGGATTCCTCGCGCCTTAAGGCGCTCGGAATGACACTCATATTAATGTCATCCTGAGCGGAACGAAGTGAAGCGAAGGACCTCGTTTTCCAAATACATATGGTCTTTTGTCCTAACAAAGAGTTTCTTCGTCGCTGCGCTCCTCAGAATGACATTAATAGAGGCTTGTCTCTTAACGTCATCCTGAGCGAAGTGAAGGATCTCGTATTCCGAATTCATATGGTCCTCTGTCCCAACAACGAGATTCTTCGGCGCTTTGCGCCTCAGAATGACATTAAGTGGCATAAACTTTTGTGATGTCACTTCAAAAGTACGACACATGTCAGACAGTGTCTTGCACTTACTGAAAGCCTATCTGGGGGGCGTTCAGACACCCATCCAATTCATCAATGATTCTCATTGAATCTGAGGTCGTTGACAGACACAATCCCCATATTTCGTCAATGAAAAATCTTTCTTCTTCTCCATGAGTGCGGTGTAGCGATCATCGTCCACGAACGCGACGATGCGGGAGATGCAGGATTCACCATCCACAAAGCGCCATGGGAAACAACCGATATCCACACGTTCGTTCAGGAGTAGGTCGATGTCACCTCCTAAACACTCGGCGTGGATGATGCCATGGGGGAACAACTCTAAATGCATGAGTTGGTACTTATCATCGGTGAAGACATCAGCCACCGACTTCCCATATTTGTTATCGAAATGCGCTTCAGCTTCCTTGGTTTGCCGAGGCATCCATGTACGGATAATGGTATTCATCGGGTGATCGGCGCTTCCGCAATCTACACCTAACCACTTGAGTTTTTTCGCCTTACACCACTCGGCGAACTCACGGTCTGGACCAGGGTGCTTGACCATATAACGGATTTCATCTGCGGTCGGTTGATCCCAGCCGTAGCGATGGTAACCGGTATGGATGATCAGGATATCCCCCTCGTGAACTTCCACGCGCTCTTCAACCATATCTGAGGTGTAGATATCGTAATCACCAGCTGCGTCTGAGAGATCGACAATCACACCAGGACCATAAAGAAAATCAAAATCCAAGGAAGCGATATCTTTGCCGGGGGTGTAAAAGTGAATTTCACCATCCAAATGGGTGCCTAGGTGATTCGAGTGGGTGACGATCTGGCCGTTTGCTCCATTTGGTGCAAGCCGTTTGAAATATTTAACCTGTAAAGGTTCGTAGGTCGGCCATGGTGGAGTGCCGACCCCAAGAGGTATGGTGAGATCGATGATTTTCATGGTATGTAGACCTCCAAATGGTGATCATGTATAAAGGAACTGATCAGATTCTAGTTTTGGCTACCAATTCCTGATTACCTCGAATGCCTCCGTAAAGCATTCCCTTGGCGCACGCAAGATACCGGCTCCGACCATGCCGATACCGGGATCCTTGTGGGCGATACCTGTATTGAGTTTCGGAAGAATGCCGGTCTCGATGATAAGCCGGATATCGATTCCTAGAGGTGTTCCTCGGAAGTCCAGTGCCGGGATGGTGAAATGCTCATGTTCGGTGAAGCAGATCTCGTACATCTCATGGGTCGAGCTGATAGCATCTTGAGCAGTACCACCGACAAAGCTGGCAATCGCCGGTGCAGCTGCCATGGCAAAACCACCAAAACCAGCTGTCTCGGTAATGGTGCTATCTCCGATATCGGGATTGGCGTCCTCGTCGCTGAAACCGGGCAAGAAGAGTCCCTCGACGATTCCAGCAGGTGCGGTGAACCAACGGTCTGGGTCTCCTGCGAGTTTGATGCCAAAATCCGTTCCGTTGCGAGCCATCACGGTCAAAACGGTCGATCCCTCAATTCCCTCCGCTGGTTCGAGCATAGCCTTTGCAGCCGGCATCGAGAGATTTAGGAAAAAGTGATCGTTGTCGTTAATAAATTCGATGACCTGCGCAATACGATCGCCGTCTTCACATGTTCTAGCCAGCCAGGGGGTAATGGTCCGGAGGAAGAGGGATGTCCCTGCGCGATTACGGTTGTGACACTCGTCCCCCATATGAAGAGCCTGTGCGATCACCGCTCTTAGATCTATCGGATCTGATCGTTCGATCGCACTCGCTAATGTTGGATAGAGGACATCGGCCATCCAGTGGAGCCGCTTGTAAACATCCTCGCCGAAAGCACCGTAGCGAAGGACTTTACCTAAGCCTTCATTCAACGTGCAATATGCATGGTTGTTAAACTCGGTGTTTTCGATGATCCAAACCGGCATGGACGGGGAGATAACCCCCGCCATCGGTCCTACAGCGTGATGATGATGACAAGGGTCGAAGACAATCTCACCGCTTGCGGCAAGAAGGGCTGCTTCATCAGGCGATGGAGCTAATCCCTCGTAGACCAACGCACCCATCACTGCCCCTCGCGTGGGACCGCACATTCGCTCCCAATTAATTGGAGGACCTGCATGGAGTATGGTGCGTTCAGTCATGCCGGGGATCACATGCTTCGCGAGATCCAAACCGACGATCACCGGGCGTCCTGACATGATGCGGCTAACCGCCTCTGCGTTAGCTTTATCGATCGAGACACCAGATTGGGTGTGGGTAACTCGCGGGACACCCTCGGGTGGGGGGCGCCAGTCAACAGAGATTACTGGAACGCCTTGCTGACGAAGGCTCTCAGCAAATCCAGTCAAACCGATATTGATCACCTTGATCGGTTGACGAAAGATCTCACTTCGTTTTTCGGAAGGTGAGGCCATAAACCTTCTCGCCAGCGATCACGCGGACCGGCTTCCATCCGGCTCTGAGCCGCATTCCGATTCTAGGGTTTGCCGCTTTGATCACACCTAGAGCTTTCACGCCGTTGTCGAACTCCACAACACCTAATACACGCGCACGTTCATCAATCCCCCACGGAAGCTGATCGACAATGGTGAAGGTCAACAACCTGCCTTTAGTCGTAGGCTTGATCTCTTTAAACTCCAGCCCATTACAGTTCAAACAGCGGTAGTGATGAGGGAACATCACATGACCGCAAGACTTACATTTGTATGCCGTTATTGTCTTCATGCTTCTCTCCTGAGCACGAAAGCGAGCACGTTGTTGCCAAATCCACCGAAATTCACCGAGAAGCCATTGGAGGCATCCTTGACCTGTCGTTCGCCGGCTTCACCACGAAGTTGCCAGACCAGTTCTACAATTTGTGCGACGCCGGTCGCACCGACCGGATGACCACGGGCTTTCAGCCCACCTGAAGGGTTGATCGGAAGCTTGCCTCCTATACGGGTCTCTCCGTTTTCTAGCGCTTTAGCGCCCTTTCCCATAGGGAAGAAGCCAGCATGTTCACTTTCCGCGATCTCGAGAATGGTGAAAGCATCATGCAACTCGGCAACATGGATGTCCTTTGGTTTGAGCCCAGCCATCTTAAACGCTTTTTCTGAGGCGATCCTCACCGCTCTCAAATCTGTGGGGTCGCTCCGTTCTTGAAGGGTGTGTGTATCGGTGGCCTGTCCCACCCCGGCGATCATCACGCGAGGTTTCTTGAGCTTTTTCGCGATCTCCTCCGTAGTTAATAGAACCGCAGCTGCTCCGTCGCTGACTGGGCAGCAGTCGTAAAGACGCAGTGGATCAGCGACGATCGGACTGTTAACGTGAGCTTGGGGGTGAGTGAGAATGCCCTCCATGGTGATCTTCATCTGGATGTGGGCATAGGGATTTAGCAGACCGTTCTCTTGGTTCTTGATCGCTACCATGGCCAAGTGTTCATGCGTGATGTCGTACTTTTCCATATAAAGACGAGCGAACATCCCAGCCAACGCTGGAAGCGTAACACCATAGATGTATTCCGCCTCCGGATGGGTCATAGAGGCGACGACGTCCGTTGCTTTTGGTCCGATCACCTCCCTCATCTTTTCGCCACCGACAACCAGTACGATATCGTAATACCCTGAAGCGACTCCAAGAAAACCGTTCTTTACGGCAGAGCCACCAGATGCGGGACCGTTTTCAATCCTTTCTGCCGCTGCGGGCATAAGGCCGAGTCGATCCACCAGGGCGCTCGCCAC
>CP070708.1:104404-114198 GCA_020350285.1 Anaerolineaceae bacterium
CACCCTCCGCCTGGATGCCGGTTCCATCCGCGATGCCCGATCGCGCGTATGGACCATTGCTCACAGGTAGAGCCGGAGCTGCGCGAGCTCCGTCCTGGCCACCTTGTGGCTTGCCATTACGCGGAGCAGTTCTTGTAAGGATGATTGTCGGGCAGGAGATGTAGACCCACACAATTAGTTTATTATGCTGTAGGTGCGGTTCGCGAAACGCCCCTACGATTTTTGAGGACATGATCCACATCACAAGCTCCCCGCGAGCTTGTAGCTCGCAGGGAGCTCATAAGACCTGTGTAGGGGCGACCGGCCGGTCGCCCCTACTTAAATTGGGAGATTGGTTTATGGTGCAGGGGCGCCGGCCGTGGGTCCCTACCCCAGTTGAATGTCATTCCGAGGAACGAAGTGAAGAGGAATCCCTATGATGCAACTTATGTCATCGAACCATCATAGGGATTCCTCGCTCGTGTTACTCACTCGGAATGACATCTCAAGAAAGGACCACCTAGTTCAAAAATCTTTATAACCATATATTCATGCATACCTTTAAGGGTAATACGGCAAGGTTTCGCTGTAGCTAGACCTCCTCGGCCATCACAATCGTGTGGGTCGGATAAGGCATCTCAATGCCTTGTTCCTCGAAAGCCTTTTTGATCGCCCGAACCCCCTCATCCTGAGCCTGTAGAACCCCGGCTTCACCCGTATCAATCCAATAGAGAACCTTGAAATCAATGGTGGACTCTCCGAATTGGGAAAACACAACCTGTGGCGCGGGATCATCGAGAACGCCGTTTACACCCTTGGCGATGGTGTCCAGCGTTACGCGTGCCACACGATCGAGGTCAGAATCTGGCGCCACCCCAATGGGTAATTCAATCCGCCGCCGCATCGCGCGGCTGAAGTTGACGATCGAGCTCACGAAGATGTCCCCATTGGGGATAAATACCCGCCGACCATCCCAGGTACGCAATTCTGTGGCGCGCAGGGAAATGTCCAAGACCGTGCCACCAAAGTCAACAACCTCGATCGAATCACCAATCTCAAAAGGTTGTTGGATCAACAAGAGAATCCCGGCGACAAAGTTTTTAGCCACGTCTTGGAGAGCGAAGCCGATGGTAAAACCAGCGATCCCCAGTCCGGCGATGAGACTCGAGAAACGGCCAGGAGCGAGTTGCTCTAGCGCCAACACGATCCCCAGGGCAAGGATGCCCCAGCGAGTGAGCATCTCCAGGAGTACAATGAGCTCCTGATCGCGCTTCTGCGTCTCCATCGATCTTCGGATGAGCCGTGCCGCTGAAGAGGAGATCAGACGGGCGATGAGATAAACCAGAATAGCGAAACCAAGTCGAGGTAGGAAATCTACTATCCCGCTTACGATGTTGTCGAGGGTGAGTTGAGATAAGTCCATGACAAACCTCCATGCACAGGGAGTTCGTGGGACCGATGATAACACGGCAACGCCAACAGTGTCGGTGCTCATGCCGTGTTTCAACGCGGCGGGCACTCTAGATGAGGCGCTAAACTCCTTACTCAATCAAACACGAGTGGATTTCGAGATCGTGGCGGTCGACGACGGTTCAACGGACGCTACTGCAGAGCACCTCGCGAATTGGGCTAAACGCGATCCTCGCGTCTCGGTCCTGTCAATCCCACATAGCGGGATCATCGAGGCGCTGAACACTGGTATAGATGCCTGCGATGCCCCGTTCATCGCTCGCATAGACGCCGACGACCGCGCCCACCCCGAACGATTGGAGAAGCAGGTGTCCTTTCTCGAGACTCACCCGGATGTGGCTGTGGTTGGGTGCTTGGTCGAAGGCTTTCCCGAGGGAGATGTGGGGGAGGGATTCCGCCTCTACCTAGAGTGGCTCAACCGCTTGGTAACTCCGGATGCGATCGCACGAGAGCTTTTTGTCGAGAGTCCATTAGTACACCCCTCGGTGATGATCCGTCGCTCATGGCTCGAGCGTGTCGGTGGTTACCAGGATCATAACTGGCCTGAGGATTATGATTTATGGTTGCGAATGCACCTAGCCGGTGCGCGTTTCGCGAAGGTTCCCGAGGTGCTTTTCTCATGGCGCGAACATACAGCAAGGTTAACCAGGATCGACGACCGTTACTCAGCGGTGAACCTTACCCGCATAAAGGCACACTACCTACTGAAAGGACCTCTAAGGGATCGGAACGCGGTGATCGTGTGGGGGGCGGGAAAGATGGGGCGTCTTGTCTCGAGATATCTGCTTCAGCAGGGGGCACCCTTGATGGTCTTTGTGGACATCGATCCGTCCAAGATCGGTCGTACCAGACGAGGTATTCCGATCATCTCACCGGATGACCTACCGAGGTGGTGGCATAGGTACGAGAATCCAGCTGCTTTAGCGGCAGTAGGCTCAAGAGGAGCCCGAGCTTTGATCCGCGATCGGCTGACAGCCATGGGCCTCGGCGAAGGCTCGGATTGGTGGGCCGTGGCGTAGGAGATATTCTCTCCCTCTCCCTTGTAGGGAGAGGGTGGGGGTGAGGGTGTATACAAACAGTCAACATCCCCTCACCCTAACCCTCTCCCCACAGGGGAGAGGGTACATTTCACGCTGTCATTGTCCCTGAAATGGTCGGGAAGAGGATGGGTTTACCGATCTACCCTCAATCCTTGAGCAGCACAAGCATCATTACGACCGTTGAGGTAGCTTGAACACTGTGAGGAAGATGTGGGGGCAGATAAACCCAGGTCCCAGGCTCGGCTGTGTAAGGGTCATCACCCAATGTAAGTTGCGCATCTCCGTCGAGGAAAGTCAACATCGCTGGCTGGGAAGCGGTGTGCTCCGAAAGTTCCTGCCCCTCAGCGAAGCCAAAAAGAACGACCTTAACCCCTTCATCGTCATGCACCGTGCGGCTGATAATGCTGTCAACGGGGATTTCGGGGATCATGTCCTTCATGTTGGAGATGAAATTGTATCCTTCAGCCATCGTGAAATCCTCTCCATGGCATATCCCTCACTCAACCATCTGGGGGTTGTGTCGCCTATGTGAGTCTACAAATTACAATCGGTCCAAAGCCTCTGACATGGGATCAGCAGAGAACCAAAAGATGGCAGCGGTCACGACTGCCGAAGTGAGGCACCAGGCGCAGGTCGCACCGATGACGAAGGGTTCAAGAAAGGTGAGATAGATCGAGAAGAGCGTACCAAAAGCCGCCATCCCGAAGATCGCCACGGTCGCGAGGTCGGATAAACGATCCAAATCCAGACGAGTGATGATCCACGATCCAAAGATGAGGAGATTGCCAATCAGCCCCAAGAGGCCTACCGGAAGGACGCCAAATAGTGTGGCGTATTTGCTCTGCTGAACGGTGTTGCAATCCCCCACGGGGCCGCATACCGCCTCACCACCACTGGTTTCGACAAAAGTTAGATATCCAGCTACAAAGATCCCTACCATGGCGAGGAACGGTATAAGCACCGAGGGTTTAGGGGAGGTTTGAGCGGTTGGCTGCCGATACACGCGTATCAACGTTATGATAAAAACAACGATCAGGCCAATCAACACGACAATCGCGAGGATATTTCCGACCAAATCGTTCTTGATCCTGTCGATAACCGTTGTTTGTTGTCCTTCAAAGTTGAATATCGTGGTTGGGGTTGGTGCTAAGGGAGGTTTTGTGGCCGCCATGGTCTCGCCAGGCGTTGGCTCTTCAGGTAGCTCCGTGGGCGTTGCGACTTCCTCCTCCGTCGGTTCTGCTGGTGGATAAGGGACCATCTGCGACAGCAAATCAGCTAATCCGGGGATATCCGGCCAGTCAATACCACCTTGGGCGAGTCCCTGCTCGATGATGCCGGGAAACTGCTCAGGGATATCGACCGAACCGTAGAGCATCGTTTCCCCTACGATTAAATAAGGCACACCTGTTTGATCATGCGCCTCGAAGTGCTCAATCGTGACCCAATACAGTTCACCACCAGCGGGGGACGAGGCGTCTACATAGAGGATCTGTAGCCTATCACCCATGGCCATGATCACCGGTGGCACTTGGTCAGGCTCTAACGCTTCTTCAGTCGGAAGATAGATCCACTCGATTTGTGTATTGAACATTTCCAGAAATAAAGGGAAATGCTCGGTCATTACGATATGACAATGGGGACAGGTGGGTAAGTAAAAAAGGATCGCTCTCACGACGGAGTCCTGCGCAACCGCCGGGGGAACCAGAACTCCAAAGGCGATGGTGAAAACCAGTAAGCTGCAAACCAAGAAACGTTTCATATCGCTGCAATTGTATTGCGAGACGTTGGTTCGTAATTATACCGCTGTCTAACAGACTAATCCTCTCTGAGGGTCCACAATCGATCAAGAACGGGCTCTAGTCGTATTCCGAGCGCTTCGTTTCTACCCGTGGTGACATCATCCTCATTTTCGAAGATGACGTAAGGGACCCGAATCCCTCGTACGGTCAAATGGGTCGGGCTGTCACTGGTGAACTCGGCCCAGTCATCCTCACGGTAGAGATGTTCCATCTTTTCATCTGATAAGCTGTGCTCGAGGATGCTGTAAGGACGGTCGGGATTTTGGCGTAAACGGTTCTTACGCAACGATTCTTTGAATGAAACCTGTACATACATACAGGCTGCCTTATTTAAGATAGAGTCGCTCAGGTGTTGAAAAGCGTCTTGATAACCGCCATGCTCCATGCCCCGTGCGAACTCGATGATTACCGTGCCCTCAACCTCAGCATCTCGACACCACTTTTCATAATTTAGATTTATCCGTCGGATCAGTAAGTGCCAAAAATCGTGGTGGAGAAAATCCTCATTAGGGGTGGTATGGAGCCTCGGTCGATCGAAATCACGTTCCAATATCTTATCTTCCTCAAGCCAAGCCCAAAGCAATGGGAAATCGTCTAGAATGTGCATCGGACCCACATGGAAGCGGTCAATACGCTCATCCAAGGGGGTATGTTGTAGGTAGCGTGAGATCTCACTTTTACCCGCTCCAGGGCGGGCATTCAAGATCAGTATGGGAAAAATGCTGTTCATTCTTCACTCGCAAAATGGATTATGAACGCCTGAAGGGTTACATTGTTCGGTTTAGTCGAAGCTCACGCCATCCAAATGGATCTTCTCATGAAAGTATAGGTTAGAGAGGAGTCCATCAAGATACGCCGGGATTTATCTAAGAAACGAGAACCCGAGACAGACGCGAGAATACATTGTAACTGATTTAACCCTTGCACATTCCATGCCTTCACAGATTCTTTCGTTAGTGAGGACATCCGTCAAACCTAAACATGATGGATGTTCTAGAGAATCTGATACATGATTTTTATATGTCATCATGCCACAGCCTTACAGATGCTCGATGAGTAACCTGCCATACTCGCAACCTCTTTTCACCGTGTTGTGCTTCACCCTACCCCCCTCTCCGGATGTACAAGATGGTAGAATTCCATGAAGCACACCCCTAGGGTCTTGGCAATCTGAGAACGCGCTTGGTCGTAACAATGGGTGAAGAGCGGAGAAGGGGTCGTATGACAAACCGTTGTACGTTCTGTCGCATCATCGCCGGTCAAGCGGAAGCCAGCTTCGTTTATCGTGATGAATTCGTAACGGCTTTCATGGACATCCAGCCGATAAACCCCGGTCATCTTCTCGTGGTGCCAAACCGACATGCATCAAGCTTGAGTGAAGTAGAAGATCATGTCTGTGGTCACATGTTTATCGTCGGCAGAATGCTCGCCTTGGCTCTTAGGCAATCAGAACTGCGATGTGATGGGGTCAATCTCTTCCTGTCGGATGGTTCTGCCGCAGGTCAAGATGTATTCCACAGCCACTTGCATGTCGTTCCCCGTTTTGAAGGGGATGGTTTTGGATTTCATTTCCCTCCGGGGTACAACAAGGGCGCCTCTCGTGCAGATCTCGATGCTGTTGCCTCCAAGGTGAGGGTGGTTTTGGGCGAATATTAGATCGAGAACCATACAAGACGAGGTTGATCTGACCATTATAAACTTGTGAGGTATGATGAACGCCTTTCAAAATGTGTGTGTTTTTTGCGGATCGAGTGACAAGGTCGGTGAACCCTATCTAAAAGCTGCGGGCGAGATGGGGCAAGCCCTGGCAAGGCGGAACTTAACATTGGTCTACGGTGCAGGAGGGACAGGTTTGATGGGCGCCTTGGCGGACGCTGCGCTCGCAGGTGGTGCACATGTGATTGGGATAACACCAGAAAGTTTCAACACCCCTCAACTTATGCATCCGAAACTAGAAGAGCTACACGTCGTTAAGACCATGCATGAACGTAAAGCCTTGATGGTTGACATCTCCGACGCGTTCATCGCATTACCAGGGGGATACGGAACGCTTGAAGAGTTATTTGAAATCCTTTGTTGGGCCCAAGTCGGTCTGCACAGCAAGCCTGTTGGAGTTTTAGATTCATTCGGATACTTTGAACCACTTAACTCGCTGATCGAACACGCCCGTCAAGAGGGATTTATTTACGAGGAGCATCGAGGCTTGCTGATACATGACGCTGATCCCGATGCTTTACTCGATCAAATGGCAATGTACCAACCGCCAGAGGGGTTGGAACGTTGGGTGAACCGACCTGAGGAGGGTCAATGAACGCAGCCCAATTCTTTGACCATTGGAACAAAATCTGGAGGGATTTGCAGCGAGCGGTATCGATGCTGAAGGATGAGCATTTGGATTTCCGTCCTGCGGAGCTTTATCACCGCAGCGTGAAGGATATCTTGCTCCATATCATCGAATTGGAACAATTTTGGATCCACGATGTCATCCAGAAGGGGGGCTCCGCATCATCCCATATCGATAAAGGGCGATTACGAACTGTAGCTGAGATCCAAGAGGAAATGGAGGCGGTGCACAAGCGAACGATGGATTTCTTGACCACAGTGCCGGTTGAGGATTTCAACCGCATCGTCCAGGTTCCTCAGAATGGTACGCCAAAACTAGGCTGGATCCTTTGGCATACCTTCGAGCAACAGATCCACCACCGCGGTGAACTCTATCTCTGCCTGAGTTTGTTGGGCATGGACCGACCAAAGACCGACCGCCCAGGATAGGACCTGACTTCATGTCGTGGAATTTGGTGATCCGGCATATTTCTGAGGTTCAAAAGAAGCCAACACGCTGATGTCTGAAAACATACGACTACTACACTTTGCCGATCTCCATGTCGGTATGGAGAACTACGGGAGTCTAGATCCCACCACCGGTACCTCGAGCCGGGTGCGCGATTTCCTCGATCGCCTGGATGAGGTGATCGATTATGCGCTTGAGCACGATGCTGACCTGGCTATATTCTCTGGTGATGCCTTCAAGAACCGTGACCCCGAGCCTACACAACAACGTGAGTTTGCACGCCGGATTAAGCGGTTGGCTGACGCGGTCCCCACGCTTCTGCTGGTCGGTAACCATGACATGCCAGGCATGGCAGCGAAAGCCAATAGCCTGGATATCTTCCGGGCTTTGGATGTGCCCGGGGTGATTGTTGGCTATAAGTCTGAAGGTCGGGTGATCGAGACGCGACGCGGACAGGTCTTCTTGGCCTGGATTCCCTATCCGATGCGCAATCGCCTACTGAGCCGGGAAGAGCACGCGGGCAAGTCGATCGAAGAACTCGAGAACGCGCTGCGTGAGGTGGTTTCCGTTCTCGTAAAGGATCTGGAGGATGAAGCATCTTCCCATGACATGCCGCGGGTGTTGGCAGGACATTTCTCAGTTGCCGAAGCTGAATTCGGCTCCGAGCGATCGGTGATGCTTGGACGAGATGTGGCTGTCTTCTCCTCCACCATAGCCGATCCCAGATGGGATTATGTCGCTCTGGGCCATATCCATAAACACCAGGTGTTGAACCCGGATCAGTACCCACCTGTCGTTTACAGCGGATCGCTGGAGCGAATCGATTTCGGCGAAGAGGAACAAGAGAAGGGTTTCTGTTGGGTAGAGTTGGCCCGGGAGGAGACGACATGGCGTTTCGTGCCGGTTGGGGCAAGACCTTTCCACACTATTCGGGTAGATGTACGGGAAGCTTCAGACCCGACGGCTGCTGTCCTCACAGAGTTTGAAGGCTTGTCCCTCGAAGGTGCCATTGTGCGTGTCATTGTCCAATTGCAGACAGAGCAGGAGGCGGCACTAAGAGATCGCGAGGTTGAGCAAGCGCTCGATATGGCTGCCCATGTCTCGCTCGTTCGTGAGGTAGAAGCTGAGGTAAGGGCTAGATTAGGTGACCTCGAGCCACAGGCACTTACCCCATTGGAGTTGGTTGAACGCTATTTTCAGTCCCGTGAGGAGGAGCAGGAGCGTATCGATGCGCTGCTCGCTAAAGCCGAAGAATTGGTACAGGAGGGTTAAACGAACCCGCTGCAGATGGTCGGAGTGATATAGAAGCACTAGTGCTGAACGAATTTGAAGCACCTGTGTTGAGCAAGGCCGAAGCACCTGTGCTGAGCAAGGCCGAAGCATGATCCCAATTGATCTTGAGATACACAATTTCCTGGCATATCGCGATCCTGGCCCATTGAGTTTTGAGGGGATTCATATCGCCTGTTTAGCCGGTCCAAACGGTGCGGGAAAATCCTCGATCCTCGATGCGATCACATGGTCTTTGTGGGGAAAAGCCCGAGTCAACGCTCCTGATGAACTCATCCATCAAGGCCAAACGGAGATGAAGGTCACCTTGACTTTCGATTTGGGAGGCTCCCCCTTCCGAGTCATCCGTCAAAGAAAAACAGGAAAACGTGGCACTTCGCTCCTAGAACTGCAAGCATGGGATACAGGAACAGATTCATGGAGAGGTATCTCGGAAAAAACGATGCGTGAAACGCAGCAAAAGATCGACGGCTTGCTGCGGTTAGACTACGAGACTTTTGTAAATTCAGCTTTTCTGGTACAGGGACGGGCTGACGAATTCACCACGAAAACTCCCAACCTGCGTAAGCAGGTGCTGTCCACCATCCTCGGCTTATCAAGCTGGGAGATCTATGAACGGCGTGCGAGGGAAATGATCACAGAGACCAACTCCGGGATACATCGCTTGGACGGTCGTTTGGAGGAAATCGACCGCGAGCTATCCCAGCGTGAAACCTACGAAGTTGAACTGGCCTCAGCGGAGTCAGCAGCACAAGAAGTGGCCTCTCGATTGGATGCAGCAGAGAAACAATGGACGAGCCTTGAACAGACACGGCACACATTGGTCACGCTTCAACGTCAGATCGATGACCTGACAAGACGGATAACCTCAAACGAGCGCGACATCACTGAAACTGAAAAGGAACGCGCCATAGCCCTGACGCAGGCAGACAAAGAAGCCCTCAAGGCGGCATTGGGAGAGGTCCAAAAGGTGCTCGTCGATCTCAATCCAATTCAAGTGCAACATGAGAAGGTTTCAGAGCAGCGAAGGACCATCGCAGAAGAGATCGCTCGTCTAGAGGGCATCAATCAAGCCTTGGGGCCTGAGACGGAGCCGGTCAAGGCGCGAGTTTCAGTGCTGGAGGCGGCTACCGAACCGGTCTGCCCAACCTGCGGTCAACCGCTGACTGATGACCATCGAAAAACGTTGGTGGCTGATCTCGAGAGTGAAATCAATGCACGTCGGGAACAGTACAGGGACAACCGAGACCGCATCCAAGAGCTCCAAGTACAGATTGCTGAACTCGACCGCGAGCGATCGGAGCTAGGAGTGCAACTCGCTGAGCGCCCGGGTTTAGAAAAGAAAGTAGGTGAATTAGAGGCCTCCCTGAGTCATGCCGACGAGGCGGCTCGAAGGGTCACAGAGTTAAAAGACATGCTCGACCG
>CP070708.1:114298-124065 GCA_020350285.1 Anaerolineaceae bacterium
AAACGGAATTCTTCTCTGTCAGGAGATTTTGACAATTGGTGTAGGGGATATTTGCTTACCCGATAAAAGGTCTTCTCGATTTCAGAGTTTGGATATAAATTCGTGGCAGGTTGTTAATCATTTAACATCCCGCATAGACAGTTCTGATAACATGCATTACCCAGAACCAAATTCCGGGTAAAAATCGATCCGAAGAGGGAGTATTAAACCCAATCGTGGTCCACACGACTACCTACTCTGAGCTGACTACACGGTTCGCGAAATCAAGGATCCGTGAGGTCCGCGGTAGGGATTTTGGACCACTGGGTTCACATCCCCGGCACCTTGATCCGCAACCCAGAATACCCACCTAAGCGGTGCGATACAAAATGAGTTAGTGCACCGAACACGAAATGCAGGGATCATAAGCACGCACGAGCATCTGTGCGGATAAACTGATCTCGCTCTCTTCCCTGCCTTCGGCCGTCATCTGCGTCACGAGGGCCTCCAGATCGTGCTGGATATTGGCATGGTTTTGCCCGGTGGGGATGACGCAGTCGGCGCGCTCGATCAGACCCTGCTTATTGATCTGGTAGTAGTGATAGAGGATGCCGCGCGGCGCCTCGATGGCGCTGACGCCCTCGCACGCCCTGATTTCATAAGCTGTCGCAACCTCATAATCTGGTGAGTCAATCAACTCGTCGATCAGTTCTTTCGATTCGTAGAGCACATGGAAGCATTCGACCAGCTGCGCCAGGTTGTGGAAGTAAGGGTTGTCGATACGGGATTGCAGCCCTAACTCCTGGGCAACTTCTTTCGCAATAGGGTGCAGACCTTCAAAGTTATTATTGAAGCGGGATAATGCCCCCACAGCAAAGGATGCGCGGCTCAGTTTGGCGAATTTCGAGGTCGAATGATCGACCATGTATTCATTCGTCATCGCCCGGTATTCGTCCTCCGATTTGCGCACTCCGTCGCTGGAAACCAGGTCGCCGCCGATGAAGGGGTAATCCCCATTTCCACCCAGCGAGACGTATTCGGTCTCGCGCTCAAAATCAGGTAGATTGATGTCCTTGAAAGCTTCCAGCGCGTCCCAAAGATAAGGTGCGGTCTCCGCCAGGTCTTCCCTCAAACTGAGCAGTTGACTCTTGCGCGGCCGCTGGGTTGTACCACCGATTTTGAAGACCATCGGGTGGGAGGTGCGTCCGGCGAAGAGATCTGAAGCCTCGTTGGCGTAACGCTTAATTCTTGTCGCGATCTCAATGAGTTCGGGATGGGTCTTCATAAGAGGGATGACACTGCCCACCCCGAGGAGATCAGGCGCCACCAGAAAGAAGAGGTGCAGCGCGTGGCTCTGCAATGTCTCGGCATGCTTGGCCAGCAGCCGGACGCTCTTCGCCATCGCCGGGATCTCCACACCAAGTCCGCGCTCGATGGCTCGAACGCTGGCCAAGGCGTGCGATATCGAGCAGATGCCGCAGACGCGTGCCGCCAACAATGGAGCGGCCTCGATCGAGAGCCCCTGGAACATCTTCTCGAAGAAGCGCGGGGTCTCGACGACCTCCCAAGAGCACTCGATCAACTGGCCATCCTCTACGCGGATCTTGATGTTGCCATGTCCCTCAACGCGGGCGATATGTTCGACCTCGATCTGGACAGGTTGGTTGACTGCGACCTTCATTTGATACTCTCTTAAATTGACCTGTACAAACTCAATTCCAGACTACTCCAAAACCGGCAATACCTGGTTACCGGAAAAAGCGTTGAAAAAGCTCACGCGCTCAGCGATGTGGGCCTCCGAGAAACCGTGTTCCCGCAGGATCTCAACCAGGGACTCGTAATTGGCCTCTTCGCTCGGACCACGACAGCCCCAGCAGCCGGCCCGGTTGCGCGGACAAACCGCATTACAACCCGCCCTGGTGATCGGCCCCAGGCAGAGGATGCCCATGTCCATGACGCATGTGTTGATACGCTGTTTGCACTCGACGCAGACCGGGTAGCGCGGGAATTGGGGTTCGACACCCATGACGAGCTGACGGACCAGCCACTCGAATTCCAGCTTGGAAATCGGACATCCGGGAAGCTCGATATCCGCCGGGACGACGTCGGCCACCCTGCGCACCTGGCCCGACTCGATCTTGTGCTCACCATACACCTCTGCGACGGCATCGGGCAATGGGAAGCGTTCGCGCAGGTTGTTCACACCACCCAGGCAGGCGCAGGCGCCCGTGGCGACCAGCAGCTTGGCTTGCGCGCGGATGGCCTTCAGCGCCTCGACATCGCTATCCGTCGTGATGCTGCCTTCCACGAAGGCGATATCGTAACCGCCAAGCTTATCAGAGGAGATCAACCGGAAATCGACGACCTCGACCAGCTCAAAAAGGTCTTTCAGGTTCTGCTCGTTGTTCGCCAGCTGCAGCTGGCAGCCTTCACAGCCGGTGAAACCAAACACGGCCACTTTCGGCTTTGGCAGTTCTATCCCCAAGTACTTCATCATTCCCTATCCAAAAGGTTTCTTATCATCTTCCCAAGCACCCTAAATGGCTTCCTGCAGATTCATGACGCTCCAGTAATCAAATACGGGACCGTCCAAGCAGGTAAAGGTCGATCCAACGTTACAGCGGCAGCATTTCCCCATCCCGCAATGCATTCGGCGTTCGAGTGAGACGAACATGCGCTGCATGGGGAGGCCCAGCGCGCTGAGGTGATCGCAGACGAACTTAAACATAACTGGAGGGCCGCAAACGATGGCGAAGGTGTCATCAGGGTCAATGGGCACCTGATCGAACAGCTGCGTGATTAAACCAACCGGCCCCGTCCAGTTCTCATCGGGTTCTTCGACGATCGTATGCATGGTCAGATTAAAGACCTTGCGCCATTCTTCGTACTGGTAATCGAACAACAGCAATTTGGGGGTGCGGGCTCCGTACAGGATGGTAACGTCCTTGTAATCCGGACGGTGTTCGTTGACCCAGTAGATGCTCGAGCGCAACGGGACGATCCCCAACCCACCGGCAATTAACAACACGTTTGATCCATTCATCTCCCGCATGGGGAAATGGGTGCCAAATGGGCCGCGAATCCCGACCATGGCTCCAGCTTCCAGGCGGTGGATCATGCCTGTCACCTTGCCGACCTTGCGGATGCAGATTTCGATGAACTCGTGATTGGAACAAGAACCTGAGATCGAAATGGCGATTTCACCGCATCCTGGCAACTCGACCATTACGAATTGTCCCGGGAGACAGCTGAATTGCGCACGCTCCTTCGGATCCAGGATCTGAATTTGGAAGAGCTTCTCCTCCGGCGTGAGCTGGATGGCAGCATTGATGCGCGCTTTATACGTACGCTCTGTCTGCAGAAGCTGAGATTTGCGGTTGAAATCCGGGGTCTGCGTCATGAACGGTTCACGGTTGATGTCGTAACGAGGGATCTTGAGGGTCATCGTTGCTCCGTCTCGTTCAAGTCATCGATCACGGCTTTAGGGCTGATACCCGCCAGACATGCCACACCGCAGCGATTACAACCCACGCACAGCGATTGGTTGAAGGCTTCCACGAAACCCCGGAACTGGTGGTAATAGCGGTACTTCAGACGGATGTGCGGCTCGGGCCTGAAATTGTGGTCACCGGCAACCATCGCAAAATCGATCAGGTTGCAGGAGTAGAGGAAGCGCTGCTTTGCGGCATGCGTGAAGCTCAAGTCGACATCTTCCTCGACGCCATAACAATAGCAGGTAGGGCAGACCATGGCGCAGCTACCGCAGCTCATGCACTTATCCCCCCATCGCTCCCAAACCTCGGACTCGAATTCAAGGTCCATCAACTCGGGCACAATGGTGACGTCTACTTGCGTCTTGAACTTCGATTCGATGCGCTTCTTCATGCTCTTGAATGCGTCCTGATCGGCTTCGCTGACTTCCTCGCCACCGAATCTGTCGACAATCCGATAGCCTGTATCGGAGCCGATGGCGACGAAATATTTCGCGCCGATGTCGGTCAGGAACAGGTCGAAGCCCTTGAAAACCACATCGGCGTTGACCGAACGGCAGAAGCAATCCTCCAATGGCTCGTGGTCAAGCCCGATAATGACCGTGTTGCGCCGGCGGGCAAAGTAATAAGGGTTGGGAAACGCGCTCTTAACCATCACCTCGTCGAGTTTGCGCAGCGCGTTAATGTCGCAGGCGCGCATACCGACGATGACCCGTGGGTGCACGGTATAGCGGATTTGCTGATCCCATTCCGTTTCGGCCAGGTCATAGGTCGACAGGGTCTCCTTGAATGGAATGAAGAAGTTCTTTGGTGAGGAATACGTGCGGGTATAGTCCATCTGCAGCTCATCGAAGTCGTTGAGCTTCAAGAAACGATAGACTTTGTCGCCGTTCTTGTCGCGGTCACGCCACTTAGGACCGAAGACGTCGTTATCTTCCATCAAGCCTTCGATCATGCGGCGAAAGTTTTCCTTCGTGATCGTCTTGTACAGCATCAAGCCCTCTGATGGGTTACCTTTCCTACCTCTATTCTACAAGTTCTGTGATCTAGAATAACCGTCATTTGTGATTATTTTCACAAGAAGAAAGACACCTTCCCTATTCCACGATCTTGGCCTATGCGGGAGGTGACCGGAAGGGTCACTCTGCAGGCATAGGCGTTCATCCTTTGTTCCTTTATGCCATCATCACCGTTAGCACACGATCATAGAGTCGACCGCCAAGCTAGCGACACATAAAGATCAGCGGTCATGCCATCGCGCCAGCCACGTAACGTGTCCTCGGCTGGTTGGCTTTGAGGGCTCTAGAGATCGTGTTGGCGATGAGCGCGGCGGAGAGCTGCGTTTTCTCTTGCAGCAGCGGGGAGAGATACAGCGCATTTCTAAGGCGGTGGAATACATTCACCAGAACCTGGATAAGCCTGTATCTGTGGAACAGTTGGCCGGGATGGTTCATATGGGGCAAACATCTTTCTTCTAGAACTTCAGAAAGTTCATGCACGTCTCGCCCTTGCAGTATGCCAGGTCTGTTAAGTTAATTGAAGCTCAGAGGCTCATCAGGGAAGGGAAAAAAGCCAACGAGGCGGGCTATCTGGTCGGCTACAACAGCCCAGCCCAGTTCAGCCGGGAGGACAAGCGCCATTTTGGGTATGTTCCGTCGGCGACTTGATTTGATCATATGAGCGCTATTCCTTCTGGCTCTCATCCTGCGTAAAATTCGCCAGGTAGAGCCTAGCATCACCATCCTCGCGAACCTTATACAATCCGGGAAATGAAAAGCGGTTGGATACCACTCGCGTTCCAGGGTGTAGTTCCTGTTTAAGTTTGTTCTCGAGCTTTAAGTTCGTCGCCTGAAGCAGATAACAAGTAACGACATCAGCTTCACTCAAATCCTGATTGAAGAAATTTCCATAAACGACTTTCACACGGTCGCGCAGTCCCAATACAGAAATCAGCATTTGGCACCAGAGATAGCGTAGTGGATCAATTTCAACGCCTACTGCGCGGGAGCCATATTGCCGGGCAGCTGTGATGATCATCCGACCGTCACCACAACCCAGGTCGTAGACCAGGTCGTCTGGACCAACTTCAGCTATGGCCAACATTTTGTGGACCATTTTCATTGAGGTTGGCACCCAAGGAGCTCCAAACAAACCGGTCCACGCAAAAGTAATAACCAACACGAGTATGAATAAGAGCATAAAGGTGATTGTATCCACAGGATTACTCTTCCGGTATCCAATATACTTGCCTGCTCAATCGCTGCATCAGGTAAGCTCAACACCAAGGGTTTTGATATCCGGCGATGATCAGGTTCATGAACACTGTGCAATCCGTGAGGTAGGTAATGATTGGTTGATATTTAGAATATGATAACAGCTTAACTTCGTAACTCAATGAAGCGGCTTCAGCTCTGTTCATTTTCTATGGGTTCACATCCGTGATGTCGTGGGCCGTCCGCCCCGGCGGGCGTCGGCCCGAACGGGGTTCGAGTCCCTCCGCGCCCACCACAGACCTCACGGCTCGTCCAATTGGGGAGCCGCGAGGTACTCTTTTTAGAAAATCTTCCATCCCTCGTCTGAGCCGCAGATCACAGAGTTCGAACCGCTCTAGATAAAGAATGGTACTTTAACTACCAGAGGATAATCGGTGAGTTAATAGAATCGCGGTCTATCGCGTAGATCTTAAGGCTCACATCATAGCCGAGTGAATCTGAAAATCCAGGCTTATTAAGGACGATGAGATGAAACACAAATCTCGATGGGCCCAACCGCTCGTAATACTGATCTTACTTGCCGGATGTGGAGGGGCAGAACCAACGCCTGTGCCCACACAGCAGATCGATACTTTAGTCCCTTCAACGCCCACAATATCTCCCACCGAAACACAGGTGCAAGCCACCACGCAAACACCCGAGCTGACTGCTACTTCCTTGCCCCAGCTAACTCTGACTGGTGCCGGTGGTGGTGTTATCGCCTTTTCTTCCACCCGTGATGGCAATGAAGAAATCTACGTCATGAACGCTGACGGCAGTGACCAAAGACGGCTGACGAACGATCCTGCATACGATCACCTCCCCAATTGGTCTCCCGATGGCGCACGGATTGTTTTTACCACCGATCGCAGGGGGGATTTCGAAACGTATGTCATGAACACCGATGGCAGCGACGCCACATCATTGGGCGGAGGCGGATGGTCCATATGGTCGACCGACGGCAGCCAGATCGCCTTTCTCTCATGGCGCGGCGGTGATTCGGAGATCCACGTGATGCCAGCGCCTGAGCCATATAGCTCTGAAAGCGGCGATGGGCAATGGCTGACCAATAATAATGCTGGAGATTGGGAACCGGCATGGTCGCCTGACGGATCCCAGATCGCATTTGTTTCGAACCGCGACGGCAATGCCGAAATCTATTTGATGAATGCCGACGGCAGTGATCAAAAACGCCTGACGTACAACCAGACGGACGAATGGGCACCGGCCTGGTCACCCGATGGCACACAGCTCGCCTTCATTTCTGATCGCGAGGACCCCAACCCCCTCCGTTGCCAACCGTATTGCAACTATGAAATCTATGTGCTGAACCTCCAGGATGCCCTCCAGAGTCGATATGCCGACTGGCAGCGACTGACGAACAACAACGCCGTGGATAACCTCCCCGCGTGGTCACCCGATGGCACGCGGTTGGCTTTCTTCTCGGATCGCGATGGGGATGCAGAGATTTACGTCATGGATGTCGCAGCTGCTCTTCAGGGTGCAGATGATGTAGAGGTACAACAACTGACGGACAACAACTTCGATGATTTCTCGCCTGCTTGGAGACCCGAAGGACCAAGCATTAAATCCCCTTTGAGCATCCAGGTTCCAGAGGGATCCGTTCCAGTCATAGATGGGAATTTCTCAGAGGGTGAGTGGGAAGACGCACTTGTAACCGATCTCGTAAATGCGGGCGAATTGATGCTCATGCATGCGGAAGGCTATCTCTACCTGGGAATCCGTTCCAGAGAGATGGGATTTGGTAGCATCTGCACCATTGAGGGCGACCAGATCTCGATCCTTCACTCATCTGCTGGTCTTGGCACTGCGGTTTTCGAGAGAGACATTGAAGATTGGCGACGAATTCGACAGTTTTCCTATTGTTGTTGGGGCGCCAATCAAAGGGAATTGGACGATTTTCTCCAGCGGGAAGGGTGGGTGGCCAGTGTTGGCACGAGGGGCGAACCTGATGAGATGGAGTACCAGATACAGGTGAGCGATGGCGAGTTAACCCTAGCGGTGGTTTACATCGACGATTTTACTTTCGAGACACCGCTTTATTGGCCTGATCACCTGGACGACGATTGTCTGGGATTGGCGTTGATTCCGGAAGATCCACCGGAGCGATTGTCGTTTTCTCCTGAGACATGGGTGACGATTGTCTTATCGACGGAGTAGGGCAAGGTGACGAACTTGTAGGGGGAGAATTCCTCTGTTTCACACGCACGAGGTCGCGAGCCGTCCGCCTTCACGAAGCATGCTCGCTGTAGGTTCCCGCAGGGGGGAAGAGTGCGGCGGGCGTCAACCTCGCGAAGCATATCCGAAGGATGCGAACCCGGTTCTCTGAAAGATCGCTTGGTGCCGGTTTTACCTTTCAATCATTCACGCTCGGAAGGGAAACCTTTCGAACTGCTCCGGCTGCTTGAGGATATGGTTGGCATACAGATTCGCGCCGAGCCTCACGAAAATAATTACCGTAAACACGACAAAGCCCGTACTGTATTCCATTCTCGTAAAGAAGGGAACCAAGAAAATCCAGAAGGCGGCGTTATAAGCGATCCTAATAAGGGTGATAGGGAGAGAATACACCTGTTTGACGGCTGCGTCGTCAGTTGAGTTTTTACGAAGCCATGCGAACCGCATGGCGGTATGAACTTCGATAATCAGTCAATAAAGCACCCCGATAACCGCAAGCACGATCAATCCGCCCCTTGTCGACCAAAGCGACCCGGAGAAAGCAACGACGATATAAATAAGAGCAGGAATTCCCAGTCCCAGCGTAAGCCAATTATTCCAGCGCACGGTTAAAAATTTTTCCCTCGTCATCGTGCCCCTCCTTCCTAGGTGTCGATTTCCAGATCATGATTTCCCGATTGGGTTGTGTCTTTATGTTTCACCGTGATGACGACATTCCCCAGTTTGCCCCCCTTTTCGACATACCTGTGCGCCTCGACAATTTGTTCCAAGGGATAGGTTCGATCGATGACCGTCTTTATGTTCCCCGCCTCAATAAGCTCCCTGAGGAAAATTAAATCCTCAGGTCTAGCACTTACATTCCCACCTAGAACTTCTCGGTTGCTTTCGCTCAAAGTCTTTTGCCCTCGAAACATCTGTGACGGCGGAGGATTAGATGTAAGATAGCGTCCGTTTTGCGTTAGCGATCCTTTACTGCGCGAAAACGGACTCTTGCCAACCACATCGAAAATGACGTCATAGGTCTGACCTCTTTGGGTGAAGTCTTCTTGCGTGTAATCGATGACTTGATCTGCACCGATGGAGCGTAACATGTCTAATTTCCGCGCGCTGTCCACGGCAGTCACTTCAGCCCCGAAGTACTTGGCAAGCTGTATCGCAATCGTACCGATACCTCCGCCCGCACCATTAATCAAGACCTTTTCTCCGCTCTGGATATTTGCTTCTCTAAGATAATGCAACGCCTCAAGTCCCCCAAGAGGGACGGCGGCGGCTTCCTCATAGCTCATATTGGATGGTTTGGTTGCCAGCACCCCTCCTGCCCCTTCAGATTTTTCAGGCAGGCATATGTACTCAGCATAAGCGCCCATCCCAAAACCGACATGTGCAAAAACTTGGTCACCTTCCCTAAATAGTTTCACATCTTTGCCGACGTCTTCAATTTCCCCGGCCAGCTCTTGCCCCATTATCTTTTTTCTTGGTCCTCTGAAACCAAATCCTATACGCATGAGGAGTTGCATCACGGGAGGGAATTTTTGACCTCGAAGTTCACAGTCCCCTGCTGTTACTGTGGTCGCGTAGATCTTGATCAGTACTTCATTGTCCATAGGAGTAGGTTTTTCTACCTCTCTTAACTCAAGAACATCCGGAGGTCCCCATTTTGTACATACGATCGCTTTCATGAGTACTCCTCCTAACGACCGAGCTCACCTGCCGCTGTTATGCTACGCTCCATAGTGGTAGGCGCAGCGCTTTGTCAGGCTGTGTCGTTGTGTTCCACAGTGATGACGACATTCCCCAGCTTGCCCCCACCTTCGACATACCTGTGAGCCTCGACAATTTGTTCCAA
>CP070708.1:124165-133672 GCA_020350285.1 Anaerolineaceae bacterium
GTGATCTTAGTCATCACTCTCATCCACTTGCGGACGATAGATACCCACGATGCGATTTGAGGACAACAAATACTTACGAGCGACCTCTAAGATATCTTCTGAGGTAACTTCAACCAATCGATCCAGGTAGGACTCAAACCATGCATAGGTGGCAAACATTTCGCTGAAACCCAACCAGAAAGCTTGGTTTGTGATACTTTCGGAGTTGTAAGCAAACAAAGCTCGAGCCTGTTTTTTAGCTTTTACAAGCTCCTGCCTCTTAATTGGCTTGTCCAACAATCGGCTAATTTCACGGTCAAGAACTTCAAGCGCCTCTTCGGCAGTGTGGTCTGGCCGAATGGTCACATTGATAGAGTATAAGTAGGGATCGATCGTCGCGGCCAGTCCTCCGCGGACCGAGGCGGCAAGCTCACCTTCAACTAAAGCTCGATACAAGCGTGAAGTTTTATTCGAAATACCTGCTCCAAAGAAGTTTAGGTTTGAGGCGCCAGTCAAAATGCTATCTAGTATGGCTAAGGGGTAGAAATCAGAATCAACTCCAGGAGGTACATGGTATCCGACATACAGGAAAGGGGTTTCGCCCGGTCCTTCAACTGTCACACGTCGTTCACCTTTTTGTTCAGGTTCCAGACGAGGTTGGGTTTCCAATCGTGTCCCACGCGGGATCTTTCCGAATAATTCCCGAATACGTTTCAGCATCGGTCTGGTACGGAAATCACCGGCGATGGCTAATACGGCGTTATTTGGGATATAGTATCGGCGGTAGTGCTCATAGAGGGTGTCTCTGGTCATCGTCACTAAGTCCGCCATGTCCCCGATCACAACGTGATGATAAGGATGGACCCGGAAGGCAGCTGCTTGCACCTCTTCATAAAGTCTGAAGGTTGGCTCATTCTCGTGCCCCTGGCGTTCGGAGATGATCACCGTCCGTTCAGATTTAACTTCAGATGGAGAAAACTTACTATGGACCATGCGATCGGCTTCCAAACGCAGCGCCAGATCAATTCGATCAGCGGGCATAGTTTCAAAATATGACGTCCAGTCCAGCCAGGTCAGCGCGTTCCAATACCCTCCATCGCGCGAGATCGCTCGGTCAAGCACACCAGCCGGGAAAGTCGGTGTCCCCTTGAATTGCATATGTTCCACCCAATGGGAGACACCGGTAATACCCGCGTGTTCGTTACGTGAACCAACGCGGTACCATATCCAACTACTGATTAGGGGAGCGGTATGGATTTCTTTTAAGCGGACTTCTAAGCCATTACGCAGTCTAGTTTGTAGAATAGAATCCCGATCAGATTTCATTCTTCAGTTGCCTTAGCTCAATACACGGCTTCCTCAAACGGTTCCCCATCAGGACCGTAGCCACGACCTACCCCACGATACTGAAATCCAAGCCGTGACAATTCGACCGGATCGTAGATATTTCTTCCGTCAACAATTACGGGTTGCTTCATAGCTCGGAGAACTCGCACAAGATCTAGGTGCTTGAACTCATTCCAATCTGTGCAGACGATCAAGGCGTCGCACCCTTTAGCTAATACGTATGGGTCTTCCGCCATGATCAATTCTGGCATGATATCACTTGCACGTTCCATACCAACCGGGTCATATGCGCGGATAACCGCGTTGTTCTTCATCAGTCTACGTGCGATCTCTAAAGAGGGTGCTTCTCGCATATCATCGGTATTGGGCTTAAATGTAAGACCCAACAAGCCGATCGTCTTCCCTGATAGGTCCCCCAGCATCTCGCGAACCCGCTCCATGAGCAATCGCGTCCGATCCGCGTTGATATCTATCACCGCATGAAGTAATTGTGGATTACGCCCCTTCTCTGCTGCCATATGTGCAAGCGCTTGCACATCCTTCGGGAAACAAGAACCCCCATATCCCAAGCCCGCCTCCAAGAAATGTGGACCAATCCGCGGATCATACCCCATACCATTGGCTACTTCCTTTACATCTGCACCGAGTGCCTCACAGATATTCGCGATCTCATTGATAAACGAAATCCGAGTCGCCAAAAAGGCATTGGAGGCGTATTTGATCATCTCTGCCGTACGCAGGTCAGTGATGACAATTGGAGCACGTAGCGGTAGGTGTAACTGGGCAACCTTCTCTACCGCATCAGGATCAAGGGAACCAAGAACAGTACGGGCAGGATTCATGAAATCGAGGATAGCTGAGCCCTCACGCAAGAATTCGGGGTTGGAAACAACAGAAAAAGGGATGGGCTCCGGTTGTTTCGCCCGGATGATATCGGCCACCCAGTCGCCAGTTCCTACGGGTACAGTCGATTTATTCACCACGATCAACGGTCCCTTCATCGCTTGGGCGATAGATTCGGCCGCTTGCTGGACGTGCTTTAAATCAGCCTCCCCATCCACTCCCGAAGGAGTTCCTACCGCAATGAACACAAATTCGGACTCTTGCAGGGCTTCTGGATACGATACTGTGAACGCTAATCGTCCAGCCGAGGCATTCCGAGAGACCATCTCTTCAAGCCCAGGTTCGTAGATGGGCATGATCCCCTTCTTGAGACCCTCAATTTTTGCCTCGTCGATATCCAGGGCGATCACCCGATTTCCCAAATCAGCAAAGCATGCAGCTGTCACTAAGCCAACATAACCAGCTCCGACTACCGTAATGTTCTTCACATTCAATCCTTTCTTCGCCGGTAGGCTTCGTAGTACATCGCGCAATCATACCATGCTTGAGATATCAGGCAACACTTATACGTGCTGAAAAACAAGCTGCGAGGACGAAGGAAGGGTATATGTGGGGATGTAAACGCAGCATCCATCCCCATATACAGAGATATTTCTCTGATATTTGGATTTCTCAATAGACCTATCGTAAAAGGTCATACCAGCACGGTGACACATTTCACTTGTTGTTAATTTGCCTAAGGCATACACTGATTGCGAACTAGACAACTCCTATCTTGATGGTATAAGTAAGGAGTAAGTGCAGGAGGTTGATATGCAAATCACTCGGCAAGCGGATTATGCGGTCCGTGCAGTTCTATACCTGGCTAGTTTAAGCAATGGAACTCGTGCACCAACAAGTCAGATCGCACACGAGCAGGAAATACCCTCCTCATTCTTGGCTAAAATCGTCTCGCAACTATCCGTAGCCGGTGTTGTCCAAACCTCACGCGGCGCACGCGGCGGGGTTTCCCTTGCACGCCCATCTGAAGAGATCACCCTACTCGAAGTCATAGAGGCCATCGACGGCCCGATTACCTTAAACGAGTGTGTGCCAGATCCCAGTGACTGTCCCTTCGGCGAGGATTGCACCGTACACAAGATCTGGCTTGAAGCCCAACGTGACCTCATAAAAAGATTGGCGGTCACGAACTTCAGCATGCTTGCGGCGTAGTGAAATATTAATCCGGTATCAATCTTCGTTTGTGATGGAAACAAACGAAGATTGATGTTTTAACCACTACCTACCCCACCAATCCTTGTTGGGAATAGTGCATAACGATCGTAGAACCTCAGGCATACAGATTTCTAGGCGTTTGCGGGGAGTTCCCACCATCTACACACCTAAATAGACCGTTCATCCTCTTGCGGTTGCCCCTATTTCAGTGAATCATAGAATACGATTGAAGGCAGGTTGCAGTTTTTTCATTTCTTTGGCACAGTACTGGATAGGCTTGAGGAGGCACAATGACCAGTGGCACACCTGTCGCAAGAGGCTTGGTGTTCATGCTTCAAACGGGCGAGATCGTCGTAGATTGGGGCGATGGTCGAGTGCAGGACGTTATGACTGGTGATTTCCTGGAGTTCCAGGAAGCAGATTACGGTGGTGCGCTCACAGATAGTGACTTGGACAGACTGAAGGATCTCGGGCGTGTGGTTTCATATACCGCTCAGATTGTGTATCTAAGGCCACTTCCTGAACCCCCTCGTCCTACTATCGAGTGAATTTCTCTAACTAGAATCAAACTTAGATATACAAGCAGGCCTGCTATATCCGAGTCAATCTGCTGATGACCACAGCGAAAGTCTAGCTATCAGAAACCTCCAAGATATCCACTTCCGCCATTTGAAGCAAAGGGCAACCGTCCTATAATGTGTTCAACACATGAGATGAGCGCAATAAATGGACGTGTCCGAAAGCATCCGCATGAAGCGTGGAGTGCGGTCCCGATTGCTTCACGATCTATGAAGACAAGTGAATTTTTCCGGAGGGATAGATGATGACCCCGCGTACTATTCGTGCCCCACGGGGGACCAAGCTCACGTGCAAATCCTGGCTCACGGAAGCAGCTTTCCGAATGATCCAGAACAACCTCGATCCGGATGTTGCCGAGCGCCCGGATGATTTAGTGGTTTATGGTGGACGTGGTCAAGCCGCACGTGATTGGGCAAGCTTAGATGCGATCCTCGATTCGTTGAAAGCGTTAGACGCGAACGAAACCTTGTTGATCCAATCAGGGAAACCCGTGGCAATCTTTCAAACCCACCCAGATGCCCCACGCGTGATCATCGCCAACTCGAATCTGGTGCCACATTGGGCGACCCAAGAGCATTTTGACGAGCTTGCTGCTAAGGGACTCATGATGTATGGACAAATGACCGCTGGGTCATGGATTTACATCGGTACTCAGGGGATCCTGCAAGGCACCTATGAAACTCTCGGCTCCCTCGCCAGGCAAAGAGGTTGGAGTTCATTAAAGGGCAAGTTTGTCCTCTCTGCAGGGCTGGGAGGAATGGGGGGTGCCCAACCTTTGGCCATCACAATGAACGAAGGGGTAGGGCTCATTGTCGAAGTGGATCCAGCACGCGCACAACGAAGACTGGAGACCGGTTACATTGATATAGTGGTCGACGAGTTGGAAGAGGCGATGACATTGGTCGAGAATGCCGTCGAGGCTGAAGAACCTCACTCAGTCGGCCTCATCGGAAACGCGGCCGATATCTATCCTGAACTCGTCATCAGAGGCGTGACCCCCGATGTGGTCACAGACCAAACACCGGCTCATGATGTCCTCGAATATATTCCACACGGCTTAAACCTCGAAGAAGCTGAAGCGATGCGGGCTTCCGATCCAGAAGAATTCGCTCGCCGATCGATGGAATCGATGGCTCGTCACGTGGAAGCAATGTTAGCCTTCCAAAAACGAGGTGCTGAGGTTTTTGACTACGGGAACAACTTACGCCAACGGGCTTATGACGCAGGCGTCTCTGAGGCTTTCGCATACCCGGGCTTTGTTCCAGCCTATATCCGTCCCTTGTTCTTCCTAGGAAAAGGTCCTTTCCGATGGGTTGCGCTCTCTGGTGAGCCTGAAGATATCTACCGCACGGATGAGGCCATCATGGAGCTTTTCCCTGAGGACGATCACCTACATCGCTGGTTGAGGATGGCTCGGGACAAGGTGCATTTTCAAGGTTTACCAGCCCGCATCTGCTGGTTGGGATATGGTGAACGTGCAAAGGCTGGACTTAGGTTCAACCAAATGGTCGCCAACGGCGAACTACAAGCCCCGATCGTGATCGGCCGCGATCATCTGGATTCCGGATCGGTAGCCTCACCCAATCGAGAGACCGAAGGCATGCAAGATGGTTCGGATGCGGTCAGCGATTGGCCTCTGTTGAACGCACTGCTCAACGCTGTGGGTGGAGCGACTTGGGTTTCTTTCCACCATGGAGGGGGTGTCGGCATCGGTTTCAGTCAACATGCGGGGCAAGTGATCGTCGCTGACGGTACGCCAGAAGCAGCCCGACGATTGGAGCGAGTGTTGACCACCGATCCCGGTATGGGGATCGTTCGCCACGCTGACGCAGGTTACAGTGAGGCAATTGAGGCCGCCCGACGACATGGGATCAAGATGCCGATGCTTGAATAAATAGGGATCGGGGATCAGGGATTAGGGATTAAGTAAATGGGCACCTGGGCTATTAGGCACCAAGGAACTTAGAACCTTGGTGCCGTGGCGCCTTAGTGCCTTGGTGCCCGAGTTGAAGACATGCGATAGGATTTCAGACTAGTAGACTTTGCAATTCCGCCTTTTGTTTCTCACTTTCCTTTGCCATTCTTTCACAGGTTCGTGCAACTTCTTTGACCGGTATTTTCAGCGCCGCGTCCTGGTAAAAACGAATGGAAGTTTCGACCAGTCCGATCGCTTGGTTAAGTAACTCGGATTCATCTCCATCTGATGAAAGTTCTACTCGATAATCGTCTCCATGCATTCCCCTGATTGGTTCAAGGATCATCTCCTGGACACCTTCTCGACGGGTACGTTCCATCCGCTTCGCACGCTTGTTGGCCTTTCTGGCTAGATCTGTAAAAGGTTCTTCTAAAGAACCACGCGCCGCCTGCTCGTAAAATGCAGCTGCCCGTTTTTCCAACTCCAGAGCGAAGGTCATGATCGCCCCGAAGGTCGCTAAATCCATACTCCATCCTCCTTGATACTTCAATAAATGACTACACAGAAAGAAGCCCTTATGTGTGAAGGAGACCAATCTATCAGGAGTATAAGCTTCGCCTATACTGAACGGTGAACATTCCGCTTCTCCTGCTAGTTATCGCGTTTTCAATGGACCCATCTCTTTAGAACCAACGCGTAATGACCACCTTCCTGTCGGTGAAAAATTCAATCGCGTCCCGACCTTGCCCATGCAGATCGCCAAAGAAGGAATCCTTCATCCCACTGAATGGGAAGGAAGCAACTGGGGCCGCGATCCCTATATTAATCCCCAGGTTACCAGCCTGAACACGATACTTAAATTCTCGCGCCCATTTGCCACTCGTCGTGAAGATCGACGCTGCGTTGCCATAGGGTGAACTGTGGATCACTTCCACCGCCTGGTCAAAATCGTCAACACGCACAATCCCCATTACAGGGCCGAATATCTCATCACGCGCGATGGCCATCTCCGGGGTTACATCCGTAAAGATCGTCGGACCGATGAAGTATCCGTCCGAGTTACCCTCCATCTGGAGTTCCCGACCATCTAACAATAACCTTGCACCTTCCTCGATCCCCTTTTCAATATATCCTCGGATCCTATCAAGAGACTTCTGAGTGACCACCGGTCCCATTTGGACCGTCTCATCCATTCCGTCACCGACTTTAAGGTTTGACGCTGCTTCGACGAGCATTCCCTCCAATGGCTCGTAAACGTCACCAACCGCCACAACAAGCGCACCAGCTAAACATCGTTGTCCGGCTGTGCCAAATACCGAGCTCATGATGGCGGGCACCGATTGTTCCAGTACCGCATCTTGCATTACTACTAAACAGTTCTTAGCACCGGCCTGGCATTGAGCTCGCTTGCCGTGTTCCGCCGCCTTGGCGTATAAATACTTGCCTACCGGGGTTGAACCAACGAAAGAGAGCCCCTCAACATCGGGACTTTCAAGCAAAGCGTTCACCACGCGCTTATCCCCGTTGACCATATTGACCACGCCGGGGGGTAAATCAATTTCTTCCAAAAGCTCAAAAAACAAGATTTGACTGAGTGGGCATATTTCGGATGGCTTGACAATGTAAGTGTTACCACAAGAGATTGCGTATGGTAAAAACCAAATTGGGACCATGAGTGGAAAATTGAAAGGTGTAACGCAGCAAAAGACACCTGCCGGCTGGTATACACAATCCTCATCGATCCCTTGAGAAACATCTTCCAGATTGTAGCCAGTCATGAGTGAGGGGATCCCTGCGGCCACCTCGACATTCTCGATCGATCGACGGACCTCCCCTCGCGCTTCATCGATGATCTTTCCATGTTCTTTGACAATAACCGCTGCAAGCTCTTCGAAACGATCTTCCATCACGTTCTTCAGCTCGAACATATAGCGGGCTCGTGTGAAAGGTGTTGTTTCTCGCCAACCCGGGAATGCCGTCTTAGCTGCTTGAATAGCACTTGTAACTTCATCAGTTGTCGAAAGCGGCACTCGGGCAATCACTTCAGCCGTTGCAGGATTTCTCACATCCAACAACTCGCCCGACTTGGATTCCACCCACTCACCATCGATGTAATTCTTCAACACTTTGGGGGTCATAACCTTTCTCCTTATTGTTCGATTTAGCTCGTTCCAAATTCGCTGGATCTCGAGAAGGGAACAGAAGTCTTCACAGTCTCCTCGTCAGCGATCGTAAGTGATTTGTCAAGAATTTGGATCGCTTCGTCCACCTCGGCTTCGCTGATTATCAGAGGTGGTGCGATGATCAAATTGTCATACCATGCAAGTACGTATAGGCCTTGACTCATCGCATCCGTGGCAACCTTATTCGTGACCAAGTCCACCCTGCTGAACTTATCCGCCTTCACATTAAATGGCTCTTTCGTTTCCCGGTTCTTCACAAGCTCAAGTGCCCAAAAATGTCCCATTCCACGAACATCTCCGATACATGGATGCTCTTCACCAAGCTTATAAAGCCGGTTCTTCAGGTGGTCACTGACACGTTGCGGGAGACCGCTGTCCATGAGTTTTTTATATTCGGCAACAGCCGCTGGGATCGCTGAGAGAACCAGGGGATGATACGCATAGGTGTGCCCATGATCGAAGGTTTCACCCTCGAAGAAATTCGCGATCTCATTCGTTGTTACAGTGACACCTGCAGGAGCATAAGCCGCCGTACATCCCTTGGCCATGGTCAAGATATCTGGCGTCACATTCCAATGCTCAACGGCGAATGCCTTTCCAGTCCGATACCAACCCGTCATCACCTCATCAACAATAAGCAGAACACCGTTCTGATCACAGATCTTCCGAAGAAGCGGGAAATACTCCGGAGGGGGAACGATCCTTCCATTGGTCCCTACCACTGGTTCGACAATGATACCCGCAACATTACCTTCTTCCCGAATCATGTAATCCACATATCGTGCGCATTGAATACCACAATCAGGGTGCTTCAGGTTGAAGGGGCAACGGTAGCAGTACGCATCGGGAGCGAAGCGCACCCCATCAATTGTGCACCTTGCTTGCTCAGCAAGGATTCTCCTCGGATCTCCGGTGAAGGTAAGACTGGAGGCAGTAGCTCCGTGATAAGAGCGATAGCGCGATAATATCTTGTAGCTGGGCGCCTTGTATTGCCTCACCATCTTCAGCGCTGCTTCATTCGCTTCTGTGCCAGAGGTGGAGAAAAAGAACATCTCCAAACCTTCGGGCATGACAGTTCGCAAAGCCTCGACCGCATCAATGGCCGCCTGAGTTGTGAAACCCGGCGAAACGTAGGGAAGTTTCGATGCCTGCTTGGCAATGGCCTCCATGACAGTTCCATTCTTGTGGCCGAGGTTGGAACAAATCAACTGAGACGAGAAATCCATGTAGCGCTTGCCGCTTGCATCAAACATGTAGACACCCTCCGCATCTTCAATGAGCAGAGGGTGCTTCCATAATTCCTGCCTTCTCCAAGTGCCATATGTGTGCCGGGCGAGATCACTGATTCTCTGGTCCACTTTCGACATCTCCGACTCTCCCATCCTGCCGTTATTTGACCTCAGGATCGATCACGAGTTAATTGATTCGGAAGGTGATTATATTTTT
>CP070708.1:133772-143126 GCA_020350285.1 Anaerolineaceae bacterium
TCGTTGTGCCCAGTCAGTTTCCGCATTAGCGGTTGGATATAGGCTGGTTGTATGGTCCAATAGACTCCCGCGACGATCGAGCCGATCACAACGTATCCCGTGACAGTTGCATCGGGATTGATCTCTACCATGGCCGCGAGGATCACGAGGGAGATCCACCACATTAAGTGTCCAGTTAGATAAATGTACTTTAGTGGCGTTAGCCTGGCGATCAAGACATTGATCAAGAAACCAAAGGTCATGATTAGGCTAGCGTACCCCCCGTAAGTACCGATAAACTCATCGAGCCTCGCACCGCCAAGTGCGGCCGCCTCAAAGCCAAAAGCCCCTTCAAGCATAGGGACCAGCCCCAGCAGAGCGCCGACGACAAGATCAGCCCCCTGCGAAAGAATAAGAAATCCTACCGCCGTCTTCAACGTGCCAAGTACGGTGTTACTAAACGAGGCGCGTTGAG
Source organism: Anaerolineaceae bacterium (assembly GCA_020350285.1). Taxonomy (GTDB): domain Bacteria; phylum Chloroflexota; class Anaerolineae; order Anaerolineales; family E44-bin32; genus DUEZ01. The sequence continues at coordinate 134,227 of CP070708.1, forward strand.
CGATCAAACCAATGAGTGCGATCAACCCAATCAGGAATGCTGGTTGGCTGAAAATGTTGTCCGCAATCCATTGTGTGATACTACTTAGAACATCCATTGCCGCGTTTCCTCCTCCTTGTATTTGTCTAGGAGTGCTCATCTACACCCAAGACACGCGGCCTTAGTTGTTTGAGTTTTAACCGAGGCTAACTAAGGCTGGGGAATTGTCACTACGGTACAATCGAGTCTTACCATATGCTTATTTGTCACCTCCTTTCAGTGCCATGACTGAACTCAACAATCACTATTCGTTATAGGGTATGCCCTTCTCCTCAAAAAATTCGATCAGTGCGGCTCTGATCAAAGACTTATCAATGTAATTGGATATCCCTTTCACAGCTGCTTTTCCGCCGGAGACCACTTCAACCAATGATGGTGATGTAAGCAACAGGTCAACCTTTGCCCCCTTTGCCTGTGAAGCATCCATAGCTTCGACCTTAGCTTCTACACCCAATTCTTTCAGCACATCTTCGGTATACATTCTGAGCACCAGGCTGCTGCCCATCCCTACGCCACAAGCCGTTCCAATGGTTATCATTTGAAGCTCCTCATCGATGGTGCAATCCCCCTCATCTTTAGATTGAGAACAAGATTATGATAGCATTTTTTAACCGGCACAATCAATAAATAAAACCGATAAATCGATTAAAAGTTTCGCATATCAGGTGTTACAAACAACCCTGACCACAAAAAAATCTGAGTTCAGAATGATTGATCAATCTTAACTCAGACTTCGAGGATCTCATTTGTAAAGCGGAACAAGAGTTAATATACCTTCTCTACTTCTGCCTCAACCTCGGATTAACCAGTTCGTCAAGGGCGTGCCCCACTAAATAGAACGCGCCACAGAACAGCATGATCGCGATCGCTGGGGGGATGAGGACGTGCCACTGCAGGCTAAGCTTACCTTCCCGGAAGGTGTCCTGTACCAGCAAGATCATATACCCCCAACTAAAGCGAGTCAGGCCCATTGAAGCGTATGACATAAGCGCCTCGATCATCACAGAACCTGTCACGATGAACATCATATTCACCACCAATAGCGGGAGAAGATTGGGGAGAATATGGACGCGGATGATCCGCCAGGTTTTCCCACCTGCAATTCGCCCGGCTTCGATGTATTGCTTCGTTTTGATCGCTAAGGTTTGAGATTTGACCATAATCGCAAGGGAGCCGAGTCCAGCGAAAATCCCATAGATTAATCCCACCTGAAGTCCGTTCAGCTCGATGATTAAACCAACGGTCAGCAAGACAACTGGAGGCGGTAACAAAAGGAACGCGTCAGCAATCGTCATTAATACCGTATCAACCATACCTTCATAATAGGCCGCTGCAATTCCGACGAAGGTCGCGACGATTGATCCTATCAGGGCGGCCGCGATACCGACGGCAAATGAGGTACGGGTAGCGAAGGCTAGCTGACTGAGAACATCGCGGCCTTGGTAATCAGTTCCAAGAAGGTGGGTTCGTGAAGGCATTGAAGGATGAGACTCAATGGTAGCATCAAAACCGATGAAAGGATCATAGGTGGCGCGATCCCATACCGTTGACATGAGCAGTGGATGCGCCAATCCCAATAGAATAAAAAAGATGATAATGACGAGACCGATGATCCCGATTGGACTTTGCAGGATGAGCCGCGACTGACCACCCCATCTTCTCAGCCTTTGCAGGAACCGATGCAGATGCATGAGGAAGAATCCCCGCCAGCCCAATTCGTATCGGTATCTTGGATCGATCATCCCTTCTTGCATCGTTATCTCTCGCCTGGAATGACCACTTCCGCCACCTCGCTGACCCGTTGGCGTGGATCTAGCCACAGGTTGAGAAGGTCAAGCAGGATATGGGAGAGGAGGATTGTCACGCCGAGCACCGATAGCACAGCCATCAAAATAGGAAGGTCGTTAACCTTCACAGCATCAAAAAGGATTTTTCCCATTCCTTCCCAAGAGAATATTCGCTCAAGGATAAAGCTACCGATAATGACTATGGGGAGATGAAGGATGAAACGAGCCAGCACAGGGAGGATAGCAACGCGCGCCACATGCCTATCACGAACTTGAGAGTCGCGCAGACCCTTCGCACGTGCAGTAGGCACGTAGTCTGCCTCCATGGCCTCGACCATTGTTGCTCTCATGATCAACATGGTCTCACCAAAGGTAAGCAAGATAAGTGTCATCAACGGAATGACTAGATGATGGAGAAGATCTATAGCCAACGGTCCATAGGCGGATGGGATCCAGGGCAAAATCGCTAATATGATTATTCCTACCCCACCGATTGTTTGCAGTCGAGAGCGTAATCGAACTTGATTGCGAGTCAGCCAGGTGAACAATAGATAAACGAGTCCTGCCACTCCGATCGTCAGGAATATCTTCAGGATCACTTCATTGATGGTGATATCTTCTCGAAACCACTTAACCGGATCGATGGTTTTTCCAACCGGAAACCATCCCAAAGACAAACCGATTACCTGGAACATGACAAAAGCCAACCAGGGAGGGAATGTGGTATAGAAAGCAGTTCCACCCAGGGTGGCGGCGAATTCCAACCAGCTTCGTTTCTGCCAGGCAACGCGTTTACCCAACCAGATACCAAATAGAAAACCAGCGACCGTTCCAGGCAGTAGAAGCAGGAGGGACCTAGGGAGTCGGCTTGCCAGGATGTCTCCAATCGGCTCTTTTAGTTCTTTGGACTCTCCAAGATCCCCACCATAGAAGCCCCTCATCCAGCTTGCGAACTGCTTTCGTAGCGGTTCTTCCGGCTCGGGAGCTTGAAATTCCTCCATGCCAGCTTCAAATTGTGAACCAACGGCAATTTCGAGCTCTACGAGATCCTGGGGAAGGGCTTGAATCAAGCTAAAGAGGATGACCTGAAACAGGATCAGGCTGACCAGCGCCCTGAGAAGGCGGCGGCCGATGAAGCGAAGCGTGCCTTGAGGGATCCGAGACGAGAGATTTGGCATTTAAAAAAACAAGGTGGAGTTATAGGGCAGATACATCACATGGGCTCGAACCCAAGAAAGCGCCTCCTCCTCACGAACGATAATAGCATACCAAGATATCGGTTGCAAGAAGTTATGGGAAGTGGCGCTCACAACACACAAAGATGGGCCCGGCAGGATTCGAACCCGTTCGGGCTGGCGCCCTGGCAGGCGTCCTGCCGCCGGGGCGAACACCGGTAAAATCATCCAGTGCGAACGGCGGCCTGCGACCAACCGGTTATAGGTTTTATTCCTACTGGGCTACACTTTGGATTGCAATATCTGGGAAAATCGTACCTCCAGCTGGAAGTGCCGAGTGTTTCCCGCATGCTGTGAATTTACCAAAACTATTGTTATTGTTGATACACAATAATGGATCAAGGAGGTGGTGGACAAGGATCCGTGTGCCGGTAGATCTGGCGCTCTTCGGGAGTGAACCAGCGCGTCAAGCGGGTGTAAGCGAGAACGATCAACTCCTCGATGTCTAATAGATAAACCTGTACGGTGCTGTCCGCAGCCACAACTTCCTTCATCAACTGCGGTACTACGGCTTTTAGTTGGTCCAGTATCACCAACGATCATTCAAATTCCAAACGCAAGATAAGCATCCCGTGCTCCCCGTTAGCCACATAGGCGTAAGAGTCAGAAATGTAGATGCCCCAGACGAAACCCGGAGTCTCATATTCACCTGCTAATTGAGGGTTGGCCGGGTCTGAGACATCTATAACCAGTAGTAAACTACTCACGCCGTCTCCCACGAAAGCGTAGGTCCCTGACAGGTAAACATCTTGGGCATATCCTGGGGTATCATAGAAACCAATCTCTTGCGGATTGACTGGGTCGGAGATGTCAAATATCCGCAACCCGTCTCCCCCATCGGCCAAATAGGCATATGAACCAGAAACATATACGGCTTCGGCAGCTCCTGCGGTATCGGAGAAGCCCACTTCCTGAGGGTTTGTCGGGTCAGAGACATCGACAACCCTCAAGCCATTTCCTTGCATGGCTACGTAGGCGTATGAACCAGAAACATAGACATCAAGGACATGGACACTCCCCGCCTGGAAGTAGTTGCTTACATGCTGGGGATTAGCCGGGTCAGAGATATCTGCTATATTCAAGCCCCCTTCCCGGCCAGCCACATAGGCATACCCACCGGAGAGCTGCACCTTCACCGCGAAACCAAGTGAGTCGTAGAAGCCAGTTTCTGAAGGAGCAGTGGGGTCAGAAGCATCTAATATTAGCAGGCCCAGTCCGTCTGCAAGATAGACATAGGGATCGGAGAAATATACCCCCAGACCAGCGGTAGATCCGGCAGGATCAAAGAAGCCCACTTCCTGGGGATTAGCCCGATCGGAGATATCCACCACTCGCAGGCCATTGAATGAATCAGCAATGTAGGCATAGCCACCGTATACAAAGACGTCGTGCGGTGACCCAAGCGAGTCATTGAACCCTACTTCTACGATCTGCACCGGAAGTTCAGGAGTTGATGCGGCTAACTCGGGTATGGGAGTAGCAACAGCTGGCGTCGGACTTCCGAGGATTACAGTCTGGGTAGGGGTTGCGATCAGGGGCACCGGAGTGATGAGTGAATCTGCAATGGGTTGAGCACCTATCCCTGGCAACATTCTAACGCCCAAAATCAAACCCGCTACGATAAACACTGCAAGGATTGCCAATCCTCCAATTACAATCGGGCGTGGCAATCTCTTCTTCGGTACGGGCACAACTTCCTTGACCGTCTCATCCGTCTTCTCCAACAGGTTCGCTAGTGCGGCGACAAATTCACCCATGCTCTGAAAACGGTCTTCAGCTTCCTTCGCCAAGGCTTTGATGATCACCTGCTCAACACGTTCCGGCAGATTTGCCACAAATTCGCTGGGCGGTGGTAATGGGTCATTGATATGCTTCATCAGCACCGCTAACGGTGTATCGGCTTGGTAAGGAGGTCGACCAGTGATCATTTCGTATAAAACGACCCCCAAGGCATAGATATCCGCCCGATGATCAACCCCTTTCCCGATCCCCTGCTCCGGTGCCATGTACTCCGGTGTGCCAATCCCAACCCCAGTTCCGGTCAAGTCCCACGTCTTCTCCGCTTCCAGAACCTTTGCGAGCCCAAAGTCGGATAGCATGGGTTCGCCTAATTCGGAGAAGATGATGTTCGAAGGCTTCACATCACGGTGGATGATCTTCTGCTCATGCGCGTACATCAAAGCACGGGCAATCGGGAGCTGCATGTGAACAGCCTGATGCCAGGGCATTGCATCCCCAAGCTTCTCCTTGAGCGTTCCACCGGGTGTGTACTCCATCACCAGGAACGGCAATCCGTCATGTTCACCGTAGTCCAAAACCCGGACAATATTGGGGTGCGACATCTTCGCCAATGCCTTGGCTTCGCGATCAAATCGTTTAAGGAACTCGGGGGCATGTCGACGATGGGGCAGGATCACCTTCACCGCGACTTCTCGTTCAAGTCGTGTATCGAAGGCTTTATAGACCGTCCCCATGCCGCCTTCGCCCAATTGCTCTCGGATATGATAGCGCCCTAGCGATTTGCCAATCATTGGTTTTGAGATCCCTTTACCACAACTATACATGTTGTGTAAACAAAAGTGATATTGAACAACTACTCATATAAAATGACTTGTATTACTAACTCCCTTAGAACGCGGTTTAGATCATTGTAATAAACAATAAATCGATTTGCTTCTCCACCTAACTTTGGTTGAGTAGCCCAGTAATTAGTTCTTCCTGTTTTATGGAGTTCAGGGGATCTAAACCTTTCGGCAATCGTAAAAGCCTTACTCAACCCTATGTCAGCACCTACGATCCTTGCTTCTGTCGCTGAAGCCCCAGTCCACATAAGCCATGATACTGTAATCGATGATCTTTGTATTCCTCCAATGAATTTGAAAACAGTCCCGACCCCATACGAAGTCGGTTTCATGGTTTATTTTTCAGCTTCGGTCTGTAATCCCTCCAGTTTCTTCTCAATAATGCCAACGAAATAGGGAGCGCCCATCTCTTCAAAGGCTGATTTCGCATCCTGCAACAGGGCTTCTGCTCGTTCCGAGTCTGCTAACTGCCCTCGGGCAATGAGTACATCAGCCCAGAATATAAGTGCCATTTTCGATGGTGGCCGCAACTCCAATCGCTCAAGTATCCCGGCAATTTCCTCAAATGCAACGAGGGCTTCTGCCCAGCGCTTTTCAAGGAACGCTAGGTCGCCTGCCGCTAAAACCAACCATGCCTCATTCGCAATAGTGGGGGTTGAGCCAGCAGCTTCTTTCGCTTCAGTTAAGAGGAGGTGGGCATTATCGAACTCTCCCTTATGTGCGTGGACCATACTCAATTGACAACGTGGCTCCACTCTACTTCCTAGACCACGGTCACTGATCTCAATAACTTTTATCAATCCATCTTCAGCTTCATTCAAATCAACAGGTTCTCCCACACGGTGTAGATTTACTAATCTATCAGCTAAGTCGAAGGAAACGTTGCTTAGAGATTGAAGATCACCTCGTTGGTGTGCTTCTGTTTGCGAGGTGCGCAACAGTTGGAGGGCTTCCTCCCACTGACCTCGGTTTATCAGTAATTCCGCTTTTGCATGCCGGAGATTCCACTCTGCAACCATTGGATCGGAAATGGTGCTCATCAATTGTTCATAATCGGGAAGGGCTTCTTCGACTGCTGCATAATCGCCAAGGCTACGCAACACGCCGAGCACATTCGTTAACGCGAATAGCTCATTGTCAGTTGCACCAATTCTGTTAGCCAACTCAACTGATCGGAGGTAGTCGTCAAGAGAACCACGGATATCTGAGAAGAGAGTGTTTTTAATTACGCCCATATTGTTATAAGCGCGCCAAGCAATACCTTGTAATCCAGCAGTTTCAGCGATCTCCACAGCCTTCTCTAGCGCTCCCAAAGCTTCATCAGGAGGTATTCCAGGAAGCACACCATAAGTTGCTAAAGTATCGGCTTGAACATCTACAACTCCCAGACGCTCTGACATATCCAAAGCCTTCCCGCAATGAATCTCGGCCTCCTCTGGAAATCCGTTGAAGAAATAGGCTCGTCCAGCTTCATGTACCAAGAGCGCCATCTCGTAACTCTCAGACGCATCCTCGGTCGCTTCCAGCCCCTCCTGACATAGCTTCAATCCGCCAGGTGGATCTCCTGCATTCGAAGCTGCACGAGCCGAACGGGCGTACAGTCGAGCCATGCCATTGATACCTTCAGAACCCAGAGTTTGATACTTGTCAATTCCCTCTCTCCAAGTATCTATAGCGTCTATGAAGCGGCTTTGCCCAAACAATGCCTCACCAAGTCCGGAAAGGATTTCTGCTCGATCAGTATCTGATTCAACCAGTTCTAGGGCTCTTCGATAGTATGTCTCCGCCTCTTTATGGGCATAGGAATCCAACACCTGATTGCCGGCTTGTATCTGATAGTGGAGCTCTTTCTCTGCATTCCCAGCTTGACCGTAATGGAAAGATAATTGAACTGCAATCTGGTCTGAATAATCTTCGAATAAATCCTCCAGAACACTCGCGATCTCTCCATGCAGCAATCGGCGTTCACCCGCGCTGAGATTGTTGTATAGATAGCGTTGTAGAAGTTGATGCACGAAACGGTAGCGCGAGAGCCGCAGACCATTCACCTTCAACTCTTCCTGCTCCCGCACCAGGCGATGTCGTCTCTCCAACTCCTGGGATAGCTCCCGCAGCAAGCGGCGTTCGTGGATATCCTGTATTCGAGAGATCACCTGGACGGTGAAATCCTCACCCTCTACACTGGCTATCGATAACGCCTCCCTCAAATTCTTTTCCAACCGACCAATACGCTCCTCTATCACTGCTTCAACCCGAGCAGGTAACGCGTCCCACGCTAACGACGGACCCTCTAACCATTTCCCCTCTTCATCCTTGATGATGTCACCTCGTTCCTGCATCGCTCGTAACAATTCGATCGTGAAGAGGGGATGCCCACCCGTGTGTTCATATAGAGCTTGACGAAAATCTGCACTGAATTGGTTCGGCTCGCTGTCCAAGAATGAACTGACGAATTCGCTACCTTCAGCTTCATCCTCGATGCCCAAATCAATGGTGATGTCTCCAAGCTTACCTTTGAGTTCATTCACCACACTCTCTAATGGATGTCTATCATCATCCCTCCCAAGGGCGACCACTTCGGTTCTGTAGGCGCCAATGATCAAAATCCGACACCCCTCAAGCCGCCGACCTAGATGGAACATTAAGTCAATGGAAGCATTATCTGCCCATTGAAAGTCATCTAGAACCAGGGTGAGTGGATTATGTTCGGCTAAATCACGCAAAACGTTGGTACACTGCTCGAATAAATGGCTTTGCTCCAGTTCGCTGATCCCAGTTTTCTTGCGGCCAAGCACTCCTTCCAATTGAGACAGACTTTCGTTGTATCCTGGATGTGCGACTCTAGCGCGAGATAAGAGTGCCTTACCGGGCACGAGAATATCGATCAGGGAAGATCCATGGTCTAGCAATGCTGGAAGGATGAGAGGTAGCAGCTCCCACAATCTCTTCGCGTGTTCACGCGTAATCGCACCCGCGGTCCAGAGGCGCTCTACATCTCCCGTCAGCATTCCAAAGACATCACGAAACGGAAGGTACGGATCTCTCACACCTGTGTGGGCGTTGCAGTTTCCCCTAGCAACAATCAGATCAGTGTGTGTTTCCTGGGAACGCCGACAGAATTCATCCGCCAACGCCGTCTTGCCTCTACCTGCACCACCAGTAACAAAGACAACCTGTCCCTGACCAGCAAGGGCTTTCTCTAGGAAACCATCTAACTGAGTCAATTCGCGTTTACGTCCGATGAACACAGGTCGCTG
>CP070708.1:143226-152095 GCA_020350285.1 Anaerolineaceae bacterium
TACACGAGGTTGGTGAAGCTGTGGAAGAGTTCCGCGAATCATTATCGCCCGACACCGATCTCATCCTCGGCGCAACGTCGGAGGAGTCCATGACCGGTCGAGCCCAAGTGATCCTGATCATAACCGGAATTGGGGCAAGGCCTGTTCGGACGATGTCGCGTCGTTTAACCCTTGATCGTTCACATGAGACGGATGAACCGTACATGGACATGGACAACCTAGACCTACCCGCCTTCCTTCGGAAAAGGGTAAGCATTGGATAGGCATCGATCATGAAACGTTCAACGATCACGAAGCTAAATCGCCAGGTTACTCGCCAGTTTCCCGAGATGAAAGGCGTACAGCCAAAGGTTAAGCCTGGACCCCATCCTAAGGACGGTAGCCAGCGATTCACACTAACATATAAGGGAAAGGCAGAACTACCTGGAGGGAGGACGCTGAGCCGGATCGTTCGGGTTGTATCTGATGAATGCGGTCATATTCTCCGTATCAGCACCTCAAAGTGATCATGGAAAAACAATTCTCACACACAGTGGACCTAATAAAGATCGGCTTTTGGCGGATGGTTGCAGCCCTCATAGGAAGTGCCGTTAGGCACAAGAAGGAACTCGAACAAGTGATGAAGTATGCTCCGTATGCCCTTGCAGGGGTAGGGGCCTTCTTATTGGGTCGTCTATTTGGTGAGATTTTGTTATAAGGGGATCCTATTAATACATCTGAGTATTTGTGATGGCGCATCCTAAGGGGTGCGCTCTTTTTCTTTGGGAGCAGATAAGGTACAAAGGTGGATAACCCTCAATGTGCTTGGGAACTAGGGCACCTAGGCGCTCAAAATTAGTGCAGTCACATAATGTAGGTTAAGTAGGGAGATTAAACATCGTAGGGGCGCACGGCCGTGCGCCCCTACGAATATATGGGGATATCAGATAACCCCCAAGCAGGTGATGATCGATTTGGTCGTACACTTTTGGGTATGCAGATACTTTCTTTCCAGTAGGTCAGACTCCCACGACTGACCGTTGATGTTATGGAAACCACCTCCCCTATATGCCGAGATGTGTAGAGCAGGTTAAGCCTTCGATTACAGCTTGTGACTACATCGGCGTCATCTCTCCAAATGTCATTCCGAGCGAGTAACACGAGCGAGGAATCCCTATGATCTACCTATCGATAAAGTCCCATCATAGGGATTCCTCGTCGCGGAGTTTATCTTGAGCGAAGCCGAAGGACTCCTCGGAATGACATTAAGAATGGGTATGAGTGCTTAACCACCTGAGCCCTCAGTAATTTCTTTTATCAATAATCGTAATTCAGGTGAAAACAGATTTATCGTATAATAAACTTGCGTTTCCTTTGGACCGAGGTTATTCTAGTTCCTCTTACGATTTCATATATCAATGTAAGGATTCATATAAATACAGCCTACACACATATCCTGGAAGGAGGCTTTATAGAAAACCTTATCACCCCACATCTATCGCTTTACGTATAATCCTTGGAGGAGGAGAATAAATGAAAAAGCTAGCCGTATTTACGCTCATCATCCTGACCAGCTTCATCCTTTCCGCATGTGCAGCAGATCAAACTCCCGAAGCTCCAGCAGCAGGAGTTACCACCGATCTTGGGGGTGCTGAGGTGCGGATTGCTGTCGAGGATGCCTATCCACCCTTCAATTACATTGATTCAGATACAAATGAATCTATTGGATGGGACTACGATGCCTGGCGAGAAATTTGTGACCGCATCAACTGCACACCCGTATTTGTCGTAGCAGCTTGGGACGGCCTCTTTGAGGCGCTGGCAGCGGAAGAATATGATGTAGCGGCTGATGGCATCACTATCCTGCTCGAACGTACCGATCGAGTCGCATTCTCTAATCCCTACATGAACATCGGTCAGGTTATCATGGTTCGAGTAGATGAGAAAGATATCACAGATCAAGACGCCCTAGAGTCGATGGAGGACAAGGTCGTTGGTGTCCAATTAGGGACGACCAATGAAATTGTGGCGATGGGTGTCGTTGGAGAAGAACGAATTCGGAGTTACGACACTTTTGATTTGCCGGTTATCGCTCTGATGAGTGGCGATGTTGATGCAGTAATCATCGACACCGTCGCTGCTGGTGGCTTCATGGGTGAAAACCCAGGTGAACTGAAAATCGTCGACCAAATTACGAGTGGTGAACTCTTAGGTTTCGCCCTCCCACACATGAGCGAACTCATCGTACCTTTGAACTGGGCGATGCAGCAGATGTTCGCCGACGGCACTATGGATGGTCTTTGCGTGAAGTGGATCGGTACGAAGTGCGATCCCACTACAGATTAACCCATCCGATTTCTACCTAGATCCATTATGGGCTGCGAGATTGAATTGCCCATCTCGCAGCCCATTCTCTAATGCGCCCTTTGCCATGACCCAACCAATCTATTGCTACATACCTTTGGAGGATTAACCTTGTCCGACATTGAAGAAACCAAATCCCGTAAGCCAAGATTACTACCTTTTCTCGATGTAGATACTATAGACATCCCATGGTGGGCACTCATCATATTGCTGTTCTTTATTCTCATTTCGTATGTGATCGCCACCAAGCCCAACTATACAGATGCTTTTAATTTTCTCATCGAAGGTGTTCGCCTTACGATCACTGTGACACTCATTTCCTTCGTGATCGCTCTCTTTTTAGGGCTGATTGCCGGGCTTGGGAGACTATCGCGGAATGTCGTCTTTCGGACACTATCAACCCTCTACGTCGAAGTTGTCAGAGGGATCCCCCTGCTCGTTCAGATCATTTACTTTGCATTCGTGCTCGCACCAGCACTCTTAGGTTTGCTCAATGGATTGGGGAATCTGATTCTCAACTACCTAGCCATTGGACCGCTGACCAACCTTGGATATTCTTTAGCGAACATGCACATTCAAGACATAGACATGACGGTTCGAGCGTCCCTCGGACTTGCCTTTGGTTATGGTGCCTATGAGGCAGAGGTCTTCCGAGCCGGGATCGAGTCCATCGCCCGTGGCCAATCGGAAGCTGCTCGTTCGTTAGGGATGACCACCGGACAGACGATGCGCTATGTCATCCTACCTCAAGCTATCCGTCGTGTCCTGCCGCCATTTGGCAACGATTTCATCGCGATGCTTAAAGACTCCTCTCTAATCTCTGTTCTTGCGGTTAGGGAATTAACACACCTCGGAAAACTAAACCGTGCGAGAACCTTTCGGACATTTGAAACGTGGAATACAGTCGCCTTCTTATACCTGATTTTAACCGTCAGCCTTTCTTTGCTTGTAAAATTACTTGAAAGGAGAATGGCTTTTGAAGAATAATTCGGTAAGTCCGATGAGCACGAATGACATTATCATCATCGAAAACGTTTCCAAGAGTTTCGGAAAGGTCAGGGCACTCGTCGATGTCAGCCTCACGATCCGGAGGGGAGAAGTATGTTTTATCTTCGGTCCGAGCGGTGGCGGAAAAAGTACCTTGCTGCGCTGCATCAACCAATTGGAAACCGTCGATACAGGTCACGTGATCGTTGATGGGATCGACCTAACCCATCCGGATGCTGATATCGATGAAATCCGTACCGAGGTCGGAATGGTCTTTCAATTGTTTAATCTCTTCCCACATCTAACAGTAATAGAAAACATAACCCTGGCTCAGAAGCTCGTTCGGGAACGTGAGGAAGAGGAAGCTCAGCAGGTTGCACGTGACATTTTGCAGCGAGTCGGAATCCCCGAGAAGATTGATTCCTTCCCCAGCCAGCTCTCAGGTGGCCAGAAACAACGTGTGGCGATCGCCAGAGCACTTGCTATGAATCCCAAGATCATGCTCTTTGATGAACCAACTTCCGCCCTCGATGCAGAGATGATCAAAGAAGTATTGGATGTGATGCTTGATCTAGCGCGAGAGGGTATGACGATGGTCGTCGTATCGCACGAGATGGGGTTCGCTAAAGCTGCTGCGGATCGGATGGTATTCCTTTCAGAGGGTCGGATCATCGAAGAAGGTCCATCAAAGGAACTCTTCTCCAATCCCAGGGAAAATAGAACGAAAGCATTTATCGATCAGATCTTGTATTAAACAACGAGTGGGAACCACAGGTACGTGATTCCCACTGGTGTGCGCTGGGCGGGGGTCGAACCCGCACGCCTTACGGCACATGGCCCTCAACCATGCCTGTCTGCCAATTCCAGCACCAGCGCAAAAAATCCAATGTATGCGGTATTATAGCGTACGAACATTCAGTGTCAACCTATCCCAAGACAAACCTCAACACACATGGGGGGAGAGGAGTCTACTGAGTATCTACGACATCATGTAATGTGTTTTAATCCATAAATCGATACATGATCAGCTTGAGAAGCCGAGAGTTTACACATGAGGAGGCCAATCAGTATGCGAATTGTGCTAGATGCGATGGGCAGCGATACCCATCCTGATCCCGAAGTCGAAGCCGCGGTTGAGGCCGCAACCCTTTGGGAAGACACGATCGTCTTAACGGGACCAGAGGACATCCTTCAACACAAACTTGATACTTATGGCATCTCCACATCAAGAATCGAAATCGAACACGCGCCCGAAGTGTTGGAGATGACGGATAAACCCGCTGAAGCCGCACGAGGAAAAGCCCTCAACTCGATGGCCGTTGGCATGGAACTGCTTAAGGACAATAAAGCTGATGTCTTCGTCACAGCAGGCAACACGGGCGGTGCGATGGCAAACGCTCTGTTCCGACTCGGTCGTATCCGCGGGGTGAAACGTCCCGCCGTCACACCGATCATACCCGTGATGGGCGGCCAGGCAGTTGTATTGGACGTCGGAGCGAATGCGGATTGTAAACCGATCTATATGATTCAATTTGCCATCATGGGGACGATCTACGCCGAGAAGCTGTTAGGGATAAGCTCGCCACGTGTGGGTCTCCTCTCCAATGGAGAGGAGCCAGGGAAAGGAAACATGTTGGTGAAAGAAACCTACCCACTGCTTGAAGAGGCTGGTGTCAACTTCATCGGCAATGTCGAACCGAAAGAGGTCTTTGCCGGTGAGGTAGACGTTGTGGTCACCGATGGCTTTTCAGGTAATGTGTTTATCAAAACAAGTGAGGCGGTTGCCAGCTTCATGAGCCGGATCATTCGCTCCGAGATAACGTCCTCACCCATCTCTTCAGTTGGAGGCTTACTCGTTAGACCGGCTTTCAAACGCATTGGAACGATGCTGGACCCCTCGGAACATGGTGCTGCTATCCTGCTCGGGGTTGATGGACTGGTTTTCATTGGACATGGTCGTTCAGATGCGAAGGCACTTGTTTCGGCGATTCGAGTGGCGAGAGAAGCTGTTCTCAGTGGGCTTCTGGAGGCCACCCGCGAGGCTATCCGAACTCGACTGGCAGAAACGCCCCAAAAGGAAACCACGTGAGTCCCTCAACTGATCAAAACAACCGCGTCGTCGTCACTGGACTTGGGGTCATCACATCACTGAGTAACGACCTTGAGACATTTTGGGATGCGTTATTGGCCGGGAAATCAGGAGTGCGTCGGATCACACAGTTCGATCCAAGCGAACTACCTTGTCAGATTGCAGGCGAGATCCAAAACTTCGATTCAACGGATTACCTCCAACCCAAGCATGCACGCAGGATGTCACGTGCTTCGCAGATTATCTTTGCAGCAACAAAGATCGCGATGGAGGATTCAAAGCTAGCTATCCCCTTCCCTGATCCGGAGCGTGTAGGGGTTTACTTTGGAACTGCGATAGGTGGTATTGAACGGGCGGTTGAGGGATTAATGGTTTACCGTGAGCGTGGTCTTGCTAGGGTCAATCCCTTTTCGCTTCCTTCTGCATTACCGAATATGCCAGCGTTTCATATGACCAGTGAATTCAACGCTTTGGGACCAAACAGCACGATCGCCACAGCTTGCGCAACGGGGACTCAAACCGTCGGCGAAGCCGCACACGCTATCCGTATTGGACGCGCTGATGTGATCATCGCGGGCTCATCTGAGGCGTTAATCCAGGATTTTACCTTTGCTGGTTTCTCCACCATGCGGGCTTTGCCCACGAGTTTTAATGACGATCCCGAACGCGCTTCACGTCCATTTGATGCGAAAAGGGAGGGCTTCGTTCTATCAGAAGGAGCAGCATGTCTTATCTTGGAAAATCTCAGTCACGCTCGATCAAGAGGGGCACACATATATGCTGAAATCGTCGGATATGCTAGCTCAAGCGACGCCTATAATATTGCGCTTCCGGATCCTGATGCGAAGGGCGCAATCCGTACGATGAGATGGGCCATCGAGGATGCTGGCATCTCACCGACTCAAATCTCATATATAAATGCTCACGGCACTTCAACCCTTGCGAACGACTCTGCTGAAACGTTTGCAATCAAAACCCTCTTCGGGGAAGATGCATACCGCATCCCGATCTCTTCCACGAAATCCATGATCGGTCATGCGATGGGTGCCTCAGGGGCTATCGAAACCGTCGTATGCGCTCTTTCGCTCGAACGAGGTTTGATCCACCCGACAATCAACTATGAATTTCCTGATCCGGAGCTCGACCTCGATTACGTTCCCAATCAAGCACGCGAGCAATCACTGGATTACGCGATGTCGAACTCATTTGGTCTTGGGGGTCAGAATGCCTGTATTGTGCTTAAACGGATGGAAGTCTGATGCGTCAGCACGTTGATCTGAAGATGATTAAACGTTGGAACACTGCAGGTAAGGTGTTTACCTTTCTGGGTTTGGGAATACTTATTGGCGCGTTCATCATGACTTTCAGAGATCCTAATGTAAGTAATCAGTTCCTGATCCTGTCAGTCTTCGGTGTCATTTGCGCTCAAGCAGGTTTGGCAATAAGTAACAGGTGGGGAGCGAGCCCGCGCATCGACGAGATTATTGATGAGGCATTAAAGGGTTTCGACAACCAATATGAGATCTACCACTACAGACTAGGGGCTAGTCATGCGTTACTCACTCCAATCGGTGCGTTTGCCATCGTACCTTGTTATGAGGACGGTGAAATCACATACGATGGTGAAAAATGGTTCTCGCAAAGTACAAAACGAAAGTTTCTTCGTAGGTCGGGTAAAAGATCGATCGGCGGTCTGCAGAAGAATGCCAAAGCTGAAGTTCAATCGATGCAAAGGGCAATAGACCGAGTTCTACCTGAAAAGCCCGAAGTCTCAATCCAACCGATTCTCGTATTTGTTAATCCTGATACTTACGTCAAAGTTGATGGTGCCCCATTGCATACTGTACATGTAAAAAAACTTAAGTCATTTATCCGACGTTTGCCAAAGGCTAAACCATTAACAACTAATGAAATGAAGATGTTGGCGGAGAAGAAGGGGGTTTAATCACTTACACGACCAGATTCATGTCCAAGATATGCCGCATTGAACACTCGGATATTCGAATGATGTGGCAAATAAAGGCTACGAAACCTGATAAAATCTTTGGATTGTAATAACATCGATTATCGCTACAACTTCGAGCACAAAGACAATGTGGAGAGGCCCTCTTGATGAGTAAAAAGAAACAGAAGCGTACAAAAAAATCCCAATCCAAAAACCCTCAAGACCAAAACAGGGTAGTTGTCACGGGCATCGGCGCCATCACACCGGTGGGCAACACGATGCATGACAGTTGGCAAGCCTTTAAAAATGGGCAATCGGGTGTTGTGAAAATTACACTCATAGATGTGAGTCATTTTGCAACCAGGATCGGTGGCGAGATCAAGAACTTCGATCCGAGTGAATATATCCCCCGTAAAAAGCTCCGGCATATGACATTCGCAACCCAGGTAGCAGTTATTGCAACAGAGCAGGCGATCGCAGACGCTCACCTTGACCTCGATCAAGAAGATCGTGAAAAGATTGGAGTGATCATTGGAACCTCCTCTGCAAGCACGGTCGATGAGAGTGAAAAGGCAACACGGCAATTAATTGCTGAAGAAGCACGCAAGTTATCACCTTTCCAAGTTCTTCGTTTCTGGCCGAATATGCAGTCGTTCTGGATAGCCGAAATTAATCAACTAAAAGGCTACAACAGCACGGTTGGTACCGCGTGCGCTGCAGGAACCCAAGCCATTGGGGACGCAGCGATGCTGATCAAATCCGGTGCAGCAGAAGTCATGGTCGCAGGCGCCTCAGAATACATGGTCGCGGAAACCGTCATGGCAGGGTTCACCGCGATGCGGGCCCTATCAACCAGTTACAACGATGATCCTGAGAACGCGATGAAGCCTTTCGATAAAAACCGCGAGGGATTCGTGCCCGCGATCGGTGGCGCAGTCATGATCCTAGAAAGCGAAGCGCACGCTAAAGCGCGCGGTGCAAATATCTATGGTGAAATCCTCGGTTCCGGTGTTTCCAGCGACGCGTATCATATGATCGTTCCTGATCCAGAGGGAAAAGGTGCAGCGCTGGCGATACGTCGCGCACTTGAGGACGCTCGTGTATCGGTGGAAGATGTCGATTACATCAACGCACATGGTACCGCAACACCACTTGGTGATCTCGCAGAGACCAAAGCCATTAAATCCATCTTTGGAGACCATGCATACAACGTTCCGATAAGTTCAACCAAATCTATGATTGGCCATATGATGGGAGCAACTGGAGCCGTTGAAGCCGCGGTCTGTTTGATGAGCATTAGGGATGGCATCATCCATCCAACGATCAATTTGGAAACCCCAGATCCGGAATGCGATTTGGATTATGTCCCCAATGTGCCGCGCGAGGCGGACGTCGAGGTCGCTCTTTCGAATTCTTTCGGTTTGGGGGGTCAAAATGCGTGTCTGGTCCTTGGTCGATATTAACCAGGGTGTGAGGATCGATTGTAACTACAGATGATGTAAATA
>CP070708.1:152195-160947 GCA_020350285.1 Anaerolineaceae bacterium
CCAACCAGGTTGGGGATAGATCTGGTTGAATTCTTCTTGCTCTTGGGAGACGATTTCACCTTTTTGATTGAAGATCATCGCTCGGGATGAGGTGGTGCCTTGATCTAACGCCAGGATTTGATCTTTGGTCATCTGAACCTCGGAGGTAATTAAACGTTTGATGGGGAGGTCAATTCTGTGCCGAGGAACCCTCGTGCTCCACGCATGAACGCGTCACCTGGCATCGATTTGCCCCCCGCAGGTTGGAGGATTTCAAGTACTAGTGAACCCTGGGACGTTGAAACGGCTGGAAGTTCACCTACCGCGTTAACTGCTCCCCGAGTTCCTTTCGTGTCGGAAACTACGTGGGCTTTCCGAACGACAATTCGTTTCCCCTTCCAGGTAAAGAAGGATCCTGGCCATGGTTCAAAAGCTCTGACTTGACGCGCAAGTTCTTCAGCAGTCAGATTAAAATCGAGGGCACCGTCGCTCTTCTTCAACATCGGTGCATATGTCGCTTGTTCGTGATTCTGTTCAATAGGTTTAATATTCCCCTCAAGATAGGATGGAATCGTTTCAAGTAAGAGGACAGCGCCGATCTGAGATAATCGGTCGCTAAGTTGACCACCCGTTTCCTGCGGATCAATGGGTGTGGACGTCTGAGAGAGAATTGGACCAGTATCCAATCCAACATCCATTTTCATTATGGTGATGCCCGTTTCTGTATCCCCATGGAGAATACTCGCGTGTACCGGTGCAGCACCTCGCCAGCGAGGGAGCAAGGAGGCATGAACATTCAAGCATCCCCACTCAGGCAGCTCAAGCACCTCCTCAGGTAAGATCTGACCAAAAGCAGCGACGACGATGAGATCGGGGGTCCAGTTCTTGAGTTTCTCGATAGCTTCTGGATCCTTAAGCCTACGCGGCTGCATGATCGGAAGACCATGTTCTAAACTCCAAACTTTTACAGCCGATTGACGGATCTTTCGTCCTCTGCCGGCTTTGCGATCAGGTTGAGTGACCACGCCGACGATTGGATAGGCATCAGCTAAAATTTCTAAGCTGGGGACGGCAAATTGTGGAGATCCCATGAATACAACACGCATAATTGAATCTTAACACGTAATGGATAGAGCACAAAAGCTGACAAATCATAAGTAAATGCGAGATTACACTGTCACTAATCCCCAAACTTCGAGCCAAGATACTGTGATGATATTAACAGGATGGGTGAACACGGGTAGAATTCTTTGAAGAGAGGACAATTGGTGCGAGGGTCAGAAAACTGCTAACAGGTGGATTTCTACGAATCTAATCCCATCGGGAGAATATCTTGAAGAAACGTTGGACATTGCCCAAACCTTTATCAGCTGAGGTAAATCATGAATTGTCGGATTTTCGACCTATAGAGCGTGAGATCTTAGGAAGTCGAGGGATTCTTACCCGCATTGAGGCGAATTCTTTTTTCACCGAGTTTCCGACGAGTGATTCCGATCCGTTTCTAATGACTGGAATGGATCAAGCTATCCGCAGGTTATCCTCAGCGATAGAAACTGGCGAATCAATCGTGATCTATGGAGATTATGATGCCGATGGTATCACCGCTACTTCGCTCCTGTACGAGGTCATTAAAGGATCGGGTGGTTCTGTTGGGCATTACATCCCCAACCGATTTGAAGAAGGATATGGTCTTAACAGTGAAGCATTGGCCGAGATTAAACAAGGAGGGGCGCAGCTCGTTGTGACCGTCGATTGCGGTATTCGAGCACTAGAACAGGTTGAGTTTGCTAGAAGCATAGGTCTGGATGTGATCGTCACTGATCATCATCAACCTGGACAGGATGTGCCAAATGCGATTGCGGTTCTAAATCCTAAGCAACATGATGATCGGTATCCGTTTAAGGATTTAGCGGGTGTCGGTGTGGCGTATAAATTCGCTCAGGCTTTCCTTCAGACTCTGGGGGAGGGAGAACCCGTTGACAGCTTAGATCTTTTAGCGATCGGTACTGTGGCGGATCTATCCCCCCTGGTCGGAGAGAACCGTGACCTGGTGCGAAGAGGCATAGAGAGGTTGAACCAAACTGAGCGAGTGGGATTGAAGGCGCTCATTGATGTCTCGGGTTATAGAATTGGGAACATCAACGCAAATTCAATCGGATTTGGGCTTGCCCCGCGGTTAAATGCAGTTGGTCGCTTGGAAATCGCGGATCCCGCTTTTAAGTTGTTAACTGCGACTGATGATAATGAGGTGAGGGCGATAGCACGTCACCTGGACACGGTGAATCGTGAACGTCAACGCTTGACTCAAAGGATCCTTGAAAAGGCGCGATCACTAAGTATTGGTGAAGGTTCAATGCCTTTCCTTCTCGCCGCGGTTGATCCAAGTTTCAATGAGGGAATCGTTGGATTGGTTGCATCACGATTGGTGGATGAGTTTTATCGCCCCTCCATCGTTGCTTCGTATGGTGAACATTCCACGCGCGCTTCCGCACGTAGCATACCCGAGTTCCATATAACAAAGGCACTTGAACACTGTGGTGACTTATTAGAACGCTATGGTGGCCACGCGGTCGCAGCGGGTTTCTCCGTTCGCAACGAGAATTTGGATGCGTTCCTGGACCGAATGGGAGAGATTGCTGAGGGTGAGCTATCGGACCTCGACCTTCGTCCGATGTTGGATGTTGATGCGAAAGTGCAACTCTCTGATCTTGATTGGCCTCTCATTGATTTCACCGAGCGGATGGAACCATGTGGGTACGGTAATCCACTGCCGATATTCGCTGCGGAAGATGTGTCGGTTGTTAATCAGCGCCCTGTAGGTTCCGAGGGTCGTCATTTGAAATTAACTGTCAGGGATGAGCGAAGTATGGTTGATGCGATCGCGTTTCGTCAGGGGCATCTCAGTAAGACACTCCCTCAGAGGGTGGACTTGGCGTTTCATTTTGAACGGAACGAATTCAGGGGTGTATCCAGCAGGCAATTGAATGTCCTGGACATTCGTGAGGCCGGCTCATTACACGATCCTAAGTTGACTATTTGGGGGAGATAGAAGGTTAATCTACGAATCGATACTTAATCAGTGCCCACACAGCTTGAAACGCGTCTTTAAGGCCGATTTTCTTGCCTTCTGAATATTCTCGAGGGTTGAAGGAAATCGGCACTTCAAATATCCTCGCGTTCCGTTTCAGGAGTTTAGCGGTAATTTCCGGTTCGAAATCAAAGCGTCGAGCGCGCAGCGGGATGGATTTAATGACCTCGCTGCGAAACAGTTTGTAGCCCGTTTCCATATCTGTGAGGATGCTGTTGTAGAGGATGTTGGTCATCAACGTAAGTAATTTGTTAGCTACCATATGCCAGAACATCGTTACTCGGCGGGGAGCTCCGAGGAACCGAGATCCGTAAACTACATCGGCTTTCCCCTCTTCAATCGGTACAAGCAGAGCTGGATAATCTCGAGGATCGTACTCCAAGTCAGCGTCTTGGATAAGAATTAAATCCCCACCAGCAGCTGTGATTCCAGATCGGACCGCAGCTCCTTTACCTTGGTTCTTCTCATGCAGGATGAGCTGTGCGTTCTTGTGGTGAGGGACGATCTCTTGGAGTAGCTCTCGCGTGCCGTCGTTCGAACCATCATCAACGATGATGATCTCTTCAGCGAGGTTTACTGCCTGAACACGAGCCAAGATCTCCTCAACCGTTCCTCGTTCGTTATAGACCGGAATCACAACAGAGAGCATCATAGCGGGGATTGTACTCGGTCAAGGGTACTGGGACAAATGGGTATTTGCCCGCGCCTAATGGGGTGTATATAATCCAAGATGGAAATCGTGAATGTGAATTGGTGGTTCAAGAAACCGTAGGTACAGTTAATTATCTGGAGGCATAGGATGTCTTTACCTCGTAGTTCTGTAAGATCAGCCCATCCTGAGCCGATGCCCACAACTTCAAGCTTGCGATTCATTCCGCCTCCCATCAGCCGCGTGGAGGATACCGGACTCTCGCAATTATGGCTCCAAGATCTTGCGCTCAAGATCCTCTATTTCCGAGGGTACTTAACCGGTTTCGAAGTTGCCGAGGCGATGTCGTTACCTTTCGCGGGGTTGGTGGATCAGATTCTAGAAGCTTTGAAGCGCGAGAAGTTCGTGGAGGTCAAGACTCAGGTCGGCTTTGGTGAGGGTTCTTACCAGTATGCCATCACCGGAGCAGGGATCGCCCGCGCGCGTGAAGCACTCGAACGAAGTCAATACGCAGGTCCGGCTCCCGTTCCACTTTCGGTGTACAACGAATCGATCATTCGCCAGAGTCGAGGCCGCCCCACGGTTCATCCGAGGAGCATGCGTCAAGCGCTGAGCGATCTCGTCCTCTCGGAGAAGACGTTTAATCAAATTGGCCCTGCTGTTAACTCGGGCACATCGATCTTTCTCTATGGACCACCCGGGAATGGCAAAACCTCAATTGCGCGTTCGATTGGGAGTATCCTGCTGCAGGAGGATATGTTCATCCCATTTGCTATCGATATCGATGGCCAAGTGGTTAAGTTATATGACTCAGTCAACCACTATCTCTCGCCCGAGGACGACGTCACGGAATCTGGTACCGGTTCGATCAAGACAGGTTCAAAACGAGATCCTCGGTGGGTAAAAATCCGACGACCGTTTGTCGTGGTGGGCGGCGAGTTAACCATGGCCGGTCTTGACCTTGTCTTTGACGATGTCAATAAGTTTTACGAGGCACCTTTCCAGGTGAAGGCGAATGGTGGGGTGTTCTTAATCGATGACTTCGGGCGTCAACAAGTACGTCCCAGAGACTTGTTGAATCGCTGGATCGTACCCCTTGAGAACCGTATCGATTTCCTCACCCTGCATACGGGACGGAAGGTTGAACTGCCCTTTGATGTTCTCGTAGTCTTCTCAACCAATCTACCGCCGCGCGATCTGGTGGACGAGGCTTTTCTACGTCGACTGCGACATAAGATCGAGGTCGGGGATCCTTCCTACGAGACATATCGTCATATTTTCGATCGGGTGGCGAAAGATAAGGGCGTGATGTATTCAGATAAGGGTTTGGCATATCTCTTACAGGAATGGTATATCAAACGCAATCGAAAATTGCGTGCTTCTCACCCACGAGATATTTGTGATCAGATATTGGATATTTCTCGCTATATGAATGTCGAGCCCGAGATGACGAAAGATCTAATCGATCGTGCTGCAGAGGCGTACTTCGTCGAACTATAAATATTCTGACCAAAGCGCGAATAAAATCTGTTTATGTGGGGGTGCGGGTGTAGCCCGCACCCCCACATAACCTTATCCTAAACTCTTGAAGGAACATTCTTCAGTGCGCTCAATGATACAAAGATCCGCTTGGAGTTTAAACGCCCCGCTGGTGATCGCACATCGCGGGGCGTCACTTGTTGCGCCGGAGAACACTATACCGGCATTTCGCTTAGCTGCCGAGTTGGGCGCAGATGCCATCGAGTTCGATGCAAAACTAACTGCTGATGGACATGTGGTGATCCACCATGATAGGACGCTTAATCGGACGACCAACGGTTCCGGGCCGTTATCCGCTAGAACTCTAGAGGAGCTTCAGCGATTGGATGCGGGCTCTCATTTGAATCAGAAATTTGCCGGAGTTAGTATCCCAACGTTGAAGCAAGTCTTTCAAGAGTTTGGGGATCAATTGCTGATGAATATCGAGTTAACAAATTATGCGAGGCCATTAAATTCATTGCCAGAAAACGTCTCGCAGATGATCACTGAATTTGATTTAATCGACCAGGTTTTGATATCATCTTTTAATCCGATCGCATTAATGAAGATGAGACGGCTGGCTCCAGAGATCCCACTTGGATTACTCGTAATGGACTCTGAGCCAACTTGGCTGATTTCGTTCTCTCGTCTCATAACACCTTACCATGCCTTTCATCCCTCGTTCCCGATGGTGGATGAGCAATTGGTCCAGCGTGAACATAAACTTGGGTATCATGTCAACGTATGGACGGTTAATGAGCCAGATCAAATTCGCGAGTTGGTGAGTATCGGGGTTGATGGTGTGATCACCGATGCACCAGATACGGCACGCGAACTGGTGGAAGAAAGCAGGGCAGGGAGAACCACTCATTGAGGAGGTAAGTATCTTGAACCAGAATGATTGGACGATTGACGAATTGATCTGCGTGTGTATTTCTCGCCAGGTACAAGATGGTGAAGCAGTAGCACAGGGAATAGCAACACCACTCGTTGCCGCAGGTTACTTATTAGCTTGGCACACACATGCCCCAAACCTTTACTTCGCTTCCGCAATTGGACAAAGCATCTGTCGTGAGGGTGCACCTCTAGGTATTGCATCGATCGAAGCGTTGTGGTTAGACAAAGCCATGGACAACTTGGGTTTTGTTGAGATTGCAGCAGACGTCCTACCGAGAATGAGACCAAAGGAGTTCTTCCGCCCTGGCCAAGTCGATCCCCATGGTAATTTCAACAATATCGCTTTCGGTAAGGATTACCGAAAGCCCCGATTACGTCTTCCTGGAACAGGTGGCATTCCAGATGTGACCAATATCCTCGACGATGTGTATCTCTATGTTCCGAGGCACTCACGAGTCACTTTCGTCAAGAAATTAGATTTTCTCTCAGGGATGGGTCATCACCCAGCAAGGGTGAAAGGTAATGGACCTTGCTATCTCGTTTCAAATCTAGGTCAGTTTGATTTCGACTCCGGACATATGCGCGTTACCCATCTACACCCAGATGTTAATCTTGAGCGCGTGCAAGCTAAAACGGGTTTTGAATTAGAGATCTCACCCGACTTGAAGACGACAGAACCACCAACCGAGGAGGAGGTCCGTCTTTTACGAGAAGAGATCGACCCTCTTGGATTGCGAAAATTAGAGCTGCTGAGTGGACCAGAACGTCGTCAAGCCATCCGAACCGCCCTCGAGAAAGAGAAGGAGCTTCTTCTATAGGGATTGAAATGATGGAAAACATTCAACCAAGCGAAGTGGATAGGGATATTGCTGGGAGTGAATGTGTGACCCGCGCTCCAACACATATCCCGGTCTGTTCTTCGAGGGCAATTTTCCGGTGCACTTAACGTTAAAACAACACAACGCTTGTTCGCTCTAGGTGCCGTAGGTATACTATCCATTATGAGGCGCCTTACCCTCGCTTGTATACTTCTCATTGTTTTCATTTCCCCATTGAACATTGGGAATGCCCACTATTTCCAAGATGTCCAAAACTTGCTGGAGCAGATGAGCCCGGAGGAACGAGTCGGGCAGTTGTTTTTAGTCACTTTTGAGGGAAATGCACCTCAACCGGATGATCCGATCATAGATCTGATCACTAATTATCATATCTCGGGGGTTCTTCTAACGAATGAGAATGATAACTTTGTAGAGGCACCGGATACGTTAGCCGAAGCGAGTAGATTAATCGAGACTCTTCAGGATGCGGAGTACAATGCATCGTTGGTTGAAGTCGAGGCTGAGGAGGGTAGTGGAGAATCGAGTCCCTCTGTCTACATCCCGCTGTTCATCGCTATCAGTCAGAATGGTGGTGGAGCGGGATACTCGGAAATTCTCACTGGTCTTACAGAACTTCCCTCGCAAATGGCGATTGGCGCAACATGGAATACTGAACTGTCTAGGAATGTTGGTGAGGTGCTCGGAAGGGAACTGGAAGCACTGGGTTTCAATCTCTTGTTAGGTCCATCACTTGATATTCTGGAGGATCCTCGGTTGGTTGGCCCTGGTGATGTTGGGGTGCGCTCTTTTGGGGGGGACCCATATTGGGTGAGTATGATGGGGCGTGCTTACGTGGCGGGACTGCACGAGGGATCTGGCGGTCGATTAGGGGTAATCGTCAAGCATTTTCCAGGGTTGGGCAGCGCAGACCGACCCATCGAGGAGGAGGTGGCAACTGTTCGAAAGTCCCTTGAACAACTCAAACAGATCGAACTAGCCCCATTCTTCGCTTTGACGAGGTCCAATCCTGGTGAAGACCCTGAGATCGCCGATGGTTTGTTGGTCTCTCACATTCGCTATCAGGGATTCCAAGGCAACATCCGTGACACCACACGACCTGTCAGCTTAGATCCACAAGCTCATGATCAATTAATGGTACTCGAACCGATCGTAACCTGGCATGAGGCTGGGGGGATCGCAGTGAGCGATTCGCTTGGCTCGAGAGCCATCCGTCGCTTCCGAGATCCATTGGAGCGTACCTTCAAGGCACATCTGGTTGCGCGAGATGCATTTCTCGCGGGGAATGATTTATTATTGCTCTCAAACTTCAGAAGCATTGAAGACCCTGACGAAGCAACGACGATCCGTTCGACGATAGATTTCTTCATTCAGAAATACCGAGAGGACTCTGCCTTTGCACAACGTGTTGATGCTGCCGTTTTGCGGATCCTTCAACTAAAACAGCGTTTATATGGCGACCCCTTTTTCAGAGTGAGAGTCCAACCTACGGGAGGTGATTTCACAGAGATCGGCGAGAGTTCTGAGGTGACCTTCCAAATTGCTAGAGACTCAGCATCTTTGATTAGCCCATCGCAGGAGGAGATCGAGGAACGCCTTGGAGGTTCCCCCGACTTGAGTGACCGTATCTTGTTTTTTACCGATGTCCGATTGTATCAGCAATGTTCAACTTGCTCTCCACAAACTGGGATGGATGTCACTGCACTTGAGGACACCGTGAACTCGCTGTATGGACAGGCTGCTGCTGGTCAGGTTGGTTCCTGGAATATGCAGTCCTTTACCATG
>CP070708.1:161047-169198 GCA_020350285.1 Anaerolineaceae bacterium
ACGCGGACCCTCTTGTCCGCGGCGGCGTTCGCCAGCCAACGTCCATCGGGCGAAAAAGTGAGCGCGTAAACGCCTTTCACTTTCAGATCGACTTCATCGAGCTTTTTCCCCTCCTCAACAGACCACAACTCGACTTGATAAGGCGAACCTACAGCCATGGTTTTCCAATCAGGGGCAAACGCGATCGATTTGGGATATCCGGGCTTACCTTCGAATTCGAAACGGTGTGCGATTTCCCAATCCTCGGTGGACCACAACAGCACCGTCTGCTCTCCACCTGAGGATGCTAGGTATTGTCCATCCCGAGAGAACGTGAGCCCTCCCACAGCAACTTTATGCCCACGAAGTTGCCGAATCTGTTCGCCAGAGGGGATCGACCAAATGATGATCTCCTCGCCCAGTCCGGCTGAAGCGAGGTATTCGCCACCCGGAGAGAACGCTAGCGAGCCCACATTCTTCTTATGACCCTTGATGATCGCAAGCTCATCCCCCTCAGGAAGGGACCATAATCTGACCGTGCTGTCATAGGAAGCCGACGCGACGATCTTCCCATCTGGTGACAGCGCGACATCAGTGACGGTTTTCTTGTGTCCGTGCAATGACTTAAACGACGATCCCTCGGGGAAGGACCACAACGCAAGGGTGGCGTCCGTAGATCCACTCACCAGGGTTTGTTCATCCGATGAAAGGGCGAGGGTGTTGACGCTGTTTGCATGGCCCTCGAGGGAGGAGATCTGTTGCCACGACGGCACCGCCCAGAGCTTGATGTTGTTGTCCATCCCTGCTGAAAGCAACGTTTTGTTATCGCTGGTGAAGAGGACATCCATGACGTGGTTTTCATGGGCCAGGATAACTGCCGCTTCTTTCATGATGTTTTCTCCATTAATCAGACCAATTTGGTGCAATTTTACCACTTAAGTGTCGACAAAATTATTTTCATGCTAATGAAATCTCAGCCTTTCCAACTTCTGTATATAATGACATGAGAATCACTGTAAAACGAGGTCTCTTATCGAGTGGATATTCATCTAAGATGTTTGCAGTTTGAGAGAAGGACATTACATATATAGTAACTGTAAGAAGAATCAGCACATATCATACGAATGAAGAAATTCATATTGCGACGATTTACAGTGATTGCCATGGCGGTCCTCGGAACGGCGATGATCGGTCTGGCAATTCTCGCCACACGGCTTGGTATTGACCATGACAATGTTTGGGGACTTAGGAGATTGTCCTTATTCATCGTCGGCGTTTTATTACTCTTTCTATCGACCTTATTATTGTCATATGAAGGTGTTTTTTTACGCTTGGACGATTGGAAAAAGAG
The DNA here is from genome assembly GCA_020350285.1 of Anaerolineaceae bacterium. Lineage (GTDB taxonomy): Bacteria > Chloroflexota > Anaerolineae > Anaerolineales > E44-bin32 > DUEZ01. The sequence goes on from CP070708.1 coordinate 162,378, forward strand.
AATCAGTGGATTTCTATCACACTTAAGGGGAGTTTTTCTTGGCAGCTCTATTGTTAGATTTTTCGTTGGTTACATTAATAAGTTCACAACTCGTTTCGGGACGGTAATCTATAGAATTCCGTTCGTAAAGCTCTTGGTCGATAAGTTTGGAGATCAAATTCAGCGTATCACACGATTGTTTCGAAACTCTCCTGTTATTCAATATCTCTCTGCGTCGAAGGAAAGAAAAGCCAGGCTAGTTTCATGGAGTTTGTTCGCTGTTATTGTGTTGATATATGTATGGTTGGTAAGTGTTGGACGTTGGACTAATTGGCCAGGCACGACAGATTACTACGAAATGCTTGCCAACGCTTTTCATCACGGTCAAACACATCTCAGAATCGATCCAGATACGAGGTTGTTGGAACTGCCCGATCCGTATGACTATGAAGCGCGAAAACATATCCCGATACCTTGGGATGTGGTCCTCTACGAGGGGAAATTCTATCTATATTGGGGACCTGTGCCGGGTTTAATCCTGGCGGGTTTAAGATTTGTTATTCCTCATGAAATCGGCGATGAGTATTTGGTATTTGGGTTCGTGACCGGCCTCCTTTTTTTTAGCGTTCATTTGATTCTGGCAATCTGGCATGATATTTTTCATGATTCACCATGGTGGATTGTAGTTCCTGGGGTCTTGGTTGCAGGGCTTGGAAATCCAATACCGTGGTTGCTCACTCGTCCTGCGGTTTATGAGGCAGCTATCTCAAGTGCTCAATTTTTCTTGATCGCTGGTATCTATTGGGCGTTTACTGCTCTGCGATGCACCAAACCGGTTAAGTGGAGATTATTACTAGCGGGTACCTGTTGGGCATTAGCCGTAGCTTCGAGGATCACCCTGGTGATGGCAATTGCCTTCATGATATGGATGGTTTTGTTCAGGATATGTAAAACTACCCCGAAGGTGCGAACATCTCACAGGAATGTCTGGGCATCGGTGGCATTAATATCACCGTTGGTATTGGGAGTCATCGGGCTTGGTTGGTATAACTATGTACGTTTTGGTTCTCTGGCTGAGTTTGGATTTCGTTATGCACTTACGTTGGAGAATTACTATCAGCGATATGGAATAACTCTATCAAACTCGTATATTGTTTATAACCTCTTCAACTATCTGGTAAACTCCTTCCGTTTTTTGCCAGTTTTTCCTTTTGTGAAGCCAATATGGGGCAAGCACCACATATGGCTTTATAACAAATGGGCCCCGGAGCATTACCATGTTGAACAGGTGGCAGGAATTCTAATAACGACGCCTTATGTCTTGTTCGCGATCATCCCTATTATTATTCTGTTGTGGAAGATTTTTGGTGGGAGGAGTGTACAATCCTCAATTGGAAGTGACCCATGTGCAAGTGAAATTAGTGCCTCAGAAAATTGGTTGATCACTGCCTTAATGGGAGCTGTTGTACTCGCTTTCTTCCCATTATTGATCTTTCTCTATTCAACCATGCGATATCTTGCTGATTTCATACCCATTCTTGCTCTATTGGCGATCATTGGTTCATTCCAGGGGTCTAGAATCACTTCAAGACGGAAAATCTTCCAGAGATCATTCATTACAATCCTAACCCTCACGGCTCTAATATCAAGCTTACTTGGCTTTTTACTAAGCGTCACAGGATATACCGCTAGATTTGAAAACCTCAACCCTGAGTTGTTTGATAAGATTGAAAGGTTACTGGCATGGTAGCTATGAACCTCCCCGCGAGTTACTCGCGAGGAGATTCGTTTCATGTTGAGGCGCACGGTCGAAGATGCAGGGTGATCCTCCCTGCACGTGCGCCCCTACTCAGGAATCCTTAAAAGCGGACTCGAAGAATTCGGCCAAGCGAGTATAGAGGACCTTGAGATTCTTGGGCCTGACGATGCCGTGCCCTTCGTCCTCAAAAGCGAGGACTTCATAAGGCACGCCTGCCTCGTTGAGTTTGGAACGAACAACACGTACATTTTCCGGGGTGACATTGGGGTCCTGCATGCCCTGCACGATCAGCAATTTACCTCGGATGTCTCCCACGAAATGGAGCGGTGAGCGCTCATAAAAACGTTCAGGCACCTCGTCTGGACTGCCGCCCATCATCTCTTCGCTGTAGGGTCGAAGATCGGGGCGTGTGGTCTCATAGTCAACGACCAGGTCGGTCATGCCGCAGATCGGGGCCGCAGCTGCCACCAATTGGGGTGGGTAGCGGGTGATCGCGCACCAAGCGGAATAGCCACCGTAGGACGTTCCCGTGATCCCAATCTCGCCCGGGGTTGCGATACCGGAGGCGATCAGGGCTTCGATACCAGCTCGGATGTCCTCCTGCTCTTGACCACCCCAACCCTCGGCTTTGATCGCGTCCTGAAAGGATAAACCAAAACCGGTACTGCCCCGATAGTTGACATCGAGCACGTTGAACCCACGGGCGACGAAGAATTGGAGCTGGGTGTTGATCCAATCCTCGCTGTGGTATGTCGGTCCACCATGGACGTAGATAATCGTACCTTTCGCATCCCCAGCAGCCCGGTAAAGCCACCCTTGGATTTCGAGACCGTCCGTTGCTAACCAGCGGAAATCCTCAGCTGGTGTAAGGTCGGAAGGTTTTAGTGCTGTGCGTTCCCAGACCCGTGTGAGGCTGACTGTTGACTCAGGTTGTGGATCCTTCAGGGGCAGGCGCACAAGGTCATCAGGCTGCTGGGAGTTGTAGGCCAAGGCGACCCATTCACCACTCTCGACCGGAGCAAGTAAAGTTAAATTCATTGGAGACTCAGGTAGGCTCGTCTCTTCCCCTGTGTCAGGATCCACTAAAGATGCATGCCTGCGTGCCTGTTGTACTTCGAGGACCACGATGTGATCGCTATTTGGAGGGACGAACGCGGCTTCAATATTGCGCGCTGGATCATCGATCAACCAGCGGAGGACTTCGTCTGAACGACTCCAGACACCCATGCGGCGATGCGTTTCGGTTTCAGCCAGCACGACTACCCGTTGATTGTCCGGGAACCAGGAAGCGTAGACCTTTAATGAAGGTCCGCAGTTGATGATTTCACGATCTTCTTTTCCTTCGATGTCCACCAGCCAGATTTGTCGTCCAGCCGGATGGCGATCCTTACGTGTGTAGAGAATATGTGTTCCAGCGTAGTTGAGTCGCGGCGCGTAATAGCACGGTTTCTCAGGTTGAGCCAAAACAACCCGGTCTCCACTCTCCAAATCGTGGCGGTAGACCCAGGTGGGCTCGATCTCCTCACCACTGGCGACATCAACATTCGCCGCGTACACCAACCAGCGACGTTTTGGATGAAGCTGACCACCGCGCAGGAAGAAATTAGGTGCGGCTTTGGTTAATGGCTGCATCCTTGGATTATTAATGTCCACCCGGAAGAGTTGGTAGCGCTCATCACCATCTCGATCTTGCGCCACGAGAATGGCATCGCTATCTGGTGTCCACGAGGCGAGCCACGTTTCATCGGGTGTCTCGGTCAATCTTATGGGGGGAGCTGAACCATCTGTAGGTGCACAATAAACATCGGCCGCAGGCCCGGTGCGGAACCAGGTCCAAGCGATCCATTTGCCGTCGCGTGAGACCTTTGGTGCGCGCAACAAAGGTAGGTTTAACATCGCCTCAAGCATTTGATCAGGATTCATGAAAGCCCCTCAAATGATATGTCGTGTGTTATGGGAATCAAAAGAGGACATCATACATCTTTGGTTGAATTGCCCCTGTTACGGTTGGATCGTATACACCCTCCCAGCACCTTGGCCATAGACCTCCGGGAAATATACCGCCCAAGCGCGCGGTGGGAGGACACGATATTCACCGGGCAATACCGCACGGGTTAAATAAGTGTATTGGTATGTGCCTGCGGGTAGATAGTCTGCGAAAAGTCTCAATCGATCATCGTCGAAGGATACCCTCGTGAACCACCACCCTCCCCATCCGCCACGCAGCAAATCGGCTTCGGCCAGCTGAACAGGAGCTCCTCCGGTCGGCGTGGTGAGCAACTGAGTGTCGATGGCTTCCATTCCTGCGGGATAGGGATCTTCTACCACCAAGTAATACTGGTCGGAGGGGACGATCAATGTCACACGTGCGAGCAGATCCTCGCCCACGACAGCTGAGGGCGCGGGAGGACACGGATCTTCAATGCCGCCGCAGAAGCCATCGTAGTGGAAGTATTCGCGTTGGACAGTAATACCGCGCGAACTTGCTTGTACATCCTCGATAGGTCGGTAAACCGTGAGATGAGCGGTATAGTACAACGCGCCGTCCCCGGGACCACGACCGACGGATAATTGATTAGGTTGATCAGCGAGCAGTTCGCTGATCGGGGTCGCTAATTCAACGGACGAGAATAACGCGCCGGGTGCTGCTGTGCCAGAGGTTAAAATCTCCCCATTGAGCATGAGGCTGTAATCATAGTTTGCCTCAAGGCCCCCGCTTGCCTTCAGCCAATCTGTCAGCGCGAGGATAGCCCAAGCGGTTTCGTGGGTTGATGACCAGGCGCCGTCCCGCTCTCTTGCGGCGACCAGCCAGCGAACTGTACTCGGAATGAGCGTATTGTCACCATCCAGCGCGATCAACGTTTGGAGCACATGAGCTGTTGTACGGACAGAGCTCCCCATGTTCCACCGGTCGATCGTCTCATCCTCCCAATGTGCACCGGTTGAGGAGCGTACTGCGGCAGCTTCAAGATCGGAAAGCAGGGGCGAGATGAGTTCATCTCCAGGAGATAGCAACGCTAATGTTTGAGCAAGCAGTGCCCTGGCCCACAGATTGAGCTCGCCACGTTCAGCTGCCATTTGGCGCGCAGTCGGTAGGTCACCCTCGCCAGCGACAGCCAATGCGTAAAGTACGAAAGCCTGGCGATTCTTCACCGACGGCTCCTTGATCATCGTGGGCGAGATGATACCAGCCAACAGATAGTTAGTGGCGGTGTCGATCATCCCCTCACTGACTTCCACGCCAGCATCACGTGCTACTGCCAGGCTGTACAAAACATAGGCTGTCAGGTAGGGGTTTGAGGGGCTTTCACTCCACCATCCCCAACCACCATCACTCCCCTGGCGGCTTCGCAGGAACTGCAAACTATCGTCGAGGGTGCGCTTCAGACGACTTTGCAGCGAAGGATCGTCGAGATTGAGATCTTGAAGGGCGCGGTATGTCGCCAGGTTGGGTAAGAAGCGCGACACAACAGCTTCGGTGGATAGGTATTTGGGGTTCTCTAAAAGATCCAAGGCCGTGCTCATCGCCGAGCCCAAGGACGGATCGAGGGTGGTCATCAGTTCACCTTGTGTGGCGTCGAAGCGTCGAGGTAGATTGATGGCCTCCAGGCGTTCACCAGAACTTTCAAGGATTCCGGCTGTGGCGATGGTATCCGGTGCGCTGTAGCGTAAAACTGGCAGAGCTCCGTCGACAGTCGAACCTATTGTGGGCTTGGATGCATCCCTTAATCCGCCGCCGGTGACATGGAACGTCAGATCCACGAATTCGACATCTTGTACCACCAAGCTCCATTCGAATCGCATCTGCCCCTGAGCAGGTACGGTAGCAGTGTGAGATGGTGAACTCGTGATCTCGGCGCCGTTCGCTACCAGTTGGGTCTCCACTGTTATCTCATTGGACGTATTGTTATGGACAACTGCGGCGACACTCGCTGCATCACCGGCGGTAAAGTAGCGTGGTGTTACAGGACGGACCAACAGATCTTTGGTTGAGATCAGATCGACAGTTGCACTTCCGACCAAAGTGTCTATGGTCACGCCGCGGGTGTCCATACGCCAGGTGGTCAGACTATCGGGTAATGTCAGATCTACTTGAGCTTGACCGAGTGCATCGGTCACCACCGAGGCATTCCAATACGCGGTATCGGGGAATTCGCGTCTCACCTCAAGTATCCCCATTTCACCCCCACCGCCTCCCATACCATCGCCAGGGATTCCCTCTCGTATCCCTTCACCGCTTATCGCCAGCGACGCACCAGTGCGCACCCGTAGAGGCTGGCGACTGTAGAAGGCTTCGAAGGGGCTTGGGCTGTTGGGGTCAGTTAGCGAGAGGACTGCCAGGTCGGCCAGAGCGAAGGAGAATTCAGCTTGTACCGGTTGACCTTGCGCGTCAAGCGCTTCTAATTGGTAGGTGATGTCCTCACCAGGACCGGCCTGTGCTCGATCGGGCGCGAGCGTAACCTGCAGCTCCAGAGCATCGGCAGCTACAGGAAGCTCGATCATACCCACGGCGAGAGCAGCCGGGTCACCGTTGACCACTGGGCGGATGAGGGTAACAGTCAGGAAGACATTTGGAGCGTAGAGATCCCTGATCGGCACCTCGATCATTGCATCGGCACCTTCGACTTGGATCACCTGGTGCGTGAGCACTTCGCCCCTTTCGATGGTGACCAAGGCCGTAGCTGCCTCTTGGAAAGGTGACGGCACGAGGATTCTGGCAACATCGCCAGGCTGATACGACTCACGGTCTGGCACCAAGGCCATCCGACCGGCAGGTGGCTGGCGCCAAAGACCGACACCCTGGCCGGATACCCAGATGGTAAGCCGTCCAACGGTTTGGCGACCTGCGGGATCCGTTCCTGTGGCGCTCACCTGGTAGGTGCCACCCTTCTCAGGGACGAAGCTGAAGAGGAAGGCCCCGTCTTCGCTTGTGGGGTGCGAAATCTGATTGACCAAGGTGGCGTCTGATTCCCATGCGATTAATCCCTCGTCATCCACGACCTGGCGCCAGGTCAATCGCTCAACGCGGATGTCGGCTTCTTGTCCGGGGACCGGATTCCCGGCCCAATCGACGGATTGGAGA
>CP070708.1:169298-177201 GCA_020350285.1 Anaerolineaceae bacterium
CGCAACTCCCGCTTAAGCACCTTCCCAGCCGCAGTTCGCGGTAATGTGTCTGTAAAAACAACCGATTTCGGAATCTTGAAGCGTGCGATCTTATCCTGACAAAATTGAAGGACCTCCTCCTCGGTTAGTTCCCGGCCCTCTTTGATAACGACAATCGCCTTACCAACCTCTTGCCATTTAGGGTGCGGTACACCGATCACAGCTACTTCTGCTACCGCAGGAATCTGATAGATCACATTTTCAACCTCAGCCGGGTAGACATTCTCACCGCCAGAGATGAACATATCTTTCCAACGATCCACGATGTAGTAGTAACCCTCTTCGTCATATTTCGCAGCGTCCCCCGAGTGGAGCCAACCATCCACAATCGACTCAGCAGTTGCTTCCGGACGGTTCCAATATCCATTGGTGACATTGCCACCCCTGATGCATAGCTCCCCTACTTCATCCGGACCTAAAACATTGCCCTCTCGATCCATAATACACACATCCGTATGGAGCACCGGTTTTCCCACAGAACCCGCCTTACGGACGGCATCTTCCCTTGGAACGAGGAAGACTGTTGGACCGGTCTCGGTCATGCCGAACCCCTGCTGGATGATAATTCCCTTCTCGGCAAATTGGTGCACCAACGAAGGGGGAAGCGCAGATCCACCACTGGCCCAGCTGCGCACACTGGATAAGTCATACATGTCAAAATCCGAAAACTGAGCCAGCATGAGATAAATGGAAGGAACTAACAAGAGTACGGTCACCTTCCATTTTTCGATCAGCTCGAGCAACCCCCCTGGATCGAAAGCACGCATCACAACAACAGTTCCACCGGTGTGGAAAGTCGGGCAGGCGTATAGGCCAAGTCCACCGATGTGAAAGGTGGGCAGTACGTTTATATTCACATCCTGCGAAGTTAAATCTATGGCTTGGCCCATCCCGACTGCGTTGTAGAAGAAATTCCCATAGGTCACCTGAGCGCCTTTCGGCTTACCTGTCGTACCAGAAGTGTAGATGATAGCCCAAGTGTCCTCATACGCAAGCGTTGGCAGTTCAACGCCACTCGGAGAGCCTGTACCTAAAGCATCCTCGTATGTGAACTCGCTCTCTGGCGCCTCGGTGTCCATAACAATGGAAAACTCAAAATCGATCTTCTTCCTGAGAGCCTCAACCGCTTCGGAAAAATCGGGTTCATAAATGAGAACTCGAGGTGAACAATCACCTACAATGAATTCCAACTCCGGCACAACAAGTCGCCAGTTGAGCGTATTTAGAATTGCGCCTATTTTGCTGCAGGCGAACAAAACCTCATAATAATCGGAAGAATTCTGGGCGAGGATAGACACTCTATCCCCCTGTTCTAAACCCAGAGTATCCTTGAAGAAACTAGCCAAGCGATTTGCCCTCTCGTTGAATTGAGCATAACTGAACCGCCTCCCGGTTATCGCATCCACTAAAGCCAATTTGTCTGGTGTCCGTTCGGCATGTCGTTTCAGCCAGTCAAAATGGAACATGGGAACCTCCCCTCAAGTATTTTTCTGAGGATTCTCCAGAAAGGCTTGCATACCTCGTTGAGCTTCTTCGGTGGTAATTTGTTTGACGAAATTCGATCTTTCAGCTTCCAACCTGACAGCGATTTCCGTTTTATCTACTGATACCAAGCGTTTAGTGTAGTGGATAGTGCCTGGGGATTGATCAGCGATTTGTTGAGCCGTGTTTAACGCTTCTTCATGTATGCGTTCAGAAGAAATAACCCGATTCGCCAGTCCCCAGGCAACCGCTTGCTCAGCTGTAATGGTTTGGTTCAACATCAGGATTTCAGCTGTCCTCTTAGGACCAATAATATTGGGAAGTAAGGCCGTCCACCCTCCATCCGGGCTAAAACCGAGCACATTGTAATAAGGAATAATGCTCGCTTCAGGTGCCATTAAGACAATGTCGGAGGCGAGCACAAATCCGAGTGAACCACCTGTAATAATTCCATGGACAGCGGCCACGATCGGAACGGGAAGATCGATCAACGCAAGGATCACCTGATTGAGCTTGCCCACAACGATATCGGCGTACTCTTTAATTGTGTCGATATTCTTGTAAAACTCACGAATGTCACCACCCGTGGAAAAGGAACGACCTTTCGCCATTAAAACCATCGCTCGCACATCCGGTTCTGCCTTTACCTCTTCCAAAGCCGCGATCAAATCTTCTAACAAACCTGGAACCAAGCTGTTATGACGCTCCGCTCTATTCAACGTGAGGAGCGCGATCGGGCCAATCCAATCTAGGTGAACGAAACGACGCATGCCTGCTTATTTCTTCCTTTCAACCTGAACACCACCCAAACCCATGTCTATACTCCTAAAGAAATGGAAAGTTCCTTCCGTTCTAATTTTGTTACCCACCGACTTTCATGAAGATCAAAACCGCTCCGCAGTCCCTCAACGCAGCAGCTCCACCGATAACGACCTGCTCACACCTTCCGCTATTGGCTCAATATCGGTCTCGCACGTACGCATTCGCGACAATATAGGTCGCGATGGGTAGATGTCCTCACACGGGCAACCATAGACAAGCTCCCACAAGGGTCACTCTTTCGTAAATTGATTTATTAACTCACGTTTAAGGATCTTACCTGCGCCCGATAAAGGAAATTCGCTCATAAACACTACACTCTTAGGAACTTTGAAACTGGCCAGGCGATCGTTGAGAAAAGTGAGGATCTCTTCTTCTGTAGTAGTCAGCCCAGGCTTTAAGATGACACATGCCTTACCGATCTCACCCCATTGGGGATCTGGAACACCAACAACTGCGCACATATGAACAGCTGGATGCTCGTAGAGCGCCTTTTCGATCTCAACAGGATAAACGTTCTCCCCTCCACTTATGAACATGTCTTTCTTACGATCAACAATGAAGAAGTACCACTCATCATCGTACTTCGCTAAATCGCCTGTGTGGAACCATCCGTCCTCGTCAACGGCATCGGCGGTTGCTTCTGGATCATTGAAGTAGCCGGAACAGTATGAGGGTCCTTTGAGCACGAGTTCACCAACTTCGTTTGGAGCCAAAGGGTTATTGTCATCGTCTACGATACGAGCATCCACGAAGAAGTTGGGTCGCCCAATGGATCCTGCCTTACGGATGGCATCCTCAGGTGCCAATGCAAAAATTCCAGGACCGAACTCCGTCATCCCGAATCCCTGCTTAAATCGGATACCTTTCTCTCGTGTATATTGTTCGACAAGAGGAACTGGAAGAGGAGCCCCTCCGCTTGTACAGAAGCGGAGCGACGATAAATCCGCCTCCTCCCAGTTTTCAGCTTGTGTCATCATCTGATACATCGTCGGCACACCAGCAAAGAAAGTAACCTTCTCCCGCTCAATCAAACTTAGTACAAGTGATGGATCAAATTGACGAACGAGAATCGTCGCTCCTCCGAAGATCACTTGCGGTAGGGTATAAACGAACAACCCCCCAGTATGGAACATCGGGAAGACATTCAGATAGACATCATCATGAGTCACATCATGGATGATGGTATTGAGTGTGTTCCAGCCGATCATTCGATGAGAAACCTTGGCAGCCTTCGCCAAGCCGGTTGTGCCCCCGGTCAAGATCAGTGCAGCGATATCTTCTGCTTCCAAACTTTCACAGATAACAGGTGCGGCTGAGCTGCCTATAAGCACGCTTTCAAAATGGAGACTACCGCTCTGCCCTCCACCTTCAACATGGAGATAGTGAGCTATTTCATGATCTGTTCCCCGGATAGCAGCTTGGAGTTCTTTCACCTCATCTTTAAAATCTTCTGAATAAATGAGAACCTTAGGCGTGGAAAGGTGGATGATTTCAGCCGTCTCACGCCAATGTAGGCGCCAATTGAGGGCGGTGTGAATAGCCCCCAGCTTGCTGCAAGCAAAGAAACAATCGAGGTGCTCCACACCGTCGCGAGCAAGGATGGCGACTCGATCTCCCTTGCTTACTCCCCCCGATTCCATCAACCAATTCGCAAAGCGGTTGGCTCGCTGATTCAATTGCCGATAAGTCAATCGCCACTCCGGTTCCTTACCGGTGTCCACGATCGCAAGCTTATCGGGGGTGTAAATTTCTCGACGTCCGAGATAGTCACCGATGTACATACTCCACTCCGTTTCCTACCCACTATCCATCGTCCACCTCCACACCGCAACCGCCATCGCCAGACCCCCGCCGCTAGCGCAGAAGACGACATTGTCCCCTTTCCTAGGCGCGGGAGGTTGTCCATGTTTTTCGCGTCCTCCATGGAGAGCATCATCCAACGCTAATGGAATACATGCTGAACCAGTGTAGCCCCACTTATCCATGATCCAGTGAGTCTTACTCATCGGTTGACCGAGGTTCTCCATAACGGTCTCGATGGTGCGGAGATTGAGTTGAGTAAAGAAAAAGAAATCGATATCGTCTACATCCAAACCAGCTTTGCTAACCGCTGAACGAACAAGCGGTGGCCAATTATCTGAGTTGAAGGTAGCAGGGAACTTCTTTACAAATTGCACCACGGGCTTTCCGAATTGCTCAACATTCTCCGGTGTGGCAGGACGAGAAGTACCTCCGGTGTAGATCCCTAACGCATCGTGATATTGACCAGCGGCGAGTAATTTACCCGCCAGGAAACCCGGCTCGTCACCGGCGCTCACCAAAACAGCGGCAGCGCCATCGGCGAACAGCGTGCAGGTGTATTTATCGGCCCAATCCAAGAATTTTGTCATGCCATAGGCACCGACAACGAGGATATGTTTGTAATCAGGATCTGTGATGATGTACCTCGCCGCCATGTCCATACCCGTAACCCAAGCGGCACAAGCGCAGTTGATATCGTAAGTCCCTGCATTTGGAGCACCTAACTCCGCTTGTACTACCGATGCAGTGGCTGGCGAGATGTAGTCCGGAGTATCAGTGGCAACCAGGATCAGATCAAGCTCCTCTGGATGAAGATTTGCGCGTTCAAGTGCTTGACGGGCGGCTGTTACTGCCATATCCGATGTCGTTTCGTCATCGGCCATCACATGTCGTTCATAGATTCCGACATTTTCAACCAGCCAGTCGCCGACGTTTTCACCGAGCATAGCATCCATGTCAGCGTTCGTGACCAATTTCTCAGGAATGTATCTTCCGGTTGCGACGATTTGTGCGTAACGTGTCATATAACTGCCTAACCTCTCTTCGATCAAATCAACAAGGATCTAGGTTGTTTGTGGAATATATATTGAACTTCACTCCCTTCCAGCCGTACCCAGATTTGTGTCTAGTAAGGCTAGGTGGGATCCAATTAAAAGTATTTTCGACAATCTTATCAACAAGGAAGCTTATTACGCAGTGATCAAATACCCCAAAGAAATTGTCATACAACACTCATCCTTCAAGGAATTTAATCAAAATTTTCACCGTTTCCTTTGGCGCCTCGATTGGGAAGATGTGTCCAGCTTCAGGGATCAATTGAACTGAACTGGTCGCGATCTTCTCCCTCATCAGTTCTGCGTTTCCAGGCGGCACCACTTTATCGTCTTCACCGAAAAGGATGAGTGTTGGGATATGGATACTGGCCATCCGATTTGCGACTTGCGTATCGTCCAAGAAACTCATTCCTGCACCTGCCGCCACTTGTGCTTGGTATTGTGGCGGTGGCACAGGATTCGTGAACCGGTACGCCATCAATTCCTCCACCGTTTCAGGTTGGCGCTCCGCAAATCCCGGAGCGCAGGCGATTGCGATGCCCCTCTTGACAAGCTCCACCGGATCGCCCTCCCGGTTGGTCAGGACCTCCAGAGCCTCGGGCGTGATCGGGATCACATTTTGCCCACCATGATTTGTGCTGGCCAAGACCAGCTTGCTTACCAACTTAGGTCGGCTAACAATCATCTCTTGAGCGATATAACCGCCAAGCGAGTGACCCATGACGTAAGCCCCTTCGATCTGGAGATGGTCAAGTAGACGAATCGTGTCGGTGGCCATCATCGGGACTGTATACGGACCATCGGGTTTGTCGCTTTCCCCTGATCCGCGGTTGTCGAAGGTGATCACGCGGAAATGTTCAGCTAGCCCAGGTACTACTTTGTGCCAAAACCAACCTCCGTAGCCCACACCTGTAATGAGAAGCAGGGGATGTCCATCTCCAACAATTTCATAGTGGAGGGTGATCTCATTCGTTTTCACTTTTGGCATTTCGTCCTCCTTGAAGGGTGTTTTTTCGCTTAACCACTCGGTCAACCCATTCTTTGTCGAAATTCAAGCTGACAAAGCTATGGACTACCATAATTATCCATGAGTAGCTTCTTATCAATTTTATTTGCTCCGGTTTTAGGAAGTTCCTCTACAAAAACCACCGATTTGGGAACTTTAAAACTGGCTAGACGTTGACGAGCGAATTCGAGGATCTCATTCTCTTCAAGATGTTCACCCTCAGTGGTTACGACGATCGCCCGTCCGACCTCCCCCCACTTTTCATGCGGAACAGTAATCACGGCACTTTCTGCCACGGCTGGATGGGCGTGGAGAACACTTTCAATCTCAGCTGGATAGACGTTCTCGCCACCGGATATGAACATATCCTTTGACCGACCGACGATATAGTAGTAGCCTTCAACGTCGCGCATAGCCAAATCGCCTGTGCGTAACCACGTCGGTCCATTGGGATCGTCAACCAAGGGTCGGATGGCTTCCTTTGTCTCCTTCGGGTTGTTCCAATAGCCAGCACAAACATGTGGACCTCGAATGAGCAACTCGCCGACCTCATCCGGTTCGCATTCGCTGTCGTCTTCTCGGACAATCTTCACATCGATGTGAAAGAGGGGAAAACCGACGGAACCAGGTTTCGCTCGGACGTCTTCAGGCGGTAGCCAGAATGTGTTAGGTCCTGCTTCCGTTAAACCATAGCCTGTTTTGAAATCCACATCTCGCGCCCAGAACTTCTCAAAGACCGGCATGGGACATGGCGCCCCACCGCTGATCACCAACTTTAATTTAACAAAATCGGCCTCGGGCCATCGCGGATGTTGTTGGAGCATGATGAACATCGTTGGAACACCAAAATAAATCGTCACGTCGCCGTCACGGATAAGGTCAAAGACTTGATCGGGATCAAAGCCTTTGCACACGATGCTTGTGCCGCCGACATACGCTAAGGGGGCAGTGAAAACATTCAAACCTCCGGTGTGGAATAAGGGTGAGTCAAGGATCGCAACGTCATCTTGCGTTAAACCCCATGAAACGATCGTATTGACCGCATTGGCGGTTATCGATCGATGGGTCAATATCGCTCCTTTCGGTGAACCTGTTGTACCGCCCGTGTAACAGATTACCCATGGATCATCCCAGTCCAGTTCAACCTGAGGTGGTGCAATAGGATCGAAGGCATCACGTTCTGAAAGGGAACAGTCGTTCTCTGCTGCCTTCAGATCAACTGCCACATAATTCTCAACGCTGGGTAAGTTTGATCGCATTTCGTTGACTTGTGCAGTAAATTCGGACCCATAGATCAATGCCTTGGGGGATACATCTCGTATCAAACCTGTTAGCTCATGAGGAGTCAATCGCCAATTGAGGTTTTGCATCACGCCACCTAATTTGCCTAACGCAAACCAAACGTCGAGATACTCGACACAATTCATCGCCAATACAGCGACCCTATCACCTTTCACTATACCCAGTCGATCGCGCAAGAAGCATGCTGTTCGGTTCGCAACTTGGTTCCACTCGCGATAAGAAACCCGCCGATCACCATGCAATGTATCAACTATCGCCACCTTATTAGGCGTTAATCTTTCGCGACGAGTGAGCCAATCACCAATAACCATGAAGCCGCTCCTTTCAAACATGGTGTAATCTTGATTGTGTCTCTATTTTATATGGAAACACAGCCCTTTCTATCGTCCAGGCAACT
>CP070708.1:177301-185125 GCA_020350285.1 Anaerolineaceae bacterium
TCTTGACGCCATCCAATTGGAGGAGAATCATGGGAGATATTCGCCGATTGAAGAGGCATCTCTGGCGTTTGATGAGGATCCCCCCACGCATCGCATACGCGATTGGTTTGGGACCGTTCATCGGGCGACGTATATTGCTCCTGACCACCACCGGCCGGAAATCCGGGCTACCTCGAGTGACCCCACTCCAATACGATGAGTTAAATGGGGTCTTCTACGTCGGTTCTGCTCGAGGGGATAAGTCCGATTGGTACCGTAATATTCTTGCTGACCCAAAGGTTGAAGTGCGTGTCAAATCGCGTTGCTTTGTGGGAATGGCTGAGGCGATTTCGGATGTAGAGCGGATTGCCGATTTTTTGGAAGTCCGACTCGAACATAATCCGGTGATGATGGGCAACTTATTTCAAATCATGGGATTTCCACGCAAACCCGATCGAACTCAGTTGAAGGAGTATGCTGCCCATCGAACGATGGTCATCATCCATCCACAAACATGAAGCACATATAGGATTCTAGGATCTATATAAAAAAATCTAGAAACCAGTAGGTATAAAAATGGGGTGCGACGTTCGCACCCCGGAAGTTTTACGCTAGTTGCGAACAACTAGCCGAGAACTTCAGCCAGTTTGTCTTCATCAAAGTCGAGGATGATCGTCCCGTCAATATCGAATGTTGGCGTGACGAGAGCCCCGCCTGCCCACTCACGGATGCGAGTCGTCGCGCCTGGTGTGGCATAGATATCGACTTCGGTGTATTTCAGATTGCGTGCACGCAACCACTCACGAGCCTTCATGCAATCTTTACACCACTTCGAACAGTACATGACGATCCCACCGCTTGGGAACTTGGTCTCCTCTACTCTTGGTGGTTCTTTTGCGGCCGCTTCGGGATCTATGCGGCGTAACTCATTCAACAGCACCTCATTGTCCGGTAGATCATCAATATCATGGATATCGATGTATTGGATGATCCCGTCGCGGTCCACGATGAATAGTGCACGTTCTGAGTGTCCTTCGGATCGAAGGATCCCATACTTCTGAGCAACTTCACCATGAGGCCAGAAATCGCTCAGTAAAGGATAGTTGATGCCGCCAAAACCTTCCGTCCACGCGGTAAGTACAGGGATGTGGTCGACGCTGATGCCCAGGACCTGGGCGTTCAATCCCGCGAACTTGGCTCGATCGGCCTCATACGCTGGGATCTGATCACTTCAGACCGGTGTGAATGCTAGCGGGAAGAAGGCGAGGACCACATTGGTCCCTCGAAGATCACTAAGGGTAACATCCTTACCAAGGTGGCTTGGTAGCGTAAAGTCAGGTGCCTCTTGCCCTATCTGTAGTTTCATCCGCGAACCTCCTACATCAAAACATGCGTGTGATTTTACCCTATTATTATCTAATTTTTTAGATGTCATCGCAAAATAACAACCAGCGAGGGGTGGGTATGTGTGGCCCAACAAGAAAAAGCCTTATCTAAGGGATATGTATTCATCTGTTATGAATGCACAAGGCCAGCGTCTTCCGGTTATTAGATGGGATACTCATCCCTTGAACTGTTCCGTTGCGTTTCCTTGGGGGACGATTAGAATGGTGCAATTCAATTTCACCGATGAACTAATATCCTTATGTTTTACAGCCATCCATGAAATAACGAACGAAACACGAGTACCTATAGAGCCCTCAATTAACGCCGGGTTATCTATTTTCAAGAAAGGAGAAAAGTGCGATGAGACTCTCCCCTCCGAGGAAAATCAACTGGTCGATCGCTGTCCTCTTTGGATTGATCGGAATCCTTTTGCAGCAGGGGATCATCCCTCTAGACACATACCCCGAGTTGGATTTCTGGTTGATGACGATCGCTTTCCTGATCCTTGCGATCGCAACGCTATTTAAGAATTTGTAGGGTAAGCTTGTCCTGAAGAAGGGTTGCGGGTTGGTCATATCAATTCCGATAAGGATCTTTGATACATGATGAGAGTATCCTTTCACGGAACGCAAGAGTCATTTTTTTAGAGGATGACTCCAGAAGTCGGTGTTAATATTGAGAGAGGATTGTTGCGTTCCGGGTATGATTTAGGTAGAGCTTAGTCAGGAGCACCGAATGCCCGTTGATAGTTTTAAATTCCTGCCCCGTATCATTGGGGCCTATTACAAGATGACAAAACGCGAGCCGGAGTTTCCCATCCCCTGGACACCTCTTTCACGTCCTCTAGGCAAATGTAAATTCGGGCTGATAACATCAGGCGGACTTTATCATCAAGGTGTCGAGCCTCCTTTTGACATCGAGCGCGAAAAGCGCGAGCCAACATGGGGTGATCCGACCTATCGGACCTTACCGACTGATATAAAGCAATCCGACATAGCCGCGAGTCACTTGCACATCAATACCCGATGGGTATTGGAGGATGTCAATATCCTACTGCCTATTCATCGGTTCTGCGAGTTGGTTGATGAGGGGAGAATCGCTGGATTGGCTGAGCACGTTTATTCCTTTATGGGTTACCAAGGCTACCCACCAGATACAAACGCATGGCAGAATGATCATGGTCCCCAAGTAGCCGAGAAACTCAAAGCCGAGGAGGTGAACTGTGTGTTGCTCACCCCTGCGTGACCGGACTGCGCCCAAAACGTGCCCGTGTTGGCGCGCACACTGGAAGCGAGTGGCCTCTCCACGATCATGGTAACGATGATGCCATTTTGGACGGAGAGAGTTGGCGTACCACGCACGTTAGCCGTTGAGTTCCCTTTCGGTCATACGCTTGGGCAACCTCATAACATTGATCAGCAAATGCGGGTGATACGTCAGGCCTTGGAGGTCCTTGAGACCGAGGATGAACCAGGTGCGATCGTTGAATCGGAAGAAACTTGGCCTGAACCTGTAAGCGAGGCGAAGGCAAATTGGCAGCCGGAAGAGCCGTCACCTATTATTGCGATCATGGCTCCTCAGGTTCTCAAACTCATACGCCAAAAGAAGGGGGAGAAATCGTAGATCGTCGCGCCCTGGGTGGAGATAGAGATGAAGAGAAAATTGCGTGGACTTAAGCAGAGAGACATCCAGTTGGATTTTAACCTCTACCGGGTTGAGGTCCCCATCCGTGGTTTGGCGGATATGGTGCTGAGCGTTATCGATATCTGGCCAGAAGGTGCCGAGAAGACCATCATGTTTGTCCATGGTTATGCTGGATGTGCAGAGACATGGGAGTATCAAATCAACCATTTTATGCGGGAGTACCGTGTTGTGGTGCCTGATTTGCGTGGTCATGGCCAAAGCGATGCTCCCTTTACCCAGTACACCATGTCGGAATTGGTCGCCGATATAAATACCATCACTGATGTGCTTAAATTCCCGGACGAATTCGTTCTGGTTGGTCATTCCTTTGGTGGTTCGATCTGTGTTGACTATGCCGACGCTTACCCAGAGCGACTTGAGCAACTCATCTTGATCTCTACTGCAGGCGAGCATCCACTCCCTCGAGCGGCCTCACTTGCTTCTCGCATTCCCACAGCAGCGTTTCGGCCGTGGTGGAGGTTCCGACCACGTTGGAACGCTGAAGTTCACGTGATGAAGCGCATGATGTTGAATAACATGCGTAAGTGGAAAGGATGGGAGCAGTTAAAGAGGATCCAAACGCCAACACTTATCATCACCGGCGCGCGGGACAGATACTTTCCACGATGGGTTTTCGAAGATGTGTGCAAAGTGGTACCTGGTGCAGAGGTGATTGATATTGGCGCTTCTAAACATAAGGTTCAGCTTGAGCGACATCAGGCAGTCAATCGCGCGATAGAGCGTTTTATCCGTAAGGATGCAGAGAGGAAACCGATCTCATGGCGTGATCAGGCCGCACTGCCAAGACGGTTAGCTCATCGCCCATGGTTGAACAGTTATGGGAAGTACACTCCCCCTTCGGTTCCTATCCCCCGTCAACCTTTACACAAATTCCTTGAGACCGCTGCCGATTGGGTACCAAACAAAACAGCGACAGTATTTTATGGTTCTAAATTAAATTACTATCAACTCGATCGACGTGCGAACCAATTCGCACATGCATTGCATGGGCTAGGTGTCGAGCCTGGTGAACGTGTGATGGTGATCCTGCCGAACATGCCGCAGTTGATCATCGCCTATTATGGCACGCTCAAAGTTGGCGGTGTGGTTGTCATGCCCAATCCCGATGCGGACGCGGCGATGATTCTTGAACAGATTAAACAGACCGACACCAAAGTGATCGTCACCTTGAAAGATTTTGGTGGGTTAGCAAAAGCGGTGCAGAAATACGCGCCCGCGAAAGTCATCCTGACGGACATTAGAAAAGCTGTTTCGGCGCGTGTTTACAAACAGCTCCTTGCCCGTTGGGAAGCTGCAGGGCTGGGCAAGCAGGACGACCTTGATGTGGCAGAGGTTGGCTTCCGTATGAGTCGCATCATGATGGACGCAGCCAGGGAGCCACCGGATACCGAGGTTTCCAACGATGATCTGGCTGTGATCCTTTATACAACCGGCACGACCGGCGAACCCAAGGGTGTCTGCTTGACCCACGCGAACTTGGTCGCTAATGCTCTTCAGACCCGACATTGGATCCCCGAATCGAATTGGGGGGAGGAGACCTTTCTCGCAGTCATCCCCCTAACCCATAGTTATGGCATGACGACCGCCATGAACATCCCGATCGCCATGGGAGCCACCATTATTCTGCTGACCGTCTTTGAATTGGGCCAAGTTCTGCAACATATTAAGTTGTACAATCCCACAATCTTTCCCGGGGTACCTTCAATTTATATGGCGCTAAATAATGCCCCCAACGTCCGTTCTTATGGATTGTCTTCTATCAAAGCTTGCATTAGTGGCGCGGCACCCCTTCCCATTGAAGTTGAGGAGACCTTTGAAAAACTCACAAAAGGGCGCCTGGTTGAAGGCTATGGATTGACGGAAGCCTCTCCGGTCACCCATGCCAATCCCTTCGAAGGGGTACGTAAATCAGGGTCCATCGGCGTACCAATCCCCAACACCGATGCGAAGATCGTGGACATTCTTACGGGTGAGGATCTTCCCGTGGGACAAATCGGTGAACTGCTGGTCAAAGGACCTCAAGTGATGTCAGGATATTGGGGTGAGAGTTCAGAGGACGATGAGTCATCCTTAAAAGATGGATGGCTATATACCGGCGATGTGGCGGTTATGGATGAGGATGGTTATTTCAAGATCATCAGCCGTAAACGGGACACGATCATGGCTGGCGAATACAGTGTTTACCCAAGGGATGTGGAAGAAGTTCTCTATGAAAACAGCAACGTTATGGAAACCGCCGTCGTGGGCGTTGCAGGGGTTGGCGAAGGGCAGCGCGTGAAGGCCTTCGTTGTACCACGCCCAGGAACCAAACTCACCAAAGAGGAATTGATCGAACTATGTCGACAGAGGCTCGACGAATACGCCGTACCCTGGGACATCGAATTTCGTGAGGAGCTTCCGAAGTCCTTTGTAGGGAAAGTTCTGCGCCGCATGTTGGTTGAGCAAGGGGGTTAGGGGACGAGGGACACGAATACGACCCACCTGCGTAATAGGACTCGACAAAGAGTACCATACCCAAAATCGAGCCTGGCCGGTAGAATCTCAATCTCATGCAACGCGCATGATTGCACAAAAAAACACACGAAGAGCAAAGAGATATATGTGGGTGTGTGGGTGATGCCTACACGCCCACATATATCGATCCTCTTTTTGCAGTTAGCTTTTCAGTGAATTTAAGAGATGTGACAACTAGATGAAAACACGCCTTGCCCTTACCATCGGATCACTCGTCATCTTGGCGTTTCTCGTAGCAACGTTGATTTTGTTGGAACCTGAGTGGGTCGTCGCTCGTTTACGGAAGCGATCACCGGAAGTTGTCTATTCCATCGACACCCAGGATTTATTGGTCGCGCTCACCATTGACGATGGACCGGATCTCATTGAGACACCGAAGATCATGGACAGCCTGAAGCGACATGGGGCGAAAGCGACCTTCTTCTTGATCACGAGTCGGATTCCCGGCAACGAGGAACTTGTCCAGCGTATGATCGATGAGGGTCATGAACTGGCGAACCATTTATGGGACGATTATCCAAGCATCTTGCTGGATTCGAGTGAGTTTGAGCGACAACTGGTCGAGTCAGATGAGGCACTTTCGAATTTCGCAGATGTTCGCTGGTTCCGTCCGGGGTCGGGGTGGTACAACGACGCGATGCTTTCCGTCATTCACGAGCATGGTTACACCTGCGCGCTAGGCTCTGTCTACCCATTTGACCCACATATTGGATCCTCGTGGTTCATCACGCGCTATATCCTTTCGAAGATACAGCCTGGTTCGGTTATCGTTCTCCACGACTACGAATCTCGTGGCGCACGAACGGCCGCGGCACTTGATGCGGTCTTACCCGAGCTCACAAGCCGAGGGTATAAGGTCGTGACGTTGACGGAACTTGTGGATTCTCAAGATGGTAGGGAGTGAATATTGACGTGAAGCGTGATGCGTGATGCGTGAAACATGAGATTGGTGATCAAGGGGACTATCTTTCAACAGCAGCCTGAGGGGGGAAGGGGCCTTCCGTACGATCGAATGAAAAACCTGCCGCACCTGCATGCCCACCACCGCCGAATTTCCGTGCGATCTCGGATACATCCACGCGATCCGAATAGAGTGTGACGAAGGTCACCAATACTCCATTCTGTTCCGCATCGATGTAACAGTAACCGATCTCGTAACCTAGTTGGCGGATCAACGCTCCCATCTCTCCGCTACCTCGGGTATTGATGGCCAGAGTTCGATGACCTTCGAAATTCACCTCGAAACCGTAGCGTTTAATCTGCCGCTGGATCCTACGCACTCGCGCCTGGTATAAGACCGTCCCCCGCTGTATGAGCTCTTCGACACGACCTGACTCGTCATTGAGCAAGGGTTTCCATAACTCATCATTCCATGGTCTTGTATCTTCTTGATGAAGCCCTTCGCTGAAGGGTGCCGTGTCGTCATATGCGAACCGCCAGGTATCGCGATCACCAACATAGAGGACTGCTTTGGGAACGGGCCGATCCGGGTAGAACGTTCGCCATGTCAGTATGCAGGCCGCGTCATCCAAACTGCGAAGACCGGGGATGTCCTGCATCTCTGAAAGCCCATCAAGAGCCGTCTTATGGTGGTCGACCCACACAAGTTCGGAGGTCTTTTGGATACGACGCATATCATCCAAGGGCAGCGAGAAATCCACGATGATGACTTTATCGCTTGCCTCGATGATCTCCCATGGGACATGATCGCCATAATTAATGGCCTGTAATCTAACCGAGGAACCAAAAACCCGTCGTACGATTGCAGCGGAACAACGTCCATCAGCATCATCATGGTAGAGGCAAAACACGGTATCATTATGCGTCGAAGTATTAGGTGTCAACCTGATCACCTTTCTTTGTCCGAGTGATGGCAGAGCATATAAGTTTACCAGACACGCATCGTCAGGGATCAGGTTTTCGACGGTTTGAGAAAGAAATGAGAATGTGTATGTTGGTTTTTAGCGTGCGTTAGCTGTGCTTGTGCCCCTTCGGCAGACTCAGGACGAAGTAAAAGTATAGGTTCTAGACTCCGGAAACAACGACCCAGATCTCCACCGACGAGGGAATATGAACAAACTACGCCTCATACCTGTGATCTTGATCTGCTCTTTGATTGAAGTTGCATGCACACCATCAACGCCAGAGACTCACATTCCCAGTGAGATCGTGGAATCACGTATCGTCATCAGTGAAGTCATGGCAGGAGTCGAAGGAAACAACAACTTCGACTTCATCGAA
>CP070708.1:185225-193045 GCA_020350285.1 Anaerolineaceae bacterium
GGATTTGCACATTTTCCCAAGAAGTGCGCATATGTGCACTAACACTATAGCATGCGGTGAAGGTGATGTCAACAAGAGCCCTTTGGCCTTTGGAAATTCAATCTAAAACCGAGGGACGCCATGTGGATAGTTTAAGAGCCCAGCATGTAGATTGATGTCCAATTAAGCTCCAGTTCTGGTATAACCTTAGTTAGCTGACTTTGAACACCTACAAGTAATAATGTGCATCATTAGCATCAACATAGGGCACATGAGGGTAGTTATGAACAATCGAATTCTCATCGTCGACGACGAGATCACCCTGCTCAATAGCGTGCAAGCGTATCTTCAACAAGAGGGCTTCAGCACCTACACAGCAACAGATGGTCCGTCTGCATTGAAGGCTGCACGCGGACATCGACCCGATCTCATCGTGCTCGATATCATGCTACCTGGTATGGACGGACTTGAGGTGCTGCGGCGACTGCGCCAAGAGTCAGATGTCTACGTCCTCATGTTGACCGCCAAAGCCGACGAAATGGATAAGATCATCGGCCTAACTGTGGGGGCTGATGACTACATGACCAAGCCATTCAGCCCCCGGGAGTTGGCAGCTCGAATAAGGGCTATCCTGCGGCGCGGAAGAGGTGCTGATACGGGCGAACCTGTACTCGTATTTCGTCGACTGCGTATCGATCCGAGCGCGCGCCAAGTCTGGAAGGATGAGCAGCTGGTTGATTTAACACCGATTGAATTTGATCTCTTACATGCCATGGCTCGGCACTATCGAAGGGTTCTAAGCCGAGAGCAGCTCATTGAACAGGTGTGGGGTTATGACTACTACGGCGACGAGCGTGTGGTAGATGTCCATATTGGACGTCTGCGCAAAAAAATCGAAGATGATCCTACGAGCCCCGGCTTGATCGTCACAGTGCGAGCGGCCGGGTATCGATTTGAGGACGAGCCCATATGAAGTTGATATCAACGATACGCGAACGGCTAGGAATAAAACTCTTTCTTTCTTATCTCGTCATCATTGCCGTTAGTTCGGTCATGCTGATTGGAACCGCTGAGTTTCTTTCTCCCACCGCCCTGAATCGCCATATCACCCGTATGCAGGCCGTGCTCGGTGATCACCCCGGATTGGCCGCCGATTTGTTCGAAAACTTCAATGCGGCCATCTCTGAGATCCTGACCGCTGCGATTATCGTTGCTCTACTGGCAGCGATCGCGGTAAGTATTTTTACCGCCCGACGCATCATTGGCCCCATTCAGGTCATGATGAAAGCAAGCCACAACATCGCCGCAGGCGATTATCATGAGCGGATAAATGTGCTGAGCGAGGATGAGCTTGGTGCCCTGGCGCGTTCTTTCAATCGGATGGCCGAGGAATTAGAGGAGACAGAACAGCGTCGTCTGGAGCTTATCGGTGACGTAGCCCACGAACTTCGTACCCCCCTCAGTAGCATCAGAAGCACCATGGAGGGATTGGTTGACGATGTATTACCGGCTGATCCAGCCACATTTATGAATGTACAGCGAGAAGTTTCGAGGCTGCAGAGGCTGGTCCAAGATCTCGAAGAACTTTCCCAAGCCGAATCTGGTCAGCTTTCCCTAGAGCCGCGGGTTGTGACCCCGAACGAATTTATCCGACCTGCCCTTGAGCGCTTGGAAAACCAATACCAAGACAAGGGTGTAGACCTCAAGGTTCATACTGCCCCTGATCTGCCCAAGGTGTGGGTTGATCCTGGTCGTATCACCCAGGTGTTACTTAACCTATTAGGCAATGCCTTGCAATACACTCCTTCCGGAGGTGATGTCACAGTCCGGGTTTGGAGCGAAGGGCAAGAGATCTTAACTGAGGTACAGGATACCGGCATCGGCATCCCCCCCGAACACCTTCCCCACATCTTTGAACGCTTCTACCGCGTGGACAAGTCCCGTTCACGAGCAGGCGGTGGTAGCGGTATCGGCCTGACGATCGCTAGGTACATCGTGGAAGCCAGCGGTGGGCGAATCTGGGCAGAAAGCCCCGGGCTCGATCAGGGTAGTACCTTTGCGTTCACCCTTCCCTTAGCATCCTAAACAACAAATTGTCATCAAATCTTCACGCAGCCTTCAAGAGTCTGTTGTAATAGATGACTATCATACAAGCAATACAACAGAGACCAGTTACAGGTATGTTGATGTATTGAAGATCGCAGTTACTTGTAACTAAGGAGAACAGGAAAGATGTCTGGTTTTAATGCTCGTAACGGTAAGACCATAAAGGATCCAAAGCTGGTGGATTGGCTACTAAGCAATGTGCGTGCGGCCTGGCTTTGGCTTCCTCTTCGCCTTTGGCTTGGCTACCAGTGGGTCAACGCCGCCATACATAAAATCGATAACCCAGCATGGGTTGTGACCGGGGAAGCGCTCAAGGGCTTTTGGAGCAACGCCGTCGCCATTCCTGAAGCTGGCCGACCACCTATCGCATTCGACTGGTATCGCAACTTTATCCAGATGTTGCTCGATGCACAGGCTTGGACATGGTTTGCCAAACTAGTGGCCTACGGTGAACTAATTGTGGGTATTGCGCTTGTTCTTGGCGCATTTACAGGTATCGCAGCTTTCTTCGGCGCCTTTATGAATTGGAACTTCATCATGGCTGGTTCAGCTAGCACAAACCCTTTGCTTCTTGTGATCGCCATTGGGCTCATATTAGCCTGGAAAGTTGCTGGTTATATCGGTGCTGACTACTTCCTTCTTCGCTGGATTGGCGTGCCCTGGCAATGGCAACTAGTTGCAGGCAAGCCCATTTCTTCTGCTGAACAATTAACTGGAGCAAGTGATTAAACGGTTACTTGAAAACTCAAGCGAATAAGCGACAGGCAGGGTCACGATGATGTCCCTCATGGCTCTGCCTGTACCTTTATAAGGCTTTCCAAAGAAATATGACAGAGGAAACTGTCATCAAATCTTCATACATCCTTCGAATCGCTGTTGTATTGGCAGACTATGCTGCCTTCAAACATTTGAACTCGTCTTTGCGATACAGACGAAGTAAGGAGTTGGAGTCATGATGGGAATGGGATTTGGTTTTGGGGCATTAGGTCTCGTCTTGATGATTGTCTTCTGGTTGGTTGTCATCGGCTTGGCGGTGTGTTTGTTGAGCAATCTCTTCCCACGGACCACTGACTCATTCAAGACAAGCAAGAAGGACCTATCTGAAACACCAATGGAGATACTACAACAGCGTTATGCGCGTGGTGAGATCTCTAGGGACGAATACAACGAGATGCGAAAAGACCTACAAACAAGTGGGAGGTAAGAAGATGAGTAGTACATTGAAGATCGGCGGTATCGTCGCTATAGCCATCGCGCTATTGGCCAGCGGTTTTGCCATCGGCTACGTCTGGGACAGGAGTGAAACCCAAGCTATTAGCGACCAGTTATATTCCCTCAATGAGAACCTTGGAAGTATGATGCTCGGTTTCCGTGATTTCAGAGGGATGATGGGATTCGGTGACATGATGGACAGCATCCCAGATAGGCCATCTTCTGGCGAGACTCTATCGCTCAATGAAGCGGTGGAAGTAGCAGAAGCATACACCACCAAATACTGGGGGGATGATCTGGAAATATCAGAAGTCATGCAGTTCGATAACCACTTCTACGCTCAGGCGATCGAAACCCAGACCGGGGTTCATGCATTTGAGGTCCTGATCGACCCATACACCGCGGAAGTCCATCCCGAGCCCGGCCCGAACATGATGTGGAACACGAAGTACGGCATGATGGGGAGTGGTGGAATGATGGGCGGTTTCGGAGGGATGATGCGTGGATCCCGAAACGACCAAGACAATGATATGACGCTGTCCCCTGAACGCGCCCGCACACTTGCCCAATCGGAGCTCGATAAAGCCTTACCCGGAACATCGGTTGACGAGGAGGTCGACACCTTCTACGGCTACTACACCATCCATTATCTGCATAATGGTGAGATCAGCGGGATGTTAAGCGTCAATGGCTACACCGGACAGGTCTGGATTCATACCTGGCACGGCGACTTTGTAGATATGACGGAGCACACCCACAGTTGATTGATTCGAGATTCATAAAAGAAGATCCATCCAGTTGGGCAGATGTTGTGCCCGACTGGATTTCTGAGCAGAGAGGAACTTGAGCAAGATAGATGTACAAAATACAGACGCAACCCTGAAACGCTACAACCGCATTGCACCCCTGTATGACGCCTTGGAAGCACCCGTAGAGTTAGTCTACAGTGCTTGGCGTAAACGAGCGTGGAGGCGAATTCAAGGGCCGAAGACTCTTGAAGTAGGTGTCGGGACTGGGAAGAATTTCCCTTACCACACCTCGGATCTTGATGTAACGGGCATCGATCTCAGCGACAGGATGATAACCCGTGCTCGCCGCAAGGCCGCGTCATTGAATATCGATCCGTCCCTCCATCAAATGGACGCCCAAAGGATGGACTTCACTGACAATTCCTTCGACTGCGCCGTTGCTACTTTCGTCTTCTGCTCTGTGCCGGATCCAATTCTAGGCCTGCAAGAGATGGCCAGAGTGGTTAAACCCGGTGGGCGGATTGTGTTGCTCGAGCACGTGCGTTCGAGGATTCCCCTTCTCGGAAGGATTATGGACTGGCTCGATCCGCTGGTCGTCCGGCTAATGGGGCCCCATATCAATCGAAATACAGTTGATAACGTACGAAAGGCCGGGTTGGACATTGAACAGGTGCAGGAATTGGATCCCTTCGGCGTATTTAAACTGATCGTCGCCAATGTCGATGGGACTGGTAAAACGAAGAAGCAAGAAAACACACGAGGATAGAAGAGGCGGTCCCCAGGAAAATAGAGGCCAAACCTATGGTAGAAAACACAACCCAGACCACACAACATAGAGAAGAGATCAACAATCACTCAGAGCATCAGCACCACGCTGAAACTCGTGTTGATACTAAAGCAAAATATCGACACGATATGAACGCGCACAGCGAAGCTCGTGATGAACACCCCGATCATGACGGCCACAATGCCCATGATATGCACACCGAACATGAAGATCATGGCGTAGACCACACGGGTCACGAGACGACGTTCCGTAACCGTTTTTGGGTCAGCTTAGTGCTTACCTTACCGGTGTTGCTCTTCAGTTCAATGATTCAGGATTGGTTTGGTTTTGCTATACCTGAGTTCCTTGGCAGTCGTTGGATCGGTCCGATCTTCGCCACCGCCATCTACTTTTACGGTGGTTTACCGTTCCTACAGATGGCAAGGCCTGAGGTGCGCAACCGCAAACCCGGTATGATGACACTCATCTCGCTGGCGATCACTGTCGCTTTTGCCTACAGCCTCTACGCAGTTTTCTTCGCTCCTGCCAGCGGGTTTTTCTGGGAAATGGCGACCTTAATCGATGTGATGTTACTCGGTCACTGGATCGAGATGCGTAGCGTCCGCCAAGCTTCGGGAGCGCTTAATGAGCTGGCAAAGCTGATGCCGGATACCGCCGAGCGCATCCTCCCTGATGGTACGATCGAAGAGATGTCAGTAAGTGTCCTGAAGAACGGCGACTTGGTACTGATGCGACCTGGAGCCAGTTTTCCGTCAGACGGAGAGGTCGTAGAAGGGTACTCTCAAGTTAATGAGTCGATGATCACCGGCGAGTCGAAGCCAATCTCAAAAGAACCGGGGGACAAGGTGATCGGTGGGACGGTCAACGGCGACGGCAGCCTGCGTGTGCGGATCACAGCCACGGGCGAGGACACCGCGTTGGCTGGAATCATGCGCCTGGTTAAAGAAGCACAACAAAGCAAATCCGAAACCCAAATCCTGGCCGACAAGGCTGCCGGCTGGCTGTTCTACATCGCGGTTGCTGCGGCTGTATTAACCTCCCTCGCCTGGATCATCGCCATTGGCTTTGACCTAGATGTCTTGGAGCGTGCAGTGACAGTGTTGGTCATCGCCTGCCCACATGCTCTCGGTCTAGCAATCCCTCTGGTCGTCGCCATCAGTACATCTCTGGGTGCCGGCAACGGCATCCTTGTGCGCAACCGATTGGCGCTCGAAGAAGCGAGAGAGCTCGATACCGTGATCTTCGACAAGACCGGCACCCTTACCGAGGGCGAGTTTGGCGTGGTCAGGATGACCACTGTCGATGGTCTGAATGAAGATCAGGCCTTGGCGTTAGCCACTGCTGTCGAGGGTGACTCTGAGCATCTCATCGCAAAAGGCATCCGTCGTAAAGCCGAGCAGCGCGATGTTGATATACCTCAAGTCCGAGAGTTTGAAGCCCTCAAAGGACGTGGCATTCGTGCGATCTATGATGGGCGCACGATCCACGTTGGCGGACCACGTCTGCTGGAGATGCTGGAACTCGGTCTCCCGGACAAACTTGCACGCTTCACCCACGAGGCCGGCGACAAAGGTCACACAGTTGTATACCTGGTGGATGATCAGCGAGTGGTTGCTGCTTTTGCGCTGTCCGATCTGATCCGACCGGAGAGCGAACGGGCGATCAACCGCTTGCACGAGATGGGTGTTGAAGTTGCCATGTTGACGGGCGACAGTGAATCGGTGGCCAAAGCCGTTGCCCAAGAGCTGGGTATCGTCACCTACTTTTCAGAGATCCTGCCAGAGCACAAGGATCACAAGGTTGCGGAGTTGCAAAAGCAGGGCAGAAGAGTGGCGATGGTCGGAGATGGGGTGAACGATGCCCCGGCTCTGACACGTGCTGACGTGGGTATCGCCATTGGTAGCGGTACCGACGTGGCCATTGAATCCGCGGACATTATCTTGGTACAGAACAACCCGCTGGATGTTGTCAAAATCCTTGAGCTGAGTAAGGCAACCTACCGCAAGATGACACAGAACTTGGTATGGGCCACGGCCTACAACATCGTTGCCATTCCACTGGCGGCGGGCATCTTAACGCTATTTGGATCTGGATTCTTACTATCACCTGCGATCGCGGCACTATTCATGTCGCTAAGCACGGTGATTGTCGCTGTTAACGCCCAGTTACTACGGCGGGAACAGCAAACTCTCAATCTTATGGTTTAGGAGTATCGATGATGGACATTAAGTCAATTTCCAGCAGCATGGTTTCGCGTAAGCGCTACATCGCCATCCCCTCCATTCTGGTCCTGTTGGGTCTCGTGCTTTCAGCTTGCGGGATCTCCAGAGAAGCTTTAGCGATCGGGGATCCTGCGCCCGCTTTCACGTTGCCGTCAGCCAGCGGTGAACAAGTGTCGCTGGCCGATTATCAAGGACAACCTGTCCTGCTCTACTTCCATATGGCGCTTGGTTGACCGCCCTGCATGCAGCAGATCGTGGATCTGCAAGACCACGCCGAATTTCAGGAACTCAATGTAGCTTTTTTGAGTATAGCCGTTGATTCAGTCGAAGAATTGGCCAGCGGCGCCAGGCAATATGGAACCGACATTCCTCTATTAACGGATGCCGACCGGCGGGTGGCAGCGTCTTATGGTGTGCTGAGGTGGGCCGTCGCTACCGGTGAACCAGGACACACCTTCGTGCTGGTGGATGAGGACGGAACGATCGCCTGGCTTCGTGATTACGGAGCACCAGAGAACGGTGGCTCAATGTACGTACCTGTAAATGAACTGACGCAGCAGATAGAAGAGCATTTGACAGAATAAAGCGCGATCTCATGGGAATCCCGTTTCAGGGTTGATCCCACTTTTAAGCAAGAAGTTAAACAGGATCTCTCAATCAATTGAGAGATCCTGTTTTGTTTCTGACATGCAAGCATAGATTTTATTGTTTGTCGAGCTCGCTATCCTCCGGGTTTTCTAACTACTCCACGACCTCCGATACCAC
>CP070708.1:193145-200945 GCA_020350285.1 Anaerolineaceae bacterium
GTAACCAGCGTCCCGCTGAAGGCGGTATTGCGACGATCACCTAACGTTTCGTCCATCGTGAGGACAACACGGGCATCTTTCACGACCGGGACCGATTCACCCGTCAAGGCAGCTTCTTCAATCTTTAGGTTTACAGTCTCTAACAGTCGCAGATCAGCAGGGATGTAGTTCCCAACCTCAAGCAGGACCACATCGCCAGGGACCAATTCGCGCGCCGGGACCGTCTGGCGGTGTGCATCGCGAATCACGTCCGCTTCCGGCGCGGCCAGCCGTCTCAAGGCGGCCAAAGCTTCTTCGGCACGTCGCTCCTGGACAACCCCAAGAATGGCATTGAGCAACACGATGGCGAAAATTGCGCCGGCTTCGATATAGTCCCCCAACAAAGCGGAGATGATCGAAGCCACGATCAAAACGATCACAATAAAGTTGTTGAACTGCTCCAGGAGCATACGCCAGATCGTGGGTCGCGGTGGCTCATCCAATTCGTTTGGGCCACACTCAGCAAAACGACGCGTGACCTCTTCAGAGGTGAGACCACTCGCAGGTGAGGTCTTAAGCGCACGGATGACCTTGGAGGCCTCCAGCGCGTGCCAGATCACACCCCCATTGACAGCGTCCTGACCGCCAGCGGCGGCGGACGATAATTTCTCACTCATAAATGTTGAAAGATACTCCAAGTTTAAGTGTCTGGGTCTTTAAACCACAGCGAAGGGATTATAGCACGCAGGGACGTGAACCTATCTGACAACTACTTCCCAAGTGTCGGACAGGTGTAGACAAGTATCAACATGCTTATCTACATAACTTCACCACATGACTTAGCTTGATTTACCCATAGAAAAACGAAATCTGCCAAATCATTAATCGCGGTTTAGCGGACGAATTGAACTGGATATCCAATCTAATAGGTTAGATTCGACCTCATGCCAGGTCGATGTCAATCCTATAAATCAACCTACGTCTCACATCATTGGTGATTTCTACACCAAAGCAGGGGCCTGCCAGGGTTTCAATATGACCGTCTCGGTACTGAAAAGTTCCCCTTTCAACAGCCACACCATCAGCACCAGATGTCGCCTTCCGAGATGGGTTATGGTAGATCACCAAAGTCTGACCCAGAAATCTGAAGGCGAAACAATTCTCATCGACCTGAACTTGCTGCCAACCCTTATCCCTATCCCAATAGTCTCTCACCGATGGCTTCTCCGTAAATAACCAAGCTGGAAGGCTGGGTTGTAAACAAAGATTCATTTCTCCATGTTCATTCAGGATAAAAGGCTGCTTCCCGGCGACCATCATCGTCCAAATTTGCAGCATCTCCGCAGTGACCCCGCTTAAACGTGGCTGAAACGATTGGCCATGCAAATTCTCGTCAGGGTTAGAGGTGCTTACGATAAATGAGCTGTTTTCAAGCGTACTCCGCCCATAAACCTCAGGCGACAAAAATGGAGGCAGTCCATTGCGCATCTCACGATAAAACGCTTCAAAACACCCACTTCGTAATAATTCAAGCAGCCACTTATATGCCATGTGTGTATAGATCGCTTCATTTTCAATCCAGCCAGGACCGTAGGCCATTATCCGACCCAACTCATCGGGTTGATCTGCGAGAGACGCGCTACATTTGAACATTTGTAACGTCTCATCAAACAGTTCGCTTTGCCGGACGCGGTCATAAATCCTTTGCGCTTGTTCTGGATAGACCTTCAGATAGTGAACCGGTCCTTCAAGGAACAGCGCCAAGGGTTCCTGTCGAAAAGCAGTCGGGCGTGTAAACCCACGATCAGGATGCTCACCTGACAGATCTTCCACAGGCTCAT
The DNA here is from genome assembly GCA_020350285.1 of Anaerolineaceae bacterium. GTDB lineage: Bacteria > Chloroflexota > Anaerolineae > Anaerolineales > E44-bin32 > DUEZ01. Next base: position 194,966 of record CP070708.1, read on the forward strand.
ACTCAATCACTTCATTTCGGTAATACGTATAGGGCACCCCATTAGGATGGAAGATCTTCTCCCGAGGATCGTCAGAGAATATCGCTTCCAAAAAATCTAGAGCTGTTTCGAGAAACGTAGTTAGGTCGGTAAATGCCATCATTCGTTCTTCCCCATCGATGCCCAACCTGGTTTGGGCGCGATAGTGCTCAAGCGATGTATGGAATCGATCCCATAAATCATGCAATCTACCAGAGGCGCTATGATGAAGATGCTCATCAAGAGCTCGATTTAACCCCGTGATCAATACCGCCAATTCTTCGTAGACCAAGAATCCCTCATCATTCTCCAGGTCCGAAATACTCATGAGCAGGAAACGGAAAGCCCGCACCAATTCAAGTGTTTGGCAAATAGAGGAACCGAAGAGACCTGGCAACCCGTTGAGGGAGTCGCACCATCCTGGCTTTCCAGCCTCCATCTCCACGCCGATCCCTTGGGGGTCCAATACCGCAAGCTTGTTCGTTAAGATGCAGAGCAACTTCACCAACAGCGTGGTCTGATAAACTTCCCCGGTCTGCGTTCGAATCTTATACTGATCCTGATCCCGCTTGGAGATCAACGCGACTTTCTCAGGATCTCGCATGACTGCCCCATACTGCCGAACACGCCCTTCCACCAAGAGGCTCTTCTCTGCGCGCGGCAAGACCACATCAGGGTTATCGAAGAACGAATAGCCACGGTTTTCAAGCAGCAGTTCCCGCAGTCTTTGAGGATAGATCATCAAAAACGAATCGATCAGGTCAAGGTTATAGCTCCAGTGATCGATCCAGAATCCTTCGTGAAGCGCTCCGACCTCATTCGGTTTACACAACCATAGCAACCCACCTACGATTTGTTCCAAGTCAATTTTGCGATCGGGATATAGCTCCTCAAGCCACATCATAAACACGCCGGGCGTAAAAGGTTCGCTTACGAGGGTCATGAGCTCTTTGATAGGAGCATCATCCCCAAGCGTTGAAGAAAGGAAATCTCTCACCTCGGCCATACTCCTCACTGAGTATGTCTGACCGTTGATCACCAGCGGGTTATATCCATCAAGTTGAATCAAGTTCATAAAGAGACGGATATTGTGGTCCTCGACTTTAGGAAAAAACCAGGTGTCCATACGGCGATTCTGGCAGATGTTTCGATAGTGGCCGTTGCCTTGTGATAAATACGTAGGCTCAAGAGTGAACCAATGGTAATCACGCTCAAGGTCCCCTCCCTGGCGGATGTATGAATAGAAGATTGATTGCTTATCCTCATCTCCAAGAAAGGTTGGCATGCCCCCGCGGATCACATTGTCCAAGAATGTATGCTGGCAGTAGCGATCAAACTGCGGTTCAGAACTAACTGTGAAAGCCATGTTCTGGATTTGTTCAATGAGGTCATGGTTCTGCACCCTGTTCTGGTGCAAAAACTGATCTCCATCGAGCAACTGAACGAAGCGATCGAGGCGGTCACTGTTTGGTGTGTACCCCACCACGGAATAGAATTGCAGCGCTTCCCCTGGGGAAAGAGTTTCTGTCAATGCAGTGAACGCACAAGGCGTTTGGTTCTCCCGCACCTGCTTTTGAGTGAGGATCTCCTCCATGGGGACTTCCGATAAAAGCCATGGAAACTCAATTTCATGCGGTTCTCCATAGATAACCGCAGGGTCGACGATGTACTTGACCTCAGATATTTCAGCTTTGGGTGCACCGCTCAAATAAAAATTCCCGCCTTGAATATCCCCCACTTGTTCAATATCTTCCGCCGTCTGCTTGAGGCGAAAGATGGGAACACCCTTCGACTCGTTGACGATCATCATCGCTTCAATGTGCCGTGCGATCACCTTGAGGTGCTCAAATGTCACGCCATGAGGTATGACGCGTGGGAGCCCATCCAAAACCTCAAACTCGCGCGTCGTCTGACCTAAGTTCTTGATGGTGACCTGCCGAACCAACCCGGCCACAGGCAGGTTGACCAAGGGGTAATACAAAACAACAATCTCCACTTCATTCCGAGAATCTTGTTCAAAAAGCTCGATCTCATGGGCGGAGATGATCAACCGTTGGAGGATATTTGGATCCTTGGTCTTTATGAAGGGCTCATAAATCGAACCAGCGTTCATTCGGAGAAAGGTGCGAAAACCCTGTCGCCCCACCATTTGAAGCGCACGGTTAAAGGATAGAAATTCGAGAATGGCGCCATCCTTGTCGTGTTTTCCTAAGCTGCAAATCGCTTGACCTCGGTTTACGTAGTAACACCAGATTGGAATTCCTCGTAACCCAGCAATTCCGGGTAGAAAACTTGAGAACGCTTTAGACCAGTTATAGTTTTCGATGATCAATCGATGTGCTTCGTCGAAGGAATACCTCACCGAAGCTGGGGACATGAGACCTCCTTATTAATGGCCCTTTCTCCTTCACCGATATTTGTACATTGGCATAGGCTTTCCTAGCAAGCAGCAAACGATTAAACCGCCTCTTCACAAATAGAACGACGCCGTCCGATCTCTAAATCATTCCGATTAATTTCCCCTTTTCATTTGTCAATCAGCTTCGAGAAACATATGCGCCGGCATCGATTCAAAACCATGATGCCGGCGCGCAAACTTGCGTGGTAGCTACCTCTCCTTACCCTTTGATCGCACCGCCTAGCAGCCCGCGCACGAAGTATCGTTGCAAGCCAAAGAACACGATCATCGGTACAAGGAAGGATAGGAACGCTGCGGCTGTCAGTAGGTGCCAGCCGGCACCCAGCGAAGTCACCATATTGCCAATCTGATAAGTCATCACCGGGTTGGTCCCACCCAAGAAGACCAATGCCACCAGGAGATCGTTCCACACCCAAAGGAATTGGAAGATCCCCAATGAAGCGATGGCCGGGATGGACAGCGGTAGCGCCAGCCTGGTGAACGCCGTCCATGCAGAAGCACCATCGAGGTAGACCGACTCGAAGATCTCCATGGGTAACGAACCCAGAAAGTTACGTGTAAGGTAAATAGCATACGGTAAACCGAAACCAGTATGGAACAGCCAAACGCCGAGGAATGTCCCATTCAGCCCCACATCAACGTAGAGACGAAAGATGGGGATTAGCGCCATCTGAAGCGGTACGATCTGTAAGCCTACCAAGATGGCGAAGAGCGCCTGGCGCCCCTTGAAATCAAGCCAGGAGAAGGCAAAAGCCGCAAAAGCTGCAAAGAAAATCGGTATCAATGTGGCGGGGACGGACACTATCACAGTGTTGATGAAGGCGCGTCCCATCGCCGCCTGTGAGACCGTGGCATCCGTGAGGAAGTCACACTCGCGCTGACCGGGAATGATGTTGCCCGCTTCACAGTCTGCGGCATATGTCAGGCGACCGCGATACCCGGCGAGCACGTCGATATAGTTTTGCAGCCAGAAGCGTGGACGCGCTTCCCCTTCCGCCCCCTCGCGCAGGGCGGTCAGGATAGTTGCCAATTCATCCGCATTCGGCCGCTGATCCTCCGGGATGTGGATTTCCCCATCGTATTCATTATTGAATGTCGCAGAGATTTGGATCGAACGTCGATATTGACTGATGAACTCCGGATCGCTTAGATCGGCCGCTGGAAGTGCGTCGCCAGCCGGACCGTGACAGGAAGCGCAGTACGTCTCGTAAGCCACGTTGCCACCGCGCTCGGATAGCACGGTCCACCAACCGCTTTCGTTGACATCCTGCACAGGACGGAAGGAGGTCACCAATAAACCGAGGGTGGGCAGGATCCAAAGCAAACACAAAATAATGATCACAACATGAAGGGGGATCCGTCCCAGGATTTTGTTGAGGCGTTCTCTAGTTTGTGGGTTCATCGGATCGCCTCCTGTTCCTGGAAGCGACGGATGTTGTAGATCAGCACAGGGATGATCAGAATCAGGAGCACCACGGCGATGGCCGCCGATCGTCCGGCTTCGAAATTGATGTACATCTCCTGATACATACGGACTGCGACGACGTTGGAGTCGAAATTACCCCCCGTCATCACATAGATGATGTCAAAAAGCTTGAGGGTGAAGATCGTCATCGTCGTTAACACGACGGTGATGGTGGGCAAAATAAGCGGCACCATGATCCTCCAAAACACCATCCACTCACTAGCGCCATCGATGCGCGCCGCCTCGAGCAGCTCATCCGGCACACCTTTAATCGCCGCTGAAAGAATGGTCATCCCGAACCCTGTGTAAAGCCAAATACCAACCACGATCAACGCCAGGTTATTGATCAAAGGTGGAGAAGACAGCCAGGGAACAGGCTTCTGACCCAGGCTAACGAGCGCCGCGTTCAAGATCCCGATGATGGGTGCATTGGGGTTATCCGGATTGACGGGAAAGTCATACACGAAGCCCCAGATCACGCCAGCACCGACGAAGGAGATCGCCATCGGCATGAAGATCAGCGCCTTGGCCAGAGCTTCATACCGAACACGATCCACAAGCACCGCGAATAACAATCCCATGGCCGTAACACCCGGCACCATAATCACCAACCACAGGATGTTGTTGCGGAAGGATTTCAGCATGACGTCCGAGGTGAGGGCATAGCGGTAATTCTCGAAGACCCCCCAACATGTCTCCCCTTCCCTACAGGCGGCCGTCGCCCATTCGGACGAGTCGGAATTCCGCAAGCTCAGGTAGCCCGTATACAAGGTTGGGTAAGCGATATAGATGAAGATAATGATCAATGCCGGTATGACAAACAGCCACGGCGTGACTGTTCCCTGACGCATGATAAGCGGCACAGTGCGTTTTGTTTTGGGTTTTTTCTTCCTCCTGAGTGCAGCCATAATCCTTCTCCTCACACGTATGCAGTGGAACAGGTAGTGGGAGGATGATGATCACCTCCCACTACCAGATTTGGTGATCAACTACTCGGCGAACACTTCATCCGCGCGTGCTTGCAGCCGGTTTAGGATCGCATCGAGATCGCCGCCGTTAACATATTCCGTGATCGCCGCGAACTCGTCCATGACCATACCACCAGGAAGCAAGTCACCCACGTCAAAGCTCACTGCCGGGGCGCGGAGCATAACCGCCGCCTTCGCCGCCGAGATCGGATCGGTGTAGCTCAATCCGGTCACCTTGTTGTTCGGTGAGAGATCGAAGCCCGAGGCCGCCCAAGCACGCCCACCGCGACCACTCGTCAGGTAGCCAATGACAGCGCGCACGGCAGGTGTATCGTTGAAGACTGCCATGGCATCGCCGCCTACCTGCACCGGTGGAGGTGAGCCGTCCATGCTCGGGATGACGAAGAAGTTGTAATCTGTACCGAACACCAGCTCCGGATACTGTCCCTCAACTACCCCGCCAGCAAAGCCGCTCTGCTTCACCATGTACGCTTGTGGTGGGTCAGCAAACACTGCGTAGATTGCATCCAAGAAGCCAGTGCTAACTGTACCGTCAGCACCACCCAGCGCATAGGTCTCATCGGTGGCCCACGTTCCGTAGATCTCCCAGGCGGCTTTCACACCCGGATCGTTCCACGCTGTTGCGCCCGTGGCGAGTCCGTCTGTGAACGCCAAGCCCTGAGTGCGTAGCAGGATGTCTTGGACAAAGTCGGTGCCCGTCCAACCGGTGGCAGCACCACTCTCCATGCCCATCGACAGCGGAATACCACCGTCGGCCTTGATCTGGTCCACGAGCGCCACGAACTCATCCCACGTCTTCGGTATTGTGTAACCCATCGCATCGAAGGCTAAGGGGCTGTACCAGACGAGGCTCTTCACGTCGGCCTTGACGAACACACCATAGACGGTGCCGTCAACAGAACCAAGTGCAAGCCATGAGGGAAGATAGTTATCCAGATTTGCACCAAGGTCCTCAAGTGGAATCAGTTGGTCCTTGTACATAGCAAAGGCCCCAACGTTAGGCATCAACGAGATATCGGGCGGATTACCACCTTCGACGCGTGTCGCCAGCACGGCGTTCAGATCGCGTGTGCCTTCGTAGGTGAAGGT
>CP070708.1:201045-208323 GCA_020350285.1 Anaerolineaceae bacterium
TTAATTGCGGAGATGATCCCTATGGGGATGGCGACAATCGCGACCACGAGCAGGGTGATACTCATCAGGTATATCGTGTTGGGTAAGCGGCGCGTAATCTCTACCAAGGCCGGGTTTCTCGTTTTGAAGGAGATGCCAAAATCCCCACGCAAGATTCCCTTACGTGTACCGTAACTCTCTTTGATGCCGTCGCCGTCGGCATCCACCTTCATCCAGTCGTTGCCGACCAGCCAAACCAGGTACTGTACGGTTAATGGTTGATCCAGGCCAAACTGACGCTTGAGCTGTGCGGCCTTCTCAGGCCTTATTCGACGCTGTCCGGCCAATCCGGTCAACGGCCCTCCAGGGGTGACATGCACCAATATAAACAAGACGATGCTAACCAGGAACATCATCGGTATGGCTTGGACCAGGCGACGAATGATGTAGCGGGTCATCCTTCAATCCTCGAGTTCGCAGGGGCGACCCGGAGAGTCGCCCCTGCGAGGTATACACGATCTTTCCACTATTCCACGATCTTCCAGTCGGCGATGTTCCAGTTGACCATGGCGTTGACTGTGCTCCGGAGGCCTTCGATGCGATTGTTGTAGATGGTGATTTCTGCGTAAGAATACAAGGGGATTGTCGGCATTTCAGCTTGCATGATCTCTTCCATCTGGCAGAAGAGTTCCTTGCGATACTCTTCATCCACCGTGTAGGTCTCGTCCAACAAGGCGTCGAACTCCTCATTCATCCAATACATGATGTTCCAACCTTCTAGCTCAGCAGTTGGGACAGCAGACGAGGCATAATACACCCACAGATAATCCGATGGATCCGTTCCGGGGTAGCCATCATCCCACATGTTCATGTCGAAGTTACCCGTCAGCTCTAAACCTTCCAGGTCCCAGAGCACGGCACCCGTCTCGAGGCTAAGGGAGGGGTCCATCCCGATCGCTTGCAGATCCTCGGCGATCAATTGCCCAGCGCGGGCATAATCTTCGCCTCCCTCAGACCAGACGATGAAATCGAAGGCCATCGGATAGCCCTCGGGGGCGCCCGTTGCGCAACCGTGGCACTCACGCACGCCATCTCCATCCGTGTCGGTCCAACCGGCTTCTTCCAGCATCGCCATTGCCGCTTCTGGATCGACTACCGGCTTGGGGGTATCGCATATGTCATAGGGCGGGCGGAAGAACTGGGTCCAGACGTTGGGAAAATTTCCGCTCGGGTAAATCCCTTGCACAATGCTATCTACGTCTATGGCGATACGCATGGCTTGACGCACACGAACATCGCCAAACACAGGATGCGGAGATCCCACAGGATCAAATGCTCCCCTTGCCGAGTGGTTAATCCAGAGTTGCATCAACCAGCGCGTTACAGGCGACACGCTGACATCGATGAATTCCAGCTCATCCAGCTCAAGGGCAAAATCCTCCCTTGCCCAGAAATTGACGTCGGCCACACCCTCGGCCATCATTGTCTTTTGCACTGATTCCTCGGGGACAATTTGGAAATACACTTTATCGATGTAAGGTTTGCCCTCCTCGAAGTAGTTGGGGTTGCGCACAAAGGTCAGGTGATCGCCATGCTCCCACTCTTCAAGCAGGTAGGGTCCGTTGGCCAACGGATCCATGTGGCAATCCCAATAGGAATATCCTTGTTCCGCGTCACAGTAATGCTCAGGCCATACTGTGAAGCCATGGGCCATGCTCATTTGAGAAAGGTACCCCGGGTAAACGGAATTGTAATGAATCACAAAGGTGTAGTCGTCGATCACCTCGATGCTATCCGTGTAATCAGCCCCTGGCGTCCAAATGCCCGTCTCGGGATCCATAGCCGCATTCCAAGTGAAGACCACATCATCCGCGGTGACTGGTTCGCCATCCTCCCAATAGACGTCGTCCCGCAGCGTCCAGGTGACGTCCATGGTCCACGCATCTTCGTCAATCACAACTCCGCCATTCTCCACAGTTGGCAGTTCAACCGCGAGCTCGGGATATGCATTACCCTCGGGATCTACTTCGGCCAAACTGAGCATGACCATCTCTTGCGCAATTCTGTCGTAGCCGCTGAAGATCAAGTTCCCATTGAAGTTCGGCGGATCATCGGGCAAGAGGATGACGATGCTGGTCTCTTCTGGCGGCTCTGGCACTGGTGTATCCTCTGGCTCGGGTGGCGCTTCGGTTGGAGCCGGTTCCACTGGTCCTGGTTCTTCTGTAGCCGCAGGGCCACAACTCGCTAGGCTGGAGATTAGAAGAGCCGTGATGACAAACAGCGCTAGCATTCTGAACTTCTTCTTGTTAATCATGTCTCCTCCTATCGGTGACGAAAGCTCATTTGGCAAAGGATATGCCGCATGAAAAGGTTATCTTTACAACCTCAAGTTCCTGATCGAACCACCCCCTTTCTCTCCCCTTTCACGTTCTGGAGTATCTACTTCTTCAAATTAATTTTATTATAGGATCACTCGTTGAGCTGAATTTTCTCTTTCAGAAAACCTTCGCTGTAACAAACTTGATCGGGTTGGAACTCTATTCCACCCCGATGAGCTTCTTCGCCACACCAACCGCGGCGATGGCGTCCTCTGCATAACCATCGGCACCGATTTCATCCGCCCAAGCTTGGGTCACCGGCGCACCACCAATCATCACCTTTACCTTATCCCCAAAGCCAGCAGCCCTAAGCTCTTCGACAACCTTCTTCTGTTGGAGCATGGTGGTTGTCAGGAGCGCCGACGCCCCCACAAGCGTTGCCCCTATCTCTTCAACCGCGGCGACGAACTCGCTGGCGGGTTGGTCGATCCCGATATCCGTTACTTCGAACCCATTCGCAGTCAGCATGGTGCCTACGAGTGTTTTGCCAATTTCATGAAGATCGCCCTCTACCGTACCCAAGACGACACGCCCTAGAATCTCCCTCTGTTGGTCCTCCAGCAAGGCAGGCTCAAGGATGGATAAGGCAGCTTTCATGGCATCTCCACCGATGATCAAGTCAGGTAAAAAGTACTCGCCTGTGGAGAACAACTCCCCCACACGCTCCATGCCCACTGTCAAGCCTTTGTTGATGCATTCCAAGGCATCAAGACCCTGAGAGAGAGCACCTCTCGCTAGTTCCTCTGCCTCTTCCGGCTCCCCAGCAATGACTGCTTGTGCTAGTTTGTTGTAGTATTCCGCGTCGCTCATTAAACCCTCCTTAATTTTTTCGACCTTGATAACATCTTACCAATCAATGGTCATTTGAGGTTATTGGTCAGGGGTTGCCGATAGAGAGATGAACGTATTGGCTGCTGCCAAAAACTCCTTTAGGTTTGAATTTTTCAGGCAGCAGCTCCTTCCGCAACATAACCAGCATACATCACCATGACCTGTTTTGCCTAATTATGATTCTGGGCCTGGATGGTTTCCAATCCCAGCCTGCATAATGCGCGAAGACACCCCTGTAGATCTCGAAACCACACACGATGCGATCATCAGACTGCTAGCTGATAGGACACCCGGTTTGTCGGCATGGGTTTGATTCCCTGAGATCCATACGCTTTCCGCATCAAGATCAAAGGTAAAAGCAACTGCGCATTTTTTTTACCGGTAGGCCACATCGGCTGTCTCTTTCCTGGTGTCTACGGCTCGAAGTGAAATTCTTCGCTAACGTGTCGTCGTACAACACGCTCCATCTCCGCCTCTACTCTGGCAGGCAACCTGGGAGTCTGATGCTGGGTTAGGATTTCCTGGATTTTACGGCGACAAACCTCTTCGATGGTTTCTCCTTTGGTCATCCAGGTCTCGTATGGATCGCGATTGAGAATGGCCGGTTGCCAGTGCTCGTGGAAGGTTCTGAGCGTGTGCTTGGTATCCAGAAAGGTTCCACGCGGTGTTCGAGATTTGATCAACGCCATCTCCTCAGCAAGATCATGCTCCCTGATGCCCTGCATCATGCGTCTCAGTCCGGCTATCAGGTCGTTATCCAAGACCATCTGCAGGTACGAGATGGAAGAGCCTGCGTCAATTGCACCGATCCCATAGATGATCTCCGCCCGCTCCAACATCAGGGGGACTGCAGTGATCGCTTTCTCAAAGCCAGCCTGTGCATCCAATTCCTTGGCATCCGATGAAAACCCGCCACACATCGACGCGAGGCCGTAATGGCGGGCCATTACGGCTGCAGCGCTGTTGATCATCCCCCGTTCAGGAGATCCCAAAGCCAGCAGCCCGGTACGCATATCGAGCACGGAGGAAACGCTGCCGTAGAGAAGGGGGATTCCCGGATAGAGGACCTGTAATACGACGATCCAGGCCAGACTGTCGGTGTTGATCACCACCAGCTCTCCTAAAAGTGTAGCAGGGGAGGTGGCGCCGCCCATGGTCATCGGCAACAAGGTGATCGGGATACCATGCTCCGCCCAACGTAACATACAGAGCACGTTCTCGGGTGTGAAATATCCTGGGCTGACGGGACAGTAGAGGGTAGCAAAAAATGGCCTCTGTTTGAAAGCCTCCTCACCACCGGCGATGGCAAACAACATCTCGGCTGCGGCATCCACCCTTTCTGGGACGAGCGTGCGATGCACCATCGGTTTGGAGGTTCTCCTCAGCATCTCGACAATTTCGACCAAATCCGAGCTCTCCCCTCGATCGGTGGCGGTCACGGTAGGACGGACAATATCCACTTGGTCTAAGGCGTCCTGCAAGGTGACCAAATCGCATACATCTTGATGGGTTGCCGCTCGCCGCACACCGGTCTCCAAATCGATGACGTTTACCGGAGTTCCCGCGCCCATAAAGCTCGAGCATTCACCGAAAGGTAATGGTGTTTCTCCTGAACGATCATATAGTTTGACGTTTTTGGGCAAGCTCTCGAGTGCTGATTCCACCATTTCTGGTGTTAGGCGGACCATCTGAAGATCATGATCCACGATAAAACCCGAGCGCTCTAAGCGGGACAGAACATTGCCCTCGGGGACGCAGAAGCCAACTTCGGTCAGGATTTCAACCGACTTCTCATGAATTAGATGAGGTGAGAAGTTATTCAACATCATCTAAGGTGTTTTTCCTTGTTCGTTATTTTAGCGGCTACCAGCTGCTCCGGGGATATCATCTTATGCGCGCTGTGACTCAGCTGTCTCCGCCTCACCCCATCGGTAAGAAAGTCTGTGCATCTTCAGAATCAGGAATGTTTGTGTGCGCTAAATGCCGGGAACCGGGCGAACTTTATTGTTCAGGAATGCTAACCCATCACAACCACCATGACTTAGTAGTTGATATCGCTTAAACAATTTCAGGATAGCGTATTGTTACCGAAATGTCAATGCTGCGCCGACAAAATTTCTGAAACAGACGAATTTATCGAAAATAAATACATAAAACGAAACTTCAGTGTGGTAATCGACCTGGATCATGACAAGAAGAGTGATTAATCACCCTTCCTGTTTTCGTTGAGGGGGACAGCGGAAATGTTTCATCAGTACATAAGGAGCGTTTGATATGAGCATCGGCGACAAGAGATTTGTGCTGGAGAAGTTGGCCGAATCACATTCGGCTACCCGGACGATACTGAAGGGCGTGATCCTTTCCTAAGGGTTGTCCACACACCTCATGATTCGCCGGATTGTACCAAATGGCAAGCCACCCAATGATCGGTTGAAACCTCCAGGTACTGTGGCTCTTCGTTGAAACAGACATCAATCGCCAAAGGACAGCGAGTGTTGAAATTGCATCCCAGCGGAGGATTGGCCGGGCTTGGAATATCCCCCTCAAGGATGATCCTCTGGCGAGTCTTTTTCAGCGAAGGGTCTGGAATCGGGACAGCCGACAATAAAGCTTGAGTGTAGGGATGAAGTGGATTGATATAGATCTCGTCACGATCAGCCAACTCGACAACCTTACCCAGGTACATCACCCCCATTCGGTCACTGATATGGCGCACCATGCTGAGATCGTGTGCGATGAACAAATAAGTGATCCCTAATCGTCCTTGCAGCTCATCCAACAGATTAACAACCTGGGCTTGAATCGAAACATCCAATGAAGAGATCGGTTCATCACAGATAATGAGATCGGGGTTGAGCGCCAGTGCCCTGGCGATGCCAATGCGCTGTCTCTGACCACCGGAGAACTCATGGGGATAGCGTTTGACGTATTGCGGGTTGAGGCCGACGAGTTCCAGTAATTCACGAACTCGTTCTTGTCGCTCCAAACGTCCTCCGACATGATGGATCACCAAGGGGGCCGAGATGATCGAGCCCACGGTCAAGCGCGGATTGAGCGAGGCGTATGGGTCCTGGAACACCATTTGCATTCGGCGTCGTGTTTGGCGCAGTTCTGAATGTTTCAGCGCATTCAGATCTACGCCATCGAAGAGGATCTTTCCCGCGGTTGGCTTGTAGAGCCACAGAATGGTGCGACCGAGGGTGGTTTTCCCGCAGCCCGTTTCTCCCACCAATCCGAACGTCTCGCCCTGGTAGATGTCAATACTCACACCATCAACGGCTTTTATATCTCCAACATGCCGTTGAAGAATCGTGCCACGAGTAATAGGGAAATACTTCTTTACCTCCTGTACCTGAACCAAAGTATTTCTTTCGCCACTCACGACAACGTCCTTTCAGCAACCTGTTCCCACCGCCAACAAGCTATGTTACGGTTCTTTTGATGTGTCTGCGCTAATGTAGGATGCTCGACAAAACACTGTTCGATAGCAAATGTACATCGTGGTGCAAAGGGGCATCCGGGCGGAAGCGCAATTAAATCTGGCGGTTGGCCTGGGATTGTATCAAGTTTCGTGCCCGGTGCCTCATCAAGCCTGGGCACCGAACCCAACAAACCAATTGTGTATGGGTGAAGGGGGTGTTTATATATATCCAATATGTCACCTTGCTCAACAATATAACCGGCATACATCACATTAATATTCTCAGCGATATCGGCGACAAGGCCCAGATCATGCGTGATCCACATCACCGCCATACCTAATTGCTCTTGAAGGCCTCTCACCAAATCCACGATTTGGGCTTGGATGGTCACATCGAGGGCAGTTGTGGGTTCGTCGGCGATCAGCAACTGTGGATTACAAGACAGAGCCATGGCGATCATCGCCCGTTGCCGCATACCCCCGGAAAACTGGTGGGGATAATCTTCCAATCGGCTGCGTGCATCTGGGATCCCTACCGTGTCCAACAATTCCGCTGCCCTGTCTTCTGCTGCAGATTCATTGACACCGGTATGCAACATGATCGCCTCAATTATTTGAAAACCGACGGTGAAAACCGGGTTGAGCGAGGTCATGGGATCCTGAAAGATC
>CP070708.1:208423-215668 GCA_020350285.1 Anaerolineaceae bacterium
CCAACGAGCGCCGCGCCGGACGTCTTCTACCTCCACGACACTGACACACCCAGTGGCGCCGCTTGGTATAACCCTGATTGGTCCTACCGAAAGAAGATAACTATCTATTCCAGCCAGGTAAGCGCCGACCTGAACTACTTCCCGGTTTTGATCAACCAGTCTACGGACACCGAACTCGCAGCCAGCGCTCAGGCTGATGGTGGGGACATCCTCTTCACCTCATCCAACGGCACCACCAAATTGGATCATGAGATCGAGAAGTTTGTCTCTGGTACGGGTGAACTCGTGGCCTGGGTGGAGGTCCCGAGCTTATCCGGTTCAGTCAACACCGAACTGTATATGTACTACGGCAACGCAAGCGTCGCAGATCAATGGAACATCAACGGGACGTGGGATGAGGGTGGAACACCCAATTTCAGAGGTGTTTGGCATTTAGATGAGACTTCAGGCCAACATGAAGATTCGACGAGCAACGGTAACGACAGCACGTCGGTAAACGTCACAACCCAAGGATCGGCGACGGGACAAATCGATGGGGCAGATGAATTCGAAAGGACTTCAAGTAACAATGTCGTCATTGGTGGGGGGAGTGAAAGTCTGGATGTTACGGACGCCATCACGATAGAAGCCTGGATCGATGAAGATGCAGTGAGTGATAAGGGGAGAATCGTTACCAAGGTCAGCGAAATATATGTATTAAGAATTAATTGGGATGACGACCTTGAAGGTTATCTTACGATAAATAGCACACTTCGTAATCTGCAAGTCGACACGGTCGATCCCGTCACCGGTTACGTCGTTCTGACGTGGGATGGGCAATCAGGTGACAACAAAATAAGGTTGTACCGCAATGGAGGACAGATTGCAGAATCCGCTGTGGGATATGCTGGCACCATTGACGACTATGATGGCGCAAATGATGTTCTCTATTTTGGTAGCCATGATTCTGGAGAATATTTCGACGGAATAATCGACGAAGTTCGGATTTCTAGCACCGCCCGTACCGTAGCGTGGATAGAGACTAGCTACAATAACCAAAATAGTCCCTCCACTTTCTATTATCTTGACTCCCAAGAAACTCCTGTGGTCACCCCTGCTGGCAAGGAGATGAACCTCATTCTTGGCACAGGGGCGGCAACGATGACTTTCGACACCGCAGGTCAGAACGCCTACTGGTATACGGACATCTCCTACCCCACAGGCGAAGACGATGCCTCGATCGCGGCTGGAAATTACACCCTTAATATGTATTTCGACTCGCTGCCAGCCACCTGGTATGACAGCGCCTGGTCTAGCCGCAAGATGCTCACGATTGATTCAACGCAGGTTGACGCTAATCTCACAAACTACCCGGTTTTGGTCAGTTTGACGGATGCCGACCTCATTGGAAATGTCCAAGCCGACGGCGGTGACCTGCTATTCACGACCTCCAACGGTACGACGAAGCTTGACCACGAGATTGAAAAGATCGTTCCAGCTACGGGTCAGATCGTCGCCTGGGTCGAATTGGACAGCATTTCCAGTTCGGTCGACACCGATTTCTACATGTACTTCGACAACCCCGGCGCGACCAACCAGTGGAATATCGCCGGCACCTGGGACAGCAACTACATTGGTGTATGGCACTTGGACGAGAGCGGTAACGGAACACTGAATGAATTCGTCGACAGCACGGCTTATAACAATCATGGTACAGGCGGCAAGGGCTACAGCGGTTACGTGCCGACGCAGGGTACAGGTCAGATAGGGTATGGGCAAACCTTCGATGGCGCCAACGATTTCATCGATATGGCGAGTTCCGGATGGTTCGATTCCAATTGGCCGTATCGTAAACGGATCATCATTCAGGGTGATCAGGTCAGTGGTTCATCGGATTTCTCAAACTTCCCGGTGCTGATCAGCTTCGATCCGAACGCCGACAACGACATGAAGTACACCGGCAATGGTGGTCATGTCGGGAAGGATGACGGAACGGATATCTTCTTCACCAACGATGAGGGTGCCAAGCTGGATCACGAGATCGAGGCCTATGATCCAGCCACGGGTGAACTGGTCGCCTGGGTGGAGGCACCACAACTTTTTCACAGTGCAGATACGACTCTCTACATGTATTACGGCTACGCCTCCGCCACCGATCAGCAGAATATTAGCGGTACCTGGGACGAGGGTGGCAGCGGCGACTTCGCCGGTGTCTGGCACCTGGACGAAGAAGCTCCAGGTACCACCGCGCTTGATCTATATGAGGATTCCACCGTTAATGCCAACCACGGCGATGACGGGGTAGATGCCACTGGGCAAGATGGGCAGATCGATGGTGGGCAGGAGTTTAATGACGACTATATCGTGATCCCTGATCCTGGCGGGAGCTGGGAGTTTGCCGACGGTGGTTTAGACGCTGACAATAGCGACTTTACAGTCTCGGCATGGTTCTACTGGGATTCCTCGATGGCCGCAATCAATCCCACGATCATATACAAAGGCGGTGGCGGAGCCGCGGATACTGGATACTGGTTCCACTATGCCCAGGACACCGATAGGATCTATCTACGGGTCTCAGATGGCACAAACCGGTTTAGTGCAAATTCGAACGACAGCGTTGGGGTGACATCTAACGAATGGCATTACCTGGTCGCAGCCTTCGATCGAGAGCCGGAGCCGACCGCAGATACCGTCTACTTCTACCTCAACGGATCACCGGCAGGCTCCGAGAGCTCCAACTTGATCTTGGACAACACAATCTCGAATGACACGAATGTAGCTTTCGGCTCAAATGCCTTCATAGGCAACCTCGACGAGCTGCGCATCTCTTCTGTGGTCCGCTCCTCCGATTGGATCGCCACCGAATTTGCCAATCAGGACAGCCCCTCGACCTTCTACCAGGTTCTCACCGAGGAGACTCCCAGCGACATCACCCTTGACCTGACCGGCACCGAGATCACGCTTGAAGCCTGGGTGCAGGTCGCCGGCCTAGTATCTGATCCACCGATTCCTGGGCAGGGAATCCTGAGTAAGAGCGGATGGTACGAGGGCTTTAGCCTAATCGTCGACGTTCCGCCGGCCACACGCCGGGTTAACTTCCAGCTCACCGGAGAGGACGGATACTCCCTGGATTCAACAGGCGTGCTGTCAACTGACCCGACTTGGCACCATGTGGTCGCTACATACGACGGGTCACTGATGCGGATCTACATCGACGGCTCTCTCGATCCGACCACTCTCTCAGGCCCGCCGAACATTGAAAGAGCGGGCAAGGAATTGTGGATCGGCCATGGTGACCACGCCATCGAAAAGGCGTGGAGCAATCCTTGGGACGGCAAGTTGGACGAGGTTCGTATCTCGGATATTGATCGTAGCGCGGAATGGATCTCGACCGAATACAACAATCACGAGAACCAGGGCACCGGTCCGGGTGCCTTCCTCAAGACGCTCGGGTCTCTAGAGTCGGCACCAAGCGTTGACATCGTCGTCACTGTCTACCACACGAAGACCGATGGAAGCGATCCTCAAGAGATCGTCACGTCCTCAACGGTCACCATCGACAGCAACACGACCGATCCCTATGCGCTGAGCATCGGCAACGATCCCGTCGGCCAAACCTTTACGGCTGCGGATCCTCGACTGCTTCGGGTTCATGTCAATGTTGCCGCGGTCAACGGTGGGGGCAGCTTCACTCTCGCTTACGACTCGGCTGTAGATCCCAGTTCCCTCGATACGCCTGCCATGGTGATCCCAGAGCTCACCATTTTGCTGATCGTAGCGGTCCTACTGATCCCCATCGTGACGGGCTTGCTAACGAAGAAGCGGCGGCTCACGATCCGACTTATGGGGATATTGGTGTCGATAATCTTTACCATCTCGATATTGTCACAGCAGGTGTTGCCTACGACCGCCGCGCCGGACACCTTCTACCTGCATGACACGGACGCCGGTGGTGCCTGGTACAACCCCGATTGGTCCTACCGAAAGAAGATAACTATCTATTCCAGCCAGGTAAGCGCCGACCTGAACTACTTCCCGGTTTTGATCAACCAGTCCTCAGATACTGAGCTTGCAGCTAGCGCTCAGGCTGACGGTGGGGACATTCTGTT
The DNA here is from genome assembly GCA_020350285.1 of Anaerolineaceae bacterium. Classification (GTDB taxonomy): domain Bacteria; phylum Chloroflexota; class Anaerolineae; order Anaerolineales; family E44-bin32; genus DUEZ01. Next base: position 212,512 of record CP070708.1, read on the forward strand.
CACTTCATCTAACGGTACAAGCAAGCTAGATCATGAAATAGAAAAATATGTCACCGGAACAGGCGAGCTGGTTGCCTGGGTAGAAGTCCCGAGCTTATCCGGCTCAGTCAACACCGAACTGTATATGTACTACGGCAACGCAAGCGTCGCAGATCAATGGAACATCACCGGGACCTGGGATGAGGGTGGGACTGAAAACTTCAAAGCTGTGTGGCATTTAGACGAAAACCCCACAGATCCTGATCCCGCATTTAAGGATTCAACACTCAATATTAATCACGGCACGGATTATGGGAGTATGGCGAGCGAGGACCAAATACTAGGACAAATTGATGGTAGTTTAAATTTTGACGGGGAGGATGATTATATCGAGGCTGATGATTCATCCTCACTTCGCATTCCAGGCTCCTTTACCGTTTCAGCTTGGATAAATACCAATGATTTGCCCGCGGACGGAGATCTACGGAGTGTCGTGTCGAAGGGGAATCCCAGCGATGACCCCGGGGAGAACCATAATTATGGAATCATGCTTGAGAACAACATTATTACAACCGGTAATGCGATTGAGGTTTATTATGAACCCTCTTCGGGATGGGGGAATGTGGTTGCAGCCAGCTGGGAGACGTCGCTCAATACAGGCCAATGGTATTACGTGGTTGGAGTGCATGATGCGGACGCGGACACCCTAACCCTATATGTCGATGGAGTTCAGCGCGCTCAAAACACTAGTGCCACGGCAACGCCTGATACGGGCAACACGCCCTTGAGAATAGCAGATGTAAATGTTAGTTGGGCCACGAATGAATTTTATGGTCAGATTGATGAAGTCCGGATTTCTAGTGAGGTTCGCACAGATAAGTGGATAGAGACAAGCCACAACAATCAATCCTCGCCCTCCACTTTCTACCTTTTGGACACTCAGGAAACGCCGGATATCACGCCTGCCGGTAAGGAAATGAACACCACGCTTGGTAGTGGGGCTGCTACCAACATCTTCGACAGCACAGACGATGAAGCCTACTGGTACACCGATATAAGCTATCCGACGGGTGGCGATGATGCCAGCATCGCCGCAGGTGACTACACCCTAAATATGTACTTCGATCAGCTTCCGGATGCATCGAGCTGGTGGAACACCGATTACGACTATCGTCAGAACATCACGGTGACGGCAGATACTGCTAATGTGCCTACGAATTATTCCGTCTCGATCACATTCAACCATGCTGCTTTGGTGGCTGCAGGGCAATCACAATCGGACGGTGAAGACATCCGCGTCACATACTGGAACGGTTCAGGTTGGGATGAACTCGATCGAATTCTGGATCCTGAGTCCTCCTGGGATAGCACGACAACCACAATCTGGTTCGAGACCCAGGCAGCTATCACGGCGTCCTCCTCAGATAGTGATTATGACCTGTACTACGGCAACACCGGAGCAACAAGCCCGCCTGCCGATTGGACGAATGTCTTCCTCTTCTACGATGATTTTGACGACGGCAGCTTCGATACGGGCCTGTGGACGTGCGGAGGGAGTGGGGCTTCATGCACCGAGTCTGGCGGCACGCTCACGCTTGGAGCACGCTCTTATATCTTCGCCAATGCATCCTACGCGTTCGGATTGAATACACGTTGGGAGGGTAGACTCCAACTCTCCAATGCTGATGCACTTTATTACAACTACTGGGGTGCTTCTGATAGTGCAGGATTTGGCGGGGACTATGTCCTATTTTGGACGGACGACAGCCAACACATCGCCGAGCAAAATAGCTTCAACCAAAACATCTCGCCCTCAACACCGACCTCATTCCACCGATATGTGATCGACCGCGAGGGAGCGAGTGGTGTCCGCTATCTGCAGGATTCGTCAGAACAGGCGTTTCTCAGCTCCAATGTTCCGGCTGATAATCTCCGGGTATTGGTGTGGGTTGATGCTGATAGCCGTACCGAGACCTTAGATTTTGTACGGGTGCGGAATTATGTCAATCCTGAACCCAGCACAGACCTCGCGACGGAGGAAGCCGAGCCTGCGGTAGACGTCATTGTAAGCGTCTACCACACCGATGCAGGTGGTAGTGATCCTCAGGAAATCATCACCTCATCGACTGTAACCATCGACAGTACGACCTCGGATCCCTATGCGCTAGACATCGGGAGTGGCGCCGAGCAGACCTTCACCTCCGCCGATCCACGACTTGTGCGAGTTCACCTTGATGTATCGGCAATCTATACCAGCGGAAGCTTTACCTTAGCCTATGACTCCACTGTTGATCCCAGTTCTCTCGATACACCTGTCATGGTGGTCCCCGAATGGGGTATTGCATTCCTACTCGTCGTTGTATTCATACCCGGCTTGATGATGCTTATCTGGAGGCGAAGTAGGTTAACGATATTGCTCACGATCATAATGTCGATCGTTGTCGTTCAACTAGGTTTACAGACGGCAGGTGTTGAAGCCTATGTCGATGAGCCCTATGAGAACCGAATGGTGCGATACACGACGCCGATTATGGATGATCCCAACGCAGTAGCTGGTCTTGAGGTTCGGGATGGAGCTGTCGAGAGGCCGGATTTACGCGGACGTTATTCTACGACGAGTCAACTCTTCGTGAACGGTCAGACGACGAACCAATTTGTCTGGGAAGGCTCGATGACCCCGCAACATTACCGAGATGGAAATGGCAAATGGCAGAAGATCGATACGGATTTAGTCCCGAGTTCGAGAAACATCACAGGCTTTGGGGCAGCTGCCTGGGAGATGACTGAGAACGCATACGAGTTGTACGTCACAGGTGAGATACAGGCCAATAAGCCTTTTATTCGCCTCAAGCCAAAGCAGTCTGGGTATTGGGTACAGTTCACGCCGCAGGAGTTACGCTGGACCGATATCGACGGTCAGACCGAGATCATCGCTACGCCGAATTCGGATCCACCTACGGTGGCGGGGAACGAAATCACATGGACTGCAGCCTTCGCAGGTGGCATGGATCTGCGCCTCCAGGTAGATGCTGGGCGAATGGTCAAGTGGCTGGACTTGTCCAATCCAGTGCCCAACCCATCCAACAGTATCATGATGGGAGGCGAACCATTCTTCGAGTATGTTGAATCGATATCCCTCCATCCAAGCTTATCCATCTGGGTCAACGGTCAAGAGTGG
>CP070708.1:215768-222619 GCA_020350285.1 Anaerolineaceae bacterium
CTGAACGAGCCAATTACGAATATGCTGCTGATATCGCTCGTCCTAGTAAGTACAGGTATTTATCTCGTGAATCGACCAGTCGCTGGCCAAGGTCCGGAACCAAGGGAGTAACACCTTGACCTCCGGTCTGATCCGATAGAAGAAGTAAATGGAATTGGAACAAACCAGGTTGCTGACTGATTTCCCACACACAATATTTGACGATAACTCTCATGGGCGCGTCTTTTCTTCATTTAAATAAAGGAGAACTCATGACAATTGCAAGCCGAATATTGGGAAAACTAGCCAAGTTACCGAAAGCTGAAACCTATAAGATTGATGTACATCGTGATGTAAAAGTCTCCATGCCGGATGGCATAGTATTGTTGGCAGACCATCATATTCCTCGTGGCGGCGAAAATTATCCACTGTTACTATGTCGATCTCCATATGGTCGTCGTGGTTTGTATGGGATAGCCATGGCTCGTTTGTTTGCGGAGCGTGGGTTCCAGGTTTTTATTCAAAGTTGTCGAGGAACCTTTGGTTCAGAGGGAGACTTTACTTGTCTAAGTCATGAGCGAGAGGATGGATTAGCTACTATTGAATGGTTAAACAAACAAGATTGGTTTCCAAGTAAATTCGGTACTGTGGGCGGCAGTTATCTCGGATATACGCAATGGGCGATCGCCGATCAGGCTGGATCTGAACTCAAAGCTATTGCCCCCACGATTACGACCTCCACTTTCACCAAGCAGTTTTACATGGGAGAGTCATTTTCTTTGGAAGGACATTTAGGATGGTGTTTGGACATAAAAGACGTGAAAGACTCAAAAATGTCCATGATGTCGTCTAGGAACTTTCGTTTCTTTGGCAGAATGAGCAAGATGGAGCGTACCATGATGAAGCTGCCCCTGGTCGATTTGGATCAAATGGCTGAGGGAAAGCGAATCTCCAGTTGGCAAGACTTCATTCGTCACAGTGAACCCCCATATGAGAAATGGCAATCCACCGACCGGATTGACAAGGTTTCCGGAGTAACCGCACATGTTTGTCTCCAAAGTGGTTGGTGGGACATCTTCCTGCCCTGGATGATGGAGGACTACAACTTATTGAAAACAGCAGGACATCAGCCGTATTTAACCATTGGGCCCTGGGCTCATAGTGACATAGCTGGAATAGCCGAAGGAATTAGACAAACTCTTGCTTGGCATATTGCCCATCTAAAGAATGATCACAGCGTTATTCGAGAAGCTCCTGTTAGAGTGTTTGTGATGGGATCAGAACAAGATTGGCGAGAATTTCCCGAATGGCCGCCCCCTGAGATGAAGGTTGAGAAATGGTATCTACAATCTGGATTTGGATTAGCAAAAGACCCTCCTTCTCCATCCGATCCGGATCGGTATCGGTATGATCCGGCCGATCCAACACCCAACCTGGGCGGTGCTGTGATGGGCGGTCGAAATAAATCACAGGATAATCGAAAGTTGGAATCCCGCTCCGACGTTCTGGTATATACCAGTCAACCTTTAGATAGAGATTTGGTCATTATCGGCCCGGTATCCGCGGTGATTTATATACGATCTAGCCTAGAGCACACCGACTTATATGCCCGTTTGTGCGATGTTGATCAAGATGGAAGATCCATGAATATTACCGATGGGTTACAGCGTTTACGACCAAATCGCCCATCGCCTGAAGCTGATGGTAGTATTCGGGTGTCCATTGAACTCTGGCCGACAGCTTACCGATTCAAAAAAGGTAATTGTATTCGTTTGCAAGTATCAAGCGGTGCGCATCCGCGTTGGGCACGCAATACGGGTAGTGGCGAACCTATTGCGACGGCTACAGAATTATTTATTGCGGATCAGGAAATATGGCATGACCCCGATCACCCATCCGCTATTGCTTTACCAGTCAACTGAAGCATCCGATTAGTTTGAAGGCATTCTGGAGGGAAATTGATTCCATCTGCTTGATTGGTAGGCATGTTGACTGGCCTGTTTACGCAGTCTCAAGCCACTTTTCGGCGCGATCGCGGGCGGTGTGCTGCTGAACGAGCCAATTACGAATATGCTGCTGATATCACTATTTTTGGTGAGTACAGGTATTTATCTCGTGAATCGACCAGTCGCTGGCGTAGGTCCGGAACCAAAAAAGATGTGAAAGCTTGATGTCTGGTCTGATCCGATAGAAGGAGTAACAGGAGATGAACATCGCTGCGAATTTAGATCGTGCAGCCTTTCATTATCCCGATCACCCTGCAGTTAGCGATGGGGATCGAAAGATCAGTTTCTCCGAGTTTCAGCGAGATGCCAACCAGATGGCCTCAGCCATGGTCCATCTTGGCATCCAGCCTGGCGATCATGTGGCGCTTTGTGCCCCCAACTCGTATGCCTGGTTGGTTTTCTACTTTGGCGCCCTCAAGACCGGCGCAGTAGCCGTGACCTTCTCGCACCTGCTGATGAAAGATGAATTACACAGAACGCTCTCGGATTGCGAGCCTAAGGTTTTATTCACCGCCGATGAGAAGTTGGAATCTCTGGAAGATTATCGGAAAGGAGCCCCAGGACTGATTGTCTGTGATCATGGAGACATTTCTTTTGCCCGTCTGCTTGAGAAGGGCACATCGGACTACAAAACGGTCGATCGACAGCGGGGGGATACCGCGGCCATCCTTTACACCGGCGGAACCACCGGGATCCCTAAAGGGGCCATGTTGACACACGAAAACCTGCAGACGTCGGCTTTCAACGTAGCACATTATGAACGCTCGACCGAGGCGGATCGAGCCCTATGTTTTCTGCCCTTAAACCACGTGTTCGGCCATGTCCACATCATGCATTCTACGATTCTCAGCGGTGGCGAATTGATCCTTCAGCCCGCTTTTGACTTGGAGAAGGTGCTGGAGGCGATCGCTCGTCATCAAGTGACCAAGTTCTACTCCGTACCGACCATCTACATAAGATTGCTGAGACTTCCAGACCTGCGAGAAAGGATAGACTCGGTGAGGTATTGTTTCTCCGCTGCTGCCAGCATGGCCACGGAAGTGGTGCGCGATTGGAAAGCGCGGACCGGACTCGATATTTACGAGGCCTATGGTATGACTGAAAGCGCTTCGATCGTCACCTACAACCATTATTATCGGCACGTAGTCGGATCGGTGGGCACTCCAGTGAATCTGGTGGAGGTCCAGATCCGAGATCTCGAGGGGAACGTGCTGGAAGAGGGGGAAGAAGGCGAAATATGCATCTGTGGCCCCAATATAACCGTGGGCTATTTAAACCAACCGGAAGAGACAGAGGCGGCTTTTTGGGGGAATTGGTTTCGATCGGGGGACATAGGCGTAATCGATGAAGACGGCTACCTGTACATCGTGGACCGCTTGAAAGATATGATCATCACCGGTGGCGAGAATGTCTATCCTCGGGAGGTGGAAGAAGTCTTGTACACCCGCCCCGAAGTGCTGGAATGTGCGGTGGTGGGTATACCCGAGCACGAGTATGGGGAATTGGTGACCGCATTTATCGTCCCGAGAGAAGGTCACCAGATCGATCCGGACACCTTGAAGAACTACCTTAAAACCAAGTTAGCTCCATTCAAGGTGCCGAAGGAATACATCACGGTTGAGGAGATGCCCAAGAGCGGGGCCGGTAAAATCCTAAAAAGGGAAATCAGAAAACAATATCGTGGATCCTTCGATTAGCTAGGCACTTGCTCCTGTATAGAATTAAGCCTGCTGATCTGATCTTCCTGCTGGTCCATCTTCGATATTCATTACCGCGGGTATGGCGAAGCCTACAAAACCCATCAGAAGTGTAACGATACCGCCAACTTGAAACCAAATTTGGATACCAAAAGTATCGGAGAGCACCCCAGCCAGGGCCAATCCAATGGGTATCATCGCGGTGGCTGCGCTACCGGTGAGTGAAAAAACCCGCCCTTGCATTCCCGGATCCACGGTAGCTTGCATAATCCCGCCGAGGGAGCCGTTGGTAATCGGCATCATAATCCCCGTAATTGCCATGGCCAACAGCGCAAGAGAAAACGCCCTTCCTGGAATCAATCCCAAGAGTAATGTGCCCACACCAATGCCGATTAGACCCATCATGGTGGTTCTGATACGGCGTTTAAATCCGCCCCATACACCCAAGACAATACCCCCGGTGACCACTCCAATACCAAAAATCGAATTTATCCAACCTAACTGGAGAGCATCTCCTTGAAAATGCTCTTTGACCAACAGTGGTAGTAGCGAGGTCGCCGGAGACAACAAGAAGTTGATCATCGTCGCCATGATGAGAATGCCTAATAGCCCCCGCCAGGAGAGCACATAGCGAAATCCTTCCATCAGTTCTTGGAAGAAGGTCGTCGGTGTGCCTCCTTCCCCTGACCCGCGTTCTGGTTGTGGAATTGGGATGAAGAAGAGCGGGGTGATGGCAAACAGTGCGGTGACTACATCGATCGCGACGATGCCCTTCATGGGGAGTAGTTCGAGCAACACCGCCCCAAGAGGAGCGGCCACAATGTTGAGACCTCCGTTCAGGGTTTGGTTGATCCCTTGAATGCGCGTGAGATGCTCTTTAGGAACCATCAGGGATGTGGATGCCGTCATCGCAGGCCTATGGAAGTTCCCCCCTACCGCACGAACGAACATGATCACGTAGATGTGCCAAACCTGAATGACATCGAACGCGAATAATAGCGCCAAGATGAGCGTGACGAGGGCGATACTGCTATCGGCAACCAGCATGATCACGCGGCGGTTCCAACGGTCGACGAGTGGGCCGATGAAAGGGGAGAGAAACACACCAGGCAATAAAGCCATCATTGTGACCGTTGTCAGGACGGTTGCCGAGCCGGTTCTAATTGTCAAGTACCAGATCAACGCGAACTGCACCACCTGGCTACCCAACAGCGACAAGGCCTGACCGGTCCAGATGGTGAAAAAGGGTGCTTTCCAGTTCTTAGATTCTGCAGTGGATATTTGCGCGTCCAAAGTATTGAACTCCTTCGCTCATGGAATGAAATACCTTCTCCCCAATCAAACTTCAATCTGGTTTATTGGATCCGATCAGATAGCACAGCTTTCACGTCCTCTGGGGCTCGAAATACGCCCATCACTTTGATGGCTTCGATGGCCTTGTCGGCCACTTCGGGAGTGACATCATCCTCGATGACCATCAGGCCGACCACGTAATACTTTCTCCTTACTTCGTTGGCTATATCTTTCATAAGGCTTTCTTGATCGCAGCCCAAAATCCCTAAAACGTAGGCATTGCGGGTTATCGAATCGCGCACCTCAGTTTCATGCTTAGAGAGTTGACCGCGGATCGAAGCTCGAATGAAATCCGTGCGGTTCTGATAAAAGCCTTCCTGGACGAGCAAATCGATTTTCCCCAAATCCACGACGCTCATGTTGATGGTTATTTTTTCGGTTTGGGCCATTGGACTTCCCTCCTTGCTAAGAACCATCCACCGGGATGGTAAGAGGATGGACACCACAAGCATATCTTATAATAAGATGGCCGTCAACATCCACTCACCATCCTAATGGATGGTATTCTATTCCGACCGGAAAGATCGTACGAGTTGAGAAGACAGACCATGAAAGCCGGTGATGATACTCCAGCAGATGTTGAACGAGCCTATTGTGGAGTTATTATTGATTTGCTAAAGTTGATCTTAACGCCGACACTAACATAGAATCGACATCTATAAGGTAAGCAAGTACGAGATAACAGGATGAGTGAAGATCCACGGGCACATTGGAACCACCAAGCACAATTTTATGCCTCCGATGAGGGGCATCAGCGATACAGGAAGTTCCTAGAACTTTATGAGACCAGTTGCTGGCGATATATCGAGCCATCACTCCCAACGGTCGAGGGATCGAAGATCCTAGAGGTAGGATGCGGAACTGGGCGCTGGATTTACCGTCTGGCGCCGATGGGGTATCAAATAACGCTTTCTGATTTGAGTCCAGAGATGATACAACTTGCTAGGGAGAGGGTTGCTGATCTGGATCTCGAGGATCGCGTAGATGGTTTTCACGTGCTGGATATATGTGATCTTCACCCGCTGGTAGATAGCAGCTTTGACCTTGTTCTGGCATTGGGTGGGCCCTTGGGATTAGCCGATGATGTCCTTGCAGGCGTGGCGGAACTGCATAGGGTGACAAAGCCCGGAGGTTATATCATTTGCGATGTGGCCAACCGCTACCGGACAGGGCTTGAATTAATGCGCAGCGGTAAACCAGAACAGATCATGGAAGTGTTGACCTCCGGGGAGTATGCACGTCCTGATGGATTACGGGATCACCGTTTTGATCCGCAGGAACTTCACATGGTTTTTCAGGAAGCGGGGTGTGAGGTGAAACGTATTGTTGGAATCTGCCCCTTCTTTGATTTCTTACCCGACACCGATTCCGTTGAGGTTCTCGAAAACGAGTTGATGTTTGAGGTCATGCAAGATTTAAGCAAACGGTCCGAGGAGCCTGCGGTTGTGGGGTTAAGTGGACGACTGTTGATCGTGGCTCAACGGAGAGAATAAATGGATGTGACTTACCACTTTCACGAAACTGCGCAAGGGAAGACATCGACATGAAGCCAAACCGAAACGAGTGGGAGACCTTCTTCGACCAACACGCGCCCAACTATATGGACAACACCTTCACGAAAAACACCCTTGAGGAAGTTGATTTCATCGTCGATGAATTAAACCTCCCTCCTGGAAGTCAGATCCTTGATGTTGGGTGTGGGACCGGACGCCATTCCATTGAATTAGCTCGACGCGGTTACAGAATGACCGGTGTTGATATCTCAACGGGCATGTTGAATGAGGCCCAACGTGAAGCCGACAAAGCTGGTGTGAAG
>CP070708.1:222719-229508 GCA_020350285.1 Anaerolineaceae bacterium
CCAAGTGCTACATATAAGCTAGGAGTACTTCCCGCTATCTTGATCGCCTCTGTTCCAGTAGCCTTCCTCATATTTTCCTGTGTGGTTCGACGACAGAATCGTTGGCATCCGATTCGGCTCATCGCTCTGGTGGCGATCTTGGGGGTGTTGTTCGTAGGCGGTTTGGTCGTAAGCACAAAGATTGGTGGGGGAGACGATCTCCACAACCTTGACGCCTTTCTCGTTCACCTCTTATTGATCGGGACATATGTGCTGTTCAATAAGTTTCAACCCGATCAAGATGAAGTGGAACCTATTCCCTGGCCTTCCTGGCAAACCATATCGCTTCTTATCACTGTTCCCATTCTTTTTGTCCTGGGACTAGGCGGACCCACCTCTTTCCCCGACCGTGCGATGGCTGATGCAGCATTGGTGGAGCTGGAAGAGATTGTGATGGAGACTACAGCGGAAGGTGGTGATGTGCTCTTCATCTCCGATCGGCATTTACTCACCTTTCACCTCATTGAAGGGGTAGAGTTCGTGCCGGAGTATGAGAAGACTTTTCTCATGGAGATGGCGATGTCCAATAATCAAGCCTATTTTGACGCGTTCAATCGCGATTTAGAATCCCACCGATTTGACCTCATCGTGGTCAATCCCCAACATATCAAGTACAAAGGTCATGAGTATACCTTTGGAGAAGAGGACGATGCATGGGTGCGATATGTTAGCACCTCACTGCTTGAGCATTATCAGAACAGAATTGTGCTTAACGCCGATGGTGAACTTATCGCGGTGATGGAACCGAAACCATAAATTCATGAGGCACAACATCAGGATGTGGTAAGTCACGGGATGAAGTGCACCAACAACTACTTGACAGAGGGAAAATGAGTGAAGATCGCCATATCTTAATTACCGGAGGAGCAGGGTATATCGGATCCGCGTTGACAGGATCGCTCCTCCGCCGCGGTAACTGGGTGACGGTCGTGGATGATTTGGTGTTTGGGGGCGAATCTCTCATGGCATACCTACCACACTCGCAATTCTATTTTATGAAAGGGGATGTGTTTGAACCCGGCCTAATAACTTTAGCGGCACGTGAAGGCGAAGCACGAGGCGCACCACCCATCTCAGCTGTCGTACATTTAGCAGCGATTTCAGGATTCCCTGTCTGTAAAGCAGTTGGACGAGAGATAACGTGGCGTACGAATGTGAAAGGAACCGAGCGAGTCTTTGAGCAGGCCGATGAATTGGGTGTAGAAAGGTTTCTGTTTTCTTCGACGTACAGTGTATACGGCGTGGTAAATGATGGTGAGTTGGTGTCAGAAGAGTCCCCGCTTTCTCCTCAATCACTTTACGGAGAATCAAAAATCGCTGCAGAGGAGTATCTGATCAACGTCTCTCAATCATCACGTTGTACGCCTTTAATTTATCGATTTGCTACACTTTACGGACCCTCGCCGCGGATGCGTTTCGATTTGATCATCAACCAATTTGTGATGGAAGCTTTCACTCGGGGAGAGTTGGTCATCTACCAACGTGGTTACACGCGATCCTTCATTCACATCCGGGATTTGATTGAGGGGATTGAGCTCGGATTTAATGCTCCTGAGGAACTGGTTCGTCGTCAAATCTATAACCTGGGTCACGAGGATGGAAATTACACGAAAGATGAGATTGTGGCATTGATCAAACAGAAACTTCCCGAGATCCGTGTACAGCACAAGGATCTTGCTTTTGATGGAGACATGCGTGATGTCGGGGTTTCCTACCGGAAGATACAACAACGACTAGGTTTTAAAACCCGATGGACCGTTGAGAATGGGATTGAAGAAATTATTCATATACTACAAACCGGTTTGATCAAGGACCCAACCTCCGAGCGCTACCGTAATGCGGAGTTCATCGTCCCATGAAAGCTCGGAGAGGTGGAAAAGAGGGGCGTGATGAGTGAGAGTAAGGGTAAGGCCGATTTCTGGTCCAGTCGTCGTGTTTGCGTTACTGGTGGAGCCGGCTTTCTGGGCTCGTATGTGCTCGAAAAACTTCGAGAGCGAGATGCGAAGGACATCTTCGTGCCTCGCATTGAGGACTATAACTTGGTCCAGCCAGAAGTAGTGCAGCGTATGATTACTGACGCACACCCCGACATCATCATCCACTTGGCGGCAAACGTTGGAGGTATCGGCGCGAATCGAGCCCGTCCAGCGGAATTCTTTTACGACAATTTAATGATGGGTACGCAGCTGATTCACGAATCCTGGAAGATGGGAGTGGAGAAGTTCGTCGCAATTGGAACGGTATGCGCCTATCCCAAGTTCACCACTGTCCCTTTTCGTGAAGAGGAGTTGTGGGATGGTTTTCCTGAAGAGACCAACGCTCCCTATGGCTTAGCGAAAAAGATGATGCTTGTTCAATCACAAGCCTATCGTCAACAATACGGCTTTAACTCGATTTTCTTGATTCCTGTGAATCTCTACGGCCCACGAGACAACTTTAATCTAGAGACGTCCCATGTCATACCGGCCTTGATCCGGAAGTGCCTTGAAGCGCAGGACCGAGGGGACGAGGAATTCGTAGTCTGGGGTGACGGCACACCGACGAGGGAATTCCTTTACGCCGGAGATGCTGCGGAGGCGATCATCCTGGCCGCAGAACACTATAACGCCAGTGAACCGGTCAATCTTGGGTCAGGCCAGGAGATCAGCATTAAGGATTTGGCAGAATTAATTGCTCAACTCACCGATTTCGGTGGGCGGCTGGTGTGGGACACAACCAAACCTAATGGACAGCCACGTCGGGCATTGGATATATCGAAAGCGGAAGAGTTGTTCGGCTTCCGAGCGAAGATGCCATTTGAGGAAGGTCTGCGTCAAACCATCGAGTGGTATCGTGAGAACCGTCTTCAAGTCAAGGTGGAGGGATAGATAGGATGAGCCTCGTTGAAAACCAACGGGGAGATACGTCTCTCACAGTGACCACTCTCCGCCCCTCAAGAGGTTGGTTGGGGGTCAACTTAGGGGAGTTGTGGCGCTACCGTGAGTTGATCTATTTCTTGATCTGGCGTGATGTTAAGGTCCGCTACAAACAAACCCTCTTAGGGGCTGCTTGGGCTATTCTCAAACCTTTTTTCAGTATGGTTATATTCAGTGTCATCTTTGGGACTTTAGCGAAGATTCCAACCGACGAGGTACCACCACCGCTTTTCTATTATGCAGGACTCCTTCCGTGGGTATTCTTTCAAGACGGGATTTCTAAAGCCAGCACCAGCTTGGTCACTGGTCGCAACTTGATTACTAAGGTGTATTTCCCGAGACTGGCGATTCCTATATCTTCGGTCATAGCCGGCTTGGTTGATTTTCTGCTCGCATTTATCGTTCTGATCGGCATGATGGTTTATTACGGATACCGACCAACAACAGCGGTATGGACACTGCCTCTATTCATGCTGCTCGCATTAATCACATCACTCGGTGGTGGCCTCTGGTTGGCGGCCCTTAATGTCGCTTATCGCGATATCGGTTATGTGACACCTTTTCTTGTTCAAGCCTGGTTGTATGCTTCGCCAGTTGTCTACTCAGCGACCTTGATCACGGGTGATTATTGGCAATTGATCTATGGTCTCAATCCGATGGCAGGTGTCGTGCAAGGCTTTCGCTGGGCGATATTAGGGGTAGGTCAGCCACCTTCGGGTTTCTTGATCGCTTCTGTAGCAGTGGCATTGTCCCTCTTGATCAGTGGGGCGTTGTATTTCAGGCGAATGGAGCGAACTTTCGCGGATGTTGTATAGGGTGATGAAGACGTGGTTCTCATGTTGCGAATTATCTCCAGTTTGGAGACATACTCGCGTACCGCTTTCTCCAATTCCCGTGCGAGGCACACATGACTGAACTTGCCATTCATGTGGAAGATTTGGGAAAACAATACCGCATTGGAGAGCAGGTTAGTGGCTACCGCACACTGCGCGAATCCTTGGTCGAGGCGATCTCATCTCCTTTCCGCCGTCTCTCTTCAGGTCTTAGTGGATTGAGGATCGATATTCGCGAGGATACCATCTGGGCACTTCGCCATGTTTCATTTGATGTGCAAGCAGGAGACGTCCTTGGGATCATCGGTCGCAATGGGGCGGGCAAGAGCACCTTGCTCAAGTTGCTCTCTCGGATCACCGAACCGACGGAGGGGATCGCAACCATACGTGGACGAGTGGGGTCGTTGCTGGAGGTTGGTACCGGTTTTCATCCAGAGTTGACAGGGCGAGAGAACATTTACCTCAATGGCGCGATCCTGGGGATGAAAAGAGCTGAGATTGACGGTAGATTTGACGAAATTGTTGATTTTGCCGAAGTTGAGAAATTCATCGATACACCGGTTAAGCGGTTTTCGAGTGGGATGTATCTACGGTTAGCCTTTGCTGTGGCGGCTCATCTTGAGCCGGAAATTTTACTGGTGGATGAAGTGTTGGCCGTCGGAGATGCAGAATTTCAGCGTAAATGTCTGGGTAAGATGAGCGATGTGTCTCAGGAAGGACGTACTGTTCTCTTCGTTAGCCATAACATGTCTGCCATTCTCAATTTAACGGAGAGGACGATTCTTTTGGATGGAGGGCATCTTGTGCTCCACACCTCCTCTGAGGAAGCGGTGGATCACTATCTGGCCTCTGGTTTTGCACAGACCGGGGAGCGGGTGTGGCGGGAGAACGAAATCCCCGTTCTCGCAGCGCCATTTCGCCCTGTAGCTCTGAGAGTGCTTGATTCAGATCGAAATATTGCTGATTCACTTCGTTCGGCGGACCCAATGGCGATCGAATTCGATTACACCTTAGATGAACCCATCACGGGGCTACGTGTTGGTCTTGTATTGATGACCAATCGCGGTGAGTACGTTTTCACGTCCTTCGATACGGATGAAACGAAAAAATACGAGCAGTACAGTGTTCGGTCTGCTGGACATTATCGCAGTCGCTGCATTATCCCTCCTGATTTTCTCAATGCGGGTCAATACACAGTGAGTGTGATCGCAAGTTCCTTCCGCATTAAACGCTACTTCCGAGAAGACAGCGCTTTGACATTCACTGTTGATGCAACGGGCTCACCGGGTTCTCAATGGCCGGAAGCACGACCGGGCCTTGTAAGACCGCGGTTGGATTGGCAGATTGAGGAACGAAGTTAATGGCCCTTTCAGTAAAAGGACTCCTAAAGCAGACCCTGGCTTCAATTCCGTATGCAGCCGATGCTTATTGGCGAGTAATCGATGGAGGTGGACCAACGCTGCATTTTACCGGTCACAACTCCTTAGAGACTTTATCAAATTCGTTGCCTGGGTGGTGTGAAACTGCCGAAAAAACCCGTAAAGAATCATCACCCGGTCGAGATGTGATGATCTTTGGCACGTTTCGTTACTGGATTGAGCACACCACGGCGTTAGCATTGACCTTATCGGGTCTTGGTCATCGTGTCACGCTGGCTTATCTTCCTTATGCTAGATACAAGATCCCAGCCAATCGCTTTGATCTGCAACGCCAGGATTCCTACGTGTGGGATGTCTTACGCCTCACCTCGCCCCTGATTCAGGTGACATCCCTTTATAGATACCCGCCTTACCATGGTGCTCTCCCTGAGCAATTGCGAGAGGCGGTGGAGGAGATCTCACTTCGAGATTTTCAATACTCATTGAAAGTTGAGGACGTCGATCGGGAGGGACAGCTTTATCGTCTTCGGATTGCGCGCAATGAATTTGCTGCACGAGTTGCACTAGAATGGCTGAAGGCTAACCGTCCCCAAGTTGTGATCATACCCAATGGGAGTGTTCTGGAATACGGTGTGCTGTATCATGTTGCTCGCTACCTCGACATTCCGTTGGTGACCTATGAATTTGACGAGCCAGAGCACCGCATCCGATTAGCGCATAACAATGAGGTCATGAGGGAGGACACACACGAATTCTGGCAGGTGCAGAAGGAAAGTCCATTCACTGAGGAAGAGCGAGAAAGTTTGCAGTCGTTACTCGCTGCGCGTCAGCATGGAAATACCTGGAAGCAGTTTTCGATCAAATTTCAAGATGTGCCAAGGCAGGGCGAAGAGCACATCCGAGGTGAGCTCGGATTGGATGCAAGGCCTGTTGTGCTGCTCGCTCCAAATGTGTTTGGGGATAGTGCAACATTAGGCCGTCAAATCTTTACCGATAGCTTATCTGAGTGGCTGGAGGGTACTGTACGATATTTCACCAGACGACCGGATATCCAACTCGTCATCCGCATCCATCCATCGGAATCTCGATTCCCAAATGGCACATCGATGTCTGCGGTTGTTGATCAAACCCTTCCGACATTGCCCGAACATATCCATTTGGTCACGGCCGAAGCACCCGTCAACACATACGACATTATGGAGATCTCGGATCTTGGGTTGGTCTACACCACGACCGTCGGTATGGAGATGGCGATGAGTGGGGTGCCGGTAGTCGTCGCCGGTTTCACCCATTACCGAGGAAAAGGTTTCACTTTAGATCCCGATAGTTGGGATGCTTACTTTGATCTTCTCGATCGCGTGCTTGCATCTCCAAAGGAATATCGATTAACAGAGCGACAGACAACCGATGCCTGGCACTATGCGTATCGTTTCTTCTTTGAGTTCACAAAACCCTTCCCTTGGCATTTATTGTACTTCTGGGAAGATGTGAAGGAATGGCCGTTAGAGAGGGTATTGGGGGAAGAGGGGCTTGCTTTGTTTGGAAAGACCTTCCAGTACTTAACCGGCGAACCGATTGATTGGGGTGATATGGCGTGAGCACACCCGCAGATCTGGATATCAA
>CP070708.1:229608-236334 GCA_020350285.1 Anaerolineaceae bacterium
GATATTAGCTTGGGTAGCAGGGTGCTCGAACATCCCTGAATCCATCGCTGGCGCAATCAACAACGGGCAGCGAGCGGCGAGAGCGGTGACAGTTAGCAGTGAGTCTGCTTGGCCATGGGCCAGTTTAGCTATCGTGTTGGCGGTGGCCGGTGCAATGATCAGGAGATCGGTCCATTCAGCCAAACCAATATGGAGCACGTGGGCTTCACTTCCCCATAAGTCGGAGTCAGTATACGCCCGCAGGCCGGTGACCGATTGAAAGGTTATAGGATGGACGAATTGTAACGCCGCCTCGGTTAGGATTACCTCAACCTGTGCACCCGCTTGGGTCAACTTTGAGGCCAGATCGGCGGCTTTATAAGCCGCAATCGACCCGGTGACCCCGATCAAGATCCGACGCTCTTTAAAAACTCGAGACTTGGTTTTTGTCTTCATTTTCTTCGGCCCCGCAATATCGAAAAAGGCATGTAATGTGAATGAAGTTCTTGCAGCCTGCTCTCTAATCGCCGTTTACGCCAAGATGATTGTACCGTCTTCTCGGAGGCACATCCAATAGAACTTTGCGAACATGTTCAGGATAACCTCTTTCTATCGGTAACACAGTTCCTGTTAATCGGCACGATTTCCATAGATATTCTACATCGACCCTAAAAGCCCTTCGTGATCAAATCCCGCCTTTATCAAGCTTCCCGCGAGCGTAAGGCTCGCGGGAAGCTATTACGTTGGAGTCAATTTGTCAACCCCAGAACACTTCGTTTCAGCCATACATCTTCTGACTAGCGGCCCTCGTACGACGATAAACATAGACTCCCACCGTGAAGACAATGACCAGGCTCCACCATGCGGCAGCCAGTGGACCAGCGATAACTTTCCACTGCCCACTGTCCATGTAATAGTAAAAATCCATCCGTGAAAGGACATAACGTCCATTCCATTCCCTGATATATTGCAACACACGGTTGTAATCGCTTGAGTCAAAATACAAATAATGAAAATACTTCTCATCGGCTTCAAGGAGAAAGACAAGGATTAAATCTGGACGGGCTTCCAGTTGCTTAATACTCCGCTTTGTGCCAAGGAGTTCTCTGATTGAATCTACGTCACCTTCACGCAGTATCGGCTCGAGGGCGATCGCTATCATGCCCGGTGAATGGTAGAGATCCCGGTACTCCTCTGTAAAAAACGCAGGATCATAGCGACTCATCTCGTCAATCTTCGCATAAACAAAGAGTAAGGCCACGACAACAACTGGAACAAGCATCAAGCCAATGAAGTACGGCCAGTCTATGAATTTTTCTTTATTCATCCCGCCCCTCCCAAACACAGGTCTCAAAGTCTAACCTCTTGATGTGATACACCACGGTTCTCTCCTCAGCGCTGAACATGAAGGTTGAGAATTTGGGCTGCGATTCTCGATTCACGCGCCTCTTACCCTCCAGTCATCCTATGACACGAGCCTGGTACGCATGGATCGATCGCGAAATACCCCCGCAACCCCCAATATCACCAACACTGCACCACTGATCGTCCAGAGGGTGATCGGCTCTCCTAAAATTAACGCACCTAATAAGACAGCGATAACTGGATTGACGTAGGCATATGTCATCGCGATGCTCATCGGCAGCAGTTTTAACACCTGGACATAAGAGGTGAAGCCGATCACCGATCCGAAAAGCACCAGATATCCCCAGGCCAACCATGCCTGGTTCGTGGGAACTGGTCTAGGTTCACGAAAGACAAGCACTAAGACAAGAAATCCCAATCCCCCAAAAAGGGACTGGTAACCTGCACTCACCTGGGGCTCCAATGACATCTGCCGCCTGTTCTGTAAAATCGAGCCAGCTGCCCAACTGATCGGTGCGCCTAATAGTGCAAGAATAGCCAATACATCCGCTCTCATCCCCGTTCGGAGTGAAGGAACGCTTAATAATAAAATGCCAGCAAATCCTACCAGCAAAGCAAGGACCAGCCGCAGTGTGGGTAGGCGTCGGTCCAAAATGGCTTCCATCAGCGCCGTCCAGATAGGCGTGGTGGCAACGATCATCGCCGCCAAACCCGAGTCTGCGCGTTGTTCTGCCCAGGTCACCAAGCCGTTGCCGCCGGTCCACAACAACAACCCCGAACCCAGCAACACAAGCAAGTCCTCACGCGAGGGTCGGATGCTTTTTCGCCTCAAGACTCCCAGGATCAGAAGCAATGTCCCTGCTAGCAACACGCGCGTCATCGACAGCGTGAACGGCGGGAATCCTGCGCCCTCTCGAACTGCGACGCGAATCGCCAGGTAGGTGCTGCCCCAAATCACATAAATAATGGATAAATGCAATAAGCCTGCAGGGGCAACTTGGGCGCGTTCTGCCTGGCCTCTTGTTGCAGCCCCTGTGCTTTGAGCCTTGTTCTTGGTGAAAATCTCCTTCATCTGCTTAAGATCACCTTAGATACCGCCCAGCGAATAAAAGGTTCACGGTCCAACATGATCATCCTCAATCAAGAAAATGCCGTACTTGGGTGAATACCTGATCGAGCATCTCATCCGTCAGGCGTCCGGTTTGTGTGTTCTGACGACTGGGATGATAACACGCTATGAGTTCCGGAAGCGGTGAATCGAAGCTGAAAGATGCCCCATGTTCAAAGGTTAGCCGCGATGAGATCAATCCGCCATCGCGAAGCATTCGCTGGTAGCCGTCGAATGCGATCCGTCCCAATGCAAGCACAACCCGCGTATGGCCGAGCAATTGAAGCTCGCGCTCCAAGAAGGGGCGACAGTTGGCCAACTCCGCCGCTGTAGGGCGATTCCCAGGCGGAGCGCAACGGGCGACAGCCGTTAGATATGCATCTTGCAGCACCATGCCATCGTCACCATGCGTAGATGAAGGCAGGTTAGAAAAACCAGCACGATGCATTGCGGCTAACAATGTCCTCCCTGAGCTATCACCGGTAAACATTCGTCCTGTGCGGTTGGCACCGTGAGCGGCCGGCGCCAAGCCGATGATCACTACGCGCGCCTCGCGATCGCCAAAGCCTGGAACAGGCTTACCCCAGTATTCCCACTCCAAATAGGCTCGGCGCTTCTCCCTCGCCACCTTTTCGCGCCAGGCAACCAGGCGCGTGCAACGCCGACAAGCCACCACGTCAGCGTTGAGTGTCTTCCACTCCTCCCAATTCTTTTCCTGCACCGTTAACGCCCTCCGCTCCAACTTCACACTTTACGGTCATAAGGTAACACCCTCAAGCCGGAGAAGTTCCGCCTTGGTCCTCACGCCGCCACGACCAGAATAACCACCCAAGGAACCATCGGAGGCCAGAACCCGATGGCAAGGGATGATGATTGGGATGGGATTGCTGCCCAATGCCCGACCTACCGCTCGCGCCGCCTTCGGTCGACCGATCACGCGGGCAAGCGCCCCGTAAGTGATCACCTCTCCCCGCGGCACCTTCATTACCGCACGCAATACGGTACGTTGGAAGTTCGTCAAGAAGCGCATGTCGATCGGCAGATCGAAAGCGGCGCGCTTACCAGCCAGGTAGTCCTGCACCTGGTGAGTAGCCTCTGCCATCCGTTCGGGTGATCGCACTGGGTAAACACCAGTACGCTTCCGGATCCATGACAGAAAAGCCTCCTTGCCATCACTGAAGTCAATCGCAACCACGCCACGCGCACTCAACGCAATATAAACAGGTCCAATAGGGCTTCTGGGCAATACATCATAATAAATCTGTTCTTGCCTAACCGAAGCCATAGCCTGCCGAAGGCGTTCTTGAGCTTGAGCCGTCTCCTGGGGGCTCGGTCCACTGGCGTACAATTCGTCCAACACTGCGGTTATAAGGTCAGGAGGAGATCCACTATCGACCTCATCCAGCCAATTCTCATACCCCCGCTCTACATTCATCTCTTCACTCATGACTTACCCCTCGATCCTTCGGTCACTTTCACAAACTGCGCACGCAACTTCTTCAAGGCCTGGTAAACATTCGCCCTGGCGGCGACTTCTGTCCCACCCAGAACGGTTGCGATGGTGCCGTAACTCAAACCCTGGTATTTCCGCATCATGAATGCAGCACGTTGTTTATGCGGTAGACCTTCCACGGCCTCCAGCACCGCTACTAACAGTTCTCGGCGTTCTAACTCGTCCTGCGGCGAGACACCGCCCTGAAGACGAGATGGATCGATCTCTACCCTACGCTTGGCGGCTCGTTTGCGGCGAGAAAAGTGAGTGCGAGCGACATTGGTGGCGATTTTGTAGAGCCATGCGCGGTAATTCGATCCTGATACAAGACGAGAATATCCACGAAAAGCGCGTAAAAACGTCTCCTGAAGGCAATCTTGTGCGTCGTCCTTCTCCCCAGTCATTCGCCATAAATAGGCAAAGATTTCCGCACTATGGGCTTCAACCAACACATCAAAGTTAGGTTTTGAGACCATCTGCGCCTCGTATCCGAAGTCCTCTCTATGTATATAACCAGCATTCAGTGAGTTTGTGAAATGATATCAGACGCAAAATGGTCTGATCTGAACGGCCACAAGCTCTCCACCCACTCCCTTCGACAAGCCTAGAATGGCACTCAGCCCATGTCATCCTGAGCCCTTCGACTAGCTCAGGACAGGCTCCTCGAAGGATCCCTATGATGATGCTTCTTGATTCGACAAATTACAGGGATTCTTCGCGCTTATCAGCGCTCAGAATGACAAAACGTTTGTGTCATCCTGAGCTTACCTCAGATCTCAGGACATGACAGCGGCGGAATATCCAGTATGAAAGATCCTAAGCTTTACTATCAGCCTTAGACACATTTGGAGCGATGTGGAATGCGCAAGCTCTGCTTGCGCCTCCTTCGACAAGCTCGGGACGAGGCCGAAGCAAAGATTCTAGATTCCAAAACGTGCTTCGAGAGGATGCTTCGTAATGATGAAAATAAAATTCTAATTGATATGTAGAGCAGCCATTCTGAATACGCTGACTCTCTCCACTACACCTCAGCGATTCAACTCCCACACAAGCCGTAATCCATCAAGCGTGAGCCATGGCGCGATGATCTGGATGACCTCGGTTTCAGCAGCGATGATCTCCG
Organism: Anaerolineaceae bacterium; assembly: GCA_020350285.1. Classification (GTDB taxonomy): domain Bacteria; phylum Chloroflexota; class Anaerolineae; order Anaerolineales; family E44-bin32; genus DUEZ01. The sequence goes on from CP070708.1 coordinate 234,676, forward strand.
CCAATCCGCCGGTAGCGATCACTTTCATCTCCGGTCCTAATTCGGATCTAAACCGGTTGACCATTCCCTCCACCAAACTGACATACCCAAATACCAGACCGGATTGCATAGCATGCACCGTGTTACGCCCGATGACCGATGGTGGTCGGCTCAGATCTACGCGAGGCAATTTCGCAGTACGCAGGAACAGCGCTTCAGCGGCGATGCCAATGCCAGGTGCGATCGCGCCACCAAGATAATCACCCTCAGCAGAGATGGCATCGAAGGTGGTGGCTGTTCCGAAGTCCACCACACAGGCAGGGCCACCATAGAGTTCCTGTACCGCGGCCGCATCTACCACCCGATCTGCTCCCACCGCTTTAGGGTCTTCATAACGGATGCTCACGCCCGTTTTCACACCCGCGTCAACCACCAGCGGTTGTTGATGAATATAGTTCTCACATGCTTGAAGGAACGTGCTTGTGAGTGGTGGCACGACGGACGCCAGAGCGATACCATGGATATCCTCTGGTTGATAACCTGCATGCTCGAGAAGACCGATGATCTGAATGCCATACTCATCTTGCATACGCTCGTGATCCGTTGCTAACCGCCACGCCGCCACTAACTCGTGATCACGGTAAAGTCCCAGTGTGATGTTGGTGTTGCCGATGTCAATTGCCAATAGCATAGGGCACCTCACTTGGGTGACATGGGATCGGGGATCAGAGATCAGGGATTGATTCGATTCCTGATCCCCAATCCCTGATCCCTAATCCCCCACAATCATGTTATCAATCAACCTCGTCTTGCCCACGTAGACCGCCATCGAGAATAAGGCCCGCTCGACTGGACCGTTGAGCTCTTCCAGTGTGTCAGGGTCGGCGACGGAGACATACTGCGGTTGAGCGAGCGGTTCGGTTGACAGCACCTCTGACATCCGATTGCGGAGAACCTCCGCATCACGTTCGCCGACCTCAAAGGCTTGCACAGCAGCGGTAAGTGAACGGTAGAGGACAGTCGCTGCTTCCCGCTGTTTTGGATCAAGGTAAGTGTTTCGGCTGGACATCGCCAGACCGTCGGGCTCACGCAACGTTGGACAAACGATCACCTCGAGGGGGAAGTTTAGATCGTGCGCCATGCGTTGAATAACCACCGCCTGTTGGGCATCCTTTTGCCCGAAATAGGCTTTGTCGGATTGGGTTGCATTAAAAAGCTTGGCGACAACTGTGGTTACACCCCGGAAGTGGCCTGGTCTATGATGACCCTCCAATATCTGAGAGAGTTCCTCCACCGTCACCCAGGTCTGGTAACCTACAGGATAGATCTCCTCATCCATGGGTGTCCAAACAAGATCGACGCCTTCAGCGGATAACAGATCGAAGTCACGATCCAAATCACGCGGGTATGCATCCAGATCTTCGTTCTCACCGAACTGTGTCGGATTGACGAAAATGGTAACAACGACGCTGGCGCAATCCGTTCTCGCTCGGCGCACAAGGGACAGGTGGCCTTCGTGCAAATAGCCCATGGTTGGCACAAGGCCCACGGGATTAGGCAAGGTGGCACGGAACGTGTTCAACTCAGCGATAGTCGTCACAACCTTCATGTGGCGTCTCCATGAGCTGCCGAAGCAAGCGCTCGCACAAGATGCCAAAGGACCCTGTTGACGGGCGTCCA
>CP070708.1:236434-243061 GCA_020350285.1 Anaerolineaceae bacterium
TGGCGCATTTGAGGGATGTGGCTGATTTCCATCTCTCCCTCGGTCTCGGCCAATAATTTCCTCTGGACGCTATCTCGAATGTGATAGACATCCGCGTTCAGCCCCGTAGGAGTGCCTTTCATTGATATCGATGCCAAATCTTCCGTGAGTGTTTCGTCGGTGTGATGGTTTAGCGCTGGACGATTGTTGAACATCTTTACCTTCCTAAGGTTTGACTTTGTTTACATTTCCTACCTACGGCAAGATAGGGATTATTAACTCTTGCCCGACATAGATCAAATTTGCATTGGTGATGCCGTTGGCTAGAGCGATAGCTCGAACTGTCGAATCGTAGCGACTCGCCAACATCGTGAGATACTCGCCTTCTTGAACCACGTGGGTAACTGTGGTCTGCGTGGTATCGGCGAATTCGACCGCTTGGTGATATCGCTCGAAGGCTAGGCCGTAGTTCCCTTGGTTGGTGTAATACTCCGCATCTTGCAGTAATGCGATTAATGAAGGATTATCTCGAGGGTTGCGTCGTTTTAAACCACCTATCTCGGTGGCAACACGATAATGGACCACCGCGACCTCATAATTTCCTAGGATGCCCAAGACCTCCGCTGTTCGAATTTGAGCTTCGTAGAGACGGAGTACAGCATCAGGATCCTGGTCGGCAAGGGCGATGCTTCGTTGGAAATCACTCAGCGCTGTGTCGTATTCACCGTCTGCCACCTCGCTCTCTCCACGCGCAACATAAGCATCGTATAAGGTCTGTCGGGTGGTCCCCAGCGCGTACTCGGGATCTATGGCATAAACAGCTTCTAAGGAATCGATCACTTCGCTCCAGCGACCCTTGCTGAAATCGTCTTGTGCGGTGAGGTAGAGTCGCGCCAATTCTCGCTCAGCCTTGATCTCTGAATCTTGCGGTCTAAGGGTGAGCGCTTTTCGGAAGTAGCCTTCAGCGATCTCAAGGGCCATGAGTGAGTCCGGCTGGTCAATTAGCGTCTCCCTCGCTGCGTTCACATAGCTGAGATATAGACGCTCCTCGACGATTTCCGGTCGAAACTCAGGGTGGAGGGCTCGCACACCCTCGAAACCGCTGACGGCTGCCACCCAAGCCTCGGATAGGAAGTCCGCCTCAGCCTGCGCGAAGATATCGTTGAGTAAAGTCACCTTCTCGATGTAGTTCAATTGGTATTCGACATCGCGAAAAGTTGGATCCAGAGCAGCAAGGTTCTCGAGGATCGTTTTGGCATTCATCCAATCTTCTTGCGCGATCAGATCCATCGCCTCGATGTACAGTCTCTCGAGTGAGGAAGCTACATCAACCTGTGCCATGTTTTCCTTCAGACCGGGGAAGTCGGGATTGATACTGGCAATCTCTTCAAGCAGAATTTTCGCTTCGCCTACCCGTCCCACTCTTAACAAAGCCTGCGCTTCACTCGACTTGGCATAGAGTTGAGCCGTCAGGATCTCATGTTCCACCTTCTGCCGTGCAAGATCCAATTTGTCGCCAAGCCAGCTGGAGTATGTGTGTATGCCCCAGAAGCCAATCACAGCGAGCAGGGACACAGTGATGATACGCGTGACGTATTTCCTGAAGCGAATTGCTTTCTCAATCGCTAAATCTGTCCTCTCGTCACGGTCAAGCTTGGCTTTTAGCAAGAAATCCTGGCGTAGAGCACGTAACTCAGGTACGAGCGGGAATTGGACCATCAGGTGATCAACATGGGATATCCCCGCTTTCCATTCGCCCTTCTGAAGGTGGTGCAGAGCCATTTGGTAGCGAGGATGATTCTGTAGCGCATCAGCCGTGTCAGCAGACATACGTACTCCTTTGTGCTCTTTCACATGAAGGTATCACCGGCCACTGCTCAAAAGCATTGTGAAGAGCTCACCCATCACCGGGATCATTGGCCCTAGGATCACAGCCAACATTGCGGGAAAGATTAATAGCAACAGAGGAAAGAGCATTTTAAGGGGCATTTTTCGGGCTTGTTCTTGAGCCCGGAAACGCCTCTCTATTCGCATTTGTTTTGCCTGAGCATGCAATGTGTCGGTGATGCTCATTCCTAGTTGATCAGATTGTAGGATGACCGCTACGAAGCTAGACAACTCAGGTACATCCACGCGATCCGCCAGATTACGGAGTGCCGTTTGGCGTGGTACCCCCATGCTTATTTCAGCGACCACCCGGCTAAACTCAGCGCCCAGGGGTGTCTTCCAGTACTCACTCACCCGTTGCAGGGATTGATCGAAACCCAATCCTGCATCGGCACATACGCTGAGCATGTCGAGTGCGTCAGGCAGACCCTTACGGATCGAGTCTCTTCTCTTTCGCACCATACGGCGCAACCAGGTTTTTGGGAGATTGGAGACCACGAATAGGGAGATAACGCTAGCTATCAAGGTGGTCAGGTTGATCGAAGACCTCGCGCTTGTTAATGAAAAAACCGAATCGCGAGAGGAGGAGCCAAATTGGAGAATGTTCCCTTGTAAGATCTGGAAAGCGAGCCAGATTCCGAGTAAGGAAAATAAGAAACGGATGCCATAAAACTCCCGCGGACCTAAACCCATCGGGTTCCCCGCGATAGCTAACTCACGCTCCACATTGGCAGACAGTTCGCCAGGTGTGAGCTTGCCGATAATGAGACTGAGTCGTTTTATCAGAGGTGAAATTACTCGTGTGCGGAATGATCCTGAAAGTTCGGACCGACGTGAAATGAGCGAAGAACGAGATTTACGAGCGCCCGCCTCTTGACTTACGTAATCATTGAGACGTTGAGCGAGTTCGTTTACTGAGAAGGAATTCATACCTAACACGAAAAATGACACACCTGCCAATAGGAGGGCGAAACTCACAAATGACATGATCACTGGTTGCATTTCATCGCTTCCTGGTTTTGATCAACACCGGACTTGGAAGCCCACTAGTTGAATAGTATCTAGACCTCGATCCGTGCGATTCGTTGAATCACAAGATGACCCAGGATGATGCCGACAATGGCACCAAATGGAATACAAAGAAGTGGTCCTGGGATAAAAAGCCGTTTCATGTATTCTGGATTCATCATGAACATTAATGCACCGACGATAAATGGCAAAACGGAGAGCAGGTAACCGGTGTATCGTTGCTGGGTGGTGATCACACGCACCTCACCAAACAAACGCGTGCGTTCCCGAATGGTTTCGGTGACCGCAGATAACATGGTTGCCAGGTTGCCGCCCACACGGTAATGGATTTCGATTGAGGTAACCATCAAGTCCAGATCAGCGTTACGCATCCGTTCGGCAAGATTAATCAGCGCTTGTGGGAGTGCCAATCCCAAGCCTACCTCGTGGACAACCCGTTTAAACTCATCGGAGGCGGGTGGCTTCATTTCACGCGCCACAACCTCAATGGCCTGAAGGAGGCTGAATCCAGCTCGAACGGCTCCATTGATAAGTACGAGCACATCGACAAGTTGCTTCTCAAACTGGATCTGTCGTCTGCTAATGCGTCGTCGTAAATAGATTTCTGGGATCAAATACGCAATCATCGCCAGACCAATGCCTGAGATCATTGTCCCGGATGTTATCCAGCCAACAAGTAATCCGACCAGCGATATCCAGATTCGCATCAACAGGAACTCTGTAACGCTAATGCGCAGGTTAGCTTGCATGAGCTGGAGGCTGATCTTTTCAGAGCTAAGCGGTGAAAGCATGGCATTCAATCGTATACGTAGACGTGCTAGCAGGGCTCGTCTACGACCACGTCCACGTGAAGGTTTGTCTTTCGGGACGAGAGCATAGGTGTGAATGCGCTCTTGCATACCGTCACCTGTAGCTAAGGCGCGGGTCATGCCCCAGAAGAAGAGTCCAAAGGCAAGCAGGACGAAGAATCCGATTAGCAGGATGGATGAAAAACCAGTGATCATGATGCTTCAGCCCTCACATTGTTATCGTCTCGCCCTGAACTTAAGGAACTCCAACTAACCAGCACGAACTGACGCCAATCGTCCCCGCACTCGAGCTGTCAATGAAGGACGACCAGAAATTACTTTAAAAGGCTCCTCCGAACCGATATCGGCTAGGTTAAGGGCCAAATGCTTAATGGCTCGGCTGGCTGGGCTGCGCGGATACTTGAAGACCAAAGGAATTCCGCGGTTCAAGCTGCGGATCGCGTTTGAAGTGTCATCAGGGATTTGCGCATATAGATCGTGGTGCAGAGCACTGGCGATGTCCTTCGTTTTCACACCGCCCGGCATACCAGCTCGGTTGAGAATAGTGAGTAATTTTCCTGTCGGATAAGCCAGCGATCGACTGAGATGGATGAATCGACTGGTGTCATGCAATGCGCCCAGATCAGGTGTGGTGACCAGAAGGATCCGGTCAGCTGCATCCATGAGCGTCACGGTGTTTTCATTGAGATAGCTACCAGCGTCGATTACGATGAAGTCGTACATTTTACTCACGCATCTTAGAACGTTGTACATATCGTCAGGGCGGATGCCCTGAGCGACCTGAATATCCGTAGGACCAAGAAGCACGTGGATGCCAGTAGCATGCTCTACTACGACCTCACTGACGAGTGAGGTATCCAGCGCACCGGCATGGGGGATGAGATCAGCGATCGTGTTGTGCGCACGAGCATTGAGCATTAATCCCATGTGACCAAAGAGCAGCTTCCCCTCCATTAACAAAACCCGATCATCAAAGGTCTCATGGAGCGCAACAGCCAAGTTAACCGCCAGGGTTGAACAACCTACACCACCTCTTGGACTGAAGATGGTCAGGATGTGTAAAGGCTTGGTTTGTTCTGCTGCGTCAGCGGTCACCGCTTGAGAGTGCATTCGACGAGCCTCGAGATCGCGCACACGTCTGAGCGTGCTTAGCAGGTTTACTTGGGTGAAAGGTTGAAGGAGGAACCCACGTACCCCAGCCAACATCACCTGCTGTGCCAAGAGTGGATCATCGACCGGGATGATGGCAATCGTGGCGATATCGGGAAATGTGAAAGCCAGCTCGTCGATGGTATCCAGCGTGTTTTGCTCATCAACTTGGTGGTCAATAAGCACAATCCTTGGCTCGAGGGGTGGAATCTCTTGGATCACCTTTTCCTGGGAGTCCAACACAGCCACGAGTTGGAACTCTCCTTGCGAACTGAGCGCAGCGGTGATTTGATGTTGGGTGGTTTCGTTGTCAACTATGGCAACTATTGGGATTGATTCATTCGTATCGGACATTTTCAACTTCCTTTCCATACCCTTCGCCGGCTACATGCCTTGGAATGGCGGTCCTTAGCGTGATATCACTAGTTCATATCGATCTTTTAAGTATTCCGACATCACCGGGTTAAGCTCAAAAAGCATTTCCGAGGTCGGGGCGCGTATCACTATGTCGATCACACCCCCCGCGTCCTTGAGGTGTTTGAGTACCAATGCGTTCTGAGGTGAAAGTGCCAGCAGGATCGCTTGTGGTTCGATATCTGAAGGGTGTGGTGTGGGTGTTGGTTGTGGTGTGGCTTCAGCCTCAGTAAAACCGACACTCTCGGTCCTCGATGTCGTTGAAGTCGTCTGCCGAGCCGGTTTGATCTCTACCACAACAGCCGAGATCTCGACCCGCTGAAGTGCGCTGAAGGTGAACAGCTCATCTTCCTCTTCTGCTTCCTCCCCGAACATACCTGATGTCCCTGCTTGACCAGGCAAAACTGGTTGTTCAATCGAGACCAATATGTCAACGATGTCGCCAGGTTGGAGGAGATCGATCTGGCTCATCAGGTCAGTTGCCGGGAAGGCCATAAGCACCTGATCATCCCCGATAACGAAAGCCAAGTCATCTTTGATGTTTGTCGGATCGACTAGATGATGCTCCATGATAATTTCCCCAGCGACGAGCGGGATTTTGGTGATCCTGTCGAGCGCTTCACTGATCTCATTCAATGCATTTGGTGGAGCGAATTCAACAGGAACCTCCACCAGCGTTAGATCCTGTGCCCTCAACAACGCCCTTATGGGGATGTCATGGGTGACAACGACCACGGGCTCCGTCCTTGGTGGGACCGGTGTCGCCTGTGGGAGCGGGGAAACGCTCTGCCTCAGGATCGTTGAGATCAGTAAGACGCCTGCCGCCACAGCAACAACTCCGACCACAGCTATGATCATTCCTGTTCTTCTGCTCAACTTTCTACTCCTCTTCTGCTTCCTGTTTTTTGCGAGTGACGTTAGCGGATCAAATACAAGGTATAGGAACCAGCATCCTTCCCACCACCAGGCTTACCGCTCAAACCTGGGGGGATCTTTTTTACGAAATAACCCTCGATCGTTTTTACATTGTTAGGTAACCCAGCCGCTTCGTGGCCCGGGCAGGGCCCGTATGGAGGGGCATCCACGCAGGTGATATGAAAGTATGCAAAAGTGATGACGTGGTAATAGAGGGTGGAAGCTCCTCCGCTGGGCACAGTCGTGTCATCGAGGTGATAGAGACCAGGGCAGGAGACTTCGGGCAACGCGCCAGGCTCATCGCAGTAGGCATCGAATACCGGGAAGAGGACATAGTCACCTTCTCGACCTGCAGCTGCTTGAAAGACATCATTCGCCACGCCCGTTTGTCCGCCGTACCAGGTATGAATTCTGGTTGTGCCTCCAAATCCACCGTTGATCCAGT
>CP070708.1:243161-249745 GCA_020350285.1 Anaerolineaceae bacterium
CGCAAGATGTGCACCAAATAAGCAAGCCATGGCTCCGGTACCTACGATGAGAATGGGTGGATTTTCGCTCACATTAAACCTCCATGTTGCTCAGGCACTAAGGGGCTTGGGCACCAGGATCCTAGGTGCTGAGGTGTTTAAGTGCCCAATTCCTTGATCAACTCTTCCCATTCCTCATCCGGCATCTCGACCTCATGCTCCTCCGCAGGGAATGCCCGGGTTTCCACATCAGTCCTATACGCTTTGAAAGCTTCTTCCATTTGATTGTGCAGTTCAACATACTTTTTCACAAATCGTGGCGTGAAGCGGTCAAACAATCCCAACAAATCATGCGTGACCAAGACTTGTCCGTCGCAGCCGACCCCGGCGCCAATGCCTATGGTGGGGATCTCCAAGCGCTCGCTTAAAACCCGTGCCAGGCGCGCTGGGATAGTTTCCAACACAAGCGAGAAACAACCAGCGTCTTGTAGCGCGTGAGCATCCTCGATGAGTTTGCGCGCTGCAACAGCAGTCTTGCCCTGCGCCCTGAAACCTCCCAATAAATGCACAGATTGCGGCGTTAATCCGAGATGCCCTTGTACCGGGATGCCGGCGCTGATGATGGCTTCAATTGCAGGGAGACGTTCACGTCCACCCTCTAACTTCACAGCATCCATACCACCTTCCTTCAGAAATCGACCGGCGTTTTGCACCGCCTCGTCTACCGAAGCCTGGTAAGACATGAACGGCATGTCCCCGATGAGCAATGCATAGTGGGCTCCACGGGCTACGGCTTTACAGTGGTGGATCATATCTTCCATGGTCACAGGTAGGGTGTTCTCATAACCGAGCACAACCATCCCCAATGAGTCACCAACCAGGATCGAATCGATCCCCGCACGGTCAATTGCTAGTGCCGTAGCGTAATCATATGCAGTGAGCATGGTGATCGGTTGGTTTTTTGATTTCTTGCGTAGAAAGGTGAGGGTGGTGACTTTCTTGCGATCTTGCGTGGAAGTAGTTTCAGACACGGCTATCTCCTCCTTTGAGTGAGATGCCCAACGACCCGAGAAAGAAAACCCCGCCCGGGCCGAGGGGGCGGGACAGGTTGACTTACTTTTGTCCTGCCGTCTCGGTCGGAATCCGATCCAAGCGGCAGGGATATTATAGCAAAGGCTGGGGATTAAAGAATAGGGATCAGGGATCAGGGATTGGGGATTTGGGACATTCCCGTCATCTCCTCGCTCACGGCCCATAATTGTTTCGCAGCGGCTTCGTCGTAGGAGTACGCTGACGAGGATACAGGTTTACAGCGGAAGAAATATTTGCCCGTTATGCCCTCCACTTCTGGCGAGGTCGCCAGATAAATGACCGTCTCCGCCCCCTCCTCCACGCTGATCGCCCACAAATTCATCAACGGTCTAAAGGCGCGCACGATCCACCCGATGTTACTGCCCATGTTCGTAGCAACGAACCCAGGATGCAGAGCGTTTACCGTAACGCCTGTGCCATCCAGACGACGCGCCAACTCATAGGTGAACAACACATTGGCTAACTTTGACTGCCCATAAGCGTTCATGCCACTGAATCCTCTGCGCTCTTGCAGTTCATCAAAATCCAACGTCGCTCTCAAATGCGAACCCGAGGAGACGTTGATGATACGCGCTGGTGCGCTAGCTTTGATCACATCAAGCAGCAAATTGGTCAAAAGGAAGTAGCCTAAATGATTTAGGGCGAAGGACATCTCGATACCATCCACGCTCTCCTGGCGCCACAGGAAATATCCCCCAGCGTTGTTTACCAGTACATCTAAACGGTTATGACGATTTTTAAACGCCTCCGCCAGACGGCGTATCTCATCTTGAGATGATAAGTCGGCCAACAGATATTCAATATTGGGGGTGTCTGCCTCGCGCTTCAATTCCTCCACTGTCGCGACGGTTTTCTCCGGATTGCGACCCACGAGGATCACCGTTCCACCTTGATGTGCAAGAACGCGCGCTGTCTCCTTACCGATGCCTGAAGTGGCGCCTGTCACAAGACAAACCTTTCCATCTAGATACCTATCCTTCTGTGCAATCAATATTCACCTCCTTATTCTTCAAAAATCACATCGGAAAGTCTAACACCACAATGAGAGAATGCAGACTGGTCTAATCGTTAATCGGTCTGAATGTAAGTGTCATCATTCGTCTCTAGACTTAGCCCGTGAATTTCAACTCCATGAAGGATCTCGTCCTCTAAATTTATGTGCTGTCCTATCTCAACAACGAGATTCTTCGTCGCTTCGCTCCTCAGAATGACATTAATGAAATTAGTCTATTAATGTCATCCTGAGCGAAGCGAAGGACCTCGTTTTCCGAATTCAAGTAACGCTCTAACCCAACAACTAGAATCTTCGATGCCACACCCTTCGGAATGAAAGATAAGGGCAGTTTTCATAATTCCGAGAAGCCTAGCGTCTAGGAAACCCCAATTTTACCCGATGTCCACCTGAACTCCCTCTCGCGATACAATCACCACATCATGTCAAAATCTACACCCGTCACACGTGCCCTTGATGATCTAGGTATCCCCTATCAGATACACATTCATGAGCAACCGCTGCGTTCGCTTGAACAAGCTGCGGAAGAGCGCGGTCTTGAACCGGATCAAATCGTCCGTTCACTCCTCTTCCGGTTGGAGGACGGGACATTTGTGCTCGTGCTGATGCCGGGTGTGGAAAAGGTGAACTGGGCCAAGTTGCGCAAGCATCTTGGAGTGTCCCGCATGACGACAGCCACCAGCGAGCAAGTGCTTGAAGTTACCGGATACGAAACGGGAGCCGTCTCACCCTTTGGTTTACCCGTACGATTGCGTCTACTCGCCGATCGGAGGATCATGATCCATGACGAAATCTCGATCGGCGCTGGAGTCCGTAACGCAGGGGTGCTCTTGAAGCGTCAGAATCTTTTAGCTGCCCTCGATCCGGAGATGGGGGATTTCTCAGGGGATTGACTCAACACTTGGGACTGATCCACTCAAATTGTGTTCGAACAGTTACATGACCCTTCTTGAAGATTGAGCCCAGAAATGGCCTATGCTACATTGGGTTCAGGAGTGGTACCCCACTCCAATGGGTCATCGCTTAACATGACCTTGGCAAACTTAGCATGCAACCAGGCAAATCCGTTAGTGACATGCAAGGTCACTGGCCACAGTATTAGACCAATCAGAGCACCGAGCAAGGCATCGCTTATGCCCTCGATGTGCCATACCGGCAGACCCAGGCCAAAGAATACACCCAGTTGAATTTCAGACAGAAACTTATACGTGAACGGCATAGTCAGGAAAGCCATCGTTAACGAGATCAACGTGATCAGAATCACAAATGTGGCGATCCCTAATGGGAATTTCAGAAACAGGTAAAGCAAGCTTTTCCAGGTGACCGGATTGATAAAGTGGTCCTTCAAGCCTATCCAGATACCCCTGCCTTCGATAGATGGAGGCATCATCTCAGGGATGTCTTCGTTTAGTATGTGGACAGCCATAAAGCGCTCAAAAATAGCCAATGCCCACCACCCGGCTCCTACCAGCAGCAGTATAGGAATACCCACCCAAATGATCAACAAGGAGATCCCTAGCGAAAGTCCAGAAGCCAAGAAGATGAAGTAAATAACTCCGAGCGGAAAGGCAACCAGTAAATAGATCAGATTGAGGTACGATTGCCCACTACCAATAACCCTGAAGAATCGGACTGCGGTTTGTAGAGGTCTATCCACGATCTTACTCCTTGGTTTTAAGTGGCCACCTGAGTGAAGTACGTTTACACAGCGCACGTATCCCGATCAGGTAGCTGATACAAGCATGAAGTACACCAGAAAGACTATCCCCAGACAAGACAGAAGACCAAAAGCTGCCAGCGCTGCCCACACTACCGTGCGCCGAAATAATAGTTGTTTGGCTTCTCTGTAAGCTTCCATTTTGTCCTCCTCGGTAAGTGGAATAGGGATGTCTTCTGATAACCCCATTACCGCTGATTGATTTGCGATCTTAGCGAGTTCCGGGTCGGTTTCCAGATATTTCTCAACAAGGGCACGCGTGTCTGCACTCACTTCATTAGCCATATACAACGGCATCAAATCGAGAATCACATTCCGTGTGATTTCCATAATTACGGTACCTCCTTGTCGACACAGGTAAGCAACAACTTTTTACGAGCACGGTGTACCTTTACCTTGGTAGCTGTAAGGGATAATCCCAAGATACGCGCAATTTCGGCATAGGGCAGCTCATGTTGGACACGCAAAATAAAAGCCGCACGGTCACTCTCTTGTAAAGAATGAAGAGCAGTCCGGACTTTCAGTAATTCGAGTTGAGACTCAACCATTTTTTCTGGTCCGGGAGCAGGGTCAGGATAGACATCATCGAGCATGACCTGCTGCTTTCTCTTTCTACATTGGTTTAGGTAAACATTACGAGCGATTGCGAAAAGATATGCCTTTAGGGTTTCAGTGCGAATCCTGCTGTTGTGTAACCAAGCGCGGATGAACGTCTCAGAAGTGATGTCCTCCGCATCGTAACGATCACCTGCAAGCCAAAGGGCAAAGCGATAAACTTCAGTCGCGTAGGTTTCGTAAAGGTCCAGGAATTTAAGCATGGAGTTGCCCTATCCATAATATGCATTACGAAGGGAAAAGTTACAACGTACTCCAGAATGGTTCACGAAAACCAACTATTGGTAGGCAATACCGCGGTGAACTAGTTGCTAAAACCAGCACTAGATACTTTCAATCCAGAGATGGGGGATTTCGGGGACTAGGGGGTAGGGATCAGGGAAGGAGCTGGGGCAATTTGGCACTTCGGCACCCAAGTATCTCTCGGAATAAAAAACAGCCACCGAGGTGCCATAGTGCCCAGGTGCCTTGGTGCCTGACAATCCCTGATCCCTAATCCCTTAGTAGAAATTCACCAACCTCACCCACAATCTTCCCCACCGCCATCATCGAGCTCTCGATGTCCCCAAAAACGTCCATACTGTGATCGGCACCTTCGATGACGGTAAGTTCAAAATGGCGGGAAGCCCGTAAAGTATCAAGAATTTCCGGATCGTAGAAACGATCCTTCGTTCCGATCGCAATATAGGAGGGGTGATGTATCTCAACCAGAATCGGATCGAAAAGAGGTGTGCCTAACGCTGGTGTAAAGAAGACCGCTCGAGCCTCAGCAAGGGAAGGTTCCGATTGACATAGATAAGCCACCACACCCGCACCCAGAGACTTGCCTGCCAGACCGAGACGAGGATATGCCCTCTGTGCTAGAACTTCTTCAACTGCTGACCGGCATTCCTGCAAAAGACCCGGGATCACGTCTGCGGAAAACGGTTCCATCGTCAATTGAAAACCATAGGTCACTGCCAGCGTGTCCCACCCGCGACCCCACATCAGCTCACTCAGGTAATACAGCATCGGACCATCCACACCGTATCTATCCCCAGGGAAGGTCACCAATAAACCGTGTGCTTCCTTTTCATGCCGGTAGAATTTGTGCACCAGGGGGTATCCGTTGGATGTTTTTAATGGCAAACGTACGAATTCAGACATGATGTCTCCTCTACATCATCGTTGACAATCCTTATCACTGCCGCAAGATACTTACATAATTACCACTGATCAGGGAACCCAGCGAGGCATGTATCCCTCATCAACTAATTTCATCGCCTCGCCACTGTCGATCTCATACACCCAGATTTCACTTGGTTGAGCCAAGTCAACCTGATCGCTGCGCATGAACACCAAGGTCGACGAATCTAGACTCCAGTCTATCGCTGAAAAACCGAAAAAAGGTTCATCTGTCAATTGCCGTGCATCAGAACCATCATGCCGCATCAGCCACAGTTGTCGTCCAAGGGTCCACAGATCCTCTTCAAGATACTTACGAGTGAATGCGATCCACTCACCGTTCGGTGAGTAGGAGGGAGAGGCATCCTCCACCCTGCCAAGCTGACCTCCGGATAAGTCATCCATAAGTCCTGTGTACACGTCCACACGATAGAGATGGCTGTAGAAAGTTAGTTGACCTTCTTCCTGCTCCGGCGCCTCCGACTCGATTTCCGGGAACACGATCTCGGGGAGAAGAATAAAAGCCCCATCTGGTGACCACGATCCTCTCAACCCCAATTCATTAGGAAGATAGTAAAGGGGCTGCGGCGTCGGTTCGTTAACGATATCCAACAGGGCGAACGCCTTCAATGTGTTGTCGTAATAGGCTAACCATCCAGTGGAAGACCAATCTGGGTTCGAGGTGACATGATCGACGCTCCCAATGGGATACGCCTCGGCTTCCCCATCCAACCTTATCGCCCAAACCTGACTCGGACCAAGAACAGGTTTACCCGCTGCCCACACCTTGAACTCGTAGCGCTCAAATGCCAAAACTTCACCGGTGGGATCGAGCGCCAGCGCTTGACATTTCACCTCCTGCGGACATGAATATACCAAGCGCTGTTCTCCACTGATCAAATCCAATACATGAAGGTCGCTGCCGCCATCTTGACGAGCAGCAGCGTAAACGATCTGGTTTCTTTCTGTGTTGAGCGTATAGTCCAACACACCATGTGTCGTTTC
>CP070708.1:249845-256061 GCA_020350285.1 Anaerolineaceae bacterium
ACGGGTTGGAATCCGAGGACCCTCATGTTGAACAACATGGAAATGGGTTGGCTTGGAAATGGAGATTCTCCTCTGGGCAACTACGAAGAGGCTCTCGCAGAGGCGCTAGGTATCCCGGTTGAGGAACTCCAAGCGGCATATGAGAAAGCCTTTGCTGTCGCCATCGAGGGTGCGCTTGATGAGGGTATCCTCACACAGGAACAGGCCGATAACTTGTTGAGTGGTGAACGCTTTGGTTTTCACGGGCGGCATGGATTCCGTGGGTTCGGTGGGGACATGAATGAATACCTCGCCGAGGCGCTTGGGATCTCCGTCGCTGAGCTCGAGGCGGCTCAGGCAAAGGCTCGCGACATTGTGATGGCTGAAGCCGTTGAAGCGGGCACCATCACGCAAGAGCAAGCCGATCTGATGAAAGCTCGAGGCGCCATCTCGACTTATGTCCAAGAGGCGATGACGACAGCCTATGGCGAGGCAGTAGAGAAAGCCCTTGCCGATGGTGTCATCACTCAAGCTCAGGCTGACCTGTTACTGGAGAACGGGGCAATGGGATTCCGCGGCCCAGGTGGTTTCTTCGGGTTTGGTGGTCGTGAGATGTTTGGCGGTCGAGGACACTTCGGACATGGCTGCAACGGAGACTGAACTCTCCTCCTGCCGTCACTTGATATGAGATATTGATTGCGACGGTACAACAATGAGGGACGGGATATCGATCCCGTCCCTCGAGATTTAACCTAACAACATATAAAATAATGAATGAGGGAAATGTGAACTAGCTTGTGTTTCCTGATCATACTTCAACACGACCCTGAGAAGGCTGCGGTGTTGAAAGTGTTTTAATTCTGATCAAAAGAATTTTGGTCGACGTGGTCAGGCTTACGAGTGACAGGATCAGTTGACGATGGGATTATTGTTGGGGGTGTGTTGAGATGCTGGAACCTGTTGAAACCCATTATGCGGGTCATGATTGTGTAAAGTTAGCGAATGAATCGCTAGCTTTGTGGGTGACGCAAGACGTCGGGCCTCGCATCATTGGATTGGAAGTTGAGGGCGGCGAGAATTTGTTTGCCGTATTGCCCAATGAGCCTTTAGATTATCCTGGCGAAGGGATTTTTTATTTGTACGGTGGACACCGTTTGTGGTACGCCCCAGAAGACCCACACCGAACCTATATCCCTGACAATGAACCGGTTGAGGTAGCCAACGTGGCCGGAGGAATTCGTGTCACCCAGCCTGTCGAGGAGAAGACCGGTATTCGCAAATCAATGACCATCACTTTGCCGGATGAGGGAGCGCGTGTTGTTGTAGATCATTGCCTGGAGAATCAAGGTGGGATGCCAATTGAGTTGGCACCTTGGGCGATAACCAAACTCAAAACCGGAGGTGTGGCCATCCTCCCACAAGCGAGTGGACCCGCGGATGAGCATGGCGTGCTGCCTAACCGTCAAATTGTGCTGTGGCCCTACACACAGATGAACTCGCCACACATTACCTGGGGAGATCGGTTTATCCTCGTCCAAGCCAACATGCAGGAGGGAGCAATAAAGTTGGGTTTTCCAAACCCGGAAGGCTGGTTGGGATACGTTCTTGGAAATACCTTGTTCGTTAAAAGTGCGGAGTATCAGCCGGACGCGTTTTATTATGATCAGGGTAGTTCTAGCGAATGCTACTGCAACCCTCGTCTCCTGGAGTTGGAGACGTTGGGTCCACGAACACACATCTCACCAGGTGAAGCAGTTACGCACCGTGAAACATGGTCCCTTTTTGCCCCGATAGATTTCACTCTCGATGAGGACGTTGTCGAGATGTTGGTCGAGTCGCTTGAAATCTGACAACCAGTTCTATCAATAGCTGGTCATCTTCAGATCGGAAACGATTTCAACTGAATAAATGTCAGTCTGAATGATTAACACACGCCGCAACGGGGGCATAAGAGAAGCGGTGGGAGGGGCAAGGGCCGAGATGGGTTAGCGCGGCTCTATGCTGCGGTGTGCCGTAACCTTTATGGCGAGCGAAACCATATCCAGGGTGATGCGCATCGAGGTCCACCATCATTTGATCACGAGTGACCTTAGCGATCACCGAAGCGGCAGCGATAGAGAGCGCTCGAGAGTCACCACGAGTCAGCACGGTTTGGGGTAGGGGGATATCCGGTAGAGGAAGATGGTCGATCAAAAGGTGTTCTGGCTGCTTACCTAAATCGACTAAAGCCCTCGCCATGGCCTTGCGTGTGGCTGCGATCAAGCCATGTTGGTCCACATCTTTAGGGGGAACCACCCCAAGGCCTATCCCCAACGCGATTTTTCGGATAGCTGAAGCCCAAAGCTCGCGCTGGTTGGGGGTCATTTGTTTCGAGTCGCGCACACCTGCAAGAGACTTCGCCAGGTCAGTACGGTCAAGTGGAAGCACCACGGCCGCTGCAACCACTGGACCTGCCCAGGCACCTCGTCCCGCCTCATCCAAACCTGCGAGCGTTGTGCATCCATCAGCCCGCAATTCGAACTCGTATGTCAAGTCTGGACGACGATTCCCGTCAATGTTTTTTTTCATAGCGTCCTTGTCGAGCGTTTCGGCGGATGCGGAAGAGATCACAAAGCATGGTGAAGGAATCGCGGAACAGCCGAACGCGGCTGCCAGGGATGTAATACCATGAGATGGGGACCTCAACGATCTTGTATCCTCGTTGATTCGCGATGAAGAGCACCTCAGCGTCGAAGGTCCAACCGTTGATAACTTGCACGCTGAAGAGATCTTCAACCACATCGGACCGGAAGCACTTGAAGCCACATTGGGTATCATGAATAGCGGGGATGGTCAAAATGCGCACCAGTAGGTTGAAAACTCGGCCGACCCAGTGCCGATAGAGCGGTTCACCATACCGTACCGCTCCTGGAACCTCGCGGGAGGCAATGGCGACATCGAAATCACTTAGGATCGGAGGGATAAAATGATTGACCTCCTCGATCGGCATCGAAAGATCTGCATCACAGATAAATCGATAGTCCCCTTGTGCCTCGAACATACCACGCCGGACGGCTAGTCCCTTTCCCGCTTCAGGCTCTTGAAATAAAAGCAGATTGGGGTGTCGCTCCGTGAAACGCTGAGCGATTTCCGCGGTACGGTCTTGGCTACCATTCTCAACGATCAGGATTTCCGCTTGGTAGGCTTGATCCAACAAGAATGCAAGGATCTTGTTCAAGCTATCAGGCAAGCGGTGCTCTTCGTTGTGAGCAGGGATAATTATGGATAGCAGCGGGGGCACGCCGCACCTTTTTCGTGTCGGATCGGTCGATCAACCGTAAGCCAAATTCGACAGAATCAGCATAGCGAAGACGATCAGGATGATCAACTCGAAGAAAGCAATCACCGCCAGCAGGATCCATTGGTTCCGCGTAAATGGGAGGGAACTCAATCGATTAACCGCTTGTACAGGTAGCATCACGGGCTCGGCCTCAGAGGTGAAGATCTCGCCTTCTTCAACAAACTCGTATGGAGATACTGACGGTTCTGCGTCTTCTTCTGCTTCAGCTGGTCGTTCGGGCTCAGGAAACTTTGGATCGGTGAGTGCTTCGATGAGGATTTCGATATCCTCCTGATCCATGATGGGTTGGAACTCGAGTAGATTGGCAGCAAAGTGGTCGATGGCATCCGTTTGTACAATACGAATCCGAGGACGAGCTGTATCAACGTGGGTGCGGGGGTTAGCGAACATCAATACCGCTTCAACCTCGGGGAGGTTATACTCCTGTCCCTCCAAGTAGCCCTGCGATTCGAGATACTTTTGTAAGTAGCGGTGGACCAATTGAGCGAGATCCAGGGTTTGTGCTTGCAGATTGGGACGAGCACGCTTGAACCGACGACCACGGCTGTCGAATTTCAACCACTCCTCGCCCTTGGCACGGAAGACTCCCTTGATTGAACTTGGTTCCAGCACGCGAATACCCTGTGGGCTGAGAAGAATCATCGATACGCTAATATTCGTCCCTGGGATGACCACGTTTCGTAATAATGTGTGGCCTCTATCGAGGGTTTTATCCAACCTCTCGCTAACGAACTCTTGAGCTTGCATCTCGCCATACCAACTCAGTCCATGTTGCAGGGTACCCCGGATCCGGCTCTCAAGGGCGATAACGCCTTCTTCGTCGCGGAATTCGGAGCGGTCGATGACATTCATGGCAACTCCTATAGTCGTAGCAGTTGTCCCAGCTATTACATAGCAAACGCTGCCTTACTTTTCGTAAGGCTTACGTTTGTCTTCAATAAATGATCATACACGAGAGGACTTCCCACGCCTACCAGGTGATTTGTACTCTGATAAGTGGGTGTCCGATTCCATTATAAAACAGTCGTCCTGGGACACAAGTAAGGCTGCAAGTGGCAAGTCATAAATCACAAGCTATAAGTGGGGCGTTGGAATGGGGTAGAAATAGAACCACTACGCGAAGCGAGTTTACGGCTATAATCGGGAGGTGAAGGAGAAGTTATCGTGCGAAGGTATCTGTTGATCATATGGATTGTAATTGGGTTGGCTTGGATCACGCCCCAACCAGGCGTCGCGCAAGGGGAGCGGGTGATTTTTCTACTCAACGCCCAAGGTGCTGTGACGCCAGCAATGGCTGAGTATCTGGATCGTGGTTTAGAACGCGCGGAGCGTGAGGGGGCAGAAGCGCTGATTTTTCAACTAGATACGCCTGGGGGTTCGATTGATCTGATGAACCGTATGGTTCAAAGGATTCGCAACGCCCAAATACCGGTCGTAGTTTATATCGCTCCGCGCGGAGCCATGGCTGGTAGCGCTGGCACTGTGATCACATTGGCTGGGCATGTCGCAGCGATGGCACCAGAGACCGCCATTGGCGCCGCCAGCCCGGTGGGGGGACAAGGCGAGGATCTTGGGGAAACGATAGAGACTAAACAGAAAGAGATTCTCAAGGCAACGGTGCGAAGCTTGGCCGCGCGACGTGGAGAGGAAGCCACCGCGCTGGCTGAAGCGACGATCGAAGAAGCGACCGCAGTTTCAGCCAGAGAAGCTCTCGACGTTGGCTTGATCGACTTCATCGCAACCGATATCAACGATCTGGTAGCCCAAATCGACGGCTTCGTTGTGGAAATGTCGGATGGTGAACGACCATTGGAGACAGTGGGAGCACAAATTGTTGATTTCCCACAAAGTTTTATCGAACAATTCCTGCAGGTGTTGACCAATCCCAATGTCACCTTCCTGCTCCTTACGGTAGGCGTTCAGGCGATTCTGATAGAACTCTCAGCGCCAGGTGGTTGGGTGGCGGGTTTTATCGGCGTGGTTTGCCTGGCTTTAGGGACCTATGGTCTAGGGATTTTACCGGTTAATTGGTTCGGTTTAGTCTTTTTGATCACCGCGTTTGTGCTTTTCGTGCTTGATATCAAAGCGCCGACCCACGGCGCATTAACAGCCGCTGGATTGGCTTCATTTATTATTGGTTCGTTGGTTTTATTTAATTCGCCCGGAACCCCTTCCTTCCAACGTGTGTCGATCCCCCTCGTCGTTGGAGTAGGTATTGCCACGGGGGTTTTCTTCCTGGTGGTGCTTACCTTCGCCTTGCGTGCTCAGCGTCGACCAGTAGAAGTTGGTGCTGAGGCGCTGATTGGCAGGATCGGTGAGGTTCGCACTTCCCTCGCCCCTCAGGGTATGATCCATGTGGCAGGAGAACTTTGGTCAGCTGTGATCGAGCCTGGAACATCTGAGTTGAAGGTCGGTGAGCGCGTTGAAGTTATTGGTGTGGATGGGTTGCGATTGCTTGTGCGACCGGTGGTACGGAAGAGCAGTTGACTTGACTTTGGACAACTTGTAAACTAACGCCGGCCAGTTATGGAGGAGGCTATGTCTGAGGCATCATTTAGGTTGATCGTCCGCACAGGTCCTAACCCAGGAATGGTGTTTGAGCTCACGAAAGAGGTGACCCTTTTTGGACGGGATGTCACCAATGACATCGTGCTTGCGGATGCAGAAGTTTCACGCCAACACGCTCGTCTCACACACACCCCTGGTGGTTATGTGCTGGAAGATTTAGGTTCAACCAACGGCAGCTTTGTCAACGGGGAACGACTTATCGCCCCTCGCACGCTAAATCCAGGCGATATGGTTGGATTTGGAGAGAACGTGACCTTGAACTTCGAGACCATTTCGCCAGATGCTGCCGCGACGATAGCCAGTGCTGCAGCTGCGCCTACTCCTGCTCC
>CP070708.1:256161-262155 GCA_020350285.1 Anaerolineaceae bacterium
TGGATGAATTGACACGTATCAGCCGTCACTACCTGACCATTGACACCCGTCATGATGAGCTGCCCAACCATCTGTCTCAAGGTCATCTGGGAGATCAATGTTTGAACCCGAGGGTCAGGTGTCGGAGTGTAGGTCGGAGTCGCTGTCGGTGTCTGGCTGGGCGTAGGGGTTAAAGTGGGTGTCGGACTCGAGGTTGGTATCAAACTTGGCGTTCGGGTCACGGTAGATTGTGTGGTGCTCAGCCCTATGAGTTCCCTGCCAATCAGTGAAAGTTCCTCCCATGATCCGATGTAAACCCACAGGGTAATGCAGCAAAGAGGAATGCCAATGACAGCGAGGATAATGATACTAATGAGAAGGCGCTGTGACGGTGTTGATGGCCTTAAACCTGGCACGATCACCTCCGCCAGGCGGGCATCAATTCTGTCCCGGGCCAATCTATGGTGAGGTTTTCTAAACCGCTCCCATCAGGTCGTATTCGATAAATATCACGGTCACCATCATCCTCAGTTGCGAAGAGTATCCAAACCCCGTCCGGCGACCAGGACGGAGTACCTGGTGAGGACAGCGTCCCTTCAATGTAGGAAGCCGAGATCTTATGGAGCCACTGCGTCTGCCACGTGGTGAGATCGTGGACACACAGTCTCCAATCGTCCATTGAGCAGATGAAAACCACCCTAAGGCCATCAGGGGATAACGAAGGATAAAGGCTTTCATAAATCGTCCCCCCATCTACTGTATTCAGCAATGACAACTCATTCGGTCCACGGCCTGTACCGGTGGAGACTCGCCAGAGGCTGTACATGTCCTCAAGGAAACCCATAAAGAATAGCTCACCTGCATCGGATGACCATGTTGGGTTACCAAAATGCACGTCTGCTATTGAAGATGTCGTAAATGTCCGTCGATTGTTGAGTAGATCGGAAACCTCTAACTGATAGCGTCCATCTCGATATGCAGCGTAGGCCAGCGAACTCCCATCCGAAGTGCAACCCGGCGTAGCCAAGTTGCCAAATCCTGGATCCGTTGGCTGCCACATCTCTTCTGTCCCCATGAATGGATCAACGATATAAATCCTTTGTGGCTGTATCCTATCAGCATCGGCTACTTCGATGTAAAGACGATCGCCACACCAGCTTGGCCAACGCACAAACTCGTAACCAGCAGGTAATGGGATCTCGCGCGCCAATGTCATGTCCGAAGACGACGAGATGTACAGTCTGTACTCATCATTCTGGATGGACACAAAAGCGAAATCATATGCCGTTTGGGGCACGGGGGTTGGGAGAGTTACTTCTTCAACTTCCTCACCGGCTCGGACGACATCCAGCGCCAGAAGCTGAGTACCATTTGCTACGAGCATCTCCTGGGCCGGATCACCATCGAGGTCTACGGTGATCATGGCGAAACCATGCTCATTGAAGATTGAGTCTAAGGGATAGGACCAGAGGGTATTGTTCTCTCCGTCCACCGCTTCAATCGAATATGGAAGCTCAATCCCATAATAGCTGATCGTGGCAAACACGATGTCATCCGTCCCGTCACCATTCACGTCGCCAATAACATGAACACCACTGCGCTGTCTTTCCCAAAGGGTTTGGCCATCCCCATCGAACACAGCAGACACGCCCGAAAAACCTGAGCTGAGAATAATATTGAGACGACCATCACCAGTGACGTCAGCCACTGAGATGTCCATCCCCTCCTCTTCTACATCCGCCATCCATTCCTGGTTACCACTGGGATCGAACACAACAATCTGACCAGCACCCGAAATAACCTCCCGCGTGCCATCATCATCCACATCCGAGATGACGACATCCCTCCCATACCAACTTTTCTCTCGCTCCCACAACAACTCCCCTAAAAATCCATCTAGAAGGAAGACTTTATTATCGTAGGTCTCAATCACCGCATCCAAATAACCATCACCATCTACGTCCCCGATATCAAGACCCTGTGGAGTACCACTGCCTAATCCCTCCGAGCCGTAGTGGGATCCTGTAGCGCCATCCATGACCATCAGCTCCCCGCCGCCCCATGGATAGGTGCCCACACCAGCGATGACATCGGTGTTGCCATCGTTGTTCACATCTCCATAACCAAAATCTGTTACTTCCTCGTATATGCCCAGCGCTTGCCAGAGATAGGTGCCAGAACGATCAAAAGCAATGATGATCGCTTGGTCATCCGTCGTAGAGTCCCCTTTCCCAGCTGCAATAACTTCGAGAGTTCCGTCATCATTCACATCTACGATATCGACATTGACGGGCGCATCCATTTGGGTTGTAACGCGGTAGGACCAAAGCTCGGTCCCTGTGGCACCGTTAACGACGATCACATCGCCGCCCTTGGTGCCAAATGCCACATCGGGTACATCGTCTTGATTCAGATCACCTGATGCCATGCCGTCTCCCCAAGAATCAAGGTAATATATAACGCTCGGGGCATTGAAGATCCATTTGACGGAAACCCCAATACTTTCTGGCTCCATCGTCGGCACAGCGGTTGCAGGTTCAAGAGTCGCGGGGGGTATCGTTGGCACGGGTGTTTCCTCAACGCCCCCCGGGAAGAGCCTTGGTCCTAAAAAGATGCCAAAAAGCACGACCAGAGCTATAGCGACAAGCCCATATAGCCAAGTAGGTACTTTGCGGCTTGGGATGGCTTCTACCCGCTCGATCTCGGGAGTGATCGGTTCCCTCGGTAATGGCGTGGATGGTTTGACCTCAGGAACTTCATCCTCAACAACAGTGGGGACCGGGACCACCTCCGGCTCCACAACAGTGACTTCCTCGCGTGGCTTTTCAGAGATTGCAGCGGTAATCGCTTGGACGAAGTCAGCCGCTGATGGATATCGATCTTCCCGATCCTTAGCAAGAGATTTCAAGATCACTCGCTCCACGGATTCGGGTAGATCGGGGTTCTCCGTCCGAGGGAGAGGCAGAGGATCATGCAGATGCTTGACGAAAATCGCGGGCGGTGTTTCGGCTCGGTAGGGTTGGCGACCCGTCGCCATCTCAAATAACACGATTCCCAATGAGTATATGTCACTCCGTCCATCAAGCTTTTCGCCGAGGATCTGTTCCGGAGCCATATAGGCGGGTGTACCAATCGTAGCCCCCGTCTGTGTAAAATGCGACGTCCCCTCCACCATCTTCGCGATCCCAAAATCTGTCAGCAGGCAATTCTCCCGCTCATCGATGAGGATGTTGCTCGGCTTAACGTCACGATGGACGATATCTTTTGAGTGGGCGTATCCCAACGCGGCGCCAACTTGGGAACTGAATTTTTGGATCTTCGCTAATGGGAGCGGTTTGCCTTCCAACAGATCCGCTAGCGTACCTGTCCGCACATACGGCATCACGATATAGGTGTATCCCTCGGCCTCACCGAAATCGTGAACTGGAAGTATGTAGACATGCTGTAATTTGGCGATGACCTTGGCCTCTTGCTGGAATCGACCCACAAATTCCGGATCGCTGGCAAAATGTCGCGGAAGGATCTTTAGGGCCACATAACGATCCATCGCAGGCTGATAAGCCTTGTACACAGCCGCCATACCGCCCTCCCCCAACGGTTCGACGACCCGATATTGTCCAAGCTGTTTTCCAGTGAGGTCTTCCATCGCCTTGCTTCTCTTTCACCCGGGGATAATTAAGGAGGGAGCATCGTCATAAAATGCAAAGGAGCATACAATTACTTATCAGAGCACATCGCAAACCATTATCGCACATATTCTACGGCATTGCGTATGATGAAACCGCTTATCAAAGAAGCCATCGATGAAGAATAGTATTAAACACACGAACCTGTATCTCGCGATTCTAAATCGCCGCTCCGTGCGTCGTTATGACCGAACCGTGTTGGACCAGGTGTTAATCGACCAAGTCCAACACCTAATCGTAAGTGCAGAGCCCTTAATCACTGAAAATCACTTCGACGTTCGTTATCATGATGGCATGCTGATCGACCGAGATTTCATCTCCAGTATGGGAGCGTATGGATACATCGTTTCACCACCCCATGCAATCGCGCCTTATATCATCGGTAATCATTATCCACTGGTTGATTTAGGTTATCGAGTCGAACAAATTGTTGTAAAGCTTACAGAACTAGGCATCGGAACCTGCTACATTGGAACCTTATATCGCGAGGAGGACAATCGTGCCCGCTTAGACCTTCCAGCAGATTCTCGTTGTGGCGCATTGTTGGTGTTCGGATACCCTGCCAGTTCCGCCACCGGACGCACCTTAAACTCATTAATGCGCTCTGTGCCAAGAGGAAACTCACGGCTTCCATTGGATCTGCTCTTCCACCAAGGATCCTTCGATCATCCCACATATCCAACCGATGATCTCTTGCCAATTCTAAACGCCGCACGCTCCTCCCCCTCTGCGGTAAATGCGCAACCTTGGAGGTTCTTATGGCATGAAGGTGAATTACATATCTTCGTGAAACGTTACAATCAGAAATACGGCCTCGGTCCAGGCCAAGCTTATCGATATTACGATGGTGGCATTTGCTTGGCGAACATCAAGCTTGCGATGAACGCGCAGGAATTAGAGGGTGAATGGATCTTGCCCAATCACGGATACAACATTCCAAGCCATCCCTCCACTCTTGAGCCTTTGGCAAAATGGGTGTTCCGATGAAACCAGGGACAATATTTGGAATCATGGTTTCTAATATTCGGTTTCCAACAGGAAATGTGCGTGTTATCCGTCACGTTGTATGCTTCGTGCGATTGATGAAAATGCACCAAAAAACCACACTTGAAAAGAAATGAGGTGTATATATGGGGGTGTGGACAGTGTCCAGATACCTACATATACATGTTCTCCTCCCGCAAAGGATCCTAACAATGACCGAAAAGATGATGATCCCCGGACCAGTACCCGTCCAAGAAAGTGTATTACGGGATATGGGAAGCCAAGTTAGAGCGCACTACGGTACGGAATGGACGGCGATCTATAAAAAGACGGTTGAACTTCTAAAGTTGGTTTTCAAAACCCAGGGTGATGTCCATATCCTTGTCGGTTCTGGGTCATCAGGATTGGATGCTGCGATCGGGAGCCTGACTGTATCCGGCGAGAAAATAATTGTAGGGACAAATGGTTACTTTGGTGAACGATTACGGCAAATAAGCGATGGATATGGCCTTGAAGTTATCCCAGTTCATGGTGCACTCGGTGAACCCCTCAATCCAACAGATTTTAAAGAAGCAATCTCCAACCATCCTGATGCTGCTGCACTGGCGCTGGTTCATCTAGAAACAGCGACGACGATCGTCAATCCCGCTGCCGAGATCGCTACCGAGGCCAAACTCAAGGATATTCCTGTGGTCCTAGATGCAGTATCTTCCCTTGGCGGCGTCCCTCTATCGATGGATGATTGGGAGATCGATATCTGCGTGAGTGCCTCACAACAATGCCTGGGCGCACCACCTGGGCTCGCACCTGTGGCAATCAGTCACCGTGCCTGGGAAATCATGAACGCGAAACCTCAAAGAAATCATGGCTGGTATCTTAATCTTCAAACTTGGCGTCATTTTGCTGATGAATGGGCAGATTGGCATCCCTATCCCGCGACCATGGCGACCAATAACGTCCTTGCGCTGAAAACCGGGTTACGCAGCTTATTAGCGGATGGTATTGATGAGCGAATAGAACACTACACCAAGCTAGCGTTGCAGCTAAGAGAAGGTGTTCGAAGATTGGGTCTGCAACCATTTACCCCTGATAACCAGCTCGCGCCCGTAGTTACGGCAATATACGGTCCTGAAGACGTGCCTACTGGAGAGATTGTGCAATACCTGTTTGAAGAACACGGAATTATGATTTCCGGAGGTTTAGGTGAGGGCCTCCGAGATCGGATCTTCCGCGTTGGTCATATGGGGCCGATGGTAAGCAAAGATGATATTGATGCTGTTCTGCAGGGTCTGTCACAATTTCCACAAATCCAAGGCCTACAGTAAAACGCTGAAGTAACGATTGG
>CP070708.1:262255-268176 GCA_020350285.1 Anaerolineaceae bacterium
TCATCAGCTAAAAAAGTCTCCCCCCTTCTGCTATCACCCCTGGGTATATATAGGGGCATGGTCGGTTGTTTAGGAGGGAGGAAGTCCAACAATATACTTCCTAAACCCTGGAGGGAATCACAAGCATGCGGGATCATGATCAGATCCGCAACATCTAAGCCTCCTGTTAAGATGAAAGAAAGCGCGTTACGAACAATGGAACATACATAGGGTTGTATGTGGGCAGACCCATAACTGACATCAACCCGTGGAGGTCCCCACACTTCCATCGGGAGAATGTTGAAAGCACGCAAGAGAGCACGAGGGTAATGGATCGGCAGAACTGCAGCGATTAGTCCACCATGCTGCTTGAATTCGTCCGCCACCTGAGATCGACGGGGAATGGATGAGATTTTCTCAGAACTCATACGCAGCTCATTTCAGACATGGTCAATGTTAGCACAAATAGATGGATACGCTCGAATGACAATGATCACATCCTATGCGGGTCTAACGAAGCTGGGCTATCCACGTTCAACACTGGAGAGTGTTATAATGTGAAACGCACCGAAATGTCTTGCTTGGAGGTGATCATGCGATTACCAGGTGGATGGGAATTGATCCTCATCCTAGCTATCGTAATCTTGCTTTTCGGTCCTGGCCGGATAAGCAATATCGCAGGTGAGATTGGACGAAGCATTCGCGAGTTCCGATCAGGAATCCAGGAGGCAGAGGAAGAGGATACCTCCCAGCCTGAAGAAGTCAAAGGCCAGGACGATCAAGGGTAAATTTAGAGCACATACTAAATGAAACCAGCCCTTAGGCTGGTTTTTTTTTAATGTGATATTCGAAACCAACGCTCACGAAATAACTTCAGTAATTCACAACAAACCTTATCGACTCACCCTCAATATCCGCTCCATTGCCGATAATAAAAGCAGAACATTCCCAACACTCGAAGAATATCCCATCAAACCAATCCGCCAAACCATTCCCTTTAATTCACCCAACCCACCGGCGATCTCGATATTGTAGTCATTGAGAAGCTGTTTGCGGACCTTGAGATCATCGACACCATCTGGGATTCTCACTGTGGTAAGCGGTTCCAGGCGGAATTCCATCGGAACATGGAGCGTCAAACCTAAATCCTCAAGTCCTTCCCACAAGAGTTCAGCATTTTTTCGATGCCGTTGCCATCGCGCTTCCAAGCCCTCCTCTGCGATCACACGTAATCCTTCGTAGAGTGCATAGTTGGCAGAGATCGGAGCGGTATGATGATAGGTCCGCTCAGCCCCCCAATATTTCTGCACCATACTGAGATCGAGATACCAGTTCGCGACGATTGTTTTTCGCTTACTTAATTTCTCCTCTGCCCTTGGGCTTACCGTGATCGGTCCAAGCCCTGGCGGAACACTGAGACATTTTTGCGTACCGCTATAGCAGACATCGATTCCTACCTCTTCGACATTTACCGGAATGCCCCCGAGCGAGGTTACAGCATCGACGATCAGAATTGCTCCATGATCGTGTACAACCTTGGCGATATCACCCAATGGCTGCTTGGCCCCTGTTGATGTCTCCGCGTGAACGATTGCCACCACATTTACCTGCTGAGCAGTGAGCGCTTCTTTGACCTCTTGTGGTGTAAAAACTTCCCCCCACGGTCGATGGATTGTAGAGATCTCACCGCCGTATCGTTGTATCATGTCTGTCAAACGGTGACCAAAATAGCCATTGATACACACCAAGACGCGATCCCCAGGTTCTACAAAATTCGCCACTGCAGCTTCCATCGCCGCGCTCCCAGTTCCGGAGATCGGAATGGTTAGCTGATTTTTCGTTTGGAATACATAGCGTAGTAAATCTTGGGTTCTGTCCATGAGCTCTAGAAAATAAGGATCTAGGTGCCCGACAACAGGAGCCGCCATAGCTCGAAGGACCCTCGGATGTACCATACTGGGGCCAGGGCCGAGCAGGACTCGAGAACCGCTATTCAATTCGGGATAATGCTGGAGATCGAGCGCATTCGGTCCACTCATGTTATTGGTCTCCTCCATTTCCAGATCGTGAGCTGCACTACACTTCCTACCGAGTATAGGTTCCCATCAATTCGGTCTCGCCTAAGATATAGCTTTCCATCGCTTCCAACAGCTGCTCTTTTGTAGCTCCAGCTTCCAAATCGAGAATCTGATCTAACGCATACAGCTTGAAGAAATAGCGATGAGTTCCACCAGGAGGACAGGGGCCCCCATAGCCCAGTCGGCCCCAGCTATTCTCCCCATTCTTGCTGCCATCGGGAGAATCTGCGTCTAGGGGGAAAGCTATCGGCAACGAACGCGCATCGGTTGGTAGGTTGTAAATGACCCAATGCACCCACGTGCCAACAGGTGCATCGGGATCATCCGCGATGAGAGCAAAGGACACTGTGCCTTCAGGCGGATCCGTCCACTGCAATGGTGGTGAAATATCTTCGCCATCGCAAGTAAATTCCTTGGGGATCGGATCTCCTTCATCAAAGACCGTGCTTGTAAGCTTAAATACCATCGCCAGCTCTCCTTCCTCAATTTCAGCTTTTGGTTCGGGTTCAACGGTCGATACAGCTGCTTCTTCCGTCTCTGTGGGGGGGCGTGGTGTGTCCACAGGGGGAGATGTCCCTGGTGTTATCTCAGGACCACACCCCACACTCAAAAGAACCAATAAAATTAGGAGCGTGAAACGCAGAAAAAGTTCTTTCATAACTCACCCCCATTCCTAACCTATTTATGCCTACATAAAAAGCCTTACGCTTTCTTTTTCTCTCCTTCTTTTGCCTCTTTCGACTTATCATCCGGTGATGCACGGACCACCTCGGCAAATTCCGCTAGTCGTGCATTTGCCAATTGGTTGAAAGAGCCCTCCGGGTAAGTTCCGTCTTCTGCAAAAGCACCCGGCTCTTTTCCTGTGAGCAACATTAGACCTTCATCAACAGTTGCAATGGGCCAAATGTGGAACTTATCATCTGCTACTGATTGGATGACTTCATCGTCCAGCATTAAGTGAGAGACGTTCCCCTTGGGGATAATCACGCCCTGAGTCCCTGAAATTCCTTTCACTTTGCAGGTCTTGAAGAAACCTTCGATCTTCTCATTGATCCCGCCCACAGCCTGAATCTGACCATGTTGATTAACCGATCCCGTAATAGCAAGATCCTGACGCAAGGGGACTTCAGAGATTGCCGAAAGAAGTGCAAACAACTCAGCCGCAGAAGCGCTATCACCTTCGATATCTTCATAGGATTGTTCGAATGTGACAGAAGCTGAGAGGCTGAGGCGTTGTTTTTGTCCGTATCGCTCTCCCAAGTAGCCGCTAATAATGAGAACCCCTTTGGTATGAATCCGCCCACCGAGCTTTGCTTCCCGCTCGATATCCACAACACCGCCTTGCCCCGGATGAACCGTAGCCGTTACGCGGGTTGGTCGTCCAAACGCGTAATCGCCCATCTGTAAAACGGAGAGCGCGTTAACCTGCCCTACGGTTTGACCCACGACATCGATAAGCAACGTCTCGTCAGAGATCATCTCCTGAATACGTTCCTCGACTAAATTACTCCGGTAGATACTCTCAGTAATCGCCTTCTTTACCGCTGCACCGTTAACAATGTCCTGTTCTAATTTCTTCGACCAGTACGCGGATTCGCGAATCAGATCAGCGATTTCCCCAAATCGTGTAGAAAGCTTGTCCTTATCTTCAGCAAGACGAGACCCGTACTCAATGACTTGCCCGACAGCGGTTGAATCAAATGTTGACAACTGATTGGTCTCGACCACGGCCTTAACGAAAAGTGAATATTCATTCTCAGTCTCTTGTGTACGGTCCATGGTGGTCGCAAACTCAGCTTTTACTTTGAAGAGCTTCGGAAAATCCTCATCGTAAGCTCGAAGCATGTAGAAAAGCATCGGTGTCCCGATCAGCACAACCTTTACATCAAGCGGGATCGGCTCAGGTTCGAGAGACACCGTACTCAGAAGACCGAGTTGGGTGCCGAGATTGATGATCCTTATCGATTGCTCACGTAGCGCTCGCTTTAAACCCTCCCAAGCATAGTTGTTCAGGAGCACATCACGAGCTGGAAGAATCAGGTAACCGCCATTTGCCTTGTGCAATGCCCCTGGTTGGATCATCGCGAAGTTCGTGCGAGAAGCACCCATCACGACTTCATGTTCGATTCGCCCAATGAGATTCTGATAGGAAGGGTGATTCTCCACTACAACAGGTGCGCTGTCGCGTTCAGAATTGTCCACAATGACGTTGACATCATACCGCTGGAGCAGATCGGGACCTGCCAGTTGTGCAAGAGGGCTTTTCGTTTCTTCTTCTGATGAACGCAAACGATCGATATTCGAAATCATATCCTCTTGTACGACGTCAAGATGTGCGATGACTTGATCCAAACCTTCATATTTCCCTTTCAACTCATCAATCAAGTGTCCGACAGCATAGAGCGCTGTTCTTGCATCAAGCTCTTGGATTTTGTCTTGGGTCTCTCTTTCTCCCTTTCGAATCGTTGCCAAGCTCGCCTTAACCTCATCCTGCAGCTTGTCCTCAAGACCCTTGAACTTCTCACGCTGTTCAGGCGACAGTTTTTCCAAATCCTCCGGTGCGAGTGGTTTTCCCTCAATTGCAGGAACCATCATGAATCCAAAGGGCGTCCTTGCCAGAAGAAAATTGTACTTAGCTGCTTTGTTATTAAGCTTCTTGAGCTCACCTTCCGCACGTTTCTCCTGACCCTCTTTAAGCCGGCTTAATTCCTCGTTATATTCTTTACTCTCAAAAACCCTGATGATTTCCTGCTTACATACCGTGAGTAGTGATTGAATATCCTTACGCAACTCGACGGCTCGTCCTGCAGGCAATCTCAGGGCTTTAGGCTCATGAGGATTGGCAAAGTTGTTCACGTAACACCAATCATCCGAGATTGGTTCCGAAGAAGCCTTACGTTCAAGGTATTGATGGATCAAAGTTGTTTTGCCAGAACCGGGTAACCCAAGCACAAAAATGTTAAATCCCGGGCCCAAAACTTCAGTGCCTAGTTCCATTGCACGAAATGCACGCGGTTGACCGATGACCTCTGTCAACGCAGGCAGTTCATCTGTGGTTTTGAACCCGAGAGAACTTGGATCGCAAGCTCGATGCAGTGCCTCCAAATCAAGCTCATCGATTACGAGTGTTGATTTGGGCTTACGCTTTTTGGTCTTCTTCTTCGTTTGTGCCATTGGATCCTCCCCACTTCTGACCTTCACATTGTACGTCTATTTGGACATCCATCAAAGAATTGCGGATCGCAGAGATTCCTTCTTCTTATACACCTCTGCACAAGAAAGGGCCGGACAAATGTCCGGCCCGATGGGTACCCAATATATTTCGGTTGGAATTATTCCTCATCCTCGACTTGCGTTGCGAGGTAGTTCTCGAGCCCCATCTGCGCAATTTGTGCTTGCTGTTTCTCGCCCCAATCGATGTGGTTCTCTTCATCCCCGAGGATCTTCACCAACAAATCAGCGGTGCCCTCATCACCGACATCTTCCGCAAGCGCGATGCCTTCGTTGTAGGCTTTCACTGCCCCAAGTTCCGCTTTGATGTCGTTTGCGATCATCTCTGGAACGGTCTTCCCAATTTCCATCGGGTTAAGCTTCGAAACGATTGGGATGCCTTCAAGAAAAAGAATGCGTCCGATGAGCCACTCAGCATGATGCATCTCGTCGATAGCCCTCGCTTCTATGGGTTTATGAAGACCATCATAACCCCAATGATCGCACATTTCAGAGTGCACCATGTATTGGCTGATGGCTGTAAGCTCATCAGCCAAGAGTTGATTTAAGACCTCAATAAGTTTCTCGTCGCCTTTCATGAGTTCGCTCCTTACCAAGATGGTTATGTAGGTACGTAGATTATACGCTGAGGTC
>CP070708.1:268276-274057 GCA_020350285.1 Anaerolineaceae bacterium
GATTGCTGCTACCAGAACGCTCGTTATGAGGATTTACGCCCAGTATCCCAAGAATATATCCATCAATGCCATCTGCGCGTAACCCGTCACATCGCCCCAAGCGGTAAGTACTTATTGGATGCTGGTTCTGGACCGATTCAATACCCTGAGTACCTGGAGTACTCCAAAGGTTATCAGTACCGGGTTTGTGCGGACATCTCCCACGTAGCATTGATTGAAGCGCGGGAGCGGATCAATGATCACGGATTATTTGTCGTTTCAGATGTCGCCCATTTACCTTTTAAAGAGGATATCTTTGAAGGCGTTGTTTCGTTACACACATTTCATCATCTGCCACAGGACGAACAAGTGAAGGCCTATGCAGAGATCTTTCGGGTAATGTCACGTTCGAATTCGGCCGTTATTGTAAACGGTTGGCGAAATTCACCACTTATGCGTCTTTTCACTCCTTTGATCCGGCTTGGGATAGTCATTCTGACGTTCTATCGGAGAGCGATAGGACGAGAGAGTTATGTTGAAGAGGATATGCGCGGTACAAACTCTGATACGGCTCCTGAGCCACAAGCGACTTTTGTCCATCGTGAGGATCCATCCTGGTTGAAACAGGAGGTCGAATCACATATACCGTTGGAGATCTTCGTCTGGCGGAGCGTGAGCACAGATTTTCTCCGGACATTAATCCATCGCAAGCTTGGAGGAAGGTGGATTCTGAAGTTTATCTATTGGTTAGAAGAACAAGCGCCTCGAGTTTTCGGCGTCAATGGGCAGTATCCGTTAATCGTGATACGTAAAACGTGAGTACGTCTGAGGATTTGATTTCAAAATTGAGAGTGATCGGTTGAAGGTTTGGTCTGATAGGGTTTCAGCGGAGGCTTGATGTGTTTGAGATCGACGGACGCAAAGTTGGAACGGGACACCGTTGCTTGATCTTTGGCGAGGTAGCCCAGGCTCACGATGGAAGCCTGGGAATGGCTCATGCGTTTATAGACGCGATCGCTGAGGCTGGTGCAGATGGGGTTAAATTCCAGACACACATCGCTGATGCAGAGAGCACTCCAGCCGAGCCTTTTCGAGTTCGCTTCAGCGATCAGGATGCAACACGCTATGACTACTGGAAACGTATGGAGTTCACCGAAGAGCAATGGTCTGGTTTGGCCCAACATGCTCGCAAGGTGGGATTGATCTTCCTGAGTTCACCCTTCTCGGTCGAAGCGGTTGATCTGCTTCAGCGTGTCGGTGTTCCAGCTTGGAAAATTCCTTCAGGTGAAGTAGGTAGCACACCGATGTTTGAACGTATTGCTAAGACCAAACTTCCAATCTTGCTCTCGACCGGTATGAGCCCGTGGTCCGAGATCGATACCGCGATGGAATGGATCAAGAGCGAGGGGCTTCCATTTCTGGTCTACCAATGCACAACAGCGTATCCATGTCCCCCTGAACAGATCGGTCTCAACCTTTTAGACGCCTTTCGTAAACGATACGAATGTCCGGTGGGATTGTCTGATCACTCAGGGGTGATCTTCCCTGGTTTGGCAGCAGCCGCACTAGGTGTCGATATGTTGGAGGTCCACGTAACCTTAAGTAAGGAGATGTTCGGACCGGATGTGTCGGCTTCACTTACAACGGATGAGCTCCGCCAATTGGTTGAGGGTGTTCGGTTCATCGAGATGATTCAAGACAATCCAGTTGATAAGGATGCGCTTGCGGAGGAGATGTTTCCCCTACGTCAGACATTTACCAAGAGTGTAGTAGCCCGATCGGATCTCCCTGAAGGGACGATCCTTGAGCGTGACCATCTGACAATCAAGAAGCCTGGTACTGGAATTCCGGCGGATCAGTTGGGAAGCGTGATCGGCCGTAGGTTGAGTCGGGCGGTTAAGAAGGACGAGCTCATTCATGAGGAGGATCTGGTATGACCACCCAACCCTTAGGAGGTCGATGCTGATATGGCCAGGGATATCTGTGTTGTTGTAACCGCCCGTCCGAGTTATTCGCGCATCAAAACCGCTGTACGGGCTATCGAGGATCAACAGGATCTGAATCTGCAATTGGTTATCGGTGCCTCGGCGTTGCTGCACCGTTATGGAGACACGATCGATTACATCGAGCGCGACGGTTTTAACATTTCCGCCCGGGTGTACATGGTGATCGAGGGTGAAAACCCAATAGCTTCTGCGAAATCGACCGGGTTGGGTCTTGTAGAATTGACAACCATTTTCGACAACTTAAAACCTGATGTCGTGATCACGATCGCTGATCGTTATGAAACTCTTGCAACGGCGGTAGCCGCATCATACATGAATGTACCTGTTGCTCATGTGCAAGGGGGTGAAGTCACTGGATCGATCGACGAGAAGGTGCGCCATGCTGTAACCAAGCTTTCCAATCTTCATTTTGTAGCGACACAGAAAGCGGCTGAACGAGTCGAACGGATGGGAGAAGATCCTGATGCAGTCTTTGTAACAGGCTGTCCGTCGATTGATTTGGCAGCTTCAATACTAAACAGCCCTGATCTGGATTTTGATCCTTTTTCTAAATATGGTGGTGTTGGAGGAACTTTCGATCTCTCTGAAGATTATCTGGTCGTTATGCAACACCCTGTTACCACAGAGTACGAAAACGCACTTTTCCAGGTAACAGAGACACTACATGCAGTTCATGAGACAGGCATCCCCACGTTTTGGTTTTGGCCTAATGTGGACGCGGGATCCGATGGAACTTCAAAGGGCATCCGAGTCTTTCGGGAAGAGAACCATTCCGCAAAGATGCATTTCTATCGCAATATGTCTCCTGAGGATTTCCTGCGTTTGGTTTACAACAGTCGTGTGGTGGTTGGGAACTCTAGCGTTGGTATACGTGAATGTTCATACCTTGGAGTCCCTGTTGTCAACATCGGTTCACGCCAGGAAGGTCGGGAACGTGGCACCAATGTGATGGATGTGCCAGATGACCGTGTATCGATCCTTGCTGCCATACGACATCAGGTCGATCACGGACATTATCCACGGGAAACGATCTATGGGGACGGGAAGGCAGGGGAGCGTATTGCGGATTTGCTCGCCCGGGTACCACTCTCCTTCGAGAAGCGATTGACATATTAGCTCAGGCTAATATGAGGGTAATGAATATGGATTTCCCGATTGTAATCATTACTGGGGACCAGCTACGCCATAACTACTTTGTCGATCAGTTAAACGTCCACTTTGACGTAAGGGGCGTAGTCTCCGAATCCATTTATCAGCCAAAGATTGAAGGTGAACCAGACGACATTTCTGATCTTAGGCGGCATTTTGAGGAACGTGAACAGGCTGAGAGGCGTTACTTCGCTTCAAGTGAACAGATGACCTTACCTCATAACTGGTTGTTGCGGGTTCCAAAGGGAGAAACAAACTCTGATCATGTATTCAATTGGATCATGGATAAAGACCCACATTACCTGGTTCTGTATGGTTCAAGCATTATTCGCGAGAGCCTACTGAACGCATTTGAACATCGAACGATCAATATGCATCTTGGATTATCGCCCTATTACCGCGGCTCCGGTACGAACTTCTGGCCGTTGGTCAATGGAGAACCCGAGTTGGTGGGTGTGACGATCCATTTGGCGACCTTGGATGTGGACGCTGGTGCGATCTTAAAACAAGTTCGACCGGAGATCTCGGCTGATGATAGGAATCACGATATTGGTTGCAAGGCGATTATTGCGGGTACCGAAGCGATGATCACCATGATCAAGGATTTCACAGCCGGTAAGATCAAGCCACAACCTCAGCCCGAAGGTGGGCGGCTGTATAAACGAGCGGATTTCAATGTCGAGGCCGTCCGTCAGATGTGGCGTAATTTCGATGAGGGGATGATCGAGGCTTACTTGGCTGAGCCTGAACGCGCTGACCGTTACCCGATCATCGAGTGAAAGAGTGCATGCGCGAATGTTGTTAGCTGTAAACTTCCACTACATCCAGCCTGAGGGGAGATATCCATACCCTGGGATTTACCCAACACCTGCGGATCAGTTGGATAATCAATTGCTCGAGCTGGGTAGGCATTTCGAATTGATCAGTGGTGAGGATTTAGTACATGCTGTTGATGGCGGTAAGGGTTTGCCCAAGAGAGCGTGCTTGATCACGTTCGATGATGGGCTGAAGGAACAGTGTATCGAGGCGGCACCGGTTCTGGAACGACATGGGGTGAGCGGTATTTTCTTCATTTGCACCCAACCATTTACCGAAGGTGTAGCCCTAACCGTCCATAAGATGCATCGATTGCGGGCGACGAGATCTCCAGAGCAGTTCCTTGCAGAACTGCTCGAAATTGCCAAGACGATCGAATTATCAATTGATGTAGATCAGGTAGATGATGATGCGGCCAATCAACAATACATCTATGATGACTTGGCCACGAAGAGGATCAAGTTCCTCCTTAACCATGTAATCCCCTTCAAAGATTTTGAAAGCTTGATTGATGCTTTGTTCTCGCGGGAGTTCGATGAAACAGCGTTTTGCCGTGAAATGTATATGAATGAGAATCAGATCCGTGCTCTCTCCGAAAAGCATATGATCGGTAGCCATTCTCATTACCACTGTCCTTTGGCGATACTGGGACATCAGGAATTGACCGATAATCTTCTCCAATCTCGTTCGGTTCTAGAGAGCGTTACAGGACAGGAGATAAGGATCATCAGCTATCCTTATGGTGGTGTGACAGCGGTCTCCCAAGATGTAGCCCGCATAGCTAGGGAAACCGGTTTTATCGCCGGATTCACTATGGAGCGGAGCATAAATCGATCCCTGATTCACCCTCAACTGTTAGCGCGCGTATCAACCAACGACGCGCCTGGCGGTAAATCTCCTCTGCTTCTTGTTGATGAAGACAATGGCCGTTTTACTTTTCATCCTCCGATGACAGGGTTCCGCACTATGTTTTTCAATGAGTGTGTGGCGGTCGAGGGAGGTGGGATGTGAAGCAGGAAGTTCTAGCCATCATCCCAGCTCGTGGAGGTTCGAAGGGTATTCCACGAAAAAATATTCGTCTTATAGCTGGGAAACCATTGATCCACTATACGGTTGAGACGGCTCTCAAGTGCCAAGCGCTAAACCGAGTAGTGGTTTCCACTGAAGATGTCGAAATTGCTGATCTTGTTACTGGTATGGGAAGTGAAGTTCTGAGACGACCAGAAGATTTAGCACAAGACGATACGCCTATGGTCCCTGTGATCCAGCACGCTCTACGGTCACTTGCCGAGGATGGTTATCAGCCTGAGATCATTGTGCTCCTTCAACCCACAGCACCGTTACGTCAATCAGAACATATCGATGATTGTCTAGAATTGATCTCAGTGACTGAGATCAATTCAATCGTTTCCGTCAGTCCCGTTCCAGCACATTTTCGCCCCGATTGGCAATTCATCATTTCTGAAGGTGGTGAATTGCAGACTTTTTCCGGTCGGGACTTGGTTGGGATACAAAAACGTAGACAGGAACTCTCGATGACCTATACCCGCAACGGCGCCATCTATGCCGTGCGAAGGGAAGCATTTATCGAGTGTGAAAATTTACTGGCACCACCGTGTAAGGCCTACATCATGGCGAACAAATATTCGGTCAACATTGATACTGAGGAAGATTTTTGGATCGCTGAGCGCTATCTTCTTCAGCGTCTGGATGAGATTGAAACCGGATAGCAATGAATCATTTAGTATTTCTTTATAGAGCGTGAAACATGGCGATGATGACCATATTCAGTACTCCTAAACCTTTCGATGACCCTTTCATCGCGACTATT
>CP070708.1:274157-279888 GCA_020350285.1 Anaerolineaceae bacterium
TACAGCCCCACCTACGGCTGTGACGGCGAAAGCATTAAGAGGACCAAGCGGGAAACGTCGAAGGCTGAAGAGGATAATGGCAAAGGTCAGAACAAGTAATACCAGCCAAAGGCCTCGTTGACCAGTTCTTGTCTTAACTCGATCCCACAATTCGATACCAAACCGCATTGTCAGCACTGCACCAGCAGCAATCGCTAAGAAAAAGGGAAAGGTATTAAAAAGTAGTCGTGGATTAGCAAATGTGGACAGCCCAACATATGCCCCCAAGCTGAGGATGGCACCATGAGAGAAGTTCAAGACATCCATCAAACCAAAGATGAGCGAGAGTCCAGAGGCGATGAGAAAGTAGAGTGCTGCCAGCGTTACGCCCGAGAGAAGAATGGACATCCAGACCTTAGGTTCCATACCCCGAGTGATAGCAATAATGATCAAGATAGCGATCACCAAGGTGATGAATAAAACCCGGTTGCTCTTCAAGTAATTGATCATGGATTAATTCCTTAGGTCACACCCAGGTAACGGCGGATAGCTTCTTGATCCTCAACCAAGTCTGCCATCATTCCACTTTGAACTGATTTACCAACCTCGATGATCGTATATCGGTCAGCGAGTTGGCTTGCCATAATGAAGTTTTGTTCCACCAATAAGACAGTAGTATGAGCGGAAAGTTGACGGATAGCCTCCATCATCTGCTCGATGATAACTGGTGCCAGCCCCTCACTGGGTTCGTCTATCAGGAGTAATTTATTGTCTGGTACCAAGGCGCGGGCCACAGCTAACATTTGCTGCTGTCCACCAGATAAGTGTCCACCGGGAAGTTTGATAAGACGTTCAAGGTCTGGGAAGAGCTCGAAAATGAAGGTGGCTCGTTGAGCCAGGTCGCCTTTCTTCCGTTCTGCAATCTGTAAATTCTCCTCCACGCTTAGATCCCGGAAGACAGCTCGATGTTCGGGGATGTAACCAATGCCCATGGATGCAATTTGGTGAGATCGCTGCCCTTGGATCTCTTCACCGTTGAAGCGAATATTACCCGTGCTTGGAGGCGTAATGCCAAGAATGGATTTAAGTGTGGTGGATTTACCCGCACCATTCCGTCCCAGTAACACAGTAATACTCCCGACTGGCACCTCAAATGAGACACCTTCAAGTATGTGAAACTGGCCGATGAAAGTATGAATATCATTTACTTCTAAGATATTCGCCATCACTTCACCTCAGATAGATCACCATACAGTTCACCAAGGTAAGCCGATTGCACGGTTTCGTTGGATGCAATTTCCTCAGGGGTACCCTCTGCCAAAACCTGACCCTGGTGCATAACGGTGATCCAATCCGATACGTTCATCACCAAATCCATCTTATGTTCCACCAATATGATTGTCTTGTCTTCCCTATTCTTAATCCGCTCGATGACTTTCATCAGGTTGGGGATCTCTTCCCGCGCCATACCGGCAGTGGGTTCGTCGAGCAACAATACATCCGGATCAGAGGCCAGAATGATGGCAAGTTCCAGTTGACGCTTGCAACCGTGGGGAAGCAGTTGGGCTGGAAGGTTCGCTCGATCCGTCAAACCAACCTCATTGACAACCTGATGAGCTCGATCCTCGTATTCGGTAAGATGCTGGTAGTGTTTCCAAAATTTAAAACTATCGCCACCCAAAGCCTGCGCAGCTAAGCGAACGTTTTCTATGACTGTCAGATTTGGAAAGACGTTGGTGATCTGGAATGATCGACCGATACCCAGGTGAGCCCTGCGGTGTGC
Organism: Anaerolineaceae bacterium; assembly: GCA_020350285.1. Classification (GTDB taxonomy): domain Bacteria; phylum Chloroflexota; class Anaerolineae; order Anaerolineales; family E44-bin32; genus DUEZ01. The sequence goes on from CP070708.1 coordinate 275,920, forward strand.
GGGAAGGTCCGTGATATCGCGTCCATTAAAGATCACCTGCCCGTCGGTTGGTTTGAGATTCCCACTGATAAGATTAAAAAAAGTCGTCTTACCAGCGCCGTTAGGGCCTATGATCGAATGCAACGAGTGGGCTTTAACCTTCATACTAACATTTGCGACGGCAACCAGCCCACCAAAATCCTTGCGCAGATTGTGTGTTTCGAGAATGATATGGTTCTCCATAAACACTCATCCCTGTAAGCGGATTTCAGAGTTCATGCGGGCAATGAAGTTAATTATTTGCATCCTTATTGCGGTCTGATAAAAGGTGGTGCAGTCTTCGCACCCGTCATCATGCAAATCAAATAGGGGATACGCTAGGGTTGATCAAGATGTTTAGACATTTCTACGACGAATATCAAAGGTAAAAAATTCTAATGATTCCGATCAAGCGCCAAGCGTTCCCTTGATTCGCTCCAGGACGATTTACGCCTTGGCAGCACTCCCACCGCAATTCGATTGGGAGAGGCGCTATCAGCGCCTCCCCCAATTTTGTTCTACCTCTATGGACAACGGTCCACGTAAGGATCCACCAACTGACATGGTGGTGCAGATTCTTCAGGGGCAAAATCTTTGATCAGCTCGACGAATTTCAAGTCCGGATCCGTCACATTGTCAACACGTACAAAGTAAAGATTTTGCAAAGCCACGTGGTCGTATGGACGGATGATGACTTTCCCCTTAGGACCGTCAAATTCGAAGTCGGCCTCATAGATGGCGATTAGACCATCTGCGTCTGTATCACCATTTGTGGCCTTCACACCCTCAACGAGCATGATGGCCGCCATCATACCACCTGCAGCCCACAGGTCCGGCGGTGAACCATATTCCTCGATGTGCCGCTCAACAAGCCAGTCATTGATCAGATTATCGGGCAGGGTATAGTGGTAGACCACGATGCCAACTGAACCAATCGCATCACCATAGCCTGCAGCGAGAGACTGGTTGTCTCCTACTCCTGTACCGATGACCATTTCATCAAATACACCCAACTGACCCATTTGTTGGAACATCGGAGCGAAACCTGCGCCGGCCCAAGTGACGATCACCACGTCCGCACCTGTTTCCAGGAGCTGGTTGATATAGGGGGTGAAGTCAGTGGTGTCAAGCGGTGCGAAGATCGTACCACATCCTTCTGGGGTGTCATTGATCAGGAACTCACCCCCACCTGCCTTGACAACCGGATAGAAGGAGCACGCTGAACCGATGCCAAACGCATAATCGGGAGCGATTTGCACAAAGGTCTCACCCATATCCAGCAGACCGCCACCCATGACGAGCGCGTCCTGATAGCTTGTCCGGCTGGTGCGGAAAGTGTTAGGGCTGAAGTTGGCAGCCGTGATTTGAGGCGCAGCGGCTGGCTCGGCGATAAAGATCACATCGTTTTCTTCAACGACCGGCATCACCGCCAAAGCGACACCGGAGCTGATATTGCCGACAAGGATCTCGGCGCCCTCAGCTTCAATTAATTCTCGAGCCTGAGTCACGCCTGTCTCCGGATCGCTGCTGTTGTCCTTCTCAACAACACGGATGGGTCGACCGGCGACTTCCATCGTGCCCCCAGTCGCATATTCGAGACCCAGGTAAAAGCCCTGGGTTTGGCTGGGTCCGTAGATCGCCAGCGCACCTGATTTGTCGGTCATCAAACCAACGACCAACTCTTGGCCTTCAAAGGGGAATTCAGGTTCTTCAGGTGTTGGGGGTTCGGTTGCCTCTGGAGCCTTGGTGGGCTCAGGCGGCTTTTCAGTCGGTGGGACTGGTGTAGGCTCCTCCGTGGCTGCTGGTACGCAGGCGGACATTACGAAGGCAAAAATCGTGATTATCGTAACGAGGAGCCAGATATAACTCTTGCGTTTCACTTTTTCTCCTCCTCAGAAGATATGGTCTGTGCTTCTCGAAATCTGTTTAACGTACGGGATAAAGTAATCTAAGCCCAAATGGTTATTTGGACTTATCAGCCATAGGCATCCCCTCCTTCCTGATGTATCAATCGCTAATACTGATGATCAAAGAGATCATTTTCCGAAGAAAAGTTTAACACGACCCAGTTATTTTGAGGTTATACCTCTTGTTTGGCCAAGAAACCGAGAACAACCGTGTTGAACTCTTCTGCACGTTCCCAACAAGTTGCGTGACCTGATCCTGGAAGTACATGCATCTCAGCATGCGGAATCCCCCACTGTAAGATCTCAGCGTAATTGCGGCCCTTAATTAGATCATCCTCCCCGACAATAATGCAAGTTGGGGCTTGGATTTCTCCTAAACGTTCGGTGAAATCCACTTCCAGAAAACAATCACATAAACGGACCAGAGCCGGAAAATCAAGCTGTGCGTAACGCGGCTTGGCATCCTCCATGACTTGTGGATTTTCCCCGATAAATCTCGGGGAAAAATTCCAGGGTACAGTTACGTCGAAAAATAGTTGGGGGTCACCCTCGCGCGCAGCATCTCTCCAACTTTCCACAACGATCCGCAGCGCTGGACTCACCTCGGACACAGTATCTGCCAGGATCAAACTCCGAGTCATCTCAGGATATTTCAGAACAAAAGCTTGAGCCACCTCACCACCATAGGAAATGCCCGCAATGTGTGCCTTTTCTACCGCAAGAAATGCTAACAACGCAGATAAATCATCGGCGTGCATTTCCATCGTGTAAGGACCTGGGGGATGTTCCGAATGACCCTGGCCTCGAAGATCATATTGTAACAAAAGATAGGACCTTGATAAGGTTGGAGTCTGAAACACCCAACTTGAGGTAGCATTCATAATGAGGCCGTTGTTGAGGACAAGAACGGGTGCTCCCTCAGGTCCGTGTAACTCATAATACATATCAATACCATTAATCGTTGCCTTGGACATACTTTTTCTCCAGATCTCGACCCACGAACAACTTGCCAGGTTAATGCCAATTCTTACCAACGATCATCCAAAGTTTGGCACAGATACTCAATGATCGAATGAGGGCAACCTTCAAATACCCCAGGATGATCGCCTTGAAGAAGTTATATATCAGCCTTTTATTACCGAAGGACCCGTCTGAATATCTCGCACCAGCACCAGTGCTTCCCCCTCACAAACTGTTTCTCCTGCTTGATTAATACATACAGTTCGTAGGTTAACCAGTTCCTTCTCTGGTCGCAGACGAACGATCTCGACTGCAGCCGTAAACTCGTCGTTTGCGCTTGCTAGATGAAGGAAACGAAGGCTTTGCTTTAGATAATTCGTTCCCCCACCTGGCAATTTGGTCCCCAGTAGGGTAGAGAACATCCCTCCAATTAGCGCGCCTGGGACAGCAAGTCCGCTATACCCAACTTTGCGGGCTTCGTCCTGATCATAATAGATCGGATTTGAATCACCGGTTAGCGCAATATATTCAACAATATCTTGCTCACCAAACTTCCGCGTAATTTCTGCTCTCTGCCCAAGGGACAATTCTGTCATATTCCTATCCAGATGTGTTTGGTTTCTCATTTGGTAAACGAACCAATGTCCTCCCCTCCAAACCCAGGGATCCATCGGGACGTGTAACTTGAGTGTTTAACTCCGCAAGCCTCTCCTCCGGCTGTAAGGAGATGACCTCAAGTCGAATGGCCACCTCTTCGTCTGCATAGGTGGGTGTCGTGAACTTTAGATCCTGTTCGAGTTGAACAGTGCCCGGTCCAGGAAATTGGGTTCCAAGCACCATACAAATACTACTATAGAGCAACATGCCATGGGCGACTGTTCTACCGAAGCGAGTTCGTGATGAGAACTCCGGGTCCACGTGAATAGGGTTATCATCACCGCTTAAAACCGCAAAGCGATTGAAATCCCCTTGGCTGAAGGTACGTTTAACAGTCACTACTTGACCAACTTCCAATTGCACTCCACAAACCTCCACATCTGGATGGGCGAATCCATTAAAACTCGAACCGACCACTACCCACTGA
>CP070708.1:279988-285658 GCA_020350285.1 Anaerolineaceae bacterium
AAGCGATATGAAGATCTCATACGACTTCTCTCTCGGGTGATCAACTATGGATTCCTGCTGCTCTCTGACGACATGCGTTCAAGAAAAGCGCAGGATTGCTGGGGGCATGTTCAACAAATCGCCGCGCAAGCAGAGAGGCGGACCCTGTTCCTAAGCTTGTGGTGGAATGCTCTCGATGAGAAGTTGGCTGATCAACTCATCAAAGCAGCTGCTGACTACAAATATTGGCTTGGGACAATGCGTCTTCAGAAGCCATTCTCTCTCTCTGAGATAGAAGAAAAGATCATCACATTCAAAGATAGGTCAGGAGCGAAAGGGTTACTCAAGCTCTACGAAACCATTACGGGTCGATATCGGTTCAAGCTTCTGACCGAGGGTGAGACCAAGGAGTTCACACGGCATGAGTTGAACGACTATGTGCGTGATCCGACCCCAGATATTCGTGAAGATGCCTATAGGGAGTACCTTCGCGTCTTTGAGCGTGATGCCCCGATCCTGGGCCAGATCTACCAAAGCAGGGTGCGGGACTGGAAGAGTGAGAATGTCCAGCTGCGCGGTTACCCTTCGTCGATCGCCGTGCGCAACTTGATCAATGACCTCACGGATGACACAGTTGATGTGTTGTTGGAAACCTGCCGGGAGAACGTTTCGCTTTTTCAAAGGTATTTCCGGTTGAAAGCAAACAGTATGGGTATGGATCGTCTCCGACGATACGACCTTTATGCACCTGTGACCTTGCTGGAGAAGTTGTTTCCGTTAGAGGAGACGGTGCATTTTGTCTTGGAGAGTTTGCATCAGTTTGACCCGATATTCGCCGATTACGCGCGTAATGTTCTCGATGATCATCACTTGGACAGTGAGGTCCGGGAGGGGAAGCGACCGGGCGCATTTTGTGTTTCAGTCGAGCCCAGCCTTACACCATGGGTTTCTACTTCCTTTGAAGGTGACGTAGATGATGTTGCGACGCTGGCTCGTGAGCTGGGTCGCGCTGTCCATTACAGTTTGGCAGCCTCGCACACGACATTAACACATAAACCAACGAGGATGTTGTCTGAGTTGGCGTCGTCATTCTGTGAGATGCTGACCATCGATCATCTCATAGCCGTGTCAGATGACAAAAGGATGCGAAGGGATCTGCTTTTCAAGCGGATGGACAATGCTTATGCAGCTATCATGCGTCAAGCTGGTTTTGTGATGTTTGAACAAAAGGCACACGAGCGGATTCCTGCAGGGGCTACGGTTGACGATCTCAATGAAATGTATTTCACTAATTTATTGGATCAATTCGCAGACTCGATCGATTTGAGTGACGATTTTCGCTATGAGTGGTTGGGGATCTCGACTCTCTACCATCTGCCATTCTATACCTATGCTTATACCTTTGGTCGATTACTCGTTCTCTCTCTTTATAACCAATACCAAAGGGAAGGGGATTTTTTTAGCACGCACCTTCGCACCATACTGGAGGCTGGTGGTTCGGATTCACCTGCGCGGATTCTAAATCGGGTAGGGATAGATATCACTTCTCATGAAACCTGGCAGGCGGGCTTTGATGCCCTCGCCGTTGACCTAAAAGAGCTCGAGGAGATCGAAGGTGTGTTCTAGGGGCGACCGTTCGACAAGCTCACGACGCAGCCGGCCGGTCGCCCCTACGTTCATTATGAAATAATGTGCTCGCAGGAGACACCATGTGGGGGCGCAATGAATTGCGCCCCTCCGCCTGTTAAGTGTCATTCCGAGGAGCCGTGCGACGAGGAATCCCCATGATGAGACTTCTTTGATCGATACATCATAGGGATTCCTCGCTCGTCATACTCGCTCGGAATGACATCTGCGGAGATGCCATCGATTTGGTCATAGGTGATAACCGCAGGCATTAGCCTATGTATCTCAGCGCACCCTAAAGGGTGCGGCTACATTTGGCTTTTTGTATAGTCGCTTGTCATCCAAAACCTTGTAGGGGCAATTTATGAATTGCCACTACACCCATTGAGCAGTATTATGCCCGCAGGAGTCACCAAGTAGGGGCTACGTTCATTTCGCGTTTTTATGCTCGCAGGAGTCACCATGTAGGGGCGCAATTAATTGCGCCCCTACAATTATTGCATGTCATCCAGAAGGGGCCCCTCCCATTCGCTCTGTTATGCTTTATGAGAAACCGCCTCTATAAGAATAAACAGAGTTGAGATCCAAGGGGGCAAAAAACCACCTAGGAATTCGGTGGAAAAATTAGAATGTTGGTATGGGGTCCATGCCGATTACAACATCGATTTTGTATATGTCATCCTCAAGAATGGCGATATCCAGCGTTGGGAGCGTCATGAACCAGGAATAGCAAGTATAGGCAACTTGTTTTTCTATCCTATCCTAGGCGGGATCATCGGTGTATTTCTAGGACTCCTCGTCTACTGGTTATTAACCTGGATCCGTGATCGGGGAAAGCCAAAGATACAAATTGAAGAGATAGAAAGGATATCTTTGATCGATTGATACCCGGTTGAGTCGTGTCGAACTCAACGATTTATCATAAATTGATGCGCCCTGCCTCAGCTAGCGCACGTTTCAGATCGTCAATCGTCTCCTGTTTGACGCGAATAGTGACATATTCCCCATTTGTACCGTCTGTGAGGTTATCAAACAGAGTCTTTTGCATTCTGTTTGCATTGATGGGGGTCTTGCCAGCCACCTCTTCCGAGTCGCTATGCTGCCAAGCGTCATACGGCCTATCCCGCCAGATTCGAGGCATATAGGGTTCAGAGGCAGTTGTCCAGTGCGCGACCCAGCGATAATAAGGCACCTGCGGATTAATCTGGCGAGGATCTAAGAACCAGGCCGCACTGTACATCCAGGAATATCCGTAATGATCATTCAGCGCCGACAGGAAATCTTCAGTCCTTGAATTGATAACGATATCATCTACCCCTCCATCGTCTTCCAGATCCCATACCCCACCAATATCCAACTCACCTGCTACGCTGATAAAAAATTCTGCCTGCCGGATCCCACTCTTTTCGGGGCGAGCGAAGTGGTAAGCACCAACCTTAAATCCAGCTAATTGTGCATTCGTTTTATTGATCGCATATTTGGGATCGGCAAACTCCAAACCTTCCGTGGCTTTGAGGAATACAAATCGATATCCCTCGTTGTAAGCCGTTACCCACCAGTCTAGGGTGAGGTCACCTTGCCAGTGTGATATATCGATACCGGGGACTGTCCCGGGAAGAGCCCCGGCTAATAGGTTATAGGGCTCGATCCTGTCCGGTATGCTTTTTATCACTGAGAGAAAGTAGTTGAATCCCCAACGGGTTTGGTAATAAGCTCCGGCATACGGTGATTTGGACTCTAGATTCATCATAGGCTCACTCATGGTGTGATTCCCTCGCTTTGACCGAGTTTAACGTTCTCTTTTTACATAATTTGGTTCGATAAGATGAACCTCCAGATAGGAGTGCAATAATCATACCCCACGGGACGTTTCACGTATGCTACATCCACAACTCAAGGCGTGTGCACTGCTCACCCAAGGATCCCTCGGAAGATTGGTAGGCAAGGGGATCATATCGCCCGAACGACTGCATCCAGAGCAGCCTCCCAAAAGAAACCACTCTGAAACGCTAAAAAGTAAGGGACCCACGATTCCTCGCTCGTTTGCCCGATCTTGTTGTAGATCGGCACGAAGGTCAACGCAGCGGCGATGAAGGCCAGGATCACGCGGACCAAGATGGTTGTCGTTGGTCCAAAGGAGAATCCCATGGATGGGTCTGATAAGTATTCCCAACCGATGGACCAAAACCAGTTCGCCAGAATCCCGAGCACGACAAGCAAGAATAAGATCACAATCTTTCGACCGGGTTCTTCAGTCAACATCTTTTGAAACATCCCGAACCTCCTCAAGTAACGATCGAGCACAAGATCAACACATTCTAATAGGAACCAGGACCCTTGGGTATCCCATGTCGGGGTGAAATTCCCGTAAGGTGGAGATAATAGACGATCGATTTGAAAATGGCTCTTCACAGAAAACTGAACTTATATAGGTTTTTCGTAAATCATCGCTCGCGTGTTATAGTGTGATCGAGAATCTGGTTAGGCTCTAGGAGGGGTCATTGGATACAAATCATCTTCTCAGTAAGACCACCTTCCTCCGCAGCGTTCAATGCCGTAAGTCCCTTTACCTCAACAGGTACACGCCAGATCTCCGCGATCCACCTGATCTATCCCAAGAGGCCGTATTCCGAACGGGCAGGGAAGTCCACACGTTGGCTCGAGAATTGTTTCCTGACGGTGTGGAAGTAAGCACAGGGGAGTCTTACGATCCTGAGGCATGGCTGCAGAAGACACGTGCGTACATGGGGGAGGGTGTTGAAGTGCTGTTTGAAGCGGTATTCGAACACGATCAAGTGTTGGTGATCGTAGACATCTTGGTGCGAGCGGGGACAAAATGGAAGGCCTATGAGGTCAAGAGCTCAACTTCGGTTAAGGAGCCATATGATTGGGATGTGGCGGTTCAGTATCACATCCTCTCCAATTCCGGTATCGAGTTGGATGATTTTTCCATTCTCCATATTAACAACAATTATGTGCGCCATGGCGATCTAGATCTGGAGGCGCTATTCACAAACGCTTCGATGTTTGAAGTGGTTAAGGAGATGGAACCGGAAGTCATGACTCATATCGAGGAGGCTAAAGCCGTCCTTGCAGAGTTGAATGTGCCTGAGATCGATATCGGTCCATATTGCGATGAACCATACCCTTGCGATTTCATGGGTTACTGCTGGCGCCATATCCCCGAAGGTTCCGTCTTCAACGTCGCTAGGATGAAGAAAGCTCACAAATTTGGGCTTTACAAAGATGGGATTGTGAGGATTATAGACATTCCAGAGGATTTTCCCCTTAACGCCACTTCGAAAGTACACGTTGAGGGTGAAAAATATGGTCGGTCCATCATCGATCAGGTTGCGCTTGAAGACTTTCTCAATTCCTTGGAGTATCCCTTGTATTTTCTGGACTTCGAGACATTCAACCCCGCGATCCCTCCCTTCGATGGGACCAAACCGTATAACCAAATCCCCTTTCAATACTCACTCCATCGGAAATCTAGCCCGGATGGTGAATTATCCCACTCCGGGTTCTTGGCTGAATCGAACATCGATCCCCGTATCCCACTCATTGAATCGCTCCTGCGGGACATTCATGCTCCCGGTGACATCCTCGCCTATAACCGACCTTTTGAAGCACGAGTACTACGCGACTTGGCTGAGGCATTCCCTGAGTCCGCTTCGCAACTTGAGGATCTATCATCGCGCTTAGTCGACCTGATGGAACCGTTCCAAAAACGGTACTACTACCTCCCAGAAATGAGTGGCTCGTATTCCATCAAAGCTGTCCTCCCAGCCCTTGTGCCTGAGCTGAGTTATGAAAGCCTTGAAATCTCTGAAGGCACTCAAGCTATGGAAGCGTATTACCAGCTTGGCATCGAAACCAATCCAAGGATCATTGAAAGAATAAGGACCGATCTGTGGGAGTACTGCAAATTCGACACGTTGGCGATGGTGAGGATATTGGAGAATATAGAGTCACTGTGAGGGAGGGAAAGGATATTTAACTCTCTGAGTGATCTAGAATTGAATGATTCCTTCCACTATCGATCATGTGGTCAGTAGAAGATTT
>CP070708.1:285758-291422 GCA_020350285.1 Anaerolineaceae bacterium
AAAAAATGCCCCGGAGCAAAAGCTCTGGGGCGTTGACTGTGGTTCGACCTATAAGCCGCGTTCTGTCCGAAAGACATCTGCGGTTTACGGGCTCACTCTTTGCCAAACCGCTAGGCTAGTTCGACGTATTTTCAGAGTTTACCCTTCATCCCTCAGAGGTCGATCTGAGCGATCATCTATCTCGGCACACACGTCACCGTGAGGCTCATGCGGCCTACCCGGAGCTCAAGGAAGGCGAGCAACCTCCCGTCCGCATGCGGACTTCACTCCTGCTTGGCCTTGCTCCCGATGGGGGTTGCCTGGCCGCTGACATCACTGCCAACGCCGGTGGTCTCTTACACCACCTTTTCACCCTTACCTGATCGAATGAGGTCCATGACAAAGGGAGCCTTCGCCACGTCCCATCGACCAGGCGGTCATTTTCTGTGGTCCTTTCCGTGGGTTTCCCCACCCGGGCGTTACCCGGCACCGAGCTCTGTGGAGCGCGGACTTTCCTCAGGCGGTCTAAACCGCTTGCGATCGCCCGGTCGACCCAACAGCCGACTCCATCATACCTTCCAAATACACCCTCGTCAACAACAATCCGAGTATCGGCTCTCTTACACCATATCTATTACGTACTAACGCATTTCTAATAGTTTTCTCCTTGAATACATTCAATGAGGAAGCTATAATTCTCATGGTAAAGGAGAAGGTGAGCGATGCCAATATATACGTATCGCTGCCAAAATTGTGGCGTGCAATTCGATCGTCGTCAGGCATTTGACGACAAGCAGCTCACTCGCTGTCCTGAGTGTGGCAAAGAGGCCTTACGTAAGGTTTATTTGCCAGTTGGGATCGTCTTCAAAGGCTCTGGCTTTTACGCAACCGATCATCGTTCTCCCTCCGGTCAGCGAACAACCAAGAAGACTGAAAGCAAACCTGAAGCCGAGAAGGACAAATCTAAGGATACTTCGTCTTCAAGTGAATCCTTAAAAGACGAATAAACGATATCATGCACTTGAATGAAGAAGAGCCGAGGGAATCTCGGCTCTTCTTCATTCTAAGATTCGAAGAAATTACATTTGGAAGCCACCCGTCGCCTGAACCACTTTGGCACTAAAATTGATCACAAATTCAAACAATCTGTTACTAAGCTCCGCCCATTCCTCCGTGTCTAAAGCCTCTCGCATTGTATCCATCTCTTCGGCCACGAAGCCGGTCAGCATCTGCGGGGCTTCTCCATAAGTCGTATACCAAGCCTCAGTCGGTTGAATTCCAAGTCGTTGCATCCCTGGCACGAACTCCCGGACGAGAAACTCAAAATACTCCTGTTCCCGTCCAGGCACCATGTCCCAGGTCATGAGCAACTTTACCGCCATTGATAGCCACCCTACCGTAAATCACAATCAGGGTTTCACAACCCCTCATCATACGTTTCAATGCTTCTTCTTAGGACGCAGGTTCAAGAACAACTACCTGAGTTTCCGAAGAGAGCCCACCCTTCCTGATTTTCAATGAGGGAAGGGGATCAAGTTTCGCAGTTCCCATCTCCGATAAAAAGCGAGCGACTGTCCCCAATTTCGGACCTTCTTTGGCTGTCTTGTAATGCATTGGCACAACGATCGATGGTTCGATAAGACTGATCACTTCTGCTGCCTGAGACGGTGACAGTGCTCCCCCACCCCCAACTGGCACCAAGGCGATATCAACTGCGCCGAGGTTCTCAATCTCAGCCTGTGATGGGACATAAGATATATTACCGAGATGAGCAACGGTTAAACGATTGAAATCGAATACATAGATCAAATTCGCTTGGGCTTTTTTCTTCTTCCCGTCTTTCGGGGTCATCAGAATCCCGATGATGAAGACTCCGCCGATCTCAAATTCTCCGGGTTGCTGGATGACCCTTCGCTTCCCCTTGACGACTTTGACATGGTTATGAGACGGCTTGTTATCGCACACGGTCACGATATCGCCCCGCAATTTCACCGCCGGTAAACCCACGCTAGGATCATAGGGATCCGTTACAACGCTCGCCAGGCCCCGCTCGGTTAATCGGAAACATGAAAGACCATACCAAGTTATTTCCACTCATCCTCCACGGCTATAGGCGAGCGATTATACACGATCACCCGAGAGAGTGCCAAAGGTTGTCGTCGTGTTTGGTGCTTCCTTATAGTGGTTGTCCATCGGCGCTATGGTAAGGGATTATCAAGCAAGTTGATGATTTTATACCTCCACGTCCCCTCATGTCATAGCTGAAAGTAAGTTCGTAAGATGGCCTGAACGGCACCTTATCTCATCAACCCCTGTCAAAAAAACATCATCCACTGAATTTATCTTTCCGTACTATTGTATGATTTGATAAAGTTGGATCACAGGCTAAAATCAACCTGATGAGAAAGGTCTCTCTCGAAACGGTGCAATTGGAAATTGGTGGAGGGGTTGTAAAGGAGACCCCATCAGGGTCCACAAGATTAATCATTCCTCCAATATCATCGGGTTACGCGAACGCTCAAATAGACGATTACCGCAGGCTACCACGTGGCAAATTCCCTTGGCGGCCTCCGCTCATTCTCTCTTTAAAGGCTCGCGCGTCCCACCTCAAACCCTTCGGAACATTGGGATTTGGCTTCTGGAATGATCCGTTTTCATTCTCCTTTGGCCAGGGAGGAGCAACAAGAAAGTTGCCCACAGCACCCAAAGCTCTCTGGTTTTTCTATGGTTCATATCCTCACAATCTACCGCTCGCTCCGAATGTGCCCGGACACGGGTGGAAAGCGGCTAGTCTGGACTCTATTGATTTACCAACGCTTTTCTTGGCACCTCTAGCAGCATGCGCCTTCATCCTGAGCAAGTTCCCCATCCTGCGAGGATGGATTATGAGAAAAGCCCTAAAACAGGTAAACGCTTACGAAAGCCTCCTCGCCCCCTTACTCAACGAGTGGCATTCATACTCATTAACATGGCTTCCGGAGGAAGCCACCTTTGAGATTGATGGGGAGATCGTCCTTCGTGCTCCTGAGGTGCCCTCCGTCCCTTTGGGCTTTGTCGCCTGGATAGATAACCAATACGCCGTAGCTACGCCGGAGGACGGACTCCACTTTGGTGTTCTGCCATTGAATGAATCACAATGGCTTGAGATAAGCGACCTACAATTAAAATCACACCGGGATGTTGCATGAAGCCGAAAATAAGAGTAACCTCGAGAACCTGTTGGGGAAGTTGGAGTCCCAATTTAGTAATAATAAACCGCTTAGACCAACAAAGATCATGCTCCTAACACTCAAACATGATATCCATCCTGAATGTGAAACATCCCAGATTCCGCATTTTGGTGCTTGTTGATGAGAACCGGTAGACTGACTCACATCTTCATCTTAATAATTGCTGTCCTTTTTATCGGGGCTCTTGCAGTTTTTGGGGCTATTTATATCTCGTCAATCAACGCGGAGACACCAATTCCTTTGCCAACTGAGGAGGTCGTCGCCTCTTCCACTCCGGAAAAAAGGGCCACTGTTGCGCTGCCCCCAAAATGGACAGACACACCAAGCCCTATCCCTTCAGAAACACCAACTGTATGGTCAGAAACGGAGTCCGCTGATCACAATTCATCCGAAGCCTTGGCAAAGAAACAGTCAATCGGTGAGCTGCTTGGACCCTACTTGCAGAACGTCACAACAGATTCCATCACCATCGCCTGGAGGACAGCAAGTCCGAGTCAGGGAGAGATCGTATACGGAGGCACGAGTGAATATAACCTATCTGTGATAGATGAAACGATTGGCGAACAACATCATGTGATACTCTCGGATCTACAGCCGGATACGCAATACCATTACCGACTCGTCAGTGGTAATGTGTCACTGACTGAAGACCTGACATTCCATACAGCGCCCGGTCCTGAGAAGAAATCACTCACCTTTGTCGTTTACGGAGATACCCAAAAACGTCCGGAGATACATGATGCGATCATCGATCAAGCCCGCTCACTCACCCCCGATTTGATGCTTCATGTCGGTGACCTGGTGAACAAAGGACGAGATGAGGCACAGTGGGACGAGTTTTTTTGGATCACAAAGGATCTCCTCGCGTATGTCCCTCTTTTCCCAACCCTCGGGAACCATGAGCTACAAAGTAGGGATTATTTCGAACGTTTCTTCTTGCCTGGCAATGAGCGCTGGTATAGCTTCTCCTATGGGCCGGCGTTTTTTATTTGTTTAGAAATCGATGGATACACAAAGCTTGATGATGTTAGCGAACAATATCAGTGGTTGGAACAGACCCTGGCTAAGAACACACAACCCTGGTTGTTCGTTTTTTTCCACAAACCTCCCTACTCAGCTGAGTACGAAGGACAAAGTGAAGCTTTTATCCGCTCCAGACTAACCCCTCTCTTTGAAGAGTATGGTGTAAAGCTTGTGTTTTCTGGTCACAATCATAATTACCAACGCAGTCATGTGAACGGCATAACCTACCTCGTCACTGGCGGAGGTGGAGGGGATCTCTCCGATCGGATTAAGCCCGATGAGCACCTTCTAAGGTATTTTGTAGGCTTTCATTTCGTTCTTATCAATATCGAGGGGACCAAATTGAACGCCCTTACCTTGACGCCGGAAGGTGCGATCATCGATCGTTTCGAGTTACACCTGCCATAAAAGATCGTATAGCTAAATCTTCTTTTCGTTAATCCTTTTCGGTTCGGTGGAATACGAGGCACAACCAGTCCCGACTTCGAAAGAGGTCGGTGTTTTTATGTACCTTGATAATTATGAATGCGTGTAGATATGAAAAAGCGATCTAGAAGAAGAGTCCGATCAATGGTATAAGGTATGAGCTGGGATCTTTCAGTGGTTTGAAATCGCATGTAAGGGAAAATGATATGACCTCGAAACAGCAAGAAGAAGCTCTTCATTACTTCTCGATCCATGCAAAGGAATGGGCAAAGAAGGCGATCTCTTCAGAGCGGGATAAGGTGAATGTCATTCAGCAACGAAATCAATATGTACTGAAGGTGCTTGAGGATCGTTCTGAGACGAGATCTATGCTCGATGTGGGCAGTGGCACCGGTGATCTGGTTTGCGAGATGGCTAAACGAGGCGTCACCGCGTTCGGTGTAGATTTTGCCCCGGATATGATAGACATCGCTATAAAGAAGAAAGAAGAAATGCAGCTTGAAATGGCTCACTTTGAATGCTGCTCAATCTTTGATTGTACTTTCTCGGATAACGAATTCGATCTTATCTCTGCAAATGGATTTATTGAGTACCTCTCTCAAGAAGAAATGGGTGATTTTTTCGATCTTGTTCAGAAGCTCCTGGCTCCCCAAGGCTCTTTCGTCCTCAGCTCTCGCAACCGCCTCTTCAATATCGTCTCCATGAGCCCGTTTACCGAGGGCGAGCTCAAGGGGACGGATATGGAAGCATTGATCCATGAGGCCATGGCCTTAGCTGCAAATGTGGAGTTTTCAGAATTACTGGCGGTAAATCCTGCTTCACTCCAAGAGCCAGATATAAAGCTTGCGAAAACAGGTGTCGATGTTAAATCACGCTTTCAATACACGCCTGTTCAGCTTATGAAATTACTTGGGAAGAGAGATCTCAAGCCGGTTGAACTCTTTCCGATCCACATCCATGGCGTACCGCCCGCGTTCAAGAACAAACATCCCGAGGTCCATACCTC
>CP070708.1:291522-297141 GCA_020350285.1 Anaerolineaceae bacterium
CCGAGAACATACAATCCCCGTGGGTCCTCACGAGGATCATTTTGGAGAACCGGAACACCGTGCTCGGCCACGTAACCCGTGATCCCCTCACCCATCTCCAATTCGATCGACATAATCTCGGCCGCCTCAGGATCTAGCGCAACGAGGCAACGCAGGACCCCTTTCTCGGGATCGATCAGATGGATACGGCTTCCGTCGGCCTCCAACAGTGCCTTAGCTTGTTCTGCGATCATCTGAAGCACAGTCTCGTGATCCAGCAGAGCCGAGATAGATCGAGCGGTGCGGATCAGTGCTTGAGATTCCTCCGCGCGCTGGGTGGCGTCAGAATAGAGACGGGCGTTTTTGACAGCAATCGCGGACATGCTGGCGATGGCTTGGGCTATCTCCACCGATTCCTCGTTAAACTGGCGTTTCGTGTCCAGAATAAAAAGCCCTAATCCTCCGATCACATCGTCACCGGTGATAAGGGGCACACCAAGAAAAGCATGCACGCCAGCCTCTACCCACGTGGGGATGGCTCCAGGATGTTCGCTGTACTCATGCAGCAGGATGGTCTTCCGCTCTTCGATAAGTTGCCAAATGACACCTTGGCCCCGAGGATAAGGTCGTAAACTCAGTTCTTCGGGAAGACCCATGATGTAAGGGAAGCGGACAGTTTCCTCACCCGGATCGAGCAATCCGATTGCACCGGCATCGGCACCGGTCACCTCTGCAGCGAGGGAGATCACACGCTCCAAGACCACTGGAAGATCGAGCGCACTAGATAGAGCTTCAGCTACCTGATTGCGTAGTCGCTCTCGTTCCAAGCTGTCTTCCATCTTCTGCTGGGCTCGGACATGCCCAAGCGCTATCGAGATGTGATCAGCTAGGGCTGTCACCATGGGGATATCTGCTGAAGAGAGCCAGTTTGCAGCGAAGCTAATGGTCCCTATAGGGCGGTCAGCGAGGATCAAGGGAGCGATGATCGCAGGTTGCTCGCTACCAAGAATATGCATGATCCTTGATAGCAATGGACGTAAACCCTTAGGTAGGATCTGATGGATCGTATCGGTCTGATCCGTTGTGAAGACGGCTTCACCTGTGGAAAGGACCTGAAGATAGATGTCGACTTCTTGTGGATCGAAGCGAAAGCCTGTGATCTGCAATCCGGTCAATCTTCGGAGCATGCTTTCTGCGGATTGGCTAATAGGGCGAGTTTGGATCTCCAATTCACCCTCTGGGGTCAACAGCGCCAATGTCCCTCTTAGCTTTAACCGCCGCAACTCCTCCGTTACAGCTCGAAAAACATCACCCTCGCTCGAGGCCGCTCTGCGCGCAACCCCTGCAGCGGCGCGCAATGCCGACGCCCACATCGACTCGATCTCTGGTCGGCGTTGGACTTTCTCAGTTTTATCAAATAGTCCCATTGAGGTTGCCTTCGAGGTAGTGTATCACGGAAAGATTTTAGCCACAGATAGGACGGTGGTGGCAAGGGGAAGGCCAGAGTGAGAAAGAAATAATCAGGCGTGGGAACACTACCCAAACAAGTAGAGGCGGCTCCCACGCCGCCGTTGTGCATTGCCAAAGAACGCCGGTCGGGCGTGGGAGCCCGACCTACTTTTGGAGGATACCAGCCCTCTCCCTAAAAGGGAGAGGGCTGGGTGAGGGTGAATTTATGTGATGTCATTGCGAGCCCCGCAGGGGCGAAGCAATCTCCTCTCTTGCATATGGTGTGACTTTTGAAAAACAGAATCAATCTGATCGACCAGAAGTTTGCTTCGTCGCCTCACGGCTCCTCGCAATGACAAATTGAGGGTGGATTAAACCAGTCAATCTCCCCTCCTGCTTGACATCCATACCAAATTATGATAGAGTGCTCTATAATACAGAGTACTCTGCGTTAAGAGAAGGGGATACGCTGAACCCCATAATACGGAGGGTAGCAGAATGGATGTCTCTCAAAAGGAAGCCAAGGAATCCCTGCAAGCCATCCAAGATGTCGCGGCACACATGCGGAGAAACGTTGCCCGTTCCGGATCCCCCTACTTCATGGTCCTATGGGGAGCGATTTGGTTTCTAGGTTTCCTGAGCAGTCACTTTGTCGATGAAGCGTATTTAGGTTGGATATGGATGCCACTGGTCATTTTTGGATCCATCTTCTCTGCCTATCTTGGATATCGGTTCAGATCTAAGGTGCGGTCGCAAATCGATCTCCGCTTCACCTATCTCTGGGTAGCCATCATGGCTTATAGCGCGATATGGATGTGGCTCGCACAGCCCAGTACCGGAGCACAAGCCTCGGTCCTCATTACCTGTTTTATTATGTTCGCCTATGTGGTCATTGGTCTGTGGATGGAGCCTGTCGCTGCGTGGGTGGGCCTGATCGTGACCGCCTTTGCCATTCTGGTCTATCTCCTCATCCCTGAATATTACTTCCTGTTGATGGCACTTCTTGGAGGAGGTGCCCTGATGCTCAGCGGTTTTTATATCCTTCGCAAGTGGGAGTGAGTGTGGTTATATCAAAGAGGTTTATCGCGTGGTGACATTAAACGAACTCATCCACCAACCGGTTCGATTGAGAATCATGGCGGCTCTCGTATCCATAGAGGACGAGTCCCAACTTGAATTTACCTATCTGCGTGATCTACTCGAACTTACTGACGGGAACCTGGGAGCACACCTACGCAAGCTGGAAGAAGCCGGTTACGTTCAGTTGATTAAGACATTCGTCGCGCGAAAACCTCGAACCTATGTGATTATCACACCCCAGGGAAAACGTGCTTTTGGAGAACATGTCGCTGCATTGGAGGCCATCGTCCATGCGGGTGAGGTTCAGGGAAAGGGTGATGAATAAGTGGTCATTGGATGAGATAGGCTCTCGGGAACGCACCATCGTTTTATTACCTCGATAGAGTCGGGTAGTTCCCAACGAGTTTGAAGGAGACACAAATGTCTGTCGTGATTGAAGTCGCTGGATTGTACAAAAGCTATGAGGATGTCGTCGCAGTGGATGACGTGTCCTTTGAGGTCCACGAAGGGGAGATCTTTGGCATGGTGGGCCCAAATGGCGCGGGGAAGACGACGACGATCGAGTGTATCGAAGGGTTGCGCCAACGTGACAGTGGCAAGGTCAACCTCTTCGGTGTAGATCCAGATGTGTCGCGCGCCGAGATCGCAGAACGAATCGGTATTCAGCTGCAGGAATCTGCACTTCCCGCGCGAATTCGTGTACAAGAAGCCATGTCACTCTTCGGATCGTTCTACACTTCACGAGCCGACAGCGGGGAACTACTTGATCGACTAGGTCTGACCGAAAAACGATCAGCTGCTTTCTCAAAACTCTCAGGAGGTCAAAAGCAGCGCCTGTTCATCGCCTTGGCGCTGGTCAACCAGCCAGAGGTGGTCTTCTTTGACGAGTTGACCACCGGGCTTGATCCCCAAGCGCGGCGTGCGATGTGGGATCTGGTGTGTCAAATCCGGGATGAGGGCCACACCGTCTTCCTCACCACACACTTCATGGAGGAGGCCGAGCGGCTTTGTGACCGGGTTTTGATCCTCGACCACGGCAAGATCGTCGCCCTCGATACCCCTGAGGCCTTGATCAGTTCCTTGGAGATGGAGAAACGCATTGTCTTGACCCTCCCTGGCGCTCCCCAAGAACTGCCGTTGTCAGACCTGCCCCAGGTTAATCGTATTGAGCGTAGCGGGGACCGCGTCGTGGTCTATGGCCACGGCGAGCGTTTCGCTGGTCCGGTGATCACCGCACTGGAGCGCGCCGAGATCGATTTTCTAGATGTCCGCACCGAACAACCCAATTTGGACGATGTTTTCCTGGCGCTCACTGGCCGGGAGATGCGGGAGTAGAACGATGAGAGGATTACTACAACTTACCATCATGAGCTTCAAACTATACCTGAGAGAGCCGATCGCCACCTTCTTCACCCTGGCCTTTCCACCCTTATTGGTCTTGCTTTTCGGCGCCATGTACGGCAACGACCCCGACCCCATGTATGGGGGATATGGGACGATGGACATCACCATGCCCGCATATACTGCGCTCATCCTTGGAACGATCGGGCTGCTCGGGATCCCCATCACAACGAGCGGATATCGCGAGTTAGGTGTGCTGCGCCGCTTCCGCGCGACACCCATGCGCCCCCTCACGTACATCGCGGCGGACCTGCTGACCAATCTGACCATGACTCTGCTTGGAATGGCTATTTTGATCGGCGTTGGTTGGGCGCTCTACCGTGTGCGTTTTGAAGGACAGGTGTTGAGTGTCTTCGTTGCGGTTGTTTTCAGTGGATTGACGATGTTTGCCGTAGGATATCTCATCGCCAGCCTCGCCTCAGGAGCTCGCACAGCTCAGGTCATCGGAATGGTGATCTTCTACCCGATGATGTTTCTCTCCGGAGCCAGCGTCCCGCTTGAGGTGATGCCGGAGGGCGTGAGACGCATTTCCGACTTCCTGCCCTTAACCCACGTGGTAACCTTGTTACGTGGGCTGTGGTTTGGCGAGGGATGGGGAGAACATCTCACTGAGGTTTTCATTCTAGGTGCAATCTTCGTTGTGGGTGCTGGATTGGCGGCACGGTTCTTCCGCTGGGAGTGATTTTCATCCAATCCTACATATGAGGCTGCGCTTGGTATACTCACCATTCAAATAACGGATCCTTATCTACATCGTCCCTCACTTTCATCCCGACATATGAGGAAAACGATGCATCCATCAACAGGTCAAGCTTCCCAAGAAGAACGCCTGCTTGCAGCCGTTGCTCATGGTGCGGCATTACTCCCATTCTTCGGAATTATCGTGCCTCTGTATATATGGCTCACACAGAAGGATTGGTCAAAGTGTGTCCGTTTCCATGCGATTCAGGCTCTTGTCCACCAGATGATCCTACCCGCTGCCACCCTGGCAGTGTATCTGGTAGGGGTTTGGGGGTTTTACGACACTTTAATGGTCAGACTATCCACAGATCCAAGCGGTGCGATCCCAACAGGCATGCTCGCACTGCGGTGTATTTTAGTGATCGGCGTCCTTGGTGGTTGGGGCTTTACCGTCACCTTAGGTTTGATGGGCATGTCACACACCCTCGCTGGTCGCGACTTCCTCTACCCTTTCATTGGGCGATGGGTGGCCTCCCACATGGAGGAAAAGGACATCTCTTGAGCCATCAGCGATCTCATGACAGGGGAATTCAGAATCTGTAGAATGACTACGTTATAAAGCGTAGGGGCGGGGGTTATTCCGCCCCAATAAGGATACAAGAATCAAGCTTATTAGGCCGATTGTAAAAGATATGGAAAACATAAATACGAATTAGTGCAGGCGAGCTCGAAAGTGTATCCATAAGGAAAAAACACTATAAACATCAAGGATGAGCGAAAATGAATATCTTCAAAGATGCCAATAAGGATAAAGGGACGCCGATCTTTATACCCGATACAAAAAGGATCTGGATTGCTTGTTTTGTTATAGGAGCCGTGTTTTGGATCATTGGGTTGATTTTATGGGCACAGCGGGGGATCGATGAATCCGTCCTGTTCTATTACAACCCAATGCGAATCGCGATGGATCCAATTGTCGTCTTGTCGAAATGGCTCTCATCCAATGGCATGGCTGCCATCACGGTCCTC
>CP070708.1:297241-302833 GCA_020350285.1 Anaerolineaceae bacterium
GAGATTCGAGCAGCCCAGGCTGATCTCGCTCAGCAGGAAGGGATTATGGCTTGTCTCGAAGGTGCGGCGACATTGGCTGGTCTACGGCGAATTGTTGAGATCGGTTGTATAAACGGGCACGATCGAGTGGTCCTTTTCAACACTGGCACAGGATTGAAAGACTTATCATGAACGCGAAGAAACCTATCAACGAACGCGACCGAGCGTCTCTAGATCTCCTTTATTCGATCAGTCGCGAACTCTCATCCCAACTCGATCTGCAGGAGCTGTTACGGCGGGTTTTATGGTTGACGATCGAGGAGGTCGGGGCTTACAGCGGGAGCATCATCGTTCTCGATGAGCAAGGTATGCTGACCCAAGGTGCGACGGCTTACAACGGCGAGGTCCTTGAAGGTTCTGCGGAGCGTTATTCGGATCCTTTTGAAAAGGGTTTGGCTGGCTGGGTTTCCGAACATCGTCAAGCGGCATTGCTCCCCAGCACACATGACGACGAGCGTTGGCTGCGGCTACCAGGGAATACATTTGACGAAATATCAAGATCAGCAATCAGTGTCCCTCTCGTGGCCCGTGATCGTGTTGTCGGTGTGTTAACTATGGTGCATCCTGAGGCGGGGCATTACGGCGAGGCTGATCTGGCGTTACTTCAGGCTATTGGGGATCAGGCAGGGATCGCGGTGGAGAACGCACGCTTATATAAAGCCGAGCAGGACCGACAGCGGTTTGCCTCGACGCTGCAGGAGATCGCCCGTACCATCAATTCCACCCTCGATCCGGAACAGGTCTTCCCCCAGATCCTGGAACAGCTTGAACGGGTGGTCGCGTACGATAGCTCCAGCATCTTTGTGCTGGAGGACGATCATTTGAACATCGTGGCGGCTAGGGGATTGAGGAAGGCAGATGTCGCTTTTGATCTAGCCATCCCCGCGGATCCAAAGACCCTTGTAGGTCGTGTACTTACCACACGACTGCCGATCGTTTTGGACGATGTCCAGAGTGAGGATGGCTGGTTGCAGATAGAAGATCTTCCAGAGACAAAACAGATCCATGGTTGGATCGGCGCCCCCCTTGTGGTCCGGGATCGTGCCGTGGGTGTTCTCAGCGTAGATAGTCACACCCCGGGCGCTTATGGACCAGCTGAGGTGGAGGTGGTCACAGCCTTCGCCGATCAAGCGGCCGTGGCGGTTGCTAATGCACGGTTATATAGCGAGATACAGCGTAGGGTGCAGGCCATGATCGCATTAGCTGACACCGCGCGTGTGGTGACCGCAAGCCTTGATCTGGACGAAGTCTTGGAGCGCATTCTTCATCAAACCATGGATTGCTTGGAGGTTGAAGGCACCTCTTTAGCGCTGCTTGATGAAGCAACGGGGACATTGGAGTTTCGAGCTGCAAGCGGGAAAGTAGCGCGTGAGGTGATCGGCGTTCGTCTGGAGAAAGGTGAAGGCGTAGCCGGATGGGTTGTTGAACACGATGAACCACTAATCGTCCCTAATGTTCGTGAAGACCCTCGCTTCTCCTCGACCATGGACGAAAGGGCGGGTTTCGAGACTAGAGCGATCGTAGGTGTCCCCATTCGGGTCAAAGAGCGGACGATCGGTGTATTGGAAGCCGTCAACCCACGACAGGGTGAGTTCTCGGAGGAACAGATCGAGTTGTTAACCGGCATCGCTGCGCAAGCAGGAACGGCGATCGTGCATGCCCAACTGTTCGCCGATACCCAATCGGCGCAACTACGATATGCGGGTCTGTTTGAGGACAGCATCGACCCGATCCTGATCTCCAATCTTAGCGGGACGATCACCGATGCCAACCGCAGTGCAGAGATCTTCCTCGGGTATTCACGCAAGGATCTGCTCGGGAAATCGGTCCTGAA
Source organism: Anaerolineaceae bacterium (assembly GCA_020350285.1). Lineage (GTDB taxonomy): Bacteria > Chloroflexota > Anaerolineae > Anaerolineales > E44-bin32 > DUEZ01. Next base: position 299,115 of record CP070708.1, read on the forward strand.
ACTCCATCAGCCCGATCGTGAACAATTACCTGAGGATCTTTTCGAGCTGAAACCCGGTCAAACTGTGCGATACGACAGCGAAGCGCTTCATCGTGATGAGTACACATTGGCGATCGAAGTGCACGCCAAACGCATCGATATTGGTCAGCAGCCTTTCCTGCAGTGGATCTTGCGAGACATCTCTGAGCGACAGGAACTCGATCAGCTTCGTGCCGATTTGACATCCATGATCTTCCACGACCTGCGTTCACCGCTCGGTAATATTCTTTCTAGCCTTGAGGTGATGAACAGCACGATGTCAAAGGATGATGAGGCGGTGCAGTCGGTGATGTCGATCGCATTACGTTCGGGGCGACGTGCATCACGATTGGTCGAATCGCTGCTTGATTTGGATCGTCTCGAGGCCGGTCAGGCCGTACTTGAGAAAGAAGATGGATCGCTCGATGTTTTGATCACCGAGGCGGTTGAAGAAGTCCATCCGACGGCGGAGGCGAAAGGTCACGTGCTGAAATTCGACCTTGCTCGGAACCTACCGCAGGTTGAGATGGATATCGACATGATCCGCAGGGTTTTGATCAATCTCATGGAGAACGCGATCAAGTACACGAGAAGTGGAGGCCGGATCGCGATCACCGCTCGGGCGGAGGACGATCACATCTTGGTCAGTGTCAAAGACAGTGGTCCTGGTATTGCCCCTCAAGATCAGCAGAACATTTTCGATAAATTCACACGCGTTCGTCCGGAGTCACGGTTGAAAGGACGTGGTATCGGCCTCGCTTTCTGCCGCCTGGCGGTGGAAGCCCACCGAGGCCGTATTTGGGTGGAAAGTCAGGAGGGGGAGGGGTCGACTTTTCTCTTCACCCTACCGTTATAATATTAGCTCTCACCTTCTCACATGGGAGCTTGCATGCGTAGAATCGCCCCTGGTGTATATCTGGAAACGAAATATCCTGGAGTGCAACTTGGTGTCGTCGTCACCGATGACGGGCTCTTCTTGATCGACTGTCCGGCACGGGCGGAGGACGGACGGGATTGGTTAGCAACGCTCACTGATTATGGAAAACCGCGTTATTTGGCGTTGTTAGATTCCCACCACGATCGGGTGCTAGGTGCACGTAATTTCGACTTTCCCCGTGTAGCACAGGACTGGACATTGGAAACGATGAGCAACTGGTCCGATTCCTTCAAGGGTAGCGCCCGACCGATCGGTGCGGAGGTCGATTCATTGAAGCGGATCACCGGTGTCAAACGGGCGGTGCCAGAATTGGCATTCTCCGAGCAGATGGTGATCCATTTGGGTGAGCGGACCATCGATCTCTGGCATCGTCCAGGTCCTACGCCGGGTTCGATGTGGGTCGTGTTCTCGGACGCTGAGGTCGTTTTTATCGGTGACGCTGTTACGGTAGGGGAACCTCCATTTCTGGGTGACTCGGACATCGAAACTTGGCTGGACACGCTCGATGATTTGCGAACACAGAGCATGCGTTCCTATAAACTGGTCTCATCTCGGGATGGGCTGATCAAGCATGATCAGATCAATGAAATGGCCCGTTTCCTGCGAAAAATTCCTTGGAGACTTGAACGCCTTAGCGAAGCGGGTGCTCCGCCCGAGGAGGCCGGGGCACTGGCTCTGGAGTTGATTAAGGATTTCAAGATTCCGAAAGCTCGGCGTGAGCACGTTTTGTTAAGGCTTCAAGTTGGTTTGGAACGTCTGTACAGTCGTCTCTATCCGAACGAGACGTGAGGCGTGAAACGTGATGCCTGAGATGGGATATCGACCTGTAGTGGAGCTTACGCGCGGAGGGATCGTTGAATCGATCCATCATGGTGCCGTCGCTGTGGCGGATCCCTCCGGCGTACTGCATGCCTGGTGGGGGGATGCGGAAGTCGTGACCTTTCTCCGTTCGAGCGCCAAACCATTCCAGACCATACCGCTCTTGGAGAGCGGTGCGGCCGATCATTATCAGCTTTCACTCGAACAGATCGCCGTGATCTGTGCCTCACACTCGGGCACCGATGAGCATGCTCGTATGGTAGCTTCGATACAAGAGCGGGTTGGGTTATCCGAAGCCGATTTATTATGTGGAGTTCATCCTCCCTATCATCGCCAGACCGCAAAACGATTGTTAAAGCAGGGTTTGGAACCCACACCGAACCGCCACAACTGCTCCGGAAAGCACACAGGCATGCTAACGCTAGCGTCCTTCTTGGGGGAACCCCTGGAGGACTACATCAACCCTCAGCATCCCGTTCAGGTCCAGATCCTACAAACCTTCGCGGAGATGTGTGGTTTGGAGCCGGAGGCGGTGGTTTTAGGGATCGATGGGTGCTCGGCGCCAGTCTTCGCCGTTCCACTCGTCGCCGCGGCGACGGCTTTCGCCCGCCTGATGGACCCCTCGGGGTTGGATCCTGATCGAGCGGATGCATGCCGTGGGGTTGTTACTGCCATGACTTCGCACCCTTACATGGTTGCGGGGCCGGATCGCTTTGATACTCGCCTGATGGAAGTTACCACTGGGCGAGTTTTGGCAAAAGGTGGCGCTGAGGCGTATCAAGGGATCGGTGTTCGGGAAGGTGTGATCAGTCCTGATGCACCGGCTTTGGGAGTGGCGATCAAGATCGGGGATGGAGATCGTGCAGGCAGGGCTCGATCAGTTGTAGCTGTATCTGTGCTGGAAGACCTCGGTGTTTTGTCCGACGAGGAGAGAGAAGCGTTGGGTGAATTCGGACCGAGGGAACTGACGAATTACCGCGATTTAACTGTTGGTCACATTCAAACCTGTTTTCATCTCCAGCGGAAGTAGGTTAAGTGGTGGTTGGATACGAAGGGTTTGCGAAGACAACCTCCTCATTGTTAGGTCTACAACTCACTCACCGCCAGCTTGAAGCCTTCGACTGGTATGCTTCTGAGCTTGTGGAATGGGATCGACGTTTCAACCTCACAGCCGTCACTGATTCACAAGGCATTGAAGTCAAACACTTCCTCGACTCACTGACATGTCTTCAAGCGATGGGACCTCGACCTGCAGGTCGAGTGGTAGATGTGGGAACAGGGGGCGGATTCCCTGGACTTCCGTTAAAGATCGTCTTCCCGCGGCTTGAGCTGACGTTGGTAGAGTCGATCGGTAAGAAGGTCGAGTTCTGCCGCCATGTGGTGCGTTCGCTTAGGTTGGAGGGGGTGGAGATCGTCCATGATCGGGTGGAGCGGGTTGGACATCAGCCTGAACATCGGGGTGTGTATGATTGGGCGTTGGCGCGCGCGGTAGCAACCATGCCGGTGTTGGTGGAATACCTGTTACCTTTGTTGAAGTTGGGTGGACGAGTGGTGGTTCAGAAGGGGGAGACGGGCCCAGCCGAGGTGCACACGGCTGAGGGGGCGCTGCGCATCCTCGGGGGTCGGGTTGACCAGTTGATCCCCATCGAGCTGCCGACGGTGGTTGAGTGCCGCTATCTGGTGGTGGTGGACAAGATCGCCGCTACGCCGGAAAAATACCCCCGCAGGCCTGGGATACCGGCGAAAAGGCCGTTGAAGTGAGGGATCAGGTGGTTTTGGGTGCGTAGGCACTTGGGCACATAGGCACCAAGTCACTCAGGTAACTAGGCGCATTGTTGAATAAGCTTGAAATATGCAAGGTACTGAAAGCTGATCGCTGAAGGCTGACAGCTAATATCTGACTACTGACTACTGAAATCTGACTACTTATATTCCCAAATCCGAA
>CP070708.1:302933-308390 GCA_020350285.1 Anaerolineaceae bacterium
AGCATCGCTGCCGCTAGGGCGTAGGTCGTCCCTGTCCAAACCTCCCGCGATTGTAGGCTGGATCGATCCACTTGACCGCTGGGCCTCATCCCATTCACCGCTCCCCTCTTGCCATCATGATATTGCTTCACATTGAACTCAAATATTGTATCGATCGCACTGCGAGCGCGATCAGGTTTCACGATAGGGGGGAGAGCACATGCCCGTGCGTACCATTGTCCAGCTAGTTGATCTGCCATAATGCTGTCATGGTACCCGCTAGAGCTGCTGTCATAGTTGTAATAACGCCCGTTCCAGAGTTTCTCCTCATACGATGCCTGGCCAATCTGGTACATCTCGCGATATGTATTCGCGATCTCCTGCTCGCCTAAGATCTCAGCCATACGTACAGCTGCACTCAGACAGGCCAACCACAATCCCCCGGTATAAGCGCTCGGTCCGTCTACTGACCACGCATCGTATGTCTGGTCGGGGAACCCTTCATTTTCGATCAGTCCATCACCATCCTGATCGTAACGTTTGATATATTCGATGGCTTCGTAAACAGCGTCCCAAACATCGGCCAGGAAATAACGATCCCCTGTGGCGATGTAATCGCGATAGATTTGTAAAACGAATTTCGGGTTGAGATCTTTCCAGCGATTCGCGTCGTTGAAGTCGTAGGCATTGATTTTTTTCCACGGATCCTCACCAGGTGATCCGATATCGTGCGGAACGATACTTTTCTTCTTGCGCGGGCTGAACTCGCCTGAGGTCATCAAGCGACGCTCTTCAAGATACTCGTTCCGTACACATTCTGCGATGTCACGTTGTAGGCTGAGTTCTAATCGTGGCCAGAGCATACTCAACGCATAGGAGGCGTAGAAATGCACATCATAGGTGTTGTACATTCGGTATTCTTGACCCTCTAAATACGCGAATCGCCCAATATCATCCCGCCAGGGATCCTCCATGTCGGCTCGATATACCCACATCGTCCCACCATCGACGATGTAGTAGAGCTCATTGATCAGGGCGGTCTTATACCAGAGGGGAAGGGTGTCATCCTCGAGGATCGGTTTTTGCCAGGATACGATTTTATCCTCCCAGGATGGGAAATTAATTAGCGCATCGGCTGCAATTGACGGCGCTGCGTTGGAGCCACGACCATAGAATTGGGTATAGCGACGGTAGTATCTTGTCCCAAAACCGGTCCTCACCAGGGGCATGTCCCAGGATAAAGCGAAAATGACTTCGTGGGAGCTTTCTGGTTCCATATCCAGTGAGATGGTTAACGCTGCACCAATCGTCTCTCCCTCAGCGGATGGTCGACCATCTCTCGTGACCTTTAACTTACCGTCTTGAGCGAAGTCGTTCCAAAGATCCGCTCCATCACCGGAAGTGGAAAAACGCGCGCGATAACTTGTATGAAGATGGGATTTCCTCTCCGTGGCGATGGTAAAGGTGAGTGGGTCTTCATATATTTCAAGAGGAGTAGATTGATCCTCATCGCTCACGGCCTTCGGCTGCCGATGTATATGTTTGAGAGAGATGCCTACGATCTTTCGCTCGTGCCCACTTGTGTCGATCTTCGAGAGCTGGAAGGGTCGATTGATGTGCCCGCCTGCGAGATCGTTGCTCGATCCCATCCCGTTCTGGAAGGTGAACATCAAACCTACCTTAGCAGGTTTAGATGAGAGGTTCTCGATATTCCACGCGAACACTCCAACAGGAAATGAGCTCTCGCGGTAGTTGTGTGGGATTACAGGGGATAGCTGCCGGCATGTGAGGCGGATATTCGGTACGGGTTCTTCGTAGACAGTCCATGCTCTGGGGAAGAGCCCATGGTATGTAGCGCAAGCTGGATCCATCCTCCACCGCCAGCTTGATAATTGACCATCTTCCGGTCGATCTGAGGATAATGCCTGTACCTTTGGTTCTTCTCCTTCATGCTGCACAAAGATCGAGAATTGATCAGCGAGTACCGGCTGGTAGTGATAGATGCCTGGACGGAGCTGCCATCGTCTGAACTCGCCACGCCAGCCACGGGTGATGCTGCCGGCACCGATACCTCCAAGAGGGACCCCCATCGTGGGTCCTGTTCGAAGCGATCGGAGGACATCGAACGTCGGTACGCGCCTCGCAAGTTTATCCTGTTTGAGTTTTGAGCGGAGCCTCAAAACCGTGGGGATATATTGAAAAATATCCCTAAGTGAGATAGGGATGCTCGGACGGCCAGGCATTTCCAAGATCTGATCGAATCGTCGTGTCCAAGCTGCTTCCGGAATTGGAGAGGAGCGATCGGGCATGTTTTTCTCCACAACGGCGGTTTTTATCTACCTACCTGGCACTATCATAAACGATCACCAGCCCATTCTCATATCAATTAGGCTCATCATCTTATGTTAACACCATCAATCGATGCGGTCCCTCTTAGCAATGAAATTCTGATCCCTACCAACGCAGAACGTGAGGTTCGTGTACAGACGAAAGTGAATGTGCAATGACTTATGCTATTAATCCTCGTAAGGCAGGTAACGAGCAGCGTACGACTGCATGTTTACGATCTTATTTCCAAGCCGAGCTTCCTCCGCGGCGAAAGCTAGAAAGTAGCTCTTCAAAGCTTGTCGAGCGATCGATAATGAATCAAGATTGTTTGTGGCCCTCAAACTTTCAACGAAAGCGTTCAACAATTCTACATCACCTCCACCGTGGGCTCGCTTCACATCGGCTGTCGTGTCGTGACGAATAGAACGATCACTCCGGTGTTCGTCAATCTCAATCCAAGATCCACCCAATCCGAAAAAGGCTTTCAGCGTGGCGCGTGAACCCTCAATGCGCGTACTCCGTCCCTCAATGTGAGAATGGCCATGCATGGTGAGAGAGACCGATATTTTTCCTGCGAACTTCATCAGCACGACCTGGTGGTCAACGACATCGTTCCCGCAGAAATAAACACATCGTCCATAGGGTCCAGATCGTAACGCTTTGAGGATCGCATCGGGTGAGGGTTCCAACGCGAGGACCGAACGGGGCCAACCGCGATAATCACTGACTTGACGCAAAGGTGGTGCAGCTTTACTGGCGAACTTGAGAAGATTAGGTGCTTTTAGTTGTGCTTGTGCAGCGATATTCACCAATCCGGTGGAGGTATCTGCGATATCACGCCAAAGTGGAAGCATGTCGATATAGACAAATGGCGCGTAATACGGGCAATCCTCGCTTACTGGACAACCGTCAAGGCATCTCTGAGGTGCATCGGGTGGGGCGTTTTCGGGTCGAAAGTGTACCAAGTGTCCTATACTGCTCAGATGTTCGCAGTTTCTATCAAGGATCCATAGCAGAAGATCAAAGTCATGACAGCACTTTGCCAGGATCATCGGGCTGCTCTCGGAACTTATCGACCATGAACCTCGCACGAAGCTGTGCGCCATGTGCCACCAGGAGACATTCTCACGGTGGTCAATATTAATTAGATCGCCCAACATTCCGGAGCTGACGATCTGATGTAGTTTTTTAAAGTGGCTTGTATAGCGAAGCACGTGACCTATGTGCAACTGGCGACCGGTTTCAGCCGCCGTTTTGATGACCTCGATACAGCCCTCCGGGGTGGTAGCGATCGGTTTCTCAAGCAGAACATCATACCCTCTTCTCAGTGCAGTAAGCGTTGGTTCCACATGCATTTGGTCCTGAGTGCAGATCAGCGCCCCTCGAGCTTTCTGCGGTGTAGAGAGTAGGTCTTGCCAATGCTCGTATTGTTCGTTAAGCGGTATTTGATGTTGATGGGCGAAGCGAGTTCGCCGTTCGGGGATAGGTTCTGCTACGGCAACGAAACGGAGTCGATCAGGGTATTGCAGAGCGTAGGATCCGAAATCGTTCGCACCTCGTTGACCTGCTCCAATCAGGACGGCATCAACGGGATCCAAGAGGGGCTCCTTTCCGAGGGCGAGTATCCCAGATGGATTTTCTGCTCGAGGTTATGAGTGTAGCATCTGGGTTTGGGGTCATGTGCTTTTGTTCGTTTCAATGGGACTTGGTAATGTTGATCGGTTCAATGATAAAAGTTTTGGGCATGTAGACCGCATTCCGAAGGTGGATTCGGATGTTTATGGTTTCAAGATCTCCTATCTATGTTTGTGAGTAACATCACGGACTATGCGTACTGAGAGCGGATAATTTCAACTTAAGACTAACATATTTTCTTGCGATTATCCTTGGACTTTACCGTGATTACGGGTCATATTGTTTTCATCTACTCATCTGATATGGTGTAGGTGATTCTAATGGAATCGTAGGGGCAATTCATGCCGTCCCGCACCGGCGTGCCGCCGCTGCTAGCGGCACGAACGGTGAATTGCCCCTACAATGAGGTGATGTGACATTGATGGTATCTGTGAAAGTGACGGGCTGGTCGCCCCTATGAGCAGCGAAGGATGATCTACAACGCTGTAGGGGCGGGGTTACCCCGCCCCTACGAGAATAAAAACGCAACCTGCGGACGTAGGGGCGGTTCGCGAACCGCCCTACACAAAATGCGATGTTGGGGCGCACGGTCGAAGATGCAGGGTGATCTTCCCTGCCCGTGCGCCCCTACCAGCTTGAGATGTCATGTCGAGGTTTCTTCGTTACTTGCCATGTTCGGGGGAACATCAATCCGACTAAGTTCCAAGATGCCTCATCTTCATCGCTTCTTGGAGTTGAGCTTCTAACTCCTGTGGGGAGTTGGTCGGCAGCTTGCAGGCGAAACCTTGGCAAAGGTAAGCAGTAGGCAGATCATCGACCATCTCTCGTTCTTCCAGGATGGGTGGTGCACCTCCTGACCCCGGCTCACCTGCGGCGATCGCGAGTCGAGGGAGGTAGGGTCGATCAACAACTTGTAAAAATGCCTCCATCCCCTCGTCTTCAGAAGAACCGACGAGAGCCAACTGAAATGTCGGACCAAGGGAGAAGTCGATATTCGTCAACCATTCCCCAAATGCTGTGGGATAAGATGCCGCTCGATGTTCCATGGCTCGTAAGGCTGATTCCGCTGGCTCGATATACCTTTTCTTTCCAGTCAAGACACCCAATTTCAACAATAATGAACAAGCGAGGGAGTTTCCGCTCGGTGTTGGATTATCGTGGATCGATTTTGGCCTAGTGATCAACTTTTCATGATCATCTCGAGTATCGAAAAACCCACCTTCTGGGTCGCTAAAATGAATCAAGATCTCCTCGGCTCGATCGACAGCTGCCTGATACCAACGTGAATTGAAGTCCGCTTGGTAAAGGCTTAGAAGGCCAAGTCCAAGCGCGGCGTGATCTTCAAGGTAAGCATCATAGCGAGCCCGACCTAATCGCCATGAGCGTGTCAAGCGCCCATCAACCAAGAGATTCTCAAGTAAAAACGAAGCCAATTCTTGTGCAGCTTGCAGATAATCTTCTCGACCGAGTGCACGCGCTGCTTTTGCCAGGGTGAGAAGGACGAAACCATTCCAG
>CP070708.1:308490-313942 GCA_020350285.1 Anaerolineaceae bacterium
AGCATGATCAAGCGTGAGCTTCAAGTAAAAGACACCGGTTCGCTGGTGCCGGGCCACGGAGGAGTGCTCGATCGATTGGATTCTATGATCTGGGCTGGCGTGCTTGGCTTTTATGCCATATCCTGGCTGTTAGGCTGACTTTTCATCGGTGGGGCTTATCTTACAGGCTCGGGAAGCTCAGTAAATGGATAAATCCTTCAGGAGAGGATGAATGAAAGAGCAACCATCACGCAACTTAGCACTTGAGTTAACACGGGTGACAGAAGCAGCGGCCTTGGCAGCCGCAAGGCATATGGGACGTGGAGATAAGAAGGCTGGTGATCAAGCTGCCGTTGATGCAATGCGTTTGGTGCTCAACTCGATCGAGATGGATGGCGTTGTGGTCGTAGGTGAGGGGGAGAAGGACGAAGCCCCCATGCTTTACAACGGAGAGAAACTAGGCACAGGGGAATCACCTCAGGTTGATATCGCGGTTGATCCAGTTGACGGCACTCGCCTCTTAGCTCAGGGGAGGGCCAACTCCATCTCAACCGTAGCCCTCGCAGAGAGAGGATCAATGTATGATCCAGGCCCCATCGTATACATGCACAAGATTGCCGTGGGACCGGAGGCCAAGGGAAAAATCGATATCGATGCCTCGATAACGGATAATATCAAGGCTGTAGCACGGGCAAAACATGCTGACGTTGATGATCTGACTGTAGTCATCCTTGAACGTGATCGGCACCAGGAGTTTATCGATGAGATTCGCCGGTCTGGTGCTCGGATACGTTTGATAACCGATGGCGATGTAAGTGGTGCGCTCATGACTGCGTGGCCCGAATCCGGCATTGATTTGTTGATCGGTATCGGTGGAACACCGGAGGGGGTTTTGGCCGCCTGTGCCCTTAAATGCATGGAAGGAGAAATCCAAGGACGCCTCTACCCTCGAAATGAGGAAGAGGCAGCCTTGGCACGGGAGTTGGGCTACGACCTGGAGAAAGTGCTTACCATCGATGATCTTGTGAGCAGCAACGATATATTTTTCTCCGTCACAGGCATCACGGATGGGGAATTGGTTGAGGGGGTCAAGTTCTTTGGTACCGGTGCCCGAACCCATAGCCTGGTGATGAGATCTCAATCAGGGACGGTGCGAGAGATCACAGCAACTCATCGCTGGGAGAAGCTCATGGCTTACAGTCAAATCCCTTACGACCCATCCAGGTAGATAGGCAAGGGTTCGCTTTGTATCAGGTGGGTGGCTGATCTCATCTTGCGATGTATAACCGAGGCCTTGATGATGTATAGAACAAGATTAGTTAAGCTATCGGCTCACTGAGAGGTTGATATCAAAACGACCCTGTGATTGCTTTGAAGGCGACTTAACCTCATAATTCATTCGATTAAGTACTTTTTTCATGCTAGGAATAGGGTCCTCATCGGTCGGCTTGCAGGGGCCATAGCTGCGTGCTATAATGAAACATCCTGAGAAGTAGGTTGTCTTAGGACAACACCCCCACTGCAAAATCCAGACTCGACGATTGCGTAACTTCATTAATCTGATTGCGGTCGTGTGACACGGTACATGTATGATCTCGACGCTTAGCAGCGTCATAGTTAATGGTTGACCGTACTAAAAGAACCCCACTGACATTAAAGAAGAAGGCATATGTGGGCTATGGACGATCCCCACACCCCACATATACCCCTTCCCAATTCTGCTGGACGCTTTTTCTATGTAGTTATGTTTGATTTCCCAAGGGGAGTTTTCCAATGAATATAGCCCAACTGGAAGCGATGACTCTTACAGATTTACGCGCCATGTCAAAGGATCTGGAGATCCCTGGCGCGAGTCGGTTGAAAAAAGAAGACCTCATCATACGCATCATGCAAGCTGATGCTGAACGACGAGGATTGGAACTGCGAGGCGGCATCCTTGAGATCATGAACGAAGGTATGGGTTTTTTGCGCGCTGACCATTACTTGCCAGGGCCGAATGACATTTACGTCTCACAATCTCAGATTCGTCGCTTTAGCCTCCGGACAGGAGACATGGTCATTGGGCAGGTCCGACCTCCAAAGGAATCCGAGAAATATTTCGGGTTGCTAAGGGTTGAATCGATCAACGGCGTGGATCCTGAAGAGGCATGGGAAAGACCGACATTTGAAAGTATGACGCCCATTTTCCCTGAAGAACGATTCGATCTTGAAACCGATCGGCACACCTTGGCTACTCGCATGCTGAACCTGATCGCCCCCATCGGCCATGGACAACGTGGGTTGATCGTTTCACCCCCCAAGGCGGGGAAAACGACTGTGTTGAAGCAGATCGCCAATGCCATTTCGACCAATTACCCCAAAGTGCATTTGATGGTGGCTCTTATTGGAGAGCGCCCGGAAGAGGTGACGGACATGGATCGCTCCGTCGAAGCGGAAGTGATCGCCTCCACTTTCGATGAGCCAGTCACTGCCCATGTTCGAACAGCGGAAATGGCCTTGGCACGTGCGAAACGATTGGTGGAATGTGGGCGTGACGTGGTGATTTTGATGGATTCGATCACCCGGCTCTCCCGTGCTTACAATCTCATGGTCACACCGTCTGGACGAACGTTATCAGGAGGTATTGACCCTGCGGCGCTCTACCCACCTAAACGTTTCTATGGTGCCGCCCGGAATATCGAGGAGGGTGGGTCGTTGACCATTATCGCTACCTGTTTGGTTGACACAGGCTCGCGCATGGATGACGTGGTTTATGAGGAGTTCAAAGGCACGGGGAACATGGAGCTTCATCTTTCCCGTCGTCTGCAGGAAAGGCGCATTTTCCCGGCTTTTGACATCGATCGTTCGTCAACCCGGCGTGAAGAGTTGCTCTTGGGGCCCGATATCACTGAGAGGGTGTGGTTGATACGGCGGATGTTCTCCCACATGATCACGCCTCCCCCAAACGGTGCCGGGATGGATATCACCAACGCGACCGAAGCCATTATTCAACGGATTTCGCGGACCGAAAACAACCAGGAATTTCTTGAAACGCTGACGGATGAAGAATTCTGAGCCGGCTGGACCACCGGATATTCCTTGGACCCAACAACTTCGCAGAATTGCCCCACTGATATTAGGATGTGTGGGTCTCTTTACTGCCGTGTGGGCGGTTAGACTCAACCTGACCTCAGCACTTGCTTCCGTTCCCTCTATCCCCACCGAGACTCCCGATGTCGCTCGACCCTCCTATGACATCGAGATCACCCTTCCGGATTACCAATCCATAGATCCCACGGATGGCATTTCGCGCTGGGTGGAGATCGATACACTCTCCCCCCATCGGTCACGTGTAGAGGTGCTACGCTATACAGTTCAGTCTGGAGATTCAATCTTCGGTATCGCGCGTAAATTCGACCTCGAACCCGAGACCATACTATGGGGGAACTACGAAGTGCTGAATGATGATCCCCATATGATCGAGGTTGGTCAAGAACTCAATATCCTACCTGTCAATGGGACGTACTATCAATGGCAAGTCGGAGACAACTTGGAATCTGTCGCCGGTTTCTTCGATGTGGAGCCAGAGACGATCATTGAATGGCCGGGTAATGGCATTGATTTCATCGATCCAGTTATTGAGCCTGGGGTTTGGCTGATCGTTCCCGGAGGGAAACGAGAACTCCGCCGTTGGTTGGTGCCGACCATTGCGAGAGGCCAGGCAGGTGTGGGTACTGCTCTTGGACCTGGTGGTTGTACTGGGGACTATACGGGAGGTATTATTGGAACGGGGGGGTTCATCTGGCCCACTGCAAACCACTACATTTCTGGTAATGATTATTGGTCAGGCCACCTGGCGATCGACATCGCTGCTGGTTATGGAGCAGCAATCTGGGCTGCAGACAGCGGGGTGGCAGTCTTCGCTGGATGGTCTACCGTTGGATATGGCTACATGGTGATGCTCGATCACGGTAATGGGTGGCAGACTCTGTATGCACACCTCAGTCAGGTCAATGTGGGATGTGGTCAGAATGTGACCCAGGGGCAGTTGATCGCGCTAGGGGGCTCGACCGGAAATTCCACAGGTCCCCATTTGCACTTTGAAACGCGTTACGAAGGTGGTTTCGTCAACCCCTGGTACGTCCTCCCTTAAGTTGACATAATTGCCCATCTTGACGTCAATCCAGGCGGCTGATATGATCGTGCCTGCCCCGGAGAATTAGGCGTATGCCTGAAACAGAATCTGACAAATTCCCTGAAGGTCTTGCACCTCAGCAGATGCGAACTCGTCCCCGTCGGACAGTTGAAGTCTGGATAGGAATTGCACGCCAGATGCTTCGCGAACCCATTCTTCGTTTCGCAGGGCATCTAGCCTTGTTGGCTGTAATCGCCTTGGGTGTGTGGGCTGCGCGAGTGGGTTTAGACACTTTGCCAGCGGACGCTGCACGCGCGGTCGAAGAAGGTCCTGAATTATTACAAGCCACCGTCACCGTTGAATCCGTCCAGGAGCTTGAGGAATTACCCCCATTTGCTGGAGGCCCCCTGATCATCGATGGGGTCACCCGGGTCGCAGATGTCCATACCGTATTTCCAACTCGCCCTCGGCTTGAGGTGATTAAATACGTTGTTCAGAAAGGCGACTCTCTATTCGGCATTTCTGAGAAATTCGGCATCAAACCAGAGACATTATTGTGGGGGAATTACGAGGTTTTAGAAGATAATCCACACGCACTAAAAGAGGGTCAGGAGCTCAATATCCCTCCAGTCGATGGAACGATGTATACCTGGCATGCGGGAGATGGCTTGAATGGGGTGGCCGATTTCTTTGATGTGACCCCTCAGGACATCGTTGATTGGCCGGGGAACAATCTCGCTCCCGATATCGATTTTTCGAATCCGCCCATTGAACCGGGGACGCTGCTTATGATCCCTGGAGGAAGTCGAGAACTCGTGACCTGGAGTGCCCCACGGATCACTCGTAGTAACCCAGCCGCAGCGAAGATCCTCGGAGCTGGTTATTGTGGTTCAGTGTACGATGGACCGGTTGGCACGAGTACGTTTGTATGGCCCACGCCAGGAAGGACGATATCAGGCTATCATTATGATCCAGTTATCCATCCTGCCATTGATATCGGTGGCGCGACCGGTCATGCCATTTATGGCTCCGATACCGGCGTGGTTGTCTATTCGGGATGGAACGACTACGGGTACGGCCTGGTAATCGTGCTCGACCATGGGAATGGTTGGCAGACCCTTTACGCACACTTGAGTCAGATCAACGTGGTCTGTGGACAGGCGGTCTTTCAAGGAAATGTTATCGGGCTCATGGGGACCACAGGGAATAGCTCCGGCCCACATCTGCACTTTGAGATGATGCACGATGTGTATGGCAAGGTAAATCCGCTGAATTTCCTGCCGTAAAAGGGAAATAGCTACTTTTTCTAATCATTCCTGATGCGGAAAATCTCATTGTAGGGGCGACAGGCCTGTCGCC
>CP070708.1:314042-319474 GCA_020350285.1 Anaerolineaceae bacterium
GCGGCTCCCACGCTTGTCCTGAGCCTGCCGAAGGATTGCCATATTGTTTTTAGTAGAGGCGGCTCCCATGCTACTGTACGACCGGGCGTGGGAGCCCGGTCAACTGGCAAATAGTGTAGCCGTATAACTGGGCATGGGAGCTCGGTCGCTATTATGTCATCCGAGGATTGGCGATCAATCCTTCTAGGATCACGCCTTCCTTCGAGAGGTAAGGATCGACACCGGCCAGGATCACTCCATCCTCTTTACCCTTGACGATCGCCCTGCCAACGGGAAGGACAACCGCAGCTTGGAGTTCGTCATGCGTGAGCACGGCGGGGAGTTTCAAGCCCGTGACATCGCTCAGGACATCGCGCCAAGTGGCAAGGTTATCGGATGTGCATTTGGATTTTGCTGGCAGCCTCTTCAATCCTAAGGTCCTCCATGCTGCTGTAGGGAAGGACTCCACAACCCACCGTTTCCATGGCCGCTCGTTCCAGTTCGATGCGAGAAGCTCCCAATCATGCATGACCCTTAACTGATGGAACAACTCGATCGAGAATTGGATGTAAGGGAGGTAGGTCTTTGGTTTTACGCTACCGATAACGCCTGTTTTGCCCGGTGTATTTAATACCCTTTCACACAGACGCATGTGTTCGATCTGAGATTTTGGCTCTCTCCAACCTTGCGGACCGTCGAGCAGCAACACCGATACACCTTCGCGATCGCAGAAGGCAGTAAGCGCGGTGGCGAATCCCTCTGAGGTGGGTGGATCACTCACCGCGAGATCGTCAGCTTTGATAAATTGGACGACATCGCTTCCCTGCCCCAGAAGAGCGATCCCATTATCGGCATATCTCCGATGGGCGATGTCGACAGAAAGGACAGCTCCAGTTCTCCATATGGTTGCCATATCAACACCTTTGTTCGAAGCAGTATAACATTTCAATTAATGAGAGCAAGCTCAGCTACAGGCCGCATACAAAGTTGTGGTGGATGACGATGACTACTCCAAGGCGAATATCATAGGCTTACAGAGGGTGAATATTGATTGAACGTAATCCGTTCATCGTGTATGATGATTTCATAAAAGTATGATGTTGCGTGTCCCGACGCATGTGATGGTTGAATCCCACCAAACCTAGTAGGATCATGCTTGACGTACGCTTGCTTGGAAAATTCGAAGTTCTGCTCGGTGGAGAGCCGGTTGAGATTCCCTCCCGACCGGCTCAATCGTTGTTATCGTACCTGGTTCTGAACGCGGGCGTGGCTCATCGCAGGGAGAAGCTGGCGGGATTGCTTTGGCCTGATTCGGATGAGACCAACGCCCGCAGCAATCTTCGCCATGCTCTATGGCGTCTACGCAAGGCGATCGGTGACCAGTATTTTGAATCTGACAAGGTCTCGATCCGTTTTAGCCCCAGCTCGGATTATCAATTGGACGTCGATACCCTGAAAGATACTCCCATAGACGAAGGGACACCCGATGATTTGATTCATGTCGTCTCTCTCTACGAGGGGGATCTACTACCCGGATTCTTCGATGAATGGGTCACCTTGGAGCGTGAGGGATTACGAGCCGTCTTTGAAGACAAACTCCAAAATCTATTAGACCGATTGGTGGAGGAGGGGCGGTGGCGGGATTGTCGTGAGTGGGCTGAGTTCTGGATCTCTCAGGGTCAATCACCCGAGCCAGCTTATCGAGCTTTGATGTTGGCTCATTCGGGGTTGGGGGACTTCTCCGGCGTTGCAGTCGCATACCAAAGGTGTGTGGAAGCCTTAAAGCAGGAGCTTGATGTAGAGCCATCTATAGAGACACAGGATCTGTACCAACGTCTCACCGAGCGCAGAGGACCCCCGACGTTAACCATCGATCGATCAACTCAAGAACTCCCCATTTCTCCCACCCCATTTATCGGTAGGGATAAGGAAGTGGCACAGGTCCTTGAGCTCCTGTCGGATCCGAAATGCCGCTTACTGACCCTGGTTGGATTTGGAGGCGTTGGCAAGACGCGTCTCGCGCTTCAGATCGCATCCGAGAAGATGACTGATTATCCCCATGGCATCGTCTTTGTTCCACTTGCCTCGATCAGATCTCCTGAGTTCTTGACCTCCGCAATCGTCGAGGCTATTGGTTTCCAATTGTCAGGGGCTGACGATCCCCAAGTGCAGCTCATCCAATATCTACGCAAGAAGGAGTTGCTGCTGATCTTGGATAACTTTGAACATCTCCTTGATGGTGCGGAGATGGTCGCTGATTTGATTACCAACGCCCCCAAGATAATAATCCTAGTAACTTCCAGGAGTCGATTAAACCTTCAGCCGGAGCACTTGTTTGAAGTCCATGAAATGCCGGTACCTACGGCAGGTGAATTTGAAACGATGTCGGATTTCGATATCGTGCAGCTCTTTCAACAGAGCGCGCGTCGGATTCAATCCGATTTCACCGTCTCTGAGGAGGACAAGCCTCATCTGATCCAGATTTGTCGGCTTGTTGGAGGTATGCCCTTAGGGGTGGAATTAGCTGCAAGCTGGGTGCGTATGCTTTCTTGTGAGGAGATCGCTGAAGAGATCGGAAAGAGCCTCGAATTCCTCGTGTCCCCGTTGCATGATCTGCCCGAACGTCATAAGAGTATGGCGGCGGTATTCAACTCTTCCTGGCAGCTTCTCACCAACCACGAACAAGGGGCTTTCAAGAAACTGGCGGTCTTTCGGGGCGGGTTCGTACGGGCGGATGCCGAACGGGTAGCGGGTGCCTCCCTTTCCATGCTCATGGCGCTTATCAGTAAATCTTTTCTTCATATCGCGCCCTCAGGTCGCTTTGGTATCCACGAACTGCTGCGGCAATATGGACAATATAAACTGCGAAGTACACCGACAGAAGAGAGTGAAATTAGGGATCTTCACTGCGAGACCTATGTTGATTTTCTCTCTCGGTGGGAGGATGGGCTGAGAGGAGGCGAACGAAGGGATGCGGTGAACGCCATCGGGCTCGAGATCGATAACGTGCGTGCCGCATGGAACTGGGCGATCGTGATGAAACGGGTCGATCAGATCCAATGTGCCCTTGAAAGCCTCTGGCTCTACTATGATATCCGGAGTTGGTTCAAGGAAGGATTTGAAGCCTACCACCGTGCGATTGGGGCATTGAGGGCTTCCGATCGGATTACTCGTAAGATAGGTGCGACGATCGCCAGTCTTCTCGCCCGCCAGGCTTGGTTTGGTTGGCGTCTTGGTCGATATCAGGAGGCGACAGACCTGGCTCAAGAGAGTTTATTAATCGCCCGTAAATTGAAAATGCAATCTGAAGCTGCTTATAGTCTTCATGTGTTGGCCACAATCGCATATGCTCAGGGATCGTACTCGGAGGCGAAAGAGCAGTATCAGGAAAGCCTGTCCATCTGGAGGGAGATCGGCAACCAATGGGGGACAGCGATCACGCTTTTCAGCATGGGGCAGGTCTCGCATGCGCTCGGAGAGTATGGGGAGGCTGAGCAACCTTATAAAGAGGGGTTGGAGATCTTTCGAGATATCGGTTACCAGTATGGAGCCACATTTGCATTTGATTCCCTCGGTCATGTTGCACGTACTTTAGGGGATTTTGTCGACGCTAAAGACCTTTGTCTCGAGAGTCTGGCTATTCGTCGAGAGTTGGACGATCCGTGGGGAGTGGCTGCGTGCCTTGATAGCCTCGGTGCGGTTCTATGTGGGTTAGGTGAATACGAAGAGGCGAAGGAAACCTGTCTTGAGAGCCTCAAGATAAAACAGAGTTTAGAGGATCAAAGGGGTATTGCTACATCGCTCAACAATTTGGGTCATGTTAGTTTTCAACTGGGAGATTTTGGTCAGGCGAGGGGTTATTGTGAGGAGGCGCTCGCGATCCGCAGGGAGTTGGGCGATCGAAGGGGGATGGCGGCTTCATTGAACACCCTTGGGGATATCGCCATCATGATTAAGGCCTATCCGGCTGCAAGGCATTATTGTATGGAGAGTTTGGCGATCCGGAAGGAGCTTGGAGATCGACGGGGAATCGCGTCTGCATTGAACACATTGGGACTGATCGCGTGGGAGCTCGAAGAGTATGGAGAGGGTGGTCGATATTTCCGAGAAGCCCTAGGGGAGGCGATCGCGATCGGTGCGCTTCCTCTATGTCTAGAGATTTTGGTTGGGCTGGCGAGGAGTCTGGTGAAAGACGAGCGCTTTGACCAGGCCTCGGAGTTATTGGCATTGATCACGATCCATCCTGCAAGCTCGATCGATTCGAAAGAGAAGGCCTCGGCGCTTCTCAATGAGGTCATCAAAGCTCGCCCGTCTGAAGAAATTGGCCAAGCGTATGATCGAGGGACGGCGAAAACACTAAAGGCGCTGATAAAGGAGATCCTGGAGGAAGGATCATCTGATGCGTGATTAAATGGATCGTTTGAATTGAAGTAACCTTTTTTGTGTCCCCTCCATTAAAAATTCCCTATAATGTTAGAGACTACCATGGACGATCTTAGCGGTCGGGAAATTCGAGGCTACAAGCTGATCGAACGCATCGGCGAAGGCGGGTTCGGCGTGGTTTACCGCGCCGAGCAGCCGGCCGTCGAACGCGAGGTGGCGATCAAGGTCATCCTGCCGGAATTCACCGACCATCCCGAATTCGTGCGTCGCTTCGAGGCCGAAGCACGGATGGTGGCAAAACTCGAGCACCCTCATATCGTACCGCTCTATGACTACTGGCGGGATGAGGAGGGTGCCTTTTTAGTAATGCGCTGGCTGCGAGGAGGGAGCCTGCGCGATGCGCTCGAGAGCGGTCCATTGGATGTTGAAGCTGTAGGTCAATTGCTCGAACATATCACCGATGCCCTGAGCTTGGCCCACGAGCACGGTGTGATCCATCGCGACCTGAAACCCGAGAACATCCTGCTTGATGATGCCAGGAACGCCTACCTGACGGATTTCGGGATAGCGAAAGATGTGGCCGGGGAGGGATTGACACAAACGGGGAAGATCGTCGGGTCTGCGGATTATCTGGCCCCAGAACAAGCCAAGGGTCAATCGGTCACACCCAAAACCGACATCTATGCGCTGGGGGTCCTACTGTATGAGATGCTGATCGGTGAACATCCCTTTCCTGGGCTAACGGCGATACAGACGTTACAAAAACATCTCAACGAATCCCTACCATCCACACAGATATCCCGCCCGGAACTCCCATCAGATATCGACGATATCATCCAAACCGCAACCGCCAAAGATCCAGATTCACGATACACAACTGCACGGAAATTCAAGAGTGCCTTCGATCAAGTCCTGACCACTGCGAAAGCGCTGCCCGATCTTCTTATAGAACCTGAACTGCCAGCCTTTCTACGTGAAGATGAGCCTGAGCGAGATGTTGAGCGACCAGTATTCGTCGCTCGTGATAGAGAACTGGCGAAGTTAGAGGGTTTCCTTGAGCTCGCGCTTTC
>CP070708.1:319574-324955 GCA_020350285.1 Anaerolineaceae bacterium
ACCGCAACAGCAACCTCCACGCCTACACCTACCGTCACACCCACCGCAACCGCGACACAAATCCTATCTGCCGGAACGCATTATCGTTCTATCGGAACAAACAGTGGAATACTTTATAACACCGGCGATGCTTCCATCTCCATTGGAACAACGACGGTCACCTTTGGCGGTGGAGCGAGTCTACCTGTTCCGTCAGCTGTAGGAGCTGTTGGGGCAGGGGACGTGCTGGTCATTGGATCGGAAACCTTCTACATCCTGTCTCGCGATAGCGATACCCAGGTGACGGTGCAATATGCTGCCGCTGCAACGCACACGGATGAGTCCTACACCATCACCCGTGCCTTCAACACCTTCCAGGATTGGGAGACGGCTCGTGATGGAGCACTTGTAGCTGAGAATAGGGTTGAAGTAGGTGTAGCTTATAAGGACGGGGTTTTCTCGCCGACGTCTGAGACACTTTTCCAAGATTCGACCACCAACAGCAGCTATTACATGCAGCTGACGGTAGCCTCGGGTCAGCGTCACAACGGGACGGCAGGAACCGGGGTCATCGTAGATGGCGGCTCGATGATCTCTGGTCACCTCTTCCGTACCAGAGACCCATATGTCCGCATCGAATGGCTCGAAATACGCAACTACCCAGGCGACACCATTCTTGGTCAGGCGATCAATGTGCAAGAGGGTGAAGCTCCGGAGTCATACTTCTCTCATCTGATAGTCCATGATTACACTGACAACGATCGAGGTGCGATCAACATCTACGACGACACCACGGTCCGCAACAGCATCTTTTACAACGGACCTAATGGATTGAGGACCTATGGAAGTGACAGCCCCGTCGTCACGATCGAGAATGTGACCATCTATGGGATGTCCGATGATGGAATGCGGGCTCAAGCCGCGGGGACATACTACATCAATAACACCATTTCGGTGGGCAGTGGCGCTCAAGACTTTGACCTGGATGACTTGGGTGTCGTGATTGATCCGAGCTCGGGTTACAACTTGTATGAAACGGTTATGGGCGGTGTACATCCCGGGACCAATAATCAATCGCCACCAGCCAGCCTGGAGGACCTCTTTATCTCCATTGTCGCCAGTTCAGAGGATCTGCACCTTGAAAGTAGTGGTCACAATGCCCTGGATAATGGTACCGCTTTGTCGTTTTCAGAGGATATCGATTTAGACACCCGCCCCCAGGGTTCTGGGTGGGACATCGGCGCGGATGAGGTCGTGCCCGCGGCAACACCCACGCCTACACCGACAAGTACGTCTACAGCGACCGCGACCCCCACACCCACATTTACAAATACCCCGACCCCTACGGCGACGACGGCAGGTGGATCGAGTCCACAGTCACTCGCAGCAGGCGGTGATCACACCTGTGCACAGTTAGCTTCCGGTGATATCAAATGCTGGGGTGGAAATAGTGAGGGTCAAATCGGGGATGGATCGACAACCGATCGCTGGACACCTGTGCCTGTGTACGGAATGAGCAGCGCCGATGAAGTGGCGGCAGGCGTATATCACACTTGTGCTAGGTTATCTTCGGGAAGCGTTGAATGCTGGGGTGGTAACTTCTTTGGAGAACTTGGAGACGGATCAACGACCGCGCGTCATACCCCCGTTCCTGTGGTTGGCATCTCCGATGCGTCACAAATCGATACGGGATCCTACGACGCCTGTGCGCGGTTGTCTACGGGCAGTATTGAATGCTGGGGTTTCAATACCTACGGCGAACTCGGAGATGGAACGAATACAGATCGGTCAACGCCAGTGTCCGTGTCCGGGATCTCTGATGCGGACGAGATCGCGGTTGGTTATTACCACACCTGTGCTCGTTCATCTTCAGGAAGCGTCGAGTGCTGGGGGTACAACTCACACGGTCAAGTCGGTGATGATTCGATCATAGATCGCTGGACACCAGTGCCGGTGGTAGGAATGAGCAGCCCTGCTGAAATTGGGGCCAGCGGTTACCACGCCTGTGCGCGAGATGGCTTTGGTGATGTAGACTGTTGGGGCTACAACAGTAATGGTCAACTTGGCGACGGCACGACTACGGAGAGGTGGACACCTGTTCCCGTGTTTGGCTTATCCAATGCTGTTGAGGTAGCACCGGGCGCCTACCATACCTGTGCACGATTGGACACAGGTAGTGTGTACTGCTGGGGTCGCAATAGCGAAGGTCAGTTGGGCGATGGGACGACGACGGAACGCAGGACTCCTGTGCCGGTCTCCGGGATAAGCAACGCGGTTGAGTTAGCAAGCGGTCATTACCACACCTGCGCACGACTTGCTACCGGCGATATTGCCTGCTGGGGCTACAACAGTAGCGGACAGCTTGGTGATGGATCGGATACCAACCGGGCAACACCGGTGATGGTCTTAGGTTTCCCCTCCGTGACACCCGTGGGGGCAACGGCTACACCCACACCAACACCGACGAACACTCCGACGAGCACAGCAACGGGGACGCCCACCGCAACCCCAACAGCGACGGCAACCAGTTCAGGTTCATCTCCTGAGGTCGATGCTTTTTCCACCGGTGATACTCGCCCTACAACATTTACCATCCAGCACACGACCTCGGGCTCTGACCGCTTGATGCTGGTGGGTGTCTCGATTGATAACGATGACTCTGAGACCGTCAGTTCGGTGACCTATAACGGCGTGGGTCTTTCATTCGTTGGTGCGCAGAACAGCGTGGACGATGCCAGGGTTGAGATCTGGAGTTTGGTCGCACCATCCACAGGAACGCATGATGTCGTGATCACCTTCAGCGCACCATTGCGAAGAAGCGGTCATGCAGGTGTGATGACCTTCACCGGGGTCCATCAGACGACACCGTTGGGAGCATTTGCCTCCAATTTCGCCCAATCCGATCCGGGTCCCGCAACTGTGGATGTTTCGTCGGGGGCAAACGAACTCGTCTTCGATACAGTAGGATGCGAAAGCTGTAGCTCGCTGACCGTCGGAGGAGGGCAAACGGAGCGCTGGAATCTCTCGATAAACCATGGTGGAACAATGATCTATGGCGCTGGGAGTACTGAGCCAGGTGCGGCAACGGTCACGATGTCCTGGACGCTGGGAAGTTCAGACCATTGGGCGATCGGCGGAGTTTCGATCAAGCCCTCCGGCGGTTCGGCACCTCAGGTTGATGCGACCTCGAGTGCATCTATTGAGCGTACCAGTCTAACGATTTCCCACACCACATCTGGAATCGATAGGTTGATGCTTGTTGGGGTTTCTCTCAACAACGAACTCTATGAGACGGTGAGTTCGGTTACATACAATGGTGCGCCTCTTTCATTCGTCGGCACCGCCAGCAACGATGATGACTCGAGGAGTGAAATCTGGAGCCTCGTCGCTCCAGAGACAGGAACGCATGATGTGGTCATCACATTCAGCGCCAACTTACGAAGGGGAGCTAAAGCGGGTGTTGCAACCTTCACCGGTGTCAATCAAGGCACACCTCTGGGGACATTCCAGTCGAACATCGGAACACAATCAACACCTGCGACGGTAACCGTAAATTCTGCCTCAAACGAGTTAGTTTTCGATGTATTGACCTGCGAGACCTGCGGTTCGATCACGCCTGATGGTTCGCAAGCTGAACGATGGAACTTCTCTGATACTGAAAGCGGTCCTGAATGGTTCAGTGGGGCTAGCACGAAGCCTGGGGCAACGTCCGTCATCATGTCATGGGCAATCGGTGACATTGTCTCTATGAGTTACTGGGCCATCGGTGCAGTGCCGATCAAGCCACCATAAGAGAAGAAGGATTGAACGTGGTACGGAATAGGTCTTGAGAGATATTGGAATAGAGAGAAACGGAAGGTAATGTTTTTAATGAATATGGGTGAATTATCCACCCATCGAAATCGGAGATCCCTACCAGGTTGGGATCGAAAACTTCCAAGAGGGAAGGTGAAAACCTCGGCATGTATGGATCATGCCTGTTATCGGAGGTGTACCTTCCAAGGAGGGGGGCATGAGCTCAAAAACTGAATTCAAGATCCTGGTCGTGGATGATGACGAATCGATGCTGGATCTGATGACCCTGCGTTTCAACAAGATGGGATTGAAGGTCGAACGCGCCAATGACGGTCGTATGGCGCAAAAGGCTATTGAACAAACGACCTTCGATTTGATCGTCACCGACATCTACATGCCTGGTGGCACGGGGTTATCGCTGTTAAGAAAGGCAAAAGAACAGGATCCTCATACCCAGGTCATCGTCGTAACCGCTGGAGCTACGCTCGAGAACGCGATCGAGGCTTTGAACAACGGCGCGTTTGCTTATCTCACCAAACCCTTCGACCACGTTAGTGTTTTCGATAATGTTGTTTCCCGAGCGCTTGAATTTCGTCGCTTGGTCTTGGATAACCAACGGATGGCTGAGATTCAACGTCGCCGTGGTGACATGTTGGAGGATGAGGTCACGGAACGTGTTCAGCAATTGCGCGAGAGGCAGAGGGAGCTGTTGGATCTGCTAAGCACCCTGCCGGATGGTGTTGTTGTCGTTGAAGAAGGCGGCAGGGTTGTGCTGAGCAGTCCAGTGGCAGAGAAATGGTTGTCGAGGGAATTGAGGATGGCAGGTCAACCCATCCAGCGTTTCATAGAAACCGTACATGATGAATGGGCCGAAGAGGAAGCACAGGCGGAGATCGGTGAACACACGTTGCGGTTGACGGCTGCGGATCTTCCTACAGAAGGGGAAGAGAAGAAGCGGAAGGTCGTCGTCATCCATGAAGTGGAAGAACTACCTCCTGGCTTAACTCCTCAGTTGAGTGATCCATTGGCACGGTTAAAACAGGGTTTGGCATGGCTTTACAAGCAGAAGATGGGAACTGCGGTCTTGGATGTGTTAAAGCAGTTAGCGGTTCAGATTAATGAGTTAGAGCGTCTAAGTGCGCAACCCGATGGAGAGGTAATGACCTCAGCACCGCAACAGGTTAGTGAGCGACCTGAGCCATCCGTCGAACCCTTAGTCTTGAATCAGGGGGAAACTCCCATCGCGGCTCCAGTCGTGGATGAGCCAGTGACATCTGTCGAGGAGCAGGTCGTAGATCAGGTGGAGATGGAGAGTGAATCCCAAATTGATATCGCCGAGAGACTCCCAAGTCCACCAGAAGTTGTTGAAGAGGTGGAATCGGAGGCTGCTCTAACTTCTGAGAATGCGTTCCAGAGCGGAATGCTAAGGAAGCATCTTGACACGACGCCGAAGGAAGACGATGTCGAAGTAGAGCAGGTGGTTGAGGAGGTGTTGGGGGATAAGCCAAGCGTATCGGATAGCGATGAAGCTCTCGAGACCTTAGAAGAGATATTCGATGGAGAGATCTCTGCACAGGGGGAGGATCAATTAGCTATAGGAGAAGATT
>CP070708.1:325055-330424 GCA_020350285.1 Anaerolineaceae bacterium
CCCACTTGCACGGGTGGAGGAGAACCATCCAGGCTGGGTAGGACAAAGAAATCATAGTCCGTGCCAAACACCAACTCCGGATATTGGCCCTCGACTACGCCGCCGGCAAAACCACTCTGCTTGACCATATAGGCCTGTGGCGGATCGGCGAACGGCGCATAGATCGCATCCAAAAATCCGGTGCTTACCGTGCCGTCTGCACCACCGAGCGCATAGGTGGAGTCGGTCGCCCATTTCCCGAAGATATTCCACGTTTCCTTAACACGAGGATCGTTCCAGGCGGTGTCATGCACGGCTAGGCCGTTGACGAAGTCAAGGCCCTGGGTGCGCATCATGATGTCCTGCACGAAATCCGTGCCAGTCCAACCGGTGGCAGCACCACTTTCCATGCCCATCGACAGCGGAACACCACCATCGGCCTTGATCTGATCCACGAGCACCACGAATTCATCCCAGGTGGTGGGCACTTCATAGCCCATGGCATCGAAAGCCAAGGGGCTGTACCAGACGAGGCTTTTTACGTCACTCTTGACGAACACCCCGTAGACGATGCCTTCGACGGAACCCAGCGCTAGCCACGAAGGAAGATAGTTCTCGAGGTGCGCACCAAGGTCCTCAAGTGGAATCAGTTGGTCCTGGTACATAGCAAAGGCGCCGACGTTGGGCATCAGCGAGATATCGGGCGGGTTGCCGCCTTCGACGCGCGTTGCCAGCACTGCGTTCAGATCACGCGTGCCTTCGTAGGTAAAGGTAATATCGCAGGCGTCGATCAGCGGCTGGAAGATCTCGATCAGGCGTGCCTCTTCATCGCCGGACCAAACCGCAAGCATCGACACTTCGCCGCCCTCGCCACCCATGCAGTCAATCTCCGGAACTTCTGGCGGTGCTTCTGTGGGCACTGCAGTTGGTGGTGGAGGTGGGGCCTCCGTCGGCTCTTCGGTTGGCTGCGCGCAGCCTGCCAAGACCAGAGCCAGAACCATCAGAATCGAAAACCAAGTGAAATACTTGCTCTTCATGCTCTCCTCCTTAAAGAGATACATTCGAAAGTTCTATCGAAACTAATACGGGTTTTATCCAAACGAACAACCTCCTTTCTGTTCAAGATCCCATCTTCTAAGAGTATCCATCCCTTGCGTTCTGTGACCCCCGAGATACTCAAAAATTAAAGAGGGTCGTTAATCTATAGTTCCGCTCCACATGAGGCACGGATGATCAGTTCAGATTCGAGCAGGAGGTTACGCTCACGTACCTCCTCCTGAGCGATAAGACGGATGAGCAAGTCCGCAGCTGCCCAACCGAGTCCATAAGCCGGCAATCGTACCGTGGTCAGTGGTGGATCCTGATAAACCGCCATCGGGATGTCATCGAAACCCACAAAGCTCATATCCTCAGGGATGCGATAGCCCATCCGTTTCGCCTCACGCATGGCCCCGATCGCGACCGTATCGCTACTGGCGAAGATGGCTGTCGGTGGGGGATCGCATTGCAACAGCGCTTCCATCGCCCGTTCACCACTCTCAGGGGTAAAGTCGGCCTCCGCGATACAAGATTCATCGACAGAAAGACCGTTAGATTCCACAATGTCCCGATATCCATGCAAACGGGAAGCAGCGGCCGTATAAGCCAGGGGGGCATGGACGATCATCCCCAATTGCCTGTGGTTCAGTCCGATCAGGTGTTTAACCGCCATCCTGGCAGCTTCTCTGTTATCGATGTCCACCGAGGCAGTCGCCACCCCAGGCCAATGACCCTGGAGGACCAGCGGTGCCCCTCTCTCTAAAAGATCACGTAATTGAAGGTCATCTGAACGTGGACCCGATAGGATAATGCCGTCAACATGTCCCCCCCGAAGCAGGTACTCACAGCGTTCAGCGCCATTCTCAACTGGGACGGGTGCGAAAAGGACTTCGTAGTTCGAGGCCGTGGCCGCATCGTGCACGCCTCTCAACACCTGAGGGAGGAAGGCATCAGAGAAAGCCTGTTCAGGTGTCTGTCGCTCTACATAGGCGATGATTCGGGTTTGGCCGGTGACTAAGCGCTGGGCTGAGATGTTGGGGTGGTAATCCAGCTGTTGGGCTGCTTCCAGCACCTTGCGGCGTGTCTCCTCGCTGATCCTCATCCCCGGGACGTTATTGAGGACAAAAGAGACCGTGGTCCTGGAAACCCCGGCCAATTCCGCGACGTCGGTCGCGGTAACACGCTTTTGCATTCTCCTCCCCGATTGCTGACACGTGTTAGCATTATTATTGCAAAGCCACAGGCGGCTGTCAAGCAGGAAAGGAAATAAGGTGGTGGAGAAAGGTCTTCACCTCTATTGGTGCAAGAGGGGTGAATGGGTTATCCTTAGGTTTACGTCACATTGATCAATATGATATGAGAGACAGACCAAAACATCGGGAGGGTACGCACAATGCTGCAACGTGTCACTGTCGAGGAGATGCACCTAGATGACTATCGCCCGGTCGTTGGAGATGAGGTCCTCGAGGAAATACAACGATTGGCTCATGAATTGAAAGGTGCAAAGGTCGTCCACATCAACGCGACCGCATTTGGTGGTGGGGTAGCGGAGATCCTCATGACCTTGGTCCCGCTGATGCGCGATGTCGGCCTCGACGCGGAGTGGCAGGTCATCGAAGGAAGTGACGAATTCTTCAATGTGACCAAGGCCAGTCACAATGGTTTACAAGGGATGGAGATCCCTCTCACGGAAGAGATGAAAGCCATCTGGCGTCAATACAACGAACAGAATGCGGAGATTTTCGAAGGGGAATACGATTACGTCATCGTCCACGACCCACAACCCGCAGGGCTGCTGCACTTCCACGGTCGTTCGGGAGGGGCACATTGGGTCTGGCGTTGCCATATCGACACTTCTCATCCCAATCCCCTCTATTGGGACTTCTACGCGCCCTATATCGATGATTATGAGGCAGCGGTATTCACCATGGATCAATATGTCGGACCAGGGGTCGAATTTGAACACTTGGCGATCATCCCCCCGACAATCGACCCCCTATCACCCAAAAACGCACCCATCCCCATGGATGAGGCTCGTGAGGTCGTAAGTGGTTTCGGCATAGATCTCTCACGACCCTTAATCACCCAGGTGAGTCGGTACGATCCCTGGAAGGATCCCCTTGGGGTGATCGACGCCTATCGCCTGGTCAAGCTCGAGATACCGGAGGTCCAATTAGCGCTCGTTGGATCAATGGCTTCGGACGATCCGGAAGGATGGTACTTCCTGGATAAGACATCACGCCATGCTGGCAAAGATGATGACATTTACATCTTGCACAACTTCCACGGCGTGGGCGGCTACGAGGTGGGTTGCTTTCAGACCGCATCGGATGTCGTGATTCAGAAATCGACGCGTGAGGGATTCGGCCTGGTGGTCACCGAGGGTTTATGGAAGGGCAAGCCAGTGATCGGCGGGAATGTCGGTGGAATCCCCTTGCAGGTGATCGACAGGGTGACAGGATTCTTGGTCGACACGATCGAAGAATGTGCGGAGAAGACACACTACCTCTTGCAGCACCCCGATGAAGCTCGAGATATGGGTGAAGCCGCGCGTGAGCACGTGCGTGAGAATTTTCTCATCACACGGCATTTGAAGGACTACTTGGTCTTGTTCCAGAAAATGAAAGAAGGAGATGGTTAGGGATCAGGGATAAGGGATCAGGGATTGGGGAGCAGACACTCTGGCACCTAGGCGCTTGGGCACCTGGGTATCAATAGAATTGCTAGTTTGCCATCTTGGTGCCCAGGTACCGAAGTGCCTTGGTGCCTTACCGGTTCCTAATCCCTGATCCCCAATCCCCGATACCCCTTTGTTGAACCTAGATTCCAGGGCCAGTTTATCTCCACAGTTTAACCTAGCTGATTCACGCCGATTTCGCGCCCTGTTGAGCCAGGTGTTCCTGGTACGCCTTCCAGCCTGGGCACCAGTTGATGTGCCAGAACCAGAACCTTCCCAACAGCGACTTCGGTCGTGCTTCAGCTCTCTTTCGTAATGGACAATCCTCACAGCGATGCGTCTTTTCGGATTGTTCAGTCATCTTTTCCCTCGGTTTAGAAATAAAAATCAATCAAGCCCTTAATGATTCGTATCGTCCCAACAAATCCAACCCCTCAATCCTGATCCCCGATCCCTTATCCCTAATCCCTTGTAATTCCCCAATCGAAGCCATCCCACCCAAACTTCCGAGTTCCCAAGCGCCCAGGTGCCAAAGCACCTAATTGATATCTGCCTCATCCGGCTCAGGGTTCAATTCCTGCATCAACCCACTTCTCATAAAAATCACCCGCTCAGCGAGGTTTGTAACCCGGTCGGCGATCCTTTCGAGGTTATGTCCGACGAACATTAGGTAGATACCCAGATTGGTCATATCTTTACCTTCGCTCATCATGTCAACCAGTTCGCGGAAGAGCGCTTTGTAATGAAGGTCGATCATATCGTCCAAAGTGGCCACAGAGTAGGCGATATTATCATCGAGTTTTAAATAGGCCTCCATGGCTTTACTCAACATATTCAGCGCAAGATTTACCATTTGTTCCAGGCTTGGTGGGAGCTCCAGCGATCCATCTTCTGGCAAGCGCAAGACGATCTTTGCGATGCCGGCTGCGTGATCCCCCATCCGCTCCAGATCCGTTACCATATTCAACGCTGCCACAACTGCTCGCAAATCTCCGGCTGCTGGTTGTTGAGTGGCGATCAAATGCAAAGAAGCCTCTTCCACTTTAAACCGAAGCGCATTGATCTCAGCATCGTTGGCGACAATCTCCTGGGCAAGGGCCGCGTCCCGATTGCGTAAAGCCTGCATGGACTGATCAATGGCTGATTCAAGCAGACCGCCCATTCTCAAGGTATCTTCTTTCAGGATCGCGAGATCGCGATCCAAGATCGCCCTTACTGTCACGCTGCTTTCTTGTTCCGTCACGTACCACTCCCTTCTGAAACACCCCTCAATTCCCGAGTTGGGCTACCCCACCGGTTTCTATTAAATCAGCAAAGTGATCAGGGAGATTCGATTCTCTTATCGCATCCGCTGCAGCTTTTACATCATACCTCACACGGCGGATTTCAACATTTGTTCGGCGTCCCGTTTTCAATATGACATAGCTCCCTCGTGGATCACCATCCTTGGATTTTCCCACCGAGCCAGTGTTGACGAAAAGCGTGTTACTGGTTGTTTTCTTGTAGGGGAAGTGTGTATGACCAAAGAGCAACACGTCAGTCCCCGCAAGTTTGGCGATCCTTTGAAAGGATGCCTTTGGACGATCCTCGTAGAGGTATTCATTGATCTTGCGCGGGCTACCATGCACGAGCAGTATATACGGGCGCTGTCCTTCGAGTCTGATCTGCAAAGGCA
>CP070708.1:330524-335804 GCA_020350285.1 Anaerolineaceae bacterium
ATTTCCCCGCTGCGGATCTTAGGGAAAACGTCACCGGAGCTGAGTTGAATGACGTGGACGAAGATCGGTCTGCCGGAAGAGGTCTTTATCCTGGCCTCATTGAAGGGGGCGGTGACGGCGTGGACCCATTCGGCTTTGGTGTCGTTGGTCCAGAGTTCGATTTCCACTGCGTCGGATCTGGGTGTTGAGGAGATACTGGGTTGAAAGGAGATATATTCGGGATCGATCTTGGGTGGGTTGGCTGAGTAAACTTGAGCGAGGATGCCGAAAATCAGGAAACCGACCCCGGCAAGTAGTAGATATTTCGTCAAAGGTTTCATTTGTCTTCACCTCTCTTCGTTCATCATTCGATTACCGGCGTTCCAGCCTCGCCCTGCTCGACCAATCCCTGCGATCGTAGTTGTAGATCAGTTGTAAGTTGACTTAATTTCGCGATATTTTCACGAGCGAATTCAATGCCCTGTTTTTTAAGTTGGTTTGCAATTTCCATCGCTTCGATGAGATCGTTGTGAGCTTGGGTGATCTTTTCAACCGCTACTACGGGATTGTTGTAGACGTCTCCGATCTCCTCGGTATGCCGTTTGATCGCAGCAGCGTTCGCAAGGATCATGTCTCCGAGAAATTCCTGAGTGCGTTGCGTGGCTTCTAGGATTTTCTTTTGCCGAGCAAGCGCAGTCTGGATCGCAAGGCCAACCATAACCATGTTCGCGGCCAAGCTCAGCGTCCGGTCCACCGATTGCGCAAGCCGGTTGTTGTTTTGGCGGGTCATCTCGATGCTGACAAAAAACTGGGTATGGACTTCGTCCATCGTGCGTAGATCCTGAATTCGCATTGAGACATCGTGTAGAGCGTTTCGGATCCTCTCTTCTTCAAGAGGGTCATTGATGTTTGTTAGTAGGCGGCTCAATTGCTGCATGATGAGAAGCCCCATATATGCGCTTTTTCGTATCGGCAATTGTTGGTCCTCGACTTGTTCATACAGTTTCCTGAGCTCAATGTTGTCTCTTCTGAGCATTGACCGTCCATCGCGAAGTTTCGTCTCCACAATCTGAACCTGTCTGGATACTGTTTCGTATCGAATTGCGATCTTCTCGAGAATTCTCAGGAGGGAAGGGAGCTTTCCGACGAAGGGAAGGAAGCCAAACAACCTTCTGAGAAACCCTGGTTTGCTCAATTCGTGAGGGTTGATCTCGTTGAGCACTAAGCGGAGTTCAACCAGATCTTTGGAGATTTCTGCTCCCGATCCGTTTTGTGTTAGTAGGTCAGCCATACGAGTTTTGAGTAGATCAAGTTCGGCTCCAGCCCTCCTTTGCGATTGGATACCGATCGCGGTTATTCGGTCGATCAATGCCAGAGCATGACTTCCTTTGGCTTCTTCAAGTTGATTGATTAGGGACGTAGCACGCTCCCTGAGATCTTGGGCTTCCTCTTCAGTGATTCCTTCCGGCACTTCCACCGGTTTGACATCTTGAGAGATGATCTCAGAGTTCCTAGATGTCAGAAGCTCCGTGTTTTCTTTTTTCTTAGGTGTAGGTTCTTTCACTGCCATGAGGTAATTCTCCTTTCATCGTGGTTCGTTTCATCTAATCGAATTTCCTGTACCTCAACTTCCGATTTGTCATTGTTCGAGTTTTTTCAATTCATCTTGAACCTCCTTTGCTTGCCGGATGGTTTGTTGGAGCGTTTGGATTACCTCGCTTACGCTGGTTTCCACGCTGTCGGCTTTCAACGCGGCAAGCTCGATTCGAGTTTGGTGCAGTGTCGCTTCACATCGATTAGCTTGGTGAAGCAGCTCATCTACACGTAGTTCGAGGCGTCCGATCAACTCGATACGCTCTTTATGTGAAATCAGTATTTGTTCTTTGATTTGCGCTCGAGCGCTGTGAGGATCTCCTTCATCTAAGGATAGAATTTCATTTTCGAGGTTGGTTATCTCTGTTCGGAGTCGTTGGTTACGCGGAGACTGAATGGTCTTGACAAGCTCAAGTGCATGACCCAGGACACCCAAACCGAGTTGGTAGGTTTCTTCAACGAGGACCGGAATGTGAGCGAAGGAGAGAGGATCTGACAACCTTCGACTGATCAGGATGGGCTGTAGATGCTTATATTCGTGGACCAGGGCTTGTATGGCCTTTAGCCCTTCAGAAAAGTTGGCATCCAAGAAACCAATCTGTAACCTCTCACGCGTCTGTCTCAGTTCTGTTCGGTATCTCGCGCCTCCCTCGCGATCCAGGGCATCCAACAGCTCTTGGGTCTTTTTCACATACTCCTCATTGAACCGGATGAAGTAGCGCCAGAGGAAGGACCCTGTCGCCGTCAGCCCTGAGCTAATGATCAGGACGTATGCGATTTCTGATCCTCCGAAAATCGGTGCATAGAGGACAATGTAGATGGTCGAGAGGAGACATGATGCGAGTGGAATGATGGTGGCAGGATGCTGGAGAGCATCAGAGCGTAGGGCTTTCCTGATGATTTTTTCAGATGGTATTCCAAAGGATGAGGAGCGAATTGTTTCTGGTTTGCGCGGTCTGGTGCTCGTGTCGTTTTCCATATTCTTCTCCTGTAGATATTCAAATATCCTAATTGTTCCAGCGCGTTGGTGGGGGTAAAGTAGGCAGTTGTGGATTGACTGGCTGTGATGATCGATAAAAAAAGCCCCGCAAAAAATGCGGGGCTTTTTCAGCCAAGGGCTTGTCCAGGGGAGTGATACCCCCTCCAAACCTCCACTTCTTGTTCAAAAACCTGCTCTCTTTTGACAACTTGTAGTGGGAGGTGAGTGAGTAAGCCTTGGGATCTTCCACATACCTGGGGGTCACATATAGAGATAGCTTTGCTTGAGGTTTATTTCCATTCGCTAGGATAACGATCTTCTTGATCGTAGCTTTCCGGATAGTCCTTCGCATTGATCGATTCCAGTTTGGAGAGACAAGAAAAGCCCGATCTCGTGAGAGATCGGGCTTAATAAAAACAATGTGAGTTATTTTTTTAGCACCCCTTTTGTGGGCTAACTCACATTTCTTTTTATGTGACATTAGTCACTATCCATCCTAAAAGAGTATACAAAATAAATCACCCTGAGTCAAATTAATGCCTTTATTTACTAGATTTTGCTAATTGGGAAGGGGAGAGGCTCGGAAGAGAGTTCGCGTAATGTCATCATAACCAGGATAAACTTAGAGTTCAATGAATAGATGTACATGTGTGCTTATGGGAATTACTTTCTGAACTTGAATTTTGTATTCAAGCTCTTACAATTGAAGCTGGTTTCTTCTCAATGGCATTCGTTCCATTCGAATTGCCGTAATAGATTATTTACACCTAAAAATGGCTCTCAAATCAATGCCCCCTGTAAGTTTATGTAAAGCAATATCACCACATCTTGTATTCCATCATTTAAGTTATTGTAGTTTACCCACTGAGTGTTCCTAGGAAGGGATCCAATCGAGATTGTGATGATATACTTTATTTGATGTGATACGGTTTCCCTGTCGGGCAGTAGAGATAGATAATTCCATTCAAAGATTTTAGCAAGTCCTCAGCATTCCATGCAATTAAATGCTCGTGCACGTCCTACGATCGGATTCCTTTCCACTCGATCCGTTTATGAAGGGACGACCATTGACAACTATACCCACGCGCTCCTGCAGGGGGTTATTGCCGCGGCTCGCGAAAGAGAATGCAATCTGCTCATCGGTTGCGGGATATCGCTTCCAGGGAGTTCGCTCACTAGCCGGATGGCATGGTCAGTTCCCGGAAAGGGTATGGATTTTGTTCCGATTGGTCCCTGGAACGCTGACGGCCTGATCATTATCCCCGACGGTCTCTCCGATTCACAATTCGATTATGTGCAGGACTTGATTCGTTCGGGCTACCCCATTGTCTTTACTACCGCTGAAAGGCCTGGACCACTCGTCGCTGTGGATAACATGGGCGGGATACGCCAGGCTTTCGACCATCTCCTGCAGCATGGACATCACCAAATTGCCTTTATTGCAGGTAAAAAAGAACATGGTGGAGATAGCACCGAACGCTTGGCTGCATACCGCCAGGTGCTGCGCGAGACAGGTATCGAAGAAGATGAGCGTCTGATTGCATTCGGTGAACACCGCCGCGAGGATGGGCGCCTGGCAATGCGGAAGATTCTCGACACAGGCGCACCCTTCACAGCCCTGATCGCCAGTAATGATTTGTCTTGCATCGGCGCTATGCAAATGTTACGCACATCTGGCAGGCGTATTCCGGAGGACGTTGCGGTCATCGGCTTTGACGACATCCTGGAAGCACGCTCGCAACTGCCTCTTCTCACCACTGTCAGGCATCCAACCTATACATTGGGATATCAAGCGTTACTTTCTACACTAGATGTACTCAACGGCCGAAAAACCGATGAGATCAGCACACGTGTAGCGACAAAGCTGGTCATTCGACAATCTTGCGGCTGTCATCCTGAGTACATAGCTGCTGCATCCTTTGATCCCTCAACATCTTTGGATATCACAGCCTTTCAAACAACCCTAGCTCACATAATGGCAGATTGTACCTTTGTTGAGATTAGCTATGGTACGCAAGAGGAAATTGAGTCCCTGTGCCAGTCCCTCGTCAAAGGTTTCTTCGCAAGCATAGAACAACACGACTCAATGCCGTTCGATATCGCCACAAAACGTATTGCTGATTGGGTGGAATTAAACAAGGAAGATGCATACGCTTGGTATTCCACCTTTGACATACTCCGCAACGACCTGAAGCGTGTTCTATCCCTAATCCCAAATGCCGATTTGAACCTCGCCAATTCTATGGTAGACCGTGCACAACATGTGATCGCCGATATGGCACAACGTCAGGCAGCGACTTCTCTACTGCAACATATGGAAACATCGGATCGGTTGGGATTGATGACCTCCCAATTGTTAGCTGCGCTTGAGGTCTCATCTATTGCCGAAATCCTGGCACATCAGTTACCGCAATTGGGAATCCAGCAAGCTCTAGTTACGCAATATACACCTCGTGAAGACGACCATTTATCGCACGCCACAATCCTGATCAATGTGGGTATGCCCGAAAGCAGTACAGGGGATGAGTTTTTAACACACCAATTTCCACCACCAAATTTGTTCCCAGAAGATACCTTCCAATTGGCAGTATTGCCTCTGGTGATCGATGAACTCGCATTTGGATTTGTGGCCCTAAGCGTAACCCATCTTGAGTTTTGTGCGGCGATCGTACATAACCTGGCTTCGGCATTACGCTCCAGCCAGTTGTACCACGACGCCCTCGATGGTC
>CP070708.1:335904-341055 GCA_020350285.1 Anaerolineaceae bacterium
AAGAATGTCGACCTTGTATGGGGAACTTCACCACCGATTTTCCAGGTTCTCACAGCTTGGCTTCTGGCTCGATTTAAAGGAGCTCAATTCCTATTTGAAGTACGAGATTTGTGGCCGTATTTTGCCGTTGCGGTGGGCGTCCTAAGGAATCCCTTGCTTATTCGACTATCGGAGTGGCTTGAGCGCTTCCTTTACCGTCGGGCTGATCACATCATCTTGAACTCCCCAGGTTTTGTAGATCATGTAGAGAACCGTGGTGCCCGATCGATCGACATCATTCCGAACGGGGTTGACATAACGATGTTTAACCCACACGATAATGGGGAGACCTTTCGTCGCAACCATAGCCTAGAAGACAAGATCCTGGCTGTTTACGCAGGGGCACATGGGATGTCAAATGACTTGAGCGTGGTGCTTGAGGCGGCTGAACATCTGCAGGAGGACCCAAGGATCCTCTTCGTCTTCATTGGCGATGGGAAGGAGAAGCCAAATCTGATGGCAACGGCGCAGGCGAAGAACTTGAAGAACGTGCGTTTTTTGCCTCCTGTTCCTAAGATGGAAATTCCAGGCACGTTGGCTGCGGCTGACCTCTGTCTTGCGATCTTAAAGCCAATCGAAGCATACAAGACGACATACCCTAACAAAGTCTTTGATTACATGGCGGCTGGAAGAGCTGTGGTGCTTGCGATTGATGGAGAGATTCGAGAGCTCCTGGAGGTGGCTGACGCAGGCGTCGCAGTTCAACCCGGAGACGCAGTGGCCTTGGCTGATGCCGTTCGTACCTTAGCTGATGAACCTGAGCTAAGGCATCGTATGGGTTTAGCAGGGCATGACTATGTGAGGCGGAACTTCGATCGACCATCTTTGGCAAGAAAATTGCTACTGGTAATGGAGAAGATGGTCGGAGGCAACCCTGCAGATGAACGTGAAAGCCGCCTCAGCGAGGGTGAATAGCATAAGTATGAGATTCTTTCCTACAGGCGTTCCGGTCCGCAAACGCATCCTCGACCTCCTCATAACGATACCGGGCATCATCCTGATTAGCCCACTTCTGGGACTGGTGGCCCTATTGGTTTGGCTTCGATTTGGTCCACCCGTGCTCTTTCGCCAGGTTCGCCCTGGCTATCGGGGAGAGCCGTTCACCATTTACAAGTTCCGAACGATGACCAATTCGTACGACAAGAATGGGGACCTGCTGCCTGATTCGGAGCGTTTAACTCGCCTAGGGCGGTTCCTACGGTCCTTGAGTCTCGATGAGTTACCCGAACTCATCAATGTGTTGCGTGGTGAAATGAGCCTAGTTGGACCACGCCCACTCTTGATGCAATACCTCGATCGTTACACACAGGAACAGGCTCGCCGGCACGATGTGCTGCCAGGCATCACCGGGTGGGCTCAGGTCAACGGTCGCAACGTGCTTACCTGGGAGGACAAGTTCCGATTTGATGTGTGGTACGTCGACAACTGGTCTTTGGGATTGGATATCAAAATCCTCCTTCGAACTCCCTGGAGAGTGCTCCAGCGTAAAGGCATCAGCCAGCCAGGCCATGCCACAGCTGAGGAATTTATTGGAAACGGGGAAGGTCAAGAGTAGGAAAAAAGTAGGTTTTTCTGCTAAAAATATGCCTAAATCACACTTGCGCAATTCTCAGAAGATGGTTAGTATGATGGGTGAGACTTAGGCCTGAGAGGGCACTTCGGAGGAGGAATACTATGAAAGAAGAACTCGAATTCTTCGATGTCAAGACTCGCACGAAGTTCAAAGCTACGGAGTGGCGAATCGAGACGAAAGAAGCTAAGGGACGGACACGCTATTTCGCCGTGACGAAGGCACCAGGCGGCAAGCATGAAGCTTGGCGTATCGTCGCAAAAGACTTCGCACTGAAGCATAAGTAGCGGCAGAGTTTCAATCGAGTTCGAGGTCGTGGGCCGCCCATTTATTTGGGCGGCCCACATATGTTATACCGACGCAGTAGAGCCCTTCGTGCGCAATGACAGATTGAGGGGCGGCTCCTCGCAATGATACCTTTACAAATGTCATTCCGAGGAGTCCCGCGACGAGGAATCCCTATGATGGAGCCTTTGAGGCCTTTGAAACACAGGGATTCCTCACGCCTTACGGCGTTCGGAATGACAAGTTCCTACTAGTTATTGCGAGCCCTCCTTCGGCAAACACAGGACAGTCGTAGGGGCGAAACAATCTCCCCAACGATAAGATTGCTTCGTCGCCTAGCGGCTCTTCGTAATGACAAATTTGGGAGAAGCCCCTCGCAATGACAGTTTTTGGGGTAGGCTCATCGTAGGGACAGTCTGGTGGTATCATTTCACTGTCCATAGATCGAGCGAACTAAACCAAGAGTGAGGCGTTCGTTGACTCTAGAGTCACCCCCTGATGATGTAACCTTATACCGTCAAATGCTCCGCATCCGACGCTTCGAAGAGAAGGTCCTCGCGTCTTTCTCAAGCGGTATCTTTTACGGTACGACCCACACATACATTGGTCAAGAAGCGGACGCAGTTGGTGTCCTCGCCTGTCATGAAGAGGGCGATATCGTTGTCAGCAACCACCGCTGCCATGGGCACTTTTTGGCCTATGGTGGTTCTATGCACGCTTTAGCGGCAGAATTAATGGGTCGTGCTACAGGGGTGACCGGCGGGCGAGGCGGTAGCCAGCACGTCCAGTGGAAGGATTTCTATGCCAACGGTATCCTCGGTGGCACCGTTCCGCTGGCTGTCGGTATGGCGCTCGCTGAGAAATCTCTCAACACAGGGAGGGTCGTGTTCGCCTTCATGGGGGATGGCACATTAGGCGAAGGCGTGGTGTATGAGAGTTTGAACATGGCTTCGCTCTGGAGCCTACCCGTTCTTTTTGTACTCGAGAACAACCGCTACGCTCAGACTACGCCTATCCAGCTTCACTTGGCGGGAGAGATATCAGACCGCTTCCAAGCCTTCGCCATCCCGGTCGCAGAAGCCGAGACAGTGGATGTGATCGAGGTCTTCAAGTTAGCTCAAGAAGCGGTTGTCAAGGTTCGTACCGGTGAGGGACCTCAAGCATTGGTCTTGCACACTTATCGGTACGGGCCTCATTCGAAAGGCGATGATACACGTGATCCGGAAGAGGTCCTCAAATACAGGAAGCGTGATCCGCTGCAGCTTCAAGCCAACCGCATAGATCCTGATCTCTGCAAGCGTGTCGAGGTTGAAGTCGAAACCGAAGTGGATGAAGCATTTCAACGGGCGCAAAATGACCCACTCGCCGATCCAGCTTCTCTCACTTTACCATTGGATCCTACCCCATGAATGTGCTCCAGGCTTTAAACGGCTCGTTACACGCCTGCATGGCCGAATCGGAACGGGTGTATTTCCTCGGCGAGGATATTCTCGATCCTTACGGTGGAGCCTTTAAAGTTGCCCAGGGACTATCGACGGCATACCCTGATCGAGTGATCACCACGCCAGTTTCTGAAGCAGGGATCGTCGGTTTAGGGATCGGAATGGCCTTGCGCGGCCTAAATGTGGTGGTCGAGATCATGTTTGGGGATTTCATCGCTCTAGCGGCTGATCAAATCATCAACCACGCCGCGAAGTTACGTTGGATGAGTGAGGATAAAGTCCGCATTCCCCTCGTGATACGTACACCCATGGGCGGTGGTCGTGGCTATGGACCGACCCACAGTCAGACCCTAGAAAAGCATTTCTTAGGCGTTCCAGGGCTGCGCGTTCTAGCAGTCACAACTATCGATGATCCTGGGAGCTTGCTTAAGCACGCCATCCTGGAAGATAACGACCCAATCCTGTTCATTGAGCATAAATTGCTTTACACAAAGGCTCTTCAGCCTCTGAACGAAACATCCGAGTTCAACCTTGAAAAAAGCGGAGAACGCTATCCGGTCTACCGTCTCAAAGTGGCAGGTTCCCCTCCGCCCACGTTAACGATCACAGCTTATGGCTATATGGCCGAACTCGCATGTCAAGCCCTTCAACGACTGGCTTTTGAATATGAGGTCTTCGCTGATCTGGTGGTCCCTACCCAAATTAGCCCGTTCGATCACCATCTTCTCCTTGAGAGCCTGGCTCATACGAATCGCTTGTTAACCGTCGAGGAGGGCTCGCACACCCATGGATGGGGCGCGGAGGTTTTGGCACGTGTCGTCGAAGCGCTTGGACCACGTCTTCAGGCAAAGAGAGTGGCCGCCTTGGATATGCCCATACCGACCTCAGGACCGCTTGAGAAGACTGTGATACCAGATGTGGAGGGTATTATCCAGGCTGCAAGGGAAATGATCTCTTAATCAAGTGAAAATTTGTCCCCTGATACATATATGGGGAGCGATTCTCACAGGATGGATCCGAAAGACACAAGAACCGCTTGATCAGATGAATAATGGACCAAGTTACACTGGCTGGTTACAGGTGTCGATCCCTGATAAACTTCGCAAGAGTTAGTAAAAACCGAAGGGATGAAAACGGCCTAACAGGTCACATTTCTTCTGTAAAACAAATCGCCAGAAATTCACAATGTCTGATCCATTTGAAGTCTTAGTCCCTCTACTAAACCCGAACGAGCCTGAATCGCGACTCTCCGAGCTGCATGTGACCAACGGGCAACTGGTGAAGCAGGATGCTGTACTTTGCACGCTCGAGACGACCAAGTCGACAGCTGAGTTGGTCGCACATCGGGAAGGGTATGTTATCGGTCTGCAGGCGACCATCGGGGATATGGTCAGGGCAGGTGTGCGGTTGTGCTGGCTAGCAGATGAGGTGGATTGGCAACCGCCGGTACTGGAGCATGTCACAGAACCGTCCCAAGAAGGAGCCCTCCCTGAGGGGTTGCGCATCACCGAACCGGCCCTAACCTTGGCCCAACAAGCCGATCTAAACCTCTCATCGCTTCCAATTGGACCCTTGATCACACAAGAGATCGTTCGAGAAGCAATAGCTAGGGAGCGCGAAATGACCTATGAGTTACCGGAAGGTCCCTTTGATCCAAATGCTTTGATCATTTATGGCGGCGGTGGGCATGGGAAATCCCTCATCGACCTAATCCGTGAAATGGGGACTTATAAAATAGTAGGATTGATTGATGACGGGCTCGAAGCTGGCTCTGAGGTGATGGGCCTACCTGTTTTCGGGGGTGGACATTTGTTA
>CP070708.1:341155-346117 GCA_020350285.1 Anaerolineaceae bacterium
TATTTTGTTGAGCGTGGTCAGCCGTTGAAGATTGAACTGATCGTCACCGATCTGGATGGCAACGCAGTAGCTGATCGACCCATCAGTGTAGAAGCGGCTCGACTGGAATGGAAGTACCAAGATGGATCCTGGCGTCAGGTGGAAGTTGACGTTCAGGAATGCAAAGTGGGTTCAGAACTAGAGCCTGTAAGCTGCACATTTGAAACCACAGTAGGAGGTCGCTACCAGATCACGGCAGTCATCACCGATGAGATGGGGCGTCAGAACCAAAGCCAGTTCACACGTTGGGTGAGCGGTGGGCAACGACCCCCCTCGCGGGAAGTCGAACAGGAGCAAGTCACCCTGATCCCGGATAAGGAGAGCTACCAGCCGGGAGATGTGGCTCAAATCCTGGTACAAACGCCCTTTACCCCAGCCGAAGGCTTATTAACCATCAGCCGCAGCGGTATTCTCTATACTGAGCGTTTCGTTGTGGAAGATGGTACGGTGACATTAGAGGTGCCCATCGAGGAGAAGCACATCCCGAACCTGTTTGTACAGGTGGATGTCATCGGCTCTGCTCCGCGCATGGACGATAGTGGTGAGATCGTCCCAGACGTACCGCCACGACCTGCCTACGCTAGTGGGCAGCTAAACCTGAACATCCCCCCACTCCAACGCACCCTCTCACTGAAAGCGACTCCACGTGAGTTGGAGTTGGAACCTGGTGGGGAGACCACGATCGATCTCGTCCTAAAGGACGCAAGTGGTGAACCTGTATCGGGTGCCGAGCTCGCAGTGGTTGTGGTCGACGAGGCCATCCTGGCGTTAACCAACTACCAGATGCGTGATCCTATCTCCTTGTTTTACCTAAACCGCTCACCTGATCTTAGAAGCCAGTACGGCCGCGCCAGCATCATCCTGGTGGATCCATTGGCGCTGGCTGCACCCGGAATGGGTGGCGGAGGGGATGAAATGGAGGTTCAAGCTACCGCTGGTCTTGCGAGAGAGGTGATGGAAGCCGAAGCCCCCTCAGAAGAAGCCATGAAAGCGATGGAGGAGGGAATGCCGGGTGCTGAACCGATACGCGTGCGGATGGACTTCAACCCGCTGGCGACTTTCGCCCCACAGGTTCGCACCAATTCAAATGGGGAAGCCAGTGTGGAGGTAACCTTGCCCGACAACCTTACTCGATATCGGGTGATGGTGGTCGCCGTTGATGAATTAGGCAATCAATTTGGCATGACCGAATCCAGCATAACTGCCCGGCTGCCGCTGATGGTCCGACCTTCTGCGCCTCGCTTCCTTAATTACGGTGATCGTTTGGAGTTGCCGATCGTACTCCAAAACCAGACCGACGATCCTATGACGGTCGATGTGGTGATCCGAGCAACCAATCTCGCGTTCACGAGTGATTCTGGCTTACGCGTAGACGTACCGGCTCATGATCGGATCGAAGTGCGTTTCCCTGCGACGACCGATATGGCAGGCACGGCTCGCTTCCAAGTGGCAGCAGTGTCAGGTGATTATGCCGACGCAGCCACAATCGAGTTGCC
This sequence comes from Anaerolineaceae bacterium, assembly GCA_020350285.1. Taxonomy (GTDB): domain Bacteria; phylum Chloroflexota; class Anaerolineae; order Anaerolineales; family E44-bin32; genus DUEZ01. The sequence continues at coordinate 342,691 of CP070708.1, forward strand.
CGTCTATACACCAGCGACGACCGAGGCTTTTGCCACCTACGGCGTGATCGACGAGGGAGCCATTGCGCAGCCGGTCTCATCGCCCAGTGACGTCTTCCCGCAGTACGGTGGTCTAGAGATAACCACCTCCTCCACCGCACTGCAAGCGCTGACAGATGCCGTGCTCTATCTGGTTTCATACCCCTTCGAGTGCTCGGAGCAGTTGGCTTCCCGCATCCTGGGTGTCGCCGCCCTGCGTGATGTACTAACAGCGTTCGAAGCTGACGGGTTGCCCTCTCCTGAGGAAATGGAAGCCGCGGTACAGCGGGACATCGAACGTCTTGCTGGGCTTCAGAATTGGGATGGTGGCTTCCCCTACTGGCGCCGTGGACAGGACTCGATCCCCTTCAATACCATCCACGTGGCGCATGCGCTGCAACGAGCGGAGAATAAGGGCTTTGAAGTGCCCGAACACATGCAGGACAGCGTACTCATATACCTGCGCGACATCGAGAGCCACTATCCATACTGGTACAGCTTACGCACACGTCAGACTCTCAGTGCATATGCGCTCTACGTGCGTACTCTGATGGGTGACCGGGATCCGGTGAAAGCCCGCAATCTGCTGCACGAAGCAGGAATAGAGGAGCTTTCTCTCGACGCCGTGGGCTGGATCTGGCAATCGCTGTTAGACGATCCCAATTCCGGTGCTGAGTTGGAAGCCATCCGCCGCCACATCGGTAACCGTGTAGTTGAGACCGCCGGTGCAGCCAATTTCACGACCCACATCCATGATCAGACCTACCTGCTGCTGAGCTCAAACAGGCGTACAGACGGCATCCTGCTGGATACGTTGATCCTCGACAGCCCCGGTAGCGACCTGATCACCAAACTGGTCAATGGTCTGCTTGCGCATCGCACCAGAGGACACTGGGGCAACACACAGGAGAACGTCTTCGTGCTGCTGGCCCTCGACCGCTACTTCAACACCTTCGAGGCGCAGACCCCAGACTTTGTTGCACGTATCTGGTTGGGGGATATCTACGCTGGCGATCACCAATTCGAGGGACGCACCACCGAGCGGCACGAGACCGATATCCCCATGGTGTACCTGGTGGATGAGGCCTATGGTGGGGGAGAGACCCGAGATTTGATCCTTAGTAAGGAAGGTCCAGGTCGCCTCTACTACAGGTTGGGGCTGCGCTACGCCCCCAGCGATCTGACCCTCGATCCGGTAGACATGGGTTTCGTCGTCCAGCGGGTTTATGAAGCGGTGGATGACCCCGAAGATGTGACTCAAGATGAAGACGGCGTTTGGCACATCAAAGCCGGCGCGCGCGTGCGGATACGCTTGACGATGGTCGCCGACAACCGACGTTATCACGTGGCGTTGGTCGATCCGCTCCCAGCCGGCCTGGAGATCATCAACCCAGCGTTGGCAGTGTCGGAGAGCATACCCCAAGATCCAAGCAGTTCGGAGTACCGTTATGGTTGGTGGTGGTGGTGGCCCTGGTACGAGCACCAGAACATGCGTGACGAACGGGCTGAGGCCTTCACGCCCCTGCTTTGGGACGGGGTGTACGAATACACCTATGTCGCCCGAGCGACCACACCCGGCACCTTCGTCGTGCCGCCAGCAAAAGCCGAAGAGATGTACTCCCCAGAGGTCTTCGGCCGCAGCGCAAGTGATTGGGTGATTGTGGAGTAGTCTGCGCGAGGATTGAACGTCACATTATCGTGTAAACAAATAGTAAAATCGCCCGAGGCTGAAAACCTCGGGCGATTTGATTTTCAATCAGCAGCACGGGCTCCCATGCCCAAGCGCTTTAAGATGTTATTGTGAGGAGCTCGGCAGACCGACGAAGCAATCTCCTCTCTTGCCTGACAGGTCTCCCATAACCTGTCTGCTTCTGAGTTGAGCAGATTGCATAGCCCCGGAGCCTGTCCTGAGCCATGTCCTGAGCTTGCCGAAGGGTTGTCGAAGGAGGGCTCGCAATGACATTAATCAGGGGCTCCCACGTCCAGTCGTACGTAGCACCTCATATACCACCTGCAACTTCATAAACACATTCAAAATCGGCATTTTTTCGGCAAAATGGGTGAGGATTTTCTCTTACGCTAGATGAGAAAGACATAGGGATTCTGCCAACGAAGCAATCGACCATGTCGAAACAACCTGACGGCAAGCAGTCCTTAGGTGGTCAATAGAAATTACAACGCAGCTCCGTACAAAAGAAGAAATCAACGGCATGAGAATAAGAATGCCATAAGGAAAACAATGGAGAAAGTTAAAACCTATGAATAACAATCCTCTTTCCCCAAATCAGCCCAAGCTGTCATTCGTTTTAATCACTGTTCTAACATCCGTGATATTAACCACCAGCGGTTGTGCTCGGGGTGCGGCTGCTGAAGTGATCCACTCCGATCTACAACGTGAGACCTCCCCCCAGGTTAGTCTCGCCGACATCCAAGAAGTTACGGCAGGCAACTCAGATTTCGCTTTTCGTTTGTATCAGGAGCTGAGCGAACAAGAGGGCAATCTCTTTTTTTCACCCTACAGCATTTCTATTGCTCTCGCTATGACTTTTGCAGGTGCACGTGGGGACACCGAGATGGAAATGGTGGAGACGCTTGCTTTCACGTTACCTCAGGACCGCCTTCACCCAGCTTTTAATGCACTATCTCTCGAGCTGGCCAACCGCGCTGAACCGGTCGAGACATTTATTGGCAAACAGGATGGCCCTGAGTTGATTGTCGCCAATTCCCTCTGGGGTCAGGTCGGCCACCCTTTTCAGCTGGAATTCCTGGACCTTTTAGCGCTTAACTATGGGGCAGGTATGAGGTTGGTCGATTTCAAGGATAATTCCCGAGCCGCGCGACACGCGATCAACGACTGGGTCAGCGATCAGACCAAGAACAGAATTAGAAACTTGATTCCTCCAGGCGTTCTGAACAGTCTTACCCGACTTGTTTTGGCCAACGCGATCTACTTCAACGCGGACTGGGATAGCCCTTTTGAAAGATATAACACCAAGAGTGGAAAGTTTCACTTACTCGATGGCGATCAAATCAACGTACAGATGATGTCCCAAGCTGAGATATTCCCATACTCGCAAGGTGAAAGTTTTCAGCTCATCGAACTACCCTACGTTAATAGGGAAATCGTGATGGACATCCTGCTGCCTGACCACGGACAATTTTATGCCGTGGAAAGCTCATTGAATGCTGAGTATGTGAGTGGGATTCTAAGGAAACTAGAGAGACGAGGCGTGTCACTTACCATGCCAAAGTTCGAGTTTGAATCAAGTTTCTCCATTAGCGACACGCTGGCTGGGATGGGTATGCCCAGTGCTTTCTCTTCAACGGCAGATTTCTCCGGCATGGATGGCGTCCGCGACCTGGAGATCAGCGAGGTATTACATAAAGCCTTCGTCTCTGTGGATGAAGA
>CP070708.1:346217-351146 GCA_020350285.1 Anaerolineaceae bacterium
TCACTAAGTCTACTCGGCCTTGGAGGTCAGCATGCCAACCTTCGCAGCGGTTCAGATGGAGCCCAAACTCTTCGACGCAGAAGCCAACATGGTGAAAGTGATCAACTTCATGCACGAGGTGTCGCTGTGTAAGGCCGAGATCGCAGTGTTCCCAGAGTGCGCGCTCACCGGGTACGCGCTCTCCGATGAGGAAGCCACTGCTATCGCCGAGTCGATCCCCGGTCCTCGCACCGATCGCCTCTCTGAAGCATGTCGAGAAGCCGACCTCATGGCTGTCGTCGTTGGGACGATCGAGAAGGACGAGTTTGGTCAATTGTATAACAGCGCCGTCCTCGTTGGGCTCGATGGTTTGATCGCCCACTATCGCAAGACCCACCTCCCTTTTTTGGGGGTTGATCGTTACCTAGCTGCAGGGGACGCCCTGCCTGGTCCATTTGAGACCCCGATTGGGCGCCTCGGTCTTCTCATCTGTTACGATTTGCGATTCCCTGAGCCGAGCCGTGTTTTAGCCTTGGCTGGTGCTCAGGTGATCCTGCTGCCGACCGCTTGGCCGAGCGCAGCGACGCTTTATCCTGATTTCATGGCCCAATCCAGGGCCTCCGAGAACGGTGTTTTTCTGGTCGCTGCCAATCGGGTAGGTGAAGAGCGGGGAACAAGTTTCCTTGGGCGCAGTGTGATCGTTGGGCCGGATGGGGGTATGCTGGCGGAGGCGGGATCCGAGGGTGAGGAGATCCTCTGCGCCGAGATCGACCCGGAACGGAGCGACCTCAAGCAACTTATCTTCGTTCCCGGTGAGTACGAGCTCTATCCCTTCGATGATCGCCGTCCGGAACTCTACCGGCCGATAATTGAGTAGACACAAGTCGCAAGACGCAAGTAGCAAGTTGCAAGCGAACGACTTCCCCGCGAGCTTAAAGCTCGCGGGGAGGTCGTTCATCCCATTCTTCGTAGGGGCGGGGTTACCCCGCCCCTACACCATTGAAATCCATTCACTTAGAAACAGTCTGCAAACCCAGGCTTCAGCTTGCGCCTCTATCCCCCACAAAAGCACGAATTTACCCGCGCCCCCCTCTCAACACAACCCACCCCATCAGAAGCAAGGCCATGCCCAGGGCGACGGCACCTAACAACCTCTCGCCACTGACATACAACACGCTCCCGATCAACGATAACGCAGCGAAGAAAATTGCACCAACGACTCGATCGATCGATCGTGTCAGGGTCTTCAATTGCTGCTCGAGATCAGGCGTGACCTTCATGGTGACCAGGATCTCCCCACGCTCGATTTTTTCCAGCGTTGATTCCATACGGGTTGGCAGCGTCGATAACGCTCTGGCCTGCTCGATTAAAATCCGGAATAACTCATTGAGCCATTCGCCCCCTTCTTCGGACAACAGCTGCTCAGCGAAAGGTTGAAGGCCTTCGAACAGGTTGAACTCCGAGTCAAGACCTGTACACATCCCGGCCAGGATCGCCACACAGCGGCCGAGGAAGATCATATCTTCCGGCACCTGAAAGGGCATCTCATACATTACATCCCTGAACTCTTTCGCGAACTGGCGCATCTCTTGAGGGTGCGTGCGAACCAGTTCTCGCATACTCTTCCCCCACACGCGATCAAACAGCACCGCCTCCGCTTGTCGGATGCGTTCAAGGTCAGCTCCTGGCAATATAAAACCCAACCTCTGATAGGACTGCATCAGCCGATCCATGTCGCGCGTGCCTACCGCAATGACAAGATCCCTCATCCCCTGCTTCATTTCGGGGGTGATTTGACCGACCATCCCAAAATCGACGAACACCAACCTCCACCCATCAGGCTCAATGGGTTCGACGAACAGATTGCCGGGATGCGGATCTGCGTGGAAAAAGCCAACGACGAAGATCTGCCACAGGTAGGTGTGGAACAAGCGCTCCGCAACCTCAGCCAGTTCAACGCCCAGCGCCTCAACGGCGGCGTAATCCGTGATCTTCGTGAAGTACACATCCTCAAGGGTCAAAACCCGAACGGTAGTGTAATCCCCATAGACTTCTGGGATGCGCACCTTGGGGTCATCGCGGAACATCTCACCGAAACGGCGGGCGTTTTCGGCTTCGGCTAGATAATCGACCTCCTCCCACAACGTCCGGCTGAACTCGGCCATCAGGGCGTCCAGATTGGCACGCCGCGTGATCGGTGGATAACGCTTGAGCCAACCGATGACCCTGGTCAAGGCTGCGAGATCGACTTGGATCAGATCATGAATGTCGGGACGTTGAACCTTGACCACGACCGCTTCCCCACTGGGGAGCCTGGCACGGTGGACCTGCCCTAACGACGCTGACGCCAGAGGGTGGGGATCAAAATCCGCGAAGCGTTCTTCAAGGGAGATCCCGAACTCCTCCTCCACCATCTTACGCATGGCCTCAAAGGGCTCAGGATCGACCTCGTCTTGCAAACCCGCCAACTCGGAGGTTATGGTCTCAGGGAGGATGTCCAATCGAGCGGAAAGGAATTGCCCAACTTTAATCCACACCCCACCCAAACGCGTGGCCAAGGCGCGGAATCGTATTGCGGCATTGCGATAGCGCCTCTCTGCGGTGCGCCGAGAGAGCCTCCGCAGACCGATACGCCTCAGAATCACGTCCCAAAAGAGTACGCTTATCACTATGGTCGCAAAGAAGCGCGTGACCCGAGTATAGCGGGCGCGTAAATACCTGGCTGGTTTCACCGTCGTTAAAGTGGAGTTGATGTCTCGGGCTTCCATCCGATTTTCCGTTGCGATAGCTTCTATTACGCTATCGCCCGATCACACTGAACTGTTAAGTAACTATCTGAGAATAGAAACGATTGATCACCAACTTGCTCACTTCAGCCACTACAGCCGGTATTACCAAGAGCGGGAGGAGAACCTGCCATTGCGATAGTGTGAGCGGAACCGTATTGAACACCGTTTGCAGGAAGGGCACATAGATTACCGACAGCAGAAGCACAAGCGAGGAAGCTACGGCGTAAAACATCCATCTGTTGCTGAAAATCCCAATTCTGAACAACGGATAGTGATCTGAACGGGCAGTGAAGGCTCTCAGCAACTCTGAGAAAGAAAGGGTAACGAAGGCCATCGTTCCTGCAAGTTGGGTCTGCCCCTGATCTATGCCACGGCCGATCCAGTAAGCCATCAAGGTAACGGTCGCGATAGCCACCGTCTGGATCCCAATCCTGATCCACATCTCACGATTGATGATCGACTCGCTCGGTGGGCGTGGTTTACGCATCATCGTGTCGGGGTCGCCTTTTTCCATACCTAAAGCCAAGGCGGGGGCTCCATCGGTGATCAGATTGAGCCACAGCAACTGGATGGCTGTCAGTGGTGAAGGCAGACCTGCCAAGATGGCGATGAAGATCACCGCGATCTCCGCTAAGTTGCACGAAAGTAGATAGAACACGAATTTACGGATGTTGGCGTAAATTATTCGTCCCTGCTCAACCGCAGCGACGATGCTGGCGTAATTGTCGTCGGTGAGCACCATATCGGCCGTCTCTTTAGCCACATCTGTACCGGTGATGCCCATGGCCACACCGATATCGGCTCGCTTAAGGGCCGGAGCGTCGTTCACGCCGTCACCCGTCATGGCCACGATTTGGTGATTGTGTTTCAGGGCGTCGACGATACGCACTTTGTGTTCCGGCGAAACCCGGGCGAAGACGTCCGTATGCATGACCTCGCGTTGTAGCTCTTGGTCATCCATCTGTTCCATACCGACACCGGTGATCACCTGGTGATCGGGCTCAAAGAGATTGATCTCCTCACCGATGGCGCGTGCGGTGTCAGGGTAGTCACCGGTGATCATTAACGTGCGTATGCCGGCGCGACGAGCCGTCTCAATGGCTGGCCTCACTTGCATACGCGGTGGATCGATCATCCCCAGCAAGCCGACAAAGGTGAAATCGTGCTCGACCTCCTCAGGTGTAGTATCTTCGGACACCTGACGCTCCACTCTGAACGCAACAGCTAACACCCGTAATGCCTGCTGGGCCATGGCCGCGTTGGCGGCTAAAGTGCTGTTTTTTAGCTCATCGGTAAGTGGGATCGGTTGATCGTCCATGCGCTGGTAACTGGTGCACAAATCCAGGATCACATCCGGTGCACCTTTGATGGCTGCCACTTCCCATTCGCGCAGCGTGGTGTCATAGAAAGGACTGGCGTCATCTGGCTCAGGTGATCTGATTTTATGGACGGTCGTCATCCGTTTGCGATCCGAATCAAATGGGATTTCGTTGATACGAGGATAGGCCCGTTCCAACATATCTCGGTCTGCACCGGCTTTAGCTGCAGCCACGATCAACGCTGCTTCCGTAGGATCTCCAACCACGCGTCGCCTCTCGTTGCCATTTCCATCATCCCCAACCTCGAACTCCGCATCGTTGGCCAGCGCGGCCACCCAAAGGGCTGTTGTAGAGGCGGGATATTCTTTTAGATCGACCGTCACTCCATCGATTCGAAACTCACCGATCGGCTCGTATCCGCTACCCGTAACCTCAAAAGCAACACCGTCGACCCACAGTTGAGTGACCGTCATTTGATTCTGGGTGAGGGTGCCGGTTTTATCAGAACAAATCACCGTCGTCGATCCCAAGGTCTCGACCGAGGACAGCCGGCGGATGAGCGCATGACGCTGAATCATCTCGCGCATGCCGTACGCAAGGGTGATGGTCACCACCGCAGGCAAACCTTCGGGGACCGCTGCTACGGCAAGGCTCACAGCTACCAGAAACATATCTAACGGAGGGACGCCCCGAATCCAGCCGAGGAGAAAGACAACTCCACAGATACCCAGCGCTGCCCAACCCAAGAATCTACCGAGCTGATCCAACCGGCGCTGGAGCGGTGTGGGCTCCTCATGGACGGATTGCAGCATGGCGGCGATCATGCCGATCTGGGTGTTCAT
>CP070708.1:351246-356091 GCA_020350285.1 Anaerolineaceae bacterium
AAATCAATGTGTACAATCCACTGAGTGTTCGTAATCCCTGATAGATATCATCATTCCTGTGATAGTTCTTTTTATTTCATCAGGTATACGCTATTGTATTCTCTTCAGCCGACACAAGGAGCTATAATTCAATAGTAGGTTTTAAATCAAAGGAAGAGATGATGAGTGATCCCTTTAGCATTTTGATCGTCGAAGATGATCCTGCTGTGGGCCGAAGTCTTCAAGATGGGTTGAAGCGCGAAGGGTATCGCGTAATCTGGAAGACTTTGGGAGAAGAAGCGATTGAACGCGCTGTCGATCAACCTCCTGATCTCATTATCCTGGATGTGAGATTGCCAGATATCTCCGGATTTGACGTTTGTCAACGCCTACGAAAATTAAAAATGCGTCAACCTATCCTGATGCTCACGGTACGGGGCGAAGAGATGGATAAAGTTCTTGGGCTGGAAATGGGTGCCGATGATTACGTCACGAAGCCATACAGCCTGCGTGAATTGCTGTCGCGCATTCGGGCGTTACTGCGGCGGTCTTATGGTGATCTATCGGGAACCGATGCCGATTTGTTGTATGTTGAGGATTTGGTCATCGATCGCACAAGGGGACAAGTTCATCTCGGAGACCAACTTCTGAGTCTATCCCCCACAGAATTTCGCTTGTTGGTCTACCTTGCACGCAACCGCGGTCAAGCACTGAGCAGAGCGCAAATCCTGGATGGTGTTTGGGGTTATGACGCTGAGGTGGAAAACGAAGCCACTGTAAATGTTAATATCCGCCGATTGAGGGAGAAAATCGAACACGATCCGAGTCGTCCGGCATTAATCCTCACCGTGCCGGGTATCGGCTACCGTCTCGCCGATAAACCTTGAGAGCTATTGGTTCCTGAATCCTTTCTCACGAACTTCACATCATTCGAAGATAACCCATCTTGGGAAGTGATAATCCTACATCAGGTGCCCCGGTAGGATTTTTCGCGTAATGCGTAATTTTGCACTATTCAAGATTTCAGAACTGTAATCTCCCCGCAATTGAATTGAAATCCAACAATGCCATCCTTGGAATGTCTAATTCTAAGGAGGGTTTGTGATGCGCCGCTCAACGATTGTCATCCTTGTGGTCATCGGCCTCATCGGCGTTGTGGGGGCTGGAATCCTCGGCTATCGAAGTGTTCAGGCACAAGGTGAACCTTCAACCGAGTCTCCGCCCACTGTGGCCGTAAGTCGAGGAGACGTGCAACAAACCATATCCGCTCCCGGTCGAGTGGTGAGTGTTAAAGAGATCTACCTAGGGATGGGAGCGAGCGGCTCACTGGCGGAGATCTACGTTATGCCAGGAGATACAGTTGAAGCCGATCAGCTCTTGGCCAAATTAAACAACGAAGACGAACTCATTGCTGCTGTGGAGAACGCCGGAGCGGAATTGGCAATCGCTCAGATGGCGCTTGATGAACTAATCGACAACGCCCCGCTGGTAACCGCACAAGCGCAGCTGGATCTAGCAAATGCCCGGGATGAGCTGCGAATCGCAGAGTCCAAGAATTGGGTGCTTCAGGAGGGTCATCGAGCTAGCTCAGAGACGATTGCCGCAGCAGAAGCGGAAGTTGTACTTGCCATGGAGGGAGTTCGGAACGCTGAGAGGGCATTCAACGCTGTGGCAGGTCTGCCAGAAGATGATCCGTCACGAGCATACGCTCGACTTCAATTGGCTGAGGCTCGTCGGAGGCGAGATCAAGCGCTTGCAAAGTTGAACTGGTACCTGGGGCATCCGACGGAGATTCAGCAGGCCATTCTAGATGCCGAAGTAGCTGTCGCTCAAGCGTATCTCGGGGTTGTTGAACAAATGTGGGAGTGTGTTAAAGATGGTCCAGATCCGATCAAATTGGCGGAGTTGGAAGCACGAGTTTCAAGGGCTGAGGCGCAGCTGACCAATGCAAAATCTGAACTCGCAGGAATGGAGCTGCGAGCCCCTTTCAGTGGGGTGATCATGGAAGTCAACGCCAAGGTGCGTGACAAAATCGTAGCGGATTCGGATTTCATCTTACTTTCAGATCTGAGTTCTCTTGAGGCATTAGTGACCGTGGTCGAAGAAGATCTACCTCAAGTCCAAGTCGGACAATTCGTATATCTCTACTTTGACGCAAGGCCTGATGTAGAAGGAGTAGGTAAAGTCGAACGGATCGTCCCCCAGCGTCTTTTGGGAGATCGACCTCTCTACGCTGTATACATTTCCATTGATGAGTTGCCGGAAGGTTTGGCGGCTGGAATGACCGTGGACGCCTCCATCATCATATCCCGTCAAGAGGATGTATTGCGGCTCCCAAAAGTGCTGGTGCGAGCTCGATCCGATGGTGTAGCCAAGGTCGAAGTGTGGCGGAACGGTTTTCGTGAGGAACGAACGGTGCATGTTGGGCTGCGCGGGGACTCGTATGTGGAGATTCACAGCGGTCTGAGTGAAGGCGATCAGGTGATCGGGGAATGAAGACCATGACCACACGAGAAATAGACACAAACACGCCTTTTATCATCGAGACAGAGGGTTTAACCAAGATCTATCAAATGGGAACCGTTGAGGTGCGCGCATTACAGGGGGTCAATATGCGAGTGAAACCAGGTGAGTTCGTGGCCCTCATGGGACCGTCAGGCAGTGGCAAATCAACGCTGTTGCATCTATTGAGCTGTTTAGACACACCAACCGAAGGAATGTACCGATTGGAAGGACAAGATGTAAACGGGCTTTCAGACGATGAGCGGTCTTACATTCGCAACATGCGAGTGAGTATCGTGTTTCAGGATTTTAATTTACTTCCCCACCTAGACGCCCTGTCGAATGTTTTGCTTCCATTGTTTTATCGCGGGCACATCGACGGAACGGAATCATTAGCGAGGGACGCCTTAGACCGGGTTGGCCTCTCCACGCGCCTTCACCACCGACCGGCGGAGTTGTCGGGAGGTGAGAGGCAGCGGGTCGCTATCGCCAGGGCATTAGTTACAGACCCGGCCATCCTACTGGCAGATGAACCCACGGGCAACCTGGATAGCGCCTCTGGTGAAGAAATCCTGCGTTTGCTGGCAAACCTGCATGCAGAGGGGCGGACGATCCTCATGGTGACCCATAGTGAATATGCTTCTTCGTATGCGGAGAGCGTGATTTCAATGCGAGATGGCCAAATTGTCGGAAGGGAGGGGGACGATGGGGTTCGTTAATCTCTTGCGAACAGCTTGGCACGGTATCTCCACGAATCAAGTTCGTGCAGTGCTCACCTCTCTCGGGATCATCATTGGGGTTGCCTCCGTCATCGCCACCCTGGCGTTGGGGAATGGAACCCGTGCGGCAGTTGAAGCTAAGTTTCGTTTTCTGGGCTCGGACCAGGTTCAGATTTCAACCAAATACATACATGAGCAAGGTGAAAGCGTCCCGGTCGGGGAGATCGTTAGCTATGAAGATGCTCTCCTTATGTCTGAAACCCTGGAACTCGTTGATCGCGTAGAGATGACTGTCTTCAGTACAGGTAGGTTGCGCAATGGGCGAATCGCCCTTTCGAATGTGGTCATTCAAGGGACCGTGGCGACTTATCTCGTTTCTTTGGCATCGAAGCAAGAGGTTCAGCCGGAAGGTTGGATGGAGGATACACCTCCGAAACCTGAGGCGTTCTTGGCTTACGGTCGTTTCTACACCCCAGCTGAAGTTCTTGGTGGGGCCGAGGTGTGTGTCCTGGGTTATCAGACCGCAGAGGATCTCTTCGAAGGTGCAGATCCATTGGGAGAGACGATTTTAGTCAACCGTAAGACCTGTGAGGTCATTGGCGTGTTGGCAGAGTTGGAAAGCGTCAATCCCTCGCAGCGCGATCGTTCGGGACTCAACGAAGGAATTTATCTGCCTGTCAGTACCACCATCGTAGGCCTCTTCGATGAGGAACCGGCAGTCACGATCATCGCACACGTAACCGATGAATCCATGATGGAGGATTCTGTCGTAGAGATCACCTCGTTCCTTCGTAAGCGGCACGGAATCGAGGAGAACTCAGGTGGTTATTTTGAAGACGACTTTAATTTGATGACCAAACAGTCATTACTAGGGGCTCAACAGGAGGCGGCGCGTAGCTTCTCCTTCCTTCTAACGACATTAGCCGCAGTTTCATTGATCGTGGGAGGGATCGGTATCATGAACGTTATGCTGGTGAACGTGACGGAAAGAATGCGGGAGATCGGCCTACGTAGAGCTGTGGGGGCGAGAAGGATCGATATTGTTTTGCAGTTTCTCGTGGAAGCATTGCTCCTAAGTTCACTCAGCGGGATTTTTGGGATTGCGTTAGGGGTCATACTCATCCCCGCAGCAGCCTCGCTGCATGAGGGTATCGCGCTGCTTGATCCAATGAGCATTCCACTTTCCTTTGGTATGGCATTGTTCACAGGAGTGGTTTTCGGCCTTTACCCTGCGATCCATGCTTCCAGGTTGGATCCAATCGTCGCGCTTCGTTATGTATGAGAAGTTTTTGGAGATCGATATTTGCTACGTGGAAGTTGAAAGCGCGTAACTTGATGAGAGGAGTATTGAGATGAACGACATATTAGGCAACGGTAGATCGGGTTTGACTGAAATTACGAATGAAGAAGAAAAGGGGAGACGAAAGAGGTTGGTGATGACTTTGGGTTTGCTTTCGATTTTGTTCGTCACGGCGGCATTCACTGCTGGACGGCTTTTAGGGGATGACCTCAATATCGCTGAATCCCAGGATAACGAATTCATCCGATCTGAGGATGGAAGCCAGGTGATGGGCTCGGGAGTGCGGTTGAAACCTGATGCGATCTTGCCCGATCAACCCCCAACAACTTCAGGACGATTTCACCA
>CP070708.1:356191-360982 GCA_020350285.1 Anaerolineaceae bacterium
GAATATAAGTCCAGTGCTTGGGGGGTGCTACGGATTGGTGCCCTTGCATGTTGGGGGGCCTACGGTGCTAGAGGTAACGGTGTGAACGTGGGATTGCTTGACACCGGAGTCGATGCCTCCCATCCTGATCTAAAAGGACGAATTACCAACTGGGCTGAATTTGATTCTGATGGTCGGATAGTCGTTGGTTCGAAACCTCATGATTCCGATGAGCATGGGACACACTGCGCAGGGATCATCGCTGGAGGCAACAAGAGCGGACAATGGATTGGAGTCGCTCCAGAGGCTACGATATCCGCTGCTCTCGTAATCAACGGTCGTCGGGGTGGAACGGATGCTCAAGTTCTGGCAGGCATTCAATGGGCCGCCGAACAAGGTGTGGATGTGATCAACATGTCCCTCGGAGGGGTCTGGTTTGATCCCGAGGTGCGCGATGACTACATGAACTCCTTCATCTCGTGTTTGCGCCTGGGAATTCCTGTCGTCGTAGCGATCGGTAACTCAGGACATCAAACGACGGGCACACCTGGAAATGATTTCTTCGCTTTCTCGGTTGGTGCCACCGATCACGAAGATCGGATCGCCGGGTTTAGTGGTGGGCGAACACACATCATTCGAGATTCAAACATCCTACCAAAAGAAGCCTTGCCTCTGGTTTATTCAAAGCCGGATGTCTCCGCCCCAGGAGTAGCGATCAAATCTTGTACGCCCAAAGGTCAATGGAAATCGTTCAACGGAACCTCTATGGCAGCGCCGCATGTGAGTGGCGCTATCGCCCTACTCTTGAGTGTGACATCCATCCGCAGGGATGTCGAACGCAACCAGCGCGCCTTTTTGGTCCAAGATCTCATGATCAGCTCGGTCAAAGAGATGGGAGAGTCGGGACAAGATCACAGGTATGGTTTTGGACGCATCGACGTCTTGCGCGCCATAGACTTCGCACAGGATCTCGGATATTGATCGAGGGTGGTAGAGACGGGTATCACTGGATTTAGAAGAACATTTTATCCGTTGTAGTAAGGTTAGAATAAGGATGGCGTGTATTCCGAAGGGATTTTCTAGCTGTAAGCCAGACGAGTGAAAGTGATGGTTGAGTCAGAATTTCCGGTCGAAAAGATCCCGGATGAAGAGCTGAGACAGCTTGCGATCGAATATTCGGAAGAGAAGGTGAGTGTGATCATCGTTCTCGACTACCCAGAGCCCAAGCTTGATGTGGGCAAGGTCGAGAAAGGAGATCGGGTCTCCTATCTCCCGACAGGTGTTGAACCTGAAACTGAAGAGGAACGGGAAGAGATCGAGCGTCGGGAAAATGAGATGAGGGAGCTGTTGGAGGATATGCTTGAGTCGCCCCCGAATTGGCTTCCGATGGCGCGCGCTTTCGTCGCCACCGTTACCGGCGAACAATTACGAATTATCGCTGACCTCCCGATGACGAAGAGCATCGAGCTCAATCGGGAGTTGAAGTGAGTTGCTCCCCGCCAGCTTAAATCTCGCGGGGATTTTTATTTATATGTAGGGGCGCATGGCCATGCGACTCTACATGATCTTGGATTCTAAGGATTCTGGTGGGGACAGGATATCCAATGTAATCGCACCCTTTAGGGTGCAGGTAGGTACGCAGGCTAAAGCCTGCGACTACAGATATGAAGCCTCCCCAGGTGTCATTCTGAGACAATCCCACGAGCGAGGGATCGCTATGTAAGATTAAGAGCTTCGCCGACATCACTATGGTTGAGTCATATTGAGGTGAGGTTAAAAGCGTTCTTCCTTTTTCAAAGCAGTATAAACTCTTAAGGCTTACCATATATCGTTGAATAGAGGATGTGCTGCGTGTCTGATACGTTGCCCTTCACTCATCAAGGGGATCATGATCTGGGTCTTCTTAAAGAGCGTTGGATCGTTGATAATTCGGACCATGTCATGAAAGTCGTACAGTAACTGCTCGAAGAGCGAAGATATGATTGAGTATGGTAGATTAAGATTCCTTGGAGATTATGATCAGTCACTCTGATCCGATCTAACGAGTAAAGGAGATCGTGTATGGAATTAGGGATGATTGGTTTGGGGAAAATGGGAGCCAACATGACCACACGGCTTGTCAAGGGTGGACATCGGATTGTGGTCTTCGACCGTAATCCACCCAAAGTCGAAGCGGCCATAGCAGAAGGTGCAGATGGATCTGAATCGCTTGAGGAGTTAGTTTCGAAAATATCGATGCCGCGTGGGATATGGGTTATGGTGCAGGCTGGTGATGCTACCCAGATCGTTATCGATACTTTGGTTGAGTTGCTCTCGCCAGGTGACATATTAATCGAAGGTGGAAATAGTAATTACAAGGACACCATGCGGAGAGCAACTAAACTCAAAGAAAAGGGTTTCGATCTGGTTGATGTGGGAACCAGCGGAGGGATATGGGGACTGACCGAAGGGTACAGCATGATGGTCGGTGGAAGCGCGGAGGCCGTTGCGCGCTTTCGCCCAATCTTTGAGACCCTCGCCCCGAGCTCCGAGCGTGGTTGGGGACATGTCGGTCCAAGTGGTGCTGGTCACTTTGTGAAGATGGTTCACAATGGTATTGAATATGGACTGATGCAAGCCTACGCTGAAGGTTTTGAAATCCTAAAATCAAAAGAAGAGTTCAACCTCGATTTACACCAAATTGCAGAACTATGGCGCTATGGGAGTGTTGTCAGATCTTGGTTACTGGACCTGACCGCTGAGGCGCTAAAAGATGATCAGGATTTGAGCGACATTCAGGGGTGGGTGGCTGATAGTGGTGAGGGGCGATGGACGGTGAAGGATGCTATCGATCTGGATGTTCCCGCGCCGGTGATCACGCTTTCATTGCTGATGCGTTTTGTCAGTCGACAGGAGGAAAGCTACGCCGCGAAATTGCTTGCTGTGATGCGAGGACAATTTGGTGGTCACGCGGTCAAACCTTCGATTTCGGAGACCCCATAAGCAGCTGTGGATGTTATGATTTGGCAGCGATAAGTTCTTCTCTATCTCTATTGGAAGGAGAAAGGTTTAAAAATGGAAAGGATCTGTCCCACGAGCTTCGTCATCTTTGGTGCCTCGGGTGATTTGACGAGAAGGAAGCTGGTGCCGGCGTTGTTCAATCAATACGTAAAAGGTCGGTTGATGGAACCGATTCATATCGTTGGCTTTTCACGTCGTCCTTTTTCTGATAATGAGTTTCGCCAGCTGTTGCTTGAGGGGATGCAGGAGCTTACGGGTGTCGTACCCACTATGTCAGATTGGAATGATTTTTCACAAAGAATATGGTATGTGCGTGGTGATCTGAGTGAAACGAAAGATTATGAACAATTACGTGCTTTTCTGAATGAGAAAGAAGGGGGTTTCTGCAACCGCCTCTATTATCTCGCTGCAGCTCCTGCTTTTTTTCCACTCATCATCGACCATTTAGGTGATCTGGGAATGGCAAAAGAAGAGGGAGGTTGGCGGCGGGTGATCGTCGAAAAACCTTTTGGTCACGATCTAACCTCAGCGACTGAACTGAACGCCTCCATTCATTCATTCTTTGAAGAACATCAGGTCTATCGGATTGATCACTACCTAGGGAAGGATACGGCTCAGAATATCCTATATTTCCGCTTTCTTAACACGATCTTTGAACCAGTTTGGAATCGGAATTTCATCGACCACGTACAGATCACCGTCGCGGAGGATCTCGATGTGGGACATCGCGCAGGCTATTACGATAGGGCTGGGATCGTGCGTGACATGTTCCAAAACCACTTGCTGCAGCTACTCACGCTTGTGGCGATGGAACCACCGGCGACATTTGATGCCGATGCTGTACGGAACGAAAAGGTAAAGGTGCTCCGTGCTATAGGACCAATTGCTCTTGAGGATACCGTTCGAGCCCAATATGAGGGTTATTCTGAAACCGAAGGCGTTGCTCCTGGTTCTCAAACACCGACATACGCAGCGGTCAAGTTGAATATCGATAATTGGCGCTGGAAAGGCGTGCCTTTCTACTTGCGCTCAGGGAAGGCGTTAGCTTCGAAAACGAGTGAGATCGTGATCGAGTTCGAGCCACCACCACATGTGCTGCTTGAATTACCCACGGATTACAAACTCACCCCCAATTACTTGTCTTTATGCATCCAACCTGATGAGGGGATCCATCTTCGATTTGAAACCAAAGTCCCCGGATCCCCACAAGAGACACGGTCCGTCGATATGGAATTCCACTACCGTACCACATTTCACGGCGAAGCTCTCCCGGATGCCTACGAACGTTTATTATTGGATGCCTTATATGGTGATGCCTCATTATTCACACGCAGCGATGAGATCGAACTCGCGTGGTCACTCGTCGATCCATTAATGGCCGGTTGGGAGGACTCACCTGATGTGTCACCTTTAGTTCAATACACACCTGGGAGTTGGGGACCTCCAGAGGCTAATGCGTTCATGGCTCGAGATGATCGGGTTTGGCGCATGGGCTGTGGAGAACATAACGACAGCTAACGTCAATTCTTCCTCTTCGCTTCCCCCCATCCTTAGAGTTAATCAGCTTCCTATACGGTTAACGCTCTAAAACAGCCCTTGTGATCATACAAGACGAGCCCGGTGTCCTCCACCAGGCTTGGTTATTTTAACTGTTGTTTCACCGCATTTTTAAGTTCATTTGATCAATCCGAGACGTAAGATGCGAGGCATTCGAATCGTCCATAAGCTTGGTAACCAACCTGGTTTTGTACGTTAGGATCGAGAATTTATGAGATTGGAAAATGATCTCTGGATTAACCAGAGAAACTGGAG
>CP070708.1:361082-365756 GCA_020350285.1 Anaerolineaceae bacterium
GCACGTATCCTAATGGAGGCGGTATTTCTTCGCTTGCTTGAGATTGAGCCCAGTGATGAAGCCCTTCCTCTGGATGAACTGATCAGTAACGCATTTGAGTCGGCCAATCAAGCCATATTCGAATCTGCGGATGGTGGTGCAACGACTCTAACCGCAGCGTTAATGCTTGATGACAAAATCGTGATCGGCCATGTGGGTGATACAAGAGCTTACCTTATCGACGGAGAGAAGATTGAAGTTCTAACACATGACCATTCCCTGGTCCAACGGTTGATAGAGAGTGGCACACTCACTGAAGAAGAAGCCTTAGATAGCCCTCACCGGAGTGTGTTATGGAATGCGATGGGGAAAACCGAAGATCCGAGAGTCGACATTTCCTACCATGCGATCATTCCAGATTCATATCTTATGCTCTGCTCGGATGGTTTGTGGGACGTCGTTGACGAAGAGGAAATTATTCAAACGGTCACGAAGACGAGCAGTCCTCAAGTAGCGTGTGACATATTGGTTCGAACTGCTAATGACGCTGGGGGACCAGATAACGTGACGGTGATAATAGTCCGTTTCCCCGCTACGTAGCTTCTCCTGATTTGGCCAACCTCCAATTGATGAATAAACTTTACCTTCTACAACTTATCCTAGAAGGCAAACGCTCTCGGGTTTCTACGATCTAGAGCTGATGTTTCTTCCAACAGAGTTTTAATACGAACTGCCGGATGTGGGGGGAGCATCCGGCAGTTCAACATATCTAGGGGGACTTACCACCAGTACATGAGGTGCACTTTTGGGGTAAGGTGTTTCCCCCAGGCAAACCCGTATACCGACACAGGGAAACTAAGGACGGGTTCACCTATACAAAATATTACCACTAAATAGGTCTAAGTAATATTAATAATTTATAAGTAATTTTACTCACCCTTCACCTCGTATTCGTTTGAGAACTACGCGCGTCTTGTAAGGACACAGGGTATAACATCCGCTTGGAGCAGGAAAATTATTTGGGTTTCGGACGCAGAATACCATCCCTCATATACTGGTCCTCCTTTCGCAGTTGGTCTATTTAGGTTGATTCATCTTTGGATCTCTTTGGCTCTTCCTTGCTGATCTGATATTTACCAATCCCATAGGAGAGATTGGGTCAATTTCCCTTTTCTCATACATGTGATAAACTGCGCGCAAATGGGAAGCGTACGTCGAAGCACTCGAAAAGAATATCTGATCTACCTCGGTCTGAATGTTGTGGTGTCGGCGATCACGATCCTCGTGGTCCTCAATGTATGGGATCGGACGCGGGCTAAGGTCGCGCCGACGGCAACGGCGACGATCGATGTCGTAGCTCATGTCGCCAGTGCAGTACCGACGTTGACACCGACCGTGCCTCCCTCACCCACACTGGTCACATATACTGTTCAATTTGGGGATACTTTATATGGTATTTCCCTCGAGCACGGCATCCCGGTTGAAGCGCTGATGGCTGCGAATGGCATCACTGATCCCAATTCTCTCTCTGTCGGTCAGGTATTGATCATCCCCTCCATTGATAGCGAGATCTTCAGCCAGCCGACACCTCTCGTCAGGGAAAGCACCGTAGTGTCTACTGTGACTCCCGAGTCGGGCGATCAATCTCCGGGGGTGGTCATTTTCGGTGTAGAGGGGGTTGGCACATTGGATGAAGAATATGTGCGCCTTCTTAATCAAGGCGGTGAGGTCTTGATGACAGGTTGGACGATTGATGATGGTGAAGGACGTGAATATACTTTCCCCTTTTTCCGTTTCTATTCCACCGGCGCAGTTCATATACACACGCAGGCCGGTGATAACACGACGATCGATTTATTCTGGGGGCTAGATGAAGCGGTGTGGGCACCGGGCAAAGTGATCACTTTGCGCGATGCCACAGGCGCGGTACAGTCCACATTCCAAATACCCGAGAGTTGAAATGAAAATCCAATTGAAGAAAGCGATCATCCCCTTCGCTCTTTTTGCATTAATCCTCAGTGGTTGTTCCGTTTTGGATAGTTCAAGGGCATATCGGCATCAGACGCCCTCTGAGTACTATCTCTACTATCCCGATAATTATGTTCCTGATGGGAAATGGACGTTATTCATCGGGTTGTATGGTGAGGGGGAAAGGAGTGGGGATTGTTTTAAACACTGGGAGCGTTACGCTGAGGAGTATGAATTTGTCCTTCTTTGCCCGACGCTGGTCGAGGAAGATGACGCATTCATTCTGGCGGAGGGAGAGCGGATGATCTCAAGTGTTTTATCTGAGGTTTACAAGCAGGTGGTGGTTGATGATCGCTTCTTCGTGGCCGGTTACTCAGCAGGGGGGGAGTTTGCACTGGCTTATGCCTATCGCTATCCGCATGCAATCGTCGGTGTATCCGTTATGTCGGCTGAAAGTTTTCCTCTTCCCTCGAGTCAGGCCATCGATTTGCCCGTGCTGATCACGGTTGGCGAGAGAGACGAAGAACGCGCCAAAGCGGCTCAGGATTTTTCTGAAACGCTCGAGGCGAGCGGTTTTGCGGCAAGGGTTGTTATATTGCCTGGGGTTGATCATCAACTCTCTGGCGATGCAACGCGATTGACCTTGGACTTCTACGCGCAGGTAACTCAGAGATCGGCCTTCGATCACTAAGTGGACGACAAACACACAGAGAAGTGAGGTTTATATTTGGGGTGAGGACGAGGCTCACACACCCAATATAACAGTCCTCCTCTTGCAGTTACCCTTTTCAGTGAACTCTATATTCGAATTTATATTGCTGAGCCGCTTCAGATGGCATTACACAACTTGAGAGTAGCCATAACGAGTTACCCTTTCCATCCACTCCTCTTTACGACTTATCCTATCCTTGCTCTACTTGCCGCAAACATTATCGAAGTCGAGATCCAGGTATCGATACGAGCCCTCGGTATTTCCTTATTTGGAACCATCTTAATCTTGTGCTTGGTCCGAGTGATCTGTGGTTCTTGGCGAAGAGCTGCACTGATCGCCTCCTTTGTCGCACTCTGGTTCTTTTCTTACGGACACGTGTACCAAATCTTGAGAAAGGTACCTCTCCTTGGTATGTATCTGGGCAGGCACAGATATTTGGTCATCTTATATGGCGTTCTGTTTTTATTAGGGTTGTGGTTGATCTTCAAGCGGTCATTAAACCTTATGGCTTCCACAAAGATCATGAATCTCATAGGGTTTGTGCTCGTTATGTATCCCGTCTTCAGGATCGTGAATCATTCGTTCAACATATCCACTGGGGAGGAAATGGCACAAGAGATAGCCGTTGCGATGTTGAAACCACACGCAATCTCGAGAGAAGGGGATTTGCCGGATATTTATTACATCATTTTGGATACCTACACCCGCGCTGATGCGTTGATGAATGATTTTGGCTTTGATAATTCTTCATTTCTGGAGGAACTACGTGCGGCGGGCTTTTACATTGCCGATTGCAGCCGAAGTAACTACAGTTTTACTCAGGCCTCGTTATCGACATCTCTAAACATGGTGTACCTTCCTGAACTTAATCAGGTGTTGGATGAATTTGGTTTGGACACGGATGATGTCTGGCTTCTTCTTAAGCAGAGCCTTGTGAGAGAGCAGCTGCAGGCAATCGGCTATAAGACCGTTGCTTTTGATACCGGTTATGAATGGAGTCGAATTGAAAACGCCGATATCTATCTTAGCCTCTCAAGAGATCCATTTCAGTTGCAGCTTATTGAACCATTTGAGGCGATGCTTATAAAGAGCACATTGGGTTTAGTTCTAACGGATCTGCAGAACAGGACATTCCTGACCCAAACCAATCGCCTCCTTGAAGGTATTAATGAAATTAACTTTCCCTATCGCAGTTTTGTTGAACAACAATTATTTATTCTTGACCAATTACCTGAAATTCCTTCCTACCCCGGACCGAAATTTGTGTTTGTACATTTACTGATACCGCATGTTCCCCATGTCTTCGGACCGGAGGGCGAAATCATAACTGATACCAGATTTTACGGCGGTGGTTTGGATGATGCCATTAATGACGATTTCTTTCGCAGAGGGTATGTCAACGAGATCAGGTTTATTAATGGCAGGATGCTTGATATTGTAAAGAGCCTCATACGTGATTCTGAAACACCTCCGATCATCATTATTCAAGGTGATTCGGGTGTGACCAAAGGAAATTGGCTTAAAATCTTCAATGCTTATTACCTGCGAGGCGAGCAGAATCCAAGGCTCTACTCGACCATTAGCCCCGTAAATACCTTCAGACTCATCTTTGATTCTTATTTTGGAACAGATTATGGTTTGTTGTCGGATGACAGTTTTTTTGGAAACGATTTCATCCACAGTGTTCCAGAGACCTCTCCGCAATGTCATACCGAGTAAGCCGAACGTCGCCGGGACTGGAATATGGGTATTGTCGGTACCGTGATGGGGCGCGCGAAAGTGGATGGTAGTTTATGGGGACAATGGATTAGGGATCAGGGATCAGGATGAAACCTGGAAGTTCACAAGTTCCTGATCCCTGATCCCCAATCCCTTATCCCTATAAACCACATTGACAACCCAGCAAGAGAATGATTGAAGAACCCTCTCCTCATCGAACCATAAATGGGAAAGAAATCATTGGCGTCGGCAGATGCCGCGTGGCAGCTGGGTATCTGTTGATAGGATTAATTTCT
>CP070708.1:365856-370509 GCA_020350285.1 Anaerolineaceae bacterium
CCGATTGGTAAAAACCTTCCTGTGACTGCATGAGGATCAAGTGACCATAACCTTGCGTCATATAATCCATGCTGACGTTCTTCCCATATAACCTGACGCCGAGGTACTCGAAACCTTCCGGTACATAGGAGAATTCAGCGACATCGAAACCGACTTGTGCTTCTGCCTCAGCTACGCTTATCAGCGGTGAGGGGGGCAGGGCTGTTGGGGAGGTTTCAACAGGCTCATCGGATACGATCTGGGAATCTTCCACTGGGAATGTCGTGCTCTCCGCCCGGGTGAATAACTCCAAAACGCTTAGGGCAAAGGAGCGACCTTGTGGAGTGGCGATAAGGATAACCAGCAGTGCTAGGACCAGCGCGATCGCGAGTGCGAACCGCGGTATGCGACGTGGTTGTGTTGTATTCATTTCATCTCCTTGTTGGTTTAGACGATGTTTTCCCGCAACAAGGTCTGCCTTCACGGCTGGCCAGAGGTTGACCTGTGAGGAGGGGATTTCCTCCTCCAGCATGTCTTTTAAAATGGATTGAATTTTATTGTCACTCATGATTATCTCCTATCTCCCTTTGGTGTTTTGGTGGGTTCCATCAGGCCGCGCAACCGTCTGCGGGCATCTCTCAGCCACCATTTGATTGTGCTGAGGGGGCGTCCCGTTCTCACGGACATATCCGACATGCGCATGTCGAAGAAGTATTTCATCACGACCACGGCGCGCTGACCGGGAGGTAGGCTTTGAATGGCTTTCAGGATGATCTGGCGTGTTTCCTTTTGCTCCACCAACTGCTCTGGGTTCGGGTCTGGATCTGCGAGCCACATTGCTAGCTTCACAGTGGAAACATCTAGATGTTCATCCAGTGAAACATTGCGTTCATGCTTTTTGGAGAGTTTGAGCGCATCGTTTACCACAATCCGGAAGAACCAGGCCCCAAAAGGGCGTCCATCGTCAAACTGATGGATGCGTTGGGCAGCCTTTACAAAGGCCGTTTGCGCGACATCCTCCGCCAGCGAACGATCTTGCAAGATCAGGTACGCGGCACGGACAGCCTGCACCTGATAGCGGCATACTAGGGTTTCCAGACCATTCAGGTCACCTTGTTTTAGGCGGGAAATTGCGATTTGATCTTCCATACATGGATCCTTCAAGAGAATTCTCTACCTTTACTATCCGTTGGGGTGCGAAAAAGATAGCAAATATAAAAAATTCAGATCCTATTTATTCTATATAATTATAGGAACCCGCATTTTACTACCGCAGTTAAGAAAACAGCCTATGTACATTGTGGCCTTTGCGACCTACCAGCTTCCTTTGAGAAACGTTAAGGTCATACTTAACTTGAATGTCCTCATATTTAACCTCTAGCTCATGGTGCCAAGGATCACCTTTCCAATCTGGTTGCCTCATACCCAAATTACCTCAGGAAAATGGACATTTAAAAGTTGATAGAAAGAGCATAACCAATCTTGTATCATCTTGATTTGAGGATTTGATTCTTGTTACATCGGCCTAACAACTCAATAGAGCAGACGCCGTGGGCAGATGAAAAATCGGGTTGATTCAAGCTTCAGGAGGTGCGAATATAATTAGAGAGCATGATCGGCGCTGCTCATCTCGTGGCCGTTAGGCAGTGTAAACCAAAAAGAGGAACTTATCTGTTGAAGGAGGTAAGAAGATGAAATACAGAGTCCACCGATTTAATCTCAAAATGACAAGTGATCAGAGTAAGCTAGAGCAATTCCTGAATAGCTTGGAGGGCGAGGTAATAACGATAATTCCAAACGTCACTTGGGCGCCAAAAGTACAAGTGGACTTTCTTCTCATAGTGGAGAAGTTGGGCTGATTAGACTTTATGACAAGTTAAGGTAGAGGTGAAATCGTACCGCCGCTAAACCATTCGCTGGATGGGGCCGGGCGCGCTAGGTCATTTGAATATGTGATAGGTCTTGCCCGGCCCATCAACTCAAAACCGTTATGCGTAATCTGAAACTGAAAGCCCGTTTCCAGGCAAATAATGGATGAAATTTCCGGTGGAAGAGATCATTTGGGCAACGCCTTTGTATGAGTTCTTACGACGTTGCAATGCCAGTCCTCTGGCAAAAGAGGTGCTGGATTGTGGGGCAGGCGGTTCCAACCCTCCACTTTCGCTGTTTTATCAGTACGGATACAAAACCTTTGGGATCGAGATCGCAGAAGAGGCACTGACGAAGGCGCAGAGTTTTTGTGCAAAGAACGACATGGCCTTAAATATCATTTACGGCGATATGCGCAACATTCCCTTTCCAAGCGAGAGGTTCAGCTTTGTATATTCGTATAACGCGATCGACTTCATGACCAAGCCGGACATAGCGATTTCGATGAGAGAAATCGCGAGAGTATTGAAGTCGAATGGGCTGTGCTACGTGAATTTCCTGTCGGTAGATGATGCTGAGAGTTGGGAACCCTTTTGTGAAACTGGACCAGCAAAGAGTCTGTTGAAGAGCGAGGGGTTTGCCCATTTTGAAGACTATGAAGCGGATGAGTACTTTGAGGCATTTGAAATCGTTCGTAAAGAGAAGAGGCTGGTAGAGAAACTCTGGGAAGGGAGGAGACTGAAGCAGGCAGACATTGAGTACATTGCAAGGAAAAGGTGAATAGGTATGCATAACAACTCCCTGCAGCGGACTAGGGATGCGCGGTGTTCTGATGTCGAGTAATGCATTCCCTGGCCGCTCAACTCGCAGCCGTTAGGCCCATAAAATAAGCTTAATGGGAGCATTCGTGCACAACATAATTGGCCAAGCTGACGCGAGAACGATGATAATCATACAGCCGACATTAATATGGCGGTTTATTTATCCCACTGATGGCAGTCACAGCAGGAGGTCATGATCTGATGAAATCAAATGTTGAGATAATCCAAGATATCATTGAGCAGGTCGTTAATCAAAAGAAAATCGATGTATATGACCAGTACTTCAGCGAGGATTACATCTCGCGGGGAGATCCATATTTCGGTACGGGTTTATCTGTAGACAGCTCAGGGAATAAGCACATCATTAAAATCATTGCCCCTGGCGGTCCTGCCAATGGGAAACTACAGGTAGGAGACGAGCTGCTCTGGGTAGAGGATGAACACCAGCACTACGCTACCTATGAGGATATAAAGCAGGGTTTTTTGCAGGGTTCTCGGGGCAGCAAATACAAGGTGGGAGTACGTCGGGGTAATCAGACACTCGAGTATGAATTCACCAGAGATTTAATCAAGGGCTTCGATACCCCCAAGGATCAGGCAAAGTCGGATCTGCGGGAGTTTATGACTAAACAATTTCCAGGTTTAAAGGCCACCATAAAACAAATTCACGCAGATGGGGATATGGTTGTCTGTTTGCTGGAGTATCGCGGCACCCACGCTGACTTCGAGCGAGAGGCGGTTTGGAGAGAGGCCTGGTTTGTACGCATGTCTAAAGGGAAAATCGTCGAGGACTGGACTGTTTTCGATGGAAGTTCCTACTTTAGGCAGCTTGGCTACCAACTCGTTCCGCCCAGCACCTGATGCATTCCGAATTCAAGGACTTATTCTATACGCTGGATAACCTCCCTTCCGACTATATTCATCTGATCATTTCACCGTTGTGAAATCCTATTTGTAATTTCAGCGATCGGTGGGGAATGCATTTTGGTTTGTTGCGGGAAGAATGGGAAAATAGGATTTGGAAATAGTACTAAACGCCGCCCAACCCCACTTGCAGTGGACGGGGCTGTCGCCCCGATGATAAGCGGCGCGATTTGCCTATCTTGGTTGTGACTCGAGGATGGTTCGGAGCCAAGCCGCCCCGCCACTGAAGCACACGTTAGGCGCATAGTTAAAACCAACTATTTTTATACAATGAAAACCTTAGTCCTTTGTGATGATTATTGGCATCCGGCCCGGGTTCCTCGAGAGGGTTTGGGGGCATTAAAAGAGGCCGAATTCACGTTTGACTGGATCGAAAATGCCCATGATTGGTCGCCGGAACACATGATGACGTATCCGCTGGTGATCCTGACCAAGTCCAACAATGTCTCTGCAAGCGATCAAACTAGCTGGATGACGGATGCTGTCCAGGCGTCCTTTGCCGATTATGTGCGCAAAGGAAATGGGCTGCTCGCCATCCACTCGGGTACTACCGAGTATGATCAGATGCCCATCCTGCGTAGCTTGTTGGGAGGGATCTTCACCCACCATCCCGAACAGTGCCCGGTTACTGTGGATCCACATGTGGGGCATCCACTTTGCACCGGGAGTGATCCGTTCACGCTGAAAGATGAGCATTACTTCATGGTGCTGGATGATCCACAGGCCGAGGTGTTCATGACAACCAAGTCCGAGTACGGTGAACAGCCCGGCGCCTGGAGGCGGACAGAGGGCAGTGGGCGCGTGGCGGTGTTGACGCCTGGCCACAATATTGATGTCTGGTTACACTCATCTTTCCAAGCTTTGTTGCTTAACGTCTTGCGATGGTGTGGCAAGATACTGTAATCTATCAGGAGTCCTCTGCTGGCATGTATAGTTTTTGATACTGGCGCGGATCGCGGCCTGGGGTTTGCGCGTTGTGCCGGACTGCTCGATCTAGTCTGGCAAGTCTTTACCGGGCTATACATGCCCGAACGCTCTAATCTGTCAACCCTGGCGGGCT
>CP070708.1:370609-375135 GCA_020350285.1 Anaerolineaceae bacterium
CGTGAAGTTAATTCCTGGAAGAATGAATAATCTAGCGCAGGGCGGGTGAGGTTGACCAACGCCATAATCCTTCTGTCGTTCGGGGCTTGAATAAGTAAGTCGAGAATACCCTTTCGATCAAGTTCCTCGCCGGCCTCTTTAAGGCTTTCTGCTGCTGCTCGTAGTTCAGCTTCTTGGTCTGATAATTCTTTACCATAGGAGGTGTGTTCGAGCGCTACCCCAAGCCGCTGATTCAGAGCCTCATAAGCTTTCGGATCACTCGTAGCTTGAAGGGTGAGGCTGGCAAGCTGAAAGAACGTTGCGTCCATCTCGTCGTCATGATCTTTGATAAATGCCGTAAGGTGTTCTTCCGGCGTCCGAACCAAATCTTCAAATAAACGCATCTTCGCACGTTGAGCTTCGATGTCCTCGCGCGATATACCATCGGCTTCAAGAATCCGCTCCATTAGACTCTGCATCGTGAGTACGGGTTGGGGTTGAAAAAGGTAGCCTTTACGCATTTCTGCAGGAAGGTCTTGTACGGCCTGATTAATTAGCTGGCCAATGACCCGTTCCTGCTCCTCTTTTGGAATATTTAACTCGACCGGGACGTAGGTGAGGAGCAGCTCATTGGTTGGATCATGGTATACAAGCGGGGTGGACATCTGTCCTTCAAAACCACATACAGGACAACTGATACGGTTGAAGGTTCCAGAAAGCAACCGAGACTTTGCGCTAGGATCCTGCCCAACGTCGACCAATTGCTCAAGGGCTGCTTGGATCCCTGATTTGCAGTTCGGACATTGGATGTGGGTTAAGGATTGTGCCATGGGTTATTACCATCCTAGAAATCAATATGTTTAGTTGCGCGGCAGGGAGAAACAGATCCTGGCGCCATCAGTTACACGATCATCCACCCAGATTTTTCCGTTGTGGGTCTCAACGACGGCCTTGGCGAGGAACAGCCCTAATCC
This sequence comes from Anaerolineaceae bacterium, assembly GCA_020350285.1. Lineage (GTDB taxonomy): Bacteria > Chloroflexota > Anaerolineae > Anaerolineales > E44-bin32 > DUEZ01. The sequence goes on from CP070708.1 coordinate 371,563, forward strand.
CGCACCTTTTGTTTTCCGTGAAGCCTCATTCGAGCGATAGAACAGGTCAAATATCCGAGGCATATCTTCGAGGGCGATACCTGGCCCCTCGTCGCTCACGCAAACGATGACCTCTTCAAACCTTACTTGTCCCTGCACAGTTACCTTGCCCCCTCCAGGTGAAAACTTAATGGCGTTGGAAAGCAGATTAGATATGACTTGGGTCAGACGTCTTTCATCGCCCATGACCAATGGGAAATCCGTGGGGAAATCGACCTCGAAGGTGTGATTATCCGTTTGGGTTTGGAAATGCTTGGTAATTTGGTTTGTAATATGTACGAGGTTAACCTCCGATAATTCCAAGGCCAGCACACCAGCTTGAAGGCGGGAGGCGTCCAAGAGGTCATCTATCAGGCGGGCGAGTCGATCAGATTCTTCCTCGATTACCGCTAAGCTGTCTCTTACGACATTGGGGTCCCATTGAGCATCATCTCTGCGTAATGTACCAACGTATCCTTTAATGAGCGCGACAGGAGTGCGAAGTTCGTGGCTAATGATCGATATGAAGGTGTTCTTTATTTCTTCAGCTTCACGGAATTTCGTGATGTCCCTGATGTTTGCGACGATGCTTAGCAGATGCCCGTCCTCCGAAAGTGTTGGTGCATAACGGATACCAACGCTGATAGTGCCACCCTCCTTCGTGAGAAGGTCACCCTCCGTGTAGATCGTGGCTTGTGGGGCAAGTGGCCATCCGCCAGCTTCTGCTTCCTCAAGGGTAAGCCCCGGTTCTCGTTGAAGCCAACGGATCACATCCTCGTGCTTCTTTCCAAGTACCTCCTCAGCTGTATAACCGGTTAGATGAGCGCAAGCGCGGTTAAACCTCTGGATACGAAACCCAGGGTCAAGGATGAATATCCCGTCGGCGGAAGAATCGAGAACTGCGTCTAAATGGCTTTTCTGCCTCGTGATCTCCGTGTATAAGCGTGCATTGTGGACAGCGATTGCGGCTTGAGATGCGAATGCTCTGAGCAGGTTGCGATCCTCAGTTGAGAAACGGCCTCGATAGGATCGGAAGACGAAGATCACCCCCACGACTTCACCTTGAGCGATCATGGGTAAACCAACACCAGTAAGAAGCCCCATCGAAGCAGCCGTTGTGATGCGTTGCAATCGGCGGTTTATCTCCGGAAGCGCAAACCGTGCTGGATCACCATGCTCAGGTATGTCTGCAAGAAGTGGGTTTAGATTCTTGAGGAATTCAGGATTGATACCGTAAGAAGAAGCGATTCGCCAACCACCATGTTCATCCCGCAAAGTTATAAGTCCCGCATGTCCGGCGAGTAACTCAGCCGACACTCTCACGATCCGCGTTAAGACCCGATTTAGCTCAAGCTCCTCGGTGATCGCACGAGAGATATCAAGAAGGTAATCTCGCTGGCGGATGCGGAAATCTGGAAGCACCGGTTCAATCAAATCCTTCTGCTTCAGCCTCGCTGATCGCGGTTTCTAGAATCTCAAGCCCCTCATCGATTATAGCCTTTGTGATGTTCAGTGGAGGTGAGAGGCGTATTGCACTGTTACCACAGCCTAACGTTAGAACGCCGTATTCGAAGGCCAATTCCGCGATTCGATCCCGGAGATCAGAAGCGGGCTCGCGGCTATCGTGATCCTTGACGAAATCGATCCCAATCATTAGCCCTTTTCCTCGTACCTGACCGATACTGGGATGACGGACCTGTATCTCAGCTAATGCGTCAAGAGTGTATTCCCCCATTTCTGCAGCGTTCTGCATCATCTCGCTTTCAATCAATTCCAGGGTTGCGAGGCCAGCGGAGCACGCAATCGGATTTCCGCCGTAGGTATTCGCATGTGCACCGGCTGGCCAATCCATCACACTAGATCGGGCGATGATGCCTCCCAACGGGATTCCGGATGCTATTCCCTTTGCCGTACATACGATATCCGGTTCTGTATTCCAGTGTTCGATCGCCCACCATTTGCCCGTGCGACCAACACCGGATTGCACCTCGTCGACTATAAGAAGGATTCCGTATTTGTCGCACATCTTTCGCAAGGCGGGGAAAAAGCCATCTGTAGGAACGATGTAACCGCCTTCACCTTGAATGGGTTCAATAAGAACCGCAGCACAATCCTTAGGAGGAATGATGTTCTTGAGAATAACCTCTTCGATAAACTTGACAACTGTCTCTCCATAATCATCGCTGGTGGGGCTCAACACTGGGCGATAGGGATCTGGGAAAGGCACGTGTGTGACACCGCCCATGGTAGGGAAAAAACCGTCACGATATTCAGGTTTCCGAGCCGTGAATGAGAGGGAACCCATTGTCCGACCGTGGAAACTGCCATAGAAACCGATGAACTGATGTCGACCTGTATGGTATCGAGCAAGTTTAATCGCTGCTTCAACCGCCTCTGTGCCAGAGTTTCCGAGGAAGACCTTCGCAGGTTCTTCAAAGGGCGCAGTGGAAGCGAGGCGTTCAGAGAATTCCGCCCAGATCGGGCTATAAAAATCCGATGATATATGTAGGAACCGTTCTGACTGTTGTTTTATTGCTTCGACAACCTTCGGGTGACTGTGACCGGTTTGACATACACCAATACCTGCACATAAATCTAGGAATCGATTACCATCAACATCCCAAACTTCCGAGCCCGTTCCGTGATCCATTACAAAATCGTAAGGGCGAGTGTAGGATTGAGAAACGACAACTTTGTCACGCTTGATCAGCTGACGGCCTTTTGCCCCGGGGACAGTGAGCTTCTTCATTTGGTTGCAGCCTCCAAGTTAGGTGGTTAACATAATGACTTCATATCATGGAAAAGGCAAAAGATTTCCTTGAAACAAGAATAGGCGAAATTCTTTACGCCGGTAAGGATACCGTTGAATTATATCACTCCGCTTTGCTCAGTATCATTTCCGTTGTATAAAATAGATGCGTCCTATGAATAGTTGCACCACTATGCAATGTGATAGGGGAGGCTGTACAGCAGCCAAAGCATCAAACTCCCCCCGTTTCCTCCTGCGATTTTGTCCGAGCTACACAAATGAGGATGTTGTCTTCTCAATGTATCGTATTTAGCACGATAATCCAATCTAGGAAGGAGAAAATGAGATATGGCGGAGCGCCCCTGGTATAAGTTTTATGACCCTGGAGTACCTCAAACAATAGATTACCCCAAGAAACCTTTGTATCACTTCCTCGAAGAGTCAGCTAGCAGTTATCCAGATCAGCCATGCACTATTTTTAAAGGCGCCGAGATCACATATGCTGAAATGGATGCTTTAACAGATCAACTTGCAGCAGGTCTAGCGGAGTTGGGTGTGAAGAAGGGAACCCCCGTTGGTCTATTTATGCCCAACATACCTCAGTTTGTGATCTCCTTCTATGGCATCCTGAAAGCCGGTGGTGTTGTCGTTGCGTTCAACCCTCTTTATAAGGGAAGGGAAATTGAGCATCAGGTGAACGACTCGGGCATTGAGATCATGATCACCATGAGCATTTTCTACAATACCCTCAAAGAAGTCCAACCCAAGACCTCGCTAAAAACGGTCATTGTGACCAACATCAAGGA
>CP070708.1:375235-379733 GCA_020350285.1 Anaerolineaceae bacterium
CATAAAGTAGTTTGTAGAAGAACCATAGGGTGTTAGAATTCACCCATCCTAATTTGGGGGCAGGCTCTAGACAATACTAACTATCGTTTATTCCTTGACCAATGAATCGCGAATTTTCATTGCTCTAGCTTGCGATACAAATAGCGTAGACAAACAGTTTAATACAAAGTGAACTGCAGTCATTTTGTCCCTTTTTCAAAAGGAGATGCAATGTGAACACCCTTTTAATCGTTGGGTTTGCCGTATTCATCACACTTTGGCTTGTTTGGCTCATCCAACTTATCTGGTTCAGACCGCTTAACATCAACCATTTTTATGAGCGGTCGATGATCCAACTCGTCCTCAAGGACCCTGAACTCCTCACAATGATCGGCGTTCTCGAGAGATTCGGGTTGAACTTCCACAATGATGACCTGACCGATGAATCGGAGGCTTATTTCCATAAACGAATCGCCAAAATAAGGAAAAATCTTGAAATATTACGCAGCTATCCGCGCGATCCACAATCTCCTGAACAGCAACTCTCCACAGACATCCTCGATTGGTTTCTTGAAAACCAAATTCTGGATTATGGGTACCTGCATCATAACTATCCTATCAATCAATTCTTTGGCGAACAAAATGAACTCCCCAGCTTCATGATCACTTTACACCGCATTGAGAATAAACGCGACGCCCGAAATTACATCAAGCGTTTATCAAAGTTTGAACCGAAATTCGATCAGATTCTGGATGGGCTCCAGATTCGAGAGGGCATGGGTGTCATCCCACCTAAATTTGTCATCGAACGAGTTCTGGTCGAAATGCGCAACTTTATCGAAGGTGAAACAAAGGATAACATTCTATATACAGTCTTTATGGATAAGGTCGAACAACTAAACCTAACCGAGACAATAAAAGGAACCTTGCTCCAGGCAGCGGAGAGAGAGATCCAGCAAACCGTCATACCAACCTACCAGCGATTAATTGACTACTTCGAATACCTGGAAACAATAGCAACGACCGATGACGGTGTCTGGAAACTGCCAAATGGCGACGCATATTACGCGCGTCAATTGGAGAGCCACACCACCACTAAGCTAAACCCTGACGAAGTGCACAAGATAGGCTTAAGAGAGGTTGAGCGGATTGAAACTGAGATGCGAGAGATTCTGAACAACGTTGGGCTGACGGGAAAATCCATCGTTCAGCATATGAAGGATCTCAGTCAAGATCCACGTTTCCTCTACCCGAACACAGATGAGGGGAGAGAGCAAGCCTTAGAGGATTACCGATCGATTATCGCTCACATCGATCAAAACCTTGATGAGATCTTCGATTTACGCCCCAACGCAGGTGTAGAAGTAAAGCGTATGCCTGCGTTCCGTGAGGAGACAGCTCCCGGTGCGTACTACATGATCCCCTCACTTGATGGGAAACGACCCGGGGTGTTCTATGTAAATTTACGAGACATGAGCGAGGTACAGAAATACGGGATGCAGACCCTCGCTTACCACGAGGCGATCCCGGGACATCACTTTCAGTTGGCCCTCGCCCAAGAGTTTAAAGGGCCTATGTTTCGGAGACTTATCCCCTTCACGGCTTATGCTGAAGGGTGGGCGCTGTATGCAGAGAAGGTCGCTCGTGAATTTGGGTTCTTCGACGATCCTTACAGTGAACTCGGTTATCTCGAGTCAGAATTATTTCGAGCCGTCCGCCTGGTAGTCGATACTGGAATACATCAAAAACGATGGACTCGCGAACAAGCTATTGTTTACATGGAGGAACATATCGGTCAGCCGACTGAAAGCACGGTCACGGAGATCGAACGCTATATTGTGATTCCTGGTCAGGCATGTGCATATAAAATTGGTGAATTGAAGATCATGGAGCTTCGAGATAGAGCACAATCGGCATTAGGAGAACAGTTCGATATCAAGTCCTTCCACAATGTGATTCTCCAGAAAGGTGGAATGCCGCTTGAAATCCTAGAAAAACAGGTCGACGAATACATACATAACACACTCACCAATGGTTCTGACAAGTCCGAGAGTATATAAACAACATCATCATGACTGAGGCAGCATTGGATGCATAACTGAAGGAGAAAGTGACCATGTCTGAAAAAACGAACGCAAAAGACAATAATGAGGAAAAAGCAAAGAAGGACAAAAAGAAACATGAGGTCCCTGAGGAGGTAATCTCAGAAACCAAACACACCGTTACCATCGACGGAAAAGAGATCAAGTACACCGCCACTGCGGGAACGTTATTGCTCAAAGAGGAAGTCCGTGAGGAAGAAGGTGATATTGAACAACCGAAAGCCACGATCTTCTTCATCGCCTATACCATGGATGACGTCGAAGATCTGAGCACGCGTCCGCTCACATTTTCATTCAATGGTGGACCGGGCTCATCCTCCGTATGGCTGCATCTCGGCCTGCTTGGTCCACGTCGTGTCTTTCTGGACGATGAAGGACGTGCTCCTCCACCTCCATACCATTTAGTCGATAATGATCACTCACTCTTAGATCAAACCGATCTAGTGTTTATTGACCCTGTGAGTACAGGTTATAGCCGAGCCGTTCCTGGAGAAAAACCTGAGCAATTCCACGACTTCACAAAGGATATTGAATCGGTCGGTGAATTCATCCGTCTTTACACGACACGTTACAAACGATGGTCCTCACCCAAGTTTATTATTGGTGAGAGCTACGGAACAACTCGGGCGGCCGGGTTAGCCGATCACTTACTTGAGCGACATGGGCTCTTTCTCAACGGGCTCATGCTGGTTTCATCGGCCCTAAATTTCCAAGACTTTCATTTTATTGTGGGCAATGATCTTCCCTACACCCTCTTCCTACCTACCTACACAGCAACCGCCTGGTATCATGGAAAACTTACGGAGGAGCTGCAAAAGGATCTCCCTCGCACACTCGCTGATGTCGAGGCATTCGCTTTAGGAGATTACACGCTGGCGTTAATGAAAGGCGCCGAGCTTCCAGAAGATGAGAGAGGGGTGATCATAGATAAGCTCGCCCACTATACAGGCTTGCCGCGCGAGTATATCGCACGCACGAATATGAGAATCGAGATTCAACGCTTCATAAAAGAACTCCTCAGAGATGAAAGAGCCATGGTCGGCAGGCTTGACAGCCGTTTCAAAGGGATGGATCGAGACGCAGCGGGTGAAAAACCTGAATACGATCCCAGTTACATCAATATCCAAGGGCCCTACACGGCCTGCTTGAACGATTATGTGAGACGAGAATTAGGATATGAGAGTGATCTACCTTATGAAATCCTAACCGGACGTGTAATGCCGTGGAATTATGACAAGTATCAAAATCAGTACGTCAATGTGGCTGAGATGCTTCGATCCGCAATGACCAAAAATCCATCTATGAAGGTTTTCGTCGCCAATGGGTATTATGACTTGGCTACACCCTATTTCGCGACCCGATACACATTTAATCACTTAGGACTTGAAGATGAACTCCAAGCGAATATTTCGATGGGCTACTATGAGTCAGGACATATGATGTACATCCACGGACCTTCGCTCATCAAACAAAAAGCCGAGCTTGCCCACTTCATTCAATCCGCAGTATCGTGATGTGAGGTTCTGGTGTTGGATGGATCCCTATCAGAGGGTCTGGTTAGAACGATTTTCAGGTTAAGTAAACACGGATTCACATTTGATCCATAAAGAACGAAAAATTCCTAACACGGGAGAACAGATCAGCTTTAAGTACAGCCTTACATTAGCTAATTGGAAGATCAGATTAATTCACACCTTGACATCCACCGAATGCTTCAAGCAGAGGGGAGCAATTGCTGAAGAATGGACCTTAACCGTTTGGATCAACAAATCCGATTCGTCCTTGAGTTAGATAAGCTGAAATACGTACTGCGACAGAATTATCTCATTGGACAGGATCGACAAGAGAACACGGCTGAACATTGTTGGCATCTTGCAATAATGGCTCTTCTTCTGGCCGAATATGCTGATTCAAAAATTAACCTAGGACGTGTACTTGAGCTCATTCTGATCCATGATCTTGTTGAAATCTACGCCGGAGATACGTATTGCTACGATGAGGATCAGACTGTTGACCAAGAAGAGCGGGAGGCACAAGCCGCAGATAGATTATTCGCCCTGCTGCCAATGGATCAATCCACTCGTTTACATGAACTGAGGAACGAGTTTGAAGAGGGATCATCCATGGAAGCTAGATTCGCCGCTTCATTAGATCGTCTATTGCCTCTCTTAATGAACCATTATTCGCAAGGACGATTGTGGAAAGAGCACGCTATCACGGCGGATCAAGTTCTCACTCGCAATCGACATATCCAGGCAGGATCACAAAGTCTGTGGTCTTTCGCTCAATCCATCATTGAGGACTCGATTTCAAAGGGTTATTTAACTGTGAAATCTGACCACGATTGATGAGTTGGAGTACTGTAGGATGCAATGGAAATCCATATCTCTGGAGCAGAGGCTGTAACCATCCATGAA
>CP070708.1:379833-384261 GCA_020350285.1 Anaerolineaceae bacterium
TCTTTTATCGGTTCTTGGAACGCACTCGCTTGGCCACTGCTTGTCACAAAAACCCCCGAGTGGCGTCCGATCGCCGTTGGATTGTTCAACTTTGTGGAACAGGACGCCGGATCTTGGCTTAATTTTCAGATGGCTGGTGCCGTCGTCACCATCATTCCGATCCTGTTTCTGTACTTCCTCACCCAGCGCCAATTTACCGAGAGCATCAGCCGCACTGGTTTGAAAGGATAAACCAAATCTATTTAAGGGAAACATGAAATATCCAAATCATAAGGAGGTGAGAGAGGAAACTATACAAAGGGAACAGAGTCCAACATCAGACTACTTTGCCAGAGAACTGGCAAGAAACTCACCATTCCTTAAGGAGGAGAAAGAATGACTAAGAGAGCAATACGAATTCTGTTTCTGACGTTGTTCATCTCATCGCTGGTCCTGACCGCGTGTCAGCCGGCGGCGACTGAAGAACCGACCACCGAGCCCACGAAGGCACCTCCACCGACCGAAGTGCCTCCGACTGAGGCGCCACCCCCCACTGAACCCCCACCACCGCCAGAACCAACCGGACCGTATGGGGTTACAGCCGAGGACCTGCAAGGCGTAGAGGTCGAGTTCTGGCACGTCTGGTCCAGGAGCGTTGGTGAGGCCATCGAGGCCTTGGCTGCTGAATTCACCGCCACAAATGAATACGGGATTACGGTGACAGCCATCAACCAGGGTGGCTACTCAGATATGTTCAACAACATGAACGCCGCCATCAACACCGGCGACTTGCCCGATCTGGTAGTGGGTTATAACAACCAGTACTTGTCCTGGGACGCGGCCGGCGATGTCATCGAAGACCTAACGCCATACGTCGAAAACGAGTCCTTTGGATACACGGCGGAAGAGGTCGCTGACTTCTACCCAGCATTCTGGGCGTCAGATACCATCGGCGACGAACGATTGGGCATCCCCGCCCAGCGCTCTGGTCAGTATTACTTCTATAACTACACCTGGGCGCAGGAATTGGGCTTCGACAGCCCACCCACGACACCGGCTGAGTTCAAGGAACAGGCTTGCGCATCGGCGGCGGCCAACGATGCCGACGATGACCCCGCGAACGATGGTACGGGCGGTGTTTTCTTCAAAGCGGAGGCCTCCACGATCGTAGGCTGGATTTGGGGTTTTGGCGGCGAAGTTGAGGTTCCAGGAGTGGGCTACGATTTCGACACGCCCGAAGCGCTTGAGACATGGACCTTCTGGCATGAACTGCTCTCAGAAGGATGCGCATGGACACCTGAAGCCGCATATCCCAATCCTGAGTTCGCCGCACGTCTGGGTCTGTTCTTCGGCAGCAGCATCGCCGGAGTGCCGTACCAAGAAAGTGACATGGCGGATGCCGGTAACGACGATGTTTGGGGACCCATCCCCTTCCCCACCGTCACAGGCGAGCCCGTGGTAGACCTCTATGGCCCGTCCTTCGCCATGGTCATCTCGACCCCGGAGGAGCAGCTGGCCACCTGGCTGTTCATGAAGTGGTTCACAGAACCTGAGAACCAGGCGAAGTGGATTGAGGCCAGCGCTTACTATCCCACCCGGGCTTCGGTGTTGGATCTACTGGGCGATTACATGGAAAGCAATGCCAAGTGGGCCGACTCTCTCGCCAATCTTGTTTACGGCAAGGTCGAGCCACGCTTTGAATCCTGGAGCTCTGTACGATATACTCTTGCCGATGCGTTCGCCTTGCTGAATCAAGAGGGTTTCACGGTCGATCAAATCCCACAGATTCTGGCTGATTTACAGGCTGAAGCCGACGAGCTACATGCCGAAACCATGGAGTGAGACTCGTTCGTATCAACATCGTAGGGGCGGTTCGCAAACCGCCCCTACACTTTTTAATTCAACTGCTCGTGTGTCTTATGGCAACAACGAAAAAGTCGCCACAACCGGATCGTGATCCGATTTGCGTTCAGGAGATGTGTCCCCAGGATCCGGTGGAGGATAATCAGCGTCAGCGTGCAACACTCCCACTCGGAGGAGACGATCCCAAAGGGAGGGCGTGACCAAGATATGATCTATCGATTGCGACACCCCTTCGAAAATATAGGTGTAGCGGTCCTCTTCTGGCAAGATCTCGAACACATGACGTAATCCTACTTCCCGTAACTCATCAATGGGTGGAGAGTACAAATACGAGTTGAGATCGCCGATGACCGCTAAGTACGATTCCGGTGCCTGATTTAACAGGTCCTTCACAATCGACGCGTTCCATACTGCTTGAGCTACCCGTCGTGGTTCCGTGATCAACTCCCCACCGGACATCGAGCTGAAGTGATTGTTAATCACATACAGCGTAAGGACCTCCCCACCACTTGCTACTTCAATCTCAACAAGCAAAGGCGGTCGACTTGTAAGACCACCCTCCGCCACGAACTGCTCCACCCGTGTAATCTCTGCACGATCACCCCGCACTAAGTAACCCACATCGATCCCTCGACTATCGGTTCCATCGAGCAATGCGGGTTGATAGCGGTATTCAGCAAGCGCTTCGTGCGCCGCAAGATCTTCCAAGATGCCGAGATTCTCGACCTCCTGTAGACCGACCACCGTCGGAACCCCGGCAGCCAAAATCGTATTGGCGACTTTGGTCAATGCCAATTGGTACTCCACTCGCCGTGGCCTGGGTGGACTTGAGGGATGTGGGTCGATGATGTCGAAAAGATTCTCGACGTTCCATGTCATGATGCTAAACTCGTCCTCCTGCGTCATTTCCAAAACAGGCAATGGTCGGTTTACGGTGCTGACCTGCGGTTCGGTGATGGGTTCGATCTTGTAGCGTCCATAGGTGTAAGCCAGCGGACCAATTAACCCACTTACCTCATCGCCTGTCTTCACGACATATGCGAGCGTCGATCTGTCTTGGTGAACAATGCTCATGCCGTCGTCTACCATGATCATCATCCCACTGTCATCACCCCGGTAGATCCGGTCCGCGCCATGATAGGGCAACACCAAGGAATATTCACCGTACTTCGATGTCGGTGAGATCGCCAGAGCGGGGCCAGACAACTGGACCAACATCCCTTCCAACGATTCGTAATATGCAAGAGATTCCTCATCGTTCACTGGAGGATCCAGATTGACGACTTCAGGCAGCTCGTTGTCATGTCCTTGAATCTGTAGAGCCGTACTCTCTTCAATCCTGACCTGGGTTTGCTGTGAAACTTCACGTACCTGACCCGTGACCTCTACCAAGTCTCCAATTTCAACATCAATCCCCAATTCTCCGGAGAAAATAAAAACTCCTCCTGAGGTGCTAGCATCGCTATCGGTCTCGATCTCTTGGATCCAGAATCCTCCCAGCCCAGGGAAGATACCCGTAACCACACCCGACGTGGTGACCTCTTCAAGCTTATAGGGAGAATTGAAACCAATACCCTGGACCGCCCAAATCGGGACACCGGATCCGACGAAGACACGCAGTGGCTGAGTATCGATTGGCTCGGTCCATTGCACAGCGGACGCTCCGTAGCCTTCTGTGATTATCTGTTCACTCCCTTCAAGGGCTCTAAGCATGTAACTTCGGCTGAGGCTCTCATCACTCTCGAGTGCAGGAATCACCCACTCCACGCGCTCCTCAATCAACTCGCCGTCGTTGTGGATTTCCTCCAGGGACGCCCCTCCAATAGGCAAGGGCGACCATATATGTAAATCAGTAAGCGTTGCTTCGGTATGGTTAAAGGCGGTAAGTGTAACTATAAAAGACTCTCCCGACTGGATCGAGCTCGGTGCTCGGGCTTCGATCTGCAGTACCGGCGGGAAGATCTCGGTGAGGTCGGATTGAAGACGTGGATTTAAACGCTGTATCGCGTCGGATACTTCGATAATGCCTACAGCACGATATCGCTTACCAACATCGAGCAGCTCTGCGTTAAACTCCGTTAGTTTATCAATGTAGAGTGTGAGTAACTGCCCTTCTTCGTCGACAAGATCAATTTCGTAACTATAGGTGAACTCCTCGATCCGCGTGGCTGTCCCTTCTACTTGAACCAAGCGACCAGGTAGTGTTTCTCGGTCGTTAACCGCTTGACGTAAACTCACTAGCATAGGAGCCTGGGGCGACTCACTGCTGATCACCTCGACCTGCTCCATATAATTTGGAACGATCTCGACCGCCCCGCGATAAAGCTGCACCACTCCTTCTACTCGGACACGAGCACCCAGAGGTACATTCAGTTTCCCGCCCGCGCCCGAAACATACACCTGTACGCCTCCAGTTTCATCTTCGAGATAGAACTTCGCTCCTGAGCCTGCATAAAACCCTCCCGTATACATCGTAGCGATCCCTTCGATGATCACCTTTTCATTGAGAAGGCCACGCGCAACCTCAATGGGCAGTGCCCCACCCTCGATACTTGTCCAAACCGGCTCACCGAAGCACACACCTGG
>CP070708.1:384361-388705 GCA_020350285.1 Anaerolineaceae bacterium
GGGTAGACGCCGCCCAACATCTCGCTGGAGGCGACCTGGGATGCAGCGAAAAATGCTATCAATATTGTATGATGGAAATATCATTTGAGCAGGTGATTGTGAAGTCCCAGTCGCCTCAGCTCAAAGCCGTTTGGCGCTCTAATAATTCGCCTTACTTTATTAATGATGAATTCAAGCAGGTTCCTAAATAAGTAGTATTTTCTAATGGTTCTTTTTCTACCGTGCCCGATTCCAGCGAGGGAGTCTCTTATGGATTTCTTGGATCCTCATTCGTTTGTGAATCTCGAGCAGGGAAAAAGCAATAACCTTTTTGATACCATCTCATTATTCTGGAGGAATCTGGATGAATCGATTTGATTACTTATCTCCTAGAAATTTGGCCGAAGCATTGCAGATGTTATCAGTCCGACCAGAAGCGATTCCTCTAGCCGGAGGAACTGATATTTTGGTGCAGATGAAAGAGCGAAGCCGCCATATCGAAGCGTTGCTAAGCCTTAAGCGGGTCCCAGAACTTCATCAATATTCACTTAACGGAACACTCACATTGGGATCGGCGCTCACGGTTGGGCAAATTGCCGCTAAACAAGAGATTCAACGGGATTACACTGCCTTGGCGATTGGTTCTGGTCTGATTGGTTCAGTACAAATCCGCAATATGGCAACGTTGGGGGGAAACCTATGCAATGCTGCCCCTTCCGCCGACACCGCCCCTCCGTTGCTGGTTTTAGGCGCAGAAGTGGTTATTGCCAGCCATCAAGGTGAACGCGTTGTACCATTAGAAACGTTTTTCCTGGAGCCAGGACGCACAATTCTACAACCAACCGAATTGGTTAAGGAAATTGTTTTGTCAAAATCCCATACCCGTACCGGCTCTTTCTACATCCGCCACACCCCACGCGCTGGTATGGATATCGCAGTAGTGGGTGTAGCCGCAGCCATTACATTGAATACCAATGAAATCATATTGAACGCACGTCTTGCCTTAGGTGCGGCCGCGCCTGTACCGATGCGAGCCGTTCAGGCCGAGGCTCTATTACCAGGTCACCGCTTGACAGATGAGCTGTTGCGAGAGGTAGGAAAAACGGCCTCTCAAGAAGCCGAACCGATCGATGACCTGCGCGCTTCAGCCGAGTACCGGCGGCATTTGGTCAACATATTAACCCAGCGTGCCCTTCGAGGGGCTATGGCAAAAGCAAAATCTAATCAAGGATATCAAGAGTGATGGAATACAAACTCAACTTTTCGGTAAACAAGCAACCCGTCGATCTATTGGTCGAACCACACCAAACCTTGTTAGAGATTTTACGAGACAACTTGTTCTTGATCGGCACAAAAGATGGTTGTGGCACTGGCGACTGCGGGTCCTGTACGGTACTGGTTGACGGCGAGCCGGTTTGTGCCTGTTTAATGTTAGCCGTTGAAGCCGAGGGACAAGAGGTGACAACAGTGGAGGGGTTGGTTACAGACAGTGAGTTGCATGCGGTGCAGAAAGCCCTCATCGCCAACGGAGGGGTGCAGTGCGGTTTTTGTACACCAGGCGTGTTGTTGTCATCGGTGGCGTTGTTGACACGCAACCCTCAGCCTAGTGAAGTTGAAATCCGAGAGGCTTTGGCCGGTAATCTCTGCCGATGCACGGGTTACGATAAGATCGTACGGGCTGTACAAGAAGCCACGAAGGAGTTGGAGCATGCCTGAAACACGCTCTATTGGTCAACCTTTGCCTCGCGTAGACGCTATGGAGAAAGTTCGAGGTCAAGCGATCTTCGCCGCAGACATTAATTTACCCCAAACGCTGGTGGGAAAATTATTGACAAGCCCGCACGCCCATGCCGAAATCCTGTCGATTGATACTTCTAAAGCCGAAGCATTGCCCGGCGTACGGGCAGTGATCACCGCAGCTGATATTCCAGAAGTAGACACATATGATCCTGATCATCGACTTCACGCTTTTTTGGCTCGTCAATTCGTTGTTTTTGCTGGACAGCCGGTTGCTGCCGTAGCTGCTGATGATTTACCTACCGCTGAAACTGCACTGGAGCTTATCGAGGTCGAATACCGACCTTTGCCAGTTGTTTACACTCCCCAGGAAGCGATTCTTCCTGACAGTCCGGCTGTGTCCCGTGACGCATATAGAGATAGCAGCGCGGCGGCTGATACCACTGCTGAAACAGAAAGCGACGTAGCCAAGGAGGAAAAAACGCCCAACATCTTCTACCAGCAAGTTATTAAAGGTGGGGATGTCGATGCCGCTTTTGCCGAGTCAGATGTCGTCGTCGAACACACCTACACGATGCCAACTGTGCATCAAGGTTATGTCGAACCCCACGCCGTCATTGCCTTCTGGGATCGGGCGGATCACGTGACAGTATGGGAGTGTGTGCAGGGCGCTTTTTCGGGTCGAGATTTCATTGTCAAGACTCTCGGTATCACGCCTACCAACATCACTCTAAATTCAACCGAAATCGGTGGTGGGTTTGGGGGCAAAATCGATGGACTTTTTGCACCCCTAGCGGTGCTATTAGCAAAAAAGGCATCACGACCGGTCAAATTAATTCTGACGCGACGCGAAGAGTTTACCAGCGCAAACCCAGCCCCCAGCACGACGATCCGACTTAAGACTGGGGCCAAAAGAGATGGCAAGTTGACGGCTTTAGAAGGGGAAATACTCGTGGATGTTGGAGCTTTCCCGTTGTTTTTGAATGCTTCATTCAATATCCAATGGCTGATGCTACATAACTATAAATTTCAAGCCTGGCGACTTGAGGGCCAGGATGTCTTGACCAATAAAGCCAGTGCGGGTGCGTTTCGAGCCCCGGTTGCCGTCAATGCTGCTTTCGCCATTGAATCGCAATTAGATGAGATAGCTGGTCTCCTGGATCTTGATCCCCTTGCACTCAGACTCCAGAATCTCCTTCTGCAGGACGACCTCCTACCGAACAAGGAGGCGCAGGTGCGAGTCGGTTCAAAAGAAGTACTTGCTGCACTAGCCGAGCATTCTTCTTGGACCAGTGCACCTCCGACTCGATTGGGTGATGACGGCCTGCTCCGAGGCCGAGGCCTTGGTTTGGGAAGTTGGGGGAGTGGAACACAGACGGCTTCTGCTATTGCTATTCTAGAAGCAGATGGCAAGATCCGTATCGTCCTAGGCACGGTAGATCTGACCGGCTCATATACCAGCCTTGCCCAAATTGCAGCTGAAGCATTGGGTGTTTCAGTGAAACAATTAGTTATGACTAAGGCTAGCCCCGATCACGCCCCCTTTGCCCCGGTGAGTGCTGGCAGCTCGACAATTTATTCCATGGGAGGAGCAGTGAAAGAGGCCGCGCTTGACCTACGATCAAAGATACTCAATCGGGCGGCTCAAGTACTGCAGGTATCTGAGGTGGAATTAGCATTGAATGATGAGGGTGTATTCGTCTCCGCCGAGCCGGAAAAATCCCGTACGCTTCAGGCACTCTATGAAATGGGAGCGACGTGGTTTGGTGAGTATGGACCATTAATCGGCCTGGGATCTGTGACCCAACGAAAGCCGGCTCCCGCGTTTGCAGGCAGCATCGCCGAAGTGACGGTAGATCCGGAAACAGGCCAGGTGACTTTGACTCGGCTGGTCATTGCGCAGGACGTGGGGAAAGCGATCAACCCCCTCTCGATTGAGGGACAAATCCAGGGCGGAGCTGCACAATCGGTGGGAATGGCTCTCTGGGAAGAAGTAATGTATGACGAGCAAGGCCAGATACTTAATCCAAGTTTATTGGACTATCACATGCCTACGGCGATGGATCTTCCCATGGTCGAGACGATTCTCGTCGAAGCTCCTGGTGGGGATGGACCTTACGGCGCTAAAGGCGTTGGTGAACCCCCCATTATCCCTTCAGTCCCAGCAGTGGCCAATGCAGTGTCTGCGGCCATTGGGACTCGCACCTGCGATCTGCCTATTTCGCCGGAACGTGTATGGCGAGCCCTACATGGTAAAACTACCTCTTAGCAGATGAAGACCTGACAGGTTTTTGAAACATGTCATCCCTGGTCAGTTCATATGAAACATCCTTGCTCCACCACGAACTTTGAGATCAGCGGTCTCTCAATATGCCGTATGCACTTCTTATCACACGAGCGGACCCGGCCTCGGCGAACGATGAACTTGCGAGTTGATTGACAGGGACACTCAGCTTGCAGCCGTTAGGCAGTAAAGTACTACAATGAAACAGACTGTCGATCAACGATCGCCCTGTTAATTGCACGATTGGGTTGGAGGTGGAGTATGCTCAAACTCATTATATTTATTGCTTTTTCCGCTGGGCTGGTTTACGTCTCAAGAGCTTCGTTAAGGGTTCCGCTTTCTCG
>CP070708.1:388805-393134 GCA_020350285.1 Anaerolineaceae bacterium
CCGACTTCAGCTGAGATCACGATGTGGTCGAAAGCATCAGCTGCCCGCCATTTGTTTTCAAGCCAATGACGGGCCTCGGGCCATGCATTCGAAATCACGCCCGTTCGGTAGGCAGGTCGGAGACTTCGAATGTAGGCAACTAATTCCTCATCCACTTCATCTCCGACCGAAAAGTCATGCTGAAGTTTAAGGCGATCACTTTCGGGAAGACCGAAGTGATTGAGGACCCAGGTCCAAACATCATCTGCGCTGGCTTGTCCTATCGAAGCTCGTTTTCCCATCTCACCCCTGAAAACGATGTGTTCAAATTCGTGGGGTTGGAGCCCGAGTCGTTTTTCCCAACGAATGCGTCCGCTCCAATCATGGGTGCGTACAATCACACCGCCTATATCCCAAAAAATGGCCTTGATGTTCACCTTTTCGCTCATGATGTTAGCTCTCGATGGACTGAGTGATCAACTCCTTACCTTGTCGGAGTTCAAGCTCATAGGTGGAGTACTGTCGCTCGATGTGCATTCCTGCTTTCTCATATAAGCGGGTTGCTCCGGTGAGATTTTCAGCGTCAACACCTAGACCGGCCCGTTTTTTTCCTCGCCGATGGAACTCAACAAAGGCGTGCAGTAGGAGTGCCAAGCCTAATCCACGGCCTCGCCATGGCCTACACACGCCAAGGACACTTACCCATCCCATTTCGGGATCTGAATCATCCTGTGGCCGACAGCGAAGCAGACCAGCGATCTCATCGCCTTCCATTGCTAGTGACCAAAGGGTGGGATCGAAATCCTCTCTACTCGTGGCGTGGTGTAACCATCGTTTGAAGCCGCTCTCAAAGGGCTGTTCGATAAACCCCCAGTGGTCCCTGAATATATCATCCTCTACTCGGTAAACAGTTTCCGCATCCTGAGGGTGATTGTAACTGCGGAGGGTAATCCCTTCAGGCCACTTGGGTGTAACAGGGGGACTGGGGAGATCGATCATCATCCGCCAACTGTGGCGGATAGCCTTCAGGTGCAGGCTTTCGAATAGAGCTTTTGTAGGCTCATGCGTACTGAGCGTATAAGCCCTCATCGATACACGAACATCTTCTGGGACTCTGGGGATAACTTCTTGAGCACGTGTTCTAGCCCAAGACACCATCGCGGTACCGATGCCTTTCCGCCCCCACTCGGGGTGAACTTGTCCCCATATCCAAGAGTGGACAGGGGGTTCAGATAGATCCCATACATCGATGTACCCAATCGGATCTCCCTCGGGTGATAGGACAATCCTGGTGTTCGTTTGCATGTCAAAACCGGGGGTCTCCCAAAAGATACGAAACTCATCTTTATTGAACTCACGCACACCGATGGTTGATAATGAACAAGTGTTAAGCAGTTCTATCGTGGATGGCAAATCATCCATCGTTGCTGGTCGAACAGTGAATCCCTGTTCAGTTAGCTTTTTAAATTCTTTGGATGTCATCACGGTTGACCTTTTAGGTTTTAGAGCTTAAATCTCACTCAACATAACGCTCACCTGAGTTAGGTGGATTATTCGAGCCTTTTCCGATATTCAGTGAAGCGTTTTACAACCTGAAATCCGACACTCTCGTATAGCCGTAAGGCTCCACTCAGATTCTCAGCATCAACACCAAGAGCCGCTTCGGTCATCCCAAGACATTTGAGGTAACTGAGACTTTGTGTCAGGAGCGATCGAGCTAACCCGCGCTTGCGCCATGGACGACGTACGAAGATATTCTCTGTATAACCTCGTTTGCGTTTGTACTCTTCGTTTTCATCTTCATTGATGATGTTTTGAACCGTGCCAGCCACCTGATCCCCGTCCCATGCCACCTTCCAATGCTCTGGTTTGAACTGAGGGTATTTCATCCATTGTTCAAATTCTTCTTTTGTCGCGTCTCGGTGGCCCCAGTGGTCTCGAAAAGCCTCATTCATGGCTTCGAAAATCAGCCAGAGGTGATCCTTTTTTACAGGACGAACCTCCAGTCCGTCGGGCATTGGAACCTCGATAATTGGCTCACCTAGATCACGGGTCATTTCAAAGGAATACCGGACTGGGCTGTAATCTTCGCTCTCGAGCAATTTTGTGGTTCCGATCTCGGTATCAGCTGCCCAGGATTGAAAGTATTTCGGTCCGTCGTCGTGATGAGCGGCAGCGATCTCACGAAGGCGTCGTTCTGCATAGTGGAACATCGCGCACCCGATCCCTCGACGTCGCCACTTCGGAAGCATGAAACCGAAGAGAGTATAGGTTCGAGTTCCATCATCCAACTTATCCCAGAATACACGGTTGTAACCGATGACCTCACCGTCGACTTCAGCGATGAGGATGTCCTGATATGGATCACAATTGTGCAGGTACGAGTATGCACGTTTGAAGTCATCGAGTGAATCCGTTCGTTCAATGCCATCTACGTCCTTGCTTCCCTCGATCACGGCCAGCATGACAGGGTAATCGACCTCGCCGCGGAAATTGCGAAAGGCCATACCAGAGATGTCGGGTGCATCGGGAAGGATTACTTTGTCTGATCGAATTTTCGTTTGGACTGTCATTTCGAGCCTTCCTTATTCATTTTAACCTTTGACAGGTGCTTCCTGTGCCTCAAACACTACGTCGTTCTTAGAGAGTTTGAACTTGAACCAGGCAGGGATCGTCGTCACAAAAGCCACAACTGCGGTGAGGGCGAATGGAACGCGCGGGCTGAAGCGTTCCCATAGTTGACCTCCGATGGCAGGTGCCGGAAGCGAGAAAAGACCCAAGCTGGAGTGCAGGAAGCCAAAGGCCGTACCGCGAAGCTTTTCAGGCACAGCCTTGCTGGTCAAGGATTGGTATGCCGGCCACATCAATCCCTCACCGATACCGAATATCGCCCAAGCGAGACCGAAACCCATGACGCTGTTAACTTGCAGGATCACGAGCATCGCAACTGATTCGAGCAGGAACCCGAGCACGATCCCAACCCGTTCGCCCATCTTATCCGCTAACCAACCACCTGGGATGGTGGTGATCATGTTGAAGATGCCAAATACAGCATCTAGCATCCCTATTTGGAGAATGGTCAATCCTCCCACACTTTCGAGGTAGAGAGGCATAAGCGTAAAGGACATTGAGAATGCCACATCTCGCACACCGTCGGTGATCAGAATCCAGGTCACAACTCCACCGGCTAAAGCGAGGGCCGCTACCCCAGTCAGCTTTGTGCGCAAGCTGAAGATGGATAATTTCTCCGGCTCGGCTTCGCTTCCTCTCGCTGCGACCCGCGCCATACCGATTCTAATGATCGTGGCGATAGTGTATAAGACAGCCGAACAGATCAGCATGAATTTGAAACCGTAACCCCCGGCCAGCCATCCTCCCAACGGAGGTCCAATCACAACAGTAACCATGAAGATGGTGTCCGTTATCCCGAAGACGCGTGCACGGGTCTCATCCGATGATTGTTCAGCGATAAAGGCGCTGAAACTCGGACCGACCAATGAGCGTGTCATCGCACCAAGCCCTTCACCCAGCAATACCCACTGCCAAGTTGGGGCAAGGATCAGTCCGATATAAGAAACAACGCCAGCGATACTTCCAAATGCAATACTCCTCAGTCTGCCGAGGGTATCTGAGATCCAACCACCCAGTATCTGCAAGGCGAGGGGGATAATTCTTGATAAAGTGAAGAATAACCCAACCTGGACAACGCTGGCGTTCAATTCCTTCAGATAGAGTGGCAGCAGAACACCGTACATATTGCCCGCGATGTTGGCCAGCACCATAGCAAACATAAACAACTTCAACGTGTTGTTGAGTAACGGTTGTTTTTTCTGCGAGCCCTCAATTGGGTTTGCTGTGTAGGGTTCCATGTCAAAACTCTTCTCTGTTCGTTCTTTCAATCCAATCCTTCAGTATCATGAAGATAGCCATTTACCCATTGCGGTGCAGCTTGCCCACCTTCTTTGCATAACGCTCGGCTAATCCAAATATCCAGAGACCGATGGGGATCATGATAAACCCTGCGATCAAACTCGGTCTCACGAATGCCCATAATTGAACTGTCGGAAGACCTTCGAGCAGGGCGCTACGCGTACCGTCCAGCACGTAGGTGGCTGGACTTACCACGGCGACTTTCTGTAATAGCTGGGGAAGCACCTCCACCGGGTAATAGACACCAGAGACCAGCAGTAGTAAGGCGATGATCACGTGGGTCATTTGAGCACCTCGCTCAGGGAACAATAGCGGTAAGATAGAACCCACGATACCAACCCCGATGAAGGATAAACTCCCGGAGAGCATGACGAGGGTCGCTCCGAGCAAGTTGGCGTTCGAGAGGTCAATCTCGAACAG
>CP070708.1:393234-397557 GCA_020350285.1 Anaerolineaceae bacterium
CACCCGTATCATAGGAAGCCATTAACTGAGGATCAACTCAAAGACATGGGAGTGTATAAAATGGAATGTCCAATTGATGGAACCACACTTGAAACGCACACAGTTCACTCAATCAATATTGAAGAATGTACCCAGTGCAGAGGGCTTTGGTTTGAAGAAGGCGAACTTCGCAAAGCCAAGGACGAGGCAGAACCCGACCTAAACTGGCTTGACTTTGATCTCTGGTCTGATCAGGAGTCGTTCGCAGCTGACTGGTCATCCCGAAAGTGCCCCCTATGCGGAAAGAACATGGCGACGATATCTTATGCTGAAACAGGGGTGACAGTAGATTACTGCGCTGAAGGGCACGGGGTATGGCTCGACAAAGGGGAGTTCGAGGCCATCATTGAAGCCTTTGAAAAAGATATCATGTCGAAAGACATCTCAGACTATGTCACAGCTTCCTTGGAGGAAGCCAAGGAGATCCTTGTTGGGGACGAAGGCTTTGTCTCAGAGTGGAAGGATTTCCTCACGGTCACACGTTTGCTTCAATACCGTGTGCTCGCCGAAAACCCGAAGGTGGCGGAATTGCTAACCGCTCTTCAGACAACAAGTCCTTTTAAATAGGGATATTAGATACCCATAATTGGAGGCACGATGAGTTTCCTTCGGCTCTGGCTGACTGGATACTTCAGCCCAATCCAGCTCATTGAACACCTCAAATCGAAGCCAGCGCCTCAATGGGGTATCTTCGCATCGCTCCTGCGCGGCATCCTCGACTCACTCCTTATCTATCTACCCGTCTCCCTCATGGGTCGGGTGCCGCCCACACCGTCCTACCTTTCGTTCGTGCCCACGGAGAGATACTACTTTGCCTTGATTTGGATAGCCCCCTTCGTCTTGCTCACCGAGATGCTGATGGGGAGTGTGATTATCCATGTCATTCTGCGCCTAATGGGTCGGCACAGCGACATCGACCAGATCATCAATGTCAATGGCATGTCAGCCCTCATTGTCGGTGCGGTTTTAGTTCTTTGGGATTGGGTATTCTTTGCACTAGGCGTGGCAGACCAATATATCCTGGGGATCAGCCACCTCGTCATCGCCCTGTGGGCAGTGGCCATCTTGGCCATTGGGCTACGGAGGATTCTCTCGGTTCCCCTATGGCTGAGTATCGTCTTGAGCATCACCATAATTCCAGCAGGGCTTCCGTTTGCCATGATGTTCATGAGATCACCTTTCTGACGCTTGTCCAAGACTAATCGATCAAAATTCTTCGCTGAAGCGAGGCACTTAGCATGGACAAACTCTTGTCACAGTTCAAAGAAATCCGTGAGGAGTTTGTAGAAATCTTGGACCGATTTCCCGCGCCGAGTCGAAGCGTGGTTCTCTTTGGTGACTGGAACCTCAAGGACGTCCTTGCTCATCTGACAGGATGGGACCGTTATTTTATCGATATCCTGGATGCACTACAGGCGGGGGAAGAGCCTCCATACTGGGGAAATATGACCAAGTTCAATGAGGCTTCTGTACAAAAGAGGAGGGAATCCTCATGGGAAGTTGTATTCGATGATTTTGTTGCCACTGGTGAGGCATTCATCCATTGCTACAATCAAATTCCTGCTGAATATCGAGAGGTAAGGTTCTGGAAGGGCAGATCCTATACCCCAATTCGGATGCTCGAGATCAACATCCACCATTATGGCAAGTCTCATCTCCCACAGGTCAAGAGGAAACTGGTCAGGCTCGAGAAAGAGTAGACATCCTAACATTTCGCTGCTCTGTGTAGAACACGGGTCCTTCAATATGCGATACCTTCGCTGGAGTCGCTGAGGAAAGATATCCCTCTATTTGACATTCATTCGAAAGGCGGCAACGATGTCTCAACTCGATTTCATCAATTGGTTGCAATCGTTGCGCTCTCCGCTGTTGGATGCCTTCTTCACCGCCATCAACACGACGGCGGAGGACAACTTCATCACCGCCATCGCCATCATTCTGCTGTGGTGCGTTGACCCCCTCGTCGGGCTGAGGTTCCTCCTCCCTCTACTTTTCTCAGGATACCTCAACGGCGTGCTGAAAGACCTCTTTCATACGCTTCGCCCTACCGCTGAGCAAGTTCGCTTTCTCGCCGTCCCCCCTGATGGGAGCTACGCTTTCCCCAGCGGCCATACACAAAATGCGGCTGTTCTTTGGTCTTACCTGGCCGGGCATTTCAGGAAGGGTACACTCGTCGTGATGGCAGTGCTGATGATTCCACTGGTCGGCCTGGCCCGCATCTACCGCGGCGCGCACTGGCCCGTGGATGTGCTGGGCGGGATGGCCATCGGCCTCGCGCTGGTCTGGCTGGCGCTGACCTTTTACCGATTCTGGGACCGACGGTCCTTCTCGCTACCTCTGTGGGGACAACTGGTATTCGCGGTGTTTGTTCCGGTTGCCCTCTTTGTAGTGTATCCTCAAAGCTCGGTGCAAACCGGATCTGCCCTAGGAATGGTCACCGGCCTTGCCATCGAGCGACGCTACGTAGGTTTCCCCGTTCGCCTGCCGCTGTGGAAACAGGCGATTAAAGTGTTGATCGGATTGGCGGTGCTGGTAGCCCTACAGATGCTCCTGCCCCGACTATTTCCCACCGGGCCAGCCTTCCGCTTTACCCGCTACGCAATACTCGGTCTGTGGGGCACGTTGGGCGCGCCGTACGTTTTTCGAGCTATCTTTGGCCCCGCAATGGATAGAGAATGAACCCGCGTGAACGGGTCATCGCAGTTTTAAACCACCGACCCTCCGACCGCGTGCCCGTGGATCTGGGTTCCACGTTAGTCTCCAGTATCCATCAAATAGCGAACAATAATCTCAAAGCGCACTTGGGCATCGAGGCCGACGAACCGGTGCACGACGTCGTCCAGGGCCTTGTCGTCCCCGATGAGCGCATCTTGCAGCGGTTCGGCGTAGACCTGCGGCGCGTGGCGCTACGTCCACCCTCGAACAAGGCTGCCATCCTACCGTCAGCTGACGATGACATCTACCATGACGAATGGGGGTTGCGACGTCAACGTACCGATCTCTATTGGGAGATTGTGGAGTCTCCTCTGGCGAACGCCAAAGTAGAAGATCTACGGCACTATTCCTGGCCCGATCCGCACGACCCTGGGAGGGTGGCGGGCTTAGCCGAGGAGGTCCGGAGTCTCTATGAGGAGACCGACTACGCGCTGGTAGCCGATTTCCTGGGTGGAGGTATCTTCGAACAGGCTCTATGGTTGCGCGGGTACGAACGCTTCATGATGGACATGGTCAGTGACGAGCCCTTTGTCGCCGCACTGATGGATACCCTGCTAGAACTGTACTTCGAGTTTTACACCGTCTACCTGGAAGTGGTTGGTCCTTATGTCCAGATCATAGCTGTCGGAGATGACCTCGGGATGCAGACCGGTCCCCTCATGTCACCGGACCTTTATCGCCGCTTGATCAAACCCCGGCATAAGGAACTGTACGACTTCATCCACTCACGCACTGAAACGAAGATCCTGCACCACTCCTGCGGAGGTGTCTTTCCCCTCGTGCAGGATCTGATCGATGTGGGCGTAGATATCCTGAACCCGATCCAGACCTCAGCCCAAGGGATGGACCCGGCAAACCTTAAACGAACATTTGGCGATCGGTTGGTGTTCCATGGAGGGATCGACGTGCAGCAGATCCTTCCCTTCGCCACACCGGAGAGGGTAAGAGAAGAGGTCAGGCGCATCGTCGCTACCTTAGGTAAAGGGGGCGGTTACATCTTTGCCCCCAGCCACAACTTTCAGGCGGACGTCCCGCCGGAGAATATCGTCGCCATGTACGAAACGATCCAGGAGGTACGATGAAAACCAGATTCACCAAGATCGCCTACGGCGTGGGCAACATGGGACAGGCACTCTTCTTCAACTCGGTACAGACGTTTCTCATCTTCTTCTACACCGACACGGTGCGTCTTGACCCTGGCCTGGTAGGTCTGGCTTTCGCCATTTCCTATGGGATATGGAATGCCATAAACGATCCCCTCATCGGTGCGCTCTCGGATCGCACACGTACCCGTTGGGGACGACGAATCCCGTATATCATGTTCGGAACCCCGTTCACGTTCTTGTTCTTCGTCCTGATCTGGTCACCGCCCATAGGTGGCCACCCCCTGACCAATTCTTCCCATGTAGGCACCTTCATCTACTTCGCCGTTATCATCGCCCTCTTTGATCTAGCCTATACCGCGGTCAGCGTTACCTACACCGCCCTGTTCCCCGAGGCGTTTGAAGACCTCAAGGAAAGGACGGAGGTTTCCATCTATCGACAGGTGGCGGCGTTGTTTGGCACGGC
>CP070708.1:397657-401959 GCA_020350285.1 Anaerolineaceae bacterium
TATCTCCGCCGCTCCTTGAAAAGCAAGGTGCGGTTTGTTCACGCCGAGCAGCTGACCAAAAGCACGCGCGATGCGCCATGGCGGCTAGATGTGGAGGTGGGCGGGGTGATGCGGCGGTACGTACTGCGGTTGGAATCAAGGCGCATCGAACATGAATACGCAGTTCTGCGCGCGATGGAATCGGTTCCAATTCCAACCCCACAGGCGTACGGTTGGGATCCAGAGGGCGAAGCCCTGGGAGTACCGTGTTTCTTGTGCGATTTCATTGAGGGGGAAACGTTGCTGGAGCCGATGTTGGCAGGGGAGCGATGGGCTGAGGAGCTGTACATTGACACGGTTTGTGCGCTGCAAGAGGTTTCACGAGAACAATTGTCGGTTATTGAGGATCGCTTGCTGGGAGAGGAAACGGCTGAGGGATTTCTTGAAACAGCATACAGCTACTTCAAGACAGACACCCAACCATTGGCGGATGCGATATATGCCAACCTAAAGAAGACGATGCCGGAGTTTCCAGGGGTTCGGTTCAGCAATGGGGACCTGTGGTTGGATAATTTCATCACCCGAGATGAACAACTGGCAGGCGTTATTGACTTTGAGAATGCGGGATTTAGCGATCCTATTTATGAGTTCCTGTTGCCATTCTTTGTATCACCGGGATTGCGAGGCAGGGGCATCGAAGAGCGTTATTGTGAGCGCATGGGATTCGACGCGGGTCTGTTGAGGTGGTACCGAGGACTTGAGCTTTTCGACACGTGGCATTGGGTGAAGGCGACGGGAAAACCTTTTGAGCACTACACGTCAGAGTACCTGCAAATAGCATTGGAGAGCTGGCTTGATGAAGCATGAGTATGGAGTGGTGAAAGAGTCTTGGATGTCCAAACGAGGGATTCGGATTTTTGCCCAGGTCATGTCACTTGTCCTGGTAACCGGTTGTGGATCAAGCAGCCTCACAAAGACGCTTACTCCGCCGATTGACACACATCTTCCGCCGACAAGTGAGTCTAGCTTGTCCACGGCAACTGCTAGCACAACTTCGACATCTGTAGTGCAAACGGAATGCGTCGGTTTAATTCCCGAATCCACCAAAGACCTTGTCCGCTCATATGTAGATCAGGGACTCAATGTTGGCATTGTGGTCGGCGTTGTGACCCCCTGTGGAACAGAGACCTATGCCTATGGCGAGATGGAACTTGCTGGCGGTCAGCCTGTCAATGAGAACACCGTTTTCGAAATTGGCTCGACCAGTAAGCCTTTTACAGCGATTCTCCTGGCCGACATGGTCGAACGCAGCGAGGTTTCGTTTGACGATCCCATCGAGAAATTTCTGCCTAGCGGTGTGACTGTGCCTACGCGCGGTGGACGGTCCATCACATTGATTGACTTGGCAACCCACACATCTGGCCTGCCTAGCATCCCTGACAACTTTGCCCCAAGCGATATGAACAATCCATATGCCGATTACACCGTCGAGCAAATGTATGAGGCCCTTGAGCAGATCAACCTCACACGCGACATAGGCTCCCAGTACGAATACTCAAATTTCGGGATGGGATTGCTAGGACATATTCTTTCGTTGCAGAGCGGGATGAGCTACGAAGAGTTGTTTATCACTAGGATTGCCGATGAGCTAGGAATGCCCGACACGCGTATCACATTAACACCCGAAATGAAAAGCCGCTTGGCGATAGGATACAGGGATGGAGAGCCATTTCCCCTGTGGGACATCCCGACCCTCGCTGGGGCGGGTGGGTTGCGTTCGACGGTGCGAGACTTGCTCGTTTTCCTGGCGGCAAACATGGGTCTTATCGAGAGCCACTTGTACGAAGCAATGCAGGTAACACATGAGCCGCGCTACCCTGTAAATGCGTCCATGGAAATCGGCCTCGCTTGGCACATTCGCACCCTGAACCATGCTCAAGTCATCGAGCATCATGGCGCAACAGGGGGCTATTGGTGTTTCGCCGGCTTTATCAAGGATAAAAAGACAGGCGTCGTTGTTCTCACGAATACGTTCCATGATATCGATGAGATCAGTCTTGGCTTACTCTGGGACAGCACGACGGAACATTAAATGTCTGCGGCGATTCTTATTGCTGCCACCATACCGTCCTGAGCGCTCTGCTATTCATTTGTATCCCACTTGCTTTATCATTTGTTTGAAGCGTATGCATTAGGAGAAGATGGCCATGCGCCAACGTGTCACTGCGAAACAAGAGAATTCGAAGATGTGTCTGGTTTGTGGGCTGAAGAATCCATTCGGTCTAAAAACTGGGTTCTACGAGTTAGAGAACGATGAACTGCTGGCCGTCTTTCGACCCTCTGAAGAGCATCAGAGCTATCCAGGACGTCTTCACGGCGGGATTGCGACGGCCGTCCTGGATGAGACAATCGGTCGAGCCATTCTTATGAAGGAGCAGGATATTTGGGGCGTGACGATCCGTTTCAGCACCCGCTACCGGCAGCCGATTCCGCTCGATGAAGAGATTCGAGTGATCGGCCGCATAGATCGTGTCACGCATAGGCATTTCGAAGGCTCTGGTGAGATCCTCCTGAAAGATGGAAGTATCGCCGTAGAAGGTAAGGGGAAATTCCTCAAACTCCCTCTCGATGACATAGCCAATTTCGATGTTGAAGAACAAGAATGGAAAGTGACGACTTCGCCCGATGATCCTGAATATGTCGCTTATTAGTTTGCCGTTGGTATTGTCACCACGTTCACCAGAATCCCGTATTGATTACAGTGATGGACAAAGGAGCCGAGGTTACTCCGCATGATGGATCGGTTAACCACTCGCTGGAACAAATCCAACCTCAGCGCGAAAATCCATTGATACAAGGTTTACCGGGCAACCCAGCGCAAATCGTTATGCGGTTTAAACTTTCAAAACAATTTCCGATGGACAAAGTTCACAGGATCAAATGGAACTAGAAGATAGGATTTTGCATACAATTTTCAGTGTGTTGTTTCTATTGTTTTTGTTTGAGCGAGGCTATTTTCAAGCAAAGGCAATGAGAGTATCTGGAGAGGCGAGAAAGATTAGGGAAAGCAAGAGAAAACTAACAACTACAATTCTTCTATTCCTTATTGCGCAATTATGGGTCATCGGAAGTTTTATTTATCTAATTAAGCCAGCGATATTGGAATGGACTCGTCTTCCTATTCCATCATGGATAAGATGGTTGGGGATGATAATTACAGTATTGGGAATGGTCCTTGAATTTTCTACACAGCTGTATTTAGGGAGAAACTACTCCACAACATTGCATATTCGTGAAGGGCAGTCACTGGTGACGAGCGGCCCCTATCGTTACATTCGACATCCAATGTACACGGCGCTTATCACGGTGGGGGTCGGTATAGGACTATTATCATCAAGCTGGTACTTTCTATTACCTTTTATCGCCACTGGTATCGTGATTGCATTCAGAACACGACGAGAAGAAGAAGCCATGATTGAGAAATTTGGCGATGAATATATCCAATATGCTCAAGGAACGGGAAGGTTTTTTCCTCAGATAAGGAAGAAACAGAATGGCAACGAAGAAGTTTGAATAAAAGCTAGCAAGCAAGAGGTAGACCGTTATACAGCGATAGGATTTCTGGTTAACGCCCATCCGGTCTGCAGGTTTTATCAACATGGCGATCCATCCATACACGCAAGGAGAAGCTCTCTATGCAACCAAGCGTATCAACGCCAGAGCCCGAGCTTGACGCCACCTTTGATCATGTTTTCACCTATTGGCCGGTTCTAACTCAGCCCGGCGAGTCGTTAGCATTTCCACTTACTAGCCGCTTTGTCAAGCCCGGTGGCTTCTTCAAGTGGTTCTTCTATTGGGATTCTTATTTCACCCTCTTGGGGCTCGTCGTTCAAGGAAAGTGGCAGTTGGCAAGGGAGATCGTTGAAGGTCTTGTGACGGAGATTGAGGAGTTTGGCCACGTTCCTAACTACAACGCTCCCCAGTCAGTGTGTAGTTCTCGATCACAGTCGCCATTTCTTACCTCGGTCATCTGGGAGGTTTATCCATCCATCAACGATCTGGCTTGGTTGGAGCGCGTTGCGAGCGCAGCCGCAACTGAGTACCGGGGTTATTGGCTGGCAGAACCCCATCTGACAGAGATCGGGTTGAGCCGATATATCGACCTTGGGGGAAATGGTGGATGCCTGACAATACCAGATACGCCTCACTATCGTGCAATTGCTGAGAGTGGTTGGGACAACACGTCGCGTTTCGGAGATGATCTCACCCAGGTGATCCCCGTGGACCTTAATTGCCAGCTCTATCGCTATGAACTGGATCTGG
>CP070708.1:402059-406317 GCA_020350285.1 Anaerolineaceae bacterium
GGTTAACGAAGGCCAGTTGTCGAACCATTTCAAAGGTCCGATGCGCTCAAGCCAGGTGATGGTGATGAAGTTCGGAATCATCGTCACCATCCCTGGAATCATCATACTGCTGAGTAAGATCCCGAAGATTAAATTCCGCCCAGGGAAATGTATCCGCGCGAAGGCGTAAGCCGCCAGAACGCTGAATATCAGCTCTCCTGCAAGCGTGATAAAGGTGATTTGGACGGAGTTTGAAAGAAACTCAGAGAATTCGCCCTCTCGCCACGCGTAGAGGTAATTGATCAATCCTCCACGATAAACAGAGTCGCCAACGACCCAATAGATCTCGGAAAGATCAGCATATTCGCGGGCTGTCATTTTAAGTTCGAACGTCCCTAGAACGTCGGGGTCTTTAATGAAATCGGGTACATTTTCGCTCAGCAGCTTATCTATCTCACCCTCAGAATAGGTGAATCGTTCAAGCAAGGGCTGTGAAGTGATTAACCTGCTGCCTAAGGCTTCGTTTCGCGTCATCAATGAAGCCGAGATCATCCACACGAAGGGTATGATGGAAATGAATGCCCCGAGGAGAAGGATGGCATAGATCAGGGCTCGTCCAAGCCGTTGTGAAAGAAGATAGAATTTGCTTGTGGTTTTAATCGTCGTACTAGCCATAGAAAACTCGCGACCCTTGTACCTTATTATTCACGTAAGTGAGCCCCAGGATAATGGCAAACAATACGAAGGCCATGGCAGAAGCGTGGCCAAAGCGGGTCTTGGTGAAGAATTCATCGAAGATGACCACGCTGAATGTATCTACGGTGCCCAACGCCATCTGATCACGAAGTACCCAGATGTGGTTGAATGCTTTGAAGGTACCGATTACAGCAATGAGAGAAAGAAAATATGTGGTCGGCGAGAGTAAAGGCAAGGTCACATGACGGAAAATCTGCCACCGATTGGCTCCGTCGATGGCTGCCGCTTCGTTGATCTCGTTGGAGATGTTACCCAATCCGGCCAGGTAAATAACAGTATCATAGCCAACGTAGGTCCATATAGAGTAGATGATGATTACAACCAACGCCAAAGATGGACCAGCAGCCCAGCTCGGGACATCAAGACCGATGGATTTTCCAAGAATGGTGAATACTCCGCCTGGTTCCATCAACCATTTTTGGTGTTCCCCTCCGAAAAAAGTGAGGATGGCATTGATCGGAGATGTAGCACGTGGACCGAAGATCAGGTTGAAGACCACCGCGCTGGCAACAGCTGGGGTGACATAGGGTAAGAAATACACCACACGAAAGGCTTCTTTCCCCCGCACATTTTGGAATAGTAAGTAAGCTAGCACAAGAGAGATGCTCAATTGGAAAGGTACAGTTCCAAAGGAATAAAACACAGTTACTTTCAGTCCCAACCATAGATCTTTATCTCCCGCTTCGATAGCGGCGGGGACCTCTCCGATCAGCAACCAACCGGCGACAATGAGGAAAAGAGCGGCCAATCCGCGCCAAATAAAGGCCCGATCCGAAGCATGGCCTACAGCATTTTGCCACAATCTCCAGGCAAGGATCAGGAGCAGGATACCTGCTGAGATACTGACTACCTGCACACCGATTCCAATCTCTGAACCGGACTCGATCGCTTCCTGAATAGCCGTTTGCATCTCACTCCAGGTGAACCAGGCGGTGATCGCGCTGCCGGCGATTGTAGTGAAGAGGACGGTAAAATGGCTCAGATATGCGTTCCGACGCGGATTGCGACTCAATCGCCAGACGATAATCGTTGTTAGCCAGGCTAAAATGAAAATTGCTAGCCACTGCAGGAAAATGGGGAGCACGCTCTCCGCGCGTAGCGCCTCGCCAAGGAGTTGCATGAACAGCTCGCGCGAACGCTCTAATCCCCTGACTTTGTCTGCGATCCCCAGGATTTCAGGGGCGAGGATGACAACATACTTGATGAATAAGAGGATCGAACCAGCTTGCAGAAGTCCTAAGGGGATGAAAATCCAGGGTCGATCATCGTGTTCCCTACTCAAATGAATGATCGTACGTATAGATCGGATCGCTAAATACACCAACCCGACTGAGACAGCGAAGAAGAGTAGATAGGCAAGGGTGTCGATTGCTGAAACGTAATTATTCAGGCCGACAAATGGACCGTGCTTGATTTTCCACTTGTGTACGCTAACGTAAAAGGCGAACCCGACGGGAAAGAGACCGAACGTGAAGATGAGCAGGATGGAAGGCAGGATGAACAGGTATCCCGTGAGGTATTCACGCAGATTCCTGCCACGTCGGCCGGTTAATGCTCGTCTGATCCAAGAGGTATTGAGCTGATCTTGAACGCTTACCTTCGGAGCTTCCTCAAGCTGAGCCAAAGGTCCTCCTCGCGCGGTGCATCAGCGTCGATGTTGAATTAGATTATAGGTCAAGGGGTGAAGTCAGTCTAGTATGATGTTCGTTTCCTCAAGGTGACGAAGCTCGTTATCCATGCAAGCCTCATAATAAAAAATCTACAATGTAGTGCTCGTATGCTCTTCACAAACTTAACTGGACATTGCGATATCCTTGGCGTATATTGTTTGTGATTGAACTGAGGAGGATAAGATGGACCGCATAAGGCGCGAATTTACCACATTAACCTTGGTGATGATTCCTGTGGCGATTGCCATCAATGTTGCCGTGGGCCAACTCGTTTTGGCTCTCAAGATTCCCCTCTATTTGGATTCAATTGGAACCGTGCTCGTAGGAGTGCTTGTAGGACCCTGGGCAGGAGCATTGACAGGCCTATTAGCTAATTTTGTATGGACATTTACGGGTCTCTTTCCCGAAGCTATCGCTTGGGCAGGGGTTGCTGCCATCATCGGCGCGCTCGCTGGCGCTTTCCGCGTTGGTGATTGGATGAAGGTGTGGTGGAAATCCCTCGTCGCTGGCTTGATCACCGGGATTATCGCTGCCATTCTCTCCGCACCCATTGCTGCCTATGTCTTTGGCGGTGTAACAGGGGCAGGCACTGATGCAATCGTTGCGATGTTCCGAGCTGCGGGATTAGACATGCTGGGAGCGAATATGGCCCAAGGTGTGGTCTCTGATCCAATTGACAAAGCAGTTACCTTTCTCATCATCTGGGCCATTCTGTTAGCGCTACCGGAGAGAATCAAAGCACGCTTTTCCAGTGAATGAACTGACGTCTAGCGCCATACGTATTTCTCACCTTCAATGAAGTGGCTCGCGTTTAAGCGAGCCACTTACCCCGTAAACTTGGAGTACAAGAAAAAACAATGCGTGCACCAACCCTTTATCTGCATCGAAAAAGTGGGCTGCATGCTTTGCATCCACTGACCAAGTTGGCATTGGCCGGTTTTTTTCTTGTAGCAGCTGCCACGTTACCTAATCTCTGGCTAGTTCTGGGTGTATTTGTGATAGGGCTTGCTCCTCTGGCTGCTTGGGGACAGGTATTCAAACCATTTATAAGAACCAGCGCATTGTTAATCTGGCCCTTTGCTCTTTCTCTCTTCTTAATCCAGGGCTTCTTCACACCAGGGGAAAACATCTTGCTCAAGATTGGTCCCTTGGCGTTTAAGGCTGAAGGGATCTGGTTGGCGGCCAAATTTACGGCTCGAATACTCGTATGGCTAGGTGCAGCGACCTTGCTAATGATCGTTACTCGCCCAGATATGCTTATGTTGGCATTGATAGAGCGAGGTCTTCCACGCCAAATTGCTTACATCATCCTGACCTCCCTGCAAATCGTCCCTCGCTTTCAAGGGAAAGCCCAGGTTATCCTCGACGCACAACGATCGCGCGGTATGGAGACTGAGGGAAAGTTGACACATCGTTTACGTATGCTCGTTCCGTTGATTGGACCACTCATCATGAGTAGCATTCTTGACCTTGATGAACGCGCAATTGCTTTGGAGGCGCGCGCGTTTAGCAGAGAGGGTCGAAGAACCAGTCTGAAAAGCCTTCATGACACATCAATGCAAGCAGCTTTCCGGTGGTTGATGATCGCGCTGATCGTGGCCCTCATTGTGGTCTGGTTGATTAGGGTGTTGCCATGATGATCCATATCGACTCTTTTTCCTTTACCTACGCAGCCACGACCTCTCCAGCTTTAGAAGGGATTAACCTAGATATCCCCTCAGGTCAGTTTTGTGGAATCGTGGGTCCCAATGGGGCAGGGAAATCTACCCTCTGTTTTGCTCTCTCGGGCTTCGTGCCCCACTTCTATAAAGGGATTTACGATGGAGAGGTGATCGTAGGGGGAAGGAAGATAG
>CP070708.1:406417-410574 GCA_020350285.1 Anaerolineaceae bacterium
GCCCAATCGACGGATTGGAGATTCACCATCGCGGTCTCGCCAGCGCGTAATGCATACTGCTCGGGTGAGAGGGTCAGATAAACGGTGGCTGGATGCAGATCGACCGTCGAGCGACCGGTCACAGGGAAACCGCTGCTATCGGTTATCGTGGCCTCGATCGTCATCCGAGCCGGACGGCCCTTCTCCAAGGTCGAAGGCAGGGTGATAAGAAGTTCACCGTCGGAGTTCGTAACGCCGTCTCCATTAGCAGAACTCTCAAAGCTGGTGAACATTTGGGGTCCGAGGGCGAGGTCGAACCAGTTGATGGATCGAAAAATTCCTGGAGGGTAAAAGGGGTCGAACCAGGCAACCCAGTGGACTTCCGCGTCAGCTACTGGCCCACCGAAGAAATATTCGGCGTGGATTGTAGCGGTCAACGGATCTCCACTGGCAACTTGTGAGGCGGAGGGCTCGACGGTCACCGTGAATTCGGGTTTGCGATATGCGGCGACGTCAAAGAAAACGAACCCGTGCTCTGTATCGATTGAGTAGGTTCCCAATTCAGCCCCTTCACTGAGTGTGTATTCACCGTGGAAGGTGCCAAATTCGGATAACGAAGCCGTCTGGGTGTGGACGATCTCATATCTTTCATCACGCACGGTAACGTCTACGCTAGCCGCATCGGGGAGCAGATAGCGTGCTTCGGATGTCTGACGATGCACACCACGGAAATGGACGGTCTGACCCGGTCGGTAAATAGGTCGATCGGTGTAAAGATAGGTCTCGTGATCGGGTTGGATCATATCGAGCCAGAGTCCAAAGAAGTATGGTTGGATGCCATTAGCCCACATGTTGGCGGTTAGGCCGTACAAATCCTCTTCCGGTGAACCGCTGAGGGCGAAAAAGCGTATGTATGGATCGTCTCCCATCGGGTTGGAAAGCATGAGAACGCCGTTGCTATCGGTCACGCCGCGCCCGATTTCGCCTCCCTGCTGGTTAAGCAGTTGAATGGTGTGGTTGGATAGTGGTTGACCATCCGACAGGTTTACGGCCCAGATGAAGGTCGTCTCGGTTGTCGATTTGAGCACCAACTCTACTTGGCGTAAGAGCACCAATTGGAGTTGAGGTTCACGATCATCGTTGGGGATATCAAGGGAAAGTAGATAGGTTCCAGAAGGCAAGGGGTTGTTAAATAATTTGATCTGTTCCCACTGGGTTTTGTTGACCTCCCCCGTCACGTACTCTGACCAGCCACGCAGGAACTCGCCCCGGGGCGCGGCGCGGTAGAGGCCGGATTGTATCAACTCAAGGAATTGATCCATGTTCAAGCGGTATAGCTCAAGATCGAGACGATATGTGTTCCGATGGGCCACCTCGATCTGCTGAGGGCCATCGGTTGTCAACGTAAGGACCGAACCATAGCGGTTGAAGTGAGCATTGGGTGATAGTTGTTCAGTGCTGAAGTTGAGGGTGAAATCACCAGGCAAAGCGGTGCCATAGGGATCGAGGGCACCTTGATTTAGCCGAAAAGAGTATGAGACTGAGGGCTGGAAGTCACCATAGATCACGAGCGTGTTTTCGCTTGAGCGCCAATAGGTGCCGAGATTCTCGACTTGAGGGGTGACCTGAAGCGATGTAAGCAGACTTGCCTGATCCATCGGCGCGTTGAATTGAATATCGACGCTGGTGTAAGTGGGTTTGACACCGCCTTCCCTTGGTGAAGAACTGATGATTCCTGGGAGGGGCACCGTGACGAAAGAGCTCTGATATGTTGAAGTTAGTCTCGATCCACCAGCGCTCCGGGCGCTGGAGGCCAAACGAACATCGTAGCTCAGGTTGTAATCCATTAACACGCTTGGTGTGAAGGTGAACTGGGTTTGATCCTCATTCCATTCAGTGTTTCCTGGGATCCGTATCTGATCACGGCCTGTTAAAGTGAAGGCTTCTTCCACACTGGCGGTGTCCATGACTTGGTTGAAGGTCAGGGTGATCGGACTGTCGAGGGCGACGCCGTATTCCACTGACCTAGGTGTAATCGCTTCAACCTCCGGATAGGCCGTGGTGAAGCTCCACGTGTAAGTGTCGGGGAGGACGCCTCCGGTGAGGTCGGTGAGACCGGCTTCGATTCTCGCGTTGTAGGTGATTCCTCCAGGGAATTGGGGCTCCGGTCGGAAGATGAAGATGCTGGTATCGATCCATTCGCCTTCTCCAGAGACCTCTGGTTCGAGGGCTAACGGAATGGGGAAATCGCCCTCCAGTTCGAGGGGCACGACAGGTCGGTTGAAGACGACGGTAATCGGGCTACCCGGGTTGACATCGACCGAATCTGGCTCAGGCAAGACCTGGATCACTTGGAGATTCTCTACCGTGTGGATGTCAATCAAGATAGGTTCGGTCAGTGCCAAGCCAACTGTTGATCGTGCCTCGGTGCCGACGCTAATCAGGTAATCGGTCGCGTATTGGAGTGGCTCGGAGGGCTGCACACGAAGGGTTCGATCATCTAACCACTCGATGTAGGTTTCAATGGGTGGATCAATCCCAAAAGCCGTCTGGACGGATAGTGCATCCATCGCCTGATCGAAAAATAGTGTGATTGCACTTTGTAGGGGGAATTCAACGCCTGGGGGAGGATAGGATTCAATTAGAGTAGGGGGTAAGGGTGGTAAGGGCGTTGGGCTGGCGACGATCTCGGTTTCGAGAACTGCGTCATCTGTACTCGGCGTCGTCGATATCCCGGGGAGTGAACACGCGAGCGAGGCGATGAGAAGCAAACTGACGGGCAAGAGAAGGTTGCGTTTAGACATAACCCCTCCGCTTGGGAACCTTACAAAAACCGAATTCTCATGATGATCGGCATTAATGACACGATTATACTTCGCTTCAAGGGGCTTGGTACCGACACAAATTCGCCTTTCTCGACTCAAAAGAGGGCTGGGGTTGGGGTGAATGATAGATAAGATTGGGTCAAGGATTGATCAATTTTGGAGTTTGTAAGCTCTGCTTGCGGCCAAAAGCAGAGCTTTTGGACTCCATAATCATTAACTCAGATGATGCTTTAAGGAGTTTGAATGCGATCTGACACTAGCCCCTCACCCTAACCCTCTCCCCACAGGGGAGAGGGGATTTCTCTCTCCCTTCTGAACGACCAGGAATTACGGACACCACCTAGAAATTATTGCTGAGATGGTGCGCAAACATCCTGAGTTCATCAGCTTAATCTTGGCTGGAGAACATGAATTCACAATGTCGTCAATGATCAATAGATCAGGGGAGTTCTGGTTGTTGGAAGGTCAACAGCCACGAACCGGGGAACAACTCGTCTCCGTCCCCAAAGCAATCCTCTGATGTCAAACCGGTGATCGGCGTTTCCGATTTCACCAATTGAACGGTGTAGATCACGCCCTCGGTCATGGCGAAATCCCCATACCCCAAACCAAGTTCGGGTTTGAGCCCTGTGAAGAAATGATCTTGGCCGGTATCCCATACCACCAGAACTTCCACGCCGGGTACCGCTCTTCCAACCGCATCGATGACTACGACCTGGATCAGAGGGGTATACAGATCGGGGTCACACACCTTTTCTTGGTCCAATAGTTCAAATGGAGCGCCGGGCGTGGGTGTTGGTGTTCTTGTGGGAGGTGGTAGCGGTGTCCGCGTTATTGTTGGTGTCGTATCTATTGGCGATGGTGAACTGACTTTCGTTTTTGCCGGGGCTGAAGCCATAGGCGTTGGTCGATCCCCAAGGGCTGCGGCCATGAGAGCAATGGCTCGGGTCTCCGATTGGGGGCGGCCCATTGCCAATCGTTTCTGGGCCAGTTGGCTGAATTTAACGGCCGGATCAGGCTCCTGAAATATGGCGATGCGAGCTTCAGCGCGGGCCAGATCACCGCTGTAAGCATAAGCAGAAGCGATCAGTGCTAGGTAGTCATCTTTAAACTCATCTCGCATCGAGGCGGGTGAGGTTTCTACGTATTCGACTGGGTTGATAACCCAGCTGTAATAGAGGCCGATCGACAAACCGATCACCAGGCCTATCACGACGGGCAACCAATCCTCGCGTTTCATGGTCCGCCGATCTCCGGTGAGGGTGGAATCGATCGCAGTTGGATGGCCAATCGGTTGAGGGTTTCCAGGTCTGGGCGGCTGAAGTCTTGGTTCACAGCGTAATCGATGGCTTC
>CP070708.1:410674-414793 GCA_020350285.1 Anaerolineaceae bacterium
CCAGGATAGAACGGGTGGGTGTGTAACAGGGCATCCCTCCGCCACACTTGCACGGCTTGTTAGGGGACCGTGAAGACCGTTTCATAGACTGGTAATTCGATACCTTCTTGGTACCAACTGGCTCCAACTTGAGTGCCGGACTTCACACCTTTTCCATGGCAGTAAAGTCTATCGGGGTACTCTTCCAGGATATCGCATGTGAACTCATTCCCCCCCACAACAGCATGGTAGATTCCTTCTACACCACTTGGTATGTGGAGGGTCACAAGCAGGGATCCATCCTGCAACCAGCCTGTGGACATGATGCTGGCGTCGGTAAAATCGCCGCCCGTTACGCTTGTGGGCGATGGTACAAGGATCGTAGGTTCGGGAGTTGATGTTATTTCTTGTGTCGGACTTGGTGAGGAGACGACAGGGATTGGAGATACTGTAGCTGTTGCCTGGGTTGTGGGGAATCTAAGTCGGCCTATTGCGTAGGTGAGAAGGCAGCAGAGCAGTGGGCCTCCGACGACAAGACCAGCTATGATGGCGACGTTCCTCTTCGTACGGCTTTCTTTCGTGTACTCGTTCAGCACCTCAGGTATCGCGGCTTCAACTTCATCTGGCAGCACAAATCTCACAGCCTTTGGTTTAGGGGATGCGTGGTCCGGACAGCGCAGTTTGGGATTCAACTCGACTAC
This sequence comes from Anaerolineaceae bacterium, assembly GCA_020350285.1. Taxonomy (GTDB): domain Bacteria; phylum Chloroflexota; class Anaerolineae; order Anaerolineales; family E44-bin32; genus DUEZ01. The sequence goes on from CP070708.1 coordinate 411,355, forward strand.
TCTGGCACACTTGGAGCAATACCCCAGCGCTTTTACCCGTCCCGCAGCTACCATCGCCTTGCGGTCATCTTCGCCCCTGTCAGCGGCATACACGTCATCGTCGGCACCAAAAAAGCGGGCGATGCCTCTCCCGCCACTGTAAGCCCCTTCGGTAGAGGTGTAATCCAGCTCATCACGGGTAGCTTCTTCTTCCATGCCGAGTTTCCCATAAAGCTCAGCGCGTTCCTTGAGTAGCCCTGCTTGTTCTTTCTCTGGAGCGAGCTCTAAAGCCTGGCTGAAATCGGCGATGGCTTGTTCAGGGTCTAACTCAATATGACGGCGAGCGCGTGTGGCGTAACGTTGGTAGAGAGGTGTCTTTCGTAGAGCGGAAGCGATGCCCATGATAGGAAGGCCTATGGTGGCAAGCAAACAAAGTTGAGGTGAAATGAGTAGACACTCGGGCAATTCGATTTCCGACTGGATAAGGAAATAAGCACCAATACCAGAAAGAACGCCGCCTACAATCCCATATACGATATAGCTCAGTCGGTCTGCTAACCCCTCCCCAGGCAACAAGTCAGTCCCACATTCCTGGCATTTTTCCAGGTCTGCTGTATTTTCTGATTGACATTTAACACATTGGATCATCGGTCCACCTTTTGTGCCTCTTACTTGTATTTAAAGATTCTATTTATACGTCGTTTTTTCCTCACTGAAACGACCGTCTCTCATCGTTTCTGACATAAAAAACACCCGGTCATTGGACATGCCGAGTGTAAGCCTTAGCACACAGGTAGTTATAATTTCCCTGCGATTTGTGGGAGGAGGAGCCACGAGGGTGCATCTAGGATCGTTTACCATCATGGTCTTTACAATGCATCACAAAAGAAAATGCATGGATGCAGCGAAATAAAACATAGCCCGACCCTTCGCGAAGTCGGGCTTATGAGTTCGATGAAAGCGCCTGGCCCTTACCTGCGACGAGGCGTGTGCTCATTGTTTACGGTAATTAAAAATCCGTAATTCCCCTGTTTCATCATACAGCAGAAAGTAAACCAATACAATGAAAGGAGAAGGGAAAAAGGCATATGGGAGGAGGCGTTTGGTCCTTGCATGAGTCGCCTGCGTGTCGAGGTGTGTAGGGGTAGTCGGCATCTCCCAAGGCGCGTCGGTGTTTTCACAATAACTATCATGCATATCGGTCAATAACATGACCCCGATAGGATTGTGCGGTAGCATTCAGTACAGGAGTATTGATCACGTATTAGAATGGGTAGACAGTGGAGACATTAACTTCCCTCATCCAAGATCGTTTGCGTTGGCTAGGGCTGACAGCGCTTGTGCTTGTTGTTGGTTCTGGTTGGATCTGGCATTCGTCAGTGCCAACATCGGCAACGACAGGCGGTTTGATCCCAAGCCCGCGTGAGGGTTTCCTTGCTCCAGATTTTACCCTCGACCTCGCAGGTGGAGGCCAGCTAACCCTATCTGAGTTGAGAGGTGAGGTGGTCCTGATCAACCTTTGGACGTCTTGGTGTCCTCCGTGTAGATTGGAGATGCCCTCTTTACAGCGGGTATATGAAGCCAATCGCGAGCGGGGGGTAGAGGTTTTAGCCATTAATATGACCTATCAGGATAGCGAAACAGCGGCCGTTGAATTTGTACAGGAACTTGGATTGACATTCCCTGTCCTTTTGGATCGGACGGGTGAGGTTGGGTACAAGTACCAATTACGATCATTACCGACAACGTTCTTTGTGGATCGGCAGGGGGTGATTACGCAGGTGATCTTGGGAGGGCCGATGAGTGAGGTCACGCTCCAAACGGCTCTTGAAAGCTTGTTAAGTGAGGAACCCTGATGCTCCCCATCCTGCAGCTAGGTCCGCTCGCTCTGCAATTGCCAGGTTTGCTCATCCTGTTGGGTGTTTGGGTGGGAACCCATCTGATTGAGAAGGAGGCTCCACGTCATAAGCTCCCTGCCGGCGTACTCAGCAACATGGTCTTCTTCAGCCTACTAGGTGGAATTGCAGGCGCAAGATTAGGGTACGCGCTGCGTTTCTTCGAGGTTTATTCGAAAGATCCCTTGGGCTTGATCGCACTCAACCCACATACGCTTGCGCCTTTCGAGGGAGTTGTCGCTGCTCTGATCGTGGCATTGATCTATGGTCAGCGCAAACACTTGCCGCTATACCCTACGCTGGATGCATTTACACAAGGTCTGGCGTCAATGGCCATCTTCCTCGGTCTGGCGAACATCTCCAGTGGTGATGCTTTCGGTGCACCGACGACGGTCCCGTGGGCCATCGATTTGTGGGGGGCAAGCCGTCATCCGTCCCAGATATACGAAACGATCGCAGCCGCATTGGTATACTTGGTTATCCAGCGCTTGAAAATTCGTTCACCTTTTCCAGGCTTCAACTTCACCTTATGGATCCTGCTCACGTCGATCAGTCGATTGTTTCTCGAAGCCTTTCGTGGAGACAGCGTGCTTATTTTCGATGGGCTACGTAGCGCCCAGGTTGTAAGCTTAGCGCTCGCTGTTGCAGCGATGCTCGCTTTTCATTATCTTGCCAGAAGACATGCTAGAGCGGATGCGGAGTGAGAACATATGCTGCTTAATTACCAAGGGCTTCGAGGATAAAGTTGTAGGGTGATTGTAAACTTGGGGGACAAATTTCTAGTGCATACTTATACTTGTGGCGCATTAAACATCTGGTGTCGTCTACTTACCGGTAGGATAGCAGATGTGATGCAACACCGCCCTTCCTGATCATATTTAGGATCGGGGAGGATGAGTTCGCGTTCGAATTGTGGGGATCATGTAAATGCTCAACGGGGTCCCGACCCTTCTTCATCTCTCTCTACAATCCTGTCCACAGCAGGGTTATCAATCTATTCTGAGTCTCATGCTCGTCGCTGTCCCACTCCTGGCGTGGTTGACGGATCGTTTTCGTAGTAAACGAGGCGAGAAGAATTCCGAAGACAAGCCTAATCGAAGCTGGAGCAGTCAACGGGAACAAGCGCTTGAACTTCGCTTGGAACGACTCAGATCACTGTTGCGCATGCTCACCTCACTTAGTGCTACGCTTAATTATGAGCGAGTGATGGAGAACACACTCGATCTGGCATCGAGCGCTCTCGCTGGCCCCAAAGCAGAACCCTCTAGACTCATTAGCGCACTGCTGTTGTTCGATCAAAATCGGCTTTATGTGGCTTCCGCAAGAGGCCTATCTCCAAGAGACCTGCGAGCCGAGTTCCCTGGTGAACAAGGCGTGATCGAGGAGACTCTCGCCAGCGGCGACATCAAACTACGGGGAGACCCGGCAAACGATCCAGAACTCCGGCGTCTGGTTGCCATGCATTCCTGCCAAGTAGCGGTCATCATCCCCCTCGTGGTCGGATTGGGTATCTATGGATTGTTACTCTTTGGTCATCCGGAACATGATTTCTTCACCGAAGAAAG
>CP070708.1:414893-418957 GCA_020350285.1 Anaerolineaceae bacterium
CCGTGGTCGTAGTGGGCGTGAGTCAAAAGTATGCGCCTGGGCCCACGACCTCCTGTGGCACGCGTGATCGCTGAGACCAACTGATCAGCGGTGTCGGGAGAGCCCGTGTCCACCAGGATCCAATCCTCACCAACGCTGATCAGCCACACAGCCACAGGCCATGTAACCGGTCCGATCAGTTTAAAGGAAAGCTCCAGTCTCAAGATGTGGTCACTGACCGGCTCAAAGTCGGCCACACTTAGTCTCCTGATGAAGTCTCTGCCAGTTGGAGCAGGAGGGCTGGCACCTCGGTTATGCTCTCAGCGGTGGCTTCAGGCACGATGACCGAAACACGTTCGCGGTTCGAGGGTGAATCTGCTTGTGTGGTAAGCCAAATCTGATGAACGCCAGCATTCTGAGCACCGAGGATATCCGCCGCTAAAGTATCACCGACCATCACGACCTGGTCTGCGGGTAGATCCCAACTCTCGAGGACCATCTCAAATAGTTTCGGGTTGGGCTTACGGATCCCCAACGCAGCTGAGATGTAAATTGGCTTGAAGTAGGGGCGAAGTTGTGCATTATCGATCAACCGCTGGACATTTCCCTCGTCTCCGGCGTTCGAAATTATGCCCAGACACATGCCCTTCACACGAAGTTCATCAAGCACCTCGTATACACCTTCCATGGGTGACCAACGAGTCTCGCTGAGGTTGTAGAATTGGAAAAGGGCGCGCTCGATCGCCTCATCCGCCACCTCTCGATGCCCGAAACGCGCCAGCACTTTTCGTAACAGTGAGGCCGAGGTCCGTTCTTCCCAATCCTGCTCGCGCATCTGATAACTTTCCTGCATCTCCTGGATAAATTCATCAATAAAGGACTTTCCGTCCAGGTGATACCCATCCCGTTCCAGTTGATTAGTCAGGAATTGACTACTTACTTGAACAATCTCGGACCATTCACCCTCAAATCGGATCAATGTTGACCCCAAATCAAAAATCACACCTCGAATCACCTAACATCCTCCATTTCAATACATCCGCTCTGGGTCATACAGGTTGAGCAAGGGACGCCCGGCACGATACCGGTGCAGGTTTTCTATGAACAAATCCGCCGCGCGCTCGTAATATTTCTCCGATGCTCCAGCCACATGCGGTGAGAGGATCACATTCGGCATGTTCCATAACGGGCTGCTCTCCGGCAGCGGCTCCACTGGATAAACATCCAGCGCTGCGCCTGCTAAACGCTTCTCGTTCAGCGCCTCAACGAGCGCTCCATGATCTACAACCCCTCCGCGTGATACGTCCACCAAGTAAGCCGATGGCTTCATTTTTTCGAAAACCTGCGCGTCTACCAATCCGCGCGTCTGGGGCGTGAGCGGCACCGTGACAACGATGAAATCGCATTCTGAGACCATGGAGCCGACCGCTTGAGATGGATAGAGTCGATCGGGCAGCTCGGCCTCAGGGTCACCCAGCTCTTCTAGGGCATAGCCCTCATCCTTCAGTTTCTTCAGGTCGCTCTTGGTGGCCAGCACCTTCGCGCCGAAAGCCTGGCCGAGCCGGGCCACCTCCCTGCCGATGCTCCCATAACCAATGATGCCTAGTGTGCTGCCACGAAGCTCAACCGAACGATAGCGCTTGAAGCGCTCCCCCATCCAACGCACATCTGCCACATCATCGATCATCGTTGGTAATCGACGACTCAATGCGAGGATGCACATCAAAGCGAACTCCGCGACCTGCGGCACGCTCGCTCCACTCAACGTGGTCACCATCACCTCGGAATGCATCAAGTCGTGCTCTACCACGTGGTCTACACCGGTCAAATGCAGTTGAACCCAGCGCAGATTTGGGGCCGCCTCCGGCTCTGGAAGAGCAGAAAGTGTGTACAGGATCTCAATTTCAGGAAGCAACTCCTCGGGTAAATCTTCCGCCGACTGGGCATGATGGACATGAATCTTTATCTGAGATGACACCGATGCCAGTCGTTCGATGAGTGGTTCAGGAAACGGTTGTGTGATTAATACATTGATTTCAGACATGTTCGTCATTGTACCTCATTCAATGTGGTCGGCATATGGCGATATACGCCTAGCCCTGTTACGCTCGACTCGCCGAATGAGATTGGCATCAAATTTGACAGATCTAGAGTGGAAAAACTTGGATCCGGTCAATAGCCCATGGATCGTTTTCCGGGTCTTAGCTCACTGGTAGTATAAGATGACAGCCACAAAGCCTGCTACGATACCCACATTCCCAGGATCATTCCCCCGGCGATCAAAGCCATCAAGATCCAAGTGGCCCATGGATGACCCGCGTTGACCATGAAATAAAGCGGAAGTGTCGGCAGAAGGATCAAGGACAGAGCGATCGTTTGCCACCGGAACTTGTCTCGCCCAGGCGAGTCCTTATGCTCACTCATCCCATACCAACCTTTGTGAACGCGAAAACCAAAAGCGTAACACCTGCGATGAGAATGGCGATATAGACCAGCAATGAACGCAGGACCGTCCCTTCTCTGCCTGCCATACCGGCGGTGCTGGCACCGACGATGATCTTCGTTGGCGCGACAACGGAACCGATCGCCCCGCCTGTGGTTTGTGCCCCCAAGATCAAAGGAAGTCCATATCCGAGCAGTTCAGCCGTTCGCTTTTGTAACATGGCGAAGATGACATTGGAGTTGGTGTTCGATCCGGTCATAAACGCGCCTAAGGCACCGATCCACGGCGAGGCGAGAGGGAAGAACGAACCCACCGCATCTGCTAAGCCGCGCGCTAAAGTGTCTGTCATCCCACTATGCGACATCACAACCGCCATAGCGACCATAGCCGCGATGCCTAAACTTGAGGACATGACTCGCCGGATTGTCCCACTGACAATCCGCTGAGCAGCGCCCACACGGTACATGCCAGCCCGCTTGTAGATCAGATAAGCGATCAGAGAGGCGTATCCCAGAATGGCACCCGCATGACGAAAGAGCGGGATCACCCGCCCATACCCCGCAGGAGTCAGGAAGCCCAGACTTGTTCGCATCTCGGGGAAAGACACCCGAATCGCGAATTGTCCCAAGAACGCTCGAACAGGGGGAATCAGTTGAATAACCAGTGTGATGGCGATGAGCGCTAGGTATCCTGAGAATGCCAACATCACCGATCGCCTCTTCAGTCCGGACTCACTACCTTGTGAGCGTTCACCTCGATACCAAGGAGTGATGAGTATCCCCACTGCAAGGCCAACCATTCCACCCCCAAATCCGCCTATGTTCCACAAGCCGTTGGTCGCTAATCCGTACTGGACGACACCCATTACAGTTCCTAGAAGGAGCACCGGGAGAGCCAAACGGCGAAGGGCACCCCAACCATCGGCCGCATGGGCGACCATGAACCCGCAGCCAAATCCGGCCAAACCAAGTAACGTGGCAGACATTGGGGCCAAAGTCTCACCTGGCAAACCCGTCGCGGCAATCAGCGCCTGGAAAGAAGAGGCCAACGAACCGAAAGTCACCGCCCAAGCATGGCCTATGGAGGGGATGAGCACGGCGACCAGAGGGGAGAAGCCGAGACCGACCAACAAGGGAGCCGTGATAGCCACGGGCACACCAAAACCGCCAACTCCCTGAAGAAATGAAGCGAAAGCCCATCCGATCAGAAGCGCCTGCATCCCTCGATCGGCTGTAAGTTGAGGTAATGCCTCTCCGATGATGGCGATCGCTCCTGCCTCATCGGCCACCCGATACAGCAAGAATGCAGCCCAGATAATCAACAAGACGTCGACGGTCAGCAACAGAGCCTTCACTTGAGCCAAAGCTAAGAGTTCTACCCCGGCTCCAAAACGGCCGGCAGCGACAACGACGGCGACCAGCCATCCCGCCGGACCAGCTTTAGCCGCACCCCACTGAAAGCGGATCATCAAGAATAGAATGACCAAAATGGGTGTGAAGGCGAGGATCCAATCGACAAGCATGCGTATTCCAGATGGCTCAAACTCGGCGGATTATAGCATGGTGATTATAAGTAGGAGAATTGAGGAATTGGGAACGGAAGGTTTCCGGTCAAGCTAGCGCTAGCTTTCGGGCTTTGACAA
>CP070708.1:419057-422987 GCA_020350285.1 Anaerolineaceae bacterium
GTAATCTCTGGCTTTCTTGTCGCTGGTTCCTTAGGTGAGACTCATCAAGAGGCTGGATTGGCGTATCTGACAGCACAAGCCTTAATGCGAGGGACGAAAGAGCGATCCTTCAATCAAATCTTTGAATCGATCGAATCCATAGGCGCTCGTCTTAGCCTGGGGGCAAGTACGCATACGACTTTCATGCAGGGCAAAGCGCTAGCCGAGGATCTGCAAGTCATACTCAGTCTTTTATCTGAAGTGTTACGCAATCCGAACTTTCCTAAATCACAAATCGATCGGCTAAAGGGTGAACACTTAACATCGCTCGCAATACGTGATCAGGATACAGGTGCCCGGGCACAGCTTGCCTTTGATGAGTTAGCCTACCGTGATCATCCATACAGTTTGCCGACTTCTGGATACAAAGACACCATCAGCACGATCTCGGCAGCCAATATTCGAACTTTTCATCGCAAGAGTTTTGGACCACAGGGCATGGTCCTGGCGGTGGTAGGAGCGGTCGAAGCTAAGGCAGTCATTGCAGCAGTCGAGCGTGCCCTCGGTGAATGGCATAACCCAAGGCAACAACCTCACCCCGAGCTGCCACCTGTTGGGAAACCTTCAGGGTTGCTTCGGAAACTTGTCTATCTTCCCGGGAAGAGTCAATGTGATATCGTCCTCGGAACACCGGGACCGAGTCGTTTCGACGAGGATTATATGGCAGCCTCCCTGGGCAACAGCATCCTTGGTCGGTTTGGGATGTACGGTCGAATCGGCGATGCAGTGCGAGAGTCGGCTGGGCTGGCTTATTATGCTTACAGCTCTGTGAGTGGTGGCCCAGGACCAGGTCCATGGCAGGTAGTCGCGGGTGTTAATCCTAATGGGGTTGAGAAAGCGATAGATTTAATCCGCGGTGAAATACGTAAGATTGTTACCAAACGTGTGACCAAAAGAGAATTGACCGAGAATCAAGCCAATTACATCGGCCGGCTACCGCTGCAACTTGAATCGAATGAGGGTGTTGCGGGTTCATTACTTCACATCGAACGGTACGATTTGGGGTTAGATTATTATCAGCGTTTTCCGGATCTTGTTGCATCAGTTACCAAGGATGATGTCTTCCGCGCTGCAAAGCGATACCTTGATCCTGATCACTTGGCTATCGCCATCGCCGGTCCAATTGGAGAGGAGGCGTAGAAGGTGATTCGTTCAGGGGTAGATTTAATCGAGGTCGATCGAATTGATCGTGCGATTCTTCGTCACGGTGAACGCTTTTTCGATCGTTTTTATACCGCTCAAGAATTGATCGACGCTCGAGGGCACACACCTGCGCTCGCGGCGCGTTTCGCCGCCAAAGAAGCCGTCGCGAAAGCGCTGGGAACGGGGATCGGAGACGTCAGGTGGAAGGACATTGAGATCGTCAATGGCCCTCGGCGTCAACCCATGCTTCAGCTTCACGGACGTGCGTTAGAACTCTCTGGATCTCTGCGAGTGACACACTGGGCGCTCAGCCTCAGCCACACCCATGAGCACGCAGTCGCCATCGTTGTCGCCATCCAAGCTCCGCCTGAGTCTGATCAGGACAGGTGAGGGAAACTACATGAAGCTGTCACCTTCCATCAAAGTTGGATTGAAAGCGGAAGCCACGCAGGAAGTTACTCCTGAGTTGACTGCACCACATATTGGTAGTGGTAGCCTCTATGTGTATGCTACACCGGCCATGGCGGGCTTTGTAGAACAAACATGTGCTTCTAAGCTAAGCGAGCTGCTGCCGGAAGGCCAAACTTCGGTAGGGGTGGAAATCCGTGTTCGCCATCTGGCCCCCACACCTGTAAACAATGTGGTGCATATAAAGGCTGAAATTATCTCGATCGATGAGAATCTGGTCTCTTTTGCTGCTCAGATCTTCGATGAGATGGAGTTGGTTGGGGAGGCGGAACATCGTCGTGCGGTGATTGAGATCGACCGCTTCATGAAACGCGTCGAAGCGAAGGTGTCCGAACTGTCCTCGGCTCAATAATTTCAGATTTCTCTATCTTTCCCGCTGAATTTTGCGAATAAGTTATTCCTAAACGTGAAACGTGATGCGTGAAACGTGATACGTGAAGCGTGATACGGGAAACGTGATGCGTGAGAGTTTCAATTGAGGCTTGCAGCTTGTAGCCTACAGCTTGAGACTTGCGGTTTTCAGTAGTCAGTAGTCAGTAGCCAGATTCAAGATTATAAAAAGACTTATTGATTTTCTCTGGATTCAGGCATGGCTAAGTTTCTTACCTCCTAATTTTTTCCACCTGTTAGGCACATGCTCCCTGCTCCCTGATCCCTTCTTTCCTGCAAAGCAGAGTTATCTACTTCATCTAGGTGCCCATGTGCCAAGGTGCCCACGCACCCAATCCAGGTTATCTTTGACGAAAGACCGGGGTCGTGTTATACTCCCACCGGTCCCGCCAGGGTCGCAAAGCTGGCGGGATAAATTTCGCCCAATTCGGGCAAATACGCACGTCTCCAGACTAGGTTAGGCGTGCCGGTTAGCCAGCCGGTTCTGATCTAGGTCGAAGGAGGCGGAGGTAAAACGCATTGGAGGTAAGGTCCCCATGGCTGTAGTAAGCATGAAAGCCCTCTTGGAGACGGGGGTTCATTTTGGTCATCGCACACGAAAATGGAATCCCCGCATGAAGTCGTACATCTTCACTGAGCGAAATAACATCCACATCATCGATTTACAACAAACTCTTGAAGCGCTTGAGATCGCGTATGCCTTGGTTCGCGATACCATCGCTGCAGGCGGACGGATATTGTTTGTTGGAACCAAGCGACAAGCTCAAGAAACGATCGAGCTAGAGGCTACACGATGTATGATGCCCTATGTCAACGCGCGCTGGCTTGGTGGTACCCTCACCAATTGGCAGACGATACGCAGTCGGATCGATGAGTTGAAGGACTTAGAACGCCGACGCGATTCGGGAGAATTAGATCGTTTGACCAAGAAAGAAGCCTTAGGCATTATGCGTAGGATCGACAAACTTGAAGGTCGATTGGGTGGTATCCGCGAGATGATATCGGTGCCAGATTTGTTATTTGTCGTCGATGTAAGGCGTGAAGAGACCGCTATTCATGAAGCGAATCTTCTCAACATCCCGGTCATCGCGTTGGTGGACACCAATTGTGATCCAACACATGTTGATTATGTGATCCCCTCAAATGACGATGCCATTCGCGCGATTAAACTCATGACCTCGAAAATAGCAGATGCCGTGATTGAGGGATTGGCACTGCGCAAAGATGAGGAAGAAGAACTGGTGGCCATAGGACCCTTAGAGTTGGAAGCAGCGGTCGAAGTTGAGATGACGGATGAAGAACTCCTCGGAGAAGCGACGCTTGCCAAGCTTATGAGCGGGGAGTTTGACGAGAAATCTGTCGCAGAGGCTATGGACATAGATACTGATGAAGTTGATGAAGAACTAGAAATGGAAGCTTTGGATCTTGAAGAGGCCGAATTACTTGAGGAGGGAGAGGTTGTAGAGGAAATGGAGGCCTTGGAGGGATCTGAGGAAGAGGGGATTGAACCTTCAGAAAGCCCAGCAGTAGAGGAAGAGGAAGACGAGGCGTGACCATTTCAACTGATTTGATTAAAGAACTGCGCGACAGAACGGGGGCTGGTATCTTGGCTTGCCGTGAAGCGCTTGAAGAAACGAGTAGCGACCTGGAGAAAGCGGTCGCTTTACTACGTGAACGAGGGTTGGCGGCTGCTGCGAAAAAGGCCGATCGTGAAACCCATGACGGCGTCTTGGATCTATACAACCATGGTGATGGTAGGGTTGGTGTGATTGTGGAGGTAAATTGCGAAACCGACTTCGTGGCTCGCACAGAAGAGTTCAGACATTTTGCTCACGAGATGGCGCTTCAAATCGCTGCCACATCACCCCGCTGGATCCGGGTTGAGGACAT
>CP070708.1:423087-427007 GCA_020350285.1 Anaerolineaceae bacterium
ACTCCACCTCTGATGTATTGGCTTCCAGAAACTCTCCGGGTCATGACTGCGGTGACTGAGTGGCGAGCAGAAGGCCATGAGGTCTGTTATACAATTGACGCAGGACCGAATGTACATTGCATCTGCACCTCTGATCACGCAGATACGATCGAAGAACGATTACGTCGTCTTCCTGGTGTAGATCAAATCCTGCGAGCCTACCCTGGCGACTCCGCTCGGGTCCTGCCATCCAATTAATCCCAATCTTCGTTTAACTTCAAATTCTTCTAAAACAATCAATTCCTGAAATGATGTGATCACACGACCATGGCTAGGATCGGGTTGCTAAAAAGATGACCATTTAGCTACAATCTCGAATCGAGCGCGGTGATATAATCCTGTTGGTAAAACTATGTCGTAAGAAGGTTGAACAGTGTCTGATTTTGTGCTCTTCATTGTAGTGTTAGGATCGCTTATTATCGGTCATGAGCTTGGCCACTTTTTCGCGTCAAAGCTAACAGGTGTCAGGGTCAAGGAATTTGGTATCGGTTATCCACCCCGAATTCTTACACTTTTTGAACTTAAAGGTACCAAATACACACTCAACTGGATCCCCTTCGGAGGTTTCAACCTCCCAGCTGGGGAGGATGATCCTGATGTACCTGGGGGCTTCGCTGGTGCAAGTAAAAGGGTACGAGCAGCTATTCTCATTGCAGGTCCAGCCGCAAATATTTTCATAGCTTTTCTTGCCTTTCTATTCGCATTTAGATTCTCAGCTCCGGATTTTGACAGGGTTCAAGTCATTCAAGTCGTGGAGGGGACGCCTGCGGAACAAGGTGGAATTTTAACGGGAGACATCATTCTCAGCGTAGATGACCAACCTATCACTGGCACTGATACCATGGTGGAGGCGGTCAAATCACACATTGGCGTGCTTACAGAAATCACGCTCCTGCGTGAGGGGAGTGAAGTCACAGTCGAGGTGATACCTCGAGAAGAATACCCCTCCGATCAAGGACCTGTTGGTGTTACTCTTGGACACCCAGCGAAAATCATGAGCTGGTCAGAAGCAGCCAAGATCGGAGTAGAAAACATCGGTTTACAAATTAGCGCAATCATCCGACTTCCAGGTCGGCTGATCTCAGGAACTGCATCTCCTGAGGAAGCTCGCATCAGTGGGTTGAAAGGCATTCACGATCTTCTCGCTTGGGCCAACTCGATCGATCGCTCTGCCCAGCGTCCATTCCTTACACTCAACATGATCGGTGTGATCAGTACCGGTTTGGCTCTCGCTAATCTCCTCCCCCTCCCCGCATTGGATGGCGGTCGGTTGATGTTCATCCTTTTTGAGGTTGTATTTCGGCGACGGATCTCTCCACGCTACGAAGGGCTGGTGCATGCAATAGGTTTCACACTCCTCCTGGCGATCATGATTTATATAAACCTCCAGGATTTCATCAACCCGATCACACTCCCGTGATAACGTGTGACGAGTACTAGCATGACCACGGCATTTGAAGATCTACTCGAGTTGCTTTCAGATGAAACGCAGCCCTTTCCGATCGAAGCATTGGCAGAACTATCGGATATGGATGCTGAGCGGACAACAAAACTCAGCGAACTGTGGAAACATCTTCCAATCGAACGGAGACGCACGCTAATCCACGAGGTTGGGACTCAAGCGGATCTAAAGATCGAACTCACCTTCGAACAAGTCAATCGTTTAGCCCTTTCTGATCCCGATAGTGAGGTACGAGCGATAGCCATCCATAATCTCTGGGAATGTGAAAACCCAGATCTCGTCCCACACTTTCTGGAAACCCTCAAAAATGATCAGACATCACAAGTGCGCGCTGCCGCAGCCAAGGCTCTAGGTCTCTTTGTCTGGTTGGGCGAGATTGATCAGTTATCCGAAGATCTTCTACATCAAATCGAAGACTCTCTCATTATGGCAACGAAGGACGACGATGAGGATAATGTGCGCAGACGCAGCCTCGAGTCACTTGGTTTCTCATCACACAAGGAAGTCCCACTGCTGATCGATCAAGCATACCATTCTGGAGACGAGGCGTTTATACAATCCGCATTGTATGCAATGGGGCGATCGGCGAGTGACCAATGGCGTTCTTATGTGATGGTTGAAATGAACAACCCTTCTCCTGCCATAAGAAAGGAAGCCGCGAAAGCAGCGGGTGAACTCGAATTACGTGAGGCGGCTGAATCCCTGATCGAATTACTGGATGATGTTAACTTTCAGGTTCGCGATTCCGCGATCTGGTCACTTGGACAGCTTGGCGGCGAGGAGGCAGCAGATGCCCTGCTCCTGTTGCTCGATAACACAGACGACGAGACATTGGCAGAAAATCTCGAAGAGGCTCTTGATCACCTAGCTTTCGTGAATAACACCCGCGATTTCCTTCTCATCGATTTCGACGACACCGAGGAATAAAACTTTTGAGTTCGCTTCCCAGCCTATTTTTCGACAATCTACTTCCGATCATCATCATTGCTGCTGTAGGTTTCATCCTACAACGCGCTCTCCAAATTGATCCTCGAGGCCTTTCCCGAGTGATCTTCTATTCGTTTACTCCAGCTTTTGTTTTTTCAATTCTCGCTTCAACGGACATTGAGGTGAATGAAATGCTCCGGATGGCTGGCCTGGCGATCGTCATATCAATCATCATGGGAGTGTTGAGTTTTGCAGTATGCCGGATCTTGAAACTTGAACCTCGGTCGACATCCGCCTTCATCCTTACAGTTGCATTTATCAATGCCGGTAATTATGGTCTTTCACTAAACTCATTCGCTCTAGGAGAGGTGGGATTGCTTTGGGCTAGTATTTTCTTCATCACCAGCGCGATGATGCTCAATTCAGTCGGTGTGTTTGTAGCTACGGTAGGGCGCGCTTCACCCAAAGAGGCGTTAATAGGATTGTTGAAAGTCCCTTCCGTTTACGCGATCCCCCTCGCTTTACTCGTAAGGGTAAACAACATCGAACTCCCCCATCCTATTTGGCGTCCAATCGACCTTATTGGCTCTGCTGCTGTACCCTCGATGTTAATTCTCCTGGGGATGCAAATTTCTCGCGCCGGTTTACCCAAACGCAAAGACCTTCTGTTCGCTTCAGTTGGGCTTAGAATGCTTGTATCACCACTTATAGCTTGGTTCTTGGCTCCGATTCTAGGTTTATCAGGCATTGGTCGACAAGCCGCTATCCTCCAATCTGCGATGCCTTCGGCCGTATTGGCCACGGTTATCGCTACAGAGTACGACGTCGAGCCTGAATTCGTGACTGGTGTTGTTTTGGTGACAACGTTAATCAGTCCCCTCACCCTTACCCCACTAATGGCCATGCTTGGTATTTGATCCATCCTCTTCAACAATTTATGCTTCATTCAGTTCTGCGTTTGAGTGGATAACAACTGATGTTCGATTGCAACATAACCTTTGCATGATTTCTACGTATTCCTAGTCTTCTGGTAAATCTTTCAACAAAGGCGACTCGGTGCTCAATATTCACCTGATTGTTGTTCGACCAACGATGATCCTTTCCGTTTTCAAGCGAAGGGATGGAGATCAGATGGAAAGTACGGTATAACCAATATAATCAATGTTTGTTGGGACGCTTGCGCTTTCCTCAAATTTGACAGTAGTCTCATCTGACTCAAGGAGATGACAGCTTGAAAACTCTTGTCTTCGATCTCGAAACAAAGAACCTCGCCCACGAAGTCGGCGGTTGGTCGAATATCGATAAACTGGGGCTTGCTGCTGCTGTCCTGTTGCATGTTGAAACCGATGAAGTTTTTAGATATGTTGAGCAGGATGTAAGTGAGCTTATCGCACAGATTCTTGACGCAGATCTCGTTGTAGGTTTCAATGTCGTCCGTTTCGATTATGGTGTGTTGGGACCATATGGTCTTAAGCGAACCCCGGAATTGATT
>CP070708.1:427107-431025 GCA_020350285.1 Anaerolineaceae bacterium
ATCAGCATGTATTGGCTTGGTTTTTCCTCATCCCCATCGGATCGGAGGACGAACCCGCATCCAGAAGTCCCGTATTGGGTGTTCCAGGTGATGTCAGCGGAAAGGGCAAAATCTCTAACGATGGTGAAGATGAATTGGTTCTTGGAATCGAACTGTTGATAACCTTCGATGTCCAAAGTTAGCGGAGGGTGAATCCACCCGGGTCTTCCTCTTGATGGGTCCACATCGTACTTGGGCAACTCGGCTGCGTAGGGGGCGAAAGCTGTGGTGGTGGCTGCCTGTTCCTCAGCACTCAACTGGGACAATGCATCCTGTGTGGCACTCACCGACCAAGCTTGGGCGGTCGCTTCGGCTTCAGCGGTTTTGAGCGCGTCAGCCGGGTCGACATCACCCTCAGCCGCAGCCGTGGCTGTGGCGGCGATCGAATTCGCCAGAGCTTCGAGCGTTGCTGCGCGGCTCTCATCTGATGGACCACCACAGGCAGAGAGCAAACCGGTTATGGCGATTAGGGCGAGAAATGCTGGGCTAAGTTGTAGTGGCGTCCTTGTTTTAAATGGCATCTTTGCGTTTCACCATGAGCAGGACGCCTAGGAGCAGGACGACGATGATCATGCCCTGCGCGATCCAGGTGGTCAGGATCTTCGACCAGAACGCCTGCGTGTCGTTCTTGTCCACGAAGGTCCATCCATAATCTTCATAGATGGTGCCGATGAGGCCCTCGGCTGGGTTGACAGCAGCTTCGCGGGCGATTTCCCACTCGATGTTCTCCTCGAGATAGGCTTCCATTTCCGCTTGATATACCTCAGCTTCGGCCTCGTAGACTTCCATTTCGGCTTTGTACCCGTCCTGGATGGCGGTGACCTCCTCCTGATAGAGCTCCATGGCCTCGAAGTATTCCGCCATGGCGACAGAGTCGGATTCATCCTCCGGTTTTTCTGGAGCCGCAGGAATCTCCGGTTCGGGAGGTTTATCCCGCAGTGGTGGGGGTTCTATCGGGGCTGGATCTTCGATGGCTGGGTCATAGAATTCGCCCGCACCAGCGAAGCTGCAGATCTCCTCTCTCAAGACGTTCAGCCCCATGCACTTACACTGAGCGGTCTTATCCTCAATACTCATCACCTCGCGAAGCTCCTCGGGCAACTCCCAGCAGAGATCACTGGCGATATCGGAGCCCACTCCACTGATGCTCATAAGCCCCTCGAAAGCCCATCGGGTGGACGCTGGCGCGCTGACGGGACCTGGCAGTGGCACCAGAGAACCGCTTAACACGATCTGTGGCATCAGCAGCAAGATGACGATCATCGGGGCGGTGTTTGCATTCGGTGATATGGCCGAGGTGAACAAGCCGAGCATCATGCCGGCCATCGCAGCCAGCACCATGCTGACGTACATCAATATGAACTCCTGGGCTCCTCCCGGCATATCGTAGGCCAGGTGGTGAATGATGGTGTAAGCCGCGGCGTGGTAAAGTGCGAGCAAAACCGCGATCCACACCTTCGAGAAGACATAAGGTGCGATCTTAAGGTTGACCAGACGCTCCCGTTTATAGATCTGGATTTCCTTGACGATCTCTCTCATTTGGGAGAGGCCGCCCACGAAGACAGCGAAGATGACGATCAGGAAAAACCCCATCATGATGTCTTCGAAACTGCCCTCCACGAAATCGAATGGGTTGCTCCCTACCATAAATGCAATGAGCACATCTAAGAGAGCCACAAGGGGGGCGGCTCCCAGCATCAACATCAAGCTGACTCGATCCCTGGTCAGGATTTTGAGGTTGCGGGAGGAGAGAATCAGGAACTGGCGCAACGAGGAAACTTGACGCCGGACCTTGGGCGCCCGGGTCGGAACAATCTCCTCTGGCGATGGTACCTGGGCCGCCTCTAATTCCTGCCTTTTTATTTCCAGGGGTTCAAGGATGTAGCGTTGATAGGCTGGGTGTGTTTGGTAGCGATTGGACCAATCTTCTGGGCTTCCGTATTGGGGGGTATCGAGGATCGCGTAAATCTTGTCGAATTCCATCTCGCTTATTTGACGCTCGTCCTCTGAGCGATGTTGGTCGAAGTATTCGAGCGCTTCATCAGGCGGACCGAACCACGCAAGATAACCACCCCGAGCCATAAAAAGAACCCTGTCGGCAAGCATGACGTTCTTGGTTGCGTGGGTGACGAGCACGATCGTCCGCCCCTGGTCGGCGAGGCGTCGCAACAACTGCATGAGTGCGGTTTCGGTTCCGGGGTCCAAACCGGAGGTGGCCTCATCGAGGAAGAAGAGGCCGGGACTGGTGAGAAGTTCGACACCGATCGAGACCCGCTTTTGTTGCCCACCGCTGAGACTGCTCACCTGTGTGTCTTTCCGGTGGGCAATGTCGAGATCGTTCAGCACCTCCATGATCCGTTGGTGGCGCTCCTCCTTGGTTGTATCAGGTGGCATACGAAGTCGAGCCGCGTAATCCAGCGCCTGGTAGACGGTCAATTCCATGTGGATGATGTTTTCTTGTGGCACGTAACCGATGTTCTGTCGAATGGCATCGAAATTGCGATAAATATCGATGTCATTCACAAACACTCTGCCATGGGTCGCGGGACGATAACCTGCGATCGCATCTAAAAGTGTGGTTTTTCCACCACCGCTCTGGCCGACGATCACGATGAGCTCGCGAGGTTTGAAAGTCGCTGAGATGTTCTGCAGGATATTCAGATCCTTGCTAACCCACTTGTTGAGGTTATACATGTCCGCCCGCAGGCCACTGCTCTCGTCGTATTGAGCCAGCGCGTCCTCGCCCATCACAAAGCGGTAGGGACCGACGCGAATGGTGTCCTCCGGATTGAGCCAGATTTCCGCTTCGACTCGCTGATCGTTGACAAAGGTGCCGTTCGAGCTGCGCAGGTCGCTGATCCGGTAACGTTGTCCGATACGCTCCACTTGTGCGTGGAAGCGAGAGATGTTCGGGGCATCCAATACGATGTCGTTGCTGGGATCACGTCCGATTTGAAGCAGGTCCTTCTCACCAAACTTGATCGTGAGGGCCTCTTCCTCGAGGGCAGCCTCGCTTGGTGAGTGATAGACCATGGTGACCATCAAGCCGGCGTCAAGGCTTCCAATCCTTAGGATGTCGTTGTGATCCAGTAGGTGTGGTTCTGTTAGCGGTCGTCCCTCGAACAACACCGGATTACTCGCTTCAGGTAAGGTCACAAATTGATAGCCGCCGGGGACGATCTCCAATCGGCCATGGTGACGGGAGACGGTCTTTGCGCTGATGACGATGTCGTTGTCGTCAGCCCGACCGATGGTGAATGTATCCCGAGTGAGGTTGTAGGTGTTTGGGGGTTCACCGGCGACAATGATGATGAATTGGGGCGGCGTTGTCGGTGGGATAAAGTCCTCGATATCCCCCAACATCGTCGCAGCGATCGGTGTATCTTCGGGTTTGGCTATGCGCGTCGGGTCTGCTGGGCCGACACTTTTGAAAATCAGGGTGACTGTACCACCGAGCTTGATTTGATCACCGTCGTTGAGAGGTCTGGGTTCGCCACCCAGGCGTTCCCCGTTGAGGAAGGTCCCGTTGCTACTCCCCATGTCCACGAGGAAATAACTCTGTCCTTTGCGGGTGATGCACGCATGGCGCCGCGAGACCGTCGGGCTAGAGATGACGTAGTTCACATCCTTATCGATCTCACGCCCCAGGATGATGCTGTCTTGTATGAGTTCATATTCGTGACCTGGTGTGGGTCCTTGATCCATAACCAGCTTGAAACGAGGTTGTGGTAACACGGTGATGTCCTTGTTTAGTGTGATTTAGGGTGTCCTCGTTCGGGCAACGGGATCCAATCAGATTATACCCATTCGTGAACGAGTCCGCTGAAAGCAGCGTGAATTTATTAGGGAAGGTTAGGAAATCATGGATAAACAGATCGA
>CP070708.1:431125-434971 GCA_020350285.1 Anaerolineaceae bacterium
TTGGCGAGCGCCAGGTATTGTTTACGATAATCATCAAATGCGCGACGACCCTCTTTGGTTAAGGCGCAGGTGGTATGCGGGTAGTTGCCGCGGAAACCCTTGGTAATTTGCACATACCCCGCATCACGAAGTTTACTCAGATGTGCGGAGAGATTGCCCTTGCTCAAGCCGGTGGCGTTGAGCAGAAAGGTGAAATCAGCACTTTCGCAGGCCGAGAGCACGGCCATGATCGCCAACCGCGAAGGCGCGTGGATCAAGCGATCGAAGTTGGTGATCCCCTTGAGCTCATCCGCCATGATTCACCTGATTGGTCTTGGTCAGGGCGCGACGCAGGGCAATCGCTCCGGATATCCCCAGCGCTAGCGCCCAAGCTCCGTATAGCGCGACGGCTGTTTGTCCAAAGTCGAGGTTAAGGAAAAGCACTAAGGTCGAAGCAACGCCGCCAACCGAACCAAGCCAGAGGTAACGTTTAAGTCTAATCTCTCGACCCACCCCAACCAAGGTAAAGCCGAAAGCCCACCCGGTTGCCGCCCAGAACATACGGAGCACAAAGGAATCGCCAACCCTACCGGTGGCGAGCAGACCGAGGGCCAAACCGAGGCCGCCAAGGAAGATGACCGCCGAGAGGATGGTTATCTTGCGCGGTACCTGCCAGGGCAGTGGCTTGACCCACCCGCTCTCGCGCCAGAGCCATCTGCGCCGCAGGAATCTCATCGTCCATAACGTTCCGACCAGGAGAACGAGCAGTATCAGAATATAAAGCAGGCCGCTGATCAAAGCCCCCCATCTTCCAAACATTTCCACAAGATTGAGGATCAATTGCGCGTACCAGCGCATCCCGATTAGCGAGAGGCTGAGCCACGCAAAGACACCAATGAAAGCCATCAATACCGCCAGTTGAAGATCTCGTAAGCCGTCAACGAATTCGTAGCGTTTGGTTTTGCGGATCAGGTCCTCAATATTGGTTTGATTGGTCATGGTTGATGCCTGTAAGATCTCAATTTATTAGTGGAGAGCCTCTTCGATGGTCTTTGTTGATCCAAATTCGAGCAACATTTGGTAGCCTCATATCCCGAAAGCGAAGCGGAGGGTATCTGGGGTTCTTCCAGGAGCCTCGTGAAAGGCGGGATCGCCCTTTGGGACTCCAGGTCATGTGCGGGCGTTGAGGTACAAGCCTTGATCGCTGCTTTTCCTGGGGGTTCCCTGAATCTCACGGTTTCAAATGCCCTCCCACGCTTCCAAGCGACGAACGGCTGCATCCCATACCACTTTTATCGCCATCCCAAATAGGACCTGCCCACCAGCCAGGGCGATCGGGATCCACAAGCTGTCCGAGAACAGCCACCCGATGGTGCCAGAATTGGCAAATACGTGGATGGCTAACACGAAACGACTGTCGGGAAGCAACCGTATCATGAGCCAGACGACGGTAACGACCGTCAACAACATATAGATCGAATTTATCCCCATCAACAGGTAGCTAACCCCTACGGATATTCGCTGCTTCAGCTCTTCGGCCGTGAAATCGACACTCAAACCGCCAATGACCACGGTCATGATCGAAGCGCCAGCCAGTCCCAAGATCGTCATCCCTACGAGGAAGCCGATCTGCCGCATCGGGAATTGTAACCAAATCCCGGCGATGATCAGAACGACAGTCCAGGATAATGCTATCGGAGCCCATGTGGCCCAGAATTTGCCCTTGATCACCTCCGACATCGAGATCGGCGCACTGCGAAGCAATGCCATCCTGCGCCCTTCTTGTGCGACGGCCATCAGAGATGTGCCGATAGGCAAGATGCCTATGAACAGTGCAAGCATCATCATCATGAATCCGAAAAGGAGTGGCTGTAACGTATCGCGCTCTGACCCGCTTCGTAGGGCTGGGAGAATGACCATGGCTACGACCAATATAAGGGGTTGTGCTAAGTTGATGAGACCGCGAGGATTGCGCCTCAATTCCAGCCATTCCTTGACCAAAAAGTGTCGTAGAGGTTTAGGCAGTGGTCGTACCAATTGTGATGCTCCCCATGAACGACGAGTGACTGGGGAAGTAGACACTTGCTGGATCGGAACCTCACGTAATCGATTCCAGCCCTCGTGAAACGCGAGGTTAAAGGTTTGAGATGCTACCACGCTTGTCAACAGCGCCAGTGCTCCAAATCCTGCTACAACTCGACTTAACTGTTGTGGATCGAGCAGGCCTTCCGCGAGGCGGGTGATCAAACCCACTTGATCAAGAAACCACTCTGTGGCCGGTTGCTGGCCCAGTATGAGCGTGAACGTTGTTAGGACAACCAACACGGGCAACCACGACCGTATCTTCTGCGTCGGGAGTAATCGCGCCAGCAGGATGACGAAAATCATGATCATTGCTGTTACCTGTGTCATCGCTGCCAGAATCAGCAACACACTGAGTAGGTAATAACTCGCCGAGGCATTCCATGCCCACCCCAATGCAAATAGAAATGCACCGAGGCCAAGTGCAGGTATGAGGGTTGCCCGGCTACTCTGCAGCAACTTGACGATAAAGATGATCCGAAAACGAACCGGTGCGATCATCAGCAGTTCCAGATCTGATGCCAGGTAAAGCTGGTGCATCACATCGCCTATTCCCAACATAGCGAACAGCAAGAAGAAGAAGAGACCGAGGGGTAAATACGAGGCGATGGCCGTCACCGCCTGATCAGAACGTAGTAGGGCCAAGTTGTCACGGATCAGGTTGTTGTAGAGCCACTGTACACCAAACATTGGGAGTGTAATCAGTGCAATCACAACCAATCGGTTCGTATTGCGTACTTGGCGATCGAGAATCCAATATTGGGGGCGTAGGATTTTTAGGATCATGCTCTTATCTTCTCCTCCCCTAACATGCTGACCATTTCAGCTGTCGTTTCGCCCCCAGTCAATTTCAAGAAAAGGTCCTCCAGTGTGGTTTCTGCTGTGGATTGAGCTTGAGCGCGCAAGGTTTCCATTGTGCCCACGGCGATCAACCGTCCCTGGTCCAGGATGGCAACCCGGTCACATACCCGTTCTGCGACCTCCAGAACGTGTGTCGATAGGAATACCGTGTTCCCCTGCCGACACATATCACGCAGTAAGTCTTTGATACGTCGGGCACCGTATGGGTCCATTCCCGTCAGGGGTTCATCCAGCAGCAGTACGGGTGGCTCGTGAAGTAAAGCGCCGCACATACCGATCTTGTGGCGCATGCCCCCAGAATAACTTTCGATGAGGTGATCAGCCCTATCCGACAGATCCATTAATGCGAGTAGTTGTTCCGTCCGAGCTTCGATCACGTCATCGTTGAGGCTATAGAGACCACCGATAAAACGTAGAAATTCCCGACCGGTCAACTTTTCATAAAGAAGAGGAGTCTGAGCCAAATAACCCACCGAGCGTTTGACGGACAACGGCTCCTGCTCCACATCATGCCCGGCCACACTCACCGATCCCGCTGAAGGGCGAAGCAGTCCGACGAGCATTCGAATGGTGGTCGTTTTACCTGCGCCATTAGGTCCAAGAAAACCGAACAACTCGCCTTTCTCCACCTTTAGGTTTAAATCCTGCACGGCTGCTAGTGAACCATAGTGCCGTGTTAAATTCGTCGTTTGGATCATTTCCCTTTTCCTTCCACACCTCTAGTAGCACCTGGGCATGTATGTAACCTTCCAAGTTTCCAGCCGATATTGTCCAACATGACACCTCCGATGTACCTCTTTCACCAACTTACTGTTCGAAGTATATCAAATTAAGTTTATATTGTCAACTAGTTTACAATAATAACCAGAAGATTTCTAACTTATGGAGCACTCCCGATTGATGAAGTGAGAGGGAGCCCGAGGA
>CP070708.1:435071-438912 GCA_020350285.1 Anaerolineaceae bacterium
CCGGGTGCAATTGAGACTTCGTATCTATCGCAAAATGCTCAGACGACCACGCGCTCGTTATCTACCACTTGCGGTGTTTGTCCATTCTGCTGGCGATAGCAGTGACATTGCTCATCAAGGACAATTTGTGCTACGTGACGAGCATGCTTGCTGACGGATTCGCAGTTGTTCAGCTTCGGATAGAACTGAGCCGTGGTCGCCAGATACAGGTTCTCAACTGGTGTTTTGATGGAGGGAATATGATCTGTTCCATCGAGCCTATGTACCGGTTCAAAATATGGCTCACGATGAACAAGGAATTGACGTATCCAACTTTGATCGAAGGCTGGGAACATAGTCTCAAACTCATAGAGCCAGATCGTTTGAATCTCATCATCGGAAAGTTGCTGCCACCAGCTATCGGGCATCGTGTACTTGGGTAGATAAACCAGGTGATGTCCACCTAAGAACTGCGGATCGATGAAGGTCGTGGTCTCAATGAGGCTCGTGTAGGAAAAACGCTCATCTGCGATGTTGAGTCTCCAGTATCCAGATATTGGGCGATCCAATACAAGCAGCGGGACGATGATGCCCATGTATTCTATCCTGTCCAGAAATCCGTGATAGGTCGGAGGTGCATCGGGGATCAGCTGCCGATACAAAGGAGCCGGCACGGTGGCGATCACGGCTTCGTAGGGGATGGCTTTATTCCCAAATCTCAGCCCCCATGCCCTCCCATCTTCAATCATGATCTCCTGTACAGGACGACCCAAATGGATCTTCCCGCCCATCTTTTCGATGTTCTTTGCCAAAGCATTGATCAATGCTAAATGACCACCTATTAAATGACCTACCAGCTGCTTCTGTGCAAAACCTGCACATATCGACCTCATGCTTTTCGTAGAAGCCCAAATCTGGGTGGCAGGGACGTCATCAAACACTTCACCGTACTTCGATCGAAGCATTGGACGCCAGATGCTTTTAAAAACTCGCTCTCCACATAATTTCACCAGCCACTCCTCTGCGTTGACCCCCTCAAGACGCCGCCAAGCTCGCAAGTACTGCGTGCACAGGACTGCCAGGCAAAGACGAAGCCGATCGATCGATCTCAGCGTTGGGAAACGCAGGAAATCGAAGATGCC
Organism: Anaerolineaceae bacterium; assembly: GCA_020350285.1. Classification (GTDB taxonomy): domain Bacteria; phylum Chloroflexota; class Anaerolineae; order Anaerolineales; family E44-bin32; genus DUEZ01. The sequence continues at coordinate 436,193 of CP070708.1, forward strand.
GTTCACAGGATGGATCTCCCCCTGATGATAAATACCCATGCGTTTCTCTTTGAGTTGGAGATGGCTGGTAAGGTTCAACTCATCGCATAGCTGTCTTAGATAAGCGTCACTTGAGAGGATCGCGTGAAAGAACCGGTCCACTGAGGTCCCATCTTCCAGCAGTACCTGACCCGCCAGACCCCCCAAGTCTGAGGAAGCTTCATAGATCTCAACCGCGACTCCCTCTTGTGCGAGAAAATAGCCCAGACTGACCCCCATCATCCCCCCGCCAACAACGGCAACTTTCATTAGGACACCTGCTTTTCACTAGGACAACAACGTCCTTTGACGGTTCAATCCTCTCGTTTGGAGGATCAGGCAGTACACTTTACAGATCATTAAGGATGTAGAGTTGATATTTTCCACCAGGGTTATTGAGATCGTACGAAGATCACTTGAGCAAAAAGGGAGGAACCCAATCTTCCAAGACAGATCATGAATACACCAAGACCCTTTGCATGCGTGATGTACTTCGCCTCGGTGGTCCACAGCCTGTGGACGCGATTTTAGAAATAAGGAGGAACGGACTGGTTTTGAGGTTGGTTTCGATGCAGGCTAAATAATACGGAACGTTCGTCCTTCAAACTGCTCAAAGATGTATCTTCTCCCTTAGTTCAACACCTCCAAAGAATCTGATTGGTATAGTTTCTCGGTCAATTCATAATTGATGCAGGACCAAGGCTGTATCCCTAGGAATTGTTATCGTTGACTCGTGTCATATAAAAGTAATGCTGCATGCCATGTGTTTAATTGGTTAGGAGGATATGATGGGAAAAGCGTGATATGTCACCTGCCCTGCTGGTACCCTCCTCCTCGTCTCATAATCTTAGAGGGAATAAGTCACGAACAAGTAAACAACTCGTAACAGATTGGAGACCACCATATTAATCCGCGTTAATACAAATCTCCCTCCGCGGCCCGATTTAGCCTAAGGGAAAACCCTTCTTGCTTATTGGATCTACCTGGGGGACGATTTTGGCGAAAGGTGTATTGGGATAACCTCTATTCTTATTTGCTGATGAAGACATTTAATCCTAAGTCCCTGCAAGGCAAGCTAATAACTAAGCTAGTGAGGACCGAGTTGTGGATTTCGAGGGAGAAGTTGGCGGAGCGCTACGGAAAGGAGTAATCGATTGTCAGACGTCAGTAGTCCGATTTTAAATAAGGAATCAGACATATTGGAATACTCAAAATCAACGCCATAGTTTTGATCGATTCAACTTATCAAATATCTTCCCTGTCTGTCCCCCCAACAGGGGACGGTGGGGGCGGCTGTCCTTCGACAAGCTCAGGATGCATTCGCTCCCACACCCCCAGGCAACGAACAAGGTTGAAATTCCTCCCATGTTCCATCCCTCTGTGCCAATGATCCCAGGTGCCCGAGTGCCTAGGTGCAGTGGTGCCTAATCAGTAGTCAGTAGTCAGATTTCAGACATCAGACAATCAGCACCTTGCAGAAACCAAGCCTGTGCTACAATGCGTAGCGGTATGTACCTGGCGCATCTATCGCTCACCAATTTCCGCAACTTCGTCCGCCTGGAGAAGGATTTCCCCATCGGTCCGACGCTTCTGGTCGGCGCTAACGCGCAGGGAAAAACAAGCCTACTGGAAGCGATCCATTACCTTTCCTACGCCAGTTCTCCACACACGTCCAACGACCGTCAATTAATCAACTTCTTGGCATTACAAGAAACAACCCCCGTCACACGCATCGTGGCCGAGATTCGACGCCAAGACCGGACCTTCGACATCCCTAGGGACAAGTCCTTCGACGCGGCTCAGGGTAAACCCACCGACGCTGCTCAGGACAGGCCCCAAAGGATAGAGATACGCCTCGTCCTGGAACCCGTCGGAGTTGTCGGGGAACAGCGCCTACGGAAAGAGGTGCTCTTGAACGGTATCAAACGCCGCGTACGCGATCTGGCAGGCGTTTTCAACGCGGTGATGTTCCTGCCACAGGATATGTACGTGATCGAGGGTCCTCCCAGCGAACGGCGGCGGACCCTCAACGACGTCCTCACACAAGCGGACCCGACCTACGCCGACGCGCTGTCCGAGTACGGAAAGGTCCTCCCTCAACGTAACGCGCTCCTGAAACAACTCCAAGAGCGAAACGGCGACCCTGCTGAATTATCCTTCTGGGACGAACAGCTCTGTGAGCATGGGGCAACGCTGGTTCGAGCCCGAGCGCTTGCGTTAAGTGAACTCGAGAACCTGGCAAAACCCATTCACCAAGATCTGACGCGGGGAACGGAGACTCTGCGCCTCAAATATCTGCCCTCTTTCCATCCTGCGCTCCCTTCGAAGGGTCAGATCGGCCTCCCAATGGAAACCGCAGTGGATTTAACCAGCGTCGGACGTGATTCGATCCGATCCGGCATGTCCACAACACTCGAGCGTACACGCCAAGATGAGATCGCCCGCGGGATGACGCTCATTGGACCCCATCGCGATGATTTCAACTTCCACGCCAATGCCATCGATCTCCGCCTTTATGGATCACGCGGTCAGAACCGCACGGCGATGCTCTCCTTAAAACTGGCGGAGGTCGATTGGCTTCAACAACGAACGGGTGAGATCCCAGTTCTTCTGCTAGATGAGGTACTGTCGGAGCTCGACACCGAGCGGCGGGAAGATTTACTCATGCGGGTGAACGCTGCCCAGCAGGCCATCCTAACGGC
>CP070708.1:439012-442779 GCA_020350285.1 Anaerolineaceae bacterium
ATATCGGATAGGGACATCCACGATTTTCATGTTTTGCCTAGCTGCGCCTAAAAGCAGATCAAAATCTCCAAACGGATCAAAATCCCCGAAGTAAGATCGATTGTTTGCGATTAACTCATAGTCTGTTCTCCAAAGAGCCTTTGTGCCACATAAAGTGTCTTTTATTGGTTGACCAATCAACCAAGAGAATGCTTGGCAAAAGAATTTGTTACCCACAAGATTCAGAAAACGCATTGCTTCGTCTTCAATTGGATATACAAGCCGAACACCATTTGCAAAATCACCTTTACGGGTATGGAGCACATCGTAGAATCTGGGTAGATCCTCGGGGGGTACAGTTAAGTCCGCATCGAGGATCATAAGGAGATCGCCTTTTGCATGTTTAAAGCCTACCCGAACTGCGTCTCCTTTTCCCTCGCCCACTTGTTTAAATAATCTGCATTCTCTAGCTTCATGCTCAGCAATCGCATTATCGATCATCTCGTAAGTATTATCTTTGGAATGTCCCTCGACAAAGATCAGTTCAGTTCCACTACCCATCTCAGGTGTTCGTGTGAAGATTTCAGGGATGTTTCCTGCTTCATTTCGTGCAGGGATAATCACCGAGACATATGGATCTTTTTCAGGTTTATATAGTGCTGGTGAAGGACGTGCCATTATGAAATTTGTCAATGCCAAGTGTCGGATCGGCCATAATCTAACGAAAAATTGGTTAAAGATTTGATCTATGAATGGAGTGGGTAGTGGCCAAATGATTTCTGGCCAATGCCGGATAACTTCAAAACCTGTAAGGGTGAGCAGGCTTGTAACATCTTCAACCGTTAACCAATTTTGTTGTAAGTTGGGTTTGGCAAGACGCAAGCGTTCAGCCAATCTTAAAGGCAATTCCCAGAGTCGACTGTAAAGATTAATGATCACTCTTGTGCGGGGGTGGGTAAGATTCCTGATTTCTTCAAATAGAGCCTGCACATCCCATAAATCGTTTAGTAGATCGGAAATGATTATGCAATCAAATTTTTGATCCAATGGAAGAGAGTGGGCATCGGCTTGGATGAAAGTTAATTCAGGGTGGCGTAGTTTGGCACGGTTAAGCATTTCATTAGATAAATCGACACCCACACCCATTTCAGGCTCGATCACATTAAGTAAATCTCCGCGGGCGCAACCGATCTCTAAAACTCGCTGTTTGGGAACAATTAAGAACCGAAAAATCTGTTCCAGTCGACGGTGGTAATACCCTCCCCAACCTTGCCAATGGTCAAGGCGACATGCCACTGCATTCCAATGTTCTTTCCGTTTATTTAGATATTGAAGAAATGCTGCGTTTGTCGGATCGTGAGTTGTCATAGATTTTATTCAGAATGATCGGATGCGAATTGCACTCAAGAAGCATGTGTTGAACATCTGACATCTTCTTTTTTTGGGTTAGAGTTTTGATTGCCAGTATGCCTAGTATAGCTGATTCTGTTTGATCTATATCATTATGATAGAATTTATTGCTTTCCGATTTGATTATGACATAAAGACATGCGTAGGGATGGTGATTTACAATCTAAATACGAGCATACTTTGATGATAATCAAGCTGGACCATATTCTATATCTGAGGTTGGCAATTGAACCTTAATACTAATTCGTCTCTCATCTCTCCTTGTGGCGGGGAGTTGATCAACCTACTAGTTTCAGAGGAAGATCAACGCGATATTAAAGGGTTTGCATCTCAATTACCGTCGCTTCGCCTCTCTTCGAGGTCGGTTTGTGACTTAGAAGTCCTGGCAGTAGGTGGCTTCTCACCTCTAGATCGTTTTATGGCAGAAGAGGAGCACCGACGTGTGGTAGATGAGATGCGGCTCATCGATGGGCATCTTTTCCCCTTACCGATTACGTTACCGGTTGAACCTGGTGAGGCGATAAAACTGGATCAGGAGATCGCTTTACGCGATTCGAATAACAATCTCTTGGCCGTCATGACCATCGAGGAAATCTATGAATGGGATCTAGAGGAAGTCGCCCAAAAGGTTTTCAAGACCCTTGACTTACGTCATCCACTTGTCGCAGAAATGCATCGATGGGGAAGCTTAAACATCTCGGGTCAACTCCGTGTATTAGCCCTTCCGCCTCATTACGATTTCAAAGACATTCGGATGACACCGACCCAGACAAGGGAGAGATTAGCAGAAATCGGCTATTCCAATGTGGTCGCGTTCCAAACCCGCAACCCGCTTCATCGTGTCCATGAGGAAATAACGAAGCGAGCGGTGCAGGAGGTAGATGGCGTCCTTTTGTTGCATCCTGTTGTTGGGATGACCAAGCCGGGTGACGTTGATCATTACACGCGGGTTCGCACATACAAAGCGCTGGCTTCCCGTTATTATGAACGCGATCGTGTCCTTCTAGCGTTGTTGGCACTAGCCATGCGTATTGCGGGTCCCCGAGAAGCCTTGTTGCATGCGATCATCCGACGCAACTATGGTGCGAATCATTTGATCGTGGGACGAGATCACGCAGGACCGGGTGTGGATTCGCAGGGAAAACCGATCTACGGTCCGTATGATGCTCAAGAGTTGGTCGAAGAGTATAGCGAAGAAATTGGGGTGAAGATGATCCCCTTCCGCAATATGGTCTATCTGCCAGATGAGGACCGCTACGAGGAGGTGGCGAAGGTTCCCGAAGGAGTGAGGACGGCATTGATCTCTGGGACCCAGGTTCGAGAGGATTATCTCAACAACGGGCGCCAACTTCCAGGTTGGTTCACTCGCCCTGAGGTCGCGGAAATCCTGGCAGAGAGTTACCCGCCGCGTTACAAACAAGGCGCATGTGTCTGGTTCACTGGCTTGAGCGGCGCCGGTAAATCGACCATCGCTTCAGTATTAACTGTCATGCTTCAGGAGCACGGTCGCCATGTGACAGTTCTAGATGGCGACGTCGTACGCACACATCTATCTAAAGGATTGGGATTCAGCAAAGAAGATCGAGACACCAATATCCGCCGTATTGGATTTGTCGCCTCCGAGATCGTTCGACACGGTGGAATTGCCGTATGCGCTGCAGTCAGCCCGTATCGAGCAACCCGCAACGACGTACGGAACATGGTCGGGGCGGATCATTATGTTGAGGTTTTCGTCGATACACCCCTCGAGGTATGTGAGCAAAGGGATGCCAAAGGGTTGTATGCAAAGGCTCGCCGTGGGGAGATCAAAGGTTTCACCGGGATTGATGACCCTTATGAGGCGCCCCTTCATCCAGAGATACACTTAGACACGGTGAAATATACGCCTGAGGAGAATGCACATAGGATCGTGGAACATCTCCAAAGCAAGGGCTTCGTCCGAGGCGAAGGTGAGATCCTCGATGAGGATTAGCATAAACTCAGATGGCGTGGTTGTTCTCTATTCTAGAACATGACACAATTCGATGGTTCAGTGATCGCTTATCCTAGTTAACTCGATCACATCAGCAACGAATAACGACCCATTCATGCGTCGCTAGGCGAATAACATATGATTACACTAGGGGCCTAAAGGTGAAGGCAGCACCCACTTCAATTCCTGATGTCGTTTTAATCCATCCACGCGTCTTCGAAGATTCGCGAGGTTTCTTCATGGAAACTTTCCGAGAGCGTGGTTTCCAGGAACTAGGATTAACAGATAAATTCGTACAGGATAATCAATCAGGGTCCCGCCAGGGGATTATTCGTGGTCTGCACTACCAGATTCGACATGTACAAGGGAAGTTGGTCAGGGCAGTGGTGGGGGAGATCTTTGATGT
>CP070708.1:442879-446635 GCA_020350285.1 Anaerolineaceae bacterium
ACAACCGTGTAATCGTCAGATGCAGTGAGTTGTTATGCCGCATCACGACAGCACACCTGGCAAATAGATCCAGGATGTCGACTTTTATACCTTTTTTCCAGAGTGGAGCTGCTTATCCAGACGGCCTTCCTTCCAGAATCCTTTTCAGAGTGGCAAGATCAGCCCGCAACCCTCTCATGAACAGAGCTTTCGTAATTGGCTCAAGAAGCTTGAAATATCCACTTGGTTCAGAGTTAAGTTGGTAGGTGAATCTCGTCCCGCCATCAGACTTATCCAACGAGTACGTGCCGACATAGGGTATTGGGCCAGAAGTACTCTTGAAGGTGCCCTTGCGAGGTGGCTCGTACTCAGTCACAATTCATTCCGACTCAATTCGACGACCAAAAAAGTTACGCACCTCAAGCCCTGTTGTTCCCAAATCCATAGGTCCTTCGGATGTCACCCTTGCCTCCACAATGCTCGATTGCCACTTTGCTTCATTCTCGTATGTGGTTAGGTATTCAAATACATCTTCAATCGGTAGGTCAATGAACACCGTGTCCTGGATCCTCATCGTCGTTCCCCTCCTGATTTCACGAAACTAGAGGCATCAAGCCGAAAATCCAGCTGACTGATATGAAATGAATGAACATGCGGCATAATGGCGGTGAGCTCAGCCGCCCGGTAGATAATTTTACAATGATCATCGCGCATCCAAGGCCTAAGATCAATTGGATTTTCCGGTCCGTGGCCGGGTTGGCTGTAGCGAGTTGTTAGGCGGCTGGGATGATGGATGTCTGGTGGAGGCGTATTTACATTGCCCGATCACTAATCGGGTCCGTGCGGTAAGGCAAGGTAAAATTGCGATGAGTTCGCAGTATGCTATAATCAGTTTAATCGTATATCTGGTTCAGCGTGCAGATTTTCCGTCAGATCCTTGTATAGGATTGACGGCATTTTTTAATCGCCTTACGGATCCCAAGGAACCCGGGGAAAGGTGTCGGCCACATGAGATTCAGACCTGACGACTTACTTGTCCATCCACAACACGGCTTGGGACGTGTTATTAAGTTGGAGAAAAAACAGTTCGTCCCAGGTACAGAGCAGGAATATTACAAGATCGCTATCAAAGCTGGCACTGTTTGGGTGCCGGTGGAAGGAACCCCAGATGGGCTTCGCAAGGTAACTGCTAAGGGAGATCTTGATAGGTATCGCGATGTGCTAAGGAGTCGCCCGATACCTTTATCTCCAAACCATAAGCAACGTCAGATAACATTGGTAGAACGCTTGAAAGAAAGTACATTCAAGGCCAAGTGTGAAGTGGTGCGCGATTTGATGGCCTTCCAATGGATTAAACCATTGAACGAGAGCAGCAGTAACATGTTAAGACATACTCACCAAGTTTTGTGTGCGGAATGGGCAGCGTCAGAGGGGCTGTCAATCTCCGAAGCTACTCACGAGGTTGATGCCCTACTTCTTGAAGGAAAAGCAACTTACGGAAGTATAGTGGTGTGAGGTCGAGATCTTCTCTGAATCTCACTAGCATCACCTTCTACACACGCTTTGTATGTTTAATAATACTCGACAGAGCCGCCTAACGGCTTTGAGCTGAGCAGCCGGGGTTCGCTCCTGCTCTAGCTTTCCGCCATTGCCTATCCGTCATCATAGCATGCAATTCTCCCTGCATCCCCTGTCTGCTTCAGCGAATTGTTAGGCGCCAATCCGGTACGGTTCGTTCAATATGCTAGGTGACAACAGACTTCGGAGCCGAGAAAAGATTCGTCGAGAGCCACTCAATAAGAACTCCGTAAAAGGTGCCGGCCAGAGTGTAAGCAGCAAAGTCAATTAAACCTTCAGGCAGGTATCCGATAGACACGCTTAGGGAGAAGAGAAAACCCAGCAATGCGCCGTGAACCAGATGGTTTATCCGCCAAGAACTTATGGCGATCACGAACCCCAGTAGGAGCCGGTTGGCTACAGTGTGGGCGATGGTCTGCATTGTGATTCCAGTGAACCCATAGATGATTTGCCTTCCCAACAGGCAAAAAACCGCAGCGAGAGCGCCGCCGAAGATGCATATCTGGAGTCGTTTTGTATTCACTCTTTCACCTCCCTAGGCCGAGTAAGAACTCACAATCGCTCCAACTAATGGCCTCATGCTCAAGGACATTGTCCTTGGGACCTCAACCTTGCTGAAGGTCATTTAGTTCGAGACAACACCGAATTCGGTACTCCACCAACAGATCTACTTCAAACAAGCGAGCAGGAGCCAGATGCATCAAGTTATTAGGCGCTATCTACCTGCAACTGCTCGAGTATCGTTACACTTGGGTTCGTCTCGGGTGCAAATTCGCTCTCCAAGGGCATTTAGTTTCATCGTTTCTTCATCATGTCATCTATGGCGCCTAACGACTTTGGGATGAGCGGCGTAGCAAGACTCTAAGCAAGAAAAAGCCAGCCGCACGCGATGTCCGCTCCATCCCAATGTTAGGCCGTGCTACATGTCTGTATTTTAATTTCGATCGATAGCAAATACCCAATACGGTATTCCGATGCGTGAGACTTCATTTACCAAGCACATTCCTATCTTTTCGGAGACGCGTTTTGATGCTTCATTCCCCACTCGAATTAGGCTCATTAGCCGAGGCAATTGGAGTACTTCAAATGCGAAGTCTCGAACAGCGGTAGCAGCTTCGGTTGCATAACCTTGACCCCAATAGTCACTTCGAAAATCATATCCAAGCTCTACTTCCTGATTTCCAGACAGTTCCATATGTTCCAGTCCACAATTCCCAATTAGCTGCTTCTCAGACCTTAAGATGACGGAGAAGAGGCCGTACCCATGCAGATCCTGGTGATCAATGTTCCTTTGGATCCATGAGGTCATTTGTTCGGCATTGAAGGGCGGTGCGCCAAAGGAATGCATTACTATTGGATCCCCGAAAATCTTCATCAGCTCATCTTTGTCTGAAAATGTCATCAAGCGCAGAAATAGACGCGGTGTCTCGAGTCGCAAGTTATTCATATCCGAAACCTGTCCAACATATTTTCTTTCTTGAGCGGCCTAACGGTCTCGAGCTCATCTGCCAGGGATCAGATCAAACGATATCAAATTGGCACGCATCCCTGGTCAGATGCAGCGAGTTGTTAGGCAGATCGATTTTCTTCCTCTTCCTGTTTAGACGGGCACTTCACCGATCCGTAGGAACAATATACGCAACAATCACCTGGTTTAGGACGAAAAACGACTTCACAGTTCGAACACCTATAAAAGAACTGGCATAGATCCTCTGGCATAGTTTCCTCATGTTTCGTGCCACATTCTGGACATGTGAGTATAGATATCAATTCAACCATCGCACCACCTGATGCATTTATATGGAATGCTACTGGTTTTCGCTCATACCTATCAAATATTTCATTATAGATCAGCCTAACGGCCTCGAGCTGAGTAGCCAGGGATCGGTCCTGGACTGTCATTTCGCCGCGCATCCCTGGTCCGCTCCAGCGAGTTGTTATGATGCGCAAACCAGAAATGCAATATGACGACTAGTCCCTGAGTGCCTAACAGTGCAGGCGGAGCTTATCGGTTTGGAATGAGCGAGTAGGACACCTGATCTTCAGCAGAGAGCGCGACTTATTGATGCTCAGAAGAGATCTCCTCAACCTTTTCTTGGATCTTCTCCCAGGGCTTGAGGCCAGTCATTCCAAGTCCAATGCTCGCTAAGATGCAGCCAATTGCCAACACTATTGACCACGGATCGAAAGTGTCGGCTC
>CP070708.1:446735-450443 GCA_020350285.1 Anaerolineaceae bacterium
TTGGAAAATAGAACCTCGGTTGTGCTCCTCCCCGACACCACCCTTCCTCAAGAAAATTTTACAAGCACAAGGTAACCAATTGGTATCCAAGGGGTCATATCACGGATACCAAAACGAGGGCTATAGAAGCAATGTCAACGCACTTAAGATGGCAAGAATCAAGAGTTTGTCGACCATTCCTCGCACGATGATCGAGAGAGGGAGCGGTTTCTCCATTGGTTGGATGGCTTCCTCCGAGAAAGGGATCATGATGGTGCGGTACTTGAGACCTGTAGGCCATGTTCCCTGCATCTCTGGGATGACGCCCCAGCCCAGGAGGCCTCTTGATGCCTTGGATTTCCTCCCCTGAGGCATGATCCATGAATTGGATAGATCTACACCACCTTCCAAGCTATTCGGTTCGGTAAAGCGGAACGGACGCGACGTGGCTGCCAAAGGTTCCTCGCTCATGGTTCCGTTATTGCGCAATCTGAGGAGACGATACCTGGCATAGTGATTGTCCGGCTGCAGTCGCACCACCTGTTCCAGACAGTGGATCTCCTCCGCGCGATCGTCGACCAGATGAGCCATCAGAGCCCACGCCGCGGCGTTGTCTGCATCCTTCCAGACCACATCACGTGCGAGGATCGCTCGTGCTTTAAACACCTCGCCGGCATTGATCAATTCAATGCATCGACGAAAGGCTCCGTTACTTAGCTCTTCCAACCCGCTCTCCTACGTACAAAGTGATATGAAACCTATACATCATAAAGAACCTTACCGAATACAAAATGGACGATGACCACCTAGGTCAACGCGTAAATGATACTTTATTGAGCGGAAATATTTGGTGGGAGAAAGGTGTGATTTCGGCATGAGCCCTCGGTCGAGGGGCTTGTCTCAGGGGAATTCGAAGAGCCTATGCTTACGAAAGTCAATGGATCAACCGGGGGCTCTGCCGAACGCGCTAACCTCAGGTGCATCTCGGTGTACCATCCACTGTCCGACGAGTTTCGGCTTCGATGCAACCTGCCGGTTACACCACCTTCCTCCTCAGCGCAGATCTCCTGTCTGATCGCTGACCGCTACCCGCTAGGTGGTGTTCGTGCCTGGATATCCTTCGATTGTTAAGTTTCCCTTTCGATCAAGATTTAATGACATGGGCACAAAGAGCGATTACATCCATCATCACGCAAGTCTATGTCGGATGCCCCTTGTGCTTTATGTCGGCCGGCCGCCACCGGTCGGCGAAAGTATTTAGTTTTTAACTCAAGAAACCATGCTCGGTTTCTTTTTGGGTTTCTCCACCCTCCCCTGCAACACCACTTTGCTGCATGCTAATGATACAAATTCTTGGTAACGAAAAGGTATCCAACGCGTCACATCGTGTATACCCCGTGAGGGATTTAGCTTACGGAGGGGGAAATTCATCTGGGACCTGGTGAGGGTATTCGTGTTTGGGAGGTTAAAACTGGTTCAGTGGGGAAAATAACTGTATCCGGCAGGAAAGTCATCCTGAGCGCCTGTCTTGAGCATTGTCGAAGGATGTCGAAGGATGACCTAGCTCCCCGCGAGCTTTGAGCTCGCGGGGAGCTAACATGGCGTTGGGGCGATCGGCCGGTCGCCCTTACAACATAACCTCAATCTGCATCCTGTGTAGGGGCGGGGTGACCCCGCCCCTACAATGAATAAACGTCATTCACATTAAAACCAAAACGCCCTCCCACGGGCGCTTCGCAATCTCAACCTGCTCGATCAAATAACAGGTTACATTCGATCAACTAGGAGGCTCGGCCTCAAATACATAACCCGTACCGTGCACCGTGATGATGTGCTTCGGATTGGCGGGATCCTTCTCCAACTTTCGTCGCAGTCGGTAAATGAACTGCTTCACCAGGTGCCACTCACCTGTGTATTCCGGTCCCCAGATGTTGGCCAATATCGCATCGGCACTCAGCACCCGCCCCTGGTTTTTCACCATGTAGGCGAAGATCTCAAACTCCTTCGGGGTCAGCTGCACAATCCGATCATCCACAAAGACCTGGCGCCGCGTCGGATCCGTCATGTACAGCACCTCGCCCGAGCCCTTCAGCACGGGAAACGGCTTGTCGCTGCTGCGCCGACGAAGACATGCCGTCAACCTCGCGAGCAGCACTTGATAAGCATACGGCTTGATGATGTAATCATCACCACCCACATGCAAGCCCTTAATGATGTCTTCCGTTTGTCCACGGGCGGTGACGAAAATAATCGCTGCATCGGTCATGTCGCGCAATCGACGACACACCTCAAAGCCGTCCATACCGGGCATCATGATATCGAGGATGATGGCATCGGGGTGCACCTCGTACGCGAGCTTCAAGGCTGCTGGGCCTGACGGAGCCCCAAAGACCTCGAAACCATCTTTTTCAAGGCTCAAGATGAGGATGTCCACGATCCGAGGATCATCATCGACGACCAATACGCGTGTCTTCTCTGGCATTTGTGCTCCACAAGTTATGTTAACAATCCGCGGTCATCTTCACCAATAATCTTCGTTGCAAGAAACATACTACCACCCCATTCCCACCATTCCGGGGGCTTCCTTAAGCCTTCCAACATGTCAGTTTAGCATGGACTAGGATCAGTCTACAATTATAACGGGGAAGTACGTTAGTCATGCTCTATTTGGTCGTTTCAACTTGTAGAAATCTGATGTAACTGCTTCCTTGAAGGGACTTTTGGAGTGCGCAAGCAGAGCTTCTGTACTCCAAAAACGTAGGGGCGACCGGCCGGTCGCCCCTACACCTCCCCAAAGCAAATAAGGCGGGCTCCCTCCGCCCCTACATCACGGCCTCGGATCAATAAGCTGCCGCGCCGCGATCGTCATCCAGCCGATCTTGGGCACGGTGAGGATGACCTTCCCATGCAGTTGGTTAGCCATCACCGGTGGATCGAGTGAATAATTCGCGTCCCCTTGGGTGATGAATTGAATCTCACCGCCATCCGTCTGCACCTCTACCACCCTGTGCAAAATGTAGGCATCACCCCTTTGAAAGCGAATGATGTCCCCAACCTCTACTGATTCAGCCGGTACCACCCGCGTGATGACCACATCTCCGGACATCACCGCGGGTTCCATGCTCACACCGCTTACCACCGTAGGCTGAACGCCGAAGACGCCCGTATTGAACCAAAACAGGGAAAGCAAGGCCCCCCCAGCCATTACCCACAGTGTGGAGATTCGAAATACCTCTGATCGGGTGCCCCTTACGTCGGGTGGCACTCCCAGAACCTGACCTCGAATGACCAGCATTCCCACGATTGGCACCAGCGTGCCCAGTGTGGCGGTCAACGCCCAATGGAGTTCATGTAGATTCGGAGATAGCCAAACGAATGTTTGCAAAACACCTCGATAAGCGATGGACGTCAAAGGTCCACCGATGAGCGTCAAGAACGAAGCCAACAAGTGTTCTGCCCCTGCGGGTAGAAAAGTCTCACTTGAAATTCTCAACAACGCAGACAGATCGGTAATGGAGGCATACTTCGCGACGGGTATGCTCAGGAACCAAAATGTGTAAGTCGTCACAAGGAAAGCGACCGTCAAGTTACCTTTGCGGAAAGTTGCCAAGAGGAATGCACGGCTGAACTCAACACCTGCCAACATCGATATAACATACAGCATGTTTCCCAGCACGAGGAGGGGATTGCTGCTGGGTGAGTGATGAGGGTTATTTAACAGGCATGCTA
>CP070708.1:450543-454182 GCA_020350285.1 Anaerolineaceae bacterium
CTTGGCGCATGCGCGTCCCCAAGGGTAACACCAGAGGTCACAACAACCGATGAAGATCGAGTTACATCAACTCCCGAACTGACAGCTACAGTATCACCGACCTATACACCATCACCTCCCCGTGTGATCCTTTTAGCCTCGAAAGATGCTGATGCAGAATTAGTCTTATCCGTTGAGGGGGTTATCCGTGAGTTGGTGAATGAGGGGGGATATGTCGTTGAGACACGAACGACTTTATCCAGCGATGAGATCGATGCTTCAGTACAGTTTGTCGTCGGATTTCCGCCGGACCAGGACATGGAAATCTTGGCTGAGTCTGTGGAAGCCGTGCAATTTTTAAGCATAGGCATCCCGGGACTGTCACCAAGGGATAATCTAAGTCTAATTGGTCCGATGGGCTTTCGACCGGATCAAGTGGGTTTCATGGCGGGGTATATATCAGCTCTAATCACACAGGATTGGCGAGTGGGCGTGATCGGACGAAGCGATACGACAACCGGACTGGCGGATATAAACGGATTTGTGAACGGCGCACGTTATTATTGCGGGACCTGTAGACCTGTATTCCCCCCTTATGTACAATACCCCATCCAAGTAAGTCTTTCTGAATTCGAGATCGAGAACGCATGGCAGGCAGCGGTTGACACCTTGATAGAAGCTGCTGTGGATACTGTCTATGTCTCTCCCGAAATCGAGGAGCCGCAATTACTCTCAGCATTGGTGGAAAGTGGGATGATCGTGCTTGGTGGTCGCAAACCATCCGATGAGCTGCTTATAAATTGGGTTGTCACTATACAAGAAGATCCTGCTGAAGCTGTACGCGAATTATGGGAAGACCTCTTGGGCGGACAGGGTGGAGCAAGCATCCCAGTGCCGATAACAATGCACGATATAAATCCCGAACTGTATAGCTATGGAAGGCAACGACTGGTCGAAGAGATCTTGGGGGAGCTTCTAGAAGGATTTATTGACACGGGGGTTGATCTTCTGACAGGTCAGAACCAATAGGATATTGATCCATTTGACAGCCTCCCATCTTTAGGGCATACTGGCCGCCGACATTATGAGCTAGTATTGAAAAACATATGAAGCACGTGGTATTGAGGAGTTGTACGCGGGAAGTCTATTGATCTGGCCATTCTGGGCTATTGAATAGATTCCTGGAAGATGACAACCTATTCCTGATGGAGGATGATAATGGACGATTATCTAACCTTTCGCAAGATGATCACCCCGATCATTATTCAAGTGGTATTCTGGATTGGTGCGGTCCTCATCGCTCTTTACGCTCTCTGGGAGATATTCTCCGGAGCGACAGCGAATTATGGGGGCGGTTCCTTGGTGTTAAGAGGTCTGGTGGAACTAATCCTTGGACCGCTCTTCTGGAGGATATTCTGCGAGTTATTGATCGTGATCTTCCGCATCAACGATACCTTGACAGAGATAAGGGCTGAAAAGAAATCAAAGAAGTAACTTGACCTGGTTGAGAATTAGAAAAAATCGATCATTGTTCTAAATGTATTTGATTCGGGCTGTTCATTGTGGACAGCCCTCTACATTCATTTTTATTATTCATGAATACGCAGGATACAGTTCAATTACTCAGACATTTCTTCGAATGTGAAGCGATAAGTGGACAAATTATCCATCACGCATTGGTGGAAGTCTTTTGGTTCTAGATGCTGAAGATATCGATCATTCGTTATTATTTTCATCGATGAGACCCCAAACTTCGATATAGGGGGTCATCAGATCAGACCCGATCACGTAAAGACCCAATAAGTTGCCATCTGGAGATATTTCTATTCTGCGGATTTCCGAGACATCCAATTTCTGTGTGAGAAGGTAATCGCCATTCGATAGATTGATGATGTGCACATTTTGATCGGCATCACTTGCCACAAAAAGGCTCCAATCAGGTGTAATCGTAACGTTGCGAGCGTCTTCCACAGCGAGGAATAGGGTTTCCTCTCCTGTAGCAATATCAAAAACCCTCACACCCTCATGAACCAGGATCATTAATTGTTGGCCATCTTCAGAAACCGATACAAATCGATAACTAAGCGTAGGCAACTCGATTGAACTGATCGCATGACCATCCAAATCGACAACAGGTAAGATCCCTTCCACATCATCGAGAATCAGACCAGAAGGCATAAATATCACACGCTTCTGTTCTTGATGGAGTTCAATTCTTGAGATCTCTTCCCAGGACCATCGATCCCATTGAATTATATTGCCACCATAATCAACAGCCACGAGAATGTCGTTTCCATTAAATTTCACGCCCCTCAAGGTATTCATGGTGGGCTCTAGAGTTTGCACAGGGTCACCTGATTGAAGATCCCATACAATGACCCTATTTCTGTCGCTGCCAGCTATAAGAAAATCATCAGGAGATGTGGCCAGGAAGCTAGGTGAAGAATGGGCAGGACCAAGTAGGTCGGACAAGTAATTGTTGCTCGATAGATCCAAGCGTTTGACCAATAAGCCGGCTCCAGTGAAGTACATCACCGGATGGTGAGGTGAAAAATAAATTATGGCACTATATCTTGATGGCACCTTGATTTGTATGAGGCGAACCAGAAAATGATTTGCGTCAGCATAGTGGAGTGGAGCCAGCGGTGTATTCGCGAACATGAATGGCGTATTGGTTGGGGAAGGCGTGGGAGTCAATGTGGAGGTTATGGTAGGTGTCTGGGTAATCGGAGGATTTGGTGTGTAAGAGGGAGAGCTTATTGGGGTTGACCTTGTTGCTATAATAATTTTTGGTGTTTGTGTGGGGGTATGCACCTGTTCTTGGGATGGGCTCCCACAGCTGGTTAAAAGCACAATCGGACAGATTAACGATAAGATAATTCTTGATTTCATTCCTTCAATAAGCTCCAATGATCGGTTCAAATTATACAAGGACAAGCCTAGATTGTGGGTATGAAACTTGGAAATGGGTGTAACACCTTCTGCACATGTGTGTTCTTAATGAAAAATTGACCATCACAATTCAGTGAATTATGCAGTACTATAGTACTGCATTAAATCAGGGGAAATGTTATTCGTTGGGCTTAACCATGAAGTATAAGGTAGCACTTGTCATAACTTGCATGCTTGCCTTTGTCGTCGTGACAGTGGCTTTAGCAGGTTATACTGGCCCGAACCGAGAGACAACGAAGAAGGTTCGGGAACCAGATAAAGACAAGTGGACCTTAATCATGGATGATCCCCCCCTGGGATGCCCCTCTGTCTGCATCATTTATCATACATGTGATGAGCATCCGTCCGTTGGTCGCCAGGAGCTGGTGTGCTGTGGTGCTGGCTCAGGATGGAGAGCTGATTCCTCCTCCTGCGAGATGGCTTTCAAGTGGGTCACCGTTAAGTTACCTCCCGCCACAGTTTCTGGTTCATTCAACTGTGCCTCTCCTGGAGAGGATGGATGGTGTCGGGGTTCTCCAAAACTGGATTTCGATGCGAACGAACCAGTTGAGGGTCACGTAATCACGCTCATCGAAGGCTCACCAGGCGTCCTATGTGATCCACCTGACAATCCTGTTATTTCTTGCTCATGGCAAGACGGGGGGGAGGGCAGCTTCCTGGTTGACTATTGGGCAGTCTCTTCCTATGGGGATACAAGCGAGCAGGCCA
>CP070708.1:454282-457921 GCA_020350285.1 Anaerolineaceae bacterium
AGGGGGATCTGAGGGTGGCGGTGCGATCCTCAGCTACAGCAGAAGATCTGCCAGACGCCTCATTCGCGGGTCAGCAAGACACATATTTAAACGTCATCGGGGGCGAAACCCTGCTTGAGAAGGTTAAGGATTGTTGGGCATCTTTATGGACAACGAGGGCTATTACCTATCGAGAGAAACAGCGCTACGACCATCAGAAGGTCTATCTTGCCGTTGTAATACAGGCGATGGTCCCCGCTGAAATTTCCGGCGTTCTCTTCACCGCCAACCCCATCAATAGGGATCATGGTGAGTCCGTTCTCAACGCAAGTTGGGGGCTGGGTGAAGCAATCGTCTCAGGTAAGGTCACGCCCGATACTTACGTTGTCCGAAAAGAGGATGGGGAGATTCTGTCGCGTGAGATCGGTGAAAAAGAGATCACAATCCAATATCGATCGGATGGCGGGATCGAGGAAGTGGCCACTTCGCAGACTGACAGGGAGGTCGAAGCCTTATCCGATACGAGCATCCGAGACTTGGTCGACCTGGGAAAGCGGATTGAGGAACACTATGGCACACCGCAGGACATCGAATGGGCATACGCGGGTGGAAATCTGTACGCGCTTCAGACTCGTCCGATAACAACCCTCGCAACTGATTCAACCTTCGTTGACGCAGAAGATCGGTTCAGCCGGACGATGATGGTGGAGATCTTCCCCGATCCACTCTCACCAATCTTCATCTCTGTAATCCGACCTTTGCTCAGGGAGATGTTTGATTTCACACTGGTGACGATGGGCTTCGACCCACCCGAAGGTCGGGAGGCGATTGGAGTTTTCCACCATCAGCCCTATTTCAACCAGACCTATCTTGCGGAAGCGTTCAACACTTTGTCCCCTCAGTTGCGAAATCGTATGGCAGCACAGCTTGTAAACCCTATTGGGCACCACGAGCGGGTTATGTTTGGGGATATATCACCGGCTTTCCTCCGTCTCGTCGCGCGCATGATGCGGTTCATGATCCGTTTTCCGCCCCAGCTACCAGGGCTTATCAAACGCTACAGGCAAGGTTTGAAAGACGCAGATGAATTGGACGTGGGGGAGATGACGGATGCGGAACTTGTCGATCACATGGAGGACACGGTTTTCGGTGTAGTCAGCCGATTCTTAAACTACGATTTTCTCATGATCGTGGTTGTCAGGCTTACCTATCAGATCTTAGGTACATTGCTGGAGAGATATTTGGGAGAAGACACCGAGCTCATGCAGGCGAAACTGATCACAGGTATCTCTGGGAACGTGACCATGGAGTCAAACATCCGTCTATGGGACCTAGCGCAAGTCGCCAAATCCCGGCCTGTAGTTACAGAATGCATCAGGAAGACCAGTGATCAAGAGTTGGTTGAAATGCTGGAGGGGACCGAGGAAGGTCGTGAATTCCTGGATTCACTCGATGAGTTTTTGCGTGAGTATGGACATCGTGAGGTTCGCTTTGACATCATTTATCCAACCTGGGGTGAAGATCCGACACCGGTGTTAGATTTCGTTCGTAGCTACCTTGACGCAGATGAGAAACAGAACCCTCATCTACAGCAGGCTCGTTTGGTGAAGGAACGTCAAGAGACCACCAAGGAAGTAGTCTCACTCATCGAAGAGAGCTTGGTGGGCAGAAGCCTGATTTCACCTCTTTTCCGCTGGATCCTAAAACAGACACAGATACATGCCCGTGAGCGAGACACGATGCATTTTGAGTTGACCAGGTTGTTCCCGGTCTTTCGTCGCTTCCTACATATACTTGGAACCCGGTGGACGAGTCGAGGGGATTTCAATAATGTGGACGATATCTACTACCTGCACTTAAATGAACTGCAGGAACTCGCTCAGGCTCCAAGGCCGATGCACGAAATCGTGGCTACTCGGCGAGCAGAATTTGAAGACAGCAAAACGCGCGCGTGGCCTGACATCGTGACTTCAACAGGCGAGATTTTCTTGGGAGTTCAAGATGCGATCGAAGATGCGGGTGATTATCTGAAGGGAGTTTCAGGGAGTCCGGGTACGGCAACCGGCGTGGCCAAAGTAATCCGGGGACCTGAAGAATTCAAGAGATTGGAGAAGGGAGATATCCTCGTAGCGCCGCTAACCAACCCGGTCTGGACGCCACTCTTCGCCATTGCAGCGGGGGTAGTCACGGAAGTCGGGGGGATCCTCTCCCACAGTGCGATCGTGGCGCGAGAGTTCGGTATCCCGGCGGTCATGTCCGTGCCAGGGGCCACGAAATTGGTGACGGAAGGGCAGCGTATTACGGTGGATGGCAATCGTGGGATTGTACAACTAGGGTTGGAGGGGGCGGCATGACACTCATTTATGTACTCTCAGGTTATCTGCTGGGTTCCATCCCCATCGCCTGGCTGATCACCAAACTCCACACCGGTGAAGACTTGCGGGTGATGGGGAGTGGAAACGTCGGGGTTTCGAATGTGGCACTCAGTGTAGCTCGATGGGCAGGGTTGTTGGTCTTTTTGAGTGAAATCTGTAAGGGAATGATCGTCGTCCTTGTGCTTCGATATCTCAACGCAAGCGCGTTGCAGGTGTATGCGGCGGTTTTGGCCGCCATTTTTGGGACGAGGTGGTCCGTCTGGCTGAGGTTTGCAGGCGGGAGGGGGAATTCGGTAGGCTTTGGGGCGATGATCCTGCTTTCGTGGCAGACCTTTGTAATCGGTGCGGTCGTCTGGATCTTGGCACGCCTGATCTTAAGAAGTTCGTTCTGGGCGACGCGGGTGTGCCTCATCTCTTGGCCGGTGATCTTTGGTCTGCTGGTGGGATCGTGGCTGGCGTTCATCTTTGGGGCATTGGTTGCAATTACATATTTGAGCACCCACGAAGAGGGGACCGATGATCATTTGATCATCAAGGAGCAGTGGCCGAGCCTGATTGCTTTTCTGTTGAGTCCAAGAAGGAAGTAAATGGGTAGGGATCGGGGATCAGGGATCAGGGGCAAGGGCACTTGGGCGCTTAGGCATCTAGGCACTTGGTTGAAGTGGATCATATAAAAATTGAAGGTTATTAGGGATTTGGGATCAGGGATCAGGCCTAATCCCTGATCCCAAATCCCTAATCCCTTTCGACCCTCGGAGTACGATGATCCACTTCATCCAGGCGCCCAAATCCCCTGGTGCCCAATCACCTAATCCCCAATCCCTGATCCCTAATCCCCTTGCATACCTAGAGTACTGTAACAATTACACACGTTTTACGTTATACTGATCAAAAGGAATATATCGCTCGCCGAAATGGCAAAACCACTGAAAAGTGGTGACGCAAAGCTATAGGGTCTAAAGTCTGACAATCAGACCACGACAGCCAGTTACCGAAGCGAGATAATGCTTTAATGAGCATTAATCGTGGCCGTGTAATTGGCAAGTTGAACAATTACACGGTTTTTGTTGGTCAGAGTAGAAGGAAAGTCGAATGAGGAAAATTTACCAAGGTTCTCAAGAGAAAACCCTCGAACATCGACGTAAAAGTTCCAAAGGGCAGGGGATTGTGGAGTTTGGTCTCATACTCCCCGCACTGTTATTGATTCTGGTTGGGATTTCTGAATTTGGACGCCTGCTCATCACCTACTCCTCCGTGGCGACCGCCAGTCGTGATGCCGCACGTT
>CP070708.1:458021-461658 GCA_020350285.1 Anaerolineaceae bacterium
CCCTTGACAAAGAGACATATCCAAAGGACTTAGCCCCTTTGCTCAATGAAGCCGGCCGCTCTGACCGCTGAGCTACGGGCCCATCATGTTTCCATTTTAACCGAGGGTGTGCCAGACGCAAAGCACTTCAAGAAACCATCTATATATCTGTGCCAATTGCCAACTCTCGATCATGGGAATTCCCGATTTTCTATCATCCATAAACCGAAGACGGAATCATTCCACGAGTGCCCATTTCTTCCATAAAAATCAGAAAGCCCGCCTTGGACCTTCAGGCGGGCTCTCAATATCACCACAACAATAGGTTAGCGTGACTTCTTCCCAGTCTTCTTTTTTGTGGTTTTCGTCTTCGATTTTGAAGAGCTTTTCTTAGCCATTTTACCCTCCGGGTCTAATTGACCGCAAAGATAATACAACCATATTTCAAGAAGTCAATACCCAATTAAAAAAACCGCCTCCTCGGCGGTTTAGAGCGGGCGACGGGATTCGAACCCGTGAATGTCAGCTTGGAAGGCTGATGCCTTACCACTTGGCGACGCCCGCGCGATGGCATTCTACCCTTCGGGCAGACACCGGTCAAGCGCAGAGATGATTTGCGCGTGACCTTAGCCTCGCGGTCAATCAACTAAAACAAAGGCAGCCCTAGATCATCCACCCCCGTCTGATGCCCATCAGCCACGATGGATATCCCCCCACCCTCTTTGGTAAGATGAACCTCTGCGGTGACCTCGAAATCCCCTGGCAACTCTCCTGGGTATCCTGTCACCACGCGTTTCTTATCATTCAATCGCTCGATGAGGGCTTGACGATCGAGGAGGACTAGGTCCCCCCAAACGAAGCCTCGACGTTCATAACCCTGAACGATATCGAGCTGATCGCCACCCTCACCATAACGAGCCGCCACCAGAACCACGTCTAGCTTACGAGATGCACGTGAAACTCGTTTGCCTCGCATCGTAACCTTTCCTCATTAAGGGGTTTTAAGATAAAAGAAGTCGGGGTGGGCGGACTTGAACCGCCGACCCCCGCGTCCCAAACGCGGTGCGCTACCGGTCTGCGCTACACCCCGTACCTGTCTGAGTATAATGGTCGATTTTGACGAGGTCAAGGAGAGTATTCCATCATGACGCCAATACATTTTGGGATACAAAACAACGGGATCGGCACCCTAACTATCAATCGTCCCCATGTCCGCAACGCGCTCAACTGGGAAGCGATGCAAGCTTTTGCTGAGACGATTGAAACCGCGCACAAACTTCCAGATCTGAGAACACTCATTATCACTGGTAGTGAGGGTGCTTTCTGCGCAGGAGGTGATTTAGTCGAATTGGACGAGTATCCTACCCATGAAGACGGTGTGCGATTGACGACCATCATGGGAGACGCGCTTAATCGCCTTGAGGAACTTCCATTTCCGACTGTGGCCGCCATCGAAGGCTCGGCCATGGGAGGTGGGGCAGAGATCGCGCTGGCTTGTGATCTGCGCGTTATGGCTGAGAGCGCACGCTTGGGTCTCGTGCATATTCGTCTGGCCATCAGCCCCGCATGGGGTGGTGGTCAGCGTTTGCTGCGTCTTGTGGGATACGCAAGAGCCCTCGCTTGGCTCGCTGCGGGTCGCGTCCTCTCCGCCGCTGAAACTCTCAAATATCGATTAGCTAACCTTATTACGCCCGATGGTAAAGCCCTAGAAGGAGCCTTGGAGTTAGCGACCTCAATCAGCAAACATGACCCATCTGCCGTAAGAGCTGTTAAGCGTATTCTACGCGCCGGACTGATGTTATCACCCGCCGAAGCTGCGGTTGCTGAACGACATGAACTTCCCAATTTGTGGACCGCAATAGCGCACTTAGAGGCCTCCAAACGTTTCGTTTCTAGCAAGAATAGCCGCCCACGGATTGCGAATCAGGAGAGCGGCTCGATCAAGGATAAAACCGGATGAAATCCCCTCCGGTCTATGATATTGGACTGAAGGCCTCAAAACATTTATCTTGCGCCAATTTGGCAAAGCTCTCACAATAGATCTGTTCGTTGAACCCTATGAAATTAAAACAACCGGCATCCTGTGGACTAGAGGAAGCCGGTTGTTGATTCACGATTCTTGAGGATGGAATGCAGAGATCCCCAATGTCGTGAAATTAATTCAATTGTCGTACGACCAGAACGACCTTGCCCTGCACCTCGAGGTTTTCTGGGTCATCAATGATGATCGGTCCCATCGTCGGATTTGCTGGCTGGAGGCGGACTTTTGCTCCTTCACGGTAGATGTGCTTCAAGGTGGTCTCTTCCTTGTCCTTCAACCATACCGCCACCATGTCACCATTGTGCCAATCGGGAGCTAGCTTCATGACGACAACATCACCATCATTGACCATGGCATCGATCATCGAGTCACCCTTAACTTCTAGCGCGAACAGGCCATCTGTCGTGCTCAATAAATCGCGCGTGATCTCAATTGCCTCATCTGCCCCGAAGATTGGGGAGTCCGTGCTCGGTAGAGGCACCGGCTCGCTGGCAAAGATACGTCCCACTTTCCGGATCCGGATCACATCGCTAAGCTTTCCAACGGACTTGAGCAATTTCTCGGTGAGCCGAATGCCACGTGATACATTCTGGTCACGGTCCAGATAACCCTCATCAACGAGGCGGTTGAGATTGTAATTCACCACAGAAGTCGATGAGATACCGACTGCTTTGCCTATCTCACGGATCGACGGTGGGTATCCACTGTCGTTGCTGAATTTCTCGATGAAATCCAGCATCCGTCGCTGACGCTCCGATAATTTCCCTTTCACCATCTTCGCCTCCTCGCCCTCCTACGTATCCCAAAACGGGACTCACAGGATGATAAATATGGCGCACACTTGTTCGTATTCTAACGGAACATACGTTCTATGTCAAGTACCATTCGAAGGCAGGGGCTTTTCACATCTACACAAATTGGTTTCATTGAATAAAACAGCCTCGAAAAGAGAATCATTGGACCGCCTGATTTTGTGATCACAGTTGGCCTCGATGCTCCCCCGATGTACAATGGTTCAACCCATCAATCTATCAACAGGAATTACACCATGGACGAGCTTAAATTACGTATCTTAACCGACGGCAAGAACCTTGGGGGCGGCATCCTCAAGGTCGATGGTTTCATCAACCATCAGGTCGACCCAGTTCTAATGCAGGCTTGCGGACGCGAGTTGGCCAGTCGTTTCGCACGCGTCGGTGCAACGAAAGTTCTCACCGCCGAAATCTCTGGAATCGCGCCAGCGTTGACGACCTCGCTACATTTAGGTGTACCGGTCGTCTATGCCCGCAAACATAAACCTATCACCATGCCCGATCAGATTTTTCTAACACTAACACCTTCTCATACCAAAGGTAGGATGGTCGAGCTGATTGTCTCCCCTGAATACCTTTCCAGCGGTGAAAAGGTGCTGATCATCGACGACTTCCTGGCCACAGGTCAGACAATCATGGGTTTGGTCCGCTTAGCCCAGGCTGCTGGTGCGAGCATTGTGGGCATCGGCGCGGTGATCGAGAAAAGGTTTGAAGGAGGTCGTGATCTACTCTCCGATTTAGAAGTACCCATTGAGGCTCTGGCAGTGATCACTGACATGAGCAGTGGCAAAATCGTCTTTGCTGA
>CP070708.1:461758-465241 GCA_020350285.1 Anaerolineaceae bacterium
TGGAAGCGACGATCCAAGCCAACCAGCGTCAGGCGGGGCGGTTTGGTCTCATGAGATGCACCCAACACCTCCTGCGCCCCCAGGGCGATGACCAACACCGCCAGTACGGCCGGTATCACACTGATCAGCACGATCACCTGAAAGGTCGCTCTTGTGAGCTCCGCCATCCCTCGTTGCGTTGCGAGGAACACCCCCAAAGCGATCGCAAGACCGATCACCGCGCCAGCCGTGTCACCGGCGCGGTGCAGGCCGAAAGCCAGGCCACGCTGCCTCTCGTTTATGCTGTCTGCAACGAGGGCATCGCGCGGCGCCGTTCGCAACCCCTTACCGACACGATCGGCGAAGCGCACTCCCAGCACCCAACCCCATGTAGTGGCGAAATAGAGGAACGGCTTGGCGATCGTTGACAACCCATAACCTAGAACCGCCAACCCTTTCCGTGCCCTCAAACGGTCCGAGAGCCATCCCGAGAAGATCTTTAGGATACTGGCCGTGGTCTCGGCTACTCCTTCGATCAGCCCGATCACCGCCGTCCGCACACCGAGGACGTTGAACAGGAAAAGGGGCAGCAAGTTGATCAGCATCTCGGAGGAAATATCGGTGAGGAAACTCGTAATCGTCGTCACCCAGACGTTGCGCGGTAGCCGCCCAAGAGACCCGTTCGACCCCTTTCCTGCCTGCCCTATTTCGCTTTCTTGTGCTGGCATCTGCGATCTCCGATTCTGACTGTCCCGAATACGTCATCCCCACTGGGGGATCATCATCTTTACATCACCACCGGCTACCTCACTGGTGCTTTAATCACGATGAGAACGATGAAACCAATAAATAAAGTCATCCTGAGCGTTCATTCGAAGGTTGAGCCCTCATGACAGGCTTACGAATGTATGTCCGGAGCATACTACAGAGCGTTGACACACCTTGCCCTCTAGCGTATGCTGTAGCACACCATGGGTCCAAGCTCCCCACCGAGCTTGAGTTGATTGCTGAGAAATTATAAAACAGGTCTTTTCCACACCAAGGAGGATACCCTCATGCCAGATGTCTACATCATCGCAGCGGTCCGCACGCCGATCGGGGTCGGTAAACCCGAAAAAGGAACTCTGTACCCCATCGGACCCGTCGCTTTGGCGGCGCTAGTGCTCGAGGAAGTCGTTCGACGCGGTGGAATTGAAAAGGAACAGGTAGACGACATTGTCATGGGCTGCGTCACGCCTGTAGGCGAGCAGGGAGCCAACATCGCCCGTCTCGCTACCCTTCAAGCTGGATTCCCTGTCAGCGTACCAGCGGTGCAAATCAACCGCATGTGTGGCTCAAGTCAACAGGCAGTCCACTTCGCCGCTCAGGAAATCTTATCTGGTGACATGGACCTGGTTATCGGAGGTGGGATCGAGATGATGTCGCGCGTACCCATGGGTTCTGACTGGCCAATGGAATGGCCGGCCAATTTCCCCTTCCCCTTAGTCCATCAAGGAATGAGTGCCGAGTTGATGGCTGAGAAGTGGAATCTCAATCGCGAAACTCTCGACGACTATTCCTACGAAAGTCACATTCGTGCGGGCGATGCTATCCGTGAAGGGCGTCAAAAGGATCAGATCCTGCCCGTTACTGTGCCGGACGGGAATGGGGAGACACGCTTGGTGGAGCATGACGAAGGAGTTCGCATCCCCCCCGATAGAGAGAGGATGGCTCAGTTGCCCCCCGCTTTCAAGGAAGACGGTGTGATCACCGCCGGGAATAGCAGTCAGATCAGTGACGGCGCAGCTGCGTTGCTCTTGGCCTCCGATCGCGCGGTGAAGGAACATGGACTTCGTCCTCTAGTTCGTGTGGTCGCCCGAGAAGTTGTGGCGACGGATCCGGTCTTGATGCTGGACGGACCCATCCCGGCGACGCAAAAAGTGCTCAAGCGGGGAGGTTTATCACTTGATGACATGGACGTGATTGAGATCAACGAGGCCTTCGCCTCCGTGGTGCTTGCTTGGTTCCAAGAACTTGATCCAGACCCGCAGAAGGTCAATCCCGATGGCGGCGCGATCGCCCATGGCCACCCGCTCGGCGCCACAGGCGGGGTATTGATGACGAAGTTGATCGACCAGTTATTGCGCAACGAAGTTCGCTACGGTCTTCAGACCATGTGCATTGGGCACGGGATGGCCACTGCGACGATCCTCGAACGGATTTAGTATCGATTTTACTGGCTTAACTAAGATCCTGAATTGTGCACAAATATCACGAGGGTCTATCTCATCTCTCAGTTGAAGCGCTGTAAGGTATAATGAAATCGGTGAACTTCGTATGTGAGGAGGGCATCATGGCAGAAGAAAAGGGTGGGAAAACGGAAAAGATCTGGCGCTGGCCTCCAGAAGATACCCGCCAGCACATGAGGGCCGCACGTTCTGAATTAAGGGAAAGTTATAAGTCCCTCTTCCCTCCCGAGTTTGTCGAACACAGACGAGCGGCCCGTCGCGAGATGTTACTCGCGCTTCGTAGCTTGATCGATCACGCTTTGGAACGTATGGAGGCAAAATAAGGCACTGGGTCTGAACTGACTTGTGGGCATCAACCCCAACTCTTTCACCAGGAGCGCTGATATACTTGCGTTTTCCGAAAGATACCTCCCCGCGAGCTTGAAGCTCGCGGGGAGGTTTGATTCCCTAAATTCTGATTGAGCGATTGTTAGAAGACCCCCCAGAGAACGATTGCACCGCTGACGATCCCCGTTAGTAAGACGAAGCCATATACACGCACGAGCGTGCGTCGAAGCTCCACTGACCCCAACACCCAGGCGATCACTGCCTTGGCGGTCGTGTTTACCAAGGTCGCCAGCAGGATCGCCACCGTGGCCACCGTGGCCTCGATCTGTCCCGATAAAGCCAACTCCGAGACACTGAGCGTGATCGCATCCACATCCGTCACCCCGGTCAGAGCACTAGCGAGGTATACACCAGCGTAGCCGAAGAACTCGTTCGCTGCTCTGACGACGATCAACACGATGACGAAGGCCAACGCAAAGGTTAACGCCGTGGAAAACCTCAGAGGGTTGGAGACCTCCATCCGCTCTCGACTTTCTCCCTCATCTTCCCGTCGCACCCGCCAGAGGAAATACACCCCTCCTAGGCTGGCTAACAACATCGCTACCAGGGGAATACTGAGGGTGTTCAACAATGGTGCATAGACGACCCCGACCTCGATCATAACCCGTGGGAACATGATACAAGAGGCTAAGATGACGCCTCGGGCGAGGATGGTGGATAACCCCGGATTTTCTTTACTCCTCCCTGCGAAGCTCACTGTAGTAGCCGTGCTACTGACCAGGCCTCCGAGAATCCCGGTTAAACCAACACCTTGCTCCGCCCCCAGGATTTTGATCAGAATATATCCTAGAAAACCGATGCCCGAGACGAGAATGACCAACAGCCAGATCTGGAAGGGGTTGATCACGTCAAAAGGACCAAAGTTGCGGTTTGGAAGCAGAGGCAGGAC
>CP070708.1:465341-468789 GCA_020350285.1 Anaerolineaceae bacterium
GAAGTTCCTCATTGATGAATTAATCCCATCCCTTTGCCTAGATGGAAAGGGATGTTTGGGATTTCTTATTCTATTGCGCTCCGCCTCTTCCTCAAAACCAAGACAACCACAACGAAGGGTATGAACATGGCGGAAGATGAGCAGATGCCACGAGAAGGGGCGTCCTCCGGTGTCTCTTCCTCTGGGGGCTCCTGGGCGACAACTTCCTCAGAGGGCGGGGTGGGTTCGGCTTCTTCGACCGGCGGCCCCTCTTCAGCGATAAATAACCCGATGTCATCGATCCAGAGGGTGTTTTCCACCTGACCCTCTTCTGTGGTGAATCCAAACCCGTAGCCGATAACTTGCGCTGGGTCAAATGTGGGAAGACCTGTTTCGCTCGCCCATGAGGCGCGCTCAAGATCTGACCAAGGTACGACGATTTGGGTCCAACCTGTGGAAGGGATCTCGAGAGAGGTAAGGAAAGGCGTTGGGTCGTTTGGATCCCCAGCGAAGAGATCAAAGTTGACATTTAGTCCAGCGTTTTCAGAGTTCACCCAAATCGTGAGTCCCAAACCGGTTGACCAATTTTGAGGGGGATCGAAGGATCGCCCACAACTCGCCCATCCCCCAGGAACGATCTGGTATTGGATTTGCATTAATCCTTGACCCCCATGAGCATCGCCAGTCATTAAAGTGCACTCGATCGTAGAACCCATATCATCCGGCATGGCGTCCCAATACACTTCCATCATTTCGAAATCATCGATCATGCCTGTGATGGCAGGTTGGAGGATTCTCGAAGTCTCTTCCGCTGGAACTTCAGTGTGGGCGACTGTGATGAGTGACTCAGAGGTCATGGGGGTTGGACGCGGTCCGCCGGTTTCAAAACTGAGTATCGCTTGGTGAATGAAGTCGACAAAGATCGGACCGATCGCCCGATTGGCAGACTCATTCGGATGACCGTCATAGTCGTCAAAACGATATCCAGCTTTGAGAAAGTTATCCTCTCCAGCCAGGAGCCCAAAGAAATCAAAGACATAGATGTTGGGATGCCCTACAAGGAATTCCTCCGATTGCAGCCAATTGACAAAACGTCGAGCACGTGCTGCTGCCGCGGCATCACTGTTGCCGGGAACTTCTGGCGGCTGGGTTACGATAATGAAGAGCTTTTCTGGGAATTGATCCATACGTTCTCGGATCGATAGATAGTACGATTGGTATTCGGCAAGAACATGATCGTCCCATATATTGCTCGTCGGGTAGCATGACTTAAAAGCGATCATGTCATACTGCATGAGGTGGCTGAAGGTGTTGTCCGGGGGATCATGCAGCGGTTGAGCAAAGATGGCGGCATAACCGTCCGGATCGGTGTTGTCGCCGGGGACATTAAAATTCCTACCGCTGTGAGATCCATTAGCCAAACGAAGACCCTCTTCGTTGTACCCATGATCGAAAAACTCGTATCCAAGTGCAGAAAGCCCACCCCGAACATCGCCCTGTTCGATAAGGTTAGCACCACAGGAATGGTGCAAGAAAATGATCCGTGTGGATTGTGCGTAGACAAATGATACTGGTGTGAGAAGAAGGGCGAATGTGGCGAAAACCAACCAGAGTCGAAGCACCGAACCCCTATGGTGCATGCTTCACCTCCTACGAGTGTCATATCTATTGAGAACAAGAACGGTATTCCAAAACGTGTTGTTCTGGTCCCGTCCCTCAAGCCCGACGAACTACTTCAGATTTACCTTCAGAAATGGCGTCAATTCACCCCATTGATCACATTATAGAGAAGCAGAACCTCACAGGTCAACCTGGTTCTTGCTTTTGAAAATAAGGTATTTGAGGCTATACGTAACTTGCTCATCCTCATGATTAAATGAAATAATGAAGGGGGCCATTCGCAAGGGAATGAAAGAACTCCCCATCACCTTCTGGAAGAATGAGATCCATGAAGACGATAAATCGTATCGCCATCGCCACTCTCATGTGCATAAGCCTGGTCATCCTCCAAGCCTGCAGTTCTGGTGAGCCCACATCTCTTGAGGACACCCCCGACAGCGTCGAGGTTGAGAGCGTCACCAGCACGGTCGACAAGGACAGCGGCACAGTCGAGGATGCCACCAGCACGGTCGAACAAGACGCTGTCACGGACACAGTAGAACCAGGACCTGTGCCCGCCCACCGTTTAATGCCAACCAATTTCACTTACCAGGGCGCTTTCCGGCTGCCGGATGATTTTGCATGGGGCGCATTAGGTTTGTCCTACTATCCCGGGGGCGATGGGGGCGCCGGATCACTGTTCGTTACTGGATTCCAAGGACTACTCGACGGATCCGGTGAACCATGCTACGAGGGCAGTACGGGCTGCAACGCTTTTTTCGCCGAAGTATCCATCCCCACACCCGATCATGCGGCAAACTGGGAAGATCTGCCAACCGCTTCTTTCATACAGGATATGGCCATTTTCGATGGAGGACTGGTTCAAACGGTACATGAAGCCTACAGCTTCGTCAGCGATATCGAATATGTGCCACAGCTGGGTTCTCAGACCAGTGACAAGCTCTACGGCTCACTGAATGAATGGTATCCTGAGGGAAGTTTTGGGGACGACTCTTTCCCAACCATCTGGTTCAGCGACCTGGATGGCTCCAACGCACGTGGGATGTTCCACGTCGGACCTGAGGAGCCACCGTTCCACGGCATCAAGATGGGGTCCTACCTTTTCAGCGTGCCCCAAGCCTACGCAGAAAGATACTTAGGCGGACGCACGCTGGTCACCGGTCGGGCACGCGGAACTGCACCACCAGGCAGCCCGGGTCTCGATTCCGAGGGCGCCATCGCTGGCGGTTCGCAGGGACCGACCCTGATCGCATTCCGCACATGGGGTTCTGATGATCCCAGCGGTAAATTGGATGCTTTACCCATGCTGTTCTACCGGGTCAAGTATCCCGGATGCGCTGGGCCAGACATTGGTGTGGGAGGCCAGCCGGTCAACTGCGACTTTCCTGGTTTCAGCATGTGTGACGATTGGACCGGAGCGGCCTTTGTTCAAGCTGGCGACAGGGCAGCAATCGCCATCGTAGGTCTGAAGGGCACCACGTCCTGCTACTACTGCGGTGACCCGGTGGACGACTCCGAGTGCGGTGTGGAACCTCTTTCTGGTGAATGTGACATCATGTGCAATGAGGAACGCGGCTACCACTGCGGACCATATTTGCGCCAGGTCCTTCTGTACGACACGGAAGAATTAGGTCAAGCTGCATCGGGCGAAATCGAACCTTGGAGTGTGCTGCCCTATGCGGTCTGGGAACCTGCGGAGCTTTACCTGCCAAGCCCGTGCTGTTACAACATGGGTGGAATGGCCTTCGATGCCAGCGGCGGACGCATGTTCATCACCGAGCGAGGTTTAGGAGAGGGCGACATGAACGCTGCCGTGGTGCACATTTGGAGCGTGAACCCCTAATAAGAT
>CP070708.1:468889-472311 GCA_020350285.1 Anaerolineaceae bacterium
GGTGCGAGACGGCATGAATTGCCCCTACAGGTATACGAGAAATGTAAAAAACTGTTCACCCCAACAGACAGCGCAAGGGAGTTGGTTGTACGTTCCAGCGAAGGTAAGTCCCAATCAATGTAGGGGCAGGGTAACCCCGCCCCTACGACCTTGTGGTTTGTGCTTCTGGAGCTTGCCCACAAGGGCGGGGGGGCAGGTATAATTGCCCCATGCACCCATCAACACTCCCGCCACCGAAATTGATCCAGGAGGATAACGACTTTCAAGATTTGGTGGACACGCTTCACACCCAACCCCGTTTAGCTGTCGATACCGAGTCAAACAGTCTGCATGCCTATCGAGAGCAAGTCTGTCTGATCCAGTTTTCAACACCTACGAGTGATTATCTCATCGACCCCTTGTCATTGTCGGATATAAGTCGACTCGACACCCTTTTCGCAAGCCCGAAAACTGAGAAGGTCTTCCACGGCGCCGAGTACGACATCATGTGCCTCAAGCGCGACTTCGGATTTAACTTCTCCAGCCTGTTCGACACGAGAGTGGCGATCCGTACACTTGGCAGAAAGCGGAGCGGATTACAGGATGTATTGGCCGAAGAATTCGACATCCAGATCAGTAAACGCTATCAACGTGCAAACTGGGGGAAACGCCCACTTTCACCTGCTTTACTAGACTATGCTCGTTTAGATACACATTATCTGCTCCCTCTCCGCGATCGTCTTGAGGAAGCCTTGCGTGCGGTTGGAAGTTGGGAAGAAGCCCTTGAGGTGTGTGAGCGATTGGCCGATGTCGATGCACACGAGAACGGCTTTGACCCAGAGGGATACTGGCGCATCTCAAACGCTAATACACTCACACCGAGGCAAATCGCCATCCTGCGTGAACTCTATCTGTATCGAGATTCGCAAGCACGGCACCTCGACCGACCGCCGTTTAAAATCTTGGGGGATAAAACACTGTTCGCCATCGCTGAAGCATCACCGAAGGGTCCAGGTGCACTTCAAAACTTGCCCGGTATGACACCGAGCCAGATTCAACGCTATGAAAAAGGTATCCTCGCAGCCGTTAAACGTGGTAAGCGAGCACCCATTCCCCGTCGTCCACGTCACAAACCCATAGATGAGATCGTTCGCGCCCGATATGAAGCCTTGCGGACATGGAGGAAAGACATCGCTCGCGAACGGAAAGTTGAATCTGACATCATCATGCCGCGCGAAGTCCTCTTTGATATCGCTCAATCTGCACCCCATGACTCAGAAAGCTTGAAGAAGGTGATGACCCCACTTGACTGGCGTTTCAAGACATATGGTCAAGATATCCTCAGAGTCCTTCGTGGTTAAAGTTTCAAAAGGGTTGACATATAAATGAAGATATCCTTTCATGGGGCTGCCCAAACCGTTACTGGATCACGTCACCTGATCAGCGTGAACGGCTACAACTTATTACTCGACTGTGGTCTTTACCAAGGGAGACGAAAAGAGACCTATCGGCGAAATAAGAATTTTCCTTTTGACCCCTCTCTCGTCGATGCCGTGATCCTTTCTCACGCGCACATTGATCACTGTGGCAACCTGCCCAACATGGTTAAGCAAGGATATAACGGTCCGATTCACTGCACCCACGCTACCGCACATTTAACCGACATCATGACCCGCGATTCCGGACACATCCAAGAGGCGGATGTCGAGTTTCTGAATAAGCGACGCGCCCGGCGTGGGGAACCCCCAGTTGAACCGCTCTACACCCTGTTTGATGCACAACAGGCTGCAAAGCATCTGGTGCATCAAGATTACATAGAACCCTTCGAGCCTGTGCCTGGAGTCGTCGCCAAGCTGGTCGAGGCCGGTCACATCCTCGGATCCGCCGCGATCATTCTCGAACTGGAGGAACGGGGACGAAAATTTCGATTGATGTTCTCTGGAGATATCGGGAGACCTGAGTTGCCCATCATGCGTGATCCAGTGCTTCCAGATGGGATCGATTATTTGATCATGGAATGTACTTATGGTGACCGTTCACATGATCCGCCAGGGCAGGCCTATGAAGACCTTCAAGCCATCGTCACCCAAACGGTGAAACGCGGGGGCAAAGTCATCATCCCGGCTTTCGCCGTTGGGCGTACGCAAACCTTGGTGTATTACCTACACCAGATGATCGAACACGGAGATATACCCCGCATCCCCGTTTTTGTCGACAGCCCTCTTGCGATCAACGTGACCGATATCTTCAGGGCGCATCCTGAATGCTTTGACAAAGAAGCGCTCGAATTCATGGAAGCCGATCCACACGGTTCCGCCTTCGGTTTCGATTTGTTGACCTACACACGTTCGGTAGAGGAGAGTAAAGCGATCAATAAGATGCAGGGACCAATGGTGATTATATCGGCTTCAGGTATGGCTGAAGTTGGCCGCATCCTGCATCACCTTCGGAATAACATCAATGATTCTCGTAACACGGTCCTGATAACCTCTTGGATGGCGCCCCACACACTTGGACGTCGTTTGCTGGAGGGCCACAAGAAGGTCAAGATCTTTGGAGAGGAACACCGGGTACGTGCTGAGGTTAAAAGTATCAACGGACTCTCGGCGCATGGCGGTCAGGAATTCTTGGTCGAATACGCGTTAGCCTCGCAGGATCGTCTTCAGCGTATCTTCCTTGTTCACGGTGAACCAGGACCGTCCCAGGCTCTCCGCGAGAAGCTGTCTGAGACCGGTTTCACTCAGGTGCACTACCCTGAAATGGGGGAGGAAGTGGAAATCTGAAACAGGGCGCGCTATAATCGCTACGGACCGCGGAGAGGTGCCGGAGTGGACGAACGGGGCGGTCTCGAAAACCGTTGTGGTCCTTGCGGGCCACCGTGGGTTCGAATCCCACCCTCTCCGCCAAAAAAATGCTCCCCTGAGGGAGTTTTTTCTTCTATCCCAAAGATGTAGGGGCGGGGTAACCCCGCCCCTACACTGATTTCACATTCTGGATCTCTGCAGCAAGTCGTCGCTTCTAGGTTATGTTACGATCTCGATCGCCTCAAGCCGCTCGAGAGCCTTCTCCAGGACGTCAAAGCCTCCCTGCCAGAAATCTGCGGAGCGGATGTCGATCCCAGCTCGATCAAGAATATTTACAGGTGAATCGGAGCCGCCTGCCGCCAAGATTTCCAAATAGCGCGGCTTGAAGCTTTCACCTTCTTGGAGATACTGCTGGTAAAGTGAAAGCACCAACAATTGGCCGAAGGCGTAGGCATAGACGTAGAAAGGGTAGTGATAGAAGTGCGATATCTCTACCCACTCGACCGAGAAATCGTCGGTCAGATCTAGTGATTCTCCGAATTGGCCTTTGATATTCTCAAAGTAAACCTGTGATAGCTCATCCACCGATGCGCCATTGTGGATCGCTTCATGTGCCTCCCGTTCGAAAAGCGCAAAATA
>CP070708.1:472411-475794 GCA_020350285.1 Anaerolineaceae bacterium
CCATGTCTTCAGACTTCATCAAACTCGATATGTCTGCACCAAGTATGGAGAGCGCGGCCCGACCGGGTACCAATTCAACATCATCAAAGCTAGCCCAGGTATCTGGGTTGCCATCAGAGTATAGGCTGATCGTGCATTCGCCATCATTAACCTGGTTCGACACCACGAGTTGAATCCATCGATACCCCGGCATGGTAGAGGGTACATTCACGCGCCTTTCATCACCTCCACACCTGAGGGCAATATAGACAGCGTTCTGATCGCCGGTTGACCGAGCCCAAACGCGTAGCGTGTACCAGCCGTTTTCCAATCCGGATACGGTTTGCCATGTTTCTATCTGGTAGGTTTCCGAGCTCCGGTGGGTGAGGCGAAAATCGCCCGAATGGCCTCTGTCTTCGACCGTAATGGCTTCAGCTGCGCCTATATGGTTCCAGCCAGTCGGAATTCTACTCGTTTCTTGATCTTCAAATCCGGGATTTAACAGGAGAACCGGCTCGGGAGTAGAGGTGGGAACTTCAGTGGTTGGGATTTCAGTAGCCGAGGGTTCAATTTCTGGGGTAGGACTTGGTTCAATCGTTGGAGTGGGTTGAATCGAGTCAGTATCCTGGGGCTCAATTTCAGAAGTCCCTGCTAGGGGTTTCGTAGGGGTACACCCAACGACGATGCTTATGATCGCCAGAAGTACGAGAAGTGTGATCCACAACTGTGGCCTTATTAGATACATCATCCATCATCCCTTTTGATTATCAGGTTGAGTCACATAATGCATATTATGTTTATCTGATTGTTCGCCATACATCGAACTTCTAAGCCGAGAAGTAATCATTGGTTTATACGTCGTGAGCAGCCGAGACATATGGTCTCGTCCTACACAAACTCATAGGAATTAACGGAACTGTTCAGGATCAAAGGCGGATATGTTGATACAAGCAAACGATATACAAAATTATATTATAAGGAATTGGATATCAAGAGATTTTTATTTAGCGATTAATAGTAGAACCAACTTAATAGGGACAGCTCGGACTTACGGTACATCATGTATGAATTCAGCTTTCTTCATTTAACTGGTTACAGGTCGGAGCATTTGGCGTATCAAAAGAGATATTGAGGTACTTTACCCTTATTATTTTGGTGGGAAACTCTAATTTCACTGAGTTCTCATCATTTTCGCAATACAAATAATCATCAAGTGGTTATGAAGACTATTGCGAAGGTAGTATCCTTTCAATCCACAAGGAGTTATATGTTACACACAAAACCGGTGTAAATTTAATGTGGAAGAATAGGCCTGACTATGGCATCGATTGTAAAGATGGACCCACAGATTCTTCTCCGAAAAGCTGAGGACCACATCTTCTCTACCGGTTTGGATGACAGCGGTGCGCGGCTTGGACTAACCAATATGAAGTATGGATTGGCCAAGATTCTCATGGCGCAGGAGGCGTATGGTTTAGAACCGAATGCGTACTTTGTCGCAGCTCCCGATGCGACAGTGACGCGCAATGCAAACCGGTGGAAAAGCGGCTTTGGATACGGCGGTCTCCTAGCCTGGGGAGACGGAGGACAAGAGCTGGTTGTGCTTGACGTGAAACCCAATTGCTGTGGGATGCTCGTCCTAGGCCTTGATCAAATTCCCACACAATCGTCTTTGACCGAACGAATAAAAACACTCCATGAGCAGAGATTAGAAATTAATGGTATGCCGGTTCAATGGGATTTTGGGATAAGCAACCATTTCATCACGCTTTTTCGCGTGACGCCGCTCGATGAGACATCCTTCCACCCTTATGCTGTGATCCTACACGGTTCCGGGAAAGAACTGAGAAATGCTAATCCATGGGGTGATGGTCTGTATTGGGATTGGAGCGAAAGCCTGGAGAAGAAGGCGGAGCTTTTCTCAACTCCCATGGGGCCTCTACGTTTACTCACCGGTTCAGCGGCAAATGAATACTATGCCTACTTTCTACAAGCAAAGGCTTTTTCCCAAGAGCGACGGGTTCTCATAGCTCAACATTTATTTGATGAATTCACGATTTACAGCAACGAGAACCACCAGGGATTGTTGAGTATGAATGAGATGGTGCTAGGTGTACATGTTATGAGGGATGAGGAGACGATCCTACCACTTACGCTTCAAGCACAATTACCTTCTTATTTGCTTCGAGTTCTCCCGAATTTATCCGAGGATGTGATCCAATCCTTGGGTTTCGAAGAACAGGCCAGAAGGATCGGGATCTACGACCAGTTGTTATCGGTGAATATACTCCCTCATGGAGGGGGATACGCGTACCCCCATATTGCAGAGGTTGTTTCCGTCAATGACTACGGGCAGGACGAACGATATTTTGAACTCAGTTTCTGTGAGGGAGAAGGAACACAGATTATCAAGAATGTTCGAGATCTTCCCTATACTTATCGCGGTTTGGAAGTCATAGACCAGGTTAAACAGCTTGAGCTGGGGAGAATCGTTGCCCAGCTCGTGCCGATCTATGTGTTCAAGTTCTAAGTCGCGTTGTTTATTGACGTTCTTTCCAATCAATCGGTTGTCGGGCAAGATCGGCCATCAATAAGGTGGAGATGGCGAAGATCTTTTCGATGTCCTCCTCCTCGAGGCGTACGGTTTTCAAAGTATCCTCGCTCAATCCTAATCCCCGTTCAATTGCGATACCACCATAGCCTGAAAGGTTAACGATAAGACTGCCCTTGCTGAAGGTTCCCTTATCAGGTTCGGGGGCGATTCGGAAGAGGCAACCGACTGGAATGAGTTGATCTCCCTCACGTGCGACGTAGATCCGGATATCGTAGTTATGTTCATTCCCACGCCAAAGCGCTTTGCGAGGGTTAATTTTTTCACATATTGTGTACGGATAGGGGTTCAACCCATGTCCGTACTTGACCCGGAATTCCCCAAGACTTTCATCAACAGCGGAAGCAACGGAAGAATCCTCGAGGATGGGGATCACCCCTGAACCTCCACTGCCTTGGAAGGGCTTAATGATCAAACCGTCCACCTCGGAACGTTTATCCTCACAGATTTGCGTCAGTTCCTCTTGATCCCATGCGCGCCAGAATTGTAATGGATACAATCCGTGCGGGATAAGCAGGTCCTTAGATCTTTCGATAGCGTCATAGGTTGAAAATTTATCTCCGGTGAAGGGGAAGGTCCAATTTGCCAGCACCACATTCGATCGTTGTTTCCCAAGTTGGTGATGGCGAGCTACCACGCCGTCCCCGATGATCAGGTGCACACGCTGATCCATGAGGAAGACGTCGCCTTCTTCAAGACGCAGGCTCAGGGAAGATTGGCTGTGGGGGCTGAGGACAATTGCTGCCTCATCCCCTCTATCCCTATCTGAGGTGCGGAATCCATTCACAGACTG
>CP070708.1:475894-479243 GCA_020350285.1 Anaerolineaceae bacterium
CGTGGAACGTGCTGATCTTCTAGCCCAAGTCGCCAGCTTGTATTATGAAGACGGCCTGACGCAGGCCGAAATCGCGCGTCAGGTTGACGCCTCGCGGTCGACGATCTCGCGCCTGCTCCAGGAGGCACGTGAGGCGGGGATCGTTGAGATCACGATTCATTACCCTTGGAAGACAGATCTACAACTCGAAAACCTGCTTGAAGAGCGCTTTCAATTGCGGAAAGCCCTGGTGTTGGCCGCGCGTGGACGAGCTTACACGGAAGTTCTGCGTGGTTTAGGGGTCTTGGCTGCGCGCTACATTGATCGCGCCCTCAGCCAAGATTCCACCCTCGGCATCTCCTGGGGCACCGCGGTCCACAGCACGGCCCAAGCTCTCCGACCGAAAAGAAGGTTGCCCATCACGGTGGTGCAGATGATAGGTGCCGTTGGGCTTGGCAATCCCCTCATTGACGGACCTGATCTGGCACGCTTGATGGCGGACATCTATCGGGGTGAATACCGCTACCTTCACGCGCCGTTGATTGTGGAGAACGGGCAGGTGCGACAGGGTTTGCTTCAGGAGCCGCGGATTCAAGAGACGCTGGGCTTGGCTCGAAAGGTGGACATCGCCCTGGTGGGCGTCGGCTCGCTGGTGCCTGAGGTCTCCAGTCTGTTGCGCGCGGGATATCTTGATCGTCAGGCACTCACCGAACTGAGGGCACTGGGGGCGGTAGGGGACATCTGCGGAAGGCATTACGATGCTCATGGTCGTGTGATGGACATCGAGCTCAACCGGCGTATGGTGGGGATCGAATTGGTGGATCTGCAGGGCATCGAACTGGTGATCGGCGTGGCCGGGGGGGAGGCCAAGGCGGAGGCGATCCTGGGCGCGCTACGCGGGGGTCATATCAATGTGCTGGTGACCGACGACAGTGCGGCGGGGAAGGTGCTTGCATTGGAAGAGGGGTAGATCACGTAAAGATCACCTATCGACGAAGCGGCAGGATTTGTTTCCTAGAAGTTGACCGACACCTGAATAAGTTCGGAGGGCAACTTCAAGACAGGGAAACACCACACGGAACTGGACAACGGCAGCCGAGCAGCATCATGAAGCACTTTTGATTTGATTGTTCCAAGGAGGGAAAGGAGGGAGACATGTGAAGAGAATGGGCGGTGATCGTTTCGTCTTTCTGCGGTTGAAGGCGAAAATTCCGCCCAAGTGTTGACAGATCTTACTAGGCTCGAGGCAGGGTTTTCAGACCTTGCGACGAGAATGCTGGGAGGAGAATCAATGAAAAGCAGAAAACTTGGGTTCTTGTTCCTGTCGGTCTTGGTGATCTTCACGCTGGTTCTATCAGCCTGCGCCAGGGCCACGGAGGAGCCTGAACCCACCAAGGCTCCGACCAAGGCTCCGGCAGATACCGAGGCACCACCGCCGACCGAGGCGCCACCACCGACCGAGGCGCCGCCCGAAGAGGTGACGATTAGACTGGCGTTTTGGGAGCTGTTTGGCATCATCGAGCCCAGGATGCAGTTCGATATCGACCTCTTCAATGAGCAGTTCCCTCACATCAACGTCGAGTTCGTGATCGCTCCTGAAGCCTTCACCCACAGCCAGAATAT
This sequence comes from Anaerolineaceae bacterium, assembly GCA_020350285.1. Classification (GTDB taxonomy): domain Bacteria; phylum Chloroflexota; class Anaerolineae; order Anaerolineales; family E44-bin32; genus DUEZ01. The sequence continues at coordinate 477,497 of CP070708.1, forward strand.
GCTGACGATGATCGCCGCGGGTGATCCGCCCGATGTGGTATGGCTAGGTGATGCTGGAATTTGGGACTATGCTGGAAGAGGAGCGCTCCTTGACCTAACACCTTACATGGAGCGTGACGGCATCGAAGGGAGCATGTTCGTTCCCGCTGTTGAGGATGCAAAATATGAAGGCAAATATTATGCACTCCCCGACCACGGCGGCCCTCTCATGGTCTACTACAACAAAGATATGTACGATAACGCTGGACTAGCTTATCCCATTGAGCAGCCCACGGATGAGTGGACCTGGGATACCTACCTCTCCAATGCCGAGAAGATCACTCAGGTCGGTCCCGATGGTCGGGTGGAAGTCTTCGGTACGGAGACATGGAATATCTGGTTCCATTGGATCCCCACCCTTTGGACTTTTGGTGGAGGAGTGATCAACGAGGACCGGACTCAAAGCCGACTGGATGAGCCCGAATCTAAGCAGGCCATGCAGACGGTCATCGATACTATGTTTACCGAGCCCATTGTTGCACCATCTCTCACGACATACGGAGAATTGGGAACGGACCTCCTTACGATGCTGCTGACGCAGAAGGTAGCCCATCTGGGTGCAGGGGCTTGGGGACCCTCGCTGTTCACCGACCCCGCGACCCGAGAACCGGTGATCAACTGGGGTCTGGCGCCTTATCCTACCCAAATAGAACCAGCCACCATCATTGGCTTTGTCGGTTGGGTCATACCTGCTGGTACAGAACATCCGGAAGAGGCATGGGAACTCCTCAAGTTCCTATCGACCAATTTAGAAGCTCAGCGGGACGTTGCCCAACGCGGCATTGGTATACCCGGACTTCTGGAGGCCGTTGCGATGGGCGATTTCATTATGCCCTATGAGCCTGAAACGGATTTGGAAATCTGGCAGCACAGTATCGCACGGGCTCGAAGCATCCCAATGCATCGGCAGTGGACTAGGACCGTCGAAGGTGTCGTTACCGAGGAATTCACCTTAATGTACGTGGGCGAGAAGTCGGTTGAGGATGCCATGAACGACGCAGCAAGGCGCATGAATGAAGTGTTAGCCGAGCCAATAGAATAATTTCGTCCAACACCTTGAATTTCCTCGACATCTTGCTGGGGGAGGAGACTACGTCTTCTCTCCCAGCAATCCCTAGGAGCCCAGTATGGTCGATGTAGCTCTTAAACCAACGAGCATGTGGGGACGCTTCGTCTCATGGACACGACATTGGAAGGTGCGCGAGGCGCTGTGGGGATACCTTTTCCTGCTTCCTAATATCCTCGGCTTTCTCGCTTTCAATCTATTTCCACTCTTGTTTGCCATTGGAATGAGTTTCACCCGTTGGGATTTAATATCCCAGCCGACTTTTATCGGATTGTCAAACTATGAGAAGTTGTTCCTCGAAGATGAATCCTTCCGAATTGCGATCAAGAACACGCTGTTCTTCACCGTGTTGAGCGTTCCAACAGGTACCATACTCTCTCTCATTCTCGCTAATATCTTGAACCAGAAAATACGGGGTACGACGTTCTATCGTACGGCTTATTTTCTCCCTGTGGTTTCCTCCTCCATAGCGGTAGCTCTGGTTTGGGCATGGGTCTTCAATCCTGACTTTGGGTTGGTGAATGAAATCCTATCTACGTTTGGGCTTCCCAGGCTCAAATGGTTGGCAAGCAGCACCTGGGCCCTACCTGCAGTCGTCATCGTTTCTGTCTGGAGAGGGATTGGACCCAGCACGGTGATCTT
>CP070708.1:479343-482649 GCA_020350285.1 Anaerolineaceae bacterium
ATTGAATCCGAACTTCCTTCTATTTCCGTCTCCAGTCCTTCAGTCCGCACACCCGGAGCTGGTGTACCGCAATAAGGACAGATCTGCCAAGGAAGTTCCATTAAACGCTCACAATTTGTGCAAGGCTTCCGGAGCCGTGTCAGACAATGTGGGCAGATTTGCCAGTCTGTTTGAAGGCGAGCGCCGCAGCCAGGACAAGCGGGTCTGTCTTCGATTTGGGAGAGCAAAGCCTCTTCCTCTAGCGTATGACCGTAGACTTCGTTGAGGGTGTGTCGAGGGCGGAGGATGAGGTAGATGACCAGACCTGGTAGGTTTAGCACTGCGACGACCAACGTGGCTAACACTTGCCCGAGGCGATCCTGTGACCTGGATCGAATATCTCGATAGGTCCAAAATATCAAGCTCAACCATAACGCAGCTATGAACGCACCAAAGAAAGCCGTCAAATAGGTAAGTAAATTGCCAAGAGAACTGAGGTTTATGACTGGAGGCATTGAAAGCTCCTGCAGGCCGAGATTATAGCACGCGTTCGATTTTTGCGAAGCTGTGTCAAGGATCCGTTCATATTAAAGATGTGTGGTTGTTACTCCTGTCAGACCGACCATTTAATCATGCAATCGCGTTGACATCAAATCGCGACTGAAGTATAGTCCAAACACCACATACATCGGCATAAGAATTGCACCTGGAGGCAGATATGGGGGAGAGAGAGCCAGGTTACCGGATTACCGATCTTGCCACTTCAGATCGACCGCGTGAACGCTTGGCAAGCCTGGGCGCAGGAGCACTTTCTAACGCTGAGTTGATTGCCATTCTACTGCGAACCGGGATCGAAGGGATGAATGCTGTGCAATTAGCGCAGGGGTTGTTAACTGATTTTGGCGGATTGGCTGGCCTTCATAAGGCCCCCTATGACGAATTGCGCCAACGACGTGGCGTCGGTCCTGCCAAAGCGGCCCAAATAAAAGCAGCAGTCGAGTTGGGTCGGCGTTTGTCGGTAGCTCTTCCAGAAGAACGACCGACAATTCAATCACCCGATGATGCAGCGGCGTTACTACTGTATGAGATGGGGGCATTCGAGCAGGAACACTTCAGAGTCCTACTGCTGGACACGCGCAATCACCTCATCCGTACGGTAGAGGTTTATCAGGGATCGTTGAACACCTCCTTAATCCGTGTGGGGGAGGTGTTCAAGGAAGCCGTTCGGTCAAATGCCGCCGCGATCATCGTGGCACACAATCATCCCAGTGGAGATCCTACGCCAAGCCCGGATGATGTCAGCGTCACGCGCGCATTGGTTGAAGCAGGCCGTTTATTGGACATTGAGGTGCTCGATCATCTTGTGATAGGAAAGAATCGTTTCGTATCGCTGAAGGCTAAAGGCTTAGGTTTTAATTCCACCTAGTTGGGGGTATCTTGTGGACTATCAAATCATCCTCCTACCACGACACGATTATTGGTCTTGGGTTCGTGCAAGCGCTGAGTATGTGATGGCCTATGGGCCGAATCTAACACCTGATCCCATCACCGCTGCGCAGTATATGGCTCCGAGGCAAGTGATCACATTCCCAGTGATCGCAGGCGGATTTCCTGAACATGGTGAGATTGAGCGATGGTTCCTGGCTCACTTTCCTGGGATAAGGTTGGATCCCATCGAGGCTGCATCGGCTGAAGATTTACAGCGTGTATTGAACACGCGTGTGGAAGAGCAGGATCGATATGGCCTAAAGGAGCGACCCTTCTATCTTATCTGGCCGACAGATTATGCTGTGATCACACAGGAGTTCCGCGCGAATCCTCACATCTATGGGCGATGGGGTTTTCCAGGTCACGAAGGTGTCGACTTTAGGGCAAGGACTAACACGAATATCTATTGTTGTGCGAACGGCGAGGTTTACCGACTTCATACCAATCCGAAATCTCACCCATACGGCATCCATGTTCGTCTGCGACATGAATTTGGATACAAAACTGTCTACGCACATTTAAGAGAAGCTTTCATCAAGGAGGGGGAGATTGTTCAAGCCGGACAGGTGATTGGGTTGGCAGATTCTACCGGTGCCTCTGTCGGATCTCATCTTCATCTTACCCTTAAGCGTGACGGCGCAACGGATCGAGGTGAAACCGATTACCCCAAGGATATCCTTGATCCAACACCCTTTCTAGTATGGCCAGAATACACCAGCTCTAAATCCTTAGACGCCTATCCTTGGTCAGCAGGTAAATGTCTGATAGGAGCTCATGGTAGGGTGGGAGGTCCATTGGAAGAGGCTGATATCGAAGCGATCAGAGAAGCACGTCTGGAAGCCGTAAAACTGGATCAAACTGATACGACCGAGACGGTCAAGAGGTTGATGGAAATCAATCCCGGCATGTTTCTGGCTGTTCGCTTGAGCTCAGATTTTTCCAGTGCACCAGTTTCAGTGAAAAGCTTCGTGGCCGAAGTCGAACCAGAGATGGGCAGGTTCTATGGATTAGGCATCCGCTATTTTGAGATTCATACGAATCCGAACCTTCAATCTGAGGGATGGGAACGATCTTGGAATGGAGGGAAAGAATTTAGTCGTTGGTTTAGAGATGTGGTCGGTCAACTGAGGACTGTCTTTCCTGCTGCACTTTTTGGGTTTCCGGGGTTATCCCATGGAGAAAGTGTATCTGGATGGCGCGAAGACGGAGAGCGCTTCTTGCTTGATGCAGAGGATGCCGTTGTTGAAGCCGATTGGGTCGGAGTGAATTGTTATTGGACAGATCCTTCCGGTATGAAATCAATCCATGGCGGACAACTCTATGAAGCGTACCGCCTCCGTTACCCGAATAAATTTCTATTCATCACCGAGTTCTGCAACCCCTCCGCACAAGTAGGGCAGACGATCAAAGGCCAACAATACCTGGACTTCTACCGCATGCTTCGAGACACGCCAGGAATAGGTGCAGTCTTCTCATATGCGTTGTCCGCAGTGGACGGTCATGATTCGATCGTTTGGCGAGGCAAGAACGGAGATCAAAGCCGAATTGCGAGAATCGTCAGCGATCGGAATTTCTAACAACCCAACACGATATCGCAAGTAAGTCGTAGCCCCCCATACTTTATCACCAAGAGACTGGTACTCTTTGTAGGCGAAAATCCCTGTCGCGATATTTAATGTGACCGTTTTCTCGACCGTATTCCCAGATGCGATGCGTCACGCGAACATCCTGCTCGCAGTAGTCAAGAACTTGCTCGATCTTTCCCTCTCGAAACCACTGGACAGCGATAATCCCATCTGCGCTTTTTCTCTCGCTTAGGGTTGCCTCAGCAAGATTGTC
>CP070708.1:482749-486039 GCA_020350285.1 Anaerolineaceae bacterium
TGACGCAACTCAGAGCTTGGAGAATGATGAACCATGAAACGTACGATCCTGCATGTTGACTTGGATGCTTTCTTCTGTTCGGTGGAAGAACTACGGGATACGGAACTCATCGGTAAACCATTCGTAGTAGGGGGTAGTGCGGAAGGGCGAGGAGTTATCTCTTCTGCATCTTACGCTGCACGGGAATACGGTATTCGGTCGGCCATGCCTACGGCTCGAGCACTAAACCTCTGCCGAGATTTGATTGTGTTGCCCGCAAGGCATCGAATTTACAGCGAGCACTCTAGGAAAGTGATGAGCTTGTTGCGGGACTCTGCACCAGTTGTGGAGCAGATTTCTATTGATGAAGCATTCTTAGACGTGAGCGATGATCCCCGTGGAGGACCACAGGTAGCGCTGGATCTGAAGAATGAAATACAAGACCGATTCAAACTTAGGACATCGTGGGGTATAGCGAACAATAAATTGGTTGCGAAAATAGCGACCGAAGTAGGTAAACCGGATGGGTTGGTATTTGTCCCCCATGGTGAAGAAGCTGCCTTCCTGGCTCCCTTACCGGTGGGTATGCTTTGGGGGGTTGGACCTAAAACGCAGACCCGCTTAGCGGAGCATGGCGTACGTACGATTGGTGATTTAGCTATGATGTCATCGTCGATCCTGGAAGGGCTCTTTGGAGAGCATGGCCTGGATCTTGCAACAAAAGCTAAAGGTATCGATAAGCGTCCGGTCACGGATGAGCGAGAAACACATTCTATGTCATCCGAACGGACATTTGAGCGTGACATTGCAGATGAAAGTGAGCTGAGCAGTATCTTATTACAGCTTTGTGGAAATGTAGGTCAACGTCTACGGGCGGAGGAGCTTGCTGGGGAAACAGTCAGGATCAAACTACGATGGCCAGATTTTTCGACCCTTACACGCCAAACCAAACTCGAACAGCCCACAGATCAGGATGGAGAGATCTACCAGGCGGCAATGGAACTGTTCAAACGAGTGTGGAGGAAAGGAAGACCGGTACGTTTGTTAGGTGTGGGAGTATCGGACCTTGGCCCCCCGATTCGGCAGCTAGCGCTTTTCAGTCAGTCATGGGAACAGGACGGACGGTTGTTGAAAGCGATCGATGAAATCCGTGCCAAGTATGGTTCAAGTGCGCTCTTACGTGGTGGTGTGCTGAAACGAAGGTATAAGCGGAAGCCATCAAGTGAAAAGAAGGACAGAAATTGAGTGACAAGCCGTACTTCGTTCAAAGTGGTACGTGATGAGGTTATGAATTGGGTCGTTTTGGGTGAGATAACGAGGTCATGGCGCTTTCAGGAGGAATTTGAATGACCTTGTGTGGCAAAGGCTACTATATATGGCAAATCCCCAGATGTGATGAGGGGATTCCAAGTGCGATCGCAGCTCGGGCGGTGGAAGCAGACCTCTCTTACGTCATGATCAAGATCGCCGATGGCCCAAATTGGCCGTACAACTTCGACTACGATAAGGGTGTCGATCTTGTCCCGCCTGTGATGAATGCCTTGAGAGAAGTGGGTTTGCAAGTTTGGGGCTGGCACTATGTGAAAGGCGATAATCCCGCTGGCGAAGCCCAGTTGGCGGTCGAGCGCACATTGTCGCTCGGCTTGGATGGCTATGTCATTGATGCAGAAGCCGAATACAAGAACAAGAAAAAAGCAAAAGCTGCAGCCCGCTACGTGGCCGACTTACGCGCAGGGATGCCCGATGTGCCGATCGCCCTAAGTACATATCGATATCCCAGGGTTCACCCTGAATTGCCTTACTCTGAATTCCTTGAAAAGTGTGATTATGCCATGCCGCAGGTCTATTTTGAGAAAGCCCATAACCCGGAGGAACAACTCGAACGAAGTGTAGAGCAATATATGGCGCTTGATCATGCGCGCCCCGTGATTCCCACCGCGCCAGCATACCAAGCCGGCAGTTGGCGTCCCACTGTGGATGAGATCACGCGTTTTTTCCAGAAAGCCAAGGATATGGGGCTGTCTTCTGCAAACGCTTGGAGTTGGGACTATGCTACACGACCTTCTCATATTGATCTTTGGCAAGCTATAGCTGATTTCGATTGGCCACCTCTGGCTCCAAAACCAGATGTTTCGGAGCATTTGATCGGCCGTATGAACCAGCATGAACCGGCGTATGTGGCAGAGCTCTATCGAGATAACGCAGCGCATGTGACAGGAGCGCGCACCATCCTCGGTAGAGGAGCGATCGCCCAATGGTACAACGTTCTCTTTACAGATCTGTTGCCTAATGCTCAATTTGAATTGACGGGGAGGACCAGCAACGGAAACTCGAGACGGTTTTCGTGGACGGCAAGTAGCGAGAAGGGGATGGTCCTCAACGGGAATGATACCCTCGGTATCTTGGATGGGGAGATCCAATACCACTATACGTATTTCACGATTACTTGATCACAATACTATGAAAACGCACGACCGTAGTTTGATCGATAACTAGGTCGTGCTACTTATTTCGGATGAAATTTTTCCTAACTTACGTCAGGAGGCCTCGGAAATCGTATAGGTGCAATTAATCGAGGCGGCTTTCCTCAACATCGCGTGAGCAGGGCAGTACTTCTCCTCTGATAAGTCGATCGCACGCTTTACGGCGCTCTCCTGAACGCCACGACCAGTGATTTCGTAGGTGATGTTTATATCTGTGAACACTCGTGGATAATCAGAAGCTCGATCGGCTTCCACAAATACTTCGAAATGAGTTATATCTTGGCGTTTCTTCTGGAGAATTGAAATCACATCCATGGCAGTGCAGCCAGCTAAACCGATGGCGAATAACTCCATCGGACGGAAGCCATCATTGTCCCCACCTACTTTGGGATCTGCGCCAAGCGGGAGTGAGAAACCCGTGTCGGCTGTGCCTGTGAAGGTCAATTTATTTTTCCAAATAACCCGCGCGTTCATGACATTCCTCTTCAGTGCTTCAGTATTGTGATGATTGATTCATCCATTGAGAACAAATATACATCTCCTCAATGAGATCCATTCCAGAATGTATCAGATTTACCTGTGCAGCCCAAGTGCCTTTCTACACGCCCTCTCGAGAATATCGGATATGAATATCATCTGAGATTGTTTTTTCGTTTTTGTTACATATGGCGTATTGGATATGAGGAAGGAAGTGAAATCTGACAAAGAAGGTGGTGCAATTCGCCGTTCGTGCCGCGAGACGCCGAGAAGAACACTCAGCACTTTCAGCCGGCGGCACGCCGGCCGTCTCGCCCCGGCGGGCCGTGGCTCGCGGCCCGAACGGGGTGC
>CP070708.1:486139-489409 GCA_020350285.1 Anaerolineaceae bacterium
TCATCCATAATTCTTCGAATAAGATGATGAGCCTATCCTGATCTTCACCAACACTTTTCATGGTCTCAAGAAAAAAGCATCTGCCCGGAGTGATCCCATCCCTAATATTACGCTTGATAGGATTCTGAAATCATGCACGACAACTCCGGGCAGAAAGTTAGCTGGATTTATATTCTCATTATCCTTTCAGTCCACTGTATCTTACACCCTCGATATAGTACCGGCTGAAAAAGAAGAAAATGGTCAAGGGCACGACGGCGTTGATCATTGCACCCACCAAGGTAAGGTTCCATTCAGTCCTGTATTGTTGCTGGAATACACTCAATGCCACATTGAGCACCCACATATCAGGAGTGTTTAGGTACAGTAATGGATCTAAGAATGCGTTCCACATCCCTTGAAATTGAATGATAAACAGTGTCAGAAGAGCCGGCTTCGCCAAGGGTATGACCACATCCTTATAGATCTGAAAATAGGAAGCCCCATCGATAAAGGCTGCTTCTTCGAGTTCAACCGGCACACCTTTTAGGAACTGCGTCAGCATAAAAATCCCAAAGGCATCCACAACACTGGGGATAATTAAACTGTATGCTGTGTTTACCCACTTTAGCTTGGCGATTACGACATACTTCGGGATCAGCGTCAAAGCGCCGGGGATCATCATCGAGGCAAGCAGGAAAGTAAAGATCAGTCCACGCCCCGGAAACTTTAGCCTCGAAAAAGCATAAGCTGCCATGGAGCTAAAAATCAGCATGGCAAAGGCCCGAATGATCGAGAGCAGACTGATGTTGTACATCCATCGCAAGAAACGACCCCCTCCAGCTGTATTGGCTAGAAACTCGAATAAAAACGTCATTGCCACACCAATGGCGAGTGATCCCACCATCGAGAGAATGACCCTACGCCAATCGGGCCGGGACATGGCAAGGATGCCGACACCGATTAATGCAAAGACGGTAACGGATATCCCAACTGTCCATAGAAGGACGGTTTGAGCGTTGAATCGAAAGTTCAGGTAGAAGGCACTTCCAAGGCCAGCCAAAAAAGCCAACAGGATGCTAACCGAGAGGCCAATCCTCCTAGGGAACCCCTTACCCTTCTCTTCACTGGTCAACCCAGTGATAAGAAATACTCCAAGGAACGAGAAGAGACCGGCTATCAATCCCAGTGAAGTTGCCCCCTCAGGGCGGGGCAATCCACCGAAATCAGTGTTCCATAGTTCGGTCCAATTTTCCACCAGCCATTCCATAGGAAGAATAGAAGGTGGCCAGGCGATCACTTCAGCGTTTGTCTTGAAGGTTCCAAGAAAAGCAAGAATGAAAGGCGTGAAGAGGACGATGCCAATCGCAGTTAACAAGATGTAGAGAAACACTCTTCCAATTCGTCGTCTAACAACTTCTCCACTTATTCCATTAGGTTTTGTGGTTTGTAAAGTCTTAGTCGTCGCCATGATCATCTCCTCTAGTACAACTCGGTACCGCTTTCGATGTAGCGACGTTGGATAAAAGTGAAAACAAAAATGATCACAGCCAAGATAAAGGCCATCGCCCCAGCAAAGCCCATCCTCGGTGGTCCGCTCGTCCCTAAAGCTTCCGCATAAATCAGATACACTGGTGTAAGGGTGGTGTTCAGTGGACCACCCGCAGTGAGTATTTTTATCTGATCGAAGACTTGCCAGGTTCCAATCGTTCCAAGCACGACGATTAATAAAATTACTGGGCGTAACATTGGCACGGTGATGCTGAAGAAGCGTTGCCGGCTGTTGGCCCCGTCGATCGAAGAGGCTTCATATAGACTGGGAGGGACATCCTGCAGCGCGGCCAGAAACATGATCATGAAAGTTGGAGCGGTTGTAAAAATATTCTGGAACATAATGGCCATCCACGTAATGCTGGGCCCACGCAGATACCAGAGATCAGAAGAGATCGAAACTCCAAAAGGGCCTAGGATGAGTTGAATTAAGCCTCTGGGATCATTAAGCCATTCAATAGCTGCCCATTCTCCGCCTACTGCTCCTAAAACTTTGGTAATGCCGAAGTTCAAATATCCAGTCTTCAGGTAGAGCCACCAGAAGATCATACTGATGACAACGGAAGAGGTTACACTTGGCGCATAATATACAGAACGATAGAAATTTGAACCGCGAATTTTAGAATTGATTAGTACCGCCAAAAACAGTGCGAGCGAAGTTTGAACGGGCACAACGATGATCACGTACCAAACAGTGTTCACGAGGGAACGGATGAACTTTTTATCAGAAAATGCTTCTTTGTAGTTCTCGAGGCCTACAAAAGTTGGGGGCCAGGTGAATAAATTAAATTCGGTAAAGCTCACGTAGACCGCGAAGAGAAGCACGCCAATCGTGAAGACCAAGGTGACCAAGAGGTAGGGCGAGAGAAACAGGTAGCCGGTTAATGCTTCATCACGCGATCGTTTGCTTCCGAAAAAGCTTCGGCGCGGTTTGGAGACCTCTGCCATAGTACACCTACCTTATGCGACGAATGAGCTTTCGAACGAGCGTGATGGCGCGCACACTCGAAACCTCACTCTAAGCCGGTTTGAAGGAACTTCCCAACCCCTCGCATTGAGACGCGAGGGGTTGGGTTCACGTGGATATTGTGTTTATTGCGAAAGTGCTTCGTTGATTTCCTCTGCCGCTTGGGCAAAGGCCTCATCCACGGTTTGTTCGCCGAGATAGATCCTCTCGAGCGCCTGGCTAACTGCATCGTTAACCTTCCCGGTGTTGGGTCCCCAGTAGGCAACCCTGGTCAGCGGGAAGGTTCCGCCGATAGCGATCGCGGCGTCATTCGGGTCGATAACCAAGCTGATCTGGTCTGGGTGTGTGCTGTAAGCAAAGCCTGTAGCGACGATCTCAGCCTGATTCAGACGACTGGTCACGAAGATGGCGAATGCCGCGGCTGCACGTGGGTACTGCGAGTTGGCATTTACGCCAATGCCGTTGGTGAAAATCACATTCCCCTTGCCCACCGGGCCTGTCGGGACTGGAACGGCCTTCCAATTCACATCTGGAAAGTCGTTGCGCATGTAGTTGACCATCCACCCACCCTCATAGGTAAATCCCACGAGTTCCTTACCGATGGCCTCACCACACCAACCTGCCCCAACATCAGCTGAGGTGACCAACGCTCCGCTGTCTTTCATTGCCAAAAGGAATGTGGCCGCCTCTTTCACTTCTGCTGAGTCTACCAGAGCGGTGGTGAAGTCAGAGCTGGCATAGGCACCGCCGTTACCGAAAGCCCACGGCGCAAA
>CP070708.1:489509-492774 GCA_020350285.1 Anaerolineaceae bacterium
GTTTACTGGGACGGCAGCTACAACAACTCACGATTGGTGATCCCGGGGATCACCGTGCCGGAAGGCGCTCTCCTATTCCTGGTGTTGGTCCTGATGATCCCGAGATTGACAGGGGCTCTCAAGCGACGGAAGGTGTTGAGTTTTAACCAAGTTAACCAATCTGGTACCCACAGTGCCCGAAATGATCGTTATCTCACTTTGAAGCGCAGTGTAGTACCTAATCCTGACAACAGCTCATAGGCGTAAAAATTGCATTATTACGGTTGGCAAGAAGGTTAGAAAGGAAAAATAGGAATGAATGAAGCAGCACAAGCAGACATGATAACCCTCGACGAAGCGGCGCAGATCGAGGACACGAGACGTCCGATTTTCCGGCTGATACTCATCATGGGCGCGATCTTGTTGATGATCCTGCCCTTCGTCACAACCTTTAACGAGTTCTTGACACGTGTAGTCGAGACCACAGGCTTGAACGCCATCCTCGAGGATTGGATCGTGCCATTTGAAGCCCGTATGATCGCCGTTCTGCTGGGCATCTTTGGGATCCCGACCCAGGTCTCGCCAAGCACGCTTTATTTGGACAAGGGAGGGTTCTTCCTGCCGGTCTATATCTCATGGAACTGCGTCGGTTGGCAGTCCTTCATCCTCTACACTGCGACACTGATCACCGGATTGCAGGGGCCGTTCACCCGCATCTCCAAGATTGAATCGATGATCGTGGGCTTCTTGGGGACGTTCTTGGTGAACTTGTTCCGCATGGCCTCGGTGGCTGTGATCGCGTTCTATTTCGGCCAGCTGCCAGCGGTGATCTACCACGACTACGGCAGCACGGTGATCATCCTGGCTTGGTTATTCGCATATTGGTGGTTCTGTCATGGGTGGTTGTTAGAGCCGTTGGAGGTCTTACCTGAGGAGGGTATCGAGGAACGGACACTTAGAGAGATCTATGAAACTGGAGAAGCGGAAACTCAACGTCAGCCATTCTGGCGGAGGTTGATGTTTTGGAGGAAGGGGGCCGTCTCTAATTCAGAAGGAGAGGCCAATGAGTAAGGAGAATGGCAAAAAGATCCTGATCACGGGTGGTTGCGGCTTCATTGGGAGCAACATGGCTGCTCATTACCTGGCCAAGGGTTGGGAGGTGGTCACTTACGACAACTACTCCCGCCCCGGCTCCAAGAAGAACGCGACCTGGTTGGAGAAATCTGCCATCAGCCTCCAGCAATCCAACGGGATCGGTCATCTTCGCCAGGTGCGGGGTGATGTGCGCGACCTCGAGTCGTTGCAGGAGGCCATGGCCGGAGTCGATGTCGTGGCACATATGGCTGCTCAGGTAGCGGTGACGACCTCAGTAGAAGATCCCATGGAGGATTTCTTGATCAACGCGCTGGGTGGGATAAATATACTCCAGGCGGCTCGCTCATGTGGATCTGATCCTATCGTGCTCTACGCATCGACCAACAAAGTTTATGGGGGGATGGAGCACTTACGTGTTGGAGCTTCAACCCTGCGCTACCACTTCATCGATTACCCAGAGGGGATCGATGAGGACTTCCCCATCGATCTGCACTCCCCGTACGGCTGCTCCAAAGGTGCATGCGACCTGTACATGATCGACCATGCCCGTATCTACGGATTGAGAACCGTGGTCTTTCGCCAGTCGTGCATCTACGGACCGCGCCAGTTTGGGATCGAGGATCAGGGATGGGTGGCGCACTTTGTCATTTCGGCCGTGCTTGGTCGTCCACTCACGATCTATGGAGACGGCAAGCAGGTGCGGGATGTGCTGCATGTACGTGACCTATTGGAGGCTTTTGACCTGGCGATTGACAACATCAAGGTCTGTGCCGGTAATGCCTACAACCTGGGTGGTGGACCTGGAAATGCGATCTCATTGCTGGAACTGATCTATCGCCTGGAACCCGAATTGGACAAGGCGATCCCGCTTACCTTCGAGGAATGGCGCCCGGGAGATCAACGAGTGTACATCTCAGATGTGCGAAAGGCGGAGCGGGACATGGGATGGACGCCCCGGACATCGATTGGAACAGGCCTGAAAGATCTGTGTGAATGGGTGAAAGCGAACAAGGAACTCTTTGATGTGAAGGGTATCGAGGTTAAACAACGAAAGATGGAGCATCTCCAGCCATCGAATGTCTAGGCTGGGTTAACTACGGGAGAAAGTTTGATGACAGAAAAACATGAGAAGCTGAAGATCGCAGTTTTCCACTGTGGCTTTGTATACAGCGGTGGTGGCGAGCGAATCGTGCTAGAAGAGGTGATAGGCTTGCGGCGTTTAGGGCATGATGTGGTTTGCTATGCGCCCACTTTGGATCGCTGTGCATGTTACCCAGACTTCATCAAGGAAGTCGGAGTCAAGACTTTCCTGCCGCAGTTACCCAAGTGGTTCCCATTGTGGGACGCCATTGCTATGACCTTGTCGAGCGTGCTGGCTCCCCTCCTGGCGTTGCGGTTCCGTGACATCGATGTCTTCGTGGGGTGTAACCAGCCGGGGGCATGGATCGCATACTGCGTTTCGAAGGTCTTACGTAAGCCATATGTGGTCTACATGAACCAGCCCAACCGCTTGATCTACCCGCGCAGGATCGATGAGGAGACGGGGTGGCTTAACAGGAAGGATTACTATGTGCTGAACGAGATCATTCAACGCCTAAAGCGTTTCGTGGCATGGGCAGACCACATCTCTTTCACTGGCGCGGAGGTCATGCTGGGCAACGGCGATTACATCGCGGGGGTGATCGAGGGGATTTATGGACGGAAATTGGAATTGTGCCCGGCGGGGTGTCATCCGCAACCTTGGGATCTATTGCGTTTGAATCCGCGCTCGGCCTATGTGGGATCGTTCAAAGCTGGTAAGCACGATATTCACAAACCATACGCGCTGATCACCAACCGTCACGAGCCACAGAAAAAGTTCGAGTATGTGATCGAGGCCATGGCTCAGGTGGTGGAGAAGGTCCCGGAGGCCAGTCTGGTGATCCCCGGCAGCTATACAGCTCACACGCCAAATTTAATCGCACTGGCGGAACGGTTGGGGATTGCCGATAATGTACTGTTTTTGGGGCAGATCTCGGAATCGGACTTGCAACGTCTTTATCAGGAAGCGACGGTCTACTGTTATCCTGCGCCGGAGGAGGATTTTGGTATGGGCGTGATCGAGGCCATGGCTTGGGGCATCCCAGTGGTGGCTTGGAATTACGCCGGGACGACAGTGACAGTCTCTGATGGTGAATCGGGTTACTTGGCG
>CP070708.1:492874-496085 GCA_020350285.1 Anaerolineaceae bacterium
CTCGCGAGGCAACCATCCTGGCGATCCTAAAGGATGGAGATTTAGTCCAATCCGCTTCCGTAAACGATCAAGTTGCCGTGGTCATCCCGGAAACTCCTTTTTACATCGAAGCTGGAGGTCAAGTCGCTGACACTGGCTCAATCTCCTCAAAGGCAGATCCGATATGGGAAGTTAATGTCCAAGGCACATATCAGCCGATCGATGGACTGGTCATTCACTACGGACAGGTGATCATAGGAGAACCAAAGGTTGGCGATCAAGGGAAAGCGACGATCGATGAACCTCGCCGATGGGACATCATGCGGAACCACACCGCGACCCATCTCCTACACGCTACTTTGCGTCAAGTGCTCGGCGAACATGTCCGCCAAGCAGGATCCCTTGTAGCCCCCGATCGCTTACGCTTCGATTTCACCCACCCCGAGGCCATGACAGAAGCACAAATTACCCAGGTTGAACGATTAGTGAACGAAGCTATCTTGAGTGATTATGAACTCCAAATCGAGCACGAAACCCGTGAAGATGCGGTCTCACAAGGAGCAATTGCACTCTTCGGAGAGACCTATGGAGAGACTGTACGAACGGTGAGTATTGGCGACGAAGAGAGACTCTCATACGAATTATGTGGCGGTACACATGTCGAGAACACCGGCGCGATTGGATCGTTCTTGATCCTGAGCGAGGGGAGTGTCGCTTCGGGGATCCGCAGAGTTGAAGCCATCACCGGGCGCGGTGCCCAAAAAGTGATCCAATCACGTCTAAGTGTCATGAAAAGTGTCGCCACCAAACTCGATACCGATCCCGATACGATCGAAACAAAGATCGACGATCTACTTGAGAAGCAGTTGTATCTCGAACGGGAACTAAGGCGTTATCGTGAGGGTGAAGCAGTGACTCATTATGAAGCGCTGCAGCCCACGGAGATTGCTGACATCCCCGTACTCACAGGAATCATCCCAGATGGAGATGCAGATGTGCTTCGCCGCTTAACGGACCGATTTAGAGTCAAATATGCCAGTGGAGTGATCGTTTTGGCCTCAACGATCGAGGATCGAGCGGTGATTGTCGCTGCGATCAGCCCTGACCTGGTCGACCGCGGTTTGGATGCCGCAGGGTTGGTTGACGAGGTCGCTGCGGTCGTTGGAGGTAAAGGTGGTGGTAAATCAACCCTTGCCCAGGCTGGCGGGAAAAATCCGGAGAAAATACCCGATGCACTAGCAATTGTCCCTGGTTGGGTCAAGGCCAATTTGTTATGACACGCAAGGCATAGGGTTCCACAAATCCCAGTGAAGGTCCATATTCTTCATCTCGAATCACACGACGACTATGTGTCCACCTTAGATAAATTGGGTTGGGCAAAGGCTCCACGCGTACTCATCGTCTGGCCAAGATACGGTAGGGTGTTGACGCGACGTCTCGACCTGGTCTTAATTCAGCGGAACGCTCAGCAACGAAGCAAACAAATCGGTCTCGTCACCCATGATCCTGATATAAGGGCCTATGCACGCGAGCTTGGCATTCCAGTATTTGATTCACTGGATGATATCTCTGAAAAGAAATGGCATCGTCGAGTCCGATCGCGTCCTATTACGATAGGTCGTGAAAGTCCTCCCCCTCCTGATTATCTCTCTCCACCAGATGAAACCGTCCGAGCAACAAGATTATCCCCTGCAGATAAAATCCTGCGGTATGTTCTCACTGGGGTAGCCCTCATCGGGCTTCTACTTCTGGTTGCGACCTTGGTACCCAAGGCCGAGATTACCATAACGCCGCAATCCACTGTGCATGAACAAAAACTTACGCTATTACTCGATCCGGAAATCGAGCAACCTTTGCCTAATAGAATCCCTGCGCGTTGGGAAGCTATCGTTGTAGAAGGAACATTGAGGAAACCAACTTCGGGCTCTGCTACCGTCCCGGACCAGACCTCAATCGGCTCCGTGATCTTTACCAATCTCACGACAGATTCCGTTTCGATACCCGAAGGAACGGGTCTCCGTGCCAGTGCACATGGTGACCTCAGATTTGTGACCACTGAAGATGTCAATTTGGCACCAGGGAGGAACTCAGAGGCTGTGGCTGAAATCCAAGCCGTGGTACCTGGTCTTGCCAGCAACCTTCCAATCGGTGCCATCGATTCAGTTGAAGGCCCCCTTGGTCTTGTTGTTTCCGTAACTAATCCAGAATCCACCAGCGGTGGAACGGATGAAACAAGACCTGCGGTCTCACCTGATGATCGTATCAACCTCATTGATGAACTCTCTAGCCAGTTATATATCGAAGCCACTGAAAAGATCCTAGCAACTTTAGACTCTGATTTAAGACTCGTAGAAGAAAGCCTTCGTCTAAGAACGACTATTGACCAATCATTCGATCGCGAAGTAGGAGAACCGGCAGATAGCCTATCATTGAATCTCGTGATGGAAATTGAGGGGTTGGTTTATCATCCGGATGACATCGATTCAACGGTACGAACGGCGTTGGAAGCCGCGCTCAGTGAAGAAACCTTACTAGTACCGGATACCTTAAGCTTCGTGATCTTATCCGGACCGGTGATGGCAGGCACCGAAACGGCATCTATAAGCATCCTTGCGGAACAAGAAACATATAGGGTCATAGATTTTTCTCGTATCCGAGAATTGATACGGGGTCATACCAAGGAATACACCGCCGATCTGCTGGAACGATTAATTAATCTAGAGTCACGTCCCGAGATCCAAATATCCCCTGCATGGTTCCCTAGATTGCCTTGGTTGGGATTCAGAATCGAAATTGGATACGATTGGGAGGCCGGGTGATGGCACGCATTCTAGCCGTTGACCCAGGAGAGGTCCGTGTAGGCGTAGCTATCAGCGATCCGACAGGAACGATCGCACGCCCTCTTCTCGTCCTCAAGCACATTTCGCGGCGCGAAGACGCATTGAGGATTCTCGATCTGGCATCTAAGCATGATGTAGCAAGGATCATCGTTGGAATTGCATTGAATGAAGAAGGAAAGGTCGGTTCTCAAGCCCGGGTGGGACTACGACTGGCAGATGTTCTTCGAACTGAGGGGGACCTGCCGGTCTTGACCTGGGATGAGAGCGGCTCTACTCAAGCTGCACAACGTAACCGTGGACGAGATCCGATGCTAGACGCTCGGGCTGCGGCCTTCTTCCTCCAGGAGTATTTAGATGCGCAGAAGGACTAGCCTTCTGCGGTTCTTCATCCT
>CP070708.1:496185-499380 GCA_020350285.1 Anaerolineaceae bacterium
GGGAAAATCATGTCTGTACATCAACAAGCTCGAGGACGTCGATCTTGAGACCCTACGAGAACTCATCAGGCAATCTGTGAAGCATATGGGAGAATCAACCAGTTAGATCGGTTTTTCATCAATAATCCCCAATTGCATTTGCTGGACGAATGATTCTTGTCGCACCCTAAAGGGTGCGGCTACATTTCTCCCAAGTCCCCGGGTGCCTCGGTGCCCAAGTGCCTTAATGGTTAGTAACCACAGGTATCAGAATATGTTTCTCAGCACACCCTAGAGGATGCGGCTACATTGGATACAACCTCCCCGCGAGCTTTGAGCTCGCGGGGAGGTGAACTTTGCATGGACAATGAGTTGTTTCATTGTATGATCCTTATGAAACCCTTAGCAGTACAATTCATAAGCGTTTAGGTCTTAGTCTTAGCTTCATACCCCGAGCAAAGATATGATTGTGTGAACGTCAAGTGGCTGTCCTAGTTTAATGATGCACCGTGATCGATCAAACCATATAAAACAGATGCAGAGATGACAATGGAAATCCTTCGCGAGATCCGAGAAGGCGTGCGTGTGGAGAATGAAATGCGTCTCATCTATACGCGTGAGGCTTATCATAAGATCCCGGAGATAAGCACCCCTCGGATTCTGGATATCGGATGCGGTCGCGGTGAAGTGACCTTGGAATTGGCTCGGTTAAGCAACGGCGAAGTCATCGGACTGGATATCAACCAGACTTCGTTGAATGAATTGACCAAGAAGGCTGAAGAGAATGGATTATCTGATCAAATCCACGTCATGAATCGTTCCATGCACAATATGGACTTCCATGACGAAAGTTTCGATATCCTATGGTCCGAAGGTTCGATTTTCATGATCGGATTCGAACAAGGCCTCAAGGCATGGAGGAGATTCATCAGACCTGGAGGATTTCTTGTTGTTCATGAGATGACATGGTTACAGGAATATCCTCCACAAGAGATCCTTGGTCATTGGGTCAAGGTGTATTCTGGAATTAAGACTGATTATGCGAACCTGCAATTAATCACAGATTGCGGATATGAACTCATCGATCACTTTCAAGTACCAGAGGAAGCCTGGTGGCATGATTATTATGGCCCCTTGGAGGCCCTCATTCTCCAATTGTTTGAGAAGTACGCATCGAATCCTGAAGCGTTGAAAGTTCTCGAGAAGGTTCAACATGAAGTTGACTTGTACAGGAAGTATTCAAAATGGTATGGTTCAGCGTTTTACATCATGATGAAACCTGTCAATGCTGAGCACGCGGCGTGACCTATGTACTCATGAGGATCAATCATGCCCCTAAGAATCGTCGCCATCTCTGATACGCACGGGAACCATTGGGCCCTCGACGTCCCGGAAGGGGACATCCTACTCCACGCTGGAGACATGACGGAAAGGGGTTCCATTGGGGACGTTAAAGATTTAGACGCTTTCTTGGGACAACTTCCACATCCAGTGAAGATCGTCATCGCTGGTAATCACGATTTCTGCTTTGAACGGGATCCAGAGGGCAGCGCAGCGGTCCTCACCAACACCATCTACCTACAGGATCAATCTGTAGCGATCGAAGGGATTCACTTCTACGGAAGCCCTTGGCAACCCTGGTTCCATGATTGGGCTTTTAACCTTCACCGTGGACCCGAGATCCGAGCGAAGTGGGACCTCATCCCAGAAGGGACCGATGTCCTCATAACGCACGGTCCTCCGTATGGTCATGGGGATCGAACGTTCCGAGGGGAAATCGTGGGTTGCAGAGATCTATTGGAAGCGGTGGAGCGGATCCAGCCGCGATTCCACATCTTCGGTCACATCCACGAAGGCGTTGGGGTAACGGCGAATGAGCATACAACTTTTATCAACGTCAGCAGCTGCAATCACTATTTCGAACCGGTGAATGAACCCATTGTGTTCGAGATTTAGTTACCCATTGATAATGAACGAACCTTGCGGAGAACAGAAATGATCCGAAACAGCGGTCAAATCAGTCGGGTCACCCGCACGAAGGAAACAGCCAAAGCAAGCTATGATCGGCTGAGTGGATGGTACGATCTAATCGCGGGAACAAGCGAGTGGAAATTCGTCAGAGTGGGCTTGGATCTTCTAGAGGCGAAGAAAGGTGAGCGTATCCTAGAAATTGGTTTCGGAACGGGAAAAGCGATCCTGGCATTGGCGGAAGCCGTTGGTGATGGAGGCCGAGTGGATGGAATTGATCTTTCCGAAGGGATGTTCCGGGTTGCCAGCGAGCGGGTAAAAACCGCAGGTCTTTTAGATCGGGTGGAGTTGACATGTGGAGATGGGGCAGAACTTCCCTATGAAGACCAACGCTTTGATGCGGTGTTCACCAGCTTCACACTGGACCTGTTCGACACCCCAGAGATCCCGATCGTGCTCCAGGAATGTAAGAGAGTACTTCGTCATAGTGGACGGTTGGTTGCGGTATCGATGGCGAAAAAAGACGTTACAGGTTTCGCCGTTCGATTATATGAGTGGGCACACGAGAAGATCCCGAATTATGTGGACTGTCGTCCCATCTACGTCTCACGATCCTTATCAGACGCTGGATTTGATATCGTTGAGTGCATCGAGATGAAGATGTGGGGCTTACCGGTCGATGCGGTGTACGGACAGGTTAGACCATGAAGATCAGACTTCCCTCTTTTAATTTTCTGATCAAAATCATCTGTCTTTCCTCGATGATTTGCATCATTTCCGGGTGCAGCGTTCACCCGAGTGCCCCGACACAGGTATCGTCTAAAGAAACGACTCCCACGATATCACCTTCCGCTTCAAGCATCCCAACCGTTGTGGAGGGGGCAGAAAGTTTATCCAATGACGAGATCGCCACCCTCAACAGCCTGAAAAAGGTGGACGATCATCCTCTCTACACGATGCAATATTTTGGAGCGTACGGTCAAAGTTCAGCGACAAGATCACCGAATTTATTGATGTACAAGACGGAAGGACGAAATCCCCAGTCATGGGCATGTTCGCTTTTCGCTGCTTTCGGTGATACAGAGAATCAACTCTTTGGCCGCAACTTCGACTTTGAATTCAGCCCGGCACTGCTCCTGTTTACCAACCCGCCGGATGGTTATGCTTCGGTCTCAATGGTGGATATCGCCTACTTAGGATTTGGAGAAACGAACGCGGGAACTATCCTAGAGCTCCCGTTGCGTGACC
>CP070708.1:499480-502642 GCA_020350285.1 Anaerolineaceae bacterium
GGGGCAGGTCACCAACGTGTTACTCACCCGTTCGCCACTAGGACACCTTCGTACGAATACAAAGGGCCTCGTTCGACTTGCATGTATTAGGCACGCCGCCAGCGTTCATCCTGAGCCAGGATCAAACTCTCCGTAGATACTTCACTATGTCCGAAGACACAGATCAGTTCACGAATTGACCGGATTCAAGGATTTTGCTTCCTATCACTTTTCAATTGTTAAGGTGCCGTCGATAAAGCGGACGCTATCCTAACATCCGCTCCTGTAGATGTCAAGAGTAAGAACAGAATTGCCGATGTCCCTCTTGCAAACATCGGCCTAGATGGCAGACCAATCAGGCCTCATCGTGCTTAGGCCCCGGTCTCTGACACCTTCAGTTGTCCAGGTCTTCCCGAACTGTATCTCGGGCTAGACCGCGAGTCTTCGTTCTCACCTATTATACAAAGTGAATGGAAAACGTGTCAAGTCACCAAAAGGGGGAGGAATCCTTGTATTTTGGAAGTTTATACTGGAGATGTGAGGGTGACTTTACTGGATGGGATCAGGGATTAGAGATTGGGGATCAGTGCGCGATGAAATTAGAATCTCCTGATCCCTAATCCCCGATCCCTGATCCCTCTCCTTTTAAATCTCCTGCCGCCCCTCTAGCGCTTGCGAGAGTGTGGTTACATCGGCGTACTCAAGATCTCCGCCGGAAGGTAATCCCCGCGCCAACCGCGTCAAGCGAACAGGCTGACCTTCTAAACGTTGTTTCAGATACATCGCGGTCGCTTCCCCCTCCATCGTGGGGTTGGTCGCCAGGACCAGCTCCTCGATCCCTTCTTCGCCCACCCGTCTCACCAATTCCTCAATTCGAAGATCTTCTGGACCGATCCCCTCCACGGGGGAAATGGCACCATGCAAGACATGGTAACGACCACGAAATTGTCCGGTGCGTTCGATCGCCAACACATCTAAGGGTTCTTCAACCACACACAAGAGTTGCCTGTCTCGGGCATCATCGCTGCAAATAGCACATGGGGTGACATCGCTGACGGTGATGTTAAAACAAAGCGTGCAGAAACTCGTGCTGGTCCGCATTTCCTCCAGCGCCGCAGCGAGTTCGCGACTCTCACTCTCCGGTGCTCTTAATAAATAATAGGTCAAACGTGATGCCGTCTTTGGCCCAATGCCCGGCAATCTAGCGAAGGCTTCAATCAGGCGCTCCACCGGTCGCGGCACTGCGACACTCATCGATGCAGCCTCTTCTCAATCTCAACTATCACTTTCCCCCTAACGAAAGCCTCACCTTCCGCTCTCTGGCGGCAAATTTTCCACATCGACCACATGAGCTCCAAGATCCCTCACTGCCGTCGCGACCATGCCCCCATCTTCTATTGGTAGCGATTGACTCGCATTGGCCTTCATCGGTTCCCAGGTGTCTGTCAGCACACAAAGAATCCCTAACGATAATCCCAAGACATCTTCAAGTGCCTTTCCCGCAATCGAGAGATTGTGACCCTTCTCCATCTTCTCTCGCAACAACTCGCTTCCAAAGCCGATGATCAACT
This sequence comes from Anaerolineaceae bacterium, assembly GCA_020350285.1. GTDB lineage: Bacteria > Chloroflexota > Anaerolineae > Anaerolineales > E44-bin32 > DUEZ01. The sequence continues at coordinate 501,031 of CP070708.1, forward strand.
CCCCGGATTCGATCCCTAATGGTCTGCATGAATTCAGGAGAGCTTGCGCACGCGGGTCATGATGACGCGCCGCTAATAGGATCTCACGCCAATGGTCTAGGACCTTTTGGAAGTTTCCACTCAGTGGTTGGGTTTCCTCACTACGCGCTGTATTCTTTTGTGCGTCATCACTGCTGGGATTTCCCTCAGGGGAAGATCCCTCGACTCTTGTCTCTCGCAGAGCTTGACTTGGTACTTCACCCGACGACCCAGTTTTGTCTTCGTTCAGATCGGATGCCTCGACGAAAGCTAGTTCGAGGGGCAAAGCAGATTGCCAGGTCGTTCGACCCTCAACCGCTGCTTTGCTAAATGCGCGGATTGCAGTAAGCAAATGGGCAAGCTTGATTTTACCTGCCAGTTTACCCATCTCCTCACGAATCTCAACCGAGGCTTCCACGAGATGCTCATTACCCATCTGAACCAAGAGTAAACCTCTCAGATAATCAACGACCTGTCGGGCGAATTGCCTCGGGTCTGCGCCACCATCGAGGGCGCGGTTAATCACAGTCAATCCCTCAGCATGATCCTGTTCGATCATCGCCTTCGTTACTGCGCGCACGGCTTCGGTGGTTGCGGTTCCTAAAACTACTTGGGCAAGTTCTAGATTCACCAATTCTCCCGTTGAGGCCAATTGATCCACCAATGAGATCGCATCGCGCAGGCTTCCAGTAGCCTGACGTGTGATCATCTCCAATGCTTCCGCCTCCACCTGCAAGCCTTCCGTTTCGATCATGGGCCGTAGGTAATCGATCATGACCACGATCGGTAGTCGACGGAATTCATGGCGTTGACAGCGGGAAAGCACAGTCGCGGGAATCTTATGCACTTCAGTCGTGGCAAGCACAAAAATGGCGTGGGCTGGGGGCTCCTCGAGGGTTTTTAATAACGCGTTGAAGGCCGCGGTCGAAAGCATGTGAACTTCATCGATAATATAAACCTTATAACGCCCTTCATTGGGGGAGAAATTTATCTTGTCCCGTAAATCACGAACGTCCTCAACACTTGTGTTAGATGCGGCGTCTATCTCAATCAGATCCAGAAAACGACCTTCGCTTATTGCTTGACAATGAGCGCAGGAATTACAGGGGCGATCCTCGAGTGACTCCGCCAAGCAATTAACAGCCTTCGCGAGCAACCGTGCTGTAGTCGTTTTCCCGGTACCGCGCGGTCCAGCGAAAAGGTAGGCATGGGCTACACGCTCCCCTCTCACGGCATTACGCAGTGTCTGGATAATGTGATCTTGTCCGACCACTTCATCCCACGTCTGCGGGCGCCATTTTCGGTAGAGCGCTTGTCCCATAGATGAAACCTCGATTGACTTACCGCATTATGGAGATAGATAAGAGAGTTGACCGTTGTGAGATCACCTGCTGCACCATCATCATTTTTGACACTGGGCTCTGTAATGAGCGAGTGTATCAGACGCTCCACGGTGGCGCAAGAGTGGGCACCATTTTTCCTGCTCCAGAGCATGAGAAATTAATCCTATCAACAGATACCCAGCTGCCACGCGGCATCTGCCGACGCCAATGATTTCTTTCCCATTTATGGTTCGATGAGGAGAGGGTTCTTC
>CP070708.1:502742-505872 GCA_020350285.1 Anaerolineaceae bacterium
TCGGTATTGATCTGGCCGGAGAAATTGAAGCTGTTGGCAAAGATGTAACCCGATTTAAAACAGGCGACCAGGTGTTTGGAACACCCGAACCCGCCTTTGGCGCACATGCAGAATATGTCTGCATGCCCGAAGACGGAGTGCTGGCGAATAAACCAGCCAATATATCCTATGAGGAAGCTGCCTCCCTCACCCTGGCAGGGCATACTGCGATGTATTTCATCAGGGATCAGGGGAATATCCAGGCCGGACAGAAAGTGCTTATCAATGGCGCTTCTGGAGCTGTAGGTACTTTTGCGGTACAGCTCGCCAAATACTATGGGGCGGAAGTGACTGGGGTCTGCAGTACCGCGAACCTAGAAATGGTGAAATCCCTAGGAGCCGATAAGGTCATTGATTACACGAAAGAGGATTTCACGAAAAGTGGCGAGACCTACGATGTCGTTTTTGACGCAGTTCACAAAAGCTCATTCTTGCGCTGCAAAAACTCGCTAAGGGATAATGGTCTCTATCTTGTAACGATGCCTAGCTTAGCATTTCTGCTTCAAAAGTTATGGACATCAATAGTCGGCAACAAGAAAATCATGAATGGATCAAGAGAAGCTACAGTGGAAGATCTACTTTTCTTTAAGGAGCTTATTGAGGCGGGAAAGCTAAAAACGGTCATTGACAGACGCTACCCGTTGGAACAGACTGCTGAGGCCTTCCGGTATGTCGAGCAGGGCCATAAAAAGGGAAACGTAGTTATAACTGTGGTGGATAACGATAAAACCTGATAAGACGCTGGTGAGGTCTCAGCCTCAATCGACAACAGCTTACATCGTCCTCCTCAAACTGATTCAACTTATTAATCGGAACGTTTTTGGCAACCAGAATAATCCATGGTGGCCCGATCTATGGAGGAATTAGATTCGGCTCGCATTGGTACGAGTGGTCCAGCTTGTTTTAGTAAGAATGAAGGTCAAGAGAAGTTGTCGGGCTTTGAATTAATCTCGATCCATCCCGCGTGAGATTTAAGCAGACGCACCTGTGTAATTCTTTAACCCGTATTTCCAGAACATGCGCGATGCAACCAAGGTCAAGGCTGCCACGAAGATTGCGAGGAACAGGGTTTGAGTGTTGAGTCTTGCGGTCAACGCTTCAGCCGGGGCGGTAACCGCGAACGCTACCGGGACCAAAAACGTTAGAATCATTCGTAACCACGAAGGATAGATCCCCACCGGCCAGCGACCGGCTTGATACATCGCGTCGAAGAACTCGAAAAGCGACCAAATACGGACCACCCAGAAAGAGGTCGTAGCGATCGCCAACCATAGGCTGTAGACCATCAATCCGCCACACAACAAGACCAAGGCGAAGATGAGAGCTTCAGCAAGCCCCACCCTTGCACCGAGCTTAACCACCGCGTAACCCAGAACCCCTAGACCAATGATCAAATCAACCAGCTTCCACAACTCGAAGTTGGCCATGCTGACGAGAAGTTGCGAATCTTCCGGTTTGGTGAGGGTGAAGTCCAATGTCCCTTGATGAACACCCTCCAAGATGCGCCACATGTTGGGCTGAATTATGGCGCGGATTAATCCCCCGATAATTGTGTAGACCCCTACCACCACCAACAGCTCCATGGGTTCCCAGCCTGCCAAGGATTCGGTGTGATAAAAAACCAACGCCAGCCCGATCAAACCATTGGCCAGGATCAACAGCGAACTGAAGAACTGCATGAAGAAATTTGCTCGATACTGCAGCTCATTGAGAGCGCTCAGTCGGATGAAGGTCCAGATTAAGCGAAATAGTCGCAACATCATCCCCCCACTGCGGCGTATTGCTTGACCGCGCTCCGCCAAACAACGCGGACAACGATCGCGGTCCCTGTGAGCCATAGCCCCTGCATGAGGAAGCCATATAAGGCTTCCTGAGGTGAAAGTCGACCGAGAAGCAACTCGAGCGGAAAGGCGAACATCCATTGGAACGGGAGGATATTGGCAATGTTTAGCGCCCATTCGGGCAATACGGAAAGCGGCGCTACTCTTCCGGAGGTGAAGAACTCCACTGCGAACCACAGCTCGAAGAGTGCTGTTACGCGGGTGGTCCAAAAGGCGGTCACCGCCAAGGCGTACATCAATGTGTAGCGCATCATGAAAGCAAGCACCAAGGCAGGCAGCAAGGCTGCTAGTGACCAAGGAATGAGCGCAAACTCCGGCTTAAAAATCAATGTGAGGATGAAGATCGTCGGAATGAGGGTCATCATGGCGATGGTCTTCATCCCCATCATCCTCCCCATGTCGACGAAGTAAGGATGGATGGGACGGAGCAGAAGCGTGTTAAATTCACCGCGACGGATGCGCATTTCCATCCACCAGGGACTCCAACCGGTCGTCATGTGGCGCACGAAGGTCCAAGCGATGAAATAACCTGCGAATTCACCCTCCGTGTAGCCACCGACTGTTCCACCTTTAGCACGGGCGATGGTCGTCCATACCACCAGGTAGATGAGTGCTTCAACCAGCAGACCCAACAACGCCATGCCCTCCTGCACTCTGTACTGGAAGCTGGCCATCATGGAGATCTTGGTCTCCGCAATCAAGATCTTAAGCGTTCGCTTCATCCTCACCCTCAGCAAAAACTGTTTCGATCACATCCTCGATGGGCGGGTCTTCCACCGAGAGGTCAATGATTGGAATTTCCGCCAATAGTCTGGCAGTGACTTCGGAAATCTCCTCTCGCGGCACTCTCAAGGCGACGGCACCTGATTCTCGGCTCATGATTTCACCATAACCTGAAAGATCCAATGACTGATCTTCAGGCTTGACCATGATCCGCTTATGGCTGGTAAAACGGCGCACAAGGTCGTTCAGATCACCATCAAAGAGCAGGTGACCATGATGAATGACAATCACCCGCTTGCAAAGCGCTACTACCTCCGCCATGTAATGGCTAGTGAGTAGAATTGTTGCGCCCTCACGCCGATTGTACTCAGCGAAAAAACGTCGGATTCGCCGTTGCATGGTGATATCCAATCCTAGGGTAGGCTCATCCAGAAAGAGCACTCGTGGCCGATGTAATAGTGAGCCTGCGATCTCAACCTTCATCCGTTCGCCGAGGGACAGATTACGAACCGGTTTCGTCATCAGCT
>CP070708.1:505972-509036 GCA_020350285.1 Anaerolineaceae bacterium
CGATAGGTGGCTGCGGGCCGAGGGTGGCCAATCGGATTTGGGCTAGGTCAAGATCACCATCACCGGCGTAAGCTTCTGCGACCATCAGGACATAATCGGTGCGGTAATCTTCGCGCAGTGTATCAGGCGCGGTGTCCACGTACTCGACAGGACGAAGGACCCAACCATAAATCAGACCTACGACGAGTCCGATGATCAGACCGACAGTTAGGCGAAAGGGTGTTGAATTCATACGCTGATGATCCTAAGTACCTGCGGCATTTTGCCACAGACATTATCCCACCGCAACACTCTCATAGATATGTACGACCCCGGTGGGATTTCTTAGCACCGGGGTCGCCTATGCTATAATCGCTGGTGCCGAAGGTGGGAATCGAACCCACACTCCCGAAGGAACGCGATTTTGAGTCGCGCGCGTCTGCCAGTTCCGCCACTTCGGCGTACGGCAAGTATAGTCAAACGCTCGGGGGCGGTCAAGTTTTCCTCTCGTTCGTAGTTGGCGGGAGTGCTTTTTATATACCATGCATCTAGGAATCATTGGTCTGCCACGATCTGGAAAGACCACGGTCTTCAACGTGCTCACAGGAGAGGACCTGCCTGTAGGTCCGTTGGCTGCCAGGGGGCTTTATGATGTTCAGACGGCCGTGGTTGGGATTCCAGATTCGCGCCTGGACGCCCTCAGCGAACTCCTTAAACCCCGTAAAACGACCTACGCGAAGGTGACATTTTCCGATATCGGCGGTCTCCAGGTTGGCAGCGGTCGTGAGGGACTGCCAGGTCCACTCATGAACCAATTGGAAACTATGGACGCCCTGTTGCATGTGGTTCGTGTCTTCGATGAGCCGACGGCTCCCCATCCCCTCGACACGATAGACCCGGCTCGAGATCACATGACCTTGGAGACCGAGCTTCTACTGCACGATATGCTGACGGTTGAGCGTCGTCTACAGCGCTTGGAAGAAGAACGCCAGAAGGGCGCTCGAGATCGGGATTTGATCGATCGAGAGATTGCCCTTTTTGAACATCTTACTGAAAGCTTGGATCGCGAGCGTCCCTTACGAACGCTCGATTTAACGATCGAAGAAGGACAAATGCTGTCCGGCTTCAGCCTGCTGACTCTGAAACCGGTGTTGGTGGTGATTAACCTTGGGGAAGGCGAGGAGGATCCAGATTTAGACATCTCGGATGGCGTGCAGTCGCTTAGCCTCCAGGGAAAGCTGGAAATGGAAATCGCTCAATTGGCAGCGGACGAAGCACAAGCTTTTCTCGCGGAGTATGGCATTGAGCAGCCGGGTAGAGAGCGTATCATCCACTCCTGCTGTGATCTGCTTGGCTTCCTTTCCTTTTTCACCTTCAACGAACAAGAGGGACGTGCTTGGACATTACGTCAAGGCAGCAGCGCGCTCGAAGCTGCTGAGACCATCCACTCAGATTTGGCCCGCGGCTTCATCAAGGCTGAGGCGATCGCATGGGACGAGTTAGTCGCCCTTGGTGGTTTAACCGAAGCACGGGCGCAAGGTAAGTTAAGGCTCGAGGGTAAGGATTACCAGGTGGCGGACGGAGAGCTGATTTATATTCGGTTTAGTGTATAGCATGAAGATATGATGTACTCGTAAACAGGGATCAGGGACTAGGGATCGGGGATCAGGGCAACTGATTCCTGATCCCTAATCCCCAATCCCTAATCCCAAATCACCAAGGAGAAAGCAATGGCAACCACAAAGTACAAACAAGAGAAATGGAGCTTGGATGATCTGTATGCCAGCTTCAACGACCCGGAGGTCCAGAAAGCGAGGGATCAAGTCGAAGAACGTGTGAAAGCTTTCGAGGAGGTCCGGTCCCGACTCTCGCCCGATCTAAGCGAGGCGGATTTCCTCCAGATCCTCAAAGACTATGAGGCGCTGGTCCGTCTTGTCTCTCGGTTAGCCTATTTCGGCTTTTTGCGTTTTAACGAGGATACCCAGGACCAGAGCGCGCAGACGTTTCAAGCCCAGATGCAGCAACTTGCCGCTGAAGTTGACAATCGGACGCTCTTCTTCAAGTTGTGGTGGAAAGGATTGGAGGATGCACCCGCGGAAAGGTTGATGAAGGTCTCGGGAGATTATCATTATTGGTTGGAAGCCCTGCGTCTGCAGAAGCCCTACACACTTTCCGAACCTGAAGAGAAGGTGATTAACCTTAAGGACGTCAATGGCCCCCAGGCGATGATCACATTGTACGATTCGATCACCAGTCGATACACCTACAAGATCGAGGTCGATGGTGAGGTGAAGGAGATGACGCGGGGTGAGCTTCAGGTTTATTATCGCGATCCCGACCCAGAGCTTCGGAAAGCGGCTTATCAGGAGTTACATCGGGTACATGAACAAGACAAGCCCATCCTAGGGCAAATCTACCAGTACCGTGTCCGGGATTGGCGCAGCGAACAAATTGATCTTCGAAAGTACGCCTCGCCGATCTCGGTCCGCAATATCTCCAACGATGTCCCAGATGAGATCGTGGATCTCTTGCTGGAGGCATGTCAGAAAAATGTTTCCCTTTTTCACCGATTCTTTAACTTGAAAGCCCAGTGGATCGGGATGGACCGGCTTCGCCGATACGACATTTACGCGCCGGTCGTGAAGACGGAGACGACATATGCGTTTTCAGATGCAGTCGATTTAACCTTGGGGAGTCTGCGAGAGTTCGATCCCAAAGTGGCGGACCTAGCCCAGCGCGTCTTTGATGAGCATCACCTGGATAGCGAGGTGCGTAAGGGTAAACGCGATGGGGCTTTTTGTGCCACCGTCTCGCCCGATCTGACGCCATGGCTACTGCAATCCTACCAGGGTCGCCCGGATGATGTCGCCACCATGGCGCATGAAATAGGTCATGCCATCCATTCCATGTTAGCTGAACATCACACCGCCCTGACGCAAGACGCGAGTTTGCCGTTGGCTGAGACCGCATCGACCTTTGCCGAGATGTTGTTGATCGATCGTATGTTGGCCGAGAATCCGGATCCGGAACTGCAGCGTGATCTGCTCTTCCGCCAAATGGATGACGCCTATGCCACCATCATGCG
>CP070708.1:509136-512195 GCA_020350285.1 Anaerolineaceae bacterium
AGAAGACCCCAACCTGGCTTGTTCGACCGCACCCATGCCATCATGAACACGGGAAAGAGCCAGGTAAATGTGGGTACAACCCGCAGTCCAAGGGAGAATCGCAGTAACACAAATGCGATCAACAGTGCAAGGAATGAGAACCACCTGGGCAAGGGAAGGCGTACCGATTTCATAGTCGCGAACTCCTCCGATAGTGAAAGAATCTATGCTGCTCTATGGCCGCATAATGGCCTCGAGCTGAGCGGCACCGCAAGACTACCCCTTTCAATTTTCGCGCCTCGCGCGGGGTCCGCTCCAGCGAGATGTTAGCCAGCTTCGCATGCTCACTGATTACTTGGTGTCCAATTCCAGCAGTTCGGTTGTCGCATCTATGATCTGCGCCCATTGGTCTTCGGCTGGGATCGTGGCTTTATCATCTCCAGGCTGCGGACCATAAGAGCCGAATTGCGAGTGATTGCCGCCCCGGATCTCAATAAAGGTCGCATCCGGAGGAAGAAGGTCTTGAGATTGGAGCACCTCCACAGGGGTTGTTAACCCATCGTTAGAACCATAGATGGACAGCACCTTGGCGTTGGTTTCCATCAAACTGTCATCAGCCGGATAAGATGCCCAAAGTACCAGTCCCGAGACAGTCGGTCGCCTCGCCACATAGCTGGCTGCGACCACTCCACCGAGCGAATGCCCCCCAATGACCCAATTCGTGATCTGAGGATAAGCGGCGATGACTTCGTCTGCACCATTGGCGTTGAAGAAGGCCAGATTCAGTGGCGAGCGAAGCACTACAACAAGGTGATTCCTCGCTGCTATCTCGCGGAGTAAAGGCGAGTAGGACCTGAAGTCGACGCGCGCCCCAGGATACAGAATGAAGCCAGAGGAGGGCTGGCTTGCGACCGGTTCGAACGTAATCAGGTCTGACTCCTGAATGATTCGAACCTCGCTGTCAGACTGCAACATCAACAATGCTTGTTCGGACGGGCCTAGAGTTCCTGCTGTCCAGATGGTGAGGCCACCCGCAAAAGAGACAACCAGAATGCCTAGGGCGACAACAGTTACCGATTTCCAGCGTTTCCGTTTCATTCTAAAGAAAACCTAATTCCGTCAGAGTGTGAGCAGGAATGCGACCAAGGTGGATACAGGAAGCAGGCTAACGGCTTTGAGATGAGCAGCGCCGATCATACTTTCATTTTATCTTCGCGCATCCTGAAGCGTGAATCAAATCTTAATTTTCGCCTGCCCTCGGCGTCTGCTCTATTGAGTTGTTAGGCGCAGGAGAGACCAGGTCGAGCGAAGGCTGGCCAAGTCTACTCTCCGGTGCTGACGTAGAATTGCACGCTTCCAAAGCCGGCACAGGTCTACCTCAGACGGCCGAGGCCGACTCCGCCTGCCGCGCTCAACGTGTGTTCTCTATGCAGGCTGCATCCGGCGTCGCGCTGGGATCTTCCAGAAACATTAGTGCGATCTGGCGGGCGCACGCGCTCGTTCGCATCGTTCCGTGGGCTTGGCCAGGGATTTTGTAGAACCATCCGCTGCTCAGGAGCCCGGCAGCAGATCTGCCCCACAGCGCAGGAGTGATCGGATCGAAGGCACCGGCGAGCACCAGCGCTGGCACGTCGCTCTCAACCGGTGCGCTCTCCCCGGCCCCAGATGGCTGAACGCCCCATACCTCACATACGGCGTAGTCGAGTGCCACAAAGAACTGCACTGCATAGTCACTAATCTGTGCAGGTACACCGACGGCCTCCGCGACCACTTCGTCGAATGAGTGCTTTGGGACCTCTTCCCGACATTGAAACGAGTAGTAGACGGCCATACTTCCCGGGTATTCGAAAAGCGCCGGGTACACGGGTCTGAAGGGATCGAGATCTCCTTTCGAAGCGGCCCCGATGAAGGAGGGGGCCTCCTGTCGCCCGGGCGTGCTCTGCAGAAGGGCGTATAGCACGTCGATGAACATCACTCCGTCGACAACTACCTGTCCGTTCGCATATGTGATGATCTGAGGTTCCGCGTCCAGCCGATCGACTGTTTCGGTGAACAGCCTCCCGAGGTCGCCGTACCGTTCGACACAAGCTGGGTTGGAGCTGCACTCATCAAATAGAGAGGTCAACGCTCCGGCGACATGTGAGGCGTAGGTCGTGTAGTAGTCAGCCTCCGGTGGGTATACCGAGTCAAGGATGATGCTCCGCACCCCGTCGCTCCGGTCCCGGAGCAGAACCAGACCGATGCGAGTTCCGTACGAAGTCCCGTAGTAATTGGCCAAATCATACCCAAGGGCGATGCGCAGATCGTCGGCATCTGCAGCGTTGGCAGATGTCGAGTACATGTTCAAGTCGACGCCCCGGGCGACCAGGTCGGAACGGCACTCCGACCAGAACTCGGCGAGTCGCAGGTTCCGCTCTTCTATGGACGGGTGTCGTTCGGCCAACTCCCACAGGACGTCTCCGAGTCCTGCACATTCGAGCGCGGGATCGGTGAGGGGAGCTCCGCGCTGGTTGTACATGATGAAATCGCGCTCCGATACCACTGCCGACACGAAGTCCGAATACGAGCTCATCATCGCCATCTGGTTCACACCACCACCTCCGGCGAGATAGATGACCGGATCCGGTCGCGGGTCGGAGGTTCGAGCCTCGAAGATCACCACCGGCAACCGAACGAGCCGTCCGTCCGGTTTGGTGCGATCCTCGAGGACGACGAGCCACCCACAGTGGTGCGGGTGGCGGAGAGAAATGGGTGCGGCGCAGTCCCCCGGCTCGAATCTCGGAATTGTCGTGGACGTAACCGCCGGCGAGCCGACGGTTACCCGTGGAGTAAGTGTTGTGGGTGAGGAAGGGTGCTGTGTGTCCTTGCCCGAACACGATATGAGGGCGATGAGCAGAGCTGCAACGACGAACTTGCCTACAAGGCCAGGTCGAACGTGGAGCACCTTGCCCCTTGTGAGTTTCACTGTGGGCTCCTTTCTGCTGCAGGCGTTGTCGGCCAACTGCGCCTAACGGCCTCGAGCTGAGCGGCGCAGCAAGTCTCCTTCGATCATGATATCGCGCTGAGGCTGCGTCCGCTCC
>CP070708.1:512295-515354 GCA_020350285.1 Anaerolineaceae bacterium
TCTCCTTCGACAACCCTTCGGCAAGCTCAGGACATGGCTCAGGACAGGCTCCGGTGCGAAGCAATCTCCTCAACGATAAGATTGTTTCGTCGCCTAACGGCTCCTCGCAATGACAGATTGAGGGGAGGCTCCTCGGGATGATATGACTGAGATAATGTGTCATTCTGAGCGCCGATAGGCGCGAAGAATCCCTATGATGAAACTCTTGAATTCGATTCATCATAGGGATTCTTCGCTCGCGGAGTTTATCCTGAGCGAAGCTGAAGGGCTCACTCAGAATGACATGCCAATGGGAAGATGCCATTCTGGTATCGCAAATATAAATGACGATGTTGTGCACTCAGGGTAATTCACAGGGCGTGCATGGAAAGTCGCCAGGTTCACAGGTCGGCTGGCATGTGCATTCTGGTGGGAAATCTCGAGTGCACACTAAGTACCCCATATTGGGTTCGGGGGTCGGTAGAGATGTCGATCCACACAAACCGGGTTCATGCCCGACAGGCGTGAAACCGAAAGCCCATCGGCAGGTGTTGTCCATCCATGCTAAGGCTTTGAGTGGGTAATCGTCGCTGATGATGGCAGGATCTCCCGCCTGGTCAATCGTGAAATGGTCATGATAGTCAAACCAGATCGGTTTCTTGACATTTGCATCAGACCACGCTCCCCATAGAAATTCTCCGTCCGAATCAATTAACTCGAATTTAATAGCCATTTGGATACGGTTCACATGTTCGGGATCACGACGGACCCAAGCTGCATCGGGATCCGGGCCCAACCCATGATCAAAGACCCGTTCATCGTAACCATCCCTCTCCTGATCTGGGGCGTCAGGACGCAGAGGGGTAGGACCGCCGACATCGTCGTTCGTATCACGCATGGCGCGTACGCCCTCGGTGGTCCATTCAGAGGAGGGTGGAGATGCGGCCATGATCAGCCAATCACCACGCCCATCGAGATCTAGGTCAATTTCGACGCCATAGGTGGCAGTCGCATCATGGGGAGGCGCTTCCTCCAGATGAATGACGACATAGATCCAAGGCGCGCTCAAGCCGAGTTCTGCGTAGACGATATCGAGATGAGGAAGGTAATCCATCGTTCCCGCAGTGAAAGGGCGTTCATAGAGATTGAGCGTGAAGCTGTCGCCAATGGCGCGATGTTCGTCCGCGAGAGGTTGAGAGGTGAGATCGGTCAACTCGCTTAAGAGAGCTACCGGATCCCCAGGTCGCATCTCATGGACAATCGCAGGGCGAGTCGGCTCTGATGGAACGAGGGTATCCGTTGGGGATTCCTCCCTTTGACTAGCCTCGTCGGCAATCATCGTTTCAGCGACAATGGTCTCGAGTGCGCCCATCGTCTCGGTGGCCTCGATGTTTTCTGTTGGGGCAATTCCGGGGATATTGCATGCCAAAAGTGCGATCAACAGAAGGGTGAAGGTCAGGATTGGGCGAGTCAGACGAGGCTCTTTCATCGGTGATCTCCTACGAGAGCGTACTGTATCGTGTGTATGAAGCCGATCACATCTGGAGACGATCCAAGAAGGCGTCCTGTTGTGTGCGAGGTCCTGAGTATACAACAAGGAGGTGTATCGCGTTGAAATAACTAGATCAGCTACAGATCATTTTCAGTGCGATCGAAAGGATTTATATTGGTTTTCTTGTAGGGGCGACCGGCTGGTCGCCCTTACGTGATTACCATCGATATTTATAAAAAGGTGTAGGGGCGATTCATGCCGTCTCGCACCCCGTTCGGGTCGCGAGCCACGGCCTGCCGGGGCGAAACGGCCGGCGTGCCGCCGTTTTTCGAGGCACGAACGGTGAATTGCCCCTACGGCTAGGTCTTTATTCTTATTGGTGCAAATCTTGGATGAAAAAGCACAGGTCTTTAACGTGGGGGTCAATAATCTGAGATGTCCCACGGCGCAATATCTCCGCCTATGTTTGTCATAGCGGAACGGATTGGTTCCGATAACTCGTCGACAAGGTCAGCAACGGATAGTAAAAGACCAAAGCACCCGGTTAACATCATGTCACCATATGGAACGGCGAAGTAGGGCCGCAATTCCGAGCACAGCATCATCGTTCGTCGAGGACCGGTCACAACCACGCCGAAGTCTCCATGGTCCAAGTCTAACTTCTCTGGATGTCGAATCAATGCGCCGTGGCCGTGTCCATCAAAGATCTCAGCGTGGGTTAAGGAGCCATTGGCCAACGATCGGAGCATGGCTTCGAGACGCGGTTGATCGATCAATCCCGTATGGTGTTCAAAGAGCCCCTCGATGCCAGTTGGTCCAAGACGGAAGGCTAACGCATGGAAGTTCCCGATATTTACGATCATGGCACGCGATAGAGCGGAGACGCGCGTGTCAAGACTGGCCCCTAACACAGATGCAGCAGCATTGTCCATGAGGACGAGTGGGCAGTCCAAAACATTCCCGCTCTTCACAACCGCTTGCATGCGGGTCATGATGGGAGGGATGTCCTCCGAAAGGAACGCGAAAGCCGTGAGCCGGTTCTCGGCTTGGATCCGCTCCTCAAGGTAATCAAATCGGAACTGGCGGTCAGAGACGTCAGGAGGTGCAGCGCCGTGGTCGAAGACCCCAACCGCTACGGCTTGAGGGTCGAGCCGAACGCCGAAGACGTTGAACGCCTCTGTGATGGTGTCCAGATCAAAATCGCGTAACTCAATCTGGCGTACTTTCATTAAATTAACGATCTCATCTTCACTAATGATTTCAACACCCATCTCCCGACTCACCCAGTCTAGGTCATCGTTGAAGGTGCGTGCGGCATCTGGGGTGGCGAAGATCTTGTGACCGGCCTTCACATGCGCCTCTGCAGCCCAATGACAGGGACCCCCTCCCATCGTCACACCGGTGAGAAGCAGGTCTTCCCTCCGGTGGGTCGCTTCTAGAATTTCTCCTCGGATTTGCATAGTCGGAGACGGCATGACGAGTTTGAAGCCGTTCTCCAAGCTGAGGCCGGAGCGGAAGAGATAGATGTCTTGTGTTCCTGTACCGATGTCAATCGCTAAGACCTGCATTTGTACCTTCCATCATGATG
>CP070708.1:515454-518506 GCA_020350285.1 Anaerolineaceae bacterium
CGACTTCGTGGCTCGCACAGAAGAGTTCAGACATTTTGCTCACGAGATGGCGCTTCAAATCGCTGCCACATCACCCCGCTGGATCCGGGTTGAGGACATCCCTGAAGCGGCCATTGAGGAGGAACGTCAAAACGCTCGTATTTGGGCGCGCGAGGGCGGTAAACCTGAAAATGTGATTGAGCGCATCGTTGAAGGTCGGTTAGGTAAGTTTTATGACGATAACTGCTTACTTCGTCAGCCGTATATTCGAGATGATGAGAAGACGGTTGATGAATTGGTCAAGGAGATGATCGCCGCTACTGGTGAAAATATCACAATCAGGCGTTTTGTACGCTGGACGGTGGGCGAGGAGCTTGAGTAAAGTCGACGGGCCAACGGGGAGTTGGCCCGTAATATTATCCAGGAGCTACTATTCAAAGTGACGAAGAAAAAGCCAGTTTACGGCCGTATATTGCTAAAGCTCGGGGGAGAAGCCATAGCTGGTCCTCAAGGCTTTGGGATCGATCCAAAAAGGGCGGAGGACCTATCTTGTGAAATCCAACGCGTTCTAGATTTAGGTGTGCAAACGGCGATCGTGATCGGGGCTGGTAACCTTTGGCGTGGTCGAGATGGGATCGAACGCGGTATGGAACAAGCTACCGCTGACTACATGGGTATGCTTGGTACGGTGATGAATTCGATGGCATTGATGGACGCACTAGAGCGCTCGGGGATTGTTACAAGGGTGATGTCCGCTTTAGAGATGCGGGCAGTAGCGGAACCATATATCCGCCGTAGAGCGATCCGTCACCTCGAAAAAGGGAGAGTGGTAATCCTCGGAGGAGGCACAGGCAATCCGTATTTCTCAACGGATACCGCCGCAGCGCTCCGAGCGATGGAGATCGAAGCAAATATACTCATCAAAGCAACCCGGGTGGATGGTGTATATGAAGCCGATCCGGAAAAGGATCCGCACGCTAAGCGGTTCGATCATTTGACATACATTGATGCACTCAATCGTCGATTGGAGGTCATGGACAGCACGGCGATCTCGCTCTGTATGGATAATGAGCTTCCGATCATCGTCCTTAGTATGTGGAAAATGGATAACCTGATAAAGGCGGTAGTGGGGGATTCCGTTGGTACGCTCATCAACGACCGACCCTAGGGGATCGGGGGTATGTGAACACAAGCAAGACCCTTCCATAACTTTATAGATCTATCGAAAATTCAACGCAAACCAATTACGTAAGTCGTGACTGCGCCGAGAAGATGCTTTTGAGGAGTAGGGAGGCGTGTATGTTACTCCTCTACTTTAGGTTGAAATTTATAGTGGTGTCAAATGAGATCCATTCAAGGTGCAGACTGACTCAAGGGACGGACATCGCATTTTCCCAAGTTTTGAGCTATCCTATATGTGATCGTTTCCGCGATTTCTATACCCTGACTGAGGAGTGTGGGAATGGTTATTGACGCCCTGAAAGAGGCTGAAGCCCGCATGAAAGGTGCGGTTCGCTCCTTAGAAGACGATCTGGCTGTAATCCGCACAGGTCGTGCCTCTCCAGCGCTCGTAGAACGTCTATCAGTGGATTACTATGGAAATCCGACACCACTGATGCAGCTGGCTACGATCTCAGCACCAGAGCCTCGCTTATTAACCATTCGACCTTTCGACCCCGCAAGTCTTAAGGATATTGAACGAGCTATCTTAACATCGGATTTGGGATTGACCCCTAACAGTGATGGAAAAATGATCCGGTTAAGTATTCCTCCCCTTACTGAGGAACGCCGTCATGACTTGGTTCGGGTTGTACGCAACCGTGCGGAGGAAGGGAGAATTGCGATCCGCAATGTCCGCCGTGACACCCACAACGATCTACGGGAGTTTGAGCGGGAGAAAATCATCTCGGAAGATGAACTGAGACGCGGTGAGAGTGATTTACAGGATTTAACCGATCGCTATATTGAACTTATTAATGATCAAGGCCGGCGGAAGGAAGCCGAGGTCCTTGAGGTCTGATAGATAGCTTCTCGTGCGATGACCAAATCGAACGAAGAAAAATTACCCGAAAAGATACCCACACATGTAGCCATTATCATGGATGGGAATGGTCGTTGGGCACGCGCCCGAGGCCTACCCCGTTTGGCGGGCCACCGAGCAGGCGTAGAGAATCTCCGACGCGTGATCGAAGCCTGTGTCGAATTTGGTATCCAATACCTGACCATTTATGCTTTCTCAACCGAGAACTGGGATCGACCTCGTGCAGAGGTCCGTGGATTGATCAACATTCTGGAGGATGTCATCGATCGTGAACTAAAAGAATTGCACGAAAATGGTGTCCAACTGCGGCATATTGGTGATTTAGAACCCCTACGTCCTAAGTTGCAAGAGAAAGTGCGCCACGCCATTGAATTAACCCGTGACAATCGCAAATTGGTGTTGACCGTAGCATGGAATTATGGCGGTCGTGCTGAGATTGTCCACGCGATACAAAAGATGCTCGCGGATGGCATTTCCGAGGGGGAGATCGATGAAGAGTTGGTCGGCCGTTATCTGTTTACGGCCGAGTCTCCAGACCCAGATCTTGTGATACGTACCTCTGGGGAACTCAGGGTGAGCAACTTCTTGATTTGGCAAAGCGCTTACTCAGAGTGGTATATCACCCCCACATTCTGGCCGGACTTCGGTCGGGAAGAACTTCTTCAGGCGTTGTGCGATTACTCGCAACGTGAACGTCGCTTCGGACGAGTACCCGGAGCCATCTCACAATCGTAGCATGCTACGCGAACGCGTCGCAGTCATCCTTGTTATTCTGCCGTTCTTACTTTGGGTGGTTGTAAGCGGCGGATGGTTGTATGTCCTTGCCATCTCGGCAATGCTTAGCTTGGCCGTGATTGAATTTGGATTATTGTTTCGGAATCACGGACTAAGACCGGCATTGCCGATGCTTGTCTTAGGCGTGGTTGTCCTGTGTGTATCCCGGTTTCTTCTTGGTTTTCAGTACACCCCCATTCTATTTGTGAGCATTTGTCTCCTAGGCCAGGTATGGCATATCGTAGACTATGAACGAGG
>CP070708.1:518606-521620 GCA_020350285.1 Anaerolineaceae bacterium
GTCCCCGTGGCGCCCCTCGCAGAACTTACAGAAGAATAAACGCTAATGTTTCTTCAAGTTTAATTTATGGGATGAGTATACGGTTATAACAACTTGAAGATTGCCAGGAGAGGATCCCAGACGCCCGTAGCAACTGGGGTCCTCTCACTTTTTGACCTTTTTTTGGTGTTGTGGGGTCACCCCGCCTCTACAAGCTACAACTTTTAACAACCTTACTCATAAATTCTCATACGCCGTTGACCTCTCTCTACGGCGCGACAACTCGGAGGCATATTTCATTCCCAAGGTAGATGCATTTTCCCTGGCCCAGTCGGTCAATTTGGTCTCACCGACGGGAGGCGAGTTTGTATAAAGCAGATCCGCTTTCAGTCCTTCGATTTCCTCGCGTGTGATGAGGACATCGCCTAGAAGCTTGCCGAGAAGCCACCCGATAACGTAGCCTAATGAATCAGGAATGGATATGGTCGGCCTTTGCTTACCGATGATCAAACCAATCTCGTGCACCAATTCCTTATAGGTGAAGGTCTCCGGTCCGATGGCATCGATAATACAATCCTCGATTCCACGACCTTGAGTCACTGCAAGCTTAGCCAGATCGTCGACGTATATAGGCTGCAAACGGTAATTGCCGTTGCCAAAAATACCGAAGACGGGAGATCTTCTCAATATCCAGGCGATATTGTTGATCAGAATGTCTTCCTTCCCAAATATGACCGCAGGGCGCAGAATGGCATAGGAGAGCCCTGAGTCGATAAGCGCTTTCTCGAGTTCCGCTTTCCCGCTGAAATACTCGAGATGTGACTCTTCGGAGGGATTGGTTATGCTTATGTGAACGACCCTCTTTACTCCCGCTTCACCCGCGGCGCGGAAAAGTGTGCGCGTATTACTCACTGCTACAGCGTGCTGAAAGTCCTTATGGTTGAACCTAACCCAATAGGTGTTATACAAAACCGACGTCCCTCGCAAGGCAGCAACAAGCTTTATGGGATCATCAAAATAAAATGGTGATGCTTTGATCTGCCCTCCAAATGCATTAGGGCGGTTGGGGGAGTTCGTCAGTGTTCGCACCTCGTGTCCGGCTTCTAAGAGGCGTTTTGCGATGTACTTTCCGGAATAACCAAAAGCACCAGTTACGACGTGGATTTCTTTGTTTTTCATCGTGTAGCTGCACCTCGGTTAAATGAGACAATGTTTATCTCAGGAATTCTGGATTCATCGTAAACACATTGTGGGACCAATCATAACGTGAAAACGGATCTGCTCATTGATGCATTATCCTACTCCTCCAAAGCTTTTTTTACAGTAAACTCAGTAAATCAATCGAATAAACGACTTCCAACCAATCAATTGACCGGATCAAGGTCCGGACGATACAATATAGCTCACCGAAGTCGAGGAGCGTGATCCATGGATATCTCTACGAAACAATTTCGACGATGCGATTTGGTCAAGGCGGAGGGTCGAATTGACAGTAATACCGCTCCGGAAGTCAGGGACGCATTTGAGGCAATAACGGAGGATGGGAGATTCAGAATCGTTTTTGACATGAGCGAGGTTACTTTTATCTCCAGTGTTGGTGTATGGGTGCTGTTGGAGACGCAGAAGACATGCAAGCGATACAATCGTGGAGATTTGGTGATCGCGAACGTGAATGAGAAGATCCAACACACATTGGACTTGGCAGGATTATTAACGTTCTTCCGGATCTATGACGACGTACTTGAAGCGGTGGGTAGTTTCTAAGGTGTAGTTATTATTCGTTTAATGTACAAAGCAACGTTTCCTGGTCGGTTTAAAAGTCTAGCCGAAATATCTGAATTCGTCTCTCGAGCCATCAACGAAATTGGTTTCGATGAGACGACTGCTTATATGATCTTGGTCGCGGTCGACGAGGCTTGCACCAATATCATCGAACACGCGTACGGTGGTGAAGGACAGGGGGATATTCAATGTTCCTGCGATGTCACCGAAGATTTGGTGAAGATCACTCTTCGAGATCGTGGTGAGCCCTTCGATCCGACGACCGTTCCTGAACCCGATTTCTCAGTTCCACTACAAGAGCTTAATTGTCGCGGCGCCGGGCTTGTTCTGATCCAGAAGATCATGGATGAGACCAATTTCGAATCTACTCCCGATGGCGAGAACGTGCTGACGATGATCAAGCGGAAGTAAGGAATCCCCCGGTTTTATCACTTGTCCCGAACGAGGATCATGAGGGTGATGTCATCATGCTGTGGCGCGTCACCGACAAAGTGATGAACTGCGTCCAGGATGTTCGCTTGTAGATCCCCAGCTGATCTTCCCAGACCCGCTTTCGCTACTTGTACGAGTGTCTCTTCCCCAAATAACTCCCCGTTGTTATTCGTTGCATCAGGGATGCCGTCCGTGTAGAGGACAAGTGCATCCCCGGGTTCGATCATGATCGTATCGTTCCCCCAGGTTGTATCTTCTACGATCCCTATTGGAATGGCGTTGCGGATAAGGGCTTCTGTATCTGCTGCAGCTTCTGATCGCAGCAAGTAGGGAGGATTGTGACCCGCGTTGCAGTAGGTCAATTCACCTGTTTGAGGGTTGAGGACACCGTAGAACGCGGTGACGAATAAACTACTGGTGGTGTCTGTCAGGATTCTTTCATTGGTCGCGAAGAAGACCGTGTCGGGTTGGGAATCCAATTCGATCGCGTACGTCCGTATAAGAGTGCGACTGATGGCCATGTACATCGCAGGACCGACGCCCTTGTCCATCACATCTGCGACGACAATGCCAATTTTGCCGTCTGCGAGGGGGATGATGTCGAAGAAGTCCCCGGACGTCTCTCCGGCGGGCTCGAGTGTCATCGCGAACTGCCACCCTTGGATGTTGGGGAAAACGGTCGGTAGCAGGCTGGCTTGAATGTCGCCCGCCATTTGTAGCTCTTGGGATACGCGTTGGTACTCAAGAGATCTTGTGTAGACGACGGATTGATGCATCGCTGACGCGACTTGATCCGTAAAAGATTGAACGGCGGGCATTAA
>CP070708.1:521720-524711 GCA_020350285.1 Anaerolineaceae bacterium
CTCGGCGGATTATAGCATGGTGATTATAAGTAGGAGAATTGAGGAATTGGGAACGGAAGGTTTCCGGTCAAGCTAGCGCTAGCTTTCGGGCTTTGACAAGTTCAGCGGAGATCAGCTTACTTCCCAAGCAATGACTAATAATTCGTCACCATATCAAGCAAGCCGCGCTCCCGGGCTTGGTGTTCGCCCCACCGGAACACGAGTATAGCCATCAAGCCAAAGATGATCGTCAGACCGATCAGGATGGCGAACAATTGTCCATCCGTTACCTTTGAAAGTGTAGGGAAAGAAGCAGCTACATGGCCGACCATAGATCGTCGTAGAAGCTCGAGCCAATAGGTGAGCGGCATGGCGAAACCGATCGGACGAAGCCAGTTCGGCAGCACTTCGAGGGGGAAGATGGCTCCACTAAAAAGGTACAGCGCGCCGGCCACCGCGTCCCCAATGAACCACACATGATGTGCAATCATCAGCGTCACGCCTGCCAACAACAACCCCAGATTAGCCAGCATGACAACCCCCAGGGCTAATGCGGTTAAAAACATCGGCCAGTTTACCGCCGCTAGATCGAGTTGAAGGTTGAGAAACAACACCCCAGCGGTGATGGTGACCAGAACAGCGATCGTACCGGTCAGAAAACGTGCCACACCACGACCCACCATATATGACGGTGCATGGATCGGGGCAACATAGATGTATTTCAGCGTTTTGTAGTGCTCGCGATCGTCGATCACCGCCCACGAAACGCCGGTCATCACGGAACCAACATAGATATAGAAAGCGTTACCAAGGTAGATATATGCGAAAAGCGGGGAGTCAAAGGCGCCTTGAGTGATGATCCCGTACATCACCACCAGTATCGCTGCCCCGGCTACAGGTTTGATAATGGAGTATACGGCAAACAGAAAGGGATCGGTCCAATTCGACTCAATCTGCCAACCAAGCCAGGCGGCCGTGAGAAAAGAACGGATCGAGGTGCGTAAGCTCCGCTCCCTCTCCTTCCACCATGAGAATTGCATCGCGCTGCTCATATGATTACAACCTACCGCCTGCTGTCGGTGAGACGCCCTTCTCGTATCGCCAGGCGCTCCATGTACGCTAACAAGTAGCGCGCGCCGACCAGGAACACCACGCTCAAGATCACCAAGATCACGAGTTCGATGGGGACACTAAGAAACCCGAGCGACGGCCCGGATGGGAATACCAATTGACGCATGGCATCCATCCCAATGGCGAGCGGGATGATCGAAGCGCCTGCGGCAACCCAGAATCCTAGACTCTTCAATGGGAAGTAGAAACCTGAGAGCAAATAGATGGGCTCTTGAGCGAGACTGGCGAGGTGCCATGCTTCCCGGTTCAGCAGCAGAAAGAGGGACGAGAACATCATCCCCATCCCGTATAGCGCCACCATGGTCAAAATGAATGTACCAAAGAGAGCCGAAAACGAAGACACCGAGAATTGGACACCAAAAAGCATGCCACCAATGATGACGATCACAAATGCTCGCAGCGTAGTGGCCAGCATCCCTCCGAGAGCCATACCCAACAGAATCGCCATCATTGAGTTCGGAGCGATGATATAGAGCGCAAGGTTACCCTGCTCTTTCTCCCAAAAAAGCTGGCTCGACATGCTCCATAAGATGTTCATCCAAAAGGCCGTCATCGCCCCGCCCATGACCACAAAACCAACATAGGTTTCAGGCGCCCCGATGGCACGGTAAACAAACACGTATGCCGATACAGCCAGGAGCGGTAAGAAGATGTCGAAAAACATCCATGATTTTTCGCGCTGCGCGCCGATCACCCGCGGATAGGCGCGGGCGATCACGGTTTGGAAGAAGAGCCGTGTTGAGTAAGGCTTGGCAATGCTAGTTGCTCTCTCCACGTTCTACCTCTTCCATGCTCATCCCAACCAGATGGACGAATACGTCTTCCAAGGACGGCTCACGTTTCTCCAAATTTTGGAGGTGGATGTCATGGGCGGTCAATTGATTTACAACAGCCGCGAGCACATCCTCCTCCTCCAGGATAAACTCCAACGTTGCGAAGCCATCTTGAGGACTGTACGTGAAGTGGCGAACCCCCCGGATGTGTTCAAAGGTTTCAGGGGGCACGCCATCCAATGGACTGACCTGCAGTTGGAAAATCGCTGCTTCCTGAAGCTGATGCTTTAGCGCTGCAGGGGTATCACAAGCCAAGACCCGTCCTTCATTAATGATCGCCACACGGTCGCACAACTGCTCCGCCTCCACCATGTAATGGGTGGTGAGTAGTATCGTGCGATCCCTAGACTCGCCCATCCATTCCCGTATGAAACGTCGCACATCGCGCGCAGCGCCGACATCCAGGCCTAAGGTCGGCTCGTCAAGAAACAACACCTCAGGGCTCGTCATAAAGCCACGCACGATGTTCATCTTCTGACGCAGACCGGATGAGAGATCGGAGGATTTGGTATTGATTCGATCGCCAAGTCCAACCACCTCTAACAGCTCTTTGATACGACGGTTGGCCTCCTTGGATGGGATACCGTAGAACTGCGAAAACATCCACAAGTTCTCTCGTACGGTAAGCAGACCGTAGCCAGAAGACTCTCCACCCGAGACCATGTTGATGCGGGCACGGATCTCATGGGGCTCCTTCGTCACGTCAAATCCAGCGACACAGGCACGCCCAGCAGTTGGCGCCAGCAATGTGGTTAGGACCTTGATCAGCGTGGTCTTACCGGCGCCGTTAGGACCGAGCAAACCGAACAGCTCGCTGCGCGAGACTTGGATGTTTACATCTTTGAGGGCGACCAGCTCCTTGGGGTCGCTTTTTTTCCCGCCACGGATCTTGTAGACGCGCGTCAACGCTTCGGTTTGAATTGCAGGGATTTCCGACATTGTGAGTTAACCACCGCTTTCGGAGGGCGATCGCGTATGTTAGCACATTTGTTTCATTGCGTCAAGGTGGGGGCGTTCAATCCTCGTAAAACAGGTTCAGGATGACCTC
>CP070708.1:524811-527783 GCA_020350285.1 Anaerolineaceae bacterium
CAGAGCACACTTTGTCCTAAATAAATTCAAAGAAGCTGAATTGGAAGATGTCCAACTTGATCAGATCGGCAACGTCTTGGGTCGCATCAGGGGTGGATCGAAACCGCCATTAATTATTTCCGCTCATCTGGATACAGTTTTTCCTGTTGGCACGGAATTAGATTCGAAACGCGCAGAAGATCGATTATCTGGGCCAGGGATTGGGGATAATGCTATCGGTTTAGCAACCTTGGTCGAATTAACCCACGATTTACCCCGACGACCGCCAGGTGATATTTGGTTTGTCGCTACCGTAGGTGAGGAGGGATTGGGGAACTTACGAGGAATGCACGAGGTCGTGAAACGATTTGAGGAACACCCTGCCGCTTTCATCGTTTTGGAGGGGATGGCATTAGGACATATCTATCATCGTGGATTACCCGTTCGTCGCTACCAAATCACGACGAAAACTGAAGGGGGGCATGCTTGGATCCATGCGGGAAGACCATCAGCGATCCACGTGCTGATCGCAGTTGGAGCGGATCTGATGTCATTATCCCTCCCCTCGCTACCTCGCACATCCCTAAACATCGGGCGGATTGACGGCGGGACAAGCATTAATTCCATAGCCAACCGAGCGAGCATGAAGATCGATCTTAGATCGGAGGAAATTGAAAGCCTTCTGGACCTCGAATCGCAGGTGATGGAATTGGTAAATTCCCATAAAAATAACCAAACTGAAATCCAGATGACTCTCATTGGAGAGAGACCTGGTGGTGGGCTACCCGAAAGCCACCCTCTGGTCCAAGCCGCCATTCATGCTCTCAAGGAATGTGGGGAGAAGGTGATCCACTTGAAACCAGGGTCGACTGACGCCAGCGTACCTCTAAGCTTAGGTCTACCAGCTATTTGTATTGGTATCACACGTGGCGGCAATGCACATAGCCCGAATGAGTACATTGAAATCGAACCCATATCTCGTGGCTACAATGCTTTGTTATCGACCATAAGAAGTGTTATCAATGACCCGAAAATCTTTACGGTGTAACGGTAGTTGTCTTGGAAGGAGTTACCGGGGGGGTTGCTGTTGGTAAGGGAGGATCACCCACGACTTTAAACCGAGTGGATACTTTCCACTGCTCTCCAATGAACATCTGGATTTCATAATCTCCCGGAAGCCATTGATCCGGTTGGCACTCTGTGTAGCCATAACCACCCGTTCCACCATCCCATGCCTTAGTTTCGATGCAGATCTCCTCCGTTCCTCGATACCAGATAGCGGTCCAACGGATACCATCTGTCAAATTGTCGTAGGTGAACGCGCCGTAGATCCTACCTAGAGGATTCTCGAAGACCTCAGCTGCGTCAAGAGGTCGGTTCAAACTATCAAGTCGCGTTGCGACTTCTATGGGGCTGAAGGCCGCATCGGGATTGGGTGTCATTGTCTCACGACTCAAGAGACGCGCTAATGCCTCGGGCAATCTAGGTGTGGGGGTCTCTGTTGGGGTTGCAGAAATTGAAGGTGTGGCACTGATTGAAGGCGTAGGTGTGATCGTAGGGGTACGTGTGATGGTAGGAGTGAGTGTAGTGGTACCGGTGGGAGTTACCGAGGGTGTCGGGGGAATGATGACATACGCCACACGTAAGCCAACTACCTGGGTTAACAACCCGGCCACACCGAGTACAACGCCCAAGAATATCCAACGCCATCCCTGAGTAAGACGTTCACGACGCAAAAGAAAATAAGGTAAACCGCGCGCCGACTTGATCAAACGCCAACCATACCAAATTGCTGCCAATAGTCCACAAAATAAAAGTAGAGCCAGCGATTGTACGAATTGATCGATGGTCATCAGATTCACGTATCCCAAGATATCTCTAAACGAGATCTTCCACCCATCGCGAGATCACAAACATAAACATTGGACGATACATGCCGGAAAGCAATGGGTTTCCCATCCAAAGTCATCGAGATTTCATCCGATGGTAACGTTAACCAAGCTTTACCCTTTGCGCGTCGACCGAGATCGAGCACGATTTCAAGTCGCTTTTCCAGAAGATTCCATTCTTGGACCGCCAACCCCTGAGAGATATGTAGGGTATCTCCAAGCCATAAAGGGGAAACTCCCACAGGACGGATCGCGAGCAACCGAACACCATGTCCTGGAATGGACAATAGATCCAGGCTAGCATCATCGACTCGATGATAAGTTTCCCCCCAGAAATCTACAACATGATAGGTATCTATTGGGGATAACCCTAACCTGGCCATATGAATTTTGATGTCCTCTTCCGCTTCCTTCCAATTGAGGACTGCTAATAAGTGCCAAGATCCGCTTTCCCCAGATAGCGGAAGTAAAAGGGATGACGGATACGCAGTATCAAACCAATCTACCACTCGGGCTGATCTCGGAAGCAGTGGCAGTAACCTCGCCATCCAATTCACTCGTGTATCGCTTAGCAATGGCAGATCATCAGAAATGAAGAGTGAACCACCCGTGAGGGAGATGATGGTCGCCAAACTCTGAACCTCGGCTTCTGTGAGCTGTGTGTCCTTATCTCGAACCAATAAACAATCCGGGTCGTTAACCCACCATCTACCATGTAGGAAACTGCGATTAATTGCAGCCTGGATTGCGTTCCGCGCTGCAGGAGATCCGGGTTCGTTCTTAAGCAGGAAATCAATCCCCCGGTAGGAAGGCAACCAGCCTGGGGCGACATCGGGGCCGATGCGCATCATATCAAATATCCCAACTCCTGATCCCAATGGACAGCCGCACCCCAATAACAGTACATCCTCACCTGCCGATTCACGGATGACACTCAACGCGTTATATAGAGCTTGCGACCGCGTTTTTGTATCGTCAAAGCGCACACCAGGTAGGGCACCAGCGTAAAGGAAATCCAGCTTTAGATAATCATAACCCCATTCATGGGCAATTATAGAGATGAGCTCTTGTAAATACGTCAAATAACCTGGATGTGTTACATCC
>CP070708.1:527883-530835 GCA_020350285.1 Anaerolineaceae bacterium
ACGTGGTTCCATCCTTCTCGAATACCCCGCTGGGATTGCTGAGGCGACCTTGGCATCTTTTGGTTTTCACCCTGAGCGTACACTCACCTGGATGAAGCTTGAACCGAAATGAGTGCTAACCAGTAACTCTAAGGATATCGATTTAGCGAGTGGTGTATATGGAAACAGAAGATGTGATTTCGAGAGGAAGACAAACCAAAGGAAAGCATGAGAGATTGTCTGGGATGTCAGGATTCACCATCGTCTGGGTAGGACAGGTGATCTCGTTCCTCGGCAGTGGTATGACCTGGTTCGCGCTCACGATTTGGGCGTGGGAGATCACCGGTCAAGCGACCGCCTTGGCATTGGTAGGTTTCTTCGCCTTTGGACCGACGGTGTTATTAAGCCCTATCGCCGGTGCATTGGTTGATCGCTGGAATCGGAAACTGGTGATGATGCTCAGCGACTTAGCCGCCGGCCTTTCTACTGTGGTGATCCTCATTCTGTATGCCAGTGGGAATTTAGAAATCTGGCACCTCTACGTGACTGGGGCATTCGCTGGAGCTTTTCAAGCCTTTCAGTTTCCTGCGTATTCCGCAGCCGTAACCATGATGCTGCCGAAAGAGCAATATGCTCGAGCGAGCGGGATGCTTTCGCTGGCCGATAGCGCCTCTGGTGTCCTCGCTCCGATCATGGCGGGGGTGCTGTTGGGTCCCATCGGGATCACCGGGATTATGGCCATTGATGTCATCACCTTCATAGTGGCGATCGGTGCGTTACTCATTGTTCACGTCCCGCAGCCCGCTACCACCGAAGCCGGGGAAGAAGGACGTGGCAGCTTGTTGAAGGAATCCGCCTATGGATTTCGGTACATCTACCAACGCAAGGGCTTGTTCAGCTTATTGTTAATCTTCCTGGCAGCGAACTTGATCTTCAGCATCAGTTACACCGTCCTCTCTCCCATGATCTTAGCTCGAACCGCAAACGACGAAGTCGTTTTAGGGACCGTACGGTCCGTGATGGGGCTTGGTGGTGTGGCGGGAGGTCTGTTGTTGAGCGCGTGGGGTGGCCCCAAGCGCAAGATCCATGGGGTGCTGCTGGGCATGGCTGTCTCAAGTATCGCGGGTACTGTTGTGCTTGGGATGGGGAAGGACCTCGCAATTTGGGCCTTGGGAGCTTTCCTTTCGACCTTCTTTATGCCCATCATCAACGGTTCCAGCCAGGCCATCTGGCAAGCCAAGGTAGCCCCGGATGTGCAGGGACGTGTGTTCTCGGTGAGGCGTTTGATCGCTCAGGTCTCTGCACCCTTGGCCATCCTCCTGTCTGGACCACTAGCGGACCACGTATTTGAGCCGGCCATGATGGCGGGAGGGAGTTTGGTCCATAGCTTCGGAAGCTTAGTGGGAATTGGGTCTGGAGCCGGCATGTCGCTGATGTTTGTCCTCACCGGTTTCTTCGGTGTATTCGTCAGTTTGGTGGGCTATCTTTTTCCAGAAATACGGGATGTGGAGGCTATCTTGCCTGACCATGAAGCGGTTGCGGTTAGTCCTTAGTTAGCTTGGGAAACGAGAGCGAGTTTGGAGTGCGCAGGCTAAAGCCTGCGACTACAGCAAGGGAAGATAAATACAGAGTGTAACCGCACCCTTTGGGGTGCGTAGAGAAATCCATGTAAGAGCCTGTGGGGAAAGCAGGGGAGGGACAGAAGATGGAAGGTGATGAGAAGCGTGCCGAAATCTTGAAGAAGTTGGAAGAGGGCAACATTGATGTCGAGGAGGCCATCCGGCAGCTATCGGGGGGCGGGGAAGAACCATCCCAGGAAAAAGCACTGGATGCCAAGCCAGAGGATGTGTTGGATCAGTTGGAGAAAGGTGCTATCGACGTAGAGCAGGCCATTCAACGGTTGTCGGATGAGGGTGAGCGTGATCCAGGGGTGAAATCGGCAGTCCCGAAAGCCCCACGCCGTTGGCGAGCTTGGTGGCTGATACCCTTTTCCATCGGTATCGGTTTGACCATCGCCGGGGCAGGCGTGGCGACGATTGGGGGTTGGTATTGGTTGTTGGCTGCACCGCTTTTATTGGTGGGAATCGCCCTCTTCACCTTGTCTGCAGCGACGAGTAACTCGCCATGGGTCCATGTTCGGGTGAACACCGGGCAAGAAAGATGGCCAAGACGGATCGCGATCAGTTTACCCATCCCCATCCGTTTGACTGCCTCGATCCTGCGGGCTTTTGCTCCCAAGATCAACGGTTTCGAGGAGACGGGTATCGATGAGTTGTTGATCGCTTTAGACGAGGGTCTTTTGAGCGATTCGCCGATCTTTGTAGAGGTGTATGAAGGTGAGGGTGGCGAAAAAGTAGAAGTCTACCTGGGATGATCCAGGAGGTGTGTGATGGCTTTAGATGAGCGTATGAAAATCTTGAAGATGATCGAGGAAGGCAAGATCACGGCCGAGGAAGGGACCCGGTTGTTGGAAGCCCTCGGCAAGCAGAAGAGAATACACCCAGAAGTGGGAACCGGTGAAGCGCGTTGGCTTCGGGTGAGGGTGACAGACATTGTGACCGGTAAGGAATCGGTCAGGGTCAACCTGCCACTAAGTTTGGTCAATGTCGGCTTGCGGATGGGTGCTCGTTTCGTCCCCGACATCGATCAGGAACTTGCGATGGAGGAGCTGACCGAGGCGTTGGAGCAGGGCCTTACAGGCAAGATCGTTGACATCGTGGACGAAGAGGATGGTCAGCGGGTCGAGCTATTCATCGAGTGACCTGGCCGTTTTCGGTGATCGTTATTGGATGAGCTTCCCGTGATCGCATGAGCGTATCCTCGTCCTTATAAGGGTGTTCTTGAATCTTAGGAGGTGAGATGGAAAAAGTACTGATCCGATGGGTGATCAACCTCGCGGCGTTGTATGTCGCTGTGGGTACCGGTTGGCTCACGGGAATCCATGCTGAGAATCAGACGGTTGTGGCTTTCTTG
>CP070708.1:530935-533850 GCA_020350285.1 Anaerolineaceae bacterium
ATCTATCCCCCCTTTGCAAAGTCTCCATTCTGAAATCTGACTACTGACTACTGGCTACTGACTACTCCTTAATCAAAATCCGGCGTCAGCACGACGCGTCTTTCAAGCTTCCCCCCATGTGCCTCCTCGAACGTTTCTCTGATCGTGCTCATCGGTCGTGTCTCGACGAAGGGTTTGATCTGAACGCGTCCATCTAACACCATTTGGAGCGCAGCTGGATAATGCTTGGGCAAACATCCCCAGGTCCCAATGATCTCGGCGTCAAAGGCCATCAAGCGGGAGAGAGAGTATTCATTGATGTCTGTCGAGAACCCAATCCAGATCAGCTTGCCGATAAACGACAATAAAGCCAAGGAGATCTCTTGCCCGATCTTCGCCCCAGTTACCTCGAAGATCTTCCAGCCGTAGTTGTGCGGAAATCCATGTTCTTTGCACAAGGCGCGAAACTCATTTCGAATATCCTTAGGTGTCTTATCCTTGGAATTGATGATGAAGTCAGCGCCGTAATCCAGAGATCGTTCCAGTTTTTCCTGGTCGATATCGATACATACTACAGGCTCTGCTCCGAATGCCTTAGCGACCTGAACCATGTAGGTGCCGACGCCGCCTGTCCCTCCGACGATGATAGCCCGATCGCCTGTTTGCAAGTCCGCGCGCACTGCCGCTTGATAGGGAGTGGTAACGGCATCAGCGATCACTGCAAACAGCTCTAGCGGGATGTCACCGCGATTTTCAACCACGCAAAGATCGATGGCTGGCACAGGTATATGACTGGAGAAACCGCCGTAGATGCCAAGGCTGTTGCCGGGCATCTTTTGAGCGAGACAACGATTTCCCCGACCCGCGTCACAGATGGGACAATTGTTGCAGGGCATTACCGCCGGGATGATGACCTCTTTATCGATCCAGCTTTCGTCCCCAGCTACGACCCGACCGCTAATCTCGTGGCCAAGTGTTAGTGGGGGGTCATTGACCGTGGGCACCCCGTAATAAAAATAACTTAGATCGGTATGGCAGACGCCACATCCAGCGACCTCGACCAGGACTTCACCGCTGTCCAATTCTGGGATTGGGATGCTGGTTCGTTCTAACAATCCAGGTGTCTTCTCACCTGTTTCTTTATCCCGACTCCAAGGTTGCACCATTTGCCAGGTCTCAATTGTGTCAGGGACACTTGCCATTTTCATCTCCTCTTACAGTAGTCAGTAGTCAGATATCAGAAGTCAGATTGGTGCCCTTGAAATGTTGCCTTCTTATACTTGCGTAATATCCATCGAAAATCACTGTCTGTGTACTGAATACTGGCTACTAGCTACTGACTACTCCTTGGGTTCCGCCAACACCTCAGCGAAGAACTCTTCATCTACAATATGGCCTTCCGCGATCAACTGACGATATCTGATGAAGTCGATCGTGTCTTTGCCGGTGATCTTTCGGGTGTTGAAGGCGTGAAACCCGAGGAAGGCCTCGTTGCCCATATTGGCTGCAAGCCAGTGGCGATAGTAGTCCTTTCCCGCATCCCAGAAGAACTTCTTTTTTGCTCGAATTCCATCGATCGACATTTGGAGACAATGGGGGAAGAGGTTGGTGAAGGTCCACAGTATGTCATCTACAGCTTTATCGAGCAGCTCAAAATCAACTGTCGCGCCTTTTACAAACTCGCGTGCCTCCTTGTATTCCTCACCAGTCTTGTTCTCTCCATAAACAATCTCGCCGCCATCAACATATTTGTCAGTGACCACCATGGGATTCCGAACCCATTCACCGTCATGTTTAATGACTGGGATGACCTTGCTGAGATACCCCTTGCGGATCATCTTGTATGCGCTCCACAGCTCGCATGATATGCAGTTCCACATGGCGTCTTCGATCGTGAGAAACCACGGCAAGAAGTCCGAGGAACCGCCGACAGGCGCTGAACCGTGTCGCGGTCCGGCCTGACCGAAAACAGCCAGATCGGAGGCGATGGCCAGATCACATGCTCCGCCGATCTCCTGGCCGCCCGCCACACGCATCCCGTTGACCCGACAGATGACTGGTTTCTTGGTATTAAGGATGCTATCCACCATAGCGTTGAAAAGGTCCATATAGAGTGCATACTCGGTGGGCCGACCACTGTAGTACTCGGCGTACTCTTTGGTATTACCACCAGTGCAGAATGCTCGATCGCCCACTCCTGTAAAGACGATCGCAACGACGCTACGGTCCATTGAGGCCCGTTTCATGCCAGCGATGACCCCTTTCACCATCTCGGTTGTGTAGGAGTTGTATTGCCGGGGATTGTTCAGCCAGACCCATGCTGAATACAAACCTTCCACTGGGCTTCCCTCGGGATCGAGGATAGGCTTCTTTTCATATATCACGCATGGCGGCTCTGTCCCGAAGAACTCGTCGCCCCCCACATCGTGATCCTTCAGTTGGTCATCTCTTGGTAACCACTCCAGTGCCATCCTGTTGCTCCTTTCGCTAAATGATCGCTTCGACATTCTCAATGCGGTTAGTTAATCGGATCCCCTTCATAACGTGCAACGGCCTCACGCAACTTGTCGGGCACACGCATCGACTTCTCCGATTGGATGTCTGCAGCGACAGCGGTGATTTGGCCTGTTGTTATCAACTCGTCATTAGGCATTTTAAAAATCTTGAAATCAAAAGTGAAGCTGGTATTCCCTATACGACCTATCTGAGTGTAAACATGCAGCAGGTCATCGAATCGTGCCGCTCCCTTGTACTGGCAATTTGATTCTACATAGAACATATCCATGCCTGCTTTATGCATGTCTGGATAAGTGAAACCAATTTCTCTCAGGTACTCTGTGAGCGCGACATCGAAATAGGTCAAGTAATTCCCGAAAAAAACGCGACTCTGGGCATCTGTTTCAACATAACGCACACGTAGAGGAAGATAGAATTTG
>CP070708.1:533950-536855 GCA_020350285.1 Anaerolineaceae bacterium
CGGCTTAAAACCCCATCGAATTTGCAAGAAGGGTGTAGCGAGGACGTTTCAATCGGTCAAGATATTTCCCGAAATGCCGGTTTTCGCCAATGTCCTTTTGGGCTCCACGTTTGGGAGATCCACCACTCCGTCCGATAGTGATGCAGAGGATGAGGCGGCTGGGTTCTGCGCGATGGTGGGCTTGATAGATTTGATTGAAGAACCTGCCAAGAGTTTGACATTAGCCAACAGAAAACGACTCGAACTGGCCCGGGCATTAGCTACGAAGCCACAATTACTGCTGCTGGATGAGATGATGGCGGGGTTAAATCCAACTGAGGTATCTGAGGCGATGGATCTGGTCACCATGATTCGCTTTATGGGAATAACCGTGTTTATGATCGAACATGTCATGAAGGCCATCATGAATGTCTGCGATCGAATTATGGTCCTTCATCACGGTGAAAAGATCGCTGAAGGAACCCCACAGGAGATAACCAACAGCAAAACAGTGATCGAAGCCTACTTAGGAGAATAATCTCGTGTTGGAAGTGTGTGATGTAACCACGCCTTACGACTTGACACAAGCGTTATGGGACGTATGTATTGAGGTCAATGAATCAGAGATCGTCGCCTTGATTGGGTCAAATGGGGCCGGTAAGACTGCGCTGCTTAACGCCATATCTGGCGTGAATCCTCCGGTTTCAGGCACGGTCGAGTTCCTTGGCAAGCGGATCGACGGATTGCCGCCCCATGCCATTGTGGAATTAGGCATCTCCCATGTCCCTGAAGGCGGTAAAGTCTTTCCTGAGATGACGGTGTATGAAAACTTGGAGATGGGTGCCTATCCTCCTCACGCCTGGAGCCAGAAAGAAAATACGCTGGAACAGATCTATGATATCTTCCCCATACTGAAGGAAAGAGCGGGGCAATTGGCTCGAACGCTAAGTGGTGGTGAACGCCAAATGCTGGCAATTGGGAGGGGCTTAATGTCCAGTCCCAAGCTTTGTTTATTAGATGAGCCTTCCTACGGTTTAGCACCGAAGTTGGTGTCAGAAATCTTCCGCATCATCAAGGAACTCCGCGACCAGGGCATTACGGTTTTACTGATCGAACAAAATGTTCGTCATTCTCTTGAGACCGCCGATCGAGGATATGTGTTGGAGAATGGCCGCATCTGCTTGGAAGGGGCATCCGAAGAGCTCCTCGAAAGTGATTTTGTAAAAAAGGCCTATTTGGGACTCTAAGATAACTGTTTCGATTTTCACCAGGGTGCATCAGAGTCGATTGACCGCGAACTCTTCGTTATTGAAACACTAGCTAGTGGAGTTGTGTATATTGGCACAGGATGGTGCCTCAACTTCACTACGCTCATTGATTACCTGAAAGTGTCATACCCTCAGTCATGATCCATTGTGTTAGGTCATCCAAGAACAGGAGGTGAGGAATGGAAATCAAAGCCGCGGTTGTTTGGGAACCAGCGGGAGAATTCAGCATTGAAGCAATAGAACTCAGTGATCCGAACGATGATGAGGTGCTGGTCCGAATGGTTGGCGTTGGTATTTGCCATACGGATCTGGCCGGTAGGGACATGCACCTACCGATCCCCCCGCCGCCAAGTGTATTTGGACATGAAGGAGCTGGCGTGGTTGAGAGTGTAGGAGCCCGGGTTACCAAGGTTAAACCGGGCGATCATGTGGTATTAGCCTGGGACTACTGCGGGACGTGCACCGCATGCAAGTTAGGCAAGGAGCTCTACTGCATGAATTTCTTCCTGCACAATTTCCACGGCGCTCGTCCGGACGATACGTCAACCTTGAAGAAAGGTGATCAGGTCATCCACGGTTCCTTCTTCTGTCAATCATCTTTTTCCAATTACGCGTTAGCCAGCGAACGGAATGTGGTCAAGGTGCGGGATGATATCCCCCTCGAAGTCCTAGCCCCCATGGGATGCGGGATTATGACCGGTGCTGGTGCGGTCATGAATTCGTTTCAAGCCGAACCCGGGTCTTCCATCGCCATATTTGGTGTCGGCAATGTGGGAATGAGCGCTGTTCTCGCGGCGGTCGTGTGCGGTTGTACCACCATTATCGGTGTGGATCCCAACCCAGACCGTCTCAAAGTGGCAGAGGAATTGGGCGCGACTCATAGCATCAACCCGGAAAAGACGGATCCGGTAGAGGCGATCCGAGAACTTACCGGCGGAGGCTCGCAATATAGCCTGGAGTGTGTTGGGAATCCTGCGGTCTTTCGGCAGGCTGTGGATGTCTTACCACGGCTTGGGGTGTGCGGATTGACAGGTGTTGTGCCACCCGGCACAGAGGTGGCTTTGGATATGGACCTGATCATGAACGGTCGAACGGTTCGGGGGATCCTGGGAGGCGATGCTATCGCAGATCTGTTTATCCCCAGACTCATTGAACTATATAGCCAAGGGAAGTTCCCCTTTGACCGAATGATCACTTACTATCCGTTTGATGAAATCAACCAGGCGGTGGAAGCTATGGAGCAGGGTCAGGTGATGAAACCGGTTTTGAAATTCTAAACTAAGGCATGTCATTCTCAAGAAAGGAGTTGTGATGAAAACCTATCAAATGCTCATCAATGGGGAGTGGGTTGATTCCGAATCGGGTGAAACCTTTGATGATATGAACCCATATAACGGAGAAGTTTACGCTCGGGTACAAAAAGGTAACGAAAAGGATGCCGATAAGGCCATGGCCGCTGCTTACGCTGCTCGGAAACCTTGGTCCTCAACTTCGTCGTTCGATCGGGCACTTATTATTGCCAAGGCCGGTCATATCCTCGAAGAGAGCCGAATGGAGTTTGCCGAAGTGCTCACCGGCGAAGGAGGGGGCACGTTTGGCAAGACCATGTTCGAGATCTCTCAAACGGTGGATCTACTCGCAACCGCTGCGGCCGATGG
>CP070708.1:536955-539859 GCA_020350285.1 Anaerolineaceae bacterium
ATATGTGGGAAGCGACCACAAGGCGGAGCTCATTGAGAGGAGGGGTTCCTTGGAAGGATTAGGCATCAATCTCGGTTATCTGTTAGTCCAGATATTCAACTTCCTAATCATTCTCGTGATGCTGATTGGTTGGGTTTACCGACCGCTCATCGATATGCTTGAACGTCGCCGAAAGACTATCGCACAAGGTCTCGAGGACGCCAGGGTGGCAGCTGAGGCAAGAGCGAACGCAGAGAAAGAAGCCCAAGCTATCAGCGACAAGGCTCAGCAAGACGCGAACGAACGGGTGCGCGAAGCCACTGAGAGAGCTGAGCAAGTGGCAAAGGACATTCGAGCTGCAGCGGAACAGGAAGCTATTCAGATTCGCGAGGAAGCTGCTGAAGAAGCAGAACAAACCAGGACACAAGCACTTGTGGAGTTGCGAGGTCAAGTCGGAGCGCTTGCGATCGCAGCTGCTCAAAAGGTCATTGGTGATGCCCTCGATGAAAAACGCCAACATGTATTGATTGAGGAATTCTTTAGCGGTGTGCGTGAGGGTGAGGTCGTGATTTTGGAAGGAGAAACACTTGCTGGAGCTAGTGCTGAAGTTACCAGCGCGCTTCCACTCACCGAGAAGGAGAAAGATACCGTTAGGGAGGAAATCGTAGGAAAAATAGGCGCTGGAGCCACGATAAGCTTCCGGGTTAATCCAAGTATATTGGGAGGTTTGGTCATCCGCGTGGGCGATAAGGTGCTCGACGGATCCGTAGCTGGAAAACTCGAGAGTTTACGTCAGAGCCTATACTAGCGCGATATCAATCCGGGAATTTGTACAGTTGCAAAGGAAGCACCCTGAGCCTGCCGAAGGGTGCGTACAGTAAACAGAAGTCATCCTTCGACAAACTTAGGATGACTTTCTCTTTAGAATTCATCCTCGTTTTCATAGAACCGTCTAAGCTTGCCTACAATTGACCATTTGCTACGACCCTACTAAACTAGAATGACGTGTCAAATACTACCCAGATAATGCGTTTACACACCCTGGTCCGGAATATTCCAGAAATCAATATCAGCGGTCTGGATGATATTGAGATCAAAACGCTGACAGCTGACTCGCGCCTGGTGTTGCCTGGAACGTTGTTCGTGGCTGTAAGAGGGATGGTTTCAGATGGGCACGATTACCTCCCCGAAGCCGTCTCGCGGGGGGCGATGGTTTTGGTGGGTGAGGGACCAGATCCTGATCTAGGGGTTCCCTATCTCCATGTTCGTGACTCCAGAGAGTGTTTGGCTCAGTTAGCAGCAGCTTGGTATGGTAACCCAGCTCGTAAATTAACCATGATTGGTGTGACTGGAACAGATGGAAAAACCACAACGGTCAACTTGATCTACCATATCTTGCGAGCGGCGGGTTATAAGGTTGGGATGATCACAACAGTTAATGCTGTGCTAGGAGACCGCACCCTGGATACCGGACTGCATGTCACAACGCCGGATGCCCTTGATACCCAGAAATACCTAGCTCAGATGGTTAACGTTGGTATGACCCATTGTGTCCTTGAGGCGACCTCTCATGGGATCGCACAACGCAGAATAGCTGCCTGTGATTTTGATCTCGCGGTCGTGACCAACATAACGCACGAGCATCTTGATTACCATGGATCGTACGAAGCATATCGAGCGGCTAAAGGTGAGCTTTTCACTTGGCTAGGGGAGGGGGAAGAGAAAGAAGGTGGACCTCGCAAAACGGCTATCCTCAATCATTCAGACACATCTTATGAGTTCCTAAAATCGATAACCACTGTACACCAAGTGACATATGGTTTGGAACCGGGAGGGGATGTTTTCGCAGATGCCCTTTCCAGTGGTGCGGATGGGCTAGTGTTTGTTGTACACGGGCGAGATTACGACATAAAAGTTAGAAGTCCTTTGATTGGTGGGTTCAATCTTCAGAATTGTCTTGCGGCTTTTACCACGGCCGTACATGGTTTGGGACTGTCACCAGAGAGTGCAAGACAGGGAATCTCTGCAGTAAGTAGCATCCCTGGTCGAATGGAACTTATCAATATGGGACAACCCTTTACCGCTATCATCGACTTTGCTCATACACCCAACGCGCTCCGAAAAGCGCTCGAAACATCCCGGAATCTAACTCAGGATCGCGTGATCGCTGTATTTGGATCAGCAGGATTACGAGATCGGGAGAAACGCCGCATGATGGCAGAGATTTCGCTTGAGCTAGCTGACCTAACTGTCATCACCGCTGAAGATCCACGCACGGAGTCTTTAGATGAAATCTTGGAGGAGATGGCTGCCGGGGCGCGCGGAATGGGAGGCGTCGAAGGAAAGAGCTTTTTCCGAGTCCCTGACCGCGGCGAAGCGCTCCGCTTTGCCGTACGTCGAGCTGAGGCTGGAGATTTAGTCATCTCATGTGGAAAGGGTCATGAGCAATCGATGTGTTTTGGTGAGGTTGAGTATCCTTGGGATGATCGTATTGCAATGAGAGCTGCTTTGGCAGAGTTATTAGATATTGACGGACCTTCCATGCCTCATCTCCCAACGAGTTCAAAATAAACATACTTTCCCAACTGATTCCTAATTGAGGGTTGATTTCTGTAGGGGTAATTCATGCCGTCTCACCCCGTTCGGGTCGCGAGCCACAGCCCACCGGGGCGAAACGGCCGGCGGGCCGCCGGTGTCGCGGCACGAACGGTGAATTGCCCCTACTCAAAGACCTGGATTTTCCAGGTTCTGATCTCAATTGATTGTGGACTTATGATAACCTTTGGATACTATACCCAGCAGTGAACTTGATGGATCAATCTACAAGTGAGATATGGTTCCCACTACATCAAACTCCACAAATAATACCCAGCGGATCACAGTTTCAACAATCTGTAAATCCAAAATCCGCTCTTACCCCATCTC
>CP070708.1:539959-542813 GCA_020350285.1 Anaerolineaceae bacterium
CGCGAACGACTCGAGGAATATCATGAATTGGGGGCACGTTTCGCAAAATGGCGAGCGGTTATCACGATAGGTAAGGATATACCTACGGGTGCTTGTATCGAGGCAAATGCGTATGCGTTGGCGAGATATGCAGCGCTCTGTCAGGAGGCTGGACTCGTTCCTATCGTCGAACCTGAAGTGTTGTTGGATGGTGATCATAGCATTTCTCGATGTGCTGAGGTTTCTGAATGGACTTGGGCCAGCCTATTCACAGCGCTCCATAAACATCGTGTGGTCTTGCAAGGTCTTCTGCTGAAAACCAACATGGTTTTGTCAGGCAAGGATCATCCCTCCCAAGCTGATGTCGAAGAGGTCGCGGAGGTTACGGTTGATTCACTGCGCAATACCATACCACCCTCCATGCCAGGTGTCGTGTTCCTCTCAGGTGGGATGACTTATCTAGAGGCTACGGAGCGATTAAACGCTATGAATGTGAAGGATGGTCATCCATGGCAATTAAGCTTCTCCTATGGCAGGGCGCTACAAGAGACAGCATTAGATGCTTGGCAGGGTGATCCTGCAAATATGGCTGCCGGACAGGCTGCGCTCTACCATCGTGCAAAATGTAATGGTGCTGCGCGTGATGGTCGGTATACCAAGGAGATGGAGGCCGAAGCGGGCTGATTGTTATTGAATGATCACGGAAAGATGATCAGGGGGATAGAATTTGTGGATGTCTTTGGAGAAATGGCCGGGCTTGGGAGCCCGGCCTACTACTATGAGTATGACGGCTTCCATGTTCATCCTGAGCAATGTCGAAGGACCGCCGTTGATACTTAAAGAAATCCTATGCATCCATAAAGCGATAGAAATCCGAAGCTCAATTAGGTATATTATTGTCCGATTTGTTATAATAGCGACGTGAAATATTAAATCTGGTTTATTGAAGTTAAGGTTAAACAATGGAAGGATTGGAAAACGAATTTTCACTTACTCTAACAGGCGCCGACTGCGCTTGTGATGTGAGTGAGATCGAGGGCGTGGTCAGCTCGTTGGATGGTGTGCGATCATGTGACTTTAACCCATTAACGGGGCGGTTGCGCGTCATAGGTCGAGCACAGGAGCAGGATGTAATCGCGCAAGTGGAAAAAATTGGTTACAACGTCATTGAGGACGAAGACAGGACGGCTGAGCTGGAGGAAGCACAAAAATCGGCAGGCTTTATCCAGTATATGTGGAGGAGTTTAGACACACGCTTAGCTATCCTCGGCGCGATATTAATTCTCCCTGGAATAATCTTTCATGAGATCTTAGGCCGACAATACATCACCATTGATCTTGCATCCATCGCGGCCTACATAACTGCAGGATTCCCCATCGCTCGCAGTGCATTGCGATCACTTCGAAGAGGGTTTGATATCAATATCAATGTCCTCATGACGATCGCTGCCATCGGGGCTTTGATTATCGGTGCATACACCGAAGCGGGGATGGTGATCGTATTATTCGCCATTGGAGAAGCGTTAGAAGGGTATGTTACCGAGAAGGCTCGTACTTCTATCAAGAGCCTGGTGGAGGTAGTTCCTCAACGTGCGACGATCATTCATGAACATCATGATCAGGTCCGTGAAATCCAGGTTCCCGTGGAAACCTTACAGGTCGGGGATTTGATCTTGGTCAAGCCCGGTGAACGAATACCCATGGATGGTCGTGTTGTTAGGGGGTCATCATCGGTCAACCAAGCTCCTATCACTGGGGAGGGGAGATTGGTTGAAAAAGCCGAAGGATCAGATGTTCTGGCAGGCAGTGTTAACGGTGAGGGATCATTGCGGATCGAGGTGACCCGCATAGCCGCGGATAACACAATCAGCCGTTTGGTCAAGATGGTGGAAGAAGCCCAAGAGAAGAAAGCCCCTGCCCAGAGGTTCGTAGATCGATTTGCCAGGTATTACACCCCAATCGTCGTCCTTCTTGCTGCTGCCGTAGCAGTTATCCCTCCGCTATTCTTTAATCAGCCCTTTCTTAACCCTGCATCAGGTTCCTTCGGTTGGTTGTATCGAGGGCTGGCATTGTTGGTTGTTGCCTGTCCATGTGCCCTGGTCATTAGCACTCCTGTGAGCATCATCAGTGCCATTAGCAATGCGGCGAGGAATGGGATCCTTGTTAAAGGTGGGACTCATCTCGAGACATTGAGTCAGGTTGAGGCCATAGCCTTTGACAAAACAGGCACGCTCACAGAGGGAAAACCTTCTGTCGTTTCAGTACGCTCCGTAAATTGCCCGTTGCCAGATTCTAAATCTCATTCGCCTTATGGATCTCCTTTATGTGAGGAATGTGATGATTTGTTAGCTTTGGCCAGTGCAGTTGAGGCGCATAGTGAGCACCCCGTAGCCGATGCCATCGTTCACGAAGCGAATAAACGAAATGTAGGATCCAGGTATCCCGTGGCTGAGGGTGTAAGAGCGCTGGTTGGTCATGGCGTTATGGGTCGAGTGGATGGGCAGCAAGTGACGATTGGAAGTCACAATCACTTTGATCGTTTTGTCACCCATTCTGAGGACGATTGCCTTAAAGCGCAGGAGGACGCCTCAAAGAGTTACACCACCGTCATGATCGAGAAAGATGGCAAATTCCAAGGCGCGATTGCTCTATCTGATACCGTCCGTGAGACAAGCCGCGAAGCAATTGAGATGCTGAAGCGAATCGGTATCAAAACCCTCATTATGCTCACAGGTGACAATCGCTCCGCAGCCGAAGCCATTGGTGCGGAAATAGGCGTCACCGAGGTGCGAAGCGAGTTGATGCCGGAAGAGAAAGTTGCCGCGGTTACGACCCTGCAGAATGAGTACGGCAATGTAGCAATGGTGGGAGATGG
>CP070708.1:542913-545759 GCA_020350285.1 Anaerolineaceae bacterium
GGGGATCAGCGAGCCAGGGTCGGTCACAAATCTTCCGGGGAGGTCTGTGGAACATGAAAAAAGATATACATCCGCCATATTATCCCAACGCGACCGTCGTTTGCGCCTGTGGTAATTCGTGGCAGACTGGATCAACGGTTGAGGTCATCCATACCGATGTTTGCTCTAAATGCCACCCGTTTTACACAGGTGAACAGCGCATCGTGGATACCGAAGGACAGGTAGACCGTTTCTATAAGCGCCTACAAGCTCGTGAAGATTATCTTCACGAAATTGAGGAGAGGGCTGCCGACAGGACTTCGCCAGATCTACCAATCGTCGAACTTGAACTAGGCACCCGCCCCGAATCAGCCTTGACCAAGGCGGGGTTAGAGAATGTCGGTCAAGTGATGGAGCTGCTTGAGGAAGGTGATGGGGCTTTGCTTGCGATTGATGGGTTTGGTAGAAAGAGTCTGGCTGATTTAAAACGGGCTTTGCGAAAACGCGGCTTCAAGCTTCCAGAGGAGGCTCTCGAAACGGAAGCAGCTTGATTTAACTTGCATCAAGTCAACCCTGGTGTACACTTTGGACGGGTGAATTTCACCTGTCCAATCTCTTTTAATTACGCAGATTGAGGGTTTCATGAAACACATCAGCGGCAGGGTGGAGGTCATCGCTGGACCCATGTTCAGCGGCAAGACGGAGGAGCTTATCCGACGGCTTCGCCGGGCAGAGATCGCTCGTCAGAAGATACAAGTTTTCAAGCCTAGCCTGGATAAGCGTTATGGAACAGAGAAGCTGGCGTCACATGCAGGTTCGGAGTTTGAGGCAACGCCGGTAGATGAGGCGGGGGAAATCCTAGATCAAGTAGAAGAGGGGACAACAGTTGTCGCGATCGACGAAGCACAATTCTTTGATGACGAGATAACCTCGGTGGTCCAAGCGCTTGCTGATCGAGGGATCCGTGTGATCGTCGCTGGCCTGGATACAGATTTTCGCGGTGAACCATTTGGCCCCATGCCGGTGCTTATAGTCCAGGCAGAACAAGTGGATAAGATCCACGCGATCTGTATTGTCTGTGGTGACTCTGCACCACGTACCCAGCGATTGATCGACGGAAAACCGGCCCATTTCAACGATCCGATCGTGATTGTGGGCGCTAGTGAATTGTATGAAGCCCGGTGCCGCGATCACCATGAAGTACCCAGGGATACCACTGAAGAAAGGGACAACCATTAGGTGGAAGAGGTTAATACGTGGTAGGCGTTATGATACCTACTCAGCATTATCCCTGTCTTCCCACATTTTTCCGCCTAAGTAAGGATTGATTGTGCAGGACTATCGTGAATTTCTCGATGAGATTCTGATTTCCGAGGATAAGCTGCAAGCGCGCATTCGCGAACTGGCACAGGAGATCAGTCACGACTACGAGGGTAAAGACCTGCTCTTGATTTGCATACTGCGCGGTGGTGTGATGTTCCTCACCGATCTAATGCGTGCACTCAAAATTCCCCACAGCATCGACTTTATGGCCGTGTCCTCTTATGGTGCTGGTGCTCGCCATTCAAGTGGTCAGGTTCGGATTACACTCGACCTGACGGCCTCGATCGAGGAGCGGGATGTCTTGCTTGTCGAAGATATTATTGACAGCGGGTATACGATCGCCTCTGTTTTAGAGTTACTGAATGCACGGCGTCCGAAGAGCTTAAAAGTTTGCACCCTGCTGGATAAAGCTGAACGTCGCGAAACGGATGTCCCTATTCACTATTGTGGTTTTGTCATTCCGAATAAGTTTGTCTTTGGTTATGGGCTTGATCTCGACGAATACTACCGCAATCTTCCCTTCATAGGGGTTGTCCGACCGGACAAGTACCTGGCTCCAGATTAGTACACTTGAACGCTATGTCCCCCCAAAAGCGGCTTCCTGAATCGGTTTCGATATTGATCCCTCTCCTGGTGCAGGATGGACCGATCTGGTTCGTTGGGGGAGGGGTTCGCGACCATCTTCTGGGTCGTAAAATTTATGATTTGGATTTCGCGGTTGATGGCAATGCCATTGCCACAGCCAAACGTGTTGCAGATCAACTACAGGGGTACTACTACACCTTGGATGAGGCGCGCGGCACGGGTCGCGTTATCCATGAAGATGAGGACGGACATCGTCGAACTCTTGATTTTGCTCGTATCCGTGGAGATGACATCACCTATGACCTAACCGCGCGCGATTTTACGATCAACGCAATGGCGGTTAACCTGCTCGATCCTGACGAGTGGCTTGACCCAACATCCGGAGCCAGGGATCTGAAGGACAAGATCTTAAGGGCGTGTCGACCTGATTCCATATCCAATGACCCAGTGCGCGCACTCAGAGCTGTGAGACTGGCCATCGAATTCGAGCTGACTGTAGATCCTCAGACATTAACTCAAATTCGAGGTGCCCAAGAGTTACTTGGTGAAAGCTCGCCCGAGCGAGTCAGGGATGAATTTTTTCAGATCTTCAGCGTAGAACGACCGGGTCGTGCTGTAAGGTTGCTCAATCACCTAGGCCTGCTCTCCGTTGTATTCCCTGAACTCATGAGCTTAGAAGGTCTCGCCCAACCTCCTCCCCATGCTTATCCTGCTCTAGAACACACTTTAGCCGTCGTGGATCGAATGGGTGACATTCTGGCGGTACTAGGGTCAAAGCACGATCCTGAAGAAGCTGCCGATATGTACCTTGCACAGGTTACGCTGCGCATAGGTCGGTTTCGTGATCAACTTAACCTTCACCTGGACCAATACTTGAGCAACACTCGAACGGTACGTCAATTGATTTACCTCGCTGCGCTCTGCCATGATGTCGGTAAATCCGTTGTCCCTGGGGATCA
>CP070708.1:545859-548669 GCA_020350285.1 Anaerolineaceae bacterium
TGAGAGAAATGAGTACCTGTCTCACCAGCCAACGCCTTGCCAATATTCTCCGGGGTTGTCACGATGGCTTGATTTCCACCACCCTCCAAGTAACTAATGATGGACTGCACTTTGGGTTCCATACTTCCCTTGGCAAAATGTCCCTCGGCAAGGTACCGCCTGGCATCAGCTAAGGTGACATTATCCAACCAGCGTTGGTCCGGTTTGTTGAAATTCAGCGCAACCTTCTCAATGGCTGTCGAGATCAAGAACAAATCCGCTTCGATGCTCAACGCCAACAATGCAGAGGCGAAATCCTTGTCGATTACCGCTTCCACACCTATCAAATTCCCATTCTCATCTTCAACAACCGGGATCCCACCCCCACCTACGCCGATGACCACAAAACCAGCTTTGATCAGCGACAGGATGGCGTCTCGTTGAATGATCCGCACGGGGAACGGCGATGGGACCACTCGCCGCCAACCACGACCTGCATCTTCGACAACTGACCATCCCTCATCGTTGCGGCGTTGGATTGCGGTGGGTTCATCCATAAAGGAGCCGATAGGCTTGGCTGGATTCTCAAAAGCAGGGTCCTTCCTGTCCACCAACACCTTCGTTACCACTGTTGCAGCCTGCTTTTCAATCCCACGCTGAAGAAATTCGTTATACAGCGCCATCTGGAACATGTAA
The DNA here is from genome assembly GCA_020350285.1 of Anaerolineaceae bacterium. Classification (GTDB taxonomy): domain Bacteria; phylum Chloroflexota; class Anaerolineae; order Anaerolineales; family E44-bin32; genus DUEZ01. Next base: position 546,535 of record CP070708.1, read on the forward strand.
CCAATTGCGCCCTGAGTATCCGCTCCGCAGTAGTCCAAAGGAACGGGGTGTAACTCATGCAATGCAAGTTCCGATCTCCTGAGAATGAAGCCAACCTGCGGACCGTTACCATGTGTGACGACGACATCCCAGCCTGCTTCGATCATTTCCGTAATATGGGTCATCGTCTCAGACGCGGCGTCATACTGATCTGGGACCGTTTTATGTTGTTTGTCCTTGATGAGCGAATTGCCCCCAACGGCTACTACGGCCACTCTTTTCCCTGCCATGGTCTTAGCCTCCGGCTCGTATTTGTAGGTTCGTTTGCGAAGATCGCAATATCAAACGATCTATTACACACTTATCAGAAGAAGCAGGTATGGGTTCCCCCAAGCAACAAACACAAAGATGAATATAGACTATGATACGCCTATCCAATGAGTGACTTTATCAACGATCAAATCAACTCATCTTATGCCTAGTAATATTACTTTACCTTCTCCTTGATGAAACCCTCCAGCACATCGTTCAGATTAGGATGCCCGATTTCCTTCAGGTTATAGTACACCCGTGTGAAGGGCTTCTCGATCTTGATGACTCGGCTCAGATTGATGGGCGTGCCGATAACCACCGCATCACATTCGATGTTGTTTACCGTCGCCTCAAGGTCTTTTAACTGCTGTTCGCCATAACCCATTGCCGGTAATACCGTTCCAATCTCTGGATAGATTTCAAATGTCTCACTTAGGCTGCCTACAGTATAGGGTCTTGGGTCAACGAAACCAACAGCACCGAACCGTTGAGCCGCAACTACTCCCGCACCAATCTTCATGCCACCGTGGGTGAGTGTTGGTCCATCCTCGATCGCTAATACGGTTTTTCCTTCGACCAGAGAGGGGTCATCGATCGTAAGATCTGATACGGCGTCGATGACGATCGCATTGGGATTTACTGCATCAATATTCTTACGCACAGTTTCGATACCGGCCTGTTCTGCGCTATCGATCTTGTTGATGACAACGACGTCCGCGATCCTCAAGGTGATCTCACCTGGGTAGTAGGTCAATTCGTGACCCGGTCGATGTGGATCCACAACTGTCACATGCAGGTCAGAGACGTAGAAAGGGAAGTCATTATTGCCACCGTCCCAGATAATGACATCACACCCACCGGGGTCGTTTTCTGCCTCTCTCAAGATGGCTTCGTAGTCAACACCAGCATAAATGACATTGCCACGAACGATATGCGGTTCGTATTCCTCCATCTCTTCAATTGTGCAGTTATGCTTCTCCAAATCGGCCAATTCTGCAAAGCGTTGCACACGCTGCGCTACCAGATTGCCATAGGGCATCGGGTGTCGGATCGCCACGACATTCAACCCCTTTTCCATCAGGATTTCGATGATCCGGCGTGCGGTTTGGCTTTTTCCAGCACCCGTCCGAACTGCACCCACGGAGATGAGTGGTTTTGAACTTTTAACTTGAGTGTCCTTCGGACCCAGCATCACAAAACTTGCACCAGCAGCTTCCACAATGGCACCAACGGACATCACATGTTGGTAAGAGACATCACTGTAAGAGAATATACATTCATCGATTTCCATTTCCTCAATCAGCTGAAGCAGGTCCTCTTCTGCATGAATGGGGATTCCTTCCGGATACAACTCACCAGCTAATTCGGGGGGATATCTGCGCCCTTCAATGTCCGGGATCTGAGCAGCGGTAAAGGCGACGACATTGTAATTGTCGTTGTTGCGGTAATAGGTGTTGAAATTATGGAAATCCCTTCCGGCCGCACCCAAGATGATCACATTTCTTCTTGTCATTAACTTCTCCAATTGCGTAAGGTTCATCGGATGAGATCCTTGAACAGAATCTGATCCGATATTTATCCCTTCAGAATATCACCATCATCTGCAGCATGATAATCCGTAAAACCTTTCATTCTTTCAAGCGCTTGTGAGACAAACCCTATTATATGCTCAATCCTTTCCATTCCCGTTAAGCGGAAAGTAATATCTATCCACCTGTCATGAAGCTTGATTATCACAACGCCTCGACGATCTCCTGCCTGTATAACGAGTGTTTTAGGAGTTAATAACAGCGTCCATAGTTATCATAAGAGTTGCTTGAACAAATCCTCAATGTAAAATTATC
>CP070708.1:548769-551573 GCA_020350285.1 Anaerolineaceae bacterium
CGTTAGCCCGAAATCCTATCTCGGGATCCTTAGCAATGGTAGCCCGACCGTTCCGGCCTAAAACTTGGGGATGATCCGATCTCACAGAAGAACCGATTCAGCCAGATGCTGCGAGAGAATCAACCTCAATCTGGAGCACATGAATGGGCTTATCCAGGATGCCCTGTCGTATCCAAGGCAGAAGAACAAGCCGGAGATCTTGGATGATGAATTGGCCCGATCGCATAGCATTGTGTTTGAAGATGATGACCAAGTTCTTGGGCTCGGATATTTTGATGGAAATGAGATCAAGCGCCTCTATGTGGACCCTGCGGCGACAAGTCGGGGCGTTGGATCAAGAATCATGGATTCCTCGTAGCTTGAGATCGCCGGCCAAAGAATTGACCATTTCGTACTGATATCATCTACATCATCGCTTCCCATCTATCCCTCTTTGGGCCATCAAACTCTGGAAGAAGAGGCCCTTGCCAAGGTTGTCGCCGAATTCAGATCCATTAAAATGTAGAACTGATCTAGAGGAGAGTTCTTATGACAGATGATCCCTCGAGCGACTACCTTCCTTCTACTTTACTTGAGGTAACGGTGGAGCGAACTCGCCTATCGTGGTCTCAGTTGGCGGCTGTGGTGGGATTTGTCCTGTTCTTATTGCTCTTTGGAATTGCGTTTATGACTGGGGAGCTGCCTGGTCCATACGATCCTTCTTTTTGGATTCCTGGCCTCATGCCTCCTGTAATAGTAGTGTATCTCTTGCTCAGGCAATCACGATCGCGGCGCTTAAGGAATGAAGCAATCAAGGCTATTCGTCCTCTTGTGAAGTTGGATGACGATCATTTTCGACTGGCAGTAAGCAATGCATCCTTGTTCAATCGACGCCGAGAATGGATAGCACTATGCCTGGGTGTTGTAGCGGGATGGTTGTTTCGGGTGGTCTTGGGATTTACCAGTTTGTGGTTGAGCCTGTATTCAATTTTATTTGGAGGATTGATGTTCGGTCTTATGGCGTGGTTCCTTTACTCGGCGTTGTCCGGTACCCAGCTGTTCAACGAGTTGAACCGTCATACTCATGATTTGAATATTTTTGACTTAGAACCTCTCGAGCCTATCGCCCGTTGGAGTTTAGGTATTGCGCTGACTCTTATTGGTGGCATTACGTTGAGTGTGCTGGTCACCGTGCCAAGTTTCTCAATCAACCTATTCATGAATCCTCAAAGTGTTATCCTCTACGGCTCACTTATCACAGCGACGATATTAGTGTTCTTTCTCAACATGTATAGCACGCATCGAGCTCTGGTTAGGGCAAAGACTCAGGAGCTGAAACGCGTTCGACTCAATTTATCGAAAATATCTAAAGCTTTAATGGAACATCCAGACCAAGGCCGTCCAGTGAATTTGGAGGAATTTTCGAATGCAATTACCTCCTGGGTGACATATGAAAAGCGCGTTAAAGAGGTGCCCGAGTGGCCCTATACATCGCAGATAAGGCGCAATCTCTTGGTCTCCGTTTTCCTGTCCATTTTTGCCTTCATACTCCCCTGGATGTTACGAGGCGTACTGTTCCAATTCCTACTAAAGCTTCTCCCGATAGGCTGAGTCTTCAAAAGTCCTTGGTTAGAATCAAGACCCTGCTACATCTATGGAAGTTACCCGAAAGGGTACATTCTTCGTTAGAAATCGGCTGGAAATGTAGGAGTCTCGATTTGGCGGGGATGATGATTGAATTGACAGGGTAAAGAAATGGTGTATCGATCAAGATTATTGCAAGCCCCTTGAGATTGGTGTTCTTTTATCCTTCGCTTGCCAGCCTACGGTAGTGTATGACGATGCTTATGTCCTAGAGAAGGTAGGCTAAATTGGCTAGCAGAAACAGTATTGAAATGGCTGGAATCTGGCCCAGGAAGGAAGAAATCCCAGCTGTAATCGCTACCCAGCCAATCAATTTGCCGAATGTCTCTCCCATGATCGCCAAACCGAAGCAGGCAGAAGACACCCCCACCAGTTAAAGCGTATTCTCGCATGACCGCAGAACAATGATGTTTCGGGCTAACAACTCTCTGGAGCGGACGCAGCCTCAACGCGGTTTCATGTATCATATAGCTGTGCTGCGCCGCTCAGCTCGCAGCCGTTAGCCCGCCCATGATGGGGAAATTTACCAGGAGGATGAATGGTATGTGGGAACAGAAGCTTAAACTCTACGATCAATTGATTGATAAATGTCCACGGTTTGAGAGAAAAGGAAAGACCGTGCCGTACACCTCCGCAAACGGGCACATGTTCTCACTGCTCAATAAAGAGGGTGAAATAGGCATGCGTTTTTCAAAGCCTGTTCAGGAAAAGTACATCGAGGAGTTTGGGTCGTCCAAGTTTAGATCGCATGGAGCGGAGATGAGGGGCTACGTCCTAATCCCAGATCATATGCTTGATGATCTCGATAAGCTATCCGAATATCTGAACGAGAGTTACGACTACGTCATGTCGCTTGACCCCAAATAATACGAAACTCTCAAGGGTCCGCACAATGGATTTGTTGATCACCCTTGATAGGTATTACTTGCAGCAACCTCCATCCTGCCTCCCCCCGTGAAGGCAGACTTACTTGGGTCGGGTATACAGTGTGTTTGAATCTTTTACAGGGATTCGACTGACCGGACACGTTTCGCATCAGCAGAGGGCTTGTGGCGTGTCCGTGGACTGGGCTCCCATACTTGCCGGGTGGTGATGAAGTCCAACAGCGGGCAGGCTAACAACTCGCTGGAGCGGACCCTTCGACAAGCTCAGGGCCGCTCAGCTCGAGGCCGTTAGGCGCA
>CP070708.1:551673-554456 GCA_020350285.1 Anaerolineaceae bacterium
GTTGACTCATGTTGTATACTTCATCGCATGCTAACTCGTTAGCCATTGCTGTAGTCTGCTCGGAAAGTATGAACGCTTGTGTCAACGGTAAACGTTATTTCTGAACGAAGAACACCTGGAGAATGACCATGAAAGCTCTTATTACGGGTGGAGCAGGTTTTATCGGAATCAACACGGCTGACTACCTCTTACGCGAGGGTCATGAGGTTGTGATTGTGGACAATCTCTCTCGACACGGAAGCGAGGCCAACTTGATATGGCTTCGTGAGCGGTATCCTGATGTTCTTTTTGAACGCCAAGATATTCGAGAGTTTGAAGGGTTAAAGGCAGCATTCGCAAAGCATCAACCTTATGACACATTGTTCCACTTTGCCGCTCAGGTCGCCGTCACGACCTCTGTAGAATCGCCGCGGATGGATTTTGAAACCAATGCCCTCGGGACGCTGAATGTACTTGAGGCAGTTCGTGAGTTGGGGTTGGATCCTGTGCTGCTCTACACATCAACCAATAAGGTCTACGGTGCATTATCTGAGCTCGGCGTTATCGAAGAAGAGAACCGATACCGCTATACCGATTTAGATCAGGGGATTCCAGAAGGGACAACATTGGATTTCTATTCACCTTATGGTTGTTCTAAAGGGGCCGCAGATCAATATGTGCGTGATTACCACCGAATGTACGGATTACGGACGATCGTGTTCCGCAACTCCTGTATCTACGGTCCGCGCCAATTTGGAATCGAGGATCAAGGATGGCTTGCTTGGTTTGTGATCGCAGCCGTCCTTCAACGTCCGATAACGATTTATGGCGATGGAAAACAGGTCCGTGATGTGCTCTATATTGATGATCTCATCGATGCCATGCTGGCTGCTGTCGAGAGATCAAATGATACCCAAGGTGAAATCTACAACATAGGTGGGGGAAGACAGTTTAGCCTCTCCGTCTGGCGCGAATTTGGTCCGATGCTGAGTGAGTTGCTGGGACAAGAGATCAAGGTGGATTACGGGGCTTGGAGACCGGGAGACCAGAAGATCTATGTCTCTGATATTTCCAAAGCATATAGGGATTTCGGATGGGAACCAAGCATCACGCCAGAGGAAGGTGTAGAGCGTCTTGTTCGATGGGTACAGGAAAATCGCGAGTTATTCCCATAGTCGTAGAATGAGGCTATGTTTTTACGTGACTGGTCACGGACACCCCCGATGCTATAATTCCACAGATTTTCGTAATAGTTAATATCTTATCGAGGATACTCTCGTTCAAACTGGTTGCATTCTGATGAGTATTCCACTGAACGATCGAGGTAATTCTGGTGTTATGTCATCCTGAGCGAAACGAAGTGAAGCGAAGGATCTCGTTTTCCGAATTCAATCAGCGCTCAATCCCAATAACGAGATTCTTCGCGCCTTACGGCGCTCAGAATGACATTAAACAACCCTTATCAGCGTGACGAAATACTTGTCATTATCCAATCGCAGAACGGTAACTACCTCTCCACATCAGGGGGTGACGAAGAATTCAACCAGCCAAGATAGCTACAAATACCTAGCTGTGTTTCATCAGGGGTCGTGGAAAATTGTTGATGGTGGAAGCGAGAGAAGGAATAAAAAGGTCGCCGAGGGAGGATATTCAGGTAAGTTCATCAAGCTTCATGAGAAATCACATTTCCTCGAGCTCTGGGAGGCCCGAGCCTTGCAACCATGTTTTTGAAGATAATAAGGATTGAATTGGTCGATCATGGGTATTCGACGCATTTTGGGTTAATGGCGAATTGAAGACATGAAGATCTTGTTTGTATTGACATATTATCGCCCTCACGTTTCCGGATTGACGATTTATGTGGAGCGATTGGCGCACGCACTTGTGGAACGTGGTCATCAAGTCACGGTATTAACTTCTCAATATGAAAAACGACTGCCACGTTATGAGCGATTGGATGGTGTTGAGGTTTTAAGAGTACCGGTCGCATTCCGCGTGAGTAAGGGCGTGGTGATGCCAACCATCGGTTTCGAAGCCACACGACAGGTGCTGAACCATGATGTGATCAGTTTACATTTACCTCAACTGGACGCTGCTGGTATCGCGTTGCGAGGCCGTCTCTTCGGCCGACCAGTTACATTGACTTATCATTGTGATCTTACATTGCCCAGGGGTGGGATCAACGCTCTAGCGAATCAAGTCGTGAAGGTGGCAAATCGCCTTGCGGCTACATTTTCCGATATTGTGATCGCCTATACCGAAGATTTCGCACAGCATTCCCCTTTCCTTTCACGATATCTGGGGAAGCTACGAGTGATCACTCCACCGGTCGTGGTCCATCCGATCCAGGAAGCAGATGTAACCGACTTCATTCAACAGCATCGGAAGACACAAGGTCCAGCGATTGGAATGGCCGCGAGATTGGCAACTGAGAAGGGCGTGGAATATTTGCTAGAAGCGATGGCTGAGATCTTGAAACATCACCCCAAAACTGAGGTTCTTTTCGCCGGACAATATCAAGATGTTCTCGGCGAGGAAGCATACGCCCGTCAGTTAGCACCTATGTTAGAGAGGTTCGAAGATCATTGGAGTTTTCTCGGCGTACTCGATCCAAGGCAAATGTCGGCGTTCTTTAAAGCGTGCGATGTGACCGTGCTTCCAAGTGTAAATAGCACGGAGAGTTTTGGCCTTGTTCAGATCGAGTCGATGATCTGTGGAACACCAGTCGTGGCTTCAAATTTACCTGGTGTCCGTCAGCCTGTTCGAAGGACGGGGATGGGAAAGGTCATTCCTCTGAGGGATTC
>CP070708.1:554556-557334 GCA_020350285.1 Anaerolineaceae bacterium
GGTGATGTTCTTCAGTTCAGGTTTTATGGCTTCAACACATGGCGTGAACTCATCATGCACGATCATCGCTTTGGCATCAGAGTTGTTTACGATGTACGACACTTCCGAGCCTACCAAACGAAAATTTATCGGCACAATAACGAGACCTGTCTTCGCGGTGGCCAGATAGACCTCCACGATCTCGATGCTGTTTTCGAGCAGAACCGCAACTTTATCCCCCTTGCTCAATCCTAGATCAAGTAGGCTATGAGCCAGTTGGTTGACTCGACGGTTTACTTCTGGATAGGTGAACTTCCTGTCCCTGTCCTTCAACGCCACAGTATTCGGGAATTTCTTTGCATTTACCTTAAGGATTTGACCCAGGTTCAACCAGCTAGCCACAGCGTTCTTTCTCCCTATGTGCTATTGGCGATAGAAATTCGAGCATCGACTACGACGGCTTGGTCCTCATATGCGATAATCGGGTTCAGATCAAGTTCTTTGATGATCGGACATTCGGAGACCATTTGAGAAACCCGCTGGATGATTTCGATCATCACATCCTCGTTGATTCCCTTTTCTCCCCTCATGCCTTTCAACAAAGGTGTCGATTGGAGGGAAGAGATCATCTCCTGCGCCTCAACCGTTGTGACGGGAGTAAGTTTATAGGACACATCCTTCATGATTTCGACCCCCATCCTTACCCACTAATCTTTCTCATTTCAAATTGCACTGATCTATTGTTCCTCAAGTTGTTCGATAAAGGCTTCAATATTGGTATTTGTTTGTTCGTCGGAGAGACACCTTAAGTCATTCAAGTCTCCATTGATGACCAATGCTGGTACGCCGGTTTTCACCTCAAGCCTTTGAGGCATACCGTAGCGGCAATTGGAATTATTGGGGCAGGTTCTAGCATCATGAAAAACGATGCCATCTACTTTGAAGAATTCGATCATCCTGGTGATGTATTTCTCTTTGGCTTCATCTGAGCGAACAATAAACAACTCGGTGTACGCTTTGGCCATGCTATTAAATGGATCTTCGGGATCAAAGTCGGAGAAAATCCAACTATTGCAATAGGTCGAGGCAAGGACACATGTCTTAAGTTCGGCGAACAGCTCCGAATGTGCTCTTAATCTACCCCAGATAGGCATACCTTCCCAATAAATCCTGTATCGCTCACCCTCTACCGCCCCGTCATCATTTTCGACCCGTTCTTCAAGCTCTGCGAGTAATACTCGATAAAAATCTACTGCCTGTTGAGTCCCTCTCCCCACGACTGCGGGGCCCATGAGTGTGGTGCCATCGAAAAACGTTAATGGGGAGGGGATCGCAGCGGCCGTGTCGAGGACCTCCTTCCAGAGATCTGAGCATTCCCGTGATAAGGCCAACACCCTCTTGAGTTCATCCATGCTGAATCGGATCCCCGATATCTTTTCTAGGGGTTCAATCATATTCTCCATTTGATTTGCGATGGACGAGATATGGCTTTCAGTTACATCCATAACCCCCCGGTGTGTATGAATGCCGACGATTGGTGCCTGAAACTCCCTCGAATACCATGAGAACCAGTCTTGGACATCCCTGCACTGATTGGTGTTGAAGACCAACACATCTGGTTTAGGCACACTCTCTATTCCTTCATATGCTTTTGACAAGGGTGTCACGCCTTGGGTAAAGGCACCGATATCCGCAGTGAGGTAAGAACATATTTCGGGTGTGTAACCTAGTGCATTGGCGTGAGGGATATAATCCATCGCCATGCGTGTAGCACCCAACATCGCAGAATGGGTTTCGGGGAAATAAACGAGAAACCCCAGCGCTCTGAGGATTTCAGCAGGGCCTACGCTTGAACACCACGCCACCTTCTTCTCGCCAGTCTTTGCGGCGTGGTCGAGTTCGTAATAATAATCGGCCATGAACTGCTTCATCTCATTCGTGGCCTCTATTTTCTTCCGGGTAACCTTTCGCTTTTCTGCCAAAATGGACTCTCCTGTCAGTAGTCAGTAGTCAGACGTCAGTAGTCAGATGGGTGTTCTATTTATGTTGCATGCATTCATCTGGTTTATAGTCATCGAATACTGACTACTGACCTCTGAATTGTGGCTTCCTACGCTCAAGAAAGGCCGTCATGCCCTCTTTTTGATCCTCGGTATCGAATGCTTTCATCACGGCATCAAGCTCAAAGGATAGGCCGTTATCCAAACCTGTTTGTAGTGCTTGATTGATGGCTGTTTTGGCGTGCGCCACAGCGACCGGACCCTGGCTGGCGATACGTTTAGCCAATGCCCGGGCCTCGTTCATTAATTGATTGGGTGGAAGGACTCGATTGACCAGTCCTATTCCCAGCGCTTCATCAGCGGTTATGTGTTTTCCGGTGAAAATCAGCTCACTGGCATGACCTTTGCCGATCAGTCGTGTTGAGCGTTGTGTGCCGCCAAAACCTGGGAAGATACCCAGACCAACTTCGGGAAAACCCATGCGAGATTCCGTGGATGCCAGGCGGATGTCGCTAGCTAGAGCTAATTCAAGTCCCCCTCCTAGAGCGAAGCCATTGATGGCGGCTATCACGGGTTTGTTCAACTTCTCAATATCGTCCATCACGCCCTGACCGAAGCGGGTAAATTCTTCCACCTCACTAAGATTTGATGCCAACATGGTCTTGATATCAGCCCCAGCGACAAACGCAGGTCCCTCCCCGGTGATGATGACAGCACGTACGTTTGGATCATCTTGTAGCTGAGCAATGATCTCCTTCAATTCCCCTAGCACCTTCGCATTGAGGGCATTCATAGCCTC
>CP070708.1:557434-560203 GCA_020350285.1 Anaerolineaceae bacterium
AATTGTAGGGGCGGTTCGCGAACCGCCCCTACAGCATTAAGAAGTAAGACAATCCAACCTATTTACCATCGAGTTCCTTCAACGCTCTCTTTGAGTTGATCATGCGGAGCAAGGTAGCGGCCATAAAACCCCCAGCCGTGAGAGCTGCAAGAAGCACCTTCGTCCTGTCTCTTACAGGCTCTATACGTACTCCTTCAGGTGAAATAATAACAACAGCAACTGGCCGCGAGAAAGTTCTGCCTGCTCCGCCTGCAAGAGGCATTGACCTGTCATCATCCTCACTTGACTGACCGAATAGAAAGCCAGAACCAAATCCTACTCCTGCAATCACTTCGGCAGCAGGGATGAGGGTGACGTCGCCCTGCTTGATCGGCCTTCCGTATACAACCGATGAACCTGAGGTGTCCAGCAATTTTCCTATCACATCTTCAGTCATTTCTAGTGATTTTCCTGGTTCAGGTATCTCAACCTCGGAAAGTGGTGCAACTTCTTTCTTTGCCATAGCGATACCCCTCCTATGAATATCAGCAATACACAGACATAACTCGCCGCCAAATGGTCATTTTATTTTGTTAAAATCCGTTATCTCGAATTCCTACCTCTCAGAAATCCCCAAATGAGTAACGATCCAATCAAACCTGCGATCAATAGTAGAATTTGAGATCTTCGAGTGACGTCGTGGACAGGAAGCACACGTTCAGTATCATCTTCACCTATTATCATGACCGCGTAGGGACGATTCCAAACCAAGCAACCCCGAAGACCGAACAGGGGGACATATATTGAACGAGTGAGAGGAACGACTTGATCGCGTCCTATCCGGATGGAATCACCCGCGATTATTTTGTTTTCGAACAGCTCTTTCGGCATGTCATTCTTCATCAAATATTCCGTAGACCTGATCGGGTATCAGGATCTCGGGGAACTTGTTTCTTAGATCCACTCTCGCTTCGTAACACAGGTGGCATGCATCGGCATACCCTTCATGAGGAGTTAATCCATAACGGCGTACAATCTCAACCGGACCTCCATCGAGCAGAGGACTTACAATGGAATGCGATTCGGGATCATAATCCTCACAAATCTCACGCAGCGGTTTCTGAAATAGATTGCCAATGGATATTCCCTGGCAGATGTGCAGATATCCGAGAGGATCTAAATGGATCCGACCAGGTTCACGTAGATTCTCAAATGGGCATTCATTGAACTCCGTCCACGGTTGTTTGACAGCGTGTTCCACAAGCTTTGCGGCGGCTCTACCGCGATACATGACCCCTGATTCACCTAGGGGCAGCTGGCCTACTCCAGCTTCCGACCCCTTTGGCTGGGCAATGCTTATGACACCAATTGGAATCCCCAATTGCTCCGCAGCCTCGCAGGCATTCTCTGCCTGCTTGCTCATTTCCTCACTACCGTGATAAAGATCGCTACTGATTGAGAGATCTTGAACCCAATCCTTAAACGGCCTCAACCAGACCAGGGCGTCTTCAACTTCATTCGCCCAATAGACATTCGTCACAAGACCAACTTGGAACCCTCTCTCGACAGATTCACGCACTCCTTCAAGCAGAAGCGGATAATAGAGGAAGGGCTCACCGCCCTCAAAATAGATCCAGTTGACCCCCGCATCCTCCGCTTGGGATAGTATGTGACGGATTTTTTCTAAGGTCAGTGTGCCTGATTGCCAGGGACTCCCCCAAACGAAGCAGTGATCACATTCGTAATTGCATTCGTAGGTAAGTAAGATATGTAAACCTGATAGCTTCATCGGTTATCTCCATTTGACGCAGCTTTCTCCCGGATTGCCCAATGTGTATTTCTGTTGATCAACTTATTGGTATAGTCTACACCTAGAGTCCGTGCACTTCAATTGTGTCTATAAAATATTGATGACTCGGTTGTATGAAATAGCACCATCCAGATGAACTATACTCTAAGGAACCCAATGTAGTTAGAAATCTGGTGCATAATAATACGGTTGATATTCCTAAATTACCAGAAATAAGATAATTTTTGTGCTATTATATACACTCCAATTGATTCATACTTATCAAGCATAAAATCTGGGAATAACCCATGCACTCTCATAACGGCGTCATCGAAGATCTCACGACCTTAAACCAGATCGCAGAAACATTGAACCGGGCGACAGATGTTCAAGGCGCACTCAACACTACGCTTGCGCACTTGGTTGAATTAATGGGACTCGAGACGGGTTGGATCTTTCTCATTGATCCTTCTGAACATCTTCGATCGGGGAATCCCTTTCTGCTGGCAGCTCACCATAACCTACCTCCTGGCATTGCTCCCGACAATCAACGGATCTGGGGCGGTGGTTGCGAGTGCCAAGATCTATGCAAGGAGGGGGAACTCGCGCAGGCCTACAACGAGGTGCGCTGCACGAGGTTAGCGTCAGCGGAAGGTGATCGCCGAGGGTTAGTTGTGCACGCCTCTACACCTCTCCGATCCGGTGATAAAAAACTAGGCATCCTAAACGTGGCTGGGGCAGATTGGTCGTCTTTCACTCCTCATTCCCTGGCTTTGTTAACCAATGTCGGCAACATGATGGGCATTGCCATCGAACGAGCAAGGCTGTTCGATTTATTGCGCGAGAAGCGCGTAAACGAACAAGCCGCCCTTCTCAAGCTGTCGAGCCAATTATTAAGCCGTTTGAACTTTGATGATCTCAGCAGTTATCTTATGAGTGAGGTCAGGAGGCTGCTTGACTGTGACGCATGCGCTATCTTCATGCCTAACCAATCCCAAGAG
>CP070708.1:560303-563042 GCA_020350285.1 Anaerolineaceae bacterium
CCCGCCATATGGGTCAGGCGGTGGATGGGAGCCATGAGGGTATATTCAATTGTCCCTTCCCAACGCTCGAGCGCGATCACGTCGGTGATCCAATAGAAGATCAGCGAAAGGTAACGCCAAACAAGTGTCCCTACCACTAAGTAGAGCACCAGTTGACGGCCATCGATCGCTTGGCCACCCATTTTTTCCATACCGAGCCCTATGTAGCTTACGGATAAGCTATTGGCGATGGAGTAAGCGAGCCAAACGAGCTCCCAAGACCAGTAGCGTTTCACCAGGTAAGCATTACGCTCGACGAAGGCATATGAAGCGCGAAGTTGTCGTGTCGCTGAAGTAATCATTCCTACCTCATCTTTCGATCCATCTGATTCTTACAGAGGATTGCAGATCATCTGCTTTACGCATCTGTTTCCTCATTTACGAGTTTCTTCCCAGTCAATTCAAGGAAGACGTCCTCCAAAGTTGGTGTATTCCCGTTTTGGGAGGCCACTAAGGTGCGTAGTTTCTTTGGTGTATCCAGCGCGACTACTTTCCCAAGATCCATGATGGCGATACGGTCACAGAGTGTGTCGGCCTCGACCATGTCATGTGTGGTAAGGAGAATCGTGGTGCCATCTTGATCACGCATTTCGCGCACTAACGATTGGACTTCACGTTTCGAACGAGGATCAAGTCCTGTCGTCGGCTCGTCTAATAGAAGCACTGCCGGACGTGTGAGCAAGGCGCGTGCGATGGCGACCTTTTGTTGCATACCACGTGACATCTCCTCTACCGGTTTATCCACCGCGCTCTTTTCTAGTCCAAGACGGTCCAGGATCGCTCGGATTTGAAGACGAGCTTGACGGTTATTGAGACCGTACAATCGAGCACCGTAGCTCAAGTTCTCCATCGGTGAGAGCTTCTTGAAGAACGACGCCTCGACTGAAACGCGGTTGATAAGCCGTTGAACGGCCATTGGGTCGCGCACCACGTCATGGTCGAAAACTGTGATCGACCCGCCATCGGGTAGAAGGAGCGTAGCGATCAGTCGTACTAGGGTCGATTTTCCCGACCCGTTAGGTCCGAGTACGCCGAAGATCTCACTCTTCCTCACATCGAACGAAACGTTATCGACCGCCACGACTTGGCTTGATGTCGCGCGTCCGTTTCGCGATTTCCATGGGAAGCCGCTCTGCTTGTGAAAAACCTTGTAAGCGTCTTGTACATGTATAGCAATCTTGTCCATCTTATTCTTCTCCAAAAACATCGGCCGCGGGAACCCCGCGGCCGAATCAGTGTCAAAGAAAATAAAAACCGCGGGCGCTGGAGCGCACCCGCGGTTAAGTCAACGTTGAACTATTACCTGTCAGTAGGCGCACTCCGCGTAGGCAAATTGGCAACCGAACCGATCGGGATTCGGATACGAACTGCCCTTGTGAGTTTGAAAAGCATATTGGGCATGTCGCGCCACCTTTCTTTAGGATACCTGGATAGTCTACAACGGTTTTATGGGTCAGTCAACCCTGTTGTTGGTTTTGGATAGAAAGTCGATGTTTTTCCGTAGGTTGGGCTCCCACGCCCAGTCAAACTGCGGCATGGGAGCCGCCTCTACTTGAAATAAACTCAATCCTACTCCATCGTTACCCTTGGATATCTTGGATTTCGTCGACCGTTGCGTTCGTTATGTAAAACTCGCGAATCGGCATAAATCGTTCACCCTCGATCTACGTCCATCCAAGCGGTTCTTGAAATGAGCGCTCTTCGAGAGGTCACCTTCGGTAAACGATGAAGCTCCCAATTGGGTTCAAAGATCCGCTGGCTTCGTTCAACAACTTCGTAAACCATCTTTTGTTCACTTTCCCACGGGAACTTCACGGGTCCTTGGCGGCCGAAGGAAAACTGGTGCAAGACCGTCTTGATGAACTTGTAGGTCTCTTCACTGATCAACACTCCCCCCGAATTGATTGAGACCGTAAACTCCTGCAAGCGTTGAGCGGTTCTCACAACATCTCCCATGAATGGGTAAGGTGTATCCTCTGCGTCCTGTTTCTCATGACCACGGACCAAGCCTGTAGCGATACCAACGCTGAGTTTATAGTTCGCTAAACCCAGGTCAGATCGTTCTTTGTTTAACTCAGTAACATAATCCATAAGTTCCAAGCCGGCGTGGGTGGCGAGCAGAGCGCTGACCTGCGGGGGAAGTCTTCCGGGTGTGATTCCGAACGAAGCAACCATTGTAGAGAGATCGATATAGCTTACCAATCCGCCGTACTGGGAGATGATAGGGATCGCATCTCGGAATTGTTTCCCGTTTGATCTTGTTAGGATCTCATCTTGTAGGCTCTCACCTGGTAGGGAGCTGTTGTGCAGCTTCGCGAAAAGCAGCGTGGCTTGGATGATCCTACCTGGCTGCAATTGACTCTTCACACTAAGAGGACTAGGCAAGGCTGGAGCCGTGATCTCGGGTCGTGCAACTTTGCGCAGCCTTCTTCTCAGCTGGAGTAGTAGTCCATCTTGTCGTTCTCGCGCACGACGTTCCACGATGCGTGGGTCAGCCACATCATACATGCCCCTCGATACGAGGTAGAAAGCGAATGCGAAGAGGGAGAGCGAAACTGCTGATGGGATCAGCACATGCCATGCTTCATCCATGGACCCCAATTGCTGAGCGTATGTAAACGCGTCATACATCAATGTTCCCCAGTTGATGATATTGCGAGTAAAACCCATAAAAGAGATGAACCCATCAGCGACGACTGC
>CP070708.1:563142-565874 GCA_020350285.1 Anaerolineaceae bacterium
TCTTGGATAATTGGACCAATATCGTCAGCACAACGATTAATGACGATATGACCTTGTATATGTGGAACGATATCGCTGGAGAAGCGTATGGGTATTTGACCACAACAGCGATCACAACGGATACTTGGCATGTCCTCGAGATGCAGGCGACGATCGACGATACGGCAGGTGAAGCCCGTTTGTGGCTTGACGGTAATCTTGAGGTGGAAGCAACGGGGAAGAATTTAGGCACAAATCCAATCAATCGCTTCGCCGCTGGCTACTACTGGGGTGATCCGAAGACTGAACCGAATATCGTCTACTTTGACGACAGCTTCAATCGGGCTTATGTAAACCCTGAACCCACCACCGGTTTGGGTGTCGAAGAAGATTCCACCGGTTACTGCGCGCCGACCGCAACCCCGACCTCCACCCCCACCGCTACTGATACGCCAACTTCAACACCCACGCCAACATCAACGCCAACTGCGACCGATACACCGACCTCGACCCCAACGCCGACCAGCACACCTACACCAACAGCTACTTCAACTCCGGTTTCATGGTGGGATTGCGATTGGGATCACCGCAAAGCGATCACGATCTACGCGTCGCAGGTCCCAGGGGATCTCACGGACTTCCCGGTCTTGATCAGCCTCGCTTCCGATGCCGATCTCGCTGCCGATGCCCAGAACGATGGTGATGATATCGCCTTTACCGCGTCCGACGGGACAACAAGATTGAGTCACGAGATCGAAAGCTTCGATGGCGGGACCGGGGAGTTGAATGCATGGGTTAAAATCCCCAACCTATCTTCATCCTCAGATACTGTTCTCTTTATCTACTATGGGAACAGCGTTGTAAGTAATCAAGAGGACATCACCGGTGTCTGGGACTCGGATTATGGCGCAGTGTGGCACTTGAATGAAACGAGCGGTGGAACGTATGAAATCGAGGATTCAACCCTCAACACCAATCATGGGACTGACTCCGGCAGTCCGACTCTAGGGGCATCGGGTCAAATTGGAAACGCGATCGATTTTGACGGTATCGATGATTATGTAGAGGCTGATGATTCCTCCTCGCTTCGGATTCCAGGTTCCTTTACAGTTTCAGCTTGGATAAATACCAATGATTTGCCCCCGGTTGGAGATATTCGGAACGTAGTGGGGAAGGGGATGTCCAGCGATGATCCCGGTGAGAACCACAATTATGGAATTATGCTTGAGAACACAGTTTTAACAGCTGGTAATGCGATTGAGGTTTATTATGAACCCTCTACAGGATTTGCTAATGCAGTTGCCGCCAGCTGGTTAACTTCGCTTAATACAGGCCAATGGTATCATGTCGTAGGAGTGCATGATGCGGATGCCGACACCCTAACCCTTTATGTCGATGGCGTTCAGCGCGCTCAAAACACGGGTGCCACGGAAACGCCTGATACGGGTGACACGCCCTTGAGGATAGCAGATGCAAATGTAGCGATTTATCCGAATGAATTTTATGGTCTGATTGATGAGGTCCGCATCTCCACGACAGATCGTTCCGCGGATTGGATCGAAACCGAATACAACAACATAAGCTCACCCTCGACCTTCCATTCATCGCCTGGTGCAGAGGAGAGCTCAAGCAGCTACTGTGCGGCTCCCTTTGTCTTTGATCCTTGTGATTTCGGCTACCGCAAAGAGATCACAATCTATGCCTCACAGGTACCTTCAGACCAGACGAACTTCCCGGTCATGATCTCGCGTACAACGGATACCGAACTGGCCGCTAATGCTCGTAATGATGGTTATGATATTGTCTTCTCGGCTTCGGATGGAAGCACCCAATTGGATCACGAGATCGAGATGTTCGATGGTGGTACAGGTCAATTGGTCGCGTGGGTAGAGATACCTTCCCTTTCATCAAGCGTCGATACCACGATCTATATGTACTACGGAAACGGCAGTGTCAGCAGTCCCACGGAGAACCCAGATGGGGTGTGGGATGCGAATTACATCGGTGTCTGGCACCTGACCGAATCCGGTGATGGATCACTGGATGAGTATGAGGACAGCACCCAAAATGGTGTTCATGCGGTGGGCGGTGAAGGAGAAACGCTCTTTGTGCCTTCCCAGGTCGCAGGAAAGATCGGCAATGGTCAAGACTTCGACAACCTCGATGGAAAGTATGATCTTATCGATGCAGGTGATGACGCGATCTTTGATCTCACCGGCACTCAAATCACCATGGAAGCGTGGGTACAGCACAATGTCACGCCTCCAGTAACCCACTACTATGGGATCATGAATCACAAGGGTTGGTACGATGGCTACAGTCTCTGGATGGATGCAGATACGGCTCGCTGCAATCCTGTCGCACCACCATGCATCGATTTCAACCTCCCAGGAGACACCTATCAACTTAAAGCCGCAACAACCCTAACATCGGGTTCTTGGCATCATGTGGTCGCGACCTATAACGGATCACAAATGCGGATTTACATTGATGGTTCTCCCGATGCAAACACGCTTGGTAAATCAGATAACATCGAAGCCTCAACGGCTGAGAAGGGTTTCTGGATCGGACATGGAGATCAGCCGAAGGATGTTGGCTGGAGCGCGGAATGGGAAGGGCAGATTGATGAAGTCCGTCTCTCAGATGTAGCACGTTCAGCGGATTGGATCGAAACCCAATTCAACAACCAGAATAGTCCCGCGACATTCTTCAACGTGGCAGCTGAAGAGGACAACGCCAGTTTCTGTGGGGCT
>CP070708.1:565974-568698 GCA_020350285.1 Anaerolineaceae bacterium
TTGCGTTCGGTTTTATAGTCGTTTTATGGCCTGAAGATATATGCAGCAATAATGTTAAGAAATAAATGGTCGAGATTCAGAAGGAAATCATAGGTAAATATCTACTCTCAATCACCCGGAGAGGTTTTTGTCATGGGTAATTTTGTTTCACGCGTGGTAGGAGGTCGGTTACGGATTGTACTGATCACGTCCTTTTCTCTCATAGCCGTTTTAACAGTTGGCTTGAACACGTGGGTAACGTTTAACAGGGTCATCAGTGATTATTTGGCTAGCGCTCAGGATGAACGCGTCGCGCGCGACATGGACTTGGCCGAGGCCTTCTATCAACTTCAATTGAATGAAATCATAGCCGTTGGTAACCGGATGATCAAGGATCCCCGAGTGATTTCGAGCGCTACGGCTGCCTTTCAGAATCAACCCCAGGCGATCGAGGCAATCGACCGAGAAATCAGCCGTAAGATCACTGTGCCGACGTTGGGTGGTACACATCTCATCGCTGTGCTCGATACGGTGGGGAATATCCTGGTAGCTAGGGTCCTTTCATCAGATGGGCAGCTCTCAGAGGTCATTTCAGACGGCAACTGGTATCAGTTGCCGATCGTTGCAGAAGTGTTGTCCACTGGAGAAGAGCAGGCAGCGACAGAGATCATCCCCGTCGAATTTCTTTCCGAAGTGGGACTCGACGAGCAGGCCTACATCCCTCTTAAAGAGACGCCAAAGGCTGCCCCTGAGTTGTTTGATCCTCGTGAAGGAACAGCGGGTTTGGCGCTTGCAGGCGTATTCACATTACGGGATATTGAGGATCAGATGATTGGTGTGGTATTGACTGTGTATTTGTTTAACAACGATTTCACGTTGGTGGATCGTATCAAAGAAGTGGCAGGCGTCGATACAGTGACGATTTTCTTCGGAGATTTGCGGGTTTCAACGAATGTGATGACTGAGGAGGGTGAACGAGCCGTAGGTACGCGGGTTTCACAAGTTGTCTATGATCAGGTGTTGAAGCAAGGACAGGATTATAAGGGCGAGGCTTTTGTGGTTAATGAGAACTTCATTACGCGATACATCCCGTTGCGCGATCACCAAGGCGCAGTAGTGGGCAGTCTTTATGTTGGTGCACGGTTATCTTCTTTCGAGAAGTTGGTCCGTACGTTCTACCACCAAGAAGCCCAAATCGCTTTGGTGTGTATCGTATTGGCAGGGGTTGTATCGGTACCGATTGCACGTATCATCACTAGGCCTATTGCTGAGTTGGTGGAAGCCAATCGGAACCTCGCCCAAGGTGATATGAGCGTCCGAGTGCAGGTTTACGGAAAGGGGGAATTAGCTGTCCTGGGGCGATCCTTTAACAACATGGTCGAGACCCTCGCGAGAACTCAACAGGAGCTGATGCATAAGGAGAAGCTGGCTTCAATGGGTCAACTCGCCGCTGGAGTGGCTCATGAGATCAACAATCCCCTCGGTACGATCCTGCTTTTCGCTGATGTGATGTATAAAGAATCGCCCGAAGATGATCCCCGCCGTGAGGATCTGAAGATGATCATCAATGAGGCCACCCGTTGTAAGAACATCGTGGCTGACCTATTGAATTTCGCCCGGCAGCAGGAGATCTTAGCTGAAGAAACCGATGTACATCAGTTGCTGAGGCATGTGATTAAAGGTGTCCATCTCCAGCCGTTTTTTGAGAAGGTGGAGATTTTGCAGCGGTTTGACCCTGAACTACCCTCCATTCAAGCTGATCCAGCCCAATTGCAGCAGGTCTTTGTTAATTTGTTGAATAACGCTGCCGAAGCGATGGCTGGTGGCGGTACAATTTTGATTGAGACTAGGCCGATTGATGAGCAATGGGTTGAGATCAAAATAACTGACTTCGGGTGTGGCATTCCTGAGGAGAATCTGGGTAGACTGTTTACCCCCTTTTTTACGACCAAAGCTAACGGAAGAGGCACCGGTTTGGGACTGTCGATCGTTTACGGGATCATCAAGATGCATCGAGGTCAGATCGCTGTAAAAAGTGAGCTTGAAAAGGGAACCACCTTCACCATCACGCTTCCAGTGCGGTTGCCCCAAGGATCGATGAGACTAGATAATATCTCTATTGAACTGGGCAACTAAAAAGAATAGGGCGATTATGGATACCAAAGGTAAGATCCTGGTCATCGATAACGAATTGGGTATTCGTGAAGGTTGCATACGAGCGCTAAAACCACAGGGTTTCAGCGTTGAGACAGCCGAGACCCTCCAAGCGGGTTTGGATAAAATCCAGGAGGGCAAGTTTGACTTGGTGCTATTGGATATCATGATGCCCGATGGGAGAGGAATTGATCTTCTAGCTCCTATCACTGAAAGGGATCCTGAGATCGTGACAGTAATCATCACTGGATATGCGACGGTGGAGTTGGCTGTTGAAGCGATCAAACGCGGAGCCTATGATTTCATCTCTAAGCCTTTCACATCCGACCTGCTCCTTATGACAGTCAATCAAGGATTAGAAAAACGGCGACTTTCGCTGGAAGCCAAAAGATTGCAGGCCATTGAACAAGAGGCGGTCACCCTTGCGCGTGAGAAGGACGAGATGGAACGCCTGAATCGTTTCAAAACGGAATTCATGTTGACGGTGGCACACGAATTGCGATCGCCTGTAGGAAGTGCACAGAGTCTCATCAGGACCCTTATACGCGGACTCGCGGGTGGACTGACCGAGCAACAGAGTGAGATATTGAC
>CP070708.1:568798-571496 GCA_020350285.1 Anaerolineaceae bacterium
CGGTACCCACACCGGTTCCCGGCCCACCGGGAGAGGAAGTCGCTCAAAAACGACGTCTACCCATCCTGTTGGCAGGTGGTGGTTGCCTCGTCGTTTTGTTGGCATGTGCGGCCGTCCTGTATTTGATGCCGTTATCTTGGTGGTGTGCAATTTTGACCCCTTTAAGAGCCCTGGGGATTCCCTTTGATGGATGTTAAACAAGATCCACGACCCTTCTCGGGCAGCATTCAGCTGCCCGTTTTTTTTTAAATTGTGTCATTCCGCGTGAACTTTCCCTTAATTTGTCATTGCGAGGAGCCGTCACTCAATTTGTCATTGCGAGGAGCCGTTAGGCGACGAAGCAATCTTTTGGTTGATCGGATTGATTCAGGTTTTTAAGAGGTACATCACATACAAGAGAGGAGATTGCTTCGCCCCTACAGGGCTTGCAATGTGATGTGGTGTGTGTCATTCCAAGGAACCCCTCGGTTTAGCTTGCGAAATTTTATAGGAGAGAACCAATTGGAAGGAACTGAGATTAACTCTTCGTTAATGTGAAATTTATGTATTGCTATTTACACTAAGCGAGAATATGAGTACATTAAGTAGACGCACCCTAAAGGGTGCGTTTAATGTGACGAAGATGGATGATGGTCTGTAAAGATAAAGAAATTTCATTCGCGTAATTACTGGAAATCTATATCTAGCTTATACAACTTAAAAGGAGAAAAGGTTAGGAGAAGAAGCATGGAAATGGAAATCACCTTCCCAGGTGGTGCGAGAGTCGATGTAAATTTCGGTGATCATACGATATATACGGATCAACCACCCATTGGTGGTGGCGAGGATTCTGCGCCGACACCTTTCAATACCTTCTTAGCTTCGATCGGTGCCTGCGCAGGTATCTATGTATTAAGTTTCTTACGTAAGCGTGAGATATCGACTGAAGGGGTTCGTCTTATCCAGCAGATACATAGGGATTCGAATACCGGACTAGTAGACCAAATCGATCTCGAGATTGAATTGCAGGATGATTTTCCTGAAAAGTACCGGGCGCCGATCATCCGTGCGGTCGAGCTATGTGCGGTGAAGAAACAGATCGAAAAGCCGCCGCAATTTAATGTGACGGTAAATAATAATCCCCTGGGGTAAGCTGCCTGCACTGTGTCATAAACTCTTCAGAGGACCGAAGGGTTGGGGATACGGATATAGGTTGGGTCCAAGTGTGAGATCAGGATAGCCCATAGAATATTGATGTAGGGGCGACCGGCTGGTCGCCCCTATGATGATCTCATGAAAACATACAAGACGATGTAGGGGCGCAATTAATTGCGCCCCTACTTCTTTCTTCTAAAGATCCTACCTGTAGGGGCGTACGGCCGTGCATCCCTACGCGAAATTTAGATTTGTTGATGTAGGGGCAATTCACCGTTCATGCCGCGAGAACCGGTGAACAGGTACGAGACGGTATGAATTGCTCCTAGATTGCTCTGAAGGCACCAATCACGCGTCCCTTCGTTTCTAACTGCTCATCAAATCCTTCAGCAAAACCTAGTTGATATTCGCACCCATTTACCATTAGAATTCAGGTAGAGGGCGTTGTGAGAGAACGAACGACCACCTTTATCCATAGCCTCCTTTCAATCGTCATACTATCCATAGTTGTATACGGCTGTTCACCAAGCACGGGTACTGATATTCCTGGGACACAAACGATAGCTCCTTTATCCACCTCAATTGAAACCAGTATTCCAACTGCAACTCCAATGGCTGAAGATGACCCCTTCGTGGAAGCGCGTCAACGTTTGGTAGAGGAGGGGATCATCGGTATGGGAATCAGCGATCCGTTGGTAATTGAAGCCATGGGTCGCACGCCGCGTCACCTTTTTGTCCCGGAAGACTATGTCAACATGGCTTATGTAAATCATCCGTTACCCATCGGCTACGGGCAGACCATCTCTCAACCTTATATCGTGGCGTTAATGACGCAGGAATTGGGGGTGCATGAGGGTGATCGTGTGCTTGAGATTGGGACGGGATCAGGGTATCAAGCTGCGGTGTTGGCCGAGTTGGGGGTTGAGGTGTTCACGATCGAGATTATCGGTGCTTTAGCCGAGGCGGCAGCTGAAAGGCTGTCGAACCTCGGATACGATAAAGTACAGGTGAGGCACGCGGATGGCTATTTTGGTTGGGAGGAGGAAGCACCCTTCGATGCCATCATCGTCACGGCCGCGCCTGACCACGTTCCAGAGCCGTTGCTTGAGCAGCTAACCATAGGTGGGGTGATGGTGATCCCTGTTGGACCGGTGGGGTGGTTTCAAGAATTATGGCGCATCAGAAGGATTGATGGCGCTAATTTTCGCTCGGAAAGCCTTGGTGGTGTAACATTTGTCCCCTTTACTCGCGAAGTGAGGGACGAGTAGATAAAAGATTAACTGACAGCCTTCAGCCATCAGCAAGAAGCTATACGCTGAGGGTTCTTTTTTATGTTCCCTTATCTTCAATTACCACCATCCTCCATGCTCCAAAGTACGCTAACGTGCCAACCACCAAGGTGGTCGTGAAACCTGCGTCAAGGGAGATCAACGCTGCCAAGACGCCGCTCACACCCGAGATCGCCCCGTTAATCGCCCATGCCCAAGGGATCGAGCCAGGAGATCGTTCCTCCAATCGACGGAGGCCGGCCGCAAAAGGTACTCCCATCAACAATCCGGCTGGG
>CP070708.1:571596-574288 GCA_020350285.1 Anaerolineaceae bacterium
CGGTGTCTGAGGACTGATTTATCAGGACTGGGAAGTAATCCAGATCGGCACTGACCTCGCTGGCATAAATCGTGATCTTCTTTCGATACGACCAGTCCGGGTCGTACCAGGCTGGGTTGGAGCCGGAATCCGTATCGTGTAGGTAGAAGGTATCAGGCGCGGCACCCACCGGGATCACTTGCTGGCCCAAGATCGTCATCACTGCCAGTATCGAGATAACAAACGACACAATTCGCAATGCCAAGCGACGTCGCTTGATGAACAGATTCATTAAGATGGGGATGAAGATAACAACAGCTACCAGCAACGATGTGACATCAGGGACCACTATGCTGGGGGTATCAAGGGAGCTTGGGTCGGCAGCAGAGTCATAAGCTAAGGTGAAGCTTCCACCACCATTGACCGCTGTGACATCGATGAATGCGCGTACCCGTCTTGGATCCGCTGAGGTGAATGTCTGCTCTGAACCGCTGCCGATTGAGAGAGCATAAGGATCGGTGGTGTTGGCATCGATTGTCACCGTGGAGGAGGTGATGATCTCTTGCGGATCGCTACCATCGCTACTGGTGTGGTGAACGCTAACTGTGATATCGACGCTGGGAAGCGTTTCCTCGCTTCCTAAACTCTTGATGAACTTACCAGCACCCACCCCCTGGTTGGCTTGATTGTTATAGGTGGTATCGATCCAGTCTTCATTCCTGGCTGAATCCGAGATTCGAACTTCATCGATTGTTCCGTTGTAATCCTCGGTCTCATTACAAATCGCCGCGCCGATGGAGATGTTGGCGCTTGATAGGATCGTCTCTCCGGGTCGGTTATCAGCAATAGAGTTGGGCGCAGCATCATCAACATAGATCAACAACTGGGTCGAGGTTCTCACGCCAGCTACGTAGTGCCATTGATTATCCGTAATTACTGAACCGAAAACGCTTGTTTGTGTGCCTGATTCTTTAATCGCGAACCTGGCTTCATCTTCGTGGCTTATATCATCCGCGATATTCAGCACCCAAGACTCGTTGCCGTCACAATACAGACTTTGGGTAACTGCATAGTAGTCATCTGGGATGCTGCTATCGGGTGTATGCAGCCAAGCTTCAACGGTGAAATCCGTGAAGGAAAGCGTACTGGCAGTCCCGAACATCTCAATTTCGTCGTCCTCGGCCCGAACGAAATCAAAAGCGCCATTGATATACGCAGATGAGTTGGGGCTGGCACCTGTCACCGTGCCGTCGTAGCTGGGTGTGGTTGAATCAGAAACCGGAGAACCTGTCTCATCCAAGTGCCAGACACCGATGTAACCATTGGTCCAAACGTTGGCCACATCCTCTTGGCTTCCCACCGAACCGTTGCCGTAATACATATAAAGCTCGGTGTCCGAGATGGAGGAGAGGTTGGTCTTGACCCACGCCTGCAACTCACCTGATGAGTCGTTGAAGCTCTCGATTTCGTGACTCAGTTTGGTCGTCCCGTTGGAAGATGTGAAAAGGATATCGTCACCGTCGTTTTGGGCATCGTTGGCCAGATTTGAGTCCGATGTCAAACTGATCAAGACCGGGAAGTTAATGATGTTCGCTGTGACCAACGACGAATCTATGGTGATCTTCTTGCGGTAAGCCCAATCGGCGTCGTACCAATCAGCCGGCACTTGCGGCAGCTGATCGAAGTACATGTTGAGGGTGTAATCACCTGCTGCGATGCTGGCGTCATCGCCTCCGGTCGGATATGTCAGATCGGTGTACCAATAGGCTTCATCGTCGGTACTGTCGAAGACCAGGGTAGCTGCCCCACTGCCTTGCGTGAGGTTCATGTCCTTACCCGCGGGGGTGACCCCTGGCGTCTCAGGTGAGTCCAAACCATAAAACGAAGAAGGAGAATTTTGATTGTTGTATTCCGTGCTGATCCAATCTAATTGACGGACACTCGAAGAAATTCGGGCTTCGTCGACCTGCATGAAACCGTCCGCGCCATTTAGGATCTGCCCCATCTGGAAGATAGTGGGGTTCGACAACTCAGGAACAGATACGGAATCGGAATTGGCCAGGGAACCGTTCACATAAAGTCGGCGATTTGTCGCGTTCTCAAACACGCCCACAATGTGGGTCCAATCGTCGTGCCCGATAACCGGTCCACCGATGTCCTCAAATGAGGTGTTGCGAGCTGCCAATTCGGTTTGTCCTGTTGTGTCGGACCAGCCAACGCCGTAGTATTGATCATCCGCGAGTCCCACCGTACCCGCTGCGCGGAAGGAACCATTGCTGCCAGTCGTTGCTGCTGACCATACCGAGATCGTGATCGGATATCCCGTGATTCCAGCGAAGGAGGAGACATCGATGTAGTCATCTGTGCCGTCAAAGTCCTGACCATTGGCGATCTGACCGATAACTTCATCGTTGTTATATTGATCTCCATGGTTACTGTTCGAGGTTGAATCGAGATGTGTTCCGAAGGTCGTTGTCTCATCGCTTACGGTTTCGTTGAGATGCCAAACGCCCTCGAAAGTACCGCTCCCGCCTTCATCCCACGTCCCGTTGATGTTCCATTGATCAGCTACGGTGCCATTCCCGTAGTACATGTACAGAATGGTGTTCACCGAGCCGGATAAACTCGGAACCTCGACCCAGGCCACGAGTTCACCCGTGCTGGGGGCATACTTTTCGATCTCATGATCTAACTTGCTCGTACCGTTCGCAGA
>CP070708.1:574388-577003 GCA_020350285.1 Anaerolineaceae bacterium
TCTTCTTCCTTCTTTATGGCTTGAAATATTACGCCAGCGTGGCACTCATTCTCCTGGCGACGAGTGGCTCGCCCAATGGTAATGGCAACGGCAACGGTCTGAACGGTGTATTCAATGGGATGGGGGTCACCAACGGCCTCAGGAATCACAATGATTTACGGAGACCGGGCTTGCTAAGAGCCTTGGTCGGACGAATTCTCGGCTGGGATCCGAACGGCGAATCCAACGGGATGGGAAACGGTCGGAGAAATAATCTGGGCAACGGTCGCTCGCTGAATAACGGCAATGGTTATCGTTTCGCAGCATCGGAGCAACCTTTCATCTCCATCCACCTACCGCTTTACAACGAAACCCGTGTCGTCGATCGGCTGCTTGAAGCCTGCACCCGCCTTGATTATCAGAATTATGAAATCCTCGTCGCTGATGACTCGACCGATGAGACCATTCATCACCTCGAGAAGTGGGCCAAGCATCCCAAGGTGAAGGTCTCCCACCGCATCAACCGTACAGGCTTCAAGGGGGCGGCGCTGAAACATGCCATAGAGGTCATGGACCCCAGAGCCCGCTTCATCGCGATCTTCGACGCCGATTTTATCCCGCCGCCGACGATCCTGCACCAATTCCTCTCCTATTTCTTCGGGGTGAACGGTAACAATGGGAACAATCACATCAACGGTAAGAACGGACACGAGCTCGAGCTGGTCGATGATAGCCTGGCGGTGGTTCAAGGCTACCAGTGGCACGTGCTTAACGCCTCCGAGAACTGGATCACTCGCGGTGTGCGTACGGAATTCTCCGGTTCTTACGTGGTTGAGCGACCCGGTCAGGAATTGACCGCCGGGATGAAGATGATCTCCGGTTCGGTGTTCATGATCCGAGCCGATCTGTTGCGCGATGTGGGTTGGGGCACCTCGATCACCGAGGACTGGGAGTTGACCATCCGACTCTATCTCGAGGGCTATCGGGTCTTATACTCCCCCTTCATCCAGGCGCCGGCCGAGTGTGTGTCGGATTTCAAGCAGCTTGCACGGCAGCGTATGCGTTGGGCAGAAGGTCATACGTTCAATGTCAAGAAGTATTTCCTTTCCATCCTCCGTTCACAAAAGCTGACTCGACGAGAGAAACTTGAATTTTATTATTACGTTCCCTACTATCTACAGTCCGTATTCTTCATCCTCGGCACGGCGACGTGGTTCTTCTCCGAGATCTTCCTTCGCGCTCGTTTGCCATTCTGGACATCAACGCTAGGGTGGTCGCTGGTCTTCACCAACACCTTCGCCTTGATCTTCATGAACGTGGCTGGCCTCTTTCTCGAGCGGGGTGTACGACGGAACATTGCAGGATTACTGTCGTTTGTGCTCCTCACCTTCCTGCTCGTTCCTTACCAAGCCTATGCGGCGCTTAAAGGTCTGCTAGAACCGCATGAGGGCGGATGGCACCGAACGATCAAGACCGGGGTGATCACCGACGTCATCGATCGACTAGGTTTGGGTAGACGCATGCGTCGGCTGGCTCCGAAGAAGAAATCACCCAAGATTGACCTCGAAAAACGTTTAGGTAAACCGGCAGCCAAAGTGTGGCGCCGCCTGCCTGAACCGGTCAAGAATGCGCTCAGGCGCACGGGTCGGGTCCTGAAACCGGTTTCTGGCATCGCCTTTGGTATCGTGCTTCTGGTTATCTTGATCGCGGGTATCTCGCGGGTAGAGGCTGGGGTGGGTGAACCGCAGAACACCTTTTATTTCCATAACGCCCCAACTGCGAATGGCTATATGATGTCTCCGACCGAGCCTTCGGAGATCGGGGTCGGTACCTACGATAAAGTGAGTTTCCTCTCCGACGCTTGGCAGGCAGGTGATCGGTTGGCATCGGGGAATAGCACGGTCTATCTCTGGATCTTGACCGAGGAGGCGGGGGGAAATCAAACCCTGAATCTCGATCTAAGTGTGGGATCTGAGGACATCGGATGGACGAGCCTGGGAACCGTACCTTGGAATGTGAATACAGATGGGACGCCGCAGTTCCTCTCCATATCCTTCATCACAGAAGCCTATGATTTCAACGATGGTGACCAACTACGCTTGGACGTCTTCATGCCCAGCGATAGGTGTGTGAGGATCAATTGGGACGGAAAACTTAACAAGCCTCGCTTGGTGATCCCTGACAACACAGTTCCGTTATGGAGCATTACCGTGTTCCCGGCGGCTCCACTCATGGTCTACCTGACCTCATGGGTGTGGAAGAAAAGACGGTTTAACTTACGCCTCACAAGTTTGTTGATCGCATGCTGTGTGACCATTGGGCTTCTGGCCACACAGGTGCAGGTGGTAGGCGCGGCTCCGACCTATGACGTCACAAATAGCAACACCTTCTGGTGGTATGACGATACCTCGCCCCAGACCTACATGATGTACCAAAGCCAACCCTCAGGATCCAGCACAAGCGCTTCAAGTACAACGGTATCTTTTTATTCCGATACATGGCCAGCTGGATGGCAGATCAATGCTGGCACGAGCACGGTCTACTTCTATGTACAAACGACTGGGGCTAAGAAGGTTGATTTCACACTCTACGCAGGGGCAAGCGCCATTGGAAGTGGTTCCTGGTCTGGCAACCAG
>CP070708.1:577103-579706 GCA_020350285.1 Anaerolineaceae bacterium
GAGGCCTTCTCTATTCCTTTGGAAGGCGAAATGCGAGCAGGCCAGCGATCAATGTAAACCCAGCGAGGGTCAGAAACATCACATTGAAACCAACAAAATCGGCTTGATATCCACTCACGAGCGTGCCTAGTGCACCACTGGTGAAAATAAATCCCAATACCAATCCCGAAGCCATCCCAGTTTTCCCAGGCATCATGTGTTGTGCTAAAACAACGATGATGCTGTGGGATGCACCTGTCAACGATCCAGCAATAGGCAGGATTACGTATACCCACGCAGTATCACTGAAAAACGGGAACAACGTGAGCGGTATCACACCAAGGAATAATGTCCACAATGCGACAACGCGCTTCCCATAGCGATCCGCAAGCCACCCACCGGCAACACCTCCGATGGCGACACCTGCCGTGAACATCGCCACAATGACACCATATACACTCGGGCGGTAACCGATATCGTTGTAGTATTTCGGGAGAAACGACACAAGCGCTGCCTGCGTCCACGAGCGAAAGGCGGTCATAAAGATAAAGGGGATCACCCGACCGAGACCAGGCGCCTCTATTGACAGCGTTTCCTCGGCAGGTTTCTTCGTCGTCCTTTCTAGTGGCATAAATCGAAGGCTGACATTTAATCCTACCGGTACTACCAATACAAGGAGCAGGATTAGTCCAGGCGGTCCCCAGTGATCCAAGATTGGACCTCCAATTACTGGTCCGAACGAATATCCCATCGCTCCAAAGAAAAAGAAGAGGGAAGATGCAGTTGTTTCTCGACCGGATAGATGGTATCGCCCTCGAAGTGTAGCTTCCATTGTCCCTGCAGGATGAAAAGCCCCCGAGCCTAATGAAGCTAGGATGAGCAAGATTAACGGAGCATAACCGGGCAGGTTCACTGCCAGCCCGAAAGCTCCTGCCATCCAGAGCACGCCAAGGGTCGCCACCCAACGTGGTCCAATACGATCTGCGAGCCAACCGAAGATAGGTTGAGAGAGCGAGCCAGAGAAGGTATAGATTGTACTGACGAGGCCGATCGCAGTGTTAGATAAACCAAGTGGGACACTTAGGACAGCCAAGATAAGTGGTCTTTGGCTGTTTAGGGCGTCGACCGCGAAGTGGGCTACGGCAGCAGCGATGAACGGACGATCTTTGAGAATGCTCAACGATAGAGGCCCTTCTCTCTAATATATTCAACTATTCCTTGTGGGAGTAGGTATCGAAAGGGTTCTTGATTCCGAACGCGTCGTCGGATGTCCTGTCCTGAAATTCCGATGAGAGGAGCATCAAAAAAAGTTACCTTACCTGTCACACCAGGCAATTCGGTTTCAAGCTCTAGCATGTCGACTTCCACCCCTGGTCGACGCATCACTCCAAGCACACCGCAGGTTTCCAAGAACCCCATGGGATCATGCCATGTTGGCAGATCCATTAGTGAATCAGCACCCATTAGGTACGCAAAATCAACTCCGAGATAACGATCAGTCAACCATCGCAATGTGTCGATCGCATAGTGTGGTCCCGATCTGTCAATGTCCGCATATGAGAGTTCGAACGTGGGATTGTCACCAATGACTATCTCGACCATCGAAATCCGATCATCAATCGATGAGATGGGGACATCTGGCTTATGAGGCGGCTGGGCAGTGACGACCCAAAGAACTTTCTCCAAATCCAAAGCCCACCTTCCGACATCAGCCAACACAAGATGGCCGATATGGGGAGGATCAAATGTCCCACCAAGAACGCCGATTAATCCAGCCATTCCAACTCGTATTCCCCTATACGGACCGTGTCTCCAGAAATCGCACCAGCTTCACGAAGTGCATCCTCTATACCCATATGTTCAAGTAGACGTTGAAAGCGACGCACGGCTTCATCATATTCCCAATACGTCATATGTGCTGCACGTTCTATAGCCACACCAGAAACGCGCCAACTTCCATCCGCTTCTCGAGTGATCTTGAATTCGGTAGGATCCGGTTCAGGTCGGTATACAGGCAGCTCCTCAGGCACCAACTCAGGTGGTTCAGGAATCTGTAACGCTTCATTCGCTTTGTATAATAATTTCCTCAACCCTTCGCGAGCTAATGCTGAGACAGGAAATGGATCATACCCTTTCTCGTTAAATTGTGCTTCAAGATCCTCCCAACGAGCTTTAACCTCAGGTAAATCGAGTTTGTTGATCGCCACGATCATGGGCTTTTGAGCCAACCTCTCATCAAAAAGGGCTAATTCTGTGTTCACCTGTGAAAAGTCTGCAAGGGGATCTTCGGATGAGCCGTCTATTAAATGGATCAGAACTCGTGTACGCT
The DNA here is from genome assembly GCA_020350285.1 of Anaerolineaceae bacterium. Taxonomy (GTDB): domain Bacteria; phylum Chloroflexota; class Anaerolineae; order Anaerolineales; family E44-bin32; genus DUEZ01. The sequence goes on from CP070708.1 coordinate 579,412, forward strand.
GAATATGCCGAAGGAAGGCGAAGCCCAAACCCTCTCCAGCATGCGCACCTTCGATTAATCCCGGGATATCTGCTAAGACAAGTATCACCTCGTCATCCAACTCAGCAACCCCAAGGTTTGGTTGCAAAGTAGTAAAGGGGTAATCCGCAATCTTTGGTCTCGCGTTGGTGACGGCGGCTAACAAGGTAGATTTTCCAGCATTTGGTACCCCAACGATACCAATGTCCGCGATTAGGCGCAGTTCAAGATTGAGCCATCGTTCTTGAGACGGTTCGCCTTTCTCCGCGATACGGGG
>CP070708.1:579806-582409 GCA_020350285.1 Anaerolineaceae bacterium
ATAAAACAAGCGTCGAGGGCAATAGAATGGGGGAAGACGCTACGTGATGAATGTCGCTTAGAAAAGAAGAGAATATTCTGTCGGTACCAAAATGGAATCCGATTATCATTCCAAATTCTTGGCCGGATAAAATCGTGAACATTGTAATCTAGTGCATCAAACTTCTTGACCCAGTAGTGCTGCCATTGCTCATTGATGTGATTGCGCCCCCCCTGAAAAGGGATAGCTGCCGAAAAGAGCACGCAGTCGGATAAGGCCGCTAGGGAAGAAACGAATTCATTTGCACGATCAGCTGGCAGATGTTCGGCTACTTCTAAGGAGATGGCCAAATCGTACCTTTGTGCCAGTCTTATCTCTGCCCTGACCAGATCAACTTGGCCGAAGGAGTCCTGTGGGACTACAAGTAGATCCTTATCGACCCACTCCCCATCAAGACCTTGTATGTGTTTGACTCCCTTCTCCTGTAACACGGATAGCCAGGTGCCCACACCGCACCCAATGTCAACGGCGGAATGAACAGCTGGAATATGCTCAAGAAGAATGGAGAGGATGGTATTTGCTGAGTAAATGGTATCCTTGTGCCTTTTGACATAGAACTCTCGTGAGTAAGGCTTCATTGTCTTCTCCTTTGCCAGCTAACGTCAAAGCTCAGGCGCGCCGCGACTTGCGCGCCTATCCAATCAATTCATTGTGCCTCACATATTCAAATCGTGCTGCGATACGAGGCCGCAAGACGGCGTCGCCTGCAGCGAGGGTTAGCGCGCTAACGCTGCTTGATGGGGCCTGGCCAGTGCTCCTCACGCCCATTCACGTACACAGCCACCCACTGCGCCAGCCGCTTCCCCAACCGCCGGCAGGCAGCGATCTCTTCCTCGCGCTTCGGCTCACGGGCCACGACGGCCCCGTGGTGTAGCGTGAATGCCTCGCCGACGTAATCGGGGACGCCGAACACGAGAAAGCCGAAGTTCATAAGCAGGATGTACAGCGAAAGGCAGGTCAGCTCCGCACCGCCGCCCCACCCGCCTGAGGAGGAAAAGGCACACGCGATCTTGCCATCTACCTTGCCCCATGCTTTCGGCACGGCCTCATCCCAGAAACGCTTCATGCGCCACGACACGACACCCACGTAAGTGGGGCTGCCCACCGCCAGCCCGTCACACCAGAAGACATCATCCGCATGTGCCTCGTCCACTGAAAGAAGCCGCACCTCGGTGTCCCCCACCTCCTCCGCTCCCTGGGCGACGTAGTCGGCCATCTTTGCAGTATTGCCGGTCTTGCTATCGTACAGCACCAACACGTTTCCCATGTTCACCCACCTTTCCCGAAGGCTAAAAATCGCCCCTTCTTCTCAACAGCAGCAACACCGGGCCAACCAAGCTGCCGCTCCGCACGCTTCCTTACCCCAGAGGAGAATTGGGAATGGCGAAAACGTCAGAGTAAAGCGCGCTAACCCGACGATGAGCTGCCGGCCGACTCTGAACCTCCAAAGGATCGCTCGCTGACCGCCCGCGTGTCAACCACCAGGCTGCGGCGGTCGTCGGCTTCAGGCCTTGACACACCACCGACTACGGCCGGTCAGCTCCATTGCCTTGTTTGGCAGCAGGGGAGTCGAGAGTAAGAACCATGAGCTGCAGGTGCATCCGTGCTCCAGACGTGAGACGCATTCCTGGAACGAGTAGAGGGTGGCCGTACAGCTCGAACCCCATGTGCCGAAAGAACGCAATGGCATTCGTGTTCTCAGCAAACACACCAAGGTGGCAACCCGGCGAACCGACCGACCTCATCCGGGCGAGCCACGCTTGCATGAGACGCCGCCCTGTGCCATTCCCGCGCGCGGCTGGAAGAAGGTTGATATGCAGGTGAGAGGGCCATCGAGGATCCGACACCTCGCCGCTTAGCACGCTGGGATTGCGAAGCAAGTCCCAGATGGACCGCCATATGAAGCCCGCAGTGCCAAACCTGAAGAGGAGCTGCCTTCGGATCAGCTGATGTGTAATGGCAGAAAGCGGACTCGGAGCACGTTTCGTGTCAACGCAGCCCAAGAGGTAGCCCATGACCGAGTCCGCATCTTCCGCAACGAAGGTCGATTCTGGCTCGAGGTCGGTGTAATAGGCCGTCCAGATGTCTGAAAAGCTGCGCATGTCGCCCCAGTACCACGCTACGGACTCGCCCATGAAGCCGGTCTCGAATGCGATCTCTCGAACCTTCTCTCGATCCGTTGCACGATACGGACGAATAGTGACCAAACGCTACCTCCCTCTCCATGCTGCCTAACAGCTTTGAGCTCAGCCGGCCCGCTCGTCCCTAGGCCTGCTTTTCAGGATTCCCTTATCTGAACGATCGCTATCAAATCGCACAGATCGCGGGGTCGGCTGCAGCGAATGGTTAGCTGCCGGTTTGGGTACAGTCTCAGGACATAGTTGACACTTTATTCTCACAACATCGTTTACACTTTGTGGCAGTGGTCAATCCTTTTGAGCTCTTGGATCAAATGCTTTGACTACCTCGCTCAACAACCCAAGACTGTTGTAACCATTAATCTCCCCACTGATTGGATTAATCAGTCCGCGAATGTTGTACATCAGCCGCATCGCTTGCATTCG
>CP070708.1:582509-585108 GCA_020350285.1 Anaerolineaceae bacterium
GTCTTTACCTGATCCTCGTTGCTGACATCACAAAGGATCGACAGGACAGATCCTCCGGCTTGATTGATTTCCATTGCCACATCTTCTAATTCGTCTTCAGATCGGGAAGCGATCACCACATGAGCGCCTTCTCCCGAAAAGCCGTGTGCTATGGCCCGACCAATCCCACGACTGGCTCCGGTGATAATCGCTACTTTATCTTGAAGTCTCTTCATCGCTACCTTCCTATGTGGGTAACATTGTAGCAGTAAATTAAATCTGTAAGCCCTCATAGATTGATGTGACCCGTGATTGAGAATGAGTTCATCAAGGCATGTTCCGTGTTGCTCTTCCCTTGATTCCAACTGATCGATACGGTATCCTTGAGTTTCGCGAGGGAGTGGTTGGGTCCCGGTGGGCTCCCCGGTCTTCAAAACCGGTGGCGGGCTGTATAACGGGCCGCGGTGGGTTCGACTCCCATCCACTCCCGCCTTATTGTTTATTGGGTTAATGATGGAGTCAGGACAAATGGATGGTACCTCGGAGTTGGTAGACCGTTTACTCCCAACAGTGCGACAAGTTATGTCTGTCCGAGATATGACCTCAGGCGGCGCGGAACATCGGTTCGCCGCACGATTTCGGGGCAGATTGTATTTTGACGCGAATGAAGCATATGATCGTCTCCAACCTGTCTTTCAGCGTGAAGAGACCACGCTAGTATTAAGATCTGATGGCGATGAAGATGTCATTCTTGCGCTCCCTGGCCTCATCATTCCACGACCATCCAATCCTTGGATTAACCTAGCATTATTTATGCTGACGTTGTTAAGTATGCTCATGGCTGGAGCCATGTACGGTTACCAGGGACCGGCGCCTGAAACATTGCTTGAACTTTTCCTCTTTACCATTCGAGAGCTTCATAGGGGCATCCCATTCGCCGCGAGCATGCTTGCCATATTACTTGCGCACGAGTTTGGCCATTACCTCGCAGCGAGATATCACAAAACAGCAGTATCCTTACCCTACTTCATCCCCTTTCCTTTAAGCCCTCTCGGGACGCTTGGAGCAGCTATTCGGTTGAAAGAGCCTCCGAAGAATAAACGGATATTGTTGGACATTGGTTTAGCGGGGCCCTTAGCGGGTTTGGTCGTCGCCATTCCGATCTTGATCGTAGGACTCTCACTCTCAGAGTTGGGCACACTACCCTTGACCCCTGAGGCGTGGCGTAATACAGCATTGGAAGGAAATTCTATCCTTTACTTGGCGCTTAAATATCTTGTTAAGGGCAGGCTCTTACCAGCTCCTGTGGATTATGGCGGGGTTGAACCTCTCATCTATTGGGTGCGGTACTTTTTTATCGGTCTTCCGTTGCCCTACGGGGGTCTTGATGTTCTGATGCACCCTCTCGCATGGTCAGGTTGGGCGGGTCTGCTGGTGACCGCGTTGAACCTCATTCCCGCCGGCCAGTTGGATGGCGGTCATATCAGCTATGTCCTCTTTGGGCGTCGTGCTGTAACGCTGGTGCCCTTTATCATTGTTGCATTGGTCATTCTGGGTATCTTTTGGTGGGGTTGGTTATTATGGGCTGGGTTGATCTTCTTTCTTGGCAGGATATATGCTCAACCTCTGGACGACATCACACCTCTTGATAGCCGCCGGAAAGCGTTGGCAATCTTTGGTTTGATCATTTTTGTACTGGTTTTCACACCTATTCCACTGATGAGTTTCTAAACTTCACTTCAGTTTCGGGCTGACTAGAAATACAATCCGATCAAAGTCGCCATAGAATTGATCCTTGAGATTTTAATTTTCTCTTGGCAGAGGATCTTTGCAGTGCAGAAGGCGCCTTCGAATTAATGAAGTTGCAATGAATTCATGTGGAGTGATATGCGGTATTATGAGGTGAAGAATCTGTCTTCGATTTGGTTTAGATAACTGGGAGTTGACATGGGCAAAAACGACACATTATCCAGGATTTCTAACCTTGGCTTACTTGCTGTAGTCAGAGGTCCATCCCTTGAATTAACATTGCAGATGGTGGAAGCCCTCATCCTCGGTGGTGTCTATGGTATAGAGATCACTTTCACTACACCAAATGCTTCCGAAGTGGTCAAAATCCTGGATGAGACATATGGAGCCCAGGCTTTATTGGGCATGGGGACTTTGACAACAATTGAACATGTCGAACAGGCGGTGGAAGCCGGGGCTCGTTTTGTTGTAAGCCCGCATTGTGATGAAGGTCTAGCTCAAGCGATGATCGACACAGGACTTGCCACAATGGTAGGAGCCTTTACCCCCTCTGAGATCCTAAAAGCACATCGAATGGGTTCAGATGTAGTAAAACTGTATCCTGGATCGTTAGGAACCCCCAAGTATCTAAAGAGTCTCCGCGGTCCTTTCCCGGATATTCCGATCATGCCTACTGGCGGTGTTGATATCGAAAACATCGGTGAGTGGTTTGCCGCAGGTGCTTTCGCTGTAGGTGCTGGGAGTGCACTCTGCCCGAGTGCTTGGGCTTTGGAGGGACGTTTCGAAGAGATGACGAAGCGAGCGAAGGCTTTTGTACAAGAGGTGGAAAGAGCACGGTAGAGATCTACAAAAAGTAAGGAAGAGAATAGAT
>CP070708.1:585208-587768 GCA_020350285.1 Anaerolineaceae bacterium
GATAAGCTAGTCGTTTCGCGAGCCAGAAAGATCGAACGCTTTTTCTCACAACCTATGTATGTCGCTGAGCAGTTTACAGGTCAGGAAGGTCGTTATATGCCATTGAAGGAAACTGTGCGAGGTTTCCGAGAAATCCTGGATGGCAAGCACGACGAACTCCCTGAGCAGGCGTTCCATATGGTAGGCTCTATCGAAGAGGCGATCGAGAAAGCCGAGCGGTTAGCGGCCGAGTGATCATGGGAAGGTGAAGCGAAGATGCCGATTCGATGTGAGATTGTCACTCAAGACAGGTCTCTTTTCGAGGGTCCTGCCGACATCGTAATCGCACCTGGTTCAGAGGGTGAATTAGGTATTCTGCCCGACCATGCGCCACTTTTAGCAACTCTAGGTTATGGGTTGTTGAGGGTACGCTATAAAGGAGAAGAAGAGATCTTCACCATCGCTGGTGGTTTGTTGGAGGTTCGTCCGGATCTCGTTACAGTGTTGGCAGATGTGGGTGAGCACATCGATGAGATCGACTTTGATCGGGCTGAAGCTGCTAAAGCGCGCGCAGAGGAGCTGCTGAAGAAAGGTCCGCCACCAGATACAGATGAATACCTAGCGATCCAAGCCGCGCTTAGACGTTCGAATATCAGGCTTGAGGCAGTACGACGCCACCGGCGAGTCCGTCGCCCTCCAAGACCATCAGTTTCGACAGAGGAGTGATGCTTCGATGCCGCTCTTTGGTAAGGATTTAGGGATAGATCTGGGCACCGTCAACACCCTCGTATGTGAGGGAAGTGAGGTGGTTCTCCACGAACCTACCATCGTCGCCATTGACATCGAAGAATTAAAGATCGTGGATGTAGGCCAATCAGCACGCGAAATGGATGGTCGTGTACCGGAGGTGATCGAGGTCTCGCGTCCATTAAGAGATGGCGTCATCGCAGATTTCGAAGTCACCCATCGTATGCTGGGCCATTTCATCGAAAAAGTTTGTGGGCCGGCGAGGTTATTCAAGCCCAGATTGATGATCACCATCCCGCTGGGCGTGACGAGTGTCGAAAGTCGAGCCGTGCATGAGGCTGCCCTCCAAGCTGGAGGACGTGAGGTCTATCTTATCCAAGAACCTTTAGCGGCGGCTATCGGCGTCGGATTGCCGATCGCAACTCCTTCCGGAAATTTAGTTGTGAACCTGGGAGGAGGTGTAACTCAAGCAGCAGTGATCGCGATGGGGGGTATCGTCGCAGGTGACGCGACGCGGACCGGCGGTTTGAAATTGGATGAAGCCATCATCTCATATGTGCGAAAAAAGTATGGTCTGATCATTGGGCCGAGAACGGCTGAGGAAGCGAAGATAAGGATCGGATCGGCTATTGCACCAGATGAGGAGTCGACGATCGAAATCCAGGGTCAAGATCAGGTAACAGGTTTACCGCGACCGATCACTCTCACAACCAGTGAGATCGTCGAGGCGCTGCAAGAGACCCTTCATTTACAACTGGTGGCCGTGAGGAGTGTTTTGGAGCACACTCCTCCAGAACTGGCATCGGACATCATCGACCGGGGGATGTTAATCTGCGGTGGTGGTTCGATGCTGCGGGGTATCGATAAGTGGCTGACTAGTGAAACGGGCGTGCCGGCCTATGTGGCTGAAGAGCCAGTAGCATGCGCTTCAAAGGGGGCCGCTCGTGGCCTAGGTATGCTCGAAAGAATACTCCGCATGCTGCCTGAGGTATAAATCCACACACATATTTCGATATCAAAATAGGCACTAGGGGGCTTGGGCACCAAGGCACCATGGTAGTGAAGCGCCCTAATGTATCTGTAGTCGCAGGCTTTAGCCTGCGCATCTCGCAGCACCCTGAAGGTCGCGGCTATATTGGATCTGTGGGCACGATGGCCCAATTTCGTCGTATGGGCGGAAGGGCAGGGAAGATCAACCTGCATCTTCGACCTTGCGCCCCTACACTGCTGTCCATACCGCAGTGATATTTTGCTAAGACACGTAATAGGTCATATGTTGCAGACGAAGAACGGGGTCGATGTATTGGATTTTTACACTCTCGGGGACTTTAAGAGAGACAGGAGCATAGCACAATATGGCTTGGATACCGGCCTCAACTAACTTATCCGTAACACTCTGAGCGTCAGCTGCTGGAACCGCCAGCATAGCAATCTTGATTTTGGTTTTGCGGATATCAGCCGCCATTGAAGCGACATCATGAATGATAAATCCGCCAATTCTTTGACCAATTTTCTGGGGATCTATGTCATAAACCTTCGTGATCCGGAATCCACGATCGAAAAATCCACCATAGTTCGCGACTGCTCGACCCAAGTCACCAGCGCCTACCAATGCGATGTTCCACAACTGATCAACCTTTAAGATTCGCCGTAATTGTTCGGCTAAGAATGTGATGTTGTAGCCGGTTCCCTGTTTACCAAACTCTCCGAATTGAGACAGGTCTTTGCGTATCTGCGCAGAGGACAGTCCGAGCCGTTGTCCAAGCTCCTGCGAGGAGGTGATCACTTTGCCTTCAGCGATCATTTCAGTTAATTCGCGAAGGTAGAGAGGTAT
>CP070708.1:587868-590425 GCA_020350285.1 Anaerolineaceae bacterium
CGCCCATACTGTAAACACCGTCTACGATCACCATTCGTCCAGCATTCTCACTTATCTTGCTCAATACTCGCTCGAGATGCACCATATCATTATGGGAGAAGCGCCGTAATTCGCCCAATGAGAGCAAACATCCGTCCACAATGCTTGCATGGTCCTCTTTATCAGTCACGACCACATCACCACGTCCAACGATGGTAGAAATTACCCCAAGGTTGACCTGATAGCCTGTGCTGAATACGAGAGCCGCCTCTTTGCCCACGAAGTTCGCTAGACGATCTTCTAGTTCCATATGAAGAGCTAGTGTGCCATTGAGAAAACGTGAACCTGTACAGCTTGTACCATAACGCTCGATCGCCTCAATGGCGGCTTGACGAACGCGTGGATCGGCGGTCAGCCCGAGATAGTTATTGGAACCGATCATGAGAATCTTCCGCCCATCGATGACGACTTCAGTGCCCTCAGTGTCTTCAAGCGGTAAAAAGTAGGGATAGAGGCCGGCTTCCTGCACCTCTCGCGCTCTCATATATTGGTCGCACTTCTCGAAGATATCCATTCCCTTTTCCATTCGTTATTCAGGAGTTCTCACAATGCATAACACCTCGTGCGTGCCAACGTTTTGCCCCCTCCACGATCTGGCATCTTCCAAGGTGACCCTTTTGATTGTACCAAGAAAGGGTGAGAATACTACTATATTGTTTCAGTAGATTTTACCGTCATGGTTCGGATGGTGATGATTGCGGGGATGGTGAATTTAATCCGAGGGCGATATTTTATGGGTTGAATCATTGTAGAGTTATACGTATGAAGTGATTCTATAAAAAATCGTTGTTGTGTTTAAAACGTCAGATACAATACGTTAAGGAATGTAGGGGCAATTCATGTCGTCTCCCACACCGTTCCGGCTGCGAGCCACGGCCCACCGGGGCGAGACGGTCGGCTTATCGCTGGTGTCGCGGCACGAACGGTGAATTGCCCCTTACAACTTGATGTTGGGTTTGTTATTAATGTGGGAATCAATTCATCGTACAATAACGTATCACAGCCTCAGATTATTTTCGATAGATTGACATCAAGATCGCAAAGTCATCAGATGATAGATAGGAGAAATGTATGAAGATACGACAACTGGGTTGGACGGACCTGCAACTAACGACTATTGGTTTGGGTACATGGGCTTTAGGAGGTGGGGAGTGGGAGTGGGGCTGGGGGCCACAGGACGATCAAGAATCCGTCGTTACGATACACCGTGCCCTCGACCTCGGTATCAATTGGATCGATACCGCACCTGTTTATGGTCTTGGCAGGTCTGAGGAAGCCATCGGCAAGGCGTTAAGTTCGATAGAGGACAAACCTATTATCGCCACAAAATGTAGTTTGGTCTGGGGTGAGGATCGAGAGGTATATAACAGTCTGAAGAATAAAAGTGTGCGAGAGGAGGTTGAAGCTTCCTTGATGAGATTGGGGGTAGAGGTCATTGATTTGTATCAGATCCATTGGCCAAACCCAGAGGAGGAACTCGAGGAAGGGTGGGGGACAATTGCCGATCTTGTCATGGAGGGCAAGATCCGTTATGCCGGGGTATCGAACTTTAACATCAAGCAGTTAAAGCGCATCCAGCCTATTCACAGAGTGGCCTCCCTCCAACCACCTTACAGCATGCTGAGGCGTGGCATAGAGGACAAAATCCTTGATTACTGCTCGGAGAATGAAATCGGCGTGATCGTTTACAGCCCCATGCAGAAAGGGATCTTAACCGATAAATTCTCAAGGGAATGGGTGTTAAGTCTCCCAGAGAGTGATCACCGGGTTCGTGACTCTCGATTTTCAGACCCCGAGCTGAGTGTGAATTTAGAATTCGTTGATGGGCTACGGGAGATTGCAAAGGCTAAGGGTATGACCATCGCGCAGATTGCCATCGCATGGACCCTTCGTCGACCGGAGGTCACTGCCGCGATCGTTGGGGCGAGGAAGCCACATCAGATCGAGGAAACCGTCCGTGCCGGAGATTGGGAGTTATCCGAGGACGAGATCGAGAAGATTGAGGAACTGATTGACAAGTGATCAGAGGCCCGAGGATAGATCAATACTACATGCTGTGAAGAATGGTTTCCAACGCTGTAGGGGCGGGGTTACCCCGCCCCTACATGTCTATGTATAACCCACAGTCGGGGCGGGCGGATTTGAACCGCCGACCTCACGGACCCGAACCGTGCGCTCTAACCGGGCTGAGCCACGCCCCGATGATGGCGCGATTATACTTCAGGCTCAACTATACTTCAAATTGGATCCGTTCTCAACGTGAATGCTGGCATAAATCGATCCGGAATACGTGTTGGTGGTTCTGCCCCTATTGATGCGATCAGAATTAAGGCTGTAGGGACGCACGGCAGTGCGTCCCTACGATATTTTGGATGATGTAAATCCTCAAGGGATGTATGCCAATTGAAATAAAATCTTACAGGATGCTCAGGGATGCTGAGGATTAAGCCTGCAGTCATTAGGAAGTCGCCTCCCCGGATGTCATTCTGAGTGCCGATAGGCACGAAGAATCCCTGCG
>CP070708.1:590525-593077 GCA_020350285.1 Anaerolineaceae bacterium
GCAACTCTTTGTTCGTTGGGTCATCCCGAATATTGAATCAGACCTTACGGATCCCGAAGCGCAGGATCGCCTCTGGTCCTACAATCGACTCCCTACCCGCGCCGTGGCCAGCTTCAGGCAACTGCTGTTTTTGGTGAGGCGGGAATTAGGCCAGATTCACATACCGGTACTGATCATGCAAGGGGCTCTTGATCACCACATTTCGCAAGACAGCGCACAGATCCTATATGATGACCTAGGATCGACGGATAAGGAGGTGATCCTGTGGCCTAACTCCGGACATAACATCGTCGTCGATAGCGAACGAGAGGAGATATGGGCGCGAGCTTATGATTTCATCAACGCCCACAGCGGATGATCGTGAGGGAAAGGGAACAGATGCTAGGGTGATCGCCCTACGCTGGATGGTAGATCGTGTCAGGGGAGGAACTGCTTACTGGATTGAGGTCATTAGGGTTCCTGAGGCGATCATTAGGCCACGGTAAGCCCAATACTTGACAAGCAATTCATATTAGATATAAAATCGAATATCGAATATCGAATTCGTTAGAGAAAGACAGAATGGTTAGCCATGCAGCAACCTGTCAACTCTTCTGATCCTGTCATCGACCACATCAATATCCAAGACGCTGTTGTTAATAAATTACGGCAAATGATCCTGACCGGCCACCTAAAGCCTGGTGACCGCTTGCGTCAGGATGAATTGGCCAACACCTTTGGCGTCAGCACAATGCCAATCCGTGAAGCTTTGCGTCAACTGCAGGCAGAAGGACTCGTCACTTTTCGCCCACGTCGCGGCGCAATCGTCGCAAGTCTCGCTGTCTCTGATTATGAAGAGATATACCATATCAGGGAAGCATTAGAGAGACTGGCTTGTCGTTGGGTGGCGGAGGATTTCGATCGGATTCCAATCGACCAACTGAAACTTCTTTTGGAGGAAATCGAGACAGCCGAGGCAAATCAGGATGACATCCACCGGCGATTGCAATTGGTGCGCGAATTCTTTTTCACCGTCTTCGAGGCGAGCGAGAAAGAGCACCTCCTGCGTATCCTCTCGAACCTGTGGGATCTTTCCCAACAATACCGGCTCTACTTCTACACGTTTCCTGAGCTTGATTCACAGCGACTCACAAATTATCGAAATATCTATCAGGCATGCCAGGATAGAGATCCTGAAGCGCTCATCAGTGCATTCCGTGTTATCTGGACTGTTCGTGAGGACACGCTTATTCCGCTCGTGCGCGAAAAAGAAAACGAAAATCAAACAACGTAAACATTTCAGAGTTAAGCCTGCTTTGTCCTCAATGCCGCGGGGGTGTGATAGGTGGAAACCGACAAGCCTGTAAAGATAAGGATTGACAACCTCTCGCTTGACTTTGGCGGTGTCAGAGCCCTAGACCAAGTTAGCATGGATATCAGGGACAACGAGATCCTTGCCATTATCGGACCGAATGGTGCCGGTAAGACCGCCCTCCTCAACTGCATAAATGGCTTCTACAAACCTCAAAGTGGTGAGATTCACTTCGACGGGCAAAGAATCACCCGAATGCGTCCGGACAAGCTGGCCAAACTCGGTATTGCCAGGACCTTTCAGAATATCGAGTTGTACACCGGGCTAAGCACTCAAGACAACATCATGGCCGCCCGGCACATGCTGATGAAACAAAACTTCATCGCTGGTGCACTATATTTCGGCTGGGCACGTAAGGAGGAAATCGAGCACCGCAAGACGGTAGAGGAGATTATTGATTTCTTGGAACTGGGTCCAATTCGAAGGAAGATCGTTCACATCCTGTCCTACGGCATGCGAAAGAGAGTTGAGTTGGGAAGAGCATTAGCTCTGGAACCGACAGTTCTGCTTCTGGACGAACCTATGGCCGGGATGAACCTTGAAGAAAAGGAGGATATCGCCCGGTTCATCATAGACGTATTCGAGGGTCAGGGAGCCACATATCCCGACACCCCCGTTCTGAGGGACGGGATTCATTGTATCGTCCTTGTCGAACATGATATGGGGGTGGTGATGGACATCGCCGACAGGATTATCGTCCTCGATTTCGGACGCAAAATTGCCGAGGGCACCCCGGACGAAATCAAAACCAACCCCGAGGTTATTCGCGCTTACCTAGGTCAGGGAGCATAGGTCGACATAATGCTGCAAGTAAACAATATTGAAGTTGTCTATATGAACGTTATTCAGGTGCTACGAGGCGTATCCCTAGAGGTGGGCGACGGCAAAATCGTTACCCTGCTCGGAGCCAACGGCGCGGGCAAGACGACCACACTCAAGGCAATATCAGGGCTGCTAAAGACAGAGGAAGGGGAGGTGACCGACGGCAGCATAGATTTTGATGGCAAGAGGCTAGACAGGTACGGGCCAGAGGACATTGCTTCTATGGGCATCTGTCAGGTTATGGAGGGACGCAGGGTTCTTGAGCACCTTACCGTTGAGGAAAACCTGCAAGTGGGCGCTTACCGCCGAAAAGACCGGGGTGAAGTCAAGAGAGACATGGAAGTGCTCTTTGGCTACTTCCCCAGGCTTAAAGACCTGC
>CP070708.1:593177-595708 GCA_020350285.1 Anaerolineaceae bacterium
GAACGCACAGCTGTATCGCGATTTGGAGTTAGAGAAGGAACGCATGGCAGAGATCCAAGAGGAGACCCGCAAAAAATTGGCGCGAGACCTTCATGATGGCCCCACTCAATCGATCGGCGCGATCGCGATGCGGGTTAATTTCGCCAGGCGATTGATGACACGTAAACCAGAAGCTGCGTCGGAGGAGCTTTTCAAGATTGAAGAGTTAGCACGGCGGACGACGAAAGAGATTCGGCAGATGCTCTTTACCCTCAGACCGCTGGTTTTGGAGTCAGAGGGGTTGCTGGCGGCTCTCGAGCAGTTGTCGGAGACAATGCTTGAGAATCACGATCAAAAAGTCACCATCCAAGCATCTCCAGATGTAGTGGATGACATGGAGGTGGGTAAGCAAGGGGTGGTGTTCTTTATCGTGGAGGAGGCCGTCAACAACGCACGCAAGCATGCTCAAGCTGATAACATCTGGGTTCGCCTCAAACGCAAGGGGGAATTGCTCAGACTTGAGGTTCAAGATGATGGTGTTGGGTTTGATGTCGCTTCGGTCGAGGCCAGTTATGACCAACGCGGCAGTCTGGGAATGGTAAATTTAAGAGAACGAGCAGAAATGGTTAATGGTGTGCTCCGCATCGATTCGGTCCCGGGAAAGGGCACACGGGTGGCGGTGACGATCCCACTAACGATCGAAGCGGCTGAGCGTTTACACCATTCTGGTCTTCAATCCTGACAAATCCACGTCGTTACCTCCATTGAACTAAACCTCCAATGTGTGTCTGAAAGTCTAAGGCTTCATGCCCTTGGATAAGTATTCCCATCCCATACTTTCAATCCTTAATCAATAGACCCTTTTCTGGTCTATCGCCTTATCAGTTTCATCATCCCCGATAGTGATCATCGAAACTTTTTGGCAGGCTTGTTGCAACTGGTACCCTTAGCCAAAATAAATATCATAGGGGGGCAAGCCCAGGATGGAATCTCGTGTCGCGATACGACGTTCCATCAATGTAGGTAAAGATCGTGTTGGTTTCTAGCGTTTAGACAGGATAGAGGAACGTGGACACAACGAAAACGATGCCGATGAGAGCGATGGTTGCGAAGCGTCCGATATGGTCAGTGATGCCTCGTCTATTGAAGATCAGTGCCTTGTGGGCCGTCATATTGGCGACGTTGCCCATCGTTCTGATCGTGGGTGTGTATATTTATTACCAGGCTTCTGGAATTATATTGCCTGGTGTCAAGGTTGGTGGTGTGCCCCTCCACGGATTGATCGAGCTTGAGGCGGTCATGGAGATTGATCGGGTTTGGAATGAGGGCTATCGCATCACGGCGGTTGATATCAATGATCTTAGTCGATCGTGGGTCGTACCTCCTTCGGATTTCGGGCTCAGAGTCGATGCCCCGTTCAACGTTGCTGAAGCGTATAACGTGGGTCGTGGTCGAGGGGTATTCGTCGGGATGAAGGAGTTAATTCTCACATGGTGGGAGGGACAGGATATTACCCCCAGGATCACCTTCGATCCGAATGAGGCCCGCATTGGATTAGCGGTGTGGGCGACTCAGGCAAACATACCGGCCATGGATGGACGGGTGATGGTGGAAGGTGGGGAGGTGGTACAGGTTCCCGGTCAAGTAGGGAGAACCCTGGATGTGGATAGCAGCCTGGCGTTGCTATCCGCAGATCCGACCGGTGTGATGTTAGATTACCGGTTTGTCCCTTTGGTGATGGAGCCGGTTGAGCCATCGATCCTCGATGTTTCTGCGACCGCCGCCGAAGTCGAGCGGATGTTGGGTGAGCTGACTATCCGTGCTTATGATCCAGTTACTGATGAGTACCTTGAGTGGACTCCCACGCGTGAAGAGATCGCTACTTGGTTGCGTTTTGAAGAGGACTACGGTGAACTTCGAGTCGTGGCAGAGGATGAGAGGGTTTCGGCTTATTTAATGGAAATGGAACAAAGCTTGGATGATCAGAGATACGTCGATCATGATGAAGGACTTGCGGCAGTTAAACATGGCTTACACAGCGGTGAAGCGGCTATTCTGCGAGTCAAATACCATCCCACAAGCTACGTTGTCCAGCCAACCGATTCGATGGTTGCCATCAGTTTCAAGATGGGTATGCCTTATTGGAAGATCCATGAGGTGAATCCAGCTGTAGCTGTGAGGGGGTTGGTGGTGGGAGAGACGATTGTCGCGCCTCCGGCAGATGCGATGCTGCCGTTACCGGTGGTGGACAATAAGCGCATCGTCATTAGTATCACACAACAACGGATGTGGGTATACCAGGATGGTGAATTATTTCGGGAGCACGTAGTCAGCACGGGGATGTCGGGTTCGCCTACGCTTCCTGGAATCTTTCAGGTCCAATGGCGCTTTCTCAACGCGTATGGTTCACGATGGGATTTATGGATGCCGCATTTTCTGGGCATCTACGAGGCATCGCCCGGATTTATCAATGGGATACACGGTTTGCCGCTATTATCAAACGGTGTCCGGCTCTGGGGAGATGTGCTGGGTCGCCCGGCATCTTATGGTTG
>CP070708.1:595808-598301 GCA_020350285.1 Anaerolineaceae bacterium
TGTCATTCCGAGGGAGACACATCGTAGCGACCGAGGAATCCCTAGGATCATGCGAGTCTAAAGGCACTATCATAGGGATTCCTTGCCGCACAGCGGCTTGGAATGACAGGCGCCAGGAGCGTATTTTTTAAATGAACCAGGAGTTCTTCTCTTCACCTCCCCGCGAGCTTAAAGCTCGCGGGGAGGTCTGTCGAAGAATTCTTAACCCAACCGGACCGCCATGAGCGGAACCAGCATCTCCTGCGGAGAAAGACCCCCATGACGACCCAGGAGATGGTTTTCTTTCGGCGCCCACCAGAGGTAGGCATCCCCCTGGCTAACGGCGATAAAATCACCTAACCTGTCACGCGTTTCCTTTGCCGGAGGACCGGGTCCAAAGAGTCCTACCTTGAGCGCCTTTTCCGATGGGATCAAGTTAAAGGATTGAGGCCACGCGTTCTTGAAGTATTCGATGATCTTTTTGACCATACCCGGTCTGGGATAGAGGTATATCAAACGATTCTCGCCTGTCGGTAGAAGGTGAAGCGAACCCATGAGATCAGGATGGTTAGACAATTCATACTTGGGGTCCCTGACTGTGGGGATTTGTCCATGATCCGAGAGGATGAGTAAAAGGGTCTTGTGACGGGCCTCCAGAGAAAGGTCACTGATGAAGTTTTGTTGCAAGGCCTGAATGAAAGTCACAAATTCTGCTCGTGCACGTTCAGAATTCGGGCCATAGCGGTGAGAAACGCCGTCCACACCACCGTGGTAGACCCATATCAATCGAGGACCTTCGAGGCTCTTCAGCGCGAGATGACGCACACCTATCCAGAGATCGGCCAACCCACCAAACAGGTGCTTTTCAACACCGGCGTAATGCATCCTGGAAAGCCCGGACCTGCCGATGCTGTAATGAAGGAATGCGTGAGCTTCAACGCCTGCACTGGCAAGATATTTTCCCAGCGTGGGGACTGGAAGTGCGGTTTCGGGCTGAAAGCCTGCTGCATAAAGAGAACCACCTGGTCCCTCGAATGCCATTGGCGTGTGGGTGATCATGTTGGCGACCAAGCCAAATTCCTTGAGGAAGATCTCGTAACCCAAGATACCATGTTCAGCAGGACTTCTCCCGGTCCATATCGTGGTCAGCGCGCTACTGGTCGTGGAGGGAACGACCGACGTCAGCGGCGCCAATAGACAATGGTCATTCTCTGGATTGAGTTCTGCTGACATGCCCGCGATCCATCCTCGAAATCGATCGTATGACACGGCATCGATCAAAACCACGATGACTTGTTCCACACCCGTTACCAGTGCGTCCAGTTCAGGAATAGCGAGGGCAGGATGTGGAGGACCAGAAGCTCCCAACCAATGACAAAGGCTGGCAGGAAGATTGAGGATAGAAAGGCCTTGATATGCGGGATGAAGGGCATCTGAACCCAATTCAAGATCTATAGACTGTGTGGTCTCCAAACGTGAGCGCAATTGATGACTTAGGTCAGGCATGATATAGATCCATGTAACTAAACTTGTAGATATGTGTCAGGGTCCAACTTGAATTTTTTAAGGACTTCTGCAATCTCAGAAATCGTAGGTACATTATGTCCTGTTCCAAGCTTCTGGACTTTCGCTGCTCCAACCGCATTTGCTAGGGTGCCTAACTTCTCTAAGGGAAATTCATTCAGATAGCCAAACATTACGGCTGCGTTGAAGCTGTCACCTGCCCCAGTGGTGTCGCGAACTTGAACTGGAAAACCTTGGACATCATGAGCTGACTTCTTAGTCTGGATCGAGCAACCTTCAGCACCGCGCTTTATCACCACCATCTCAAGTCCACGAGAGAGCAAACTAGAGGCAGCTTCCTTCGGCTGGTCAAGCCCAGTCATATTTATGATCTCATCTTCATTAGCTAAGAGAATAGTTGTCAGGTCGACGGCTTCATCCCACCAAGAATTATCTATTTCTGGGTTACCTGGTCCGGGATCGAAAAATATTGGCACACCGGATTGCTGCGCGATACGCATTCCTTCGAGTACGATTCCCGGAATGCTATCGTCCTCGGCCCATCCACCCGTAAAAAGTGCCTCTGCTACTTGGATCGAGACCTCCCAACGCGGTTGAAATGTATGGATTCGTATACTACCCCGATATCCCAAGTAAGTCGGTTCACCCTTGGCATCCACCACCACGCCTGCCACCGGTGTTTCAGCCTCTCTTGTCACTACCAATTCTGTCGTATCAATTCCTTCTAACTTCAGACCTTCCAAAACTATTTTCCCAAAATAGTCACCACCCACCTCACCTACGCAACCAACAGACAATCCGAGACGAGCCGTCATGATTGCCACATTTGTTGCACCTCCAGGTCCAAGCTCAAAGTACGTAGCCCGATGGCACTCACCGGCTTGGATTGGAAAACTCGGAATGTGCAGGTTGAGATCAGCGATCATATCCCCTAGGACAATGATCATGCCTACCCTCCTACTTCCTTCGTGCTCCATGCATCAACGAAGG
>CP070708.1:598401-600840 GCA_020350285.1 Anaerolineaceae bacterium
TCACGAATAGCCTTGAGGATCAAACGGTCAGCGTATGCACCCGGCGTGCGAATGCCGTGTGCTATCGTGGTGGGGTCCTCCCATGGTTCGACTCGGTCAGCCTCGGAACGCAAGGCTTTCACGATCGGCGCGCATCCCTCAGCCTGAACACTGACCAATCGAGGACGACGTTCATCGATCCACCCCAGAGCCTGCAGTTCATCAAATGCCTTCCACATCCCTACCAGGCCGGTCCCTCCTCCAGTCGGATAGATGATGACCTCTGGCAGTTCCCAATCAAAGGCCTCGGCCAACTCGAAACCCATGGTTTTCTTGCCCTCCACCCGATAGGGTTCTTTAAAGGTCGTCATGTTGAACCAGCCGTTGGCCTGGGCTTCAGCTGTTGCCTGGCGACCTGCCAGATCGATCAGCCCATCTACAAGACGGAGGTCGGCTCCGGACGCACGCACCTCGGTCTGATTGACGGTCGGGGCGTCCACAGGCATGAAGACATGTGCTTCTAGGCCGGCTCGTGATGCGTAGGTCGCCAATGCCCCACCAGCGTTGCCTGCGGTGGGGATGGCGAACTCACGCAAACCAAGCTCAACTGCCCGGGAAAGGGCTACCGCCATGCCCCGCGCCTTGAAGGTCCCGGTAGGATTTGGCCCCTCGTCTTTGACGAAGAGTGACTTCAGGCCGAGCTCCTGGGCGATACGCGGTGCCGAGATGAGCGACGTGTCCCCCTCTCCTAAAGCGATGCGGAAAGTGGGATCGCGCACCGGTAGCAACTCGTGCCAACGCCAAATGCCCCTTGGACGACGAGAGATACGCTCGCGATCCAAATCGCTCGCAAGACGCGTAAGATCGTACCGAGCCCAGAGCGGGGAATCGCACCCCTCGCATACGGTCTGGATCTGATCGGCATCGAAAATGTGATCGCACTCTGGGCACGCAAGGTCAAGAAGCGCGCTCATTTCGCAACGAGTATAGCATATGGGTATTGCGTGGCAATATGTTACTTTGTTGGGAGGGTATTAGGTACTCTGGTTGAGGAACTCAGGCGTGGTGAGGGTGCATTTAGGTTACACAAGTTATTAGAGGGTAGGCTTTTATGGGTATGCTCAAAAAGAAATAAAACAGCATGAATATCCATGCTATCTTGATATTCATTTATGATAATCAGAAAGAGTATCTGCATGTATAGCCTTTGCATAAAGAATTGTTACGGATTTCAATGAAAAACTACTATGTCTATATCATGGCAAGTTCGTCAGGGACGCTCTATACAGGTGTGACAGACGATCTTGAACGACGAGTTTTTGAACATAAGCAGAAGCTAGTTCCAGGATTCTCTTCCAAGTACAACGTTAATCGATTGGTCTATTATGAGGAAACTAGTGATATCAAAGAAGCACTCAATCGGGAGAAGCAGATTAAGGGTTGGCTGAGGGTTAAAAAGGTTGAATTGATCACATCACGAAATCCGAAATGGCAAGACTTAAGTGAAGGGTGGGAACAACCTAGAAAGTAATTCTTTACCAACGATAACTCCCCATTGTTTAGCATGTCATTCTGAGTGAGCGAAGCGAACGAAGAATCCCTATGATGAAGCTTTTGATTCCGACACATCATAGGGATTCTTCGCGCCTTACGGCGCTCAGAATGACATAAATGATATGTAGAGGCGCAATGAATTGCCCCTACGAATTCAGCTTCATCATGCACGTAAGCAAGTGCGATGCTCATAGAAATAGCTTACTTATAGATGTCATTCCGAGCGAGTAACACGAGCGAGGAATCCCTATGATGTATCAAATCCATAAGTCTCATCATAGGGATTCCTCGTCGCTTTGCTCCTCGGAATGACACGAGAGCGGTTGTCATATATGGGGTCGTAGACTGTAGCCGCAGGCTTTAGCCTGCGCATCTGTGCGCACCCTAAAGGGTGCGGCTACATTGGATTTAACCTCCCCGCGAGCTTAAAGCTCGCGGGGAGGTATCCTTTGAGACATCCGAGAATAGGGGCGACCGGCCGGTCGCCCCTACACATTCCACCAACCATTCAACTCACTCCGTAGTGGATGAGGGCACAAAGAAGTAGGGGCGCAATGAATTGCGCCCCTATACCCTCAACACAGGAAAACATCCACTCACCAAAATCAAAAGGGGCTGGCTAGGAGAGACACTAGCCAACCCCTCATGGATCGACTCTCAGAGAATGATTCAATCCTTCTTGCGCCTTGGCCCCTTCAATTCCTCCTTGAAGACCAGCGTCAGAACCGTATTGACCACACTCACAAGCAGCGCCCCCAAGAAAGCCCAGAGGACATTGTCAATCGTGTACCCATACCCACCGGGGAGCAAGTTACCGACCCAACCCGTGAACCAGAAAAGAAAGGTGTTGATGACCAGCGTGAACAGCCCCAAGGTGAGCAAGATCATCGGGCAAGTGAGTAACTT
>CP070708.1:600940-603306 GCA_020350285.1 Anaerolineaceae bacterium
AGGATTATGCTTGAGGAGTTACGGGAAGGGGATTTGTTGCGTGATGAAACGGCCCAAGCTTTTGCCGTGCTGCTTCCCATTCGGTCGGTCGGCGTCATGGGCGATCAACGCACATATGCTGAAACTTTAGCGCTCCGAGCCGTGACGACAGAAGATTTTATGACGGCTGATTGGGCTCGCTTGCCATATTCAGTACTTGCCCGTATCAGTAACCGTATCGTAAACGAAGTGCCTGGAATTAACCGCGTGGTGTATGACATCACCAGCAAACCACCGGCCACTATTGAGTGGGAATAAAAAAACACGCCCCCAACCCTCTCACTACAATGGACAATCGTTTAGAAGTTCAGCTTCAGGTCATCGTTACGGCAAACAGGTCAAGTGGCAAGAAAGGCTTGCGCCTTCCACAAACTGATCATTATCTTCATTTATAGACAATCAAGCGTGGGTGAATGGAGCGAGGCGAGAATGTGAATACTCGATTACCCTGACTTGGCTTTTTTATTCTTGATGTTGCATCACATCCAGAGATGAAGAGCCTCGAAGAGCAACCAAATCTCAACCGCAATGACGATCACAAATCCCGTCACAAGCACAATGCGGATCAGACGCTCACCGAGATCAATCGTAGGCTGCCACAACTCTGATGTGGGGATAACTTCCCCAGGGAGATGAGTCTTTTCCGGCTTCATCAGTAACCCCACATTAATATGGTCCCTCAATACAATCTTACAACTGGACCATTGACCTGTGTGTGTTTTGTAAACCAACTGCAAACTGGCGATACTCTTCTCCCCCCAGCGTGCTACAATTTGCGCATGGGCAACGATTTGCGATCAAGGTGGCTTATCTGGATAAGCCTCTCTGCGGCGCTTTGCCTCATGGTAATTCCAGCGATGGCTCAGTCGGCTGTGGCCGTTCGCGCTTCGCTACCGATCACTGATCAATTCCCTCGGATCACCTTGTATATTGCGGTTGTCGATGGTACAGGTCGTTATATTCCGGAATTGCATGCATCAAGTTTCACCGTGATCGAAGACAACAACCCGATACCAGATTTGACCATCGAAGAAACACAAGTTGGAACCCGGCAGATTTTTGTTATCAATACCACCTCGGGACTCAAGCTTCGTGATACCCTTGGAAATAGCCGTTTCGATCTTGTACGGAATGCGTTGCTTGATTGGTGGCAATTACCCGAAGCAACTCTTTATGGCATAGATGATTTATGTCTTGTTACAGCTGAGGGATCCTTAGTAAGTCACAGCAAATCGACTGCGGACCTAGCTTCGATGCTTAACAACCTGGAGCCATCCTTTGAGGACGATGTCTCAGGGTATGATTTACTTCTTCAAGCGCTAGATTTCACTTCTGATCCAACCCCTATGTCGGGGATACCATCGCACCTAATATTCATTACCTCTCTCCTCCGAACACCACGCGATTTACCGGTAGCTAACATCATTGCCCGGGCTAATGACACAGGCACGAACATTTATCCCATTCTCATTGGTCCCCCTGAGGCCATTGAACAGATAGAAGCTGAACCCCTTCGCTTGTTGGCAGTGGAAACGGGGGGACAACTCATTATGTTTGATCCCTCGCTGGGATTAAACGAACTGGCAGAGAAAATACTCCACCAGCGCATACAATATCTTCTTACCTACGATTCGCTCGCAGCAACTACAGGATTACATCAGGTGCAAATCCAGTTCACAGAAGATGGCAGGGATACGCTTTCCGATCCACAAATATTTGAGGTCGATGTTCGTCCTCCAGAAGTTACCTTCATCCAACCCCCAGACATGATCCATCGTCAAATGGAGGATTCGACCTCCGCGTCAGATGTTTACTCACCAATTTCCCAAGACCTCCAGATTTTGATCACCTTTCCTGATCAACATCCGCGAGCAATTGTCTCCAGCCAATTGTTCGTGGATGGCGAGTTGATCTCCCAGAACGATGCAGCCCCCTTCGACAGCTTCAAATGGGATCTGTTAAACTACATCGAGACGAACACGCACACATTACAGGTTATCGTCGAAGATGAACTGGGCGTACAAGGGTCGTCCATCAGCCACCCAGTTGATGTCATTGTCGAAACGCCACCAAGCGGTTTAGCTGCCCTAAGGCCTGCTCTAGGGTCCATCGTAGCTGCCTTAGCCGTACTCATCGCTGGTGTAGTACTGGCAGTCGGTTTGATTAACATGGGAAGAGGTCGACGTGAAACCTCATCCGCCTCCAAGGTATCATCCCTATGGGGAGGCAACGCTCTCACGCGCGCAGGTTTACGAACCAAACAATCAAGGCACCCCGTTGAGGCATACTTGATACCCATCGATACCGAAGGTAATGAGGGTGACCTC
>CP070708.1:603406-605729 GCA_020350285.1 Anaerolineaceae bacterium
ACATTTCTCTGCACCAAGCACGTATGGCGACCAATGCGTGACGCTGGAGGAGGTTCGATTATTAATGTCTCTTCGATGGGAGGATTAGAAGGATATCCATTGCTTTCCGCTTACTGTGCAAGTAAATTCGGGCAGGTTGGATTCACCAAAGCTTGTGCCGAGGAGGGAAAGCGTGACAATATTCGCGTAAACGCTATCGCGCCCGGTAAAGCCGATACAGCATTCCGGGCCCAGATCAAAGAAGACAAAACAAAGATGCTTAAGGCTGAAGATCATGTCGGCCTGTGTATCTTCCTGGCCTCAAACGAGTCACAATACATCAATGGACAGGTAATACCTATCGAGTGGTATGGTCCCGAGGATAAGACAGAATGACGATGCTTTTTTCCCATCTTTGGGACATCGCAACCAGGAGACGAGATTTACGCACACATAAATCTTCTGTTCTCATTTTCCTGGGAATCCTCATCTATCTATCTTCACTAACATCAGCATGTGCACCTACGGGGACCATCCAACCAACCCACACCCTGCGTCCGAGTCGGACGCCGATCAAACTTGGGCCAACGTCCACGATGACCCCTGAATCCCCAACCCCAGTTCCACCCATCCCCTCACCTACCCTCGTCCCACTTCTTCCCATTTCTGATGAGGATTGGTCTCGTGGGCCTGAAGACGCCTCATTCACCTTCGTGGTGTACGCCGATTTCCAATGACCTTATTGCGCACAACTTGCACCCGTGTTGGTGCAGTTAGCTGAATGGCATCCAGGGGACATTCGAACGGTTTACCGTCATTTCCCCCTACTATCCATTCACGATAAAGCATCACTTGCTGGTCAAGCGGCGGAGGCAGCCGGAGCTCAGGGATTATTCTGGGAAATGCATGATTTCTTGTTCGGTCAGTACAGCGCGTGGATAAGGCTATCCCCAGAGGAATTCTTACAATGGTTGGCTATCGCTGCTGAGGAACTCGAACTTGATGTCCAACGCTTTGAAGACGATCTTGTTCGTGGACAGTACGCAATTGAAATGGAAGATGCTTTTTTCCAAGGTATCGCTTCCGGTATCCTCGCAACACCCTTCATATTCCTCAACGGTTCTTTATATCAGGTTGAGCCAAGTTTGACTAATCTGGAATCTTACATTCGACTCAATCTGTTAACCGCGTCCCAATACGACAGATACCCCCCAATGATCCTCGAAGAGGATACTCAATATCTCGCACGCATTGAATTGGAGAGTGGTGAGGTTATCGTGCAACTGTATCCAGACCACACTCCATTGGCGGTGAACAATTTTATCTTTCTAGCTAAGGAAGGCTGGTTTGACGGTAATCCTTTCCATACCATCGTGCCAGGAGTTTATGTGGAAAGTGGAGATCCAACCGGTACAGGGCTCGGTGGGCCGGGTTACTATTTTGACGATGAGATTTCTGATGACCTAACCTTCAATGAACCAGGCATGCTTGCCATGAGCAGCTCTGGACCTAACACCAACGGGAGTCAATTCTTCATCACCCTGAAACCTCTCCCCGAATTGAACGGCAGTCGTACGATCTTCGGTCGTCTCATTGACGGTCTCGATCTATTGACAAGCCTAAATGCTCGACAACCTCTGGAAGACTTTTTGAAGCCTCATGAGGTTGTGATCCTATCCGTGACTATCGAGGTCCGATGAATGATTCAACCGTAGCTCGTAGACCCCTAGATCTTATTCTCTTAATCATTACATTGGGTGGTTTCCTGCTAACCCTGGTCGCCTCCGGAATTATTGTGATTGAATATCTCTTCTTCGGTCCGACCGGAGTAGGCAATGGTTTAGAGTACAGTCTCACAACCGCCCTCTCAATTTCGTTTATCGGCTTGTGTGCTCTGCCAACATGCGTCCTGAGTGCTCGTGCCTTAGTTGGTCAATCGCCTCTACCAGCCCGTCCAATATCAACTATCTGGCTCGTGAGCATCGTTTTACTTCCTCTTACCCTGATGCTGGGACACCTCGCGTTTACTCGAGGTTTCTTCCCCAACCTCGTTGGACCTCCTTCTCATCTCCTGACTGCCATGGTACCTGCTGTCATCGCCCTGGTATTAGTTCGTCGTCAAGGATCACCCTTCTCGCCCCGTCGTGTCTGGGGGCAATTCCTTATCGGCCTTTGGGCGATCCCACTCGCCTCTTTAGTCTTTGAGATTTTAACCATCATTCCCGCGATGGTCATTATTGTTTTGTTATTAGTCAGCTCAGCAAGCGGTCAGCAGCTACTCGAAATATTAATGAATCCAGATAACTGGCTTGAACCTCAGATCTATGAAAGCCTGCTTCAAACC
>CP070708.1:605829-608136 GCA_020350285.1 Anaerolineaceae bacterium
TCGGGAGGTTCTTCGATTAACGTCGGGATAGGAGGTCGAGCGTAACTCCTTTCAGCAGCGACCATCTCTGCGAATTCTTTCGCGAGTTCTCCTGCGCTCGCATGCCGATCTTCCGGCTCCTTCGCTAATGCACGCTTGATCATCAGTTCGAAGTTAGGAGGTAGATCAGGTTTCACTTCCAGGATACTTGGCACCGGCTCGGTGATGTGTTTAACTGCCAGCCCCATGGGTGTGTCGGCCTCATAAGGTTGTTTCCCTGACAGCATTTCAAATAGGATCACCCCAAGTGCGTAAACGTCACTGCGAGGATCAAGATCAGGGTCACCTCGAGCCTGCTCAGGGCTCATGTAAGCAGGTGTGCCAATGATGCCTGTTCCAGTGAAGGTCGCCGTTTCCTGAGTAAGCTTCACGATGCCGAAGTCTGAAAGGAAGGCATCTCCATGCGAATCAAAGAGGATGTTCCCTGGTTTGAGATCACGATGGATCATCCCCTTTTTATGGGCTTCATCCAGGCCGGTGGCTATACGCGAAATGATGGTTGAGATTTCTTCGAATGAGAGAGGTCCACTTTCCAGTCGATTGACCAAGGACCCCCCACTCATGTAGCGCATGACCAAGAATGGCTGACCTTCTTCCTCACCAAAATCATGAACAGGGACGATGGCCGAATGTTCGAGAGCGGCAATGGTCTTTGCTTCCCGCTCGAAACGTGTCTTGAAGGTGGGATCGTGGAGGAATTCTCGCGGCAGGAGTTTAACCGCGACATCACGGTCGAAGAATGGATCGTGAGCGCGGTAGACGGTCGCCATTCCACCTCGCCCGAGTTCGGAGGTGAGTTCGTATCGACCGAGCTTACGAAGGTTCACTTAGGATCCTTTAGCATTTTTCTTGTTACTTTCATGGCGAGGACTTCCCTACACAGGCCGATATCTTGATGCCACACATAAGGTACGGATCTTGATGTGTCGTTTTGGGTATCGCTGCTAGGTGGGACTTCATGGTTAATTGTTGATTTCAATGACGGAAGACCTGTATCGAGTTATTTTCATGATCCACAGGTTGAGCATTTGGGCTCGTATGGCTTGTACTGCCCCTTGCTCTATTTGGCCAGTCCTGCTGGTCCCTTTTCGATGTTCGAAATATCTTCTCAATTAGGGTTTATATAGGTACATTATATGCCATTGTCAATGAAGAGGATGAATTGGGATATCGGTTATAGATTGTCTACCCAGGTTAAAGATGAAGCCCCCGCAACGCGGGGGCTTCTGGTTCTTATGGGCCGGAAAATTACAGGATTGTAACTTCGGCTGCTTGCAAGCCTTTCGGGCCTTGCTCGACGGAGAATTCGACCTGCTGGCCTTCCTCCAGGCTACGAAAACCATCACCGATGATCGCTGTGAAGTGAACGAATACATCGTCTCCTTCTTCGCGCTCGATGAAGCCATAGCCTTTCCCATTGTTGAACCATTTGACCGTACCGATTTCACGATCTGACATTACAATTGCCTCCTTCTGGCAATAGGGTGTTAGGTGCCTGTCACGTTCTTCGGTGGTCGGGTTCACCGGCCAGGCCGGTCCTTCTAACCAAATCGGCCCGAGCAAATGCAGCTCAGGCCTTGATCTTTCGACTTCCAGACAGAACTTGCATGCAACCTACAGATTGAGATCATACCATTTGTTTGGTTTTCTGAAAAGGGCCTTTAATGCCTAATTTAACTCGGGTAATTACGCCATTGATAAGTTGATTGGGTTTGGTTATTCACAGGGTGCGATATTGAACGGAGGCATGATTTCATTGATCTAATGGTCAAGGTGGTTGATTTGTAGCGGCGGCTACCACGCCGCTGCTTAGTTGCATATGAGAGCCTGGCATGTTTTTCCCCACGCTCATGAATCATTAAGGCAATAACATGTTGCTTTGAATGATCTTGGTAAGCTATTATGTTATCTGGGGCTACCCGGTAAGACCTCTTGTCGAACGAATTCAACGGACCTGCGAGGTGGGTGTATGGATGGCTTGATCGGGAAAACCATCGGCGGCTACCAGATCCTGGAACAGATCGGGGAAGGGGGCATGGCTACGGTCTATAAGGCCTATCAACCTTCCCTCGACCGTTATGTGGCGGTGAAAATCCTCCCCCGCCATCTCAGTTTGGAGCCCGGGTTTTCAAAGCGCTTCAATAGAGAAGCCCGCGCGGTTGCACAACTAGAGCACCCGCATATCTTGCCCATTTACGATTCTGGTACGGAAGAGGGGCTCAGTTACATCGTGATGCGCTACATCGATGCGGGTACGCTGAAAGATCT
>CP070708.1:608236-610532 GCA_020350285.1 Anaerolineaceae bacterium
AGATCATAAGATTCCACCCAGGAATCGCCACCGTCCTCAGATCTCTCAATACGATCACCTGGGGTGTATCTGTATTGGACGGAACCTTCCTCTGGGTGTATTACAAGCGATTCATCACTCGGGCTGACACATTGGCTCGTGCATTCTGCGCAATAATCCCAACTCATCCCACCGTCGTTGCTGACATAGATCTCATCTTGCCATCCTGTAGAAGAGACGAGTTCTGTGCCTTTCATGGTTACGCATTCGATCCCTTGTATCTGGTAGGCACTATTGGCCAGGGAGAATGTGATACCTATAGCAATGGTCAGGTACGGCAAAGTTCTCTCATGAGAGGCTCTATTGTCCTTGCCTCTCTTCCAGAGCAGCCACAGGGGCACAAAGGAAAGAAGAGCCACCAGGTCTGTCGGGTCTTGTGTTATCCGGAACTCCGAACGTGTTGCAGCACCAAGTAGATGTTCAAGAAACTGGCGAAAGGAAGTGTTGGTGTTGGCGAGAACGAAAACAAGACCCGTGAGGGAAAGGGAGGAGAAAAGAACGATCTCCTGATGATGGCGAACTCTCCCAAACATGAATATGGACAATGGAATGGCAAGGATAAGCGGAAAGAATAGGAGCCAACAAAAATCACTCAACTTGCCGGTAAACGAGGACGGATAGATGACACGGAACAGATGATCATTGAGCAGCAGGAGAAGGACGGATCCGATAACCAGGGGGTGAGCCATCAAGCGGAAAATCTTGTCAAGGGTAGGATTATTCATTTTATTGTCCGATACGCATCAAGGTTTTATGCTGAGGCGCCGAAGTTCGGGCCAGCATCATCAATCTTGGCTTGCATTTCACTCCACACTCCCGCATTGACCTGAGCCCCTCGGATTTGCTCGGAACCTGCGGTTCAGGTGCAGGGATTCAGTCTAGGATTATGATAACCGTAGCTTCCCCAGCTCAGAAGGCTCCTATCTTAGGGAATTATCCTGAATGTCGCCAGGATAACATCTTGGATCTCGGTGGTGGATTCTTGTGAATAGATCATGACACGATAAAGCGTATCGCCGTGTTCCATTTGAAGACCATAGATTGGTGGGGAACAATCCGGCCCGTCACAATATCCGTCAGGGAGAAAATACTCGAGCCAGATGAAATCCCCGATCTGTCGTTGACCGATGGGTGCTGTATCGAGGAAGTAGGTCACATCGCCAGTTAGGTAGTCAACCAGCGCATACAGCAAGAATAAATCGTTGCCGCTAGTTTGGATTCGTATCGTTTCAGTGCTTTTATCCATCACTTCCACAATCGCGGAATTGGGGTAGTCGAATGCATAGTGGTAGGCATCATTGATGAATGTGTTCCAACCCTCTGCTGTAAACGAACCGGGGGTTAATTCTTGGCTGGGCGACAATGTTGGGGAAGGCATTTCGGGCTCCGAGAAGGTATTACAACCGCTTGCCAGAGTAGCAACGAGGATGATGACACCCCAGATGACCCCCCACCATACATAGCGCAGTTTTTCCAATCTCTGCAACATAAGAATAGCTTTTCTGCTGGATCTAACGACCTCAAGTTGAGCAGTCCTGAGCTTGTCGAAGATCCTCTTCATCGAATTCTTATCCGGCAACCTGATTGAATATCACTCCTTCCGACCATGGGTAACTCGGAAGCTGGATTTGAATCTCTTCACCGGCCCACTCACGCGGGAAGATCGGGCGCGTTTCGATCTCTGAACCATCCCTGGCCGCTTCAATACCGAAGATCATTCGGACCAACAACGCTGCAAATACGCCATTTGTCCATGCGAACCCTCGCTGCGGGGGATAGCGGCCAGGGACCGGAACGCTTGGATCAACCACGTTGTGCCGCTCTCGGATAACTCCCGTCTGGTCGAATTCGCTGGCGATGAGCCGCAACCACTTCATGGCGATCCGTGAGGCCTCATCATGGAAGCCGTAAGCACGCAGAGCGGAGCATACGTACCAGTGCGAATAGGGCCAGCCAGTGGGGTAGTTGTGCTCCGTGCCGTCATCCCAACCCTGCTCGCATGAAACGAGGCCATGATCGTATTCAAAGGCGGGTAGATGATCCACGACGCGCGATGCCTGATCCTGATCTGCCACACCCGCCCAAAGTGGCACGAAAGCCGCTAGGGATCTCGGCGTCCCACGCAGGCGCTCTCCCGTCCGCATGTCGTAATCCCAATAGAATCCACTGCTTTCATCCCAGAAGTAGCGGTTGATCAGGTCGCGTCGCTCATCAGCCCGAGTCCTCCATTCGGCGGCTTTTTCGTTCTCCCCTATCA
>CP070708.1:610632-612924 GCA_020350285.1 Anaerolineaceae bacterium
CCAACGCCACGAGCGTGACCGGGGTGCTTAATCTCCGCGTTGCGGCGTGGATCATCGCTCGGACCGGTGTATCTTTCAGGCCGATTGTGCCAACCACACCCGAAAGCGCACCTAGCCAGTGGGTGGCGTTGATCATCTCCGGACCGGAGATGCCCGGGAACAGGTACTTGGCCCCACCCGAGAAACCGACCACTTCGTGGGGAAAGGTTGGGCCGAGGATGAGGATGTGGTCATGTGTCAACGCGGCCTGATTGATGCGGATATCGACCCGCTCCGGTAGGGATGGGTGCCAACGTTCCCCGGCGATGAATTTGATCTCGTCTTGTTCCATGATACCGATGGTTACCAAAGCAGACGGATCGTTCCATGCGTGGTTCTGTAAGCCGATATGCTTGTAAGGTGTTGTGTGTTGTTCAGCAGTGATGCCTACCAATTTGTTCAGGGTAACTTCCGGTAGAGCAGGATGTGTTCCCAGGGCGACCATGAAATCAAGCTGTTGAGTATCATGCAAGGTTTCGATCAGCAGGCGGAACAGCATCGGTAGTGGGAGTGAACGGGTGTGGTCGGGAATGAGCACCAGCACCCTCTTGTGCGCAAATTGCCCGTCGAGACCCTTGTGCAGGGTTTCGATGATTTCCTGCTCCGTGAGCAGTTGGTCTTGCAGGGCAAGTGCTTGAGAAAGGATCATTTTTCTAACCTGCAGAGGCAGAACACACTACACCTCTACAAAACATCTAATACCGCTGATTACAGAGACCTGCCAACCACCCCTACGATTTCAAGCGTGGCGAGTTTGGGACGGTCGCCGAAGCCGAAGGAAACAACCAGTCCCAATGGGACGGGATTCAACCAAGGTAAACGAGCTCTCAGCTCATTTGCATTTTCCGGAGTAAGAGGACATTGACAAACCCCGGATTGAACATCCCCTTGGAATGGCGAATGATCCCCCTCAATGAGGAGAAATCTCTGCAAGGTGCTCTCGTCAGAGGCTAAAGAATATTTTGTATTCTCATAATGGACGGTGGATTGCGGATAAATTCGCATGAACTCATCCTTAGCGGGTTTAGGTATTTAGAAAGATTATACGCTAGAAGATAAGTCACATGGAGCGCATGAGCTTCATCAATGACATGCTGGACGAGTGGACTAACAGCCCAAGCACAGAACGTGCACTGCCAGAGATCATAATATATGGATTGATTGACTAGAAAGTGTTGAAGATGAATGGCCCTGTTTAAAAGTACATATCTATCAGGTACACATTAAATGCAGTGACGACAAAGGATCATTACCCTTTTAATTCACAATGAGCCATGCCCAGTTCTATTCTTGGGCTTTTCTCACAGAGAGGAGCTCTCGCCACCGCTGCCAGCCAGCCTTCCACTGAAATGATCGAGCACGAATTGTGCCCACGATCCCAAAGGGCAGGAAGATCACGATCAACATGAATATCGTTCCATAAATCAAGGTCCACGATGGACCGAACCATCTTTCAAGCCAATAACCAAGCAGCTGGATGATTCCTGCACCGATAATTGGCCCAATAAGCGTGCCTACCCCACCAATGATCGTCATTGCTAGGACATCGATGGTCTTAAATGCACTTAAAATCGATGGGGTTACGCTCACGTTATAAATTGCCGTTAGCCCTCCTGCTAACGCAGCGAATGTCCCTGAAGCGACAAAAGCGATCAGCTTGAACCACATGGTGTTATACCCGATCATTGTCGCCCGGTTCTCATTATCACGAACTGCGATCATTACTCGCCCAGTTGGTGAGTTAACCAATCGCCTAGCGGCGAGGAACACGATCACAAAGAAAATCAGAGCCAGAAAATAGAAGCGCGTGCGGTAATCGGTTGGACTGAGGTAGGCTGGTATAGGAAAACCATGGAGACCGTCGTCCGCTCCGGTGTACTGCCGGAAATCACCAGCTTCGGAAAGAATGAAGAACATCTCTGCGAATGCTAACGTGACCATCGCAAGATACACCCCTTTGACACGTAAAGAGAGAACACCAAAGATAATGCTTTGCAATAGAGCAATGATGACAACAGCCAACAATGCCCAGCCAAAAGGCCAGTTAAAATTCTTCCCGATCAGAATCGCAATGGTGTATCCACCGGTACCAAAGAACATCGCATGACCGAATGAAAGCAAACCAGTATAGCCCAGCAGAATATCGTAGCTCATGGCAAAAATACTAAGAATGAGCATCTGGATGATCATCCCCTGCCAGAACTTGGCGGCCCCACTACCAGCTCTTTGAAACAACCCTTCAAAGAAACCAGC
>CP070708.1:613024-615308 GCA_020350285.1 Anaerolineaceae bacterium
TGGATGTTGGGGAAAACGGTCGGCAGCAGGCTGGCTTGAATGTCGCCCGCCATTTGTAGCTCTTGGGATACGCGTTGGTATTCGAGCGATCGGGTATAGATAACGGATTGATGCATCGCTGACGCGACTTGATCCGTAAAAGATTGAACGGCGGGCATTAACGTGTCGAGTGAACTGCGATCCCAAGGTTGGGCTAAGGTGTGTAGTTCAAGGTAGAACCCCCCAAAAGTCTGACCACTTTCGATCTCTCGAATGGGGGCCGTTAGCGTGGGAGGGTTATTCAAAACCTGGTTACCCCAAGGCAACGTCTCCTTGGGGAGAAAACCCTGAACCTCCGTTTGTCGTAGAAGCCAAGGCCATACGGTGTCTAAATCTGGTGCCCACCGCTCGGGATGCTTGAAGAGGACCTGATCTGGGAAGGTCCAAACGACGAGATTCCCCGCGGGGAACATGTTCGGAAGGTGTTCCTCCAAGATATTGGGAAGGGTTTCTTCACCCGGCGGGGCGTTAATGATGGCTCGACCTAATTGTTCCAGCCGTTCTAACATTCGGGTTTGTTGACGCGAACCTTCGGCAGCCCAGCTGAGGCGCTTGGCCAAGTAAGCGACCAAGAGCATACCCACCATGAAGAAGAGATAAAACGGTAGGCCATTTTGAATGAACGCCCCAGCAGCAAGGATGGCGAACGGATGGCCTAAGTGGTTCATCCCGATGGCCATGAAGAGAAACACGATGAACATTCGAAATGTGGGTTTCGTGCGCAGGATGTTTAGCGCCCAAATGCTGTACAAGAAATAGCCGGTCCAGATTAAAACGAGTAAGAATGAATTGAGGAATATCGCGCCTAAGGCAGGAAGAACAGCGTTCAGGTCGAGGGTTGATAATGGGTATGTACCTCCCCATGTTTGATAGAAGTAAAGGGAAATTAGGGGAGCCAGCGTATTGCCGGCCAGAGTCAAGATGAAACTGCGGAACGAGTTCCATCGCAGAGCGCTAGATGTGGCGTTTCGCCATTCGGAGATCCACGCATAGACCGTCTCGATCACTCCCAACCAAAGTGCACTAGGACCGATGAGCAAGATCGCTGACCACAAGACGATCCCTGATAAAGACCCGTCCGCACTGCCGTATTGGTTCGGTCCGAATTCGACAACTAAAAAGAATCGCAATTGATCGAAAACCAAGATCAAGGCTGCGAGGACGAGTAGAAGAATTAGTTCTTCGCGGATCAAGCTCAGGTTGGTGGCGTGGATGAGCCAGATCAGACCGCCGAGAGCAAGGGGAGAAGAATACAAGATCGTTAGAACATCGACGATCCCCGCTAACCGTCGCTCGACCGACATGGTCCCAAGCTCGGGTCGAAATATCTTGGCGATGGCTAGAAGTCGTTCTTCCACTCTCTGTGCCGTTTCTTCTCGTTATCCCATTATCTACTAGAGCATCACGGATGTGAAGTGGGAATTCGACCAAGCCGTGCGATAGGCTAACAGATCTACCCCGCTTCTTGGGTTTCGGTGATTCTGAATCCGCACGCCTCGAATTGTTCGAGTAACTCCACCAAAGATGGGAGCCACTGTCCCCACTTCCTGGATATGTGTTCCGTCCAACTATAATCGTCGAAGGTGAACGTCTCTTCTCGTTCCCCTTCGAGTGGGATCATGTAATTCACATTGCGGTAGTAGTCCTGAGCTAAATAGCCCTCATCCATCACCTTCATCGCACCTTCGACCTGTTCTGAACTGAATGAAGGGTATTTATCCTCAAAGAGCACGAAGTCTAACGGATAGCGAGGTCTGGGAGGTGGATCCTCGGCAGGGTATCCCATCACAAGCTGGACCAAGGGAAACACCCCAATGGGCAATTCGTACTCCTTGATGATCTTTTTGGACCGATAGGGTGTGTCACCCAGGAAACAACTACCTAACCCCAGACTCTCCGCCGCAATGACCATATTCTCCGCCATGAGAGAAGCGTCTTGAATACCAAGAAGCAGCAGGAAGAGATGGTTTGTCACTACCTTCCAGTTTCGCACGGCCATGAACAATTGCAGCTTGTGCATATCAACACAGATTGTGAATAGTAAGGGAGCGTCATAGGGGATTGATTCTTGATCCCGAGAAAGCAATAAGCTGTAAAGCTGCGAAGCGAAGGGCGCTTGTTGCCCCGCTCGGACGACGGACTCTATGACCTCATCGGAGGGTGACTGATCCGTATAGCGACGGATCGATTTTCGTTTGCGCATGGTTTGGATGATGGGATTGGTCATTGATAAGAGGCTCCTTTG
>CP070708.1:615408-617687 GCA_020350285.1 Anaerolineaceae bacterium
ACTACAACTCTGGTCCTTTCAATTCCTACGCAGCCCTGACTGAGCACAAGATTGGGACCGGGCGGGCTCTTTACCTGGGTTGGTATCCGACCGGTCCACAGGCAGAAGCCCTCCTGGTCCATCTGGCTACCCAGGCTGGTATTCTCCCATGGGCCGAACTCCCAGATGGCCTGATCGCCTCGCAGCGTGGACAACACCTCATTCTGCTCAATTTCACCGAAGAGACGCTGACCGCAACCGTTCAAGGACAGGCTGTTTCGGTCGCACCGCGAGATGTAAAAGTTGTTAAATCAAATGGGTCGTGATTGGTTTATTCAAAATATATTGACAAGCGATACCTTTTTCGATAATGTTGATAAATCAAAAGTTGGTGTATCAACGATTCCGCCCAAAACCTGATTTTCCTATCAGCACATCTATTAAAATCGCGTTCATTAATAACTTGAGCGCGTTAATGCTCATCAGCTAAAGCAGTGTGATACAGCGGATCAGAAACATCAACGAGGAGGGGCTGGTTCGAAGGGGGCGAAGCGAATCAGATTTTTAAGTTTATTATCACTATCATAGCAAATTGGACTTAAAGATAATTCAGCGCGCCTTGACAGCGAATGATTAATAGACCCAGGATCACTTATCGGACCTTGTTTTAATATCGAGTTCTCGGTCACGACATGGAGGTTATAATAAACTCACAGAAACAAGAGTCGTAGCGAGAAAAATAAGGAGGTGGAAAGAGAAACATTACAAAACGCCGATTCGAAGTGCAAATGCCAGATCAGGCCAAATCTAGAGGCTATAGCGTGATACTGGCACGGTTTACAAAGATATTTACAGAGGAGAGAGAAATGAAGAGAAAATTCTGGACTTTAATCACCCTCGCTATGGTTGCAGTTCTTATACTATCGGCTTGTGGTCCTGCCGCAACACCAACGGAGGAGCCCACCGAAGTCGTAGTACCACCTACTGCAACCTCCCCACCGCCACCCACGGCGGCCCCAGAACCGACGGAAGAGGTGGTGGAACCCGTGGCCACCTTGAGAATCTGGGCCGATGATACCCGCACGGAGCCTCTGCTCGCACTCGCAGATGACTTTCTCGCTGAATACAACGTGGAACTCGTCGTCGAAGATCTGGGTAGAGTCCAAGACATTCGCTCGCAGGTGATCATCGCGATTCCAGCCGGTGAAGGACCCGATATTTACATCGGCGTCCACGACTGGCTAGGCGCGCTTGTCGAAAGTGGTCTGGTAGCACCAATCGACCTGGGTGACAAAGTAACCGAATTTGTCGGTTCGAATTTAGAAGCTTGGACCTATACCGACCGAGTCCTCTACGGTTTGCCATACGCATCAGAGAACCTTGGTTTCTTCTATAACACTGAGTTGGTCCCTGAGCCGCCCACCACTTGGGACGAGGTGCTTGAAATTGGCCGTGCCCTGAAGGCGGAAGGCAGAATCCTCTTTGCGATCGCCGTATCCACTGGGCCGTTGTACAACGCCTTGCCTATGCAGACAGCCTTTGGCGGCTATATCTTTGGTGTGGATGAGACCGGCGCCTGGAATCCCCAAGACGTGGGTCTTGATAGTGAAGGCGAGATCGCCGCGGTCGCCTGGATGAGAGCGGCCGTCGAAGAGCAACTCATGCCTGACACCTTCGACTACGAAACCGCCCACTCGTTGTTTGAAACCGGCCAGATCCCATTCTTGATGGCTGGACCATGGGCGCTCGATCGCATTCGTGCCTCAGGTGTGCCTTATGCTGTAGCGCCATTCTTCCCCGACGATGGTGTCCCGTTCCTCGGTGTACAGGGATTCATGGTCAATCCCTTCAGTGAAAATCTACTGCTGGCGCAGGCATTCCTGACCGAGTACATCGCCACCGAGGAATTGATGCAGGTGCTCTACGAAACCGGAAATCGTCCATCTGCGCTTAAGTCAGTCCTGGCGATGACGGATGATCCTGACCTGAAAGCGATGGGAGAAGCTGGCGCTAACGCGATGCCGATGCCCAACATCCCCGAAATGGGTTCTGTGTGGAGCGCAGCAGATAACGGCATCACCCTGGCGATAACCGGAGAACTGTCTCCTGAGGAAGCCATGATGGACGCGGCGAACCAGATCCGTGATTTGATCCTCGGCGCGCTGGCCGGCATGGTTAACGTCCCCGGCAGTTACCAAGACCAAGTAGGATGCGGTGCTAATTGGGATCCTGCCTGCGAGGCGACAGCTATGGAGCTGGGTGATGATGGGTTGTATCGACTCGTTTCCGAGGCTGGTGAG
>CP070708.1:617787-620063 GCA_020350285.1 Anaerolineaceae bacterium
CATTACGATATTCGGGTAATAACTCAAGGTATGATTCGTACACCGAGGCTACGATCTCGTCCACATAATCATCATCGTTGCCAAATTTCGGTGCAGACTTAGCTAACTTCTGGATCTTGTTAGCTTGAAAACCTTGCCAGTTCGCGACCATCGCCTGCTTGAGCTCGTTGAGGGTGACGACTTTGTCGTCAAATACTAGTTTCTTGGTCGCAGCCAGGGAATCTCCAACCGTCGTAGGTCCGACTGTGGAATGACTGATAAAGTCATATGTCGCCCCTCCGTCTTTTAGGGTCATACCACATTCAAGACAATCATCCACGAGCGAAGAAGCGAAAGGGTCCTTATCGTGGACTTGGAGTGATCGATCACATATCACATCACTCTCGACAGCTAAGTCGGTATAGAACTTGAGAAATTTATTCCAGGTAGCAAATAGTTCTTCATATGAACCAAAGCTTACATACTGATCATTCTCTCCATTAACACTGAGGAGTCGAATGCTGGTCTTGGGGTCAAAGCCGTTATGCAAAATCAGTTCAAGGATCTTCCCCAGGTTGATGTAACTCATGCCAGTCGCTCGGTGAGTCCACTTGCCTGGGATACCGACCTCCACGCACCCGATGGAAGCATAATCGCGCGCCACCTCTTCAGGTAGATCAATATAGCGAAGCGCCTTGATCACCGTCTCATCTCCGAACATGGAGGGCATGCCAAAGCCTTTTCGGATAAGCCTAGCAGCTTCAACAAGCAGTCTCCGCGGACTTCCTTCCCAGTATCGAACGGAGAAATTGGGTTCTGGTAATTGGACCTGATCTACAGCCTGAATACAAAGATAAGATAGCGGATTGGTTCCATCGGTACCGTCCGGTCTTATTCCACCGACCATCAGATTTGAATAGAGAGGATACCCAACGCCGAATTCGGTATGGTCCCAGGGCCTCACTTTGTTGAGCGTATTAAGTTTGATGAAAAATAGGGACAAGAGCTCTAATGCTTCTTCAGGATTCAGTGTTTTCGCATCGATATCAGACTGATAAAAGGGATACATATACTGGTCAAATCTTCCAAAAGAGAATGAGTGACCATTACTTTCGATCATCATGATCAGGTGGCAGAAATACACCATTTGCAGAGCTTCGTGGAATGATTGTGGTGCATGCTCAGGGATCCGATCGCAGATTCGAGCGATGGTCTCCAGCTCGTTTCTTCGTCTGGGGTCTTCCGTTGCTGCAGCCTGATTTTTAGCCTCGATGGCGAATCGCTTCGCGAATTTAATCGAAGCCGTGAGCGCGATGATCGCTGCCTGATAAAAATCCTTTTTGCACTCCACCTCTGGATCAGCGTTATCAAGCTCGGACAACTTTTTTTGGGCAGTATTGATATACCAGCCAAATCCCTTAGATAAGACCTTTTCATGGTTTGGGATGATGTGCCCATCACCTGACATACTGATGCCACCACGATGAATGACACCTTGTTCTACAGCAAGCTTATTGATCTCGGTCATTGTCCGAGATACCTCATCCTGGTGGGTTTTACCTTTCCAGTAATTGTGAATATCTCTAAGACTTTGTTTGGTAGCCTCGTTTATTGTGAATACATCGCCGGGTCGCTTATTAAAGGTGTCTACTTCTTCGATGACCCAATCGAAGGAATATTCAGGGAATATCGGCGCTGCCCTTCCCATGCTGGCTTGATTTCCTACGATCAATTGATCATCTTCGATGTAGATCGACATTTCACTTAAGATCTTGTCCAGCGATTTGGCTCTCCGTAAAATCATCGAGAGCCCTTCGGTTTCACTGTAGGACTCGGTGATGATCGTGGCTCTTTCGGAGCAGATCATTGGCGTACGCTGCATTAAGTCCTCTCGAACTTTGGAAACGCGTTTCAGCCGCTCTCCCTCGAACTCACTCACATAGGTTGTTTGAGCATTCATGAAATGAGGTCCTATACCTTTAACTTCGCTTGGCAATTACACCGTTATTTGAGTTCTATAGTGCAAGGTCTATTTTTGTAAATCCTGTCTTGAATTCGCTGTTATATTATCAGTCTGATTTTTTTAACCACCTTATATCCCCACCCTATCCATGATGAATGATTGATCATATCGCTGGATCGCAAATACGGATCAAATGACCAACATTCCCAGGAACATCTATTCTCGATATGAAAACACATGAAAGTAGTCGCAATATTCGAAAAGTTAGGTTTGGGAGGATGAGACTGACCGTATCCAAGGATTTACCGTAAGACAAAATACGCGATCGCTCCAA
>CP070708.1:620163-622424 GCA_020350285.1 Anaerolineaceae bacterium
CGTTTGAAGGAAGTTTTAAATTGGGAACCAGAGATCTCATTGGAGGAAGGTTTAGCGCGTACGTATGCGTGGATTGAGGAGCAAGTGCAGGCGAAATTAGAGCGCGAGTCTGCATAATCTTCATTTCTGTACGGGTAGATTGAGCATGGGAGTCTCTGCATTCCGAGGTTTTTACAGTGCTCACAGTAAGTTCAAGAGGTCAATAAGCTGCAATCATGATAGGTCGCTCGAGACGCTCCATACTAAGGATCATTGGGACTGTTCTAGCTTTGTTCTTGCTGGTTTATTGGCTGAGCCAACAGGGATGGGATCAGATCCTCGCGGCAATTCGACGCATTCCGATCGAGATCTTTGTCCTTATTTTTGGCATCATGATGATCTCGCGCGTTGCCGTTGCAACCCGTTGGTATATCCTTCTCCGTTCTGCTCATGGCGGGATCAATTTGGGGCATGCATTACGTCTGACTTTTGCAGGGCTTTTCGCTTCGAACTTTTTACCTACAACCATCGGTGGTGATGTCGTGCGATTGGCGGGGGGTATGAATCTCAAGCTTGATAGCGCGATGTGCGCGGCTTCCTTAATTGCGGATAGGGTGGTTGGTGTGGTTGGAATGGCGACACTGTTGCCTGTGGGTTTATATCATCTATGGAATACAGCACCCTTAAGCATTACGCATGTTGAACCAACATCCTTCGCAATGGTTGTTCTCTCTAGTGTGGGGGCGTGGACGAGAAACATCTGGGGACGGGTATGGGAATTTATCCAAAGAGTCCTGCAAGCGTTGATGATCTGGATTAGAAAACCGAGAGCTCTTCTTGGCGCACTGATCTTCACTTGGATTCACATGTTTTGTCTTTTCATCACACTCTGGCTTCTCCTAAATTCGCTCGGGGAGGAGATGAACTTTTGGTCCATCGGCGGTTTATGGAGCATTGTTTATTTTGTGACCCTATTGCCATTCTCAATCAACGGTCTAGGCATTCAAGAAGTCACGCTTACTTTTTTCTTTGCAAACATAGGTGGGATTTCATTAGAGAGTGGATTGACGCTTGCGATTCTCATACGGACATTAATGATGCTAGCCAGTGTACCCGGGATTGCTTTTTTACCGATGATTTTGTCCGCTGTTAGAGATGGGCATGAGACTGAACTCAGCCCAGAGGCGTCGACTTTCAAGGTGGAATCCCAATCTGAGTCATAGGTTTTTTGATGGAAAGCACACAAGCGCCATATCACCTAACTAGCACAGTCAGTTTAAACCATGAGCGTGAGGCAATCCTTGTGGTCTACTTTCGACGCGTACTTGTCTTATCGATCTTTGTTACGGCAGGTGCTCTTTACCAAATCACTCAATTAGCGATAGATCTTGAGGTTCTTGTAACCTCGATCAAGTGGCAGGCTTTTATAGGGCTACTCTCACTTTCGGTATTTATTGAAGTAGTTCTGATGATCGCGAGTTGGACATCTTCGCTGCGGTGGTTTTTCCGGTTCTTGGGTAATGCGGTGCGTACCATGCACCGATTTCGACATCTAAACCTGATCGCATTTCTGGTTTTGCTGGTTGTATTCCCTGTTCTAGTTCTGGGTCCATATGGTAGTTATTTTGAAGGTTATCTCATAAGGCTATACCTCCTCTGGAGTATAGGTTTGGTCGGAGGCACCTTTCTCCACGCGTATAACCCTCAGAGGGCTTGGCATGAAGGGTTGACACTCTCAATTGTCCTGTACGCAGCCGTCTACCGGATCACGATCTTCATCCCTTGGGTGTCGACCTTTCCCTTCAGCCTGGGATATTCAGAGGGCAGCCGATACTATTACGCCTCTCTATTCTTCCAGGAAAAGATCTACGGTCTCTCCGGCTTGGGATTACCGGTCCTTCACCCTACGCGTTATATCCTTCAGTCATTACCGTTCTTAATCTCGGGATTACCGATCTGGGTACATCGTATCTGGCAGGTTTTCCTTTGGGTCTTCATGACGGCAGCTGCATCTTTTGCACTCACGAAACGCCTTTCTATCCCTGATAGATATAAGCGTCTTGTATGGTTCAATTGGGCGTTTCTTTTCATGTTCCAAGCACCGGTTTATTACCACCTGCAAGTGATAGTCGTCTTCGCCCTATTGGCCACAGATCATCGAAAATTCGCTAGGACCTCTATTGTGGTTCTACTTGCATCGATCTGGGCTGGGATCAGTCGTATCAATTGGTTCCCGGTTCCAGGTATGCTTGCCGCCACGATCTACCTCCTTGAGCAGCGCA
>CP070708.1:622524-624717 GCA_020350285.1 Anaerolineaceae bacterium
TCCTAATCCCTGATCCCCGATCCCTAATCCCCTCTTATCCTAACTTATACCCTATCTTCCGCAAGAACGCCTTGCGCTCGGCGATATCCTCTTCGCTTTCAATGCCTTTGGATTTCATCCCATCGATCACGCCTAGAACACCTCTTCCCTGATCGGTCTCGGCCAGAATCACCTCAACCGGGTTCGCAGTCGCACAGTAGATTCGACATACCTCAGGCACAGCTTTGATCACATTGAGTACATTGACGGGAAAAATATTGCCCAAACAGATGATGAATATGTGACCGGCGGAGAGTGCGAGGGCATTTTTCTTCGCTAGTTCAATCATCTCATCCGACGTACCGCTCGCCCGCACCAATGATGGACCGGATGCTTCACAAAAGGCCACGCCAAACTCAACACCAGGTACGGCGCTGACCATAGCTTCATGAATATCCTCTACGGTCTTGATGAAGTGGGATTGTCCCAAAATGATATTCACTGCTTCGGGTTTATCGATCTTGATCGTCAGCAGCTCCATGAGCACACCTCCTGTGACGAGTTAAACTTGATGAACTATCCTGTGATAGAAAGAGTAAGATGGGTTGAATAATGGATCATACCATCTCGCCCAGCCTGGATGATCCTTTATCCCCGCTCGAATTTCCCCGTCACATTGTAGCCCAGTCACGTAGAAGATACATCATCGAGTTTAAAGAAACCCCTCTCCCCTGTGGGGAGAGGGTTAGGGTGAGGGGAGGTTCAACTGGCACATTCACCCTCACCCCGCCCTCTCCCTAAAAGGGAGAGGGAAAGAGACATTCTCTCCTTGTAAGTGAGAGGGGGTGCGGAAATTACCTCGGCGGATTGTGATATCGAACGATCATCGTCTGCGGATACCAAGTCGATTGCCAACTTACGACCTCAAAAAAGGTTCGACCAGGTTTGAGAGGGATCGGGGTCCCGTCAGCGTCGTGGATGACCAACTCGCCTTTTCGAGTGGACCATTTGATATCGTAGACTTTTCCGTCGCGGAAAAGAAGTCCTTTCTGGTCCCACACATAGACAAGTTCCATCTCGATGATTGTAGGTGTAACAAACCGATGCTGCGCCCACATCACAACAACGTTCTCAAAGGCTAACTGCTCACCCGTGAGTCGATCTATAGCAGGGAAGAGCTCCCCCGTGCCATCCGCTTTGTCTTGGGATCGCAAATAAACATCCTGTTCGGGATCATACTCCCAGCCAATCTGATTGAGATAGTTGTAAACAATGCGAACGAAGGGAGCGTCCTCACCCCCGGAAGGTGGGACGGGGTCAAAGATCAACGTAGTGTACTGGGAGGGATCTACTTGACAGCCCGGGTCACCGACCAGGTCACCCACCCCAACACCGGCACTATTAATATCGTCTGGATTCGAGCTGTACACAGAAGAACGGCCGGTTAGCTGAGCGGCAACATCGCTCGAAGCTCCCGCCGTGATCAAACGCCCGCCCTCAAAGAGGGTCTTAATATCCTCATACACAACACGCCCAGACCGTACAGGACCGATAACAAAACCTTCTTCTGATCCTTCTGCTAATCGATTGTTGATGATCTCCTCTAGATCCCGAATATAATCCCCATAGAAAACGGTTAGTAAACGCGTCATCCCTTCACCGATGAATGTTTCCCAAACCTGCGCAGCTGCGGAAAGGCCTGCTTGAGGCCGAGAGGAAACGGGGAAATTGGACACCGAAACAAGCAAAGGACGCTGACATAGCGTAGCCGGATCCTGAACCGGTTGTCCGGTAAGCGGGTTGACCGCTTGAGCTTCTGGGATCTCTGTAGGTGTAGACGTTGGCGTTGGGGGCAATGCCGTTGGGCTGGGTGGGATTGAGGTGGATGTTGGGCTAGGCAATGCGGTGAGCGTCGCTGTCGGTGTGCTCACTTGAACTACCTCATCCTGCTCCTTCTGGACTGCCTCACTGGGCAGATCGTCCGCAGGAGGAGATACACAGCCGGCTAGCATCAGAATTGTCACAAATAGCAATATTCGAATACGAACCACTCCAAATAACCTTTGAAAACCCATTGATTTCTCCTTATAACCCCCACGAAAATTGAATAGGGAGTCTAATGCGCATTATCAACCATGTCCACCCTACTATAGTCACAACACATGACCGTATCACAGATGATGTGAGGTGCGAAAGGGTGATTTCATTAGATAA
>CP070708.1:624817-627006 GCA_020350285.1 Anaerolineaceae bacterium
GGTCACTACCCACTGAGTGTTCTGTCCGTAGCGGACCTGTTCCGACTACCTTTTCCATGAATTTATGAGGTAAAGATTCAAGGTGGGAAATGGAGTTCCAGCATAACCTTGACCTGATTAATGAGTGATCTGCTTTCGAAGATCTGTTTTCATGAGGCAGACTGTCACGATCTCCTCACTGGTGCTCCCTTTTCATGAGTATCTCACGAGTATTTGTTCAGCATAGTCTTTTATCGAGTAACGAAGGGCGATCGGTTCGATCACTTCAATCGCGCGACCCAGTGGGAGCAAACCTTTGAGCGCATGATCAAAGGTTTCAAACTTGAGTTCGAGATTGACCAATCCCTGTGGATCAAGAGATTGATCTTCCAACATACGCACCTGAATCCCTTCCCCCAATGACCAGGGCAACGAGGGGAGTAAATCGGCATCTGCATGCGCTAAGACTGGGTATACGGCACGATTTTCCAATTCATCTTGACAGTAGGATTTCCAAAACCCAACCAGATCAAAATCATGAGAGCGCTCGAAAGTCTTATCGGTTTCTTGTACTTCCACAATCCGATCAACCCGAAGCACAGCGATATGATCATATCGCTTGCCGACCAGATGCCACTTTCCGGCTTTTGCCACCAAACCATAGGGATGAATCATCGCCTGCAAAGGCTCCATATCTGGACGCATCCAAGACTTGTGCCTGATTTCCAACACACGTAATTTCCACAGCGCGTTGTGCAGGATCTGCAGATCGTAGGCTGGCTCCAGCGTTGGGTGACCCTCCCAGGGTGTAGGATCGAGGTAGATGCGCAGGCGCACACCTTGCTCATCCTCCCGCATGGTGGAAGGCAATGCCGCAGATAGCTTGAGCATCGCAGCCCGTAGTTCCTGGTCGACCCCTAACTCAGTCAGTGCCTGGGGAATGCTCATCATAAAGAGGGCACGCACCTCATCCTTCGTCAAACCCGTTAAATCGGAGCGATAACGCTCAACCAAGGCGATACCCCCTGCTGGCCCTCTCTTGGTGTAAACGGGCACGCCCGCGGTGCTTAAGGAATCGACATCGCGGTGTACTGTTCGCACGGAGACCTCGAGTTCGGAAGCTAG
Source organism: Anaerolineaceae bacterium (assembly GCA_020350285.1). GTDB lineage: Bacteria > Chloroflexota > Anaerolineae > Anaerolineales > E44-bin32 > DUEZ01. The sequence goes on from CP070708.1 coordinate 625,922, forward strand.
TTCCTGAGCAGTGACTTTGCCGCGACTCTGCAGAATCATCAACATAGATAGTAATCGATCAGCCCGCAATATCTTCCTCCCCATTTTTGAATAATGATTGTAATTTTCATTATGCACAAGATTTATGACATAAGGTGTCATATATAGGCCATACAATTGTAATCGGTACCATGTAACCATGTCGACATATTGGATGTAACTTGCACCTGAAAGGAGAATCACAATGTCTGAAATCGAAGTACGAATCGTCCAATTAGAGCCAATGCGTATGATCTCTGCCTATGGCTTCGGACCCCAGCCCGAAGGTGTCGCCTGGGAGAAGATGATCGCCTTTGGACGTAAGAACAACCTGTTCAAAGAGGGTGAATACCCCAGCACATATGGTTTCGATAATCCACACCCGACCAAAGGTAGCCCCAACTACGGATATGAAATCTGGCTCCCTGTTGACGAAGATATTCAGCCCGAGGGTGATTTGCGAATCGTTGATTTTAACGGTGGATTGTATGCTGTGACTCGCTTCAAGAACTTACACAACATTGGTGACGTCTGGGGACAATTGATCAAGTGGCAGGAAGGCAGCAGATACAAACTCGCCACCCATCAATGTTTTGAACATCTGCTCAAAGGGGCAGGCGGTCCACCTGAAGGCTTGGTCTTCGACCTGTATCTGCCGATAGCTGAGTAATTTGGTCAGTCTACGAATCTCTAACTAAGATTCCCTCAAAAGTAGTTTGTGGATTGGAGAATCACAGGAGAAGTACTATTTCCGAGCAACGATATTGAGTTTCTCGAACCTCAAGGTGAAATGAGCGTAAATGGCGGTATTCATTATGTAGACAGGGATGCCTTGGAGAATTCAGCATGGAATCAGATAGCCTCCAGCCTATATGCATAGGTTGGGGGCTTGTCCTCATAATTCATCTTACTTATTCGCAATGATTATTTGCAGACTCTACCCACTGAGTGTTCTTCTACCTCTTGCGATTTGAAGTGAATTGCAGGTACGACATAGAAGGACCCATTTAATAATGGGTCCTTCTATCCCTCATGTTACCCTTATTGCGGTGAATGGCTTTGTTTTA
>CP070708.1:627106-629294 GCA_020350285.1 Anaerolineaceae bacterium
TCGTCTTGTTTCAGTATGCGTGCATAATGTCCGGTTGCGAAATGGGTTGCTCCCATTTGATGAGCGACCTCGGTGAGGGCACCCCATCGGATATGTCGGTTACAGGTGATGCAGGGATTGGGCGTAAAGCCTTGCGCATAGCCATCGATAAAATCGTTTACAACCACCGATTTGAATAGATTTCGAACGTCAACAAGTTGGAGGGGTATGCTCAAATGATCAGCAACCTGGTGTGCGATCGTTACATCTTCAGGTGAACAACATCTATTGGTGTTATCCGGACCAGCTCCCCAAAGGCGTAACATCAGACCGATGACATTTTCACCCTTTTCAACGAGCAACCCTGCCGCGACGGAACTATCTACACCACCGCTCATTGCAACAGCAATTAAGCGGTCTGGTGCAGGGGATTTGGAGTTTGCGGTAGTCATCTCCTCAATCGACATGGCCGAATTCTATCATGTGGATAGGGTATTGTGCATGCATAGTGTAGGGGCAATTCACCGTTCGTACCGCGAGACGCCGAGAAGAACACTCGGCAATTTCAGCCGGCGGCACGCCGGCCGTCTCGCCCAGGCGGACCGTGGCTCTCGGCCCGAATGGGGTGCGAGACGGCATGAATTGCCCCTACTCATTCTTCTCATCGTATTCGAGCAAGGGCGGTTCGTGAACCACCCCTACTACTCAATCACGGTTTATCAGCTTTCCTTAAAATCTACAAATCCATCTCCAGATACGTAGGGGCGGGGTTACCCCGCCCCTACGTCATTCGTAAATGATACTCATTGCGAGAGGCATGATTGAGAATCAGTGTCCCTTCGTGAAGTAGTGTGTATAATGTTCACACGTTGACATAAGCGGGAGAACCGAAAAGATGCAAACTACAATTGAATCGATCCACGCACGAGAAGTGCTGGATTCACGTGGCAATCCAACCGTTGAGGTTGAGGTCGTTTTGTTGGATGGCAGTTGGGGGAGGGCAATAGTCCCCTCAGGTGCCTCAACAGGTGTTCACGAGGCCCTTGAACTAAGAGACGGCGAGAAAGACCGCTATCGAGGCAAAGGGGTGATCAAGGCTGTCGAAAATATCAATATCGAGATCTATGAGATGCTTTTAGGTTGGGATGCGATCGGGCAAAAGGCAATAGACATGGCTATGATCGAACTCGATGGAACCCCCAATAAATCTCGATTGGGAGCAAACGCGATCCTCGGGGTCAGTTTAGCCGTCGCCAAGGCCGCAGCAAATTCTCAGCGAGTCCCCCTTTACCGTCATATAGGAGGCGCTTACGCACATGTCCTTCCTGTGCCGATGCTGAATATCTTGAACGGTGGTGCTCATACCGGTTGGCAGTCGACTGATGCGCAAGAGTTCATGGTTATGCCGGTAGGGGCTCCGACCTTCTCCGAAGCTCTACGCTGGGGGGCTGAAATCTACCACTGCCTGCGAGATGTGCTCAAGGATAAGGGCTATACAGCTTTGGTTGGGGATGAGGGGGGTTATGCTCCTGCATTGAAAGCGAACGCTGAGGCCGTTGAAGTTATTCTTGAAGCGATTGTTAAAGTAGGATATAAGCCGGGTGATCAAATCGTGTTGGCTTTGGATCCAGCAGCTTCTGAATTCTACGAAGAGGAATCAGGGCGCTATCATCTTCGACGTGAAGGTAAAAAATTAACTGGTGAAGAGATGGTTGCTTTTTGGAAATCGTGGGTGGACCAGTATCCGATTGTCTCCATCGAGGATGGTCTGGCACAGGATGATTGGGAGAGCTGGCAACTCATGACGCGGGAACTCGGTGATCGTTTACAAATTGTGGGGGATGATCTGCTGGTGACTAGCCCGGAGCGAGTGCAAAAGGCGATCGATTCGAATGCATGCAATGCTTTGCTGGTGAAGTTGAATCAAATTGGGACACTTACAGAGACCATTGAAGCTGTGGAGTTATGTCATCGAGCGGGGTGGAAGGCTGTGACCTCCCATAGATCCGGTGAGACGGAGGACACGACCATTGCTGATCTCGCGGTAGCGCTGAATATGGGTCAGATCAAGACAGGTGCACCCGCCCGATCGGATCGCGTGGCCAAGTACAATCAATTGTTGCGCATTGAGGAAGAGTTGGATACTTCGGCGATCTATGCAGGTTTGACGGTGCTAAGAGAACATAATCAATAAACTCGCACATAAAAG
>CP070708.1:629394-631572 GCA_020350285.1 Anaerolineaceae bacterium
CATGAACCCATTGACCCGGTTCGGGTGATAGCTAACCGTTCATCCGGCAAGCAAGGCTTCGCCCTAGCGCAGGTGGCGCTTGACCTTGGCGCTGATGTCACCCTCGTTACCGGCCCAGTTCATCTTTCAGCTCCGGTCGGCGCACATCGAATAGATGTGACCACCGCGACCGAGATGCGAGACGCCGTTCTGTCAGCTATAGAGGGCACCGATGCTTTGCTTATGGCCGCGGCAGTGGCAGACTTCCGTCCGGTCGAGACTGTGAAGAGTAAGATTAAACGTCGCAAAGGTCTACCAGAGGTGCAACTCGAATCGACCGATGATATCTTGGGGTTAGTGACCTCCCATAGCGATGCCCCGAAGGTTGTGGTTGGCTTTGCTGCGGAGAGTCAGGACATGATAGACAACGCGCGCGCTAAGTTGGAGGAAAAGGGTCTTGACATGATCGTCGCCAACGATATCACGGCTGCCGATTCCGGTTTCGCTGTCGACACCAACCGTGTCACCCTCATCCAGGCAGACGGTGTTATCGAGGAATTGCCCCTTTTGAGCAAGATTGAAGTTGCCGAGGAAATTATGGAGAGGGTAGTCAAGTTGTTAGGGATAGGTGACTAGAGGCAGTTCCTATCCATCGAGGTTGTTTTCGTTGAGTCTGTATTGACCATCCGAGTTGTGTGATTAACTTGTAGAGGTATGGACATGGGAGAAAAAACAAGGGGGAGATTGCTGCTCGGTACGCAGGGATTTTCATTCCCCGATTGGGTCGGCCCCTTCTATCCAGACGGTACACCGAGAAACAGATTTTTAGAGGAGTATGCTCAACGGTTTCCCATTGTGGAGATCGATTCCACTTTCTATGGAGTGCCGCGAGCCAATACGATTCAGGGTTGGCGAGAGCGAACGCCCCAGAATTTCCAGTTTGTAGCTAAATTCCCCAAGCTGATCACCCACGAGAAAAAGCTCGATCGTGCCCGAGGCGATGCGGAGGCTTTCGTCGGCACGATGCAAGCCCTTGGGGACAAGTTGGCAGTTCTCATCCTGCAGTTCGCCTATGATTTTACGCCGGATCTTTTCGATCGCCTTGATCAATTCTTGGGAGATCTACCGGAAGGGCCCCGGTATGCAGTTGAAGTCCGCAATCGAGCTTGGCTAACGCCGGACCTGGGCGAGATGCTTTCGAACCACAATGCTGCCATGGTCCTTCAAGATTTACATTACATGCCCAAACTCGATTGGCTCACAGCCGATTTCACCGTCATTCGCTGGTTGGGTCGACGTAAAGACATCGAGCAGTTCGATCGAATCCAGATCGATCGTACGAAAGAACTCGAGGTTTGGGCTGATCGTGTTCGAGTTTTCCTGGAGCAAGGCGCGGACGTGTTCGGTTTCTTCAATAATCATTACGCCGGTCACAGCCCGGAAAGCGTACGTCAATTCGCAGCCATGTTAGGCGTGGAATTGAAAGAGTTCCTTGAGGGTGAAGAGCCCTCAAAACAATTTCGCTTGGAGGGATGAGATGGGGAAGGGTAAGCCCTTACTCAAAGATCTACCTCCCAATCCAGTCCCCGAGAAGGTGGTCGATATTCTGGAGCAGGCCTTTATACATCATGTCGGTGGCGAGGAGTACTTGGCCGGCGTGAGAATGGCCGTCCCAGGCGCGGGTAAACTCTATGGGGTTAAAGTGCCTAACCTGCGAAAGATGGCGGATGAGATCGTACGTGCTTATGGGAAAGATAACGCTGATCTGAGGGAGATGGCATTGGTATGCTGGGATCGAGGCAGTCGTGAGTATCAATTGGTGGCGTTATTTATCTTGGCAAAAATCAATCTCGAACCAGTCGAACGATGGCAGTTGGGAGAACGCTTCTTGCCCGATGTAGAAAACTGGGAGAGCTGTGACCAATTGTGTTGGGCGCTGTTAGGCAGAGCCTTAGCTGAAGACCCCGGATATATGGAGGTGCTTGAGGGCTGGATAGGAGACGGTAAGTTCTGGGTGCGCCGAGCGGCGCTTGTAGCGCCGGTGTACCTACGGGGAGCGAAGCATACCGAGGAAGTAGCGCTTGATCTTGATCGGCGGACATTGGCGATCTGCAAAGCGCTCTTGGATGATCAAGAGAAGTATATACGTAAGGCGGTAGATTGGTCAGTCCGTGAGGTGATCAAACGGCACTATGATGT
>CP070708.1:631672-633844 GCA_020350285.1 Anaerolineaceae bacterium
TCTCATCGAAGATCGCCTGCTGGTAGAGCGCCAGAGCATTCTCATAATCTCCGTAGCTTGATGCATCATCGCCATAATAAACGGCTTGAAAGCGATGCTCTGGCTGTCCGTAATGAATTTCAGCAAGTGTGTATGTGGCTCCGTCCCAATCCCAAATCTCAGTGCGAGGGCGCTTCGGTCGCATACCAACCTCGGGAACGTATGCCTTCGTTGTGATGATGAGTTCAAAGATGCCATCATCGTCTGTATCAACAATTTCTATATCCCCTTCTATGATAACAATCCAATAGAGCCATTGAAAATACTCTTCATCGTATTGCTTGATCAAGCTTGCAAATTGGTTTCCATCCCATTGGCCAATGAAGATGTCGGACTCATATGTCCAGTTGACAGAGAAGAGAATCTCAGTTACCCCATCTCTATTTAGGTCACCCACTTCATGTATCTGTGCACCCCCACCGCGATACAAACCCTCAGCAGCAGATCCCGCTCCAGCTCGTCGAAATACGATCTGGGCTTCATATCCTTCCTCTCGATCGATAAAAGCCAAAAGATGCGCTTCTCCGTATCCGTTGCCATAGGGGATGGTGACGGCCATTAAGACATCTGACCTCTGGTCATCAGTGACATCAATCTCAATCACCTGGGCTTTGACAGGCTCTGGAGTTACTTCAGCCAGTTGTGAGCCATAGAGGCGGGTGAGTGCTGCTTCCAGGCACACTGCGGATCCACCAGAATCGAAGTATGTGAGAAGTCCAGGGTCATAATCAGGGTAGAGAAATGAAAACAATGAATCGAAAGTAAGGTTCAGATCCTCAACCTCCTTGAGACAATCTGGGGACAATGTCGATGTTGATGGCATGGTCGCGGTGGCAGTTGAAGGCACAGCTGTGGTGGGTGTGAGCGAAGGTGTAGAAATTGGCATCCTGGTTGACGGGGTTCTCGATACCTCCCTAGCAGGTGTATTTGTACTCACAGGTGTGGACGTCTCTGCGGATGAGCAAGCTGCTAACAAGACAGTGGCAGCGAGACCAAGAAGTAGGTTGGCGATAAGAATGAGCTGACGTATTTCATTTTTCATCACGCACTACTTCCTCGCAGTGTTTCACAATCGAATTCGTGCTACTTCAGAAGTAAGAGGTGTGAATACGATATCAAAACGGAGTGTATTGAAGAATTGTGGTTCTTCTTGTCATAACATGCAACGCTTAATGGTCAAAATACTTGTCTAAGTGTACAGCATATACTTCTGTCCAAGCGCGCAACAACCTCTTGCCGTTATTATGAATCGCCATTCTCAAGAACCCAAAGCTGGTGCCCCTCCTCACCTTCCACAACAAACCAAATCCGTCCATCTCTATCGAGAGTGATATCGTTCACTCTTAACCTCAGATCGGATATATGTTTGGGAAGGTTGTCCTCAACCCGGTAGATCGTACCTGGCCCTTCCCAAGGAAATCCTTGAACGAACAGCCAGGGTGTTCCAGTTGCATCGAAAACTAGTTTGCGGTCATAGTGAGAATTCGGCTCCATAATTTGGATCCATGAATCCCCGTGAACATGGTAGAGTACTTCCCCATTACACCCACCTCCCCCACAAATAAGCAGCTCTGCCCAGGGCTCATTTTCTTGATCGAGGACAAGTACAGGAACCCAGTTAAAGAAACTGCCTCCACCTGCCGGGGGAGAGGGAGGTTCGAATAGGAGCCATTCATCCGAGTCGGGTTCAAAGCGCCATAATTCACCGTCTGAGCCAATCCAGATTCGGCCTAGATTGTCCTCCACCATCATTGTTGTACAGCCCAATGAAACCTCATCACTACCACTGCGCCAAGAAAGCCCATCATAACGTGCCACGCCCTGACCGCCGACTGGACCTGGTCCAGCCCAGTAGCAGATCCCAACCCATACCTCATCGAGACTCTCAATAAATGATATGCTGAAGTCCAACCTCAATTCATCCTCTCCAAGAGGTGATAATCCCATATCCATTAGTGTGAATATTGTCCAGCCATGACCATCAAACAACCGAATGTCTTGGTCGGTGGCCAGCCAGACTCGGCCTTGGTTGTCGCCGACGACACCGTAATGAACACGTTCATATTCTTTAAGAGGCAACCATCCATCTTCTTCTGTGAATGTCGCCCAAGAGGCACCGTCCCAGTTGGAGAT
>CP070708.1:633944-636109 GCA_020350285.1 Anaerolineaceae bacterium
TCTTCTGCTGCGCGGTGTGGACCACGAAAAGGATCAATCGTATGTGCTTAGCGTCCTCAACCAGGTGGATCTAGGCTACACATTGTTCCCATTAGGCAATCTCACCAAGGGTGAAGTACGGGATCACGCGCGTCGCCTTGCGATTCCTGTAGCGGAGAAACCCGAAAGTCAGGACCTTTGCTTTGTCCCCAATGGCAACTATCGCAATTTCCTTCGCCAACAGAACTTGGCTTTCTTGTCGGGGCCAATCCTTGACCAGGACGGCGAGGTGCTCGGAGAACATCAGGGGCTTGCAGATTACACCATTGGCCAACGCCGGGGACTTGGCATAGTAACCTCCACCCCCCTCTACGTGTTAGACAAGGTAGTGGACACAAACACTTTAATCGTCGGACCAAGATCTGCCTTAGGGCGTGATCACTTCAAGGCAGGTCCAATTAATTGGATACAGGGTGAAGCTCCCGATGACTTGTCGGAAGTGGGTGTCCAGGTGCGATATAAATCACAGGAAGTGCTCGGTTCTGTCGAGTTGTTCGGGGATGGATATGTCGAAGTGAAGTTAACCAGCGACTTGCCGGATATCACTCCAGGACAATCGGCTGTTTTCTATCAGGGGGAGATTTGCCTTGGAGGAGGGATAATACAATCGTGAATACCCCTAGCCTCTTCCTGGCCATGTTGATCGCAACCACGTGTGGATTGGTCTTTCACCTCATCCGTGGTGGTGGTTTAGCTCGTCTTGGGCTGTATGTGCTGACATCCTGGGTGGCATTTCTTATTGGACATCTCGTGGGAACATGGCTCGAATGGGATTTTATGCGAATTGGGGTATTGAACCTCTTCCCCGCTCTTTTGGCGATCGCGTTAGGTCTAATCATCGCGAACCTTCTCGCTGGACCCGAACGAAAATCCACACGCCAACGACATAGACGCAAGCCACCTCCTCGAGAAAGTAAGTAGTCCACTGTGCTATAATGTTCCCAATATGAGCGAACAGACCTCCGAACTTATATCACCCCCTACTGACACCCCACCCGCCGTAAATGGTGAGCGATCACAGCTGTGGACCGTCGTAGCCGGGCTTTTTATTCTTCTTCTTATCATCGGATTGGTCATCGCCATCATCTCGATGGTTAACAATCCTGATAAGACTGAGACCATTCGAGATATTGTCATCATCTTTATGGCTGTTGAATCCTTGTTGATCGGTCTGGTTTTGATCGTATTGATCACACAACTCGCTCGATTGACTGCGATGCTTCAGAATGAGGTTAAGCCTATCCTGGATTCGACCAATGAAACCATCAATACATTACGCGGTACAACAACTTTCTTGAGTGATAATCTCGTTGATCCAGTTGTTAAAGCAAACAGCTTTGTAGCAGCGTTCCGACGTGCCATCGAACTTGTTCGATTTAGCATCGCAAATCGGCGCTGACGCTAATTTAAGGAGTTGAATCATGGCTGATAGAGACAGCGATTTCGGAGCGTTTATCACCGGTTTCGTCGTGGGCGGATTAGTTGGCGCAGCAGTTGCGTTGCTTCTTGCTCCTCAATCAGGTGAAGAAACGCGAACCATGATCCGTGAGAAGGGGATCGAACTTAAGGATCAAGTTGAACAGACCGCAACGGAAACACGAGAGAAGGCAGAAAAACTTGCTCAAGACGCTCGGATAAGGGCACGTGACCTTCAAGAGCGTGGCCAAGTTATCCTAGAAGAACAGAAGAGCCGGATAGAGCAGGCAGTTGAAACGGGTAAACGCGCTGCTAAACGCACGAAGAAAGAAACCGAAGAAGAAGCTGCGGACGAAGCACCCGCAGAAGCGTAGGGATAGTTTTCCTCACAGAATTTGACAGGGTCTTCAACGGACCAACTTAACGTTTAAGAGAACGTAGATTTCCGGTAACTATAGATTGGGCACACATAACCATGTGCGCCCTTTCTCTTTCCCTATGAGCTTTGTGAGATAAAATGAATGGCCTTAAACATCAAGGATCATGGACATTTCACCACGATAATTCAACCATCACGCCGATCAGACCGTCTGCCACATCACCTGCGAGAACACTGGCTGTTGTGCCTATTGTCTCTACAGCCAATTCCCCTGCCCGACCGTGGATATAAGCACCCAGCACCGCAGCTTTGTATGCTGAAAGCCCTTGTG
>CP070708.1:636209-638364 GCA_020350285.1 Anaerolineaceae bacterium
TAGGGGAAGGGGTCCTTGCACTGGATGTCCTGCATCATCCCTTTCTCGACCTTGGGTACTTTGACACTGTCCCCAAGAGTCCTGATGTCGCCCGGTTTGATCCCTGCGTTGGTGTATAACTGGTGGTGAAACCTGGAGTGATCGTAGGCCCACTGGACAACCCTCTTGAACTTGACCAGCTGCAGCGCCCTCAGCTTCTCCTGGGGCATCGTTTCCAGGATGGGGTTCCAATATCTGTCGACTCCTTCCACTGCTTCCTAACCTCCAGTATCTGCTGAGCGTCTCAATCAACCCTGTCGTTTCATCAAATGACACTTGGATAACAGTCGCAGCGATATTCAGATAGTCCGCTGGCACATCTCCCATACCGGGACCATCCTGCTAAATGCCTACTCACCTCCTGCCGAGCACAGGGTGCTCGTGGCTGGTGCTATATAGATGAAACCGATTCATCTTTACGTTGTTTACGACACTTGCATAATGAGAGTCGAACGTCTCCCCCCGAGCGTCATCCATGGACCAAGCTTGGTAATGACGCCCCCCAAGAAATCTATTCCTTTGTCTCGTTAATCTCCTCTTCTACAAATATGATCGCCTCTGACACGCAGTTCTCAGCACATGTACCGCATTCGATGCATAAACTCACATCAATGAAGCATTTGATTTCACCTTCGGTGATAGCCTCCGACGGGCATCCAATAACACAAACTCCACAAAGAATACATTCATCGGTAACCACATATGGCATTTTGACCTCTGTTCTTTACCTTCGCCAACACACGATCAAGTACACCTGTCCTATCCTGCGTACATTCCTTCCGGATCTATCTCCTCGCGAATCAATCTGACCTGCTCTGACGTTGGGGGCGCCGTCGTTGGGATGTGCTCAGGCAGGATTGGCTTGAAACCAGTTGTCGCTAGCACATCCTCCAATGTCGTGCCTGGATGAATAGATTCCAGTCTCATATGCTTACTCGTCGGATCAAAATCCAAGATCGCCTTGTCTGTGATCACACGGCTGGGCCCTCCCCTAAGCCCCGCAGCCTCACGCTCCCCCTCTCCTCGCAGATACCCAGGGCTCGTAATAAAGGCCACGGCCTCGCTGACCTTCCGCGCTTCGTGACGAATGATAATGATCGTACGGTTGGCACTCGACGCCAGGTCGTTCGCACCACCGCTACCGGTGAAATGGCGATATTTACCCTGCGGGTCTCCAATCAACGTCGTGTTTAGGTTGCCGTAGGCGTCGGTTTCGAGACCCCCCAGGAACCCCACATCTACCAAGCCCCTATGCAAGACTGTCCCAAGCATGTCCACAAAACTGCTGAGGATTTTGGCTCGATACCAAACTCGAGGATCGGCTAAACCCACCCCAGTATGAACGGGCTCTGGATCGACCACGCCAAGCTCAAAGAGGATCGTAATATTCGGTGCATGGGTGCGTTTGGCTAGGAATGAAGCGATCATTGGCAGGCCAAGCCCTACAGCCACAATCTCGCCATCTTTCAATTCACGAGCTCCTGCTACAGCCATCAATTCAAAAGGCGTGTATTCAAGCTCCGTCGTCATTGTTCCCATCCTTCACATCAATACCCCAGAATCGGATCGGCGGTCAGGTCGTTCAGATGCTTTACGCCACCGACCAGCTCCAAGTAACCCCAGTGGTCTTTGACGCCATAGACATACTCATCGAGGTACTCCTGACACCCCTCCGGTGTCCTGGAAACCTCTGCATACTGCCTGATGTGGTCTTCATCGTAATCGTAAGCGTGGTATACGGAAGTAGGGTGCGCAGCAAAAGGTAAGTGCACCACATGGGAGACCCTGAATCCAGGAATGACTACTTGCTCTGGGCTTCGGCGAATCGTCTCCGTGTCAACGAGTCGTTCTGTGATGATAATGGTTCGCTTGCTCGCTTTCGCCTGCTCTTCATTCTCCCAACGAGGACCAAATATAACGGCATTGCCCTCTGAATCTGCCACTTGGACCTGGATAACCGCAACGTCGGGCACAAGTGGCTTCAACACAAGCCAATCATCTCCCGTGAAGGGGTCGCCCACGGTGCTGACTTCCGATGGCGCTGTCTCCTGCAATCGTCGAAGGATATCAGAGCCTCGCAGAGATCGAATCGGAATGAACGGCAAACCCAGTGAAC
>CP070708.1:638464-640600 GCA_020350285.1 Anaerolineaceae bacterium
CAAAGAAACGGGGGACTGGGACATCCTGAACGAAGCTGTCCCCTACGATAACAGTCCCGGCACAGAAGAGCCACTTTATGAGCATCTGCAGCGCTCGATCCAGTACACCCTTGACCGCAAAGGCCCACATGGGCTGCCGTTAATTGGCCGCGCCGACTGGAATGACTGTCTCAACCTGAACTGTTTTTCAGACACGCCTGGTCAATCTTTTCAGACCACGACCAACAAAGACGGTAAGGTCGCCGAGAGTGTGTTCATCGCCGGTTTGTTCATCCTGGCGGCCAATGAAATGGCTGAAATTACCAGGCGGCACCAGGGGGAACCGCAAGCTGAAATGTACACGAAAGCGGCTCAGGAAATGGAACAAATCGTCTGGGCGGCAGGCTGGGATGGTGAGTGGTTCCGTCGGGCGTACGATGAATTTGGCGAACCGATCGGCTCGGTGCAATGTGATGAGGGGCAGATATTCATCGAACCCCAGGGCATGTGTGTGATGGCAGGTTTGGGAGTTAGTGACGACCGCGCAGCGCAGGCACTCGATTCAGTGGAACAGAGGTTGGCTACACCGCACGGTATCGTTCTGCTACAGCCGGCTTACAGCCGCTACTACCTCCGTTTGGGCGAGATCTCATCCTATCCACCGGGATATAAAGAAAACGCCAGCATCTTTTGTCACAACAACCCATGGATCATGATCGCTGAAACCATGGTCGGTCGCGGCGACCGTGCTCATGATTACTACCTGCGCATCAATCCTTCAGCGCGTGAAGAGATCAGCGAATTACACAAATGCGAACCTTATGTCTACCCACAGATGATCGCCGGTCACGATGCTCACATACACGGTGAAGCCAAGAATTCCTGGTTGACGGGTACTGCGGCTTGGAATTACGTCGCTATCACACAATGGATCCTAGGCCTCCGACCCGCTTTCGAGGGGCTGAGTGTGGAACCGGTCATCCCCTCAACGTGGAACGGCTTCGAAGCGGTCCGTATCTACCGTGGAGTCCGTTACGTCATTCAGGTCGAGCGACATGGTCCTGGGAATGATGTCGAGTTAGAAGTTGATGGAAAACCTGTCGACGGCACCCTCATCCCTATTCCACCAGAAGGTACCCAAGAAGTACAGGTCGTCGTAAGACTGAGGTGAGTAAGGGAGGTCAATCCATTTAAAAACTGTGTCAGTAGATGGTGGATTTGTCCAAGCTTGATCCGAGGCTGATTACGATATTCATCATAATCCAAAGGTGAGGTAAACGGATGCAGTTCGGATATTTCGATGAGCAGAATCGTGAGTACGTTATCACCAATCCACGCACACCGGTCAAGTGGATCAACTACATCGGCACGCGGGAGTTCGGTGGATTTGTGGACCATACTGGGGGCGCATTGCTCTGCAAGGATGACCCGACCTTCAACCGCATCACCAAGTACATCCAGCAGATGCCCTCATCGGACTTTAAGGGCGAGACGCTTTATCTGCGACTGCACACCGATGAGGGCTATCATGTCTTTTCTCCGTTCTTTGTGCCGACCCTGGACCCCCTTGACCATTTCGAATGCCGTGTCGGTCTGGGTTATACCCGCATCATCTCCGAATTTCGTGGTCTGCGGACAGAGGTCACGATCTTCGTTCCATTGGAGGAACACCGAGAAATTCGGGACATCGAGATCACCAACATATCAGACAACCCTCTCGATGTGGATGCCATCCCAGTAGTTGAGTACACCCACCCCGATGCCCTCATGCAATTTACCAACGCTGACTGGCTTCCACAAACCATGCAGAGCCGCGCGTTAGATGATGGGAATTTTAAGATTCTGGTGCAATACCCATTCATGTTTCGTGACACCAAGATCAACTATCTGACATCCAATCTTCCGGTCTCGTCGTTCGAAACCGACCGAAAGATATTCCTCGGTGACAATGAATACGGAACGTTTCGTGTTCCTCTCAGTTTGCTCCAGCCTGAGTTAACGAATTCCCAAGCTTCTCGTGGGGATAATATCGCCGCGCTGTTCCATCCCTTGGGATCACTGCAGCCAGGTGAAACCCGTCGTGCCATCCTTCAGCTCGGACAAGCATCCAACATCGAGGCCGCCCGTGAGGGGATTGAGAAATATCGCCAAGCGGAG
>CP070708.1:640700-642777 GCA_020350285.1 Anaerolineaceae bacterium
GCTTACGTTGATCTTACGATATTTCTCGGGCTTTGTCAAATGATCGACTTTATGAACACGAACTATGCACGTCGTATGTCGACTTCATGCCGTTCCCCTCGATGGCAGAAGCTGAAGGACAGTCGTTTCCAATGGGTGGGCAATCGCGGGCTTACCCTGTGGCTATCCTGTGTCAATTCCAGTCCGGCAAATCCAAAAACCAGCGCCTGCCACAAACCGCCGGCGGATGCGGCGTGGATCCCATCGCCGGCATTCCCCCGTGCGTCCTGAAGATCAGCACGGGCCGCGCGCATAAAGTGCTTATAAGCAATGTCAGGACGCTCGAGTTCACAAGCGGCCCATGCGTGGATCGCGGGTCCAAGCGATGAGCCATAGCTGTGGTCCGTGCGCGGGTTGTAGTAATCCCAATTCGCTCGCCAGGTTTTGTCGTCGAATTGATCGCGTAGAAGACAAAGCAGCATGATCACATCCGCCTGTTTGAGGACTTGATGCTGATTGGCACCTTCGATACCCAACAAGCTCTGCATCGATGCCGTCCGATCCCCATATCGATCCCATTCCACATCGGGTAACTCGAAGAAGCCATCGAATTGCTCGATCAGGCCAGTTTTTGGATCGTGATTGAATTTAAGTCTTCCTGCGATATCACGCCATTTGGTCAGCGTTTCAGCCGTGATACCAAGACGGCGATCGAGAGCGGTCACATCCTCTGGAGCGGTCTGGTGAAGCCACTCCCGAAGCTCAACCGCTTTTTCAAGATGCCATCTCACCATGGCATTTGTAAAGGCGTTGTTGTCAACATGGTGGTGGTATTCGTCAGGCCCGATCACCTGGCTCAGGGCATAACCGTCGCTGACTGGTTCGACACGATCTCCCCAAAATATCGCTGTCTCAAGAATAATGGGAGTCCCAACGTGACGCATGAATTCATCATCGCCCGTGACTTGCCAATACTGCCAAATGGCGTAGGCAATGTCCGCCGTGATATGGATCTGGATATCCCCTGTCCATATCCTGATTTTCTTTGTGGGGTCTTTCCAATCAGGAACCCAACGTGGGGTCACCTCATCGCCAGATTCAGCGCTCTCCCATGCATACTGCGCACCAACATAGCCATTGTCTGCCGCTTTCCGACGCGCTCCTTGAATGGTGTTCCACCGATACATCAGCATATTGCGCGCAAGGCTGGGCTGTGTGTAGGTGAAAAAGGGAAGGACGAAGATCTCGTTGTCCCAAAAGACATGGCCGCGATAACCAAAACCGCTCAGCGTCTTGGCGCCAATACTTACCCGCTCGTCGTCCGACGAGGCGGCAATGCGCAATTGGAAAAGAGCATGACGGATGGCCAACTGTGCTTCATCGTCGCCTTCTAGGATCACATCGCTTCTATTCCAGAATTCTCGCCAGGCATCTTTGTGTTCGTTAAAAAGCACCTCATATCCGAGTCTTATCGCCTCAAGAAGGTTCGATTGTGAAGCCGCAAGCGGATCGTCAGCGTCGCGCGAGGTATACATTGCCACAAGCTTATCTACAGTGAATGAACCACCTTCCTCCAATTCGGTACGTAGGCGTATGCCAGGATTGCCTCGATCATCCCGCCCTTCGAAACTCACATCTTCTCGGTTCGTCGTCAATTGGGCGCTCATCGCCAGCGTTTTCTGCGTAGATCGGGTAGCAACTTCAAGTGAAACCATCTGATGACTTGACCCTTGCGAAACGAGATCCCAATGAGGGTGGCCCCAATTATCAACATGACTGTTCAGGGAGGCTTGAATTTCGACCGAAGCCGGGCCATCTAGAGCCTGCACCTGAACCCGAACGACCATCAGATGGGGATCAGCTAGGCTAGCGAAACGCTCAAAGGTTAGGTCAAAACGGCCTATATCCCCATCTGACGTCCACCGGAGCCTCCTCCGAAGAACGCCAGATCGCAGATCTATGTAGCGGGCATAATCCTCGACTCTACCTCGATCCATGGAAAAGCGTTGATCGTTAATCCATACCTCAAGCGCCGTCCAATCGGGGGCATTGGCTAGCTCTGTGTATCCAATCTCAACATCATCCCACATGCCGTGGA
>CP070708.1:642877-644949 GCA_020350285.1 Anaerolineaceae bacterium
TCGTGCTGTCTTTGACGTTGCCTTCGTGACAGATCAAGATGCAGCCCAAGTTGCGCTAGCGGAACGGGAGATCACGGCGTTGGTTGAGGTGGGTGCTCGAGCGGATGGCCGCCTCATAGTGACGGTCCATGGTGATGCGCTCTATGGGCGCTTTTATCGGGCCGGTGTGGTTCTGGACGAGGTCGTGCAGCGCTACGCCGATCGACTCGAGGGTCGTGGGGCGCTGGTCCAAATCCATGAGCAACGTTATGCCCCTACTGGTCCGGAGAACGAATTCGACTACTACGCACCGGGGATGATGGTCTTCGCCTTAATGATGATCATCCCGCAGACCGCGATGTTGGTGGGGCGTGAGCTTCGATGGGGGACCTTACATCGGTTACGCCTCAGTGGAGTTCGGGCTTGGGAGCTTTTATTAGGGATCAGCCTGGCCCAAATGGTCGTCGCTGCCATCCAGGTCCTGGTGGTTTTTCTCTCCGCGCTGGCGTTAGGGTATAACAATCATGGCTCACTACTATTGGCCATTTTTGTCGGCTTGGTGATCAGCCTCTCGGCCATCGGGATGGGCCTGATTGTGGCCTGCTTCATTGAGAACGACAGTCAGGCGGTCAACTTTGGCAGCACGGTGACCATGGTTCAGGTTTTTGTCTCCGGTGCCTTTTTCCCCCTACCACCCTTGACGGTCTTCTCTATACTCGGACACCCGATCGGGCTCTTCGACATCTTCCCGGCAACCCATGGGATGCTCGCTCTCCAACAGGTCCTCAATGATGGTGCTCATCTGGGGGTGATCGGTTTCCGCCTCGCAGCGATCGTCCTTCTCTCGGGTTTGACCTTCGCCGCGGGCGTGTTCACGTTCCATAGGTTGAAGATGAGAAGAGGGTCTCGCGTGTAGAAGTGCGTGAGGATCGGCTTGTAAGCCTAAAGATGGGGTTTCTGTAGAGAGCAGTCATCCTGAGCGAAGCGAAGGATCCCTATGATGATGCTTTTCACTTCGACACATTACAGGGATTCTTCGCGCTTATCAGCGCTCAGAATGACATACTTTTTGTGCCATACTGAGTTCTTCAGCTTGCTTAGAGTGGTACAGACTCAGGGCACTTCAATGTAGGTATTAATTCCAGATTGATCAAGCATTGGGATAATTAGAATCACAGTTCATCCTTATTATCGAGGGAGACAAATCTATGGCGACTACCATTCTGCTCGTACGCCACGGTGAAACGGATTGGAACCGCGAGAGGATCTTTCGGGGAGTCTATGATGTACCGCTGAACGACAACGGTCGTCGCCAGGCAGGGCTTGTTGCTGAGGCGTTGAGTTCGCAGGTGATCGAAGTCGGTTACACCAGCCCTCTCTCCCGTGCGGTGGAAACCGCGCGCATTACACTTGAACCTCACAGCATCCACGCCAAGCCCCATGACGGTCTGCTTGACTTCAATTACGGTGACTGGACCGGAAAGGCGGAGGCTGAGGTCGCTGAACGGTGGCCGGAGGAGTATGCCGTGTGGGACACTCACCCAGACGAGGCGAGAGTACCTGGTGGTGATACGCTCCAAGATGTTTTTGAGCGTGCATTTGCGGCCATGGAGGAGGTCGCACGGAACCATGACGGCCAGACCGTGGCGCTCTTCGCCCACCGGGTGGTCAACAAGCTCCTGATCTTGGGCGCGCTGGGACTCACCCTGGATCGCTTCCCTTTCATCCTTCAGGGGAACTGCTGCATCAACAAATTAATGAGGGTGGATGGGGGATACCTGATCGAGTACCTCAACGACACATCACACATTCGATATGCAGGAGGGGATGTGTTGGAGGAGGATTTTTGATAGAAAAGTGCCTTATCCAGATGTTGTGTGCAGGAGAGATTACTCGCTAAGTGTCATTCCAAGTACTTATCCTAGCCAAGCGTGTAGGCGCAATTCACCGTTCGTGCCGCGAAAACCGGTGGCACGCCGGCCGTCTCGCCCCGACGGGCCGTGGCTCGCGGCCCGAACGGGGTGCGAGACGGCATGAATTGCCCCTACACAAGTAAAGTTGCCTCAGCAACCCTTCAACATGCTAGTCGACCT
>CP070708.1:645049-647096 GCA_020350285.1 Anaerolineaceae bacterium
GAGGCGGTTCGCGAACCGCCCCTACGATGTTCCTCGGAATAAAACCTGAAAGGGGTAGGGGCGCAATTCATTGCGCCCACATTTTTGGGTGTCTCAAAGGACACCTCTCCGCGAGCTTCAATCTCGCGGGGAGGTTATATTCCACGTAGCTGCATTCTTATGGATGCAGTGAGATGCGCAGGCTAAAGCCTGCGGCTACAGGCTGCATCTATGTAGGTGGAACATTTCCACATGTCATTCTGAGCCGAAGTGAAACGTAGGCGAAGAATCCCTAGGATGAAGTGGATTCAAAAGTGTCATCATAGGGATTCTTCGCTCGCTTCGCTTACTCAGAATGACATTAAACAGACCTAGGGGCGATTGGTCGGTCGCCTCTATTTATGGATGCATCGAAGGATACCTCCCCGCGAGCTTAAAGTTCGCGGGCAGGTGATATTCCATGTTGCCGCCCCCTTTAAAGTGCGTATAGATACGCGGATTTTAGCCTACGGTTGCATAAAGGAAACCTCCTCAGCGTCATGGGACTCACCACATTTCCATCGTTTAACTCGCCAGAAACCACCACCATTAAGAAAACGAAACCACAACTTCATAATATTAAAGTAATACTTGACAATATTAATAAATCGGCTATAATGCATAAAAATAATCAAGGCGTATATTCATAATCTTGAGGTGCCACATGTTCGAGGGAAATTACCAGCTCGGAATCCAAGTTGCTGCAAATACCAGCATGATTCATCGCGACGCTGAGCAAGCGAATATCGCTTCTCACCCCGAGGGTCGAGGCCTGGTGAGGGATGTGATCGCCAGGGTAGGCTCGATGCTGGTGAGGTTGGGAAGCTCGATGGAACGATTTGCGCTGGTCGACGGAAAGTTGCACGCGGATATCTAAGCCATGTTATGGATGGATGTTTAAGGAGATGCCTGTATGAACGTCTTACTCACCACCTGCCCGGTCTGCGATGAACGGTTATCGGTTACCCGCTACCATTGTCGAAGTTGTGATACGACGATCGAGGGCCACTTTGATGTCGGCCGTTTTGGTCGTCTGTCTGCCGAACAGCTCGCGTTCGTCGAGACCTTTGTTCGTTGTGAAGGGAAATTAAGCCGCATGGAACCGGAATTGGGCATGTCCTATCCAACCTTGCGTGCTCGGTTGCTGGACATCATCAGGACCATGGGTTTCCCAATCGGTCTTGAGACGCCACGGATCAGCGATGAGGAACGGCACCGCATTTTGGATGACCTTGCCAGTGGGAAGATTTCTTCTGAGGAGGCGATGGTCCTGCTGGAAGGTGAATAACCAGTGCGGCCTATCAGGTTGATCCTGAGGAGGTAAATGATGGAGACCATTAAACTGGAAGTAGGCGAATCACCGAAGGTGAAGATTACGGCCATCGGCGGTGACCTTCGTCTGTCAGGAAGGCATGATACGCAATTTGAGGCCCAAGCGCCGGAACGGGGCACCCTGACCGTTGATCAGGATGGTGATCAGATCCAAGTGGCATGTCGCTCAGGATGCTTGATCTTCCTGCCTGCCGCAGCAAAGGTAGAAGTAGAGCAGGTTGGTGGGGATGCCCGGGTGATCGGTCTCACCAGTGAGTTGATGATCAAAACCGTGGGGGGCGACCTAAGCTTACGCCGTGTGGCTCGATCAACCTTCGAGCTCATAGGTGGGGATCTTCATGCCCGTCAGGTGAACGGTGACCTTACGGTGGACCGCATCGGCGCAGATGCAGTCGCAGAAAAAGTGGAGGGGGATGTCCGTTTGCGGTCTGTTGGGGCGGATCTCGTACTGCATAAGGTGACCGGCACTGTGGATGCCACGGTAGGTGGAGATGCCAGTCTCTCCCTTTCCCCGCAGACAGGCTCCAGTTCGGTTGTGTCGGCTGGCGGCGATTTGTCGTGTCGTCTCCCAGAAGATGTCTCTGCGAAAATCACCATGACGGCAGGTGGCGACATGGCCATGCCTACGGAAGTCGAGCGTTTGAGTGAGAACGGGAAAACGGTCATCCGTTTAGGCGAGGCTGAGGCCAGCATCGAA
>CP070708.1:647196-649227 GCA_020350285.1 Anaerolineaceae bacterium
TCACAACTGCCCCAACATGTGGCATTGAGTCAAGGACCTTAAGTGTAGATTGACCACCAAAATCTAGGATATAGAAATGGACCTCATCCGGGGCGCGTGTGAGCGCAAGAGACGTGACAATTGTTCGTAGCAAGGTGCTTTTCCCGGTCCCCGCAGAGCCAAATACAAGCAGGTGTCCCCCTCCGCGCCTGGGATCTAATTGGAACAGGATTTGTTTCTGTTGCGCAGGATGATCATACAACCCAAGTAGAGGATTCACCTTTGAGGGTGGTTCAGCCTGTTCTATCCAGGATCGACATGCTTGCCACCCTTCCCCATTCCAACCACCCGTGAAGTGTTTGGTCAACAAGTCGGGCAAGTATATTCGATCACCCAACGGGTCTGGCCAGACAGGTGGTGGTTTCTTCAACTTAAGGTTACGGGCGGCTTCAACCAGTCGGCCTACGATGGCTTGGGCTTCGGTGAATTGGGCTTCGGATGCTAAATCTGTTGCCTCCCTTCCATCACCCCATTGAGGTAACTCAATCGTCTCGCGGCGACCATCCGGCCATAATTTCTGGATCGTTTTTGTTGAGGTTCGACCATCCTGATCGTCACCATAAGTGCCCCCGGCATAGGCTGTCTGAAAAAGTTGTCGAGTTTGAGCTTGGAAAAAAGCCCTTCCCCGAGTGAGATCAACCGCGTCCGGGATTCCAATCATCTGAACACTATCTTGCACCTCACTGACCCGTAAACAGATCCGGAACGTCGAATTCTGGAGTATTTCGGGATCAACGGCGGCTTCGATATTTTGGGTAGCCAATATCAAATGAACACCTAACGATCGCCCTTGTCGAGCGATACTGATGAGGCGCTTACTCTCTTCAGGATGACGTTCTTTGAACTCAGCGAACTCGTCAAAGACGATCACCAAACGTGGAAGGGGGCGTTTCACTGTAAGCTCACGGTATTCATCCACATGAGATCGACCAAAACCGAATGAGACGCGCGCGTTCTCCAGAACACGCTTTCGGTGCTCGATCTCCCCCGTTAATGCCAGAATCACACGCTCAGCATAGCTAGAATGGGATTCGATATCCGTTACCACGCCAACAGTATGAGGTAACTGAGCCAACTCATAAAACGCCGCGCCACCCTTGTAATCGATCAAGGCGAAGTTCAAGTCGTATGGACTGTGCGTAGAAGCAAGGGCGAGCAAAATGGTTTTGAGAACTTCGCTCTTTCCTGATCCCGTCATGCCCCCAATAAGACCATGTGGCCCATGCGCTCCATCTCGGTCATTGAGGTCAAAGATAAGTTCACCTGTAGCTGATGTTAAACCGATAGGTGCCCTGAGATGCCCATAAGGAGGATCTCCGTCCCACCACGTTTCAATGGGCAATTCCCCGACATCCGAAACATTAAATAACTCAAGGAATGAGATCAATGCAGGCGGTTGGGAAAGATCACTGGTGTGCGGCCACTTGATGGCTGCTAGCGCTTCTGCTAAGTGCTTCGACCGATCAGGTTCTATGCTATCAGGACGGCACTCAAACTTCCGTCCATCGGGACCAATTTCACGAAAATCAAGCAGATTTCCTTCAAGTTCGAGTATCCCCCCACACGGACCTGGGATAAGTTCAGCTTCATCACTCAGAAAGATCCCGTGAACACCAAGCTGCTTTCCTTTTTTGAGCAGAAGCGAAAGGCCAGGGTGAGAAAAATCAGTCGGTAGTTCATCAAATACGATTACCAATCTAGGAAGAGGTCTTTGGGTGGTGTCCGTGCCTGGTTGACGATGTCTTTTCGTCTCCACGCGTTGCTCGCGATGCTGCAACTCAGTCTCGAGATCATCCAGGATCGTTGAGAGCGTCTCAAGCTCATCTGAAGCGATCATCTCCCGCCATCTCAGGATGTTGGTGACATGAGGCAAAGTGTGGGTCCATAACCAAGAAGAACGGTCATCCTGTTTGGCTACAACTGCTACCTGAACTTCTGCAGGCCAATGATGAGTGACCAGATGACATAATAGAGCTCGAGTAAAAGACCGGA
>CP070708.1:649327-651327 GCA_020350285.1 Anaerolineaceae bacterium
GGCACCCCGTGTTCAGGACAGATAGGGGTTTCATCTGCTAACTCATCTCTATCGGGGGACCAATACCATAATGCCCCCCATACTTCATAATACTCTGGCTTTCCTTCTTTCCCGTTTGGTGAACGAGACATGAAGAAGATAACAACACCACCACTAAAGGCTAATAATCCTAAGGAGATTAGAATCCATAATTCCAAAATAACTGGGTTCCTCAGGTTGCTTATCCAATTCGCGAGAAGTCTTGGACCACCAAAGAAAGTAAGTAGAGCAACTCCTGTGCGAACAGCAGGTTCTCGTAGAACCTTGAGAACCCAATCGGATAATGCTTTTATTATTCTCACAATTCCACCTCAGAGGCAAGGATAGTCGATTCCATGATCACAAACAAGGGTAATCTCAGGGAGAGGTAAACACCAGAGGTGGAACACAGAAGCTGCTATTCAAAATCATGTTCTAATCGATTCGTCGTGGTTAACAACCAGTTGTTTTTGAATTACTTTCTGGCAACTCATTAAGGTCGTTAAGCTATCCATTTACAATTATCGTACTGTCAAGGTCATGCTTGACGGTGCATCCGTAAACCTCGACGGAGTGAGAAGATTTTCCTTTATGACCTAAAGAACAATATCTCGGAAACAGGAGTTATCACGGATAAGAAAAACTCTCCATTCCTGCCTGGAGAGTTTCAGTTGAAATTTCCCCCAATGACTTTCATATGAGGGCGTTTTTCTTGGGTGCCCGACGGGGCTCGAACCCGCAACCTCCAGATCCACAGTCAGGCGCTCTGCCATTGAGCTACGGGCACCATGCAGGGACAATTCTATCATGACCTCCAGCGTGTGACCATTTCGTTTACCGTTTCGCGTGCTGTGGGGTTGAAAATGAGCGTGAAATTCTATTTCCCCCCTTGGTTTTTCAGTTTCTTAACCTAATAAAAGGCTATCCTATAGATTTATCTCTTGTTCCTGGCCTGGTCGAGTTGTTGGAGATTATTCGTCAGTAGGGGGAATAGCAAATCGCCGCTTAGGGACCTTGGAGATCTCCGGTAAATTTTTTGAGGCGCAGGCCGAGAGCCTCAGGGGGATCGGCGCTAGTCGCTCTCTGCTCTTCGTAAATGTTCTCTCCAGGTCTTTCGAAGCGGCGATCTGAATGAATCATAGCATGGTAATGTTTTGGTGTTACTTACAACGGCTTTACAAACAATTCTTGCAGGAAAACCAGACCTATCTGAATCACATATCTCCACGAAGAACAAGCAGATCTTTCACCTTTTCTACAGCTTCGCTCCTTGGGACGGTGGTTTGTGTTCCCGTACGTAAATCCTTTATCGCTACTTGATCAAACTTAATCTCATCCGGACCAAGGATAACGGCAAGTGGGATTCCTTGTCGGTCAGCGTATTTGAACTGTTTAGGTAGGCGAGTGATCTCTGGAAACCATTCCACTCTCAATCCAGCATCACGTAACTCAGAGGCAAGACGAAGGGCATCCCCCCGACTGTTCTCATCGAAGGTGGGGATGAACACCTCAGCTGGGTTCGCTCGTAGATCAGGCTGTACACCGCATTTTTCCAGCACAAGTCCGATGACCACATCACCCATGGCGAAACCCACCCCGGGGAGAGGATCCCCCCCGACATCCGCTACGAGGTCATCGTACCTGCCTCCACCCAAGATAGCCCGTTCCTCTCCTCCCGCGTCATAAGCTTCGAACACATTCCCCGTGTAGTAATCGAGACCTCGGATTACAACGGGATCGTATTCAACGTAATCCGCAACGCCCATTTGTTCGATGGCCTCAAAGAATTCTCTCAACTCGTCGAATTCACGCCAAGCCAAACGATCGCTAAGCAAGTCCTCGAGACCTGCTACTTGATCCTTTGTTAGACTGATCTCACCGGCATAAGCTTCCCAGTCCTGTGTGCTTAATTTCGAACGTCGATCGATCAAACGGAACACTTCTTGACGCTGTTCAGATGGGATACTCAATGCGCTTAGTTG
>CP070708.1:651427-653425 GCA_020350285.1 Anaerolineaceae bacterium
GATGAGTTTGGAGTACGCAAGCTCTGCTTGCGCTAAAGATGGAACTTTTGAATTCCAAGAAAGTAGGGGTGGGGTGACCCCGCCCCTACTCTGTCATACCTTCGGGGAAAATCATATGAAATCCATGTAGGGGCGCAATGAATTGCGCCCCTACGCATACCTTCGAGAAGATTGGTGCGAAATTGGTGTAGGGGCGGTTCACGAACCGCTCCTATAAAGAACGAGAGGATCAGCGGCTGATTAAAGTCCCAATGTAGCCACACCCTTTCGGGTACATAGAGATGCGCAGGTTAAAGCCTGCGACTAATTTATCATTACGAATTAAGGACATCCCATAATCACCTCCCCGCGAGCTTAAAGCTCGCGGGGAGGGCACGTTGCATACAGCTTGTATCTTGCGTCTTGTGACTTGCGACTTGTAGCTACCCCGTCCGCTCGACGATCTCCCCACTCAAGTAGATCGAATCGGTGAGATATCGTCGTCGGTAGTACATCACACCCAATAAAAGAAGAAATTGCACAAGTGCGGGAAAGATCGTCGAAAACTGCTCAAAATAAAAAACCACAAGATTGACCGCCGCGAGTGAAAGCAGCAGTCCAAAGTACCCCAGGGCAGCTGCACTTCCGTCCTTGTTGGCGATGAACAATCCTGCAGAGACGACCAACATCAGACCAACAAGCCCCTCCACCGCGATGCGAAACGAGAACCAGAACATCCCGGTGATGCTCGCCACCTGCCCCCCCGTTACCAACTCTGTGATCACGTTCTCCAATCTCGATGGATCCCGCGTCGCCATAAGCAGAGCTACGAGATTCCAAAATGCAAGGAGACCAAGGGCCACCAGGCCTCCGGTCAAGACCGCTTTTAGACGGCGCTTCGTAATCCAACGCGTTTCCAATTGTTCTAGTTTGTCCATCAATCGTTCTAGGGTGCTGGGGGTTTCAGGGG
This sequence comes from Anaerolineaceae bacterium, assembly GCA_020350285.1. Lineage (GTDB taxonomy): Bacteria > Chloroflexota > Anaerolineae > Anaerolineales > E44-bin32 > DUEZ01. The sequence continues at coordinate 652,377 of CP070708.1, forward strand.
CTATGCGTAGTTCCTCGCAGGCCAAATACTCCATAAGACTTTCCGCCAAGCGAGCAAGATCCAGATGCTGATCGTTCTCTGCGATCTTCCGCAGGCGATATTTCAACGCCAGGCGTTCACTGGGTTCTAGGTCTCTGTCGAGCACTTCCTGTAGTTGGTCGAGGGCAAGGTAGAGTTCGTCACGCGGGTCTCGTTCAGCGGGTCGTCGAACTTGAAGGTAGATCAACACCGTGAGTAAGAAGAAGGCGTATATGATCGGTGCCGCAACGGGATGGAAATAATCATTTGATTGGGTAATGAACTTTCCAACCTCGTCGATGAACAGACCAACGCCAGCGCCTGCTAGCAGGGATCCTACAACATACACCCAACGATTGGCGAAGATCAAGGGCAGCAATGCGGCGCCGAAGAGGAGCAATCCACCCCAGAGCACGTGTGCGATGTGCAGTTCCCCACCCGCGATCTGAGGGTATCCCGTCAGTTCAAGAAAAAGCCGTGTCAAGGCCACCGAAGCGGCGAAGCTCAGAAGAGTAAAGAGCAGGTAACGCCTGCTCCCCTCTCGGCGAACAGGTCTACGAACGCGGCTGATGTATCGGTCGACTCTAGGCATCTTTCACCTATTCCATCCCAGTTATGCTTTCCTTCACCGGCAACCTCATCAGCATCACAACCGCCAGCACAGCTAGGCCAGCACCGAAAAGAAATGGCGCCGAGGGGCCAAATCCCGCCCAACTCCCAACGCCCTGCCATAATACACCCGCGATAAGGCTCGCAGGAAAGGCTGTGATCCCTACCGCAGCATTATACACGCCATATGCTGTACCCCGGCGCTCGGAAGGGACCAAATCCGCGACAAATGCTTTCGCCACCCCTTCGGTCAACCCATAATACACCCCATAAACGGCCATCAATGACCACGCATGCCAACCCGCGGATGCACGGGCAAACCCCAAGTACACAAGCGCATACAAGCCCCATCCCAGGATTAACAATCTGCGACGCCCCACACGATCGGAGAGCGCCCCGGCTGGGGTAGAGATCAAGGCATA
>CP070708.1:653525-655501 GCA_020350285.1 Anaerolineaceae bacterium
ATGCAAGTTGCCGAAGCCCTCGGGAGCGATACGATCACAATTCTAAGCTACGCAAACTCAGGCCACTCACCCTATGGCGACCAAACCCAAGTCGTTGGATACGGCACCGTGATGTTCTGGAAATACGACCCCCTGGAGTTATCATCAGCTCAGCAGACGGAATTACTTTCACTCGCCCGGACAACCCTCTCGGAATATTTGACCTCGGGCACCATACCTGAATTTGAGACAGCCGATCTTGTAATCTCACGTCGCTCAGGGGCTTTTGTCACCCTCAAGAAGGACGGTGAGCTTCGAGGCTGCATCGGAAACTTGTATGCGAACTTTCCACTCTACCGAGTTGTACAAGAGATGACCGTTTCCGCTGCCGTATCAGATCCTCGTTTCCCACCGATGACCTCGGATGAACTAGAGCAGATAAGCATCGAGATTTCTGTGCTATCCCCTCTACGACGGATCACAGATATCAACGGGATCGAAGTAGGGACACATGGGTTGGTAATCCATCAAGCGGGGTTGAAAGGCGTCCTCCTGCCACAGGTCGCCATCGAGGAGGGTTGGGACCGTCAGGCTTTCCTCGAGAATCTATGTTTAAAAGCGGGACTTCCGTATGACTGCTGGACAGGAAATCCCATCCTATACACCTTCACAGCATCGGTATTCGCTGAGGATTGAAGTAGGCCATACACTCTCAAAACAGTTGTAGTATCTAAATAGACGCATATCTCAACATCCAGAATCCCAACATCACCAAGAAAGATTGTACCCATGTAATTCTGTGGGATTTGTCACATGGTGAACCAACATCAAATTTGTTATATCGATGAAGATCTGTGTAGTGGTTGCGGGTTTTGTCAAGCTGTAAGCTACTGCCCTAGCCCTGAGATTTGTATCGGATGTGGTGTCTGTGTAGAAGCATGCCCCTCGCAAGCTAGGTCGCTGGTTCCCGATGAGCATCCCCATGAGCAGATAACCCTCCACGTCGACAACCAAGGTGTAAGTGTATCAGAGCGCACGACAGTCCTATGTGCCCTTGAGAATGTAGGTTACACATTTGGTCTCACCTACGGCGAGGCGGATCTGGTCGCTCCATGTCGGACCGGGGGATGCTGGGGATGTTCGGTTCTCGTCGATGATGGCATTTCTCGCGCATGCGTTCACCCCATTAAAGATGGGATGCAGGTCGACACACAGATCCCAGTTGATCAACAGCCATTAAGGATCATCCATGGACCGCAACCACACGCCGTCGGCGGGAAGGCCACACCATGGCATTTGAAAGGTGTCGAGCGATATATCGAAGTCGCGATCTGGACCGCTGGTTGTAACCTTCGTTGTCCGCAATGTCAAAATGCGAGTACCACATACGATGGTCAATCCTCACCCGTCACACCTGAGCAAGCAGCTCATCGGGTTACCGACGCTCGTAAGCGGTATCGCGTAGATAGAATGGCGATCTCAGGTGGTGAACCGACATTGAATCGGCCATGGTTGATAGCATATTTCAACTGCCTGCGTGAGCTTAATCCAGATCCTTCTGCTCGATTACATCTCGATTCAAATGGGACAGTATTAACCCCTGATTACATTGATGAACTGGTTATCGCAGGAGTAACAGATATTGGAATAGAGCCCAAAGGTTTAGAACCAGAGACATTTATGCGAATCAGTGGCATTTCCGATCAAGATCTGGCCATACGATTTCTCTCTACCGCCTGGGATGCCATCATGCACATCGCGAAGCACTACTCCGAAAAGATATTTCTCGGTGTGGGTCTTCCATACAACCGATCCCTTATCACTCCTAAAGAAGTCCTTAATTTCGGCAAACGCCTCGCGTCCATCGATAGCGGGATACAATTGTGCGTACTTGATTACTTTCCCACATTCCGCAGACAACAACTGAAAAGACCCAGCTTGAAAGAAATGCTGAATATCCAAAGCTTGCTCGAAAGCACAGGCTTGAAGAATGTCGT
>CP070708.1:655601-657558 GCA_020350285.1 Anaerolineaceae bacterium
CCAGAAGATATCACCTCCCCGGACCCATTGCCCGGTGAGCGCGGCTTAATTGATCCAGGGCAGTTTCTGATCATACCTCGTCGGCTCGAGACAACAGGTCCAAATCAGCGTCTAATTCCGGATAGTGAATTGATATTCTCACCACACGCGACGGACTTTAATGCATCCGACTTTGCAGACAGTCAGGGCGGGTATTTAGCCCAGTATAGAGAGGTTGTTGATGGCATTTGGACTTCAGGTCCTGAGGTGGTGGCACATGTCGCGCGTGATAACTCGATCAACCCGAGAATTCTACTCGCGTTGTTAGAATATCGTTCGGGGTGGGTTACCAATCCGGAGGCCCCTCGTGGTGACGCCTTCAAATACCCGATGGGGGCCATTGACGAGCGTATTCCAGGACTTCAACGTCAATTAACATGGCTGGCAAATGAGTTGGGGAATGGTTACTATGGCTGGCGCGCTGGAACACTGACCATGATCACCCTCCAGGATGGCTCAACGATCCGGTTGGCGCCCGATCTGAATGCAGGCACAGTAGCGTTGCATTATTACTTTTCCCTTTCCCACGGCATGTCCGAGTGGGAATACGATCTCGGAGCTGATGGTTTCATCAAAACGTTTACCGAATTCTTCGGGGATCCATGGGCTTATCAACACCCTCTTTACGAGATCGGAGTCGAACAGCCCACGATGATCCTGCCCTTTTTGCCTGGACACACCTGGGCTTTTACAGGTGGTCCTCATGGTGCTTGGGAGCGAGAGAGCGCTTGGGCGGGGCTGGATTTCGCTCCCGCTTCCATGGAATCCGGCTGCGTTAGGTCAGATGAGTGGATTGTTGCTGCAGCGGATGGTTATGTGGTTCGCAGTGAAATGGGTGTTGTTGTGTTGGATTTGGATGGTGATGGACGCGAACAGAGCGGTTGGGCACTCCTCTATCTGCATGTAGCAACCAATGGCAGGGTCGAGGAGGGGACGCTTTTAACGCAAGGCGAGCTCATCGGACATCCCTCTTGCGAAGGCGGGATTGCTACCGGTACACATATTCACCTCGCGCGGAAGTACAATGGGGAGTGGATCTTGGCTGATGGACCATTACCATTCGAAATGAGTGGTTGGATTCCCATCGCCGGATCGAAGCCCTACCAAGGTGCATTGGTAAAAGGTGATCAGGTAATCTATGCCTGCCCATGTGCGACCCAGGAGACGCAGATAAGAAGATGATCCATCGTAGCGCTCGATGTATTTCGACGCTGATGACATTGATCGTATTCGTCGCTGGGTGTGGGCCGGTTTCGACACCTAGCTATGCTACGCCCACGGTTGAGGAGATCGTTCCAGAGCAGGGACCAACACCGTTACCCATACGGGAACCTCATCCCCCTGGGGAATTATTCGATTACCGCGCGCAAAGTGGTGATACCCTTCCAGCATTGGCAGCACACTTCAACACATCTATAGACGAAATCCTCGCTGCGAATCCTGATCTTCCGTCGTCTGTTACGACCATTCCACCCGATTATCCATTGCAGATACCAGCTTACTATGTGCCCCTCACGGGTTCTCCCTTTCATATCCTGCCTGATAGTGAAGTTATTTATGGGCCCGCCGCGGTGGGTTTTGATGTCTTCGAGGAGATCAACCAAAGATCAGGTTTCTTAAGAGATCTCTCCGCTTTTGCGTATAAACGCCAACGTCAAGCATGGCAAGTTGTGGAGGTGATCGCGAAGAACTATTCCCTCAACCCTCGCGTCCTTTTAGCGATGCTGGAGTATCAGACGCAAGCGCTCACGAAGCCGCTGCCAGAAGGTAATCAGACCGACTATCCGATGGGGGTAGAGCAAGTACGCTACAAAGGGCTTTTCTGGCAGTTGATTTGGGTAGCTGAGCGGCTGAATGACGGCTATTACGGATGGAGAACGGGTACATTGGAAGAGATTGAGTTGGCGGATGGGTTGCT
>CP070708.1:657658-659610 GCA_020350285.1 Anaerolineaceae bacterium
GTCATCTAGCTATATCTAGTACAGATTTACCACATTCTTGAACTCAGCCCTACCCAAGTTACATTGCTCTGATATATCCGTTATGTTATGCTTTGATGCATGTAGAGGATGTGAAGGCAATCGATTGACCGACCTAAACTCACTTCAGCCGATCGTGGTCTATCTCATCGAGCAGCACCCACTTGACATGCCCGAGACCGGCCCCCTTTTTCGCTGGCTGAAGATCGACAATGACTTTAAACGTGAGTTGGAAGGGCTTATCGGACCTTTTGATGAGAATGATTTGACATTACTCGTCGATAAACACCCCGCTGGTCCAGCATGGAAGCAGTTATTAAAAGGCTTGCTCGCAGAACAGATCCAGATGGTCGTTACCCATCTAGCTCCACTCTCGTCTGCTCAACGCCAACAGTTAATCGGAGTCTGTGCGCAAACAGGTACCCAACTGATCACTCCTGGTGACGCAGGACGCAACCGCCTCGGAGAAGAACAAAGCCGTATCATCTGAGACGTTTCCACCCACCTCCTCGTGGAGACGCCAATTGATTTACGAATTCGTAGGCAATCTGCATATACATTCCACATATTCTGATGGTTATGCAACCCATGACCAGATTGCTCTCGCTGCGTTAAAAACAAAGCTCGATTTCGTTGTCATTACTGATCATAATATTTGGGTAGATGGATACGATGGCTACCGCTACCTCGACGACCACAGGGTGTTAGTCCTAACTGGGGAAGAGGTCCACGATCAAACCCGCGAACCTCAAAAGAATCATCTTCTCGTTTTCGAGGCTCACCAAGAACTTGCCCCTTATGCGCGCGAACCCCAAAGGTTGATAAACAAAGTAAAGGAGGTCGGAGGTCAGTCGTATCTCGCTCATCCGCACGATCCCGCCGCTCCTTCCATCGGTGAACCTGATCTTTCGTGGGTAGATTGGGATGTCCATGGCTACACCGGTCTTGAGATATGGAATTTCATGAGTGAGTTCAAATCGCATATCAAGTCCATCCCACGGGCAATCTTCTACGCATACAATCCCACACTCAGTGCCATGGGACCTTTTCCTGAAGTACTTGAGCATTGGGATCGACTCTTAGCCGCTGGTACACGTGTGTTTGCAATCGGCGGCACCGATGCTCATGCCATGCCCATCAGAAGGGGTCCTTTGTTCAGAATTATCTTCCCGTACGAATGGCTGTTCAGAACTGTAAACACCCACGTTTTGACGAAAGAACCCCTCACGGGTGATGCAGAGATCGATCGGAGACGGTTGTTCCGTAGTATAGAACGTGGCCACTGTTTTGTTGGCTACGATCTTCCGGCATCCACTAACGGATTTCGCTTCACGGCTCAAGGAGACGGAGCGCAGGCGATCATGGGTGAAACAATTGCCCCACGCTTCGGCGTTACACTTCAGGTGAAGTTACCGAGCCGAGCAGACGTTAGCCTACTCTGCGATGGTGTACAAATACGACAGTGGGAAGATTGTGAAGCAGCGGTACATACGGTAATCGAGCCAGGTGCATACCGTGTTGAAGTTTACCGTCCTTATCAAGGCAAGATGCGAGGCTGGATCTTCAGTAACCCCATCTTTGTTGCAGATTGAATAAGGAGTATAAGTACAAGTAAAATCTAAACGCTGTTGTTGCTAAGATATTCAGCATCCAGCTTATCTCTTTACTAACAGCTTGTGCGTTGTTGCCAAGGTTGAATATATAACATCAAAAAAAGCACCCTTCGATCCTTCGACAGGCTCAGGGTGCTTTTATTTTAGATATCATCGTGATAATGGATAACTCTCCTCAAATACAAGCTGATCAATCAAGAGAACCCTTTGTGTAACATAATCAAAGGGTGAACGCTTTCCGTGATACAATAGTAGCCCATTTGTTCGAATACGATGTGGGATCCATATGCTCGAATTCAAACTACATGCCCCATATAAAGC
>CP070708.1:659710-661619 GCA_020350285.1 Anaerolineaceae bacterium
TCTCCTAGGATGGTCTCAGGGTTACTCCCCAGACTCATCAGACCCACTTGTGCCCGATCCTGATGAGCGGCTTCGCCTGGGAGCTTATGCGCGCTACAGGATCCTGGTGTTGCATGTGTTCCGCGGTTATCTAGAGGAGGCGGAGATCGTCTACGACTCATTGCACACCAGATACCCGGTTGGGTCAGTTGGTGGAATATATGCAGAATTGGCTACGATTTTCTGGGAGACATACCTGCTCACGAATATCCTCACGGATGCATGTGATGAGGCCGCTCGATTTGTGCTAGAAAGGGAGTCGGAGATCCTTAAACCATTGGGCGCTGATTTCTACGGTGAATATGGTCGAGAATACGTAGCTGAGGATGTATGTCCATTTAAATAGCAAGCAGACCGTTGTCTGCCGCAGCGATGGAAATTGTAACAAGCACGGAGGAAGCCCCCAAAGTACGAACTGCTCGCAATCACGATCCATCACAATAAGGAAGGAAGCGATGAAGAAGAAAACGCTACTCATTGCTATTTCAACGCTCTTGCTGTTGACCGGTTGTGGTCAACCCAAGCCCACCACCATGGAGCTTGTGCCCTTCACGAGTCAGGCTTTGAGCATTCGCGGTGTTGCTCCGGAGGGCTGGATGGAGGTCAACCCCGGACACTTCGCGGGTGATCAATGGCCGTTCGATCAGCTTCTCCATGAGGTCTATCTGGACATGACAATCGAGATCGTGACGGCTGCTGCGATATTGCCCCGACTTGGCCTTGCCGCGCTCCCAGAACCCACGGGCACCAATGAAAGGGGGACCTTCACCTGGGATTTATATACCATCGATATCGAAGATCCCAACGCCGGACCAATCATTGTTGACCTAGCGATGGCGGAGATAGACGCTGGGGTTTACATGGTCGCGATGGTTACAGGGGTGGATAATCATGATCCGCTGCGCGAGGCGGTTTTCATTCCTGCGGTGGAAGCGTTCGAACCGATCGTATTTGATCAAAAGGACCGGGTGACCGTTGATGAATTAATGGCCCCGGAGTACATCGGGGATGGGCCCGTCAATTACGCCTATTTCTTACCCATGGGGGAGTCGGGATCGGCCTTGCATGAACTGGAAGGGACCTTGACCGTACCTGAATTCAAGTTGTTCGACACCGTCCCTGACGATCAAGTCCTGCGGGCCAGCTTGGGTTACTTCCCAGGTTTCTCCGCTGAGTTCTTCACCCATGATGAGTATTTGGTGCCGGTTCAAAGAGAGGTTCTGCTCTCGCCCGGGGAGAAGAGCTTCTGGAAGATCATCCTTTCCCCAGGGAAAGTTTGGTCGGAGCCTGAAGATGACGGCATGTCTCGAGCTTCCTTCCCCTTTGTCCTTGTCGCCGAGGACACCAATGAGACTCATAATGGCGTAGCTACATTCCTTTATGATGATATGCAAGTCTCGTCCTTTAGATTCCAAGTGACCCAGGAAACGGCAGCCTGGAGGCAGGTTGACTACTGGGGACAGTCTCCGATGGACTATCACCCGGGCACCCTTGAAGACCGAGAGCCCCTGATAACGCAATTCGAGGAAGAACTCACTTATCAAATCATAATTCGCCCTTGGTCGGATCTGGAAGAGAACTACGATCCCCAATTGCTTGACACCTTTAATGGCAACATCCTGCCTTGGAGCCTCAGCACCTCAGGTCTGATCCTGAATGACACCATCTACCTGCAGCCATGTCACACGCGCTATGGGCCATTCCCATACTGTGAATCCATGCGCCATGGTTCATTTTCCGTGATGAAGTCGATGGGTGCCGCGATCGCGATGCTGCGCTTGGCCGAGAAATATGGCGAAGAGGTCTTTGAGCTCAAGATTGCGGACTATGTTGAGGTCACAGCCGAGCACGATGGATGGGAGCAGGTCAC
>CP070708.1:661719-663620 GCA_020350285.1 Anaerolineaceae bacterium
TCTCCAACCTGCTGGCCAACGCCGTAAAGTTCTCTCCTGAAGGGAGCACCGTGACACTATCGGCCCACGATGAGCCAGATGCGCTGGTGATCGAGGTACTTGATGAAGGGATCGGGATCCCGCCCGAAGATCAGGAACACATTTTCGACGATTTCTTTCGGGCCAGTAACGTCACAGAATATGGTGGGGCCGGACTCGGATTGTCGATCGCCAAGAAGATCATGGACGCTCACGAGGGAAAAATCGAGCTCGAAAGCCCCTACCAATCAGGAAAAGATGGATGTAAATTTACCATTACGATCCCACGGACACTGCGTATACCGGGCGACCACACGTCACCCACACTTGAAGCCGAGGACCTTCAAGGACAGTCGAATCAACCCAATTCACCATCGGCTGTCGGAAGGGGGGAGGAATGAAGCAGCAACCCTACGTCATGATTGTAGATGATGACCCAGACATCCTGGAGGGCATCACAGCAATCCTAGAAACGCGAGATTATCGATTAGCCACCGCCCGCGATGGATTGCAATGCATGGAACTTATCCAAAAAGAAACCCCTGATCTTCTCATCTTGGACATGATGATGCCTCGCATGGACGGCTTCGCGGTGATCCAAGAGTTGCGTGGTGATCCAAAATTCGTTGGCTTACCCATCATCATCCTGACCACCGTCATTGAGGACGCCGCTTACAGGCGTTACGAATTGGAAACCGGTCTGGCTATGGATGTTCAAGCGTACATCGAAAAACCTGCCCCACCGGACGAAATCATCCGCCAGGTGAGCGCGATCGTTGAACAGCCATATATCATCGTGGCGGACGATGACCCGGATATCCTCGAGGCCATCACTACCGTGCTAGAGAGTCACCCCTATCAGGTGGGTTCAGCACACGACGGCCAGCAATGCCTGGATTTGGTTCGCAAGCGAACCCCCGATCTCCTGATTTTGGACCTGTTGATGCCTAGAATGGATGGGTTCGCTGTGATCCGTGAACTACGGAGTGAACCGACTTCCGCCAACTTGCCAATCCTCGTCCTGACAACAGTGGTTGAAGACGCAAGTCGTCGGCGTTATGAGCTTGAAACGGGTCACGACATGAGCGTCGAGGCGTATTTGCAGAAACCAGTTCCACCCGAAGAATTGCTACGCAGGGTCAACGACGCGCTGGGGAAAGTAACGACATGAGTGCACAACGCGATACCGATACTGTTACCGGCGCGGTGCTTGTCGTTGGAGGCGGCATCGCCGGTATGCAGGCCAGCCTGGATCTGGCTGAGCAAGGCTATCGCGTCTATCTTGTTGAAAGCAATTCAGCCATCGGTGGACATATGGCACAGCTCGATAAGACATTCCCCACCAATGACTGTGCCATGTGCATCATCAGCCCAAAGCTGGTCGAGACCGGTCGACATCTCAACATCGATCTGATGGTCGATTCTGAGGTGACCGGTATCGAAGGCCAACCAGGGCAATTCACCGTTACGCTTCGCCATAAACCACGCTATATCGATTTGGAGAAATGTGTCGGCTGCGGAGATTGCGCCGAGGTCTGCCCCGTCACTCTCCTGGACACCTTCAATCAAGGTCTCTCCGATCGAAAAGCCGCCTTTAAACTCTATCCTCAAGCCGTACCCAACGCATATGCGATCGAGAAACTCGGCACCGCGCCTTGCCGTAATGCCTGCCCTGTCAATCAGCGAGCTCAGGGTTATATCGCGTTGATCGCCGAAGGCCGCTACCGCGAGGCTTTACGCGTAATCAAAGAAGACAATCCCTTCCCAAGTGTTTGTGGTCGAACCTGCCATCATCCTTGCGAGGGTTACTGCACTCGAGCTTTGGTGGATGAGTCGGTAGGCATCATGTCTCTCAAACGTTTCGTCGTCGATTACGCTCTCGC
>CP070708.1:663720-665603 GCA_020350285.1 Anaerolineaceae bacterium
GGAGCCCAACGAAGGAACAATTCCTATCTTGTGTGTACGCAATGTAAGAAGAAACCTCTGAGATTGGCAAGGGGGATGTTTACTTAATGACAAATGTGTTTCTTATGTTTCTGAACACCTAGTATAGGTCCGTACTTTCGCTTGGTAGACATAAGGATATCCTAAGCTGGTCGGAGGATTATTGCTCCCATCGCCCGGTAGATCACCTATTTTCTACACCCTCCAGCACAACCACATTTCAGAAAACACGTTCGATAAACGCAATGCATCACAATGATGAAACAGCTCACTGGTACGTTGTTGAAAAGTAAAAGTTAGGAGACAACAATGTACCAGAATATCTTGGTCGCACTCGAAGGAAAGCTGACCGATGAAGCTGCAATTAATCACGCAATGAACCTAGCAAAAGAGACCTCTGCCAGTGTCACACTTTTACAGGTGATCACTGTAGCTGCAGATGGTCCAGGAGGATTTGGACTACAGTTTCAATTGGAACTTGGTTCAAGCGGCTGGCGTCGTAGGAATAAGGCTGAGGAAACTCTTGCCAAGCATAAGGCGCGCCTACGACTGAATGGCTTCAATATAGATACAGTCCTTCTTGTGGGTGATCGCAGTGAGGCTGATGAAATCGTAGATTACGCTGACAAGGATGGTTGCGATCTGATCGTGATGGCAGCCGACGGTCGTCCGTTGTGGCAACGTGCTCTAAACGGTTGCCCAGTTGACGGAGTGCAACGAAAATCCTCGGTACCCACGCTGTTTGTGAGTGACGGCACTCGCAGGAAACGGGTTGCGAGACGTGAGAAGGAACATGCCAATCCAATAATTGCCGCCTTCGGTGGCGCCAACTTGTAGTACAGTGATGGATTCGAAGCACAGGCATGGATTGCGAAGTAGCGATGGGGATCCGGCAGAAAAAAATGTGTCACTTAGATGTTAGCTTGTTTTTCCTTTGTAAAGGTTCATACTATTAACCTTCATTACCCACGTTAATGGATTATGTAAGAAAGAGATATCTTGTGAAAATCCAGAGATTGGAGCATTTTATGCGGAATTCTGGGAGAGTTATGATCCTGACATTGATCCTCCTTATCCTGATCGCATGCAACGGGGCTCCAACAAGCTTAGAACCAACTCAGAAATTGGTAACAACTGCGACCCCATTCAAACCACCTAAAGAGGAGGTGCCGACCCTTACACCACCTGCTGGGGGACAAACAGCTACTGGACCCTGTTACATGATCCCAAACACGGAGATCATCGCTTATCTGCGGCCAAGTTCGGAAGCAGAAATATTTGACGCCATCCCAGATGGAATCAAATTCGTTGTGGAAGGGAGAACGGCGGACGGATGGGTAGGTTTCAATCCCGGCATTCCACAAGCTCCGATTATAGGTGTCTTTCGATACCGCTGGATTCCAGAGAACAGTGATTTTCGGTTGGAGGGAGCATGTGAGGATATCCCCATCGTAGAAAGCCCGCCCGCTAACGTATGTTTTGCGATGGCGATGGAGGCAATTCCCGTTTATGCTGAGCCAGATACATCCTCCGGCATCGTTGTCACACTGGAGAGGGAGGGCTACGTCGAAGTTAAGCACATAACAGCCGATCAATGGTTAATGGTTGATCTCAATGTTGGAAGTTTAGGGATATCCCAAGCTGGTTGGATAAAAAGTCTCGGGGCAAGATTCAATGGACCATGTTACGCCTTGATAACAGAAATTCCAACCGGACCGCCCATCGCTCATTTAGATCCCGGGGAACCAGCTACGATCACGTTTATTCAAATGATCACCAAGGAAACGGGATGGGCGATCGGACGCGGATCCAAGCCCGAAGATCATATTCTACGAACGACAGATGGTGGTGAAACCTGGATAGAC
>CP070708.1:665703-667584 GCA_020350285.1 Anaerolineaceae bacterium
CAATACCACGACGCGAGAAGTGCTTTCTACGAATACAAGAGTGGCGCTCAACTTGTATCCGGACCCTTTTCCGGGGTTATTGAGCCCACAAGCGGAAATGCCGTCTTTGCGATGGGCCATGACGGGGTTCTGGTTCATGAGGCTAATGGACTGTGGGAGTGGATTGCAGTAGGGGACTACAGGCGGGAGGGGAGATCGTTGCCCTCTTCACCCAAGGAGCTTGTCGGCTTTCTATACGGTGAATTTCACCTTTCAGTTCTTTTCGGTCTACTGTCCATTGCAAGCATCCTGGTTGTGAGCCCGTTTACTGCAGGAAAAATCGTTTCCCTCTCTGTGCCTTGGTTAACCTTCTTCATTTCCTGGGCCCTTAGACCGGCCCTTGATCGTCTGGGATATAGTGGTGCGATTGCAGTCTTCCTGGTGTATTCCGGTTACTTCACATTTGCGCTCCATATGCTCTTGTTTTCTAGAGAACATATAAAGGTGCACAATCTCAAGTTCTTACTGATGATCCTGATCCTCGGTTTGGCTGTCTTCTTCCTTCCATATATTCTGTGGACATTGACATGGTTTCCCTCATACACTTTTACCTCCATCACATCCTTGATTTTGGGGGGAGTCATAATCGCCCTTGGAAGGAGATTCTATGCGTCCAGAAGGGTGGAGGGCTAGAAGATCCGTCTCGCAACGCGCTGGAGGCGTTCCCTGATGCGGCGTTTTAGCCCAAATTGGATCGAGGGGCTCAGGACAATGGGGGGATGCGACGCGAATTGCCCTCGATGGTTAAGTTAGGTGCGGCTGGAATTCCTGATTTGGCTGCTCACTCCGATGCCTGAACTCAAAACCGTTAGACACCTTCACGGATATTAGATTGGAGAAAATATGTTTGAAGATGAGAAGTTCATGCACAGAGCCATGGAACTTGCCCTGGTTGCTGAGCGGGAGGGTAATCTGCCAATTGGTTCGGTTATTACCCTGAAAGGTGAGAGCGTGGCAGAAGGTAGAAATACCATCTGGGTTCCTAAATTCGATGCCACTCGTCACGCGGAGATGGAAGCACTGCGAGCAGTTCCGTCGGATCACTGGGAGTCTTCGGTCGAGATGACACTCTATACGACCCTGGAACCATGTCTGATGTGCTTTGGCTCTATACTTCTGCACAGAATTGGCAGAGTTGTCTTCGGATCAGCAGACAACTATGGAGGCCCCAGTTCACTTCTAGCGTACCTGCCACCATTTTTCAAGGAACAATTTGAGAAGACGCAATGGTTGGGACCCATGATGGCAAGCGAGTGCGACCCGCTGTATGAACGGGTTCGGGCATTAGAGGAAGATCGAAAAGGGTAAATCGAAGCTGAAGATGCCTAACCGCTTGCTTATGGTGGAACGAGCATCCCCGCCTCGGTTCGAAGCCATTGGACTCCATGTGACTTGTCCATCTACCAATAGCATAATCACAATAAGAAAGACGGATTTGTTGCACTGGCGATCAAATTGCCTGAAGTAGATAGATAAATGACAATGGGCTATTTTGTTAACCACCCGTATCCACCATCGCTAGAAGAAATTCGATTGGCACTTGGCTCACTATACCCGCTGTGGGAAAGGTTGACCCGATTCATCGACACCCATGATCAGATTACAAAGGAATGGAGCACTTGGGGTCCTGCGAATCATGGCTGGGGTCTTCGGTTTCGAAGAAAAGGCAAAGCCTTGGTGGCCCTGTATCCGCAGAAGGGGATGATCATAGCTCAGGTTGTGCTAGGCAAAGCACAGGCTGAACGAGCCTTGAGCCTGAAGTTGGGGGAGAAGGTAAACAAAATGTTGAGAGAGGCACCACAACTACGCGACGGGAGATGGCTTTCATTACCTATTCTCAAT
>CP070708.1:667684-669454 GCA_020350285.1 Anaerolineaceae bacterium
CTTTTAACTGGAAAATACACTCCTGCGACGAAAATCGCCGCCGATGACGTGCGCGGTAAAAAAAGCCCGCAGTGGATGAAGTACTTTAAGGATGGCAAACCCAACCCAGAATGGATGTCTATGCGCGATGCCATCCTGGAGATCCTCACCAGCGAGGGTCGGACGGTGGCGCAAGGAGCTCTCGCCTGGAATTGGGGTCGTACGCCTCAGACCATTCCCATCCCTGGCTTTCGCACCGTGAAGCAGGTCGAGGAGAACGTCGGGGCGATGGAGTTCGGCCCATTGACGCCGGAACAGATGAGCCAGATTGAAGTAATCTTGAAAAGAGCTTAGATATCCCGGTGATCACAACACCGGCTCCTGCCATCTACACTGCACTCTGGGAAAACTTCGACATGGATCCCGAAAGTGCCGGAGTCGATGAGTCAGACCGTTGGGCGACGGTGTTCTTCACATCTTTGGTATATTACTGGCCCATCGTTGATAATAATGAAAAAAAGGAAAAGTATGATGACGAGCATCTATACCACCCTGGGACCCAAAAGTTCCACTGAATTGGGTCTAATCTTGCCCCACGAACACATTTTTGTAGATCTTCGGACCTGGGATACACCAGGGTATGCGCAGGCTGAAACTGAAGAAGTTGTCCAACTTATGGCTCCGGAACTCACCAAGGCACATGCAACCGGTGTAACCGCCATCGTCGAATGTAGCACCGTCGGCGTGGGACGCCGGGCTGATATTGATCGAGCCGTGTCTGAGGCTGCCAATCTACCCTTGATAATTCCAACGGGTATTTATCGTGAACCGTGGGTGCCTGATTGGGCGCATGCGGCCAGCGAAGGCGAATTGACCGAATGGATGTTGGGTGAACTGCAAGGTGAAATTGAGCAGAGCGGTGTGCAAGCCGGTTGGATTAAGTTGAGTGCCGGGGATGACGGCTTAACCGAGTGCGAAACCAAGATCTTACGAGCGGCTATAACTGCCGCTCAAGCAACCAATGCCATTATTGGCAGTCATACGATCCAAGGTCGGGTCGTCCGGGACCAGCTTGATATTATCGAGGACATGGGTCATGCCCCAGAGCGATTCATCTGGATCCATACCCAAGCGGAACCGGACTTCGAGCTACATCTAGAGATGGGACGACGCGGGGCTTGGCTTGAGTTTGACGCAATTGGGAACATCGATATTGAAAATGATGAGTACTATATCGAGCGCATTCAACGCTTATTAGACGCTGGTCTGGGTGAACAACTGCTGCTTAGTCATGATCGGGGATGGTATGATCCGGCTTTGCCGGGGGGTGGTGTTCCCAAACCGTTCACCTATCTGCCCGACCAGTTTCTGCCCAAGTTGCGGGCCGTTGGGGTGGATGAAGCGACGATCCATCAACTGACGCACACCAATCCCTATCGGGCATTTGCCCGTTGATTCTTACAAGAGAAACCTAACAACGGCTCGCACTTGACATCTAAGCGGTGCTTGCTGTCGAGTGTGTATTACAAGTAGGCATGGCTATTCGGCGGAGTTGAACTCGCTGATGGCGTTAGTGCTAAGTGGTGATGCGGCGATTACAGACAAAAAGAAGGAGGAGATCATGGAACAAAACCGCGCTATGCAGTTCATGGGGCAAGGGTACGTATGATCGGAGGCTGTTCTCTTGGCCGTGTGCCAGGAATTCGAGATAGAGACAGGGAAGGATGTCATTCCCCAGATCGCCTTCGGTTTCGCCGGCGGGATCGGCAACACAGGGGCCGTCTGCGGTGC
>CP070708.1:669554-671320 GCA_020350285.1 Anaerolineaceae bacterium
GATCAGGGATTAGGGATCAGGGATCAGGATACAGACCAATCCCTGATCCCCGATCCCCAATCCCAACTTGTAGAAGAGGAATTCGATCTTGTCGTGCTCTCTGTGGGCATGGAAATCTCCCAATCGGTCAAAGAATTGGGACGCAAATTGGGCATCGAGTTGGATGAGTACGGTTTCTGCCACACGACCTCATTCAATCCGCTAGAGACCTCCCGTCCCGGTATTTACGCTATCGGCCCATTCCGAGAGCCGAAGGACATCCCTGAATCGGTGATCGATGCCAGTGGGGCTGCCGCCCACGCTGCCGGTTTACTTGCCAACTCGCGGCATACACTGACCCGCAGGCGGGAATACCCACCCGAACGCGACGTACTCGGGGAGGAACCCCGCATCGGTGTATTCATCTGCCACTGCGGATCCAATATCGGTGGCTTCTTGGATGTGCCCGGGGTAGCCGAATACGCAAAAAACCTCCCCGGCGTCATCCACGCTGAGGACAACCTCTATACCTGTTCGCAAGACACCGTGGTCCACATCACCGAGATAGTTCAGGAATTGAATCTCAATCGTGTGGTCGTCTCCTCTTGCACGCCCCACACCCACGCGCCACTCTTTCAAGACAGTATCCGTGCTGCCGGGTTAAACCCTGCGCTCTTCGAAATGGCCAACATCCGCAACCAATGTTCTTGGGTTCACTCGCATGATCGCCAGGCGGCCACGAAGAAGGCGAAAGAGCTGACACGCATGGCCGTCGCTCGCGCTTCCACACTTCAGCCTATCATCACAACTGAGGTGGAAATCGAGCATAGTGCACTTGTTGTCGGTGGAGGTGTGGCAGGGATGATGTCCGCCCTCTCTCTGGCACAGGGCGGCTTCGATGTACACTTGGTCGAACGTCAAGATGCATTGGGGGGAAACCTACGGCATGTCTACAGGACCATCGCTGGCGATGATCCACAGTCCTTCCTAAAGGATTTGATCGGACAGGTTGATGGTGATCCCCGAATTAACGTCTATCTGGGATATCAAGTGGTGAAAACCGATGGGTTCATGGGAAAGTTCACCACATGGTTGCAGAACGGTTCTGAGGACCTAACCAAGGTCAATCATGGTGTGACCATACTCGCCACCGGTGGGCGCGAGTATCGTGGTCAAGAGTACCAATATGGATCCAACCCTCGGATCGTAACCGGACTGGAGTTCGAAGGACTACTATCGATGGCAGATGGGCATCGTCAGAACAGTCGAGTCGAATCCGCATGGGAATCTCTCGGGAAACAGTTGCCGAACGATGTGGCAATGATCCTCTGCGTTGGGCCCGCTGATCGGTTCTGCGCACGTATTTGCTGCACAACAGCGATTAAGAACGCTTTAGCCTTGAAGCGCATGAACCCTGATGCCCGTGTGACCATCCTCTACAAAGACATACGTACCTACGGCTTCAAAGAACGCCTTTATACAGATGCTCGCCGCGCAGGTGTGCTTTTTGTACGTTATGATGACGAATCCAAGCCGGAGGTGCATACGCAGGATGGTACGTTGCAGGTTCGCGTGCGCGATCACACACTAGGTGAGGAAATCGTCCTCCGCCCCGATTTACTCATGTTAAGTAACCCGATCGTTCCCGCGGAGGGGTCCGATGAATTAGCCTCCCGCTTTAAATGCTCTCTCGATGCGAACGGCTTCTTCCTGGAGGCCCACATCAAACTTCGCCCGGTGGATTTCTCCTCCGACGGTTATTTCATGGCCGGTATGGCTCATTATCC
>CP070708.1:671420-673178 GCA_020350285.1 Anaerolineaceae bacterium
TGTGCCTCGTCCAGGTGCCAAGAGAGCCGCCGCTCTGCCAGCGGCACCGCTTGCGTCAACAACCGACTCTGGAATGTCCTTTGGTTCGCGGAAGGGTCCGATTGCGTAGATACCAGGTCGGGATGTCTCGATCGGTTGAAAGGTTTGGGTTTGACAGAAGCCGTATTCGTCGAGTTCGACACCCAAGGTGTTTGCCAGATCTTGAACCGATTCAGATATTTCCATACCAACGGAGAGTACAACAAGGTCGTAGGATTCTTCGATGATCAGGGATCCGGGATTAGGGATCAGGGATTGGTCTGAATCCTGATCCCCAATCCCTAATCCCTGATCCCTGACATAGCGTACGATCAAATCCGCTGTCTCTGGATCTTCTTTAATCTCCGATACCCGACATCGAGTGTACTTGACACCATATTGTTCTTGAGCGCGTTGGTAATAAGCCTCGTATCCCTTACTGAACGCACGCACGTCCATCATCAGGATGTTAACTTCAGCTTCGGGGTCGTGATCTCTGATCAAGATGGCTTCTTTGGTGGCATAGGTACAACAAACCGATGAGCAATAATCGTGGCTTTGATCCCGCGAGCCAACACACTGCAGGAACGCGATCCGTTGTGCTGGGCGACCGTCCGATGGACGTGTCACGTGCCCTTCAGTAGGTCCAGAAGCAGAGAGCAGGCGCTCGAGTTGGAGGGAGGTGACGACATTCGGATACCGGCCTAACCCGTATTCCCCCGCTTGTTCCGCTTGATAGGCTTCGAATCCGGGCGCAAGGATGACTGCCCCGACCTGGATGTGTTCCGTTCGCTCGACCATGTCGTGGTCAATAGCATCGGTGCCACAAACATGTTCACAGGCAAGGCACTCCGAACACAGGCCGCACTGCAGGCAACGTTGAGCTTCCGCTCGGGCCTGGTGTTCTGTCAGCCCGAGTACGACCTCGCGAAAGCTTGTCACGCGTTCTTCCATGGATAATAAAGCCGGCTCCATGCGAGGTTGCAGGTCGACCTCCCCGGCAGCTACCTTTTGGGCGACCTCCTCACGACTCAACTTAGCAACTGGAGGGGTTTCTACCTCGCCCTTCTCCAGTGGTTCGCCTTGTAGGTAGCGGTGGATTGAATCAGCCACTCGATGTCCGAGAGCGATGGCTTCGATGATGTAGCTGGCGCCGGTTTTCCGGCCACCAACGATGAAAACACCGGGAACATCGCTGGCCAGTGTATTACGGTCGACTTTTAGGTCTTCAAATTGCGGATCGAGGAAGCTGAGATCAGATTGTTGTCCTACGGTTCCGATCACGGTATCAACTTCAATGGTGTATTCGGTGCCGGGTTCTATCTTGGGACGGCGCCGACCACTTTCATCAACCGTCATTCCCTTACCCGTTCGTGCGAATTCAACGCCGCTGACTTTCCCGTCTTCCGTTAGGATGCGCGTGAGTGTAGTGTGCTCAAGCAGGCGAATACCTTCGGCCTCAATGGCTTCGACCTCCCAATGGTAGGCAGGTAGTTCACCCCTCGGTCGATCAAGAGCCATGTAGACTTCTTCCGCGCCCAGACGTCGAGCGACGGCGGCGGTATCAAGAGCGGTTATGCCGCCTCCGACAACCGCCACTCGGCTCCCAGTTGAGATCGGTTCACCGAGGTTGATCATGCGCAGGAAAGTAGCTGCCGAGATCACACCTTCCGCATCTTCTCCCTCAACACCGAGGGAGTGATCACGGGTGGAAATCCCGGTCGCCAGGCAGACGGCGTT
>CP070708.1:673278-675024 GCA_020350285.1 Anaerolineaceae bacterium
GGATGATCCTAGATGAAGGTTGGCTTGCATTGAGTACTCTAAGCTCACAAGGGTGGTGGGCGTTGAGTTTCTTGGGTGTTGCTTGTTCTGGTTTGGCATACCTGTTCTGGTATCAAGCGTTGGATCGAATCGCTGCGACACAAGCAGGAGTTTTTCTTTATTTCGAACCTTTGGTGACCGCGGTTGTGGCGTGGATAATCCTTGGGGAGGCCTTCACAGTTGTGATTGCTTTCGGAGGAGCGGCTATTTTATTCGGTGTGTGGTTAGTCAACCAGCGCTAAGGACTTGATGTATCGGATGGCGCTATGGTAGGAAGGGGGAACGCTGTGGAGGTGTCGCGGGGTGTAGGGGTAACGGTTGGGGTTGATTCTGGTGTTTGAGTGGGCATTGCTGTGGGAGTCATCGCGCCAACTGGTAGACTCGTTGAGGTCATTTCGATGATAGGAGCACCGGGTTCCATTGAGGTGCTGCTCGGTGAGGGGGTTCTTGAAATCCAGGGGAAAACCCCGAGCCACCAACTTGCAGCCAATGCGATCAATGTGATGGAGATCAGGAGTATGGCGCCACCAAGGGTCGCCCAAAGCCATGTAGCCCGACGTCCAACCCTGCGACGTGGTAATTTCGGAATTACCACCAAAACGACCGTGATGTTGTCATGTCCACCACGCTCCCTCGCCAGATCGACAAGCGAGATCACCGCCTCCCTTGGTGATTGATTTTGTAATGCTTCACAAATTTCACCGTCTTCTACCAGATCTGTTAAACCATCCGAGCAGAGCAAGATCTGATCGTCCTGCTGCAAGCGCAGTCCCTGGTTGGCTTCCGATTGAGCATCGCTTTCATCATCTGCCAAACGGAGACGAGTATCAGGTTTTGGAAGCTCACGGCTGCCGACATATCGCCTGAGCACATGAGCTTGTGGATGGTCCTTAGCCTCATCGGGTGTGATAATCTCGTAATCGATCGCCTCCTGAACCCATGTATGATCGATGCTGATCTGTCGAATTTGATTGTCTCGCAAAAGATAGATACGACTGTCTCCAGCAGATGTTATGTACAGTCGTGAACCGATGATCCAGGCCGCGGCGACAGTCGATCCCATCCCCTCTCGCTCCGGTTCCTCCTGTACAGCCTGCATAACCGCTTGACCGGCCTCGATAACGGCTTCCTTGATTTGCTTGACCGGATCGCTGACCTTCTTTGATGTTATGTTGTTCACGATCGTATCAACGGTGATTTGGGCAGCTACCTCACCAGCCCGGTGACCTCCGATGCCATCGGCGACCAAGGCCAACATCGCAGGTTTCTTGTCAGCCTCTGTGCGGTAGTTGATTACAGTATATCGATCCTCATTCGTGGTGCGTTTCTCGCCCGGGTGACTCAATTCCGCCACGATGGTGTGGGTCAATTCGCTTTCTTTCACGTAGAAGTCTCCTGGCTATCTTCTGGTTCGAGCGAAGAAAACTTCGCAGGGTAGATGCGAACCTCTGGAGGTGGTGGTGAGGTGGGCAAACGGAAACGAAAGACCTGCCGTCCAATATGGATGAGGTCCCCATGTTTTAGCAAATGCCCCTCATCTGGAACCAACTCGAAGTTGATCCAGGTTCCCGCGATAGAGCCCTGATCTCTTATTAAATAATCTCCAGCTGCTTGGCGCGTAAGACGAGCGTGAATCCCCGCAACCGAGGGATCAAGAAGAGGGGCCGACGTCATGGAAGGGTCAGAGCCAAAGATAAACTCAACTCC
>CP070708.1:675124-676859 GCA_020350285.1 Anaerolineaceae bacterium
TGCGGAACGTATTCACCCTCAACAAGTGGCCATTATTGGTGCCGGGCCTTGCGGGTTAACTGCTGCGCAAGACCTCGTCAAGCATGGCTATGGTGTGACGGTTTTTGAAGCCCTTCCCGTCGCAGGCGGTATGTTGCGCGTCGGCGTGCCCGAATACCGATTACACGCTGAGATCATTGAACGCGAGATCGCAGACATCATCGACCTTGGGATTGACCTGCGTCTTAACACCAAGGTTGAAGATCTTGATCAACTTTTCGAGGAGGGCTTTGATGCCGTTTTGGTTGCGGTCGGCGCCCACAAAGGGATTCGTCTGCCAATCCCGGGCGCCGACCTCAACGGCGTGTTGATCAACACAGACTTTCTGCGTGATGCACGCCTGGGCTACTACAAACGAAATGCAGACGGTACTGTCGACACCCCCGAAGGCGTGGAATTCGGTAAACGCGTTCTTGTTCTCGGTGGGGGCAATGTCGCCGTTGATTGTGCCCGTACGGCTGTCCGACTGGGCGCAGAGGTACACATGGCTTGTCTCGAACCTCGTGATTGTATGCCCTGCCACGCATGGGAAGCTGAGGAGGCCGAGGCTGAGGGCGTCATCATCCATACGGATCGCACATTCCTCCGCATTGTTGAGAACGGAAACCAACGCGTGAAAGGTGTCGAGTGCGCCAAGGTGACTCATTTTGAATTCGATGATCAAGGACGCTTGACCCTCGAGACTGAGCCCGATTCAGAGCACATCATTGAGGTTGACACGGTGATCTTCTCCGTTGGTCAGCGCGTGGACCTCAATTTCATCCCCGATGTGGACGTCACCCCACAACGCACTGTGGCGATCAACCCCATTACCATGGCCACCTCCCGACCAGGTGTGTTCGCTGCTGGCGATAGCGTCACCGGAACCGCGTTCGCCATCGAGGCGGTCGACGCTGGACATCGAGCAGCAGAGAGCATCCATCGATACCTACAGGGGGAGGAGCTTGAACCACCCCAAAAGCCAGAGCTACCCGTGGTGAAATTCACACGCGACGAACTCCAGGAGCGTGTGATGCGCGGTGAAATCCAGCCGCAGGATCGCGTGCCAATGCCGGAGCTTCCTATCGAGGAGCGCCTGAGTAACTTTGAAGAGATTGAGCTGGGTTACACCGACGAACTCGCCCAGGCTGAAGCCGCTCGTTGCCTGGGTTGCGCGATCTGCTCCGAATGTCTTTCCTGTCAATATGTGTGTGGTCGTGACGCTGTTGATCACAATTTGGTGGAGCAGATCGAGCAGGTACACGTAGGGGCTGTGATCTTAGCCCCAGGTTATCAGATTTACCAAGCCGAACTCTCTCAAGAATACGGCTTAGGGCGATACCCGAACGTGGTCACCGCTTTGCAGTTAGAACGTCTATTGTCCGCTTCGGGACCAACCGGTGGCCACGTGGTGCGTCCATCGGATGATGAGCCAGCGAAAAAGATCGCCTTCCTGCAATGCGTCGGCTCGCGTGACCAAAGCCACGACTACTGCTCAGCCGTGTGTTGCATGTACGCCACCAAGGAAGCGGTGATGATCAAGGAGCACGATCCTGAAGCACAGGCACATGTCTTCATGATCGATATGCGGGCATTCAGCAAGGGCTATCAGGCGTACTATCAGCGTGCTCAAGAGCAGTATGGGATTGAGTACACCCGCTGCCGGATCTCGGAACTTCAGGAGAATCCGGAAACGAAGAACCTTGTCTTGCGGTAC
>CP070708.1:676959-678688 GCA_020350285.1 Anaerolineaceae bacterium
AAACCACGTGTAGAGATCATCAATCCTTGATCTTTATCCCGAACAGCGACGAAATTGCGCATCGGAACCTCATGCGTTGGCTGCTCAATCCAATCCGAACCCGCAACAGGGACTTTGGTCGAACGGCGAACGATCTCAAAATGACCGTCATAATCAGCTTCGGACACTTCAAAAGGTGCATGAAAGTGGGTTTGGAGACGATGATCATCCGCGTGGTTCTCCAGCTTGATCTCTAAATCTACGCGTGGGATTCCGTGAACTAGCTTTGCCTTTATTCGTATGGGTAAGTCCACAATCGTACTTGAGCGTTCGGTGCGATCATCATTCAAACTTTGAGGAATTTGATAATGCTTCTCGATTTCTAGTACCTCGCCACAATCGTCTGCAAATCGATGAATTCTCGGTGGTTCAGCGGGTGTATTGATAGGTGCATCGCCTTCCAAGGGGCAGAAGTTATAACTGTCTCCCCGATCGGCTTGATCGCTGAGTCGCAATAAGCTCTTAAAGTTGGCACCTGTCCTTAGGTCCTTTAGAGAAAGAACTCCATCAGACTGTGCCTCCACATGCAGTAAACCGTTTTCGATCGTTTGTCCCGTTCCCTTCTGCATTGGTGAAGGGTTCGATGTTGCCGATCGGAGACCAAAAGATCGATACCCATGTCCAGGGACATCTGGTGCGACGAGCTGTATCGTGATCTCTGTCGCGAAGTGAGCGTGAAGCCGAAAAGATGAAACTTCATCCTCGACCATTAACTCCTCAATTACGCCACCCACCTCACTCACCGTGTCAAGATTTGGTTCGGCACCTTCAGCAAAGACAACATCGACAAGTGTATGTCCGGGATGTCGTACGACAGCGACTTGTTGGATGGACAATCCCATCACCATGCCATCTTGCACCGTAGCCAGGAGAGCACGAAGACCCTCGGTATCTAGTTCCATGTCAGCAAGCGATCGTTCTTCACGATGGAGGACTCGATAGGGGATGAGCCGACCCCGGTCATCGACGATCTCGAACGGATCTAATCCTGCTGGTAACTCGAACTTTACCTCAGCGAGCCCCGTGCAAGTTTGGGGATTGGGATTAAATACAACGAGGGCGCTGCGAGCTCCGGTCTCTTTAAGGGTCGACGTGTTCACGGCTTCCGTGATCGCTGAGAGACTCTGTCGAGTGATCTCCTCACCGATTTGTTCGACCTGGTCAAATCGATCTCGCATCTCCTCATGTACCTGATCAACGGAACAACCACAAATCGAATCATGAGGATGACATTGGAGCAGTAGCTTCCAAGCGTGGTTTATCAGCCCTTCTGGATCTCGGATACGTGGAGTGGTCAAAAGACCTGTCCAGAGTGTCCGGTCAACGTCATCGTGCTGGATCTGATCTGCCCAAGCCGAGAAGGGTTCGGTCCATCGCTCCAGCAAGGTCTCACAAGTATGGTTACGTTGTTTGATCCAAACACGACTTGAAAGAATTCCAGGTAGGAGATGGTGTCGTTTTGGGTCGCGTAACTCGCCATACACGGTTGGAAGGTTGATGTTCTGGGTGTTAATTTCTTCGAGAGAAGAGGCGATATAGGCTGGGAAGTTGGAGATGATGAGTTTTGTGTCGGGTGGAGATGCGATGGCGATCAGGGACGGAACCTCGGGTTGAGGTTCGTGATGATCTGTCCCGTTTAGGAGTAGCAGGTGGGATATTGCACTATGAGGAGCTAGGGACTGAAAACGAT
>CP070708.1:678788-680442 GCA_020350285.1 Anaerolineaceae bacterium
GATGGTTGCCTCGCGAGTAAGCCCACTATAGGGATCATAGATCACACCCTCGCTACCCAAGGCTCCTGCTTCCCGCAGATCTACTAAGAGCCTGCGAAATAGCTCGGTATCGATCTCGGGCTGACCTTCCAGGCCTAGATCAGAACCTGAGACCAAACGGTGAACCTCCATCGCCTCAAAGAAGCCAGCTTCGTCGGTCTCAACTCCATGTTCGCGGGCTATATCGCGTGTGATTTCGAGGGGGAGACCGTGTGTGGCATACAAGTCAAAGGCTTTAACACCTGGGATGGTATCCGACTTGGCAGCACGCGTCTCTTGAATGACATTCATCAGGTGTGAGATACCGATATCAATCGTGCGGTGGAAACGGTGCTCTTCATCTGTGATGGTTTGGTAAATAGCTGATTGATTGCGAGCCAATTCAGGGTAGAAATCGCTGTAATGTTCGACGACAGATTCAGCGATCTTTGCCATGAAAGGCTCATCGAGGCCGATTTTGCTGCCGAAACGGCTTCCACGTCTGATAATCATCCGACAGACATAATTCCGTCCGAGGTTGCCAGGTACGACGCCATCAGCGATCAAAAAAGCTGCGGCTCTCGTATGGTCTGCGATCACTCGATAAGGTGTGAAGTGTTCCTTCATCTCATCATCGCTGTGACCTGTCATCGCTTGAATGGACTGGAGCAGGGGGGTAAAGAGATCCGTCCTGTAATTCGAATCCACATCCTGAAGCACAGAAACCACTCGCTCAAACCCCATACCCGTATCAACATGTGTGCTGGGTAGCGGATCGAGCTTTGTGGGACTGGTGCGGTTGTATTGGATGAAGACCAGATTCCATAGCTCAAGGTATCGCTGACAGTCGCCATTTACACTGCACACATGATCTGGATCGTCTTGTTTATCACAATATTCGGAACCGCGGTCGAAGTGGATTTCGCTATCGGGACCACAAGGTCCGGTGTCAGCCATTTCCCAGAAATTTTCATCACGTCCGAAGAACAGCACATGGTCCGGGTTGAATCCCGGTTGAACCCGCCAATACCCAGCGGCCTCATCGTCGCGTGGGATCTCGCCCTTCTCGTCTTCAAAGCAGGTTGCATATAAGCGGTCCTTGGGAAAGCCCCACACCTCGGTCAATAACTCCCAAGCCCAGGCGATGACTTCTTTCTTGTAATAATCTCCGAACGACCAATTGCCTAACATCTCGAAGAAGGTGTGATGCGTGTCATCACGACCGACCTCTTCCAGGTCGTTATGCTTACCAGCGACACGCATACATTTTTGGGAATCCGCTGCGCGTGTGTATGGTCGGGAACCTGTTCCAAGGAAGACATCCTTGAATTGAACCATTCCGGCGTTGGTGAATAGGAGGGTTTGATCTCCACCAGGAATCAGTGATGAAGAGGGGACAATCGTATGTCCACGATCTTCGAAGAAGTCGAGGAAAGATTGTCTGATCTCAGCACTGGTTCGTGGTATGCGCGATGAAGGTCCCATCATACCTCCAAGGATAGGGCGATTATACGTCAACAGAGAGGGTGCATCAACTGAGGCCAAACTGGGGGGCGAGGTAAGAAGAGGGGTTATCAAGTGTATCCGCACCGTTTAGGGTGCGTAATTCGCGCAGGCTAAAGACTGCGGCTACAGA
>CP070708.1:680542-682195 GCA_020350285.1 Anaerolineaceae bacterium
TTCGATCATTGACCGTGCATCATACTCGGTAAGTGGTGCAACACGGAAAATCACATCGTCGTAAATCTCAACATGGATACCACCTAAACCGAACATCACAACGGGTCCGAACTTGGGGTCCCATTTACCGCCGAAGATCACCTCGACTCCCTCATGAACCATCTCTTGAACCATAATTGCGAGCGGTTGAGTTTTATAGGGGAAATCAGCTATCTGTTTCAGCATTTCTTGAGCCGTTGTGCTGACCTCGTGTGAACTCGTCAATGACAAATTGATACCACCAAGATCAGTCTTGTGAATCATCTCACTGGAGAGGATCTTTAATGCAACAGGAAAACCGATCCGCTCTGCCGATTTCACGGCTTCTTCAGGGTTCTTAGCGACTTCCCACCGGGCAACAGGGATGCCATATCTCTTGCAGAGATCTAACGCTTTATCTGCGGTGAGTATCTCCTCGTTGGGCTTGTTTTCGGGAACCCGGATCATTGAGTACGTGGGTGCAGATTCCAAATGAGTTTGTTGCCATATATGCCAATCCCTGGACGAAGCTAATCCTCGTAAAGCGCTATGGATATCATCAAAGACAGGGTACCCGATCTCATCCTGGATATGTTGAATATCATCAACATCCGTGTAGTTACAAACAGCGATTGGATAACCTAATTCCCGAACGATTTCCCCTACTCTGCGAGCCAACTGACGAGCCCCACCGGCTTCATGTTGGTTGTAAGTATTAATTAATAAGACGGCGTCAGGTGAGAGGGCTTGGAGACTTTGTTCAACGATTTGGGCGTATAGCTGAAAGTCATAGATTACGCCGAGATCAAGTGGGTTCGTAGGTGCGATAACATCAGCGCTGAAGAGTGTGCGGACAGCAGCGATAAATGCATCGGGGAGGGAGGGAAGATTAAAACCATAACGCTCAGCAGTGTCTGCCGCAGAGACAGCGTGGCCACCAGAGCGCGAGATGATTAACAAATCATTACCTTGAACGGGAGGCAGAGAAAGGCCTTGGGCGATAGCACCCATGTCCTGAAAACCAACCGCTCGAAGGATGCCCGTTTGGTTAAAGGCCGCATCCACGATTCGATCGTCATCAGCCATTGCTGCAGTATGAGAGAATGCGACGCTTTGACTGGCCTTCCCTCGGTTAGCTTTGTGGATGATGATGGGCTTGGAAGAAGATCGGGCTAGATCCATGAGGCGCCGTCCATCACTGATCGATTCTAAATATATGCTGACAATCTCGGTCTCTTCATCATCGAGAAGGTAAGCCAGATAATCCGTCTCATCGAGATCGGTTTTATTACCAATACTTACAACTTTATTAACTCCCACGCCTGCTTTGCTCAGTAAGCCGAAATAGGTAAGGGAAACGCCACCACTTTGGGAGATGATGGATGCTGGACCTCTCCGAACATTTTCTGGGGTGATTGTTCCGAAGGGTAAGCAGACTCCAGTCTCTAGATTGATGACGCTGATGCAATTAGGTCCAACGAAGCGAATATTCCACTTGCGTGCAATTTCAAGAAGGCTCTCTTCTAAGCGACGACCTTCATCTGAGAACTCGCTAAATCCTGCAGATTCGATGACGATCCTTTGAATACCTTTCTGGCCACAAGTCTCCATCAAATCAGGTACGGTATTTGCTGG
>CP070708.1:682295-683936 GCA_020350285.1 Anaerolineaceae bacterium
GATGTCCAGATCGATCCCTTGAAGATCTGCCTGGACCCCTTGCCACGCATAGAAGATCCATGCCAGATCTGTTTGACCCTCGTCCAATAAGGCCAATGGATCTGCAAACCCAGTATCAACGATCTCCAGCGCGTTGAAGTCCCCGTTGGCACACTCCATGAGGACCCGAAGTGTTGGTTCCTCGAATGGGCTGCCATAAGATCCGTAGAGCAGTCCCTCCCAGTCGGCCGGTGTCTCGACGGCCAGCTCTGCACGAGAGGCGAATCCTGATGTGTTGTGTTGGATGATCGCCGCGATGGATACGATCGGGACCTCATCAACACGAGCGAGCGTGACTTGCTCTTGGAAGCTTATCCCGAAATCTGCTGCACCACCGGCGACTGCTTGCTCGGCAAATACTTCACCGGGTTGAATGATTTCGATATCTAACCCGACCTCGACGAAGAAGCCCATAGCTTCTGCCACAAAGATCCCTGTGTGGTTGGTGTTCGGCACCCAATCGAGCATAAGCGTTACGGAAACCGGTTCTATCACTTCGGTCTCTTGAGGAACTACTTCTTCGGTAGGTCCCTGACAAGCTGAAACGAGCAGTGCTAAGGTCAGGATAATAAGTAACTTTATGAATTGTTTCATGATGACCTACTTTCTCGTGATAACTTGTTCAACGGGTGTTACCTTCATCATTAGATAAATCTCGTTGCTATCGATTCCGCATTCCAGGCGAGGAATACGCCTTTGTCGGAAACTTTAGTAAATTCCTGATTCCTCCCACTGTTCGATACGTTGCGCAGAGTAATACCAGGGCAGCACTGCTCGTTCAATGAGGTAGATCAGTGTGAAGAGACCAATGCTCAGCGCGGAGGTGATCACAATGGCTACAAAAACTTGATCGGTGGCCAACGCGTTCTTTGAGCGGAGCATATACAAACCTAACCCTGCTGAACCGCCAACCCACTCGCCGATGGTGGCGCCGACAACGCTATAGGTTACGGATACTCTCAACCCGGAGAAGAACGCAGGCAACGCTGAGGGGAGTCTGACCATACGCCAAATCTGCGTCCGTGTGGCGCCGATCGCCCGGAAAAAAGCAACCACATCGGGATCAGCAGAGGCTAAGCCATCAGCGGAACTCACAGCCAATGGGAAGAAGCATACCAATACCACGATGATCACTTTGGGCATTAAACCAAAACCGAACCAGATGATCAGCAAGGGGGCGATGGCTAAGATCTGTACTGTCTGGGAAGCGACCAGGATTGGATAGAGAGCCCGTTTGAGGAACGCCGAGAGATCCATAGAGGCGGCGATGGCGACTCCGAGAATCAATGCGATCACGAGCCCGAGAAACGTCTCGAGCATGGTTGTGCCTATCGCTGAGACGAGCAAATCCCTTGTCTCCCATCCGGCCTGTGCTACCTGGATCGGCGAGGGCAAGATGAATGCCGAGAGTCCACTTCTTCTGGCCACGACCTGCCATGAGAACAGAACGAAGGCGATCAACAGAACGGGAGGAAATGTCTCTCGGACCCATCGCGGTGGTCTTTTAATCTTCGTTTTCAATAGCTAACTCCATTCAACTACTCGGGTTCTGGTAGATGTGTTTGCTCTATTAATCAGACTGATACTTGGTTACCTTCTCAT
>CP070708.1:684036-685668 GCA_020350285.1 Anaerolineaceae bacterium
GTCTGGTGTAAAGAAGAAAGGCGGTGCATGTTTGTTACGATACGCTACATAATCCGTCGGATTTGTGGGCACATTGGGGAGGGTCCAACTCTTGAGTGGGCGTTCGGCCCAATCGTAGCTGGGCGTACGAGCCTTCATCCAACCCGTACGCAATAGGGTCTGGTATCCCCCATAGAGGGCCAGCGGACCGAAGCCGAGTTCACGAAAAGCGCGCAGCGCCAGTTTGAGTGGGGCCATCACTCTAAGGTGAGCGGTTTGAGGGTTACAGCTTCGCCTGAACGGAGGGATTCAACGGCAGCGAAAGACGCCATTGAAACTGCAAACAATTGATGATAGGGGATCGGCGGTGGCCCTCCGTTCATAATTGCCTTTGCGAAGGTCTGCCAGATGGCACGATGTCCCTTGTCTTGTCGCAACCAAGATCGCTGAACCCGACGTTGCCCGCGAAAGAGGGTCTCGAGGCGGCGGAAATCATCCAAAACGGCCACACGACCGCCACCAATGACCTCCAGTCGTTCCTTGGCAAATGCTTGATCTCCTGCGGCAAGGTATGAGATCGTACCAACGGAACCATCGGGAAATTCGAAGGTCATGAGGACGTTGTCCTCTTGGTATCGTTCATCATCAGGCAAGCCCTTACTCTGTACACGAATTGGTGGTTCGCCATTGATGAAGGTCAAAAAATCGATAAAATGACAGGCTTCCCCTATGATCCGTCCACCCCCCTGCGCAGGGTCATGAAGCCAATGTTCCATGGGCAGGATACCGGCGTTAACCCGGTAATGCATCGACAGCGGTTCATGTACGCCTTTGAGAAAGGCCTTAAGTTGGAGCGCGAGCGGTGCGAAACGACGGTTGAATCCAACGGTCAACAAACAGTCGCTGGCCTCCACCGCTTTTGTGATCCCGATTAAACCTTCACGGGTCAAGGACAGGGGTTTTTCACATAAAACGTGCTTGCCGAATTGCAGTGCATCGATCACTTGCTGCGCGTGCATATGATGGCGGGTAAGTATCGTGACCGTATTAATCTGCTCGTCCGCCAAAATCTCCCCTTCATCCGTGGTTGTGTAACGAAAACCATATATTCGACCTGTAATGGTGCCGGTCATCCCGGTTGCCGTCGCTAGGCCGACCAATTCGATCCCACGCATGCGTTTTAGGATCGGAAAGAGTACAGAAGTGGCGAAATTGCCACCGCCCAGTGCTCCTATGCGAATATTGGCAGTCGGTTCGATGGGTCGGTCCTTGAGGGTGAGGCGTGTCACCGGTTCGGAGGGGATTTCAGGGTAGGTTATGAGGACGCTGAGGAAGGCCTCATCACCTTTCCCTGTGATCACATCATAAGCTTCCGTGGCTTGCTCTATCGGGAAACGATGGGTAATGAGGGGCGTGACATTCAGTTTCCCCTCTGCCAACAGATTCACGAAGGCTGCTATGTTGCGTCCTTCTGTCCAGCGGACATAGCCAAAAGGATAATCGTGCCCCGCTTCTTCATACAGCGGGTCATAACGCCCCGGACCATAGGAGCGAGATACGAGGAAAGTCAGCTCTTTTGCATAGTAGAGCCTGCGTGGGATCGACATCCCAACATCCCCAATAGCGACAACGCGTGCCCGATCGCGAGCGATC
>CP070708.1:685768-687389 GCA_020350285.1 Anaerolineaceae bacterium
GCAAACTTCTGGTCGATCAGACAACTTCGGGCTTTCAAGTGCCGCACCGTATGCAAAAGAGGAGATTGCTTCGCCCTTACAGGGCTCGCAATGACATTATGGGGATGCCCTATCCTTCCGCAGAATCCATCGGGCGATCCATTACTGGATCGCCCGAATAATATCCATCCTAAATCCACATCATCACGGCGCGATCACAGCCCCCTCCGTGATCACCGAATTCTTGGGGATCACCACAACACCATCCCGAACAGACCAATTCTCCTCCTCGATCTCCGTCCCTGACGGGAAGGGATCGACCCTCACATTGGGACCAAGACGTGCATTCTTATCGATGATTGCCCCTCGAATGCGTGAGCCGCGACCGATACCGATCGGTGGCGAACCCGGCGGTTTGTGCCGAGATTGCTCTTCATAATAGTCAGCACCCATGATTACGGTGTCGTGGATGACCACATCCTCCCCCAAGACGCTGCGAATGCCGATGATGGAATTGCGAATTTCCGCACCTTCGACAACGCATCCATCGGCAAGCTTCACGTTGTCCAGCGTGACATCGTAAATCCGGGAACCAGGAAGAAACCGTGGGCGGGTGTAAATTGGATGTTCAGGATCATGGAAGCTGAAAGGTGGATTCGCTCGGGTTAAGTTCAGATTCGCTTGGTAGAAAGCCGGGATGGTCCCAATGTCCTCCCAGTACCCATCGAAGGAAAAACCGAAAACGCGGTGGGAGCGGATCGCCGCCGGGATCACGTCGCTGCCAAAATCATCGTGATCAGAGTCTAGCAGCTCAATCAAGGCCTGGGTTCGAATGAGATAGATCCCCATTGACCCTAAATAGGGAAGGTCAGGATCTTCGCGGCTGACGAAATCAGCCAAGATGGCCTCGCTCGTTGGCTTTTCAACAAACGAGGTGATTTGCCCATCAGGCGCGCGCTTTAAAATACCAAAACGAGGAGCATCACCCAAGGAAACGGGTTTGACTGCTACAGTTACGTCGGCGTTCTTCGATTGGTGATACTCGACCAAATGCGCGTAATTCATGCGGTAGAGGTGATCGCCGGCCAAAATGAGGATATCCTCGGCGTCTGTGACCTGAATTTCGAACAGTTGTTTGCGTACCGCGTCGGCCGTGCCTTGATACCAATCTGCACTGGTGAGGGTTTGCTCAGCGGCTAAGATCTGTACCCAGCCGTCATGGAAGAAATCAAAATGATACGTTTGTGCGATATGACGATGTAGGGAGACCGAGTTGAACTGAGTCAATACCGCAACCTGATGGATCCCCGAGTTGAGGCAATTGCTGAGAGGGATGTCCACCAAACGATATTTGCCGCCTATAGGAACTGCTGGTTTTGCACGCAGCTTGGTCAACGGCCACAGACGAGCGCCCCGCCCGCCACCTAGGATTAACCCGAGGACATTCGCAGAGGACATGTGGTCCACCCTTTCTAGCGCGTCCAAAATATTTCCCCTCCTGATTGTATATCGATTTACCTTCCAAGGATGAACTTTAGCCGTCTCAATATACGCGTAGGGGCGGTTCGCGAACCGCCCCTACGAATGGGTAATTAAACATCAATATGTAAACGTAGGGGCAATTCACGAATTGCCCCTGCAA
>CP070708.1:687489-689097 GCA_020350285.1 Anaerolineaceae bacterium
TCAACAGCACCCAATGCATCATCTACACTCCTTCGCACCTGCGCTTCTGGCATCCCCATATAGATCGGTCCAAAAGCGACGTCATCAAATACCGTCGGTGAGAAGAGTTGATCGTCCGGATCCTCGAAAACCAATCCTACAGAGGCGCGCACCTCTCCAATGGTCTCCTTCCCAACTGGCTTCCCACAGACGAACACCTCCCCACGATCATGTAATATCCCGTTGAGGTGCAGCAGCAGGGTGGATTTTCCCGCTCCATTGGGTCCCACAAGTGCTACCTTTTCGCCCGGCGAGATATACAAGCTCACCCCGCGCAAAGCTTGATGGCCATCTGGATAAGAGAAATGGAGATCTTTAGCTTCAATCGTGTGATGCATCGGATTACCTCAGGGATAGGATCAGGGGCGCGATAAGGAGAAGAAACGCGAGGATGAACACCATCCAATCGATGTTTGTCATACGAAAACCGATCAACGATCGCATATGACCGTCATAACCGCGCGCAAGCATTGCGGCATAGACACGTTCGCTTCTCGCCAACGAACGAAGGAATAAACTACCAACCATCGATCCTGCAACTCGTCCGCGCCAGCCAATAGGTGGTCGTGCACGACCGGGAACTTGAGCACTGCGCGCTGCTCGAGCGCGGATCATGCGTAGCGCTTCATCAGCAAGTACGAATAGGTAGCGATACATGAAACCAATGGTGGATACGAGCGGTTGAGGGAAACGAAGCGCACCTAGTGCCCATAACAGGTCAGGGAAGCGCGTTACCGCTGTCAAGAGAATGGCCCCCTGTACCGCCAGCCAGCTACGGGCAAGAATACTGAGGAAGCGAATCATGCCTGGTTCTGTTACCACCCACCCTAATCCGGGAATTTCAAGCAAGCTCGGACCAGGCGTCGTGAAAGGCAACGCCACTGCTGCAAGTACAAAGGGCAAAACGATAAATGAACGCTTTAACGTGAAAGTGAGGGCGAGATCCGCCAACCAAACCGCTGACAGGAGCAATAGGAGGAAGAAACCAAGAATCCACCACGCCCCCTCAGGGGTGAGGCTGAGTGCCAAGATGTAGAAAAACGTCACCACCACTTTGACGCGTGGGTCTAGGTGGTGGATGAGGCTCGATCGATGATGATACTGGTCTGAAAGATCGTAGTGCAAACGTTATTCTCCTACGGTACCCTTTCTGGCAGTTGTACGCCCGATGGCCCACGCGACCCCGAACACGATGAATGTCCCAATAACAACAGCCAAAATCGTCGTCAAGTTCTCGTCGAGAACAAATGGAACACTGTAATCAGGTAGCAGTTCATACAGCGGATCTAGAGCCCTATCCAGGAACTCTTGTCGCTCAGCCACAAACTCAAGCCCGTCTGGGCTTGAAGAAGCCAGAGGCGAGAGAACAGCCACGACCAGCGCAACGACAAAGCAAACCATCACAAAAGATGCACCTACCCGACCGGGTGCGGTCTCACCGACCTCCAAGACCTGCGGTCGGCTGGCTTGTAGTAGAGCGATCGCGCCGGTGGTGATGATCGCTTCACCCAGACCGATCAAGGCATGAACGCTCGCCATCGCTGGTAACCCCAAGGACAGCGGTGATGT
>CP070708.1:689197-690752 GCA_020350285.1 Anaerolineaceae bacterium
AGTGTGCTGGCTATGACCAAAGGCGGGTCGATGCGTTCGTTAAAACGTTTAGCAGCTATGGAGAAATTTTCCAATGTTCGAGAATTGGTAGAGCCGGTTAAGAAGCGATGGAGGTTTGAATCGTAAGCTTTGAGATCAAACTTAATACATCCTCGACTGTTAAGGGACAGCTCCAGCGCAACACGGAGCAATCGTGGGTGCATTGTTCCAGCTGTCTCCCAGCAGATTACGATACCACGTTTCTCGAGTAGCCTGCTTGTGGCGATAGCGTGGGGCATTTGGCTTGCGGGATCACCTCCGAAGTAACAAACGCAATGAGTGCGCTCATTGGCACATGCGGCCAATTCTTTCGCACTGAGAGCTTGAACATTTCCTTGTCTGTCTCGGTTTGGATCCGCAGTTCTGAAATGCCAGTTTTGGCAGAACAAGCAATTCAGCGTGCAGCTCGAATAAAAAACTGCGAGGTTGTGACGACCGTATCGTGTATGCCCGTCACATACCCAATCCGCCACGCAGTTTGTTGGGAGTGGATCTCGGTACCAGTGGAGGAGCCCTCTCGAGGGTGTACCGGCGAGGTGATGGAGACGACCTTCGCGTAAGGTTCGGAGACCACAAAAACCGCGTTCACCGTCACCTATCACACATTGACGGATGCATAATCCACACTGGATCCCGGCCTCATTTTCTGGAGGTGCCTCTGGAAGGCCGAAAGCTCTTCGCGACCGATGATGAATCTCAGCCACATGGTCCAAAGCAGCAGCTGGTTCACTCCGCAAGCAAGATAAACAAACACCTAAATTGCGCGCCATCAAGGGCGGGGAGGATTTACAGATCGCGCAGGAGTCGGTACTCCTAATTGGATCGGGATCGTATAGGACAGGAATTTTTAACCTCGTTTAGGGTAAAACTAGAATATACGGTTGCTAAGGCTTGATTGTAAGGAGTTCTTCGAAAGCAGTCTCT
This sequence comes from Anaerolineaceae bacterium, assembly GCA_020350285.1. Classification (GTDB taxonomy): domain Bacteria; phylum Chloroflexota; class Anaerolineae; order Anaerolineales; family E44-bin32; genus DUEZ01. The sequence continues at coordinate 690,161 of CP070708.1, forward strand.
ATTCAGCGACTTCGACCCTCGTACCACCTGGCATAGACACGGTTATATCGCCTGGTTCGTAGGGTACTTCTGGTTGCGTCCATCGGAAAACCCACTTCGCGTCTTCAGGACGCGCATTCACACATCCGTGTGACATGGCTACACCGAAATTGTTATGCCAATATGTTCCATGAATAGCGATCCCGGTTCCCACAAAGAGCGTAGTCCAACCGATGCCGGGAAGATCGTACCCTCCTCCAGTTGTCCCACCGCTCATGTGAAGCGAGATAACCTTCCGCCAAATGGGATGAGCACCGAGAGGTGTCGACCATTTATCGACGGGATTTCCTTCTGCATCGAACTTGGCACCTGAGGATATCCGGCAATAAAAAACTTCATGACTGCCCTCAAAACAGGAGAGCGTTTGATAATTGAGGTTAATCAGAATTCGTTTCTCTTCGACATTGGGGTTGATGCTCTCCAGGTCTTCCGAAACGAGAGGGCGGAAGGCTTCAGCTGCCGCCCAGAAGATATCCCCATAACTACCATAGCGTTCATTTACTCTATACCAAACTTGACCCTTGTCATCCGTTCGGATTTCATCAACCCAAAG
>CP070708.1:690852-692387 GCA_020350285.1 Anaerolineaceae bacterium
ATCTCTCTTAAAACCCATGCAGGCTCTCCAATCGCACCGTCCTTACTAACCAGGGCACCCCGATATAGGTAAAGATCACAACAAAACAACCTGCCACGATCAGCGCTGCGAGGCGAGGACCGCGCCAATTACGGAGTGTCCTCACATGCAAGATCAACAGATACCAAAGCCAAGTGATCAGTGTCCAGGTCTCCTTAGGATCCCAACCCCAATAACGACCCCATGCGTTCTGAGCCCAGATCGCGCCAGTTAGGATCCCGAGGGACAGCCAAGGGAATCCAAGCGCTACAACCCGTTCCATCATCGCCTCGGAATTAACACCGGATGGCAACCATACCCGTTCCTCACCCTCCAAGGGCACGGTTTGTAACAACCGCGTCAGAGCTATCCCGGCCGCCACACCAAAAGCCGCGTATCCGATTAGCGTGGTAAGAACATGTAGCTGCAACCATATCGATCGTAATGCCGGGAGCAGAGGGGTGATCAGTCGCTCCGATTGGGGGCGAGTAAAAGCAAAGGTAAATGATAATAAGGAAAACAACAGCACGAGCGCCCCTGCACGACGTTCATGCCACCCAACTTCTATTAGAAGGTAGATGACCAGGATCAAACTGCCAATGCATAAAGCAACTTCATAGCGGTTCGATAACGGCCAATGACCGGCTTGTACACCCCGTTGCACAAGACCGGCGATCAGAATACACGTACTAATAAGGGTCGTTATGGACGCAAGCTGTCCGAGCCATCGCTGCCCAGATCTTCCGTGGAGGAGATACCCGATGGTCGCACCCCATAGCACCACATACCCAATTTCTATCAACACAAGGACAATCCTCGATTCAGTCTTGATCTATCATATCGCCTGAAGTTCTTCAATGATGCTTGAGAATTCTCGCTCGAAGGTATAAGCCCTCCTCTCCGCTCGTCCAGCGATGAGGAGTATTCCGTCGGGTTCATAACGCGCCTGAATGCAACAATGTGGGAAGTTAAAACTGATCGTCATCGCGATCAGTGTTAGGACACCGGCAATGACCGCGGCTCCAAATCCTGGATCGTAGACAGCCAGAGTGGTTATGCTGTATTCCTCCTGTAAACCGATGTATCCCGTAAGGATGATCTTTACACCCCGGTAGTTCAACGGTCTATTCGGGCGGACACTCGCGCGGACGATCTGGCCGGCCTCATTGGTGATGACAAGTCGGGCTTCATAATCTGCGGCACTATTATCGGGATAGCGTTCTATGAATAATCCTTCGTGGTGGACCGCTGTTCCGGGATGATGAGGGAAATCTGTCACTTGATTTGGTTCGATGATGATCTCTTCCCGCCAGCCAAATGCAGCGCTGAGAACGATCCCTAATAATAAGAGGATCACGCCAAGGTGGGAGACCAATGTGGCCAAGAGAGCGATGCGATTCCGATCACCACGGAGGTGGAGAGAATTGGAAACCATTTTGGTCTGGATATGGAATCCACGTTCCACAAGGTGCTTCTGGAGAATGCTCGAAAGGTCTGTATCATTATTCCCGGGCAGG
>CP070708.1:692487-693968 GCA_020350285.1 Anaerolineaceae bacterium
CTGATCTACGCGCGATCACAAAACAACAATCACCTACTTGTCGAAGCGGTAGCGCTCTATACCGTCGGCCTTCTCTTCCCAGAATTTCGATCCTCACCACAATGGCATAAATTAGGCAAACAATGGCTTTTGGAAGCCCTCAACCGACAGGTCCTTCCGGACGGCGGATATGTGCAACATTCGACCAATTACCAACGCCTAGCGATCCAAGCCGGATTGTGGGCATCCCGGATAGCTGCGGTCAACGATGAGCCGTTACCCCAAGGTTCGATTGACGCCCTGCATCGCATGAGTGTATGTTTAGGCTCGCTAGTAAACCCGGAGACCGGGAAGGTACCCAACTTTGGACCCAATGACGGAGCCCACATCTTGCCCATCACCACATGCCCCTTCGAAGATTTCCGCCCTGTAATCCAAGCTGCCGGACGAGCTTTCTCCGGTAGGCGCACCTACCCACCTGGACCATGGGATGAGGGGTGTGTTTGGTTAGGATTGGAGGTTGAAGGGGTCACAAATGGACATAGGTTGGGGGCGACATCCGGTGTTGATGTAGAGATAAAATCTCCCCTCACACCTGCACACTCCCCAAAGGGGAGAGGGGGTATTTACCTTAAACCGAAAGATCATTTCCAGCACGCTGGTCTTTACTTGATGGGTGGTCATCAGGCATGGGGAATGTTGCGCTGTGCCCGCTTTGCCTCTCGACCGGGTCATTCCGATCAATTGCACTTCGATCTCTGGTGGGGTGGACGGAACATCGTCTGCGATCCTGGCACCTATCTTTACAACGGCGCGCCGCCATGGGACAACAGCTTAACCGGAGCGCACGTTCATAATACAGTCGTTATCGACGATCAGGAGCCGATGACCAAGGCAGGTAGATTCCTATGGCTCGATTGGTCGTGTGGAGAACTGTTAGGCCATTGGCGGTCTCAGGACAATGAGTTAGAAGTAATATGCGCCAAGCACGACGGTTATCGTCGGTTGGATGTGGTTCATCGCCGCACGGTTGTGCGCGCACGTGACGATATCTGGGTTGTGATCGACGATATCTGTGGTACGGGCTTCCACACCGCTCGTACAGGTTGGCTGCTCCCTGATAGCGAGTGGCGAATTAAGGGGGACGAGTTGCTCTTAACCCCTTCAAGAGTACGGCTCACAATGCGTACGCTTGGCGCTGAAGGACCAGTGGGCTTGTACCGCGCAGGTGTGCTGATCGAAGGCGAACCTGTGAGCGGTGAGGAGACACTCTGGGGATGGCGATCCTTGACCTACGCGACCAAAGAACCGGCGTTGCGAATGGTTCGTGAAAGTGTGGGCAATCTCCCTCTCAGACTTGAAACATGGTGGTCTTTAAACGACGCCGATCACCTCTCCCTTGACCTTGAGCGGCGGGATCCTTGCTTGGGCTTGTCCGGGGTATCCAAGCTTGAATATAAAGGCTCGCGTTTGGATATTGACGATGCACATACTGTTGATTC
>CP070708.1:694068-695526 GCA_020350285.1 Anaerolineaceae bacterium
GGCAGCGGCCTGCGGTTGATGGAATGTCTGCGCTTAAGAGTCAAGGATATCGATTTCCACCAACACCAGATCACCGTTCGCGATGGAAAGGGGTTCAAAGACCGAGTAACCATACTGCCCAATCAATTACAAGATGAGATCAAAAACCACTTACAAGATGTTCGCTTACAGCACGCTCAGGACCTCGATCACGGTTATGGCAAGGTAACCTTGCCCTTTGCACTATCCATCAAGTATCCCAACGCAGAAAGGGAGTGGGCTTGGCAATGGGTTTTCCCATCCCCGCGTCTGTCCAGAGATCCTCGCTCTGGCCAAATTCGTCGACATCATCTGAACCCCTCCGGAACCCAAAAAGCGATACGAAAGGCTGCCCTCATGGCGAAGATTCCCAAACACGTCACGCCCCACACCCTGCGCCACAGCTTCGCGACACATCTACTCGAGAACGGATACGACATTCGCACGGTGCAGGACCTGCTTGGTCACAAGGACGTCAAGACCACCATGATCTACACCCATGTTCTCAACCGTGGTCCGTTCGCTGTTATGAGCCCGCTCGATGGGGCGCCAAACACAGCTCCCCGCGAGCTTTAAGCTCGCGGGAAGCTTAAATAAACAGATCAGCCGCCCACGTCCCCAGCGGCTGATCCATTGATTTGTCAATTTCTTATCGCTATTCGATCGTCTCCAGGAACGTGGCCGCCATCGCCGCCACGTCCTCCTCGGTGCAGATGCCCTCCCACGGATCGCCCGGGTGCACGAGGTTCACCACCACGATGCTGGCGCCGTTGAAGATGGCGCTGCGCGCTTCCCTCAGATCCACGCCCCCGGCAGCGGAGATGAGCACATTGAACTTGCTGCGCACTCGGTTCACATGCCGATACTGGATCACCTTGCCGCGCGTGCCCTCCTCATCTCGTCCACGGTGAAGCACGACGACCTCAGGAGGTCGCCGCATGCGCATCACTACACCTAACGGATCTTCCACCCCCACCATGTCGATCATCGACGCCATCCCCAGTTGTTCACAGGAATCCACAAATATGTCCAGTGTCTCGGTGGGTGAGTTACCGAGCACTGTGGCGGCTCTGGCGCCTGCTCGTCTTGCTAACCGCACCTCGCCGAACGCACCATCGGCGACCTTCAAGTCCGCCACCACGGTCCCCGGCCAGATCCTGGCGATGGTATTGATCCCACGACCGCCTTCCTGCTTGATGAACGGCGTACCGGCTTCGATCAAGATCCGCTCGCTGTGTGGAATGGTCGGGAGCACGCGCTTCACCAGCCCCAGATCGTAGTTGAAAGCGATCTGCAGGTATCGCGTTCTCGTATCCAGGATCACGGATTATCCTTTCTTCCCCTCGCCCAGCAACGCACCGATCGATCCTGACAGGTCCGAGGGGACGAAGAGCACGATCTTCTCGGAGGGGTCAGCGGCGATGTCGCGGATGGTCTGCA
>CP070708.1:695626-697081 GCA_020350285.1 Anaerolineaceae bacterium
CCTCGATCACAATGCTCTGGTATACTGCTTTCCGACGATGAAAGTCATTCTATGGGTACAGTCCTTACCCCGAAAAGTGATCTGGGGTATCGCTGCCAGTTTAATCCTGCTTGGGCTCGTGTTGATCTATCACAGCACAGCTCGACCGATGACCCTGGTAATTGATGGGCATACCTATGAGTTTCGCACACATGCCCGATCGGTCCTCGGTGTTCTTCGGGCAGCTGGGTTCGATCCATCATCGGATGATCGGATTAGTCCCGAATTGGATGAGCAAGTTGATTCCGATACGATCATCCAATTGGATCATGCCTTCCCTGTGGAAATTCAACTTGAGGAGAGATCATTTGTCATCAACTCTCCAGAGACCTCGCCGGCCAACATCTTGACCGAGGAGGATATCCGGCTCTATCCTGGAGACCGGGTGTGGGTGGATGGATACCGTATGAGGGATCCAACGGGACCACTTGAGATCCGACCATCAACCATACGTGTTGACCGCGCTCATTCAATCACTCTCCAAGAAGGCGAGTTGACGCAGGTAATCCACTCTGCTGCTCCCTCATTGGGTGAAGCACTTTGGGAAGGCGGAGTGGTCTTGCGAGAAGGTGATGTCCTCTCTCCAGCACCGGAAACAACTCTGAACTCCTCCATCCGTGCGAGTCTGATACGATCCCGCTCATTGGTCATCGATGTTGATGGTGCAGAGATCGAAACGAGAGCTGTTGGGCCAACGGTAGGAGATGCATTATCCCAGAGCAGTATTGCATTGGTTGGACTCGACTATAGCCAACCAGCCGTGGATATGCCGCTTCCAGAGAACGGTCAGATCCGTGTTGTTCGTGTTCAAGAACAAATCCAAGTTGAGTTAGAACCGATGTCCTTCGATACCGTTTACCAACCAGCTGCGGACTTGGAACTTGATAACCTGCAAATTATCGACCCGGGGAATTATGGTGTTTTGGCAACCCGGATCCGAGTTCGGTTTGAGGAAGGTGAGGAGGTCAATCGATCCATCGAGGAGACGTGGGTGGCTGTAGATGCGGAACCGAGAGTGCTCGGTTATGGCACCAGGATTGAAATACGAGCAGTGGACACACCTGATGGTCGGATCGAATACTGGCGAGCGGTCCCTGTTTACGCAACTTCCTACTCTCCTTGTAATTTGGGCGTCGAGGGATGCAATTCAACCACAGCAAGCGGAAAGGAGTTACGAAGGGGGATGATCGGTGTCATCCGTAGTTGGTATAACATGATGCGAGGGTGGTCGGTTTATATCCCGGGGTATGGCTTCGCAACCATCGAGGACATTGGTGCCGGGATCGCCGGAAGGCATTGGATCGATCTGGGATTCACCGATGACGAGTATGAACGCTGGCATACTTGGACCACACTCTATTTCATACCACCTGTACCGTCTGCTGACCTGATCCCATGGATCTTGCCATGAACCAT
>CP070708.1:697181-698603 GCA_020350285.1 Anaerolineaceae bacterium
GAGATATCGAGGCGTAACGATTTGTTCCGAGGAGCTCAAGTTGACAGTTATGAGGATTACAACGCCCGAGTAAAACCGAAGGCGCGCTTACCGAGTATCTACTTAATCATTGATGGGTACGGTGATTTTAGACGCTTGGTGGACGTGGAATTAGCCAAGAGCGTCTCGACTCTAATTAGCGGTGGTGCTGCATCGGGTCTCTACATGGTGATATCAGCCAGCCTTCAATCGGAAATCCCGAACGATCTCTTTGCGAACATCAATCTACGGCTGACCTTCCATCAGGCTGACCAGACGGAGTACTTCCGGATCGTTGGTCGTCCCAGCGAAGCGAAGATACAAGAGGAAATTGCCACGCCTCCTCCGCCTGGTCGAGGCCTGCTCCGCGGGACACCTCCATTGGAATTTCAAGCAGCACTTCCAACGAAGGGGCACTCGGATGAGGAACAATTTCAGGAATTACGGCGGCTAGCTTCACGCATGGAGTTGGCGTGGAAGGGTGCGACACCACCTGAGATCCGTAGCCTACCACTGTTGGTTACGCTTCCCGAATTCGACGGAATACCCGTCGCGATGCAGGACGATGTTCAGGTGCCGCTATCCTCGGACCTTGGTCAGGATTACCAAACACTAGCCTCGATTGGGCTTTCGCTCGATGATGATGGTCCTACATTCTTGGTAGCATCCACGAGTCCTCAATCAGGCAAGACATCCGTTCTGCAAACTTGGATACTCGGTCTGGTTGAACGCTTCTCTCCAGAAAGACTAAAGCTTATTCTCCCTGATTTTCACAGCCGGACTCTTATGGCCTTTCGTGGATTGCCTCATACCATGGTCTACATCGATTCTTTGTCAACCATGCAAGCAACCCTTACTCAATTAGCTGAAGAGATAGAGAATCGACAGCAGGCGCTAGAAGATGCCTATGAAAAGGATCCAGATCGATTTAACGCCCGGGATTTTGTGAACCAGTGGCCACATCTTCTAATTGTGATCGATGATTATGATATGTTCTCAGCCCGGGCGGAGAACGCCAGTAAACAACTCGGGGATTTGATGTCAGTAGCTGGGGACTTGGGTGTAAGTATGATCGTGGCAGGAAATGTTTCAGAACTTCCAAGAGATTATGACGATCCCCTCATGCAGCGTATTAGGAGACACGGATGCGGTCTCTTATTATCAGGTAGTGAAGGCTTGGAACAGTTCAATAACGCTCGACGGCCACCCGGTCAACCCTCAGCAGGATTACCGCAGGGTCGAGGCTACCTCGTGCGGAGAGGTCAGGTACGGCTTCTTCAAGCAGCAGCATTTTGGCAGGAAGGAGAAGACGCAGTTTCAACGCTCTCAAGACGTGTGGAGAATGTCGAACAGAAATTTGCCCGTTCTTCTCCCGATCGCCAGCGGAAAACTAAAACCAAGTAA
>CP070708.1:698703-700117 GCA_020350285.1 Anaerolineaceae bacterium
GTAAAAAACCGCATCGTGAAGCGAAGCAAGAACTTGAGAATGATCCAAGCAACGCCCAAGCCGATCAGGATCAGTATGGCATATAGGAGGTTAGACCCCTCAAGTAAATTCATATAATCTCCTCGCCTCCTCGTGAGTATACAATCTTACCGCGTTTTATGACCGTCGAGACCAAGTTTACACCGAAGCGGTAACCTAAGTGTCGGTAATCTGGTATGTCTAATATTAAGACGTCTGCTTGCTTGCTTGGTTCCAAACTTCCAATCCTATCTGCTCGATCGACCGCAGCAGCGGCGTTGATCGTCGCTGCGGTGATCGCCTGAGCAGGTGTGAGATGCATATAGCGGCAAGCCAATGCGATGGGGAACTGCATGCTTTCACACCAGGCTGTTCCAGGATTGAGGTCGGTTGCTAGGGCGAGGATCCCTCCTGCTTCGAGAATGGCTTCCGCGGGTGTATAGTCGCTTTCCGCTAGACCAAAAGGCGTGCAGGGGAGTGAGACGGCTACTGTTTGAGATGCTCCGAGGGCTTTGATATCTTCCATTGGGGTACGGACGAGGTGATCAGCTGAGGTCGCACCCAATTCAACAGCCAGACCCGTTCCACCGAGGCCATCAAACTCGTCGGCATGGATTTTTAATTGGAATCCTAATTCCTTTGCATGTTCAAGGATGCGTCGGCTTTGTTCGAGGTTGAACGCGCCGGTTTCACAAAACACATCTACAAAAGGTAAGGGTCGTTTCCCAGCGTTATCCTCCCACCAGCTCACCAGAGCTGGTAGCATTTCATCGCAAATCAGATCGGTGTAGCCTTCCGGATCATCGGAGAATTCAGCAGGTATCGCGTGGGCACCGAGGAACGTGGGGATCAACTCCACAGGGTTCTCATCATCGAGGTGGAGTATCGCCTCCATCATACGCAATTCAGACCCGGTCTCAAGACCATAGCCGGTCTTGACCTCTACGCTGGTCGTGCCATGTTCCAACATGCGAGTCAATCGTCCTCGTGCCTGATCGACCAACTCGTCGACTCTCGCCGAACGGGTAAGGCGGACAGTTGATAGGATTCCACCACCAGCGTTCATGATTTCCATGTAGCTGGCGCCTGCCAGACGCATCTCGAATTCTGTTGCCCTGTCGCCGGCCCAAATCAGGTGGGTATGAGGATCTACAAAACCGGGCATCACCACCCGACCTTCAGCGTCGATTTCGTGTGTCGACTGATACTGCTTACTTAACTTGTGGGAGGGTCCTGTGGCGATGATAAGCTCACCTTTGATAGCGACAGCTCCGTTCTCGATGACGCTGAGCTCTCCTAATTTCTGGCCGCGCTGTGGTCCACCGGCCATGGTGAGGATTTGGGATGCGTTATGGATTATGAAATCTGCGTTCATTATGGTTTAAACCGGTTGGAT
>CP070708.1:700217-701630 GCA_020350285.1 Anaerolineaceae bacterium
ATCAAAGCGTTGGGTTCGCTTTGGATTTTGGATTTTTGTACTCAGCCTCACAAATTGGTGTCTGTGATGGAAGCCTTTTCAATGCGGAGGGTAATCTTTCCCTTGAGGATCAAGTTGGGTATTGCTGGTTGCGATTGATGAGAACTTTACGTAACGCTGGACGGATTTGGTTTAACTCGGATGAAGATATGACCCTCTTTAAAACAGGTGTCTCGGGTTGGTTGATCGAAAGCACCTTAGAAGCACGCCAATTATCGGATTTTGAAGGCGTAAGGGACCTTGTCATAGATCCCTGGCCCATGAATTCCGAAACCGGTCGTCGAATGGCGGGTTTTGTTTGGACAGAGAATCTCTACCTAATTAAAGGCTCCTCCCGCGCCGATGTGGAGGCTACTTGGGCTTTTGCTCGTTTTTTACTTTCTCCTGAGAACCAGTTGATCCTAAGCGATCCGGAAGGTGCAAATCATATCCCAGCCCTAAGCAACCTCATATTAAACGATGCGTTGCAGGTCCAGATGGTAACCTCATTAGTATCCGGTGTGCCATTACCGCTTCGCCCCGACTTACAACTGTTCGCTGAACCTTTAGAAGGAGCGGTGCGCGCGGTTGCAATCCAAGGGGCTTCACCGGAACTGGCGCTGGATATTGCACTCAAGAAGATCGATCAAGCTTTGCTCAGTGCTGGAAATGGGGATTAAACGCGGGGAAGTAATAGCTGAGACAATTGCCCCTCTCACGATAAGTAAAGTTTGCCATTCTCAGCGAAAATGTAGTTCACCCAATGGAGTATTTGTATGACAGTCCCTGAATGGGTTCAAGATGCCGTCTTCTATCAAATATTTCCTGATCGGTTTGCGAATGGTGATTCGTCGAACGACCCGGCTAATGTTCTACCTTGGGATACGTCTCCAACATTGTGGAAGTTTCATGGAGGTGACCTCCAAGGGGTGATCCAGAAATTTGATTACTTAATGGATCTGGGGATAACCGCAATTTATCTCAACCCGATTTTTCACGCGACCTCCGTACATCGATACAACACGACCGATTATTACAAAGTCGATCCCAAACTTGGCGCGTTCGAGGATTTTCGTGCTTTGATCGACCTGGCTCACCAGAATGGGGTGCGCGTGGTTTTAGATGGCGTTTTCAACCATTGCGGTCGTGGTTTCTTCGCTTTCAACGATGTGTTGGAGAACACAGAGTATTCACCTTACCTTGATTGGTTTCACATCAAACGGCTCCCGATGGACGCGTATAGCCCTGGCAAAGCTAAAGACTATCTTGCCTGGTGGAGTTACAAGAGTTTGCCGAAATTTAACACCGATCATCCGCAAGTTCGTCAGTACTTGTTCGATGTCGCCAAGTATTGGATTGAGCAGGGAGCTGATGGATGGCGGCTGGATGTTCCAA
>CP070708.1:701730-703117 GCA_020350285.1 Anaerolineaceae bacterium
TGGTCCATTCGAAACGCCCTTCCGGCATGCCGACGAAGCCGAGGCCTCTTACTCCTTGGCGCTCTTCCCTGAGATGATGCAAATGGAACATGCGGTTGACAACAAACCGGAAGGTTTCATCCCCGGTGATCATGTGGACAAGGGCGGGGATGTCTATCATAAACCTCTAAGAGGTCAGGAAGCGGTAGGTTTCGGCGGCATCGCCCCGATCACATATCCGGAGGGCGTCTTAGGGAAGCCCTCGTTGGCGGATCCCGAGAAGGCACGACCAGGTGTCGAGGCTTTTCTGGATTACTTGACCCGATTGATCAACGATATTATGACCACCTTTCCGGCTGGAAAGCTACCCCCGGTGGATAAGGTAACTCAGCGTTCGGCGGAGGAGATTGAGCGGGTGGTGAAGGGACCACTACAGGGTGGGCAGCATATTTATACCCTTGCTTATCCTCCATAGAGATGAGGTGTTCTTTTCGAGGTAGCACTCGGAAAGTAATTCAGCGATGCCGTGGATCACCTGATCCTATTGTCCTGGCTGGCTATCTTGGCATTCGTAACGAACTTGCCTAATGGTTGGCACTCATATTGAGAGAGAGGTTACGGTGGGTACGATTATTCGAGTCGATCTATCTTCGTTATCTGCTCTGACGCAGTCTGTTCCAGAAGTGTATGCCCAATATGGCGGACGGGCATTGATCGCTCGTCTGCTGCTGGATGAAATGGATCCCGGAAGTGATCCATTAGGGCCGAAAAACTTATTAATCTTCGCGCCCGGTTTGCTTGCCGGGCTCCCTTTATCTTCTGCAGGGCGGCTGTCCGTAGGTGGGAAGAGCCCTCTTACAGGGGGCATCAAGGAAGCCAATGTCGGCGGGAACACGGGAGATAAAATTGGTCGACTAGGGATCAAAGCCATCATCGTTGAAGGCCTATCATCCCATGACGAACCCCATCTGCTTCATATTCATTCGGAGGGTGTGGAACTGCACCCTGCTGGAGAGCTTCGTGGTCTAGGAACTTACGACACCGTGGCTTCCCTCCAGTCGCGCTTTGGCCCTGATGTCGGCGTCATCACTGTCGGTCCTGCGGGAGAGATGGGCATGCGTGCAGCCGGTATCGCGGTCACGGATGACCTCATAGGGCAGCCAGGACGCTTAGCTGCGCGCGGTGGTCTTGGCGCTGTGATGGGGATTAAAGGCCTCAAAGCGATTGTGATCGATGACACCGGCGCCAAAGTTCCAGAGGCGCACGATAAAGAAGGATTTAAACAGGCCTCCAAGCGGTTTGCGAGCGAGTTGATCGAAAGCCCCAAAACGGGGCGTCAGGGTTCGATGCATCGCTACGGTACCGCGGCCATCTTGAGCGTCGTCCAAGAGATCGGCGCGCTTCCTAC
>CP070708.1:703217-704604 GCA_020350285.1 Anaerolineaceae bacterium
GTCGAGACCCATCATCCGCATTATGCCCCCTCAGCTAGAACAACTCAAACGATACGAGGTTCTACAACGTGAGACTATAGACGAGAGTCAGGAAATTTCCTTCAGAGATCGAGAAACTACACGGGAAGGTTAATCCAGCAATGCTGAAACTTTATTCATGGAATGTGAACGGCATTAGGGCTGCTCAGAGGAAGGGTTTTCTTGAGTGGTTAGAAACAACTCGCCCAGATGTGCTCAGTGTACAAGAGACCAAAGCGAATCCCAGTCAGCTGGAAGATGAATTAAGGGATCCCTCGGAATACCACACCTATTGGGCTTCTGCAGAGCGTAAGGGATATAGCGGTGTGGGCCTGTTTTCTAGGGTTGAGCCGGAAACGGTTGAGATCGGTTTGGGGATTGAAGAGTATGATCGAGAAGGTCGTACGATCATTGCGGATTATGGAGAGTTTGTGCTAATAACAGCTTACTTCCCCAACGGAGGACGAGATCACAGTCGGGTACCCTTCAAGATGGCCTATAAAGAGGCCTTTCTGGAGCGCTGCAATCAGTACCGGAGTTCTGGAACGCCTGTTGTTTTTTGTGGGGATGTGAACACGGCGCATCGTGAGATTGATATCGCCCGACCAAAAGAAAATGAAAATCGTACTGGATTTCTTCCCATCGAGCGCGCTTGGATCGATCAGGTGGTCGAAGAGGGGTACATCGACACCTTCAGGTCTTTACATCCTGATCAAGCGGGCGCGTACACTTGGTGGGCTTATTGGGGAGGGGGGCGAGAGCGGAATGTGGGGTGGCGTCTCGATTACTTTTTCATCTCACCTGATCTGCAGGACCGTGTTGCAGCAGCGGAAATCCATACCGATGTTCTAGGCTCGGACCATTGCCCGGTTAGCCTCACGCTTGATGATGAATGATCTGTTGGGATTTGATATATTGAATTTCTCGAATCAAGCTTTTATATGAAGCATAACCACAAGTGTAAGTAGAAGGTTTGATTTTCGACTAGATAAACCTATTGTTTCTTCCGGGTTACGAGTATTTAACAGAAAAAGCGACTGGAGTCTATCTCAAACAAAGGTATCCATGTCGCTTTTCTTTTTCGGTTGATGAAGAGGGGACGGCGGGAATCGAACCCGCGCTTAAGGGTTTTGCAGACCCCTGCCTTACCACTTGGCTACGTCCCCAAGGGCTAGACCATCAATCGCCTGTCGCCTATCGTTGGATCCGATAAGCGATAGGCGATCCTGATCTGAGCGGGCGATGGGATTCGAACCCACGACTTTCTGCTTGGCAAGCAGACGTTCTACCACTGAACTACACCCGCTTTTAGCGACCGAAGCATACCGTGATCAAAGGATAATGTCAAGAATCCGGTTGCTGACCTGTC
>CP070708.1:704704-706055 GCA_020350285.1 Anaerolineaceae bacterium
CCCGATCGACGCCCGATCAGATCAATATTCCTTAGGAGTCGTGCTTTACCACTTGACGACGGGTTATTTGCCATATGAAGCAGACACACCGATGGGTGTGGTGTTAAAACACATTAATGAGCCCTTGCCACGACCAAGAGAAGTCAACCCCAATCTTCCCGAACCCATCGAAGCTGTTCTGATCAAGGCTTTGGCTAAAAACCCTGCGCATCGATATCCCACCATCTCGGAATTTAACGCCGCGTTCCAATCAGCTTTGAAGATATCCCTGGAGCGCGCAACGGGCTCAGATGGCTGGGCATCACAGCTTTATCGCGTGACACAAGTTATTGATCGGATGCGATTTCAAGGAAGGGTCAGATTTGATGAGGTCTGGCGGAGAAGGGCGGTTATCATCACAGTTTTTTTGGTACTTCTCCTTACAATACCTTTCTCAATCTGGATAATCCCTCTTCTAAACCCAACCGACAGTTTAGCTCAAGCGGATGGTGCTGTTGACTTGCAGGCAACAATATTCTTTCTCTCCACAATCGTTGCCCCAGAGGAAGGTACAGTCTTACCCCCCGGTGCCGTCGATACTGCTGTCGCGGCGACATTGACAGGGATGGCGATCGAGTCGATTGGAGATGGTGGTGCAGTTTCGGAAACCGTGACGCTTTCCCCAACCCCGACCCCTGAGGGGATTAGCCTGACGCCTTCTATCGAAGCAACGGAATACCCTGGATCGACTGGTGAGGAGACTCCTCCTTATCCATCTCCATCAACATCAACGCGCACACCTGATACGTATCCATCCCCAGCAGGTACACACACCCGAACCTCAACCCCAACTGGGACCTCCACAGTTACATCGACCGGATCCTTTTCACCTACAGCAACGTACACCCCAAGTCCGTCCATAACTCCGACAAGTACGGCTACACCTTCCCCTTCGCCCTCACCGAGTAGGACCGCAACACATACCCAAGATCCATGTGGGAGCAATAGAGCTTATAACTTCTCTGTGAGTGACAAGGAGGTGAGATGGTCGCTTGACAATGGTGGACCAGAAGTCGTTGAGATATTCAAGATCTTCATCAATTGGCCTCCAGGGAACATCGAGTTATCCAGAATTGAGCTTGGCGGAACCGCTATTTGGGAGAAAAAAGACAAGAGCCCACCAACTTTGATCGCCGGTGGATGGAAAAGCGGTGCTGATCGTACCATTGGATCTGGCATTGCCAAAACCCTGAAATTTGTATTTGACCAGGCAGCAGAGCCGAGTCCCTATGATTTAGATGTCACCTTCGACAATGGATGTGTGGTCTCATGGCCGTAGGCTGTAAGTTACAAGCTTCAAGCTGCAAGCTAC
>CP070708.1:706155-707505 GCA_020350285.1 Anaerolineaceae bacterium
TCATCATGCCCAACCATATCCATATGATTGTCGTTCTCAGTAGGGGCGAAGCATCCGATGAAAATGATGGTATCTTTCCAATTGCATCAAGATCGGATGCTTCGCCCCTACAATCGGAGGGCACAAAACCACGAGGAACAAAAAGTGGTTCTCTCGGAGCCATCATTCAGAATTTCAAATCCGTTTCTACCCGCAAGATTAATCAAGACAATAACACCCCAGGAGAGTGTGTTTGGCAGCGAAATTACTTCGAGCATATCATCCGAGCAGAAAGATCTTTGAACGCGATCCGCCATTACATCAAGACCAACCCAATTAGATGGGAATTAGACCGATATAACCCCAATGCAGTTGGATCAGATAGAGAGGCTGAAGCACTTTGGTATTTATTGAGAGAAAAGAAAATGCCCGCTGAGCTTGAGAGGATGATGTGGCAAGATTAACCCGCCGTCAGTTCTTACATTGGCTCGGAGCGCTCGGTAGCGTGGGCGTTGGTGTGGCCGCGGGTTTATCCAATCGAAGTTGGTGGGAGAGCCCTCCAAGTGGATTGGATGAAACCCTACCCGCAGAACCTCCCACGCCATGGAGTGTTGAAGCAGAATACTTCGCCTCATTCGAAAGCGAAGGATCGCTCACCTGCTCAGCTTGTCACAGCCAAGCGGAGGAGATTCTGCCGGTTTCCTATTGTCATATCCCTCATACCGGAAGCTACGTCCGCTGCAACCTCTGCCCACACCACTGCATCATCGCCGATGGCGAGAGGGGAATTTGCCGCGTACGGGAGAATCGCGCAGGTCGCCTGTACTCGGTGGTTTACGGTAACCCTTGCGCGCTCAATAGAGATCCAATTGAGAAGAAACCCTTCTACCACTATTTACCTACTGCAATCTCCCTCTCCTTGGCAACCGCCGGATGTAATCTGCGCTGCCTCTACTGCCAGAACTGGTCCATCTCCCAAGTGCCCCCAGAAGAGACCGATAATATCGACTTACCACCGGAGGAGATCGTCCAACTGGCTCTGAACTACAACGATCCAGTGATCGCTTACACTTATTCCGAACCGATAGCCTTCTACGAATATATGTTAGCGACCTCACAACTGGCTCATGAAGCCGGGCTTCGAAATGTGGTCATCTCTGCGGGTTACATCGATCCTGATCCGCTCAAAGAACTCTGTCAGCATGTCGACGCGATTAAAATCGATCTCAAGGGCTTCGACGAGGAGTTTTATCGAGAGGTGTGTGGGGCCGAATTACATCCGGTACTCCATGCGATTGAAACGATCTTCGAGGCAGGTGTTCATCTAGAGATTGTCAACCTCGTAGTACCTACATTGAACGACAGTCTCGA
>CP070708.1:707605-708951 GCA_020350285.1 Anaerolineaceae bacterium
CCGGATGGATGCGAGGGGGAATCATCGTCGCGCAGGTAAATATAACGACCACCCGAATCCAGCGGTATGTTGTTATAACGATAGCGGGTCAACCGTCGAAGACGGGCGTCTTTGTAAAAGGAATACCCTCCTGCGGTATTAGAAATGAGACCGAAATAGTCCTCGCACCCTAAATAATTGATCCACGGAAGCGGAGTATCCGGCTGTGTGATCACATATTCACGATGTTCATCATCAAAATATCCGTAGCGCATAATGACTCCTGTTCATACAACAATCGTAGTGATCCGCGTTTCCATCGCCGTTGTTGAAGACAGATGCTTGACATTCTGCTATACCTGTTTCAACATGCTAGGTTTACTACTTTGTGAGAGCCAAATCATTCCAAAAACCGCTAACGCCGCCCAAAAAGCAAAAGGTGCACTAGGGTGATATTCAGCAAAACTGTTTCCCAGTGGTGGTGCGAGAAAACACCCAATACCACTGATGGCGATCACGAAACCCGATGCTGTTCCGGCATAAGCTGGCCCCACTCCTTCGGTTTCAATAACCATCGTTATGAAAATAGCCATGAATGCGTCTCGAACCAGGCCAGTCATGAGTACCGCAACCCATATCAGCGCTCCATTGGCAACACTCAGTAATCCAGTACCAGCAATAATCATCGAGACAGTTATATGTAACAAGCGTTTTCTGGAACCCAAACGATCAGACCACCGGGCAATGGGGACCACAAAAATCATGCTCATGATGTGAAAGGCCGATAAAGCCCCATCTGCATGTAGTGCGTCCCAACCAATTGAGCGTAGATAAAGCGGTAGATACCCTAATACACTCTGAACACAACCATTAACGCCAAAAAGTGTCATGCCAAGCAGCTGGATGTTTTTTAAACCAGCAACACGGATTATTGCCTGGCGCATAGATATATCCCCCTCTTCAATTGCAAATTTACTCTGCGGAGGGGGTAAAACAAGAATCCAGGGAATACTCAGAGATGCACCTAAAACCCCATAAAGGATCAAAACCTGTCGCCAGCCTCCCAATAGGGGGGATAGTAATGTGGCACTCAACATAGAACCGGTGAAAAACCCGAAAGCCATCCCCATAGCTGACAGGCCATTGGCTAGTCCTAATTGTCGAGATGGAAACCATAAACTAATTATCTTAAGCCCATTCATGATAATAAATGGGATTAGGGCGCCACCTAAGCTAACAACAACAACCATAGAGAAAAAATTAGATACTAGGCCACGAGTCGCACCCACCAAGCCTATCAGCATGCTGCCAACGATCAAGATTCTCTTTGGCCCAATCTTGTCGCCGATCGCACCTGCAAATAACCC
>CP070708.1:709051-710388 GCA_020350285.1 Anaerolineaceae bacterium
GAGTTGGTTTCTCGTGATGATCCTCGTATAGAGCCAGGTATGAACGTCATCTCTCTGACCTACGATTTGGCACAAGAGAAGGAATACGAGGGCGTCTTCACCGCAACCTCGCATCTCACAGGAGAGACGATCAATCGCTTCTGCCATGTTCATCGCTCTTCGGACGATCTCATGAAGAAGCAAGAGATGACCAGATTGTATTGCCACAAGAGTGGGGGTTGCATCCAACGCTGCATGGGCATCGACGCCGTGAATGCCCTGTCTGTGATCACCTACGAGATCGATCAGGTGCATCAAACCGAATACCATCAGCGTTTTCTCGCATACTTGGAATACTTCCAGGAGAACGATCTCTGTGCTAACTGTGCTCAAACCGATGTCAAAGGTGACCGTAAGAAGAGGCCGCACGAACAGGTAGACCCTGATCTTTACTTGAGGGTCGTCGAGAGGAGGAAGGACGGGATTGTGGTTCGAGGGGCAAAGGCCCATAACACCGTCGCTCCCTATGCTGATGAAATCATCGTTGTTCCTACCCGTTTCTTGACGGAAGAAGAAGCCGATTGGGCGGTGGCCTTCGCGATCCCAGCTGATGCGGAAGGTGTAAAGTTGATCTGTCGCCCGACCAACTTCCGCCCTCGCAAACTACTTGACGCGCCGATCGCTCACTTTGGTGATGTGGAATCCTTAACCATCTTCGATGATGTCTTCGTGCCCTGGGAGCGGGTTTTCATGTGCGGCGAGCGGGAATTCGGTGGCCTGTTGGCGCTCCTTTTCGCCTTGTATCATCGGCACAGCTACACCGGCTGTAAGCCTGCCACCTCGGATGTGTTAATGGGCATGGCTGCACTTGTGGCGGAGTATAACGGTATCGAAGGCGAAAAACATGTGCAGCAGAAGCTTGCCGACATGATCAGTGTGGCGGAGTTGGTTTATGCAGCGGGCATCGCGGCGGCGGTTAAGGGACAGCAAGCTTCCTCCGGAACGTACATGCCCGAGGTTATCTACTCAAATGTGGGTCGACGCCATGCCGGCGAGAACATCTATCATGAGTTTGAAATCGTCGCCGATTTGGCAGGTGGGCTGTCAGCCACCCTGCCGCTGGAGGGTGATTTCATAAGCGAAGAGACAGGCCCGCTGCTGGCCAAGTACATGATGAGGAATCCGAACATCTCTGCGGAAGACCAGCACCGCTGTTTTCGTTTGATCAGCGATGCGATCTGTTCCTCGATGGCTGGGGTAAGCCAAATTGCCGGGTTGCACGGTGGCGGATCACCCGTCATGGAAACCATTACCGTTTTGAGGAATTACGACCTCGAAGCGAAGAAACGGATTGCCAA
>CP070708.1:710488-711819 GCA_020350285.1 Anaerolineaceae bacterium
TCAACAGTCGTCGATGTGTTATCTGTCATTGCAGTAGTAAGTGGTCTGCTATTTGCTGGAGTAGAACTGCGACAATTCAGGATGTCCCGAGAACGAGAATCCGCTCTTGAATTGTTCAACACCTTTCAATCCCCAGAATTCATGAGGGGAGTTCGAGCCATCACTCAACTTCCGGATAATCAAAGTAAGGAGCAAGTTGAAGAACTTTTAGGTGAGCGAATGGATGATGTGTATTTCACGCTTGCCTGCATAGAAGGGATGGGGGTTCTGGTACATAAGGAGGAATTAAGCCTGGGATTGGTGGAAGATTTCCTTTCTGGGATCTCTGTATTGGCCTGGTTAAAACTCCGCCGATTTATCGAGGATGAGCGTAAAGCGTTGGATCGAGAAACATGGATAGAATGGGTGCAATGGTTGGCCGAGAGGGTTATGGAGAGAGAGGGGACAAGACCTGCGGTTCCAGCATTTATCGAACATCAAGATTGGAATTCGGACGAATAACCTCAGCGCCAGGGACACATCACGAAAGCTGTGGTGTGGATGGCGTTTCTCGATTGATGTGTCACTTTATAAAGATTGTGTTGCACCATGTTTGATCGTTTGAAGAAATGGGCCAGGCATCTAAAGAAAGAAACCTATGCTCTCTATTTTGCATATCAAGATCCGAGAGTTCCCTGGTATGCGAAACTTCTTGTCGCCTTCGTAGTTGCACATACACTTAGTCCTATCGACCTTATCCCCGACTTCATTCCAGTCTTGGGATACCTTGACGATTTGATTATTACGCCACTTGGCCTCGCGTTGGCATTGAGGTTAATCCCTGCTGAGGTGATGGCCGAGGCAAGGATAAAAGCCGAAGCGGGCATGGTCGAAGGGAAGATCGTCAGCCGGGTTGGACTACTTATCGTGATAAC
Source organism: Anaerolineaceae bacterium (assembly GCA_020350285.1). Classification (GTDB taxonomy): domain Bacteria; phylum Chloroflexota; class Anaerolineae; order Anaerolineales; family E44-bin32; genus DUEZ01. Next base: position 711,403 of record CP070708.1, read on the forward strand.
CATCTGGCTTACTGGACTGTTACTTGTGGTGCTACTTTTGTTAAAGTATTTCAGGGAATGATGAGAGGCAAGTCTTGGGAATGGGTAAGGAGTAGTAACATTTTGTCTCGCCGGAGTCGACCCCGCGCGAGGTGTAAAAAGTGTTGAGCTAGAGTTACCGGGACGCTCATATCGCAGTCGTTAGCCAGCTATCTTGAGCCGAATGGAGGTCACAATGAAGCGCATATGGATGTTCATCGTATTGATATGTGCGGCTGCGTGTTCTCCGACTGAGACCCCCTTGCCAATGGCTTCCACTGCCGAACCAACGATCCCGCCATCTCCGTGCCCAACAAATGTCGTGAATACATCGAAATGCCCACCAGTTGATGTCATTCCTCTGATTTATGACGATGATGGTAGTCCTGATGGGACAAC
>CP070708.1:711919-713249 GCA_020350285.1 Anaerolineaceae bacterium
CATTATTTTCTGGTTTATGTTCTTTCCTTGACTCCAGGCCTTCACGGTCGTAACAAACACTTCTGCGGCCTTTCGGGCTTTCCGCCGAACAATCATAAAAAACATATTCGCCCGTCTTTCTATCATGACCAACAACATCCGGTTCACCGCCAGTTCTTTCCATTTCATTGAGTGACCACAGTTTTTCAGGATTAGCTTCCAGCTTTGCTTGTACTTTTACCCATTCAAGGCCTTTATGGCGGTTCATATTTTTCTCAAAACGGTCTTTCAATACTCTGAGCAGTTCCTCCCGTTGTTCTGGTGACAACTCCTTTTTATTCCTATTAATGGTGTTCATGCTTGTATAACTCCCCATGGTGATTGATTGTTGTTGATATCGCGTGCCGCCTAACGGTTTCGAGATGAGCGGCCGCGGATTGCTCCCTCACATCCAATTTCAGAAAGCCCTAAGATTGCTTATTCCTGCTTCTGTCGCCGAATCCCCGGTCCGCTCAAGCGAGTTGTTATATCAGCCCTTGCTCAGAAAGCCTCTCCAGTACAAACTCGAGCCGCTCTTGAGGCACCAGCACGGGTACCCTTACAACGAGATATCCTAAGGCGCTGTAATCACGGGCGAGCCACTCATCCAGATAGCTTACGACAGCTGAGTCATCGTCCCTCACGCCATTCTCGTGAAAAGGAAGTGGGTCGAGAATAAAGACGGAAGCATAGCGATGGTAGAAGCATTCCGTTAACAAGTCATTCGGGTTCAGTCCAACATATCGGTTAAAGGCGAGGCAATCTGGGAGGGCACGGTCGAGAAAGGTCACTTCATTCGCCTGCAATTCATGCTCAATTCCAAGTTGCATATCTATCAAGATCCCTTGTAGGTCGACTCGATTCTTGAGAATCTCATTGATTTTTCGACCTAGTGCCATCTCTCTCTCAATGTACATGTGCGCGATCTCCGGAACCGTCCGAAATCCCTTATCAGCCAACTGATCAATCAGGGTTGTCTTGCCACAGGAGGGTGCACCCGTTATCACATGCCAGTTCGTCTGCACCTTGAAAGGAGTTGACAGTAGATCCGGGTCTAGCTCTGTGGTTCTAAAATCGTGTTGAGGATTATCAAGCATTTCACGATCCTCGAATTCACATTAGAAGGAGGGCTGAAATAACGGAAAGTTCACCGGCGGCAATGGAGCACAGCGGAATTGCCGTCCGGTGCAGCATATTGTTAGCTGTTTCTACCAATCTTGCGAACGATGTAGTTTCTTACTGAACGCACGAAGAGCTTGAAGCTTCTCTTTACGCCTATTTGAGGATTAGCTCTTGTCAGATATAGATCTGG
>CP070708.1:713349-714671 GCA_020350285.1 Anaerolineaceae bacterium
GAAGCGTACGGTCGTGTAGTTATCGACCTCAAGGTAGGTGGTCTATACCGCAGGGAAGCGGTACTTCGCCAGCTGGTTGAGAGTCACTATGAACGGAATGACATAGAGCTGAGACAAGGTGCATTCCGGGTTCGAGGTGATACGCTCGAGGTCTTACCGGCTTACGGTGAACATGGTCTTCGAATCAGCTTTTTTGGTGATGAGATTGAGCGAATCGTCGAGTTTGATACGCTTACTGGCGAGCTTCTAGTCGAACGAGAAGGTGTAAGCATCTACCCAGCGAAGCATTTCATCACCGAAGAGGAAAAGCTTAAGGTAGCCATTAACGACATCCGCACCGAACTAGCTGAACGTCTTGAGCACTTCAAATCCCATGAGAAATACCTTGAAGCGCAACGGCTAGAACAGCGAACGCTCTATGATCTAGAGATGTTGCAGGAGGTCGGTTATTGTTCCGGCATCGAAAACTACTCGCGCCATCTAGATCAACGACCAACCGGATCGCCTCCTTGGACATTGATGGACTACTTCCCCCCTGATTTTCTTCTCGTCGTCGATGAAAGTCACATGACAATCCCCCAAGTTCGTGGGATGTACGCTGGTGATCGTTCACGAAAGGAAACCTTGGTCGAGTACGGTTTTCGCCTACCTTCAGCGCTTGACAACCGGCCTCTCTCCTTTGAAGAGTTTGAAGCTCGTGCAGGTCAAGTCCTCTACACCTCCGCCACACCAGGACCTTATGAGATGAATATCGCGTCACAGGTGGTCGAACAAATCATCCGACCAACGGGCCTTGTCGACCCTGAGGTAGAGGTTCGACCGGTTGAGGGTCAGGTGGACGATTTGGTCATAGAGATCCGTCGCCGTGTAGAAAACGGTCAGCGAGTATTGGTGACAACACTTACCAAGCGAATGGCGGAGGATCTTTCAGACTATCTACTCGAGCTCGGGGTCAAGGTTCATTATCTCCACTCAGAGATCGATACTCTCGATCGGGTAGGAATTCTACGTGATCTGCGGTTAGGTGTGTTCGATGTCGTCGTCGGTATCAATCTCCTTCGTGAGGGGCTTGATCTGCCAGAGGTTTCCTTGGTGGCGATCCTTGATGCCGACAAGGAGGGGTTCCTTCGCTCAGACACCGCGTTGATTCAAACGATCGGGCGGGCGGCTCGGCACATCAATGGCAAAGTGATCATGTATGCCGACACACTCACCGATTCGATGCGTCGTGCGATCGATGAAACAGAGAGACGGCGGCAAAAACAAATCGCCTATAACGAGACGCATGGCATTGAACCAGTAAGCATTATCAAGGAGATACG
>CP070708.1:714771-716092 GCA_020350285.1 Anaerolineaceae bacterium
AGAGGGGATGAGCGCCTGATCACCCAGGTGTTCACCAACTTGCTTACCAACGCCATGAACTACACGCAGGATGGAGGGCAGATCATCCTACGTACAGGAAAGAAATCTAAGGCCGAGGGTGAATGGATTGTGGCTGAGGTGGTAGACACCGGCTTAGGTATCCCACCCGAGGAGATCACGATGATCTTCCGACGGTTCTTCCGCGGACACGCTAGCCAGGTCACTGCTGCTGCAGGTACCGGACTCGGATTGGCCATCTGCAAGGAGATCATCGATCGTCACAATGGCCGCATCACGGTCGAAAGCAACGGCGTTCCCGGCCATGGCTCGCGATTTATCGTCTGGTTGCCATTCCCGAAAGAATTTGAAACCGCGGAAAAAAGTCAACCGCAAGCGGAGGATCGACAAATGTGATGGTGTGAGTACCGTCCACACCCCCACATCTTCAATCCTTCTCCATGCGGGTGTTTTTTTAATCAAATAGGTTTAGACACGAGGCAAATTGTTCACGCGAGTCTTACACCTGCTCGCTTCGCCTCCTCCAGCAGCGTCTCCTCCCAAGCTTGTTCTACGGATCGAAAGCTCGCCCCTAATTGTTCGATCGCTTTATCGGATCGATAGCGAAAAGAGACAAAGCTGCTTCTTACAACCTCCGGTGAGATGAACGCTGGCTGACCGAAGGCTCTCAAGAGCGGCGCGGTGAATATTGACTGTGTTATGGCTAGCGAACGTGGCAACCAGATCGAAGGAGGGCGTCGTCCTGTGGTCTGACTCCAAACCTGCATCATCTCGCGGGTCGTCTGCACATGACCAGCGAGGAAGTATATCTCTCCCGGCTGTCCTCGCTCTCCAGCGAGCAACAATCCTTCGGCCACGTCTTCTACATGGCCAAAGGTAAAAGTCCCTTCAGGTGCCCAACCCATGGGCAACAATCCACGTACGAATAGCCTGGAATAGTAGCCAAAGGGAGAGTGATCACCTGGGCCCATCACCTGGGCCGGGCAGGCGATTACCAGGGGCTCTCCAGAGGATTGATGTCGCAGCGCCCGAATGTGAGCCTCGTGCTTCGTATGCTCATAGTAGCTTAGAGGAGACGAACGGCGGGTGAATGTTTCATCGACCATCTCCCCACCGGTGTCCCCTAAAGCCGTTGTGGTCGAAGTGTAGATTGTTTTAGGAACCCCGCATTCGGCAGCGAGACTGAGGGCGTTCTCCACGCCGTCAACGTTAACGTTCCACATTCTCTTCTGTCCTCGCCGGGGGATCCCTAACTCATACCAACCTGCGAGGTGGAAGAGAATATCGGGAGAACAACTTTCCA
>CP070708.1:716192-717511 GCA_020350285.1 Anaerolineaceae bacterium
GGTGCCTATCGCGCGCCAGTGGACTACGCACGTGAGAGAGTAAGTTGGATCCTTGAGAACCACCATCCTGAACCGCCTCCAGCCGATGTGCAGAAAGAAATTAACCGCATTCTGGCGGCAGCGGATAAAGAGTTAACAGGGTAAGCGTATAAGATACTACCCGGGAAACCGTCACCAATTGGAGGTCATCAGGTTCAGCCCATCATTTCAGTGTTCGACTACACCATCTCCCACAAGATAACGATGGTTTACGGCCTGAGCCCCGCATTTTAAGGAAATCCCACATGTATTCCAAAACGCCCGATATCCTCGCATTCCCATCAACAAACAAGCACGCGGTTTTATCACAGTCCCAACTCGATGATCTTAAAGCAGGGACATTGTGCTTGTTGAAAGACGCGGGCGTACGCTTCCCATCCCTAAAAGCGCTCGAGGTCTTTGCCGACCACGGTGCTGATGTAGACTGGGATACACAGATCGTGCGGATTGCCCCTGATTTAGTGGAGAGAGCTTTAACCACCGCCCCACGCTCTTTTGTCTTAGGGGGACGTGAACCTCGATTTGATTTAACCCTGGATGGGAACAATTCTTACTTATCAACCGATGGCTGTGGGACCCGCGTCATCGACCTGGAAACTCGCCAAGAGCGCCGTTCTCGCAAGGAAGATGTAGCCCGCATGGCCCGCATCTGTGACGCGCTGCCGACGATTAGCTTTTTCTGGCCGCTTGTCAGCGCCCAGGATCATGGGCTGACCGCTCCACTACATGAATGCCACGCTGGACTGACCAACACCCTCAAACATGTACGCGGTGGAACAACGGTTTATCCTGAACTGGCTGCCTACTTGGTCGAGATGGCCACCGTTGTGGCCGGAAGTGAGGCGGAGCGCCGCAAACGTCCGCCGATCTGTGCCAATATTTGCAGTATAGCACCACTCTCTCACGACGGGCATGGCATCGAAACAGCACTCGTTTATGCCGAAGCGGGTATCCCCACCAGTTTTATGGCCATGCCGACCATGGGCTCCACCGCCCCTGCTACGGCTTGGGGCGCCATGGTTGTAGGAGATGCGGAAGTCGTGAGCGCCATGGTTTTGATGCAGTTGGCCTACCCCGGTGCGCCGGTCTTCCACTCGATTGAAGTATCCCTCATGCACCCGCGTACCGGCGGTTATGTGACCGGTACGGGTATCCCCTTTGGCACAATGACGGTGCAAATCGGGCATAACTGGAACGTGCCCAGCTTGGGTGGAGGAGGCACCAGTTGCGATGCCAAGGATATCGGCTGGTACTCCGGTTACGCTACTGGTTTCGGCGCG
>CP070708.1:717611-718928 GCA_020350285.1 Anaerolineaceae bacterium
CCATGATCATTCCCTCCTCGATCACTTGCTGGCTATCCCCTCACCAGATCCCACATCTCAACCATCGTGCGATGCTCCGGAACGTTCTCCAAAAACGATCGGCGCATACCCGGACCACTGATCTTGTTCGCCATCTCCATCAACACTTCATAGCCTATCTGGGCTGCAGCAGCACTTTTCTCGCTGTCTCCAATCTCTCGAAACACATCAGCGCATGTGACGTAAGAGAGAATGGGTAATTCCATGCCGCCTGACCCATTCTCTTTCAAATAGCCCCAAAGTTTTTCGACACTTTGCGTCGCTTCATCAAGCTGTCCTAATTTCATCGAACATCGGACGATTCCTGCCATCGAATCAAAGGCATTCGCTTTGAAATCCATTTCCAGGAAGCCCTCATGCCCTCGCTCGAAATCTGCTTTCGCCTTCGTATGGTCCCCCACCCCCTCTCCTGCCAAGCCCCTATAGTACCGATGATAGGTCTCCAAGAAACCTTTTCCTATGACCTCCTGCTCTACCGGCTCCAGATCCCTGATTGCGGCTTGTGGATTACCCATTCGCAGGTTCGCGAGGCTGAGATTCCAACTGTTATGAATGCATTGGGCGATGTATCCAATTTGTAATGAGATCTCCATGGCTTGCTCAATATTGGATATGCCTTCAGGGTACAAGCCGAGCATCACATAGTTGTAGCCGAGGTTTCCTAGTCCTATCGCCCTTCCTTTTAATGATCCAATTCGGGTGGTGATTTCAAGTTGACGAAGAAGCATCTCTACGGCTCTCGATATGTCCCCCGTTTCGCCGTAGAAGAACGATACATTGGTAAGGTTCCGAGCCAGGACGAGATCGTCATCGCCTGTCTCAGCCAACCTTATCGCTTCTTCTGCAAGCTTTTCCGCAGCATCGATTTCGCCCAATCGAGTGAGGGGTACCACTTTATACCCTTGTACCTTAGCTTCAATTTGTAGATCCCCTGCTCGCCTTGCTGCATTCACAGCCTGGTCCAAGACATCCAACGCGCCCTGAAGATTCCCTAAATCATGTAATGTCACACTATGCACATAATAGGCCTCGGCTAAACGACTCTCGTCCTGTGACTCCTGCGCAAGCGTCAACAAAGTTTCCTCATTCGAAAGGCAGGCGTCATAATCACCGAGGTTGTGCAAGACATCACTTTTCACCTCCATAGCACGCAATCTTGTTACCAAATCAACATCAGGTCCGTACGCTAAAATCTGTTCAATGGATTTCAACGATTCCGCATTCGCACCTCGTTCTCTAGCAAGTTCTGCAGCTTCCAAGAAATACTTCACTGCATTG
>CP070708.1:719028-720339 GCA_020350285.1 Anaerolineaceae bacterium
AAAAAAAGGCTGATCACCAACTCGATTGGAAGCCTCTTCACGCGACAGTAACCATGGTGAGCACTTCCCTGATATTGCGCTCCTGTGATCTCAGTAGACTGCCCGGTCTTCAGTGATGTTGGACCTGGAAACCCATGGTAGACCGAATTCACCGCTTCTAACGAGGCGGCCTAACGGCTTTAACCTCAGTCGCCCCGCTCGTACCGTCGGTTGTTTCATCATATTCTCGGTCAAGAGCCAACGCTAGCGATACACCCGACCCGCGGGGTCGACTGCAGCGAATAGTTATGCGTCAACCCACGACAATCGTTGGATCCAATCAAATATCAAGAGCAAGCCTGATTAGTTGTTGTATACACCTCACTCTGACCTAATCTGTGACTTCTCTCGCTCACTTAACAAAAATCTTGCCTCAAGCAACTTCTGATACTTATTTGCGAGTTTTGCTTGATTTCCTGATAGAAATGCCTTGAGAAGATCTCCCTCCAGCTCAGCGACCTCAAGACGAGCATAGTAATCCAGGGTTTCTTTTAAGTGTGCAAGCACAATTTTGCCAGTAAGAACTGGATGATTATTGGTCACGTTCGCGTCAGAGAATCCAATGCCATGCTCAAGCTCGATTTCAAGCCCCCGTTGAAATTCCACCGCTGAAACATCTAGGGCTTCTCCTCCAACCAATTCTCTTATGATTTCCGCCTCTCTCAATTCGACTTCTGCGGTGGATAACATTGTCCAATCACGAATACCAAGCTGATCACAAACTCGTTGAACTTCATCTTTTGAAACATATTCTGGGATATCCATTGGAACCTCCATATACTTTTCCTCCCCAGCATTGTCTAATGTTGTTCCATATATATTTTTTGACGACTAACGGCCTCGAGCTCATCTGCGATGGGCTTCAATGGGCTCATTTTCCCGATACCCTCGAACCAATTCTCACTCAGACACTTCGAACAACCGTGTAATCGTCAGATGCAGCGAGTTGTTGGGCGGCGCCGCTTGCACCGGGGCGATTAAGTGCCCTTAAAAAGCCAGATGATGTTGCCGGCCGGGTCTTTGAAGGTTGCGATCAACTTTCCGTCACCGACATCCTTCTGTCTGTGCAAAATTAGACCTTTAGCGAGCCACGGAATCCCCTGGCGGCGTAGTAAGAGGGCGCACTGTTGTGATACACGAAGACAGTGTTGTAACGGCGATCCGCAAAGAGGGCGCCTCCGAGTTTTCTAATATCAGGAGGTGTTTTTACCCAGCTCGACGTCTTCGTATCGAAATTTCCAAGTTTCTGCAACTCCCGATATTGTTCCTCCG
>CP070708.1:720439-721720 GCA_020350285.1 Anaerolineaceae bacterium
GTGATGGATGTCGTTGAGCCCTACCTGCTCCAATTGGGATTCATCGATCGTACACCACAGGGTCGTGTGGCGACCCCTAATGCGTACGAACACCTCGGCTTCGATCCCCCCGCCACACCTCAACAGCGTCTCCCTGATATGTGACCTCTTTTGACCGATGTTCGATCTCACCTCCCTTGCTCGTTGGCTGATCATCGCCGGACTCATTCTCGCTGGAATTGGCGGGCTGATATGGATTTCCAGTCGCTTAGGCCTTCCGCTGGGCTCCCTACCGGGTGACATAAAATTCCAATCGGACAAAATCACCTGTTTGATACCTCTCGCAAGCTCGATCTTGCTCAGCATACTCCTTACGATCATCCTAAATCTGATTTCCCGAATATCGAGATGATCCGTGCGAACAGCTGACTTCGATTATCACCTGCCGCCCGAAATGATTGCACAGCGGCCTGCTGATCCACGCGACTCATCTCGCTTACTGATCCTTGATCAGAAACAGGAGACATTGAATCATCACACCTTCCGTGACCTGCCAAAGTTCCTATCTCCAGGCGATGCCTTGGTGCTCAATGAAACCCGTGTGATCCCAGCCCGTCTGCGCGGACAGAAGATCCCTACCAGCGGTCGAGTGGAGCTCCTTTTACTCAATCGACGATCACCTCGAACTTGGGAAGCTCTGGTTGGTGGAAAGGGATTGGGAGTAGGACGAGAGATATCGATAACGAAGGATCTCGAGGCGGAGATTATTGAAGATCTAGGTGGGGGACGAAGGATTGTTCGATTCAATCGATCCATCTCATCTGCTCTGACTCAGATCGGCGAGATGCCGCTGCCTCCCTACATAACCACAGCGCTGAAAGACCCCGATGAATATCAAACCGTCTTCGCCCGGCATTCAGGATCCGCGGCTGCCCCGACTGCCGGTTTGCATTTCACCCCAGAAGTGTTAAGGGCGCTCGAAACGAAGGGGGTTGAGATCGTCAAGATCACACTCCACGTCGGTTTGGACACCTTCCTTCCGGTTCATGAAGAGGATCCAGGGAAGCATCCTATTCATAGTGAATGGTGTCATGTAAGTGCGGAAGCAGCGGGGGAGATCAACAAAGTCCGTGCAAACGGTGGTCGGGTGATTGCTGTAGGGACGACGACTGTGCGAACATTGGAGACCGCAGCAAGGCTGGCAACGCCTGACCATGAAGTATCTCCATTCGAAGGCGCGACCGACCTCTACATCTTGCCCGGTTTTCAGTTCCATGTAGTGGATGCGATGATCACGAATTT
>CP070708.1:721820-723085 GCA_020350285.1 Anaerolineaceae bacterium
AGTGGAATCACCTCTTCCTGACCGTGGCCATTGATCAGAATCTGCTTACGGAAACCAGCATTCCAGAAACCGGCGATGATGGCACGCAGATAAGCCACAAAGGTATCTTCGGGGATGATGATATTTCCTGGTGCTCCGAGTTGATTCTGTGGATGCGATCCATACCACACTGGCTGAGCAACAGTGCAACCGGTTTCGAGGGCCACCAGCTCCGCCAACCGTGTAACCAGGAATACATCCTCGCCATACGGCTGTGCTGCCCCATGCGATTCGGTACTGCCAACCGGGATGATAATAAGGTCGTTCTTTTGAAGCCTTTCCTCGACCTCATGTCCTGTCATATTCTGGAAATAAACACCGTCGACGCGATCCAAATGTGCTCCCTTTGCGGGAAAATTCCACTTGCCCATCATGTACCTTCTTTCAAGATATCAAAGCCATACGGTCTATTGCTTTCCGGATTGCTTGCCCTCAGGGTAATATCGGTTAACCATCTCCAGCACCAGGCTGGCTTGCTCGGCCATGCGGTGCGCGTTTTCCGCAGTTAACATCTGACCATGGCCGGCCAAAACGGAATTGCCTGTCTTGAGGTGAACCGGTGCTGCCAGGCGTGCTATTTCCGGGGCTTCGTAAGTCCGGATAAACCCACCAGACGCAGGCGGGTTATCTGTATGGCAGTCTATAGGCGTAGAAATGGCCGCTCGGAGCGCGGCGATCATCGGCAACTGTAAATCGCGGACTGGATTGATGCTGTCCGCTCCCATATCTGCTAGAACGCGGAAAGCGGCGGGATTAGAGTGGCCACAATGAGCTGATACCTTGAAGAACACATCGCTGGGGAGCTCACCGTCCTTACGCATTTGTGTGACCACCCATAGCATGCCTTCATCATAGATCAGGAAACCTCGCACACCGAGTTCTACGCCCCGCTTGATGTCCTCAATCGCTCGCACGAGCTGCTCCACGCCGCGTAAACGGTAGCTGATCCGCACCCCTTGCGGGGAAAGAACTGTTGCGCTGGTATCGTAAGGAGCGCGCGGACCCGTGGCCATAACCAGCTCTGCCCCATGTCCTTTGGCGATGTCTATGTAATCCTTGATCTCCTCTTTCGTATGTCGGAACATTCCATATGTTTCGGTAATGCGGTTGATCTGAATGCCTAGCTCTTCCGCCCGCTTTACCAGTTCAGCCGCTGCAGAGGCAGTATTGATCGTTGGAATCTCGATCCGGTAATGGGCGCCATCCGGAAACGTTGCCTCTGATGT
>CP070708.1:723185-724441 GCA_020350285.1 Anaerolineaceae bacterium
CCGCTCAAAGTTCGACAACGGACCATGGGGGTGATGACTGTACGCCGCCTGGGCTTCAACCGACCTTTTACGCCTTCAGATCTAGATTTGCTCACGGCCTTCGCTTCTCAAGCTGCGGTGGCACTTGAGAACGCCGATCTGTATAGCCAAATCGCGGCCCAGGCTCAACGTCTGGAAGTCGAGGTAGCCGATCGGACGCGTGAACTGGCGCTCTCCGAAGCCCATTACAGAGCGCTTGTGGAAACATCACTCGCAGGGATCGTTCAAATCAATACCGAAGGCCGTTTTACATATGTCAATCAAGCATTCGCAAATTTGTTGGAGATTTCTCCTGAGGAACTCATTGGAAAACCGGTGAAGGAGTATGATGGCTTCATTCCGGAGCTACACCAATTCGTGCTTGACCGCTTCTACGAGCGAATCCAGGAGACGCGCCCCGCTCGAGAAGTTCATGATGTTGAGCTTGTTACCAAGAGCGGTCGTCGCATCCCTGCTATTGTAGCTTCCAGCCTGATCCTGGATGAAACTGACGAACCTCAAGGGGTTACCGGTTTAGTTTTTGACATCTCGGAGCGTAAGTCGCTGGAAGCAGCCCTTCGAGCCGAGCGTGATCGATTGGACGCATTGCTGACCAACATCGGTGATGCGGTGATGGTGACAGACCCTAACGGGATGATTGAATACGTCAACCAAAGCTGGGAGCGCTTAAATGGCTACTCCGCTGAGGAAGCCTTGGGTGAAACACCACGCTTGATCAGGAGTGGAAATCACTCTGAAGACTTCTACGCCGAGATGTGGGAAACCATCACCAACGGTCGTACCTGGCGCGGTGAAGTTGTTAATGCCCGCAAGGATAAAACGCAATACGATGCCGCACTCACGATCACCCCTGTGCTGGATGAGTCTGGCAAAGTGATCAACTTCGTCGGCGTGCAGCATGACATCAGTGCCCTTAAAGAGTTGGACAGAATAAAATCACAGTTCGTATCCGACGTTTCCCACGAACTGCGTACCCCACTGACCAACATCCGTCTTTATCTTGATCTCTTAGGCAGGAGCACTGAGGATCCAGCAAGGGTAACTCGCTACTTAATGACACTCTCACGAGAAAGCGAGCGGCTTGCCAATCTGATCGATGATCTACTCTCCCTCTCCCGTTTGGATGCGGAAGCGATCCCATTCAAACCCACCGCAGTGGACATCAATGAATTGCTTGCTGGGCTGGTCGAGGATCGACACACTCTCGCATCCAATCG
>CP070708.1:724541-725795 GCA_020350285.1 Anaerolineaceae bacterium
TAGAACGATATACAGAATTAACAGGCCGACCAGTGCTCCCACCACGCTGGGCATTTGGCTATCACCAATCCCGTTGGGGATATAAATCCGAGGGAATGATCCGCGAGCTTGTGGCAGGCTTCCTCGAACACGCTTTGCCAATTAGTGCTATCCATTTAGACATCGATTACATGAAGGGTTACCGCGTGTTCACGGTGGATTCGGAGCGCTTCCCTGATCTGGCCGGTTTTACTCACGAGTTGGAAAGTCAGGGCATCAAGATCGTCACCATTCTCGATTGTGGGGTGAAATCTGATCCACAATATAGTGTCTACAACGAAGGTTTAGCCGAGGACGTCTTCTGCAAAGGTCCAGACGCTGAAGTTCTTTATGGACCGGTGTGGCCTGGATGGTGTGCATTCCCGGATTTCACTCAACCAAAAACACGTTCTTGGTGGGGTTCTTATTACGGTCGATTACTAGAGCTGGGCGTTGCAGGCATCTGGCATGATATGAATGAACCAGCGGTGTTTTCGGCGTGGGGCGATTACACATTGCCGCAAAGCACTCAACATGATCTTGAAGGCAGGGGAGGGGACCATAGAGAAGCTCATAACCTATATGGTTTGCTAATGAACAGGTCGGGTTATGAAGCCTTGCGGGAGTTGCGTCCCGATCGACGACCGTGGATTGTGACCCGATCAGGCTGGGCGGGTATACAACGTTACGCATGGCATTGGACAGGAGATACTGAGAGCTCTTGGCGCTCACTGCGTATGACCGTCTCTATGATCCTCAACCTCGGTCTATCAGGAGTTCCGTTTGTGGGTCCTGATATTGGTGGTTTCAGTGGATCACCGAGTGCGGAACTTTTCACCCGCTGGTTTCAGCTTGCGACTTTTCTCCCCTTTTTCCGAACTCATTCTGCCGTATTCACCCCTCCCCGTGAACCGTGGGTATTTGGGGAACCTTATCTCACGATCATCAGGGATTTTCTTGGCCTTCGGTACAAACTTCTTCCATATTTCTATACCCTGGCTTGGCAATCCCACCAGTATGGCCATCCAATGGTTCGCCCGTTGTTCTGGCATGATGTTGAAGATCCGAACTTATGGGGGATCGATGATGCTTTCCTTCTAGGAAAGAACCTTCTGGTTGCTCCAATCCTTGAGGAAAGTGCAAGTTCGAGACATCTCGTACTGCCAAAAGGAAACTGGTTCAACTTCTGGGATGACACAATACTCCAAGGACCAGGCGAAGTTGAGACGAGTGCTT
>CP070708.1:725895-727142 GCA_020350285.1 Anaerolineaceae bacterium
AATTTAATGTTCAATGTGGTCGCATCCTCTCCTTTCGAACTCATGTACAATCTCGCGATGGGGTGCGACGTTCTCTAGGAATGAACGCCGCATGTCTTCGTCGCTAATCTTGGCGGCGCGTTCATGCAGGACCTCATGGGCTGTTGCCAGGACCTTGTCAGCTCGAGAGTCTTGATTGGCGCGCAGCACGTGATAACAGGTTGAATAGATTTCCAACGGTTCGTCAGTGCCCTCGATGGGGGTGTCCTCGATATATTGCAGAATTTCCTCCACCAGATCCTTGGCACGCAAATTTTCGCCCTGCTTTATCGCAACTTGCGCCAGACCAGAGAGGGATTCCATCAACATGTTCTGCTCTCCAAGATCTTTACGGATTTCAAGACCCTTTAGGTAGGCTTCGGCTGCCTCTTCCAGTTTGCCTTGATTAGCAAGCCCACAAGCCAAAACCGTCCAAACGCCCCCCTCCATGCTACGGGCACCTGATGCTTGGGTGATCTTAAGTGCCTCCCGGCCGCATCCGATCGCCTTTTCGTACTCGCCTAATTTGTTCATCAGGGAAGCCAAGATTTGCATTACCCATCCCTCTCCCTGTTGGTTGTCGATCTCCTGATAGATGTCCAATGCCTTTTGGTAATAAACCTGTCCTTTGTCATAGACACCTTGGATAACCGCGGTCTTTCCCATGTGAGCCCACGCTCGGGCTTCACTCCCCCTATCGCCGATATCTTGGAAAATCGCCCTGACCTGCTCGAAATGTGCCATCGCCTGAGCGAAGTCTCCCTTGATTTCAGCGATCATCCCCAAATTACCCAGGGACATCGCCTCACCACGCAGGTTCCCGATCTCGCGGTGCTTTCGTAGGTCATCTTCATAGTAGCGTTTGGCGACTTCATAGTTTCCCTGGTTGTAGTAGATGTTTCCCAGCACATTAAGCGTCATACACACCAACAACCGATCTCCAATCTCTTGTCCCAATTCCAATGCCTCACGGGCATAGGTTTTTGCTTCGTCAAATTCGCCTAGGCGCCAATGGACCACCGCCAGACTGTGCAAAGTACCCGCCTCTACTTTGGACAGACCTGCCTTGCGGGAAAGTGATAGGGCCCTATCGAGATGTGTGTGTGCTTCCTTGAAATCTCCCTTACGCCAGAGGATGTAACCAATGCCTCGAACTGCCTGAGCTTCCAGCTTAACATCGTTCACCGAGTAGGCAGCCTCTATGGTATCTTCTAATGCCTGAATTGCCT
>CP070708.1:727242-728488 GCA_020350285.1 Anaerolineaceae bacterium
TCCTAGAATTGTTGCCTGTCCTTGCCTGAGTATCAGCCATCCTATACTGGTATCTATGTGCTGACTACTGACTACTGGCTAATGTAATCCTAATATCCGTGCTGCGTTTCCTCCCAAGATTTTATCTTTCGTTTCATCGCTAAGAGGGAGTTCACGGACGATCTCAATATTGCGGCCGATATGTGGCATTCCTGGCCAGTCAGATCCGAAGATGACCTTGTCGGCTATCTTCTCGATCTCTGGGAAATAATCAAGCAGCTTCTGCGGTGGAAGGCCGGCGATTTCCATATACATGTTGGTGTGTAACTTGGCCAGGAAATAAGCCCGGTCGTACCAAAAACCTCGACCACTGTGGACCATCAAAAGGGTTAGGTCAGGGAAGTCCACAGCCACGTCGTCCATGTAGAGTGGGTCGCCGAATTTCATGCGCGCTCCCCGAAATACAGACGATCCAGTGTGAATCATGACCGGAATTCCAAGTTCTTGCGCCTTTGCATAGAGTGGATAAAGTCGATTGCTGTTGGCATAGAAATGGTGGTAGGTTGGATAGAGTTTCATGCCTCGGAAACCCATTTCGGTGACATATCGTTCCAGTTCGCTAGGTAAGTCGGCCACGAGATAAGGATTGATGCAACAAAAAGGAATCAGACAATCAACACCTTGGCAGAACTCAGCCACTGCCTCATTGCTCAGCATCCCGGTTGTGATGGGGCTGAGTTCAGCTAGTGCCACCCCATAATCAACCCCATTTTCACGCAGATAATGAGCGAATCCCTCTGGTGTTAGGACTTCATTGACGAAGGCCTCCGGATCTTCGATCTCATTTTTCATCCATTCCATCACCCAGGGATGGAGTTCGTGGTAGAGACCGATGTGGATATGGAAGTCAATGACTAAACCCATGCTTTCACCTTATACAGTAGTCAGTAGTCAGATGTCAGTAGTCAGACATTAGTGCTCAGTCAAGCTTCCGCGAGAAGCCGACGATCATGGCTGCGATTTGATCGGCTTCATCATGAAGCGGAAGTGGTTCCTGATTATTCATATATCCAAGTTTTTCGGCGATCTCTAATGCAGACATCACCTCGTAAGTAGAACGAAGGGCACAGTTTAGAAAACGTTGGAATTCTACGTTTGAGGCCGCTCCTGCTCCCTCCGCAATATTCAATGGAATGCTAATCGAAGCGCGTCGAATCTGGCTTGATAATCCGAATTGTTCTGACTGAGGGAATTGACTGGTACCATG
>CP070708.1:728588-729827 GCA_020350285.1 Anaerolineaceae bacterium
CCACAGGCATCGTGATCGACGGGACCGGGGAAGGGATTGATTGAGGGGCGGTCGCGCTAGGTAAGTCTCCTGATCCGATTGCGGCCGGAACGGGTACGTCCGCGCGGGCGCAAGCCAACATAGAAAGAATGAGGGCAAGGAGGATCAGGGTGATGCGCTTCAATGAAACGTTTAGCATCCTACTTCGTAACGCCTTATCTCGAAATCTGATTATACGGGCCGCGACGAAAATATGCCTCAATGATGATCGATCCGCGGCTCAAGGTGCCATTGTACTCCCGACCTTGTCCTCCAGAAACCCACCCATCCATGATGTAAGGCATAGGACCATCAGCCGGAATCCACTCGCCATTATACTTACGAGCGATGTGGAGGTGGGTACCAGTTGAGACCCCTCCTTCACAGGAAGGATGACCTATACGGTCTCCGGCATATAGAATGGCACCTAATGGTACCCGATCACGCTCTTCTATGTGCAAATAGAGTAGCACCCACCCGGTCTGTTCATACCCGTCTCCATCAAGGTCCAAGACCACGACACCCTTATCTGTCCTCGCGACAACACCATCAGCTGAGGCGACGACCCACTCATTAGACAATACACAGCCGTACGCGTAACCTGGTGGGGCGAAATCAAGCGCCGCCCAACCTGCTCCTGTATTCCATGAGCTGTGAGGACCTGAGGTAAATGACCAGGTCTTCTCCACCTCGAAGGGCAATTGCATAGGGGGTTGTTCAAGGGCATCCGGAAGGAGGGGTTCGACAGCGACCCCAAAGGGATTCCCAAACAGTGAGCGGTAAGTTTGATTGAAGCCCTGCTCCCCTACGACATTGCGCCATTGATCATAGGGATATAGGTGTGAGAATAGGTTTTGTACACCTACCGTACCGGCGTTAACGCCTTGTCCTGGCACGACCACACTTCCATCGTTGAAGACAAACGGTCCGAGCCATCCCGCTCGCCACAGGTAATACCCTCGGTTAAGCTCGTTCGCCACGAAGGACAACTGTCCAAATAAACCCTGCCAGTCCTCATGCAGATAACCCATTGGGTACGTCAAACTTTCTGGAGGGACGTCCTTCTTCGTCAGCCACCCACTCTGATACTCAAGTAGAGCAAGGAGCAAACGCGGGTTAACAGAGTAGCGGTTGGCAACGAGCTGGATAACATCTGCCCCACTCAACTCCCGCTCTTCAACTTGTTCTCTAAACTGCTCTAAGAACCCTCCCCATCCAGTG
>CP070708.1:729927-731155 GCA_020350285.1 Anaerolineaceae bacterium
GCCTCGATCCGCCCACGAAATTCCGGTTGGACGACTAATAGAAAACGCCAACTTCCCTTCTCCATTCTTCGTCGAGCTGACAAGCTCCCTACCAGTTGTCCCTTCTCCGATGAAATCCAATGTCGGGCGTCTCCTAAACCGAGGCTCTCGGCGAAGCTACGAGGTCGGAAAATGCTGGAGGTCGTTGGATAGGGCCAGATCAAACCCTCGGGGTGGATCACTTTCGCAAGCTCCCACTGCTGCTTCCATTCCTCCCACTTTCTTCGACGGGCTGCGCCAATTTCCG
Organism: Anaerolineaceae bacterium; assembly: GCA_020350285.1. Lineage (GTDB taxonomy): Bacteria > Chloroflexota > Anaerolineae > Anaerolineales > E44-bin32 > DUEZ01. Next base: position 730,214 of record CP070708.1, read on the forward strand.
TGAAGGTTGGAACCCAGTTCTCACGGCGGATCCACGTCGTTCGGGTCGCCAACGGTCTGAAACCAAATGACGCGTAGAGTACTTGGGTTTCAGGATTGTCGCGATCCACCTGCAGCAAAATGACTTTCCCATTTTGGCTTCGCACGAGGTCGATCGAAGCCTTGATCAGCTCTCGTGCGATGCCTTGTCGTCGGTAATCGGAGTGGACTGCCACATTCGAGAGCGCCCAGCGCCCAGGGTAACCTTCAACTTTCGACAAGTTAGCGTTGCCCACGACACGACCGTCCGCTTCCCAGAGGAATCCACAAGGTCGAGCCGCGGATGGGAGGAGCCAATAGTTAAGCAGCCAGCCGATCCATCCCAAGTTTCCGAGCTTGCGCATCCATCGCAGCATCCGACGTCCCGCGGGATCTAGACTGCCTGAGAAGACATTTTCAATCAACTCGGCAATAGCATATGCATCACGCCACGGGTGGATCGGACGCAGTCCTGATCCCCCGCTGCGTGATTGGGAAACGGTGGCCGCGGTCAGTCCTCACCCCCTAAGGTTTTAAGCAGCTGTTCGGCTTCCTCGACCGATATCTTTTTCTGCTCCAACATACGCAAAATCGCCATTCGCTCCTCATCACTGACTGCAGGTCCGCTCGGTTTAGGACCCCCGATTGTTATCGTGTGTGTACGACCGTGTTTACGAGCATATCTCTCCGCTCGCTTGGCAGCTCGCGCTTGTGCCTTGACCGCTTTTCGGCGCGCTCTCTCCACCGAGCGGCGTACACGTTCACCGATCCGTTCGGCGTCGAAGGTGTACATCCCGGCGCCAATAGCGTTAAAACGAGCTTCCATCTCGGCAAGCCTCGCGTCCAGTTCGCCCATCACGCTCCCAACAAAATCTTCGGCAAAATCCATGTCCCTCTTCCCTACGCGTAACCACAGATTTCCACC
>CP070708.1:731255-732471 GCA_020350285.1 Anaerolineaceae bacterium
TCTTCTAATACTTTTAAGAATTTGCACCCATTCCATATCGTAAACGTGTTCCGAAAAATCCATTGCAAAACCAACATCAAAAGAGTTGATATGGCTTAGACAAAACTCATTAATATCTGAGCAAACAAACTCTGCATTATTAATGGATAACTCTTCCTTCTTCTTATTTGCTGCTTTAATGAATAGTTCAGAAAAATCAACACCAATGTATGATTTCACTTTCGGGGCAATAATCTCCATTAGCATTCCATTGCCACATGCGAAATCTGCAACGATGTAAGTGCTTTTAATATTCATGTATCTGACTAATCTAGCTAAACGCAAAGGTGTTTTTTTTCTATAAGACTCGACATATTCTTTACCATGCAAATCCTTCAGTTCTTTCTGAGATTTCATCTTTGTTCCCTAAAACTCTTTATTAATTCTTGCCAACTCGCATCCTAACAAGATATGTGTCTATCCTAAACTATTCTAATAACAGGCATCTTTAATTATTGTGGTCATCATCCAGTTTGATGATGTTTTTGTAATCGATAGCCTGTGTCATTCCCTATAACAAATAAATCACCCAACATATTGTGAAGTTGTGCCTATTTCTTTGATGAGAATACCTGGTGCCCAATTTGCGTTGAGGTTACAACCTGTAAAGAAAGATTACACCGATTTGTGTATTAGTTTAAGATGACAAGTCATAATCGGGAAAGACTGCCCATCCGGAGGAATTGTTGTCAGTCCCACTTCTTTACAACGAATATCATTAATCTCGCTTGCTTTCAAATGTTGGTAGTACGTCTGAAAACAACTCTTCAAATGTAGCGATGATATCAGCCCTAAATCTTTCAATATCATCATGCTCGTTAAGGACTCTTTTTATTATCGTCCCTTGCTCTTCCAATCTCTTTTGATGATCTGGATCTACATCACCACCATCAGCAGCGAATCTGTCGAATTCAACAGCTGGTACACTGTCTTTCCGTTTTCTATTTCTCTCTGACCTTTTTTCATAGCTGGCCTCAATAAGTATCCACTTAACTTGTACTGGTTCAACTCCTGCTTCTTCTAACCTCATGAAAAGATCAGAAATTGTGTGACTAAAAGGGTTTTCACCTTTCGGTCTCGTATTTGTGCCAAAACCAACTTCAATAACGATCGGTTTTCCTTGTCCAGACCTTTCATGAATTTGTGACCCTAACTCAAGTCTAGCCAAATCGAGCCA
>CP070708.1:732571-733757 GCA_020350285.1 Anaerolineaceae bacterium
GGTCAAATCTTGATCAGTCAAGTAGCCGCCGAGAGAGTGAACGATGCGGTCATGTTCGCGGATATCGACCCTATTAAAGGTAAAGGCAAGGAAAAGCCGATCGAAGTTTATGAAGTAGTTGGATTGGTTAAGGATAATTCCTCGGAATAAGCAAATAGTGCGGGTGTACCACCCGTATGCCAGAACAAAACCCTGTCCTCTGAATCAAATTCCCCTTTGCGGATGAGATCGATCATCCCGCCTGCTGCCCGACCGGTGTAGACTGGATCTAGAATCAGGCCTTCGAATCGGGCGAACATCGCGAGCGCCTCCTTCTCGGTTTCACCTATCACAGCATAACCCTCGCCTAAATAGGAATCATTCACATCGATTTCTCTTTCCGAGAAGGTTTTAGGCCGACCAAGCAGTTCAGAGGTCTCGGTCGCTAAGGATGCGATGTCTGAAACGATCGCTTTTGCCGGGGGATCCACACTGATGCCTAAGATCTGACCTGAGAAGTTGTAAATGTGTGCACCGACAAGCAATCCGGCTTGGGTTCCGCCCGACGAAGTGGCAAACACGATCCGATCGACAGGGGTATCCTGTTCCATAAATTCTCCCATGGCAACTGCATAAGATGCTGCGCCGATCGGGTTGGATCCACCATAGGGAATGAGGTAAGGTCGTCTTCCTTCCGACCAAGCAGCATCGAATGTGGTCTGTAACATATCTTCAGGATCTTCCCCCTCAGTCCATATCATCTCAGCCCCCAGAAGTTGGTCTAGCAAGGTATTAGCTACCGCTGTTTTCGGTGGGCTTCCTGTGAGGACTAAGATGCAATCAAAGCCTTGATTTGCTGCAGCTGCAGCCGTTTGACGGCAGTGATTGGATTGGATGGCACCACGGGTTATCAGTGTCTGGGCACCATGAGCTTGAGCTTCAGCGAGCAGGAATTCTAATTTCCGAGTTTTGTTACCACCGAATGCTAATCCTGTCAGATCGTCGCGCTTGATCCACAACTGAGGTCCGCCGAATTCAGCACTCAGTCGGGGAAGGGGATGGACAGGTGTAGGGAGATGCGCGAGGCGAACACGAGGCAGAGAGATCATATCGGAAGAAGACTCCTTAAATTTGTGTGTGTTCAACTATTTCTAAAGCAAGTTATTTAATTTCGAGGATTGATGCCAACGATCCGTGAGAGGAAATG
>CP070708.1:733857-735038 GCA_020350285.1 Anaerolineaceae bacterium
CCAAATCGATGGCTGTCGCTAATCGGACCATTTGCGGTGGTTCAACGCCAGCTTGTCGCAGCAACTCCTCTTGTGCAAAAACGTTTTCCGCATTTCCATCAGCTAGAACGCTTCCCTCTGACATGACTATGATTCGATCGAAATGTTCGGCACAAAAATCAAGATCGTGCGAGATGGCGATCACGGTACGCTCTTCAGTCTTCAAACTTCCAACAATCTGACTGATCTGGTCGACGCCTCGGGCATCTTGACCAGTTGTTGGCTCGTCGAGAATGATCATAGGTGTATCCATCGCCAGCGTTGCTGCGATCGTAACTAATTTCCTCTGCGAAGCATGAAGGTCATATGGATGAATCTCAGCCTCATGTTCTAAGCCTACTCGAGACAAGGCATTCTCAACACGGGTAGCTATTTCCGGTTGAGGAATGCCCATATTGCGTGGTCCGAAGGATACTTCAGCCAAGACGCTACTGGCAAAAAGTTGATCATCCGGATTCTGAAAAACATAACCCACTTTTCTCGCCAGTTGGGCGACAGTGTGTTCACGCGTGTCCCACTCTCCAACCAAAACACTTCCATCAGTCGGATGGAGCAACCCATTGAGATGCTTGGCAAGCGTGGTCTTGCCAGCACCGTTCTCGCCAATGATCGCGATCTGTTCACCTTGCTCGAAGTCCAAGCTCACATCTCGCAAAGCCAACACACCCGAGGGGTATTGGTACGACACATGCTTGACAGAAACCTTCACTGGAAAAACTCCACAGCTTGTTCTAACGTCACTGGTAGTCTTCGATTCTGAGGCACCTTGCCCAGTTCATTTGCCAGTCGTGCCGCACGTGTATAGCGTGTTTGTGGTACACCATATTTGTCTATCTGATGTGAAGTCAATACACTTCGTGGTGTTCCATCATCGATAATCTGTCCATCATGCAACACGATCACACGGTCAACAAAGCTGGCCAGTCGCTCAAGCTTGTGCTCTGTGAGAATAACCGTTGTTTCACCTTGTTTAACCAGCTCTCGTAGAACCTCAAAGACCTCTTTCGTTCCCAAAGGATCCAATTGGGAAGTGGGCTCATCCAACACAAGGATCTTAGGTCGCATGACGAGCATGGAGGCAATCGCTAAACGCTGCTGCTGACCTCCAGAGAGTGTGTAGGGAGAGCGATCTGCAAGATCGG
>CP070708.1:735138-736312 GCA_020350285.1 Anaerolineaceae bacterium
TGGGTGGCGCAGGATTTAAGCCCAGATGTGCCGCTTCACTTCAGCCGTTTTCAACCCCTTTACAAGCTGGCCCATCTCCCTCCTACCCCAGTCGAGACTCTCGAGAAATCCTACGACATCGCTCGGGAGGAAGGCATCCGTTTTGTTTATATCGGCAACGTCCCCGGCCATCCCGGGAATAACACCTATTGTCCTACTTGTGGAGAACCAATCATCGTTCGACGAGGGTTCGCTGTGCTTGAGTATCACTTAAGAGGTGGGATCTGCGAGTTCTGCGGGGAATCAATTCCAGGGGTATGGTGGAATGAGGAGCCGGAGGGTCAACCCGTCGAAATCCCACAAGGACCGGCGGATAATTAATCAGGCATACACCATGGAATATAGATCAAAAAAACGACAATGGATCATAGGGTTCGTCTTGGTGGCATTATCCCTATCCGCCTGTGCCACCAAGCTCTCACCTTCGAGTACAGTTGTTCAAGAATCCATCGAAACTCCCTCGACGGATCACCCCGCAGAAAGTCCCCAACCTCAAAGAACGATTCCACCAGAAACAATCCGTCCATCTATTCTCGCTGGTTCATGGTTTCCGGAGGACCCCGAGGAACTGATGACGATGGTGGATGGTTTCTTGGACGCAGTGGAACCCATCGACGGAAGTCCCATCGCGCTGATCGTCCCCCACGCAGGGTATGTCTACTCAGGACCCATTGCTGCTTATGGTTTCAAGCAGTTGATTAACGGCGACTATGATACCGCTGTACTTATCGCCTCGGACCACCAATATCCACCTTCCAATCCGATATCCATATGGGCCGAGGGAGGCTTCGAAACCCCATTGGGCATCGTTCCAGTAGATACAGAGCTCTCAACAGCGATACTCGATTCTGATTCACGCATCACCTTCGATGTTCAGGCTCATGATGGAGAACACCCTATCGAGATCGAGCTTCCCTTCCTCCAGAGGGTATGCCCCCACTGCAAGATTGTCCCGATATTGATGGGTGATGTTGACCAGGAGAACATTCAAATATTAGCAGAGGCGCTTATTGAAGTACTTCCTGGGAAACGTGCGGTCATCATCGCAAGCTCCGATCTATCTCACTATCCATCCTACGATGATGCACACCTCGTTGATGGAGCAACACTCGCTGCGATAGAGACCGGCGATCCT
>CP070708.1:736412-737578 GCA_020350285.1 Anaerolineaceae bacterium
CCGCCATCAAACGCGATCTCCCCCCTTCACCCATCAAGCGCCTCATCAGTACATAGACGGCATATCCTGTAAACGCCGTGAAGACCCCCATATTGAGGATGTTCCACCCCATGACCAGCAATCCCCCATCTTGAAACAACAGACCTTGGGTGACGATCACAGCGGTCATAATTAACGTAGCTGCCCATGGACCCATGACGATCGCCGCCAACGCCCCTCCCAGGAGATGGCCGGAGGTGCCGGCCGCGACCGGGAAGTTGATCGCTTGGGCAGCGAAGATAAAGGCCGCCAGTAGACCCACTAATGGAATCTGGCGATCACCTAGCTGGTGTCTTGTCAAGCGGATGGCGATCCCGATCACGATCAAGGCAAGCGCCCAGCCCACGATTGAAACCGCAGTTGACAGAAACCCATCCGGCACATGAAGAGCGTGAGGTGCAAACAACATCATTCTTGATCTCCTCAGCTAATTCTTCGTTTTCCCTCGCTCAAACAATCATCACATACCCCAACCAAGGTCAGATGATGGGGATCGATGGAAAAACCTGTCTCGCGCACCACTTCTTCAGCCAAGTGGGCGATGAGACTCTCGTCGATGTCCATTACTTGTTCACATTCACTGCACACCAAGTGACCATGAGCTTGATCGGGATCTCTGAGCGCAAAACGTGTCGGGCCTGAGCCAGAATAGAAGAGATCAACCATCCCGGCTCGATGAAGGGTCTCAAGTGTTCGATAGATGGTTGTGATATTCAATCCGGGCAATCGGTCACGCGCTGCAGAAAACACCTCCGGAACGGAGAGATGCCCACCCATGTGGGCGATGGTTTCTAAGATCACCCCCCGCTGCGGTGTAACCCGGAATCCCTTCCCTCTGATCTCTTCAGCTAGCTTCTCGCCACAACTCATTTGCCATTCCTAGTAGTTGCAATAGTTTGCATTAAGCATAACCTGCGATCCCACCCCTGTCAAGTTCTTGGGAATTCCTAAAATGAGATGATGTTCCTTTTACTCATCGCGGGCGGACCTACATCATTGTGAATTCTTGATCCTATCAATCTCTCAACGAAATTCCCTTCTAAGGTTCATTATCTTCACGGACCACGGTAAAATCATATAGATGAAATCTATAAAAGTTGTCCATATAAACAGGTTAAAAAAGGAGA
>CP070708.1:737678-738834 GCA_020350285.1 Anaerolineaceae bacterium
AGGGTATGTTTCACGAACTCGGCAATGAGCTTTTCTACGCTAGGATCCAAGACCCCGTGGAGACGCTGGAGCGTTTCAATCAGGTATATCCAAGCTTCATACTGCTCCTTCGGTGTGATTACAGCACTTTGTTGCGTTGGATTCAGCCCAAAGAAGGTGCGTCCGCCCGGAGCTGCTACCCATAACGCCTCCCTGGGTATTTCATCAAAGTCCCATGGTCCCATCCATCCGTAATCGCATTCCCAGATCCATGAAAGGCGCATCAAGTTCCCAACTGCGCGGTTGATTACATCGAGATAAACGGATTCTTTTTCAATTTGGTACATGCGTGCAGCCGCAGCGGCTGTGAGCGCGGTCATGTGGGTTTCATATGAGAAGAGAAACCCGTACCCTTCAAGTGCCTTCAGTGCTGCACGCGCCTCGTCAACAAAGTGCTCTTCGCCAGTCAGGTCGTGGAGAAGCAGCATTAAGTAGGCATAGCCGCCGCCAGCATCCGGCTCGCGCTCGAGGCCCTCCCAGGTATTGAATGAATAGAAACGTGGAAATCGATAGTCAACCGCTTGGGCGAATTCGATCCACGTCTCTCCAGAGCGAAGCGCCAAGTCTAGCAATTCACCGTCTTCAGGATCCCAAAGGGCAAGTTCGGCAACTTTGAGCGCATGGCCTAGCTCATACCAGGTATCCCCGCGCCCTTGGGGTCCTGTCAGGGAGATGGGGCCGCTGTTCTGGAACATACCCGCAGGGCCGAAATCAGGGTTGAAGAAATCTGGAATCGTCGCCCGAAGCTCCTGATAATAATCAGGCACATCGCCGAACCTCATCTTGTAACGGGTCAGGGCTGAATAAACGTCGAGCTGTGTGATCGCCTCTGCCGATTGGCGAGTATCGCCCACATAGGCCCGCAAATATCTTTTTCCATCCAACGAAACCCAATTCTTCTCACTTGTCAGGTCGCGAAGTGTGAGATCCTGGATGGCAGGCGGCGGGTTGAGAGCTCCTTCCGGGATGCCATAGGGCAATAACCAGCCAACTAAGTGATCTTCTGGCACCGCCATTAAATCGTAAATATCACTGAGGTTATGCAGATACCGGGTGAACATGTCATCTTCATCGAGTGGTTCTCCTGGAATCAGATAGAGGTAACTGTCGTATAAAG
>CP070708.1:738934-740085 GCA_020350285.1 Anaerolineaceae bacterium
ATCGACCTCCTATTCTGATTCTGATGTTGGTTCAGCACGATGATGTGGTAATGGGGGTGAATATACCCAGACCAGCTTTAACTCCGTGTTACCGATGTTCTCCAAACGATGTGTGACACCCTTCGGGGAATAGATGGCTGTGTCTGGACCGATTTCATAAACTTCTTGCCCGTCTTCAATCACCAGGCGGGCATGCCCACTGATGATGTACATCAACTCTTCGCAATCCTCGTGCTTATGGTCCGGGATCATGCTCCCGACCTCGGTCACATTCACCCCCATGGAAGCGTTTCGGGCACCGACGTTGTGCCCAGAGAGGAGCAATCGTGATCTACGTGGTGGGTCTCGATACTCACCCTCTATTTCAGATAACTGCACAATGATTGGTCTTTTCATGATGCAACCCCTTGTGGTCCTCATCCTTTCCGGTGTGATTTACCCGACATGTCGCTGGTGAGAACGATGGAATTTAAATACATTCGCCCGCATTTATTTATCAAGAATGCGGGCGTTTATTTATGGGTGTGCTATCTTCGATACAATTTGTTGGTGCGTTAGTATAGATTTCGCTTATGGATCTCCATCGCACAATCTTCGTTATTGAGTGGAACAGAAGCATTCTCCACCACCGAAAATAGTGTCTCACATTGTGAAATTATTCTCATATGGTGATACATTATAGCATTAAAAGGTGCTCCTTGTAAACACTTTCGTTTATCCGGGTGTGTCCATTAAACGTCGAAAAAATAGAATCGCTATAGTTTCAACTCGATTAACTTCTTTGCCAGAAGATGAACCTATGATGTGGCTATATATAGACAAAGCTTCAGGTATATCCCTATTCAGTCTCCAGACCTTATTTAAGCCTCTGAGTCGTCCGAAGGCAACTCGCCTAAGGGTAGTGTCAGTTTAACGGTGGTGCCTTCTCCTTCCACGCTATCCACCTTGATTGAACCACCAAAGCGTTCAACAAGTTGAGTAACGATACTCAACCCTAAACCTGTGCCTGCGATTCCCGAACGTTTGGCGTTCTTGGCGCGGAAAAATTCATCTCCTAGACGGGGTAAATCTTCTTCTGGAATACCAATACCAGTATCTGAGACGGTTATCACCACACTCTCCGAAAGATCTACGATCTCTACTCGTACGCT
>CP070708.1:740185-741318 GCA_020350285.1 Anaerolineaceae bacterium
ATAGAAGTTACTAAGACGCCGCAGGGATCACAATTTAGTTTCACATAGAGACGTCAAGGAAACGCAGCTTTCGACAGGGCTAATCCTGAGTTTGCCAATGGATTTACTTAGAATGACACTCACCTTGATGTCATCCTGAGCGGAACAAAGTGAAGCGAAGGATCTCGTTTTCCTAATAGAAATGCATCCTTCTCCTAACAACGAGATTCTTCGGCGCTTCGCGCCTCAGAATGACATTAAACTTAGATGAGACCTTCAGCAAACTCAGGATATGACTCATGACGACTGATGCAAATACAGGTTCGGGGTCTTTATCCTAAATATTATTGATGAGGTGTCCCTTTATATGCAATTACAGAGAATCTTTCAACGGATCGGAAATGTATTCATAGGGATTATCCTACGCTCACCGTTCCATGGGATGCTCAGCCAGAATACCCTGCTGCTTACCTTCACCGGTAGGATTAGCGGTAAGCGTTATACCACACCTGTGAATTACGCCCTCGTTGGCGATGAGCTTCTCATCTTCAGCAGAAAGGATCGAACTTGGTGGCGCAATCTACGCGGAGGCGCTCCGGTGATGTTTCGACTTCAAGGACGTACAATGACGGGACAGGGAGTAGCTTTCGAGGATGAGGCGGAGGTTGAAGAGGGGTTAATGACCTACCTGGAGGCGGTGCCCAACTTCGCTAAGTACTTCGATGTCCGGCTTGATGAGGAAGGTCATCCTAACCTGGAGGATATCGCCCGGATTGCACAACCGCGAGTGTTGGTCAGGATCAAGATAGGCGAGCATTGACCCATCCTGAACAGGTGGAGAATGGCCTAATAGAAGAGGAAGAGGGAAGCGGTCGGGCTTCGGCGTGAGCTCAGCCGAAAGGCGTGGGACCCCAACCTACTTCTGGAGAGAATAAGATTGAGGGGAGGTTTACATTGCGCATCCACCCTCACCCTGCCCTCTCCTTAGTAGGGAGAGGGTGAAGGTCCCCTCTCCCTCCACAGGTAACGGCATAGTTCGTCAGACACGAAAAGGCACTCAGCATGAGAAACGGACCGATATATCTGGATTACAACGCGACCACCCCAATTGACCGACGGGTGGCGGAGGCCATGAAGCCATATCTCTATGAGCA
>CP070708.1:741418-742545 GCA_020350285.1 Anaerolineaceae bacterium
ACATCACAAATGGAGACCTTCAGCAGTGCCAAATCGATGTACCACCCTCATCTACTCGCATGTTCATTCATGCTTTCCGCCTTCGTGCTCTACCCTCTCTACGGTCGTACGAGCGCAGTCCTGGCTGCTCTGATCTCTTTGGTCACATTTACTTCGCAAATTCTTGAACTCAGTCTACATGATAATCTTCTCAGGCGAATTGTGCCCAAAGGGGATAGCCAGAACGTATACGCTGTATTACCTCCAAGAGAGGAGCACAAGCAGGATTTGGTCCTCATCGGGCATGTAGACAGTCATCGAACGCCCTTGATCTTCCAATCCCAGGCTTGGGTGAAGGCTTTCACGGTCCTTTCAGTCATCGTTATCGTCCTGGGTTTAGCTCAAGTAGTCCTGTACATCATCGGAAGCTTCACATCCTGGAGTTGGATCTGGCCCGTGACGATCTCAACCGCTATCGGTGCTGTAATCATGGTCGCGATATTCATCCAAGCGGACAGGACTCCTTTCAGCCATGGCGCCAACGACAATGCGACAGGGGCAGGGTTGATCCTCACCCTTGCACAACACTTCCAAAACGAACCACTTCAAAACACCCGGGTTTGGTTGGTTTGTACAGGATGTGAAGAAGTCCTGCTCTATGGTGCGATCGATTTCTTTCGACGACACACGTCTGAGTTGAAGAATCCGGTCGCGGTCGTTTTCGAGATGTTGGGTTGCGCGGGTCCTGCATGGCTAACCAGCGAGGGCATCATCATACCCTTCAAAAGCGACCGAACCCTGGTGCAGTTGGCGGAACAGATAGCCCAAGCGAACCCGCATTTAGGGGTCTATCCCTCAAGCATCTATGGCGGCGTCACAGAGATGGCCGCTGCTGTGCGAGCGGGGGTTCCTGCAATCACACTGGATGGGATGAGTCCGGAGGGTTTCGCACCATACTGGCATCAGGTTGAGGATACGTACGACAAAATGGATCCGGAGGTGATGACTCGGGTCTACGAATATACTTGGGAATACATCAAGGCGATTGATTCAATGACCATGTAGATGGGACCTGCCTGAGCCGGGAGCTCCCTTTTACACCTTACATGCTGAGCCAATCCACTAAGTGTTTGAAATTACCATTACGA
>CP070708.1:742645-743757 GCA_020350285.1 Anaerolineaceae bacterium
GAGGGCCAAATTGATGCATTGCCAATTTGCAACCCGATGGCATTTAACGCTGAGACGCGCTTCACTCCTTTCAACGATCGAGATATGGCGCGTGCTTTCACCACCGATCCACCTAAGGATTTAACCGAAGCTCTAAGCCATGCGATCTTGCGGTTTGCTGATAAAGCTGAATTCATCTTCAACTTACACAGCGCAGGTGATGCTCGGTATTTGCCCCATATCATTTTTTACCGCCAAGAAGACGCAGATCGAGTCGCGAAGATGGGATTTCCGTTCGCGATCAAACGTGGAACACCGGAAACCCTCCTCCACCACATCGCCTCCCATATGCGTTCTGATCAACTCACCGTAACATTAGAACTGGGCGGGGGAACGGTTGCTTTCCATGATGAAGTGGATCAAGGTGTCCAACTTATCTTGGCGAACCTAGGACAATTGGGTATCCTTCCATCAGTGAAAAACGTGGTTGAACCTACGCCTATGGATCATATTTGGTTGGTGGATAACCGGGAATTTGTACGTGCTCCAAGTGAAGGCGCTTTCTATACGCACGCGATGCTGGGCACACATTTCACCAAAGGACAAACACTTGGCTATTGGATTGGGTTAGAGGATTATCAACCCAGACTTATCTTCGCTCCGTTGGATGGTAAACTGGTTTACCTACGAACGCGTAACCGAGTGCCAAGTGGTGAGACCTTGGCGATGTTCTTACCCCCACAAGAATGAAGGGATAACACGAGAAGGCTATAAATGAGGGAAACGATGGATCATCAGCTACTTGAATTAAACGACCTGGAGTGGTTCATCAAACTCGGCGGATTGATGGGCATTAAACAATATGGTTTCGCTGAGATCCGAGCGCGTCAAGACGCAGATCTGACCGAAAGGCTCCGTCAAAAAGCATTGGAACGCATAGGAGATCCTCTGCTTATCCAGGTTGCAAATGACAACTATTTCCTTGGATCGGTTGACTACATGGTGCGGGAAACCCCAGATGGCCAGCTCCGGTATACCGTTCTTGAAACGAATGGGGGCAGTAGTCGCGGTTTAACACTACTCTCTTCACCCGATGTAGAGAGGTTGATGTCAGCCTTCATCGAGATGCTGCG
>CP070708.1:743857-744968 GCA_020350285.1 Anaerolineaceae bacterium
AGGACTATAATCAAAATCCATGGATCAAACCAATAGAGACACACATTCAAATTGTCATTCATCTGTTTGGTACAACAGCATCCTGTATATTGAACCTATGTGCGCCGATTCAAGCTGAATTGCTGACCCAAGGGTGATCGTCATGGGATCTTCCCCTCAGTAACCTAGACACCGACAAGGACATAACGAAGTGAAACATCTAAGGACAGTTCTCGTTTATCCTGCTAGGAAGGTGGGCGACCAGCTGGAGTATTTGATGCTAAGGAGGATCAAAGCCCGTGGTGGCATTTGGCAGGGAGTGACCGGACGCGTTGAGGAAGACGAAGGGGTATCTGAAGCAGCGAGACGTGAGTTGGTGGAGGAAACAAGCTTTGATCCCCTGATCGTGATAGATCTTAATTATTCTTATTCATTTCTCATAAAGGATGAATGGCGCTCACGCTATCCGTATGATGTCGATAAGATCACAGTATTCGCCTTCGCAGCGCTCGTGGAGGCCGATCAAGATCCATTACTCGATCCTCACGAACATGATCAGTGGCTTTGGTGTAATTTTGAGGGTGCCATGCAATTGGTTACTTGGCCGGATAATCAGACCGCGTTGAAGTTATGCGATAATGAACTTCGCTCGCTTGAGAATTAAAAGATCCCCCTTCCCACCTCACTCATCATTGTCGACTCACATTAAACCGGCACGAGGAGCTTATTCATGGACAGCGAAGGGATGAAGGTTAGAACAGCAACTACTGATGACGCTGAACAGATCACGGCGTTATGCAATCAATTAGGCTACTCTGCCTCAAGTGAACAGGTTGTAGAGCGTATTAAAGCAATTCAACACCTTGACGATCACTCGCTATTGGTAGCTCAAGGATCCGAGAGGCGCATACTCGGATGGGTCCACATTCATCTCTTCCCTCTGGTTGTGTCCGAACTCGAGGCTGAAATTGGGGGACTTATTGTAGGTGAGGAGTACAGGGGAAAAGGAATTGGGAAACTCCTCATGAAGCACGCAGAGGAATGGTCACGTAAGCGCGGATGTCAGGGTTTACGTCTGCGATCGAATATCATCCGAGAAAACGCTCACGCCTTCTATGAACGAATTGGATAT
>CP070708.1:745068-746178 GCA_020350285.1 Anaerolineaceae bacterium
GAGTACGAGCTCAACCAGATGTATCAACCCAATAAGACAAATTACGCGGTTCGTCCGGGTTTAACCCGCACGATAGCGAGCGGTAGTACGCCATGTATTGAACCGCAGGCATATAAAGCACGCCTCTGGCAAGCTCGCTGAGTCCTGAGTTAACCTCCAGTAGAAAATTCGCATTCTCCCTGAGTTGATCATCCGCTCGATCGCAAATGACCCATGTAAACCCTCCGAGAGAATTCATGTCACGCACAAATTTATGTTCTTCCACCTGGGCGCTATCTGAGAGGAACACAGTGATCAGCATTTGTGAATCCACGTTCGATTGTGGTCCGTGGCGAAAATCAAGCGTCGGGTATGCGTCTGCCGGTAACAACACCATCTCCTTGATCTTGAGTTGGCTCTCGTGAGCCTGACCGAAGAAGGGTCCGCTGCCAACGAAGGCATATTTCGTTAGGAAGGTGTTCTCACCAATACTCTGACCAAGATCGTGAAACGAGGCCATTTGGGATTCACACAATGCGGGCAGACGCTGGAGTTCGTTAAGGTAGGTTTCATCTTCCGAGACGATGGCCGCGATAAGCTGGAGGGTGAGGATCATCCCTGTCACTGAACGGGTTGTTGCGACAGCGCGCTCGGTGACCGGTGAAAGCACAAGCGCTAGATCACTTCGGGAGGCGAGGGGGCTGTTTACTGAGCAAGTGATGCCCAAGGTTCTGATTCCTTGGTCCTGAAGGTAATCCAGGGCATTCACAACCTCCGTGGTTTCTCCAGACCGTGAGAGCAGGATCGCCAGCGTCTGCCGATTGGATAACAGAACGCTTTTCGGAAAGAGGTAGACCTCAGCTGCAGGGACCTCGCGCGATGATATCCCGGTCTGCGACTGGAGAATAGGCACGCCGCTCATGGCAGCATTCAATCCAGAGCCGCAGCCTGTAAATAGGACTTCATCTATCCCTTCAAACAACTGCTGAATCTCGTCCCTCTTTGCAGTGATGATGGGGATAAGCTGTTCCCAGGCGTCCGCTTGGCTTGAGATTTCTTCGTAGATGAAATCTCCGGGTTTGTAGTCTGACATAAATGATTCTCCAGATGTTGATTTCAAGTACTTGAGTC
>CP070708.1:746278-747387 GCA_020350285.1 Anaerolineaceae bacterium
GTCAGCAATTCAACCCATTGCGCGAGCCAACCTACAGTGCGCCCGATGGCGAACAGAACTGGGAACATCGCCACCGGCAGCCCCATAGCCTGATAGATCAGCCCGGAGTAGAAGTCGACGTTGGGGTACAGCTTACGCGAGACGAAGTATTCGTCCTCTAACGCGATACGCTCCAACTCGAGGGCGATGTCGAGCAGCGGGTTACGCCCGGTGACCTCGAATACTCGATCTGCGATCTCCTTGATGATGCTCGCCCGGGGATCATAGTTCTTATAAACACGGTGTCCAAAGCCCATCAGTCGGGACTCGCCAGACTTGACCTTTTTTATATGAGCCGGCACATGATCCACATGACCAATTTCCTGAAGCATGCGTAACACCGCTTCGTTTGCCCCACCGTGCAGTGGACCGTAGAGAGCGGCAGCTGCACCGCTTAAGGCGCTATAAGGATCGGACTTGCTTGAGCCGATAGCACGCATGGTGCTGGTGCTGCAATTCTGTTCGTGATCAGCATGAAGGATGAAAAGCACGTCCAACGCCCGTTCAAGCGCCGGTTCTGGTTTGTATTTCGCCTCGGACATCTTGAACATCATGTTCAAGAAATTACCAGCATAACTCAGATCGGTATCGGGGTAGACATATGGAAGACCACGCAAGTGTCGAAAGGAGAAAGCTGCGATGGTGGGAACTTTCGCAATCAGGGATTTGATCTCTTCCAGCCGACGTTCTGGATCATCGACGGACCGCGCATTAGCACTGAATGTCGCTAAGGTTGCAACGGAGGCGATAAAAATGCTCATGGGATGAGCGTCATGGCAGAAGGATTGCATGAGGCTCTTTAGTTTCTCGTGGAGAAATGTTTGCTGCGTGATATCACGCTTCCAGCCATCAAGCTCTTCACGATTGGGCAGCTCCCCGAAAAGGATGAGGTAGGCCACCTCCAGGAAGGTGCTCTCCTTGGCGAATTGTTCAATCGGATAACCTCGATAACGTAGGATACCTCGCTCGCCATCAATGTAGGTGATGGTGCTTTTGGTTGATGCGGTATTGATGTATCCAGGATCGTAGCTCATCAAGCCAAAGTCGTTTTCGTCGGTCTTGATCTGACG
>CP070708.1:747487-748589 GCA_020350285.1 Anaerolineaceae bacterium
GCATGGCTCGGATGGACGGTCTACTACGGAAGTCCTGCGGTCTTCATCGCGCTCCTGCTTCTCTGGGCAATATTCTCTTTTCGTGTGATCCCCTACGAGGAGCGCCAGCTAGAGATGCTATTCGGTGAGGAGTATCTCGAATACAAGCGTTCAGTACGTCGATGGATCGGGCGTTTCTGAGTTACCCTTGCTGATCAGTTCTTCGACGCCCTATCCTTTCCTTGTGGGTGACCCCGCGGATGGGGTGAAATCCAAATGCTCGGTGAGGTCAGAGGTTTTCCGGAGTTTTAAGCTGTCTCGAACGGGGCGTCTAAGCCTGCAGCCGTTTAGCAACGCAAGCAATCTCGCCCTCATGAAACGAGAGAACCATCATGGAACATCAACAGGTCACAACAAATGGGATTAATCTTCACGTCGTCCAGGATGGTCCAAGCACAGGTCGATTGGTTATTTTGTTACATGGCTTTCCTGAATTCTGGTACGGCTGGCGACATCAGATCCCACAATTAGCTTCCGCTGGCTATCGCGTGTGGGCGCCTGACCAACGCGGCTATAACCTGAGCGACAAGCCAGATGGAATTGCAGCATACACACTCGATGAATTAGGAGCCGATGTTGTCGGTCTTATTGACGCCGCTGGGCAGGAGACAGCCATTATTGTCGGACATGACTGGGGCGCAGCCGTTGCTTGGTGGGTGGCCGCAAAATATCCATCAAGGCTAGCAAGGATGGTGATCATAAACGTTCCGCATGGCGCAGTCCTCACAAAACATCTGCGAAGTAATATCGCCCAAATACGCAAGAGTTGGTATATGTTCTTCTTCCAGATCCCATCCTTGCCGGAATTCCTCATCCGATTGCAGAATTGGAATATGCTTGTGCAAGCTTTGAATAACAGCAGCCATCCTGGTACGTTTACGAATTCTGACCTAGACAGATACCGCCAGGCTTGGTCTCAACCTAAAGCGTTAACATCCATGCTTAACTGGTATCGATCGGTCATGCAGAAGCCACCAACGCCGCCTGATAACCTTCGCATTACAGTGCCAACACTGCTGATCTGGGGCGTCCGAGACAAGTTTCTGGGGCGGGAATTGGTCCA
>CP070708.1:748689-749775 GCA_020350285.1 Anaerolineaceae bacterium
ACGAATGGTAGCTTGGGAAGCTACTGCCTTACCACTTGGCGACACCCGCTTACGCGCCGAGGATTATAGGGTGGGGTGGAAGGTATGTCAAGACAACCGACGTCGGATCAGGTTGGCCGCTAAACTCATGGCCCACTCAGGAGCATAGGTGGGAGGCCCACCATAAGATCGATCGAGGCGCTCTTCCCCTTCGGGTGTACGGAAGATCACATCGATGATATGCCGTTCTCCATCTGGTCTCAAGACCAGCGCTAATCCGACCTCTGCAGAGCGGTCATTCTGAAGATCGATTAAGGCTTTCTCTAAATCCTCCTCATCATCAGGGACCGGAAGCACCTGTCCCCCTGCAAACCCTGATCCGTGAGCCGAGAAACCGGCCGCGATCACACCGCCAGTGCCAGCTTCGAGAATTACCAGTCGCCATCCACACTTGGTGACCGAATCTAGAGCGACCTTCTCCAGGCTCTCATCATCGATCCCATAAATTGCATCACCCAGTCTTTCATAGATGGTCGAACTGACCTGCTCGATCATCTCCTCTGCTTCTTTTGCTGTGGCAGCTTTAGCTGTTATCCGAATATCCACCCGACCTGGATGAGCGGCTAATCCTACAGTTGGATTGCTGAGATGCTCGAGATCACCGATGTGGTCATCCAACCACGACTCGCCTACACCGGATGTGCGGAGTAAGCGCGTTTTGATCGTGCCGCTTAGATTCAATTGTTCTTGTAGAAAGGGTAGGACAACATTCTCCAGCAGATGCTGCATCTCTGCTGGGACTCCGGGCAATGCGATAACGACCCTCTCCTCTTCAACCATCATAAACGCTGGGGCAGTACCGATGGGGTTTTCAATCGCCGTTGCTCCATGGGGGAGATGAGCTTGTCGTCGATTGTTCTCCGTGGGTTTCAATCCAAAGCGAGCGAATCGCTCCTTGATTTGTTCCCACGATTCTGGATGAAACTCTGTGGTCACGCCGAAGGCTAAGGCAACCCCCTCGCGTGTGACATCGTCTACGGTCGGTCCAAGCCCTCCGGTTGTGATCACCACCTGTGCTCTGGAGATGCTCTCCTGTATTGCGCCGGC
>CP070708.1:749875-750934 GCA_020350285.1 Anaerolineaceae bacterium
CAATGTAGTCGCACCCTTTAGGGTGCGCATGGATGCATAGGTAAAATCGGCAGCCCTTCGGCGGAGCCGCAGGTCCCGAGCAGAGCCGAGGGTCTCACGACAGGCTTGGGAGCCGCCACTACTTTGAACAATATAAATACAGGCTAAAGCCTGCGGTCACATTGGCTTTGTCTCCCCCAGTGTCATTCCGAGCGCTCCTTCGACAACCCTTCGGCACGCTCAGGACAGGCTCTCGGCGAGAGGAATCCCTATGATGTTTCGACTTCACAAATTGCATCATAGGGATTCCTCGTCGCAAAGCTCCTCGGAATGACATTTAAAAAGCTTGGAACGATCAGCCTGAGATTACAAATTACGGTGGGGGGAACTGGGCGAGGTATACCTCTGTGAAAGTATCCACCCAAGGACCGCGTTCTGATGTATCGAGTCCGCTGAAGACGACAATGAGGAAAGGACCGGATATCCAAACCCGACCATCTGCGCCGGATGTGTGATAAGCGGCTACTCGTTGGTTGGCCACCTCTTCGAAGGTCCATTCAAAGCCTTGAGCGGCGAGGATGTTCAGATGTTCCGTCCGCCCGTCGCGATTGTCGTAACTGAAAATTTGGACGGTGACAGAATTTTCTATGTATACCTGATCACCGATTGGTCTTTGGTATTCCACCCCTAGAAGCTGAACGAGGTGCCCTCCCGGTAGTTCACTGGTGCCGAGACCGGGCTCGAGCACATTGAATCCGGAGGGTAAACGGTCGGTGATGATCTCAGGTAATTCGGAGGGCATGGGTTCGAAGGGACTTTGGCTGAGCCATTCCAATGGGGTGATGTCAACAACCGTAGCAGGGCTTTCAAGAGGTGTGGTCGCGGTCGGGGAGGGGATGGTTGGAGCGAGTGTAGGTGGGGCAGCACAGCTAACGAGGATAGCAAGCAGCGCGATAGACTTAAGAAAGCGTACAACCATACCGCCTCCTCTAATCATAAGCCAGAGGATCGATACCGATGGTGGCCTTATTGTATTACAGTTGGTCATCAGGCGAAGTAGGATTAATTTCTTTGGCAGCT
>CP070708.1:751034-752089 GCA_020350285.1 Anaerolineaceae bacterium
ATGGCTAGCGCTAACAAGTACGGCCACCATTGCCTCCACCAGCTTGGGAGCAACGAATTCCTGTTGGAGAATGAGGCTGCCATGCATCTACTCCTTTTTCCCGAAGATACCTGCAGGTCGGACGAGCAATACAATGGCCATGATCAATACAGCCGATGCTTTCGCCACAGCCGGGCTACCTTTAAATGTCGCCTCTAGAAAGGGAAGATTGATACCAGCGGCAACAAAGTGATCGCCAAAGGCGCGCGCCAAGCCTAGAAGTAGCGTTCCAACTGCGGCGCCCGGATAACTCCCCATTCCTCCAATCACCACTGCGATGAAACCTTGGATCAGAAAAGCCGGTCCCATACCGGGGTAGACACCAAGGAATGGAGCAGCGATTACACCTCCGAGCGCTGCCATTCCGGAGCCTAAGGCGAAAACGAAAGTAAAAACCTGTCGCACGTTGATACCCAAGACTTGAACCATCTCACTATCCTGCACACCAGCGCGGATAATCATCCCTATCCGAGATCGCTTGAGCAGCAGACCGACAGCTACAAATACAAAAACTCCTATCGCGATGATAAACAAGCGATATGTGGGAAAGGCACGACCTAGCACGTCGATCGATGAGCAATGTTCTGAGAACCAGGCAAGAAGAGATTCTGAGCGACAACTCTGAGCAAAGGGTGAAGGCAGTGGCTGTAAAGGCGGGTGCCCCTCATCCCCCCATATGGCTTCAATCAGATCAATAAAGGCATAGGATAAACCCAAGGTTAAAACCAACTGTGTTACAGGATTGCCGTAGAAAGGTCGGATCAACACCACCTCAATAGCTGCACCCGCTACCGCACCTGCTAATGTTCCCATGATCAATGCCAACAGGAAACGCATATCCGCTGAAAGTGCCAATACAAATTGTTCACCGACATCGCGACTTAGGAGGATCAGGCAGCCTATTACAAGCAACCCCACCGCAAAGGTAATGCTCTGCCAGGCTGGGCGCCTAATAACTACATCACGACGGTCTTTCGGCGCCAACATCAATCCGAATGGGAGGCCACCCACAAATA
>CP070708.1:752189-753231 GCA_020350285.1 Anaerolineaceae bacterium
GGTCGGATCGTGTGCATATCCACCACACGAGCTTGGATCCCTTCATCGGCTAATATTGCTGCGGCATCCATGGCTGTGGCGACCATGATGCCGCAGGCGATGATCGTTACATCGGTCCCCTGCCGTACGATATTCGCTTTCCCTATTTCGAAGGCAGGTCCGTCATCCGAGTAGATATGTGGCATCGCAACTCTACTG
Source organism: Anaerolineaceae bacterium (assembly GCA_020350285.1). Classification (GTDB taxonomy): domain Bacteria; phylum Chloroflexota; class Anaerolineae; order Anaerolineales; family E44-bin32; genus DUEZ01. The sequence goes on from CP070708.1 coordinate 752,388, forward strand.
GAGCGGAGGAAAACAGGTCCTACATGTTCTGCAGCCGCATGTACTGCCTCGTGCATTGAGGTTGGGTCACTTGGCACGAGGATCACAAAAGTTGGGAAGCCGCCTACCAGGGCTAGGTCTTCTGGGCCCATTTGCGTCGCGCCGTCCTTGCCTAAAGTTATCCCACCATGACTGCCAACGATTTTGGCATTGATATTCGATTGGCTGACCGCCAGGCGGAGTTGATCATAGGCATTACAAAGTAAAAACGATGAGAAGCTTACGATGAATGGGATGAAGTCACAGGCCGCTAACCCTGCGCCCACGCAAACCAGGTTGCTCTCCGCGATACCCAGGTTAAAGAAACGCTCCGGGAACTCCTCCCTCACGTAGATCGACATGGTCGAGTTGCTCAGATCTCCGTCAAGCACCACAACCTTGGAGTTCTGGCGGCAAAGATCAAGCAATGCGTCCCCGAAGATTTCACGCATCCGTTTTGCAGGTTTGAGCCCGGCTCGCTCACCTAGCTGCATAGGATCTCTTCCCGTGCCTTCTCGGCTTGTTCGAGCGTGAGCGCACGACCGTGATATGTGTAATCGGCCTCTAACATCGATACCCCTTTACCCTTGACTGTATGAGCGATGATCACCGACGGGGTCCCCTCGACCTGTAGCGCGGCATTCAGTTTTTCGAGGATATCTTGGATATCATGGCCGTCTACCTCATCGACATGCCACCCGAAAGCACGCCATTTTCTGGCGAATGGCTCCAGCGCCATCTCACGGCTGATAGGACCTGTTTCTTGATACTTGTTGTAATCAACGATCGCAATCAGATTCTCGGCACTGAAGTGAGAGGCCGCCAT
>CP070708.1:753331-754365 GCA_020350285.1 Anaerolineaceae bacterium
GGCTAGCTTTGATGATGTTGAATTGGTACCCGGTCGGGCCGCGCTCTCCATACTTGGTGCAGACATATCGAGTTTGATGAAGTCTGAAGACATGGGAGGGATTTACAGAGACACGGATGGAACAGAGGGGGACGCCTTAGAAATCCTTAAACGTCACGGTCTGAATTACGCTCGCTTCCGGGTCTTCGTGGATCCGTTCGATGGCTATCATGGCAAGGAAGAGATCTTGACGATGGCCTTAAGGTTGAAGAGTTTGGACATTAAATTACTGGTCGACTTCCACTACTCGGACAACTGGGCCGATCCCGGTAAGCAATTCAAACCCGCCGCTTGGGAGGATTTCGACTTCGAGCAACTCACACAGGCACTATATGACCATACGTTTGATGTTTGTAATAGCCTGGTAGCTCAGGGAACGCCTCCGGACATGATTCAGGTGGGCAATGAGATCAATGCCGGGATGCTGTGGCCGGATGGGGATTATAACCATATGGACAACCTGGCCGCGCTGCTTAAGGCGGGCTACCAAGCAGTGAAAGATTGTTCCCCTTCCACTCTCGTGATGCTGCACATCGCTGAGGGAGGCGATAATGATATGGCGCGTTGGTGGTTCGGCAATATGACGCGCAGAGATGTCCCCTTCGACGTGATCGGCATCTCGTACTACGCCTTCTGGCACGGAAGTTTGATGCAATTGCAGTACAATCTGAACGACATTACCGCTCGATATGATAAAGATGTCATCGTGGTCGAGACTGCATATGCATTTACCGACCAGGAAAACGATTTTCTCGAAAACATTGCTAATCCTAGTATGGTGATCCCAGGTTACCCATATACACCGGAAGGCCAACGCGCCATGTTGAGGGACGTTATGGCAGTTGTGAGAGCCGTACCCAATGGGCGCGGTTTAGGCATCTTCTGGTGGGAGGCCACCTGGACAGCGGTGCCAGGCAATGGTTGGGATTCAACGGATCCCGATTCCGGAAATGCTTGGGAAAACCAGGCGCTATTTGACTACGACGAGATTGTGC
>CP070708.1:754465-755498 GCA_020350285.1 Anaerolineaceae bacterium
ATCTTTACTGGCGATCCATATGGTCCCATCTTCGTCCACACCGATCAAGTCCCCGCTGAAATCGGAGAGATGGCCACGCCAGGTGCTATCCTCCAAGGAGATAATCGTTTGATCGGATCTCAGCCACAGTTTTCCGTCTGCTGTAGCCCCCAGGATCGACAACGTCTGCGGCTGTATGTTCTCAGGCAGGAAAACGGAATGAAAGGGTTCCACAATTTCGGGAGTGGTGATTGGTGTTGGCGAAACAGGAATTGCAGTTGAAGTGAGGGGGGGAGTATGAGTGGCAGGGATTGGTGTGTTTGTAGGAGGTGGCGAAGGAGAGGTTGGAGAGCTACATCCGCATACCGCTAGGCTCAAGAACAGTAACCAAGTAAAGAAAGCATAATGATATCTGATCCTCATGATGGCCCTCGGTTATGGTTTATTATGGCTCCCTTCTGATAAGTATAGAATGTTATCAAAAGTTCATCCCCCATACTTCTCCGCCCACAACCATTGAGCCTCATTCAACAGCAGATTATAGACCGAAGTTAAGATGCTCCCTACGGACCGACTAGCCTAGGAATTTCTTTTAAGATGCCAACGAACCATTTATGAGCTAAGGGAGCTAAGGAACTCTCATAAAAATCTGTTGGCGCTCGCCATCAGAGTTGATAAGCCCAAATCGATCATAGGAGATGCGGTATCCTGCCACGGCGGTTGTCCCATCGGCATAGATGATTTTAATTTGATCGCCGGCTATCAACTCATAGGAACCATCCGTGGTTTCGCCCTCTGCGGTCGCAGTCCACGTTCCATCAGCCCTGAACTCTACGATGTAGCCCGTGGCAGGCTGGATCGTATCCAGGGTTTGCTCCCACCTCCCGACGAGGGAGGCGTTGCTGGCTGCCACGACGATCAGCACCGTGAACAGCACAGTAGTCGCCCAGAGGCCAAGATGTGGAAGGTTCGCACTTACCCAGCCGCCGATACCTCTCTGCTCCGCGCCGGGTGGGGAAATCCTATCGGTGCGCGTTCTCATTCCAAATAAGAA
>CP070708.1:755598-766405 GCA_020350285.1 Anaerolineaceae bacterium
TGTTCACAGCCAACCTTTACGGCAAAGCTTTGCTCGAGATCATAGCCTTGTTTGAACACCTCGGCGATGATTCGACCGCAGGTGAATACCGTGAGGCTTACAACGAGATGAAATCTCGTTTCGAATCTGTTGCCTGGGATGGTGAATGGTACATCCGTTACTTCGATGATGAAGGAAATCCGCTCGGTTCGTCGAAGAACACCTATGGGCAGATCTCTTTGAACGCGCAGTCCTGGTCGGTCATATCTAGGTTTGCCTCACCTGATCGAGGTCGTCGAGCGATGGATTCGGCCTACGAAAGGTTAAATACCAAATACGGCATTAGACTGAGCACGCCGGGCTTCGATGGATTCGATCCCAAGTATGGCGGCGTGACGACCTATCCGCCGGGTGCGAAGGAGAACAGCGGTATCTTCCTGCATCCCAATCCATGGGCCATGATCGCCGAAACGATTCTTGGCAACGGGGATCGAGCCTACGAGTACTATGCCCAGATCAATCCTGTCGCCAAGAATGAGATGATCGAAGTCTACGAGTGTGAACCGTACGTCTACGCTCAGAACATCCTCGGTGAAGAGCATCCGCAATTTGGTTTGGCGCGCAACTCCTGGCTTACAGGCACAGCTTCGTGGTGCTATCAAGCTGCCACGCAGTGGATCCTCGGCATCCGCCCAGAATATGATGGTCTACGTATCGACCCCTGTATCCCGTCGACTTGGAACGGCTTTTCAGTGACACGACGGTTCAGAGGCCGGATGCTGAATATAACCGTCCACAATCCTGAGCATGTCTGCAAGGGCGTTGTCAAAATGATGATCGATGGCGAAACTGTCCCTGGGAATCTAATCTCGGGTGAACTTCCTGAAGGCAAGCATATGATCGAAGTTTGGCTCGGAGAATAACAGAGGGGCGACCTCAACGAGACTTCTCGCAAAATCCCTGTGAATAACAATGCGGGAGACAGGTTGTTGATGGACATTGGGGACAACCTCCCCGGATTTCTTTAGCAGTTCAGGACTCAAGGACATCAAGCAGGGTAGGACATCAATTGACCATGATCAAATATTTAATCTGGGATTTGGACGGTACGTTGTTTGATACTTATCCTGCTTTTACGGAAGCGTTTCTCGAGGCCCTTTCCGATTTTCAGTACGCTGCTGATCCAGATTGGGTGTTGAGTTTGACAAAAATTAATTTCAGCCATTGCGCTTCTGTATTGGCTTCGCATTTTCATTTAACACAAGAGGAGGTTGAGGACGCCTTTTGGAAGCATTATCTCGCGATGCCCCTTGAAACCCAGTTCTTAATGCCAGGAGTCAAAGACCTCTGTGAGTATATTGTCCGACTTGGAGGGATGAATGTCATCGTGACCCATCGTGATCGGGCCTCGACGAACGCCATTCTAAAGACACATGGGGTCGAAGCACTGTTTACGGATTTCATCGCCGGTGATGATGGATTCCCCTTGAAGCCAGATCCAAGTGGTGTTGAAGCGATTATCACACGTAATGACATGGATAAAGAGCAGTCGCTCCTCGTTGGTGATCGTGAGATGGATATTGAGGCTGGACTGGCATCAGGTGTCAGGCCGTGCTTGCTGGGCGAAGGAGGCGGTTCATCTCGAGCGGATTATTTCGTGGATGATCTCTATCAATTGTGGGACATGATCCGGGAGGAGAATAGACTCGAACTAAACGACACATCAACGATAAACACATGAAGTCATTTCGCGAACACTTCGTATAGAGTGCGTCTTCGGTAGAATGGAAATAACCTTGATACTCTCGCTATAGACGACAAACAACCCGAAACGAAAGCGCCCGCAAGGGCGCTTATTGTATGATTTCAGCTTATGCGTGCGTTGGAAATAACAGCTCGCTAGGAATCAGGAATCGCAAACCGAGAAACGATGGGAAAGATTTAATCTCACTCTTGACCCTTCCGCACTTGTTCTGAAACCAGCGTTCTGCAAAGTTCTACACCCGTCACAGCATCGGTGGTCCAATGGTCAGCGCCTACATACTGACTCACCTCCTCGCTGAGCTGTCCTCCACCGATAATGATGGGTCTTTGAAAACCTCTGTCTCGCAACAGGCTGATGGTTGCGTGCATGGCGTCATATGAACTGGTCAGTAAGCCGGATAGACCTACGATGTGCGGCTGCACCTGGGCGGCTTTCTTGGCGAAGGTGGTGGGTGCCACATCAACCCCAAGATCGTGGACGACGAAATTATGGCAACTCAAGAGCATGTTGACGATGTTCTTACCCAAATCGTGGATATCGCCCTCGACGGTACCTAGCAGGATGCGTCCCGAAGCTTCACCGGAAACCTGAGTCTCCACAATGGGCTGGAGTAGCTCCATCACTTGGCTAAAGATCTCACCTGCCATGATCAGTCCAGCGAGGTAATATTCGTGTCTTTCGTAGCGTTCACCGACTTGACGCATACCTTCCTGACAATCTTCGATGATCAATAATGAGTCGTCGCCGGCATCCAATCGCTGACGAACTAGGGCCAGGGCGGTTTCCTCTTGGAGATCGGCAATAGCATCGATCAATGTCATGCTCGTGTCCGTGTTGTTCATGTATGGCCTAACTCCTTTAGGGGATACCTATGGCGGCAGTGAAGCGGAGACGGTCACCGGAGCAGATGAACCAACCCCAACTGACAGGTTGGTCTTCAAAGTCATAGAATATATGCTCCAGACGAAAGGCGGGGACACCAATCTCTGAGTGGAGCAGGGCGGCTTCTTCTTCGGTGAGCAAAGTAGTCTCGATGGTGAGGTCACCTCGCTTCAGATCTGATCCGCCCCCACCACTGAAGAGGCCCCGCAGGGCGGTAACCTCCATCTCCGCTTCGACGATCGGGCGGCTGGGATCGTAGATCACGTGTTCCCGGTGCAACAGCATGGGCTCTTCACCTTGGAAGATCAGACGCCGGATAAAGACAGTCCGATCCCCGGCTTCGATGGCCAGCTTGCGAGCCACACGCTCGGTGGCCGAAGTGATGCGCGTTTCCAGAAGTTTGACCGTGGATTGGTCTTCATCACGAAAGAGTTGCTGAAGTCTGCCTAGATCAAATGTGGCTGTGCCCAGTTCTAAGGGTCTTACAAAGGTACCGCGCCCGCGTTCGGTGGTCACCAAACCTTGGTCTGCGAGGATATTGACGACACGACGCACGGTCATTGGGCTGACGCCATAGCGTTCGCAGAGCTGGGCTTCTGAAGGTAGGCGGTCACCAGGGCGGAACACCCCAGCCGCGATCTGCCCGATGAGAATGCGAACTAATTGGGCGTAAGCCGGTTCGTATGATTCACGATCAATGGTAATATTTTGGTCGTCGACCAAGCGCACTCACCTTACGCGGGTTATCTATATAACTATATATAACCCAGCTTATAATGTCAAACGGTTCGTATTTGGCTTAAATTTGACTACTTCCCTATATAAGTATATAATGCTTTTGGTGCGCACCATGGATCACTAAATGGGGTCAAAAAGACCGGGTCCGAAACAAGCTAGCCGCACCAAGGTCATCGCCTGCGCAACGGTGATCGAGGAGATGCTCTCTCACCTACCACCGAGCGTAGAGTACTGCGTTCTGGACTTTGGCCTGCATGTCAATCCTGAAGTCTTGAAGGGCGCCCTCCAAGAAACCATCGACGCCTCGGCGACTTCAGCTGATACGATTCTCTTGGGCTACGGCCTCTGTTCCCAAGCGGTCGTCGGTTTGCGTGCCAACGGTTGTACCTTGGTAGTGCCCAAAGTTGATGACTGTATCGCCATCTTTTTGGGCTCAGAACAAGCATATAAGGCACAGCATCGAGCCGAGCCAGGTACATACTACATGACCAAGGGCTGGATCGAAGCCGGAGATAGCCCCTTCGGTGAGTTTTCCGACATGGTGGAGCAGTACGGCGAGGAAAAAGCCCGCTATCTGATGGGCAAACTTCTCAAGAACTATACCCGCCTGGCTCTCATCAACACCGGCGAATATGAGTTAGACCGCTATCGCGATTACTGCCAATGTACAGCGCAGCAATTTAATTTACGCTATGAAGAGATCCCTGGTTCTTGCACACTGATCAAAAAGCTGTTGCGCGGTCCTTGGGACGATGAGTTCGTCGTCGCCCATCCCGGTGAGACCATTACGTACATGGATTTCAAGAGAAATACAAGAAAACATGAGAATCATCGGTGAGAAGATCAACGGTACACGCCAGCGCGTAGCCCAAGCTATTGAGGAGCGTGATTCTGCCTTTATTCAAGACTTGGCCGCCAAGCAAGCTGAAGCCGGTGTAGCTTGGTTGGATGTTAATGCTGGGACGCGTCAGGACAAGGAGCCAGACGATCTGATATGGTTGGTAGAAACGATCCAATCCACAGTAGATGTACCACTCTGCCTGGATAGTGCCAACCCACAAGCTCTGGTGGCGGCCATCCAGGTTGTTGAACAAACGCCGATGATCAACTCGATCAGCGGAGAACCGCAGCGATTGGAGGGTATCCTGCCATTGGTGGCCGAACATGGTTGTCCAACCATCGCCCTAGCTATGGACGACGCAGGGATCCCCGAGACCTGTGAGGAGCGCATGGAGGTCGTCCGCAAGCTTATGGAGACAGCCCGTGCCCATGGCGTACCGGATGATGACATGTATATCGATCCACTTGCCATGACCCTGGCTACCAACACCGACAGTGCTTTAATCACCCTGGACACCATGCATGCCATCCGTCAGGAATATCCTGAAACGCATCTGATCATGGGGTTGAGCAACATCTCCTTTGGATTACCCGCCCGATCGTACATCAACCGGGCTTTTTTAATCTTGGCGCTGGCTGCCGGTCTGGACAGCGCCATTCTCGATCCTCTCGATCGCGAATTACGAGCTGCGCTGGTCACTGCCAGATTGATCCTCGGGCAAGATCGTCATTGCTTAGGCTACACTCGCGCGTATCGTGCCGGGTTGTTCAATGGGATGGAAAGTAACAGCTAGTTAATGGTAAACGTCAATTTATGGGGGGATGGGTCTCATTGGCTGGGATCATAAACCTTTCGCATGGTCTTTGGGAGGAGGAGACTATCGATTGACTCACTCTAACGATCAAATGCAAGGACACACTTTCAATCCTTGAGAGGAGGATATTATGTCAAAGAAACTTGTCAATGCCATCGCTGACATGAAAGAGGAAGAAGCCCTCAATATTGCCAAGAAAATGGTAGAAGACGGATCGGATCCCACGGCGATTGTGGATGCCGCAAGGGAAGCCATGGACATTGTCGGCCAACGTTATGAGAAAGGTGAGTACTTTTTGCCCGAACTGATGCTGGCCGGGGAGATGATGGCCCAGATCACGGAAATGATAAAACCAGAATTAGCCAAGATGCCGGAGGTGAAGCGTTTTGGAAAGGTGCTCATCGGTACCGTGGAGGGGGACATACACGACATCGGCAAGAACATCGTCACCTTTATGCTCGATGTCAACGGTTTCGAAGTCCTTGACTTGGGTGTTGATGTACCCCCCCAGAAGTTTGTAGAAACAATCAAGAAATTCAAGCCCCAGGTGATTGCATTAAGTGGGTTCCTGACCCTGGCTTTCGACGCAATGAAGGAAACCGTAGGAGCCATAGAAGCTGCTGGCCTGCGGGACGACGTCCAGATCATGGTTGGCGGTGGTCAGGTAAACGAAGAGATAAGCAAGTATGCCGGCGCGGATGCCTATGGCAAGGATGCCATGGCTGGAGTAACCCTCGCCAAGAAATGGACCGGCGCCAAGTAAGGATCCTCAGCAGAGAAGATGGAGGTCGTAAAAATGGAAAAACAACAATCACCAGAAGAAAAACAGGAGGCGCTTTGGGAAGGGGTGTTAGCACCAAAAGGTCCTGATGGGGATCCCCTTCCATTCCAGAGCCCAGAAGCCGAGAAGGCGTTTAAGGAAAGAATCCTTCGATTTAAAGATGCCATCCAGATGAAGAAGCTGCCGGACAGGGTGCCGGTCACGATATTCCCGAGCATGTTCCCTTGGTTAAATGCCGGAATGACCGTTGAAGAAGCTATGTATGACTACGGCAAATGCGCTGAGGCTTTTAAGAAATTTGTCAAGGATTTTGATATTGATGTGCATTGGGGTGCCGCTGCACCAGGTCCAGGGAAGTTCTTTGAGATCATGGACTACAAGCTTTACTCTTGGCCAGGTCATGGCGTCGCGCCTGAACACGTCTACCAGTGTAATGAAGGCGAGTACATGACGGCGGATGAGTATGATGCCTTGATTCAGGATCCATCGGGCTACTTCTCTAATGTTTATTTGCCGCGCGTGTTCGGATCGTTGGATGGCTTCGCGATGCTCCCATTTCTCCCAGGCATTCTCGAAATGTATGGGGTCGCTTTTAACTTCATCCCCTTTGGCCTGCCTCCAGTTCAGAATACCTATAAGAAACTTTTTGAAGCCGGCGGAGAGGCGCTGAAATGGGCGGGAGCAGTTGGTGGTGCCGACGGCGAACTGGCAACTTTGGGATATCCAAATATCCTTGGCGGATTCACCAAAGCTCCCTTTGATGTCATCGGCGACACGTTGCGAGGTACTAAAGGGGTGATGCTGGATATCTACCGGCAGCCTGACAAACTCCTCGAAGCCATGGATGCAATCACACCGCTCATGATTAATATGGGCGTAGGTGCGTCGACGATGACCGGAAATCCGCTCATTTTCGTCCCCCTGCACAAAGGCGCCGACGGTTTCCTCTCCGACGAGCAGTTCAAGAAATTCTACTGGCCTACGCTTGAGAAGGTCCTACTCGGTTTGATCGAGGGGGGATGCGTGCCACTGCCTGCGGCCGAGGGTGGCTATAGCACACGTCTTGAAGTGGTCCAAGATCTACCGAAGGGCAAGACCCTCTGGATGATCGATCTGACGGATATGGCTGATGTCAAGGCAACCCTGGGGGTGAATGCCTGTCTCCTTGGAAACGTACCCTCCGCATTGTTAAATTTGGGCACTCCCCAAGAGGTGGAGGACTATGTCAAGAAGGTGATAGATGAAGCAGGCACAGATGGTGGTTTGATCGTATGCAATGGGGCATTCTTTGACCAAGCTAAGCCGGAAAATGTAAAGGCGATGGTTGATACAACAAAGGAATATGGTGTATACAAATAGATATCAGGATTGGGCAATTTTATGTCAACTTGAACATGTAGTTTGACCGATTTCATAGACCAAAAGGAAGGAGGCCAAAGGGAAACAGAGCGGATGGGTTTATCTTGATATCCAGGAGAACAGTTCGCGGTTATAAGCCAATAGGCTATAAGAGCTCGAGAGTTACATTTATTGATTATCAGGAGATTTGATTCAGAAAGGTATGTCGAAACTAGCTGATGGCGGCATTCTCAGCCATACGACACCTAAATCTATCCGCCAAGCTTGTTATAACAAGGGCTGCAAAGCCACACCTCAAGGAGAAAATCGTCTCCAATCGAGCCGGAGGAGGGCAGGAATGGGAGAAAGAGATCCGATCCGCTATCAAGAATTAGAGGATAAGAAGGAGTAGAAAATGGGTGACAAAAGAATAACACGTCGTGATTTCATACGCGGCGCAGCGGTCACCGGTGCTGGATTGGTCGCAGCGTCATGCGCCCCAGCGGCAGAAGAGACCCCGACCGAGGTACCCAAGGAAAAGATCGTGGTTGGTATGTCAAGACCTCTCTCAGGCCCATTGCAGGTTATTGGGGACTCGGCCTTTGGACCCATTTATAACAGATGGGTTCAAGAGGTTAATGACGCTGGCGGGATCTACGTCGAGGAATACGGCAAGTCACTGCCTATCGAGCTAAAGATCTACGATGATACGAGTGATGTGGGCACAGCGGTGAGGCTGACGGAAAAGTTAATCTTGGAGGACAAGGTTGACTTCCTGTGGCCCGCCTGTGGCACCGCTTTCATCTATGCCCAGGCTCCGATAGCCAACAAGTACGGGTATATCCTGTTAACGATGGAGGGCGGTGGCACGACGATCACGCCCATGCTTCCCAGTCTGCCCTATATCTTTCTCTCCCTCAGTTTTTCCGACTGGTACGAGCTACCCGTTCTGGCTGATCTTCTTGGCGAAAAGGGAGCGAAGACGGCCTATGTCTCCTACATCGCTGATCTCCACGGCATAGAGTATTCCGCTGTGGCGGGTATTGAATTCCCGAAGAGGGGAATTGAGATCGTGGGTCTTAAGAGCCTGCCCCCGGATATCAAGGACCTAGCGCCAGTGATCAACCTGGCTAAAGCGTCTGAAGCCGATGTCTTCTGTTGCTTTGCCTACCCCGATCAGATCATGCCTGCCGTTGGAACATCCATGGGGCTTGGCTACAATCCCAAAGCGTGGGTTGGCGGTCCCGGGGTTAATTTCGGCTTTTTCCAGGCGGCATTTGGTCCAGCAGCGGAGGGATTGATCGGGTTCACGACCTTTGCCCGCGGTTCATCCCCCGAACTCGCTGCATTTGCAGACATGCTCTATGCTGACCTGCCACTAGAAGCCCAGGATTGGTGGGGCCACCCGCTCTACTGGGCAGCTTTAGAAACATGGAAAGCGGCCATTGAGAAGGCAGGAACGCTCAATCAGGACGCGATCAGGGATGTGCTTGCCACGGAGACCTTCGATACGATCCTGGGCCCGACGTGGTACGAGAACGGGCTCTTGGCCAAGGATGCTCATCCCGGCGAGATTGGTCAGTGGATCAACGGCGTGTTTGAGGTCGTCGGACCGAAAGACAAGGCTACCGCAGAATTTGTCTACCCCAAGCCTGAGTGGCCAGCTCCACCAGAAGAGTAGACATTGCGTTCGTCGACAACAAAATGAGCAGCTAGGCAGGCTGCCTAAAATACCGGACAACTCGGTGGGTGTTACCCGTTAAAGTTGTGATTGTTGTATCCCTTAGGCAGCCTGCACCTTTGATCGTTCGTGTTAGGAAGCTAATGCTATGTTTGTTACCATCCTAGAGATCGTGATTGGAGGGTTGTTGCTAGGTGGTCTTTATGCCTTGATCGCCATGGGGCTCAGCCTACAGTAAGGTGTTGCCAAAATACTTAACATCTCTCATGGCGAATTTATCATGCTCGGTGCTCGAACCACCTGGACACTACAATTGACCGGCATTAACCCATTCTTAGCCCTCGCTGTTTGCGGTCCCCTTGCGTTCATCTTAGGTTTCATCCTCCACCGCACGTTGTTCAGGTACCTTCTATCATCATCAGAAACATCGGATATTTTTGAAGCTAATTCCATGTTGGCATCATTCGGTCTCTTTTTCGTCATTCAGAATTTAGCTTTGATCGCGTGGGGGCCTGAGATCAGAGGATATACCTATTTGGCATTTCCAGTAGAAATTGCTGGTGCGTTATTTGGTGCTAACCGCCTCGTAACCGCGGGGTTTGCGATTGTCATTGGGACGGCTTTCTACCTCTTCTTAGCGCGCACTCGCATGGGCAAGGCCATTAGGTCAGCAGCCCAAGATCCGACCACCGCAGGGCTCATGGGGGTGAATATTAACCATGTACTTGCATTATGCTTCGGACTTGGTGCAGGTTTGGCTGCAATTGCCGGTATGCTGATAAGCATGGTCTACCCTGTGCATGGCGTGATGGGACTCGAGTATACCGTCATCGCCATCATTGTGGTGGTCCTGGGTGGTTTGGGCAGCATACCAGGCAGTTTCATCGGGGGCTTCCTGCTGGGGATCATCGGCAGTATCGTAACTTACATAGATCCTGGCTTATCACTGGTGGCCTACTATCTAATTTTCACAATTCTCCTCTTGGTTAGACCAACTGGGATTATGGGGAAGTAGGCCATGAAAATTTCTGATCTTGATATTAGAAAATTGTGGGTCCCGGGTTCACTTCTTGTCATCTTGGGTTTACTGTCTACTTTAACCCTCTATGCCTCAACATATACTGTCATCCTCACTACCAGCATCTTTATGTACATCAACCTGACTGTGAGTTGGGTAATTTTTTCTGCTCCAACCAGGTATATTTCATTAGCTCCCGCAGCCTTCTTTGGAGTTGGTATCTACACTTCAGCGACCTTGGGGACGGAATTACCCTTAGTGATTGTCATCCTCATCGGTGCTTTATTGAGCTCTTTCCTTGCCCTTCTCATCGGTGGATTAACCCTTAGGTTGAAGGGCATCTATTTCACCGTATTCACATTCGGGCTCGTTGAGCTCATCAAGCATCTTCTCCTTTGGTATGAAATTAAATATACAGGAACACGGGGACGTTTTGTTATCCTCGTTGATAACAACACGATTTACCACATCATGCTCATTATTCTCATAGTATTGCTGATCACCGCTTACTTGATACGTCGTTCTAAGTATGGATTAGCACTCTGGAGCATCGGAGAATTTGAGGATGCAGCAGCGCACTCAGGCGTGAATGTTAATGCCTTGAAAACCATCACCTTTGCCATTAGTGCATCCTTCATGGGGGCAACAGGGGCAATTATGGCCACACGCTGGACGTATGTTGATCCATACATCGCTTTTAAGACGCTCTATTCTTTCATGGTCGTTTTGATGGCCGCATTTGGTGGTATGGGACAGCTTTATGGTCCTGTTGTTGGCGCTGCGATCTTCGCTTACTTGGAGGAAGTCTTAATCACCAAGTTTCCCTATTACTACATGCTCGCCTTCGGTCTTATCTTGTTAGCCGTAATCCTCTTCATCCCCGACGGGCTAGTAGGGGTGATAGAAGATTGGCAAGAGAAACGCAAAGGAAAACAACATGCCAATACTTGAAGGTGAAGGTGTCACGAAA
>CP070708.1:766505-799126 GCA_020350285.1 Anaerolineaceae bacterium
ATCTTCTCGGTGACGGTATACTACCACCCTCTACCTCGCACGACCTTCATCGGACCGCCGAAGAATGTACAAGCCACTCGAAATCTTGATAAGGTCACGGTCACATGGGACCCGGTCCAATATAACCCGTCTTATGACTTACGGGGGTATTTAATCGAGGCCACACTCTGTCAGAACGGTTTCTTGTTTTCAACCGCCGTTCATACAGATGGCACCTCCTATACCTTTACTGATGAAACCAGCTGTTCTGGTGAGTCAGGCGGGTTGCTCTATGCGGTAGAGAAACACGGCTACACCGATCCAGTTAAGATCCCCTGGCCTTAGGAATAGCAATCGAAATCTAGCCCCTTGGCTACAATTCCCTTAAACCTTTTCTAGGGTGGATTGTCTAGTCTTGAAGGTCATCCTACAGGTTCTGCAGGATCTAGAAGGGCGATTAAGCCCAGTGTCCCCATGTCCGCAAACAACATAGGTGCAAGGAAAGGTGCACCGCGAATAATCCTTTTCGTTACGATCTTACCATCCGCAATAAGGTTTTCGTTGACATGCAGGATCAATCCCATAATGCCCAGGATGATGAGAGCGGTCATGGCTGTGGTATAGATGATGTAGTCACTTCGCCCTGGATTTCCTAGCGCGCCCATAATCACGGGAACCACAGTTCCGAAGATCCCTACAGCGGCTGAAAACCACAGCCACGGGTTGACAAATCCGGTACGTGCGTGATCGAAGATCATACTGATTAAACTGGCTAAGACACCTAATCCTACAAGGAAGTAGAGGGCTCTCGTTTTACTAAATGGCAGGTGCAATCGCAGACCGCGGATCAATGTAAGACTCCCACTCTCTGGGGGAGTTTCGAGCCAGGCAGCGCTTAAACCTAGGAGGCCTATGAGTGAGAAAGTTAATGGGCCGAGGACAGGTGGAGCCCAAACAAGCAAATCCAGGGTAAGCCATCTCCCAGGTGGTCCTGTTGGTAGGATCCCTCGAATGACATGGAAGTATGCACCGATAAGCCCAACCGCAATGCTGACTACAAAGATCAGGCTTGCCAGCACATTCGCCAGCATACGTCTTCGGAGGGAGACAAGACCCAGAATGAGGAGGAGGACACCCGCAATCGGGCCAAAGATGATGGGGATTCTCTCTCTCGGGACGATCGTACCGCTGATGCTGTGGGCTAGGAAGATATCGATTCCAAGAAAGATCTCATTGACAGCTACCAAGAGAAGGATGAGCTGATCTCGAGAAAATGGGATTCTGTCAATCCTCCTCAGAATAGGGAAGACGGTCCCTAGATGGTGCACGTTCACTCCCCTTCCTGAGCTTCATGAAGCTTTTGGTCAACCATCTCCCGTAATTCCGCGAGGTCACTCAAGACCTCATAAGCCCCATGCCACTGGGTGTAATCCGGACCTTGCATCCAAGCCCCAAATTTAGCCGTTCGACCCCAATGATGCCAAAGTTCGAAGTACAAATAATCGATCGGTTCGTCAAAGGGATATGGTGTGAGCAATCCTGCATCTTGTAGGGGAGCGATGATGTCATTGCTCTCCTCGACCCAAGCGTTTACAGCCTCGGTTATCTTGTCGGCGGCAGTGTAAAAATCAGTGATCATGTTTTCGTTGTGGCATTGGAGGCAAACACCTTGCATATTCACCAGATTGTCCTCCCAGGATGGTCTTCGGGTGCTGATGGGTGCGAATAAGTACCACGTAAGGCGATCTCCGACATCATGGGTGGTCTCGGTTGTGCCGAAGCCTCCGAAGTGACACAGCGCGCAGGTAGCGGCTGGAAAATCATCGACGGTCAACGTACCGGCATCAGCTTCCCAATTCCATAGGTGCCCGCCCGTTGCGTAAGCGATGCCATGTGGCGATTCCTGGTATATCTCCCATTGTGGATGGTCAGGACCGATGTGGCAATAATTACAGGTTTCAGGTTTGCGGGCTTGTTCAAGGGTGAACATATGGCGCAAATGGCACTTCTTGCACTGACCTGTTGAACCATCCTGTGATGGTTTACCAACGTCATGGCACGCCTCGCATGCGAAACGAGTCACATCTTCGCCTTCCAGTGCATGGAGGGCGTTGCGCGATTTATCAGGTGCGTAACTGCCCTCAGGTATCGCTTGGTATTCGATGAGTTGTTCAGGTGATAAATCTTGGCTCCCTGCGTAGGCTACATAAGCCGGTAAGCCGTGACGACTCTGCAAGAACTGATCGACTTCTGCTTCGTGGCACTGTTGACAACGTGCCGTTGTAGGTTGTCCTAAAACGAAAGTGCCTTCGTGTTCTACTGCACCTGGATATCCTTCGTTAACCTCATGGCAATCGCGACAGGTAACCTCGGCCGCAGCCATCGTGCTGCGGCCATATTGGAGCACAATCCCGGGCGTCGTATTCCCATGGCAGATGACACAATCATCAAGGCTTCTAGCTAGGGCATTTGGCCTGATATCCCTCTCACCTTCTTCAGTAGCTGACGTTCCAATGACCATCATCACAACTGCCAAGCCTAACAGAACAACAACAATGACCAGGCCGATGATCAATAATCGAGCTGAGCGAACCACATTAGTAACCCGATCTGTGCCCATGAGCTTACCCCTCCTCGATTTTGCACCACAACAACTCAGAATCGAGCATGATCCATACTGGCTGAATGATTCATTCGCAATTAAATTAGCAGTATATCCGCTCGCTAAAACTAAAGTCAATCATATCCATGAGAATACAAAGTAAATTCTCTTCTTTTATGTGTGAGGTATTCACACTAATCCATGTAGCTCCCGCGCATGATTCACGATCTCCTCGACGCTTCTCCTCGTTAGCCTCTTTACATTCTCGTCAATTCGTGGAGACTGGTGATCTTCTAGCCACTTTCCTCCGTACTTAGCTTGGTAATCAGGAGGAAGCTCTTCAGGGAATGACTGCCCTGACATGATGCCGAATGCAAGTGTCCATGAGCGAGGAACTACATCGATATCGTATCCGCCGCCTCCAAGCGCCAACCAGCGGGATGATAAACGACTGAGTTCTTCAAAGAGTGCCTTGTGGCCATGGGTTGTGAGCGCTAATCTCGCTAGG
Organism: Anaerolineaceae bacterium; assembly: GCA_020350285.1. Taxonomy (GTDB): domain Bacteria; phylum Chloroflexota; class Anaerolineae; order Anaerolineales; family E44-bin32; genus DUEZ01. Next base: position 769,595 of record CP070708.1, read on the forward strand.
GGATCGAAGTAGTGAGTATCGACCCCGAGTTGCGTTACCAGGATATCAGGTTTGAAGCGTTCTACGAGAGGCGGCACGGTTTGCTGGAATGCCCAAAGATAAATCTCGTCGTCGGTGTAGGGTGGCAGGGGGATATTGACGCTGTATCCTTCACCTTCATCGACACCGATCTCATCTACGAAACCGGTGCCGGGGAAAAGGGTACGCCCACTCTGGTGTAATGAGATGGTGAGAACCTTATCTGTGGCGTAGAAGGCATCCTGAACTCCATCTCCATGGTGAACATCGATATCGACATAAGCTATTCTCAGTCCCTGATCGATCAACCAATGAATAGCAACGGCGGCATCGTTGAAGATGCAAAAGCCAGATGCGAGGGCCGGTCCAGCATGATGAGTCCCTCCGCTGTAACTGAATGCTATTTCACATTCTAGGTTTGCTAGTAATTTCGCGCCCCTGAGTGCACTGCCTACTTTGAGACCTGATGATTCAAACATTCCGGTAAAAACAGGATTATCGCCGGGACCGAATCCATAGCGTGCGGACGGGATATGAGTCTCCCCCTTACTTAAAGATCGTACGGCGTCGATATACTCTTGAGTGTGAAAAAGCGCTAATTCACCCTCGCTTGGAGGGGTTGGGGTGATCACCTGGACATTCTCAGGTTCAAAAGCCCTGTATTCATCGAGGAGTTCATAGGTGCGCTGTAACCGTTCACCCCTCAAGGGGTGATTGGGGCCGAAGCTTTGTTGCCAAAACCGAGGAGAATGGAGAAAGATGACCTTCCGCATGGTGCAATTTTAGCTTCGATGTGATTATCCGTACACTGCTGTTTTCATAAATTAGGTAAGGAAGGTAGGGACTGGGGTAAGGTGGAATTGGAACAAATCATCCATCCTAACACCAGTCCTCGACCGACGGGGGTAAGTTGAATGCTCTATTTTTCTAAGTACAATCTATCTTAGCAATCTGGATGACTTCCACACAATAAGTTAATATGATCTCAACAGAATTGGTGAGGATATTTTGGTATGACAGTGATCAAAGGTTTATCTGAGCCTGAAGCCCTTGCACGTCGACAACAGGGTGAAGGGACCGATATCCGTCTTCAGACCAGCAGATCTTATCGGGATATCCTGCGTCAAAACCTTTTAGCCTTCATTAATATCGTCCTCTTTGGAATCGGTGCAGTACTGATTCTAATTGGGCGCGTTGAAGACGCAGTAGTCAGCGTCCTGCTGATCTTGATGAATGTCATCATCGGCGTCTTCCAGGAAGTGCGCGCTAAACGCCAACTCGACCGAATAGCGTTACTTACCCGCCCCAAAGTAACCATCCTTCGTGATGGTCAGGAGAAGACTATTGACCCATCGGAAATTGTGTTGGGTGACATTTTGGTTGTCCGTCCGGGAGATCAAATCGTTGTCGATGGTGTGCTTGTTGGCGAAGGTGAGATAGAGGTTGATGAATCATTACTCTCCGGCGAATCGGATCTCATTCCCAAGCGTGAAGATGACAAGGTACTGTCAGGAAGTTTTTGTGTCAGTGGTAGCGCGATGTATCAAGCGGAGAAAGTTGGTTTGGAGAGTTATGCGAATCAAGTCACTGCTGGTGCACGCTCCTTCCGTCTTGTGCAAACGCCGTTACAGAAGGATGTCGATTTTATCATCCGTCTCTTGACTTTACTCGCCATCTTTATAGGACTGTTGTTGTTGATTTCAGCGGTGATTCTCGCAATTCCACTGATGCGCAGCGTGCAGATGGCAGCAGTGATTGCTGGTTTGGTTCCAAATGGGTTGTTCCTGATGCTCATCGTTGCATATGCGATGGGTGCATTGAGGATCGTCGGGCGAGGAGCGCTTGTCCAACAATCCAACTCCGTCGAATCGCTAAGCTACGTGGATGTCCTATGTATGGACAAAACCGGGACACTCACGACCAATAGTATTCGGTTTCACGGTGTAGAGCCCTTCGGAGTCGAGGAGCAGGAACTTATAAGCCTTCTTGGTGATTATGCTACAAGCACCTCGGTAAACAATCGCACCAGTGAGGCGATTATCGAAGCCTTAGGGGGACAGAAGAGACATAAAATTGATGAGATACCCTTCTCATCGACCCGCAAGTGGAGTGCCCTCGCATTTGACGATGAAAATTTAACTGGAACCTACGCACTAGGCGCGTTTGAAGCGTTACAACCTTACCTTCATCATGATTTGGATCTCTCAGAAAAGGTCGAAGCCTTGTCGGAAGCAGGTATACGTGTGCTTCTATTTACCCATCATCCCAATGTGACCAAATTGCATGATAGCGAAGGAGATCCACATCTGCCGAAGGACCTCGTTCCTTTAGGAGTGCTTAGCTTTCTTGACGAACTCCGTCCAGCGCTTAAAGAAACCTTGGAGGGCTTCACCGCAGCGGGGGTTCATTTGAAGGTCATCTCTGGTGATCATCCATATACTGTCACTTCGTTGGTAAAGCAAGCGGGACTTCCTGCCAATCTAGAGGCTGTTGTTTCAGGAGCAGAATTAGCGCAAATGGATGATCCACAATTCAATCAGATTGCGGAAAAACTCTCTATATTCGGTCGCATCCTGCCTGAGCAGAAGGAGCGCTTGGTGGGGGCGCTTCGTGATGGAGGGCATTATGTCGCCATGATCGGTGATGGGGTGAACGATGTCTTGTCACTCAAAAGAGCAAACTTGGGTATTGCAATGCAGAGTGGAAGTGCGGCCACCCGCGCTGTTGCTGACATGGTCCTACTTAATGATTCGTTCGAAGCATTACCGCCAGCGTTTTTGGAGGGCCAGCGCATCATCAACGGGATGAGAGACATCCTTCGCCTTTTTTTAACAAGGGCGATTTATTTTGCATTATTGATCATTGCAACAGCTGTGATCGGAATAGGTTTCCCTTATGTGCCAAAACATGCTACGTTGGTCACCTTTTTCACAGTGGGTATTCCCACCTTCGCGTTAGCTGCATGGGCGAAGCCTGGGAATGTTCCCAAAGAGGGGTTAATCCGCGCCGTGACGCATTTTGTATTTCCCGCGGCCATCTCGACATTCCTGTTCGGGTTAATCATTTACACGTTCGCTTTTGGACTGGCTTACAGAGATGTAGAGGCGAGATCTTTTACAGTTACCCAAGAGGAAATCGATCGATTCCGAATATCAGCGGGGATTGACTACGAGATCACAACACCGGAGGAGTATGCTAGCGAGGTGGCGACCTTGGTCGCTCAATCGGCTTTGACAACGTTTACACTATTGGCAGGTTTAGTGCTTGTGGTATTTGTAGAGCCACCGACGGAATTCTTTGTTGGGGGTGACATCTATAGTGGTGATAAGCGTCCAACGTTGTTGGTGATGGGGTTACTTCTTGCATCCCTCGCGGTGATACTTATTGAACCAATAAGGACATTTTTTGAAGTACTTGTTTTACCACCCGCCGTTTATCTACTGATCTTTGCGTTGGTGATTCTTTGGGCATTCGTATTACGCCTAGCGTGGCGTGCCCACTGGTTTGAGCGTTTCCTAGGGTTGGAATCAGTAAACTAAATAAAAGGAATTCCTTCGAATGACAAGTCAATCGCTTTGAGGGTCAAATGATCTGGCATGCGCTTCAAAGAAATCCCAAATCAGATCGGTAGCACTGATGTAGGGGAAGGAGCTGCCAAGGGTGGCATTAATTGGAGCGCCGGGCCAAGTATGTCCACCCCCCTCAAGCGTATATAGCGTCACTTCGACGTCCTCTTCACAGTTTAGCCAGGTTTCCTTTGTGACCATCGTGTGGGGTTGACTCGAGATGGGAGTTGAATCACACCCATCCCGCTCTGCCCAAGCGCTTACCCAAAGATGGACTGCTGGGATGTCGTTTTCCACACCCTCATAAGGTATGGTCGCATCATCCGTTCCGTGGAAGACGATCACCGAAACTGGACGGTCAATCTCGCAGCGATTGAAAGCGACATGTCCGCCAGCAACAGGTGCGATGGCAACAAAGGTGAGCGACATATCACAGCCCAATCGGTTTGTCATCGTCGCACCATTCGACATCCCGGTGGCGTATATACGATTCGGATCGATACGAATTTCCTTTTGAAGGAATTCAAGCAACGCTTCAAAAAAATCCATGTCAGCTTGGCCAGTTGTGTCAGGGATGGGTCCCAACCACAATGGTGGTGTTCCGATGGCCTGGGGATTGACGACGATGAAATTCTCTTCATCCGCTTTCGCGTTCATCCCACTGAGTAGGTCCTGCTGAAAAGCGCTCTGCGTGGCAGCATGAAGGTTGACCACCATGGGAAGAGGTACACCGGGCTGATAATCTGGCGGGAGGTGGACCGTGAACAATCGTCGTATGTTGTTAACTTCGATGGCAGTTACATAATCTCCAGGATCGAGATACTTCTCAATGGGGAAAGGGGTGGGTGTTTCAGTAGGCGTAGGAGTCGGTGTGGGTTGAGGGAGAGTAGCTGTTTCCTGAGGAACACAAGCGGTGATGAAAGAACCGAAAATGAGGAGTAAACAGGAAGTGATCTCCCGCCTCATGACCTGTCTAAGTGTTTTTGTCCTCAATGGTCTCATGAAAAGATGTCCTTTGGTAATTTTGTATAGCTCAATCATAATTTTTTTGTGTAGAGGCGGGGTTGCCCCGTCCCTAAATGCTTATGCAATGTATACCACTATATCGCGTCAGAGGTTCGGAAACGCTTCTTATCTGTGGTGAAAGATAATTGCCAGTGCTGTCCACAATGTTTGGGATCACCTCCAATCCTCGGAAGAAATTCCATCTTTATGGGATCAATGCCCATATTCTTGGTGAATATTTATCCCCCCGCATCCAAGCGCAAATAACCGAGATGATGTACCATAAGAGTGAAGATGCTGATCATTCTGCCCCTTGTCTCAACGCAAATTACATTCTTGAGGGGAAAATGGAGCCCAGTACCTCTGCGAGCTCCCTCCCGATGTAACATGCGGGAATTGTAATTGCACACCCATTTGCCAACTCGCTGGAGCTGGGCGCGTCACCTTCATGTGGGGTTTAGGAGAAGGGACCATGTTCAGCCACATTCTTGTTCCTCTGGATGGTTCTCCTCTTGCAGAGTGCGTCTTGCCGCACACAGTAGCCATTGCGAAAGCCTTTGACGCGCGATCAACATTGCTAAGGGTATTGGAGCGTTCTACTACAACGGGCCGACTCAAGTCCGTCGATCCTTTGGAATGGCAGATGGTAAAAGCCGAATTGAACGCTTACCTTCATGGCGTAACTACTCGCCTGCAAGAAGTTGGCATTAAAGCTGAAAATACCCTTTTAGAAGGTCAAGCTGCGGAGAGTGTTGTCCAATTTGTCCGAAGCCATGATGTTAAATTAATCATTTTAAGCAGCCATGGAAGAAGCGGACTGAGTGGTTGGAATGTAAGTGGTGTAGTTCAGAAAATCATTTTGCGTGCGTACGTTCCAACGATGATCGTTCGCGCCTACAGACCAACCTTAAAGGACCTATCAGGCTTAAGATACCGTCGCTTGCTGGTTCCGCTTGATGGTTCTCAGCGAGCTGAGTGCGTGTTGCCCTTAGCTGCTACCTTAGCACGTCACCACGAATCTCAACTAGTGCTGGCGCATGTTGTACCCAGACCCGAAATGCCCCGCCGCGCACCTCCAACGCAGGAAGACATCAACTTAGCTAACCAAGTAACAGAGCGAAACCGCCAAGAAGCTACGAGGTATTTGGAGCAGCTTAAAACTCGTCTACCTCTGGAAGCCCAAATCATCTTAAAGGATAGTGACAATGTTGTGGCCTCCTTACATGAATTGGTGGAGCGTGAAGAGATAGACTTGGTGCTGTTGAGTGCCCATGGTTACTCAGGCGGGGCTAAATGGCCATATGGAAGTGTGACCATTAGTTTCATCGCCTATGGGACAACTCCGCTGTTGATTCTTCAGGATCTTCCTCCAGATGAAGTTGAGCCCACGCTGGCTGAAGTGGCGGCAAGGGAGCGTAAGGGGCACTAATACGTGCAAAACAGCCAGCCTCAATCACCCTCCACAGAAACTGAGTCCCACACTAGTGTTATCTTCGAGGGGACGGATCGATTGGTAAATTTAGCGCGCCGGCTTGCGGAAAATCAAAGCACTGCTCCTCAGATCCATCGTCGTTCCCCGATGGCTACCCGTCTGAAAGAACTCGATACCCTCTTACATAAAGCTTATCAATATTTCGCTGAGGTCTCCGGGGAGGATCCTTCTCTTACCCATGTAGCTGAATGGTTGTTGGACAACTTTTACATCGCGCAACAGGCTCTCCGACAAATACGAGAGGATATGCCGGCTGGTTTTTATCGTCAATTACCCAAACTGATCACATCCCCTTACGAGGGTTTCCCTCGGATCTATTCTTTAGCTCGAGAGGTGATCAGGTACTCTGAGAATCGACTAGAGATAGGTATCCTGACTCGTTTCGTCCAGGCTTATCAAGGTTCAACAGCATTAACCATGGGCGAGCTTTGGGCGATACCAACGATGTTGCGGATGGTGATTTTAGAAAACTTGGTAGAAGCGCTTGCGCGAATCACAGGTTTTTCCATTCGTGATGTTGAGGATCTTTCTGAAAGTCTGTCCCTGCCGGAAACATTAAATGACGAGGAGATCGTTGCGAGCAGTATAGTTAGCCTACGCACTTTAGCAGCGGAAGATTGGGCGAAATTCTTCGAAGCGGTCAGTCTGGTTGAGAATATATTAGCGGGCGATCCAACGAGAATCTACTCTCGTATGGATTTCGATACCCGTGATCAATATCGTAAAGTTATCGAACAGTTGGCCCGTCAATCAGGATTGGATGAGGATGAGGTCGCGAAGGAAGCGGTTGAACTCGCCAAGGACGCATTAACTCGGGGTGGCAGTTCGCGAGCCAACCACATCGGTTACTATCTCATAGACAAAGGGCTGCCAAAACTCGAAACCCACTTAAATTATCGACCATCATGGTACCAACGGGCACACCGGTGGGTGTTCACTCATTCTGCTTTCTCTTACTTAGGCGGTATCGCTTTACTTGCCTTGATCGGTTTTTCAGACTTAATTCACTATACACACTTATCAGGTGGGAATATCTTCCACCTTGTCGTGACAGGCGTGTTAGCCATACTCCCCGCATTGACTGTAGCAGTCAACTTGGTGAATTGGTTTATCACCAACCTCGTACAACCCAGGGTGCTTCCAAAAATGGACTACGAGGAAGGAATCCCCGCCGAATGCCGTACTGTCATAGCTGTTCCTTCACTCCTGAGTCATCCAGGCGATGTCGAGTCGGTATTGCAACAGATCGAATTACATCATCTTAGCAATGTGGATCCTCATCTGCACTATGTATTGCTAACTGATTTCGCGGATGCTCCCGAGCAATATATACCTGGCGACCAACCGTTGCTTGAATTGGCAAAGGCCGGAATCCAATCCCTCAATCAGAAATACGCTCAAGATTCAGATAGTCTCTTTTACCTCATGCATCGTCAACGGAAGTGGAACCCAAGTGAAGGTTGCTGGATGGGCTGGGAGCGAAAACGAGGGAAATTAGTTGAACTCAATCGCATCATTTTGGGGGACACAGATGAGCAGGAAAGCAGCGCAACGAAGAATGGGAGTGGAGAGACGTCCTTTAGCTTGATGATCGGGGACCGCGAGATCTTATCCAAGGTTAAGTACGTCATTACGTTAGATGACGACACGTCTTTACCCCCAGGTGGTGCAAGGCGGTTGATCGCTGCAATATCACATCCTCTCAATCAAGCCGAATTCCATCCCCAGAGTGACAGCGTGGTCAACGGGTACACTGTGCTTCAACCAAGAGTGGAGATCAGACCCGCTAGCGCGAACCAGTCCCAATTTACCAGGGTGTTCTCTGGGGATATAGGTTTAGATCTGTACACGAGAGCGGTATCAGATGTATACCAGGATTTCTTCGGGGAGGGGATCTACGCTGGTAAAGGCATCTATGACGTGGCTGCCTTTGAGCGTTGCCTCGCCCAGCGTGTGCCTGAGAATGCATTACTCAGTCATGACCTTTTCGAAGGGATCCATGGTCGTACCGGATTGGTAACTGACATTACTTTGGTTGAAGATTTTCCACCTAATTATCACATCTACATACATCGCCTACACCGGTGGATACGGGGTGACTGGCAACTTCTGCCCTGGTTGCTACCCAAGGTGCCTCATGCTGATGGGGAGAGGAGATCGAGCCACCTCTCCGCTCTCGATCGATGGAAAATCATAGACAATCTGCGACGCAGCTTGATCATGCCTGCACTTTTAGCCTTACTAATCACAGGCTGGTTGTGGTTGCCGGGTTCAGCCTTGATTTGGTCGTTGGTGGGTGTATTGACTCTCGCGGTACCCATTATGACCAGTTTGGCGAGTGCAATGGTTCAAGGGATCTGGGACCGATCATTATTTGGCGTACTTCAATCCGTTCGATCGATTGCCCTGCGCTGGTTATTGGCTGTTGCTTTTCTTCCTCATGAGGCACTGCTCGCATTGGACGCCATTGGCGCGACCCTGGTTAGGTTGCTGATCACTCGAAAGCGGTTGCTTCAGTGGACCCCCGCTGCTCACTCGATCCGCATATTTGGTAGAGAAACGAAGTTGGCCCTCATGTGGAGGCGTATGAGTGGAGCACCACTATTAAGTCTGATCCTTACCATCTTAGTTGGATTGCTTGCGCCTTCGGCGTTGCCGTTTGCAGCGTTGTTCTTAATCACATGGTTAATAGCACCGATGATTGCGCATTGGATCAGCCGCCCGATAGACCACGAACCAGCGTCACTCTCCGAAGATCAAGAGCAGCTTTTACGTAATCTGACACGTCGCACCTGGTGCTACTTTGAACAATTTGTTGACCCTGACGATCATTGGCTGCCCCCTGATCACTATCAGGAGGAGCCGCGCGGAATCGTCGCGCATCGCACCTCCCCGACAAATATAGGTTTAATGCTGCTTTCCACATTAGCAGCTTATGATTTGGGTTACATCGGACCCTTAGATCTGGTTTTACGACTACGTGCGACATTTGACACCTTAGGTAAATTAGAGCGTTATCGAGGCCATTTTCTGAATTGGTACGATACAAGCAAGTTGGAACCGTTGCCCCCGAGTTATGTGTCCACAGTGGATAGTGGGAACCTCGCTGCCTGTTTGCTGGCATTGCGACAGGGTTGCCTAGATTTACCACAATCGCCAATCCTGCGGTGGGAACGCTGGCATGGTCTACTCGATATTTTGACTGCTTTTTGTGGAACATTGGAAGGGCTGAGTGATAAGGAGCTTGAGAACGCGGTTCAGCCACTCCAGGCTTGCTTGGACGAGATCCGTCAGCGGATTCTCGCAGCTATGGACAAACCTGAAGATTGGCCACAACTCTGGTTTTCTCTATACAACGAAGCTTGGCCTGAATTGTACCAACTTCTTATGTCGCTTGTTGAGCGCGGAGCTTCGATGCTCGATTCCACGATGTTAAGCGACATGCGGATATGCGCTGATCATCTACACCAGCACCTTTTCAGTGCTGATCGCGAAGCGGGTTTAATGCTTCGCTGGGTTTCCCTCTTAAAGGAACCACCGAGCCTTATTAAACAGTTAAAGGATGAGCCAACGATCGCCGGAGATGCCCTGAATCACATTGAGGTGACATGGCAAACATTGGTGCAAGCCTTGCCAATTTCAGCACGACTGAACGAGGTGAGGGAGGTATGTAGGGCGGCTCAGATCCTGTTATCAGAATTGCGGGAGCGGTTAACTGATCAGTCTGGCCCAGTGGATCAAGTGGAGGAGGCGAGAAGGTGGTGCGCCGATTTGGATGAAGTATTGAGAGACGCTCGGATGGCGGTTGAGGTCATCCTAATTGGGTATAGGGATTTAGCTGAACAAGCGGACGAATTGTTTAAAGCTATGGATTTTGGTTTCCTATTCGATGAGAGGCGCCAAATATTCCATATTGGGCACAACGTCGCTACAGAGAAGTTGGATCGAAATTATTACGACCTTTTAGCATCTGAGTCGAGAATAGCCAGTTTGTTGGCCATTGCCAAAGGTGATGTGCCCCAAAGCCATTGGTTACATCTCGCTCGTCCATTGACGAGATTGAATGGCACACGGGTGCTCCTCTCTTGGAATGGGAGTATGTTTGAGTATCTCATGCCGTCCTTATTGATACGTGGATATGAAGAGACTCTCCTAAGTCAAAGCTGTCGTGCGATTGTAATGCGTCAGATTCAATACGGTCGACAAAAAGGGAGTCCTTGGGGTATCTCAGAATCGGGTTACTTTCGATTCGATGCGAACATGAATTACCAGTATCGTGGATTTGGGATTCCTGGCATGGGCTTCAAGCGAGGTCTGGCTGAGGACTTGGTCATTTCACCTCACGCTTCACTACTGGCCCTCTCACTTTCCCCTCAAGCTGTAATGGGAAACATCCAGCAGCTTATCGACCTTCAGATGTTAGGAAGATATGGATTCTATGAGGCTATAGATTACACAACTTCGCGTCTCCCACCGAAACAGGGACATGCCATTGTGCAATCCTTCATGTCGCATCATCAAGGTATGATTCTGTTGGCATTGGTAAATTATCTTCAAGACGAAATCATGGTTCGACGCTTTCATGCCGACCCGCGTATTCGAAGTGTTGATTTGTTATTGCAAGAACGGGTGCCAAGGCAAGTTCCCGTCGAGTATCCCCATCCACAAGAAGTTAGACCAATCCCTCGTGCTGAACCCTTGGTTACAATCTCACCTTGGCAGGTCCCGGTTGATGGACCACTGCCTTACGTGAATCATCTTTCAAATGGTCGCTATTGCACACTTATCACAAGCGCTGGTGGTGGTTTTAGCCGTTGGCAGGATATCGATCTCACACGGTGGCGCGCCGACACCACTCTCGATGCCTGGGGGAATTGGATCTATATTCAAGATAAGGATCATGGCGACCTTTGGTCCGCCGGATATCAACCCACTGCCTCCACGCCAGATAGTCAATCCGTGCTCTTCTCACCATTTAAATCAGAATTTCAACGACGAGGCCGCAACACCTCTCTCCTTATGGAAATCACCGTCCATCCAGTTGATGATGTGGAGATTCGGCGTATAAACCTGATTAACCATAGTGACCATCTGCGTCACTTGACCATAACCAGTTATGCGGAAATCGTTCTCGCATCACAAGCCACCGATCGGCGCCATCCGGCTTATAACAAGCTCTTTATCGAAAGTGATTATCTTCCCGAATACAACGCTCTTTTGTATCGCCGTCGTCCCACCTCAGAAGATGAGACACCGATTTATTTGGCTCATTCACTGGTCGTGGAGCGTGATCTTGATATTACGGGTGCTTATGAGAGTGATCGTGGATGCTTTCTTGGTAGAGGGGGTTCACCGCGCGTACCGAAGGCCTTAGAAAAAGATTCCGGGTGGCTTTCGGGCGCCAAAGGCGCCACCCTGGACCCCATAATGGCCCTCGGTCAGGAAATCCTACTTGAGCCGTACGCGAAGGCGGAGGTCGCTTATATCTCCATCGTGGCGGAGTCTCACCAGGAGGTTTTGGAACAACTTGCTCGTTATCAGGCTTGGCACAGGATTGAAAGGGCTTTTGACCAGGCACGCACCAACAGCGAGCGTGAGCTTCAGCAACTCGGTCTTTCTAGCAAAGACATTGAACAGAACCAACTACTCTTGTCACTCCTCCTCTACCCGCATAAAGATCTGCGTGCTGAACCGGCTACGATTGCGGCGAACGCGAAGGGGCAATCGGGATTGTGGGCCTACGCCATATCTGGTGACTATCCGATTCTTCTTCTTAAAGTAGACAGTCAGGAGGAGTTGACTCTGGTCCACGAAGTCCTGCGAGGTCATGCCTACTGGCGCGAGAAACAGATCAAAATTGATGTGGTCATCATCAATCAACGCGAGACGGGCTACGATCAAGAGTTGCAGGCACATTTACTCCAACTTCTCAAGCGCCTCAAAGCTGATACGTGGTTGAATCAACGGGGAGGGATTTTTCTCCTACGTGCCGACCAGATTAGATTGGAAGATCGAGTGCTTCTTGATACCGCTGCCCGGGTTGTGCTCGATGGAAAAAGAGGCTCTCTAACCGAGCAACTTGAGCAGTTACGCCCACAACCGGCTCGTCTACCGCTATTCCTCCCAACGATGGCTCGCCCAGAAGATATCGAACTCACCCCGCCTTTGATCCGTCCTACCGATTTACTTTTCGATAACGGAATCGGTGGATTTAGCGCTGATGGACGAGAATATGTGATATGGGTTGAACCAGATCAGATTCCCCCAGCTCCGTGGATCAATGTTATCTCCAACCCTCATTTTGGTTTTTTGGTTTCAGAGGCGGGCTTGGGGTTCACCTGGTGTGAAAACAGTGGCGAGAATAGATTGACTCCTTGGCGGAATGATCCTGTAACCGATAATCCGGCTGAGGCTGTATATCTGCGCGATGAAGAAACGGGGCGGTATTGGTCCCCCACACCCTCACCTGCTGGCACGTTATCCCCCTATATGATCCGACATGGAGCTGGTTATTCAATATTTGAGCACCATAGCCATGGTTTAAAACAGCAATTGCGCCTTTTTTCACCTCCTGATGCACCTGTAAAGGTGATCGGCTTGCGATTAGAGAACATGTGGCATCGCCATCGCCGTATCACGGCGACTTATTACACTGAATGGGTGTTGGGTACCGATCGGGACGAAACCCAGCAATATGTTGTAACCGAGTTTGATCCTGAAACTCAAACCCTATTAGCTCGGAATGCCTACAACGCAGACTTCGGAGAGCGGGTCGCATTTGCATCTGCAAGTAAAGAGCTTCATGGTTTGACCGCCGATCGTACTGAGTTTCTTGGTCGAATGGGGGGGTTGGTGCATCCAGCTGCGTTGACTCGCGTGTGACTTGCCAGCGCTGTGAAAGCCAGTCTGGATCCATGTGCAGCGATGCAGCTCCATATTGAATTACTAACGGGTGAGGCGAAAGAAATCTATTTCTTGTTGGGGGAGGGTCCAGATCGTCAAGGTGCGCTTCAATTAGCCAGGTATTATCGGGACCCAACACAGATCGAAGCAGCCTGGCGAGATGTACATGAGTTTTGGGAAGACATCTTAGGTAACGTCGTGGTGAAGACACCCGACGCGGCCATGAATTTACTCATTAACCATTGGTTGTTATACCAATTACTGTCGAGTCGCGTATGGGGTAGATCTGGGCTTTATCAATCCAGCGGCGCGTTTGGATACCGTGATCAACTGCAAGATGTCATGGCTCTGTTGCATACAACACCTGAGGTTGCCCGTGAACATATTCTAAAAGCCGCACGGCATCAGTTCGAGGAAGGGGATGTCCTGCATTGGTGGCATCCACCTTCCGGACGAGGGGTGCGAACGCGCATCTCAGATGACCTTTTGTGGCTTCCTCATGTCACGGCGCATTATGTCGTTACAACAGGCGATCAATCGATCTTAGATGAACAAATACCCTTCTTAAAGGGTGATCTCTTAGAAGAAGAAGAGCAAGAGCGGTACGGTCTCTATGAAAGCACGGGTGTCGCTCACACGATCTATGAGCATTGTCATCGGGCTTTGAAGAGGGGTTCAACGATAGGTCATCACGGTTTACCCTTATTTGGGGGTGGGGATTGGAACGACGGCATGAATCGGGTAGGTGTTGAGGGTTATGGCGAGAGTGTTTGGCTAGGATGGTTCCTATATGCCACTTTGAGAGGATGCGCTTATCTGTGTGATCTTCTGGGTGATAGTGAACGAGGTGCTTCATATCGATCTCAGTCAGAAGAATATCTCCTGAATATCGAGAACTGTGCTTGGGATGGTGAGTGGTATCTACGTGGGTTCTTTGACGATGGTATTCCTTTGGGTTCAAGAGAAGATGTCGAATGCCAGATTAATTCCATCGCGCAAGCGTGGGCTATCTTGTCCGGAGCAGCCAAGGATATAGCGGTTCAGGGTGATTCGGATGAAGGTGAGATTCGAACTCGCGAACGTGCTGAACGGGCGATGGAGTCTATCGCTGAAAGGTTAGTTGACTGGGATGAGGAGTTGATGTTGTTATTTGACCCTCCTTTCGACAAGATCCCTCGTGACCCAGGTTATATCAAGGGTTATCCCCCAGGCATCCGGGAAAATGGGGGTCAGTATACCCATGCAGCAGCCTGGGTTATTTGGGCATTTGCTGAGTTAGGGCAGGGGGATCGTGCGGAGGCGTTGTATCGAATACTAAACCCGATTTATCGTGGGAATACACCTGAGAAAATCAAGCGCTATCGGGTAGAACCCTATGTGGTAGCTGCGGATGTGTATAGTGTTCCACCACATGAAGGGCGGGGTGGATGGACTTGGTACACCGGTTCAGCAGGCTGGATGTACCGCCTGGGTTTGGAAGCCATCCTAGGATTACGGAGATTGGGTGATGTTCTTCGTATCGATCCATGCATCCCAAGCACCTGGTCCAGTTATGAGATGAAGTACAAGCTTAGAGGCACCACCTATCATATCCTTGTTGACAATCCATATGGTGTCAACTGTGGTGTTGTGGAAATTACTCTGGACGGAAAATCCCTGGCTGAGACTGATATCCCTCTTCTGGACGATGGAAAGGTTCATTCAGTTCGCCTCAGGATGGGATGAAGGGTGTAATCCACGTTTCCATAGGCCCAAGTCTCAAGCCGCAAGTCACATGTTGAATCTATCTAGTTACCTCCTCGCGAGCCTTAAGCTCGCGGGGAGGTTGTTCTTAGGTAATTAGGGAATTCTGTGCCCGCAAGCCTGGCTAAAATTGAACCTAGCAGGTATATTTGATATAACTTGGAACGGATCCTTTACTTTTCCACTGCTGGATATTCAGAAATTTAGGACGGATAAACATCCTTGAATTTTGATTTATTTCATTTGACTCAAAAGCTGCAGGAGAGTTGAGGTGCGTCAAGCCGAACGATCTCTCATCATCATATTGTTGTTGGGTTTGTGTTTCGGTCCTCTGACTGCATGTGGCCAGGAACCTTCCACCTTGGTTGAGACAACAGACCAATCAATTGATAGCACTTCTGCAAGCTCCCCCACTTCGATTCCTGTAGCGAATGTTCCTTCTGGACCACTCGGTGGCGGTACAGGATTCATCTCGTTTTCTTCTTATCGAGACGGGGAATCCGAAATCTATTCAATGAGTATTGAGGGATCAGATGTGGTTCGCTTGACAGATGATGATGCGCGTCTGAGCCAACCCGTGTGGTCACCTGATGGAAAGCGAATAGCCTTCGTCCGCCGAAGAGGTACGGAATACCGTGAAATCTATATGATGGATGCCGACGGTTCAGGGCGGGTACGCGTATTGACAAATTATCAATCCCTTGACATTGAACCCACTTGGTCACCAGATGGATCAAAGATCGCCTTTACTTCTTCAAGGGACAGTTATTACGGCTCAGGAGATGAGAAAGTTACTGTTCTTAATATATACAGGGTTGACACACAAACACTGCAGCAGATGCAGTTGACAGATACTGAAGCATGGGATTCCTCACCCAGCTGGTCCCCTGACGGTAAAAAAATCGCTTTTCAGTCCTCCCGCGATGGCAATAATGAGATCTACGTAATGGCCGCTGATGGAACAGGACAATCAAACTTGACAAGAAACGCCGCCAGTGATGTAAGTCCCGCCTGGTCCCCCGACGGCAACAAGATCGCGTTCGTATCAGATCGTGATGGGGATGAAGATATCTATATCATGGATGCCGATGGTTTGAACCAGGTCAAGCTGTTGGATCTTTCAGGCGAGGACAAATCACCCGCTTGGTCACCGGATGGTCAATACATTGCGTTCCACTCCGATGAGGATGGGGACTTCGAGATTTATTTGGTGAAGATCGATGGAACGGGATTGGTGAAGATGACCGATCACCATGACTTCGATGGATTCCCCTCGTGGCAGCCGCCTCCCTCCGGATTAGCCGTTGGTTCGACCTCCACAGAATTGGATCCTACGAATGTTCGCCTGATGCTTGATTTCAACCTGATGGACTGGTTAAGTGCGAATGCCATTCCATTAACGACAACTGAATCCGGACAGAGCCTAGGGGACCTCACTCCTTTAGGCGAATTGATCGGTGATGCCCATGTTGTCAATCTTGGAGGTTTGACCTTTGGAACGAGTGAATCCTTCACTATAAGGCAACGCATCCTCCAGTACTTGGTGACGGAACTAAGCTTCGACACGTTGGTTTTTGAGATCAGCCCAAAGGATGCGGCCGAGATCAACCATTATCTTCAGACAGGGGAAGGCAATCCTCGTGAATTATTAGCGGAACTTGATGATCCCCGATGGAATACTCAAGAAATGCTTGATATGCTCTGGTGGATGCGATTCCATAACCGTCAGCCAGGTAATGCACCAACGATAAGCCTTTATGGATTTGAAGTGGATACCCCATTTCTGCCCATGGATTTGGTTATAGCCAATCTGATGCAAATCGATCTCGGGGAAACTGGACGAAGAGAGCTTGTTTATAAATACTTGGGCGAGAGAAGTAGCCAAGTGGTTGAAAACGTTGGTCAGCTGCTTCGGCGTGTTGGCTATCAAGGCAAGTTTATCGTTTGGGAATACAACTACGATTTTTCTGGAGCTCTTCAGGATGATCACTTATCCAATATCGCGTTTCATCCTTCCGTTGGTTCCATGCTAAGTGATATCTATGAAGAGGATCCTTTCACAATCGGCTTTGCCTTTGGCAGAGGGAGAATGACGGCCTTTGATTCCCTTTTAGAAGATAGGACGTTGATGTCCGTTCAGGTCTCTCCGGCGCCATCGGGTAGCTTTGAATGGTTTGCGCGCAGCACGGCCTTATCTGTTTTTGTCATCCCCATCAGACAGATCATCGATGAAGAAACACCCTCAACACTCTGGCTTGATCAACCACTCTTATCACGACTAAGCGTTGGTGTATCTCAAACTGGCGATCCGAACCAAGGTTTTCATCGCATTCGACTCGCACGTGTCTATGATGCCTTGGTGTACGTTGATCAAGTGACACCCATCCAATTACTCACACCGCCGCCGGAAGTAGGGACAGAAAGCGTTGAACCTCCCTGTTCCGCAACGGGTATATGCACGCAGTGATGGTTTAGCCCATATCCCAATTCGGTTGTTGTATAAGGAAAATACAGATACTCCCTCTATCCCAACAACGAGTTTCTTCGGCGCTGTGCGCCTCAGAATGACATACGAAGAGGGTAGTTCCTTTTTCTGTCATCTTGAGCGTCGCGAAGTGGAGCGAAGGATCTCGTTTTCCGAATCCAAATGCTCCTGCAACTGCGAGAGAGTATCTTACGCATTGCAGTCAGGTACTGATCGTTGGTTTTTGAAGCTGAGAACTATGGGAGATGAGCGACAAATTCAGCAGCAGGAATCTGGAAGGTGAACATATTCCTCCCACCACCCGAGATCTCACCCCAGTGGTGAGTTTCAATTAAGATCGGCTCTTCCCCTTGGAAATTAAACAGTTCAACTTCTGTCCAACCTATGTTACCGCGTTCGATGCGAAGTGTTAGTGTGCCATCCGGATTCATGTTTGTGAAGAGGATCTCGATGACAAGCTCTACTGCATCCCCCTCCTCTGCTCTCTGAATTGGTTGCTGGAGGAGGATATTCCCATCGAACACCTCAGCAACTTCAGCTTCATCGCTCGCTATGACAATACTCGGACGGATCCATGATGCCCCACTCACGATCTTGAAGACAGTCCAATCTGAGGTAGTCACCATACGAATTTGGGCTCGGTAGCGTGGGGGCCATTCGGTTTCGAGAAATACCTGGAGTAATTCTCGTGTGAGTCCCAGATACCCCTCTGGACCAAGGTCGCCATAATCGGCGTAGGTATATCCTTTTTGATTCTTTATCCCCATGATCGCCGGTTCGATTTGCGTCCCTTCATGCCATTCATTGAAGGAGGTGATCGTGATCATTTGAGGTTCCACACCGACACCAAGTGCAGCTGTCCATTGTTCTTCGTAGGTTGCGCCGCCTCGACGATCTACAAAATCGCTCGGTGGATAACCTATTCGCTTAGCAGAGAAACCGGGTAGAACACTTGGGACGTACCAGGCCTGCTGAGGGATGTTCTGAGCCCAGTTAAAGCTCGAGGGTTCAACGTGCAAAGTCGCGTAATTATAAATTCCATCAAAATGTCCACGATCAATCCAACTGATATCTGTTGTGTTGGCGATCACCAAACCGCCATCGGGCATTGCATGAATTGCCTCTATAGCATCCAACCATTCTTCTGGTTCGACTGGCTCTTCATCAGGATTTGGATGGTAGATGTTCCAGATGAAGAATAAACCCTTCGGGCGGTCATCATGGCTCCAGCGACTTTGAGCAGGTGTACGGAAAAAGGCTGGATGCTCCCCATATCGACGGTAAAGGTATTCGATATCATCGACGACTCTACCTGTTGAGCGTCCTCCGTAGGGTTCAATATGAAAGGCTACTTTGAGGCCATATCGTTCCGCCATTTCGAGCAGGAGAAGTACGGCCTCATCCTCGAGGGAACCTTGTCCCCACCATGAAGTGATGACAACACCGACACCTGCCCGGCGAAGCCAATCAAAGTGGTGTGCCACCGCTAAGGGATCAAAAGAACTGTAAGGACCTAAAAGTGGATAATAATCACTGCTGATATCGAGCGGTGGATTGAAGTCCCCATCACCCCAATGGACCCAGTGCTCATGATGCTCTGGGTTGCTGTACCAGGGGTAATAAAATGCACCGACCCGGTAGGAGGGATTAGGGCCTTCCACGGGTGGAAAGGGTTCAGTCGGTACTGGTTTTGGTTCTTCTGGTGGGAGTGGTGTGGCGGGTGGAATTGTGGGGCGGGGGGTTACTGAAGGTTGTGATACCGGCAGGGCGGTGAACAGATCTCTCCCCGCGGTGAGCAAACCGATAACGACGATCCCGATGATGATCACGCCACCGCCAACCCAACCCCAGATGGGAACCTTGAACCGCTTCTCCTTGACAACAGGGGGTGGTTTTGGGCGGACATCCACAACTGGCATCTCTGGTTCTGCGATCTCAGGTTCGACCACCGTCTCATCAATCTCGGGTTCTGAGACTTCAAGCTCTAGAGCGATTGGAGCTTCTGGGACGGGTTCTTTCTTCTCTTCTTCAACTTCCGTTGGTTCGATGATCTCTTTTTCCTCAGCGATCACATCCTCTGCGGGAAGCGTCCTTTTTTCTTCTACCAGGATCTCTTCGAAGGTAACGACCTCTTCCTCAATGATGTCAATTTCCTCCGGCGCTACAACATCCTCCTCCACTGCTGAGATCTCCTCTGGCGTGGGAACCACCTTATCGATCGCTATGGTCCTTTTGAGTTCTACAGCCAATTCGCCAGCTGTTGCTTGCCTGCCTTCACGATCCTTGGATAGTACGCGCTCGATGAGTGTTACGAAGTTAGGTTGTAGATCCGGCCTGGTGTCGAGGATATTGGGTATGGGCTCTGTAATGTGTTTAATCGCCACGGCTATCGGTGTGTCAGCATCGTAAGGTGGTTTCCCGCACAGCATTTCGAAAAGGACCACACCGAGTGCGTATATGTCGCTACGCTGATCAAGCTCACGATCGCCGCGTGCTTGTTCAGGGCTCATATAAGCTGGAGTGCCAATGATCCCGCCCCCGGTATAGGTAGTTGTCTCTTGGGTAAGTTTCACGATGCCGAAGTCGGTAAGGAATGCATCGCCCCGGTGGTCAAACAAAATATTTCCAGGCTTTATGTCGCGATGGATGATCCCTCGCTCGTGTGCTTCATCCAGGGCGGAGGCGAGTCGGGAGATGATATTCGATATCTCATCCAGTGAAAGGGGACCTTCCTCCATCCTATCGATTAAGGATCCCCCAACCATGTGGCGCATGACGAGGTAGGGTTGACCGTCTTCCTCCCCGAAGTCGTAGACGGGGACGATGGCCCCATGCTCAAGTGAAGCGATGGTTTTCGCCTCACGTGAAAAGCGCGCAATGAAAGTTGGGTCGTGAAGGAATGCCCGGGGAAGTAATTTGACCGCTACGTCGCGCTCGAATCTCGGATCATGTGCGAGGAAAACCGTCGACATCCCGCCTCGACCGAGTTCGGAGAGGATTTCATAGCGGCCGATCTTACGGAGTGTCACTTTTCCACCCTTACGAAGTCGTGAACCTATACGATGAATAGCTACATGTGGATAGTACCATTATATGTCAATGTGGGCGATGAGGCGTAGATGAGTCGGATATTAGATAGTGGAAAGACTGTGAGGAGGGATGAAGATGAAAAGGTGAATCGCGTTTCTTAATTATTTGACAGATACAGAGGCTTAATTACGAGATTTAAGTTCATCCATTAATATTAAACGTGTACTAATGTCCAAAAGATGAATACGACTGTTCATCAAAAAAAGATGAGGGCAGTTTAATTCAATTAGCTACGAATGAATCCCATTAACTTTTCGCGCCGTGACAGCGTACTTAAACGTCTCAACGCTTTAGCCTGAATCTGTCTCACACGCTCCCTTGTAATCCCCATTTTTTCTCCAGCTTCCTGCAACGTGTGCATCCGCTCACCCCAAAGACCAAACCTCAGTTGGAGGACACGTACTTCCCTGGCGGGCAATTCTTCTAGAACTTCTTGTACGTTTTCTTCTAATAGACTCATTGTGGCGCTTTCTTCTGGCATGAGTGAGTTTGTATCCTCGATGAAATCGCCTAGTTGAGCATCATCTTCATCACCTACCGGCAGCTCCAAGGATAGCGTTCGTCGAGAGAAACGGATCATCTTTTTGACTTTTAATGGCGTTTCTCCTAACTTCTCAGCTAACTCTTCTATCGTGGGGTCGCGACCAAGTTTCTGGGTCAATTGGTGCCTAGTGCGGTACATTTTGCTTACGCGATCACCCATATGTACTGGCAAACGAATCGTCCGTCCCTGGTCAGCGATCGCGCGGGTAACGGCCTGACGGATCCACCAGGTGGCGTAAGTAGAAAATTTGAAACCCCGATGATGGTCATATTTCTTCGTCGCTCTCATCAAACCAATATGACCTTCCTGGATTAAATCCAACAATGGAACACCTCGCCCCATGTACTTCTTTGCGACACTGAAAACCAGACGCAAGTTAGCCAGAATCAGATGTCCACGTGCAGCTTGACCGTTTTCGATCTGGTGTGTCAATTGGGTGCGCTTTTTTGATGAAATTGATCCTGTAGCTAGTTTCTTGCTCGCCTCTCTCCCCAGCTCAATACGCTTGGCCAATTCAACCTCTTCTTCGCGTTTTAGAAGGGGTACACGACTGGCTTGGCTGAGATAAACACCCATCATGTCACCCGCATCGATGGCTTCCATTACGTCGCCCGTTTCAAATTCAGGCTCAGCCCGGGTTGTGACACTGGTTTCATCCTCTTTTGTTCTTGAAACGTCAATTTGTCTCTGAAGTTGCTCCAACCCATTATCTGAGTATGGAATACCTGCTGACAGGAGTTCAGCGAAGGCGTCCTCAAGCAAATCCAGATTCTCTTCGGCTTGAGGAAGGGCTTTAAGAATATCTTCGAGAAGTACATACCCTTGATCTTCACCAAGTTCAATAAGTCGCTCAATGACGGCAATTTCTTCTGTACCCTCGTTATCTTTCAGCGTTTCATTCAACACTTTCCGTCCTTTTTCGTGCTTGACGTTATTTCTTCGGGATTCATCGTGAACCGCCTCTATATTAGTTTACCCTACATACATGATTTAATATGGGATTCGAGGAATATGCGGTTGGTTCCTGACCTACACAGGCTGTAGTGAGCTGCAAGATGTTATCACTCCATACGGTGAGGGATTGTGCGACTTAACCTTTATTCGAAACCGTCACAACCACACATACACAGTTCGCTTCCACATGATCGATTTCATGTTTAACTCACTGAGGTACACGCGCCCTTGTGAATTGAGTTCTCTTTCCGCTGCTTACTATTCACTTCCCCCTCTCGCTTAAGATCGAAACCCTTAACAGGCTTGAATCCTCTATGTCGATATTTCAAACCATGGCTCAAGACGCCTGATCTTCTCTAGTAACTCTCTTCTCGTTGCAGAGGTTTGTGCTTTTTCCAACTTAGCTTTGAGCTTATGTAATTTCCGACGACGACGTTGTCGCCTGCGGAGTTTTCTATCCTTCTCTCTCATTGGCATTGACTTGTCTACCCTTTATATAAATTGGGGGAAAGGTCTGGGCAACTTTATAAACCGTCCAAGCTGAATCCATCCAATGTGAAACCTGGATCAGCCTTGTCGTTGCTTGTGTTTGGGGTTCTTACAAACGACATATACCTTGCCACGTCTTCGGACAATTTTGCAGTTTTTGCACCGCTTTTTGACGGAGCTTTTAACCTTCATCTTTCATCCATTTACCGACCAAGAGACGGAGCCAACCTTTTAATGGTTTGTCTGATCTTGGACGATTCAACTTCGAGCATGCGTGACATCATTCGTTTCGCTCTTTTTGACTTGCGTCTTCGGTAATGTCCCTGACTCCCCTTGGTGCGCATGATTTTGCCACTACCGGTTTTCCGAAACCTTTTGGCAGTTGCCTTATGCGTTTTTAATTTATACTTCTTGTTCTTCTTCCCCCGCTTCTTTCTTGGGCTCATTTTCTACTCCCTTTGACTGCAAATCTCACCATTACCACTAATCAATTACGAAGTATCCGAACCGATTACACCCAGAAGAGATCTGTTTAAGTGTCTCCATGGAATAAAAGCCAGCCCACCCAATAACTATAAGAAATCGTCCTATCAAACCCATCTCAAATTAGAGAAGTTTCTTGCGGAAATCTTACAGATCTCGCGTCTAACTTTGACCTACTGGATATGTCTTGTTAGAATGGTCCTTATGGTAGTCTTAGGAAGGCTGGGGAGTGCCAGAATGACGAAGCAAAGGAAGCTGGAAAACAACGAGGATTATCCAGAAAATAATCCAATAGAGGGTGGAGGAAAAGCAACTGGAATGTATCAAGAGCTGTTTGACCTGAGCCCTTCGCCTGCTGCCGTTTTTAGCACACAAGGACACTGTCAACTGGTAAACCGAGCATTCTCATATCAGTTGGGCTACGAGCGGGGATCCCTGCTTAGGGGAGAAGTACTCTTTCAGGATATTTTCAGAAAAAAGAGTGTGGCTGAAGAACTGGTCGCAGAACTAAAAGAGAGGCACGTGATTCGTCGACGAGAGGTATACCTTAAAGACAACGAGGGCCGCGTGATCCCAATGCTTTTCTCGGGACGAACGATAACCTTTGACGATCAGCCTTGCTTCGATGTTTCTCTGACGGATATCTCCCATCAAAAGAGGCTTGAGCGCGCTTTCCGCCGCGATCATGCTCGTATGGTTTCGTTGATCGATAGCTTGACAGCTGGACTTTTCTTGGTAGACAACGATGGACTGATCACAGAGTTCAATACCGCATTGTTTAATTTGCTGGGTGCACATCAGGTTTCAATGACAAGAAAGCCATATCATGAGCTTTTCATGGGTTTTCTCTCTGGAGCACTTGAACCCGAGGTTATCCAGCAGTCGTTATCCCGAGCTGTAATGGTAGTGTCAGAACGACCTGTGGTTGAAATCGCATACGACGAAGACAACCCAAAGCATTTGGAAGTTGCATTCTTTCCCGTATGGGATGAGGAAGGGGCGGTCCTCGGGTGGGGAGGGCTTGTACAGGACGTGACCGATATCCGCGACCGTCTGGCATGGAAGCTTGAATTATTATCCATCCTTGCTCATGATATTCGAACCCCACTGGCTACGCTTAAAGGACATGCCACAGCATTGTTGGCCAATTATCGTCGCTGGGGTGATGAGATGGTCGTTGAGTTTCTTGAAGCCATGGATCGAACCTCCGACGATTTGGTCAGGCAGGTTGACCGGAGCCTCGCATTGACACGTGTTGAGGCTGGAAGAATGGGCTTACGACCAGAAGCCATCGAGCCGATTGTCCTCATCCGTCAATCTATAGAAAGAGCAGCTGGTGTCCTTGACGATATCCCCCTAGAACTTGATGTGCCTGAAAATCTGCCTAAGATTCGCGCTGATCCCGCTCGCGTGGAAGAGGTGCTTGTTAATTTATTGGACAACGCAGCTCGTTATTCTCCTAGTGAAAACCCAATTATCATCAGGGCTAATCGAGATGGCCCTCTTCTCCAATTATCCATCACAAATCACGGTCCGGACATCCAACCTGATAGACATAGGATGATTTTTGATAAATATACCCGTGCCGACTCTGAGGGTGGAGGTGTAGGGTTGGGATTGTTCATCGCGCGCAGGATTGTAGAGGCACATGGTGGCAAGATTTGGGTAACAAGCCCACCTCCCAATATCCGACATGGTGCACAATTTACATTCACTCTACCGGTTATGCCCGATCAACCGACCTGGGAACCAACTCAACGAACAGAGGCCCCTACCATGCATGAGGGCCTCGTTGAAGGGCAGTCCATTCTGGTGGTTGAAGATGAGCCAGATACTCAAGCACTACTGCACACGATCTTAACGCAGGAGGGATATGAGGTCATCATTGCCCCTGATGGTCCAGTCGGACTTGAATTGTTTAAGACATCAACACCAGAACTGGTGTTACTTGATTGGATGCTTCCCGGGTTGAACGGACTCCTTGTTTGCCGTGCTATTCGCCGCTGGTCTGATGTCCCTATTTTGATCATTACCTCTCGTACATCTCAGGACGATCTTGTCACAGCTTTAGATGCCGGTGCTGACGATTATGTTACAAAGCCTTTTCAATCAACGGAACTCTTAGCGAGGATGAAAGCACTATTGAGACGAGGTAGGGGCTGGGAAGAAGCAGAAGAACGAGATCGTTTTAGCGCAGAAGGGTTGCTTATCGATTTCGACGCTCACGATGTCTGGCAGCGAGGGAAGCATCTCGAATTAACACCAACCGAATTCAAGCTACTTACATATTTGGTCCACCATCAAGGCCAGGTTCTGACTTATGATCAACTCGTAGATCATCTGTGGGGCTTGGAGACTGGAAGGACTCGGCATGACCTGTTCGTACACATCAGTCGACTGAGAAAGAAAATCGAGCCCAAGCCAAAAGAACCTCGCTTTATCGTTACCCGCTGGGGGATTGGATATGTGTTCATGCCCAAGTAGTGCCTAAAAATATATATCTCAGACAGTTTGTATCTCTACCCATGATAAAACTCCCAAATCAAAAAGTGCTATTCCACCTAATAATCTAAGGAATTTGGATGTACGTTGAATATCCATCATTTTAATAAAGAAAGCCTACTGAGTCGAAAGATTTCCGCAAGAAACATCATCCATTTGTAAGAACTCCTCGACATTTCCACACTAAACTGATCATACATATCGTTACCCAACCTAAAAACATCTGTCAGTTGTTTCTATTAGGAGGCCTGTGATGGATTGACGAAGTGATTAGTAAAGTTCCGACTCAACAATGAGCAGTCATGAGAAGCACTATAGCTCTTTCCGTTAGCAGAGTTATGGATGGAAGGAATGGATCAACAACTAGATGCATTCACAGTAGTTTTGGTCGAAAGTGAGAAGAGCCTCCGTCGAGTTCTTTCCGTTAGTTTAAACGAGCTGGGATTGAGAGTCCTTGAAGCGCCAGATCTGGCCTGCGCCAGAGATCTTCTAAATACTGAGTGTCCGGATTTATTGATCACAGAGATTGACTTTCCCTTCGGTCGAAATGGTGAACTCATAGAGCAATTTAGGAACCGAAAAAGAGATTGTCGAGGCTCTGTTGTAGTAACGACGACTCAACGATTTGGGGACGCCTGGCGACACAGATACCAGCCAGACGTTACGATATACAAACCATTTGACATTCGATTATTGTGCAAATCTGTCACTAAATTAATAAATCAAGATCATGACGAAGTTGTGCGCTATCGAACCGAGAAGGGGATCAGGAAATGACCGCAAAAAAACGAGCATTTTCAAGTGGAGATTGGATTGTCCATCTCACGCATGGTTTAGGTCGAGTGCGACGAATGGAGAAGAAGGCTCTCGGTGGTAAGAAAAAGAAATACTTCAGAGTGGAGAATAAAAATTGTGTATTTTGGGTACCCGTGGACCAGACAGAGGAATGTCGGGTCCGACCCGTAGCGTCTCGCTACCAGCTCAGAAAGGCAATCAAAACTCTGAAAGAACCACCTCGGGAGGATATCTTCAATCCCAAACAACGCCAAGAGTGGATCAAAGAAGCCAGATCGAATGGTTCATTGACTATGATCTGCGAGTTGGTTCGTGATCTTTACTCGCTGCAAGATGAGAAATCACTTGGCGAGAATGATAGACGCAGCTTTGATTTCTTTAAAAAATTACTCTTGCAGGAATGGTCTATATGTGCGGACATGACTATCGAAGACGCCAAGGACCGATTACAAGAATGTTTGGTTAATGATCAGGCGCATATGTTTAAAAGTGATGGTTCATCCGAATCGAGTAATTAAATGTATAAAAGCATAAGGGATATCCAAATCGTGTGTAATCGATGAGTGATGTGATACGAAACCGGGCTGATAAGATGGAAATCATTGACTCAAACGAGTCCTCTCCACGGCCATTCGATAAGCTTCTCGATGATTTTGGAGCAGAGCGACCACGGCGCGGACAGCTTATGGAAGGTGAAATCCTTCAAATTGAGGAGGACGTCATCTTAATGGATGTGGGCTCCAAGCGAGATGCCGTGGTTCCCCGTAGGGAAGTTGATAAATTAAACGATGAACAACTTGACAACCTCAGAGTTGGTGATCAACTTCCGATATATGTATTGAGAACGCCAGTCGGGGATGAACAACTGCTTGTCTCCATTGATCGAGGGCTTGAGTTTGAAGACTGGCAGCGAGCAAAGTCCTACCTCGTCAGCGAAGAATTAATTGAACTTAAGGTCACGGGTCAAAACCGTGGAGGCTTGACGGTTAAATTCGGGAAGATTCGAGGATTTGTACCGAATACACACATCCCTGGTCTTGGTCAAGGAGCAAGACCTAAGGATTTCGAGTCGTTAAAACGAGAAAAACTTGGCACCAAAATATTCCTCAAGGTCATCGAAGCCGATCGAAAACGAAGACGTCTTGTGCTATCAGGTCGTGCAGTGGAAAAAGAAATACGCCAACAAAGACTTCAGGAGTTAAAGCCAGGTCAAGTGGTCCAAGGTCGGGTTGTCCATCTCGTCGAGTTTGGCGCTTTTGTAGACCTGGGAGGTGTTGATGGTCTCATCCACATCTCAGAACTGGAGTGGCATCACGTCAACCATCCATCCGATGTTGTTGATAAAGGCGATGAGATTGAGGTAATGGTCAAAGAGGTGGATGTAGATCGTGAGCGCATAGGCCTAAGCCGTAAGGCACTCCTGCCAAGCCCATGGGACAATGTAAAGAGGAAATATCAAGTAGGTGATCTTGTCGAAGGGGATGTTACCAACGTCAGGCAGTTTGGCGCGTTTGTGATGCTTCCTGAAGGAATTGAAGGGCTCATCCATGATAGCGAGATGGGCATCATTGGTCCGGGTTTCCCACAGGATGTTGTATCTTCAGGTGATCATGTGCAAGTACAGGTATTGGATATTGATCATAATCGGAAACGGATGAGTTTAAAGCTAAAGAAAATCATGTACGATGAGCAAGATACCCCCCCCATGGAAGAGAATCATGACAACACTGAGGGTGTCGAGGCAGATCCGATTAAGGAGTTCTCTTTACTTGGAACCGTTTACGAAGCTCACTCCCAGGATTTGGCCGGTGAAGTGGAGACTATAGAGTCATAATAGATTATTTGATAAGAGCGAATTGTCACTTCGCTTGAAGTACGGTCTCAATAACTCTGACATCAAATCAAAAGGGCGACCCAATGGTCGCCCTCTCTGTTCTTTGGATCATATTGTCCCAACAACTGAACGTAAGTTAGTGTTTAGAAAAGTCGGACCGCTTATGCTTTACGGCCAGGCAAGCTTTGTCGGTGCGCTGTACCCCAGTTTATTAAATGCGCGGACCTGACCGTAAGAATCCCCCGAACAGCCTTCCTTATCGCTAAGGGTATAGGAGGTATTGGTCGTGCTGTACACCACATCCAGCAGGTAGGTCCCGTTGCAGATTCTCGCTTCGATCAAATAACCCAAACCCACTGATGGTGGTGCCGCATTCCAACTGATCGTTACGCTGGAACCGCTTCGGTTCGCGGAGACACCTGTTAGCGACGGCACGGATGGGTTTATGTAAATTGGGGGGTAAACCACGGGAACGGTCATGATGTCGACAGAGGCCGTGACAAATGCCGATGAAACCCAACAATGCCAATCTGTATCGTGAGGTAATACCCACAACCACGTCCCCGCGTAGTTACGGCCATCAAGCATTGCTGTATCCCCATCTGACAGCGCCCAAGCGTACATGTATACCGGATCGGGACCATAACGACAGTTAACATTCCCATCGGCGGTGATGGTAGCCGGTTCTTCTGTCGGCGTTTCGGTTGGCGTCGGAGTATCCGATGGGGTCGGTGTTTCTGTCTCGGTTGGGGTGATGGTAGCTGTTGGAGTTTCGGTTGAGGTCGAAGTCATGCTTGGGGTTAATGTAAAAGTCGGTGTAGAAGTGGATGTATATGTAGCGGTCAACGTAGAGGTCTCTGTTGGAGGGGGCGACGTTGGTGTGTGTGTAGGTGGAATGGGTGTTTCGGTCGCACAACCGTTGAGTAGAAAGATTGTCAAAATTGTAATCAGAAGTAGCTTTCTCACTTGTTACCTCCCAGAGTATTGTCCTCTTCAAAGAGACTTAAATCACTAGGTAAATTTGCCTAAAAGCGGAGATTTTACTCTAGGAAGTAAGTAATAATAAGAAGCTGGTAGAAGAAGAAAGTAGAACGACCTCGAGTTGAGCGGCGCAGCCAATAAATCCCCAGTAAATTATCGCGCTCAACCTGCGTCCGCTCCAGCATGACGTTAGTAAGCAGCAATTATGTACTGAGCTGTTTGTGAATCTCAATGTTACTTAGAATTTTAGCTATCTTTCCATCTAGGTAATTCAAAGTGATTTTATGGTGCTCAGTATCATAGGATCCTATGCAATCTTCAGCCACGATCACGTCAAGATCCCTTTGATATGCGTCAATCGCCGTCATTCTGATGCATGCATGGGTGTTGACGCCAGCGAGAACGATAGGATTCCAATCGTTTTCTTGAAGTAGATTATCAAGCTGGGTTTGGAAGAAAG
This sequence comes from Anaerolineaceae bacterium, assembly GCA_020350285.1. Lineage (GTDB taxonomy): Bacteria > Chloroflexota > Anaerolineae > Anaerolineales > E44-bin32 > DUEZ01. The sequence continues at coordinate 798,939 of CP070708.1, forward strand.
CGCTATATCGCTTCTTGATAATTTCATAGTCTTGAGGTGATCGCTCTAGCTCTTCAAGTAACGATGCGCCGTAGGTTCCCGCTATGGTCACGTGGACATTGTCTCTTCTCATCTCAAGGAAAGCATCGCTCAAATCTGGAGAAAACTCCTGCCTGACCCAGATGATCGGTAGTCTTTTCTCACGAAAG
>CP070708.1:799226-805928 GCA_020350285.1 Anaerolineaceae bacterium
CATATCGACGTCAGCCAGATTGCTTGTGACATTGGTAAGCCCCTCGATCTCATCCAAGGCGGCGATGGCTTCATCGTTGAAATCGGCTATTAATCCTGGTTCACCTGAGAGCACTAAAGCAAAACTGCCAAAGGCGGCGCTGGTCAGCGATCCGCTGGAGACGGTTACGTTCTCCGTACCGAAGAGCGTTTCCGCCAATTGCCGAATTTCAGCAGCTAATGAATCCACCTCATCCGTATCTTCGACCTTGATCATGGTTGTTGCACCGGCCTGATCGATCGCACCACCTAGAAAACGGCTCACTAAACCACCGCTGGAACCGATTTCTGATTGGATCGTACCTACACCATCGATCTTAGCTAATGCGGTCTCGAATTCAACAACCGCTTCATCGGTTTCTGCCATGGTTGTACCGTTGGGGAGCTGAATGCTGGTTGTGATCTGGACCTCGCCGAAGTCAGGCAGGAACGCTCGGGGTCGTTGGGCGAGGAGGTACATACTGCCAGCCAGGAAAATAGCCGCGATCGCCAAGGTGATAGCGCGATATTTCAACGCCCACTTCAGGATCGGCGTATACCATCGCTGAAGGATGGACTCTCCTTCTTCAGGCAACTGCTCCTTGCGGATGAACAAGAACGCCAACAAGGGCACGATGGTGACGGCTACCAAGAAGCTCGATCCAAGTGCGTATGTCACCGCAACCCCGAAGGGAAGGAAGAACTGACCGACCAATCCGCCGAGCAAGCCGATAGGCAGGAAAACGACTACCGTCGTCACAGTAGAGGCGAAAATGGCGATCGCCACATCACGAGTCCCGACCAAGACGGATTGTTTCATGTCCTCGCCACGCTGGATGTGGCGGTAGATGTTCTCCAACACGACGATCGAGTCATCTACCACTCGACCCACGGCCACCGTCATACCTGAGAGTGTCATGATGTTCAGTGTGATCCCAACCGGGAATAATCGATGGGCGACGGAGGTGATCGCACCCAATATCGGGATGCTCGCCGTCGCGCTTGCCAGTGGTTCCAAGACCACATTCGCAGCTGGGGGCAGGTATTTAAACAACGCGAAAGCCATGAACACCGAGAGTGGGATGCTCACCGCAGTGACGAGCGTGCTCTGCCACGAGAGACGGTACTTGCCGTTAACCAGTCCGCTGAGGAAGATCAGGATCACGATCACGGCGAAGATCGCCCCCAATGTCCCTTCACGCGCGACACCACTGATCGATTCCTCGATGAACGACGACTGCTCGAAGACCATGTCGAATCGCAACCCGGTATTTTCCGCTTCGAACTCCTCGAGCTTATCGAAGACTTCATGCGACACCGATACTGTGTTCGCTATATTGTCCTTGTAGATACTCATCGCTAAGCTTGGATTACCATTGACACGATTGATGGTCTCTGTGGGGATAAAGGCTTCGACCGTACCTGTGGCGATACCTTCTAGTTCAGCCTGTAGCTCAGTGTCTAGCGTTGATAGGAATTCTTCGGGCAGATCGGCCAGCACTTCCGGCGAAAACAAACGCAGTGTTGTTGGACTGAGGTTTTCGAGGAAACCGGTTTCGTTTTCAGTCAACCATGTGATGACATCCGGAGTTAGGTCCGCTATCAGTTGTGGCGCCATTTCCTGACCGCTCTCGACAAGTAGATTGAGCAGGCTGGCAGCGCTTGGGGCGAATCCGCTGTCGATCAGGTCGGCAGCCGTTTCGAAACTCGGCATCATTCCTACGGTTGCACCCTCTTCTGGAGTCTCCCGCCACAGGCCGCTCAACTCAGGGGCATCTGAGGGGAGTTCGACGGTCTCCGCTTGATCGGCGAGAGCACCAAGACCGCCTGCAGGTTCTGCCAGCACATCCAATTCGGCTTGTAGGTCAGGATCTAAGGTCTCGATGTACTGCTGGGGTAACCACGCCAGCACTTCGGGCGAAAAACCGCGCAGGTTATCAGGGGTGAGTTGATCGAGCATGAAAGGTGCCAAGCTGGCGATCGCCTGGATCACCTCAGGTGTCACATCCGCGGGATAGACGAGACTCACGCCCTGCTGCTGACCAGCCGATTGCCATGCAGCTGGTAGTTCACCAAATTCTGTAGGCGCAGGAGCCAAGGCCAATCTTTCTGCAAGTTGAGCTGCCAGCTCAGGGTCGAGTGATGCCAGGTAATCCTCAGGCAGCGCGGCCAGTGCGTCAAGCGGCATCGCTAGAAGCATTTCAGGCGTGAGATCGTCGAGGAGTTGTGGTGCGAAGCTGGCGATGCCCCCCACAAGTTCAGGGGTGAGGTCGGCGGTCGTCTCAAGGGTCATATTTTGTGAAGCCGCCGCCGCGATCCAGGAATCTGGAAGCGGTACCGGTTCCGGTTCGACCAGAAGAGACAGACGTTCCGCGATCTGAGCGCCCAGTTCCGGGTCGAGTGCCCCCAGGTAGTCCTCAGGTAGAACTGCCAGAGTCTCCAGTGGCATGGCCAGAAGCATTTCAGGCGTGAGATCTTCGAGAAGCTGCGGGGCGAAACCAACGATGCCCTCCACGAGTTCAGGGGTGAGATCATCAACCGTCGAGATGGTGACGTTTTGTGATGCCGCTGCCTCGATCCATGATTCAGGAAGCGCAACCCCTACAATTTCAGGGACCTCTGTTGGAACTTCAGTGGGGGTTGGCGGTGGAGGCGTTGGCTCAGGTTCCTCCGTGGGTTCAGGTGTAGGTGGAGGTGGGGTGGGGAGCTCCTGTCCACCACTTACGCTCACATCCGCGACGTCTGCAATCGCAACCAACTCTGGGACGATCTCCGCTTCAACCAGTGCCTTGAGTTCAATCAGCGATAGATCAGGAGAAGAAACACTCAAGATGGCGATCGGGAGATCGGACAGGCTGAACGTGAGCAGTTCAGGTATGTCCATCCCTTGTGGGTAAGTAAGCGTTTCTATGGCGTTGGTGATATCGGTTCGGATCGCATCTTGATCCATGCCGAACTCGTTCCGGATGATAATGAATGCCAGCCCACTGGAGGTCGTGGATTCGACGTTCACCACACCTTCGATGTCACGGACAGCGTCTTCGATTGGGATGGTTACTTCATCACGCAGGGTCTCTGGATCCATGCCTGGGTTTACGGCGATCAAAATGGATTGGGGGAACTCGATCTTCGGGATGAGTTCTTGGTTCAATTGGGTCAGGGCGAATCCACCCGCGACCAAGGCGAGGATCGAAAGACCAATGGTGACCCATTTAAAGCGCAGCGAGGCGCGGGTGATACGATCGATGAACGATTCAAGCATGCTGGTTTCTCCGTTGAGTGATCAGGTTGTACGTACTTTTCTCTATAACTTGAGGCATTCACACGAGGCAGATTACTCAGGGTAGGCAGTAGCCCCCTACACTTTAACCTCGGAAATCATGTCGTTGATATAGTCGTGCGATATTAAGGCTTATTTTCGGCCATGTCAAGGATGACTATGTGTCTAGGGGATTAGGTGCCAGGGGCACCTGGGCACTTGGGCACCTGGGTGTTTAGATACTAAGGCACCCAGCAGGGTAGAACAATAAAAAGGCAAGAATCGTAGCTATTCCTATATCCAACGAAAACCAATAAGTCTTTTCACATAAATATATCTGACTACTGACCTCTGACTACTGACTCCCGACTACTGACTAAGTTCCTCCAGAAGAGCCCCCGCATCCCTCAAATCCAGCGAGTCCAACCCCTCGGAGATCTCACCATAGATCTCCCCCAACCTCTTCAAAGCCCTCTTCTCACGACCATGATCGCGCCACAAGCGTGCAAGATCCGCCGTTGCTCGCAGCTCGAGCAACTTAGCCCCCTGACGCTGGGCGACTCCGATCGCTTGGTCGTAGCAAGCTTGAACCTCCTCCAGGGAAGCCTCTTGCACTTTCAACACTTCACCTTTGAGGCGGTGAAGCTCAGCTTCCATCATGCGATCACCCGTTTCATGCATCAGTTTCTGAGCTTCTTCGATCGAGCCCAAGCCTTCCTCGGTTTCTCCACTCAAGCCCAGACCCCAGCCGAGGAAAGTGAGAAACTGCGAGCGACCGAGTTCAGCACCGGTTGCGAGCCAGATACCAAGGCCCTCGCGTAAGAACTCCAGACCATCTTCCACCTCAAGTTCAACCATCAAAACGCCCTGTAGAGACCGCCCCATTGCCCAGAAGAAGGGTAAATTGTGAGCACCAGATAAACTTACTGCTTGTTCTGCGTAGTCTAATCCCTTCTGGAAGTCCCGATAACAGTGGAAAAACATCGCTGAGAAGTTGAGTGCCAGCGCCATGCTAAAAGGATGCGCTGCCTGTTCTGCCAACGCCATGGCTTCCTGGTTTTTCTGCAACCCTTCATCTGGATAACCTAAGCACCACAAGACCAAGGCCAAATAACTGAGACATGTGACGCCGGGGTCTTGTCCGTAACGTAGTGCATGTGTCCGGTGGTGATCGAGTGAGTAAAGCTCCAGGCATTCTTCGAGATGTCGGCGAGATTCCTCGAATTCACCGAGGTAGAACAAGATCGTACCCATCGCTTGTTCAGCTTCGATGAAAAGATCCAGATCTTCCGAAATCTGCGCCATACGCAGCAGCCGCTTGCTTATTTCATGTGCTTTTGCGCAATTTGCCCGAGCGAGATGAAAGGCGCGCAGCCCATACAGCACGGAAAACAGCTGAGGGTCTTCGCCGACCTCCTCACAGAGCTCTTGTGCCCTCGTGAAAGCCTCTTCGACCTCCTGGGCGGCATAACCTTCTGTCGCGACCAATGCAACGCCCAGGGAAGTCTGTAGGGTAAGTTCTTGCCGTGTGCGTTCCAGTCCAGGGGGAAGCGTCTGCAGGAGTTCCAAAGCTCGCTTGAAGTGAGCCACGGCTTCCTCGTTTGCCGAGAGTCGTTTCGCTCGTTCAGCGGCGATGTGAAGGTACATCACGGTCTTCTCTGGCACGCCAGCCGTGTCGAAGTGTTGCGCTAGCTGTACAGCGATCTCAGATGCGTTATCATCATAGAGTTTTTCCAGTTCAGTACCGACATGTTCGTGCAGGTAAGCGCGTTCGATGGCGTCGAGGCCGTTGTAGAAATGCTTTTGAAAGAGTAGATGTCGAAAGCGATATTCCGAGATCCGCCTCGATGCAAGTCGTCGAGAACCCATGGCGCTGACCAGTCGATGCTGCTTATCAAGCTTTCGACTCAAGGAACTGAGGATCTCGCGTACGTCAGCTTTTAATATGTTGGCAGCGACTTCAGCGGTGAATTTCTCGCCCTCCACACTTGCGACCGTGAGGACTTCCCGAAGCTCCTCGCCTAGGCGGCTTACACGTTCTTCAACAACCCCCTCAACCCTGGAGGGAAGATCGCTCCAATTCAAAGTGGGTCCGATCACCCATCGATCTTTCTCATCGCGGAAGATGTCCCCTCGCTCTTCCATCGCACGAAGCAGCTCTATGGTGAATAACGGGTGACCTCCAGTGTGCCGGAACAACTCGTTTCGGAAATCTGCTTCGAATTGATTTGGTTCTGTGTTCAGAAAGGCATCGATAAAAGTCATGCTCTCGGTTTCATCCACCTGACTTAGATCGAGTTGGATATCACCAAAGATCCTCTTGAACTCGGATATCGTCCTCAAGAGCGGGTGTCGCGCTTGGTCGAGCTTCGAGTATTCTTCAACCGGGCGATGAACGCAGAGCAGCAGAATGCGTCTATCCGTGATCTGTCGCCCCAGGTGAAAGAGCAGGTTGATCGAGCCTAGATCTGCCCATTGGAAATCGTCCAGGATGAGTAGCAGAGGTGAGCGGCGACTCATCGTCTGGAGCACCCTCGTGTACTGCTCGAAGAGATCTTTCTGCTGTGGGGATTGGTCCATTTGGATGACGGCATTGCGTTCAACAAGTCTACTTAACTGAGAAGACCAATCGGTATCCTCGGGGAGCTGTGATTGGAACCGCGAGAGTAAAGGTGTTCCAAGCACAAAGGATCCCACGAGGTCAGGACCTTCGTTTACGAGAGACTGCACCGCGCGCGGCATGAACTCCCAAAGGCGGAGCGCATGGTTGGTGGAGAGCCCGCCGCTGAGCCACTTCGCTTCGATATCACCCGTAAGAAGCCCTAGGATTTCGCGGAAGGGGAGATAAGGATCACTGATACCTGTAAGCGAACTGCAGAGTCCTATGCTTAAAACGAGATCCTGCAGCTTCTCTTGAGAACGATGTGCGAATTCCATCACCAAGGCTGTTTTACCGCTGCCGGCGTTTCCGGTGACGAAGACAACTTGTCCCCTTCCTGAAAGCGCGTTCTCCAGAAACTCTTCCAGCTTCAGGATCTCATGTTCACGTGCAACGAAGGGGGGTCTCTCCGCTTCGACAAGATCGGACCCTTCTTCGAGAAATGCTGGTGGTTTAGGTACAGATTCTTGAGGGCGTGGGGCTTTTGGTATCACTTTTTCTGGAATCTCTGGGGGGATACCAACGATTTCTACTTTGCCCTCTTTCAATTGTGTATAAAGTTCCTCGGTTTGAGTGGAAGGTTCAACGCCTAAGACCTCTTGGAGAGCTTCCTGACAGCGTTGGTAGGTAGCGATCATCTTGGATGTATCACCAAGCTGATGATACGCGATCATGAGGGCTCGATAGGCAGGTTCAGGCGCTTCACCATATGCGATCCATTGTTCACCCCAATCCAACACTTCTCTCCATTGTCGCTCCTGAACAAG
>CP070708.1:806028-813323 GCA_020350285.1 Anaerolineaceae bacterium
GGGAGATTAGCGAAAGGTGAACTGGTCGTGATCGAAGATGCTCGTCATGCAGTTACCGCAGAGCGACCGGAGGATTTCAATCAGGTTGTGCTGGATTTCCTGGCAAAACATACGTAAATTTCACACCCTGGAATATAAGTTGCATCAAGAACTACGAACGATACACACGGTTAGTCATGATGGATGAGCATTGGATAGATCCCACCATACCGTTGATTGATCTTCATCGTCATCTTGATGGCAATGTGAGGCTGGAGACCATACTCGATCTAGGTCGTCAACACAACCTTCCTCTTCCGGCGTGGGATGTTGAAGGTCTTCGTCCCCACATACAAGTATCGGATCCTCAAATTGGGGTGATGGCTTTCATCACGAAGTTCAAGTGGCTGACAGCGGTGATGGTGGATTATGAGGCATGTCGCCGTATCGCGTATGAAAATGTCGAGGATGCCTGGAGCGAAGGTATCCATTACATCGAACTACGATTCAGCCCCTGGTTCATGGCTGAGTCAAACGGATTGGATCCTCTGGGTGTTGTCGAGGCTGTCCTAGATGGCATCAAGATCGGATCCCAGGATTTCGAAATCAAGGTCAACGTGATCGGGATCCTCAGCAGGACCTATGGTCCGGAAAAAACCTTGGTGGAGTTGGAGGCACTTCTAGCCCAGCGCGACCATATCGTCGCTTTGGACTTAGCAGGAGATGAAGTGAAACAGCCTGGGGAACTTTTCAGGGATCATTTCCGACGCGCAAGGGAAGCTGGTTGGATGATCACTGTACATGCTGGAGAAGGAACAAACCCCGAAAGCATCTGGCAAGCCATTCGTGAGTTGGAAGCATCCCGCATTGGTCATGCTCTCGCTGCCATTGAAGATCCTGCATTAATGGATTTCATGCTTGAACATCAGATTGGAATTGAATCTAATCTCACGAGCAATGTCCAGACCAGCAGCATTCCTAATTACATCAACCACCCATTACGATTTTTCTTAGACCATGGGCTGCTGGCAACGATCAACACTGACGACCCAGTCATCAGCAACATCGATCTCCAACATGAGTTTCAAATCGCCGCCCCAGCAGCTGGGCTGACAATCGAACACTGCCATCAAGCTCAGCGTAACGCTCTCACGATCGCTTTCCTCACCCCTGAGGAAAAGGATACACTTCTAACCTGATGATCATCGATCAAAATAAAAGGAAGCATCTGGGTCGGCACCCCGGCGGCACCCGGAGTAGCCTCCTTACCGCTGCTTCCTCTCGGACCTGACGGGATTCGAAGGTCTCCGCCGCGCCGGACCCACCCAGACGCCAAGAATGAGGATACTCTCCTCAGAAACGTATGTCAATGGATATCTTTAATCGACCGATTGTCCTTGTTCTACTGAGGAGAGATTATTTATTATTCCATTAGGAAACATCCAAATGGAATAATCGTATGTTGTCTGTGGATATTTTGAATTAGCACACACTCAATGTATACCCTTCTGGTCCACTTATCATTTTAGAATCAAAGACACCGCATCCGCGGTGTCGATTGGCGGAGAGGGTGGGATTCGAACCCACGGAGCCTTTCGGCTCACGCGCTCTCCAGGCGCGCGCGTTAGGCCAGACTACGCAACCTCTCCATTGAACCGTATGGTGTATGTAACCTTACAGTTTTGGGGCGATTATATCACGCACAAATTAAGGGGAAGGTAACTCTAGAATCCAGAGGTTCTGATCCTCTGCAGAACGGAAGACTATTTTCTCGCCGTCCGGCGAGGGTTGCCAATCGTTGCTGGCAATTTGCCAGGACGTGTGTTGAGGGTCAATCAGTCGCCAAGACTCACCGGTGAAGGCATCCACTTGCCAGAGAGTAGGTCCTGGTTGTTCAAGATCGAGCGGGATTACCAACAGTTCACCCTCTCGCCTCCACCTATAAGCACCAAACAAATCAAGCTTCTGCGAAAAGGATCCATCCGTTCGCATCACCCAGAGCCCGTTCCGTTCTTGTTGCGTGTCGAAGGCAACTGTGAAGGCGAGCCAATCACCATCAGGGGATAATCGAGGGCTTCGGACGCGATCCATCTCCAACAATAATTGACCTGCGCCGTCTTCTAGTAAAATCCTCCAAATGCCTGATGGGCCATAGGGAGCTAAACGACCTGTCACAAGGATTTCACCCTCACCATTCACCCAACCGACAAAATTACCGCCCATGATGGTTACAACTTCATGAGCGTCCGAACCGTTATAGTTCGCGATCCAGATTGCTTGTTGGCGGAGATCTGGAAACTCGATCCCTCGAGACATGACCTCCCACTCGATAAGCTGCCCACTCGGCGAGAAGCAGACCTCTCGCCCCTCGTTCGGGATCTCCCATCTTTCGCCATCGGCCCAACGTTCCACAAAGGTTCTCCCGCTATCCGTGTAGGTAACGCGTGACCAATCCCTAGAGAAATTCCCAGCCCTTTCAACAATTAATGTGACTTCTCCACCACTCGCCGTAACGGCATACAAACCGGCGGGTTCATATGCCCCGGGTCGATCAAGGAAAGGCACCCAGCTTGAATCTGGTGACCACGAGGGATATGGACAGCATCCTCCCTCGGTCAGCCTGTATGGTGTTGGCTCGCCAACCGCTGTAGGTGTGGGTGTTCGAATCGGTGTACGAGTAGGTACTGGTGGAGTCGGATAAAGAAGAAATGATCTTGGATCCATACTCCTCGAAGGAGATGCGTAAGCAACCCCACCAAGATGCACCAACATCACACAAAGGAACATCCCTACAAATACTACATAACCGACAATTCTTCGGGGGCAAGACATCTTCACCTTACCATTCAGGAGGCCAAGGGTTCTCATAGTCGTTTACCAAAGTGGATCCGAAGCGAATATTAGGTTGGTCAAGAAGCTCCTGCCAACGCCGCGGATGATCAATATCATGTTCGAAGGTTATGGGATGTCCGCCGATGAGCGCGATCCGTTCCCAATCCGCATCTATAAGCGGTAACGGATTGAACGCTCGTGTATGATTTGGTGCGTCGCGGATCTCTAGATGAAGGTGAGGACGAGAAGCGCACGTCAAATCTGGATCACCGCTTAAACCAATAACATCCCCAGCTTTCACCTCCTGACCAGGTTTCAAGTGAGATCTAACCAGGAGATGTCCGTAAAAAGACGCATATCCGTTTGAATGGTTGATCATCAGATTGTGAGGTTTGGCACCGTGCCAGCTATCGACGCTATGCACGATTCCATCTCCAATAGCCAGCACTGGTGTTCCGCATGGTGCAGCCAAATCTAAACCGAAGTGAAGTCCTTGACCGGCCCAATAAGTAGAGCTCCGATAGCGATAAGCAAAGGTGGTGTTCCCGTATGGTTGACCTAATAGCCACGTGTCGGGACCAGGTGGTCCAGCAAAGGGGAGGATGAAAGGTGCATTCTCCTCACCTGTAGATACAGCACCTACCTCACCTGTAGAGGGCAAGCCGCTTAACACAAGTGTCATCAACACGAGAAAGCTCGTACGTGCCAAAGGAATCCCCAAACGGATCCGACTCAATGAACGTTTATGCATAAGTTGCCACCAATTCCGGTGACCCACGCGGGGGAAACATCACATTCAATACCTCTGGTGCATACATGGCAACCACTTCAGAGGATAGACCGTTCGATTTGCAGATCTCCTCATACATTTCAGCGCTTGGCCGTTTTGTACGCTCTTGTGTTATCGTATCCAGCCCCCACAATCCAAAACGCTGCGTCCACCCTCGCTCCCATTCAAAGTTATCGACCAGTGACCAGTGAAAATACCCCCGCACTCTCCAATTGAAATTCACCGCTCGCCATACCTCCCTCAAGTGTTGAGCAAGGTAGCGGGGTCGGATCTGATCCTCCGCATCCTCGATGCCGTTTTCAGTCACATAAATGGGAAGTTGGTATGCATGAGCCCACTTGAGTGCCTCCCACATCCCTTCAGGCATATTAGCCACGAAACCTGACGGGCTCAGGTCTGTTCCTTCAGGAAAGTCCGAATGATCCCAACGATCGGTTAACTGCTTGAGGTTGAAAGCTGAAGTCTCTGATGTGTAGTAATTGAGACCGAAAAAATCTTGTGTACCAGCGGCCTGGGGTACCCTGTTTCTCAAAGTAAGGAAGCGGATAAGCCCATCCGTTACGGCGCGTGGAAACACCTCATTAAATGCCTGCGCCTTGAAATTTGTTACCCACCGATCAAGCGGGCTACGAGGGTTGGCGGGGTAAAATCCACGAAAGTGATGCGCCAAACCCACCAAGCTGCCTGGTTGGATCTCATGGATCGCATGGTAAGCTGCTGCGTGTGCCATGACCAGATGCTTAATCACTTGAGGTATCAATCTGAGATCCTTTTTACCTGGCGGCCACACACCCTCCAAGTAACCCGCAACATAATAAACATTCGGCTCATTGATCGTAAGCCACAATCCCACCAAGTCGTTCAGCGCTGTAACAACTTTTCGAGTGTAACGCTCAAAATAGTGGACGATCTGAGGGTCAGAGAACCCGCCTCGATCTGAGATCCACTGCGGGATCGTGAAGTGATGTAAACAAACCATGGGCATCAAACCACGGTCAAGGGCTCCTTTGATCATCTGACGGTAGTAATCTATGGCCGAGTCGTCCCATATTGCGGGATTTGGTTCTACCCTGCTCCATTCGATCGACAAGCGATGTGCGTTTTGCCCCCCCTCCATAGCGCGATCGAAATCCTCCTCCCACCTACCATTCCACCATCCACATGCCTCACCAGATTGATGACCATGCGCGATGCGATCGGTTTCTTGCTCCCAAACCCACCAATCATTATTGGTATTGTTCCCCTCAACTTGGTGGGAAGATGTTGCCGTTCCCCAGAGAAAATCGTGAGGGAAATGGTGAGTTGCGCGTATCACAGAACCTCCAATACCCTGAGGGACAACACCTTATTTTGCAAGAGTTGTGCCGGTCATAGACAATATGACGAAGATTTTAAACCGAGTGAACCTCCCTCGCCAGGGGTACTGAATGGGTTAATTGGTACTAAGCCAACGCTCTGCCACACAAGACTTGAGATAGCGAGCAAGCACACTTCGATCCTTTACCGAACCTGGGACTATGCAAGCTCAGGGTGGCTGGAGACGTTATCCGTCATCATCCGGCGGACTCAGGATGTCACCATCCCAATGTCATTCTGAGCGAGCAGAGCGAGCGAAGAATCCCTATGATGTAATGATTCAATAGCCTCATCATAGGGATTCTTCGCGCCTATCGGCGCTCAGAATGACATACTCCCACGTCATATTGAATCCAATCTTGTCAGTTTTGAATTGCTCAAAGCACTCTCGAAGTGTTGTCGAAGATTTACCGACTCGAGCCTTCTCGTAGGAGCGATTCGCGAACCGCCCCTACGTCAACTAGGATTAGGACGTCTTATGAATTGCGGATCGTCTTTCGCGGGTCATGGAATACAGCTCTATAGAGATGAGGAAAGAAACAATATAAGGCGTGTGAAGAACTACAAACCTTTTGATAATTTAATCATGGGAGGAATTGAGCCTCAGCCATGACCTCTACATGATGAATGACTGGCCCAAGGCTGAACACCACCAAATTAAACCCTTGCATATCACCCGGCTCAACTTCAGCATCCGATTCCCAAAAACTGAAACCAATAATTTCCTCTTCTTCATCGAAAGCGATAAGAAGCATTCTTATCCTAGCATTTGGAATTGAAGCTCCGATAGGCAGCCCAACTTCACCTTGAACCTGCCAGCGAAGACCATCAGGGCTAGGTTCATTGAGGATCTGCATAATGTCCAAGTCTGAGTAGCGTGACCCTACCTCTTTCGCTTCGACCGCGCTTAAGAGATTGGCGCTCGCTACGATCCATTCAGCAGGCGGATCACTAAAGAAAACCGCCAGCGGCATTATTCCCTCTTCAGGAAGTAGGTTTAATGGTCCGTACGCCGGTTCATGCACAAGCGCCTCACCGCCCGAATCAAACAAGGTTATTAAGACAGAAACTCCCTCAAGAGCAGGAGAGGTCTCATTCCTCACTGCAACCAAACACCAAAGACTTCCAGATGGAGTTGGAAAGCAGCTTACACCAGATATGCCTAGTGGTAAGGGAGTTGGCGTCGGCAGCAACGCACCGATGGGTTCACCTTCTGGACCTGGGATAATGACCTCCTGCCCAATACTCAGGAAGCGGGGATCAATACCGGGGTTTGCTAACAGCAACTGCTCCAGTTCCACGGCATAGCGAATTGCGATTCCAAGTAGTGTCTCACCACTTTGCACGATGTGCACCAAGGGCGTCGGCGTTGGTCCAAGAGGTGGTAACGAGGGCATGGTGGGCGGGATTTGATCGGAAGTCGGGATTGGAGTAAGAGTGCGATATGGTCGTAAGGTCTGTGTCGGCTGAGGGGTGGAAACCACTTCCTCTACCGAACAGGCGGTCATAAAAGGCAAGAAAACCAGGACAAATAGCTTGATTCTTAACTGGACCACAACAGGAGGATTATACCAACGGGGGTACCGTTGTGCGATCACTCGCGCTATGCTAGACTTCGAACAGGTACTGTAAGGTAAGAGGGTGACTACACCATCTAAGTCGATGCTCACAGAAGCTATCGCCGCCGCCCGTGCTGGAGATAGGGCACGAGCGCGAGATCTGCTTTCACGCCTATTAAGGGCGGATTCATCAAACGCTGAGTATTGGGTCTGGATGAGTTCAGTTGTCGATTCCAAGCGTGAAAGGATCTACTGTCTCGAATCCGCCATCAAGCTTGACCCGACAAATCGGGCCGCCATGCGCGGCCTGGTTATCTTAGGTGTTAGAACACCCGAGGAAGCAGAATTAGCTTCAGCTGTTAAAGTTCCACGCCGTCAAGTAGCTGCGATCGCAAAGGGACCTGCTATTGGGCGTGATGTAAATATCCCGTGGAAGGTGATAGGTGTAGCCGCCGCTGGATTGGTAACTGTCGCGTTCATCTATGGGATATCGTCACGGGTTATCGCACCGTGGGTCAGATCGCTTAGGGGGAGGCAACCTTATCGACCTGCTTCTACGCTTCCGCCGCCAAGCGCGACACCCTCGGCCACCCCGAAACCCGGCACACCCACCCGCACACCATTACCTGCCGCAACTCGAGTGATGCGCACACCAATCCCGACCGAACTCGCCGGGACACCACTCGAGCTATTGATCGAGAATTCAGTCACTCCTACGCCTATCCTCGGGATAACGCCAAATGCCTACGGAGCGTATGAGTCTGGCATAAATGCGTTGA
>CP070708.1:813423-826552 GCA_020350285.1 Anaerolineaceae bacterium
GCGGCGCTCCCCCTATTCCACATCACCGGCCGAGGTTTATCACTGGCTATGATCCAGGTGGGCGGGGCTAATGTGATCTTGGAGGCTTTTGATCCCGCCATGGGGTCGAATCTCATCGATAAACATGATGTGACTCTGATGGCTGACTTCCCCCCGGTGTTGACCATGCTCTTGGATGCACGTGAGGAAACTGGAGCTCAGTGGAAGAGCCTCAGACTGGTCCTCGGCTTGGATGCTCCTGATGTCATTCAGCGATTGTATGCCGAGACCGATGCCAGGTTCTGGACGGGTTTTGGTCAATCTGAGACCTCCGGTGTGGTGACCCTAATGCCAGTGGATGAACGACCCGGAGCGGCCGGAAGACCTTTGCCTGGAGCGCGGGTGCGTTGTGTTGACGAGACGGGTGAGGAATTACCCGTCGGTGAACCCGGCGAGATCGCAGTACAAGGCCCATTGGTCTTCTCTGGATATTGGCGTGACTCCGATGCGACGGACTATGCCTTTCGCGACGGGTGGCATCATACCGGTGATATCGGCAAGTTTGATGGAGACGGCTACCTCCATTACGTTGGTCGCAAGCCAGAGAAGGATTTGATCAAATCAGGCGGTGAGAATGTCTACCCGGAGGAGGTCGAGCGTATCATCCGTGAGTTACCACAGGTAGCGGCTGTCTCCGTCATTGGGGTGCCGGATGAGAAGTGGGGTGAAGCGGTCAAAGCAGTTGTAGAACTTAAACCCGGCGAGAGCCTCACGGCCGATGAGATCATTGAGGCCGTCGCAAATCGTATTGCGTCTTACAAGAAACCGCGACATGTGGATTTCGTCGAGGAGTTACCCAAAGGACCAGATGGCGGGATCGATCGGGAGGCCGTAAAAGCCGCCCACAGCTAACTGGGCGGTGAGTTGTCTTCTTCTTGTTGTTTTGCTCCAGTTCCGCGCAAGGCGGTGAACAGCGCGAGGATTCCCGCCAGAACCTTCATGAAACCCGCAGATGTAGCGCGGGTTACCCTTGTTATGGGTTGAAACAACCTCTCAGGGAGTGAAATCCGTTCCCGGTCGATGGGGGTCGGCATGCTCGGTTCACCGAGTTCGACGACCGCTGAAGCCCAAGTCAGCCCTGCCCCAAAAGCCACGAACGCCACTGTATCTCCAGCTTTTAGAAGATCCTGCTCTAGCGCCTCGCACATCGCGATGGGGATCGAGGCCGCAGATGTGTTTCCGTATTGTTCGATGTTAATAAAGACCTTCTCTCTGGGGAGACCGACATAGCGAGCGGCGCTCTCGATGATGCGTGAGTTGGCTTGATGGGGGACAAAAAGGTCGATGTCATCTGTTGATAATCCGGCTTGCTGGATGGCCTGGTGCAACGCTTTACCTAATACGCGAGTGGCGAAACGGAACACCTGTCTCCCGTTCATTCGCAGGTAATGCAACCCTTGATCCAAGGCTTCTTGGCTCGGTGGTGCAGCGGTTCCTCCTCCCGGAAGGATGAGATGCTCCGCGCCGGAGCCATCTGAACCAAGCACATAGGAAAGCACCCCCGAAGGTTTATTGCTCACCTGAAGCACAGCAGCACCAGCGCCGTCACCGAAGAGGACAGCGGTCGTTCGATCGCTCCAATCCGTAAAGCGACTGATGAGTTCTGCGCCGACCACGAGGACGTTATCGCATGCACCTGAGACGATGAACTGCTGGGCAGTGGCCAATCCATAGACAAACCCAGGGCAGCCAGCGACCAGGGTGAAGGCACCCACATCTTTGGCGCCCAATCCATGTTGAACTTGGGATGAAACCGGAGGGGTGAGGTAATCGGGGCTGGAGGTGGCGACGATGATCAACCCCAAATCTCGGGCATGGACTCCTGCATTCTCCAACGCCTCCTCAGCAGCGGCGATGGACATGGTGGAGGTGTTCTCGCCTGGGGAGGCGATGTGTCGTTGACGGATGCCTGTCCGGGTGAAAATCCATTCGTCACTGGTGTCGAGTGTTTTCTCAAGGTCGGCGTTCGTAATCACCCGCGAAGGCACATATTTCCCCCAACCGATGATGTTCGCGTATCGCTCTGTCATACCGATCTCCAATCAATACTTGCGGCATATAGATCTTCGTTTGTTGACTATCCTCGATGAAGAATCTATCCGTTATGGCCCCCTATCGCAAGTTAACAATATCGAGGATCTTTCTATGCGAGATTGCAAAGAGCTTTGGGGGCGATGTAATAGGACTGTGCTTACTTTATAAACACCGATTGGCGCATTCTGATGCGCACAGTTACGCATGTTGAACCCTGAGGCTACAGAAATCCGTACCTAAGAGGATCATGTTTTATTTGCCACCTCATTGAGTTGATATCAAATGTAGCCGCACCCTTTAGGGTGCGCACAGATGCGCAGGCTAAAGCCTGCGACTACAGAAAAACTTCCCGATATTATTCTTGGGGCAGAATACCTTTTCCTTGAGAAAACCATTAATGTTGTAGGGGTGCACGGGCAGGGAAGATCACCCTGCATCTTCGACCGTGCGCCCCTACGATGATCCTGGATTGTGGACATCCCCACGAGCTTGAAACTCGGGAGGAGGTTATAAATCGTTATTAGCTAGCCGATGTCGAGACCACGGCCTCCGGTGCACTGGACTCTATCGGCGTGGTTGCACGGATAAATCCGACGAACATTAGGACAGCGCCCAACAACTCGCCGAGGTACAGCATCCCAGGAACGCCAAAACGACTGAAAGCTCCACCGAACGCGGGTGCCATGGCACCTACGGCGATGAGGATATTGCCGATGGTGCGGTGCAGCAAGATCCGCTTACGCCAAAAGATCCAAGCCGAGTAGGCGGCGCCACCGACCAGCGTCACTGTTCCGTAGAGGTTAAAAATGGGGGTCAGTGTGCGTACGCCAGGGGTGATGATGGCATGTCCGCTTAACTCACTTCCCGTATGGACGCTGGTTGTCAGAAGGCTTGGATCGAGCTGGGCGCTGAAGACCCGGATCAAGGCATACAACGAGCCGAGCGCCAAAAGGATCATCAAGCCGTTGGCCCACTTCCTTTTCGCCAGTAGGTATACCGTGCCTTGGCCAAGCCAGGCCGCGACCAAAATCGCTCCCACCAAATACCACAGGCGGAAGATGAATGGGTTCCATCCGATGGCGCCGTAGTAGGCCTCACTGAAACCACCGATTCCATAGAACAGCATACCGATTCCCCACAAGAGAAGATGTGGACCCCTGCGCGCAAGGTATCGACGGAAGATGAAATATGCGAATAGGAAACTAACGACACTCGAAATCAAGGGAAGCCACGTGTTGGTTAAGTTCATTCTCTACCTCCTCCAATTGTGTTCTACCAGGTGTTGTCCATGGTTGTCTTGGAGCTACCCCCTTTGAGTGATCACCCCACTCCGGGGAACAGTCCAAGGACAACACCGAATATGATCAGCAATAGAGCGACGATGGCAAAGACAACGATGACCAATACGATGGGCACAGCCTTCTCATACAAAGGTGGATATTGGCGTTTTGGCGATCCCTTGCTACTCGTTGTCAATCTGCCCTCTCTGTTATATGTGTAGATCTATAGCGAACGAATCGGCCTTCTGGATAGGTGGCTTGATGTCGGATATAGAAGTCCATGACCTCATTCGAAGCGAATGGGATTGTAGAATGCTTTCATGAGAGGAAGCCTAAAGTTAGGTTAACAAACGATGAGAGATTTTAATGGGAAGGCTCCTCAAGGTGACAAATCGAAGGGAGGGCCGCTTGAAATGATACACACATATATGTCATTGCGGGCTCTCCTTCGACAATCCTTCGGCAGGCTCCACTCGGCAGGCTCGGGACAGGCAGGAAATGGCTCAGGGCAGGCTCCGGGGCGAAGCAATCTCCTTCCCCTATGTCATTGCGAGCCCCTCAAGGGCGAAGCAATCTCCTCAATCAAAAGATTGCTTCGTCGCACTGGCGTGCTCCTCGCAATGACAGATTGAGGGATGGTAAAACTTTGAGTCCTTATGTTGGTTTTGAGAACAAGCAAACTGGATCGGTCCATTGAAGCCAGGCCTCTGTGATGTATTGTCCCTTTGTGCAGGTGCTATAATGCGATGGGCAAACTCGTGAACTGAATGATTCAGATTAATGGGATGAGCATACTACGGCGCTGTAGTTCTCGTAGAGTAATGAACGCTGACATATACCAGCGTTCATTTGTGCTTAAGGCTCGACTCCTTTCGGGGTTTGACGGTTCTGACAAAGAAAGCATGAGAATTCAGGGATGAAGAAGGTCCTGAGCTTTGGATTCCTGTTGATGGGCTTCACCTTCACAGTGACGCAGGGCTTACTGATTCGCGAGTTGTTGGTGGCGTTCTTTGGCAATGAGTTGTCCATTGGATTGATTTTAGGGAACTGGTTGATCCTGGAGGCTCTCGGAAGTGGTCTACTAGGTAAATTGGCCGACAAGTGGGGTGATAAACCATCATCCTTTGCCGTACTGCAGATCCTCTTTGCCTTATTTCTCCCCCTTTGCCTCTATGCAGCATACGTCAGCCGGAGCATCGTTGGCGCGATCCCCGGTGAAGGGATGGGACTCATCCCAATTTTTTGGTCGACCTTTCTCATCCTGACACCTCTGGCCTTGGTTGATGGGGCCATGTTCACTTTCGGTTGCCGCGCGTTTGCTTCCCTGACGGGCAGGGAGACCCCGTCGATTGGGAGGGTGTATGTCTTCGAGGCTCTGGGGGCGATAGCCGGTGGCCTCATCTTCACCTACCTTTTCATCCCCTTCCTCTCATCACTGCGTATCGTCCTCGTCTTGACAGGTTTGAATTTGATCTCAGCGGCGCTCATCCTGGTCGCTTCTAATGGGTTTCGGGGTAAGCGCCTTTTTGGTAAAGTCGCTATTTTTCTTATTCTCCTCTTGACGATCATCAATTTTGGTTTCCTTATCTCCACGACAGCAGAGCGGGTACAACGCTGGGCCGTTGATAAGCAATGGGTAGGATTGGACTTGATCTATTCGGAGAATTCCGTTTACGGCAACGTCGCGGTTGTGAAACTAGAATCGCAGTACACCTTCTATGTCGATGGCATCCCTGTCTTGACCGCACCTGACCCTGATGTGTTCATGAGCGAGGAGATCGTTCATTTGCCGATGCTGTTTATCCCCGAGCCGAAAAAGGTTTTGGTTCTCAGTGGTGGCTTAGGGGGTGTACTGAACGAACTGGCCAAATACCCTCTCCGAGGGATTGATTATGCCGAATTGGATCCTTTATTGATCGAGGTGGTTCAGCGGTTCCCGACACCATTGACGCTTAACGAAATACGTGATCCGCGGCTCCATGTTGAATATATCGACGGTCGATTGTTGGTGAATCAGAAGTCACTGGATCCCAAACAAGAATACGATCTGGTCATTGTTAACCTGCCATATCCCTCAAGCTTGCAGTTGAATCGCTACTACACATTAGAGTTCTTTGAGATGGTGCGAGAGATACTGTCTGAGGATGGAGTCCTGGTGATCTGTTCTCCAGGCTCGCTGTCGTATCTGAGTGAAGAATTGCGTGATCTAAACAACACGGCTTATCACACATTGAGCAAGGTCTATCCTCATGTCAGACCGATACCGGGTGATCTCACGCTGTGGTTGGCCTCTACCTCGGAGGAGCTCACATCCGTTCCACTGGAAACACTTATAGAGAGGTGGGAGGATCGCGCCCTCGAGGTACGATTGCTGTCCGTCCCCCATATCCGTCTCAGATTAGGCCAGTTGCGACAGGATTGGTTCTGGAGTTCGCTTGGTGAGGGTGAGGGGAGGAGTGCCTCGCTTATAAACCAAGATCTTCACCCAGTAGGTCTATACTACGGCATCTCCTATTGGCACGCTTTATTCTCTCCGCAACTCACGGGTATTTTCTCTCGTCTCGGTCGACTCAACCTGTGGGCGCTGATCCTGCCTATTGCAGGAATCAGCTTGATTATGTTTTTGATCATAAGGTTGACCGGAAAGGGGGATCGAGCCGTAATACCCCTCGTCATCGCTGTGACCGGTTTTACTGGGATGACGATCGACATCATGATGATCTTCGCCTTCCAGAGTCTCTATGGCTACGTTTATCACTGGATCGGGTTGTTCATCACCGCGTTCATGGCGGGGTTGAGTCTGGGCGGGTTGCTCATGACCCGTAGGTTGAGTACGATCGTGAGGGAGAAGAGAGTGCTGTTGAGCCTCGAAGGTTCCATGGTCATCTTTTGGATAATTATTCCCATCATCCTGTATAACCTGTATGTTAACTTCACATCCGCATTAATATCTGGATGGGCGCAAGGGCTTCTGCTTATACTGAATGCTGTGGGGGGATTCTTGGTCGGCTCCCAGTTTCCGCTCGCGAACAAGATGCTGTTGGACGGCAGGGACAAGCTAAAGGGATCGGCTGGGATCCTCTACGCAAGCGATCTCGTGGGGGCTTTTGTAGGCTCGATCGTTGTATCGGTGGTCCTGATCCCGGTTATTGGGATGATAAGGACCTGCTTACTAGCTGCTATTCTCAAACTGTGCAGCATGTTACTGACCTTGACTCTGACGCGAGGTTCACGAGTCGAGCAGAGCTGAGAGGATACGAGATTACAAGAATGTGTCTTGTGCGAATGCACAGTTCCATGATCAAGGGGTTGGTTTGTGGCCAATCGGATTCGCGCGATTCACCCTAGCAGTCCAGTGATCACCAGTGTCAGGCCAATTACTACCAGCACTGCCATACAGGTATACATGACGTAACGTAGCGGTTGGTCTGTCTCCACTACGATGAGATACCCTTGGAGCCCGTACGCATT
The DNA here is from genome assembly GCA_020350285.1 of Anaerolineaceae bacterium. GTDB lineage: Bacteria > Chloroflexota > Anaerolineae > Anaerolineales > E44-bin32 > DUEZ01. The sequence goes on from CP070708.1 coordinate 820,248, forward strand.
GCGCAGAAGCTCCCCAGTAATAGTAACGCCCTCGCTCTCCTCAAGTTGACGATCACCCGTGATCCATATGGATTGTTCTTCTCCATCTCGTGACGAACTCAACGAGTAAACGAAGTCAAATCCTCGAGCCTCTCCGGTTTCTTCGTCGAGTTCCATAAGAATCCGGTCGGATAAGCGTAGTTTGCCCTGCACCCGAACGAGCTCCCTGGGCATAACCTCTCCACGAGTGATGGATTCGATATTCGTGTCGATGGGTCGATCGAGGTATGGCATCGCTCGGTATAGAAAGAAGACTCCCACACCAAGCAATATGAAGATAACTCCAAAGAATATTCTCGCTCTCATGTTTTCGTCCTCTACATAATTCTTCTATTGCCTCATGTTTATTGAAGTGTGTTGTTTGAAGCTATGGAACTATGGACTATATGAGCCAATTCTAGTTTCCGCTTATGAGCGTCCTCCTCAAATGTCCCACCAAATCCCTGGAATGTCATAACCACAAAACCGGCATTGACCTTCCACGATATCAAGCGAGGTGACGCTGAAGTGAACGCGCTCAATAATCTTCTTGCCGCACTCAGGACAGAAGGTGCTGTTTCGAACATGTCCGGGGACATTGCCGATGTAGACATATTTCAGCCCTTCTTCATCAGCAATCTGTGCCGCGCTCTCCAAGGTTTCGATGGGGGTGGGAGGTAGGCTGGTTAGCTTGTACGCGGGGAAGAAACGGGTGAAGTGAAGAGGGATCTCGTCGCTCAGTGAATCGCGGATCCACTGGCACATGCGACGAATGTCGTCCATGTCATCATTCAGGGTGGTTACTACCAGATTTACGATTTCTAGATGAGCGTCGCTCTGGTGGATTTGGTGAAGGGTGCGTAAGACGGGCTCTAATTGGGAGGAGGATACCTCCCGATAGAACTCTGGAGTGAAAGCCTTCAGGTCAACGGTGACCGCGTCCATGTATTCCAACAACGCCGAAAGTGGCTCTTCCCTCATCCCGCCGTTGGTGTGGAAAAGTGTCCCTAGCCCCTCATCCTTGGCGATTCTGCTGACATCGAGCATGTGCTCATAAAAAACCGTGGGCTCGTTATAGGTGAACGACACCGAATGGCAGCCCATTCCGATGGCCATCTCAACAGTTTGCTGAGGGGACATGGGGATGTGATCGATTTCCTCGAAGGACTTTTGCGAGAGATGCCAATTCTGGCAGAACTTGCAGCGATTGTTACAACTGGCTGTTCCGGTACAGAAGATCAAGCTGCCGGGAAGCATGTGGAAATGAGGCTCTTTCTCGACGGGATCGATCTGTAAGGCGCTTGGATGACCGTAGACCTTGGTGTAATAGCGACCCTCGATGTTCACCTTATTGCGGCAGAAGCCCGTTCCGCCCTCCGGGACGGTGCAGCTTCGAAAGCACACTTGACACTGCACCGTCTCCTCGCCAAGTTGTTGATAAAACATCGCCTCGTGAAGTTCGGGTGTGTCAGTGCCCTCTATTGTGGCTGTGGGTGGGGCTTCCGTGTATAACTCAGGCCTCTCCGTGAGGGTGGGCGGGTATGGGGTGGAATCCCCCTCGCGCTGTGATTCCAGGGGGGTGACATCGGATAGCCGCTGTGGGCCGGTGCAGGACGCCAATCCCATCCCTAAGGCAGCTAGAGACCCCTTTAGAAAATCTCGTCTGGTCAGCCTGCGGCGCATAAGTATGTCACCTAGATCTCAAGTGTGTCTTGACTGGTTCATTGGTTAATGGATGAGAATAACCGTTTTAAAACAGTATAAAACTTTGTGAAACGATTACAAAGCATACAGTCTTCTAAGATCATTCATCCTTGCAATACTGGGAATGGTTGTGGTTGAATAGTCAAAATCGCCCAAGAACAGGAAAGAAGGCAAGTCGATGACAAAGGATGCAACCACCGAAAAAATCAGTCCAACGCGTGAAGACAAGTTTCAGGCTTACTCTCCCAGTTGGATCAACCGCCTAACTGCATGGGTGAGCCGACTGCCTGGCACAAGCTGGATGTACTACCTTGGTCTAGGTGTGGTTCTCTTTCTCATCCCGTCCATTGTTAATTGGTCTGAAGGCGTGCTTCCCTCGGGTTCTTTCCTCCCTGTTCAGGGTTTCATGCCAGGTGTGATTGGTTTTTTCCTGGCGATGTTCCATTATTTGGACAAGCGAGCGGGTGTGTCGCTGGCAGCTATGCGCCCGGCCCTCAAGGTCAGCGAAGGAGAATACCAAGAACTGAATTATCGACTCACGAATCTTCCTGCAGGTATGACACTGATCGCAAGCTTGATCACGCTTGCCATCATTCTTTTTACAGAGTTCGTGGATGATCCTTATCATATTGAAGTGCTGAACATCTCCCCAGTTTCGACTAATCTGTTCCGTTTGATCTATTTCTTTGGGTGGTGGGTTTTGGGCGCGTATTTGTACCATGCAATTCACCAATTGAGACTGATCAATCGTATCTACACCCAGCACACGCGGGTTAATCTCTTCCGCATGAAGCCACTGTATGCGTTTTCGAATCTCTCGGCTCTAACGGCGGGGAGTATCGCGATGGTCCTTTACGGCTGGATGGCTGTCGCTCCGGGAGTGTCCTTAGCTGACCCGATCGCTTTTATCCTTACATTCATTGTTTTATTAATCGCAGTTGTAATCTTCATCTGGCCGCAATTGGGCATTCATAATCTCCAGGTCGCCGAGAAGGACCGCTTGTTGGAAGAAGCGAATCAACGCTTTGAAGCGATCATTGGTGAGTTGCACCGGAGGGTGGATGCTGGAGAACTGGACCAGATGAACGACCTGCGGGTGACCATGACCAACTTGGAGATGGAGTTGAACGCTTTGAAAGGGATTCATACCTGGCCCTGGCAATCCGAAACGGTGCGCTGGTTGATTACTGCTCTGGTATTACCGTTGGGATTGTGGCTCATCCAATCCGTCTTTCAGCGTGTATTGGCTCCGTAGGATTATCAGGTGATGGTATAGTACAAGGGGGATGGGAGGGTGGTCCTCACAGACGAGGGAAAGGAGACTTGGGGATGATCAAAGTTGAATCAAGCGTGATCATTAACCAGCCGATAGAGAAAGTATTTGAGTTCCTGACCAAACCCGAGAACGACGCCAAGTGGTATATGGGGGTTGAATCGATGGATCACACGCCTGGGGAACCAGCGGGTGTGGGTTCCACCTCACAGTCGAAGACCACATTTCTGGGCGTGCCGATCACGGTCACCTGGGAGGTCATTGGATACGATCCGCCCAGCATGATCAAGGCCAAGACCGTGGAAGGTCCATTAACGGTTGAGGGTACATACACACTCGAAGCCGTTGCTGAGGACCAAACCAAGGTGAGTGTCCATGGTGAGGCAGATCTCGTTGGGGTCTTCGACTTGGCAGAACCGTTCGTCGAGCGCGTGGCAAAGAGACACTGGGATGCAAGCTTCGAGAACCTGAAGGACGTGTTAGAAGGCTAGGGCAGCTGTCGTGTTATACCATCAGCATGACATGCAGTCGATCACCCTCCCAAATTTCGATCAAGCCTTCTAAACGTCACGATTGATTTCTAAAGGTCGCCAAGAATTTATTTCAGGACATGACCGCGAATATATATTGAAGTTAAATGGATGTTCTACTGATAACCTTTTCTCAAACGGGGAACACTCGCAAGATCGCCGATGCGATGGCCGATGCATTTCAGGAAGCCGGACACTTAGCGAGAACGATCCCTCTGAATGAAGCCAACCCAGATGATACAACCAATGTTGACCTACTTGGTGTGGGGACTTCGTGTTTCTCAAGTCAATCACCCACACCGATGAAAACGTTTCTACGGACATTGCCGGCTTTAAATGGACAGAGGTCATTTGTATTTGCCACCTCGAGTGGGGCACCTGGTAGAGTTCTCTACGATCTGGCCAGCTTATTACGGGGAAAGGGTGCGGAGGTCGTTGGAGGCTTCCTGGCACGCGGTGAGGTGCATCACCCTGCACCTCATATGACGGGTCAATTCCCGGGTCGTCCCTCCGAAGAAGATTTGATCCGTGCGCGGCAATTCGCGATCTCAGTGACCGAACATGTATCGATGAATCGTAATGGCGCGCTGATAAACAACAAGCCCGATGCACTGAAACCGGGTTTGGGTTTCTACGACTTGATGGGCACAGCCTTGTCGGACAAAATGCTACGTCTCATGATGCCAGAACCGAAACCTGACCCGGTCATGTGTGATCAGTGTGGATGGTGTGTCGACGAATGCCCAATGGACAATATCAGGTTGCTGTCAGCCCCGATCCTGGGTGATCGGTGTATTCGTTGTTATCATTGCCTAAATGGGTGTCCTCAGAAAGCATTTCATGCAGACTGGCGGTTTGCCGACCCACTCCTAAGGTTCCTCTATAATGTGAACTTTATGCGCTGGTTCGGCGACATGAAGCCTGGCGAACAGATCTATTGAGTTATAATGGTCGATCACTTTTGGTCCACGACAAAACCTTTCAGAAATGAGGAATGGTAAGCATGACCTCTGTTCTTGTGATTGGTGCTGGGATAGGTGGAATCACCACAGCTGCCCGACTGGCGCAACAAGGCTTTCAGGTCACTGTTCTAGAAAAATGTGGCCAGCCGGGTGGACGATGTGGACGTCTCGTGCAAGATGGCCATGTCTTTGACACGGGTTCGACCTTGTTTTTGATGCCCGAGTTCTATACCCGAACTTTCACCGAGTTAGGTGAGCGCATAGAAGATCACCTGGATCTAATAAGGGTTGACCCTACCTACCATATCCATTTTCATGATGGAGCCACGTTAGCCTTGACATCGGATCTGAATGCCATGCAGGCGCAATTGGAGGCCATTGAGCCGGGTAGCTTTGGTGGTTTTCTGCGTTACCTCAACGAGGGATATCACCACTACAAGTTGTCCATACCGAATTTCGTTGACCGTGACTTCCGCAGCCTGTTTGAGTTTCTAAGCCCTAAAAACCTATTACTTTTCCTAAGGCTAAAGGTGCTGGAAAAGCATTACGATCGTATGAGTAAGTATTTCCGTGATCCTCGGTTGAAGATCGCCTTCACCTTTCAGAACATGTATATGGGTCTCAGCCCGTACGAAGCTCCGGCGATCTTCTCCTTGATGCAATATTCCGAATTTGCTGATGGCATCTGGTTTCCCATGGGTGGTATGTATAGTGTCATCGAGGCATTGACCGAGATTGCCGAGAAACGAGGGGTAACGTTTCAGTACGACTCACCGGTGACACAGATCGAGGTTGATGGTCGGATGGCAACGGGCGTGACCCTCGATGGTGGCAGGAAACTCCAAGCTGATATTGTGGTAGCGAATTCGGACTTGCCCTATGTTTACAAAGAACTCTTGCCTGATGACGGCACAACAAGTCGACTGGAACGCAAGAAGTACGGTTGTTCAACGCTGATGTTCTATTGGGGTGTTGATAAGCAGTACCCTCAATTGGGGCCGCACAATCTCTTCTTCGCCGAAAATCTCCGTCAAAGTTTTGCCCCTATCTTTGAGGATTCTGCTATTCCCAACGATCCTCACTTTTACGTATATGCACCCACGCGCGTGGATCCTTCGTTGGCTCCTGACGGACAGGACACATTGGTGGTGGCAATCCCCGTAGGTTGCGTGAGTGACTTGGAACCCAAGGATTGGACGCCCACTCTGAGACAGATGCGGAAAGCTGTGCTCCAACGCCTGAACGAGATCGGCATCACAGATTTGGGTGACCACATCAAATTTGAGATGAACTGCACGCCGCATGACTGGCACCGCCGTTTTAATTTGGTGAAGGGTTCCACGCATGGTCTGAGTCACAACCTCATGCAACTAGGTTATTTTCGGCCACAAAACCGTCATAACCGATACCGAAATTTGTACTTCGTCGGATCTAGCACGCATCCCGGGACCGGTTTACCCACTGTACTGGTTTCAGCGCGGCTTGTTACAGAACGCATCTTGCAGGAAGCCAAAGTGCCTCAGACGGCCCCCATTAAGACACCATTGGCTATTTCATCGGATTAAAAGGTTGTTCACTGAAGGTCAAGGCACACTGGAGACCACACAGGGAATGATGTCGTGAAGATTAACACCGCAGAGTTGGCTCGCTCGATCACCTGGGCGAGCAGCAAGCAGACCTATTTCACTGTCCTTCTGATGGTGGACAAGGGCTTGGTCGAGGACTGCTATAGGGCATACGGCTATTTCCGTTGGGCCGACGACGTTGTGGATGTTTTATCTCGCTCCAGTGAGGATCGTATCTCCTTCATCAAGCGGC
>CP070708.1:826652-835606 GCA_020350285.1 Anaerolineaceae bacterium
CTTGACATTCTCCAGCCAACTCCGTCGAAGCTTCTCGTCCTTGGTGTTATTGGCGACAAGCATCACCCGATCGAAAGCTTGTTGGAGGTATCCCCTGGCTTCGTTCTCTCGGCCAAGCCCATAAAGAGCCGTAGCGTGGGTGAAAAATGTCACCTCGGGGTCGTGAAAGTTTGGAATAATACTCATAATTTCGATGGCCTCTGAAGAGCATTCCAATGCCTTCTCAATTTGTCCCAAAACCAGACATATTCTCGCTGCAAGATTCAACCTTTCAACAATATCTACGTTATCATTCGTTTCTCTTATCCTATCCAGTCCCTCCAAGAGTTGATCTAAGTCGATCAGCATTCTCTCGCGATTACCTTCCAACAAAGAAATGTAGGCTGAATCGTATCGTCGATAGACCTCCATGATCTCACGACCTGTCTCATTTGATAATTGGAGAGAAGTCTTAAAACTTTGCCTTGCTCCGCGGAAGTCTCCTAATTCCGCTTGCAGCTGACTAAGTAATGCATAATTGTTTACTAACTCTAATTTACTGGCGATCTTCTCCATACTTTGGATCAAATCCTTCAGGAGATCCATGGCTTGTTTGGTTTGTCCGTAATCAGAAAGAATTTGGACCTTCCAGAGTTCAATGTATCCAATCAGTAGTTCATCTTCGGAAGCCTTCGCCTCCTCCAATTGAGTTTCGAGAAATTTCATCCACTGCTCATACTCTCCACTTGGGAGATAGTGATATTCGAATAAATTGACTAAAGCAGCACGTATTCCGAAGTTATCACCAATGCTCCATGCTAACTCGAGCGACTCCCGCAAATATGTTTCTGCTTCCTCTGGGTCCTTAAGCCAGGCATAGAGGATCCCGAGAACATTTAGCGCATTGACCTCCTCACCTCGATCCCCAAGTTCACGATGCAGCACAAGTGCTTGCTGGGCTATAGGAAAGGCTTCAGCGTAGCGCTGTAAATACCAAAATGAAATCGCCAGACGTCTTAATCCCGTCGCTTCCTGACGAGTATCACCAACTTCTCGACTCAATGCCACAGCTTTTTCTGCTGTTCCTAAAGCAGCGTCATGTTCGCCGAGTCTTACGAATATCATTGTAAGGTCTAGCAAGCATGTCGCCGCTTCTCCAATCAATCCTGCCTCCTGAAGAAGTTCAAAGGCTGATTCAAGGGCGACTTGACTTTTTAGATGTTCTTCCCTATGCCAAGCCCAGACACCAAATCGATGGAGAGCGTGAGCCTCACGCACCTTATCCCCCATATCTCTTGCGATCCCCATGGCCCTTTCAGCTGGTTCTTTCGTAAAGATGATCTCTGTATCAAGGAAGTAATCGGCTTGAGCGATCAAAGCATCGCAGCGCAGAGCGTTATCGTTTAACATCTCCGCAAGATCTAACAATCCCTCCACGTCAGCTCGCTGTTCTTCTCGGCGACCTACCAAACGAAATACTTTGGCTCGTGAATGCAAAAGGTCAAAACGATCCGGATGGTCATCTGGCATCAAGGCCAACGCTTTCGTATAGTGTTGAATACCCTCTGCGTTCGCATACTTCTCACGTGTTTGATGACCTGCTTGCATTAGATAATGGAGAGCTTTTTCTTTAACGCCAGCCTGGTCATAGTGAAAAGCTAATTGCACGGCATACTTGTCTGCTGTATCCCCAAACAATTCCTCGAGAACTTCCGCTATCTCTCTGTGCAGCAACCTCCGTTCACCGTCACCGAGGTCATTGTAGAGATACCGCTGATAAAGGTGATGGACGAAACGGTAGCGTGAGAGTAGGTGGTCATCGATTTGCAGGACGCCCTTCTCGCGGATAAGGCGATGGCGTTTCTCCAACTCTTGCGACAATTCGCGTAGCAGCCTCCGTTCTTTAATCTCTTGCACACGCGCCACGACCTGGGCGGTGAAATCCTCGCCTTCAACACTCGCCACGGAGAGCAGTTCCCGCAAATCACCCTCGAGACGACTCAACCGCTCTTCGATGACAGCCTCGACACGTGCCGGTAGTTGATCCCAGACTAAATTTGGACCTTCCACCCACATTCCATCCTCATCACGGATCAGGTCACCTCGCTCCTGCATCGCCCTCAGCAGCTCAATAGTGAACAAGGGATGTCCGCCAGTATGCGACTTCAATGCCCTCCGGAACTCGGGGCTCAAGCGGTTGGGCTCTGTATCGAGGAACGCTTCAATGAACTCACTGCCTTGGATCTCTTCCTCCTGGCTGAGATCAACGACCACATCACCATAGATGCGCTTGAGTTCATTTACGACACCTTCGAGCGGATGTCGTTCGCCCCCCCTACCCAGAGCAACTTCATCAGGTCGGTAAGCACTCAGGACCAGGATGGGACAGCCCTCGATCCTACGGCCGAGATGAAATAACAAATCCAGGGAGGCATGATCGGCCCACTGCACGTCGTCCAGAACAAGGATCAGGGGATGTGTCCTCGCCAGTGTCTGGATCACATTGGTGAACTGCTCAAAAAGAAGGCTTTGTTCCAGCTCGCTTGTACCGGTCTTCTTGCGGTCGACCAGTTCCTTGATTCTACGTAGGCGGTTGAGGTCATCGGGCGTGGCCATCCTGGCCCGAGTGGACAATGCCTCACCAGGCACGAAAACGTCGATCAATGAAGCACCGCAATCTAGGATGGCATCGACTGTTTGAGGCAGCGTATGCCACAACTGCTCAGCGTGATCTCGCGTAATAGTACCCGCTGACCATTTTGACTCTACATCTCCTGTTAGCATCGCCATGACATCCCGAAAGGGGAGGTACGGGTCCGCAATTCCCGTGTGAGCGTTGCAGTTGCCATTTGAGATGATAAGGTCATCATATGTCGCTTGGGCACGTCGGCAGAATTCGTCGATAAGCGCAGTCTTTCCTCTCCCGGCTCCACCTGTTACAAAGACCACCTTCCCTTTGCCAGTTAGCACCATTTCAAGGAACGCATCTAGCCTCGATATCTCCTGATTACGCGCCACGAATACCGGTCGCTCAACATCTCGTCCGTCTACTTCGTCACGCAGAAAAGTTGGAAGTTGGGCAGCGATATGTGTTTCAGGTGTAACTCTCTCAAACGCCCAAACTCGATCGTATGCGCCCTTGAAATCCCGCGCAGTCGTGTATCTCGATTCTGGATCTTTGGCGGTTGCGATTTGGATCATATCGTCCAGTTCTGGGGGTAATTCAGGGCGGGATATGTGTACGGCCGGTAGAGATTCATTGAGATGCTTTTGGAGCATCTGCACCGGTGTCAGCGAAGGGAAGGGATGTTCACCCGTCAACATCTCATACAGTAGCACACCAAGCCCATAGATATCGGTCCTCGGGGTGACCTCCTCACCTTTGGCCTGCTCCGGTGCCAGGTAATCCACCGACCCCACGATCTTTCCTGACTGTGTCAATCCCTCGCCACCCAAATCCTTTGCGATCCCGAAATCCGTGAGGTAGGCGTTACCTTCATCATCCAGTAGGATGTTCTCGGGTTTTAAATCCCGGTGGATCACGCCTTGCTTGTGAGCCATGTTCAGCGCTTCCGTGATCTGTTCTAACAACTGGCCTGCAGTCTTTGGATCGCATGGACCGTCTTCGAGCGCCTCCCGCAGGTTGCCACCTCGCAGCCAGCGCATCACCAGAAAAGCACCCTCCTCGTCTCGCCAGTAGTCATAGAGCGGCACGATGTGAGGGTGCTCGAGTTTGGCGACCATCCGTGCTTCGGCCTCGAAGCGCTGAACGAATTCGGGGTGGTCGGTGTACTCAGGCAGGATGACTTTAATCGCCACCTCGCGATCGACGGCTGGCTGCTCGGCACGGTAGACGACGCCGAAGCCGCCTTCGCCGATGCGTTCGATCAGCTTGTAGCCGCGAATTTCCTGACCGCTCAAGTCATCCATATCATCTATCCCTATGAGAAATCGTTGCCGGAATGGATAAACTGCGAGGACAAATTCATTCCAATACTGATGCAGTTATCGAACGTCATGTACCAATCTCGCGCTCAGCACTGGCTTTTAAGATCTCCCTAGAGGCGCGCACATTCTCCAACCAACTCTTTCGCAGTTCCTTATCGGTTATGTTGTTCGCCACATGTATCACGCGCGCGTAGGCACGTTGAAGGTATTCATCAGCATCCTGATCTTGACCCAAGGCGCGAAGAATTTTCGAGTGTATGAAGAACCGTCTTTCAGGCATGTATGGGGAGGGATTAACTTCCCCCATTTCGATCATCTCTCTCGAATAGCTCAATGCCTCATCCAACTTACCTAACTCGAAACACAAATCAGCCACGACTTCTAAACTGAAATCGTATCGAAAATTATCCGCCTTAGGAATGATCTTCAAAGCTCGTTCGCCAAGATTTAATCCCCCTTGTAAATTCTCCTGATCTCCCTTTTGCAGGATCAAATACGCTTGGAAAATATAGGCGTTACCAAGATTTTCCTCATCACCTGCGTCTTTCGCGTCCTCTTCGACCTGACTTATGATTTCGCTTGCACTTTCATACTCCCCCAATGCAGCTTGCACGCGGCTCATCCAACAAAGTGACAACAATTTTCCATTGAGGCTGCCAACCCGTTCCATATTCTCGGAGGAGGTTCGAAAGGCATCAATGGCGGATTCGTATTCCCCGATTTCAAAGTATCCAAATCCTTTGAAACGGACGAGGAAACCAATTAACCACTCATCCTCCCCGCTCATTGCCTTTTCGATTAACGGTTCGAGAAATGCAAACATATCCTCGAACCTGCCCTCACGAACGTAGTGATGTAAAAGAAGATTAGATACCGCAAAGCCAATGCCAACCGAATTACTGGTTGCATCCGCAATACTTAGGGATTGTTGAAGTGATCGATAGGATTCTTGAAATTGACCAAGCCATGCTTGGATAATCCCAAGGACGTTTAATGCGCTGCACTCCTCATGCTGATCCCCAAGTTCTCGATGCAGCACCAGCGCTTGTTCTGCATAAGGCAACGCGTCTGCATACTGATTTTGATTGATGTGGGCGATGGACAATCGTCTCAGACTGGTTGCCTCCTGACGCCGGTCGCCTGCTTCCCGGCTTGTCGCCACTGCCTCCAGCGCCGTTTCCAATGCTGCAGCAAATTCATTTAATGTACCCAACGTTAACGAGAGCATATGCAGGCAGATAGCTGCATCTCCCAACATCCCTGCCTCACGGAAACGCTCGAGTGCCATCTCTAGATGGTCTCGAGCTTCAACATAATCACCTTGATACCAATGGAATTCTCCTAACTTACGTAAAGTTTGGCCTTCACGCACACGATCTCCAAGCCTCTGTGAGATCTCCAATGCGCGCTCCGCTGGAACCTTTGATCCGATATGATCTGTTTCCAGATGGTAATCCACCAAGGCAAGCTGGGCATCACAACGACGGGTCTCATCATCAAGGATCTCAGCGAGATCCACCATGGACGTCACATCCCCGAGCTGCTTCTCTCTGGATGCGATCAGATCATAAACCCCTGCTCTTGATGCTAATAAATCGAAACGCTCTGGATCGTTCTCCCCGATGAATTCCAGCGCCTCCGTGTAGTAGCGAATGGCCTCCTCATTGGCGTACTTGATTCTCGCTTGATGGCCAGCCTGGGTGAGATAATGAAGGGCCTTATCGCTCACACCTCCCCGCTGGTAATGAAAAGCCAATTGAACCGCGAATTGATCCGCATTCTCAGCGAACAATTCTTCCAACACCTCTGCGATCTCGCGATGCAACAAACGCCGCTCACCTGGGCTCAAGTCGTTATACAAATAGCGCTGGAATACTTGATGCACGAAACGATAGCGCTGCAACAGTTGCCCATTTACTTTCAACTCACCCCGGTCGCGTACCAAACGGTGCCGCTTTTCTAACTCTTGGGAAAGCTCACGTAATAGTCGACGCTCCTTGACCTCCTGCACTCGTGCAACGACTTGAGCCGTGAAATCCTCACCTTCCACGCTCGCAACTGAAAGTGCTTCACGTAGTTCCTCTTCCAACCGTCCCACACGCTCCTCGATCACCGCCTCCACCCGTGCCGGTAGCGCGTCCCACCGCAATGCTGGGCCTTCCACCCACCTCCCCTGATCGTCTTGGATCAGGTCACCTCGCTCTTGCAAAGCTCGCAAGAGTTCGATCGTGAAAAGAGGGTGTCCCCCTGTATGATCGAATAGAGCCTGTCGAAATTCGGGACTCAATCGATTGGGTTCGGTGTCCAAAAACTGATCGACGAACTCCTTCCCTTCAGCACTATCTTCCTTGGTCAACGTGAGTTCGATATCGCCATAGATCCGCCGGAGTTCGTTGATCACACTTTCCAGTGGATGTCTTTCCCCTTCCCGACCTAAGGACACTTCATCCGGGCGATAAGCTCCCAAGATCAAGATGCGACCTTCCTCAACACGCCGTCCAAGGTGGAAGAGTAAGTTAATCGAAGCAGCATCTGCCCACTGTAAATCATCCAACACTAAAACCAGCGGTGATTTTCGAGAAACCCCCAGCATTGTTCGACTATATTGCTCAAATAAGTTGGATTGATTGACGTCGGTCGGACTACCAAGGCGAGATTTCCGGTCTACCTGCTCCTCCAATTCGTAAACCCACGCCACTTCTTTGAGGGCGAGTTCCTGAGTAAGTTGTGTTAAAGTCCTACCAGGAATGAATATATCAATCAGGTCAGATCCCATTTCGGCAATAGTATTAAGAGAATGGGGCGCATTCTTCCATAGCCTTGCTGCTTGGTCTCTTGAAATCGTTCCCGCTTCCCACCTGGTTTCCACATCACCGACTATCATCTCCAGCGTTTGTCTGAAGGGCAGATACGCATCCCCCACGCCGGTGTGTGCGCTGCAATTCCCCATCGCGACAAGTAGGTCTGTGTGCGCAGCTTGGGCTCGGCGTGAGAATTCCTCCACCAACGCCGTCTTCCCTCTCCCAACACCCCCAGTGACGAAGACGATTTGACCTTGACCTGCGAGTGCTTTCTGTAGAGCTTTATCCAGGTGTGCTAATTCCTGCTCACGACCAACGAACACCGGAGGTGCAACCTCGCGCTCCCCCTCCTCTTCTTCAAGAAAGGTGGGAAGATGAGGTTCAACAGACACCTCCCCCACTGGTGATAAAACTCGCCGGCAAGCTTCCAACATCTCCCTCACATCGGTGTAGCGTTCAGCAGGATCCTTGGCCGTCGCCCTTTGGACGACATTATTCAGCTCGATGGGTAATTCTGGGCGCGATCTTCTGATCGATGGCAAAGGTTCATTGAGATGCTTTTGCAGCGTTTGGATCGGAGTTAATCCAGGAAAGGGATGTTCACCCGTCAACATCTCATAAAGGACAACTCCTAGCGCATAGATGTCGATCTTCGGTGTTACCGTTTCACCTTTAGCCTGTTCGGGTGCTAAATAATCCGCAGACCCAACAATCTTCCCCGTTTGCGTCAATCCCTCCCCGGCTACATCCTTCGCGATCCCGAAGTCCGTGAGATAGGCGTTTCCGGCTTCATCCAGCAGGATGTTCTCGGGTTTCAGGTCGCGATGGATCACACCATGCTCATGAGCCATGCTCAATGCATCAGCGACATGTTCGAGCAATTGACCGACAGCTTCGACTTCCCATGGGCCGCTCTCGAGCGCCTCGCGCAGGCTCCCGCCCCGCAGCCAGCGCATCACCAGAAAAGCACCTTCATCGTCCCGCCAGTAGTCATAGAGCGGTACGATGTATGGGTGCTCAAGTTTGGCCACCATACGGGCTTCGGCCTCGAAGCGTTGCACGAATTCGGGGTGATCGGCGAACTCCGGCAGGATGACCTTAATCGCCACCTCGCGATCAACAGCTGGCTGCTCAGCGCGGTAGACGACGCCGAAGCCACCTTCGCCGATGCGTTCGATCAGCTTGTAGCCTCGAATTTCCTGGCCGCTCAAGTCTTCCACTTTTTCAATCCTGATGAGAAATCATCGTCGTGATGGCATCGAGAACCAAAGACAAACCACGAAAATACCAATCCAGCTCACGAGTCTTAATCGCCGATTCCTCGCTCCGCGTATGCTTCCAAAATATCCCGATTTATCTTGACATTCTCCAGCCAACTCCGTCGTAACTCCTCGTCCTTCATGTTATTAGCAACAAGCATCACACGGTCGAAAGCTTTTTGCAGGCATTCCTCGGCTTCTTTCTCTTGGCTAAGTTCAAAAAGTGCCCTGGCGTGGGTGAAGAGTTTCACCTCAGGGCTTGAAGTAGATGGCGTGATTCTCATCAAGTCCATAGCCTCTGAGGAATATTCTGCTGCCTTCTCAGCCTGCCCTAAGGCCAGATATAGTCTCGCCACAAGATCCAGCCGTTCAATAATGCATGAGTAATTACAAAACTCCCTATGCCTATCCATCCCACCCAAGAGTCCTTCCAAGTCAGTTCGCATTCTACCCTGGTCACCTTCTAGCAGTGAGATGTAGGCTGGTTCATAGAGCCTATGAATCTCGATTACCTCAAGACCAGTCTCTTTCGATAATTGGAGTGAGGTTTCAAAACTACGCCTCGCCCCGTTAAAGTCACCCAATTCTGCTTGGAGTCGACTGATCAAAGCATGACCATCTGAAAGTTCGGTTTTACTTGCGATCTCCCCCGCGCTCTGAAGTAACGCTTTCATGAGGTCCAAGGATTGTTTATACTGCCCATAATCGTAAAGAAGGAGGGCGTTCCACAATTCGAAGTAGGCTATCCGTAGCTCATCTTCGGAAACTTTTGCCTCCTCCATTTCGTTCTCAAGAAATAATCGCCATTGCTCAAGTTCCCCACGAGGGAGATAGTGAAATTCATACAAATTGCCCATTGCAGCTCTAATCCCGAAGCTAGCACCAATTATCTTGGCTAACTCCAACGACTCCCGCAAATGGGCTTCTGCTTCCTCAGGTTCATTCAGCCAGCCGTAGAGGATCCCCA
>CP070708.1:835706-841409 GCA_020350285.1 Anaerolineaceae bacterium
CATTGAACATCCGGCGGTGCTGGAGCCATGCCGCTACTTGGAAAGCCAAGGTTATCGTCTCACCGTTTTGCCAGTAGATGAATATGGCATGGTCGATCCTGCAGAGGTCGAACGAGCGATCACATCTGAGACCATATTGGTGTCGATCATGCATGCCAACAATGAAGTCGGCACGATCCAACGGATCGAGGAAATTGCGGCCATTGCCCACGGTCACAGCATCTTGATGCATACCGATGCGGCGCAATCACTGGGGAAAGTGGCGGTCAATGTGGACGAGTTGGATGTGGACCTGCTTTCTGTGGCGGGTCATAAGGTCTACGCGCCCAAAGGGATCGGCGCACTCTACATTCGATCTGGTGTGAAGTTGGCCAAATTCATCCATGGTGCCGACCACGAGGCCAACCGTCGTGCGGGAACCGAAAACGTCTTGGAGATCGTCGGCCTCGGGATGGCAGCGGAAATCGCCGGGCAGGACCTCGAAGAAACCGCCAGGCACATGCGAACCATGCGGGATCGTCTGTGGGATGGATTGGTCGACAGATTAGAAACACCCGAAAGAATAAAGCAGAACGGTCACCCCACGGAGCGGCTTCCTAATACACTTAGTGTCAGTTTCCGTTCCATCGAGGCCAACACCCTGCTCTCAGAGATCAGCGATCGGGTTGCGGCCTCAGCGGGAGCGGCCTGCCATGCTGAGAGGGTCGATGTCTCCTCTGTTCTGGAAGCGATGGGCGTTCCTTTGGAGTATGCAATGGGAACGGTCCGTTTTTCGGTTGGCAGGATGACCACCCCGGAGGAGGTGGACGAAGCGGTCGAAGTCGTCGTTGACGCGGTGCGCCGCCTGGGATCAACAAGCCCCACGATCCCTCCCGTCAAGGCTCACGACGATGATATCAAGCTTACGCATTACACGCATGGGATGGGCTGCGCGTGCAAACTTCGACCGCAAGCGCTGGAGCAGGTCTTGGCTAAGCTTCCCACCCCCACCGACCCCGCAATCCTGGTGGATATCTCGACCTCCGATGACGCCGCAGTCTACAAGCTAAATGATGAGTTAGCGGTGGTCCAAACGGTTGACTTCTTCACACCGATTGCGGACGATCCCTACGATTTTGGCGCGATCTCGGCAGCCAACTCTTTCAGCGATATCTACGCCATGGGTGCAAAACCGCTCTTCGCGCTCAACATCGTCGGTTTCCCGACCCAGCGCTTACCACTGGATGTCCTTGACCGGATCTTAAGAGGAGCACTTGATAAGGCGAGTGAGGCTGGTGTGAGTGTCATCGGCGGGCATACGGTGGACGACACCGAACCTAAATATGGCATGGCGGTGACCGGAACCGTTCACCCCGATCGGGTGGTGACCAATGCCGCCTCTCAGCCTGGTGATCAAATCGTCCTCACCAAGCCAATCGGAACGGGTATCATCGCCACTGCAGTCAAACGTGGGTTGGCTGACGGTGAGACGGTCCAGGAGGTCAACCGCTGGATGGCTACGCTCAACCAAGCTGCAGCCGAGGCGATGGTCGAGGTCGGCGTTTCAGCCTGTACCGACATAACGGGCTTTGGTTTCCTTGGTCACTTGAGAGAGATGACGGTCGGGGCGGGTGTAGACGCGGAGGTCTACTTTGACCAGATGCCAGTACTCGATGCCGCAGAGAGATTTGCCGGCGCCAACGTGATACCGGGCGGCACACGTGACAACCTTGCTTTTGTCGAGCCCCATGTGGTTTGGGATGATCGAATTTCGGAGGTACATAAGCTTCTCCTTGCGGATGCACAGACCTCAGGCGGGTTGCTCATCGCGGTTTCAATGGAGAAGCTGGGATTACTGATGCAGGCTCTCGAGGCACGAAACGTGGAGACAATCGCGCAAGTCGGTCAATTCACACATCCCGGGCCCGGAAAGATCTCTGTCCTCAAGTCAAAGGGTCATCACGCTTGAGGATCACAAGGGTCAAATCATCGGATCGAGGCGCATCACCCACAAAGCTATGGACTTCCTCAAGCATGGCTTCTTGGATCTCTTGGGCTGATCTCCCCAGATTCGTCTTAGCGGTTTTTTCCACCCGTTCTTCGCTGAACAATGTCTCCTGTTCGTTTTGGGCTTCGGTGAGGCCGTCGCTATATATGATCAAAACATCACCAGGGGCAAGCATCGCTTCGCCTTGATCCCAAGTCCCACCTTCGGCGATCCCCAACGCCATCCCGGTCTTATGTAACTCCTGAACGGTGCCCTCTTCTTGTGAGCTAAATAAGTAGGGGGGATTATGACCCGCGTTGCAATAAATGAGTCTTCCGGAGGTCGGATCGAGGATGCCATAGAAAATGGTCACAAAGAGACCCGCGTGTGTTTCAGTTAGGATACGATGGTTAACACTACTGAGGACCAGCTCGGGCTGCGATAGGAATTCTGCGGCGTAGCTGCGGATCAGGGTGCGGCTGGAGGTCATATACAGAGCTGCTGCTGCCCCCTTATCTGCCACATCAGCGACGACAATGCCTATTTGCCCGTCAGGTAGTGAGATGAAGTCATAGTAGTCGCCGGAAGTCTCACGGGCCGGCTCCAAGATCGCCGATAATTGCCAACCCGGTAGGTCCGGTATTTCCTCAGGCAAGAAGCTTTCCTGGATTCTCCTCGCTTGGGCCATTTCCTCAGTTATCTGTTGGTGGGCAATGGCTTGATCATATGTCTTCGCTCTTGCGTCACGCAACTTCTCTTCTACCTGACCCGCAAAGTAGGATAAGCCCATGTCCTCGTATGCTGATAGCGCCTCACGTAGCAGGGCTTGCGCTCTCTCTAGATCCGTTGGCTCCCCACGAGAAATATAAACATCGGCCCACAACCTAAGCATACCCGCCCACCACGGCCTCATTTCCAGCCGGGCGGCAATCCCAGCAACGATCTCATACGCCGCGAGAGCATCAGACCAGCGTTTTTCTGCAGCGGCTAGTTCGGCCTCGGTGTATTTCAAAGACCCCTCATCCCATATGGTGGGGGTTGGGCCTGTAACTTCACCCGCCTCCTTTAGGAAAACTCGAGCATCATTAAAGGCTCCCTGACGCGCGTGGACGATACTCATGAGACAGCGCGGCCATACCCGCCCCCCTACACCACGATCACTGATCTCAATGGCTTTCTTAAGCACAGCATCAGCCTCGCCCCAATCAACGGGTTCTCCTAAACGATCGAGTTCGGTTAACACATTGGCTATACCGACGGAGTTGTTTAATAAGGCTTGAAGGTCACCTCGCTGCTGTGCTTCTGATTGCGAGGTACGCAATAGTTGAAGTGCTTCCGCCCACTTGCCTCGGTTGATCATCAACTCCGCTTGTATTCCGCGAAGATTTAATCGCGCAGGAGCAGGATCCGAAATCGTGTTTATAAGTTGTTCAACCGTAGGGAGGTTTTCCTCGACAAACGCCAATTCACCCAGCCCAAGAGATATGGTGATCGCATTTATGAGAGAGAATAACTCTTCGTAAGGCACACCCCTCTTGCGGGCTAATTCAGCCGCTTTGAGGTAATGATCATGCGCAGCACGCTGATCACCTAAGAAGTTCGAAATATTTACGCCTAGATTGTGATGAGCGCGATGGGCAATATCCAACAATCCGGCTGATTCAGCGATTTCCACTGCCCTTGTCAGCGATTCTAAGGCAACCTCATCCGGCTGATTGGGCAATACCCCTATCGTCGCTAGGGCATCCGCTTGAACATCCAACGCGCCCAGATGCTCCGCCATCTCGAGAGCCCTGCGGCACAACGATTCGGCCTCCTCTGGTAATCCGTTGAAGAAATAGGCCCGACCTGCCTCATGCACCAGGAGCGCTACTTCGTGACTTTCCGGCGCATCCTCGACCGCTTCTAATCCCTCCTGAGAGAGTTTCAATCCGTTGGGCGGATCCCCTCCATGCCAGGCAGCACGGGCTGAACGGGCGTACAGTCGAGCCAGCCCACTGTAACCTTCAGGACCTAGAGCCTGATACAGGACAATCCCCTCCCGCCAGACCTGGATGGCCTCATCATACCGGCTTTGTGCATACAAGGCTTCGCCCAACCCGGAAAGCAACGCCGCGCGCTCGCGCTCAGAACGCACCAAAGCCAAAGCCCTTCGATGGTGCCTTTCAGCCTCTTGGTTGGCGTAGGATGCCAAGGCGGCTTCAGCGGCTACGGTGTAGTACTTCAGCGCTCGCTGGTCATCACCAGCTTCTCTAAAATGGCGAGCTAGGGTTGCTGCAATCTCGCGTGAGCCAAGTCGATCGGGATACATTCGCTCTACGGCCTCTCCAACCGCGAAATGGAGCCGCTTGCGATCGTTTGTCAACAGCGATGTGTATGCAGCCTCCCTCACCAGCGTGTGACGGAAAAGGTATTCCAACTCAGGCTCAACTTGAGCCACACGGATCAGACCTGCGGTTTCCAATTTGTTGAGGTGGGTTACGAGGGTCACGCTGTCTCCTCCCCCACTAAGACTTGCTCCAAAACCCTCAATGGGAACTGGCGGCCGATGACCGCAGCAACCCGCAGGGTGTGCTTTACTTCATCAGGTAATCGATCGATGCGGGCTAATAACAAACTCTGCAAGTTGTCAGGGATATCAACCTCCTCGATCTTAGTCCCCGCGATCCAATTTCCATTTTCCTGAATGATCGCGCCGCGGTCGATGAGCATGCGGATCACCTCTTCCACGAAGAACGGGTTCCCTTCAGCCTTATGCAAGATGTGCGTTCGCACATCATCAGGGAGGGCTTCGATTTCGAGTAGATTGGCGACCAGCTGTCGGCTATCTACATCCGAAAGGGCTTCTATGGTCATCTCAGTGAGACCCCCACCCATGATCTCTCGCGCTGTAGTTACAAGTTTCCAACCTGGTGCATCCACCTCAGGGCGGGTAACGAGACAGAACAGGATTGGGGCCTCCAAAGCGAGAGGTAGCAGTTTGATCAGCAGTTCAACCGATGAAGGATCCGCCCAGTGAAGGTCTTCAAGGATGATCACCAGCGGGCCATGCGCAGCCAAAGCGAGTAATAGCCTTCTCAAGGAAGCGAGGTACTGTGCTTGACGTGCCTGAGGGTCAAGCGAGCGTACTTGCTCTAGCGCTGGCCCCTCAAGCTGCATTGAGAGAAGATGGCAAAGATAGGGGTAGACCTCTAGTGCAGAATCACCAAAGAGATCCTCTGCGTATGATTGTATAAAGTTACAAATTTCGGGCTCACCAGCTCCTGCTGGGATAGGGACAAGTGATTGGATTAGATCGATGATGAGATGATAGGCCAACCCCTGGCCGTAGGAAAGACCGTGCCCTTCAGCCCATTGCGTTGAAGGCTCATGCCCTATTCTCGTGACGGCATACTTCCACTCTGTGATGAGGCGGGTTTTACCTAGCCCTGGTTCACCGATGATCAACACCGCGCGACCGAGACCCGCGCGCACGGTTTCGCATAATTGGATCAATGTAGCCAATTCCTCATCACGCCCCACCATGGGACTTTCCAAACCGGCCAAACCTCGAACTTGACCGGGTTCTGCCTTCAGGCCGATGACTTGGTAGGCATTAACCGGTTCAGGTCTGCCCTTGACCTCGATCGCCCCCAGGTCGACACAATCGAATAAAGGTTCGACGAAGCGGTATGTGTTCTCGGAGATCAAGACCGACTTGGGTTTCGCAGCGAATTTGAGTCGGGTAGCCAGATTGA
>CP070708.1:841509-851713 GCA_020350285.1 Anaerolineaceae bacterium
GAGCTGCGCGATAACCCATTGAATCCCAGCTCAGATCCCGATCTACCAGACTTGAACACATATTGGCGGTTAATTCATCAATACAATGAGGATTTAGATGAAGTTCATGAGATCTTGCGTGAGTTTCGTGAGTTAGCTGATCAATATATGGATCGTTGTCTCATTGGTGAGGTTTGGTACGAACTGCCGCGATGGATCATGTATTACGGACAAAATGGTGATGAATTGCAACTGCCATTTAATTTTCGATTGTTGGATTTGCCATGGGATGCTGCAGCATTTCGTCGCTCGGTTGATGAGATGGAAGCCGCGCTTCCACCCTTCGGCTGGCCGAACTATGTGTTGGGTAGCCATGACGTAGATCGTTTGGCTTCGCGCATCGGTACCTCACAGGCGCGTATCGCAGCCATGCTCATACTCACATTGCGAGGCACACCGACACTCTATTATGGTGATGAATTGGGCATGATCAATGGCATGATAACGCCTGAGAATATGCAGGATCCCCAAGGTTTTCGCCTTGGCTTACAAAAAACTCGAGATACGGGTCGAACGCCCATGCAGTGGAATTCGGAACAATTCGCAGGTTTCTCGACTGTTGAACCATGGCTCCCTGTTGGAGCAGACTATGTGAGACGCAACGTTGTGGGGCAGGATGAGGACCCAGCGTCGATACTCAACCTCTACCGTCAACTTCTCTGGTATCGACGAAACACGCCTGCACTTTGTAAGGGTACCTATCAACCGTTGGATGTAAGTCACGAGGGTTGTTTTGTCTACGCCCGAGAACATGCTGAAGGTTCTCGCCTCATCGCCCTAAATTTCACGGATCAATTCTGTGCGATTGCCGTTCCTTACAATGCAAATGCTGAGATCGCCATCTCAACCTTCCTTGATCGCACGGGGAGGGTATCTTTATCCAACCTATCCCTTCGGCCACATGAAGGAACCATCCTTGAGGTGAATTCATGACCGTACCCATCTTGCACGACAGAGTTCTTCTACGCCCAGCAGATCTGAAGCCGTCGCGTTCCGGTTATTCAATCCTCGGCACCTTTAATCCCGGAGTCGCGTGTTACCGTGATGACATCATCCTTCTAGTGCGAGTGGCGGAAGCGCCTTTGGTTGAGAAGACGGACGCGCTGGTTTCACCGCGAGTTGATTGGAGGTCAGGAGCGCTGGAATGGGTTGTGGATACCTTTGACCCTGAAGGGGTGGACGCAAGTGATCCCCGGATTTTGCGACTTCCAAATGGTCGAGTCCGATTACGTTATATCTCTCATCTTCGCTTGGTCCGTCTCGATGGTGAGGATTTGTCCATTACAGAGGTGTCCATTGAGCAAGATCTCATGCCATCTCAATCGTGGGAGGAGTTTGGAATCGAAGACGCGAGGATAACGCAGATTGAGGACACTTATTACATCACCTATGTCGCCATCAGCCGCCAGATGGGTGTGGCGACGGCGTTGATGACGACGAAGGATTTTCGAACTTTTCAACGTCTCGGGATCATCTTTCCTACGGAAAACAAGGATGTAGTGTTCCTGCCGGAGAGGTGGAAGGGTCATTTTGTCGCTTATCACCGCCCCGTATCAAATTATTGGATAGATGCACCCTCTATTGAGACAAGCCTCTCACCTGATGGGCTTCATTGGGGGAATCACCGTTTCCTATTCGGTCCCAGGGAGGGGGAGTGGGATTCCATTCGAATTGGCGCTGGACCGCCACCGCTCAGGATACGAGACGGGTGGTTGCTGATCTACCACGGTGTTTCTCCCGCGACCCAGGTGAGTCCAGTAGGTCGATACTGTGTAGGTGCGGTTATGCTTGATGAGGACGATCCTACACGCCTCATCGCGCGATCTAAACTTCCATTGATTTGTCCGGAGCGAACCTATGAAAGAGAAGGATTCGCATCGGACGTCTTATTTCCAACGGGAGCTATCTACGATAAAGAAGTAGAAGAGTTGATGCTCTTTAATGGTTGTGCAGACGAAGTAGTTAGCGTGCTCAGATTGTCCGTCGATTCAATCTTAGAGTACCTGGGGGAGGCGAATCTTCAGTGAAATTAGAGCGCCACTCATACAACCCAATTCTCCTGCCCAATCCCCAATCCGTTTGGGAATCATATAACGTATTCAATCCCTCCGTGATTACACATCAGGGCTTATTCCACATGCACTACCGTGCTCAAGGTTTGGATTGGATCAGCCGAATTGGGTACGCTGTCAGCGAAGATGGCGTAAATTGGAACCGCTTGCGTGATCCGGTTTTGGAACCTGAAGGTGATCACGAAGCTCGAGGGGTTGAGGATCCCCGGGTAACGGAAATAGATGGTGTTTTCTACATGGGCTATACGGCTTTCTCGGGCAAAGAATCAAAGGATAACCGAGTAACGCCAATGTTCGCACGAAGCGTAAATCTTATCACCTGGGATCGGATCGGACCTCTCGTGGAAGGAGAGGATAACAAAGACCATTTTCTGCTACCGAAGAAATTAAATGGTCGATTCATCGCCTTCCATCGTCGCTTTCCAAATATCTGGTATGCGGAATCGGTCGATATGGAAAATTGGCCTGAGGAGGGGATGACGTTGATCATGTCGCCCAGGCCAGATAATGGTTGGGACAGTGTAAGCATCGGAGGTAACGGATCGCCAATCGAAACCGAGTTCGGCTGGTTGATGTTTTATCATGGCTATGAGGAAAGCCGAACCTATCGGCTTGGTGTGGCCATGTTGGAGTTGGAGGATCCAACGGTCGTTATCAACCGACCGAGGGAATGGATCCTTGAGCCTCGTGAGAGGTGGGAGGTGCATGGGCACGTACCCAATGTGGTCTTCTCTTGCGCGAACATCCGTGTCGGAGATCAGGTTTGGGTCTATTATGGTGGGGCTGATCGCGCCATTGGTTTGGCGACCTGTGATTTTGACGAGATCGTTGAGTTTGCACGATTTGGATGAGCCTGCGGGGGGATAAACAGCTACTTTCCTTCTTGTTTCATTCACCCTAAAAACATTGACGTATTATGGCTTAGCCGTTACAACGAGCGTGTGAGGGGTATCTGTTGTCGTTACCACCTGAATCTCACACCCACGTAGGGTATCGACAATCTCGTAGGCAACTTCTGCATCATCTAGCGTAACAGCTTCAACCTCAACATCCATCGGGAGTGTATGACCGATGATGAGAGTCCAACCAGCAGGTGCAGAGATCATAGTTTTATAGATATGTTCATCACGTTCTACCACCACAGAAATAGCTCCGTCCCCGACGCGTAAATTCTCCACCGATAAACTGGTCCAGGATGAGGGCATGTGTGGAACGACGTAAAGGCTGGCATCTGGGATGTTGGGCTTCACGCCGAGGAAATGATGCATGATAGGCCATTGAATCCCGTACGACGACCACGCCTGCATGAACATCGCCCGTTCCTGCATGTCCACAAAAGGGTCGTAGCTCGGACTGGGTAAAATTTCCGGCAGCGCGCCCGGCATTTCAAGATCCAGGCCTTCGGCGATGGCGCGCATATAGTAAAGTGCCTGAGTCTCATCTAGCCGACCATAGTTAGCCTCAGCGACTGCCATTACGGAGTTAGGCAGAGTCCATACCTTCGTCTCGCCTTTGGCATCAGGTCCCCCTCCTTCGGCTGTATGATACAGTCCTGTGTCTCCAGTGAATCCATCCGATTCCAGCACATCCAGTACGGCGGCTGCGGGATCCGGTGGAGCCAGCGCAACTTCCAATGGGGTTGCGTTGATCCAATGAAGTTGTTGCGTCTGCCCAATTGGCTCCGAACAGTTCTCGATTGAGTCAGCATAGAGATTCTCGCCAGGCATCCACCAATTCTCGAGGTTCTGGTGTAAAGTGTTCGCCGCGTTCATCGCCCAAGCTGCGGTCTCATGATCGCCCTTGCTCGACGCCATATGCTGCAAGCTGATCAGAGCTTGCCAGGTGTACATCGATACATCGAGTTTCTGATCAGCCATGCCTCGTCTTTCAATCATGCCAAACCCTTCGGGGCAGCCATCTTTATTGGTATCGAGATCAGTGGTGATATAGCGGAGTCCATCGAGGACAAAATCATACATCTCGTCTCGGAAAACATCGCTGCCAGACCAGCGCCATACAAGCTCTACGGCAATGGCAAACTGCGCAGTTTCGTTTGTGTTGCCTGGGTGGTTGGTCGATCCAAAATACACTGAACCATCACTCATCACCTCGTGAACGACCTTGCCAGTGTCCCCATTAATCACACGCGATGCATCACGAATTGTGCGTAGGTGATCCATCGCTGTATCCCACAGACCCGATGCGACCAGGGCGTAAACCGTGTACGCGCCGTCGTTGCCGAAGAATTCATAGTAGTCCGGCAAACCGGCGGCGATGCCCTTTAATATCGGCACTTCGACTGGCGTAAGAGGATAAGCATTGCCCTCATCCGTGTCTCGAATCTGTAAATCGGTTACCGTGAAGCTAAGATCAGCCAGGTTGAGTCTGCTCCAATCAAACGCTGTTTGAAGGGTGTCGTCTGGCAAGTCAACCTGCGACATTTCCAACATGGACAATCGGTCATCGATCTTCGCCCTCAGCATCCCGACAGGGTCTGTCAGGCTCGCGTCTAGCGCGGCTTCAGCTTCCTCCATCGAAGAGTGAGAACCCGCCACAGCAAACCACACAGTTCGCGTCCCTGTTGCAGGGACATCGACCTCCAGTGTCAATTGGCCACCCATTCCCTCCCCATGCTGGGATTGAGCACGTTGAGCAGGGCGGGTCAATGGTCCCCAATATTTAGATCCCGTACCCCCGCCCGTGTTACTTTCCGAGGTTCCCACGAGGGCATACCAGGATTTCCCAGGTTCCATGAATACTAATCTTCTGTTATCCGCGTCGTAGCTACCTTCATCGTCTTCGTTGAATTGTTCGGTGTTCTGGGGGCGACTCCAGCCCCAGGGATATGACGCGATGATGTCGCTGTGGACATGCATTGTGAGTTCAACAGATCGGACTTCCGAAGAGGGATTGGACAGGCTCAACCCTATCAGCACAACAGGAAAGCCATCGGGGGCAAACTCGGTTCGGGTGAGGTGAAATCCCTCGATTGCTGGAAAATCCATCTGGACATAACCCATCCCTGAAGTGAAGCGGTTCGCTGGGGGAACCCACTCACCATTCAATGCGAACCAATATCCATCGAGTAATTTGATCGGGTGAGTCCACACGCCACCCATTTCACCCTGGATATGCCATCCCATGGGTGGGAATCCACCACTGGTATCACCGATCACATAGGCGCGAGTCCCAGCAGCGACATAACGTTTCTGGGCCAGGTCCTCCGTGGTTGACCGTGTGAGTAAGTTAGCCGGTGTCTCAGAACCCAGGATTAGCTTAATATTCCCTTCTTTCGTGGATAGTTTGTTCTCGGGATAAGAACGATCTGTTGAATTACAAGAACCCAAGAGAAATATCGAGAAAGCGGAAAGAATGATGAAGGGTAGAGATTTCCAGTTCTTCATATTGCCCATCCGGATGGCTTATTCTTGAACGATTTTAGCTTACAAGATGTTTCTTGTTTAGTTACCGGACAAATAATTATACATATCTAGGGAAGTATATTCACCTCTGTTCTATGCATTAAGAACAACGAATATTCCCCCCAGATAGATGAAATACCTTCCGGATTAGCTGTAATTGGATGTGGAGGTGATGAGATGCGGAGATTATTTTAAAATACTCGTTTGGTGTTATGAATGTAGTTAAGGTATTTGCAGTAAATCTGCAGCAGGATATCATTGAAGAGTAACTCAAAGGGCTTCTTTACCCCCATATATTAGGAAGAAGAACACTTAATACCCCAAGGACTAAGGCCTTCAATTTGAGGTATGGTTTCATAACGCACTGAGTGTTCACAACCTCCAGTTGCATGTACGAGATGAACTTATGAGATGGTTAGGGGCACAAATTCCCGATTAAATTAAGGCATGCACTAACAAATGCTAAACGTAAGAAGGGGAACGATATTAATAGGGGTGTGGGCAAAGCCCACACCCCCATATTCCTCTTCCCCCTGCAGAGATTACCCTTTCAGTGGACTCATCGATTAGATAGAACATTTAAGCTGAGGTAGAATCCGGTGGGTTGGCTCTCAGGTGAACCGAGCACTCCCATACTGTTCAAGAGAAACAAAGTGGTGAGGCGAGCAAGATGCATTTGCTTGCCGCGTTATTGGAGAATCCATTCTTGTCTTCATATGACGGTCGATCGAGTTATGATCTAGCCCATGCCGTGTCCGACAATCGGCTTGTTGGTATTTGGCGATTGATGCGCGGCTTTCGCTGGACTTATCTCGCAGCCACCGTCACTCTCGGCCTCGGAGCATTCGCCCGGACAGGAACCTACCTGTGGCTTCGTTACTTCGTCGATGAAATCCTCAATAATTCACCAACGATTAGCACGCTATTTCTTGTAGCTCTCGGCTTCTTAGGACTTGCACTAATTCAAGGCGGATTCACATTCCTAAGCGGTTCATTGGCTGCGAAAACCGCAGAGAGCATCGCGCGGCGATTAAAGAATTTCCTCTTCGATCACGTGCAACGTCTTTCTTTCACGTACCATGACCAGACCTCAACGGGCGAATTAATTCAAAGATCGACATCGGATGTCGAGGCCATTCGTCGCTTCTTCGCCGACCAGGCCATCGGTGCAGGACGAATTTTGCTCCTGTTCACGATCAATCTGGCCGCCATAGCGAGTCTCAATGGACGGCTGGCAATCCTTTCGATCCTCGTGATTCCTCTTATCGTCATCATGTCGTACTTCTTCTTCAGGAGAGTCTCAAAGGCGTATGAGGCCTACCAGGAGCAAGAGGCGACACTCTCAACCGCTCTCCAGGAGAATCTCACAGGTGTGCGTGTGGTAAAAGCATTCGCCCGTCAAGCGTATGAAATCGATAAATTCGAGCGAGAAAACTGGGAGAAGTTTCAGAGAGGCAAACGTCTCTTGACCATGCACTCTTTGTATTGGCCGATATCCGACATTCTCTCTGCGGGACAAATGCTCGCGGGTCTGATTATTGGCGCACTGATGACGATCAATGGGACGATTTCCATAGGAACCTACCTTGCCTATGGTGGAATGATTATATGGCTCATCTGGCCGATGCGTAACTTGGGTCGATTGATCGTACAGATGTCCACGGGCTTAGTCTCTTACGGCAGGATCATCGAGGTGATGCGCGAAACTAGAGAGCCAATGCAAACTGGCAGGGAGGTGCCGCGAGAGAGGCTTCGAGGAGAAGTCGTCTTCGAAAACATCTGCTTCGCTTATGAAGGAAGCGATATTGTCCTAGAAGACATCTCCTTCCGGTGTGAACCCGGTCAAGCAATCGCTTTACTCGGACCTACAGGATCGGGAAAAACGACGCTCGTAAATCTACTTCCCCGATTCTACGAGTACACAGACGGCAGTCTCACAATCGATGGTGTCGAGCTGAAAGAGTATTCACGCAAATCCTTACGTCAACAAATCGGGATCGTCGAACAGGAACCTTTCCTCTTCTCACGCAGCATTCGAGACAACATCACCTATGGCGTTGTCAGGGAGATCTCGGAAGAGGAGATTGAACACACGGCAGTAGCAGCAGCCATAGATGAAACGATCCAATCGTTCCCCGAGGGATACGATACGCTCGTTGGCGAGAAGGGGGTAACACTCTCTGGAGGACAAAAACAGAGGATCGCGATCGCCCGTGCGCTGTTGAAAGACCCGCGCATCCTCATTCTTGACGACTCCACCTCTTCGGTGGACATGGAGACGGAAAGCCTCATCCGAGGAGCCCTACAGCGGTTAATGGAAGGACGGACCACGTTCATCATCGCGCATCGCATCCAGAGTGTGATGAACGCGGACCTCATTCTGGTCCTCGACCAAGGGCGCATCGTCCAGCGAGGGACACACGAAACCCTCATCCAGGAAGAAGGAATTTACCGACGCATCCACGCGATGCAAACTCGTATCGAGGACGCGCTGGAGGAAGAAATAGCCAGTGTCAGCGTTTGAGTTCGAAGAAGAGGACTTTAGCACGCAGTTCAATGGCAGGACGATCCTGCGGATACTAGGTCTCGCCAAGCCACATTTGCGATGGCTCGTGGGATTCATTATCCTGATCGCCCTCACGTCCTTGTTTGATTCTTACTTTACCTACCTCGGAAAACAAATGATCGATCTGGGGATACTTGGTGAAGATCGCCTTGCATTAAGGGACATTGCGGTCCGCTATGGATTGTTGATTATCGTGCAATCTGTGAACATATTTGGCTTCATCTACCTTGCTGGCGTCCTTGGTGAGCGTATCCAATATGATCTACGAAAGACCTCCTTCAATCATCTGCAAGCGCTCTCGCTCTCATATTACGATCGAACACCTGTGGGTTGGATCATGTCTCGTATCACATCCGACTCCGAACGTATTGCGCAGTTGGTAACCTGGGGGCTGCTTGACATCGTCTGGGCATTCTTCAACATCGTGACAGCCGTCACGTTCATGTTGTTTATCAATTGGAAGCTGGCGTTGATCGTATTTACCATCATCCCCGTTCTAGTCGTGGTTGCAGCTCAGTTTAAAAAGCGGATCCTTGTCCAGTTCCGTTTAGTACGCAAACTTAACTCGAAAATCACTGCGTCGTACAACGAGAACATCACGGGGGTACGCGTGGTGAAGGCTCTGCGGCGAGAGGAAGAGAATCTGCGTGAGTTTGGCGATCTCACCATCGATATGTACAAGGCAGGCTATAAAGCAGCTTGGCTCTCGGCGCTCTTCCTACCCTCTGTGCAGTTCCTCAGTTCGATCGCCATCGGTGCGATCGCCTTATATGGAGGCTTGCAAGCACAGATAGGGGGCATCACGATTGGCGGCATTCATGCGTTCATTTCCTACATCATTTTCATGATATGGCCCGTGCAAGATCTGGCGCGTGTCTACGCCGAGCTACAACATGCGATCGCCTCCGCAGAGCGTGTCTTTTCATTGATCGACTCAATCCCAGAAATCAGTGACCGGGATGACGCCACAGATCCGGGATCGATCCGAGGAGACATCGAGTTTCGGCATGTCGATTTCTTTTATGAGGCCGACAAGCCGGTGTTGAAGGATTTCAATCTGCATGTTCGACGAGGCGAAACTGTCGCCTTAGTTGGACCCACCGGTGGCGGAAAGTCGACCATCGTTAACCTGCTATGCCGCTTTTACGAGCCGAAAAGTGGTCAGGTCTGTATTGGCGACCGGGATTACACCTCTATAAGTCTTGATGCGATCCAATCCCGCATCGGCATGGTCCTGCAATCCCCACATCTATTCTCGGGGACAATACGCGATAACATCCGCTATGGAAAACTCAACGCATCGGATCAAGAAATCGAAGAAGCCGCAAAAGTGGCGGGTGCCCATGATTTCATCGTCGAACTCGAAAAAGGATACGATGCGGAAGTGGGTGAGGGGGGTATCCTACTTTCCGTAGGCCAAAAGCAGCTCATCAGTCTGGCCCGGGCTGTATTGGCAGATCCCGAAATCTTTATCATGGACGAGGCAACCAGCTCCGTGGACACAATCACGGAGAACTTGATCCAACGTGGCATGGAGGCCGTCGTTCGAGATCGCACCAGCTTCATCATCGCCCATCGTCTTTCGACGATCAAACGCGCGAATCGCATTCTTGTCATTGAGGATGGAAAGATAACAGAAATGGGCTCGCACGCGGAATTGTTACATAAGAAGGGGCACTATTATCGGCTCTACACACAACAATTCCGTCGTCAATTGGAAGAGGAATTTGATCCCTTCCGTGCGCCCAGTTATCAGTTGAAAAGCGTTTAACCCCCAAGGTTTATAGGCTTTAAATTAGGATGTAATTTTACTGCCCACTAAGTGTTCCTTGCCTGAAGCAGGCAACAGGTAACGACATCAGCTTTCACTTACACCAATGTGGCAATCATCTGAGAGATACGATCGAGCCCCTCGAGCAAGTAATCCTCCGGCAGCCCAAAACTGATCCGTAAAAAACCGTCCAAGCCGAAGTGGTCACCCGGGACAACCTCGACGCTGTATTCATGTATCAGGCGCATGCCAAACTCGGTTGAGTTGATATCCGCATGATAGCGAGCGAAGACGATGGGCGCGGCTTGTGGGGGGACCCAGTCGAAAAGGTCCC
>CP070708.1:851813-864954 GCA_020350285.1 Anaerolineaceae bacterium
GAAGAATCCCTGTGATTCGACGACTTCAAGGGTTTCATCATAGGGATCCTTCGCTTCACTTCGTTTCACTCAGGATGACATTAAAAGAGAGCTTTCATTAATGTCATTCTGAGGAGCCCTTCGATGTTCTCAGGACCTTCGGCTCCGCGACGAAGAATCTCGTTGTACGGAGAAGCTGCTCCTTCAACAGAGAAAACAAGATCCTTACGTGCTCTATAGGGTGTATCGGCGGCCCTTCGGCGGAGCCAAAGGTCCCGAGCAGAGCCGAGGGGCTCAGGACAAGCATGGGAGCCGCCTCTACTGTGCACAGCAATACGCAGGCTAAAGCCTGTGCCTACATTTGAAAGGATTAAACAAATCCAGGAGGCGAAGTGATGAAGAGGTGGGTGTTTTGGGTTGTCCTCGTGATCATGTTGCTAGGCGGATGTGCGGCTCCGGAGACCGCAGAACCAACGCAGCCAACCGAAGCGGAACCTACATTGGGTCCAGTAGAAACGGAAGAGATCGTTGAACCAACAGGACGTGCGCCTTTGGTGATCGATGAGGAGAAGTTGTATGTAGCCATCATCTGGCATCAGCATCAGCCAGTTTATTTCAAGGACCCCGAAACCGGCGTTTACGAGAAGCCCTGGGTGCGAGTTCACGCTGCCAAGGATTACCTCGACATGGCCGCCATCTTAGAGGGTTATCCGCAAATCCACGCCACATATAACATCACCCCCAGCCTGATCCGTCAACTTGATGACATCAGCGCTGGGGCGAAGGATCTCTATTGGGTGCACGCTGAAATCCCGGCCGAGGAGCTCTCCGATGACCAGAAACAGTTCATCTTGGATCGTTTCTTCGACATCAATCCCAAGGTCATCGATCGTTTTCCGCGTTATCAGGAACTCTCCAGGGCTCGAGGCGAGGAGGCAGTAGCTGAGTGGACGGCTCAGGATTTCCGCGATCTACAGGTTTTGTTCAACCTAGCGTGGACCGACCCCGATTGGCTCCTCAATGAACCGCTCTCAAGCTTGGTCGCCAAAGGCGAAGGGTATACCGAAGAGGACAAGGTCGTAGTTTTTGATGAGCACTTGCGCCTTGTCCAGGAGGTGATCCCATTCCACGCCGAGCTGCAGCGCGCTGGCCAGATCGAGGTCACGATGACGCCCTATGCGCACCCGATCTTGCCGTTGTTGGTCGACAGCGATTTGGCGCGCATCGCGCTGCCGGACGCCGACCTGCCGACGCGTTTCATTTATGGACAAGATGCTGTGGCTCAAGTGGAACTTGGCGTCGAACTTTATCAAGATCATTTCGGAATGGCACCGCGTGGCATGTGGCCTGCCGAGGGATCAGTTTCGGAGCGGATCCTGGCCATGGTTTCGAGTGCCGGCATCCGCTGGATAGCCACCGACGAGGATGTTTTGGCGAGGAGCTTACCTGAAATCGCAGATTTCACACGCGATAGCGATGATACGGTTCAACAAGCTGACGAACTCTACCGACCGTATGCCGTTCAGGGGAGGCGCGGTAATCCGATTGCCATTATCTTTCGCGACCATTTAATCTCAGACAAGGTGGGCTTTGAGTACTCTGGCACTCAAGGCGAGCTGGCCGCCGCTGACTTCATCGAGCGACTGGAAGATATTCATGCGCGGCTTAATACCGAAGGCGCAGAAGGCCCGCATCTCGTCACTGTGCTGTTGGATGGGGAGAACGCCTGGGAGTATTACGACAACGACGGCAAGGCCTTCCTGCATGAGATGTATCGTTTGCTCTCTGGATCGGAGGATTTGGTGACCGTCACGCCTTCGGAGTACCTGGATGCTCTAGCTGTGCATGGTGAGGATCTCCGCCAGATCGAAACCTTATGGGCCGGCTCATGGATCGACGGCACCTTCAGCACATGGATCGGAGAAGAGGAGGAGAATCAAGCCTGGGAGTATCTGCGTCAGACAAGAGAAGCTTTACGCGAAGTCGAGGAAGAACTCGATGAGGACACCTTGGAGCAAGCGATGCTCTTGATGTACATCGCTGAAGGGTCGGATTGGTTCTGGTGGTACGGCGCTGATCAAAATTCGGGCTCGGACGAGAGTTTCGATCGTCAGTACCGCAGCTACTTGGAGCAAATTTACAAGCTGATCGGGGAGGATGTGCCGGATTTCGTATATGTGCCGCTCATCGCTCAACGGCCACAGGTGCCCGATCAGGAACCACTTGACCTTCTTGCGGTGACAGCGGATGGAGTCCCCTCCGAGGGCGAGTGGAGCGACGCGGGGTATTACGGATTGACCGAAGGCGATTTGACGGGGCTCTATTATGGCTTCGACCAGAAGAATTTGTTCCTACGGGTCGATACCCAGGATGATTTTAGTGATGACACTGTGCTTGGGTTCTACCTCAGCACGCCGGAAGGTGCCCCCACCAACGCGTATTCGCGCTATGGAACGTCCCTCGGTTTTGGGATAAAGCAGTTGATCGAGGTGGCCTTTGAGGACGGTCAACCTGTTGCTAAAGTCTACGCAGCAGATGGGGCAGGTGGCTGGGGGCTGTTCGTCCCTTGGATCCCCCAGCTTGATACGGTCGCGGTTGGTGATGGGGTCCTCGAGATCGTAGCGCCGTTTGATAGCTTCACAGCCAGTGCCCGCAGTGGTGACCGCATCAATGTGCGTTTGGTTTTGAGTCAAGCCGAGACGGACCTCGCGGTCACCCCATCCGATGGCCCAGCGGTGGCCATCGTCCCTGACCTGCCGATCTCTAACATTTTTTTGGAAATCACTGATCCTACGGATGATGACCATGGTCCAGGAGATTATGTCTATCCCAGCGATCAGGTGTTCAAGCCGGGCGTGTTCGACATGACCGGAGTGACCATCGGTTACGATGACGAGGATTACATCTTCCGCGTGCAGTTCCGAGGTCCCGTGATCAATGAGTGGGGATCCCCCAACGGTTTAAGCGTTCAAACCATCGACATCTACATCGACACGGATGGGGTGGCTTCAGGAGATCGAATGCTGCTTCCGGGTCGCAACGCGGCCCTAACGAGCGACCATGCCTGGGATTACGCTATCTGGGCTGAAGGCTGGACGCCCGGAATCTATGCGCCAGGTGAGGAGGGACCGGTACAAATTGATTCCGGCTTCAACATCCTCACCAACCCAGGCCAGCGCCGTGTGACAATCCGTGTGCCGAAGAGCTTGCTCGATGGTGATCCGGCGAATTGGGGAATCGCCGTTGCGGTATTGAGCCAGGAAGGCTACCCATCATCTGGGGTGTGGCGCGTCCGTGACGTACAGCTCGCGGCGGAACAATGGCGGATCGGGGGCGGGACAGGCTCGCCGGCTGATACGCGCATCATGGACATCCTCTGGTCGGAAGGGAACGAGCCAACGCAGGAGACATATCTGATCAACCAGAACCCCATCGGTGTCGATGTCGACAGCCTGGATCCGGATCAATTCCCGCAGGTGCCGATGAACATTCCGTAAGATGCGGGAAATACCGGCAATAGGTTAACCTGGAAACGTCGAGGTTTTCATGGGAGATTTAACGATTGCCAGGTGTCTCCCCATAACAAATCCATTGCGATAAAAGAAGAAGGAGCCTCTCATGTCTGGTCTGATCTTTCTACCCACCTCCGACCTACGCACCACCATCACCTTTTACCA
Source organism: Anaerolineaceae bacterium (assembly GCA_020350285.1). Lineage (GTDB taxonomy): Bacteria > Chloroflexota > Anaerolineae > Anaerolineales > E44-bin32 > DUEZ01. The sequence goes on from CP070708.1 coordinate 855,470, forward strand.
ATCCAAACTCGGTATGGATTTGTGGCTCGATCAAGGCGATTGCGCCGTCCTGCAGCACGGCAACCTGTTGCTAGGGTTTTGCGAACGCTCCGGTGATCCCTTTGAAGGCATTATCACGCTGTTTTATGAGACCCAAGAGGAGGTAGATGAGACCTACCAAGCGTTGGAGGACTTGGCTGAAGGTCCACCTAAAGAAAACGAGGCTTATCGCATCTACCATTTCTTCGCCCGTGATCCGGAAGGGCGGCAGCTTGAATTCCAAACTTTCCTGCACGACCTCAGACCGTACTTATCAGGCCGGGATCTGTTAGAGACCCGGCGTAGTATTCGCAAGTTCAAGGATGAATCCGTTGCGGAGGAGCTCATCTGGCAGGTCATCGAGCTTTGTCGCTGGGCACCGAGCTCTCGAAATAGTCAAGGTGTCACATACACGATGATCCGCGAGCGTGACGCGATTGATTTCCTGGCGGGTGTGCGTGACTCGAGCAGCGCACCCATCGCTGCAGCACCCATGGCCGTGGCGGTGAGCGCTGACCCGGAGATCAGCGGTCGGCCGGAAGAAGACGCCTGCATCGCCGCCTATCATCTGGCTCTCGCCGCACGACTGAGCGGCCTGGGAACATGCTGGATCGGTGGAATGAATCGGGATGAGGTCAAAAAACGGTTAGGCCTCCCGCTGGATCATTACCTTGCGACAGTCACGCCACTAGGATATCCTGCCGAAAGGCCAGAGGTAAAACCTCGGAAACCGGCGGAATCTTACGTTCGGTTCTTGGATTAAAGTCTCATAATTGGATTTATATCTAACAGTCTCACGATGTCATTTCGTTCAAAATAAGACATGAACAGCGCCGTAATCAGTCCACGTGTTATGAAGAGGCGTACCACGGTTACCTTAATGCTAATATACCTGCTGATATCATCGAGGTTTTCACCTATGGTGTAGAGAAGCTGCCCAAGACCAGTGAAAGATTGATTTATTATTAAACGAACCATGCCACGTGTATAGTTTTTCCTGAATTCACAAGAGAAATATAGAAGGGAAGAGGGAAAAGAAGATGGCCAACACGAGACGAACAAAGCTTCTAGTAATATTTGTATTTACCGCACTCGTGCTCAGTGCCTGTACCAACCAAGCTCCTCCACCGACCGCAACGCCGGTTCCCGAGCCATCGCAATCGCCATCTCCGACAGTAGTGCCAACGTTGGTATCTCTTCCCGATGGCGACCTCGTCTATGGAGACCCCGATGGTCGCTTCAGCCTGCCATTGATTGGAGACTGGACGCCGGTCGAGACCGATGGCGCCTACGCCCGTTTCATGCTCGCTGACCCCACCCTCGAGCTTTACGTGGTCGCGACCGAAGCTGACGAGCTGGAGGCCGGTGTGGAAGCCGCATTGAAGGAAATCGGTGCTGACACGTCAGCTCTGTCGCTGTTGGGTGTAATGCCAACCCCGCACTACGACCTTTACATCTATTCGGATGAGGACGACCAGGGCGTTATCGTTGCCGTCCGCCAGCTCGGTGGGGGGACCCTGGCCTTCATCGCCACCAGCGAGTTTGATGTCTTGTATTCGCTGCCTGAACATTTGTGGCTAAGTGTTGACGGCTATTCCGTCATGCCTCTGGAGAAGTACCTGGAGTTCCGTCCACCGCCCATGCCGAGCACCACCGCCGACATCGAGGACCTCAACACGATCCCGTTCTACAGCGGTGGGACGAAACTTGTTGGCCGCCTCACACTACCTGAGGGAGAGGGACCGTTTCCGGCACTTGTCTATACAGGCAGTGGTTCGGGCCCGACGTATCGTGGGGAATTCAGTCACTCCAGCTATGTGACTGCCGGGATTGCTGTTTTCAGCTACGATAAGCGTGGTGCTGGAGATTCCGAGGGGATTTTAATCCCGGCCGGCCATAATTTTGGCGAGTGGCGTCTGGGTCAATTAGCCGAGGACTCGTTGGCGGCGGTGGCTTTTTTACAGGGTTTGGAAGAAATCAACCCAGACCAGATCGGACTGATGGGCACCAGTCAGGCCGGATGGACGATTCCCTTGGCCGCCTCCCGATCCGACGCGGTGGCCTACTCCGTGATCGTCTCAGGCGCAACCGTTTCCCTGGGCGAGGAGGCTTATTGGAGTGAACTTGCTGGCGATGCCAATATGATCTCCGAAAGCAAACGCGAGCAGCTTACCGAGCAGATGGCTGCCTACGACGGTGGGCGTGGTTTTGATCCGCGCCAGTCCATCGCGGCGATGACCATCCCTGGGTTATGGATATGGGGCGATCTGGATGGTAGCGTACCCGCACGGGAGAGTAGGGCCGTCTTGGAGGGCATTATCGAGACGCACGATAAGGACTTTTCCATCTTTTACTATCCCAACGCCGGGCATGATGTGACCGTGCCCACAAGTAAGGTGATTGAGTGGATCCTCAATCATTTGGAGGGATAAGAGGGGGAGAATCGAATACCCATGGACAATAACACGATTGTTTTTGATTGCTAACATGAGCAGAATTCAGCACCCATGGAACTTGAGGGAGGGGAAATCATGATGAACAATGAAAAACCTGTTGACCAGAAAGTTCCTTCAAGGCCGCGTATTCACTACCTCGACTGGCTGCAAGTGCTGGCAATCTTGGGTGTATTTTTATTTCACGCCGTCCATCCCTTTGACGACCTTTTCTACTGGCACATCAAGAACGACCAGCCAAGCCTACTGGTGAACTTTTTTATCGGGTTTTTCGGTGCCTGGGGTATGCCCTTCTTTTTCTTAATGGCCGGAGCGACGAGTTGGTTCTCGTTGCGGCGGCGTACGGTAGGCCGCTATGTCCGTGAGCGTATTTCCCGGCTGCTAATTCCATTCGTGGTTGGCGCAATCTTTCTGACGCCGATCCAGGCTTATTTTGAGTTGACCCACAAGGGATGGTGGCAAGCAGACTCCTTCCTGAGCTTCCTCTTCAGCCCTGAGGCACGCAGCTTCTTCTTCACTGAGGTTCATCCTCTTGAAATCGGGCCGACTATATTTGGTCGGACTGGCTACCACCTGTGGTTCGTGGGCTTCTTGTTTGCTTTCTCTTTGATTGCGTTGCCGGTCTTTGTGTGGTTGAAGAGAGAGTCTGGAAAACGAGTCCTTGAAGCGTTGGCTCGGCTGGCTACTCGGCGGGGCGGGCTCTTGGTGTTCGTCATTCTGCCTTTGGTAGCACGCTTTGTTCTCCAACCGTATTTCCCCGGCGAGCATGATTGGTCGGATTTCATCTTTTTGTTGCTCTTTTTCATCTCTGGGTACATGCTCATCTCAGACGAGCGGTTCACACAGGCCATTCGTAGGGATTGGATAATCCACTTCATTCTCGGTGTTGCCTGTACGGGGTTCTTCTTTTCGTCGGCGGCCGGGGTACCGGTTTTCACGTGGTTGGAATCACCGGGCACGCTTGAATTTTATTTTACCTGGGCTTCGGTCGGTCTCAACAGCTGGTGCTGGACGATGTTCATCTTCTACATCGGGATGCGGTTCCTGGATTTCAGGAACGAGCAGCTTGAGTATAGTCGGGAGGCGAGTTATCCTTTCTTCTTCCTCCACCAGCCGGTGATCATCTTTATCGCCTTTTTCGTCGTGCAGTGGGAGATTAATCTCCTGTTCAAGTTATTGATCGTCGTGATCGGCTCGTTTGCACTATCGCTCGGCGTATATGAGTTACTCGTCAGGCGCATCAATCCGGTCCGTGCGCTATTTGGCATGAAACCGAGGAAGACTTGAAACGATTGGACTGTATCCCGAAGTGAGTCCTCCACAATCTAGCCTATTCTGAGCATCTTATCCCAGTTGGTTGTTCGCAGGAACCATACCGGCTGTATCGAAAGCCACATTACCAGCAAGAGGCTAACCGTCGAATGATAGGCATCACCGCCAGTGGGTGACCTACTATGTGATTTATAATTGCTGCGGCCAGGCCCGTAGCGACGAGGCGCTTTAGCCGGCCGGCTCTCTAACCATGACCGATCCGATCCCGCAAAGCAGCAGCTCACCCAGTGATGTGCTCTTCAACACCGTCGTAAACATCTTGGACGGAGCTTTCTTCGGCTCCGCAATCGGCTTCGCCTCCTTCATCACCATCATCCCGCTTTTCGTCAGCCAATTGACCGATTCACCCATCTTGATCGGCCTGATCCCGGCCATTCATTCCGTAGGCTGGCAGCTCCCGCAGTTACTGACCGCCGGTCGCGTGCGGCGCCTCACGCGCTATAAGCCGATGGTCTTGACAATGACGGTTCAAGAGCGCCTGCCCTTCGTCGCATTGGCCTTGCTGGCTTGGCTTCTGCCCGGCCTCGAACGCACGACCGCTCTCCTGTTGATTTTTGCAGTGCTGATTTGGCAGGGACTGGGAGGAGGCTGGACGGCCACCGTGTGGCAGTCGATGATTGGCAAGATCATCCCGGTTTCCTGGCGCGGAGGCTTCTTCGGCGCACAGTCTTCGGTCGCTAACCTGCTGGCAAGTGTGACCGCCGTGGCTGCCGGTCAGATTCTCGAGCGTTACGAATCGCCCTTCGATTTTGCCCTCTGCTTTATCCTGGCCGGCGTCAGCATGGGCCTCTCATTTATATTCCTGGCATCAACGCGCGAACAGGAACATGCCCCAGCGTTGGCGGAAGGAACCCAGACGCGAGTGCGGGATGATGTCAGACGCATCCTCTCCACCGATTCGGTATTCCAGCGTTTCCTGCTTGTCCGCATGATCTTCCAACTGGGGTTGGCTGCCTTCTCCTTCTATGCCGTTTTTGCCGTTGGGGAACTGGGCGCCAGCGCCGGCTTGGTGGGCTGGCTGACAGGCGTGTTGATCTTCGGCCAGGTGATCGCCAATCCGTTACTGGGTATGCTCGGCGATCGCAAGGGCCACCGGTTGGTGCTGCTCTTGGGTGCACTGGCGGGTTTTTTGAGCTGCGCGCTCGCTGGCTGGCTGACCTCGATCCCGGCTTGGTTCGCCATCTTTGTGCTAGCCGGCATCGCCTCCGTCGTCGGTTGGACGACGACGATGGTGCTCAGCCTGGGGTTCGGCACCGCAGCCGAACAAGCGACCTACATCGGCATGTCGAACACGCTCATTGCCCCCATAACACTTGCCGCACCCTTCCTGGCGGGTTGGTGCATCAATGCGTTCGGCTATACGACGATGTTTAAAGCCTCAACCTTGGTCTTCTTGGCAGCAGCCGTGCTAAGCCTGAGTATGCTACGCCTGCAACCAGCTGACCGTCCCTGAATTAGCTGTTCAACAAGAGGCTTGCTTACCTGGATCCATTTTGAACCGCGTGGTCAGCCCAAATGGGGCAGCCGTGTGGAGTTCGTTTTAGTTTTGAAATCATCCTCTGATTTTATTTTTTTACCCGGTTTCTTCTCTATAAGTCAAACAACCCGGAAGTTTACGACCTCCGGGTTGCTTTGTGTAATAGGGAACGTGCTTATGCAGCCTCTTCCGAAGTTACCGGCTCAGCCAGCTCTCGAGTCCGCAGTGCGAGGTAGATGGCACCCAGACCGACCAGAATCACAACGATTCCGAAGAACCAGCCCAGAACAGGGATGGCGCGCACCACTTCGTACAGGAAAACGCCCAAGGCCAGCCCGGCGAACTCAGTCCAATAACCGGGCGTCATTTTCGGCGCCAATTGTTTTAGGATCATCCGTCCACCGAGGTATCCGACGACAACCTTCGTCACCAGGGAGAAGATCGTCAGGAAGGATGTTGAGATCAAGGTCAGGACTGCACTGCCCAACCCCATGATGTCATTAAAGAGCTGTCCGAAGGTGAACACGCCACCGATGATCGCCACGAGCAGGACAAGCATGAAGGCTAGGGGCACCCCGATGAAGAAGATCAGTGTGATCAAGCAACCCCAACCGGCGCTGTTCAACGGACGACGATACACCTCCTGCTGGGCGCGCTCCATGGTCGCCGGCCAGATGCGTAGGAACAAGCCGCCGACAATGAGCAGGGCGATGAATTCTCCGACTCGATTGACGATGAATTCGCTGATGAGTGAGGGGATGATGTTGCGCGGTGTTGGGAGTGGGGCGTCGAAGTCTACTTCGGTGTAGGTCACGTCCACATCACCCTCAATCTGTGCCATATCACTCACGTTCAACCCCGGACGTTCGACTTCCACGGCACCCGGAAAATCTGGCATCACAGGGACGTTGAAGGATGAGTCGGGGTCTCCGACCGTGCCTACGACATCTCCGCCAATAGAACCGCTCACCCCTAGCGCCGCGACGCCGATGGAAACGTCATTGGCGATCTCACCGTCCAGACTGGCTTGGTAGCCGCCAACATAGAGCCCGCGCCCGATCGTGCTGCCGTCTTCGGTCATCAGATCGAAGCCAGCGAAATAAACGTTGCGGGCGACCTTCGCTTCAGGACCGAGCGTCAGCGAGTATCCTAAACCGTAGAGGCTGCCTTTCACCACACCATTGGCCTCCAAGTCTTGACCGAGGATGACCAGGTTGCCTTCGACCTCTCCGGAAAATATCGCCTCTACTGCAGAAATGATCAAGTCGCCCTTAATCGTGCCGTAGACTTCGATCCTATTGCCAGAGATGAATAGGTCGTCATCGATGACTTCGCCTTCGCGGATCTCAATGGTGTCTCCGCTCCGAAATTCAGCCGCCAGAGCCGGGGGGACAAGGCCGAAAATCAGCACCGCTGCCATAACTATCGCGCTGGCTAGCAACAAACCAGTCCTACGTCGATTCTTCATTGCTCTCCTCCTCTCCCTTTTAAAGAAATGGTGGGGGTCCCTATAGTACGGTTTATCTACAAGCTCTCTTAGCCCTAGCGTGTTTTAGGAATTCCCCCAATCCATTATACCCAAGAATGATAGGGTTTTCGCGCGGGGGCTTTCCCGAGACTGGCAGACGAACCACAAACTGTGTCGGGTAAATCGAGTGCGCTCGCCCGACCGTTTCCTTGGCAGGGGAAAGGAACTGACCAATCTATCCACGCCCCAAAATGCGGTTTTTTTTCGACCATCCCGGCTGTTCATCTCGCACCCGTTAGGTTATAAATTTATAGTCATATCTTTTTTGGTGTACCATATTGAAAACCACTGGATCAATGCGATCTTGGAGGGAGGCTCATGAAAGCAGTTGTCTATGAAAGGTATGGTCCCCCGGAGGTTCTTCAACTCAAAGAGGTGGAAAAACCTTCGCCCAAGGATGATGAAATACTGGTAAAAATCCATGCGACAACAGCACATATCGGGGATACGAGAATGCGAAAGCCCGACCCATTTCTCGCAAGATTGGTCAATGGCATCTTTAGACCCAAGAAAATACCGATACTAGGGATGGAGTTAGCCGGCGAGGTTGAAGCCGTAGGCAAAGACGTGACACGATTTAAGCAAGGTGACCAGGTTTTTGCCTTTGCTGGTTTTGGTTATGGCGCTTATGCCGAGTATAAATGCATGCCGGAAGAAGGTAGGGGGACAAAAGAAGGATTGGTGGCAATAAAACCGACCAACATGACCTTTGAAGAAGCCGCCGCTGTTCCTGGTGGTGGAATTACAGCATTGAATGTTCTTAGAAAGGCGAATATCCAGCCAGGGCAAAAAATCCTTATCTACGGCGCTTCAGGAAGCGTAGGCACCTATGGGGTACAGCTTGCCAAGCATTTTGGGGCAGAGGTGACCGGGGTATGCAGCACCAAAAATTTAGAATTAGTGAAATCTCTAGGAGCCGATAAGGTCATTGATTATACGCAAGAGGATTTCACCCAAAGTGGTGAGACCTATGATGTCATCTTTGACGCGGTAAGCAAGCTTTCGTCTTCACGAGGTAAGAAGTCTCTAAAGGAGACAGGAATCTATCTTGACGTTGGAAGGGATTCCGGATCCGGGGACGATGAAAAGGCGGAAGATCTAATCTTCCTCAAAGAGTTGATTGAGGCGGGAAAGCTAAAAGCGGTCATCGATAGACGCTATCCGCTGGAACAGATCGTAGAGGCTCATAGATATGTTGACAAAGGGCACAAGGTGGGACATGTCGTCATAACTGTGGCGCACAACGACGAAACCTAACCAAGCTCACCCGACCGCTATTCCGCTGCGTGACGTGAGCTTGGCTGTAAGGTTTAAAATACAAAATAAGGAGGAAACTACGATGGAGGAGAAGACAAGAAGCGAAATGGAAAAGGAATTGGAAAAAGAGATAGAAAAAAAGGTGACCAATTGGGTGGAGGTGGCGGTCTCAGTCCTGATCAGCGTCGCCGTGGTGTTTGTCATTTCGGTGGTCATATTCAAGATCGTGTGGGGGTGGGTCGTCCCCGATTTGTTCCCCGGAGCGGTCGATCAGGGTCTGATTAGCGCAGACCTGTCGTGGCTCGCCGCGGTGAAGCTCGCTGTGCTTGTGGCTGTGATTGGCGGCTTTTCTCCCACACTCACCGATGCCTTCAAGCAACGACCGTGATTGACGGCCACGGACTGCACACAGCGGTGTAGCCTCGCTCTGGAAGAAACGACCATAGCCCCCAGCTCGCGGGGCTGGGAGTTTTTATACCAATCTGCCCCCATCGGAGGGGACCGACGGGGGCGGTTTCTTCTACAATAAATAAGAAGGGCTGTTGAACTCGCAGTCGTTATGTACCATTTAAAAGACGAGAAGATTCAATCGACCGCTATTCCACTGCGCTTCATCGCCCTGGGGGGCTCGGTTGTCACGAGGAATACGCATGAAAGCGATCGTATGGACAGAGTACGGACCGCCGGATGTCCTTCAACTCCAAGAGGTAGAGAAACCTGCTCCCAAGGAGGATGAAGTACTGATAAGGATTCATGCGACAACAGTAACTGCAGGGGACTGTGAACAGCGAAGTCTCAAATTACCCATCTCGATCCAGCTCATCATGCGAGCATATGTGGGTCTTAAAAGACCGACGAGAATAACGATACTAGGGATGGATGTGGCCGGGGAGATTGAAGCCGCAGGTAAAAATGTAAAACGATTTGGTGAAGGTGATCAAGTTTTTGCAGCTACCGGTTTTGTTGGTATGGGCACGAATGCTGAGTACATGTGTTTGCCTGAAGAACCTGACGATGGGGCGCTGGCATGTAAACCGACCAATATGACCTATGCGGAAGCCGCCGCTGTTCCTAATGGGGGGCTTGAAGCGTTGTGTTTTCTTCGTCAAGGAGATATCCAGAGCGGACAAAAGGTTTTGATCAATGGGGCGGGCGGAAGTATCGGTACGATTGCGATACAGCTTGCCAAGTACTACGGGGCTGAAGTGACTGCCGTTGATAGCACGGGGAAATTGGACATGCTGCGCTCGATTGGTGCAGACCATGTCATTGATTACACGCAAGAAGATTTCACCCAAAGCGGTCAGACCTATGACGTTATTTTTGACGTGGTTGGCAAGAGTCCGTTTTCACGCAGTGAAGGATCGCTAACGCAAAACGGACGCTATCTTACATCTAATCCTCCGCCGTCACAGATGTT
>CP070708.1:865054-906073 GCA_020350285.1 Anaerolineaceae bacterium
AAATGGGAGGAGAGTACATCAACGGGCTCATGCTCTTTGGAGAGCCTGGCACTGGCAAGACCATGTTGGCCAAGGCGATGGCCGGAGAAGCGGGTGTCGCCTTCATGTCCGTTGAAGGCTCGGGCTTCAGGGGTATGTTCTGGGGGATGGACACTTTGAGAATGATGACCTTTGTGAATAAAGCCCGTAAGTTAGCCCGAGAGTATGGAGCCGCTATCGCCTACATTGACGAAGTCGATGCCGTGGGTATGTCGCGCGGAGGCGTCATGGGCGGTCAGGCCGGCGGGATGGGTAGGATGCCCTTCATGGGCGGTGGCGGCGCACTTACCCGCCTGCTCTACGAGATGGATGGCATCGGCGAGCCGACATTTTGGGAACGGATACAGGCAAAGATCTACAAGCTTCTTGGCAAACGCCCACCCAAACGCAATTGGCACGTCCTCTTCATGGGCTCGACCAACCGCCCAGACGTCCTTGACCCAGCGCTGTTGAGACCTGGTCGGTTCGATCAAGTGATCAAGGTGGAACGACCAGACCGGATAGGACGGAAAGAGATCATCAAGGGCTACATCTCGAAGATCAAGCACGATCCGGCTCAGATCAACGTTGATGACATCGTTGCGGACACCCCACACGCCACGCCGGCACAGATCATGTCCGCTGTAACCAAGGATTCCGTGCGGAGAGCGTTATTCGAAGGGCGCGATTACGTCATTCAGGAAGACATCGATCAGGCGATCCAGGAACAAATGGTGGGCATGGCCAACCCCATCGCTGATATGGATCCGCTGCAGCTCAGACAGGTGGCTTACCACGAAGCCGGGCACGCTGTGGTTCAGCATTACGTCATGCCGGATCAGCGCATCTCGCGCGTAAGCATCATTCGACGATCGAGCGGCGCTTTGGGTTATGTGCTCTCGGTGGACACCGATGAAATCTACGCTCAACCACTCCGCCGCATCGTCGGCCGGATCATGGTCTCCCTGTCAGGACACATCGCGGTGAAGATCTTCATGGGAGAGTTCTGGACAGGAGCCACGGGTGACTATAACCGTGCCCGCACGATGCTTCGTTTATTGGCTATGCACGGATTCTTCGGACCACCGGTTTCTGAACTATTCACCGATTTCAAGGAACTTCGCTTCGATGACGAACGTGTGGAACGAGTTTGGCGTCAACTCGAGGAGCAGGTCGAGCGCGTCCTGATCGAGCACGGACATGAGGTAGAGGCTTTGGTTGACGAGTTATTGAGCAAGAAGGAGCTCACCAACCGAGATGTCCTCTCGATACTCGGCAAGAACAGCCTTCAACTAGTGCAGGAGGAGGGACAAGAAGTCGAGAGTGTGCTCGCCGAGTTGGGCGTGAACCCCAAAGGAATACCTCTGCCTCGCGAGTCCTCCGCTAGTAAGGGCGCTAAGACGGACTCCCCTGCAGAGGAGAAAGCTGGGGATTGATTCTAGGATAATATATAAGTTAGGTAGGGGTGATTCGCGAAACGGTCCTTCAAGCTCCTCGCGAGCTTGAAGCTCGCGGGGAGCTGATGAGAGATGGCAGGGGCGGAGTAACCCCGCCCCTACACCATAGGAAGAACAAACCAGAAGGCCTCATACTGAGGCCTTCTATCCTTCACTCATCAAACACAAACAAGGTGATCAAAGGTTTATTTCCAAGACCAAAAAGCAAGTCTCCCTTCGGTCAGGAAGCGCGGTGCGTAGGCGCCCGATGAGGGCACGATGAATATACTCGGGCCAACCTCAGTAAGCGCTGAGAGCACCAGATAATTGCCATCTGGCGACCAGATGGTGGCTGAGCGTTGGAATTGATCATATAGAGGGATGATCTGCATTAATTCTGTCGTCGGCTGGAAGGCGGCGATCCGCTGTGTCATACCCGTTTCCGCATTGGCCACGTGTAAATTGAACATCTCCACGGTTACAGCCTCGCCTCCTTCCTCTTCAGGTCCTGCGGACATCAGCACCGGCTCAAAGTATGCGATCCAATTTCCGTCCGGTGACCAGAAGAACCCGATTACATCATGGGCTTCGATCTCGATCGTTTGAGGGTTGGACGGATTTTCCAAAGAGACAAGATGGAGGCTTCCTGGTTCGAGCCTGGACGGGTTAAGACTTTCAACATAAGCAAGACGGTCACCTTTAGGCGACCAATCAAAGGCAACGATCCCTTCCAATGACGTGATTTCTGATTGCACTCGACCGGAGGAGTCGGTCACGACCAAGCTTTGCCCACCGCCCACACGATCTGTCGCCAAGACGGCAAACCGCCCATCCGGAGAATACGCCGGAGCCTGGAAGAAAGCCGGTGCCAGACCAAGACCAACTTCTGACACAGGATCATTGAGGGTCAACCGTGATATTCGCGCCTGCTCGGGGTTCTCCACGGGAGGGCCACCTACATGAGCAAGGATGCTTAGGTCAGCAGGAGACCACGTCCAATAGTATGGATAACCAACGTCAACCACCGTCACATCACCCCCAATACTGGGAGCCACCATGAGGGCGTATTTATTGCTGCCAAGACCTATCGTGAGGAACCCAAGCTGCTCGCCGTCCGGAGACCAGTTTGCATAGAAAGGGAAGTAACGTGGGCTGCTGAAGATCTCTACAAGGTCGTCCTCACCCATTGAACTGGTGTAAAGCGCGGAAGACATAGGGGTACCGTCCTCATTCGCAATGGCACGGATGAAAGCCAACTGTTTTGCATCTGGCGACCATGTGGGCAAAAAATAAGACAATTGAATTCCCGCATCCTCCACTTGGAGGGTCGCATCTTGGGTGATAGAAACCTTATCGCCACCAGCCTGGTTAATGGTGTAGATGTTCCCATCCACCCCTACATATGCGATCAAACCCGACTTACGCTCCAACGAAGATAGGAGTGGGCTCTGCGGCATATTCATACCCTGGGAACCACAAGCGGCCACCATCAGGAGCAGGGCAATCCAAAATCCAACGAGCCAGCCTTTTCTTCCCGTCATCGAAGATTTTTCCAATCGCGTATCACATCCGTAGATGAAGCAATTCTAACATGGGTGTAAAGAAGCACGTGAGCAGGATAATCTAGCTATAGTGTGCAGTCTGAGTTCCCGCGTATCTCTCACAACGCCCCCAAGACACGCAGGTCAAACAAATACCCATCGATGTGTGATCCGAGAAGCTTGTCCCTTACCGCCCCCTCGACTAAACTCGGAGTGAATCAAAGTGTAATCTCAAGGGTTCAATTCAACACCCTAATGAAGACTCGTGGAGGAAACCATGACCAATCAGAAGATCACCATCGTAACCGATAGCTCAGCTTATATTCCAAAATCCGCTCAAGAGGGGTTGGATATAGCGGTTATTCCTCTATGGCTCATATGGGATGATGATCGTTTTCAAGACGGAGTCGACATTGATCCTCAAAGCTTCTATGATCGATTGAAGAAATCAGCCACCCTCCCCACCTCATCTCAACCCTCAGCCAAGGAATTTGAGATTTTCTTCCGTCAAGTTGCTGAAGAGTGTGACGCCATCGTCAGTGTCCTCGTCTCATCAAAGATAAGTGGCACGGTTGACTGTGCACAGATGGCGTTGTCAGAAATCCAAGATTTCCCAATCCGAATTGTGGATGCGATGTCGAGCTCGATGGGATTGGGCTTCGTTGTATTAGCTGCTGCCCGTGCAGCCGCTGCCGGTGCGGATCTCGATGACGTGGTCGCTGCGGCTGAGAAAATGCGGGACAACGTACAGCTCATCTTTGTCGTGGACACCTTGGAATATCTCCACCGCACTGGGCGCATCACGGGCGCGAAGCGATTGTTGGGCACAGCATTAAGGATCAAGCCAATCCTTGAGTTTAAAGATGGGCTCATCCAATCGCTCTCCCAAGCTAGGACAAAGGGCAAGGCTTTTGAACAACTGCTTCAAATTTCGGAGGAACGGTTAGGCGATAAGAGAATGGCCGAAGCAGCGATCGTTGATATTGATAACCCTGAGGATGGCGAAGCCGTGGCGAGAATGACAAATGAACGATTTAGCCCAGCGATCATCCATCGCGCCGAAGTTAGCCCAGTTGTTGGAACCCATGTCGGTCCTGGCGCCATTGGCATCGCTTTCTACCCCGAGGAATAAACAGGCCTGGTGGTTCTTTTTGATACATGAATGCACAAAAAATGAGGGAGGGGAAGGAGACACACTAGCTCAGGAGATACATAAATGAATCAAGAAACCTATCAAATGATTCCCATTGGATACGTCCGACGGACGGATCAGGATATCCATCTTGAGATTCTCGACGCCTACAGACCGGCTTTGCTCCAGCTTAACCAATTCAGCCATGTCATGGTATTTTGGTGGGCAGATAGGCATGACAACGAGGCCAGTCGAAGCGTGATGCAAACAGAACCGCCATATGCTCCCGGACAGGTCTGTGGTGTATTTGCCACCAGGGCGGAATATCGCCCCAATCCCATTGCCATGACGACGTGCAAGTTGGAAGGCGTTGACCAAGAAAAAGGGGTCGTACGTATTGCCGACATTGATGCCTATGACGGCACCGGTGTGGTCGATCTGAAGGCGTACTTCCCCGTGTGTGATCGTGTGGAGGAGTTTCGGGTTCCTGAATGGGTCTCGGATTGGCCGGAATGGATGCCGGAGGAGGGACTGGGATTGTAATCCGCTACCGTAAAGTCAAACACCCATCCACCGTAGCCAACTTCACATTTGGGAATGATTTTTCACCTCATGGAAAGATGCTGATATGAACAATAAAAAACTGCTCATATTAGGCGGCTATGGAAATACCGGCCGACTCATCGCTCGTTTGCTCCTGCAGGAAACAAATGCCGAACTCATCCTGGCCGGACGATCCATCACTAAAGCCGAGGATCTCGTACGGCAACTTAACGGTGATTTCGAAGGAAATAGAGTGACAGGGATTCACTCGGACGCCTCGGATGCCGAAAGTCTTAAGCAAGCATTTCACGGAGTGGATCTGGTACTCGTCGCTTCAAGTACGGCTATATACGCTGAGTGTGTCGCCGTGGCCGCGCTTGAGGTGGGTATCGATTATATGGATATCCAATACTCAACAGAAAAAACGTCTCTTTTAAAATCCATGACCTCGGAGATTGAGAAAAGCGGTCGCTGCTTCATCACTGATGGCGGGTTTCACCCTGGGCTTCCTGCGGCTTTGGTCCATTACGTTGCCCAACATTATGACAAGCTTGAAAAAGCCCTTGTGGGAAGCGTCATTAAAGTGAACTGGGCTGGATTGTCTGTAACGGAGAGTACGGCTTATGAGTTCATGTCCGAGCTAGCCGACTATGAGAGCCTGGTCTACAAGAAGGGCAAATGGCAGAAAGCCCGTTTTCAGGGAATGTTGGATTTTATAACCATGGATTTCGGCCGCGGATTCGGTCGGCAATACGCTGTCCCTATGTTTCTAGAGGAGATGCGTTCTATCCCTGAGACATACCCTTCGCTCTCTGAGACCGGGTTCTATGTGGGCGGATTCAATTGGTTTGTGGACTGGCTGGTTTTTCCCCTTGCTGCAATATTATTGAAGTTGTTCCCGAGAAGAGCGGCTAAGCCCACAACAAGGCTCATGAGTTGGGGATTGAAAACATTCTCAAAGCCGCCATATGGCACGCTCTTGAGAGTAGAATCCGCTGGTACCAAAGACGGCAGACCCATTACCAAAGATGTGACACTTTATCATGAGGATGGCTACATGTTTACCGCAATCCCGGTGGTCGCATGTTTACTTCAGTACCTAGATGGATCGATCAGGAAACCCGGTTTTTGGACGCAGGCGAACATTGTGGAGCCTAACCGATTGATGGATGACATGGAGCGAATGGGCGTCGATGTCACAAGTCAAGGTCAATGACCCAAGGGCGATCACCAAAGTAGGACCTGTGTGTTGGCTTCTTCAAACTTCGAAGATCTGACAACGAAAAACGAGAGAGAATGGACAGTCAATTCGCCTCAAAGCCCAAGCATGTGTTGGATCAGACACCTCAAACAACTAATGCAAGGCTCGCGATCTGAAGTTTAAAACTTTAGTCTCCCCACATTGACTTAAAGGAAAAACTGTCTGAAGATAGATCCCATGACTACCCACGATGCCGGAATACCTACCCCTACCGGAGACCATGAGAAGAAACTCGTTGCGCGGAGTTCCGTTCTCGCGGCTGTTTTCCTGACGCTTATTAAACTGGTTATTGGGATCATAACTGGTAGCCTGGGCATCTTGTCAGAGGCGGCTCATTCCGGTCTTGACTTAGTTGCTGCCGGTGTGACGTGGTTTGCCGTCAGCGTTTCATCAAGCCCCCCCGACAGCGAGCACACTTACGGCCACGGTAAGATCGAGAACTTGTCGGCACTTTTTGAAACCTTCCTCTTGCTACTGACCTGCTTGTGGATCATCTACGAGGCTATTCAGCGACTGTTCTTCAAGGAAGTCGAGGTCGAGGCGAATTTCTGGGCTTTCCTCGTCATGGCCACCTCGATTGTGGTCGATATCTCCCGATCGCGCGCACTATACCGCGTCGCCAGGAAGTACAAGAGCCAAGCGCTCGAAGCGGATGCGCTCCATTTTGCCACCGATATTTGGTCATCGGCCGTCGTGATCGGGGGTTTGACTCTGGTGCGTTTATCCGATGTCCTCGGTGTTGAGTGGTTGGTCAAAGCTGACGCCATTGCAGCATTGGCAGTTGCCGGAATCGTCATATATGTCAGCGCGAAGCTAGGTATAAGAACGATTTCTGCACTGCTTGACGCCGTTCCTGCAGGCTTGCAGGATGAAATCGTATATGTTGCTCATGTGCCAGGCGTGTTAAAAGTAAAGCGTGCGCGTGTCCGCATCGCGGGACCTGAAGCCTTCGCCGACCTCACACTCATGGTCCGTCACGATACCACCCTCGAACAAGCCCACGAAATCGCCGACCAAGCTGAAGAGGCGGTGCGTCAAATCCTGCCAGGCGCCGATGTGGTGGTCCATATCGAGCCCCTTGTTCGAGGAGAGAACGGTATCGTTAATACCGTTCGTCGCTTGGCGGCGAACCATGGGATGAGTACTCACGCACTGCGCATCTATGATGTCGCTGAGAGGCGATTGCTGGAATTGCACATTGAAGTTGAGGACTCTCTCAGCGTTGACGAGGCGCACGCCAAAG
Source organism: Anaerolineaceae bacterium (assembly GCA_020350285.1). Taxonomy (GTDB): domain Bacteria; phylum Chloroflexota; class Anaerolineae; order Anaerolineales; family E44-bin32; genus DUEZ01. The sequence goes on from CP070708.1 coordinate 872,229, forward strand.
TCTCAATCTTTGAGAGCGAGATTCGTAGCGCTCTACCTAGCATCGACCAGGTTGTCTCCCACATCGAACCCATTGGAGAGCCTGAAGAAAGGCAAAGAGGATCTCCTGACGACGAGAGTTTGGTCTATACCGTCCTTCAGGAGTTGAAGGAACGCATGGGTCAGGAATGCCGCTTCCACCAGGTAGAGGTGCATCGCACTGAAAGTGAGCTCTTCGTAACGCTTCATTGCACCGTTGATCCAGACACAGCAATCGTCGATGCACACACGTTCACCGAGGAGGTTGAGAGCGAGCTCCGTTCAAGAATCCCTCAACTGAACCGTGTTGTCATCCACGTTGAACCACCAGATGCTGATGAAGCGTAGACAGCTGATTTATCGCAACCGCTCAACGTAAAACCAATTTACAGCGCCTATCACTTCGTGTATCCTGTTGGAATCCGGGATGTGGGAAAAAGCCTGATCTGTGTTAAGTCGATGGTTGGGATATTAAATAGTAGCACTCCAAATTCCACAGATCACGATGGGGTTTAACCTCATCTCTCACCGTATCACGGTATCAAAGGAGTTTTCTGGTGTTTGACTGGTTCGTCGATCTCAATCCCATACTGCAAGCCCTCTTGGCGACTTGCTTTACCTGGTTTCTAACCGCACTAGGAGCTGGAGCAGTTTTTGTGTTCAAAACCGTAAGCCGTAAGGTCTTGGACGGCATGTTGGGTTTTGCCGCCGGCGTCATGATCGCTGCTAGCTTCTGGTCGCTCCTGGCGCCCGCGATTGAGATGGCCGAGGAATTCAGCCTGCCCTCTTGGGTTCCAGCGGTTGTTGGCTTCCTGCTCGGTGGGGCATTTCTAAGACTTGTAGACAGTGTGCTGCCCCACCTCCACATGGGTTTCCCGATGGAAAAGGCAGAAGGTGTTCCAACAAATTGGCGCAGGATCGTTCTTTTAATATTAGCGATCACCTTACATAATTTGCCCGAAGGCTTAGCCGTCGGCGTGGCTTTTGGTGCGGTAGCCTCTGATCTGCCATCCGCCACTTTGGCAGGGGCGATGGCATTAGCCCTGGGCATTGGGATTCAAAATTTTCCTGAGGGAACAGCCGTATCCGTGCCGTTACGCAGAGAGGGGATGTCACGATTGAAGAGTTTCTGGTACGGACAGCTTTCGGCTGTCGTTGAACCCATTGCCGGCGTGATTGGCGCTGCGGCTGTACTTCTTATGCGTCCCATTCTTCCCTATGCTCTGGCGTTCGCTGCGGGTGCGATGATCTTTGTTGTGGTAGAAGAATTGATACCCGAGTCGCAACTTGGGGGACACACAGACATCGCGACATTGGGAGCGATGCTCGGTTTCGCGGTGATGATGACCCTGGACGTTGCTCTAGGATAAACTAAAAGGTAAGGCCCAACAAACCTCTTCATGGATCTCTACCCGAACAACCACATGAGGTGAACTCGATGATACGAGGGATCGTAATTGCTATTATCTATCTCACCTCGCTTGTGGTCATCCTCTTCGTCTCGGCTGGTCGTATTGACTGGCCGATGGGATGGGCTTCGTTGGGCATCTATATCCTTATCAGCATCATCAACTTTATGCTTGTAGACCCCACATTAGTAACAGAGCGCGCACAGATAAGAACGGGTGTCAACATTCGAGACATGATCTTGGCCAGCCTCTCGTTCCTCTTCTTCTTTCCTTTGACCTTACTTGTTGCAGGGCTCGATATCGGACGTTACGCATGGTCGCCCACCATTCCCCTTGCCATACAGGTGATCGCTCTCCTTGTGTTCGCGTTTGGGAACGCGATCGGCAGCTGGGCAATGGTCCAAAACAAGTATTTTTCGACCTTCATCCGTATCCAGGAGGATCGCGATCACGAAGTCATCACTAGTGGCCCATATCATTGGGTACGGCACCCTGGCTATGCAGGGGTGATTTTGGCTTCGATCGCCCTCCCGATCTCGCTGGGTTCACTTTGGGCGCTCATACCTGCGTTCATAGGGGCGTGTGGTTTCGTGGTCCGCACCTTCTTTGAGGATCGCGTCCTCTTGGAAGAGCTCAACGGTTATCGTGAGTATGCACAATCCGTCCCATTCCGCTTGCTTCCTGGCATCTGGTGAGGCGTCGATGGTAGCCAACAACCAATGCCCAGCGAGAGAGGAGATGGTTCTTCGTGGTGTCCTTAAAATCACGCAAACTACCTGAAGCCACAGAGCAGAGATTGCGTCGCATCCTGGCGGATCAGATCGCGCGCTACCCACAGATGGAAATCCAGGACCTCTACAAATTACTCTTTCATGCTGCCATGGGAAGTGAACACGCAATTAGCAACCTCGACGCCGTTCGCAACTGGTTAACGCGGGAATTGGAAAACCTTCCCGAAGGTCCCAATGAACCAACTATCGATGAGATATCTCCTGATGGGGACATCGTGCGGGTCAACTTGCGTCCGTTCATACAGAGTGGAGGGGATCCGATTTCACTCCTGGATGCCTTTGTGCGGACCGCAAATGAGCATCACGGAACCACAGAAAATTTGTACCTTTATTGGTCCTTTGCTGAGCGCATGGCAGAGGATGGTGATCTCCCGTTTGAACGAACAGAAATGCGAGACTTTTTCAAAAGGGTGGAGCAGGACGGTTTTCCAGCGGTTCATCACTCTACCCGCTATGAAGAAGCCTACCACCCTGCTTATCGTGTCATCAAACAAGACTACGTAGAAACTCTTTAAGAAAGCTGAGCGAAACTCGTAAGGGTTGATAAAGAGATGTAACACCTAAATTGAACAAATTGATCAATGCTTTCGATATACCACTGGTGCTCTGGATAATCCATCGCCGTGTCACTCACATGGCTGAAAGGAAAACGCAGGATGAAAATTACAGAAATCTGGAAAACGAGCCAAAAACCGACTGTCTCCTTTGAGTTGTTTCCCGCCAGATCCGACAAGGCGGCCGAGAGACTTGAACAAACCATCGATGAATTATCCGCTCTGAAACCGGATTTTGTCTCGGTCACATTCGGAGCTGGTGGGTCAACGCGGGAAGGATCACGTCAGCTTATCGAGAAACTGAAGGATGAGAAGGGACACGAGGTCATCGGATATTTCGCAGGTTATGGGTTGGGGCCGGAGGACATCCACGCAGTTCTGGACAGCTATCATGTCATTGGGGTGGAGAACCTGCTCGTCGTGCGCGGAGACCCACCTCGAGAAGGAGATTTCACGCCTCACCCGGATAGCTTAACCTACGCTTCCGATCTCATGGCGTTCATCCGTCCAAAGTACGACTTTTGCCTCGGGGTTGCAGGTTACCCAGAGGGGCATGTCGACGCGCCCAATTTGGCTAAGGACATCGAATACCTTAAGCTCAAGGTGGATCTTGGCGCCGAGTACATCATCACCAATTACTGCTACGACAACCAATTCTTCTTCGACTTCTTAGAACGCTGCAAGGCGGCGGGGATTAACGTTCCCGTACTACCTGGCGTGATGCCTATCTACAGCGTGAAAATGATGGAAACATTAGCAAGCCTGTGTGGCGCTACGATCACCGATGAACTCCGTCAAGGGATTAACGATTTACCTGAAGGTGACAAAGAGGCGCTCCTGTCCTTTGGGATCGAGTTCGCTATCCGTCAATGCAGAGAATTAATCGAGGGGGGTGTACCAGGGTTGCACATTTACACCATGGATCGAAGCACATCCTCAATTGGGATCATAGATGGTTTGCGAGGCGAAGGACTCCTTTGAACCACCCTTTCATCCACCGCTTCTACAGGTTCGCACTGACGCAAGGGTGATATATCACCTGGAGATAAAACTCTAAAAATGTCAAAAGTGATCATCACGGCAGCGGTAACGGGTTCCAGACCGACAAAGGAGATGAATCCCGCTGTTCCATATTCTCCAGAGGAGATCGCGCAAGCTGCGATCGATTGCTGCCATGCCGGCGCGGCGATCGCTCACATTCATGTTCGGGACCCACAAACAGGAATGCCCTCTTTCAAGTTCGAGTATTTTCAAGAGGTCATGGAACGCGTCCGTGCTGAATGCGACATGCTCCTCAACCTGACCACAAGCGGGTACCATCTCCAGGGACCGGATATCATTGAGCAACGTCTTGGACCTGTCGCACTACAACCCGAGATCTGCTCACTCGACATCGGTTCGGTCAATTTCATCGATGGGGTCTTTGTAAACCCTCCAGAATGGGGGAGGGCTGCTGCTGAGAGGATGCGAGAGCAGGGAGTGAAGCCTGAGATCGAGGTTTTTGATGTCGGTCATATATACCAGGCACTTGATTTTATCGATCAAGGCCTGATCGATGCGCCGCCCTATTTTCAATTGTGCATGGGGATCAAATGGGGGATCGAGGCAACACCAGAAAACCTCCGTTTTATGCAAACTAAAATACCTGCAGAAGCCTGTTGGTCGGTCTTGGGAGTCGGTCGTTCACAGTTCCCCATGATCACCCTGGGGGTTCTCATGGGGGGTCACATCCGTGTAGGGTTTGAGGACAACCTCTATCTGAAAAAAGGCTTCTTGGCTGAAAGCAACGCCCAATGCGTAAAGGCGGCTGTAGATCTGGTAAAGAGTCTCCAGCGGGAAGTCGCAACGCCTGCGGAGGCGCGCGAGATCCTTGGGATTCCTATGTAGATAAAGAAATCACACGGTGGCTTTCGGTGCAGCTTCTCTCGTCAGCAACCTCATGTTCCCGCATAACCTATCAGAAACGATGTCGTCATGCTTCGACAGGCTCAGCATGACGACATAGCGCTAATCTTATATAGGTTTTTCCTTTCAAATGAACTACTTTGGAGTGCGCAATCTTCGTTTGCGCCCCTCTTCGAGTCATCATTCATAGAGGATAGACAAATGCAAGCTTACAGCAGTATCAAGGATACGATCGGTAAAACCCCTTTGCTTCGTCTCGGGCGTCTGGCTGAAGATCGATCAATCTACGCTAAATGCGAGTTCCTGAATCCCATCAGCCTCAAAGATCGACCCGTATTACAGATCATCGAGGACGCCGAGCAAGACGGTCGACTCAAGCCCGGAAGCACGCTCATCGAAGCGACAAGTGGAAACACTGGAATGGCAGTCGCCTCGATTGCTGCCATCAAAGGTTATCGAGCCATCCTCGTGATGTCGGAGATCCAAAGTCTGGAACGGAGAATGGTGCTGCAGGCTTTCGGGGCCGAATTGATCTTAACCCCGGCCTCAGAGGGGACGGCCGGCGCGATGCAGAAGCTGAAAGACATCTTGGCTGAACATCCGGAGTACTTTTATATCGGACAGCATGTCAACCCATCCAACCCCAGGGCGCATTACGAAACGACAGGTCCAGAGATCTGGGATGACACTGCGGGGAAGGTCGATATTCTGATCGCTGGATTGGGAACGGGGGGCACCATATGTGGTGCGGGTCGATATCTAAAAGACAAGAAACCTGAGGTAAAAACGGTCGCGATTGAGCCGAAGGAAGCTCCCTACATCTCTCAGGGGATATTCCATCCCCACCGCATGATGGGAACGGCGCCAGGATTTGTGCCTAAAACGCTTGAGCGCGAAGTCATTGATGAGATCTTTATAGTCAGTGAGGAGGAGGCATTTACGATGTGTCGCAAGATTGCGCGCACGGAAGGAATCCTGGTTGGGATCTCGTCTGGTGCGGTTGCTCATGCTGCGTTATCCATCGCCGAGCGTCCTGAAAACGAGAGTAAGCTGATCGTGGGTATATTTGCGGACACGGGTGAGAGATATTTGAGCGTAGAAGGTTTGTTCATTTGAGAGGGGTGAGGTTCGCGAAGAACAGATGACATCTTACTCAATATATTGGTTAGATATGCAACCGATAAACACGATACCGTTTGTAGATCTTGGCTCCCATATGCTCCGCAAGAATGGGCGTGTTGGGATTGTCCGCTGAGGTAAGGGAGAGGTCCGCCCACTTGTACCCCTTGGCCATCGCCCGCCTGGCCATCTCATCAAAAAGCACCACCGCAACGCCTCGGTTCCAATATTCCGGTAATACCACCACACTTTTCAGGGCTAAGCACTCCGGCTGACGACGCATGAACCACCAAAGCTTGAGATAATCCCACGGTCGACGTAAACCATTGGCACGGATAATGGCTTCATTCAGATTGGGAATACCTGCCAGCCAACCTACGGGCTCACCGCTCACCTCCGCAAACAGAACCAGCTCAGGGTCAGCGATCGCCCGGAACTGCGACAGGGTGGCCTCCACGGCATCTCGATGCCAGCCGATGTGATCCGGGAGATGGGCTAGGCTGGTGTTCAGTAAATAATGAACACGATCAACCTCCGCATCAAACTGTGTCAAATCGCTTCCGCGAACGGATATCCGACCACGAACCCGAAGCTTTTCCGCCAACCGCGTTAGACGTGGTAAACCCGGCGCGCTTGGGTCGATTTCGAAAGCCAGATTGTCCCCGCGCGCAGGTTGGAAGCCGAATTCGTCCATAAAATGCTGATAATAAGAAGGTGAATGTCCGCAGAGTAATGCAGGCGGTCGATCACGCCCTTCAAGGAGCACTCCGTAGCTGTCTTCGTAATCCAAGTTAAAGGGTCCAAAAAGCGCGTTGAGTCCTCGATCCTTCGCCCAATGGATAACCCGCTGGACCAGGGTGCCAGCAACTTCCTGATCATCGATGTACTCAAAGAAACCGAAAACGCACTCCTGTTTGCCCCGCTTTGCGTTGGTTGGTGGGTCCTCTGCAGCACAGATGGTCCCAACCGGTTCCCCATCCCGCCATGCAACAAAGAAGTCTGCCTCCCCGCGCTTAAAGAACGACCCCCGTTGTGGGTCGATCGCTTTCGCCCTTTCCGGGATCAAGGGAGGCACCCACAATGGGTCATCGTGATAGATCCGCCAGGGAAACGTAAGAAAGATGCGTTTTTCACGCGTGGTGCGAACGGTTTGGATCTCAATGGAATTCATGAATCCACCTCTCCTATGCCAGTTCTTCGGTCTTCCAACTCTTGGACCACCTGAGTGTATTGTTCGCGTTCGAGAGGGTATACATACGCGAACAGAATCCCGGCACATAGTAGAACAGCGGGAATGGGTCCGATCACGATGCGGATGCCCCATAACGCACTGCTGGGCTGCTCTGCGACGATGGGCACATACCCAGTGACATCAAGGAGCAGGAGCGCGAGAGGGACTGCGATCGAAGAGGCGGCCTTCCTTATCAGTGTAACCAGACTATAAAACATGCCTTCGTGACGTTCACCCGTTTGCCACTCCCCCCATTCGATGGCGTCGGGGATCATCGCCCAGGGCAAGACGTGGGCTGCAGCGACCCCAATGCCGGCCATCACGCACAAGATCATGATCAAAGACAATCCGGTAGCCGGGGTGACAGTGATCAGTACCAGTTGCACACCCGCCCAAAACGCGATCCCGGCGATGTATGCCCAGCGCTTGTTCCATTTCCGAGATACCCACTCCCAGAGAGGAAGGGCGAAGATAGCCGTGACGAAGATCGCAGCCATGATCAACTCGTTTTGCGGTTCTCGCTGTACCACATACTTGATATAAAAGATCAATGTGGCTTGAACGATCTCCACCGCCACCCATGTGAGCAGGAAGACGACCATGCCGTATACAAAGGGGCGGTTTTTCCTCGCTGCGCGCAATGACTGGCGGAGCGTTGGGCGTTCCATCTCCATGAATTCCTTCCGCTCCTTCGTCGTGAAGAAGACGAAAAAGAAGGGCAATGTGGATATGGCCGCGAAAATCAATGCGTTCGTGAACACTCTGGGGGCGTTATCGGGAGCGAAGGATCCAATGATCATCAGTGGAAGTGTGAACGCTATCAGACTGCCCAAGATGGAAAAAAACATCCGGTAAGTGGTTAGCGTCGTGCGTTCATCATAGTCGGAGGTCAACTCAGGGGTGAGCGCGAAGTAGGGCATATACAGAAAGGTAGCCGCGGCGTCGAAGAGGACATAAGCAACGGCGTAATAGATTGCCAAAGGCAGCACAGCCTTCCATGGAGGGACCCACCACAACATGAGAAACGTCAGGGCGAAAGGCAGCGCCCCGAACAGGAGGTAAGGACGTCTTCTCCCCCAACGAGTTCGAGTGCGGTCAGTAATATGCCCGATGATGGGGTCATTGATGTAATCCCAACTTCGCCCTATGAAGATAGCGGCTGCGGCGATGCGGGGCGCGATTCCGACAACATCGGTCATGAAGATGGCAAAGTACGCTCCAATGAGGGTGCTCGTCAGGCTGAAGCCTGTGTCGCCGGCCCCATAGATGAACTTGGTCCAGCGGGAAAGTTGCTTCGTCACGGTATGTGCTCCTGCGCGTTAATGAAACGGGGAGTAGTTCTCACAGGGTTCAAATTCTACGAAGACCGGTGGAAATCTTCAACCAGATAACACCTGGGATTTGTCGTGGTTCCGATGTGAGGAGATCAAGAGTAGAATTATTACCGAACATACCTGTGTTAGGCCAATTTGAAAGGAGCCCGATGGATCCGGTACTCGAACCATACTTTGATATCCTTGTAACTCTGCACGAGGGATGCCGAACGCAGATCTCAGGGATGACACAAGAGGAATTAGACTGGCGCCCCAGCAATGATATGAACTCCCTTGCCGTCCTTGTCGCTCATATCGCAGGAGCTGAACGGTATTGGATTAGCGATGTCGTTATGGGGGAAGCGACAGGTCGCGACAGAGACAGCGAATTCGCGACCACAGGCGTGAGAGAAAATGAGCTGTCAAATCTTTTGGATTCGGCGCTAGAGTACATTCGAAAGGTCTTCGACAACTTGTCATATGATCATCTTGCCGAAGTCAGAATATCACCTCGAGATGGGCGAACATATACAGTAGCTTGGGCCATTGCTCACGTACTGGAACATACCGCTTTGCATCTTGGCCAAATGCAAATCACTCGGCAATGGGTGAAGTCACAGTAGATTGGATGGTCAAGATCGCGTCTTGTCGACCGAACTACTCTTTGGAGTGGACACAACCTCAGCGCGAGTTTGTGTTCAAAGTGTCTGGACGGGTCGCTCAGATCGCAACTGTAAGACACTTGAATTGTAGATGAAGAACGATGATGAAGAACCTGCTCTTCGCCTTGATGATCCTTCTCATTACCTCTGCGGGGTGCAGACCGGTTGCACCCACAGATGTCCTTTCAGAAAGCACCCTCGAACCTACAACAGCACCGTTCCATACACAGATCCCTACTCCCACAACTCCTAGCGCACGAAGCGACGTTGGTGAATTCTCGATCTACTTGGTAAAGGGTGAGATTTCGTCCGAAATGATCCTGGAAGCTGATTTGGATCAACTTGAACTTGAGGAAGTGCCCATTCTTTCCCTGGCAGATATCACCGCTTATACCTGGGAAACCCACGAGATGGAACTCGCGCCTTCAGCCTATGGAAGACTCACTGAGCTGCAATTCTCAACTTCATTACTCGCAGGGTGGCCATTTGTGGTTTGCGTAGGATCCGAACGCGTGTATGGTGGCGCTTTCTGGACATCCTATTCATCCGCACCATTCGGCGGCATCGTGATCGATGTGTACCCCGCTGAAAAGTATCGACCTGTTAGGATCCAACTTGGATATCCGTCTGCAGAGTGGTTTAAAGGTGAAGATCTGAGATCTGATCCGAGAATATTTCAATCATTGCAGGAGGAAGGGAAATTAAGGTAAGCAACAGCATTTGGAATTTTTTTGGGGAGGAGAAGGTCCTTGAGGCAAGAATGGAAAAAAGAGCGGAAAATCTGAATATATTCGGAAGATAAGACAAGGACTCGAGGTCAGATAAACGTCTCTACAACATCGACATCGCTACTGCCCTCTACGGCTCTGATTGCACTGAATATATCCACGACAAAGACAACAACGATTACTTGAGATCCCAATGAAAAGACACCCACGAAATGCTTTAACCGTCTTCCTTGTCTTGACTGGAGCGGAATGGCTGATTTACAGCCTGTTCTTTACCGTTGTCTATGTCTACCTGGCGACGTATATCACAGACGACCCGTTTCAACTTGTGCTTATCGAGACAGTATTCACAACAACGATACTGCTATTTGAAATCCCTACCGGAGTTGTCGCTGATGTGTATAGCCGACGCTTGTCTGTCATTGTTGGTTACGCGATGGCAGGGATTGGAGCTATCATCCAAGGAGCTTTCCAGATATACGAAATGGTGCTATTGGCGCAGGTAGTGTGGGGTTTAGGTTTCACTTTCACCAGTGGAGCGAAGGATGCCTGGATAGCCGACGAAATTGGTGAGGAGAGGGTAAGTCACGCCTATATGCGCAGTTCCCAAGTGGGACAGGTTGCTTTTCTCATCGCGATACCGATCAGCACGGCTCTCGGCACCATCGCGCTGAATATCCCAATTATTCTTGCTGGAGCGCTCCTTATCCTCCTCGCGATCTACCTGATAGCGGTCATGCCTGAAGAAGGATTCCAGCGCAAGACAGAGGGTGATCGTAAGTCGTGGCGGACGATGTTTAAGACACTTTCAGAAGGTTTCCAATTGGTGAGGGGTCGCACAGTGCTCATCGCCATTCTGCTTATCAGTGCCGTTTACGGTCTTTCCAGTGCAGGTTTCGACAACCTTTGGACAGTGAACATGCTGGAAAATCTCTCTTTTCCAACGATTGGGAATTTTAAACCAGTGGTCTGGTTTGGTTTCTTGAATGCCGTTATGACGATTTTAGGGATTGTCGGAATCGAGATCGTGCGACGTAAAGTGGACATAAGCGGCCAGAGCGGGATTGTCCGCACACTGATGTTCCTGACCGGCGCGACGGCGATCTGCATGGTTATATTCGGGTTGACGAGAAACTTCTGGTTGGCAGGGACGGTCTACTGCCTGAGCATCACCCTGCGTACGACCAGCGATCCCATCTTCCGAACTTGGATCAACCAAAACACGTCCTCCGCTGTGAGAGCCACGATACTGTCGATGGATTCGCAGGTTAATTCGTTGGGGATGATCATTGGCGGATCAACCATCGGTGCCATTGGTTCCGCGATTTCGCTACCGGCAGCGTTGGTTACAACCGGTCTGGCACGTATACCTGTCACGCTGCTTTTCGCGCGGTTGGTGCTTCAGGGCAAGAGAGAGCAAGAAGAGATTCTTCAGCCCAGAAGCGAGACATAGAGCGTGTTTTTTTAAGATCATCTATTAGGAGTTTCGTATGCTGAATTTTAGAGCGGTGCGTAACAAAGAAATGCCTTTTCACGATCTCGTCGCGGATTTGACACGTGATGATTTGCACGATCTGACGAACGAGATGATCGACACAACCTTGAAGTTGATCGAGGATTGTACTGATGCGTATGTGTACTTCGAACCGCATGATCCCGATGCGCATGACTCATTCGCAGCACGTCCCGAGGACGTGGATCTAGCTTGGAATCTGGGGCATGTGATCGTACACATTACCGCATCGTCGGAGGAATCAGCCGCGCTAGCAGCCGAGTTGGCGCGAGGTGTGGCATTTCATGGGCGTTCGCGATATGAAACGCCCTGGGAGACAATGCTGACCATCACCTCATGCCGCCAGCGGTTGGAAGAGAGCCGTCGAATGCGGCTGACAAGCTTGGATATGTGGCCGGATGAGCCACATTTGGATAACAGCTACACACCATGGCCGGGGGCGCCCAAGGTCAACGCCATCGGCCAATTTGTGCTCGGACTGATGCATGACGACAGCCATATCGAACAGCTTGCCGAGATCGTGCGTCAAGCCAAGGCCGCACGTCTGTAATCAGTAGTCAGATGTATGTAGTCAGTAATCAGAAATCTACACTCGGTAAAATATGGTCAGGCTGATAAGTTACAGTCTACGTCGAGAGACAGGATTGAAATAAACTACTAATACCTGACCACTGATGTCTGACTGCTGACTACTGCCTACTGATCTCTGATTACTGACATCAGACGACTGAAACCTGATCGCTAAACAAGGAGAAAGGGCATGGGAATAAAGATTTACCAGGTTGACGCATTCACGGAACTGCCTTTTAAAGGCAATCCGGCTGCGGTTTGTCTTCTACATGAACCACGGGACGAAACGTGGATGCAGAATGTGGCGAAAGAGATGAACCTGTCGGAAACGGCCTTCCTCCATCGTCGGGAAGAAGGCTTCAATCTGCGTTGGTTTACACCTGCGGTCGAGGTTGAATTGTGCGGTCATGCCACACTTGCCAGCGCACACGTTCTTTATGAAACCGGTTTGCTTGATGAACAGGAACAAGCGCGGTTCCACACGCTCAGCGGCTTATTGACGGCAATCAGAAGGGACGAGCAGATCGAATTGAATTTTCCCGCAAGACCTGACGAACCGGCAAGCGCCCCACCGGGTTTACTCGAGGCGCTAAGCGTTGTCCCAAAATACGTCGGCAAAACCAAGTATGACTATCTGCTGGAGCTGGACTCGGAGGAAGCGGTAAGGAACTTGAGCCCTGATTTTGCGATGTTAAAAGCGCAGGCAATTCGAGGGGTCATGGTCACGAGCGTTGCATCAACGGAGGGTTTCGACTTCGTGTCGCGGTTCTTTGCACCAGGTGCTGGGATAGATGAAGACCCAGTGACGGGAGCGGCGCATTGCTGCCTGGGTCCTTACTGGCGCAGACGCCTCGGAAAAGACGAGTTCGTTGCCTATCAAGCGTCGGCTCGCGGGGGTATCGTACATGTCCGCGTGGAAGGTGAGCGGGTGATTCTGGGAGGCCACGCGGTGACCATTCTGCGCGGGGAGTTAACAGATGTCAGTAGTCAGTATTCAGATGTCTGACTACTGGCTACTGACTACTGAATACTGATAAAACCATGTTAAAAGTAAGCCAATACGACACCGTCACTCGATTTGACCTGGCTCGAACCATCGCTGGTCGAGGGCGTTATTGGACGAGTGCGTATATGGTTGACGGCCTGATGGTGGACACCGGTTGTGCATACACCGCGAATGATTTGCTAAGAGCACTGGATGGAATTCCGCTCGCACACATCTTCAACACCCACAGCCACGAAGACCATATTGGGGCAAATGGCCCTCTGCAGCGAGAGAGGTCCACCCTTGATATCCTGGCTCACCCTCTGGCTTTGCCCATTCTAGCCCGCCCTCGGGAGATGCAACCCCTTCACCCCTACCGACGCCTCTATTGGGGATGGCCTGAACCCTCGTCAGGCAAACCTGCATCTCATCACGAAACAATTGAGACCGAACACCATCGCTTCCGTGTCATCCATACTCCCGGCCACAGCCCCGATCACCTATGCCTCTATGAACCGGATCGTGGATGGTTGTTCACCGGCGATCTGTTTGTCGGTGGTCGAGAGCGCGCGTTACGTGCGGATTATGATATTTGGCAAATCATCGATTCACTGAAGAACGTTGCAGGATTGCTGCTGAATTGGATCTTTCCGGGAAGTGCCCGCGTCCGCGAAAATCCGAAAGAGGATCTCGATTCTAAAATCTCCTATTTGGAAGGGTTCGGGGGACGCGTTTTGGAACTCCATGAGAAAGGTCTGGGTGTTAATTCGATCGTCCGCGCGCTATGTGGAAAACCAATGCCGGTGGAATGGATTACGCTTGGACATTTCTCACGGCGCAACCTTGTGCTCTCTTACCTTAGAAATCGACCAGAATGAGATATGAACTCATCTTAGGGATGGTTATCTCAAGTCGTGCGGCTTGAAAGAGCCTCATCATTGTTCCTCCGTGCCCTTTGGCAGATGCAGAATCTGGTACCGGTCACGATCTGAGCAAGATGACAAGGCTTGATATCAAACAACACCGACTTTATGTTCCGCCCTGATCCATCAACCGTGGAGAGGTGTCATGTTCGAAACGATCGCTTTTGATGCCGATGATACCCTTTGGCACAATGAAATTCACTATCAGGAAGCGAAAAAGCAGTTTTCCCAACTGCTGTCAAAATATCAGGGCGCAGATTATGCCCGGCAAAGGCTGGATGAAACTGAGGTCAAAAATATTGATATTTACGGATACGGCATCAAGATGTTCACCCTCTCCATGATCGAAACTGCCATTGATTTGTCGGATGGGAGGATTACGGGTCCTGAGATTCGCCAACTCATCGATATCGCCAAGGAGATGCTTACGAACGAAGTCGAGTTATTTGAGCATGCGGAAGAAACACTTGAGAAATTAATACCACGCTTTGATCTGATGCTGATCACAAAGGGCGATTACTTCGAACAGGAAAGAAAAATCGCGCTTTCAGGACTTTCAGGATATTTTCGATACATAGAGATCGTGATGGAGAAATCGCAAGAGATTTATCAGTCAATATTGGCAAAACACGACATACATCCCCACCGATTGCTCATGGTTGGCAATTCCTTACGGTCAGATATCCAGCCCGTTCTCGCCATTGGGGGTAGAGCTGTATATATCCCCAATGAGCAAACGTGGTTCCATGAGAACCTACCGGTGGAGGAGGTCGATCCCACGGCGTATGATGAATTAGAGCACATCGCACAATTGCCGGATCTTATTGATCGACTCATGAAAGATGAAACTGCTTCATGATTGAAGCCGCGACGGATCGGTTATTCACTGGTTTTAAACGATAATGAGTGACCAGAAACTATGCGAAAATGTAGTCGACGAAGGATGCCACCAGTTACCTCATACTTCCGATAGGTCACTTTGAGCTAAATGAGGGCGAGATATTCGATGGGGGTTGAGAAGTGAAAGATAGAGTGGAAACCTACGAATCTCAAAAGCCGAAGCTCCTGCTCGATTTCAAAAAGATACTTCAACGCATGATGGGATTCCTCGAATCACATTTCCACGACATTCAAACCGACCTACTCATCGATGAATTCTTAAAAGAATACGAGACTCTTATCCCTCAATTACCCAATATTGGGGGTGAAAGTAATTTAAATAATGTTGACCTCATCCAGTCCACATGGGCTTTAGCCATTTACAGGGTGTTAAAACGCCATGTTAAGTCGGTTGAAGAGGTGGGAGAGTTCCTCTACAAAAGCCGCGAGGCCTTGATACTGACCTTTCCTAAAGTCCTCATTCGCTTCCACAGCTGGTACAGGTTCACCAGCTTCTTCAAGAACAAGTGGAGGAGTTTTGCATTAGAAACGCAAAAGCGGGAGTACCGTGACAACTTCGTCGTGACTTTCGTAGAAGGCGATGGTAAGGGGTTCGATTACGGCTACGATTACTCCGAATGTGCCATTCTCAAGTTCTTTGAATCGCAAGGTGCGCCCGAACTTGTGCCTTACATCTGTGCCACGGACATTCCCGTATCCAAAGTGCTCAACATGGGATTGGAGCGCACAACGACGTTAGCGTTGGGTGGTGATAAATGTGACTTCAGATTCAAGAGAGGTCGAGAGACACGAGAAGATTGGCCTTTATAATCAAACAAGAATACCGGTTTCGATAATCGTCACACCATTCACGATGTTAAATATGCCGCACGCACCTCGAACGAGGAGAAGGAGGTTCCGATGGCCCCGAGCAAGGTAAGAGAATTTCTGGACAGCAAGAAGATCAAGTACACCTCCGTAAAACACTCGGAGGTCTACACCGCCCAAGAGATCGCTGCTGCGTCGCACATTCCTGGGAGGCAGTTGGCCAAAACGGTGATGGTCAAGATCGATGGGGACATGGCCATGGCCGTCCTCCCAGCCCCCTACAAAGTGGATTTTGCCAGCCTAAAGAAGGGCACAGGAGCGAAAAAAGTTGGTCTCGCCACCGAGGACGAATTCAAGGATCTGTTCCCTGATTGCGAGGTGGGTGCCATGCCGCCCTTCGGGAATCTTTACGGGATGAACGTCTATGCGGATGAAAGCTTGGCAGAGGAGATCGAAATCGCGTTCTGCGGGGGTTCACACACCGAACTGATCAGATTAGCCTACAAGGACTTCGCCAAGCTTGCTGAACCGAAGGTGCTAAGTTTCTCGGTAAAAGAGTAGGCCTGTCACAACCAACCTGCCATGCCGAACACTGGACAAGGCATCGTTGATATGGTCATCACCCACAAATGATCAATTTATGCGATCGACTCAACCCTTTTTCATCGAGGTCTGTACTCGCAAATTGCATTACCGTGATGTAGGGATCCCCTGAATGAAATATCCAGGCTGATATTGCGAGGGGATGATATGGAACCCGACCTCTGGTACTTGTACAGACATATGTTCCGCAGTCGCCTGTTCGAGCAGGTAGTCCAGGTGTTTTGGGAGCAAGGCCTGATTTCTTTCGATATGCATATGGGCTACGGAGAGGAGGCCATCGCAGCAGGTATCGTCTGCCAAATGGTGGATGGGGATGCCATGGCCCTCGATCATCGGGGGACACCACCCTTACTGATGCGAGGGATCGAGCCCACGTTGATACTGCGCGAACTCATGGGTCGACCTGATGGCCTCTGCGGTGGCCTCGGTGGACACATGCATCTCTATTCACGTGAACATCTCTGTGCATCTTCGGGCATCGTCGGCTCCTCAGGTCCTGCCGGTGCCGGTTTTGCCCTTGCTGCCCAGTATCTAAGACCAGGGACCTTGGCGATAGCCTTTTTCGGCGAGGGGGCGATCAACCAAGGAATGCTCTTGGAGTCGATGAATCTCGCCGTCGCATGGCAGCTTCCATTACTCTTCGTTTGCAAAGACGATAAATGGTCAATCTCTACCCGATCCGCTTCTGTCACCGGTGGGGAACTCGTCGAGCGTGCCAGGGGTTTCGGTTTACATACCGTCGAAGTTGATGGAGCCGATGTCGAAGCCGTATGGCACTCGGCAGGCGAGGCGATGAAGCGCACGCGTGATGGCGGCGGTCCAACCTTCCTCCACGCGCATTGCGTCCACTTAGAGGGACATCACCTTGGCTTTTTCCTCTTCCGTGTTGGGCGTGATCAGATAAAGGAAATGATCCCCTTACTCGGTCCCCTGCTCAGATCGGCTACGAGGAGGAAGGGCGGCTCCTCACGAGAAAGAATACGGAGCCTCACCGATATCGCTACCCGCCCGAGAGACGCCGTTAAGGAACAGACACAGAAGGAAAAGGATCCACTGTATAGGACGCGACAAAAGCTCATCTCAGATCGAGATAGGCTTGAGGCCCTCGAGGCTGAGATTAACGTAGAGATCCAGGATGTCATGGAAGTCGCGTTAGAAGATTGAGGATCATAGAGAACGAGCGATGAGAACGATGAGCTTCGATGAAACGATCGAAGATGTGCTGGCCCAGACTATGGCCGATGACCCACGGATCATCCTCTTCGGTGAAGATGTGCAACTGTTCCAAGCAAACCTGTACACCCAGTTCGGCGGGCGAAGGATCCGTGATACACCGATCAGCGAAGGCGCCTTTCTAGGTGCGGCTATCACGGCAGCTATGGCCGGGATGCGCCCTGTGGTGGAGGTGTCGCTCGTGGATTTCCTCGGGGTCGCCATGGACGCCTTGCTGAACCAAGCCTCAAAGCTTGAGACTTTCTCAGGTGGTAAATGGAAAGCCCCGTTTGTCCTCCGTACAACGTGTGGGGGTGGGTTAGGCGGCGGTGGCCAACATCAACAATCCCTTTGGGGTTGGTTGTCACACATCCCAGGACTTACAGTCGTCGTTCCCTCTACACCTGCCGATGCTGGTGGATTGCTGTTTTCAGCACTACAACACGATGGACCCGTTATCTATATGACGCACAAATTGTTTACTGATTTCTGGGTGGAGAACCTGGGTTATCTTGGGCGAAAGACCGTGGATTTCGATCTTCCCCTTGCAGGGATGCGGGGGACTGTCCCAGAGAAATGGGAACCGATACCGTTCGGTCAAGCAGCAATCAAGCGATCCGGGGTGGATCTCACGATCATTAGTGTCGGTGTTGGTGTGCACAGGACGCTTGAGGCGGCGGTTATGCTCGAAGAAGAGGGGATCGACACGTGTGTCATCGATCTCAGAACCGTCTCGCCAATGGACACAGCAGCCATCTGCGAGGCCGTATCCAGTACCGGGCGTTTGCTCGTCGTCGATGAGGATTATCAGGGATTTGGCCTTTCAGGAGAGTTAGCCGCGATCATATTGGAAGCCGGAATTAACGCCAACTATGGCAGGGTCTGCACCGAAAAGACGATTCCATACTCCCGGGAGCTGGAGGCTCAGACCCTACCCAACAAAGAGAGGATCGTCGAGGGCGCAATAGAACTGATGGACCGATCATGATTCCATCTTGCTTGTCCCATTCCCATCTGCGTAGACAAATCCCGTCGTGAGGAGCAGGTAACGCAAATGCACCACCTCAAGAATCTCATGCCGCACACCGGTGATACAATCACAGATCAAAGGTTGACTATCTCCAGAGTGACATGATGACCACAATGATCGCAGAACATAACCTTAGCACTGGGCAAATTGTGCGTTTGATCCACGGTGACTTGACTAAAGAACGCGTGGACGCCATCGTCAATGCCGCCAATGCCCAATTGGCTCACGGCGGCGGAGTTGCGGGAGCCATCGTCCGGGTAGGTGGTCAGGAAATCCAAGCCGAAAGCACCGCCTGGGTGCGAGAATGTGGCCCAGTTTCGCACGAGAACCCGGCTATCACGGGCGCTGGGAAACTGCCCTGTCGCTACGTGATCCACGCTGTCGGACCGGTCTGGGGTGAGGGCGATGAGGACGCAAAGTTGCGTTCCGCCGTGACCGGCTCGTTGGCATTGGCTGATGAAAGGTCTCTCACAAGTATAGCCCTCCCAGCGATCTCCACTGGCATCTTTGGCTTTCCCAAGGATCGCGGTGCCCGTGTGATCTTAGATGCCATCGTCGAATACTTTGCAGACATGCCTGATTCCTCGTTAAACGAGGTCCGTATCACCTTGATCGATGAGCCGAGTGTCACTATCTTTGCTCATGAATTCAGTCAGCGGTGGCCAGGAAGTGTGGTATCCGCATGATCACCTCCACTGCCAACCGCCGAGTAAAGTGGGTTCGTGCTCTTCAAACCAAGCGCCATGCTCGCCAGGAGGAAGGGGTCTTTGTCATCGAGGGCGTACGCTTAGCGCGCGAAGCTGTGGCATCACAATCTCCGATAAACCTGGTCCTGCATACCGATCACCTCAACACACGGGAACGCGGATTGGTAAACAACCTCGCCCGATTGGGTGCGGAGGTCGAGGTGGTTTCCGACAGCGTCATGTCCGCCTGCTCGAGCACCGAAAGCCCACCTGGATTGTTGGTTGTACTCCCGATACCAACGATCCCACCGCCTGAGCGATTGTCCTTAGCGCTGGTTCTCGACCGTTTAGCAGATCCAGGAAACTTGGGGACGATCCTACGTACCGCGCTGGCTGCTGGTGTAGAAACACTTTTCCTGACCAAAGGAACGGTGGATCCATTCAACCCGAAAGTTGTTCGCAGCGCGATGGGAGCCCATTTCCACTTACCAATAGAATTCCTTGAGCCTCGTGCTCTCGCAAAGCGGCTCGAGGGATTGGAAACATGGATAGCTGAAGTCGGTCAAGGGGTCCTCTACCACGAGGTGAACTGGCACAAGCCGAGCGCTTTGATCATCGGTTGCGAAGCCCATGGCCCCCAACCAGCGATTCGCTCCCTGGCGAAAGATCAAGTACAAATCCCTATGAAGGGACCTTCAGATTCGCTCAACGCCGCTATCGCAGCGGCCGTGATCCTATTCGAAATCGTTCGTCAACGAGGAGAGTCATGAAAGTCCGCGCCCTAACAGGATTCGTCGACCCCGGATGGCCGATCAATCCCGAGGTCATCAAGAGCGTTGCCACCTGCCTTGATGCATGTCGGGATGCCATACAAGAGGTCGGTATTGAAGTGCAGACCTTGAGGGTTGCCACCCCACCACCAAGCGAAATGAAGGGGCCTGTTCCTCCAGCTGAGCGTGCAAGCCTCGCACAAAAGCTGGAAGCGGAATGTTTCGCAAATGGTGTGGACTACGGGGCCATCGGTCCTGCCTTACCAGACGAGCCCGAAGGATATGACGTCATTCCTGAGGTCATCGCTGCGACGGAAAGTGTCTTCACCTCTGGCATCTTCGCTGACCCGTTGTATGGGATCTCACTACATGCAGCACAGTCATGCGCCCAAGCTATCCACGAATCCTCCACCATCTCCCCTGATGGTTTCGCCAACCTTCGTTTCGCGGCTCTGGCCAACGTACCGCCCGGCGCACCTTTCTTCCCCGCCGCGTTCCATGACGGCGGTTCGCCGGCAATTGCGATCGCAACAGAGGCTGCCGATGTTGCCGTGGATGCCATCCTGAACGCATCCTCCCTAGAATCCGCTCGTCGTCATCTTGTGGTCGCTATTGAAGATCACGCCTCAACGTTGAGCCAGGTCGCCCAGCGTACCGCCTCAAAACATGATCTCCGATTCCTAGGAATTGATTTTTCCCTAGCCCCTTTCCCTCAAGAAACGCGCTCTATCGGAACAGCTATGGAAGCGTTCGGTATCCCTGCCGCAGGTCTCAGCGGCACAGTGGCGGCCGCAACCTTCATCATAGATTGCCTCGATCGGGCGGAATTCTCACGCACTGGATTCTGCGGTTTGTTCTTGCCCGTGCTGGAGGATTCGGTCCTGGCTGCGCGCGCTGCGGAAGGCAAGCTAACGGTCACGCATCTACTGCTGTACGCGACGCTATGCGGTACAGGTCTTGACACCATCCCCCTTCCTGGTGATGTTACCCCTGGTGCAATGGCCTCTCTGCTTGTTGACTTGGGCGCGCTGGCACTACGTCACAACAAACCCCTGACTGCGCGTTTAATGCCCATCCCAGGGAAGAATGTCGGCGACGAGATCCACTACGACTTTCCATACCTTACCGACAGCCGCGTGATGAACCTTCCAGCTGAGTTGCTCGAAGGTCTGCTGGGGGGATCTGGCGTCCTCGACATCGGTCCCCGGATATCCTGAGGGTTGTCCTGAGCTTGTCGAAGGGCTTGTCGTGTGTGCCTATTCACAATTCATGCGTAGGGGCAATTCACGAATTGCCCCTGGTAAACACACCCTAGAATGGCGTAGGGGCGGTTCGCGAACCGCCCCTACAGTGTTGTGGATTATCCATCGTTTCTTGTAGGGGCGGGGTAACCCCGCCCCTACATCGTGGTGGATTACATCGTTTCCTGTAGGGGTGCACGGGCAGGGAAGATCAGCCTGCATCTTCGACCGTGCGCCCCTACAGCATTTCGCTACTGTTATATCTTAGAGCACACCATCTCCCACATCTTGCCCTCCAGTCTACCGACCGTTAGAATGAACACGGTTTACTCTTAAGCAGCACTTGACTCCCTCTCCCCTGTGGGGAGAGGGGAAATCAAGCAAAAGCCAAGCCGATGAAGATTCTTGAAGACTTGAACCCTCAGCAGCGAGTGGCGGTCACCACTCCACCGGGACCGGTGTTGGTGCTCGCTGGCCCTGGTTCAGGAAAAACCCGTGTCCTCGCTCATCGCATAGCATATATGATCGACCACCTCAACATCCGACCAAGCGAGATCGTTGCGATGACCTTCACCAACAAAGCCGCACGTGAGATGGCAGCGCGTGTTCGGGATCTCCTCGACCCTGAGGCCACCATCCAAGCTGCGGCACCAAAGGGCATAAGCATGGGCACTTTTCATGCGTGGTGTGCCCGCATGCTACGCCGTGAGGCCGATTTGTTACCCGTTACCCGTGAGTTTGTGATCTACGACGAAAGCGACCAGCACGCCCTCGTTCGCCAAGCGCTCAAGGAGATCAACCTCGATCCGAAACAAGTACAGCCCTCTCGCGTGCATGGGGTGATCTCACGCGCGAAGAATGAGTTGATCGAATTTGACACCTTTGCTGCCGAAACCTACTTCGCTGAGATCGCTCGCCGCGTTTATGAGCGCTACCAACAATTGCTGCTGGAGAATAACGCTTTCGATTTTGACGATCTTTTGTTATGGGTGGTGCGATTGCTGCGCGATCATGATGAGCTACAGGCTAAATATCGCTCCCAGTACCCTCATATCCTGGTTGACGAGTTTCAAGACACCAACACGGCTCAATACGTCCTGCTCCGATTAATGGCCGGGGAGGAACCAGATCTCTTTGTGGTCGGTGACCCTGATCAATCCATTTACCGTTGGCGTGGAGCCGATTACCGTAATGTGCATCGCTTTGAGGACGATTATCCACAGGCAAAAGTCTTCCTCCTCGAGCAGAACTACCGATCCACCCAAACCATCCTCGATGCAGCGATGGCGATCATCGATCGCAACCCTGGACGACAACAGAAGAAGCTGTTCACTGAAAGAGGGGATGGGGTGCCCATCGTCTTCAACGAAGCCTACGACGAGAACGACGAGGCTAATTTCATCATCGAAACTATCGCCAATCTGACCTACAGTAAGCAAGCCGAACCGGGTGACTGTGCTGTTATGTACCGGACCAATGCTCAATCGCGGGCATTAGAGGAAGCGTTTCTCCGAGCCGGGTTGCCTTACCGATTGGTCGGTGCCCAACGGTTTTATGGTCGTCGAGAGATCAAGGATCTGATCGCCTACCTGCGCCTGATCCATAACCCCGTTGATCAAGTAGGTTTGTTGCGCGTGCTCAACACACCACCGCGTGGGATCGGGGCTAAAACGGTCGACGCACTTCTCGAAACCGCGTCTCGTGCCGACCTACCCACAGCGGAAGTGTTGCTTGATCTCGCTGACGGTGAGGATTCTGAGTTCGCTGGCGTATTCGCTGCGCGGGCCAGAACAGCATTATCAGGATTCGGCAGGGCACTCAAGGGCTGGATCGATGTGCGTGACAAAGTCCCCCTCGTCGGACTGATTGACGACGTGCTCGAAAAGACAAGTTACAGAGAATATATCGACGACGGCACCGAGGAGGGCTATGAGCGTTGGGCGAACGTATTGGAGTTGCGCGGCGCGGCGGAGGAGTTCGAGGACGTCGGGCTGACCACTTTTCTTGAACACGTCGCCCTCGTCTCCGATCAGGACACGTTGACCGAAACCCAAAACGCCCCGACGTTGCTCACCCTACACGCAGCAAAAGGGCTCGAATTTCCGGTTGCCTTCATCATCGGATTGGACGACGGCGTTCTCCCCCATCAGCGCTCCTTCGAAGATCCTGAGGCGATGGAGGAGGAGCGGCGCCTTTTCTACGTCGGAATCACTCGAGCGATGGATCGCTTGATCCTACTGCGAGCCTTCCGTCGACGACAGGCGGGGGTTTCTTCCCTGAGCACCCCGTCTCGATACCTTGAGGATCTCCCTCCCGATCTCGTGGAGGGCAACTTGAATACACACAGGAGCTGGGAACAAGCCCTCTACCAACGCCAAACACGTTGGGACGCAAGCCCATCACGACCCGTAGAAGCTCGTTACCGGGTTGGGATGCGTGTGCTCCACCCAACCTTTGGAGAAGGCATCGTGATGGCTACGGAAACAGATCTCGACGATGAGGAGGTCACGGTTGAATTCGAGGGGGGTGAAACCAGACACCTGATCGCGTCACTCGCTGGGCTTACGATACTGGAGAAGTAGGGATCAGGGATTAGGGATCGGGGATCAGGAACTGATAGGCACCAAGGCACTTGGACACCGGGGCACTAAGGCAGCAGGATTGTGATCACAATCACTAGGTGCCGAGGTGCCAAAGTGCCCAAGCGCCTTACTAATCCCTAATCCCCAATCCCTGATCCCTAGTTCTTTATCCCCAATCCCTTTTCACCCCATTGAACGCTATAATACATATCCCAAAGGCTACCCGATGAATATCTTCATTACCGGTGGTGCGGGTTATATCGGATCTGCAGCTGCCGATATCCTGGTTCAGAACGGACACCGAGTATCCGTTTACGACTCCCTCGTTACCGGCCACAAGGCCGCGGTACCTGAGGGGGCCAACTTCATCGAAGCCGACTTGGCCGACCGAACCGCATTGGAGTCTGCTCTGGGATCGGAGCCTTTCGACGCGGTGATGCACTTCGCCGCTTTCATCGAGGCTGGCGAAAGCATGCAGAACCCCGGAAAGTATTTCTACAACAATGTCGCTCTCTCGTTGGGTTTGATGGAAGCTTGCCGCCAAGCTGGTGTGCCGCGTTTCGTGCTCTCCTCAAGCGCCGCTGTCTATATGTCCAGTGATGAGCCCCTCTCCGAAGACTCACCTCTCGGCCCCGCCAATGTCTACGGACAAACCAAGTTAATGATCGAGCAATCCCTCGAGTGGTACCACCGGGTGCACGATTTGCACTACGCCGCCCTGCGCTACTTTAACGCCGCCGGCGCGTTACCCGGGCGAGGGGAAGCTCATCAGCCGGAAAGTCATTTGATCCCGCTCGTGCTCCAAGTGGCTCTCGGACAACGTCCAGAAGCCGAGATATTCGGCACCGACTACCCTACCCCTGACGGCACCTGCATTCGCGATTACATCCACATCTCAGATCTGATCGCTGCTCACCTTTTAGCTCTCGACTATCTGGAAGATCACGATCGTCTGATCTACAACCTGGGAAACGGCGCCGGCTATTCGGTTCAGGAGGTGATTGATACAGCTCGCCAGGTCACTGGTCACCCCATCCCAACCCGCGCTGCACCTCGCCGTCCTGGAGACGCACCGCGGTTGGTCGCTTCCGCGGAGAAGATCCAGCATGAGTTGGGGTGGGAGCCACAACACCCCATGCTTGACGACATCATCTCCAGTGCTTGGGAGTGGCATCGAACTCATCCCCATGGCTACGCTGAGAGCTAAAGACCTTCCTCACGCCCTCGCCACCACGTTACCTTAGGTCCCTCCCCGCCCACGCATGCGCACTCGATGAACCGTTGCATGGTTTCCGCCCCTCATCCTTGCTATAATCTCTCCGTGCTCGCACCCGAAACCTTTGCGCTCGAAGTCCACCAACGGCTGCTCAAGGCCTACGGCCAACCAGTGTGGCGGGTACGCTTGGCTCCAGTGGACGAGTTGATCTCGACCATCCTTTCACAGAACACCAATGATGTAAACCGCGATCGAGCTTTCGCCTCACTCAGGGAGGCCTTTCCCACCTGGGAGGCGGTGCGAGATGCCAAGCCTGAAGCCGTGATCGAGGCCATCAAGATCGCGGGGCTATCGAACCAAAAGGGTCCTCGCATTCAGCAGGTACTGGATCAAATCTCTGATGAGCGAGGCGAGATCAACCTGGATTTCCTGCGTCAACTTCCACCCGATGAGGTTCGGGCTTGGTTGTTGCGCTTCAAAGGTGTGGGACCAAAAACGGCTGCGATCGTGATGTTGTTTTCATTGGATATGCCCGCTTTCCCGGTTGACACACATATTTACCGGGTGACCGGACGATTGGGTTTGCGGCCCGAAGGCGTCAATGCAGAGAAAGCCCACGAGTTGCTGGGCGATCTTTTCCCACCGGAGACCTATTATGCCGTTCATCTCAACCTGATCCGACATGGTCGCCAGGTTTGCCTTGCGCGTTCGCCCGCCTGTGATCAATGCGTGCTTCAGGATTTATGTACCTACTATCGAGAGTTTGTGGCTGAATCCGCGACGCTAAGTTCGAATGGATAGACAACCTTCCCTGCCCTGAAACATGGCTACACCCGAATGCAATCCGAATCGCCAGCACCTAACATACGCTCCTCCCCATCGCTTGTCTCCTGTGCCCGATGGGGAGAGGAGGACACATGGCCAACCAACCCGTAGGTAACCGTTTCCGACTTCTACTTTACGAACGAAGGATCAAGCGCTTCCGCCGATCAGCATTGAGCTTGACACTGATGTTTTGGGTTTTATGGTACCTGGTCAAGGAAAACTACCTGGAATGGCCTCCACCTCCGAACGCTCCATTACTGTTGGCAGGTGCATTGGTTACGCTTATCCTTTGGATATTCACATTGATCGCTCCCCGGATGGCCTATGCACAACCGCGCGCAGATCATCTCCGCCTTCAAACCCCGATCTACCGGTTGAAGATCTCTTATCGCCGAATCCACAACACCCGCCCCATCGATTTTGCCAAAACATTTCCCCCTTCCATTGTTAGGCGGAGCGATCGATGGCTCTTGCAACCATTCTTCGGTGCGACCGCCTTGGGAGTCGATGTGACCGAGTGGCCTTTGCGACCCGCCTTGCTGAAGCTTTTCTTTAGCCGCTACTTTCTCGCACCTGACCAACCATCCTTCGTGATCCTCGTTCATGATTGGATGACTCTCAGTAACCAACTTTCCTCCATGATGGATGCCCAACGCGGTGTAAGCCGTGAGCGACCCCGCGGACCAGGGATCAGTGCTGCTGATATCCTCAGGGAGGACTGAGGGTATTCAAGATTTCAAATAGCCTCGGAATTCGAATGAATTTCATCTGAATCGACGGTCTAGATCAATCAAGCCCACTGAAGTTCCAAGATCTTTAGATCGCTGTAGGGGCAATTCGTGAATTGCCCCTACACTGATTCAACGGGTAATAACACTCTGAAACCATCGAGCTTTGACATTGCGTCACACCTCGGTCTATACTCATCCTTAGGACCAAATCTGAATCAATAGGGAGGAGTCGTCCATGGCTACTACAGTTACCTGGTATGGTCACGCCGCTTTCGGGGTCGAGATAGATGGGATCAAGCTATTAATCGATCCATTTTTAAAGGATAATCCGCTAGGCGCGATCAAACCTGAGGATACCGAGGCCGATTTCATCTTGGTCTCTCATGGGCACGGTGATCACGTTGGCGACGCTGTGGAGATCGCTAAGCGTACAGAGGCAACGGTCATTTCCAATGCCGAGATTTCTGGATGGTTCCAGGACCAAGGGATTCCAACACACGCACAGCATATCGGTGGCGGTTTCAATCACCCCTTCGGTTACCTCAAGCTGACACTGGCGTTGCACGGCTCTAAACTTCCCGACGGTTCGGATGGCGGTAACCCTACCGGTTTCTTGCTCACCAACCCGGAGGGGAAGAAAATCTACTTCGCCTGTGACACCGGACTCTTTGGGGACATGCGGTTGATCGGTGAAGAGGGCGTTGACCTGGCGGTTTTACCCATCGGTGACAACTACACCATGGGGCCGGACGACGCTTTGAGAGCGGTCAAGCTGCTGGAGCCCAAGCACGTGATCCCTATCCACTACAACACCTGGGATTTGATCGCTCAGGATCCTGATGCCTGGGCTGAGCGGGTTAAAGCTGAGACCTCAACCACACCACATGTAATCAAGCCAGGGGAGAGCTTCAGCTTGTAAGATGTTTGTTGGAGAGAGGTAGGGCGAGGGGAGACGCAACAGATTCATTCACCCTCACCCCCGCCCTCTCCCTAAAAGGAAGAGGGAGGAAGCCCACTCTCCCCTGTTGGGAAAGGGGGTAAGGACCCGATCCTCAAACCGCCACATTACCTACCCATGGAGGAGGATGAGTCATGAAGAGAGCTCTACGCTGGTATGACTACATCACCGTCAACGTCTATTGGTTGGGCCTTTCAACCCTCTCACAAACCCTGACCCCACTCGTCTTCCCGTTGCTCGTCCAGGGTTTCGTCGGGGAAGAAACCAAAGGCACCTTCTTCGGAACACTCCGTCTCTGGTCGTTGATGATCGCTCTGCTGAGTCAGGCTTTTTGGGGGATGCTCTCCGACCACAGCACTTCCCGATGGGGACGCCGACGTCCCTTCATTTTCGGCGGGACGTTAGCCGACTTGGTCTTCATTATCGCCATCGGTTTCTCCGCTGGTCTTACAGGTATGAGCGGGTATTGGTTCGTGTTTGTTATGGCAATCCTGCTTCAGATCTCCTCCAACGCCGCTCACGGAGCCGAACAGGGTCTCATCCCTGATCTTATACCTGAGGATAAACGCGGTCGCTTCTCCAGCGTCAAGGCTGTCTTTGAGATCCCCCTCCCAGTGATCTTTGTCGCCTTCACCATCGGCCCCCTAATAGCAGAAGGGAAAATGTGGACCGGCATCATCATCGCGATGGCGATTCTTACATTGAGCATGTTGATCACCATGCTTGTACCCGAAGAGCCGCACCCTGATCCGCCCTCCAAGCTCAATTGGGCCCCCTTCTTGCGCCTATTTGTCATGACCGCTTTCTTTACCGCCATCATTATTGGCATGGGAGCATCCGTTAAGTGGCTAGGACGCCTCGTAGAGGGGATCGATGCCACCAGCTTGTTGCTGATCCTCATGGGAGGGGTCGGTCTTGTTACCATGGCCATCGCTATTGGGTTGGGGGTCTGGGCCAGCATCAGAATCAGCATCGGCGAGGCGGCCAAGGCTAATCCCTCATTTACCTGGTGGGTCATCAACCGGCTGGCGTTCCTGGTGGGGACAACCAATCTCGCCGGATTCGCGGTGTACTTCCTGCAAGGACGCTTGGGTTATGCAGAGGAAGAAGCCGCAGAGCCGGCAAGTCAATTGATGATGATCGTGGGAGTCTTTATCTTGATCGCTGCTTTGTCAAGTGGTTGGCTATCCGACAAGTTCGGTCATAAGCGTTTAGTTGCGCTCAGCGGAATCATGGCCACAATGGGAACCCTGATCATCCTCCTCACGACCAACCTCAACATCATCTATGTCGGTGGTTGCTTCATAGGCCTAGCCGCCGGGCTCTTTTTCACCGCCAACTGGGCGTTAGGCACCGCATTGGTTCCCAAGCGTGAGGCGGGAAGGTACCTGGGCATCTCTAATCTGGCTGGTGCTGGAGCAGGAGCCGTTGGTGCGTACATCGGTGGACCGATCGCCGATTTTTTCACCGTCCACGTCCCAGAAATTCCAGGGCTGGGCTATGTCACTCTCTTTGCCATCTACGGTTTCCTCTTCATACTCTCTGTTTTCGCTCTTACGGGTGTGAAACCGGCGGAAATGGCACAGGTTGCGACATAAGCTACGGACCCATACGCTATGGAAGAAATTGCTCTTTACAGTTAGGGCAAATCAAGACCTACGAATGTGCGGAATTGCGTTGTACAATCAAGTCGTAGGAAATCAGAGGGACCGTTCGAGTCCCCCAGGCGTTACTGGTCAGCACCGACGAGGAGAGGAGAAAGGCGATGTCCAACGGAGAACGCATCGGTGAGGTGACCCATTTCTATAACAAGATCAGCGTCGCGGTGGTTAAGCTGAGCCAAGACCTAACGGTCGGGGATTCGTTACACTTCCTCGGCCGACACACAGACTATCAACAGGAAATCACCTCCATGCAGATCGAACACCAACCTGTAACTGATGTGAAGGCGGGAGATGAAGTGGCCATCAAGGTCAAGCAGCGTGTGCGGCGCGGCGATTCGGTCTTCCGACTCACAGAGGAGTAGGGTTTTCAATCTCGTCGAGGTTTAATTAAGAACACAACAATCCCATCTTGAAATACGCCCCATCGTATGCATTAGGAGCTGCTGTGCCCAGCAATTCATTGCTGGGCGCGTTTCATCGAGTCTACTGCCTGGGCAATCCCCACACGAAGTGAACCTCTTGACAGAACTAAGGGCGACCGCTCGGTCGCCACCCATGAGGAACAAAATGTCATTCTGAGCGCTCCTTCGACAAGCTCGTTAATACCAACCCAACTCTCGACAGAAGCCTGAAGCCATGGATGATATTTTTCTGACCGAATCATCCTAAGAGAAATGCCCTTCTGGGCCCCTAAAACCTCTTGTTAACTACGAACCATTGTCGCCCACCTATGTTCATTGTATACTTCCTCCACACGATATTATCTCTCCAAGGATTTGTCCCTTATGAAGGTTTCCTGCTTACAAGAGAACCTAGCCCGCGGTCTGAGCATCGTATCCCGGGCCGTCGCCCCGCGGAGCACGCTACCGGTCCTGGGGAATGTGCTCTTAGCCGCAGAGGATGGCCAACTACGTCTCTCAGCTACCAACCTAGAGTTGGGGATCACTTGCTGGATCGGAGCTAAGATCAAAGAGGAAGGCTCCACTACAGTCCCGGCACGGACCTTTGTCGATTTGGTTAACACACTACCGAACGACCAAGTCGATATGGATCTCACCGTACGTACCCAAACGCTGAATGTGCGCTGCGGCGCGTTCAACAACGACATCAAGTGCATCGACGCCCAAGAGTTTCCGCCATTACCTCCCTCCGATCTGGATGATGGATTGACCCTCAACGTCGAGGACCTGCGTGAGATGATCCACCAGGTCACCTTCGCCGCATCCAGCGACGATGCCCGACCGGTGCTCACTGGCGTACTGGTCGATGTCAACGGCGGTGAGATGACTTTCGCTGCCGCCGATGGCTTTCGGCTTTCCGTCCGTTCGGCTCATCTCTCCACCCCCTCTGCCGGGCCGATCCGAGCCATCATTCCCGCCCGTGCGCTTTCTGAACTTGGCCGGGTCATTGCTGACGGCGAGGAAACACTCACCATGTCTATGCCCCCAAATCGAGGGCAGGTGATCTTCCGGGCCAAGAACCTCGAAGTGGTCTCACAACTCATTGAAGGCACCTTTCCCGACTACGAGGGGATCATTCCAACCAGCTATACCACACGCAGCGTCCTTTCCACTGGATCGTTCCTCAAAGCCTGCAGAGCGGCCGATATTTTCGCTCGCGAGGCGGCTCACTCCGCTCGACTGCGCATCAATCCAGGAAGCGAGTTGGAACCAGGTACCGTCGAGGTCTCCGCCACCGCAGCCGAGACCGGATCTAACGAGACCATCGTCGACGGCACGATCGAGGGTGAAACCATTGAGATCGCCTTCAACGTGCGATTCTTGGTCGAGGTCCTAAACGTGGTTTCTACACCTAATGTCGCGCTGGAAACCACCGGTTCTACCTCTCCCGGCGTGATCCGTCCTGTGGGAAGCGAAGGCTTTCTGCATGTCATCATGCCCATGCAACTGGGCCGCTGACCATTTAAGCTGCCCCAATTCCTCTCAAACTAACCTATAGCTTGGCTTCAGCACCATGCTCCATGGTGCATTTTTAGAACCATCAACCAAACGACATGGGAGCCCAGCCCATACCGTAATGCTTGAATTTAACTCAAACCTTAGGGGGCAAACAGCTAGATCTGACCTACTTGCGAATAATCACAACCACCAGGAGAAGGGGCGTTCGTCGGAATCCCAGCCGTGCTCACCGACCAGAGGGACAAAAGCCACTGGTGCTACCCGGTCGCGGCGGAAATCGTCCCCCTGGCGCTCCCAGCACTCGAGTATCTGTCCCGCCTGCTCTCCCACGGGTAGGACCAAGCGGCCCCCATCAGCTAATTGTTCTTTCAGAGGAACTGGCACCCTCGGTGCCGCGGCGGTGACCATAATGCCTTCAAAGGGAGCGTGTTCAGGTAAACCTTGTGAGCCATCAGCGACCAAAACCTCAACGTTATCAACCTTTAGCGCACGCAGGATTCCCCTGGCGTGCTCCGCCAATTCTGGAATCCGCTCCAAGCTGTAAACGCGTTTCGCTAAACGACCTAAGATGGCCGCCTGATAACCCGACCCTGTCCCCACCTCAAGCACGGTCTCGTCGCCATCCAGATCGAGGAGCTCGGTCATCAGGGCAACGATGAAAGGTTGTGAGATAGTTTGTCGATGGCCAATCGGAAGGGGGGCATCAGCGTAGGCCAGGTGCCTGTTCTCTGACGGTACAAAAACATGACGCGGGATCGTAGCCATCGCTTCGAGGACACGTTCATCCTTGATGCCTCGACTACGAATCTGATTTTCGACCATACGCTCACGTTCGTGTGTGAGCTCTTCACTCTCCTTCATGAACCCCCGTCTCGATTATACGACTTTCTAAAGACGTGGGAAAAGGTGACTTTTTAACCGAAGCGCAATTTCAATCAATGTTGAGACATCTCATCCGCTGCCGCATCCCTTAATGTAGGTGTTGAAACGCAGGCTAAAGCCTGCGGCTACAGACACCTCCCCGCGAGCTTAAAGCTCGCGGGGAGGTCATTTGATAACCTGCGTCTTGTGGATTGCGCCTTATATCATCCCCGTACCAGACGCTGTTCCTTCCAGATGTCGGCTTCGTTGTGATAACCGGCTTGCTCCCAAAATCCGAGGCGGTCTTGTGCCATAAACTCCAGTCCGCGCAGCCATTTCCCGCCTTTCCAAAGGTAGACATCCTTTAGGTCCCTGCGACTGGGGATGGCGCCCACCACGCCGCGCAATGGGTAACCGTGGTCGAGTGTAAGGGGCTCCCCATTGAAGTGCGTTGCCATGAGAAAATTATCGGAGAGCGCTACTTCGATCGGCAGGTTGGTGGTAAAACCGTGCTCACAGTGCTGCAACACAAAGGAAGCCGTCGATTTGAGTTTGATCAGCCCCTCGTCGATCAAGCTTCGCAATGATACCCCCTCCCATGTGGTGTCGAACTTGCTCCAGCGGGTAACACAATGGATATCCATTTGGACTTCAGTGCGAGGGAGTTCTGAAAACGCTTCCCAAGTCCAGGTTACTTCTTCCTCCACCTCTCCCCAAACCCGGAAATCCCATGTGGCCAAATCGATCGACGGTACGGGACCGTAGTGAAGCACGGGGAACTTAAGGGTCAGGGACTGCCCGGGAGGCATACGACCCTCTTGGCGCATCTTATCTTCTTCTTTTTTGCGACGCTTAACTTCATCAAACATCATCCAATTCTCCAATGTAAGTACGGCGAATTATATCAGTCCTCTTATAGGTAAAATTACCTTGATCAGTGCACCAGGATATGCGAAGATGGGCTTCAGATGTCAGTAGTCAGATATCAGTAGTCAGACTTAAGACATCTTAGCAATTAGCTATCAGCGCTCAGTAGTCAGCAACCAAAAGTATATCGGTTTTAATTCGGATATCGGACTCAAAGAAAGTATTGAAGTCTGAGTACTGACTACTGACGTCTGACTACTGAGAAGGTAACGCCATGAAACGTGATCTTCCGGATTTCAAAACTCAGACGATCAGCGAACATGCCCGATTAGGGACAGAAGGTGCTGTTCATCTCCTTGATGCCGGGCGAACCTGGAACCTCGCCCCCGCCTTACAAGCTGGCGGATGTGTGATTTTCCCTCACGCTGGATTGGAGGTATGCGGACACCAGATCGCCGCGGCAGTCCATGCCTGCTTAGATTGCGGAGCTGAACGTGTATTGGTCATCGGCGTACTTCACGCGCTAACACAAGAGTTAGAAGATGCGCGAGTGCGCGTCGCCCAAGGGTCGGATGTCACCCAGGAGCCGAGTTGGGGCATTCAGGGACCAGGGTTGGATGGTCGAGAGGATTGGCGTGATGAGTTCTCGCTGTTGAATTTCTTGTTTCTGTGGGAGGAAGAGACGAAACGACGAGGCATCCCTGGACCGGAGTTGGTGATACGTTACCCCTACTTGGCTGGTGGACGACCTGATATCTTACCTGGAATAGAGGAGGTGCAGGACATCGTTCGCAATGCGGTTGTCGTCGCCACGGCGGACCCATTTCATCATGGCATCGGGTACGGTGATCCACCTGAAGAATCCCTGGCGCCGGAGGAGGGAGGATTAGTTCTGGCGCGCCGGCGTATTGAAGAGGGGTTGGAACTGCTTCGTGTGGGAGATTATTGGGGCTACAACCAACATTGCGTGGATGCGAAAAGCGATGCCCGTGATGCGGGCCAAGTGCTTCGGTTTCTGCTTGGGCCGCTGGAGGGCAAAATTCTCGATATCGTCTCGGACGACATGACGGAGCCTTACAACAAACCCGCACCGACGTGGGTTGCCGGCGCGCTAATTGAAATGCTACCTACAGTAGTCAGTAATCAGTAGTCTGA
The DNA here is from genome assembly GCA_020350285.1 of Anaerolineaceae bacterium. Taxonomy (GTDB): domain Bacteria; phylum Chloroflexota; class Anaerolineae; order Anaerolineales; family E44-bin32; genus DUEZ01. Next base: position 905,976 of record CP070708.1, read on the forward strand.
CTACTGACATCTGACTACTGACTACTGAAAAAGGAAAGAAGACGTGGAAATCCTCAGCGTAGACGCTGACAATATCGAGCGGCTTGGCTTCTTCTGCT
>CP070708.1:906173-923430 GCA_020350285.1 Anaerolineaceae bacterium
TATGGGGGAGGTTGCCGTGAAACGAACCTGGCTTTTTACCCTCGTCGCAGTATTGATCTTGGCGGCGTGTGGCACATCGCCCAGCACGACTGAGCCTCCTCCGACGATCACTGTTCCCATCCTGGCAACAAACACACCACCACCAACGGCCACCGTTATCCTACCTCCAACCCAAGAGGTGACCACGGAGATCATACACCCCGGTTTACCGCTTCTAGTTGAGAGGGGGGAGCTGTTCTCGACCTCTGGGGCGTGTGCTATTTGCCATACAGGTATGGCAGACGAGGCCGGAGAAGATGCCTCCATCGATACCAACTGGCGCTCTACGATGATGGCCAACGCCGCCCGGGATCCTTACTTTCTAGCTTCCGTGCGAGGTGAGTTGCTTGCCAATCCGGAGTTGGGGCCCATCATCGAGGATAAATGTTCCACCTGCCACATGCCCATGGCGCGTTTCACAGCCTTTGCCAATGGGGCCGAAGGGATGATGTTCGACGATGGATTTACCGACCCGGGGAATGAGTTGCATGAGTTGGCCATGGACGGGAACTCGTGTACGGTGTGTCATCAGATTCGTGAGACTGGTCTTGGACTGGCGAGTAGCTATAGTGGAGGTTTTGTAATCGACACTGACCTGCGGTCACCGAATCGGCTCATCTATGGACCTCACACCATCGACGATAACCCGGCCACAATCATGCAGAACGCTTCGGGTTTCCGTCCCGTTCAAGGTTTACACCTCAGCACGTCGGAGTTGTGCGCCACGTGCCACACTCTTTACACACCCTATGTCGACGCCACCGGCGCGATCGCTGGGGAGTTTCCTGAGCAGACAGCATATTTCGAATGGTTTTACAGTGATTACCGTAGGACGCAGACCTGTCAGGATTGTCACATGCCGCAAGCGGAAGGCGGTGTCACAGTTTCGAATTTAAATCCGGTACTCCGAAGCCCCTTTAGTAAGCATGTGTTTGTCGGAGGCAACGCATACATGCTGCAGGTTTTAAAGGAATTCGGAGAAGAATCAATGGTGACAGCCTCGAGTGAACAATTCGAAGCCACGAAGGAACTGACGATCGAGCAGCTTGGTTCACGTACAGCCACCATCGCGTTTGACGAAGTTCGCCTCTCTGGATCTCGTATTATCGCCGATGTGGTCATTGAGGTATTGACTGGGCACAAGTTCCCGACCGGATTTCCTTCCCGTCGTGCCTGGATCCATTTCGTTGTCCAGGATGCTGATGGTGAGGTGATATTTGAATCTGGTGCTGTCAATCCCGATGGCTCGATCGTCGAAAACGACAATGATACTGACCCGGGAGATTTTGAGCAGCACTACCTAGCTATCGTCCAGCCAGAGCAAGTCCAAATCTATGAAGCGATCATTGTCGATAGCGAGAATCGTTTAACCACTACCTTGTTGCGTGCAGCCAGATACTTGAAGGACAACCGGCTATTGCCATCTGGTTTTGAAAAAGCCGCTCCGTATGAGGACATCGCTGTGCATGGAGGTGCTAGGGAGGATGAGGACTTTCAAGGCGGTGGGGATGAGATTCAATATATCGCTGATGTTGGTTCTTCGGAGGGTCCTTTTGTCGTGACAGTTGAGATTCTCTATCAATCGATCGGGTATCGTTGGGCGGAGAATTTACGCTTGGTTGATGGGCCGGAAATTGATCGCTTTCTTGGTTACTACGACGCCATCCCAAACTTGCCGATTGTTGTAGCCCGTGCAACGGTGAGCGTGGGCGATTAAGCCTTTTCAACACACGCTACAATACAAATCAGACTGATTTCATAATCTTAGGGTTACTTAAACCACTGTTGATCTCGCGATCGTTCCAATTATCCTCGTTGTGGTGAAGGTTAAGGTTGTTGCCATTCCCTAGAATCAATCGTGAGATCGTTACGAACTGCGTTGGGTGAAAATGATGAGGTGCGGGTGAACGAACCACGAGGTGCACGGATCCACATCACAGGCATCGTTCAGGGGGTTGGCTTCCGGCCCTTTGTATATAGCCTGGCGACTCGCTTGTCGATCACAGGCTGGGTTCGTAATACCTCGGCTGGCGTAGAAATCGAGGTCGATGGAACGCCGGAAGCGCTTGATGCATTTGTCCATGCATTACGTGAGGAAGCCCCCCCGTTGGCGCGCATTGACGAGTTCCATGTTCAGGATCAACCAGCGAATGGTTTCTCTGATTTCGAAATTATCCATTCGGAGGCCATCCCCGACGCCTTCCAACCGATATCGCCCGACGTCAGCCTCTGCGCTGATTGTTTACGTGAATTGTTGGACCCTAATGATCGACGTTATCGATATCCCTTTCTCAATTGTACGAATTGCGGGCCGCGGTTCACGATAATCAAGGATATTCCCTATGATCGCCCTCAGACAACCATGGCTCCTTTCGAGATGTGCGCGGATTGCGCTTCCGAGTATGAGAATCCTCTAGATAGACGCTTCCATGCTCAACCTGTCGCATGTCCTGAATGTGGGCCGCATATCTCCCTTGAAGTGGATGGCAAGACCGTGGCGGAGCGGGAGGAAGCCTTACAGGCTGCACGGAGAGTTTTGAAAGAGGGCAGAGTCTTGGCTGTCAGGGGCTTGGGTGGATTTCACCTGGCATGCGATGCTACCAACCCGGATGCGGTAGCTACGCTGCGACGACGCAAATTGCGGGTAGACAAACCTTTCGCCCTGATGATGCCAGATCTCGAGACAGTGGAAGCTCATTGCCTGCTCGATGACGTAGAGCGCGAATTGCTTCAATCTCATCAACGACCCATTGTGATCCTCATGCGGCGAGAAGAATCTGATGTGACCCATGAGGTTGCACCGGGCCAGGACACCTTGGGTGTTATGCTGCCTTATACGCCCCTGCATATTCTGTTGATTGAACCGGAAGAGGATTTCCCCCCGGCGTTGGTGATGACCAGCGGTAACCTGAGTGAAGAACCTATTGCAACTGAAAATGAGGAAGCACGGGAGCGCTTAGACGACCTGGCGGACGCGTTTCTACTTCATGACCGCCGCATTCAAACCCGTTGCGATGACGCGGTGGTGCGGACCTTTGATGGGGCCGTGTATCCACTACGACGCTCTCGTGGATACGCACCTTTCCCGGTCCATTTACCCTGGAAGCTGCCACCGATCCTGGCAGTGGGAGGGGAGTTAAAGAACACATACTGCTTGACCCGTGGCAGCTATGCCTTTCTCAGTCATCACATCGGTGACATGGAGAATTATGAGACACTATGTGCCTTCGAAGATGGCGTGGATCACTATGAGCGACTTTTCCGTGTACAGCCTGAGATCATGGCATATGACCTCCACCCCGATTACATGGCCACTCGTTACGCGCTTGCACGTGCCGAGCAGGAGGGTTTATCCGCGGAAGGTGTTCAGCATCACCACGCACACATCGCTGCCTGCATGGCCGAGCATGGTATACCCGATGGAGAGTCTGTGATCGGGGTCTCATTTGATGGCACTGGATATGGGGAGGATGGAGCAATCTGGGGGGGAGAGTTCCTTCTTACAGATTATCGTCGTTTTGAAAGACCCTACCACCTGGCCTATGTCCCTCTCTTAGGAGGGGAGGCAGCCGTGCGGCAACCCTGGCGCTTGGCGCTGGCCTGGTTATTCCAAGCTGATCTAGAAGCTGATGAGGATCTAGCAGTGATCGAAACGGCGGGACCTGAGGCTCGGGAACTGCTCAAGCGTATGTATGATGGGCGTATCAATGCGCCACTGACTTCGAGCATGGGTCGCCTTTTCGACGCTGTCTCGTCTTTGGCCAATGTGCGTCATGAGGTCAACTATGAAGCCCAAGCAGCTATTGAGCTTGAGGCGCTGGTAGACCCGGATGAAAACGGAGTGTATCGCTTTATGTTCGCCGATGAGAATATTGATCCGGTTCCTATGTTTCGAGAGATTGTCGGTGATCTCCGTGCTGGTGTATCTGTTCCCAAGATTGCAGCTCGATTCCATAATGGCGTGGCACATATGGTTGATCAAGTATGTCGTGCGATACGAGATCAGAGCGGGATTGAGGAAGTCGCGCTGAGTGGGGGTGTTTGGCAGAATATGGTCTTATTATCCCGGACAGTGCGGTTGTTACGTCAATCTGGGTTTGAGGTTTACTTGCATCGACAGGTCCCGGCAAACGATGGTGGGTTATCCTTGGGTCAAGCCGTGGTCGCAGCGCACAGGTTAGCTCTCAGCCATCAGCCATCAGCTTTCAGCCGTGGCTCTAGATTAGCTGACCGCTGATAGCTGTTAGCTGACGGCTATTTGGAGGTATTGAGATGTGCCTTGGTGTACCTGGGAAAATCCTTGAAATCTACGAAGTTGAATCCCTGAAGATGGGTAAGGTGGACTTTGGTGGCGTGGTGAGGGAAGTATGTCTGGAGTACGTGCCGGAGGCCGAGATTGGCGACTACGCTGTTGTACACGTGGGATTCGCCATCAGTCTTGTAAGTGAGGAGGAGGCTCAGGCTACGCTCGATATGTTACGCGAGATCATCGATCTTGAAGACGAGCTTGGTCCTGAGCAAGGATCGTCATGAGGTACGTCACGGAATACCGCGACGCAGGGCTGGTGCGGGGTGTGCTGGATGAGATCCATTCCACGGTAACCAAGCCGTGGGTCATGATGGAGATCTGTGGTGGTCAAACACACGCCATCATGCGCCATGGAATTGACCAGCTACTGCCTTCACAGATTGAGTTGGTACATGGACCAGGATGTCCGGTGTGTGTCACACCATTGGAGTTGATCGATAAGGCGATCGCGATCGCCTCCCAGCCGGAGGTGATCTTTACTTCCTATGGAGACATGCTCCGGGTTCCGGGTTCTGGCACTGATTTGTTTTCCGTGCGCGCCGCTGGAGGTGATGTACGTGTGGTGTACTCTCCACTCGATGCGGTCAAGATCGCGCGGGATAATCCCGATCGAGAGGTGGTATTTTTTGCGATCGGCTTTGAGACCACTGCTCCACCGAACGCTATGAGCGTTGTTCAAGCACAGGCAATGGGTTTGCAGAATTACACTATCCTGGTCTCTCACGTGCGTGTTCCTCCTGCTATTCATGCGATCCTCGGGGCTCCTCACAATCGCGTGCAAGGTTTCTTGGCCGCCGGTCATGTGTGCGCTGTAATGGGGTATTGGGAATATAAGCCGATCGCGGAGCAATATGGTGTTCCGATCGTGGTCACCGGTTTTGAACCGTTGGATATCGTGCGGGGGATCCTGCATGTGCTTAAACTGTTGGAGGGGGGTCGCGCCGTAGCTGAAAACGCTTACTCGAGAGCGGTGACATTTGAAGGTAATCAACCGGCACAGCAATTGATCGATCGAGTCCTCGAACCTTGTGACCGAAAATGGCGAGGAATCGGGGTGATCCCAGAAAGTGGGTGGCGTCTACGCCGTGAATACGCCGATTTCGACGCGGAGACGCGTTTTGGTGTTGAGGAGATCCGACCGCAAGAATCACCACTTTGCATTGCTGGGCAGATATTACAGGGATTGAAGAAACCCTATGATTGCTCAGCTTTTCAAGTTCAGTGTACGCCTGAGAATCCGCTAGGCGCGACGATGGTCTCCGCGGAGGGGGCTTGTGCGGCGTATTATCGTTATGGCCACCGCGTCTCCGAGGGGTAAGCTGCGGTAGTTTTGGGTGGGTTGGATAATTAGAAACTCTAGACGGTTTCATGTAATTCAGAAGCTATTTGGGATGACTATAAAGCCAAATGTAGCCGTACCCTTTAGGGTGCGGATAGATGCGCAGGCTAAAGCCTGCGGCTACATGCAATATGAGTCTAAGGAAGAGTGTTGGGAACAATTCCTTTGGAATTGATCCCTGATGCTAGGTGTTGTATCGCTGAATTTATCCACAAGGAATGAGATTCACGATGGAAGATGAGCAGGAGAAAGTCGTCATTCATGGATTGGTTTGCCCGCGGCCGTTAACACATTACGAGACCGTTCTTCTAGGCCATGGTAGTGGTGGCAAGATGACCCGCGATCTGATCGAAGGGACCTTCTATCCACCTTTTGAAAACCCCGCCCTCATGAGGGGAGATGATGCCGCAGTGGTGGCACAGCCAGAACCGGGCAGGTTGGCCATCAGTACCGATTCACATATCGTCTCGCCGCTATTCTTCCCTGGTGGGGACATCGGGCACCTCGCGGTTTGTGGTACGGTCAATGACTTAGCGATGGTCGGCGCTCGTCCATTGTGGATAACGGCGAGTTTTATCTTGGAGGAGGGTTTACCCCTGGTGATTCTAGAGCATGTGACTGCATCCATGAAGGAGGCAGCGGGGGAAGCAGGGGTAGATATCATCGCAGGGGATACGAAGGTCGCTGAACGGGGTAAAGCCGATGGTATGTTCATCAGCACGACCGGAGTCGGTTGGGTCCCCTCTGATCGGGCGGTCAGTGGAGCCAACGCTCAACCCGGAGATGTTGTGCTCTTGTCAGGTCCGATAGGCGACCATGGAATCGCAGTTCTGGCTGCGCGCGGCGAATTAGCTTTCGAGACGGCCCTCGAATCGGATATCGCACCACTTAATGACTTAGTGGAGAAGATGTTTGATTCATGCTCATCGATCCATGTCCTACGAGATCCGACACGCGGCGGTTTGGCAACAGCGCTCAACGAGATCGCTTGTCAAAGTGGCGTGGCCATCCAACTAGACGAGGAGAAGATACCCGTCCGACCATCTGTGGCAGCCGCTTGTGAGTTGTTGGGATTCGATCCGCTTTACGTTGCCAATGAAGGGAAGTTGGTGGCGATGGTTCCCGCAGAGGATGCCGAGACCATATTGCAAGCGATGCGTTCAGCACCGTATGGGGAAGAAGCCTGCAGAATTGGTGAGGTGGAAGCTGAACCTTCGGGGAAGGTCTTGATGCGGACAGCAATTGGCGGTACGCGGGTGGTCGATATGCTGTCTGGTGAGATGCTGCCACGTATCTGTTGAGCGTTGCACGCCATATGAACTGCTCTATGGATCATCTTTGGAGGTTGGAGAAACATGGAGCATGAAGCCAGATTCTACGAGGCTAACGCTGATGGCAGTGTACGCTGTTACCTCTGTGGTCATCATTGCGTAATCTCGGATGGGAAGTTGGGTGTCTGCCAGGTGAGAAGGAATGTCGGCGGCACACTCTACACGCTCTCCTATGGTCAAATCATCAGCCAATGTGTAGACCCGATCGAGAAAAAACCTCTCTATCATTTTTATCCAGGTTCAAAATCCTACTCCATTGCTACATTGGGATGTAACTTCCACTGCAAATGGTGTCAGAACTGGCACATCTCCCAGATTCAGAAAGGTCAGCGCGTTGCGATCGATCGGGACGTTACACCGAAGGAAATTGTGGCAGATGCTCAATATACAGGTAGTCGCAGCATCGCCTACACCTACACAGAGCCCACGGTTTTCTTCGAATTCGCATACGACACTGCCCAATTAGCCCATGCCGTAGGTTTGGCGAACATCTATGTCACCAACGGGTATATGAGCGGAGACATGCTAGATGTTTTTCATAAGACTTTAGACGGGGCCAATGTTGATTTGAAGGCTTTTCGCAAGACGACCTATCAACGGCTCATTGGCGCTCGTTTACAAACCGTGCTGGAAAGCTTGGTGAAGATGAAAGAGCTGGGAATCTGGCTGGAGGTGACCACACTTGTTGTCCCTGGTGTGAACGACGACCCTGACGAACTCCAGGACATCGCGAGTTTTATCTCATTGGAACTGGGTGTAGATACGCCCTGGCATATAAGTCGTTTCTTCCCGTATTATCGTATGACCGACCGACCGCCAACACCTATGGAGACGCTACAGAGGGCGCAGGAAATTGGATTAGAAGCGGGGCTGCAATATGTTTATGTTGGGAATGTGTCGGGTGGCAACGAGACCATCTGTCCTGATTGTGGCCAGGTTCTGATCCGCCGTTATGGGTACGCTGTGAGGATCGAGGATTTCAGCCAGGGTCGCTGTGAGAATTGTGGAACTTCAATCGCGGGGGTTTGGTGAGCGGGATTCTTAACCATGAGGGGTTAAGCGAATGGATTTGAGGAGTATTCACATCGCAGAAGCGGTCGAGCGTCTACTGAAGACCATCCCACCAGATGTGACCCTGGTCGCCGCTGCTAAAGGGCGAAGCATCGAGGAGGTGGAAGCGGCCATCCAAGCAGGAGTAAGCCACGTCGGTCATAACTATGTTCAAGAAGCCAAACCGATCATCGAGGCTTTAGGTGATCGAGCGAACTGGCACATGATAGGTCATCTTCAGCGAAACAAAGCCGCAGCGGCCGTGCGTATATTTGACATGATTGAGACGGTAGATTCGATGAGGTTGGCGGAAGCGATCGATCTTCGTTGTGCCCGTTTGGGAAGAACGATGCCGGTTTTGGTTGAGATCAATAGTGGCCGGGAACGGACCAAGACCGGGGTGCTGCCAGAAGAGCTCGATGACTTGGTAGCCAGTATAACAAAATTGAAACATGTCCATCTGATAGGCTTGATGACCATGGGGCCACGCTTTGGCGATCCTGAGGATGCAAGGCCATTCTTCAAGGCGACGCGGGAGGCGTTCGATCGACTCTCCGCACAGCGACTGCCAAATATCTCTCTGCAGTACCTCTCCATGGGGATGACCAATAGCTATCAGGTGGCCATCGAGGAGGGCGCAAACCTCGTGCGTATCGGTAGCGGGATTTTTGGCCCTAGAGAAGGAGAGGCTTGATCCGAAAGGATTACAGTCCGCAGTGGTTGATGGATGTTAGCTTGAAATCTAGCGTGCATTCTTCGAGGCTGTTACCACACTCACAACCATAGATCTGGATTAAGATCACATCCAATCGTGACGTTCTCATCATGAAACGCAATGTAAAATTAGAACGTCGAGATGATATCCGTGTGTCTTTTGTATGGAGGCCGATATGACGTTACCCCCTTTGGAAGAAGTGAAGGCAGCTCACCGTTTGTTGGCGGAGTATAAGTACGATCTTCGCCCGGTTGAGCGCGGCTATGCGAATCGCACGCTCTACGTCAATCTCTCGGATAATGAGATTCGAGAGAAAGCGGTCACTTCTCAGATGAAGGAAATCTTCACCGGTGGTCGGGGATTTGCACTGTGGCTGCTCTGGAATGCAGTCGATGGTGACACACGCTGGGACGATCCTCAAAACGAACTTGTCATCGCAGGCGGCCCCATTGGTGGCATCACCGCGTACCCTGGTTCCGGTAAATCAACAGTGGTCACGATTTCACCACTTACGCACTCGGTGTTCGACAGCAACGCCGGAGGCTACTTTGGACCCTACCTCAAATTCGCCGGCTGGGACGCGATCGAGATCCAAGGGAAAGCGGAGAGAGATGTGATCGTGGTGGTCGATGGTGACCGGGGTAGTGTGACGATCGAAGAGGCGCCCTTGGAAGAACTAAATACACATCTGTTGGGTGAGCAGTTGACAGAGATGTACACCTCAGATGGCCGCAACAAGAAAGGGATCTCTGTGGTCTCTGCTGGGCAGGGGGCTGACCATGTGTTGTTCTCGTGTCTAAATTTCAGTTGGTACGATACCCGCCGTGAAGCAGTACGGGTCAAACAAGCAGGTCGTGGGGGCACGGGGCGTGTCTTCCGGGAGAAACGCCTCAAGGCGATCGTGGTCCGCTACAGCGATCTTAAAGGAGACATCAATAACCCGGTGGATATGGCTCTGATACGTAAAGCGGGGAAGCGCATCAACGAGGAGATTACGACACTTGACGATTCCCAGAACCAAATGCGCAAGATCGGCACGCCATATTTGGTTGAGATCATGGACCACTTCGACCTTTTACCGGTGCATAACTTTCGCTATGGTTCGCATCCAGAATCCGCGAAGATCGATTCGAGCGTTTGGAAAAACAAATTTACCCAAGGGATGGTTGATGGTTGTTGGGCAGGTTGCACGATGTCCTGTTCGCACGCGGTGGACCATTTTCATCTGCGAACAGGACCGTATGCAGGTCAAACCGTGATGGTCGATGGTCCTGAATATGAGACCGTTGCTGGTTTGGGATCCAACATAGGGATTTTCGATCCTTTGGCGATCATCGAGTTGAATTTTTATTGTGATACCTATGGGATCGATACGATCAGCCTTGCCAACTCGATCGCTTTCACGATGGAGTGTTACCAAGAGGGGATTTTGACTCAAGAGCATACAGGTGGTTTGGACTTAACCTGGGGCAACGCCGATGCAGCGTTGGAATTACTTCACCAAATGGGCCGTGGTGAGGGATTTGGAGCGATCGTCGGCCAAGGTGTTCGCCGCATGAAGGAACATTTCGCTGAGGAGTTTGGGGCAGATCCTGACTTTCTCCACGATATTGGCATGGAGAGCAAGGGGTTGGAATTCTCTGAATACGTCACCAAGGAGTCATTGGCTCAGCAGGGCGGGTATGCGATGACTCTCAAAGGTGCGCAGCATGACGAGGCATGGTTGATCTTCATGGATCAAGTGAACAACCAGCTTCCCACCTTTGAGGACAAAGCAGAAGCGTTGCATTACTTCCCCATGTGGCGTACCTGGTTCAGTCTGCATGGTTTGTGTAAACTGCCTTGGAACGACATCATCCCTGAGGGTAATGACCAGACGGATGAACCGGCAAAAGTCCCCGAGCACGTAGAGAATTACACCTGGTTGTATGAAGGGCTCACCGGTCAGCCTGTAACGGCGGACGACCTTATTCTGCAATCCGAGCGGGTCTATAACTTTCAACGGATTTTCAATCTGAAGATGGGTTTCGGCACTCGAGATCATGACTATCCGCCGTATCGCGCCGTAGGACCGGTCACTGACGAGGAGTACGAGTCGCGTGCTGAGCGATATGATGATCAATTGAGGGAGTTGGGGATCGATTTGGAGAATTTGTCGACACAGGAGAAGATGGCTCATCTTCGTAAACATCGTGAGGCGCGATATGAGCAGTTAGTCGACGCAGTCTATGCTCGCCGCGGTTGGGATGAGAATGGTATCCCTACGATGGAGATGGTGAAAAAGTTGGGGATCGATTTTCCGGATGTCGTGGAATTAATTGAAAGGTGAGAACAGGATGATCTCGTAGGGGCGCTCGACCGTACGCCCCAACAAGATAAACATCGATCATTATCAAGGCTGTAGGGGCGACTGGCCAGTCGCCCCTATATGATCTGGGTTGATGGTTATAAAAGGGTAGGGGCGCAATTCATTGCGCCCCTATGTCATCAGAATATATTCCGGAATGAAGCAGAGGCTCAACCGAGAGCGCTCAGCACGTCGTACGGCTATAACCACAACGTCATGGGTTTACCTGGCGGTCTTCTATTGTTTTCCTCCTTATGAGAGTGTAATAGATGGATTGGTAGAAGGCGATGGTGTGCTGCAGTAACTCGATATCATCCAAGGTCTTAACCTGATCAGCGTCCGCTAACAGCCCTGCCAATTCAGGATTAAAGAGTGTTGTAAGTGGTATGTCGTGATCGATGAGGTTAAAGATCAGTTCGATTGAACCGTTGAGGGCATCTGTAAGCAACTCCATCGTGCCAGGCAATGTAAAAATGACGCGACGCAGGGACTCATGACTCTGATCGTCAGCCCCTCTGTATTCCATTCGAAAGGGTTTGTTATTCATCTGCGCAACCATTCCTTTCGCAAATCTCTATTTGTATAACTTACAGTATTACTTTTCATAAATCCGTAAGCATATTTTTATTATATGGAAAAGCGTTCTGATGAGCCCTGGCGTTCGACTACCTTTCATCTTATCTCAGTTTCGATTGGAATCTGTAATTTTCCTTCGTGATAATCCTTAAGATATGGTGTTTGAACCATGCCATCATAGTAGGGGGCGTGCGACCGTACGCCCCAACAAGATAAACATCGATCATTATCAAGGCTGTAGGGGCGACTGGCCAGTCGCCCCTACATGATCTAGGTTGATCGTTACAAAAGGGTAGGGGCGCAATTCATTGCGCCCCTACAGCGTATGAGGACACATCTGAAGCGAACCAATCGCCTCAACCGAGAGCATCAACGATCGATCGAGCGGATCCTGCTAACTCTGGAGACAAATGATAGACCGCTACCCCCTCTCTATCGGCTTGGCGTACGCGTGGATCATCATCCAGATGACCAATGACGGGTAGATCGGGTGAATTGGCCTCGATGAATTTCGCATCTTCCTCGTCCCTCACCTTGCTCCCGACGATGTACAAATGAGCAAGTTTGAGATCTTTGGCCAAGGCCTTGATCTGATCCGCGGTAGCGATGCTGCGAGCTGTTGGTTCGACCACAATCAACATCGCGTCGACCGCATCGGCTGTGGCCCGACCCAGATGCTCGACACCAGCGTACATATCCATCAGCACCACCTCATCCCTGCGTAGCAGGATGTGGGTCGTAAGAGCCCGTAGAATCGCGCTTTCTGGGCAGATGCATCCCGCACCGCCCAGTTCGACGGCACCGAGTTCTAGTAATCGAATGCCGTTGTGTAGGACCGAAAATCGATCTGGAAGGTCATCAACTCTAGGGTTGAGCTTGAAGAAGCCTCCCACCGTGCCAGGTTGAGCACCTGTCCGCTCGTAGATCAATTCATCCATCCGTGAGATCGGTATTAACTCTTGAAGCAGTACCTCAGGAAAACCAAGCGCAGCGCCCAAGCATGGTGATGGATCAGCATCGATCGCTAACACGCCATAGTCTTGGTCGACATAGGTATAGGCGAGTAAGCTGGTAAGTGTTGTCTTGCCGACCCCACCCTTTCCCGTGATCGCTATTTTCATGCTCATTCCTTATCTCATAACTCTTAGATCATGGGGGACGAGATGACACCCCATTGAGATTTGCGTTTCACCCTCTCCCTTTTGGGGAGAGGGCAGGTTCCTCACTCTTTCGTTGTTACAACAACCCACGTTCCTTTAAGAGTGGGCGAGGGTCGATCATGTTGTATTTGAGAGCGGCATCGTCCGGTTTACCAAATGCTAGGGCCATGAGTTGGGTGAAATACAGCACGGGAATGCGTGGACCTTCAGGCATCTGTGTCTGGCGACCGTCCATGTTGGTATGACACATAGGGCAAGCAACAATGACCGCGTCCGCTCCTCGGGCGTGTGCGTTTTGGAGGATGTCACCGCTCATCTCATACACAAGATCCGTTCTGGTGAGCACGAGGGCAGCTCCACAGCAAGCAACCTTTCGATCCCAGTCGACAACGGTCGCACCCAAGGACTTCATCAAGCGATCCATGGTCATCGGATACTCGGGTTCCACCGAACCCGTGACCTCGGGAGGGCGTGTGAGTAGACAACCGTAGTAGCATGCGACTGATAAACCTTCAAGCGGTCGGCTCACTTTTTCCGCGACCGTCTCCAGTCCCACACGATCAACAACAAAGTCGAGCAGGGAGGAGATGGCTAGGCTGTCCTGATATTCGAAACCGAGCTCTCGATCGAGATCCTGCTTCAGTTCAGGATCGAGACGAAGTTCGCGAGCTGCAGCTCGGAAACGGTTGAAGCACATCGCACACGGCAGGGTCACCTCGCTTACCCCCTCCTGCTCGTAAAGAACCAGGCTTTCAAGGGGCATTTGGATCGATTGGCGGTGGTCCACTCGGTGGGCGGGGGAGGAACCACAACAAATCCAACCCTTGGGGGTAACGGGTTGAAATCCAAGCGTTTCGAGAACGGCTCGAGCAGAATAATCGAATTCCTTGGTGGTCGAGTGTTGTGAGCAGCCTGGGTAGTACCCGATCTCGTTGGCGGGGCGAGAACTCGGTGCAAGCGGTACCTTGTGTTTCCGTCGGCGTACGATTTCCGGCAGAAGACTGACCTTGTTGTGCTTCAACATATCCAAACCGTAGTTGACGTCCTTCAAAGGTTGCCGGGTGCGCAGGTTCATTTCGACGAACAAGCCGAGTTCGTAGATCCGACCTAAGATATCGACATCACGAAGAAAAACCTTGTTGAAGAGGGCGATTTCAGGCACCTTGGGTTCGATCCCTTCGGCCATGGCTTCACTGACGATGAAATCCATCACCCGAGCGATATCGATCCCTTGGGGACAGCGTGTGGTGCAGGTCTGGCAGGAGGCGCAGAGCCACGGTGTACGGCTCTGGAAAATGAGCTCCTCCATGCCCAGTTGGGCGGCTCGCATCACTTGGTTTGGACCGAGGTCGAAATGCTCCGTCAGAGGACAGCCTGAGGTGCACTTGACGCATTGGTAGCAGAGGTAAACGTTTTCCCCTGTCTCCTTACGGATGCGGTCGGCCAAATCGGTGCTGATCTTGGTTTCCATAGGGACCTCGCTATACCGCATCGGATTCCGGAAGGGGAGCAGGTTCTGGTCGAGGGAGCAGCCCTGCGCCCTCAACAATCGGCTTCACCGCTTCTTCCCACTCGATGGCCATAACATGTACACCGGCCACTCCTTCGATCTGCTTCAACTCATTAATCAGATCAATGGCGATCTGAATCCCCTCCCGGCGCCAGGCATCTCGGCGAGCTTTTTTGTCTTCTTTGTCGATACCCTTTGCGGCTTCCGTCATACGATCAACCCAGATATTGGGAACATCCAAGCCGGGAACCTGATCTCGCATGTATCTTGCCGAACCGGGAGATTTGAAGGGTCCAATACCAGCCAGGATGTACGTCTGTTCATGCAAACCAAGCTCGCGGACCTTTTCCATAAACTCTGCGAAACGCTCGGTGTTGTAAATCAGTTGCGTCTGTATGAAATCCGCGCCTGCTTTAACTTTTTTCTCCAGCCGGTAGGGGCGCCATTCAAAGGGATCACCGAACGGATTTGCGGCTGCGCCGACAAAAAAGCGCGGCTCTACGCCTTCCATCTCATCACCACACTGGAATTGTTTTTCATCACGCATCTTGACCACCATTTGGGTCAATTGTAGGGAGTCCAGATCATGGACATTCTTGGCGGTGGGATGATTTCCAAAAGATTGGTGATCGCCTGTAAGGCAGAGCACATTGCGCATGCCACAGGCATAGGCACCCATGAGATCGGATTGAATCGCGAGGCGATTTCGATCGCGGCAGGTCATCTGGATGATCGGTTCCAAACCTTCTTGAACCACGATCGTGCCAGCCCCAATGCTCGACATGCGAACGATGGCGGTCTGATTATCGGTGATATTGGCGGCGTCGACGTTACCCTTCAGGAGACGCGCTTTCTCGCGGATCACATTGCCATCGGCGCCTTGAGGTGGCCCGAGTTCACCGGTCACAGCGAAGTGGCCGGCGCGGAGAATTCGCTCTAACCTTGAGCCAGATTTGTATCCATTGGTCATATTCTCGGTCATGGCTTCGCTCCTCTCCAGCTACTCAGCTTCTTCCGCTGCTAAGCGCAAGTCTTCACGTGTGATCTTTCGTGGACCTCCATCACGGCTGGTAGACCAGTCTTTAGGCGGTTGAATTTCCATTAAGAGGTGCAAACGTTCTTGCGCAGCTAATTTCTCGTAGATGAGTTGCCAAGCGCAAGGCGTTTCAGGGTTCAATTCGCACACGCCTTCTTGAGAACCACCGCAAGGTCCGTTAAGGAGCTGCTTTGCGCAGCGTGCGATTGGACAGATGCCTCCGGTCAAACCGAGGATACACTCCCCACACGCTGCACAACGCTCTTCCCAAACACCTTGCTCGGTCGGGAGGCCTAAAAAGGTCGTGTTCAATCCTGGAACGATGTAGGCATCAGGATATCGTTCTGCCAAGGCTTGTACTCCGATACCGCAACCAAGTGAGATGACCGCATCCACTTCACCAATCTGATCATGAAGGGGGTCAATATACTCCCACTCACATTGACGTTGAACAGTTACATGCGTCACATCTTTCTGTTCACCGTCGAGTTTCGTCTTCATGCGCAGGCTGGTGGCCAAGATGCCGGCCTCTTTCTCGCCACCTGCGAAGCAGACCGTTACGCAGGTACCGCAACCGACGACGAGGACGTTATTGGCCTCATCGATCAGGCCTTTGATCTCATCTAAGGGTTTCTGTTCGGCAACGATCATCTTATTCTCTCCTGGAGCGCTGCGTTCGCCTGAAGGGCGGTCTTACCGACGCTAGCATCCCTAGTTCTTAACCAACGGTTTTATCTGTCTGTTGATCCACGTGATCACGATCTGCAACTCGCAGAGGATTAGGGCCCAGGTCGATGACCTGTTGAGTCATTGACGTCGCAGCATCTGCGAATTGCCGTGCCATAGCCGATGAAAGGTTAAACATCTCGATCCGTTCAGGTTCAAGACCGATCTGAAGCATGATTTGCTTGATATGTTCTACTCGGCGGCGAGCGTTCAAGTTGCCTTCCTGGAAGTGACAATCTCCTTCCAGGCAACCCGCAACCATGACTCCATCGGCACCGTGTTCAAATGTATGCAAGACCTCAAGCATGTCCAGTCGACCGGTGCATGGGATCTGCACAATTCGGGTTTCGGCCGGGTAGTTTAGCCTGAGCACGCCTGCAAGGTCTGCGGCAGCGTAAGAACAATAGCGGCAGCAGTAAGCGACAATCTTAAAGTCTGTCTCGCTCATTTGCCGCCTCGCTTTTGGTCACCTGCCGTTGTCCCATCAAGTATCGATAGGACCTCGCTCTCGACTTGATGGTGTCGGTAATGAAGCAATTCGATGGCATGAGCAGGGCATTCACCAATGCAACAGCCGCATCCTTGACAGATCGCAGGTTCGATGTATGCCGTACCGACGACACCTCCTACACCGATCGTCTCAGGATCGATCTTTGGAACACCATAAGGGCAAATCCGTACACAGGTGAGACAGCCAACGCAGGCAGCCGGATCAACGTACGCGATCGCTCCGCCAGCCGATAGTGTTTCACGAGAAAGGATGGTGGCGGCACGAGATGCGGCTGCTTGTGCCTGTACGATCGTCTCGTCGAGGAGCTTGGGATAATGTGCGGTCCCGGCTAAGAAAACCCCGTCGCTGGTGAAATCGACCGGTCTGAGTTTGACATGTGCCTCCAGGAACCAACCATCCAGATCAACAGGAACTTTTAGGGTTGTGCCTAATTCACGGCTCCCTTTAGCCGGGATCATGGGCATCGACAAGACGAGCAGGTCGGGGTGTAGGGAAAGCTTCGTGCCAAGTGCATTATCCATAGTTTGCACGTGGATTGGACCTTGCTCCCCAGAGAAATCGACCTCAGGTCGATGTGCGGGATCGTAGCGGGCGAAAACGATGCCCTC
>CP070708.1:923530-941628 GCA_020350285.1 Anaerolineaceae bacterium
CGAGATCCAATGCGGTTTTTACTAAATCACTTTTCGTCATGGTCGGTATCCCTCCTTCTCAATCAATTTTACCTCTGCCTTGATTAAAGAGTACACTCTGAATACACCCCCTCACATTCTTTCTCTCCTTAAGAAGTTGATCATTCTTTCGAAGGATTCAGGACATTTTTAGTCTCAGCGAGGAAAAATATCTTTGCCGTATCAGAGATCACATTACACATGCCGCGCACTGGGCAAACATCACACATACTGTTTTCAATCTGATCCAGTTTGCCCATGTGGACCAGCAGATCCAAACCGCCGGCAACCACGCCAGGATCCTTGTCAAGTCGCTGAGCGATCTCCTCCAAACACAAACCTCTTGGAGAATTCTCAATCTCCGTAAGGATCTGATTCAACATTCGGATTCCCTATCAACTATTGAGTGATGATGCGGATTTTGAGATCGGATGAAACCTACGTTTACTTCCACATCCAACGAGTCTTGAGCGGTCATTTACGCATATCCAAAGAGTCGTCCAATTTGATAAACAATGACCGCGATGATCCATGCTGCACCTGTTTGGTACACAGCAGCGAAGGCTGCCCATTTCCAGCCAAACTCACCCCTAATCGTCGCAAGGGTTGCTACACACGGTACATAAAGTAAAACGAAAACTAAAAATGCTACCGCCGAGAGCGGTGAGAACACATCCTGTAACGCTTCACTTAAGGCAGTGTCTTCTGTCTCTTCTTCCGTTTCAAAGACCGTCAATCCTGGCGTCAGCACTTCAATTAATTCCTTGCCCGAATCGATTGTCGCGTTATAGAAACCAACAGCAATATCCCAAAGGTCTTCAGTGAAAGAATATCCTTCTTGAATTTCTTCCCCCCTCTCTTCCCCGACATAGATTTGGGACATCGTCGATACGACGACCTCTTTCGCGACAAAACCTGTTACAAGCGCTCCCGAAGATTCCCAAGAGTCGAAACCTGCGGGTTGAAAAACGGGTGCAATGACATTACTTATCCGCCCAAACCAACTACCTTGTAATGATGATGCTCCAATCGGTAGATTCAAAAAGATCCATATAACAACCGAGGCGGCCAAAATAACTGTTCCTGCGTGCCGGATAAATTGACCAATGCGCAGGTAAATGTGAAGCCAAAGATTCTTTAACCTCGGCATACTATAAGCTGGGAGTTCGATAACGAAGGTAGATTCTTCATCCGTTTTGAGGATCGTACGAGAGAAAACAAGTCCTGCGATGGCAGCCACAATCACGCCTAAAGCATAAAGACCCCAGATAGCATAATTAGCTTGCCTGCCGAAAAAGGCTAGACTGAAGATCACGAAAACGGGCAATCGTCCAGAGCAGGACATCAAAGGCACCAACAACGTAGTTAGAATCCTGTCACGGCGATTTCGTAATGTGCGTGTTGCATAGATCGCGGGCACTGCACATCCAAACCCAAGCACCAATGAAACGAAGCTCTTGCCTCGCAAACCAATGAATTTCATGAGGCGATCCATGACGACCGCTGCACGAGCCATATAACCACTGTCTTCTAACAAGCCGATAAAGAAAAAAAGAACAACTAATCCCGGTACGAAGACCAACACACCACCAACGCCAGCGATAATCCCATCTAGGATCAAGCTCTCGAGCCATGGAGGCGATCGAAGAAGATCGAGAAGACGGGCGATCCAGCTTGTGACTGGTCCTCTAACCACACCATCGATCCAATCCAGATATGGGGTAGAGACATTTGCGACAAGCTGGAAAACCAGGTACATCACCGCCAAGAAGATCAGAACACCCAGGAATGGGTGTGTTACGACCTGATCAATGCGTTCAGAAAAGGGTGAAGAGGGTTCAGTCGGGGCTTGTAATACCTTCTCGACAAGCTGACTTATAAAACCATACCGACGATCAACGATTGCGATCTCAATGCCTTTAGGTAGTAGTTCATTTAATTTAGTGATACTAGCAGACGCTGCTTCTAGAACTATCCCCCCACCCTGAAGAGGTTTTATTCGATCTACGATTTCCTGCTCGCCTTCGAGGAGTTTTATCGCCAGCCACCGCGGATCATATTCGTTAGCGATTTTCAGGTGTTTTCGGATCAGACTTTTTAGGTGATCGATCTCGGTTTCGATCTGATCACCGTAATCTATTTCGAAGTATCTCTGATTTGAGGTTACCACTTTCACGAAGATACCGTTTCTGTTTCATTAAGCTGCTCTGCGAAATTCACAACGGTATCACGAAGCTCTTCGATTCCTTCACCTCGGATCGCCACCATCTTGATAACTGGAGCTCCAGCGAGGAGACCGGACAGCTCATCGATATCGATTCCATAACCAAGTCTCTCAGCTTTATCAAACATATTCAACGCAAGGATCAACCGAGCCTGTAATTCAAGTATCTGTGTCACAAGATAAAGGTTTCGTTCAAGATTGGAGGCATCCACCACGGCGACGACAATATCAGCTCTCCCTTCGCGAATGAAGTCACGCGCGATGCTCTCTTCTTCTGAGAAAGCTGTTAAGCTATAAGCCCCGGGCAGATCGGTCACCTCGATCCGGTACCCGTTATGTGAGAAATGCCCAAATTTATGTTCTACTGTTTTCCCGGGCCAATTTCCGACATGTTGTCGTGAACCAGTAAGTGCATTAAACACGGTAGACTTACCTGAATTTGGATTGCCTGCTAATGCGACTTTAATAAGTCTCATTAGTCCTACTCCCTGAGATCCATGGTTCAATCTTTCGGATGTAACAGATCCAGGATCTCTTCCTAAGACTTACTCCGAGCGATAATCCCGACCAAACGCATTGGTGCAAAGAAAATGATTTAAGATCGATCCCTGAAGCGGAAACGTCTCCTTAAATGTCGTCTCACACGCTCTCGAGTATTTTTACCTATGAAACGGAAGCCACGTCGACGGTGTTTGTGTCTTTTATGCCTGTGATGAGGAAATGGTAAGTCCATCATCCCCCTCATCCTCATATCCATCTTACTCACGCACAATTGATCTGCTATCGACCGATCGATTGCCAGACGACTTCCACGTACACGAATAAGTAAAGGTTGCCCTGGCATTGACCGCAATACGGTGATTGGCGTTTCTGGTGTCAGCCCAAGTTCGGCAAGCCTTTGCGCCGCTCGATTCCTCACCACAATTTCAACAAGGATCACGGTTTCGCCTGCTTGGATGTTGCTTAATGGATGGGTGTCTGTAGGCTTCATTCAGGTAGCTCCTGATCATGCGTAGGAATTGTGTTATCTCGTGTCAGCAGCTTGCTGAACCATGACATGAGCAGCAACTTCACGACCAAGCACATGAATTTCGTCGCCGACCTCTATCGATTGAGGTCCATTGAAAGGTGCGATCTCAGTAACCTCGATCTCCCGGCCAGGTGAAATACCGCGTTCATCAAGATGTTTGACCAGCTCTTCGCTCACAGGATGAATTCGGAGGATAACTCCCTTTTCACCAGGCATAAGGTTCACCAAGGGAACACCCTCAAGGGCAGGCATCTCCCCGTCTGCTGTTGGGATGGGATTCCCATGGGGACATGTGGCAGGGTGTTCTAGATAATCGGCCAGCGCTTCAGTTACAACAGGATCCGTGGCATGTTCCAGTTGACATGCGAAATCATGAACATGCTCCCATGGAATACCCAACCCATTGGTAAGAAAGCACTCCCATAGTCGTTGGCGTCTGATGACACCATTGGCCTTCCTACGCCCCTCTGCCGTCAGATAGACACCCTTGTAGGGTCGATGTTTAACGAATTTTCTGTCCTCAAGACGATGGATCATCTCACTGGCCGAAACCGTAGAGATTCCCAACCGATCCGCCACACTTGTAACAGGGACCGGCTCCCTTTCATGTGCCAACTCGGCGATAGTCTTCAAATACATCTCGGCGCTTGAGCCGAAAAATCTCTTTTGAACCACTGAATATCTCCTCACTCATAATTCTGTGTAGATGAGGGTGTGAAATGGTATAAACGTATATTTATTATATTAGGTCATCCTTATAATATCAATTAAGGTAAGCCATTACATAGTACAGGTGTCACGGTCCTTATTAGCCTTTCTTCCTACTTGAACCACACTAAAGTGTTTGATGTGATGAGATTATCGATTTGGAGAGAGGGAAAGGATGAGAGGGGCTTGTCCCAGGGTATGCAATACCGTTTCTTCGTCATCCCTCGACAAGCTTAGTCCTGAGCTTGTCGAAGGGTTCAGGATGACTTACTTCCTTGAGAATATTTATTTACCCTGTGGTATTGATCAATCCTCTTCGTAACGATAGACATGGTCCTAAGAAAGGACCAATGGTGTTCCGTGAATGGGATGAGAGGTCACATGAATTTCCATTCCATACACCGAAGTCAACTCTTCTGGGGTCAGCACTTGCTCTGGATTCCCTAGTTTCTGCACTCTTCCGTTGGACAACAATGCTACCCTATCTGCGAACCTCGCCACGAGGTTGAGATCGTGTAAGGTAATCAGAACCGTTAGCCCCTCCTCTTTGGCTAATGATGTAATCAGGTTGAGGATTTCATCTTGATGTCTGAGGTCTAGGTGTGCAGTAGGTTCATCCAGGAGCAGTACGGAAGGTGTCTGAGTCAATGCGCGTGCAATCAGTAACCGCTGTTGATCCCCACCAGATAACTCGCCTATCTTTCGATCAGCAAAGCCATTTGTATTTGTACGCGCCATGGTTTGAACGGCGATCCGAAAATCGCTCTCTCCCTCTCGATCAAGCCAGCCGAGATAGGGTGTGCGTCCCATGAGGACGACATCGCGCGCGGTGAAAGCTTCAGGTAGTTTCGTCGCCTGAGGCACAACGGCGATCAAGCGAGCCCGATTTGGAGGCGACAGCTCGGATATCTCCTTGCCATCGACGCGGATCCTCCCTGAAATTGGGGTGAGGATCCCACTCGCTCCTTTGACGAGTGTCGATTTGCCGACTCCATTGGGGCCAACGATGCCCAGCACCTCCCCCGGGATGACCTCGAGAGATATATCATTCAAGACCGGTGTATCCCCGTAACCAATTGTCGCTCGTTCAAAACGTAACCTGATCTTCACCAGAATCTCTCCTGCTTGGCTCTACGCAACAACCAGAGAAAAAAGGGAGCACCGATCACAGCCGTTACGATACCTACCGGCAATTCTCGAGGTGCAAGTACGATCCTGGCGATGATATCTGATGCGAGGAGGACGCTGCCTCCCGTTAATGTCGCTAAGGGGATTAAACGGCGGTAATCGGGTCCCCATAAAAGACGGGCCAGATGTGGCACAATTAGGCCAACAAATCCAATGATACCGGTGAACGATACCGCGGTCGCTGCAACCAAAGATGAGACAGCGACGACAACGATCTTGTATCTCTCAGTATGTAAGCCTAACTGCAGAGCCTGCTCATCACCGAACTGAAGGACATTAAGAGGGCGGCCGAGGACAAACAATATACCTAGGCCGATCACCAAGTAAGGCAAAGCGGCCAAGACTGGATCCCAACCACCCAAGGCGAAACCTCCTAATAGCCAAGAGAGTGCCCGGTGTAGTTGCTCTGTGCTGAGAAGCATGAGCAAACTCGTCAGAGATGAGGTGAAGGCGCTCACTGCTACACCAGCCAGTATCAATGTTGTTATTGGGGTTGTTCGTCCTACTCGAGCCAGCGAATAAACGATCGCCACTGTTATCAGTGCACCGATGAAAGCCGCGATGGGGATCACGGTCATACCCATGAAGGTTGTTGGCCATTCTGCAGCCATCGCCAACACCGCTCCTAATCCCGCTCCTGATGCCACCCCGATGATATACGGATCAGCAAGCGGGTTACGGAATAGTCCTTGATATGCCGCACCACTTCCCGCCAATGCCATCCCGGTCATTGCGATCAACACCGTTTGTGGTAAGCGTATTTGGTAGAGAATCGTATCAAAGGTCGTAGGCCAATCGACAGGGAGTGTGACGAGTGGTAGACGACTGATCAAGATTTTGATCACGGTAAAGGGAGGGATAGCAACCGGCCCAATTGCAGCGCTCAATACAAGCATGATCAGCAGCGCGCCAATTGTCCACATCCATGGAGTAATAGTTCTGCGTCCCTTCATTGACTTTGATAGAGCGATTACACCGTCTTCGGGCGAATGCGTAAATTCCGACATTATTCAAATAACTCCGGATGGAGTACCCTTGCCAACGCTTCTAATGCGTCCACATATCGTGGTCCGGGGCGATCGATCCAATTGGTATCGATCCCATAGACGTCACCATTGATGACGGCAGTAATCTCTCCCCAACCGGGTCGCTCAACAAACGATTCGGGGGTCGTTGAGACATAAGGACCTTCACTGAAGACGATCACCCGAGGATCCCGTGCGACAATCTCCTCCAGGCTTAATTGCCCCCAAAACTCAACATCACTGGCGATGTTCTCACCTCCGGCTAGACCGATCAACACATCCTGGAAGGTGCCCGGACCTGTGGTCCAAGGGGCGTTTGGATCTGTGCCATCGATCTCGTAGAAAACCGGAACAGGTTCAGCGCCAGCAAGAGTCTCGAGAACAGTTTCAACACGTACTTCAAGTTCATCAACAAGGTCCTCTGCTTCTGTCTCATGACCCGTTAACCTCCCAGTCATCTCAAGCACTTCGAAGAGTTCATCCATACCCATTGGGTTGGGAAGTACAAAGACGATCAAACCGAGGTCTTCAAGCGCTTGGACGTGTTCGGGGCTATTGATAATTGCCGCGAGCACGAGATCTGGCTCGAGGGCGACGATCGCCTCGACATTCAATTCACCGTAAGTTGTGCCGATGCTGGTTACTTCCATGGCTTCTGGCGGGTAATCGGATAACTCATCTCGACCGACGACTTGAGCCGCTGCACCAACCGCGAAAAGGATCTCCGTACTCGAAGGTGCGATCGAGACAACGCGCTTAGCAGGCTCTGGAATGCTCACTTCACGCCCATATCCATCTGTAAGCAAGATCGGCTCGGGAGTGGGTTCTTGGGTCATAGTTGGCACGACGGCCTGTGTGGGGATGATTTCCTCCGTAGGTGGTGGTGTGGTAGGCTCGATCACTGGGGTTGTGGCTTGCGAACAAGCGCTAACTAGCAAGGCGAACAAAAGCAAAGAAGTGCGCCAAGCATGTGGGAGACGTTTTATGTGAGTCACGTTTGCACTCCATTCAGGTAGGTTTAGTTCAAGCCAAGTGGTCTTACCCGATATAGGCTTCTGCCAAACAAAGACCCCTGCCAACTTGACAGGGGGTTTTCTTGATCGTCAGACCACCCCCTTTCCGCGAAGGCTGTTGTGGTCGCAATTTGGGCGGTCGTCCTGGCTCTCCGCTAGTGCGGATTACAGTTGCGGGACAGCGCCGGACTCTCACCGGCTTCGCCTTTATGCCCTCCCATCCGGGGGTCGGGCACCCACATTGCTGATTATTTGTATTGGTACTGAGATTATATCTTGAAACGCGTGAAGTACAAGCTACAAGCTGCAAGCCATAAGCTGCAAGCCTCAGGACATACGCTGCGCACTCTAAAGGGTGCGACTACAGTGGTTATGAACAACTGAGCGCCTAGGTGCCTAAGTGCCCAAGCGCCTTATTGTTTCTGATTCCGACAGCTTTATCCAGCTAGTCCAAACACTCACCAAATCGGTCAGTTACCTCTACCCTCAAGCATCTGCCGTAGGACGGTATGCAGGATGCCACCATTACGGTAATACTCGATCTCGATCGGCGTTTCGATACGCACCCTGACCTTGAACTCGACGATCGAACCTCCATCACTCTCAGCCGTCACGCTTATAATATCCCCCGGTTCGAGATCATCATCCAATCCATGCACACTGTAGACCTCACGACCGCTCAACTCCAGCGCCTCTACGCCTTCACCATCCATGAATTCCAACGGTAAAACACCCATCCCGATTAAATTCGAGCGGTGGATACGCTCGAAGGATTTTGCAATCACAGCTTTCACACCGAGTGTGAGTGTCCCTTTAGCGGCCCAATCCCGTGATGAACCAGCTCCATACTCCCTGCCAGCTAAAACAACCAACGGCACCCCCTCATCTTTATACTTCATTGCCGCATCGTAGATGCTCATGCGTTCACTACCAGGGTGATGAATAGTCACCCCACCCTCCACCTCAGGCACCAGGAGATTCTTGAGACGGATATTTCCATATGTACCGCGGGTCATCACACGATCATTCCCGCGTCGGGAACCAAAAGAGTTAAATTCGAGAGGCTCCACTCCATGCTCTATCAGGTACTGCCCAGCAGGGCTATCGACGGGGATCGCACCAGCGGGTGAAATGTGGTCAGTTGTCACCGAATCCCCCAGCAGCACCAGAACTCGTGCACCTTGGATCTCCTCAATCGGCGGAGGATCAGTTGTCATATCAATGAAAAATGGAGGCTCTTTGATATATGTGGACGCTGGATCCCAAGCATACAAATCACCCCCGGTTATTGGGATCAGATTCCATGTCTCATTCCCCGTAAAGACCTCTGCATACCGTTCATGGAACATCTCTGAGGTAAGCGATCGCTCTACGGCTTCCCTAATCTGCTCCTGACTCGGCCAGATGTCCCGCAAGAAGACCGGCTCTCCGGTGTGATCATAACCAAGGGGGTCATTCATCAAGTCAATATCCACAGTACCCGCCAATGCGTAGGCCACAACGAGCGGCGGTGAAGCGAGGTAGCTCGCTCGTACATGAGGATTTATACGGCCTTCGAAGTTACGATTACCGGAGAGCACCGCGGTAGAGATGAGATCAGTTTCGTTGATCGCTTTGATGATATTATCCGACAACGGTCCGCTGTTGCCGATACAGGTTGTACAGCCATAACCGACGATCTCGAATCCCAAAGCTCTTAAGGGTTCTAACAATCCCCCCTTTTGTAAATATTCGGTTACAACCCGTGAACCGGGCGCAAGACTCGTCTTGACATAAGGTTTCACGCTCAAGCCCCGTTCCACGGCGCTCTTAGCTAACAATCCTGCAGCGACCATCACATAGGGATTGGAGGTATTCGTACAGGAGGTTATAGCAGCGATCACCAACATCCCATGCGTGACATCAAAATCAACGCCGTCATCAGAGATGGATGTCGTGCGATTGAGCGCCTCAGATGGAACCTCGAATCCGCCCTCACGGACAGGAGTTTGAATGATCTGATGAAAGGCAGATTTCATCTTCGAAAGTGATATCCGATCTTGTGGGCGTTTTGGACCGGCAAGGCTGGTCTCGACGTGCCCCAGATCTAGCTCGAGAACATCACTGTATTCCGGATCTGGTGTCTTATCCGTCCTGAAGAGGCCTTGTTCCTTGCAGTACAGCTCAACCAGTTCGACTAGACTCTCCTCACGTCCTGTGAAACGAAGATAGCGTAGGGTCTCTTCATCCACCGGGAAATAGCCTATGGTAGCACCATATTCAGGCGCCATATTGGCGATCGTGGCGCGATCAGGTAGGGACATCGTTGACAAACCCGATCCGAAGAATTCAACGAATTTCCCGACCACACCGTGTCTCCGCAGCATTTCGGTAACCGTGAGGACGAGGTCTGTTGCTGTTGACCCTTCAGGTAAACGACCAAGCAATCGGAAACCGACCACCTCTGGTGAAAGCATCACCAACGGTTGACCGAGGATCGCCGCTTCGGCTTCAATCCCACCAACCCCCCAACCGAGTACGCCCAGACCATTGATCATCGTTGTATGGGAATCCGTCCCAACCAGTGTGTCTGGGAAGGCAACGATCACCCCATCCTCCTCGCGGGTCATGACAACCTGAGCTAAGTACTCGAGGTTGACCTGATGAACGATGCCGGTTGCGGGTGGTACAACACGAAAGTTGTCAAACGATTGCTGTCCCCAACGGAGGAACTCATATCTCTCACGGTTGCGCTCGAATTCGATCTCAGCGTTACGTTGTAGAGCATCTGGGGATCGATGGACATCGACCTGGACTGAGTGATCGATCACCAGATCAACTGGCACTCTGGGATTGATCCCCAAAGGATTTCCCCCCATTCGAGAAACCGCTGCCCTCATCGCTGCAAGATCGACAATCGCAGGGACACCTGTGAAATCTTGCATCACTACACGTTCCGGCTGGAAAGCCACATTGGATTGTGTTCCCACTTGAGGATCCCAAGCAGCCAATGCCTTGACATCCTGGTCCGTGACCCAGTGACTGTCAACGCGCCTGACCAAAGATTCGAGCAGGACGCGAATCGAAAAAGGAAGTCGATCTAAGATTGTTAGACCGGCTTTTTCAAGCGTGTCCAATCGATAGATTGTGAACGATCCTGATCTGGTCTTCAGCACATCGCGTGAACGAAAAATATCTTCTGCCATTAAGGACTCCATGAAGGATAAGTAATGATGTATTTAGCGAAAAATGGGAGTGTAACAACGATCGAGACAATTCAGGCCAGACCATCCCTAGATTAAGGTGTAAATTCATCCCATGTGTTGAATAACAGCATCTCCAAATTCGGAGCACTTGAGCAACGTCGCCCCATCCATTAGACGATGGAAGTCATATGTCACGGTTTTCGCTCCGATCGCGCCTTCCATTCCACGGATAATCAGATCGGCCGCATCGTCCCAGCCTAAATGACGAAACATCATTTCACCACTGAGGATCACCGATCCCGGGTTCACCTTGTCCTGATCAGCATATTTAGGCGCTGTGCCGTGTGTTGCTTCGAAGATCGCAAGCCCACTCTCGTAATTGATATTCCCACCAGGGGCGATTCCAATCCCACCTACTTGGGCGGCTAATGCATCCGAGAGATAATCGCCATTGAGGTTCATCGTCGCGATCACATCGAACTCACGGGCGCGCGTTAGAGTCTGCTGAAAAGCGATATCTGCGATCGCATCCTTGATCAACAAACGACCAGCACCTAACATGGTTTCTTGTTCCTCATTGGCTTTCACTTCGCCACCCTCAATCTTCGTCCGCTCCCATTGAGTCCATGTATAAACCTGATCGCCAAATTCATCTTCAGCCAATTGGTATCCCCAATTTCGGAATGCACCCTCCGTGTATTTCATAATGTTGCCTTTGTGGACCAATGTGACCGAACGTCGATCGTTATCTAGCGCCCATTGAATGGCAGCACGGATCAAGCGTTCTGAGCCTTCTTTAGACACTGGTTTGACGCTGATCCCTGCTGAATTGGGGAAGCGAATCTTCTGGTACTCTGAGGTGAAACTTTCACGGAGGCAAGTCATGAAACGTTCATTATCATCCGTCCCCAGCTCGAACTCTACACCCGCGTAGATGTCCTCAACATTCTCGCGAAATACGACCATGTCCACATCCTGCGGACGGAGAACAGGTGAAGGTACACCCTCGAAATATCGCACTGGTCTTAGACAAACATATAAATCGAGTTCCTTGCGCAACGCGACATTGAGCGACCGAAATCCACCACCAACTGGGGTGGTTAGGGGACCTTTGATCCCTACCAAGAATTCTCGAAAAGCATTGATGGTTTCCTCTGGCAACCACTCTCCCGTGAGATTAAAAGCCTTCTCGCCAGCGTAGACCTCCATCCACTCGATGCGACGGGCTCCTCCGAAGGCTTTCTCTACGGAAGCCCCGAGAACACGTACTGCAGCGCGCCAGATATCTGGGCCGGTCCCATCTCCCTCGACGTAGGGAATGATCGGATGATCAGGAACCATCAATTGGCCATTATCAAGCTGTATCTTCTGCCCATTTGATGGGACCATAGTGTACTTGTAGGTCATGGTTGGCATACTCCTAGCGAACGTTAATTGGTAGTCTAACTCCCCCTGGAATCTCAGCAGGGATTTCAGCTTCGTTTGGTGTATTGTAATCGTATTAGTCCGAGATTTACAGATTCTAGTCAGGGAACCAACACCTGCTCAGACGGCGGCGTGGGAGCCGCCTCTACTGAAAAAAAGTCAGGCTCCCACACCCGACAAAATGGCGACCCTTAGGCATTGATAGGGACAAGTGCAGGAGACGCCTCTACTGAAAGAAGGATACGAGCAGGACCTTTATCCCCTCCTACCTATATCCGATTCACAGAATATTATGATATAAACATGGACTGGTTTTGGTTTCTTTTTCTACGGAGAGTTCCTTGAAACAAAAATATCCCTTAAGCTGGAAAATCTTCCTATATTCACTCGGTTTATTAGCTATCGCGGTCATCGCGATCAGTGTTGTGCTGTTCGCCTTCCCAAAGCCGACCCCGGTATCTCCACCGCCATCATTAACACCTCCACCGATTGCTTCCCTTACACCATCGCCAACCCTTGAAGTTGTAACGCCGATCCCATCAAATACAGCGACCGTCATACCTTCGACACCCACAACGCGACCACCGTCAACCCTAGCCGATGGCAGTTTTGTGGCCACACCCATCCCGCTCGGGAGTCAAGAGTTAAATGATTTTATGTTCGCTGTAGCTGGTGATAGCCGAGGAGGGGATGAGGTCTATCTCGAGATCCTGCGTCGGGTGGAAGAAGATGGCGCTGAATTCTTTGTCAATACTGGCGATCTTGTAAACCACGGCACTAAGGATGAATTTCAGCATTTTGCTGATCTGATGTCCGACTTTACGATCCCTTTCTTCCCTGTCCCTGGGAACCATGACTCACCGGATGGTTTACTAGATGAATACTTAGAATATTCGGGGGCACCCGCTCAACATTACTCATTTGATTATGGCCAAGGACACTTCGTTGTGATTGACAGCCATCTTGGGGGTCTTAGGAACCGCGAAATCGACTGGCTGGAGGCTGATCTATCCAGCACAGACCAACCGCTTAAAGTGGTTTTTCTCCACCATCCTCCCTTTGATCCTGATGGTACAGACCACATCATGCTCCATGGTAACGAGAAGTTCATGGCACTTGTTGAAGAGTATGGAGTTTCCTATGTTATCGCGGGTCACATTCACGCCTATGTCGAAGGCGTTCAAAACGACGTGCGTTATGTCATCACCGGTGGTGGGGGTGCACCACTCTATGGCGCTGGACACCCTTACGCCTTCTATCATTATATCAGGGTAACGGTCAGCGGAACGGACGTCTCCACCGAGGTAGTGAAGATAGAAACACCTTAATCCCCCTCTGATCTATATCCCGATAACCAATTCACTCACAATTATTCTTGACTTCCACTGTTCTTACATACCATATTCAGCAACGGATGATCTTTCATCCCAATAGTTAATTGTGTTCACAAATTGACCCTATCGAGCCATAAATACGCCACAAAACGCTGTATATAATACAGACATGAATCCTCTAATAAGGTCATCTGCGAGAGGAGGATTGTGACGGCAACGATTCTCGTCGTCGACGACGAGCCTGCAATCGTCGACGTCCTCACCTACAACCTGGAAAAGGCTCACTACCGAGTCCTTGTAGCTCGTGATGGGTTGTCGGCGATTGAAATCGCGCAAAAGGAACAACCCGATCTGATCGTCCTCGATCTCATGTTGCCCGGGATGGATGGTCTTGAGGTTTGCCGTTCTTTAAGACAGGGTGGTGATATTCCTATCATCATGCTCACAGCTCGTGATGAGGAGGTGGACCGCGTTGTTGGCTTGGAGTTAGGCGCAGATGACTATGTCGTTAAGCCTTTCAGCGTCCGAGAGTTATTAGCTCGGATTAAAACTGTGTTGCGACGCGCACAGCCTACCCCACCCTCAGCTCCCACAGTATTAAGAGTCGGCGGCTTAACACTTAAGCCGGATCGCCATGAAGCTTTGTGGCATGACGATCTAGTGCCCCTTTCAACGCTGGAATTCGATCTGCTTCATGCCCTCATGCGTCATCCTGGGCAGGTCCTAAGTCGCGAGCAGTTGCTGAGTCAAGTTTGGGGATACGAATATCATGGGGATTTAAGAACCGTTGATACGGCAGTAAAAAGGTTGAGAGCCAAACTGCGTGAAGCGCATCAAGACGCGGCTGAAATGTTGGTTACAATACGCAGTGTTGGGTACAAACTATCAGATGACGATTAAAGCAGCTTATCCTCACCACCAGCCCTCCGAAGATGGGGCAGCCAAGCCCTGGCTTAGCCTACGTGTAAAACTGCTTTTCAGTCACCTGGCCGTAATCTTTCTGGCTATGACTGTTGCGGCCTTCTTGCTTCTCTCACTCGTCCGTAATTACTTCCTGGAAACCATCGAACAAAGCCTGACCGCTCAAGCTCATCTCATCGCACAAGCCTTAATACCCGGCGCGAGTGTTGATCTTACCCCTGCGGATCTTGCACCAGCATACAATACGGTTCAGCAAAGGATGTTTGAGAACATCTCTGTTCAAGTAGCAGAACAAAGCGAACTCGATGATTCAGAAACTTCCCCCTCGCTTCAGGAATCTAAGTTAGCCCATATCGCAGAAGCTTCGGTTCAGCTCAGCACTGCGCTTGAAACCCATGTCCGTGTGCTCGATGATCGTGGGATTGTGCTGCTGGATACGAAAGAGGATGACCTGGGTCAGGATCTCTCATCCGAGGATGCTGTCCTCACCGCGCTGAGAGGAGATCAGCACTCCGAACTGAATATCCTCAATGGTGAGGAGTGGCTCTTTGTATCGGTGCCGGTAAGTGTTGATGATCAAGTAGCTGGTGTGATTTACCTCAGCCAACCGCTGAACGATATCGCTATTGTCCTCTCAGATCTCCGCAATCGATTCCTCCTCGCCTCAGCTTTGGCACTCCCGCTCTCGGCACTAGTTGGCCTTGTGTTAGCGCGGACGATCTCGCGTCCGGTGCAATCGTTGACCGACGCGGCCAAGCAACTGAGTGTCGGTGATTTCGACTACCCTCTCGAGACCACGGGTGGCGATGAGTTAGGTCGATTAAGCAGAACATTTGCCGCCATGCGAGACAGATTACAGTCGGTGGAACGAATGCGATCACAGTTCGTGTCCGATGTCTCCCATGAATTACGCACCCCACTCACTTCAATCAAAGGTCTGGTTGAAACCTTGCGTGATGGTGCAGTGGACGATCCTGAGGTACGTGACCGTTTCTTAACCTCTGTAGAGAGCGAGACTGACCGGTTGATCCGGCTCGTCAATGACTTGTTGATCCTTTCCCGCGCCGACGCACAAGCCTTAAATCTACCGCGAGAACTTGTTGATTTGACTCAGGTCATCCACGAGACATTAAAGAAACTTGGTCCGCAAATGGAATCGCTCGGTATTGGGCTCAGAGAGGAACCTTGCGATGCACCCCTCACTGTCCAGGCTGAACCCGATCGTATCGAACAGATCCTCGTCATCCTGCTCGATAACGCTATCAAGTACACGCCCTCTGGTGGGGAAATTCACGTTTCTGGAGACACCTTCGAGGTCGACGAAAACGGTGTCGTATTACCAGAAACGATAGATCCTCACGGAACCTTCGACGCCCCACCCCACTCGATGGGCAAATGGGTGGTTGTCAGCATTTCGGATACAGGCGCGGGCATACCACCTGAGGACCTGCCACATATCTTTGAGCGTTTCTACCGCGCCGATCATTCCCGTTCGCGCGATCGCGGAGGAAGTGGACTCGGGCTTTCGATCGCAAAAGCCTTAATCGAAGCCTATGACGGTCACATCTGGCTTACGAGTCCTTCGGCGATTTCGAAGTCAAACTCGGATCGACCTGGCACGACCGCGCGCTTCTCCATGCCTTTCCACGATCAGTAAATCTCCAAAACTACCGCGCCACATAGCTGCCCCGCATCGCCCTTGATCCGTACGACATCTGCCCTCTGATTGTCACCTTTATGACATCGAGCCGTGGTTTCATGGTTCAAAGAGTGGATATCGCTCAGTCGTACATGGAGGTGACGAAATGAAACACATACTCAGGAAAGTGCTCGGCATTTCGCTTTTTTTCGTGATGCTAAGCAGCCCGTTCGTATCCGTTGCCTACGCCGATGGGATGATGATCCCCTTCGGCGCTGATTTTGGTTACATCCAAGTGGAGTACCACCACGTGAAGGTGACGATCCAGGATACGGATGCCCGAACAAGGGTGGATCAGCGGTTCCTCAATCCGTACAGTGAAACGATTGAGATACGATACATCTTCCCCCTACCCCCTCTCGCATCGATCCAGGATTTTCGCATTCAACTTGATGGACAATCAGTTCCGGTTGATAAACTCAACTCACTCGAATCCGAGATGTTCCTCAGGAACGCGGTAACTTATCAACGAGATCCCTCGTTACTCCAATTCTTCGGGTGGGAAGCTTACGCGGTAAATCTCAACTTGCCCCCATCAGGCAGCGTGACGATGCTTTTGGAGTACAGCGAAACGTTACCTGCACGTGGAGAATTGTTCCATTATTTCTACACACTTGGCACCGAACGCTATTCGGTCGCACTGCTACAGGATGTAAGCGTGGAAGTGGATGTGTTCGCTGAGGAGAGCGTGGCAGCTGTTTACTCCCCGAGCCACTCAATCATGACTGAGAGGATAGGACCCCGACATGTAAGAGCTTCTTTCCATCAACAGAACGTTCTGCCGATCGATAATTTTGAACTGTACTTCGCCATCACCGATGGACCACTTGGCGCGGGGTTTCTCAGCCATGCCGATCGGGAACGTGACGAGGAAGGTCATTTCCTGTTTCTACTTTCACCGAGTTCTGTAATGGATGCAGACGTTGCGATGCCAAAAGACATCGTCTTCGTCATTGACAGATCAGGATCGATGGCAGGCGAGAAGATCGATCAGGCCAAAAGCGCAATGCAATATATCCTAGGAAAGCTTGGCGAGGGGGATCGGTTCGCTATTGTAAGTTTTGATGATCGCATCGAGAGCCCATCGAATGAGCTTCAAAGGGTCACAAATAGAAGTATTCAGGATGCTCGATCCTATGTCTCTCGACTCTATGATCGCGGCAACACGGACATCGACGGCGCACTGAGGCGTGGGATCACGTTGATCGAACGTGCAGGATTCCGTCCAGATGCGAGTCGAATGATCGTTTTTCTTACCGATGGCCTGCCCACCGCTGGCGTTACGGACGAGAGAGTGATCGTGGACCGTGTGCGGCAATCAAACGAAGAGTTACAGGTGAGCTTGCACGTATTCGGTGTGGGATACGATGTGAACACACATCTGTTGGACGACCTCGCCTCTCAAAATAACGGAACAGTTACCTATGTTCAGCCTGGAGATAGCTTGGAGGGGGCGTTGACGAGTTTTTATGGGCTGATCGCCCACCCACTCTTGACCGATCTAGAACTTCGATTTGAAGGGCTCACGGTGACGGATGTATATCCACGCCAACTACCGGATCTCTACTTTGGCTCGAGCATCGCAGTGACAGGTCGCTATACGGGCGTGAAATCCGACAAGGTGGATATCCGTTTATTTGGAAGAGTAGCAGGTGAACCGACAATCCAGGTCTTCAATTTCAGCGTGGATGAGGAAGCAGAGAATCCGTTCATCCCCAGGTTGTGGGCAACCCGTCGGATTGGCGACCTGCTCGATGAAGTGCGAGTGGATGGAGAAAGCGATGCTTTGGTGGAGGAGATCGAAACCTTAGGGCTGCGTTATGGTATTGTTACACCTTACACCATTAACATCGTAGAAGCGCAACTAAATGGTGTCTCCTCAGATGCTTTCATGCAATTGTACCGCCAGGATCTCGATGGAGATGGAGTTCTCGATATCAACAAGGTCTCCGGCGAAGCTACTGTAGGTGCTCGAGTCCAGAACCTCACTTATCAGCAGGCGATGCAGTCCAACCAGGCCACCGGTTCAAATATCTATAACAACGGAGATAAGAGCGTAGCGCAGGTGGGGTATTATGCGCTGGATATGGAGCTCTTCGTTAAGCGTGGCCTGGATCCCAACGTATCGCTGGATGAGAACTGGCTCGCAGGCAACGCTGATCATGTGATCCTCTTCGGCTCAGACGAGTATTTTGAATTGGCGAAGGATCCATCGGCGAATCAAATCCTGCAAGCAGGTCCGAATGTGATCTTCGAGTACGATGGCAAGGTCGTCGCGGTTCAAGAGAATGATTCAACAATTCAAAACATAACCGTGGAACGAGAGAT
>CP070708.1:941728-945258 GCA_020350285.1 Anaerolineaceae bacterium
CACTGCGTATAGCCAAAACCGGAGGGGAGATCTGGTCATTTCTTGCTTGGGGATTTCTAGCAGGCTTTGGATTTTGGGTCTTTGGCTTGTCACTAGTTTACACAATACCTACCGCTGGATTAATCTTGTGGAGCATTAGGGGATTATATAAGCAGCCTGGTATCCGCAAGAAGATCCTCGGTCTCATCGGTGGGGTTGTGATAGGTATATCCCCCTGGGTGATCGGGGGTGTATCACAAGGCCAAGGTAATCATCTTCAGGAGCTTCTTGGTTCAGCGATCGCTGGAGCATCTCCAACGAACCCAATGGCAGCGATTGGGTCTCGCATCACCCATTTGTTGTTTTTCGGAAGCACGGTCAGCCTCGGATTCCGTCCACCTTGGGAGATTAGATGGTTAGGTATGCCACTTTTACCTATAGTGCTAGCCCTTTGGTTGATCATCATAGGTTATGGAGTGCTCAATTTACGAAGACCCGGTCCTGATCGATTGGGTCGTTATGTATTGATAGGTCTTGTGATCACGCTGCTTTTAGCGTTTGTTCTTACCCCCTTTGGAGCAGACCCATCAGGCCGGTATTTCCTACCGCTAACAATCCCACTTACATTCCTTGCGACAGATTTTTTGATCAATCTAAGAGTACGTTATCGATGGTGGATCCGAGCCCTCGTCTTGATCATTCTACTCGGATTTAACCTTTGGGGAACGATCGAATCTGCAACCCAGAAACCACCGGGGATCACTACTCAATTCGATGCGATCACCCAGATTAACCGGAGCCAGGATCAAGAATTGATAGGCTTTATGGTAGATCAAGGTGAGAGGCGAGGTTATTCAAACTATTGGGTTTCCTACCCATTAGCATTTCTTTCGAATGAGGAACTCATTTTCGTCCCTTATCTACCTTACCATTTGGATTTCCGCTACACATCTCGAGATAGTCGATACGAACCGTATGAAGATCAGGTCGCATCAAGTAATCGCGTGGCATATATCACGACCCACCATCCTCAGCTTGATGATTACATCAGGTCATCTCTGACAGAGTTGAACGTACATTGGAAGGAAGCGAAAATTGGTGATTACCAGATCTTCTACCAACTCTCAAAGGTCGTCACGCCCATCGATATGGGACTTGGGATCGATTTTCCTTGAAATGACTCCCCTCTCGCTAGATTCTCTTCGTTGAGAACATTTTGGAATCCAAAAGCTCTGCTTTTGCCGTGTCCTGAGCCTGTCGAAGGAGACGCAAGCAGAGCTTGCGCACGCCAAAACGATCCTTTCGGGTGCGGCTATAGTTGGGAAGGGAGTCATCAATTTAGTCGCAGGTTTTAAACTCACGAGATTCATGATCTCATTTGGTGTAGGGGCGCAATTAATTGCGCCCCTACATCTTTGAATGTCATTCTCGATGAGATCAAATCAAGGGATGTGATGTGCAAAACTGCAACTTTCGCATCTACGCCCACCCTGAAGGGTGCGGTTCAATTTAAGGCAGTTGCGGTCGGAAGACGAACGGGTATAGTACTGTGAATGATCGTATTTGTTAGCCCATAAGTGACATTGAGGTTCTTCACTAAAGGTCGTACGGTAAGGAGCGAATTGGTTTCGAAATTGCACCTACTGATGTGGACAGTGCGTCTGAATTATTAGGTTATTGGTTTATTCCCCAATATGAGGGGGAGCCCCATGCTGGGATTATCAATCGGGCGGTTTGATCCATGAGCTTTCGTCGACTTGTAATTGGGCTTTCATTTCTTGCTGTATTCACCATGGCAGTAAGAGTTGCGGTGGATACGGATACATGGTGGCACTTAAGTGCAGGTTCATGGTTGTTGGAAAAGGGTGAAATTCTACGCACAGATCCGTTTTCTCTGACAAAACAAGGAGAGCCTTGGATTTATCCGGGTTGGTTAGCGCAAGCCGTCCTCTATGGTGTCTTTGATACATTCGGTTTCGCTGGATTAAACCTCCTAACCGCGATCATGGTGGTCATCGCCTTTGCGTTCATATGGCCTTTACTTGATGCTCCCCCACTGATGCGCGCGTTTGTGTTGATTTTGGCAGCAACTGTCTCTGCCGTCTTTTGGTCAGCGCGCCCTCAGATCTTCAGTTTCACACTCTCCGCGATATTCCTGTGGAGCCTAACGCAAGCGGAGGCTGGACACCCACGCAGGTTGTGGATCCTGCCTCTGTTGATGGTGTTTTGGAGTAATCTCCATGGTGGATTCGCGATTGGTTTCCTGCTAATTGGAGCCTATCTACTCGGTGAGATTGTAGAGTTCTTGTTGGATATTCGATTCCGCCCACCAATCAAGATGGAGGTTGAACGAGATCGGAAAGAGAAAATCCGTAACTTCGTGATCATCGGATTGGTATGCGCAGTCGCGATCTGCATCAACCCACATGGTCCGCAGATGCTACTTTATCCATTCAAGACAGTATCCGTCGGTGTCTTGCAGGCGCACATTGAAGAGTGGCAATCACCGAATTTCCATCGCCTCGAAGTTCAACCTTTCTTGTGGATGCTGATGCTTAGTGTTGTATCATTGACGCTTTCTCGAGGGAGAAAACGTGCTGTTGATCTCTTTATCTTTATTGGGTTTGCTAGCTTGAGCCTAATGGCTGCACGTAACATATCAACTTTTGCTTTGGTCGCAGCGCCGATCCTCGCTCGAGAGAGTTATTCGGTAGTGAAGCCCCTGCTTGAAAAACAAACGCCTCGACCTGATTTTCCCGAGCCGATAGTGCGTAGGGTGAACATCATCATCTTCGTCGTCCTCGTGTTTGCGGCTTTGATTAAGATCGCCATCCCTCTCACGGACCAGGTAAATCGAGATGCCGTTGCCGGACATGTACCCGTAGAGGCGGTCGCATATCTTGATGAACATCCTGAGTTTGGGTCACTGTTTAATTCGTATAACTGGGGAGGGTATGTGGTCTGGGCTTTGTATCCAGATTACCTAAGTTTTGTCGATGGTCGCACCGATCTATTTGGTGATGAAATCCTGGAGGGTTACCTCAATGCCTGGCGTGCAGGACCGGGATGGGAGGGATACCTTGATCGATGGGGTATCGGGGTTGTGCTATTGGAACCTGGAGCACCACTTGCGATTGTCTTGGGTCATGCCGGCTGGGAATTACGTTATGAGAGCGAAATGGCGGTGGTTTTAACACGCTAAGTGAATATAAGTGGAACATGATGCGTGAAATGTGAGGGGTAATATGAGTTTTTATTCATCCAGCTGGTTTCGGATAGTTCTCGTATTTCTTGTGTTGGCCATGTTAACTGGTCTCTTCGTAGCAAATTATCGGTTTGCCCTGCAATCACCAGGAGGGAATGAGTTCCTCGCACGTTGGACAGGAGCACATTACTGGGTTGTAAAAGGCATTAATCCATACGACCCCCAGGTAAGCATGGCTGGTCAAATGATGATCTATGGGAGACCAGCTGATCCATCCATAGGTGAGGATATTGCACATTTTGTATATCCGTTACCAGCGATGCTTTTTTTCGCACCCTTTGGATTA
>CP070708.1:945358-959747 GCA_020350285.1 Anaerolineaceae bacterium
TCGACGGCGGACTTGGAAGTAGATGCGGTTCTTGACGAAGTCTTCCATGTAGATCTCTCGATTGTGGGATTCGGCAACTTTTTGTTGACGACGTCGTAGGGGTCCCAGCATGAGACGGCCCATTTGACTGAAGATGCTGACATCGACCGCACCGATGGCAGCTTCGATATCCTGAGCTATAACTCGCTCCTCTTCCGTGACCTCCCCGTCGGCCTCTATCATCTCCTGTAAAGCCCTCAACGCGAGAGCTTTGTCTTGGGGAGAGTTTATTGCAGCTTGAAGTTCTTTTAGCAAACGGTTTCGCTCAGAGATGTCTATAGGCGCATCGAGATATATATCGAGTTCAGCCCAGTCTCGTGCCGTCAAATCCTGTAGATGGAATAGCAGGTCTTTGAGGTTGTTAACTTCGTCGTGCGTTACTTCACTATCCGCCCAAGCAGCAGCGATAATGACCTTCGCGAGTGTCAGGATTAGATTCGATTCAGGCATTTCCTATCACCTCACCCTTGAAAGTTACATCCCTTTCTAGAAGAAAGTGATGGTCAAGTTTGGAATGTGGGATTTGAGTGATCTGAAGGTTTAGTCACGGGAGACACCGATAGTTCCCTCTCTCCCACATACACCTCACCCATGAAATCACTCGTTTAATTATTCACTATTAAACAAAATTATACTGCGTCTATCGGTTATCCCTCTACACTTCCGAATCCGTAACAGCAATGGCCACCCTACTGAGTTGGTCTTTGGTAAGAAACAAACCAGGGTGAATCGATTAGTTTTTTCCTTCTATCTCATGAGTTGTCGAAAAGCCTAGTACTTTTGTTAGGGGGATAATCGTAGGATGAAATAATAGAATGAAGATAGAAACCTCTAGAGGGATAATCGATTCCCTGGGCTTGAGGTCCACCTCAGAGGGTTCGAGGTGAGTGCGATGACAAGGCCAATTACCGCTTTCCTCTACACGCATACACATAGCATTTCAGGGCAGATCGTCCCTGGCTCACAGGGTCTGTTCAGCTATCTCAATCTGCCGACCGAATCCTATATCGAGATCGAACAAGGGTCGATAAGTCCCCTGCACCAAATCAACCAACCGCCAGAGACATTTCCCCAATTGTGGTTGGTGAAAGATGAAATTATCGCGGTGCTTGTTGAGTCCCGCGGAGGACTGGGTTCCTCAACCACCGTTCGGGCGGGATACACAAGACCCTTTCCTCATTGGGTTCGGATATTAGCTGGAGGCTATGAAATCCGTGGTTCAGTGCAGAGTGGAGCGCGTTTCGATTTCGCGGCGCTGATGTTTGAAGGGAAAAGCAACTTCATTCCTCTATACGAAGCAAAACTTTCGGCGATCCTTTTCCCTCGCGTTCAAGCTGAAGCACCAGCGATGGTTTTTAATCGCACGATGGTGCACGCACTTCACTTAGTGCCACAGGAAGCTGTTACGGGAGCGCAAGTGTCTTAGGAAGGCATGCTCCACTTCATATCCCATTTTCCCGCCAGCTAAACATGTCGATTTTCTCCTTCGTGGCTGTATTTTTACCTATGAAATATTTAAAAGTTACCGAATTATTCCCTGCCCGCTTGACATTAGACCCATAATCACTACAATAACGTCGGTTATGGCGGGGAATTCAGGTTTGCACCGCCTGGCACCCTGCCCCAGGCGCCGGAAGTACTAAAAAAATCGTCCGGCGCCTCATTTTTTAATATACTAGCCCCACTGAAAACAGACCAACCGAGGGAAGAGGACCGCCATATATAAATCTTTCCCATACCTTTTACAAGGTTTTATTGCACTTTTGAGTGCTTTCCACAGAACTGCTCCAGCGGATCGTATTCTGTTAGAATGTCCCTTGTGGGAAGCCTCGAATTTCGAGTGTGATCAGGGCAAAATCCTACAACGGATACACCTCGCGAGGCACAGAGATTATTCTCCTATTGCCGTTCCAGTGTTTAGGGCTCTGCAGCATTCATGAATCACGAGCAGAGAGATTGAATTGGGGAGTTCAGGAAAGCTGTCGTGAATAGGCGAGATTTTCTAAAGGTGTTGGTGGGTCTAGGGGGGATCGCAAGTTCGTTCTTGATGAAGGGATGTGCTCAAAATCAGGCTGAATTGGTAGAACCCACACATACGAAAGTTCCGAGAACGATCGCCCCAACGCCTACTCTGAGTATCAAAGCGACCGATACCCCAGCACAAATAGCGGAGGGAACCATGACACGCGTGGCATTTGTGAAGACTGATGACCGCTCATCTGGCGTCATTCAGGCGATAGATCTGCTGGGAAACACTCAAATGAACGGTAAGAGGATATTTTTAAAGCCGAACTTCAACAGCGCGGACCCTCCACCTGGCTCATCTCACATCGATACTCTTACTACGCTGGTACAAAAACTCCAGACTATGGGAGCCGATCGGATAACGATCGGAGATCGTAGTGGTATGGGTAACACCCGTGCGGTGATGAGGGATAAAGATATCTTTCGCATGGCTGACGAGTTGGGGTGTGAAACAGTGGTCTTTGATGAGCTTGACACGAATGGTTGGGAGAAAGTGCAGATAGAGGGAAGCCATTGGAAGCAGGGCTTCGCGGTCGCACGGCCAATACTTGAAGCGGATGGGGTGGTTCAAGCATGCTGTTTGAAGACCCATCGTTATGGCGGACACTTTACCATGTCCCTCAAGAATTCCGTCGGTTTGGTGGCGAGGACAATTCCAGGAGAGGGTCATGATTACATGAGTGAGCTGCATAGCTCCCCCGACCAGCGTTTAATGATTGCTGAAATTAATGCCGCCTACCATCCTGATCTCATCGTGCTCGATGGTGTGGAGGCCTTTGTGACCGGTGGTCCAGATCAGGGGAAGTTGGTTGAATCTCAATTGATCTTAGCCGGTACGGACAGAATAGCCATCGACGCAGTTGGCGTGGCTGTTTTACGTTATTTTGGTACAACATCAGCCGTGGGGCAGGGACCAATCTTCCAGCAAGAACAAATAGCCCGAGCCGTGGAATTGGAACTCGGTGTGACTGGACCACAGGACATCGAATTGATCACCGGTGATCCAGAAAGTGAAGCTTTTGCGGCTGAGATATGGGAACTTCTGGTTGCAGGCTAATGGTCTTTCTCGTTCTGGAATATTGCCCAAATAAAACTCTCACCTGAAGATCATTGCAAAGGCGTCGAAAATCTACAGTGTTAGCGGGCAAATGAGACGAAGGTTCCCATAATCCAGAAAGAATGAATGTTGAGTTCTAATCTTTTCTACTCATACCCTTTAGCTTTACGATTTGAAGCCCTCACAACATCGACGGAGGTAGGAGATTTATGTCCTTCAAGGAAGTAACCTTGAATGATATTCGTGAGGCCTACCAACATATCAGGCCATTGGTAATACGGACTCCCCTTATTGAATCACAACATTTATCAGAATCGCTCGGGGCGAGACTCTTCTTGAAGCTCGAGAACCTTCAAGTTACAGGTTCGTTTAAAGCCCGAGGGGCGGCAAATAAACTAAGAAGTCTGAGCTCAGGGGAGCGAGAACGAGGTGTGATCACGGTTTCTAGCGGTAACCACGGACGAGCCGTAGCCTATGTGGCTCGTGAACTTGGGATACATGCGGTTATTTGCCTCTCGGAAGCCGTGCCAGTGAGCAAGGTCGAAGAGATCCGAGCATTGGATGCAGAAGTCTTGATTTGTGGCAGGACGTATGACGAGGCGGATGGTGAAGCTCAACGAATACAAACAGATCGGGGCTTGACGATGGTGCATCCCTTTGATGATCCCTTGATCATCGCTGGTCAAGGTACAGTAGGATTGGAGTTGATGGAGGATACCCCTCGACTCGACACCGTCATCGTCCCACTATCGGGGGGAGGACTTATCTCAGGGATCGCCTTGGCCATTAAGTCCACAGATCCTTCGATCCGGGTGATTGGAGTTACGATGGAACGTGGTCCTGCCATGTATCGTAGTCTCCGGGCCGGAAAGATTGTTGAGGTAGAAGAGGAGCCGACTCTTGCTGATGCTCTGGCGGGAGGGATCGGTTTTGACAATGCTTACACTTTTAGCATGGTCCAAAGATATGTTGACGATACGCTTTTGGTCTCCGAATCTGAGATCGCTGGAGCTATGGCTTTTGCGCTCGAGAAGCACCGTCTCATCGTAGAGGGGGGCGGTGCGGTAGGTATCGCTACCGTTCTGTACGGGAAGGTAAAAGAGCTGGGTGAACGAGTCGCTGTAGTTGTGAGTGGTGGGAATGTGGATCTTTCAACAATGTTTAGGATAGCGCGAGAGCAAGGTGTTCTCCAATAAGGCAGGGTTTTAACTCGAGTGTGATCCCCTCGATCGG
This sequence comes from Anaerolineaceae bacterium, assembly GCA_020350285.1. GTDB lineage: Bacteria > Chloroflexota > Anaerolineae > Anaerolineales > E44-bin32 > DUEZ01. The sequence goes on from CP070708.1 coordinate 949,713, forward strand.
GATTACACAGGCAGATTTTCATTGTTTCGATTGAGACAGCAGATCACAGTTTAGATCATGATCCAACTTCACGAAGGAAGATGACCATGAAACCAGGATTTGTGCCCTTTGGTTTGGAGCGCATGATGTCCATATGGGAGCACGAGGTTGAATACAACCTCTCTGAAAGCGGGGTACATCCGATGACCGTACAAGAGCTTGTGGTTGACCCGGCTGTGAGGGAGGAGCTCTTTTCAACTGAGTTGAACTACCCTCAAACCAACGGCATCTTCGAGTTACGCGAGCGGATCGCAGCTTTATATCCTGGGGCCAAACCGGAGAACGTACTCGTCACAACGGGTTGCGCCCAAGCGAACTTCTGTGCCGTGCACACAATTCTCCATCCAGGTGACGAGTTGGTGTTTATGCTACCTAATTACATGCAGATTTGGGGTATCGCACACAATTCTGGCTTTCAGTTGAAAACCTTCTCGCTTAAAGAGGAACTCGGTTGGGGGGTTGATCTAGACGAGTTAGATAAAACTGTCTCGGATACGACGAAGCTGATTGCCATTTGCAATCCTAACAATCCAAGCGGCTATATCCTGAGTGAGGTTGAGATGGATGGCATCGTCGCAGCAGCCGATCGTGTCGGTGCTTGGTTATTAGCAGATGAGATCTATGCCGGTGCTGAGCGATTGGCAGAAGGAATTACCCCGTCGTTCTGGGGTCGTTATGAAAAAGTGCTGGCGATGGGCAGCTTGTCGAAGGCTTATGGACTTCCAGGTTTACGCCTTGGTTGGGTGGTTGGTCCAGCGGAGGTAGTGGAGGCGATTTGGTCATGTCAGGATTATGTCACCATCAGCGCCTCAATGCTTGCCAACAAATTAGGGGCGTATGCCCTTCTACCCGAGGTTCGTGCTCGTATTTTGGAACGCACACGAGGTTATATCCGTCAAGGTTATCAAGCGTTCGAACAATGGTGGACAAGCCATGATGAGGTTTTCAATCTCATTCCCCCACAAGCCGCAGCGATCGCCTTCCTTCGCTACGATCTGGGTATCAATTCCACCGAGCTTGTTGAACGCTTGATCCATGAGAAAAGCGTCTTAGTTATGCCTGGGGATCATTTTGGATTGGATGGTTATCTGCGGATCAGCTTTGGAATGCCGAAGCCATACCTGAAGGAAGGGCTTGATCGCATCTACCAATTGATCGCTTCATTAAGGTGACCCCTGACCAATACATGAAAACAGGTTTTCAGATTCATTAGGCAGCGGCGAGAGATACAGGATGCCATGATCGAGATTGATGGTTCGCAGGGTGAGGGAGGAGGCCAAGTTCTAAGGAGCTCTCTATCCCTGTCTCTCATGACCGGCAAGCCGATGAGAATTACCAAAATTCGTGCTCGCCGTCCTAAACCAGGCTTGCGCGCCCAGCATCTTAAGTCGGTCGAGGCAGCCGCTGCAGTTGGGGTAGCTGAAATCGAAGGCGCCGCATTTGGTTCAAAGTCATTGGTCTTTCACCCACGAGGCATCACCGCAGGGCAATACCAATTTGATATCGGCACCGCTGGCTCGACCTCACTGGTGTTGCAAACGATTTATGCGCCGCTCGGCCTTTCGGATCACCCATCCAAGGTCACGATCACAGGGGGAACACATGTAAGGTGGAGTCCTGCTTTCCATTACCTACGTATGAACTGGCTTCCCCACATGCATTGGATCGGCTACCGCGGTGATCTCACTTTAGATCTGGCCGGTTTCTTCCCGCAAGGTGGTGGTCGAATACGAGCCCAGATTCAACCCAACGATCCCCTCACGCCATTACACCTGACCGATAGGGGAAACCTTCAGCAAATTGAAGGCCTTTCCGCGGTTTCGAACCTTCCGGAAAGTATAGCGATCCGTCAACGGCGACAGGCAGTTCGTAGGTTAGGAGGATTGGGTTGTCCGATCGAGATCGATGTCATCCAGCTTCCTTCGAAACGGAAAGGCACCATGATTCTCCTCAAGGCGGTGTACGAGAAATCCCAAGCCTGTTATGTGGGTTTGGGTGAGCGAGGGAAACCGGCCGAGAAAGTCGCCGATGAGGCTGCCGAGGCGCTGTTGGCGTTCATGGTCACGGATGGGGCGATCGATGAGTACTTAGCGGATCAACTCCTTGTCCCCTTGACCTTTGTCCCAGGAATTTCGGAGTTTCGAACCTCAAAAGTGACCCAGCATCTGATCACCAATGCCCAGGTCATCCAAGCGTTCACCCGTACGGAAATCAAGATCGATGGGGAATTAGGTGAGTCGGGGCTGGTTCAGATTCGACCGCCCACGTGATGGGATATCCTGCCTTCAAATGGTGGGCTTTTCTGCGAGTTGGATGTCTCAAAACTAATTGAGGATACCAAAGGTGATAGATACGGAATCCAGAAGCGTTACTTCTGAGCGCAAGCAGAGCTTGCGCACTCCTAAATCTTCCATGAGGGTGTGATTCCATCTGGAGATGGAGCCATACAATGTAGCCGCAGGCTTTAGCCTGCGAATCTCAGCGTACCCTAAAGGGTGCGACTACATTTTGATATAACCTTCTCTAGAACTTAATATTCGTGGAATGTGTAATCTTCATTCGATGTAAAGGTGCAATTAATTACGCCCCAACCTTTTAAACATCCACCTCCCCGCGCGGTTTATGCTTGCGGGGAGGTTTTTCCTGAGGATCACCAATACAACGGGTTATGTTTTCTAAGGCTGGATCGTGATGAAAGGTTCAGTACTCCAGGCTGCTGCCACCGATGAACTCGCGGATCACCGAGTCTGAGGGGACCATCGAGTCGTCGTCGATCGGTTCGACGGTATCGAGAACCTTGTGAATGCGTGCTGCACGAGTATACGCGTCCTCTCGCAATGGATCCTCTTTGTAGAGGGATACCCATTCAGCGAATTTGTCGAGCAGCTTTACTCGATAGATCGGGATCTCGTATGGCATAGCGCTGTTGATGATGTAATCAGCCATACCGAGGTAAGGGATGATATTGCGCATCTCGCTGGAACGCACATAGTGCCAATGCTCTAATGTCTGTTGTGGGTTGTATGCGCGGTGAACAGCATCTCGCAGCATACGACGGATCAAACGAATGTCGGTCCAGCGAATGTAACGATCATCGGGCCCCTTCATTTGCATCAGGGGTTCAAGATAAAGCTTGAATTTCAGCTCGTTGGGGATGTCCTCCGTCATCGCTGGGTACAGCCCGTGAAGGCTATCAATGAGGAGAATCTCATCCTCCTCCAACTTCAACGGAGTTTGATCAAGCTGGCGCTGGCTTGTTTTGAAGTCGTAATAGGGAATCTTTACTTCCTTGCCTTCGGTCAATTGCTTGAGGTGTTGGTTAATGAGTTCCAGATCAAGCGATTGGGGAGTCTCGTAATCGTAATCCCCAAATTCATCCTTGGGATGCAATTCGAGGTTAAAGAAATAGTTATCTACGTTGAGTGCTTTAAAACACATTCCCCTACCACAAAGTCGATCTTCTAGCTTAATGGTCGTCGTTGTCTTACCTGAGCAGGAGGGTCCGCTTATCAGTACGATTTTGATCTCGTTTCGTCGTTCTGCGATCATATCCGCAGCGATGTTAACGTCTCTATCGTATGCGACTTCAGATTCGCGAACGATCTGGGGAAATTCACCACCGAGGATACGTTGATTTAGGGCGTCGATGGTATGCACACCATGTGAAACTGCCCAATTTAGGATCTGCCATGTCTTAGACCAAGGGACATTCTCGGAGGGCTTGGAAATCCGCTTGCCTTCTTCTCGTCGACGACGCTCCTTCTCTTCGCGATAGAGGATGTACGCTTTAGCGGTCTTTGCGTGTCCATTCTCAATCAACACTTTTTCGACTGCGTCTTGGATCACTTCGATGTGTGGATGTTGACCCTCAGTGGCTGTTGTATCAAGGAGTTTGACGACTTCCTGTGATAACTGCTCGGCTAGCTCTCGATCACGTCCACCTACCGCCACTGCAGCGCGGTAGATCGCATTGGTGATTCGATCTGGATTGAAGGGAACGATGGCCCCACTGCGTTTAATGACGTGGGTGATCTTGGGCATATAAACCTCCAGTCGAGGAGTATCTCTATGTTGTGATTTATTCCTGGTTAGCTAAGGATCCAATCTGGATCGGGCTCTCATTTTCCATTATAAATGCTTATTTTCAAGACGTTGTAAACGGCGTGCTGTGATTAGACATGTTATGTAAAGTGTTGATTGGAGGTCATTTGACTGTATAAGCGATATTCCAAGAGTGATAAGCAACTGAAAGGTCAATATTGTAGCATTTGCCTTAACATATGGAGGGATAAGTTTCTGATCGTGAGTATGTATTTGGTCTCAATCTTTTGGAGGAGGATCGATAAGGAAGGATCATGATAGACAAGAGTGCGATCCTCGTTGTTGACGATGAAGTGACCTACTGCGATGTCGTCGCGGATATTCTTGAGTCGTACGGTTTTGGAACCCACATCGCTTACAGTGCGGGCGGGGCACTAGCCCTCCTTGAATCCATCAAGCCAGATCTCGTAATTTTGGATGTGATGATGCCAGAGGTCGATGGCTTAACCATGCTTCGACAATTACGCTCCCATTCGGAATGGACGGATATCCCGGTCATTGTAGCCAGTGCCAAGGTTTTACCTGAGGATATATCTGCTGCGTTTGATGCAGGTGCGGACGTTTTTCTCCCCAAGCCCTTCACGGCGAAAGAGTTGAAAACTGCTTTGCGTGAATTTATGGCCGTGCCAGATACTGGCAGCCTCGAACTCGCTTTGTAGAACCTCTCCCCGCTTTTGAGTTGATTTACCCTCACTTTGAGAAACCCATCCTTTAATATTGTCTTCCTGAAACTTTCGGCTGCGCTGAGGACAGATTCCGTGGAGCGAAGGTCCTCGTTTTCTGGGATCGAATGGTTCCCTCCCCATATGTCATTCCGAACGAGCCCTTCGGCGGAGTTTATCCCGAGCAAAGTCGAGGGGCTCAGGACATGCTCCGCGAGTGAGGAATTCCTAAGATGAGGCTTGTGGATTCGATACATCATAGGGATTCTTCGCGCCTAGCGGCGCTCAGAATGACATTTTCCCCCATTGACATTGCGAGGAGCACGACAGTGCGACGAAGCAATCTTACAGTTGAGGAGATTGCTTCGCCCCTACAAATTCAAAGGAGATGAACGCTCAGGATGACATGAAAGATGCAATCAGCAGCTTGGCAATTCGATCAGTTTGAGATGATGCTTCTCATGTAGAATGTTTAACACAACTTCGATGCCTCAACATCGTGCTTAATGAAAGGTGAGTTGTAATGAAACCGATCCGAGTTGCGATCGTCGGCTGTGGCCGGATATCCGACCTACATGCCTTGGGGTATCGCGGTTGTGAGGATGTGAGGATCGTCGCCGTATGCGACCCGCGGCGAAAACGTGCTCAGGAGAAGGCAAAAGCATGGGGGGTGGAGAAGGTCCTCGCGAAGTACCAGGAGGTGATTACGGATACCGACGTTGATCTGGTTGAGTTGCTTGTGCCGCACCACCTCCACGCTGAGATGACAATTGCAGCTTGTGAAGCGGGAAAACATGTGTCGGTTCAGAAACCAATGGCGCTCACGATCTCTGAAACTGATCAGATGATATCAGCGGCAGAGAGAGCAGGTGTGGTCTTACGTGTTTATGAGAATTTCGTCTTCTATCCACCATTCGTGGAAGCCAAACGGCTTATCGAGAGGGGCGAGATAGGTGAGCCTCAGATGATCCGCCTGCATTACAACTCCGGAACCAGGGACACGGGTTGGAGAGTATCGCTCACTGCCTGGCTCTGGAGATTTGATGAAAAGCGCAGCGGAGGCGGTCCACTTGTCTTCGATCATGGTTATCACCTGTTCTCTTTGGCACATCATCTGATGGGCGAGGTTGAGCAGGTTTATGCTTGGATCGATCGTTCCAGGATCATGCCTACCAAATATGTTGACGGACCTGCCACGATCATGTTCCAGTTTAAGGCTCCAAGAAGATATGGTGTGATGGACTTTGCGTACACACCGGAAATACGCATTGATTCGCATTATTATGCTGACGATAACCGGGTGGAGATCATAGGGGATCGTGGGATCTTATTTATAAATCGTTGTACAGCACGCACGATAGATCTGCCGGAACTGATGATGTTTCGGGACGGCATGACAATCCCCATTCCCATTGAACGTGTCGAATGGCACGATAGCTTTGTCGATTGCACGCATCACCTGATCGATGTTCTGAAGGGAAAGGGTAAACCGGTTTTGGACGGTCAGACCGGTAAGGCTGTACTTCGGTTCTCCCTCGCTGCGCATCAATCTGCCCGTACCGGTCAAGCGATACGACCGGAGGATGTGGATTAAGCTAGAAACCTCGCCTAGTCTTGTTGCCCCCTTATCCGGTGGAATAGATATTGGCTGAAACGAGTTGGTGCATCAAAAACCCACCTCAGCCACAAACTCATCCGTTGAGATCTGGCGCGTCGCCAGAGGTGCTGTACATGCTCCACCTGGCTGACGGGCAAGGGTTTATGGCTGAACCTGGCTGCTACATATAGATCTGTGGCCTGTGACAGCGCGTCGAACAAGATCGGTTTTTGCCTCAGATCGGAGTTGTATATCCGCAGGAATTCATGCGGGGTGGTGCTTGTGGAAGTTCGATAACCCATGGCTGCTAATCTATGTCGAATGTCTCGATAAAAGCTAAAGATCTTGGCATGTTGAGATGCCTCGCGTGGTCGGGTCAACCAACGGATTCCCGTAATCAATAGGTAGAGGCTGATCAAGAACACCCCTAAGATCAGCAGTTCCCTGCGTGAATTGGTGCTCGAAGCCGGCGGCGTTATTCTGAGGTCTGATCTGGAACCCACGGCTGCACTCGAAGAGCGTTCAAAACGCATTCGAACTGCGGTTGGTTCAAACTCGACCCAACCATAATCGGTGAAATAAACCTCCACCCAAGCGTGGGCATCGGAGGCGACCACATGAAAGGCATTGTTTGCCGGTTCATATTCGCCCATTGCATAGCCTGTCACCAGGCGAGCGGGCACCCCAGCAGCACGCAACATAACCGTCATAGCTGAAGCGTAATAACTACAAAAGCCGCCTGGAGCTTCAAAAAGGAAGTAGTCCACAACATCGCGGCCTGGTGGTGGTGAGGACACATCGAGGGTGTAGGGATAAGTATTACGTAGGTAGGTTTCGATACGTACAGCCTTGCTATAAGGAGATTCCGCACCAACTGTGATGCGATTGGTCAAATCTAGGACACGTTGAGGCACACTCTCAGGCAGTTGAAGATAGTGGCTCGAAATTTGGGGTGGATAATCGATGGTTGAATTAGATAACTGTTCAACGGTGAGGTCAACCGCCCAAGAGGTGACCTCATACTCAAATCGGTCAATCTGGGGAAGCACGGCATCAAATTGAAGCGCGATGACTTCGTCATTCACAGTCATGGTCACTGGCATATTGACCGCGAAAAGCGAACCTTGGGGTTGGGAGACAAGTTCGTATCGCTGGTGCAGGTTGTACCGTCCGGGTGGTGGATTTTCAGTTGTCGCTTTGGACTCATGAGAAGGTGGCATCTCTGTTATCAGCCACCCGACACCGGTGTACTCGATATAGATCGAGCTTCTCCAGTAGTGTTGAGGGGCAGGGGATTGGTCACCGGAGCTATCTGTAGGTGATGGGGTAGGATCACTGATTTGAACCCACATGATGGTCTCACGACTTTGACTTGGTGGGGGACCGATTACATTGACCTCAAGTCCTTGGACTGGATAGCCACTATCTGCTCGAGGCGGATTTACATCGGCGAACAATCTGCCCGCGGTTTCTGCGGTAAGCTCCTCAACTGGACGCAAAATGTCTGACAACCCTTTCCTTCCCTCGGGTGTCGCGAAAAGCGGAGAGAGAATTGCCATCAAACTGATGAAGACCGCAATGGCGAAGGAGTTGGCACCCCACTCAAGACCAAGATCATCGGGGTGATCCACGCTTCGCGCGGTCCAGTCTGCATTTTGAAAAGTGAAGTTTGTACATGCGATCAGTGAGATCCCTAAAGTGATAAACGGCAACATAGCGAATGTCGATTGATCGCTGAGGTGGTTGTTGATGGCAAGCAGAATCCCGAGTGGGAGTAAGCCTTCAAGAGCGTGCTTTCTGCGGGCGATACTCCATACCAGCCATGCACTGAGGTTCCACAGGACCACGATGGACAAGAAGACGAAGAATCCGACGTCATGGATGGTCTCATCGCGAAAGACAGCGATTCGCCAGCCATCCATGCGATCGATCAATGTCATCAGGCGCAGGTGCATGAACCAGAGCGTTCCCATGTCTGAAGGTGGCCCAGGGCTGAGGGTGGATTGTATGACTTGCCCGATCAATTCCCCTGCAGTGGCGACGGAAAGCACCATGCTATATACCGCTGCAGTTCGACCACGAAAGCGTGAGAGAGATAGAGCGAATCCAAAGAGTAGCCCTAATGCGATGGCAGAGTTGTGGGCGTAGTTCTGGGGAACCCAGTCGGATTCGCTGAGGCAGTATGAGACCGTGATCGCGATCCCGAGCACCAATAAGATTGAGACGATGTGAGGGCGAAGCTTAGACCAGAGTGTAGTGTCGATCATGGGGCCCATCCCTGTGATGGAAGAGCCGAGCGAGGTTTACTGATGGGCACCACACGCCCTGTACCAAGGACCCTGAACTTCCAACGGCGAAGCTCTCCATAGGCAGCGTCGATGGGTTGTAACTCCCCACGCTGGATGACCCTCGCTCTAATTCCCATTTCCGCTAAACGCAAGGCACAATCCTTGGCCTGCCCCTTCCCACCGAACGAAGCCGGATCGATCAGGATCGCTTCAATGTTGGTGCCACTGGGTTTAGGGAGACGGTTGAGAGCCTTTACCCAAGCAATATCTAGTGATGGTGTAAGAATGAAAGCGAGATGGCGCGGGGAGAGGAGTGATTGTGCTTTCTCGAGTGTATGTGAAATTGGGGATGGATGCGTTGGCTGTAAAGGAGCCAGCGCACGTAAGATCGTCCAAATATTCGCATGGCCTCGTATTGGTGAGACTACGGTTAGTTGTTCGTTAGAGGCTAGGATGCCAACTGCCAAACGACGGTGCAGCATTTCATATGCCAACGAGGCAGCAAGGATCACCATGGTCTCTACAGTGGAATCGATCCCCTCGCCCAGATGGACAGTAGCGTCGAGATCGAGGATGAGCCAAACAGTGGATGTGGCCTCTGGTTCAAAATTCTTGATATAAGGGTGGTCACGGCGGGCTGTGGTTGGCCAATGGAGGTGGCGAAGGGAATCACCAGGATGGTATGGTCGTGTACTTATTGCGTTGACCGTGTTGGCATTCAATGCTTGGTGGAGAGGACGATGTTCGCCTAAAGTGCCGCTGGTGGGGAACAAATGACGCGGCAATTGAGCCATCGGAGGGTAAACCAGAATTTCTTGTATCTCAGTGTATGTATGCCTCACAAGGAAGAGACCGAACGGATCCCCGAGTTTTAACTCCCAAGGTCCAAGTTGATACACACCACGTCTGGAGCAGATCGTGCGTGCCGTCCATCTCCGTGAACCTAATGACTCGGCAGCGCGCACACTGGCCACGTTGTAGCCTGGGAGATTGGCGTGGTCAACGAACTCTGCCCACAAGATGGGCAAGGTCGAGGTATTTTCTAGAAATATCCTTTCCTCTAACTCGTCACCAACCTGCATCGCTACAGAGAGGAGCTGACGCTTCGCGGTTACACCATGGGCCATCGATTGTGCCCAAAGAAATCCGATGAGGAGGACAGCTCCTAGCGTGGTGACACCCATCGCCGCCTCTTCCGTTGTTGAGAAGAGGTATAGGAGTAGAAGCATGATGAAGACGACGAATGGAAAGTAACGCCGAAGTTCGATCGTTGTAAAACCGTCAGCACGATCGTATCGGAGGAGAATGAGAGGACGTGGGAGGCGGATAGACATACGTTTATTGGGCA
>CP070708.1:959847-968055 GCA_020350285.1 Anaerolineaceae bacterium
ACCTAGGGGAGGTTTCGCATGTTCACCGAGCAAGACCTTCAGGAATTGATCTCATATCGTTCGAGATACCCAGTGCTGAGTGTCTATCTCAATACTGATCCTTCCATCGGTTCTGCGGACGCCTATAAATTGCACTTACGGCAGATGCTTAAGGACTACGATGAAATCGCGGTGGAAGACACGGAAAGCATCGAGCGTTTCGTCGAACATGAATACGATTGGTCAGGTCGGGGTTTAGCGATTTTCTCGTGCGTTAAGGACGATTTTTTCCGGAGTTTTTCACTCTCCCTTCCTGTGCGAAGTCGTGCCCGACGTTTGAACCGGCCCTATGTAAAACCTTTGGCAGATCTGCTCACAAACTACGGCAATTACGGTGTCGCGTTGGTTGATAAACAAGGAGCCCGCTTGTTCCATTTCCACTTGGGTCAACTCGGTGAAGAGCAGGGAACAACAGGTGAGGTTGTGCGTCACACCAAACGCGGTGGTGGATCACAAGCACTTGGTAGGCGCGGCGGTACGGCTGGCCAGACCCGCTACGCGGAAGAGGTTGCAGAGCGGAATTTGAAAGAATCAGCCCGATTCACAGCCGATTTCTTCTCAGACCAGCGTGTCCGTCGAGTGTTGGTAGGCGGCACAGAAGCAAATGTGGCGCGTTTTATTGACCTGCTGCCTAAGACCTGGCGGAGTCTCGTCATGGGCACCTTCCCTATAGAAATGACCGCCGGACACACTCAGGTATTGGAGAAAGCGATGGGGGTCGCCCAAAAGGCAGTGAAGAAAAAGGAGGCCCGTTTGGTGAGCGCCGTGATCACCGCTGCCGCGAAAGGCCGTGAGGGTGTCATCCGCCTTGATGACACCTTAGGTGCGGTACATGCTGGTCAGGTTCAAACATTGATCATCAGCGAGGGTCACCGGGCTCCTGGATATCGCTGCAAGGTTTGTGACTACCTAACCTCACAGGCGTTGGAGACCTGCCCCTTCTGTGGGAACGCCATCGAGAAGATCGAAGATGCTATCGAGATGGCTATCCGCAAGGTGTTTTCAGATGGGGGCGAAGTCGAGGTGATCCACGATAGTTCTGAACTCGAGGAAGCAGGGGGGATTGGTGCCTTGTTGCGCTATTAGATTTTAATCTACGTTGATTTTCTGTTATCTGTAGGGGCGGGGTAACCCCGCCCCTACAGATTTAATTGTCATTCCTCGTTGCGTAACTCCTCGGAATGACAACATATAAGGAAGCTTAACTTGACTTGCAGTAGGGGCGCACGGCCGTGCGCCCTACCGGTTATGCGAGCTTTTTGTAGGGACGCAATGAATTGCACCCCTACCTTCATCAGAGCTAACAATCTACTAGGATGTCAGATTCACGAAGACTTGGCGATTAAAAAGACCTCTGAGCCCAAAGCAGTGCTCAGAGGTCTACGACTGCGAGTATCAGAAAAAACTCAGCCCTCATTCACCAAACAACGAACGTTCAAGAGAGATCAGGTTATTCGCGAGGATCTGCAGGTCGCGTTGTGCAGCGAAGGTGTCGCTGTCCAACTCATCCACGACCAATGCCAGTCTTGTTCTTAATCCCTCCAAGGTATCAGTGCCCACAAGCTCCATGTCCAGCTTAAGTAAACGTTCATCCGTTCCCGCCAAGGCAGCCTTCGCCGCAACCGGATCTTCCTGAGCGATGGCCAGTTGGGCTGAAGTTATATCGACCAACACACCCCTAATAGCCATCTGCTGCTCGGTTTCCGCCAATTCCGCTTGCAATGACGTGTTCTCCGCTTCCAATGGGAGGAGCGCTTGCACCTGCTCTTCGAGGCTTGTGATCTGGTCCTGCATCGTATCAATTTCAGCTTGTCGGGATTGAAGCATATCCTGCGCAGGTCTAACCCGAATGACCCACATTGCGACAACCCCTAATACGAATACCACCATGAAACCGGTTACCCAACGTAAAGCCCGACTGAGGAACAGGCGGAATCTGCTCGGCGGTGGAGGTTCAAGCTCCGGCAGAACCTCAGGGGGTTCTTCACCCAGAAGCTCGGGTTCAACCGGGGGAGCTTCGACCTCAGGTTCAACTGGAGGAGTTTCGATCTCGGGTTCAACTGGAGGAGCTTCGATCTCGGGTTCCCTAGCTTCACTAGCACTTTCAAAGATCGAGGGTTCGACCTCGGGCTGTTCATCTTGAATTTGTGAATCGTCTTCGCTCATCCTTCGCCTCCTCTAGGTCTCCTCCACATCACTCAATCAAGGCGTTGGTGTGAAGGTTTTGGGGATTGTCGCCTCCACCAGTAACTTCCAGGCGATCTCCAATTCGTCACCAGCAACGATCGGCTTTGTTCGCACATCCGCTAAGGCAAGATCAAGCCTTTCAATAATCAGGATAATATCCTCATTAACCAATGCATTACTGACCACTGAATTAGCTAGAAGCTCCCTTGCAGCAGAGATCTCTTCAGCGGCTTGGCCAAGGTTGTCTTGGATCAACCACAAACGAGCCTTCGTGATCATGGTCATGGCGGAGATCAGCCGCACTTGTCTCCTGAACTCTACCACAGGAAAGTCGACCTCAGAAAGTGAAACTTCTAGCAGTTCCACCCGTGCAATGGTCTCATCCAGATCAGCGGTTATCGCCTCCAATTGATTAGACATGATCGTCAACCTGGAGATCTTACTAGCTTGTTCGTCCAGAACTTCCCCAATTCCATCCAATTCCGCTTGTAATGCCGCCGTTGTTTCGATCTGTTCCGCGAGATGGCCCTCGACCTCAACCAAATGCTCTCCTAATCGCTCCACCTGCTTCTCACTCGTGGAGAAGCCCATGTCCAAGCTATCCTGCAGTTCTTCGATCCGCTCTGTGTTGAGTCGCATCGGCTCGATCGTGCTTCGATACAATGCTGGCACACCTAAGTATAGCGCCGCCCCAAGCACAATCCCAAACACCACGACAAATATTAAACGCAGAATGAAGCGCATCACTCTGGAGAAAGCGGATACTTGATCCTGCTCATACTCTTGCTCAGTTATTCCCGTCTCGTTTTCCATGATGCCCTCCATCTTATCAGGATTACTCGTTAAGGCGCGGTCGCTGGTAGACCTCTTACCAGCAATTCCCTCAGTCCATCTAGAAACGCATCAAAGATGCCTACCCGCTCCGAGAGAAACATCATCTCCTGCATTAAGCCATCCATTCGACTTCGAATAGAATCCAGTTGTCCGAGGGTTCTTCGGACCTCCTCACGCACGGCAGAGAATTCATTTTCAATTCCCGTTACACGACCGCTCAAGCCTTCCACGGCTTCTATCCGTCTCCCAATAACATCGATACCTGAGGATATATCGGTTATTTCAGCTTTGATCTCAGCCAATTCGCTCGACAACTGACGTACGGTGTCATGTCGTCCATAGTTGAGCGTCCGATTTATCCCAGCCAAGATCGAGAGACTCAGCAGGACAGAGAGAGCTACACTAACAACCACGGCTCCAACGATCATCCATAAAGTCGCTTCACGGCTGTATGTCACCTTCTCTCTGATGGGCTTTCGTCGCGCAGGTCGAAGGGTCTCTGATTCTACCTCTTTATCCGCTGGAACCTCTAGCGCTGGGGAGATTTCTTCCTCAAACGTCAAGTATGCCTTCAGTCGGGTGAGGGTATTTTCGCCTAGTCCGGGTACACGAATCATATCCTCGATTTGAGTGTAGGGTCGTGACGCGATGATTCGTTGAGCCAGCACCTCACCTACACCAGGAAGCTGAATCAGAGCCTCAGCCGAAGCGCTGTTCGGATTGACAAGCATTTCTTCTTGCTCAGACATTTTCCCACCCCTCCAAGATCCATTTACATCGATATCCTACATCATTTTCATGTAGCAAGATTTGAACCATTCGATACCATGAGTATATCGAAACACACTAAATGCGTGGGAGGGATATCTATGGGCATATAGTGTGCGTCCACATACCCGCTGTTATCGGTCGTGTTCTCGTGGTCGATCCTTTATTTAACTGTATCACCCATAGCCATTAGCGTTCTGAACCGGCCGGTGGAGGTGCCGGCGATCGAGGAGTGTAAGGCATGGGTATATATTCGACCGATGGGCGTCGTTGAGACCTCTGCGGATAAAGGCTCATCAGCTTATAGGCCTCTTCTGGCATCTCGGTCGTGACCGGTAGACCTAATTCAACTGCCTCTTGAACTGTAATCGGATAGTCGTGTGTCCAACACCCAGAGGAGAGAACGTTCGCCAACTCTTCGATCTTCTCCTCCGAAAACCGTCCCCGCAAGCCAAGGATTCTTTTTACCGTAGTCTGAACTTGATCGATCGCCTTGCGGGCCACATCGGCCTGAATTAACGTCTGGTCATCAATCTCGTTGATATCTTTCTTTTCAAGGACGCTCAAGATTGAAACAGCAGGAGATTGACCCAGCTGAGGGTCAATTGGTCCAAGGACAGCGTTATCATCCATAACGATCTCATCCGCCGCCAAGGCGATCATCGTTCCACCAGACATGGCATAATGCGGCACGAAAACGGTGACCTTTGCAGGATGTTTGCACAAGGCATACGCGATCTGCTCCGCCGCCAGTACCAGCCCACCCGGGGTATGTAAGATGAGATCGATGGGCACTTCAGAGTCGGTAAGCTTGATCGCGCGTAGGATCTCTTCCGAGTCTTGAATATCGATGTAACGCGCAAGTGGAAAACCGAGAAGGGCGAGTGTTTCTTGACGATGAATGAGGACGATTCCGCGACTGCCTCTCTTAATCTCGAGTTCGCGAAGAATACGTCTCCTGGCCGTATCCAACATCCTCTGCCGGATCACGGGTTGTAGGGTTGAGACGATAATGAAAAGCCAAAAGATGATTGTGAAATCCATCGTATACCTTACCTCCTATTACATCACCAGGGCCAATACTCATCCGGATACCAATACTCGTAGGCCCGTGGTCGACGAGCAAATAACTTAACCAGCAACAATCCGACTATGAAACCACCGATGTGTGCCCACCAAGCGATACCCCCAAACACACCATACGATCCTAGGCTCAATAAGCCGGAGGAGAGTTGGGAAAAGAACCAAAAACCAAGATAGAAAAAAGCCGGAATTTCCACAAACCAAGGCAGGATAAATAAGGGTACAAGCGTGATCACTCGCGCCCGTGGATAAAGAATGAAATAGGCTCCTAGCACCCCAGCGATCGCGCCACTAGCGCCAACTGTTGGTATCTGAGCTAATGTGGAATCAACCCCATAGACCGTGTTCGTCACAACAACATGGGTTAAGCCAGACACAATCCCCGCAAGAAGATAGAACACCAGGTAACGAGTGGAGCCCATCCTGTCCTCCACGTTGTCACCAAAGATGTACAGCGTCCACATGTTGCTGATCAAGTGAAACCAGCTCCCATGAAGAAACATGGAGGTGAATAAGGTAAACACATTAAGGGGTTGAGTTAGGGATATCCTCGCTGGTACTACCCCTAACATATCTAGAAGATTGATAAAGCCTTGCTGTCCAAGGGCGGCCTCAAAGAGGAAGATCAGAACGTTAACTGCGATGAGACCATAGTTGACAACAGGGAAAGTCCTTGAACGGACCGTATCTCGTAAAGGGAACATACCTTCTCCAGATACATAACGAAAATGGGCGGCGATTGCCGCCCATTGTACCTCACGTAACCATACGTCCCTAACTTGCCTTGACCTTGATTTCCTTCGGACGAGCCTCTTCCGACTTGGGAATTCGTACCGTCAGCAAACCATCTTCGACTTTGGCTTCGGCCTTAGATGAATCGGTTGCCTCAGGTAAGCGCAGGCTGCGAGAGAAGGAACCACGGTGAATTTCTCGAAGCAAGTAGCCGCCACTTTTTTCTACTTCGTCACTCTCGATTTCTCCCTTCAGGGTCAAGACGTCATCCAAGATCTCGATCTGAAGATCCTCCGCCTTGAACCCTGGGACCGGAGCGGTGATCACATAATCTTCACCATCTGATTGGACATCCAAAGGTAGACGGCGTCCGCCATTGAAACCCACAGGTCGATGGCTGCGCATGCGACGATAGTTCCACGGGGTAAGATAGTAAGTCGTCATCAGAAAACCTCCAAATTGCTTCTTCTCACGATTTGTGTGAAGGATAAACTGGCAACATCAGAATTCTGTATAAGAGACATTGGAAAACCGTTAACCCTTTTGTTGACCTGATTCTTAGGGTGGGTCTATACACCTCACACATAAGGTTCCTGAAATATTGTTGATCGAAATGGATCCAAACCACAACGAGTGTGAATGCGATCAGAGAAAGGTACACCTTTGAATTGTTGAACCTTAGAACGTCCAGAAAAGTAGTTTAGAATACTTATGGTTGATTCAATACTCAACCCCAATTCTTGAACCTATCTTGTTCAGTAATAGCTATACATAAATATCATCAGCTATGGAAATTAAACACGAGATGAAACAATACACTCCCCTTCTATTGCTACCCATCATCGGTCTGATCTTGGTCGCCTGCTCTCCAGCGGCACCCGCTCCGACTCAGACCTCACCTCCCCCAGTAGCGCCCGCAACCATGCTGCCTACCGCAATTCCACCTGAGACCTTCATTGGAAGCTGGGCGATCTCTTTCGAGCACTCCTTCCCTGAGAGTTTTTGGACCGTTGGCGATCATCGCTATGGCTTCTACATCGACTGCCCATTATTAATGCCGGAAAGCTATGGTAGTGAGTGGGTTTGGTTCCAGGCTACGGACGAGGAGATCATGCCAGTTTATGAATTACCGATCTATCTACGACTAGGTGGGTTAAGTCTTGGTCCCCTGGCACCAATTTCTATGGATACCATCCATCACGATCAAGCTACCATAGCGGTAGTGACCCTTCTAGGCATTACAGAAGAGGACGCCAAGCTCGCCCAGGCATCATCGGATTGTGAGATCTTAATGAATTGGGATGGGATATCCACAGAGGTCCTAACCCCTGGCGAACCGTTTCAACCGTAAGTTCAAGCCGACGAAATGAAGTACAAGTGAAACAGTCCTTTCATCGTTTGCTGCTACCTGTCATCGGTTTGGCTTTGGTCGCCTGCTCCCCAGTAGCTTCCGCCCCGATTCAGACCTCGCTTCCAACGATGCTGCCCACTGCAAATCAGCCAGAGGTCATCCCTGGAGTCTGGGCGATCTCTTTCGAGTATCCTTTTCCTGAGAATTTTTGGAACGTAGGCATTCATCGCTATCGTTTCTACATCGATTGCCCATTGTTGAGTCAGGACAGTTACACCGGTGAAATGCAACGGTTCATTGTCTCTGAAGAGATGCCAGTTCATGAATCACCTGTCTACCTACGGCTAAGGGGGTTAAGCTTTGGTCCACTAGCACCTCTCTCAACAATTACGATCAGCCCAACACAAAGCACCATCGCAGTAGTGACCTTCTTAGGCATTACAGAAGAAGACGCCAAGCTCTCCCAGGCATCATCGGATTGTGAGGTTTTGATACATTGGGATGGCGTTTCCACGCAAGCTTTGTCCCCCGGCGAGCCTTTTCAACCGTAAGTCCATGCCAGCGAAAAATGTAGGGGCGCAATGCATTGTGCCCCTACACGAAGTATTGGATATGTATTGTAGGGGCAATTCACCGTTCGTGCCGCGAGAACCGGCGGCACGCCGGTGCGAGACGGCATGAATTGCCCCTACACAGTTTTATTAGTAACCCTCAACGTGATTGTTCCAGCATCCAAGCATAAAGATCTGGATCACGATAGGCTCTATTATAAGCACCACCGTGTCCAACATCTTCGTAGAGAGTCCACTTGACTTCCCCTCCGCAAGTCACTTGAAGTGCGGAGGTAAAAAGTTTCGATGCTTCAGGGGCAGAGATCTGATCTAGGGCACCATGAATGGCCCACACCGGGATGTCTTTTAATCTGCATAGGGTCTCTTCCTCGGGGATGAAATTCGTCCGGTACCCACTTCCAGAAACTGAGACCATGGCAGCAAATCTCTCGGGGTAAGTCGTTGCCAAAAACCATGAGCCATAACCACCCATGCTCAATCCCGTTAGATATACTCGATCAGGGTCCACTTGATATATCTCGAGAACCTCCCCCAGTAATGCATTGAGTATGGCTAGGGTATCATCCGTCCACCAGGCGCTGCCTGGAAAAGCTTGTGGGGATACGACAACAAATGGAAAATCTTCAGGTTGCTCACCCAAAT
>CP070708.1:968155-1046825 GCA_020350285.1 Anaerolineaceae bacterium
GGCCTCTTCTTCCCGCTAGCGGGATTAGCTGCTCTTGGCCTCGATAAGGTGATTGGGGGACGAGAAAAGTACAGGGCAGCGTTTATCCTTCTACTGATCTTGTCCCTGCCCTCGAACCTGATCGTTATCGGCGCCGGTCTCTCAGGTGTAGGGAAGGGTGACCCGTCGGTTATCCACCTTCCAGGTGAACTCGAAGCCTACGACTGGCTCGATGAAAATGCCCCCTCGGAAGCTCTAGTTTTAGCTTCACCTGAGGTAGGGAATCGACTTCCAGCATTTGCCGACGTGAGGGTGTTGTATGGACATCCATTTGAGACCCTGGATGCTGAAAACCAAAAGTCCTTGGTGGAGTCATTGTATTTCTGGCAGGGATCGAATGCGGGGGCGATGGATTTCATTGAGCAATTGGATATCGATTACATATTCCTCGGTGAACGGGAGCGAGTACTCGGGGAGCCCGAGTGGATCATGAAGTTTCCCCTGATCTTCACATCGCAGGGTGTTGAGATCTACGAGGTCGTGTCGCCATGACACGTCGTATCCGTTTTGAACTTGTGCTCATACTCTTCTTCGCAGCACTCTGGTTGGGACCGCTCATCCTTGAAATAGATGGTTTCCCCTTCTACCGTGACGCAGAGTATTCTGATCTCCTTATCTCGCACTGGCCTAATGCATATTTCCTACGGCAGTCACTTCATAAATGGGGGCAGATCCCTCTCTGGAATCCAACGATACTAGGTGGTGCTCCCTTTGCTGCAGATCCTCTATCCGGATTATGGTATCCACCGAACTGGTTGTCCTTCGTCGTACCGATCAGCATGGCTTTCAATGTCATCTTTTGGTTGCACCTAGCATGGGCGGGTTGGGGCACCTGGCTTCTTGCTCGAGCAGAGGGTGTGGGAGGGATAGGGGGTTTAATGGCTGCCCTTGCCTTCAGTGGTACATCGAAATTCATCGCTCACATTGGACTAGGGCATTTAGGATTGGTCAGCGCGGTCAGCTGGACGCCGTGGATACTTGTTCTCATCAACAGATCAGTTGATGAGTTTTATTCAAAGCGAGATGGCTGGTTCCGCTGGCCTGCGTTGGCCGGAGTTGCGCTTGGAGCTCTCACCTTGGCGGATCCAAGGTGGACCTTGCCAGCTGTAATTGTGTCATTGGTTTATGGTATCTATTACACTGCGTATAGCCACAAACATAGTGGGGATAGCAATACGAGATATATTCTGCGTCAGATATTGATCGCTGCGGTTATCTTTGGCATCTCGGCGTTAGCAATCGCAGCATGTCTCATTTTGCCTCTTTTCGAATTTGTACAGTTATCAACCCGAACGAATATCTCGATCACAGATCAAACACAACTTCAATTACCCATTGCCCATATTCTAGATCTCATCCTGCCCTTGATAACTCAACCTGAGTGGGTGGCATACATTGGTGTGACGGTCTTGGCGCTTGCGATCGTCGCCTTGATATCGAGGACTCCTAGGAGTGGATTTTGGGCCGCGATTGTGGTCAGCGCTTGGATACTTGCCTTAGGAGATCAAACGCCATTCTTCTCACTTTTCACCACGATCATTCCAGGAGCGGACCTGTTAAGAGTCCCAGCGAGGATGTTGTTCCTGGCTGCTTTTGGCATCGCGATGTTGTGTGGAAAAGGCGCGGATTGGCTTCTCAGCGATGAGCAAGATGATGACCACACCATCGTAAAGAGGGTACGACTCTCGACGATCGGGATCGCATTTGCGGTTCTAGTATTGATCTGTGGATTGTGGTTTTATACCGGCTCATTACCGACCGTTCTAATTGGAACTGGAGTATTCACTCTCCTGATCGTGATTTGGATACTTCTGAGGTTTAGGTTCCACATTCCTCAAAAGTATCGGGCACTTGTATGGCTCGTGCTGATTGCAGGGGACCTACTGTGGGTAAATACACAGATTCTAGATGTTCGATCTCAGGACGTCCTACTAAGAGAGCGAATGGCCACCGCGGAGAATATTGCAGACGCGCCCCAGGACGGGCGGATTTTCTCCCCATCTTACAGCCTTCCCTATCAAACTGCGGTGCAAGCCGGGTTGGAAATGGTGGATGGCATCAACCCGCTGCAGTTGGTGATGGTCCGAAATTTCGTCGCTGATGCCATCGGTTTCTCCCCGGAAGAATACAGTGTCACCTTGCCTCCATTCCCAAACGCTGACCCAAACCAACCTTGGGACATTGAGATTGATGCACTGAAGCTGGGTCAACTGAATGTCGCTTACATCATTTCCGAATATCCCGTCGAGTCCATTGATGTAACTTTGATAGAAAAAGACCAAGGGGTATACCTTTACCAGAATGAACTAGCCCGGCCCCGCGCATGGATCCAAGATTCTCAAGATCTCTCAGATCCGGAATGGCAGGCCGTTGATTCAATTGTGTGGACTCCGAATCAGATCACAATCATAGTGGAGGGCCCAGGGATTTTGGTGCTTAGTGAGGTCGCATATCCTGGGTGGAAGGTCGCTATCGACGGGACGAATGTTGAGTTGCACGCGTTGGATGGCCTTTTCCGAAGCGTTAATCTAAGTCCAGGGGTGCATGAGGTTGTGTTTTGTTTTCAACCAAGGACTGTCTATTTGGGAAGCGTTATAACACTGATCACCCTTCTCGCTTTAATTGGGATATGGATACGAAGATGACCAAACGGGAACGTTCGTGGAATCTTCTCTATTCTGTTGTATTGGTCATCTTTACATCCATCCCGTACATTCTCGGATATTTTACTCACGGCGACACTTGGCAATTCACGGGGTTCGTATTTGGTGTTGAGGATGGAAATTCCTACATTGCCAAGATGCTCCTTGGATCACAAGGCGATTGGCTTTTCCGTACCCCTTACACGAGCCTTCCCCAGAGCGGTGTCGTAGCATTTCTCCCCTATTTAATTTTGGGAAAGCTTGCTGCGGGTGTGGCTATCCACGAGCAGATGGTGGCTTTGTTTCACCTTTTCCGAGTGTTCGCGACTCCCGTTGCCGTATATGCAACGTATCATTTTGTGTCGATTTTTGTGGACTCAATTTGGTGGCGCCGTTGGGTAACGATCCTGGGGACTGCGGGGGGAGGATTAGGATGGTTCTTAATCCTTATTGGGAACTCTCCATGGTTTGGGAGCTTGCCGCTTGATTTTTATTCACCAGAATCATTCGGTTTTCTATCTTATTACGGCCTTCCACATCTAATTCTTGCGAGGGCGTTCCTGCTTTTTGGTCTAAGCTTCTATCTTCAATCCATAGAATCAAACAAATCCGGTTGGATTGCTGGGATGTTCTTCTTGGGGCTCCTCATGGTCCAACCGATAACCATCGTGCCAGTGTATGCAATTGTCGCGACTCATATAGCCTTCATGACAGTGCGAGAGTTCCGGGATCGGAATTGGCAGAGCATCAAGCCTTGGTTGGATGCCGGTATGAAGATCCTTATCCTATCCTTGCCCTTGGTTTTGTACTTAGGATACTCCTTTACACAAGATCCATTCTTAAGTGCGTGGACTTCTCAGAATCTCATCCTTTCACCAAACCCGTTGCATTACGTCATCGCATACGGTCTGATCCTTCTACCGACCCTGAAAGGCTTCTGGCGAGTAGTACAAGGCAGAAATTACAAAGGGTTGTTGTTGCTCGGATGGGTCATTCTTTTTCCGATACTAGCGTACGCGCCCTTCAACCTCCAACGTCGTCTACCAGAAGGAATTTGGGTCGCGCTCCTAGTTTTGTCGGCGATTGGTTTGGGGGATTGGTTGCAGGATAAGGTAAAGATCGAGCGTTGGGTCGGAAGGGCTACCCTAACATTTGGGCTTCTCAGCAGCCTGCTTCTTATTGCTGCTGGCATGGATGTTGCGATCAGACCTAAAGAACCAGCTTTTAGAAAATACGAAGAAGTGGAGGCTTTTTCTTGGTTGAATGAGGAGGCGAAACCAAATTCCGTTGTGCTATCAGCTTTTGGTACTGGTAACGCACTCCCAGCATGGGCATCGGTACGTGTTGTTATTGGCCATGGTCCTGAGAGTGTTGATCTAGAGGAATTGGAACCTCAAGTGGATGCTTTCTATAGCGATAAGATGACGGATCTGGAACGACAGCAGTTCATCGGGAGTCATGATGTGGGGTATGTATGGTATGGTCCGCGAGAGAGAGCCATCGGTTCGTGGGATCCGACCCGATCAGATTTCCTGACTCTTACCTATAGCTATGCAGATATTTCAATCTACCGCGTTCAGAGACCTCATGAATGAGAAAAGCGATCCCTTCATTGAGGTTTTGTTTGTTAGGAAACTGCTACTCGGTTTGGGTATTGTGCCGACTATACAGATACTGTCATGAGTACGATTAAGGCAAAACATCTACCGATTATTTTGGTTGTCCTCGGACCACTTATCCTTTTCGGACCCATGCTTCTGCGTGGTGAGGCCTTATTCTGGGGAACACCATTACTTCAATTTGTGCCTTGGCGAGAATTTGCATTTCAAACTCTTAGCGAAGGTTACCTGCCGTTATGGAATCCGCAACTTGGGATGGGTGCTCCTTTATTCGCAAATTATCAATCAGCACTACTCTACCCGCCAAATGTTCTGCTTGTGATCACAGGATCAGCATGGGGGCATGGGCTATTGGTAACACTCCATCTGATGTGGGCGGGTATTGGGATGGTAGTCCTGACGCGTCGGCTTGGCTTGGGTTTCCTGGGGCAAACTGTATCCGCCTTAGCCTTCGGTTTATCAGGATACCTCGTGGCAAGAGGTGGGTTCCTGAGCATCAATGCCGCTGTTGCATGGTTGCCATGGATTCTCTTAACGGTCGATCGGCTTGGAAAATGCGTGGAGATGGATGGGTGGAGCAGGGATACGATAAAAGCCACTTTGTGGTTTAGCGCAGCCCTCGCACTCCAATGGCTTGCAGGTCACGCCCAAACTGCTTGGTACACCTTCCTTATCGCTTGCACATGGGCGTGTTGGATGACAATCCGTTCCGGTGGTTGGAATGGGCTAAAGCGCCTTAGCGTTCATCTCATTGGGGCCGCCGTACTCGCTTTTGGGTTATCGGCGGTCCAGTTGCTCCCTACAGTGGAGTATCTCCTAAACTCCCACCGAGTTTCATATCTCGATCCTGAGTTTGCACTGACCTACTCGTTCTGGCCTTGGCGTCTGCTTGATCTATTCCTGCCTGGTCTTTTCGGTAATCCCGCGCAAGGAAATTATTGGGGCTATGGGAATTACTGGGAAGACGCGATTTATGTGGGGATACTGCCTTTTATCTTAGCCCTGATCGCAATTTGGCGAGGTCTCCGCGGGAAGGATCAAGCATCTCTTATCCGATTTCTTCTAGGTCTAGCTCTTATAGCTTTTATTTTCGCTCTCGGGAAGAACACCCCTATCTTCCCGCTGCTATTTCGTCACGTACCGACCTTTAACCTATTTCAGGCGCCATCCCGATGGAATCTGATCCTGATCTTCGTTTTGGCTATGTTGGCGGGAATAGGCGCTGAGTATTTACGCCCCCCAACGGGCCGAACGCTTTATTGGACGCGGTTGGGCACCGTGGGGGCAGCAGTTGTGGGTTTCGCAGCTTGGATAGGATCGCTACTTATCGAGGGTGTGGAACCGAGCTTCATCCGCGCTTTTACTGTATCGGGATTCTGGTTGTTCGTGGCTGGTGTCATCATCCTGAAAGTGCCAGAGGGCTTCTCATGGAAATGGGTAGTCATTGTGGGTTTGGTGGTTTTGACTGATCTAGCCTACGCGGGGTTCGGGTTGAATCCCAGCGTTCCTTTAAGCGTATTTCGGGGAGACAGTGCCCTTAAGGATATCGTCGCAGATGAGCATCGAGTGTATATGCCCTCCGATGTGGAATACCAGCTGAAATTTAAACAGACTCACCGTTTCGATACTTTTAACCCGGACATAGATTGGCGAATTGTACGTGATATCGGTTTGCCGAACACGCCAATCTTGAATGACATCGCCTCAGCCAACAATTTCGACCCTTTACTGCCCGATCGCTATGTCCAATGGACTGAGATGATCGAAGAAGCGTCACCTGACCACCGTTTGAATCTCCTTACTCTGATGGATGTGGGATGGCTTGCGGTTTTGGATCCAGGATCGGATTTGGGCGTGAGATATGAAGCCGTGCCTGGTGCTGAGAGAATTAGGATGGTTTCAGAAGCTGTGGTTGTGAGTTCCGCTGCTGAAGCTCTTTCCATTGTGTCCAAACCTGATTTTGATCCCATGAGAATTGTTGTGCTCGAGGATGATACTTTGTCGTCCCTTCCATCCGGCGGAGGAGGTGAGTTTATCCTAATTGAAAACTCAGATCCGTCAGTGGTGAATATTCGTGTAGAAACAACCGAGGGATCATGGCTGCTTCTCTCAGATACCTGGTATCCGGGCTGGAGTGTCGAGTTGGATGGTGCAGAAACAAAGCTTTACAAGGCTGATTTTCTCTTTCGAGCGGTTTGGGTTCCCCCAGGTACGCATAGCATTGAATTTCGCTATCGCTCTCCGCTCTTCTTTATTGGAGCGGTGTTGAGTGTTTTAGGATGGTTGGCTATGGCAGGGATTGGATGGCGATGGCGAAAGCTAGAATAAGGACAAACTGGCCAACCCTCGTTGCGTTGTTCGTCTCATGCGCTTATGTGCTTTGGCGGTTATCAGCTTCCGGCTGGGATCCCGTATCCTTGGCCGAATTGGGATCGCGTTACGCAGGCAGCGTTCAGGCGGACACCGAAGGGTATGATGGACAGTTCACGTATTACCTCGCTTTAGACCCTAATCCGAGCACAGTTGAGAAGCGGCTAGATGTCCCAGCTTATCGCTATCAGAGGATTCTCTATCCAATCCTTGCGAGGGTAATTTCCGTTGGGGATCTGTCGATCATTCCATGGGCACTTCTGGCGATTAATGTGGTGGCTCACGCAATTGGTACATGGGCGGTGACGCAGTTCTTGGTCGATCATGACCTATGGCAGGGGTATGCGCTTATCTATGGTCTTTGGGTCGGGTTGGTCGTTGGGGTTGGTCTCGATCTTAGTGGTCCCCTGGCATATGCCCTTGTCGTAACAGGATGGCTTCTCTATCACCGTAGGCATTATCTTCTTGGCGCCTCTTTGATCGGGCTGGCACTGTTCACTAAGGAAACAAGTCTATTATTCTGGTTTCCACTTTTATTATCAGAACTATTGCAGAAGCGGAGCTGGCGTACGATATCTGGGCTATATGCAGGAGGTATCCTGTTTGTTGGTTGGCAGTTATGGTTGTGGCGGGAATTTGGTGCTCCAGGCTTAGGCAGTGGGGGAGCGATGGCCACTCCCTTTGAATGGATACCTTATATGGGGCTATGGAGAATCGGTCCAATCAGTATGGCGACTTTAGGGCTTTACCTCTTGATGTTTGGTCCAACGATTGTCCTGCCTTCCGCATGGGGGGTGTTTCATAGTCTTCGAGCGCTTCGTCGTGGTGAGATATATGCTGAGACCTGGGCGTTATTAATTAACACCCTTTTCATTGTTGTCATGCCTTTTTCAACCTTCAGGGAACCATTGAGTATCTTACGAGTTGCAGCAGGTATGGTCGTCGCAGTAATCCTCTATGCTGCCAAACGAGGTGATAAACGGGTACTAAATTATGGGATGTTCTGGGCGCCTCTATTGGTGGTGCTTCTCAAAGGGTGATTCAAATTACGTTACATACACCTTGAGTTCGTTGATTTTACATACAATCCTCTATTAGTAAATATAACCCCACAACGCACACAGACTTTCTAAGGAGAGCCATGTTTCGAGTGTTCTCACTATGAATTAATTTAGAACCATACAGGGTACAATTTGGGACGAAATGAGAGGACAAATGTCCACCGAAGTATTCAAATACGTCTCAGCATATCCATAGGGTTATTACGTGGAAGATGTCCAGAAACTTGCAGATCGTCTGATTGCTAATATCGAGAAGGTGATCATCGGAAAGACCGAGGCCGTCCGATTGACCGTCCTTGGTCTACTCTGTCGAGGGCACATCCTTATCGAGGATGTACCAGGCACTGGCAAAACGATGCTCGCTAGAAGCCTCGCGCAATCGATCGGTTGCACCTTCCGCCGTATCCAATTCACGCCCGATATGCTTCCTAGTGATATTACCGGTGTATCCATTTTTAATCAGAAATCTCGAGAGTTTGAATTCCGCCCAGGTCCGATCATGGCCCAGATCGTACTTACGGATGAGATTAACCGAGCGACGCCAAAAACACAGTCAGCGCTGCTCGAAGCGATGGAAGAGCGACAGGTCACAGTTGATGGTGTGACTTATCCTACACCTGAGCTGTTCATGGTTCTCGCGACTCAGAACACCATCGAATACGAAGGGACCTTTCCTTTGCCAGAGGCACAACTTGATCGTTTTCTCTTGAGAATTCACCTCGGTTACCCCGGCACGTTAAATGAGATTGAGATGATGCAGAGGCAGAAGCTTGGGCACCCCATCCACGAATTGGAAAGTGAAATCGGTGTGGAGGATCTACTGGCTGCCCAATCAGCGATTCAGAAAATCACCCTCACAGATGAGATAGAGCGCTATATTGTCGATCTTGTTGAGGGAACTCGCGGTCATGATGAGGTATATCTCGGTGCCAGTCCGAGAGGAAGCTTAGCATTGTACCGCACTTCTCAAGCTCTGGCGGCTATTATGGGTCGTGATTATGTCATCCCAGATGATGTGAAACAAATGGCTGTCCCAACCTTGGCTCATCGATTGGTCCTTGCTTCAGCCGCTAGGATTCAAGAGATTGATGCCAGAGATATTATTCAAGAATTGACTCGCAAAATTCCTATCCCAGGCGGTGAGGGAATTTGATGTGTTTTATGAAGGGAGTGGTGAGGATCCTCACTGCTTCTATTTGGTCGATACCATGAAATAACGGATGTGTAGCTCCCTTGTTTGATGTCTTTATCTTGCCCAGCTATCAATCGGAGCGATAGATGCAACAACGTTATCTGAACGTGACCGTATTCGCCGCAGGGATGACCACCCTTGCGATCGAATTGTCGGCTTCACGTTTGCTTGGAAACATTTTTGGGACGAGTAACATCGTATGGGCAAATATCATTGGCTTGATTCTGGTCTATCTGGCGGCAGGATATTTCATCGGTGGACGTTGGGCCGATCGTTCACCATATGCGGATACCTTTTACAGATTGATCGCGTGGGGAGCATTCACGGCTGGGTTGATCCCGATTGTGGCTAGGCCTGTACTACTGAACGCGGCGAGGGCCGTGGAACGCTTAGATTCAGCCGTCATGATTGGCTCATTTATTGTTGTTCTGATCCTCTTTAGCCTCCCCGTTACACTACTTGGTTGCGTTTCGCCTTTTGCCATCAGGCTAGCGATCAGCGACACGGAGCAAGCTGGCCGTGTGTCGGGACGGATCTATGCGCTTTCAACATTAGGTTCAATACTCGGCACTTTTCTCCCCGTGTTGTTGCTGATCCCCTGGATTGGTACCGCCCGAACTTTCCTCGTTTTCAGCTTTGGGCTTCTGGCTGTGGCTTTAATTGGATTGGGCATGGAGAGTTGGCGCTCAGCGGTTAAACAAGTGTGGATGCCGATCCTTCTAATCATCTTAGCAGCGATAGCCTTACCTGGACCTGTGAAAAATACCACCGGACTGATCTACGAGAAGGAATCGGCCTATAACTATATTCAGGTTGTCGAAGAGAAGCCTGGAGGCATACGTTATCTTCTATTGAACGAAGGACAGGGGATTCACTCCGTTTACGCACCAGATTTGGAAGTTACCTACGGAACATGGGACTATTTCCTCGTTGCGCCTTTCTTTAACACACCTCCTGTCCCCCTGGAAAGCGTGGATCGACTTGGGCTGGTGGGTCTTGCCGCGGGAACGATCGCGAAACAATACACTCAAGTGTTCGGACCAGTCCCGATTGATGGATGGGAGATCGATCCGGATATTGTGGAGACTGGAAAGTTGTTGTTCTCAATGAACGAGCCGAACTTAAATGTGATCGTCGCCGATGGGCGCTGGGGACTTGCCCGTAGCACGGCTCGGTACAGTGTGATCGGCGTGGACGCTTATAGGTTACCTTACATACCATGGCACCTGACCACACAGGAATTTTTCCTTGAGGTTTATGACCATCTCGAATCTAATGGCGTGATGGTTATAAATGTCGGTCGCACGCCAGATGATCGAAGATTGATCGAGGCGATGGTTGGCACAGTCGGATCGGTGTTCTCTACGGTCCATGTGGTTGATGTACCTAATACATTTAACACCATCCTTTACGGTACTGTTCAACCAACAGACGCTGAGAGTTTAGTAGCGAATCATATCTTGCTACAGAATGAAGGTGCTCCGCTGGCATTGTTGGATTCGATGAAGCGAGCGATTGATAATCTCCAACCAACACCAAAGTCTGATATCGTCTTCACGGATGATTGGGCTCCGGTTGAGACATTAACCAACGCAATGGCGATACAGTTCATTCTCGGCGGGGAGTTGGATATCCTGCGCTAGATGGGAGCAGATTGTGGATTCCAGTACTCGATGGCAGAGCATCACCTATTGGATCTTGCAGATCCTCATTCCTGTGATACTCATTTTGTCGAGCGTGTGGATCATGCTCAATACGGCAAAGTGGTGGGTTCAGATCGAATATCGGCTCCCGGGATTTCCGGAAGATCGGTATGGTTTTACGCTGGAGGATAGACTCTATTGGTCGGCGATTGATATTGATTTTCTGCTCAATGACGAAGAACTCGACTACTTTGATGATTTCCACTTAGAGGATGGATCACCAATGCATAACCAGCGAGAGCTAAGGCACATGGATGATGTTAAACGCCTCATCCACGTTATTTGGTATGTGTTGGGTTTTGGATTGATTCTCGTTTTATTACTTGAGTTGTCCCTTGTGCTTTACGCTGATCCAAGCGTCGCGCTGGAAGCCCTTAGGAGAGGCGCTCGAAACACACTCATCCTGGTGGGGCTGCTCATCTTGGGCGTGATTGTGAGTTTTGGCATCTTGTTTGTTGGGTTTCACCGAATCTTCTTCGAGGGGGACACTTGGATCTTCCTTTTTTCCGATACATTTATCCGGCTTTACCCAGAACGATTCTGGCGCGACACATTTATATTCCTCGCTTTACTCACTGCGCTCGTGACGGTTGTTGTTTATCTGCTTTCGAACATTCTCTTGAGAAGATTGCGACATTAAACGCATGCCTTAAAGTTGATCACAGACCATAAGATGCTACACAACATAAATAGGAGCGCACAATCGTGCGCTCCTAAGTTATTTGTGAAATAAACACAATATCGTTACCGTTCTTCAAGCCCCATATTTCTCAAGTCGTTCGGCATGTGCCATTAGACGTGGCATTAGATCGACCGTAGGAAAGGTCCCATAACCACCCTGGGCACATGTGCGTTCACCAAACGTCATCTGGGTATCAGGTAGTCCTGTTGCAGGCGCCCACAATAAAGTCGGGATGGGATGCCAGGAGTGCCTTTTCAAACGCACTGGCGTGGAATGGTCACCGGTCACACAGAGAACATCGGGTTTCAGGTCTAACAGTGATGGAAGTGCATCGTCCACGGTTTCGATGACGTCGACCTTTCCCTTGTAATTTCCATCCTCACCCATGCTGTCGGTCTTCTTTATATGGATGAAGAAGAAATCAAATTCCTCCCAAATCTCTCCTGCTGTACGGAATTCATCCATGGGAGAGTCGCCCTGGAAGTCCTTTACCTCCATGCCAACGAGTCGTGAGACGCCCCGATACATTGGGTAGACTGCGATGCAAACCGCTTTGAGTCCATAGATCTCAGGGAACTGCGGTAAGGCAGGATCGGTAGAGAAGCCGCGAAGTGTCAGCCCATTTGCTCTGATCTCTCCCGCAAGTCGTGCTCGAGCCTCTTTGATCCAGCTTTCCACGAGATCAGCAGCTCTCTGTGATCCCTTCTCCCTCGCTTGAACTGGTAAGGGTTCAACTCCGGTCGCTTGTGGGTCGGTATCCTCAAGCTCAGGTTCTAGATCCTCACCACGCATGACGATTGCGAACCGATACTCACGGACATGTTGTACATCGACCTCCACGCCTGGGATTTGGATCTCCGACAAACGTCCAACAAGAGGTATCGCCTCATCGGAGGGTATTCGTCCAGCGCGGCGATCAACGATCAGACCATTCGAATCGAGTGTGCAAAAATTACCTCGAGCAGCAATGTCCCCCTTGTTCACCTTCATTCCAATCCCCGTGGCTTCGAGAACCCCTCGGCCGACATCATAGTGAATCGGGTCATAACCGAACAACGCTAAGTGAGCCGGCCCTGAGCCAGGTGTTATACCCGGTCGAATTGGGACCATTTGCCCCAGTGTACCTTCCGAAGCCAATCGATCTAGATTGGGTTTCCGCGCAGCTTCTAATTCCGTTGGCCCTCCCGGTTCAACGGGTAACCCACCGAGACCATCCAGCGTTAGGAGGACGATTTTACTGTCATTTTTTAGGTGTAATTGACGCATCAAATCGAAATCTGCCATTTACATACCCTTATTTGGGATAAGAAAGCCCCCACACCCGAAAAGGCAAGGGGGCTCAGTTTCGCGCATGCAATTGGCTATTGAATTGTTTTCTGCTCCCCTTCAGGTTCGAAGAGGTGCATGTTGTCCATATTGAAAACCAATTGCGCCTTGTCACCAACGCGGAGTTGTGAACGGGGATCGATACGCCCGACGGCGACATATTCACCCAACATCAGGTGCATGAAGATCTCGTTGCCCATCAACTCGGTTACATCAACCTGAGCCTCGACCGACGCAGCATGGATGCCGGGAGGAGCGAATAGTGGGTCGTGAATATCGTCAGGGCGAATTCCGAAAACCACCTGTTTACCGGCGTGTGGACCATACCTATCGACCTTGGTATCTGGTATTGGAACCTGGAACGCTCCAGCGTCAATCATTAGTCCACCATCTGCCCGATCCAACCGAGCGTTGAAAAAATTCATCGCTGGTGAGCCGATAAACCCAGCCACGAAGACATTCGCTGGATTGTCGTATAGTTGTTGAGGGGTATCAACCTGATGAAGGATGCCATCCTTGATCACCGCGATACGGGAGGCCATAGTCATGGCCTCTACCTGATCGTGGGTGACATAGATGAAGGTGGTTTTCAGACGCTGGTGAAGTTTGCTGATCTCAGCCCTGGTTTGGACTCTCAACTTTGCGTCCAGGTTTGACAGGGGCTCATCGAAGAGGAAAACCTTCGGTTCACGGACGATCGCTCGACCTACTGCGACACGCTGTCGCTGGCCACCAGATAATTGGCGTGGTTTACGATCGAGCAACGCTTCGATCCCGAGGATTTCCGCTGCCTCCTCCACTCGAGATTTAATCTCTTGCTTCGGTGTTTTACGCAACTTGAGGCCAAACGCCATGTTGTCGTAAACGGACATGTGTGGATAGAGCGCGTAGGATTGGAACACCATCGCGATGTCTCGATCCTTCGGTGCGATGTCGTTCACGACACGATCTTCGATCAAGATTTTGCCTTCAGTGATCTCCTCCAGTCCTGCTAGTAAGCGTAAGGCCGTAGTCTTCCCACAACCTGACGGCCCTACCAGCACGAGAAATTCTTTGTCTTCAATGAAAACATCCATGTCGTTAACTGCAACGACGTCTCCGAAGCGTTTAGTTACATGTTCATACGTTACGCTGGCCATGGGCCGTCCTCCTTCTTTTGGGTATCGTACTTGTAATTATACACTCCCGAGGTTGAAGGTCAAAGAACGAACGCATTTTTTGTGAATGGTAAGCCTAAGTCACGGATCATGTCGGCCCCTTCCAGATGCTCAGGAGAGGACCTTCGCCAAGCTCAGGGTGCTTTCTGTATGACATGCTCAACGCTAGAAGTGACAGGATTTGGTTACCGTGTTCCAGATTGACTCACCCCTTGCATGAAAACACATCATCGGGTCATTAGTTGACGGTCATTCTGCTCTCTGGTATATTCGTCGAGGTGCGATCAAAGGTGGAAGATCGAGACTGGAACCCAAACTCCGCCCCTCGATGGCGGCGTTTTGTACGTTGGCTAGAGCCCGGAATAGGCGTTAAACGATGGCTGGGATTGATGGTCATCGGAACTGCCTTGATCGGTCTGGGACTAGCTATCGTTCTGCTCGACATTTATCGCTCCCACCCCGATTCACCATGGCTAGCGTTGCTCAGTTTGAGCGCGTTACCGCGTTTGTTGAGGGCGCTTATACTTGGGGGTGTAGGCATTGGATTACTCTCCTATGCAATCGTATCCTTGAACCGTACCCTGCTTGCACCATACCTCAGACCAGGTAAACCGATTGTAGATGTGGTGGCTAAACATCGTCGCCTTGGACGCGGTCCGAGAATCGTCACGATAGGTGGTGGAACAGGCCTGTCCATCTTGTTGAGAGGGTTGAAAAAATATTCTGGAAATCTGACAGCCATCGTTACTGTCGCCGATGATGGCGGATCGTCAGGTCGTTTACGTCGGTCGCTTGGACTTCCACCTCCGGGTGATATTCGCGCCTGTATTGCAGCTCTATCAGATGACGAAGATCTACTAACACAACTATTCCGTTATCGATTTCTGGAGGGTGAGGAACTCAACGGTCACTCCTTTGGTAATCTGTTCATCGCAGCTTTAGCGGGGGTTACAGGCAGTTTCGACCAAGGGATCATGGAAGCAGCCAGGATCCTTTCCATTCGCGGGACAGTTCTTCCATCCACAATGAAGGATGTCGCATTATTGGCTGATAAAACACCAGAAATGGCCGTGGAGGCCTTCAGAATTGAAGGTGAGAGTCAAATCTCTGAGACGCCAGGCCGTATTCGTAGAGTTCACCTTGAGCCAAATGATCCCCCTGCATATCCTGGTGCAATCCAAGCCGTTCTCAACGCGGACATGATCGTTATCGGACCAGGCAGCCTGTATACCAGTGTGATCCCTAACTTACTCGTCCCTGATTTGGTTAAGGCGATCCGAACCAGTCAAGCGTTCAAAGTGTTTGTATGCAATGTCGCTACACAACATGGTGAAACGGACGGGTATGATTGCAAGCAGCATGTGGACGCGATCGAGCGGCACATTGGTCGTGGTTTGGTGGATGTTGTGGTAGCGAATAAGCGTGTTGACTATCCCTTACCTGATGGAGTCACCATTGTGGATCCGTCCGAAACGGCAGAGATGATGGTGCCACTTTACACTGGAGACTTTGTGGATCCAGATCGCCCTTGGCGTCACGATTCGGATAAAATCGCTGAGACTTTGATCGCTTTATGGGAGGAGCGAACAGGTCCACTGGACCTATCCCTTGAAGATGATATTGAATCACTCGAGCGTCACAACTGACATCATAAGATAGGAGCGTATCATGACAACTCGAATTGGTATCAACGGCTTTGGTCGGATTGGTAGACAAGTCCTCAAGGTGATGAAAGAGACCTACCCTGAGGATTTCGATGTCGTAGCCTTCAACGACCTTGGTGACCTCAATACCATGGCCCATCTCTTCCGTTATGATTCCAACTACGGTCCTTTCCGAGGCGAGGTAGAGGTAAAGAAAGACGGTTTAGTAATTGAGGGTGACTTTATTAAAGCGTTGTCAATGCCAGATCCAGGAACTTTGCCTTGGGGCGAGATGGGGGTCCAGGTTGTGATTGAGAGCACGGGTGTCTTTCGTGCACGAGAAGATGCTGCAAAACACCTCGATGCAGGCGCGCAGAAAGTGATCATAACCGCACCGGCTAAGAACCCGGATATTACACTCGTTCTCGGCGTGAATGAAGGGATGTATGATCCGGATCAACATCACATCGTTTCAAATGCTTCCTGCACCACGAATTGTTTGGCACCAGCGGCGAAAGTCGTTCAGGATAACTTCGGCATCGTTAAAGGATTGATGACGACGATCCATGCTTATACTGCAGGTCAAAATATCTTGGATTTACCCCATAAAGACCTTCGAAGAGCGAGAGCAGCTGCGTTAAACATCGTCCCTACCTCAACCGGAGCGGCGAGGGCGCTTGCCCTTGTGATTCCAGAATTGGAGGGTAAGTTTGGCGGTTTCGCCATGCGAGTACCCACGCCTACAGTGTCCGTTGTGGACTTTGTGGCAGTTCTGGAGAAGCCAGCGACCACGGAGTCGCTTCATGATGCCTACCGTGCTGCAGCCGAGGGACCCATGAAAGGGATTTTAGGTTTCTCGGAGGAACCTTTGGTTAGCGTAGACTACAAAATGGATCCTCGCTCGAGCGTGGTCGATGCAGAATTCACCTTTGTCATGGACGATGATATGGCTAAGGTGGTCGCCTGGTACGATAACGAATGGGGTTACTCAGTACGCACGGCGGATTTGGCAGCGCTCATAGGTAAAACATTGAAATAATCTGACGCGTGATAAGTTGCGTCCGATCACGTATAGTGAGGGTTCCTTTCGATGTTCGATAAGAAGACGATCCGTGATGTACTCCTCATGGGACAGCGTGTACTTGTGAGGGTGGATTTCAATGTCCCCCTCGATAATGGTAATGTTGCCGATGACACACGCCTCCTAGCATCGATCCCGACGATAAAGTATCTCATCGAGAACGGTGCAACCGTTGTCCTCTGTTCTCACCTCGGTCGACCGAAAGGTAAAATTGTCCCTTCCCTTTCACTCCGCCCAGTTGCCAAGAGGTTATCCGAGCTGCTGGGGCAGGAAGTGGGGTTTGTGGGGGATTGCATCGGTCCAGAAGTGCGAAAAGCTGTCGAGAAGCTACAATCTGGCGAGATCATTCTTCTCGAAAACACCCGATTTCATCCTGAGGAGGGTGCAAACGATCCTGACTTTGCGGGGGAGTTAGCCTCCCTTGCAGACCTCTTTGTCAACGACGCCTTCGGATCAGCTCATAGGGCTCACGCCTCGACAGAAGGTGTAGCTCACCATATACCAGCAATCGCTGGTTTTTTACTAGAGAAAGAGCTGAAATACCTAGGTGCGGCATTAGAAAAGCCCGAACATCCCTTCGTCGCGATCTTGGGAGGGGCGAAGATCTCTGACAAAATTGGTGTGGTGCAACGGCTATTGGATCAAGCCGACCAATTGTTAATTGGTGGCGCGATGGCCAATACATTTCTTGCAGCCGCAGGCAACGACATGGCTTCATCGCTTGTCGAAGAGGATTCGCTCGCATTGGCAAAGACCTTGCTCGATGAGGCGGGATCGCGTTTGATGTTGCCTGTTGACTTGGTTGTTGCGGATGCATTCAGCGAGGATGCTGAGAAGCTAATCGTGACACCTGATGAGGTTCCTGCCGATTGGCGGGCGATGGACATCGGCCCAAACACAGTGGAAAAATTTGGTGAGGCACTAAAAGGTGCACAATTGGTTGTATGGAACGGCCCAATGGGTGTCTTTGAGTTCGGGCCGTTCTCGGCGGGTACGAAAGGATTGGCTGAGGCGGTAGCTGAATGTGAGGGAACAACCATCGTGGGAGGGGGAGATTCCGCAGCCGCTATCCGTCAAGCGGGATTGACGGACAAGATCGACCATGTCTCAACTGGAGGCGGCGCCTCCCTTGAGCTAATCGAAGGTAAGGCATTACCTGGAGTTGAGATCTTGCTTGATCATGATATCAAAGATCTAAGGTAAATCTGGCTTTCGCATAATTGGATCTACCAGAAACGATAGACTGGGCAAAGCGACCTATTGGCGCTGCTCAGTCTTTTTTTTAGTCTTAAAGATACGTCATTGATCCGTAGATCTTGGACAATGATAACAAAGTGGATGTATCACGATTGAGGAGGCTCTTTATAACTGGATCATAAAGCCGCGGATAGAGCAGGAGCGATCGCGTGCGGGTGAGGGAAGTTGATTGAATGGGTTTGATTCCCTGAACAGAGAATTTACCAATTGTTGACGTCTGTTTATTGTTCCGTTGATCTTGCTTGTCTATAATGACCGCAAATTGACTTGGGAGACATAATGTCATTTGTTAAGGGTGAGAACGTTGGGGCGTACCAAATCATAGAACAACTCGGTCAGGGTGGTATGGCCACAGTATTCAAAGCGTATCATCCCGCTCTGGATAGGTATGTAGCCATTAAAGCGCTTCATCCCGCATTCATGGAGGAAGAGGGATTCCTCGCTCGATTCCAACGAGAAGCCAAAGTTGTCGCCCGTTTGGATCACCCGAATATTGTGCCGATCTACGATTATGCTGAACATGAGGGACGACCCTATTTGGTGATGAAATATGTCGAGGGAGAGACGCTCAAGGCGCGTCTTTCCCGAGGCTCTCTCTCGAACAGTGAGTTACTTGATATCGTCGAAGCGGTGGGGAAGGCTCTTTCGTTTGCACATGGCCAAGGCATCCTCCATCGTGACATCAAACCCTCAAATGTCTTGCTTTGCAATGACGGCTCGATTTACTTAGCAGATTTCGGACTGGCGAGGATCGCTGAGTTAGGAGCTTCAACGCTATCCGGGGATATGTTGATGGGGACGCCTCACTACATATCCCCTGAGCAAGCGAGAGGTGAGAGCGATCTGGATGAGAGAACTGATGTTTACTCCTTCGGCGTCGTTCTCTATGAGTTAATCGTTGGGCGGGTCCCTTTCGATTCAGATACACCCTTTTCAATCATCCATGATCACATCTACACACCTTTGCCGTTACCAACCGAGATCAATCCTCAGGTCCCAGAAAATATTCAGAATTTCTTGCTTAAAGCCCTGTTTAAGGACAAGGAAGATCGATTCGCTACGGTTGGGGAGATGGTGTCCGTTTTTCGTAAAGCGATTGAAGGAGTGGATATTGGATCACTCATCCATGAAGCAGCGCCTCGGATAAGGGTTGTGCCCTCTCCCGCATCTAGGGAACAAGTTGTCACGCCAAGTGAAGTGCCAGCTATCGATGCACAACCAGAAGAATTTCGTGAGGCGGCCCCATCTGTAACTCCTGTTGTCCAACCAGAAGAGAAACGCCGACGTAGCTGGGTGTGGCTTGTGGTAGGTCTTGTATTTGCCTGTTTCTCAATCTTTATCTTCCTGGGTGCCATCAATCGTGCGAGGGAGGGAGGGCAGCCATCATTCAGGGACACCACCAATGAACAGACCGAATTCGTTGCCTCGCAGGGCGATTCGGGGTTGACTCCCGAAGAGCATATTGGACGGGCGGAAGAATTATTGTCCGAGGGGCAACCTGAAGCAGCACATAGCGAGTTCTTTATTGCGGGTAACCAATTCCTTGAGCGGGGCGATTTCATCCCAGCGGTAGAGACCTACCTTCGTGCATATTCAGTTTCGGATAAACCGATTGAGGAACAACGGCAATTATGGGAATCACTCACCGAAGCGCTCTTTCTTGGCGCTCATGGGGGTGACATGGTTCCCTTTTTAGAAAGCCTCGTTGAGAAGCATCCCGATTGGTTTATAGCGAAGGTCGCACTGGCGAGATCTCTATTGGACACTGAACGCTATAATGAATCCCTGCGTTGGATTGATGAGGTGCTTCGCAATAACCCAGATAACATGTACGCTCTCGCGGTTAAGGCTGAGTACAATTTCATCCACGATAATGTCGATAAGGGGCATGGGATTATCGAGGAGTTGCTTGGCAGAAAAGGTCTTCCACCGTGGTTGGTGGATCACTTAAACAGGCTGAAACGTCAATTCTGAGTTTACTTTAGAAATAGCGGTGAGTTTTGTGTTGGGGGACACGACTCTCTTTCCCTGATATATGAATTAATCATCTAGGGGCGCACAGCCGTGCGCCCCTACCATATTTGGGCAATATAGATGCCCTCTCGAGGGAATGATCTTCAAATGTTCCGTCGGACCACGTAATCTGCAAGCTCGTACAGGCCGTCTCGCTCTGGGGTGGAGGGCATGCTTTCTAATAGTTTCTTCGCCGTGGAAGTAAATTCCTCTGCTTGTTCAAGCGCCTGATCAATGGCACCAGAGTTTCTGATATTCTCAATTAACTGCTCTATTGCCTCTTCACTCAGCTTTCGTTGGACAAGCATCTCATGCAAGTGTCCATCTTCTGGGTTCGATTCGAGATAGTACAGGGTGGGCAAGGTGATTAAACCTTGTCTCAAGTCATTCGCCACGGGTTTACCTACCTGTTCTTGCTCACTTACAAAGTCCAGAATATCGTCGACGATTTGAAAAGCGATGCCGACGTTATAGCCGAAGGATTTCATTGTAGCGACAACTTCACTATCGCTTTCGCTGAGTAGAGCAGCCCCTTCGCATGAAACCTCGAAAAGGGATGCAGTCTTCGCGTAGATCCGATCGAAGTATTCCTGACGAGCGTCCTCAACTTCTGTACTGAAGAGTTGGGATATCTCGCCATTGACGATCGTCATCAACGTTCTCGAGAAGATTCTCATTAACGCTTTCGATCCAATTCCCGAGGCTAGGTGGGCCGCGCGAGCGAAAATATAGTCGCCTGTAAGAACTGTCGCACCAAGACTTAATTTCGCGTTCAGTGTTGGAAATCCACGTCGTATGAGGGAACCATCGATCAGGTCATCATGGACCAGGGTTGCGGTATGGAGCATCTCGACAGCAGCAGCTAATGTAATACTCGCATCACAGTCAGCTCCTAACATGCCACATGTGAGAAGGACCAAAATTGGCCGCAGTCGCTTTCCTCCGGAAGAGAGGAGATGATCGATTGCGTCATCTAGTTGCGGGTGATGGCCCGTTGGACCGCTTCGCATACGAGCTTCGACCTCTTCAAGGTCGGCCCGTACGAGATCAAAGAATGTCGCTGCTGTCGTTTCCATGATTGACTCCACTGAAAAATAGTCAACCGTTAGAAGAGGAGAGGTATAGGTGGGGGTGCAGGCACAGCCCGCACCCCCACCTATATCCCTCATTATTCTTCGAAGGTTGTTTTTTCAGTGTACTCATGATTCCAACTGAATAACTCTGTAGCATTTTGCGAGGTGGTTGCGGAAATGGTATTCAAGCTGACTTCAAATAGAGTAGCACATTGTTGAGCGATAAGCTGTAAATAGGATGGCTCGTTCCGCTTACCACGCTTTGGATTAGGTGTTAAATATGGTGCGTCCGTCTCCAGGATCACACGCTCTAAAGGTAGTTCTGCGGTGATCCGGCGAAGAACCTCCGCTTTCTTGTAAGTGATCGGACCAGCAACACCGATGAAAAAACCTGCCTCGATGAACTTGTGAGTGTTTTCCAGATCAGCCGAATTTGCATGCAGGACCCCAGGAGCGCTTCTCAATGTGGTTGGAAGTCTTGCGGACCATGATTCGATACAACTCATGAGATCATCGATCGAGTTACGATTATGGATTACCACCGGCAATTCCATTTCGAGAGCCAGATCGAGTTGTTCCTGAAAGACACTTCGTTGTTTCTCGCGTGGGGATAAATTTCGGTAATAATCCAATCCTATCTCGCCGATCGCGACAACTTTGTCTGACTGCGCTAATTCCCGTAGTTCTTGCTTCGTGGAGCGATTCCAATCCTTCGCATTATGGGGGTGAAAGCCGACAGCCACGTAGATCTCAGGATAACGCTGAGATAATTCAACTGCACGTCGACTCGAGGCCAGATCTAAGCCCGGGACGAGGAATCGATTCACACCCTCTTCTTTTGCGCGCTTCAGGACTTCTCCCCGATCCTTGTCGAATTGAGGGGATGTCAGGTGGCAGTGAGTGTCTGCAAGAGGGGGACGGTCTGTATTCATTGGATACCAACAATCTTCAAACCATCTTCCAGGATGTGGTCAACACGATCTATATCCGTGGTCTCACAATAAACCCTGACAATCGGTTCTGTTCCACTGAAACGGATGAGTAGCCATCCTCCATCCTCTAGCGAGAATTTGTATCCATCGAGTGTATTTAGCTTCGTTACCTGTAATCCGCCGATGGATTGTGTTTCGGCAGCAAGGATCTGCTTCTCAATCTCAGATCGATCAACCGGGGGTAGGGGAGAATCGATCCGTTTGTAATAATGCGCCCCTACCTTTTCAAAAAGCAACTCAACTAATTGTGAAGGTTTGCGATTCAGGCGTACCATCATGTCGAGCAGGAATAAACCGGCCAGAATGCCATCACGTTCAGGGACATGACCACGGAAAGCATAACCACCAGATTCCTCTCCACCAATAAGGGCATTAACCTCAAGCATTTTCGGAGCCACGTATTTGAATCCCACACCGGTCTCGTAGACCGGAACTTCATATTGTTCACCAAGTTTGTGTAGCATGGATGTCGTTGAGAGGGTCTTGACGATTGGGCCTCTTTCAGCTCTTGCCTCGAGGAAGTAGTATGCAAGTAGACCGTACACCCTCAGCTGGTCTACAAAGACCCCATTTTCATCTCCCAGCCCTACTCGATCAGCGTCACCATCTGTCACCAAGAGCACATCTGCGTTATGCTCCAGCGTAGTAGCGAGACCGACATCAATATTCGGGGGGATGGGTTCGGGTCGTGTCATTTCGGGAAAGAGGGGATTTTGTCGGTCGTGGATCTCGATGATTCTTGTTTTCCCTCCCTCGAGTAGTCTGGTAAACCAACCACCGCCATTTCCCCACATTGGGTCGACCAACAAAGTAATTCCTGCTTGACGTAAAGGTTCCAGATCGATGAGGCGATGGATTTGTTCGATATATGCGGGAGCTGGGTCGAACCGTACAATCATCTCATTAGAGAGAGCTTGCTTGAAAGGCACGCGTGGAACATCTCGGTCATCGGGGGGGATTTCTGCTTCTATTTGTTTTAATCCCTCCGGATCGACAGCACCTCCAAATCGGTCCCGTACCTTGAAACCATTGTCGCTGGAGGGGTTATGGGAAGCAGTGATATTTACCGCTCCGGCGGCGTTGTGATGAACGACAGCGTAGGAAATCGTAGGTGTTGGAGTAGGACCATCAGTGAGGAGAACCTGGAATCCATGCCCAACCAGAACTTCAGCCGCAACTGCGGCGAAACCCTCGGAAGCGAAGCGTTTATCATAACCTACAACGACTGGTTTTGTGTCTCCCTCGGTCTCTTTTAGGTAACATGCGAATCCATGAGTGCAGCGTCTGACCGCTTCATAAGTGTAATTATCCGCGATCCGGCCTCGCCAACCGTCAGTCCCAAAAATGATGGGCTGGTTCGCCATCACGTCTCCTCGGTGGATGTTTCATGTTGTCTGATAATAAGCGAGCCAGGTGATCGTTAACCTGGCCGGCTCGTTCTGGGGAGGGCCAGTTTGCCCATCTCGTTCCCATATGATTATGGGTTGCAGTATGCAACAGTCGCATTATAGCCCCAGACGGTGGAAATTATACCG
Source organism: Anaerolineaceae bacterium (assembly GCA_020350285.1). Taxonomy (GTDB): domain Bacteria; phylum Chloroflexota; class Anaerolineae; order Anaerolineales; family E44-bin32; genus DUEZ01. The sequence continues at coordinate 991,541 of CP070708.1, forward strand.
TGAAAGGAAGGATGAGACCAGGAAAGGTTGATAAAAAGGCATCTTCGTGATAGACTCACGTCCGTTGCCACGCCTCTGCTAGGCGTGTTTCCGCTCCCTAATTGTGCTGCTCAGCATTATATTGGGGGCAATCCCGAGGAAAGGAGATCCCCGTGCGCAACTATGAACTGGCATACATTGCCGATCCTGAACTAGAAGAAGAAGCTCTTGAAGAACTCGAAACTAGGGTCACAGGATGGATTGAATCCGCCGGAGGCAAACCGGTTGACTTCGACAGATGGGGTAAACGCCGCCTGGCATACCCAATCAATAAGAAGTCAGATGGGTATTATGTCTTCATCTCGGTTGAGATGCCGGCAGGAGCAGGAACACTCATCGAACGCGATTTGCGTCTTAGTGAGCAGATTCTTCGATTCATGATCACATCACAAGAACCTACTTGAGTTTTTGCCAATTAGATGTTGGCGCTAGAAGAAAGGAGTCTTGTATGAGCCGCGGCTTGAATAAGGTGATGATCATCGGCCATCTTGGTCGCGATCCTGAGATGCGTTATACACCATCAGGTCGACCGGTCACCACCTTCAGTGTAGCAACGTCTCGCTCGTGGCACTCCGCGGATGGGGAACGTCATGAAGAAACCGAATGGTTCAATGTCGTTGCCTGGGGGAGCTTAGCTGAGATTTGCAACCAATACTTACATAAAGGCCAACAGGTTTATATCGAAGGGCGCCTTCAAACCCGCCGTTGGGAGGACACTGAAGGCAACAAGCATTTCACCACAGAACTAGTAGCGAAGGAGATGATCATGCTTGGCGAGCGACGCGAAATAAGCAGTACATACGTGTCCAAGCCAGGAGAGGAAGAAGAGTTACCCTTTTAAAGACCCTCTTTGAGGTAATACAAACTTATGCTGATCAACACCATTATTCGGTGAAGGAGTTGTTCCGTTGACTGAAAATAATAATGAAAAAAACAAAAAAGATGACGATCGCTCTAGGCGTAGACCTGGTCGTAGACGCTATACCAGGCGGCCACGCGTCTGCCAATTTTGTTCGGAGAAGACGACTGCGATCGATTACAAACAGCAGGACTTACTGAAACGCTATGTCACTGAGCAAGGGAAGATTCGAGCTCGACGGGAGACTGGTACCTGTGCAAAACATCAGCGCATGGTAGCGCGCGCTATTAAACGGGCTCGGCATATGGCTCTTCTTCCTTTTGCGGTGGAGCGGATTCGAAAATCCTAAACAAATTACATCAGCTTTCTAAGTCGATCCAGTTGGAACAACGTTTATGATCCCTTAATAATAGGATAGGCGAACAAAATGGCACAGCGCAGGGGTAGAGGAAGGATTACCAGAAAACACAGAGCTCGTGCAGAGCGAGAAAGGATTATCAGAAGGTGGCTGCTTGTGGGATCCATTGGTACGATCCTAATCGTCCTGGGGCTCATTGTTTATGGAATTGTGGAGGTTGAGGTCATCAAGCCTCGGCAGCCTGTAGCCGTGGTTGATGATCAGGAAATTTCCCGACGAGATCTTCATACACGCCTTCGCCTATCGCTTTCGCCTGGGATCGATCCGATCTCCGTAGGGTATCAAATCTTGAATGAGATGATCGATGATTTGATCATCAAGCAGGAGGCAAATGGCTTGGGTATTTCCGTTTCGGAGGCGGATGTCGAGCAGGAGATGGAGCATAGATTTGGTTTCTACCCAGAAGGGACACCGACACCCGTTCCGACGCGAACGCCAGATCCAACCGACCTTGCTGAACCTACCGCGACACCTACTACTGGACCTAGTCCGACAATAGGACCTTCGTCTACGCCTCGTCCTTCAGCGACTCCATTTACGCGCGAGGCCTATGAAGAGAGGCGTGCTGAATTCTTTGATAGTCTTGCAGAGTTATATGATGCGACTGAGGAAGACTATGCCTCTTACATCGAGGCACAGATCTATCAGGAACGGATGCTCGAGACCTTTGAGGATGATGTAGAACGTGTCCAAGAGCAAGTCTGGTTGCAGCACATTCGGGTGACAGATCGTGAGACTCTCGATGAGATCATCGACAGATTGGATGCCGGTGAGAATTGGGATGATTTAGCTGCGGAATTATCTGAAGATACTGTTTCAAAGGATTCGGGTGGTGATTTAGGTTGGTTAACTTTGGATAATGTTACGGATCAGTTCGGGGAGGGGGCTGTAACTATCTTTCAAGCCCCAATTAACGAGTTTCTTGACCCTATTCAAACATCCATGGGGTGGCATCTGATCCAGGTGCTTGATCGTGGTGACCGATCTTTAGATGAACAAGCCTTTCAACAAGCCGTTCGGCAAGTATTTAATGACTGGCTGACCTCACAGCGTGATATCCATGATGTCCAAATCATGGATGATTGGCTAGAAGATTTACCTCAACCCCCTGCTGCTGGCTTATGATGGTCTGAGGGTAAAACAGAGATCCATTTCTCCTTATCTACTTATTTGCTCATTCATCTAAGTAGGGGCAATTCGTGAATTGCCCCTACTTTTATTGTGATCTGAGGTCTGTCAATTTAATCCTCAATTGCTCAAGGGTAGCAGTGTATTCCTCGGATCAACCTCCTGATGATATAGGGGCGGTTCACGAAGCGCCCCTATTTGGTCTTGTTTCTAGCGGGAATTGAATTCGATCATCAGACGAGTACAATTACGCAAATGTCCTCTTGAAGACCAAGCTTGCAGGGGATATACTGAGCGCAGGTTTTGGCTATGAAATTAGAAGGGCTGATCGAAATACTGCCGGAAGACACCAGCCATGCGGACCTGGAGTCGCTGAAACGCGCATTTAAAGTAGCTCAGCGAGCTCATAAAGGTCAAAAACGCGCTTCCGGCGAGCCATACATCCAGCACTGCCTAGCTGTGGCAAAAATCCTTGCGGAGCTTGAGGCACCTATACCAGCGATTATTGCTGGTTTGCTTCATGATACGGTGGAGGACTCAAATCTAACCGTGTTGGACCTGGAAAGGGATTTCGGAGGGGAAGTTTCTTCTCTGGTGGATGGTGTTACGAAGTTGACCCAATTACCACGCGTCAGCCGAAGACAAAAAGGGGAGAAGGATGCGCGGACGATTAAGGGGGAATTGGCGAAAGAGACACTTCGAAAGACCTTCCTTGCGATGGGTGATGATGTGCGTGTCGTCGTGATCAAACTTGCTGACCGTTTGCACAACATGCGAACCCTCGTCCATTTACCTCCCGAGAAACGCCAACGTATCGCTGAAGAAACGCTTGAAATCTTCGCTCCCTTGGCCAACCGATTAGGGATTTGGCAGATGAAGTGGGAGTTGGAGGATCTCGCTTTCCGGTTTGTTTATCCAGATGACTATAAAGAAATTGCTACCCATGTCGCGAAAAGACGAGTTGATCGTGAAAAGGCGTTGGAAGAAATCAGTCTCAGATTGAAGTTGGCACTAGCAAAGGCTGGTATCGATGCAGAGGTCACAGGTCGACCCAAACACCTGTACTCGATTTACCGAAAGATGAAACGCAAAGATGTACCTTTTGATATGGTATATGACGTGCGCGGGGTGAGGATTATTGTAGAGCGAGAAGGGCAATGTTACCTCGCGTTGGGTGTGATTCATAATGACTGGAAACCCATCCCCGGCACTTTCGATGACTATATTGCCACACCAAAGGACAACTTCTATCAGTCTCTCCACACTGCCGTGGTCTATGATGATGGAGGGACGTTGGAGGTACAGATCCGCACACCAGAAATGCATCGGAACGCGGATTATGGTATCGCTGCTCATTGGCACTACAAAGAAGGTCGCATATCCGATGATGCGTTTGAGCAACGCATCATGTGGTTAAGACGATTGATGGAGTGGCGGCAAGATGTCGATGACGCAGCAGATTTCGTAGATGCGATGAAGTCTGATGTCTTTGATGATCGCGTATACGTTTTCACCCCAAAGGGTGACATTATTGATCTTCCCGCCGGTTCGACCCCGATCGACTTCGCTTACCATATCCACACGGATATTGGACATCGCTGTCGTGGTGCAAAAGTCAATGGAAAATTAATCTCCCTAAGCCAAAAGCTGCTAACTGGTGACTCGGTAGAGATCCTGACCACAAAACGTGGTGGACCAAGCAGGGATTGGCTTAACCCCAGCTTGGAATTGGTTAAAAGTCAGAGGGCGCGCAGCAAAATACGTCAGTGGTTTAGGCGACGCAATCGCGAGCTGAATGTATCCCATGGGCGTCTGTTGCTAGAACGTGAACTTCGACGCCTTGGTATCGAGGGATATTCATACGAGAAAATCAGTAATGAACTTGGCTATACCCAAACCGATGATCTGTTGGCGGCCATCGGTTGCGGGGATGTGCACCTCAGCAAGATCGTCACCCAAATCCTTGAGAAGGATGAGGTAGGGCTTGATTTAATCGAAGAGGTTGAGGCGATTCCGGTCGCCGAATTAAAAGCGGATGAGATCAGCATCTTAGGTGTCTCAGGGTTGCTTGTTCATCTTGGTCGATGTTGTAATCCAGCTCCAGGTGATCCTATCGTTGGCTATATCACAAGGGGGCGAGGTGCGACGATCCATCGTCAGGATTGTCCAAATGTGTTGAGGATCAAAGATAGAGAGCGATTAGTGCAGGTATCATGGGGACGGCCACAACAAACCTATCCGGTTTCCGTTCGCATCCAGGCTTATGATCGGGATGGTCTTATGCGCGATGTATCCACATTGGTATCCAACGAAGGTATCAACATGTCATCCATCCAGCTTTCCACGAAAAATAGCTTGGCGATCTTCGATCTAGTCATGCTCATCACTGATGTGGCGCAATTAAGCCGGGTACTCAATCGTTTGGAAGCACTCCCCAATGTTTTAGAAGCACGTCGCCTTCGCCCCGGATAGCCCACCTTGCTCATCAACCACGTTCTTTATGGATCTTTACACAGTTGAATTGGGGTTGCAGTGGGATAAAAATTATTGTATTTTGATTTTGGTTTTATTATCCGTGTTGTGTAGGAGACTCCTTGTTTAATCGCGGTGAAAAAAGAAATCTTCATCGTGTGAAATCGATGAGCGTCGCAGAAGCAGGACCATAAGAGGTAAATCGGAGGGCAGTGACCATGCCAAAGATACAATGTAGATTTGTAGATTGTGTATTCCTTGAAGAGGGCTTCTGTGGTGCAGAAATCGTGGAGATTGATCCCGATGAGAGTTGTTTAACCTATACCAGCATCGATGATATTGGGATGGTTGATGATGATGACTGGGAGGATGAGGAACTGGAAGAAATGTGGGAGGAAGATGACGAAGATTTATAGTTGCCCCGAGGATGTCCTGGAACGACAAAGCAATGATTCACTTATTCGGTCCGATAATGGGAAATAAAGATCAGCTGCTTGAATAAGGATAGCATCGAACACCAAAAACGGATTGTTGAAAAGAGATTATAAAGATCGAATGCAGAGGATGGCACAAGCAGCGCAATATGCGCTTCTTTTGATTCTAGGGTGTTTGAAGTTTCTCAAGGATCGATATTGGTGAAGATTTATGTATATGAATATCTTAGGATGTTCGTACGCGGTGTTTTAGGGTGCGATCGAGAATCTCATCGAGTTCTTTCCGATCGGTCTCTTGGGAAGAATCGGTGGATGTTTCGGGCACAGTCTCCGTTTCATCTGTGCCATTTAACGCCTGGCGTAAGGCTACTTCCATCGCAGTTGGTGTCTCCTCTTCGACCTCCTCATCAGGTTCGATCTCAAGCAACAGTTCCTTCATACTCAAGCGAATTTGACGCTTCTTTCGATCGAAGTCAATAACACTAACATCAACCTCATCTCCAACACTGACAATATCTCTAGGATCAGATACGTAATCAGTGCTTATCTCACTAACGTGAACCAACCCTGGTCGTTCTGCGCCCACATCGATAAAAGCGCCGTAACTTTCAACACGGACAACATTCCCTTTGAGTCTCATACCTGTTTTTATATTCTTCCACTTGAGTTGAATAGGACGTATCATGGTTAATTCAATCCGACCGGCTTCATGATCCACCCGATGAACCCAAACCTCTACTTCTTGCCCTTCTTGCAAAACATCTTCTACTCGATTGATGTGTTCCCGGCTTAACATCGAGATGTGGATCAAGCCTTCCTTCTCGGCACCAATATCAACAAACGCGCCGAAAAGTCCGAGTTTTGTGACTCGTCCCTTCAGTTCCATTGCAGGTTTTATTTCTGCTAACGTAAGTACCTTGTCAGAGTGTTCCTCAGCCGACACCTTCACACCTTTCTGAAAGATAAACCAATTTATTGGGGGATTGAACCTGGAGATTATACCATGTTCTTTTGGACGAAGATGAAGGCACTAGTCAACATATCGATTTCATCTATCGATTTTGATTGAGAATAATTAATCTGACCCTTGAGATGAATAACTGCGACGGGTGAGGAGATACCAATCGACGATACCCTTAAACCGGTCACTGGGATCGTACAAGGGACCTACAGTGACACCCTGAACTTGTGCATCGATCGCGTAGCTGTATACGTTGTAATAGAGCAGGAGAGCGGGGAGGAGATCTTGAAAACGGTGCTGGAAGTTGCGGTATAACTCCGCACGTCGTCCCAAGTCTGGGTTGACTCGGGCTTGCTCAAGCCAAATGCTAATGTTACGATCTGTAAATCCCCCAAAGTTTTGCCCCGTTTCTGTCTGAGAATCATGCCAAAATGGGTAAGGGTCAGGATCCGGCGAGCGTGAGAGGTCGATTTCGGTTAATACGGCCTCAAATTCGCGCGGCTCCAGATGATTCTCTAGTAGGCGATCGCTTTCAACTTCTTGTAATTCAACTTGTAAACCGATCGATTCCCAACTGGATTTCAGCATTTCTGCCACGATCCTATGTGTTGGATTATCGGAGTAGATGAGCTCCAGTGATAAGAGCTGATCGTCTTTTGTCCGCCGGTATTCGGCGGTCCCAGGAGAAGCTCCTATCGGAAGCTCCCACCCAAGTTCGTCAAGTAGACCTGCAGCACGATTCGGATCAAAGGGCAGACTTTCCAAGCTGTCTGAGTGAGCCCACGTAGCAGGCATGATCGGTCCAATTGGTATCAGCCCCTGGCCTTGTAGTGCATGATTGATAATCCATTGACGATTTACCGATAACAACAATGCTTGTCGGAACTTCTTATCGGCGAGGTAGGTTTTTTCATCATGCTTGGTATTTAAGAAGATCAAGCTTATTCGAGGTAGCCTGCTCGTGTGCATATTCAGCTGGGGAGAATCGAGGACGTCTTTGATGATCTCTGGATCAACCTCCCCGATCCCTTGGATTTCCCCTGCGATGTAGGCGTCCAAAGCATCCATGGAATTCTCGTAGAACCTGAATTCCACCCTTTCGAGGTAGGGGGCTTGAGCATAATAACCTTGAAAAGAAAGAAGGCTTACACTAACTATCTCTCCATCTTCAACCAAGAATCGATCAAAGGAGAAAGGACCTGACCCGATCGGATGAAGGTTAAAGGGGTGATCGATTAACTCCCCAGCGGAGACGCCTCGTAAGAGATGATCAGGGAGAAGACCAACAGAGAGGTAATCTAGAAATGGTGCAAATGGTTCAGGAAGTTGGAATTGGACTCTTCGCTCATCCAAGCGGATGATATTAACTTGTTGCCACATGGATTGGAGATCAGTTGGCCCCGGATAGTCTTCATCTTGCATCTTTGAGAAGGTGTAGATCACATCGTCGGAGGTAACCGGTTCGTTATCGTGCCAGCGTGCATCATCTCGGAGCGTAAATGTATAAAGCGTTGCATCAGCGGAGACAGCCCATTCGGAAGCTAAATCGGGTATAGGTTCACCGCGCGAATTGAATCTGATAAGACTGCTGTAGATGAGGCGATCGATGTCACGATCTACCTGGTTGAACATATCGAGGATTGGATTTAGTCGTGCCAGTTTTCCTACCAAGGCTTCGATATGAACCCCACCTGGCACAGGTTGAGGGGCAACGACGTCTGTATCCGGCGTCTGACCAATGAGCAAGCCAATAACGAGGATCAGACCACCCACCGCGATTAACAATTGCCAGCGCAAGTTACGCATCGAAGTTTAGTTAGGAGATTGACGTTCTGGAGTTAGCCGACGATAACGACATTGAGCAGAGCGAGAAGGAAGAAGATAACGCTTAAGACAATGGTGATGTTGAAAAACAAGCGTTCGATCCCACGGCGGACGTGAAAGCCGGAGCCACCCATGTCGCCCCCACCGCCAAGACCTCCAAGGCCCGCACCTCTACTTTGAAGCAGGATAATTGCGATTAATGCGATCGATGTAATAACCAATGCAAGGTTGAGATAAGTTGACACGTAGGATTCCTCCTCACGATAAGTGAGCGGCCGGATTATAGCAGATGGAAATTAGCGCGACAAGGTTTCTAATCCGCTTGCCCAATAGATTCTCGCAGATACGCCTCGATGAATGCATCGATATCTCCATCGAGGACATTATTCGTGTTACCTGTTTCGTAGTTTGTCCGATGATCTTTCACCATTTGGTATGGATGGAGCACGTAAGAACGAATCTGGCTTCCCCATTCAGCTGCGATGTGATCGCCTTTGATCTGCTCGAGTTCCTCTACCTGTTGCTGTTGTTTGAGATCAAGTAAGCGTGCTCGTAAAACACGCATTGCGTTAGCCTTGTTTTGGGTTTGTGAGCGTTCATTTTGGCATGTGACGACGAGTCCTGTGGGAAGATGAGTTATCCTTACTGCGGTTTCATTCTTCTGCACATGTTGCCCTCCGGCACCGGCGGAACGATAGGTATCGATGCGTAAGTCGTTTGGATTGATGTCAACTTCGTCTTCGGTTTCAACCTGAGGGAGGACCTCCACGAGGGCGAAGGATGTGTGCCGACGGTGTGCAGCATCGAAGGGTGAAAGACGAACTAAGCGGTGAACACCCTTCTCGGCTCGCAAGTAGCCATAAGCGTACTCACCGTCCACGGAGATCGTTGTGCTTTTTATCCCTGCTTCCTCACCCTCGCTTGTGTCGAGAACAGAGGCTTCGAATCCTCGCTGTTCTGACCAGCGGAGGTACATTCTCTGAAGCATCGCGGCCCAATCTTGCGAATCGGTACCACCAGCGCCTGCGTGGATGGCGAGAATGGCGTCATCACGATCATACGGACCTGATAGTAATGCTTTGGTCTCCCGTTGGCTGATATCACTTTCAACAGCACTCAGCTCATGTTCGATGTCTGCACGCAAGTCCTCGTCATTCAAGGAAGCAAGTTCGATGGCATCCTCAACTCGACGAACTAAAGCACGCCAGCCTTCAACCTCATTCCGCACGCGCGCCAGTTGACGCATGGTTTTCTGAGCTTTTTCTTGATCGTCCCATAGAGTGGGATCTTCGGAGATACGTTCTAAGTCGGTTAGGAGGGTTTCAAGCTTTGGGAAGTCAAAGACGCACCAAGAGATCTTGGAGTCGTGCTTGTGCGTTTTGTAATGCTTCTTTCAAATCATCCATATTGGCTCATCCTGTATAGAATTTTACCTTAGGAAAGGAAGTTATAGTAACCACTTATTAGGTCAACTGCGTGAGATGGACTGGTAGATCTGTAGGTAAGAACACATCCAAAACCTAATAAATACCCTGTTCTACACTTGGTAGGTGCTTGCTCGTCTGGAAAACGAATAAATTGGTGTGAAAATCAGGGAGGAGGAGCGGTCTCGCTTTGTGTTAGTAGTCCATTCACAAACGCTTCTGCATCAAATACAGACAGATCTTCAAGTGTCTCACCAAAACCAATGTATTGGATGGGAATACCCAAGACGCTATTGATCGCAAATCCAACCCCACCTCTGGCAGAGCTATCGAGTTTCGCCACGATTACTCCAGTTACGTCTACGGCATCTGTGAATGCCTGCGCTTGGGCTAATCCATTTTGGCCAGTTGTGGCGTCAAGCACAAGCAGCACTTGATGTGGCGCTCCTGAGATAACCTTTCCCGCCACGCGGCATATCTTTTCCAACTCAGCCATCAGATTATGCTCGGTGTGCATCCGGCCAGACGTGTCCACTATAAGGACATCTGCATCGCGTGCTATCGTCGCCTGTGCTGCGTTATAAACCACCGCTCCAGGGTCACTTCCAGGCTGACCTGAGATCACTTCTACATCAAGCCGATCGCCCCAAATCTGTAACTGCTCAGTAGCGGCTGCCCGGTAAGTGTCTGCAGCAGCGAGGATAACTTTCTTTCCGGAACTCAACCACCGATAAGCAATACGAGCAGCGGTTGTGGTTTTTCCCGAGCCATTCACCCCGACTAAAATAATCACCAACGGTCGTACATCTGGCTCAGGATCTGTAACCGTTTCTAGGTGTTCAAACAGCAGAGCTCGTAAGCGCTCGATAACTTGATCCCCATGGGTCAATCCTTCCGCACGAGATATCTCTTTTAAATTCGTGATTAACCCTTGTACGATCTTGATGCCCAAATCGGCTTGGATGAGGGTCTCCTCAAGTCCCTCCCAAAAAGTGCTCGTAAGCTCGGTTGCTCCTACTAGCGATGCCAGACGGCCGAAGGCCGTCCGGCGAGTACGCGCCAAAGCTTGGCGCCATCGATTTTTCTCCACAATCGGATTATACCATCGGCCTTTTTCCCTAGAATCAGGGCAAGCGGGATGGGGGTGCAACACCTTCTCCATTCTAGCCAGAGCGTAACCATCTAATAGGCTCAGGATAAGTAGGGGCGCACGACCGTGCGCCCCTATAGTCCGATAAAAATGTCGGATTAATTTCAAGAGTTAAATAAGTGTGAATCAGTCATCATGCTCATCTGGAGGCGAACCCGAAAAACGATCATCTGACCTGGTTGCTGCAACATCATCAAGCTTATCACTTAGCCATCCGATACTCACATCAGGTGGGCAGTCGAATCTCGGCACAAATGGTTTGATGTCCAACAAAGGTGTGCCATCGATAATGTCGACATTCGAGACATATAGCGTAAGCCCGTCGATCTTTTCCAATCTGAGAACAGATAATCCGATGGGATTTGGACGGCGAGGTGCTCGTGTGGCGAACAGTCCGTGAGACTCATCATCGAGAAAGGGTTTCACGGTAAGGTTGTAGCCTGTGGATAGATGGAAGTAGTAAAGCAGGATAATGTGTGAGAAGCCCTCAAGATCTCTAAGCCCTTCACCAAATTCTGGTTCTAAGACAACCTTACCACTGACACCCAGCGCGTTTACCGGTTGGATAGGCATGTCTTCTAGATCGGAAAATGGTGTATAGATTGTGCCAATTGCTTCGAGTCTCATGTCTTATTCTTTCTGTTGAAATTTGATATTTATAAGTGATAGCAAACGCCCAGCGAATTGGACACTAGATCACGCTGGGCGTTTGTTGGCTGGGGGTCGAGGATTCGAACCTCGGCTTACGGATCCAGAGTCCGCTGTCCTACCACTAGACGAACCCCCAATCACTGGCGGCATTTTATCATAAAAAGAGTATGTCTCGGGTCAAACAATGGGTTATGATGGATTTTCTGTTAATGCATATCCATATCGCGCTCATAATATTGTTCGAAAAGACCGTTAATGTAATTGTTAGGTTGCCCCTGTGTAACTTTCAAGTTTTTCGAGGGCGTGAGCGATTCTATTCAGAACTTCCTCCTTACCAATCACAACCATACTTTCAATCAGAGGGGTGCTGATACGCTGACCGGTGACGGCTATGCGTAATATTCCAAATAATTGCCCTGCCTTGAGACCCAAATCCTCGGCCAATGCTCTCAATGCTTCCTCAAGTGATTCAACGTCCAGCGTCGTGAAGCTTTCGACGACCTCAGATGACCGTCGTATTGCTTCGATCGACTCGTCAATCGTCATTTTCTTGCCCACCAGTTCTGAGGGCTCAGGTTCGGGCGCTTCCCTAAAGAAAAAGCCTGCGATCTCAACCGCCTCCTCAAGAGTGCGGATGCGCTCTTGAACCAATGGAGTGATTTCCTGAAGTATCTCCTCATTAACGATAAGACCTTCCCGCTCAAAGTGGGGGCGTAATTGGTCAACCAATTCACTTGTCGTGAGTGATCGAATGTGGTTACCGTTGAAGTGATCAAGTTTCTTATAATCAACGGCCGCAGGGCTGGGGTGGAGTTTTTGTAATGAGAATTTCTCGATCAAATCCTCTAAGGTAAAAAACTCGGTATGATCGTCGTAAGACCAACCCATCAACGCAATCCAGTTCAACAAGCCTTCTGGCAGATATCCCATTTGTTTTAGATCGAGCACATAGATCTCCCTAACGCCTGCATCACGCTTACTCATCTTGCCTTTTCCACTTGGATTGAGGAAGATTGATAGGTGAACCCAGATGGGCTGTTTCCAATTCAGAGCTTCGTAAATCAGGACATGAAGCGGGAAAGTTGGAAGCCATTCTGAACCTCTGAAGACATGCGTGATCTCCATCAAATAGTCGTCAACCATCGCGGCCAGGTGATAAACTGGGAGGCCATCTGACTTGAGCAGGATGTAGTCGTCAAGGCTTGAATTCTCTACCGTGATAGGGCCTCGTAAAAGATCCACAGCGGCTGTCGAACCCTCGCGAGGTGTCTTGAAGCGGATGACATAAGATTCTCCGTCCGCGATCCTGCCCCGTGCTTCCTCAATGTCAAGTTTTCGACAGAGTCCATCATACCGAGGGGGTTGTTTCAACTTCTGTTGTCGTTGTCGCACCTGTGAGAGTCTCTCAGGAGTACAGAAGCAATAGTATCCGTGACCGTGCGCTACTAGTTCCTCTGCGTGCTGCCGGTAAATATCAGTCCTCTCTGATTGTCGGTAAGGGCTATAGGGTCCTCCGATATCAGGGCCTTCATCCCAATCGAGTCCCAGCCAATGAAGGGACTCTATGATTTCATCCTCCGCGCTTGGTACGAAGCGTTTGCGATCTGTGTCCTCAATACGCAGGATAAACTGGCCGCCTGTTTGACGGGCTAAGAGGAAGTCGTAGAGAGCTGTCCTGGCACCACCGATGTGAAATCGTCCCGTGGGGGAGGGGGCAAAGCGAACGCGCGCAGGTTGTGGGTCGAGCATGTTTGTACCTCGAATTTTTGGAGGGGTTATAGTTCGATCTGTTTATGGCGCAATATAACGCTCTCTACCAATCCGATCCCTAAGAGATTCGCGAGAAGCGAGGATCCCCCATAACTCAAGAAGGGCAGTGGAAGGCCGGAGACGGGGAAAAGATTTAGGTTCATCCCAATATTAAAGGCACCTTGGAAGAGAAGCAGGATGGCAACACCATAACATATCAGAGCGCCATACGTGTCGCGTGCCATACGGGCTCCCCTTAAACATCGGACAAGTACAAACATCAGCAGGAGCATGAAGAGCAGCGCTCCCAAGAATCCGAATTCTTCGGATAGGACGGAGAAGATGAAATCAGTGTGACGGACTTTGAGAAATCGTAACTGCACCTGCGTTCCGTGCCCGTATCCCTTCCCGAACCAACCTCCCGATCCTATGGAGATGCGCGCCTGATTGATATTGTAGGTCTCACCATATTGAACCCCAGATTCGGGGAACAGGTAGGTGACCAACCGTTTAATTTGATAATGACGAATAAAGAGAAAATTCTCTTCTTGAGGGTAGCCGACCTGGAAATAATGCACTAAGAATGGCGTCACGATCAGGACCACGATCAGGGCAATACCGATTAGAACCGCAAGTCGACGCAACGGGACCCCAACTGCCCAAATCAGCGCCAGCCAGATCACGCCGAGGACGATCGCGGTACTTAAATCCGGTTGGATGAAAACCAGGAAGGCTGGTAACCCGATGAGCAGCAGGCTTCGGATAACGATTTTGTATTGAGTAATCTCGTCTTTATGACGATCAAGATAATCTGCCAAGACCAAGATCATCAAGATCTTTGCCAATTCGGATGGCTGGACGGTGGCAACCCCTACGTTGAACCAGCGAGCAGATCCGAAACCGGCAAATCCTGCGATTGGGATGAGTGCCAGGAAAGCGACGATAAAGATGTAAATCGGTCTTGAGAGTGAAGACCAAAACCGATAGTCAATCGCTGATGCTATGAGGACGACCGCTAATCCGATCCCCGCATAGATCGTCTGTCGAGGCACTGCCTGCACAGTCTCAGCCAGGTATTCATTGCCTGCTATTGCTGAACGGATCATGGCAATGCCGGCGATGGTAAGGACGGCCACCGCAGCAAGAAGCCAGATGTCAAAGTGACGCCAGATGCGCGTCGTTTGCATCAGTTAGGTTGTCCTCCGCCTTGATCTTCGGGAAGCAAGTGGAATATCGGCTACTAAGCGCTGTTGATTCCTTTCTTTGGTCAGAGAGAGTTGCACAGAACCTCGATCGATCTCTACGTGACGAGATAGGGTATCGATCATGTCTACCTTTAACGCTTCAAGTCGGCCGGGGGAAAGACCCGAGCGATCGTGAACCAAAACCGTTTGGAGGCGTTGTTTTGCGGTGTACGCGGTACCGCGGCGGCCTATGCGTAACCGTTCGAAGAAACTCATCTTACGCCTCCTGCTCTCACGAGGCGGGAGATGCGTCCAAAGAAACCATCTCGTCCTTGAAGGGTTTCGAACGGCACCTCCTCGCCGTTTAATCGTCGGGCGATATTCCGATATGCTTTACCAGCTATGCTCTTTGAATCGAGGGAGGCTGCCATGCCTCGATTCGTCGAAATGAGGATCGTCTCATCTTCAGGGATGACGCCGATAAGATCGATCGCTAACACGTCAAGTATATCCTCGGTCGCTAGCATATCCCCCCGGCGAACCATCTCTGGCTTCACACGATTGAGGATAAGCTTCCCGGGGCCTTTCTCTTCGGCCTCAATAAGGCCGATGATCCGATCTGCGTCGCGCACTGCAGAAACTTCAGGGTTGGTAATGACAAGGACCACATCCGCAGGTGCAAGTGCGTTGCGGAAACCGCGCTCGATGCCAGCTGGAGAGTCGATCAAGATCCAGTCACACTCCTGCCGCAATTCGTCGGATATGCGAACCATGTCCTGGGGAGAGACGGCTGTCTTATCTCGCGTTTGGGCTGCTGGGATCAGGAACAGATCATTAAGGTGTTTATCTCGGATCATGGCTTGACGGAGTTTACAGTGTCCCTCTACTACGTCAACCAGGTCGTATACGATCCGATTTTCTAACCCCATGACCACGTCTAGATTCCGCAGACCAATATCCGCGTCGATACACACCACCCGGTAACCAAGATCTGCTAAGGATGCACCGAGATTAGCAGTGGCGGTGGTTTTGCCGACCCCTCCCTTTCCAGAGGTTATCGTGATTATTTTGGCGCTCATAAATGAACTCCGTTATCTTTCCTACTCAACGGCGCCGTTTGTTTTGCCATTCCTCGGCCACCAATTGGCCCTCCCTGATTTGAGCCACTTCTGGCTTGGGTCGACCTCGTCGGGAGGGCGACACAGCGATTTGACCAGCGATCCGTAATTGTGTCGGCGATAAATCAAGAGCGTACACCTTTGAACTTTCATCACCCGCAGCGCCAGCGTGTACCATACCTCGCAATCGACCCCACACCATAACATTTCCCCCAGCGATGACCTCCGCTCCAGGATTGATATCACCGAGGATGACCACGTGTCCAGGGTGACGTATGCTATTTCCTGAACGAAGGGTTTTTTCTATTAAAACAGCTTCATCTCCATAGAGTACGGTTTCGAAAGGGACATCCTCATCGGCTCCTGAAGTTGATTTAGTGAGATACTGAGCCAAACCCAAGTCCGCAGCCGCAGTTTTTGTGACCTCTGAAGTGGAGAGTACTGCCCAGAGGTTCACTTCGCGCTCTGATAATGCGTCCCTCAGGCTTCCAAGTTCAGCCGCTCCAAGCGTTCGCTGCTCGAGCTGTAAGGCGAGACGTGCACCCCGGAAGAAATCGGTTTGTTCATCTATCAATTCTAAAAACGCAGGACGAGCCTCATCCCAATTACCTTCAGGAATGGAAACCAACAACCCATCTTGGATACCTTTTATACTCAGCGAAGCCTTCATTCGAACACCTGATCTGGGATTATAGCACGCTACCGGTTCTCGGGCGACCCATGACATCCAGTGTATGTATGCATCGAAAAAAACAGCTGGGACGGGTATATACGGGGTGTAAACACCGTCTATCCCCCCACATTTACTGGTCATCCTCTCTGGGTAGACCTATATTTGGACGCTTGTAGACCGTCAAACGGTAACTAGTCCGGTGCATAGCTGGTTTCCATGATCGAGTTGGGATTTGGGACGGGTTAACAGTGAGGTTTCATAGAGTAAGGAGATATTTTCGTATAAAATCCACCTTCACCCTGGCCCTCTCCCTAAAAGGAAGAGGGAGAAAGAACCAGTCGGGCTTCGGCCTGAGCTCAGCCGAATAACGTGGGAGCCCAACCTACTTTTGGAGGACACAATCCCTCTCCCCAAAGGGGAGAGGGCGAGAGGAGCTTGAGAGCACCTTATCCTGGGCTATTTACATGGAGCGCGGCGAAGTCTTATAACGGTGAGTAGGGGCAATTCATGCCGTCTCGCACCGGCGTGCCGCCGGTTCTCGCGGCACGAACGGTGAATTGCCCCTGCATCGTCGTATAGGATTGACACTCAAGACACACCAAGCTCAGCATGACGTTCTCATGCATGAAGCAGAAAACGCCCTGAGTCTGCTTTGATCTGAGCTTGTGGAAGGATCGAAGGGCGCTTTCGCTTTCACCACAAAATATGGAGCTTAGAACTGAATCTAATCCGTCCTGGCCACATCGATGGCTTTTAATGAGAAGTAAGCCTCCAACACCTGGCGTACGATCGGTCCTGAGGTTACAGCCCCTTCACCGCCGTTATAAACAAAGGCCGCTACGACGATTTCAGGATTTTCAAATGGCGCATAAGCGATGTACCACGAGTGTGTTGGCCACTCGCCCGGTATGCACAATCCTTTCTCACGAGCCACCTCATCACAAAACTCACCCGTTCCGGTTTTTCCAGCTGAGGATATGGTCTCAAGATCACCGTAGGTATGGGCAGTTCCTTCGGTTGTGACGAGATGCATACCCTGTTGTACTTGGTCGATCACCCAAGGCTCAACCAGAACATCCGGTGTGCCAAAGTCTTGCCGAGCGGATTGGATGGTCTCCAGGGTTTCTTCTGGAAGGGTTGGGCAATTAGCGCCGATCGATTCTAGGGGTGTGAGAATACCATCAGCGATGTCCCACAGGACGCATGGTTCATAACGTTGGATCACATTACCCTCACCATCCAAGATCTCCTGAACTAGGTGAGGCCACATGACCTTCCCCCCATTCGCGAGAGTGGCGATTGAGGTCATAACCTGAAGTGGAGTAGCGAGCACAAATCCCTGGCCGGTGACGGCATTATAGGTATCACCATCGGACCAGTTTTCACCCAAGTTGATGCGTTTCCAATATGGGCTGGGGATTAACCCATCCTCCTCACCGGGCAAATCGATACCCAACGGAGCACCATAACCTAAGGAGGGGGCGTAGAGGTTGATCCCCTCGACACCCAATCCTTCATCGATCTCGCCAGGATACCCGCCTCCAATTTTGTAGAAGTAAACATTACATGAGTATGCGATACCATGCACAAAATCGACCCAACCGTGCCCTTCTTCCTCCCAGCATACAAAATCCTTGGCTTTTCCTTGATCCTTAGGGAAGTAGCGATTTTCGATGGTGATCTTACCTGGGTCGTGGATTTTCCGATCAGGTGTAATTACACCCTCGTTCAATGCTCCCACTGCGGTGACCATCTTGAAGGTTGAGCCTGGAGGCCACTCGCCGGCGATTGCGTGGTTGATTAAAGGTTTCCCTCGTTCATCAGCCTCGAGCTGAAGATAATAGTCCTCAGGGATAAAGCGGGCCAGTCTATTGTTCTCGTAAGTTGGCCAACTGATCATCGCTAAGATCTCGCCCGTCTGGGGGTTCATGGCGATAACCACACCGATGGGTGTTCGTTCCTCACCAGCATATCGGTTGATGAACTCCATTCGATTGATCAGGGCAGTTTCTGCCGCCGATTGGAGACGAGTGTCGATTGTCAGGCGGAGGCTGTACCCAGGTATTGGTTGTGTGACGATGCCAACTTCACGTAGTTGTTGCCCAGCGACATCTCGCTCTACTTCTTTTTGGCCGTTTTGGCCTGCCAAGATCTCCTGATACCAGTATTCGATCCCGTCATATCCGATCTTGTCCCTATCTGCTACAAAGCCCAATCCCTCGTAATAATCCTTCAGCGAAGCCGGGATAGGCCCCAGGTAACCGATCAAGGCCGATGTCAGCTCGCCTGTGGTGTAATCCCGTATCGGTACTGCCTCAACAGTTACGCCTGGTAGGTCTACCTGTTCCTCTCGAAGAATGCGAGCGATTCTCTCGTCAACATCACAGGCGATATGCCAGGCGTCATATGGGCTGATGTTTGTGCCTTCCGTGACCAATTGGAGGATGCCTCGACCCGGCACGCAGGGGGCAGCAGGTGGGCCATCCTGATCAATGGGAATTCCGGTAAGCTCAGATAAACGGCGGTAAATGGCTTCGGTTTCAGCCTCGCTATCCGGTAGTAGGGCAGGGGTGATCATCACATTAAATGAGGGGACGTTCCTCACCAATTGGAAACCATTACGGTCATAGATGATTCCACGTGGAGCAGGGATGCTAACAGTGATGAAGCGATTTTGGTCAGCGAGGTCTTGATAATAAGCACCCTCGATAATCTGCAGCATGAAGAGACGGCCTACAAAGAAGACGAGGAGGAATGCCATTACAGCGTAGGTCAACCTTAATCGGAAATGGGGAATGTTCGTATTCCCACGGAGCATTAGATTTCTACCTCAGGTGGGTACAAACGAGCCCGCAACCCTTCTGCGAATTGCGATGCTGGTAAAACCAGAACTAAATTGAGGAATGTACTTGGCAGAACGACGCGTGTCAGCACATAAGTAAAATCAAATGAACGTCCCATAATGAGAATTGTACCAATTTCTAGTCCATGGAAGAGAAGGGAGGCGATTAAGGAAACACTCAAAGGTAGCAAGAGGTGTGCTTCCCAAAAACGGCCTTCAAAAGAGGCAGCAAAGTAGATCACGAAAACCAAAATTATCGCATGGCTTCCGAAGGGAAGACCTGAGAACAAATCCAGGAAGAGGCCACCGATCAATCCCAGGAGCATGGCTTCGTTATGGCGACCGGCCAAACTCCAACTAAGGACAGCAAGAAGGACCAAATCTGGCCTTCCATCCAGTAACGCTAAATGACTAAAAACTGAGGATTGAAATATGGCAAGAATCAATAATAATGGCACTCCGATAAGATACACCATCTTTAAATTCTCAAGGCAAAGGTTGTTCTATAGGCAATGGACGGAAATTGGTGATGACGAGCACGATATCAATATCTTCGAAATCGACACTGGATTGGATGACCGCCTGTTGGAAGAGTTCATAGTCACGGCGATGAATACTGATAACCTGACCTAGGGGAATTTCTGATGGATACTTTCCTCCGAGACCGGAGGTGATTACAAGTTCGCCCTGCGTAATCGTTGCACTCTGATCGATAAGTTCAACCCACAACTCACCGTTCAATTGCGCAGCCAGTACCCCATCCGCACGGGAGAGCTGTAATTGCACATTGACCGATGCCTCAGGGTCTGTAATCAATTGAACACGAGCTACAGTTGGGAACACTTCGATGATTCGGCCGACTAAGCCGCGTCGGGTGACCACAGGCATTCCACGGCTGATTCCATCGTCGGATCCGACATCGATGATCAATGAACGCAGAAAGGGGCTCACATCTCGTCCGATGACACGTGCAGCCTTATAGCTGCTCTCCGGTCTTGCGCGCGCGTAGTCTAGAAGTGCAGCTAGGATTTCCGCCTCAGCAGCTTGTTCTCTTAGAGCGATGATCTCTTGCTGTAACCGGGAAACCTCCCCCTCAAGCATAGCGATCTCTTCCCTCAAAGAAGCGACATCTCTAGGCGAAGTTAAGAAATCGCGTATCGCAGCAACTCTCAAAGCGATCCAAGATTGGATCGAAGAGATGGGGCGAAGGATGAGGCTTTGAACGGGCGTGAGATAGCCCCCCAAGCTAAGAGTAAGCAATCCTGCGGCGATCAGGATAAGCGTGACAGCTACAAAAGTCCGAGATGTTGATCGTCTCATAGGCGGAAACGCAGGTGGGATCCCAAAAGTGTGCGTGGGAAGCTAAACTGGGCGTCGTTCAAGACTAACCAGGAATTGTTGAAGGTTATCAAGATCCTCAAGAATCATCCCCGCTCCTCGGGCTACGCAGGTCATGGGATCTTCAGCAAGCCAAACCCGCATTCGGAGTTCGTTGGAAAGCCGCTCAGCTAAACCTTGCAGCTGTGAAGCGCCTCCCGCGAGACAGATACCCTCTTCCATTAAATCGGCGATTAATTCAGGAGGGGTTTCATCGATGGCATCTTTCATCGTTTCAATAATGATACTAACGGCATTAGTCAGAGCTTCTCGCATTTCGATGGAGGATATTTCTATGGCTTCAGGCAAACCTCGAACAAGGTTGCGACCTCGTACGGTCATTGTTTTTTCTTCTTTAAGGGGGTTGGCGGAGCCGATATTGATTTTCACCTGCTCAGCCATACGCTCACCGATAAGTAAATTATGTTTATTACGAATGTAGTTAATGATATCAACGTCCATTTCATCGCCGGCGACACGTAATGAACGGGAAACCACGATGCCGCCCATGGAACATACGGCCATTTCCGTCGTTCCACCGCCGATGTCGACGATCATTGAGCCACGAACCTCTCCGATAGGTAACATGGCTCCTAAGGCAGCAGCCGTTGGTTCTTCGATGAGAAAAGCCTCTCGAGCACCAGCTGCCATGGTGGCGTCGTAGACTGCCCGTTTTTCCACTTCTGTAGCACCGCTTGGGATGCCTACAACTACTCTTGGACGGGGAACTGGCACAATGCTTTGTTCATGCGCCTTGGCGATGAAGTATTCAAGCATCTTTTCGGTGATGTCGAATTCGGAGATCACACCATCACGTAAAGGTCTGATCGCGACAACATTGGCCGGCGTGCGGCCTACCATTTGTTTGGCTTCAGCACCTATTGCTAGGGGACGTTTCGTTCTTTTCTCGATCGCGACCCATGAGGGTTCGTTAATGACGATCCCTTTGCCACGCACGTTGACCAGGGTGTTGGCTGTCCCTAGGTCGATGCCGATGTCGAGCGAGAAAAGACCCAGTAGCCAGTTCAGAGGGTTGATTGCCAAAGTGTGGAATCCTCCGTAGGGGCCAAGCGCGGATTATACCATAGGCGTATCTATCCCCTTATATGCCAAGATAGAGGTTATGTCAACAGTGAACTTGGAAACTGTGGTTTTTGAGATTGTCGTCTGCACTGCTTAATGGGGGACTAATGGTTTGGTCAATCAAAAAGAGGCAGTTGTTTGGGTTGTAGGCTGCCTAAGCCCCGCTGTTGTTCTGCTTTCCTTTCCCTAAACCGTACATAGAAGTGAATGATCTCCTTTGAAGGGTAAGGGGGGCTTGCCAAGGAAGAGTTCAACCTTACCCATCTGAGGCTCTAATGGCGGTGCTATAATCGGTGCGAGATGGAGATCTATCAGCAAGTAGCGGATTTCATCCGTCGTGAACAGTTGCTTCAACCCGGTCAACGGATCATAGTCGGAGTATCGGGTGGTCCTGATAGCTTGTGCTTACTCGACTGCCTCCACCGATTAGGATATCAAGTCCTTGTCGGGCACCTCGATCATCAATTGAGACCCGAAAGCCCCGAGGAAGCACGATTTGTCGAACAAGTAGCCCAATCCTATGGTCTGGAGGCAGTCGTTGAGCGCACGGATGTGAAGGTTCTCCAGGACTCTAGCAGTTCCTTGGAAGAAAAGGCTCGACTCGCGCGGTATCGTTTCCTTGTTCGTTCGGCCAATGAGAGGGGGATCCACCATATCGCGACCGGTCACACCTCAGACGATCAAGTTGAAACGATCCTGATGCACTTCTTGCGCGGTGCAGGGCCATCAGGCTTACGAGGCATGCTTCCCCTGACAAGGCTAGACGATTGGATCGGCATTCCTGAAGCTGAGGATATGGTACTCATCCGCCCATTGTTAGAAATCACACGCGACCAAACCCAAGCCCATTGTGCGGTAATTGGCCTTGAACCTATTGAAGATGAAAGCAACCTCGATATGTCCTTCACAAGGAATCGTCTTCGCCATGAATTACTACCACTTCTGGAAACATACAATCCGGGAATTCGGCGAGTAATGAGTCGAACTGGAAAGGTCATGGCAGGTGAAGCCGCACTGCTAGCCCATCTAGTCGCTAATCACTGGGAGTCAATCATTCTTCCCCGCGGTGAGGGTGTCTTGGCTTTCAATGTGCCACTTTTCTTGGAACAACCGATTGCTCTGCAACGTGCACTGCTACGGGAGGCCATTGCCAAACTTCGTCCATCCCTACGTGACATTGGTTTTGAGATTATCGAACAAGCGATTCATTTCATCTCCATCCCACAACGAGGAAAATGCCTATCAGTTGTAGGTGAGTTGGAGATGCTCCACTTTGCAGATGAAGTGTTGCTTCGAGATCCTGAGGCTTCAATTGAATTCCTACATTATCCACAACTCATCTCCGATAAGGAGGAAGAGATTATAGTTCCAGGACAGATTCAACTGGCACATGGTTGGACTCTTGAAATGGAATCTGATCAAGTTGATGCAACGAAGCGTGCCGAATGGATGGCTGAGACCTCTGGAAGGGTAGCGGCATTGGATGAAAGGTTCATCGGTGCGCCCTTTTCACTTCGTTCGTCAAAACCTGGTGATCGTATCCGTTTATTGGGAATGGAAGGGAGGACCAAAGTTTCTGATCTGCTTGTCAACCATCACATCCCTCAACCTGCACGATCTCGTTGGCCTCTTGTGGTCAGCGGGGACCAGGTGTTATGGGTTGTGGGTTTGCGCATGTCCCATGATGCGCGGATTAGAGATGAAACACAAAAGGTGATCGTTTTTCGTTTACAAGAACCGTCAGATAACGATATATGATCCCCAGAGATAATCTTTGGCTGGAACATCGAGGCTTGGTGCTTCTCTCTGTCTGGCGAATGAAGTATCTGGAGGCTATCGATGAGATGGGCTCGATCCCTCTGCAACTGCCAAAATTGACCCCTACAGAAGGGCATGGCAATTGGATGATTTCCTGCTAGAACTGCTTGTTTTCCATAGTAAGATGTGACATGGATATCAAGAGGAATGTTGAGTTATTAAACCCATTTCAAGGTTAGGTTCCGCATAATGCGTATCGCTATGTTTAGCAATACTTATTATCCATCGACGAGTGGCGTGGTTACATCAGTGGCTCTCTTCCGTCAGGGATTAATGAGCGCAAATCATGAAGTGCATCTGATCGTTCCACACTACGAAGATTTTATCGATTCTGAGCCTTATATCTTTCGTTATCCAGCTCTCGATCTAACGGACCGTATCGATATCTCATTGGTCCTCCCCTTTCAGCCGCTTATTGAACCAACGGTTCGCGGGATTATGCCTGATATCATCCATAGTCAGCATCCTGTTTGGATGGGGGATCTGGCTGTGACATTTGCGCATGAACTGGGAGTCCCTCTCGTCTTTACGTACCATACACGTTACGATGAGTATGCCCAGAGTTATGTTCCAATAGCGGCGGGATTAGCAAGCAAGGTGGCCGAGGAGGTTGTAAAACGATATATGAGGCAGTGTACGCATATCGTTGCGCCAACGCCTGTGATCCGCGACTTAATCCTACGTGAATACCAAGTGGAAAAGCCTGTTTCTGTCGTTCCTTCGCCTGTGGACCTGACGCGTTATGAGGATAAAGACCCAAAAAGGATTCGGCAGGAGTTTGGTCTTGATAAGTATGAAGTGTTGCTCTACATAGGAAGATTGGCAAAGGAAAAAGGTTTGGATTTGTTATTAAATGCCTTTGTTATGATTGTCGCTGAGCGTCCTCAAGCGAGATTGATGCTTGTCGGGGATGGACCTTATCGACGAGTTTTAGAAGGTCAAGTTCAAAGGTATGGTCTTTCAAGAAAAGTTATCTTCACAGGCGTTGTTCCCCATGAAGAGATACCAGATTACGCTGCTGCCGCAGATCTCTTTGTCTTTACATCTCTTACGGATACTCAAGGCCTGGTCTTGGTGGAGGCCATGGCCGCCGGTGTACCTGCCGTTGCTGTTGAGGCTCCAGGGCCTGTTGATATCTTGGCGAGAGGAGGCGGTTTATTAGTGCCCGCGGAAGAAGATGCTTTTGCTCAAGCCATACTCACTCTTCTGGAGGACGATGTTCGACGTAAAGAGTTGGGCGAGGAAGCTTTCAGCTTGGCACAACCGTATGCTGTCTCGGCGACGACAAATAGGATGCTCGCCGTATATGAGGAGGCCCTTTCAACCGTAAGAGGTAAATAGGAACGTTAGATTGCTAGTTTCCACTAGATGAGATAGCTATATTCAGGTGAAGGTTATTCAGGAATTCAGACGAGAAGAAGGCGCTTGAGGAGGCTGGGTATGTCTAAGGATATTCTAAAACGAGCCGCAGAAGACAACGTGAAGTTCATGTGTCTTCAATTTACAGATGTCACTGGGGCGGTTAAAAGCGTAGATATCCCAATTCAACGGCTGGAGACCGCGATGGAGGAAGGCGTTTGGTTTGACGGTTCATCAGTTGAGGGTTTTGCGCGTATTCAGGAAAGTGATATGCGTTTGATTCCTGATGCCGACACCTATGCAGTACTTCCATGGTCGCAGCCAGAACGGCGGAGAGCGAGGGTATTTTGTGACATTTACCAGCCTGATGGAACACAATTTGGTGGCGATCCAAGAGGCGTATTGAAAAGGACATTGGAGCGGCTGAAGGATCGAGCATGGAGCTACAACGTTGGTCCGGAACCTGAGTTTTTCCTACTTCGGAAACACGCGCCTGATTCGATCCACCCTGTTCCACACGATGTCGGAGGTTATTTTGATTTCTCAGCAAGTGATGAAGCCCAACGAGTCCGGACAGAACTGATGTTGGCCCTCGAAAGTATGGGTTTGGAGATTGAGGCGGGTCATCACGAGGTCTCTCGTGGACAGCACGAGATCGATTTTCATTTTACAGATGCAATGCGAGCGGCCGACAATGTTGTGACGCTAAAATACACCATAAGAGCACTGGCAGCTCAGCAAGGCCTTATTGCCACCTTCATGCCTAAACCCATCTTTGGTGTCAACGGATCTGGGATGCACGTGCACCAATCGATATTCGATTCTGAGGGTCACAATATCTTCTTCGATCCTGACGATGATTACTACCTCTCGACGACCGCATACGGCTTTATCGCCGGCCAGATGGCACATGCTCGAGCATTGGCAGCGATCGTTGCCCCTACCGTCAATTCTTATAAGCGGATCGTCCCTGGTTATGAAGCGCCTGTCTATGTTTGTTGGGCGCAGATTAACCGATCAGCCATGATCCGTATCCCAAGTTACACTCCAGGGAGAGAGGGTTCTACTCGGGCTGAGCTTCGCTTCCCTGATCCGTCCTGCAATCCTTACTTGGCGTTCGCTGTTATGCTTTCCGCAGGTCTGGATGGTATCGAAGGAGAATTCTCCTGTCCTCCGCCAGTCAATGAATTGAACATCTACGAGATGACTGAAACGGAGCTCAGCGAACAGGGAATTTCACAGTTGCCGGGTTCGCTCGGAGAAGCGCTTGATGAGTTGGATCGCGATCCGGTCATCAAGGAGACGCTTGGTCCAGATGCTTATGAAGCTTTTGTGCGTGCTAAACGCTCAGAATGGGATGAGTATCGCACGCGGGTGATGGATTGGGAGGTCGAATATTATTTGGAGACAGCGTAGTTCTTGATGCAGAACCTTCGTATATGGAAAGAGCCTTCATCTTCTTGTATATTGAAGACTGGGGCATAATCCACGAAAAGTAACGAAAGACAGATAAGAAAATCTCCCAGGGAGTGAGAAACCTGGGAGATTGTTTTTGTTGGTGCCATTCAATCACACAGATTTTATGAGTGTTGGTTCAATTAAGATCTTTTCATTGATCATTCATTTATCCGTGGAGGTAGAAAAATGGCGAGCGACAAATTAATTGAGAAATCCTCTAGGCTTGTGGATCAGTTAAAAGTGAATTGGACTGAAATCGGTCTCTTTGTCGAAATGGTCGACCCCTTCAGACCGTTTTAGTGCATTGACGATAACGTATGTCAACGGCGTGGCAAGCGCTTCGTAGGCACTCTTAAAAAGCCACTGGTGAAGAATAGCGGCGCGTACAACAGCTCCGGGTATGGTTCCTAGAAAGGCGATCGAGATGAAAATGATTGAATCAGCCCCTTGACCTACCAGTGTGGATGCGATAGTCCGGGTCCACAGCCAGCGTCCTTCCGTCACCACCTTTAATTTCGCCAGCACAAACGCGTTGAGAAACTCACCAACCAGATACGCAGTGAATGAGGCCACAAGGAGACGCAGCGAATAGCCGAGGATGGCTTGATAAGCTTGTGAGGCTTCGTCTGGTCCGGTGTACACACTGGCGTTCCAAAAGGAATCAGCGGGGAGGATACCTCCCAGCCATATCGCGATCACGGCTAAAAGATTACAGCCGAACCCGATCCAGATCGCTTGTCGTGCTCGTGAGTAACCATAGACCTCAGTGAGTACATCACCAAAAATATAAGCGATCGGGAATAAAATGACGGCCGCTGGGAGTGTGAAACCGAGAATCGATATGAGTTTGACAGCGATGATGTTTGAGACGATCAGGGTCGTAACGAAGACCGCCAGAATGATGGGGTACCAACGGAGACCACGCATCTAGCCGCTAACCTCCTGATGACCGTGTTCTGCTTCGACGGTTATATAAATGCCACCTCGGATGTTGAAAGATCCGGTCACGCGGCACCAGTGGGGATCTAATGCGTTCACAAGATCATCGAGGATTGTATTGGTCACGTGCTCATGAAAGACGCCCTCATTACGGTAGGACCATAGATAGAGTTTGAAGGATTTCGATTCGAGGATTTTATCCTTTGGGATGTATTCGACAGTGATATTTGCGAAATCAGGTTGACCAGTGGCTGGGCATAGGCAAGTAAATTCGTCACTTTCAAGGCGTACGATATACCGCCGATCAGGATGGTGATTAGGGAAGGTTTCCAGCTTTTTACTCGGCTTGGCGTCTTTCCCAAGGAGACTGAGGCCATTGAGATCAGATTCTTCTGTCATCGGGTTTCTCCTTCTCGAGTTGTAACACGGCGCTTACGTACACCATCCCATGTACGACAATAAGCACATTGATCAGGAGCGGTGGTCGGTTGACCGCAGGTCCTGCATTGGGCTAATTTCGACTTTGCGAGGGTTGATTCTTGGACGAATAGTCCTGATTCCTTAGCGCGGAGAAAGGAAAGATAGAAGGACAGCTTCAATCCTGGTCGAACTTCCTCCATTTGGTTCAGTAGTTCTTTGTGATAAATCGATGTAGCACCTTCGGCATAAGGACATTCTTCGTAGATATAGTTTATACCTCGGAGAAGTGTGTATGCTGCGGTCTCGCGCTCGTAGAAGCGGCAGAAGGGTTTGGCTTTACGAACCAGCCCAGCGGCTGTCTCTTCAAGTACCGGTCCTTGTCGTGCTAGATAGCCAACAGCCCAATTTAATGTATTGCCAAATAGAACTGCGACCTCATCATCCAAATTGTGGCCCGTGGTGACCACATCATAGCCGCCCTCGCGTGCGACGCGATTCATCATGTGTCGTTTCGTCAGACCGCATACAGAGCATGGTTTTCCCTTACCTCTTTCCGTGAGTTTGCTTGCTTCAGGGATAGTCGCACCTTCCTCGTCGGCGACATCGACCACGGTCAGGTTTAGATCATTCTCGGTCGCGAATTTCTCTGCCATCTCCTGAGATCTCATTGAATATTCGTTGATGCCCAAGCCAATATACAGACCTGTGGTTTGATATCCGAGTCGCTGAAGCACGTCCCACAAAGCGAGCGAATCCTTCCCCCCAGAAACAGCTAACAGGATCCGTGAATCCTCTCCGAACATCCGATATTTCTCAATGAATCGTTGGGTTTGTTCTGGGATCCAATCGAGAAAATGTGTTCCACAGAGCGCGAGCTTATGCTGCCTCATATTAATTGCGGCTTTCTCGCCGCATTTCCGACATCTCATCTTGCCACCATCGTGCTACTGAACCGGGTTATAAAGATCCACCTGAGATGACCGCGATCAAGCGGATGTGATCACCGTCTTTTAATATTTCATCATCGGTGATCAATTCACCGTCTCTCGTCGGGATCACAGATTCAGGCTGTATCCCTACCAGTTTTAGCGCCTGGCGAATGGTTGTCCCAGGGTTTACAGTGAATTCCTTGTCGCGTAAAGTCAATCGAACGGCCATACACCCCTCGTATTAGGCTCGATTGTACCCAAACGGGTCAAGGCAAGTCAATGGAGGAGGTAGACATCTGATGGTATCGATGAGTAAGGAGGTGAATCATTGTCTGACAGGCTTTAATCATAGAGAACATAGGGCAGATCGAACGTACACATTACAACTAAGGGGAATCGCCTGTAGATTGATAGTGCTGAGCATCGAGACTATGATCTAGAACGTTTGATAACTTGCTTGAGCAATTCAGGTAGCAGCGGGTAGGCTCTGTTCTTGGGAGATATCGGCTTTCTCCTCTTGTTGCCTCATGGAGTTGAAAGCTGCAATAGCCACTTCAATCATTTGTGGATCAGGCTCGCGAGTCGTGAGGCGCTGTAACCATAAATTTGGGAACACGATGGGGCGTGCCCAGGAGAAACGCATCAACTTCGCTGTCAAGCGGATATACTCGTATGCCAGTGAAGCCAATATGGGGACCAATAAGATACGGCTTCCAAGACGGTATAGAAGCGGTTGTGGTCCTAGGGCTGTGAAGATCAAGATCGAGAAAGCAATTACGGTTAGCAAGAAAGCCGTCCCACACCTAGGGTGTTCTAGAGGGAATTGTTTAACGGTGTCCACCGCCAATTCCTCACCTGCCTCGAAGGCGTTGATCGTCTTATGTTCAGCACCATGATAACCAAATACACGTTGGATATCAGGCATGAAGCCAATTGCCCAGATATAACCTACATAGAGGACTAATCGGATCAATCCTTCTAGTAGATTTGAAGCAATAGCACCCCATTGAACGAAATGTTCTATCAAATATGCAATTCCAGCAGGTAACAGGAAGAAAAGGCAGATACCAAGTATCAGCGAGAAGATGAGGGTGAGGATCATCTGACCTCCCTCAAGCTGCTCTTCCTCTTCAACCTGCATATTGGCAGAATATGTCAGGGCACGTACGCCCAACACAAGTGCATCCCACAACTTGAGTAAGCCTCGAAGGAAGGGAATTTTCGCTATTCCGTTTCGGTACATACCGCTTAGGGGTTGGGTTTCAATAACGATGGATTGATCAGGGGACCTAACAGCGACAGCACAAACCTGTGTGCCTCGCATCATCACCCCTTCAATGACGGCTTGACCACCGTATATCGATAATCTCTCTTTCACCGTTGAACTCCCAAGAAGTTATTACCTATAAACTAATTTCAAACATGAAACGAATATAGGTTTCAATACCACGCCTAAAATTAGGCAAATGCATTTTTTCATTAGGCGCGTGTAAATTATCATCAGGTAATCCAAAACCCAACATCAGGCTGTCAACGCCAAGTAATTCCTGCACCATTCCAACAACGGGTACCGTTCCACCCTGACGTTGAAAGACCGGTTTCACGCCCCAGACGGCTTCAAGTGCACGACTGGCGGCATGGACCGCGCTCGAATCATGCTCTACGATCGCGGGAGGAGAACTGGCCATCGCCTCGAGCTCCCACGTAACAGTGGGTGGGGCGTGGGTCTTTAAATACTCTTCCAGACTTTTCTTGATTCTTTCTGGGTGTTGGTCGGGGACCAATCGCATGGAGATTTTCGCCATCGCCTGTGCAGGGAGAACGGTCTTCGAACCTTCCCCTGTGAAACCGCTGAGCATGCCATTCACATCCAGCGTTGGTCGCACTGTCGCTCTTTCCGTTGGCGAGTAGCCTTGTTCACCGAAGAGTACGGATGCGCCGCTTTGTTCCTTCCACCATTCGTCTGGCATGGATATCATTTCAGCGCGCTCGGTATCGGAAAAAGAACGCACGTGGTCATAAAACCCGGGGAGCGTGATACGACCATGATCGTCACGCATCCCAGCGATCAATTTACTCAAGACGTTAGCCGGATTATCCACCGCACCACCGAATGTGCCTGAGTGAAGATCCCCAGCTGCACCTTGAATGCGGATTTCGAAATATGCCAATCCACGAAGGGAAATGGTTATTGCGGGCACGTCAGGCGCGAGAATACTTGAGTCGCCGTTCAAACACAGGTCACATGACAGAAGATCTTTATTTTCTGAGATAAATGAACCCAGATTCGGAGATCCAATCTCCTCCTCTCCCTCAATGAGATACTTTAGATTTACTGGAAGACTAGAGGTGGCAAGCATGGATTCCACCGCTTTGAGGTGAGCGACGACCTGCCCCTTCATATCCGATGCCCCTCTGGCGAAAAGATCCTCACCACGAACCTGAGGTACGAATGGCTCACTGATCCATAATTCGAGAGGGTCAGGTGGCTGCACATCATAATGACCATAGAAAAGGATCGTTGGCGTATCTTTTCCAGCCTTCATCCACTCTCCATAGACCACGGGATGA
This sequence comes from Anaerolineaceae bacterium, assembly GCA_020350285.1. Taxonomy (GTDB): domain Bacteria; phylum Chloroflexota; class Anaerolineae; order Anaerolineales; family E44-bin32; genus DUEZ01. The sequence goes on from CP070708.1 coordinate 1,022,421, forward strand.
CCTGTAGTGGGCATCACGGCAACGGATTCGAAACCAGAACTCTGAAGTCGATTTGCGATCCAATCTGCTGCCTGATGCATGTCATCTTTGTGATCAGGAAGTGTGGATATGGACGGGATACGCAGGAAGGATAAGAATTCTTCCAGAAAATCCGTTTGGTGGTCCTTTGCATAAACGAGGGCTGCTTCAAGATCAGACATCTTCAACTCCATATGAGGGGCGGTCGCACATTGATTTGTCAAATATTGTTATTCTTGTATTTGTAGGGAATAGACGATCATCGCGCAGGTATGTTTCTTGGATATCATCTACCATCGAACTCGCATGGTGCAAGACCTCACTCTATCGGTACAGAACTTGTGTATTCTACCACCATTGGACAGGCTATCATTTCTTTTCGCTCCGCCTTAGACTGGGACATGAATCCACAATAGGTCGGGGACTTCCCCAACCCTACTATGGATTCTCATCGTTATGTTTTTATGATCTCCTCCCGAAAGTGTGGATGATAGATTTGATGTTGCGATCAGAAGCAATAAGCCCGAAATGCGATCTACCTGTTCTTCAGGGTGTATTCATCCAGGTCATGCATACCATTGAGGTTGTTATTCATCGTCTTTCCTGAAGTGAAACCGTTATGGAACGACGACTCGTAGCGACGCCCTGGTAGGGCGTCGTTGAGGTGCTGGACGCGCCCCCCTACGATTAATCTGAGGATGCGATGGCTTGTGCATGCATTGCCATGGTTATGCTCTCCGATACGACCTGGGCAATCCTTTTGGACATGATCCGGGGAGGAAAAGGTTGAGAAGCTTAATCCAATGTCAGAACGCTTATCTGAAGAAGATCAACTTATGTCAACTTTCCGCAGAATTTGGAGCAGAGCCTTTTTTAATTTGTTAGGCAATTTCGTACAGCGTTGAACAGGGGGAGGACATAAGGGCTACTGCTTTTTGATGTAGATTTTTCTATACTAAATATTTAGGTCCCGTCCAATTAAGGTTACGATGGACCGTCATTTTGACGTTCCTGTAGATCCTCCGGTTTCGCCGGATTCTGTTCGCATTCGGTCATTTGATGTGGAACCATATCCGGACGGTCGTAGGTTAAAGTGCACTCTAGAGATTACGGATTCGAATAACTCTCCCGACGCTGAAATCGTTATTGAAGATCTCGAAGGTCAAACGGTCGCTAGTAGCAACATCATCGGTTTAGCAAACAGCACGGCGATATTTACTGTGCATTTACGTGAACCTACTCAGGTCAAGAGTTACACAGCTAAAGTTTCGTTGACAGATCATGATGTGGGATTGGTGGATCAAAAATTAATACATTTTTCGATCCCACATGCAACGACGGACGCGAAAGCGTGAAGGCTTTATGACAAGTCTTGACTCGGTGCTAAGGCACGCGGTAACGCCTCCTGCGTTTGACCAGACGAAGCTCAACCGTGAGCGCCTTGTTGATATCATTCATGCAAATATCCCACGTAAATTGATAGTTATTGCTACACCAGCCGGGTACGGCAAAACGACCTTGTTGGCTAATTTCAGCGCGCAGACAGAGCTCCCTGTTTGTTGGGTACGCATCACCGAGGCCGATCGTGATGTGATGCGTTTCGCCAATGTTTTAGCTGTCTCCCTTCAGAGAAGATTCCGTCGTTTAGGGGGGAAATTCGTTCTTGAGCGGTTATCTGATTCGTCTCCTCAAGCGTTAGCCCGTGCTTTTGCAGATGTTATCGATGCTAATGTAAGCGAAACATTCGTTATTGCGCTTGACGATGTTCACTATATCAATCGATCGAAGGCTACCACGGCATTCATAGATGCATTTCTTGAGGTTCTACCAGAACAAGTGACCATTCTCGCTTCAGGTCGCGAGGTACTTGAAGTTTCATTGGCCAGGCTCATGGCTGAGGGTGGGTTGGCAGGTCTCGGACCGCAGGATATGGCCCTTACAAGGGATGAACTTGCTGAGCTTGCCGAGATTCAAGTAGGAGTTGAGCTTTCCAGTCAAGAAACCAACCGGCTTTTAGAGGAAACCCGAGGTTGGATTACAGGAGTGGTGCTTTCAGGAAAGCTAACTGGTAGTGGGCTGAGCGCTCTCGTTCAAGATCCGCGCCCGATGGTTTATGAATATCTTGCTTCTGTGGTGTTGAATCGTCAGCCCGATGATCTACGTCGTTTCATGCTCGACTCCTGTGTGTTCCCGGTAATGACGGCTGAGGGATGCAATTACGTCTTAAAGCAGGAACAAACCATCCGCTTCTTGAGACGTTTGGTCCGTGGCGGCATGTTTGTTACAGCGACCGATGAGACTCCTAGAATATATGAGTATCATCCTCAGTTCCGTCAATTTCTACTCGAATTACTTAAAAGCGCTGATCGAGGCAGATATAAGCGCCTCCTTGTGAGAGCTGCCAATTATCTCGCTGATCACGGATCTCCCGAGTATGCTGTCGATTTGTATTCTGAAGCGGGCGCCTTCGCGCGCGCAGCCGCTCTGGCTGATAGACGTGCAGAGGAGATGCATCTTAGCGGAAGATGGATAACGTTAGAATCCTGGGCTCAGCGACTCGAGGAAAGCAAAGCCTTAGCGCCTAAAGTTTTTCTCTACCTAGCGGCGAGTTACACTGAGCAGGGGGACCTCGAGGCGGCAGAGTCAACATTGCAGCGCAGTCGTGAAATGCTTAAGCCGAGCGCGGCAAAATCGATTCAAGCTTATGTTGAGATCTTGCGAGGCCACATTGCTTATCGCCGTGGTCAATATGATGAGGTCCTCAAGGCAGCTGATGATGCGGAACGGTTGCTAGGTTCCCGAGGGAGTCGACAACGAAAATCCAACTGCTATCGTCTGCGGGCGTTAGCGACCCTCCGAAAAGGTGACCTTCAATCAGCTGAGACTTTTGCGGAAGAGGCTTTAAATCTCCTCAACCAGACAGATCTGAAGAGTGCTCAAGCGTATGCCTTGGTTGATTTATCGAATATCCAACTCGATCTTGGCAAAGCAGCTGAGGCGCATGCATCTTCTCTCAAGGCGCACGGAATACTCCTCGAGGTAGGCGGACCCATCAAGTTAGCCGTATCTTTCAATAACTTGGCATACGATGCCCATCTCCAGGGCAGGTACGAGGAATCTTTGGAACTTTATAACGAGGGGCTGAAGTATGCCAGACAAGCTGCTAGTCCAGCACGTGAAACCAACATCCTTTTTGGCCAGGCCGATCTTTTCGCTGATCTTGATCTAGCGCTGCAAGCAGCGGAGCTTTACGGGCAGGCTTTAAACATAGCAGCAAGGTTGGATAACCTTAGCCTAACCCGTTATGGTTGTATTCAAACGAGTATGTTGCACCGAAGGAGAGGGGGTATTGTACTTGCCCATGAATGGTTGGGGCGCGCAATGGAGCTAGAGAAGAAGTCAGTCGCTCCGCCTGCTGTTACGATCCAGCGTTGTGCATTGGAGGCAATGGCTAAACCGGAGCAAGCCCAGAACACCCTCTCTAGATTATTGCGGAAAGAAAAACGGCTCGATGCGTCTGAAAAAACCTTAGCCCTCTTCTTCACAGCTCGAGCAGCGATGGAGGCTGGTGACCTTGATGATACACAGGCTGCATTGGAGCAAACCCTCGACTGGAGTGGGGGAAACGGCACAGAACAATTCGTGGCCGGGGAATTAGCTTTCGACACGGATTTCCGAGAATTTGCCAGACTCAGGCTCGGTAATCACCCTGTACTTTCGGTAATCTTACGTCGGATCGAGACCATGCGTGGGATTGCTCAGCTTTATCAGGAGGCACCAGAGGATGCAGATGCCGCAGTCCAAGTTGCTTTATTTGCGCTTGGTGAGGCCAGTATCCATTGTCAAGACAGTCGACTATCGGATCTTAAACCTCTGGCTAAAGAGGTGCTCTTCCACCTAGCTGATCATCAACGGGTGGAGCGCGATATTTTATTGGAGACATTTTGGCCGCACCATCCACCAGGCCGTCAAGTCGCCAACCTGCACACCACGGTCTATAACCTACGGCGTGAACTTGGACGGGATGTCATTCTCCACGAAGGTCCGGTTTACTGCCTCAATCCCGAACTACCGGTTGAGTATGATGTCATCCGATTTGAACGTGCGGCTTCGATCGCAGAGGGATTACCGCCCGGCGATCCACGCAAGATGTTCGCTCTCACTGAGGCCATTAACTCCTATGGTGGTCCATTTCTGGCCGAATTTGCGTCCGATTGGATCATGGAGCGCCGCCGTGACCTCGAGATGCGTTATCTAGACCTCTTAGCGCAGCATGCACAAGAAGCTCTGGTGCGCGATCAGCCTTTGCGTGCAGTAAATACACTTCGTCAAGCCCTGCAAATTGATCCTTATCGTGATGATACGAATTTATATTTTCTCGAAGCCCTGGGTCGTCTTGGAAGGCGGAGTGAAGTCGTTTCACATTACCAACGGTATATTCGCTTGCTTGCTGATGAGCTTGGCCTTGATCCACCTGAACCCGTGAGGGAGCTTTACGCACGCTTGATCGACTGAAATCCTTAGTAAATATCTCCATTGTGGTCGTAGAGAATGGAGAAATCGAACATAAATTGCTGTTCAATCTATGAAGACATCAGTTTCAGGGTATGTAATCGAAAGTTCGAAGTTAACCGAATTTCATTGAGAATCCGTTGAGATTCTTTCAGTATCCTAAATACGAGAGGGAAGTAAGTAAAGGAGGTTGCCATGGTCAGCACCCGCTGCCCTAGGGATGGTGCACTAATAGACTAACAATAGTGTGCATCATCTTGGCAACTTAAATTTTGAAACACGCCTGGCAGCGAGGCGCATTGCCTGCTGCCTTTTTTGTTTGAAAAATGGTGGAAATCTGTTGTAAGGAGAAACAAACATGAGTATGGAAACCCTCAATAAACTCGTAGCAAGATCGATTATCGACCCAGGTGTGGTCCAGGCATTTACTGCTGGACGGATTGGAGATGTGATCTCCGAACTTGATTTCTCTGCGGAATTGTGTGACAGTCTTTCGGACATCGAAGCAGAGTCGTGGGCGGAATATGCCGTCCTTGCATATCGTTATGTGAAGGCTGCCGAAGAGCGTGAGGTTCGCATCCAATTGCCTTCCCCGCTCGAAGGTTTGTTGCCTGATGAGAAGCGAGCTGAGGACGAACAAGCGGCATGATCCCTATCACAAGAGAAGAGCGCCAGTGGTTCTTACGTAGCTTGGCGCAGGGCCTGATCGACTATCTCGGGGTCCAGGAGCCACCGGTGCCAGTCGAAGACCTTCTCAAGAACCCGCCGCCGTTGTATGACTCTGACTTCGGCGTAGTAGATATGTACTCCAATCTCTGGGACGCTACTTTCGCACGACCGCCAACTCAGAGAGGCAGCATCTTTGTTCGCATCGATCTGGATCCGGAAGAACGACGGTTTGCTCTCGCAAGGGAAACCTTGAGCGCGCTCATCACGAGTAAACATGGTCGTGCAATAGGCTTGTTCGATCTCCTGCTGCCACACTTGAGGGAATCAGCGGAGTACTTCGCAAGTCACCTCCTTGCCCCAGCCACGATGCTGAAAGCCTACCACGAGCAAGGAGGGCGTGCACGGGGCATGTCAAAAACCTTCGGCATACCTCCTTTTGTCGCCTTGCAGCGCTGGGAAGATTTCCACTCTATTGACCATACTCCTTGAACCATAGATGCAAATGATAATAAGCCGGCTCTTGGGCCGGCTTATTTCCGTTAACTTGTACTCAATCCTCCACACGATTCAGACCTGGCACCTTCCTTGCACCACATGACGGAAATATCGACAGCATGTATAATCTCAGCTTTGAGGCTAACTGCACGTGAAGGGAAATGGGGTAAGATCCCAAACTCGCCGAAATCTCCCCAAACGGTATTGGCGCGTCTGGGTATTTCGTTTTTTCTTAGTGATAATCTTGATGAGTATCGTTGCCTTAGGGTGGGCTGGGATACGAATGAGGACGCAACTTGATCCGACACCGCTTGATCCCACGCTACTAGCATTAGCAACTGCTCTTCAATTTACCCCTACTGCAACCACCAGTCCTACTGCAGCGCCCCCATCAGCTACCTTCACAATCGCCCCCACTCGAAGTTCCTCACTTGGAACGCTGGTCTACGCCGCTCGAAATGACGGATACAGCCACATCTGGGCGTATACCCCAGGGGATTCTGCTCCCGTTCAGATCACAAATGGTGCATGGGATGACAGGGACCCAGCTGTCAGTCCAGATGGCAGATACATTGCGTTCTCTTCAAATCGGAAAGGAGCGTGGGACCTCTACCTTTTGGAGCTGAGAACAGGGGGATTGCGACGGTTAACGGATACTTTAGGATTTGAAGGAAATCCTACTTGGTCTCACGATGGCCTTTGGTTGGCTTGTGAAGTTTACTTCGAAGGTGATTTTAATATCTGGATCATCCCCATAAATGGTGGCCTTTCACCCATTCAGCTAACAAGCCACCCTGCGATAGATCTCTCCCCGTCTTGGGATCATTCAGGAGATGGCCGGCGTATCGCATTTGTCTCGTACCGGGATGGAAGTCCTGATATCTTTATTGCCGATTTGGATAACCCGGATAACCGTTTCTTTAACCTTACAAGAACCCCCGTAATCGCCGAGAAAAATCCAGCCTTCAGCCCAGACGGCTCCCGGGTCGCATACTCAATGTACTCGCATGGTCTTGATTTGATCCTCATCCAAGATTTAAATGACCTGTCTCAATTGCCCGAGACCGTCAGCGAAGCGCGAACTGTCGCATGGTCGCCTGATGGGAGGTTCATTGCGACAGTATTATCCAACTCAATTTCGACCCACCTTCAGGTGAACGCTTTAGGTGACGATGGGACAAATTCGGTTGGATACCCTCCAATAAGCGGTATCCAGAGTCTTGATTGGACGGAGCATGGTCTTCCAGGTGAAGTGTATGCGCGAGGATCGAACAACAGTGTCTCCACGCCTCTTTTCGTCATCAATGCCATTCCTGAGGATTCAGGACGTTTGTCACTGGTCGAACTTACCGATATCGTTGCGCCCATCCCTGCCCTCTCGGATGCAGTCGATGAAGCGTTTAATGCGCTTCGCATAAGAACAATAGCAGAACTGGGATGGGATTTCCTTGGTAGCTTAGAAAATGCATTTGTTGGGATCAATGATCCGCTTCCTCCTGGCTATGCATATAATGATTGGCTTTATACAGGCAGAGCCTTCGCCTTTCAACAGACCACAGTCCAGGCGGGTTGGGTGGAGCTTGTTCGTGAGGATTATGGCGGCAAGACGTATTGGCGTGTTTTTGTGCGTACCGTGGTTCAGGATGGTTCACAAGGAGAACCACTGCGCGCGTTACCGTGGGATTTCAGCACAAGGCATACCGGCGATCCGTTAGCGTATGACCAGGGGGGATCCCTGCGTGAAAGTATCCCGGAAGGGTATTATGTTGATTTCACGCAACTCGCAGGGGATTATGGTTTCGACCGCTTGCCTGCTTTAACCGATTGGCGAACCTTCTATCCGAGCGCAAGGTTTAATGAATTTGTACGGACCGATGGCCTGGATTGGACCTCAGCGATGCTTGAACTCTATCCAGCGTCAGCTATCGTGACCCCCACACCTTTCCAGACACCGACCCCAACTCCGACACGCACACCACGACCGACAGCTACGCCGTGGTGGTGGCGATGGCGAACGCCTACGCCCAGCTCGCCATGAAAAGCGTCAATATCTACACATCAGCCAGGATATTCATCAGTGGTCTTCTCCTTGCTGCCTGTGGACTAACGGGGGATGAGGCGCCACAGAATGGGATGCTCCCCATCGAAAGTCCGACACCGGAGCTGACGAATGTTAGCAGTGAAGAAATCACCCTGATGGAAAGTGGGGCTTCCCCAAACATGGTCGTAACGCCTGTTTCAGTGGAACTCCCTTCACCCATCCCTATTCCCACCTCAGATTGGAGGCCACCTCCTTATCCCGCGCCATGGGCGATCCGTCCTCAGGATCATTTCTATTTTGATCGACCCATTCCCTCAGGAGAGGTGAACTGGCCAAACCCGAGATACCGATATGGAAGCACTTTATTTGGAGAGGAGAATATCCATACTGGAGTTGACTTGGGCGCTGACCGCGGCACTTTGGTTCTAGCAGCTGGACCAGGCGAAGTGGTATGGACTGGTTATGGCCTTTACCGAGGCATTTACGATGAAACCGACCCCTATGGTCTTGCTGTAGCCATAGAGCATGATTATGGCTACCAGGGTATTCAACTGCATACCGTCTATGCTCATATGCAATCCATTCGAGTATGGGATGGACAGCGTGTTCAGTCAGGAGAGATTCTCGGAACTGTGGGCGATACAGGTCATGCCTCTGGACCTCATTTGCATTTTGAGATCAGGTTAGGGGATAACCGATATTGGAGCACCCGCAATCCCGAGCTTTGGATCGCGCCGCCCATTGGCTGGGGTGTACTAGCAGGGCGAGTGGAGGATACCTTTGGTAATTTGCTCAAGGAGTACCTTGTGCAAATCTACTCGATTAAGTCCGGTGAACGCTGGGATGTATGGACCTATGCAGAAGGTACCATCCATTCGGATGATTTTTATCGGGAAAATTTTGTGATCAGTGATTTACCTTCAGGTCCATACGACATCCGGGTCGATTTCGCTGGTAGGTCCTTCTCAGCTCAACTTTACCTTTATCCAGGCCAAACGAATTTCATCGTCTTCCGTGGGCGAAATGGGTTTAATGTGGAACCCACGCCTACACCAGTAGATCTCACCAATCCTCCAGATTTATAACTCGTTGGACGGGAAGAAATCACCCTCGTGTCGTAAAGTATATTTGGCGTTGGTTCTCCTGCATTCTCCTCAAATACTAAGCCTCTCCTCGCGATTGACCTTTTTCCAGAATAATCATTAAATATCATCATGAAACGAAGCCAACTCCTCGGTCGTACTCTTCGTGAAGCTCCACTGGTGCCTGACCCATGGACAGAGCTTGCGCTCCGCGCAGCTTTCATTCGTTTGGTGGATCATCAGGTAATAACCCTTCCATTAGGGGAAAGAGCCGTCGCTCGTTTGATGGATATGTTGGGATCCATCCTGTCACCTGCTCAAAAGGTACGAATGGGACCGGGTTTGGTTGATGAAGGATGGACAGAATTCCTTCAGGGTGAGATCCAATCATACCGCCAATTACCGATAATGTTATTCACGCAACGAATGGTGAAATCGATCGAGCCTGCACAAGGTTTAGCTCGACCACCTTGGCGAAATGCTCTGCAGTGGTTGAGGATGTGTATCTCTGGAGAGGACCTTCAAAACTATCAAGACCAGTGGATGAAGAACGTAGAAGCCTTGTGGCATGAGCTTGGATTAGCCCCTAGTTCGACGGAGTGGAGGCCAAGTGAGTTTGGATGGTCCTATGTGCACGAAAAAGGACCGGACGAGATGCTTTCCTGCTTATCTTGCAGCTATATCGGAAGTTCAGTGGCAGCGCAATTCAGGCGGCAACCAAACGTGGATGAGGATCTCTTAGAGATGACTCCCGTTTCCACACCTGGAGCCGATACAATCCAGGCTCTGGCTGAAATGCTCTCGATACCAGAGGAAAAAACCCTCAAAGCAGTCTTTCTGTCGGGAGATGATGAGCAATTGGTATTAATCGTCATCCGCGGGGATCTGGATGTCAGCATGCCCAAGATTTCTGCTTTGACGGGTAGTCATGCTCTTCGTCCAGCCAGTGAGGAAGGCATCCGTTCCGGACGTGCGGAACCCGGCTTTGCTAGCCCAATTGGATTAGATGTGATGCCATCCTTGGATGAGAGAGGGATTTTGGTTATCGGTGATCTTTCCATCGAGCATGGGGTAAATTTCGTTGCGGGGGCGAACAAGCCAGGTTTTCACATAAGCGGTGTTAATTACCCGCGTGATTTTAGCGTCACATTGATTGCGGATGTCGCGCTTGCTAAGGAGGGTGATAGTTGCCTTGCGTGTGGTGAAGCGCTTGCAGCGACTCGAGGGATATACCTGGGGGGCTGGAAAAAACTACCTGCTTCTATCCAGTATACAAGTGAAGAGGGGCTTGATCGATCCCATGCTGGACTAGGCACGCTTTCCATAGAGCCCATACTTTCAGCGCTACTTGCTGAGCACAAGGACGAACAGGGCATGATATGGCCAGTCAGGATCGCACCCTTTGATGTTTATCTTGTCGATCTGAATTGTCCCCAGGAAGCTGAACAAGTTGTCCAAGATTTGGAGTCCGTTGATTTGAGTGTGCTCCACGATGATCGCAAGGCCTCTCCCGGGGTGAAATTTACCGACGCTGATTTGATCGGTCTTCCGGTAAGGTTGACAGTTAGCAGGCGAAGCCTGGATCAGGGGGGGGTGGAATGTACGTTAAGAGGGAAAAACACGCTACAGATCATCCCTTTTGAAGGTATAGGGGAGGCAATTCTAGCTGTAATTACCTCAGTTATGTAAAGTAATCTTGACATCCAACTTTCGCCTGTGCTATCCTTCCATCCACGGCTAGTTAGTGGAGGAGGGATGGTTCGCGAACGGGTTGGTGATAACGTCTATGTATTTACTAGTGAGTTGTATGCACAGGTAAATGCAGGAGCTATCGTAGGTCCGGATTGGTCTGTTTTAATCGACACCTTGGCATATCCTGAGGAATCTCAAGATATCCGTGATTTCCTTGAAGATCGATTAAATAGCCCTGTTCGATATGTGATTAACACCCATCATCACGCGGATCACACGCTGGGAACCTGTTTTTTTCCGGACGCGATTGTCATAAGTCATTCCCTCTGTCGTCAGTTGCTGGAAACCAAAGGTCGTGAAGCCTTAAGCGAGGCTCAACGTCTGAATCGTGAATTGTGGGATGTTCATATCGTCTCACCCGACATCATCTACAGCGATGGTGGGATCAGTCTGCGGGTGGGGAAGCGAACATTGAAGCTGGTTTTTCTTCCTGGGCACAGTGAAGATGGCATCGGTGTCCTTTTGGTTGAGGATCGGGTCTTGTTCTCGGGCGACATCATGATGCCTTTACCCTATGTGGTTGATGGGGATTTCGACGTGATGATTGAAAATCTCAAGCGGATCCCGCAAATGAACCTCGAGAATCTTGTACAAGGACACGGAGAGGTCATTTTGAGGGGCGAGGTAGGGTCCGCAGTGAAGGACAATCTGGATTATCTTGCTACAATCCGTCGCCATGTAAAAAAAGCCACTCGTCGACGGGATCCAGAGGCTTATCTCGAAAAAATCGATGTGGAGTCATGTGACAAAAGCCGTATTCTTCTGAATGGCTTAGCTGAAGAATTACATAAGCGCAATATGTATGCGCTCTTGGATCGTATGCGGTAATTAAGCCATTTTGTCGGCAATCGTGGAACTTGATCTGCGTAAGCTCATCGCTATGTGCTTGATTAACTTAAATGCCTTTACAGAAGTTCTCTAGGTTGAAGGGTTAGGCCATTGACCCTCTTTGACGCTTGTGGCATAATCGTGCAAATCCAATAAGTTCATCGGCGATAATGGAGACGAGTACTCCCGAGGATGCCTGTCAGCGAATCTGGGTGGGTGTGAGCCAGGTCAGGTAATCGGGCGGAAAATCACTCTGGAGCTGCGAACCGAAAGTGTGACCCACGAGTAAGGGAGCCGGATTCGCCCACCGTTATCATGGGCGCGGGTATAAGCCAGTCATTATGGTCGTACCCGACTGAGAGCTTGCCGTTTGGCAGGTAACAGGGTGGTACCGCGGGAGCGCCTTCGACTCTCGTCCCTGAATGGGACGAGGGTTTTTTATTAACGGGAAACAATGTAAACAAAGTACGGGCAATGAATTCATTGTCCTGATTGTGTAAAGCGTTTGATCCGAACCATGAAGTGTGATCGGGAGTGAAGGGTGTGACAGAGTTGCTTTATCAACAAGACGCATATATCAAAGCGTTCGATGCCGTGGTAACCAATGTCAGCGAAGATGCTGTTGTTTTGGATTCCACAGCCTTTTTCCCTTCTGGTGGGGGCCAGCCCTCTGATCACGGTACTTTATCGAGTGGTGGTCATACATGGCCTGTGGTGAAAGTGCGGAAGGTAGGAGACGAAGTCTGGCATCATGTAGAGGTTGGCCTCCCGACAGTTGGCAGCCAGGTAAAGGGTGAGATCGATTGGGAGAGACGATATCAATTGATGCGTACTCATACTGCAATGCATATCCTTTGTGGAGTCATCTGGCGCGACTATAGCGCCAGTGTGACGGGTGGACAGATGCAGCCTCTGCGAGGTCGGATGGATTTTGAGTTTGAAACCATGCGCAAGGAACTTGTTCATGAGATTGAAAAGAAGATCAATGTTGAGGTCCAAGCTGCGAGAGTAGTGAAGATCCATTTCCTCCCTCGAGAGGAAGCCTTCGAAATCCCTGATCTTATTCGGACCAAGATCAACCTGCTTCCGCCAGCGATCCAAGTTGTACGCGTGGTTGAGATCGAAGGGCTTGATTTACAAGCGGATGGTGGAACGCATGTGGCGAGCACAGAAGAGGTTGGGGAAATCAGGATCGTTGATTACAAGAGTAAAGGGGCCATCAATAAACGATTGGTGGTTGAGCTTGATGAGTGAGGTGGATGATGTTTAAACCTGTACCCAGTCAAACGGATTTCATCACGCTGGAACATGAGATACTCAAATTCTGGGAGGACACCCGGTCTTTTGAGAAACTAAAAGAGTTACGGGCGGATGGCTCCATCTGGTCCTTTATTGATGGTCCGATAACAGCCAACAACCCCATGGGTATCCATCATGGTTGGGGCCGAACCTACAAAGACCTTTACCACCGATTGAAGGCCATGCAGGGATTTCAAACTCGTTATCAAAACGGTTTTGATTGCCAGGGTTTGTGGGTGGAGGTTAATGTTGAGCGCGATATGGGATTTAAATCCAAGCGCGATATTGAGGATTATGGCTTAGCTAAATTCGTCATTCTCTGTAAACAAAGAGTCCTCAAGTATGCTGCTACCCAGACAGAACAGAGTATCCGTTTGGGGTATTGGATGGACTGGGACGATCTTCAGCTTTTACGTACCCTTCATGATGAGATTGAGAAGGATCCCATGAAACAGATCACCGTTGAAGGAGTAATGGGTCCTGTTCAAGGTACGGTCGAGCAGATTGTTGGTCAATTAGGCATGCCTGAGCTTGGGGGGTCTTATTACACCTTCTCCGATGAGAATAACTACGCCATTTGGGGGGTGCTCAAATCCTGCCACGAGAGGGGGTGGATTTATAAAGGTACCGATGTGATGCCTTGGTGCGCCCGTTGTGGGACGGGTCTCAGCCAACATGAGATCGTCACCGAGGGTTATCAAGAGTTGACACATCCAAGCATCACGCTGCGGTTTCCACTCGTCGATCGTCCAGGTGAGAGTCTACTGATTTGGACAACAACTCCATGGACGCTGACGAGTAACGTGGCAGCAGCAGTCGGTCCTGATCTGGAATATGTCAAGGTGCGTCAGGGGGAGGAGGTCCTGTACCTAAGTCGTGGCACGGTGCACATGCTCAAGGGTCCTTATGAAGTTGAAGCTGAGCTCAAGGGAGCTGATATGGAAGGCTGGAAGTATGAGGGACCCTTTAACGAGTTACCAGCACAAGTGAGGAGTGGTGCGGTTGGTAAACACCGTGTGATCCTTTGGGACGATGTTGGGGAGGAGGAGGGCACAGGGATTGTACATATCGCACCAGGGTGCGGTGCGGAGGACTTCGAACTAAGTAAGGAATTTGGATTGGCGGTCATCGCGCCTCTCACCGAAGATGGTTTGTTTATCGATGGGTTCGATTGGTTAACCGGTATGAACGTCAACAATGTTTCTCAACCGATCTTCGATAACCTCACCGATAAAGGCTTGACCTATAAGCTGGAGGACTATACCCACCGCTATCCTGTTTGTTGGCGTTGTCAAGAAGAGCTTGTATTTCGACTCGTTGATGAGTGGTTCATCTCTATGGGTGAGAACTTGGGAAAACCATATGAAGAGGTGACGGAGGAGGAAAAGTCCCAAAATCTTCGTTACCAGATCATGGAAGTGGTGATCAACGAAACCAATTGGTATCCGTCCTTTGGTTTAGAGCGGGAGCTAGATTGGTTGCGTAACATGCACGATTGGATGATCTCTAAGAAGCGCTATTGGGGACTCGCTTTACCAATTTGGGAATGCTCACGCTGTGGTCACTTTGAAATCTTCGGAAGTAAGGAGGAGTTGCGTGAGCGAGCCGTAGGTGGGTGGGATACCTTTGAGGGTCATACACCACATCGTCCGTATATCGATGAGGTTCAAATCGAATGCGGCCAATGTGGCCAGCTCGTGAAGCGAATACCGGATGTGGGAAACCCTTGGCTTGATGCGGGGATTGTCGGGATGAGTACGCTGCGATACAACACGGATAGGGAGTATTGGAAGCAATGGTTCCCGGCCGATTGGATCAGTGAAAGCTTCCCTGGACAGTTTCGAAATTGGTTCTACAGCCTTCTGGCGATGAGTACGATTCTTGAACGGCGTGCACCCTTCAAACATGTTTTCACTTATGGAACTCTTCTGGCTGAGGATGGCAGGGAGATGCATAAATCCTGGGGGAACGCGATCGAATTCAATGAGGCTGCAGACGAAATGGGCGTTGATGTGATGCGTTGGCTCTATTGTGATCACATACCGGAAAAGGATCTGTTTTTCGGCTACCATCGAGCTGATGATGTCCGACGGCATTTCCTGCTTCCCTTGTGGAACATCTACTCCTTCTTTGTCACCTATGCAAACATCGATAGGTGGAAACCTGATGATAAGAAACCATTGACCTATAACCAGTTGGACCGTTGGATCCTCTCAAGATTGAACGAAGCGGTGGTTAAAGTGACTCACCGCCTTGAGTCCTATGAGCCTAACATGGCGACAGCGGAAATTTCCCGTTTTTTGGATCATTTGGGTAATTGGTATCTACGACGCAGCCGGCGTCGGTTTTGGGCGAAAGCAGGTGCAAGTGAGGCATCTGATGCGGATAAACATGCCGCTTATGCTACGCTCTATCACGTGTTGGTCGAACTTTCAAAGCTCCTTGCCCCCTTTGTACCCTTTGTTACTGAGGAGATGTATCAGAACCTGGTACGCACAATCGATTCTCAAACCCACGAGAGCGTCCATCATTGTTCGTGGCCACAGGTTGACCTAGAGATCGTTGACGCTGATTTGGTCCAAGAGATGGCGTTAGTTATGCGCCTTGTTTCGTTGGGTCACGCTGCCCGCAACAAGGCGAACCGCAAACTTCGACAACCGCTAAAGGAAGCAGCGTTTGTGGTAGGTAATGAAAAGGAACGTGAAGTTGTAACCAGGTACGCTGACTTGATCCGTGATGAACTCAACGTCAAAGATGTGCGTCTTCTGGATACGGCTGTGGAAGTTGTGGATTACCAGTTGAAACCGCTGCCGAAACAGTTGGGGCAGAAATATGGATCGCGCTTCCCTAGCTTGCGAGATGCGATACTCGAGCAAGAGCCTCAAGCAGTAGCTGCGAGACTGCAAAAGGGAGAATCGATAGGTGTTGAATTGGAGGGCGATTCAATCCAGATACTTCCAGAGGAAGTCGAGATCAGGATGGATGCTCATGAAGGATTCTCAGCCGCGTCCGAAGGTCTATACTTGGCTGCTCTCGTAACAGAGCTAACCACCGAGCTTGAACTCGAGGGTCTCGCGCGTGAGTTTGTTCGCAGGGTACAAGAATTACGAAAAGAAGCTGATCTTAAAGTCGACGAACGGATTGACCTCTTTTACCATGCCAGCGATCGTCTCGCAGAGGCCGTCAGCAGTCACCGCGATTACATCTTAGGAGAGACTCTGGCACTGAAATTAGAAGAAGTCGATCAGCCTGAGGGTTTATCCTCATCTAACCATTCCTTCGATGGGGAGGAGTTAGAGATCGCGCTACAAAGATCCACAACATAATTGAACACTTTGTTTGATCAAAGTTCTTAGACACACTCGACCAAGATTGAAGCTACCCTCAATACCTCCCAGCAGCGTATATCATGTGGTTTGAAGCGTCGATTCCTATGCGAGGGGGTGTGTGCGGAGCCTGCACCCCCTCACGTGCTGCCTCATTCTCACGGTAGCCCATGTACTGGTAGTGCTGTATCGGACGATCGCATGATCTGCTTCGCACTCTTGAGACGATAAGGTACAATCAATTGGTGTGTAACGAGTGTCAAGCTGTTTCTTGGAGGTACATTTGTCGAAAGTACGTGATTATTTCGTCCTATTGGGTGTAGCGGGTTTGATTATCGCTTCCGACCAGTGGGTTAAATACCTAGTCCGTACGCGCCTTGAATGGGGTGAAACATGGTCGCCCTTCGAATGGTTGTCACCCTACGCTCGAATTATTCATTGGACCAATAAGGGGGCTGCATTTGGCCTTTTCCAATCGGGGGGGCTGATTTTCACCATCATAGCCATTCTTGTGTCGATAGCCATCATTTATTACTTCCCTCGTGTACCGTCCTCGAATGTGGCATTGCGTCTTGCGTTGGCGCTTCAATTAGGGGGAGCGTTAGGGAATCTGACCGACAGATTGGTCCATGGTATTGTCACGGATTTCATCTCGGTAGGAACTTTCCCAGTATTTAATATCGCCGATGCGAGCATTTCCGTTGGGTCCGCTGTCCTTATTGCAACGATGTGGATTGAAGAACGGCGGTCGAGGGGTGAACCTGCTGAAGAGCTTGCGCCGGGACTGGGGGATGAAGATGAAGCCACAGAAGGGGAGAGCCTTGCTGGGTGAAAGAACAAAGGCTTCGTTTTAAGACCTCATCTCCAGGGGGTAGGCTTGATGTGACCCTCGTCACACATGCGCCTGACTTCTCCCGTAGTCGACTGCAACAACTCATACGCTCAGGCTTTGTCAAGGTTGATGATGAGGTCATCATCAAACCTGGGTTTCGGCTTGATGGCGGCGAAACGGTGGAGGTGATCATCCCACCACCGATCCCTTCGAAGCTGCAAGCGGAGTCAATCCCTCTCGATATCGTTTTCGAGAACGAAGATATCATGTTGATCAACAAACCTGCTGGGATGGTTGTACATCCGTCTGCGGGACATGCTTCAGGGACACTAGTTCACGCGGCATTAGCCCATGCACCAGATATCATGGGGGTTGGGGGGGAGAAACGCCCCGGTGTGGTCCATCGGTTAGACAAGGATACCTCCGGATTGATCTTGTTAGCTAAGAATGACACTGCCCAAAACGAGCTACAAGCACAATTCAAGAAACGGGAGGTAGGCAAGACATATCTTGCACTCGTAGACGGAGGACCGCCAACGCCTGCGGGGAGGATTGAAGCACCGATTGGACGTGATCCTGGACATAGAAAGAAAATGAAAGTTCTCTCACCTGGAAAGGGACGAGAGGCGATATCGATATTCCATGTGCTCGAATCGTTCCCGCGGCACACGCTTCTAGAAGTCAATCCCAAAACTGGGCGTACCCACCAGATCCGAGTCCATCTTGCCTTCCTTGGATGCCCGGTTGTGGGAGATCGAGATTATGGGCAGAGAAAGCCGACTTTACCGGTTGAGAGGATGTTTCTTCACGCTGCGGCTCTGACCTTCACCTTACCTGGGGATGATCAAGCGCGGAGTTTTGAAGCGCCGTTACCATCTGATTTGAAGATGGTTCTTGATCAGCTGAGAAAAACTTAAACGAGGGGAACATGGATTGGATTGATCTGCGTTCAGACACCGTAACCCTGCCAACACCTGAGATGCGTAAGGCGATGGCAAATGCTGAGTTGGGAGACGATGTGTTCGGTGAAGATCCCACCGTAAATAGGCTTGAAGCTCAAATGGCTGAACGGCTTGGCAAAATGGCGGGGTTATTCATCCCATCCGGAACCATGGGGAATTTAACGGCGTTGTTGACGCATTGTGGCAGAGGGGATGAGGTCATCCTTGGAGCGCTTTCGCATTCCTTCCTCTATGAAGCGGGTGGTATGGCAGCTCTCGGCGGTATTCATCCCTTTACCGTGCCCAACCAATCGGATGGGACACTCCTGTTAGATGATATCGAATCAGCGATAAGGGCTGACAATCCGCACTATCCGATCAGCCGCTTGATCTGCCTCGAAAATACACACAATCGATGTGGTGGCGTTCCTATAACCGCTGAATACACACGTGAAGTTGGTGATCTTGCCCGTCAATACTCGCTCAAGTTACACCTCGATGGTGCTCGTATCTTCAATGCCGCCATTGCTCTTGATGTCTCTGCTGCGGAATTAGCCGCACCTGCAGACACAATTATGGTCTGCTTATCAAAAGCTCTCTGTGCACCTGTGGGCTCGGTTTTATGTGGTGATGAAGATTTCATTCAACGGGCACGTCGGGTGCGAAAACAACTGGGTGGAGGGATGCGTCAAGCAGGCGTGATCGCTGCAGCAGGTATCGTAGCGTTGGAGAATATGGTTGATCGTTTAGCTGAAGATCATAAGCGAGCGAGACTTTTAGCAAAACGACTTCGGGAAATCCCAGGACTCAGCGTGGAGTGGGAAGAGCCTCCAACGAATATGGTATATCTTCAGTTCAATCAGGATTCTCCAATAAGCGCCCCTGAACTAGTGAAGAAGTGTGCAGAGAAAGGGATCAAGCTTAGCGCGATAGGATCTCGTCGGATGCGATTGGTGGTTCATTACTGGATCGACGATCAAGCCATTGATACTGTCGTGAAGGCTTTTGAACAAAGCCTTAAATCGGATTGAGCCTCATCCGTAATTTCAATCTTGAATTTGTGATTTAGCTCATTGTAAGATGGAACCATTGAGAGGTATTCGATGGGCTGTGTTCTAAATAGGGCACCGTTTCGAAAGGTCACCCAGCAAGCCGGCTGGTTTCTCCTTTTGTTATTTGCCTGGCTCTTCTTTCCTCGCGCTGTGTATTCACAGGGGGAAATTGGGTATTTTGATATCAGCGGTGTCAAGATTGATGATTTTCCTTTGGTACAGCTGCAGGTCGCTGTAAGGGATCCATCCGGCCAATCAATTGACATCCTCACAGGAACCGATTTCCGAGTTATGGAAGACGGCGTGGAGTTGCCAGTCGTGTCGATAGAGCCGCGCGATGTGGGCGTACGTGTGATATTCGTTGTTGATACAGGTGACGGTGTACTCCACACCGGTGTGAGCCTGTCGATGGTATATGAGCAGGCAAAGGAACATATTCAAACTTACGTTGTAGGTCGCCCATGGATGAGTGCTGGCGTCGATGAGGTTGCAGTCGTCGTTCAAGAGGGGGATGATTCAAACCTCTTAATGCCTATGGGAGACGACCCTCGCGCGGTAAGTGATGCCCTCACAGCATATATTCCACCGTCAGATATTAATTTTTCCCGTGCGCCGGAGTATGGTTTCTTCACCAAGGCAGCTCTGGAGTTCAGCTTGGATGAGCTTCTTTATTCGCCAGACGATGAAAACAAACCGAAGGCCCTGGTCCTTTTCACGCCTGGCGCACGGGCGGATCTCGTTGAAGTTGCAGAACGGGCGATCGACGCGGGTGTCCCTATTCATGTCGTCATGGCCAGACCAGAGGAGATCCAATACTGGGATGAAGCGTTACGCCCTCTAGCAAGTGTCACTGGAGGAGAGTTTATCGCGCTCTATGAGGCGGGTGGATTAGAACCCCTTTTTGAATCGATCGCAGCCCAAAGGGGAGAATACATCGTGACGTATCGATCCACATCAGCTTCGAAACAGATGAGGCAAGTTACGCTTGAGTTGAATCATGGTGGTCAGATTTACAGTGCGTACAGTCAATATACTGTGGAGTTGGATGTTCCACAGGTCGAGATCACATTTCCTGGTGCCGGAGATGTGTTCAGCAGAGAAGGATTAGAGAGACAAGAGTCTGCTGCAGAAGCTGATCCAACCTTCCTCGTTGTTGAGGCACAGGTGACCTGGAAAGATATGTATTCCAGAAGGTTAGGGCAAGCAAGGCTTTTGGCGGAT
Organism: Anaerolineaceae bacterium; assembly: GCA_020350285.1. Classification (GTDB taxonomy): domain Bacteria; phylum Chloroflexota; class Anaerolineae; order Anaerolineales; family E44-bin32; genus DUEZ01. Next base: position 1,042,489 of record CP070708.1, read on the forward strand.
GGTATCACCGTCAGCCAATCTCAGGTGGATGAAGGGCGAACGAGATTAACTTGGGACATTCGATCGTACCATGAAGAAGGTCAGGTGCCGGTAGAGCTGAAAGTAAAGGTAGAAGATGAGCTTGGTCTTCAAGGGACCTCTCCGCCGATTACGATTGCTATTGAATATATCCCTCCACCTCTTACTAGTTTTAAGCCCTCCGAATCGATCCTCATATACGTTTCCTTAAGTTTCGCTGTGGTTGCGGTGGGACTGGGCGTTTATCTCGTTCTCAACCGCTCACGCGTCATGCCTGTAATCCAGCAGGCAGGGGAAAATTTCGTCGACTTTGTAGAGAGGGTCACAGGTAGGAGGACGGCGATGGTAGCCCGGGCTTATCTGGTTCCGTTAGAAGGGTTCGACAAGCTTCCATCTAAACCATACGAGATCTATGGAACCACCGCGATTGGACGTTCACGTCGCCATGCGGATCTACTCTTCCATATCGGTGATGAGGATAGTGCCATCAGTAGGCTCCACTGTACCATCCTGGATGAGGATGATCACTTCGCTATTCGTGATGAGGATAGTACGAATGGGACCCTGGTTAATGATGAGAAGCTAGCGCCGTTGGAATCCTTGATGCTTCAAGATGGTGATGTCATCGATATTGCACCCCTTGAAAGGGGAGGGCTCCGTTTTCTCTTTCAACTTGTTGGTCTCGACGGAGAAATTCCAGAGCTGGAGGATGACGTTCGTCGGACAAAGCCACGACGGAGAGAAGCCTGAGTGTTTTCATGACTAAATGTGAAAGTACCCAGTAACGCACATGAAATTAGTATCTGTGGATTTATGGGTGGCCCCCACACCTCCACAGGTAAACAGCACACCAAAAGTCAGGTCTTTTTATGAATACTCATCTCATGAGATCTCATCCTATGTGATATGGAGCGAACTTGACCCGTTATCGACTCTCTGATGTCAAGCCTGGGTACCCTATCGGTCAGTTTAAGGTGGTTGAGGTTTACCCCGAAGGACGTGGTGGTATGGCACGTGTGGTCAGAGCTGAGCCACGGGAGGTGAAAGACACTGAGGTAGCGCTGAAGATCAGTCGGGTCGGTGGACCAAATCAACAGTTTTTCTTTGCCGCTATCCAAAAAGAAGTCGAAATCCTACAAAAACTTGACCATAGGGGTGTTGTGAGACTTGAGCAAGTTTCTGGAGGGAAGAATCCTTATAAAGAACGGGCTGTCGAGATCGAAGGCAGTCCGTGGTTTTTTGGGATGGAGTGTTTAAGAGGTGGATCTCTAGAAGGGTATATCCGCACACTGGGTCCGTTGGGTCTTGAAGAATCGGCTGCAATTTGCCACCGGGTGGGGGTCACCCTCGCGTACATCCATCAACAAGGTTTCGCTCACAATGATGTGAAGCCTGATAACATCCTTTTCCGAAGTCCTCTGGAAGTGGGTGGATGTTACGATCCTGTACTCATCGATTTCGGTGTAGCAGCTAAACTCATTAAGCACCAATTGGATGGATCTGTTGTTTACATGGCTCCTGAAAGATTGCAGGAAGCGCGTGATCCGAGCCCTCCAGAACTTGTCCAACAATATAACCCAGCGAAGGCTGATGTTTGGAGTATGGGCATCCTCTTCTATCGCTTAATTGTCGGTAGGGAACCCTTTCTGGGTGTCACTGATCGAAGCATCACCTCCGCAATCCTGCGTGCGACGCCGGTACCAATATCAGATGAACGACGAGATATCCCCGAAGAACTCGATGAATACATCATAGATGGTTGCCTTTCGAAGGATCCGGATCTACGGGTTCCGATCGAGCAATTCAACCGGGTAATTAAATATTATGCCGGAGACCGTCGCGTCCAAAGGTTGCCAAAGAAAAAAAGACGCTTCTCTTGGCTTCCTTAGCCTAATTTAAAGGGACGGATTTAGGTTAATCGATGACGCTCAACTCGCACGATTCGAAAAGAGAAATCCAACATGCTTCCTTATCACACATCGGCGCGTCACCTCGACGAGTGCTGCTGGAAGATCGATGTCAAGCGGAGACATTTGCCACTGCTGCAGGATTGGAGATGACCTTAGGGGTGGTGGCGGATGGAATTGGTGGTGAGAACGCTGGTGAGCGAGCTGCTGAAGTGACAGTCAACGCGATTATCGATCATTGCCAACGTTCTACAAATCAGGATGTCCCTCAGATGTTAGAGGAAGCGCTTAAAACGGCTAACGAGCGCGTGTTCGCAGATGCCAGACGTAGCCTACGAAAAAGGAACATGGGTTCAACCGCAGCCGTCGCCGCCATCGTTGAAAATCGGTTGTATGTAGCCAATGTAGGTGACAGCCGTGTTTATCTTGTCCGAGGTGGGAAGGCTTTGCCTCTTACCGTTGATCACACTTGGGAACATGAGACCCTACGGTCAGGTAAGCTGACCCCTGATGAAATCGCTCGCCATCCTCGCAAAGACGAAATTGTACGGTCTATCGGGTACGATGCTGATATCGATGTAGACCTGGGAATTTGGCTCAAGGGGGGACAAGAATCGGAATCTGAGGCGGTTTCAGCTCAGGGAATGCAGCTTGAACCAGGTGACAGAGTCATTGTTTGTTCGGATGGGTTAACCAAAACGCGTCACGATCATCCTTCTGCGTATTATATCGAGGATCGCGAACTCGTCAGTCTTACCAAAGGTCGCTCCGTAAAAGCAGCGGTCGAGTTATTGGTGAAACGGGCACTCGAGCGGGAAGCGGATGATAATGTTTCGGTTGTGATCCTCAGGGTTCCAGGGGGAGTAGAGGTGCCACGGGCAATTCTGCCCGTCATCGGCGTGGCATCTATCGCAATCCTTCTTATAAGTTTAGGGGTATGGCTTTTACCCAGATTGCAGATGACGGATACGGATCAGGGTATATCGCCAACCATCCCTTCGCTACCATCTGGGGTTGCCTTCGTGTCAAGTTTAATAGGGAGGGCGGAGGTCCTCAGTCCGGTTGGTGGGAGGCAGAACTTAAACGTAGAGGACCTCATTGTTGCTGGGGAGGGCGTCAACATTATCATCCACGAGGGAGAGTCATATGCCAGGTTGGGCTTAGCAGACGGCAGCATTCTATATCTCGGGCCTGACACACAGATCGAAATCCGCACTATCGCTGAGGCATCCACCACAGCCGAGACGGTTCTTCACATTACAAATGGCATTATCATCATGGATCGAAGAAATGTTTCGGGGACATCAGCCATAATTCGTTCGCCTTCAGGAGTTGTCGCTAGAATTACATCTGGTGTCATGGGTGTAGTCACCTCGCCCGGTGATCAACGTTTGGATGTGGACTGTTTTGAAGGCCGATGTGAAGTCCTTCATGAGATTTATGGAGGAGAAAGAGTTCATTTAAATTCGGGTCAACATGTTTGGGTGAATCCAGTAGGGGACATGAGCACTGTGGACACAACTCGCAACCAGCTTTATTCCTTCGGAGAGTTCTGCGGCGGATTAGTTTTAACGCCGACTATGGATGCGACGGGAGCCACTCCATCCGACCAGCAAATCACACCCACCCGAACGCAGTTGGGACCTCTGTTTGTGCCACCTACCGCTGTTCCGACGACACCACGTCCGACTCGCACACGGACACCGATACCAACACCAACTCAAACCTTTACGCGCACTCCGACGAGAACACCTACGAGAACCCCGACCAAGACACAAACTGGGACACAAACGAACACACCGATCTCAACGGATACATTAGAGCCAATTCCGTCATCAACGGAATAATTGGCTTAGCTTATAACCTTGGTAAGTTGTCTTATTGGCCGGGTATTAATGAGAGAATTTGTAAGAGGGTGCCCTATCCGAAAAAAAGTTCGTTGAAACGTTGAATCCGATTGTCTTACCTAAGGTTATCTAAGAATGTCAAACAGTCATTCAAGAATAGCCTATGCTTTCGAACAAAGTCCTGGAACCGTCTCGCCCGAACCTCCTCAGCAGGATAGGGTGCAGGTCGAGGAGATTCGAACCAGAGGGGGATTGCATATCACTCTTGCTGCCGTAGTGGATGGTGATGGACATCGTAAAGCCGATGAAGCAGCTGAGATGGTCATTGAACAGCTGTTCTCTGGTATTTCTCGTTCTGTTGATCGGCATCTCAATGCTGTACTGCGTGATCAGTTGCAGGAAGGAGCTCAATCTTTATTCAAGGCTAATAAATCGGGGGAGGGGATTGGAGAGGTAGGTGTCACTGTTGTTGCCATACATCGTGGCAGATTATTCTTCGCTCACAGCGGTCACACAATGGCGGTTCTTGTCAGAGAGGGAGAGACGACTCAGTTGACAAGACCAG
>CP070708.1:1046925-1049747 GCA_020350285.1 Anaerolineaceae bacterium
CTTAAAAAAGGTCGGCTCCAATGCGATCGTCAACTCAACATCGGCAGAGGAGGAGCGCCTAGCCAACGTACCGCCCTTGGCGGCGGAATATGATGCCATGCTGATCGCCCTCTGCTTGGAGAAGAGCGGCATCCCGGTGAGCGCCGACGCACGTATCGGGATCGCGATGGAGAAACTGATCCCGCGAGCCATGGAAGTTGGTATCCCGATGGAGAAGCTTTACATCGACCCGCTCATCCTGACTGTATCGGGCTGCCAAGAATATGTGCCCGAGGGGATCGAGACCGTGCGGATGTTGAAGATGTTGATGGATCCGCCACCAATGACCACCGTAGGGGCTTCAAATGTGGTCAATCAAGTTCCGCACGAACTGCAGTCACTCATTACCCGTGTGCACCTGGTTATGCTGATGGCCGCAGGTCTCGACTCCGCCATCCTCGACCCGCTCGATAGTGAACTTATGGAGACCATTCGGATCATTGAGGAACGCGACGATAGCACACCTGCTGGGTGGCTTTATCTAAAGTTGTTTGATGCCGTGGCGGCGATGGAGGAGATCCAACCGGAAGACGTCGACATGTCTGAACCGGAACAGGTTGACATTTGGAAAACGGTTCAAGTGTTGCTCAATAAGGTGATCTACACCGACTCATATCTACGACTCTAGCTGAAAGCTGATAGCTTTCAGCTTTCAGCCTTCAGCGATCAGTGCATGCGATTGCTTTCAATTAAGGCAAAACCGCTCTGACAGCTACCGTCTGACTACTGATTACTGACTACTGACTACTGATCTAGGAGGTCCATCGAATGACCACTTCTGACTCAGAAATCAATATTGAGGAGCTTTTGGCGAAAGCCAAGAAACCCTCAGCGGACGCCATGAAGCTTCATCCCTACTACCGGGGAAAAGTGGAGGTGGCGCTGAAGGCGCGAATCCGCGACTTTGGCGATTTCGCGATCTGGTATACCCCTGGCGTGGCGGCACCATGCAGAGCCATCGCCGAGGATCCCGAATTGGTCTATGAGCACACCCATAAATGGAACACGGTTGCCGTCGTCTCGGATGGCACACGCGTACTCGGCTTGGGCGATATCGGCCCAAAAGCAGGCCTGCCTGTGATGGAAGGGAAGGCATTGCTGTACAAGTACTTGGGAGGTGTTGACGCTTGGCCGATCATGCTCGACACCAAAGATCCGGACAAGATCATCGAGACCGTCCTGCTCATCCAGCCCGGTTTCGGAGGCGTGAACTTGGAGGACATCTCCCAACCCAAGTGCTTCCGCGTGCTCGACACGCTTCGCGAACAAGCCGAGATCCCGGTCTGGCACGATGATGCGCAGGGCACGGCAACTGTTACATTGGCAGCCCTGATCAACGCTTTAACGATCGTAGGGAAGGATCTTGAAAAAGCATCCATTACCTTCGTCGGCTCTGGCTCATCCAATGTCGCCTGCGCTCGGCTGATCTTCGCCACAGGAGCCAACCCGGCGTTGTGCCGGGTTGTGGACAGTAAAGGTATCCTCCACAAGGAGCGCGAAGATATTGAACTGCGTAAGGCCGAGTTCGTGGACAAATGGAAATTCTGTCAGATCACGAATGAGGAGGGTCGTCAGGGTGGAATCCCCGAGGCGCTGGAAGACGCCGACGTCGTAATCGCACTCTCCAAGCCAGGCCCAGGGACGATCCTCCCTGATTGGATCCGCAAGATGGCCAAAGATGGAATCGTGTTCGCTTGCGCAAATCCGGTCCCCGAGATTTGGCCTTGGGAAGCGAAGCAGGGTGGCGCAGCCGTCATCGCAACCGGTCGATCTGACTTCCCCAATCAAGTGAATAACTCGCTCGGATTCCCGGGAATCTTCCGTGGGACGCTTGACGTACGAGCCACGACAATTACCGATTCCATGTGTAAAGCCGCAGCCGACGAACTAGCCAAGCTGGCCGTTGAACAAGGTTTAACCCCAGATCGCATTCTACCCACCATGGATGACTGGCAGGTCTTCCCCAGGGAGGCCGCAGCTGTCGCGGCAAAGGCAGTCGAGGAAGGGATCGCTCGTATACCGATGACTTATGATGAAGAGCTAACAAACGCCGAGAAAATCATCCGGCGCTCACGCGACCTGACAACCAACATGATGGCTGAAGGGTTTATCACGGATGCGGAAGAGTAGGAGGTAGGTACGATGCATGACTTGATTGTATTAGGCGGCGGGCCGGCGGGCCTTACAGCTACCGTCTACGCTTTGCGAAAAAGACTGGATGTGCTGCTTATTACCCGCAATTTAGGCGGGAAAACGAACTACCGCCTGCAGCTCCCATTTATCGAGAAGCACCTTGTCATCACGGGCGAGGAGGTCGTCAATCGCTTCTCCAACGAGGTTGATTATCTTAAGTTCGCGCGTGTGTTCGATAAAGCCGAAAAAGTTGAGAAGATCAAGGGTGGCTACAAGGTATCGACACGTGAAGGGTCGGAATATGAGACCAAAGCACTGATCGTCGCCACGGGTGCTCTGGGACGTTTGATGAATGTCCCCGGCGAGAAAGAATTCATGATGCGCGGCCTTTGCTACAGCGCCGTCTCCTATGCCCCGCTGTTCATCGAACGAGAAACGGTGGTCATCGGCGACACCATGCTTGCATTGCGTGCAACGGCTGAATTGGCGAGCATCGCACAAAAAGTCACTTTGGTCGCGCCCACCCACGGCGAATTGAGTTCCTCGATGGGGCAAAAGGTGCTCGGTGCTGTAAACGTCGAGGTGTTGGAAGGTTTCCAAGTGGAATCGGTCTTGGGCGATGAATACGCTCGCAGGCTGGTTATTTCCAA
>CP070708.1:1049847-1051737 GCA_020350285.1 Anaerolineaceae bacterium
GTCGGTCTTGGGGGTCCTGTTTCTTCGAAATCTAGGCGCAAATAGTGAATACCTGAAGCGTCAGTTACACCTGCGTAGGTCTCGAACACAGTTTCATCTGATGTAGGCCAATACCAGTCATACCACCACCAGGGAGTCCAGCTGCCGAAGGTAAAACCAGGCCAGTTGGGAGGATTATAGGTGCTGGGTGAGGAGGATACATTCCAGGACACCTCGGCATTCGGTAGCGGGTCACCGGCGTAGTATTTCGCTTCGACTGCAACCACGGCGTAATCGCCGACGAAATATGGACCTGTCGTCTCCGTACGAGCGGACACTTCGAACTCCGGTCGTCGGAATTCCTGGATCTGGAAGCTGTGATAGAACTGTGTACCGGTCAATCCACTGAGGCGACCTTCTGCATTAAAGTAGAGTTGCGCATATCCTAAATTGGTGTTTTCAGGCAGGGTGAAGGCGAAGTCAAATCCGCCTAAGGCATTGACCTCGGTACGACCGGTGCCAATTTCGTTGCCTTGAGGGCCGATGATCTGGTAGTTGACCGCTGTTACCTCGTCGCCAACCAGACCCACGTCACCGGTCTGGCCAGCGCCCACGCGCCGCATCCAACCTTTAACATGTACTTCTTCACCAGGGCGGTACATCTGTCGGTCGTCAAAAACATACCAACGTAACTCATCAACGAGAGCTCTGCGGCTCCAGCCACCACCACCCCAGTAAGAAGTTGAACTCGGCAGCAGGGCTTCATCGTTGCCCTGGCGAGCGACAAGGTACTTAACCTCCATGGAGGGGAGTTCGAACCTAGCGATACCCTCGCCATCGGTGACCTCAAGTCCACCTGCGGGACCCATTTCGATTGTCACCTCAGCCAGCGGTGCGCCTTCCAGCAGCTCGCTAGCCCAAACGACCATCTCACTGTGATCGAGGAAGGCGTCCAGGCCAATCTGAGTCACCTGAACCCAGATCTGTTTGGTCTCCCAATAACGATCTTCTTCGAACAGGCCTTTGTGGGGTCTGACGATCACGATGAAATGCCCGAAGTCACCATCCATAAAATCACTCAGGTCGATCCCAACCTCGGTCAGCTTATCGGCAGGGACCTCTACACGCCGGGTCTCATCCACCACTTGCTCACCTGGCGGATCCGGCGGTGTGTCTGTCCGATGGAACTCGTACAGATAGTCCAGGAACGCTGGCCAATCCGAGGGTTCGACGGCATAGATCTGTAAATCCAGTTGGTTGTAGTTTATCGAGTACAGGGATAAGACTGGTTTAGGGGCTGCGGGATCGAGCGTCACGAATATGTCACTCGGCCCCATCAGCATCGGCTCGGCAGGACCAATGCGGAATCTTAGTCGTTCATCTTTGCCCAGTGTCTGGCCGAAGATGTCCTGGATGTCTTCGTCCACAGTAACCCAATATGTCGTCTGTCCCTCCGTCACCCCACGAATGCTGATCGTATCGTGGTAGATGTTCACGGACGCACCAACCAGCTCAGGCTCAACGCGCAACATGCCTTCTTCATACGCTTCGAGATCGAGGGGGTTGTTGAACTCGATGAAGAGCGGCGTGAGTGGTCGGCATTCATCCCACCAGCTACAACCATGATCCACGATACGAAGCGGTGCATAGGTATGAAAGTTGTATGATTGCCGTGTCTGGGTAACCAGCGGACCTTCTGCAGATGGCGTGCCCGGACCGATGGACACCGTTATGCCAGTATCTGCGGGCAGCAACTCTTTTGCTCGAAAGGCCAGCCAACGTCCTTCACCAGTGTATTCGACCATTCGGCTCACGGATGGGTTTTTCTCGATCTCCTCCTCCGTGGCCAGTTCTATGCTCACCGTCTGACCTTCGGCTGTCACTTCAATCGTAGCCAGTACGTCATCCGGA
>CP070708.1:1051837-1062355 GCA_020350285.1 Anaerolineaceae bacterium
CGCTCCATAACAGTTTCACTTCAGGAAGGACGATGAATAGTAACCTCAATGGTTTGCATGGCCTGGATGAATACACCCTGAAAAACAGGTAGATCGCATTTCGGGCTAAATATTTCTGATCATAACATCATATATATCATCCACACTTTTAGGAGGAGATCAAAAAAATCTTTCCCGGTAGCCAGATCTCGGCCAATACAACAGACCTCTCCCAAAGCAACCTTAATCCCCTCCCTTAGGATCTACAACAAACGATCAAAGTATGCTTTCGCCACTCCCTTTGGGTGGGATAGTCATTATTCGTTTTCATCGGTGTTAAAAGATAGGGGGCCGTTCTAAGGTGACGGCCCCCAACATATTACCGATTGATCAGTTTTGAGTTTAGTACTCAGGCATCGGAGGCGCTACTGGTTTTTCCTCCACAGGCACATCGGTGATCAACGCTTCAGTTGTCAGGATCATGGCCGCAATAGATGCTGCATTCTCTAATGCGCCTTTTGTAACCTTCGCTGGGTCGATGATACCGGCATCTACCATGTCCACATACTCTTCCTCGAGGACATCGAAGCCGATATTCGTGTTTTTATCTTCGGTATGTTTACGGCGTACGGTTTCAATAACCACAGCACCGTCTTTACCGGCATTCTCTACGATGCCGTCCATCGGCTTCACAAGTGAATTGCGAACGATGTTAACACCGATGTTCGCGTCATCATCGTCCATCTTCAATTTCTTGATTGCTTCCAAAGCGTTAAGCAGCGCCACACCACCGCCAGGGACGATCCCTTCCTCGACCGCTGCTCGTGTTGCCGAGAGAGCATCCTCGACGCGGTGTTTCTTTTCTTTGAGTTCCGTTTCGGTCGCCGCGCCAACTCCAATAACAGCTACGCCTCCGGCAAGCTTGGCCAGCCGCTCTTGCAGTTTCTCTTTATCGTAATCGCTGGTTGAGCGATCGATCTCAACCTTGATCTCTTCAATGCGACCCTTGATGCGATCGGCTTCACCCGCTCCCTCGATGAGGGTGGTGTCATCCTTCGTAACCACCACTTTGCCTGCTTTACCTAGGTCATTAATAGTAACTGACTCGAGTTTGCGTCCTAATTCCTCAGTGATGACCGTACCACCCGTGAGGATGGCCATGTCTTGCAGCATAGCCTTGCGTCTATCGCCAAATCCAGGGGCTTTGACTGCCACGACATTGAGCATACCGCGCAGTTTGTTGAGGACCAAGGTCGCCAAAGCCTCGCCCTCGATATCTTCGGAGATCAAGACCAGCTCGCGCTTGCCCACTTGGACCAGCTTTTCCAAGATCGGGACGATGTCAGAGGCAGCCGATATCTTCTTGTCATGCAGAAGGATATAGGGCTCATCGATCGATGCTTCCATGTTCTCCGGGTCGGTTACAAAATACGGCGAGATATAACCACGATCGAACTGCATCCCCTCGACATATTCGGTCTCGAATTCCAAACCCTTGGATTCCTCGACCGTGATCACGCCATCTTTGCCGACTTTATCCATCACTTCAGCGATTAGTTCACCGATCTCTCGATCTTGGGCTGAAATAGCCGCAACGGCAGCAATCTCTTCCTTGGTGGTCACATCGATCGCCTGCTTCGCGATGGCATCGGCAGCAGCCTTGGCTGCGGCTTCAATACCACGCTTTAGCAGCATGGGGTTGGAACCTGCCGCGAGACTCTTAAGACCATCGGTCACGATAGCATGAGCCAAAACGGTTGAAGTTGTGGTGCCATCACCGGCGATGTCGTTCGTTTTTGTAGCCGCTTCTTTGAGTAGCTGCGCGCCCATGTTCTCATATGGGTCTTCTAATTCGATTTCCTTGGCCACGGTTACGCCATCGTGAGTAATCGTGGGTGAACCGAATTTTCGGTCAAGGGCCACGTTGCGTCCCTTTGGGCCTAGCGTGGTTGCTACGGCTGTAGCCAGCACATCAACACCGGCTTTGAGACGTCTACGGGCATCTTCTGAAAATGCAATTTGCTTAGCAGTCATTGCTCATTCGCTCCTATTATGAATTTTTAAGTTCGGAAAAGAAATGATGGTCTCACTCCTGGTGAATTCAATCCTCGAGAATAGCTAGGATGTCACTCTCCCGCAGGATGAGTAACTTGTCGCCATCCATTTTTATTTCGGTCCCTCCATACTTGGCAAACAGGACCTTATCTCCGACGGATACATCCAGCGCAATACGATTGCCTTCATCATCGCGGGCGCCCGGTCCTACTGCTAAAACCTCGCCCTTCTGCGGCTTCTCTTTCGCTGTCTCTGGCAGCACAATGCCACCTGGGGTTACCTCCTCTTCTTCGAGGGGCTTGACAAGCATTCGGTCAGCCAATGGTTTAATTTTTAGTGACATGCGGATCCTCCTCACAATTGGGTTGAATTATGTACGGACATGCATAACAATTTAGCACTCGCAAGGGGAGAGTGCTAAATTGCGTTGCAAGTTTACCTAAACTAGGGGGAGATGTCAAGGGCTTGGAGTTAGTGTTGGCTCAGGAGGAATCTCAGGAGGTAAGGCTGTACCGCCGCAGATCGCTTGTCCTTCAGCCACGATTGCCACGACGAGTGCATCGTTGCTAAATTGGGTCATCAATTCAGCAAAGATCTCTTCCGCTTCATTGCATATACCTGGATAGTCCTCATGCCCTTGAAATGCAGCGAGCACAGATCCGTAGGTGTAATAATACTCAACACTCTTCGGTCCGAGCTCAAGACCGAGTACCTCCTCGTTGATCTCATCCGCTTGTTCACATTCGGGATCATCTAGGCGATAGACAAATCTGCAGATACGCTCGCGGTTTTCCTCGACCGTGCATCCCCGAACAGCGCATTCTAAGATATCGATGGCGCTCTCGTAATTGCGGGCCTGAAAATAAACAATACCGAGACGACCATAGATATCGGGATTAGCGGGATCAATTTCTAACGCTCGTTCGATATTGATGGCAGAGATGAAGAACTCCCCTTCCCATTGGTAGGTTTTGCCAATGGCCAGGTAGGGCGTCGGATCTTTGATCTTCAGTTGATCGTTGATCTTAACAGCTTTATCAAAGTAATAAAGCGCGTTATCGATATCTTGAAGTTCCCGATAATTAGCGCCAATTTGCAAGTATAGGAATGTTAGATTGGGACTGATCTCTGCTGCTTTCTGATATTCTTCAATCGCCTGCAGGTAATAGCCATAGTTCTCTAACACCGTGGCATACACACGATGGACATCCATGGCGTACTCGAATGGACCGCTCAAATCTTCCACGGCTTGAGCAGCTTGCTGGGCATTGTCGAGTGCCAGCGCAAATTCTCCCTCGTCGACCTGAACCTCGGCTTTAAATGCCTGAGCTAGAATGTTGCCGGGGTCAAGGCTAGATGCTCGATTGGCTGCATTCTCAGCCTCAGTGAGAAACTCTTCCCTACGATTAGGATTCCGGACCAGGGTTTGAGGTGTTACTTCAACTGTTCGACCGCCCACCACCCACTGATCAAGACTCTTCTCCTCCACCACACCAGAGAAGATGAACATTGTCCCTTCTTCTACCATACCGTCGGTGCTTCCGGGCTCAATGTTGTCTTCCGATTCGATGATTCTGGCAATCATACGCCCCGCGTCGTCTACATTCGCTTGGACTCTGACAACATCTCCGACCACAAGCGTGTCTCTGACCTCTGCGGTGGCCGACCAATCATAGACCAGAGCGCGTATAGCATGCACGGTAACATTTTCCGGGCTGATTTCGACAGCATAGTCTATGATGTCTCTGGCCTCTGCTAAACGAGCCCGACGGTCATCGAGCGTTGTCAGCAGACTGCTTGAGTAGGTTTGGGAGCGAGCAAGTTTCGCAAACAGCTCTGCGTTGCCAGGTTCCATTACTGTCGCGGCTTGGTAAGCGTCAATAGCTGCTTGAAGGTCCCCTGCAAAGAAGTGAACCTCTGCCTCTTCGGCAAAGGAACGTGCACCACGTGTCGGACCTTGTGTAGGCAGAAAGAGCGGCTGAACCTCCCCGACCTGATTTAACCGCAGGATCAGCACTCCCGCGGCGATAATGACGATGTATACCAACATCCGCCAAGGATTCGAATGCCTTCCACCACGGCTCAGACGTAATTTTTCACCTTTCAGCCGCATCTCATATCATCTCTTCGGTCATTAAGGCGTGGGGGTTTCTTCAATTTCTGGTGTGGGTGTTCGCTCAAGCTGACCACATAGAATCAACCCTTCTTGAGCGTTATAGATGGCGACCTCGTTTTCAGGAACACCTCGCAGTAAGGCTTCAAATATCGGAACCGCTTCTTCACAACGTCCCATTTTTGCCAGGGCTAATCCATAGGTGTAATAAAACTCAATCACTCGGTCATCTGCAGGATTTAAGGGAAACCCTTCGACCCACACACCATCCTCTGTTGGTCCACCACGGATAGCTAATTCCAATTGGACAATCGCTTCCTCCAAGGCATTGTTGTGGTAGTACATTCGACCGAGGTTTCCTCGCAGGCGAGCATCTGTGGGATCCAAATCCACCGCGTTTTTTGCGTATTGGCTTGCTCTACCAAATTCCCCAATCCCCGCATAAAGTTGCACCAGAAGGCTTAGAGGCTCAGTACTAGTCGGCGCAAGCGCGACGGCATTTAGATAGCTATCGCGCGCACCCTCGGAATTACCAAGCGCACGTTGCATGTTTCCGATATCGATATGCAATCTCGGAAGATTAGGGTTGATCAACATTGCGGCCTGATAGGCCTCAAGTGCCTGTTGACGGTTGCCGGTCAATTCCCAAACATATCCCAACGCTCGATGCGCTTCCAATAGATTGGGGTCGAGCTCCAACGCGCGTTGTGCCTCCTCCAGAGCCCGTACGTAATCCGTGATATTGTTATCAATCAGGATTTCTGCGTAGTAAGCATGCACCAGGGCAGAACTAGGATTGATTTTCACCGCCTGTTCAATTTCTTCCATTGCAGTAGCAAGGAGTTCAGATTTCCTCGCTGGATCTTGTTCCTGTCCAGCTTGGAAATCAACAGACCAAGCGAGGACGGCGTGAGCAAGGGCTGAGTTAGGGTCGATCACCAATGCGTCCCGTGCCGCCGTCTCGGCGTCAGCATAATTCCCTGCAAACACCCGGATGCGAGCCAATTCGATGTAATAGGTCGTCTCGCGTGGGTTAACGGCGATCGCCTGTAAAAAAGATTCTTCAGCCTGAGATAGTTTCCCAGCCTGGAACAAACTCTCCGCTTCAAGCACAAAAGAAGCCGGGCTACGAGTTGGAGTCAGGGTGGGGATGAACAGTGGCGGAACTGTGGGGATATATATTTGCCAAACGTATACTACCCCCACGATAAGGATCAAAAGCAGCAATATCCGCCATGGCCGAGACCGGCTTCGCTTCTTCCGTAGATCCCATTTACTACCGCGAAGATACATAGCATTTCACAAATCCGACCATTGTGGCCAAAGCACTGCATCTTACCACCCCATCCTAACCACCGTCAAGAAGGGCATTTAATGAATGGACAACCCCCTACCCTTCACAATATTGGCATGAGAGCTGGTTGTTAAAATCAAACACAGCCACACCCTTCTTAACCAGTTCACATCCTCTTTCAGACTGATTTCTAAAGGATACCTCCCAATTGGGGTATAATGCCCCCCATGCCTTCAAGCCTATCTCCATCAGAACCCGATGATACCCAACCAACAGAAATTGTTCCCGAAATCCATCCACCATCGGGAGTGATCGAGCCATCGAATAGAGGCTCGAAGCGGCGACGATGGATCTTGTATGTGTTGTTCTATATACTTGCTGTTGTTGTGGTAGGCGGGATAGCTTTCTTCCAAGGTAGAGGCCAACAACTAGCTCAAGAACAAGATCAAATTACACAATTCCTTCAGGAGCAGTTTGAACTAGGGATCCAGGACCTGGACGCTGGACAATACGAATTAGCGAGGCAACGCTTTGAGGCCATCGCACGCTATGATCCCTCCTTTCCTGGTATCCAGGAGATCCTGATCGAGATCTATGTAGTTCTCAATGTTCCCACAATTACACCCACTTTTGAGCCCACCCCAACTCCTGACCCCTCCCCACCGGAGGAATTATTCGCCGACGCTCAAACAGCGCTCGCAGAGGGCGACTGGACCACAGTCATCAACAAGCTACTGTCATTACGATCCAAGGATCCGACCTACCGCTCCGTGGAAGCAGATGGAATGATGTACATCGCGCTCCGCAACCGCGGTATGGATCTCATCGCCCAAGGCTTGATGGAAGAAGGGCTTTACGACCTCAGCTTAGCAGAGCGATTCGGACCGCTGGATCGGGAAGCTGGTTATCGACGGACACTTGCGGAACAATACTTGTTCGCCAATAGCTACTTTGGCTTGAACTGGGAGCGGGCGGCTGATTTGTTCGAGTCCCTTTGCGCACAAGGTGCTACCATTGATTCCTGCTATAAATTTGGGGAAGCGGCATGGTACTTCGGTGATCAATTAATGACAGCTTCCGACCCTTGTGCAGCGATGGAACAATATGACAGATCCCTGTCAAGTTGGGAGTGGGATGTACGTTTCCCAATCGCAACAGATGCGGCGAATCTGTGCGCGACGGCTCTGGCACCCCCACCAGTTTCTCCCACGCCCTCCGAAACGCCCACACCGGATGGCACGCCATCCGAGGAACCCACACCGGCTACACCTACACCCTCTGCAACACCCTCACCGACACCCTCGGCTACCCCAACGCCAAGCTCCTGAACCATGATCTTGGTATCATCGCATTAACTTGCCTGTCTAGATTCTTGTCCTGGCACACTGATCCCACACGGGTGCCGCGACTAGTTGTTGTTGAAATCCACATCGGCCTAATTTCACGCCCAATCTTTAGCTAGGTCAGACTCCCATATCCTACTTGTTTCACGTCCTGTCTACCGGCGGCGTGGGAGCCGCCTCTACTACAAAGAGTAGGTCGAGCTCCCACGCCCGACCGCTCCCATCCCAACCTATTCCCTGCATCTGTCATTGCGAGGAGCCGTGAGGCGACGAAGCAGTCTTTTGGGTGAGCAGATCCTCTCTCATCCTAATCCCCGCGGGCACACAACTTGCACCATTTCTGACCAGAAGATCGACTGATGAGTGAAATGATGTTATTTCAGCAGACATCCTTTTGGTTAAGTTCGACCGCTCTCTATTTAGGATTTGGTGCCGTCATGGGCATATTGCTCAAGGGAACCTTTTCCAAGCCTCAAAGGCACCCATATTGGGCATTGGCAATCACGCACGGTATATTCTTCTTCCTCCCCGCTTCCATCCTATTACTTGGTCATCAAGAATGGTCGGACTTCGGTCGTTACGGCTTACTCAGCATCGGGCTCGTCGTAATGCTCTTGAGCATCGTTCAGCCAAGTTGGGTCCCCTCGATGATTTGGCAGCGAGCGTTCGGCCAGCGTTATTTCACCATCGTATTAGCTCTTATCACGCTTTGGGGGGTCAGCGCGATCCTTGTGAATGGTACTTTTACACCGATCCTCGTCTCCATCCCCTCTTGTCTCGTAGGGGCAGCATCCTGGCAAATGATCCTCCGTTCCTCCTGAAGAACCCTCGTTTAAGGTACAATGAACCACCCGATCATCGGGATTACATAATTGAGCACATTGAAAAAACCACCCGCGAGGAGTAAGTAAGGGAGTAACACACACTTATCCCGCCCCTCCTCTCGCAGATGGCTCTTTTTCAATGGATACATTATTAGAAGCCAGGGTTGCTCTTGTTCGAACTCATCTTTCTTGGCACCTCCGCCTCAGCCCCATCCGTTCATAGGGGACTCACCTCCCAGGTGGTAAGCTATCGCCATCAACGCTTCCTCATCGACTGCGGTGAAGGTACACAACGCCAAATCCTGCGTTCCGGAATTGGGTTCCGCCGCCTGAATCGGATCCTCATCACACACGGGCATCTGGATCACATTCTCGGCTTAGCTGGCTTGCTTTCGACATTTGCTCGATGGGAAGCGATCGACGACCTGGAGATTTGGGCAGGTGAATGGGCAACCGAACGTATCAAGGACTTGCTGTTCGGTGTGGTATTACGCGGCGCGCGCCCCCCGATGAAGATCCAAATGAAGCCCATCGAGACCGGGATTCTTCTGGAAGAGAATGGTATGCGTCTCTCTGCTTTCCCGGTTTCACATCGGGGCCCGGGGTGTTTTGGCTTTGTCTTCGAGGAGCTGCCACACCGACCATTTCTCCCTGATCGTGCTGATGAGCTGGGTATTCCCGCTGGTCCTGTTCGAGGCGATCTGGTACGGGGCCAAAGTGTGACACTATCCGATGGCCGCGTCGTCACACCTGAAGAGGTTCTGGGACCTCCTCGACGAGGTACACGTTTGGTTCATGTCGGTGATTGTGGTCGTGTGGACAACATAGTCGAGGCCTGCCACGAGGCGGATGGATTGGTCATTGAAGCAACCTACTTAGAATCCGAGACGGACCTAGCTCGCAAATTTGGCCACCTCACCGCACGTCAAGCCGCTGAACTCGCTCAACAAGCGAAGGTAGGACACCTATACCTAACGCATATCTCACGTCGCTACCGCGTCAAAGAGGTTTTTGAAGAGGCGAATGCGATCTTTCCCCACGTAACAGTGGTGCGAGATTTTGATCAGTTTACAATCCGTCGACGAGAGTAGGAAAGATAGCACTTCAGCGCTCTCATCTATCCTGAGCTACTGGATCTGAGATGACATTGACCTCCTGCTTCTCTGTCGATAGAATGGTTTAATCATTTATTACTCGAGAGGGCCGGTATGCCGATTTATGAGTACATTTGCCTGGATTGTGAGACGAAATTTGACGCTCTGCGATCGATGAGCGATGCGGACGCTCCAATTCTTTGTAGCAAGTGCGAGAGCGGACATACATCACGCACGATTTCGCTCTTCGCTGCGCACAGCGATGGCCGTGTCGTCGCTGGTGCAGGGAATGCCTGCAATACTTGCAGTACTCATAATTGTTCATCTTGCGGTATATAGGAACGAAGTAGAAACTCATCGCGAATCTGTGATAAAACTGGCGCCGGTAAAGCGGCGCCAGTTTCATTAACCTGCCATGGAGTTCACATATCTTCCCTAATTACCTGCTTATTATTCACTCTCCTGACGATTGAATGTATTCTTCAATGAGACGGAAAAGTAGAGATGCGACAAGGCATCTTGTTTATTCAGACCTATAGAAGCTATTGGTATTGTTCATCCACTCCCCGACGCTTTACTTGGATTGATGTCCAATTGCTGAAGTATTCGCTTGATATGTCGGGCAGTAAATCCTTTCACGTGCTCATTTGCTAGAGTCTTATAACCATTTACATAATCGATCCATATTGAACAACCAACTTCCCTGACAGCCTCAAGCGAACGTTCCAACCACTCGATCACCTCACCCATTTGGCCAACATCTAACCATTCATCATCTATCTTGCGTTGACATTCTTCCAAGGAAGAAGGATCAGTTAACAACAAAGAATTGTTATGAGCAAGACACGATAAATAATAGGTCATATGACCAACTTGGAGGTCATGTTTCCAATCCCCAATATCGTCCAACAGTTGCGAAGCTATAGCGATATGTTTTAGAGAGGTCTCAATGGGATCAATCAAAGCCGTCCTATCTAAAGCCTCCGCCAAACCAACAATTGTTGTGACAATGGGGGATACTTTCCCATGCGCCATTTTAATAAGCGCCGCTCGATCTATCAGTTGGGGTTCAGATTGCAGCACAAACTCTTCTGATAAACCTGCTAAATGATCGCTCGCCAAGCGTTCAAAGTGACCCCAGAACGATGATGATGAGGAAAACGTCATTCGATATTTGGTAACTCCTCTTTCATAAAGAACTTGATGAAATAGCGCCATAGCTTCTATTGGTTTAGCCTGCCCATCCAAAATATGATCCATTACAATCGAAGCCAGTACGTAATACATACCAGCCTCAGCAATTAGAAGGAAAATTTGATCAGAAAGCCCTTCGAACGTATCCCAAAAGAGCCATGGCGTACCTACCAGAACGGGGTTTAACCCTCGCAGGCTCTCAAAGGGTCTTTCTTCTTTATCACCTTCGTACGTGCTGTTCAATTGAGCTAGGGAATCCAACGGGGAAGGCAGTTGGGTAGCAAATTGAAAATAGAGATCGTCCAAGTCACGAAATAGTCTCTTCGCTCGGTGGCTTCTTAGGTACTCTGGATGCACAAACGAATCCCTCCGAGGAAGATAAATTCCTAGACAAGAACTGACCTCGATCAGATCGTGTTGGAAGATTCAGTTGCTAACTAGTGTTTTCCCTATGCAAAAGCCCCAAATCTCCAAAAACCCAGGGCTTCCACAGAAGTCATAATATTATCTAGATCCGCGTTTAGGTCTGTCACATCCGCTTCGCTCAAACCCACCTGCTCGAGGATTGGCATCACCAGATCCGGGTCGCCGCTTTTTAATTTACTCTGGATCTCTTCGTCAC
>CP070708.1:1062455-1076878 GCA_020350285.1 Anaerolineaceae bacterium
TAGGGGCGGTTCGCGAACCGCCACTATGACGCCTGTAGAAAGGATCACACCGAGTTTTTGGATTGCGGGAGGCGTAGACCAAGGAGTGTCATTCCGTGGAGCCCTTCGACTTCGCTCAGGACCTGCGGCATCGCGACGAGGAATCCCTATGATGGTGTGCTAGAAATCGTCGAATCATAGGGATTCCTCGCGGAGTTTATCCCGAGCATTGCCGAGGGGCTCAGGATGACTTTTGACATTGGGATCCTTCTTTACTATTGTGCTAGAGCACATGCCATTTCTGTCCGACTGGTTCGGTGTTAAACCGTACTCTTTAAAAAAAGCCTCGACTTACACCGAACTGATCGGTCGTGAATGACCGCTTTCAATCGATGATCTTCCATGTCAAGATGCTTAAGGACAGCACCTCGCAAGAGGACGGTACGAAGGCTACAATATTTGAGAGAGTGGGTGAACGATCGATAAGAGAATCTAGTGCTATGACTCATAAAAGACCGAACGACTTTACACACCTACGTGTGCATTCACATTACTCACTCATGCGGGGCACTGCCTCAATAAACGACCTTGTTCTCCGCGCCTGTTCGGATGGGCTCCAGTCCCTTGCATTGACAGATTTCGATGCGTTATACGGCGCGGTCGCCTTTAGTAAAGCTTGCGTGGAGCAGAGGATCAAACCCATCTTGGGCATGACCGTTGCGGTGTCTGGGATCGAAGATGGGCCTACACAGGCATTTGCATGCCCAGGACATCTTGTCTTGCTGGCGAGAAATCAGACAGGTTACCGATCCCTTTGTCGGCTCTCATCCTTGATCTTAGGTGATCCGGGACGTCCTTCCTCACGTCTCACATGGGAGGAGTTAAAAAATCATCGGGAGGGACTCCTTTGTTTGGATGGAGGCAAAACGGGTTGGTTGGAAGGTTACCTTCGTTCAGGGGATCAGGGAGCGGCAGATCGATACGTTGCCCAACTCAGTGGTCTCTATCGTGATCACGGCTTTCTTAGCTTGGAAATTCATAAGGACGCTGACGTGGAGGTAGTGACACAAATCGCCGCGTTAGGCAAACGGTTTGGTGCTCCTGCCGTAGCGATGAGACCAATTTACATCCTGGAACCTGAAGATCGCTCCACATTACATCTCTTGGCGGCTATTGATCACAATTGTCGGTTGGAAGAGGTCAAAGACACAATGCTGCCAGCTAGTGATCTCGACCTGCACTGGCTAAGTCCAAGTGAGATGATAGGACGATACAAGGCGTTCCCGGATGCGTTGAAGATGGTGGGAGAGATCGTAGAACTCTGTGAGCCTTCCTTGCCGGATGGATCCCCAATTTGGCCTTCTCCTAAGCTGGTTGATGATCAATCGCCAGATGAAGCCTTGGCGACGAAAGCTCGACTTGGTCTAGAAGAAAAATACGGGCTTAAGATGGATGGGGTCATTAGGGATCGTTTGCAAGGAGAGCTGGATGCCATTGCATCGCGAGGTTACGCTCCACTATTTCTAGTCGTCGCCGATATCGCCCGTTATGCCCGACAGGAGGGAATTCCTACCAATACTCGTGGTAGCGTAGCAAATTCATTGGTTGCCTATTGTGTCGGTATCACGACGGTTGACCCCATCGCGCACGATCTGCTCTTTGAGCGTTTTTTGAATCCAGCACGCGCGGACCTACCTGACATTGATCTTGATTTTTGTAGTCGGCGGCGTGATGAGGTTTTGAGTTATGTGTGTCAACAGTATGGGCAGGATCGGGTAGCACTCGTTGCCACGATCAGCACTCTACAGTTGAGGTCGGCTGTACGTGAGACAGCAAAAGCCTATGGCTTTCAAGAGACGCGTATCAAGAAGCTGACCGCAAAGCTGCCGCGTGGTTGGCATCCCGATCCGCGTCGACGAGATCAACGCACTGTTGATGAGATATTGACCGAAATGGAGGACGAGCAGGAGCGAGAGGTGGTGAAAAATGGTTACCAGATTGTGGGTAAACCGCACCACTTAAGTGTTCACCCTGGTGGGGTGGTGATCACTCCCGGTCCGTTAACCGATGTTGTGCCCGTTCAGTGGGCACCGAAGGGATTTCTCATAACCCAATTCGATCATTCGGACGTGGAGGCCATCGGCTTACTGAAGATCGATCTTCTTGGTATTCGCGCTTTGACCGTTTTATCGGATGCGACAGAGCTTATCCGTCAACACCATCAATCAGATTTCCGCCTGGAGGGGATTTCACTTGATGATCCGAAAACAGGGGATCTGCTCTCCAGAGGTGAGACGATCGGCGTTTTCCAGTGCGAATCACAGGGTGCGCAGCGTACGCTACGTCAACTTCAAGCTCGAACCGTGCGGGACTTGGCGATATCGAACGCCTTTTTCAAACCTGGCCCGGCGACCGGAGGGATGGCTCAGGCTTTCGTCCGTCGCTATCGAGGAGAGGAGCCCGTCTCTTATCTGCATCCTGCCTTGGAACCCATTCTGGAATCGACGAAGGGTGTGTTAATTTTCCAGGAGCAGATATTGCGCGTCGCACGCGAAATCGCAGGGTTACATTGGGAGGAGGCAGATCACCTAAGGCGCGGGGTAAGTAAATTCCGAGCGCCAGAAATGGAGGCCATGCGGACTCGCTTCATCGCTGGTTGCCAACGTCAACCTCCTAGCGGACCCGGTTTGAATCCTCATCAAGCCGAGCGACTATGGGAGCAGGTCGTCGCTTTCGCAGGGTATGGTTTTAACCAGGGGCACGCGACAGCTTACGCGGGTGTAAGCTACCAATCAGCATACTTAAAAGCCCACTGGCCGGCGGAATTCCTCTGTTCACGACTGGCTGGACGAGGGGGATACCATCATCCAGCGATCTATATGGCGGAGGCACTTCGATTAGGCATCCAAGTCCGACCACCGCATATCAACCACAGCAATCGTCGCTTTACACTTTCATATGGGAGTGAGGAAGGAGAGGCCCTCGTTCCAATTCTCTGGATGGGGCTTGACCATATCCGAGATTTACGTCGGAAATCGATCGCTGCGATCCGTTCACAACGCGAAGCTGCGCTTTTTGTTGATCTCCAGGATTTGATTACCCGTGTCTCGTTACAGGATCGTGAGCTGACACACCTTATTCAATGCGGGGCATTGGACGGGTTCGCAGTGAGCCGGGCTGCGTTACTGGATGAAGCAGAGAGCGTTGTACGAGCGGGTACCGCTTATCAGAGAGTGTTCTCATTTGCTCAAGCTTCAGCAACGCTACCAGAGACCCCAGCACAACGCATGATGTGGGAACAGCACATCCTCGGTTTACCGGTGAGTGTTCACCCGGTTGACACCGTTGAACACTCTCCCGAAGATGCCGTACCCTTATCAAGCTTGCCCGAGTTTCCCAATAAGGTCGTGCTGGTGACCGGAACCCGTTTGCCTGGATGGACCGGTGGAAAAGGCTTCTTCTTCAGTGATGGGGTGAGCTTCGTTAATGTGATCATGGACGAAGTGGCATTGGCTAATCGGGAAAAACCCCCAACTTGGGAACCATTCAGCTTAACTGGGCGTTGGAGGGTTGATGAATGGGGAGGCGGGTGGTTCCAAGCGGAAACGATGGAGAAGATTGGGGTTGACACGGAACGAACGGGTTGAATGTGGTGAACCACCTTGATGCTAGGGAATAAAGATCGTTTGAGGCTTTATCCTTGATTAACAAGAGTATTTTCCCGTCAAGCGAACGTTATATAATCAATATGAGCCCAAAAACCAAAGGAGTTGAGCCAATGGATCGCAGAGATCGTTCATGGATCGTAATTTTTTCATTTCTGCTCTTAAGTGTCGCTTTAGCAGGGTGCGGTCTCCTCAGTGCACCGCAGCCAACACCGGACCTGCTTGCAACATCCGTAGCCCAAACAGTCGCCGCAGAGCTCACACAGCCAAGTGGGGATACACCTGTTCCTCCTTCTCCCACGAACACCTCTGTCCAACCCACATTAACGGCGACGGAGCCGCAGGCGACATCTACATCCACCCCCACACCTACCATCGACGAAGCGGCTTGCTACCGGGTGGAATTTGTCACCGATGTCACCATCGAAGACGATACCGTGCTTGCACCTGGGGCGACTTTCCTCAAGGTTTGGCGCCTGCGTAATGTAGGCGAATGTACATGGACGGCGGACTACGCATTGGTGTTTGTCGATGGTGATCAGATGGATGGAGCTAGCGAGATCGCGCTCACCCGCGATGTGGCACCGGAGGAGACCATTGATCTATCGGTTGAGCTAAAGGCACCAGAGGAGGTGGGCTCTTATCAGGGAGACTGGCAACTTCGCAGTGATACCGGAAGGTTGTTTGGTATTGGTGATGAGTGGGACGAGGCTTTTTGGGTGCGGATCGTAGTAGAGGAAGGTGGTGATGAGCTGGCCCTTGGTGACCCGACTTGGCGCGACACCTTCGCTTCCGGTGCTAACTGGTTTTTGGTGGATACGGAAGAAACCTACTTCGAAGTTAAAGATGGAAACCTGATCATGGAGGCCATTCCTGCTGGAACGTATGATAATTGGGGGCTTTGTATTCGACCGGCGATAGAGGATTTCTACCTGGAAATCACTGTAAAGACGGGCAATGTATGTTCTGGATTGGATGACTATGGTGTGTTGATCCGGGCACCGGATAAAGATCAGGGATATGTGTATGGTTTTTCGTGCAACGGTCGTTACCGGATCTATATATGGGATGGTGAGACTTACACAGGCTTACAGGCGTGGAGAGCTTCTTCTCATATTCTTTCCGGTCCGAATCAGACAAACCGTCTTGGTATCTGGGCCGAAGGGGATACCTTTAAACTTTACGCCAATGGGAAGTTTTTAGCTGAGGTGAGCGATGACACCTATAGTGAGGGGCGTTTCGGTCTTTTCATCGGTTCCGCGGAAACCGCTCATTTTAAAGTCTATGTAGAGGAAGTAGCTTATTGGTTGATAGGGGAATGAGCTTTTCGTTGAATATTGAATAAGAATGTAACTTTCACATAGTACAACTGAATAAAGTTCCATCTACAATCTAAGTGTGCGGATAGGGGGTTTTATTTCCGCGCGATTCCAGTTTCCATCACCGTCAATCGATTCGTTTACAAGGATATGATTACTACCAACCCGGGGCATATTTTGTGACGATATGTGTGCATCACCATCAATGTCTTTTAGGTGATGTTGGAAAAGGTGAAACACACCTGAATGTATTTGGCGTGTTGTTCACACATCGTGGGAATGGTTGGGCAAGCACCACAATTATGTGGATCTAGATGAATGGATTGTGATGCCCAATCACCTTCACGGCATAATCGTAATCCTTGGGAATACAGACAATATTATCTCAATGCGTAGGGGCGGTTCGCGAACCGCCCCTACGTCTAATTCCAATAAAAAACCCCTGGGACGGTTAATCGGTGCTTTCAAAACGGTATCTACAAAACGGATCAATCAAATCCGAGGGACGACTGGTGCGAGGGTTTGGCAGCGGAACTACTATGACCGAATCATCCGCAATCAGGGTGAACTGGATCAGTTTCGGCGATATATTCTGGACAACCCTCGGAAATGGGAACTTGATGAATACTATCTCAATGTGGAGCAGGGGCGGGGTTACCCCGCCCCTACATCCAATACCATCGGAAACCCTCAAGACGGATAATCGGTGCCTTAACGACGCTGTCCACGAAACAGATAAACCAAATCCTGTCCTCATCCGATATCGGGGCGGTTCGCGAACCGCCCCGACATACCAGCGTTAATCAGAATCGTTCTTTATTACTTATCCTTTCCTTTACCATGTTCCTCGCGGAACATCTCTCTCAACTGGTCGCGGACACATTTCCAATCACCGGAACAGGTGCCTTCAAACAAGCTCCAAATCTCTTGCTCGCTGATACCATATTGGGTTGCAAGCCGAGCCGCTGTGCGCTGGTCTTGTCCAGCCTGATGGGAATTGCCCGAACCCTCACGCAGGTAATCTCGGACACATTTCCAATCACCGTCACAGATCTCGTTGAATACAGCCAAAACATCCTCTTCAGTCGCACCATATTGATTTGCATAGTGAGCTGCTGTGCGAAGGTTGAGTTCCATCCGACGTTCCTCTTGTGTCTGCATACGCTGTTGACGTCGGAACTCCTGGACACCTACATCCAAGATCGTCAGAACATCGAAGGTCTCATCTGCCAATTGATGTGCTTTCCGGATTTCCCCCCAGTTGTAACCCTCGCTATGGGCTATGATGAGGGCAGCCCAATCGCCGCCTAATTGTGTTGCGAGCTTGGCTGCATGACGCATTTCTTGGAGGTCAAAACCCATTTCGAGGTAGCCGTCGAGGTCGCTGGGATCGAGATCCAAATCTTGGGCCGTGCGATACAGTTGAGCCAGCTTACCCGGTGAGAGCCCATCCGCTAACCTTGCCAAGGCATCTTCAAAGTCGGCCTCATATCGAATGACGACCCGCAACGCAGAGCGGATTTGACTCACGGTGTTCTCACCGCTTAAGACTCGATCCATGAGATCGACGATCCCAACATTTTCGAGAGCCTCTGCAAATCGGTTCAATTGAACGAGCAAACCCCACCCTGTGCCGTCCAAGTGCCAATCCCGGATCTGTTCCCAGGTGAGGTCTTCAATGGTCAGTGCAAGCTTATAGGCGTGCCAGAGACGCCCAAATCCAGTTTGTCGACCGGTAAGTCCGCCCAAAAATATGTAGTAGATCTCCTCGCAGGTGTATTCTTTTTCAGCCTGTTCAGGGTAAAGCTTGCTGACTTCGTCGGCAATCCGTTGTGCCATTGGGTGACAGCCAAATAGGGGTTCAACGACAACAACCAACAATGTGTCAGTATGCGTGAATCCGCAATCATCCGTGACCGTCACGATCGCAGTGTATTTACCCGGTGTTGTATAGGTAGCGCTCGCAGTGTTTGAGGCCGGATCGCTCGTGGAACTTGATGCGCCTTCGAAGCTCCATTCGTATGCAAAAGGTGGAAATTCACCAAGGACATCGGCCGTGAAGTTAAATGTGGCCTCACCTCCCTCAAGTTCTTTGATAGGTGGCATCTCATCTGCGAGAAGAGTGACCGATGGTCCTATGGTGACAATGCCGGATGTCATGCCCGTTAAGGGGATCTCTGAACTGTCGGTCACGTTTAAGACCCATTCATAGTCACCTGAAACCAGATACGCATGGTCTGTAGTATGGGGAAAGGCGTCAATACCAGGCTCTTCGAGACTTTCACCATCACCGAACTCCCAAGCTAAGTTGTAAGGGAGGATGCCGTCTTCAACGTTGACCAGAAAGTTAACATCGCCGCATGTAACCTCTGGTGTCACCTCAACGAATAACCCATCCTCGGCCATGGCGGGTAATGGAGCAATGGTGATCGCCATGACAAGGATCACTGTAAAAATTCGGTACCGGGACATAGGTTGACCTCCAGATTATTCAAGATTGAAGAAAAGGTGTTCCTCTCAATACACCAATTGTGAGGAGTGACGGTCAAGCGTGAATATCTAGTAGTTTCATCCTGGTAAACGAGTAACGTGAGGTATTGTTACAGCGAACACGTCCATTACCCAAGTACTATCTAACAGAAAATCGTTTCAATTCGACATTGGGTTCGATTATTGCGAAAGTTGGTAGGGAATGAATTGATACTGATTTCTAGTTATCAGTTTTTGCATTTAACTGACTAACTGTTTTCTGCGATGATACTTTTCCATGCAAAGTGCGGGTTACTCAATTGGGATCACGGCGTTGGTGTGCAGTAATTTTTTCCTGGGTTGTCCTTACACTTACTTGGGTCGATGGTTGGAATCGATGGCGGTGTGGGAGTTGGCTCCTGAGTGTGAGTTGCGGATGGTGATTGAGTATCGGTGGGTGTTGGGGTAGCAGTAGGCGTCATGGTTTGTGTAGCCGGGAGCTGCAGTGTCTCTGTTGGCGTGATAGCCTCCGTCTCTGGAGGCTGCAGCGTTGCCGTGGCCTCAGGCTGATTCCCAGAAGATGCCTTGTCTGTCGCCGTTGGCATTGAAGCCGAATCATGGGTAGCTTCGATGGTGGGCACGCTCCCTTCGGGGTCGTGTGGAGAGGATCCTTCATTTGTCGCCGAGGGATCATCTTCACCTTGGTTTGGAATCGTACTACCCTGAGTTTCAGCCACGATAGGTGTTACTCGCGCTCCATTGGGCGAACCATTATCGCTTCCCTTCCACACTGAAGAGAGTACTGGCAGCGTGATGGCAAAACAGAGGAAGATTGCTACCGTTGCGGCCAAAGGCACCAAGGATCGGCGTTTCCGGCGACGGGGGACGTGTTCCTGTTGGGGTGAAGGTTTTGGTTCTATCTCTGGTATTGCCTCATGATCGAAGGCGGTCATAAGAGCGCGTTTCAGCTCCGCCATGGAACGAAAGCGCTTTTCTGGATGGATTGAAATGGCTCGCGACAGCACATCAATGACTTTTAGGGACAGATGGCTAAGTGGTTGCTTGGCAAGTATTGGGGAACTTGAACCACGTTGGATACGAGCGTTAAGCGCTAATAACCCTTCAGCTACAGGTAACCCTGTAAGAAGCACGAGCGCGATCAGGCCCAGTGAATATTGATCGGAAAGCGAGGTCATCCCCGCACCTTGGACAACTTCCGGTGCTCGGTAATCTTCAGTGCCATATGATGGAGTGTTTGGTGAACGGAGTTGTCCCAGAACGGCGGCTTGTCCTAGATCGAAAACCTGGACGCGACCTTCTTCATCCACAAAGATGTCTGATGGTTTGAGATTTCCGTGGAGAATCTTGTGAGAATGAGCGTGCTCCAATGCTGAGGCTGTTTCCACGATGAGACATTCAACATCAAGTGCAGCGAGTATCCCCCTATCAATACGATCCTGTAAATTGCCGGCCGCAACATAAGGTGTAACGATGTATGGGCGACCTTCGTGCATTCCAGACCCAATGATTTTTGGGATGTTAGGGTGGTCCAATCTATAGACTGCGCGCATCGATTCATGCAGCTGCGAGAGTAATTGACTGTTCTGGCTGACCTCTATTGGGAACAGCTTTATGATGACGGAAATCTCACCGTCCGGAGTAACAGCTTTATACGTATGCGAAGCAGGACTTGCCCTTCCTGAATCCGCAGTAGAACTTAGTTGGGCAATGATTCGATAACCAGCGATCTCTGATCCCACCATGTTTGTCAACTTGTTCCTTTATCTCATCGGCGGTCTTACCAAGTACCTGGCAGGCATTTCACCTGAACCTACCAAGTGAAGCCGCGTTTGAGAATAGTAGTATTACCCTCATGTCCTAGAAATGAAGGCATGACGGGCAATATACTTTCTCTAATAAGGGGAATGCCGGTGCATCCCATTAAGGAAATCGAGAGATTTTCGATATTGTTACAGCAGTGAGGTATGACATTTGTACTAGATAAATGATGCCTCTGTTTATCTAATGTAGAAGTATCCTCACATTGAAAGCAAGAGATTTGTGGCTGAGGCGTGGCATTTATTCAGCCGATGAGAGGAATTAGGTTTTGATTATTTTCGGTTTTATTAGATCCTACGCTTTCAAGATGTAACAAACTCCACGGAAATTCGTTTTTATGGTTGAAGATATTAATCCTCTGCCTACTGATGC
The DNA here is from genome assembly GCA_020350285.1 of Anaerolineaceae bacterium. Classification (GTDB taxonomy): domain Bacteria; phylum Chloroflexota; class Anaerolineae; order Anaerolineales; family E44-bin32; genus DUEZ01. Next base: position 1,072,099 of record CP070708.1, read on the forward strand.
AGAACTAATCTCTCAAGCGAAAGCTGGGCAGGTTGAAGCATTTGGTGATCTTTACCAGCGATATCTTGATCCAATATATCGCTACATACGAATCCGGGTGGCAGAGGATAGCATCGCTGAGGACCTTACTGAAATAGTATTTTTACGCGCGTTTGAAACGCTTGATCGTTACAAAGAGCGAGGGAAACCGTTCTCGGCGTTTCTTTACCAGGTGGCCAGAAATTTGTTGGTGGATCACTATCGCCAAGGGAAGAGGGAGGTTCCTCTTGAGGCCGTTGATGATATGGTCGTAACAGACTCTACCGTTGACGAACACGTCATTCAGAACGAGCGTAAAGTTATGTTGCAGCAGACCATGGACGATCTGCGCCCTGATTATCAAGAGGTCATCCGATTGCGTGTAATTATGGCTTTACCGACGGCGACCGTCGCACTGTGGATGGGAAGAAGCGAGGGAGCGGTGCGAGTGCTGCTGCATCGAGCGCTGAATGCTATGCGCGAGAGTTTGGTTGAGGACGATGAGTAAGATGAATCGTACAGGGGTAGAAATCCTTGACCGTGGTTTAACCCGGGTTCAATCCGGTGAAGCCAACGCTGAGGATTATCTACAAGAATATCCTGAGCATCTAGAGACCCTGGGTGTCCTGTTGGAGCTTGCTGAGGAGCTTCATACTGATTTTGTTCCCTCGGGACCAGACGATGCTTTTGTGTCGGCGTCAAAAGCACGTCTCTTAAATCTGCTTCGTGTCAGAAACAAAGCAACTCGGAAGAGGGAAAGGAAGCGGACTTGGCGACCAACGTGGTTATTGAAGTGGGCTTGGCGTCCCGCATATCTTCTGATTGCTGCGTTACTAACGATCGGTATTCTGGGGACGACCGCTGGTGTCGCTTGGGCTTCGACAGAGGCATTGCCTGGAGACAGCCTTTATGGTGTCAAGAGGTCCATTGAGGAGGCTCGTCTTGCCCTCACGTGGACTGCGACTGGAGATGCAGCTTTATTGATTAAATTTGCTGATGAGCGTCTGAATGAGATCGAAGCATTATTGGCTGGTGGGCGGGAGGACGACATTTCTTTACCTCTGGGCGGGTATGAGGACATGATCACCCGCTTGATAGAAGTTGCTGAGGAAGCACAACGCAGCGGAAAGCCCGGATCGTTAGAGCATCTTCAGACAAGCCTGGCGCAAAATATCCGCACCTTAGAGAGTGTGCAGTCTCAGGTTTCTACGAAAGCTCAAGAGGCGATAAGAAGTGCCATCGAACGTTCGAATCATGGTCGTGAGGTGATTGAGTATATTCGGCAAGGTGGGGATCCAAGTGATTTAGCTCCTGGTCAACTGAAGAAGACTCCCGATCAGCCCGGAGGAAGTCCGGAAAATCGCGGAGGTGGTCGACCCGCAACGAAGACACCCAAACCCAAACCCACGAAGGATAAAACGCAAAAGCCTTAAACCTGCAGGCCAATTAAGACCAACCGATTAATTGGTGGTTGACATATAAGGTTCTTGGTAGGGGCGGTTCACGAACCGCCCCTACTGCGTTATGTATCCGATCCCAATCTGATGGATTATCCTGTATCATAGAAACCTGTGGATTGGTGTTAATGAGATCATGAACAAGTGGATCGCTTACAAACTTCAAATCGTTGAACGGCGAACCCACTACATGATATCCACTTAGGAGGAGGTCGAGGTGAGCTTAACACCCCCGAAGAAATGGGTCTTCTGGAGTTCTTTATTCTTAACGATGATTGGAATCTTGTCAGTGTTCAGCAGGTTGGATTTTCTCGTAAGCTGGAGCGTCTGGTTTGTTCTCGCCGGGTATATCTTGCTCTTTTTGGGAAATGTATTTAAGGGATTGTGACCCATTATCTTTGCATCCCAGAACACCTGGATTTCACATTTTCCCGTGTCTAAAGAATGTGGTTATCATATCTCTATGGGTGGTCAATTCTCTTTTGGTTTCTACTAGCTTGAAATGAGGACGCGCAGGTATTTGACTGAAAGGGCCTTGTGATGGTAAGGATGATGGTGGGCGCTGGGGGAAGAATACAGGATCAATGCGGAAAGTGGTTTATCCAAGGTTGAAATATGTTAAGAAAATTGCTGCGCCCTTCAACTAGGGCGTTCCTAAGAGAAGCGCGTCAAACGCCTGACTTTTCTGCTTTTGACACCCTCCATGGGTACGTCTATGGTCGCTGGCCTTATCTGTATATCGGTATTGGTACTGGAGAGCATCCTGTCAACCGACTGCTGCGTCCGTTGGTCCAATTTTTCCGGTGGTTGTTCCCTTCGAAGGAGAACTCGAATCCCGATCAAATGTCTTTCGCTGACACATATCATGGCAAAGTCCTGACCATGGATGCAGCTCGCCAATTGGTTATGGTGGAAGAGGAAATCCGGTTGGTCGATTTAGAGCATGTGATTCCGTACGCCCTCGCACGTGACATCATTCTCAAAAACCCGAGCCACATTGTGGCGCTTGAATGCCCTTGTCGAGCCTCACGATCCGATCCGTGCTTACCGATCGATGTCTGTCTGATTGTGGGTGAACCTTTTGCGAGCTTCGTGATCGAACATCATCCGCGTCGGGCAAGATGGATCACCGGTGATGAGGCGGAGGAAATCCTCGAGGGGGAGCACGCTCGAGGTCATGTTCATCATGCATTTTTCAAGGACGCGATGTTCGGGCGTTTTTACGCCATCTGCAACTGCTGTCCATGCTGTTGCGGTGCCATGCAAGCGGTACGCAATGGAACGCCAATGTTGATCGCATCTGGATATACGCGTCACATCGAAGGTGATCTGTGTAAAGGTTGTGGCGACTGCGTGGAAGCTTGTCCGTTTGGGGCGATCAAGATGGGTGAGCGGGTGGTGGAAGGTGTTCAACACAATTGCATGGGTTGTGGTGTGTGCGTCTCTGTCTGCTCAGAGGGAGCCCTTTCGCTGGTACGCGATACTGAAATTTGTGAACCACTTGAGATCCAACGTCTGATCATTGAAACACAGATGCCTCAGAGCGTGGGTGAACCGCTTTTGCCTCTATCTCACATCGAGTCACAGTAGGACAAAATCGTCGAGCGAGGATATTCTCATTGCTCAAGCACTCGAAGAATTCCATGGACCATGATGCGATGGTCGTGAAACGTCAGTGAAAAGGTAGGAAGCTTTTTTCATGCGGTATATCATGGTGCAGCGGTAAGTTGTCGATTGTATGGATGACGCTTACGGTTTAGTTGAGATAGTTAACGTGAACCTCACACAAAACAAAACACTTAAGGATAAGGTCGATGGAATGGATTACAGATCCTGAAATCTGGATTGCTCTAGTCACGTTGACGGCCTTGGAGGTCGTGCTAGGCATTGACAACGTGATCTTCATATCGATCTTGGCGGGGAAACTTGCCAGAGAAGAGCAGGATCGTGCCCGGCAGTGGGGCCTGATCATGGCGATGGGTACCCGCATTCTGTTGTTGCTCTCTATAGCCTGGCTGATCCGCTTGACAGAGCCGCTCTTTCACGTTTTCAGCCACCCCGTCTCGGGTCGTGACATTATTCTCATCGTTGGAGGGCTATTCCTATTAGGGAAAAGCACAGTTGAAATCCACGATAAGCTAGAGGGCGAGGAAGGCGCCGCCTCAGCGGCTGTAAGGGGAACCTTCGCGGGGGTTGTGTTCCAGATTATGCTCCTGGATATCGTTTTCTCCCTCGACTCGGTCATCACCGCGGTGGGCATGGCCAATCAGCTTGGTGTGATGGTCGCGGCGGTGGTCATTGCAGTGGGGGTCATGTTGGTCGCCTCGGGTCCCATCAGCCGTTTCGTGAACGATCGCCCGACTCTAAAGATCCTCGCTCTAAGCTTCTTGCTTCTTATCGGCGTCTCTCTCGTGGCCGAGGGATTGGCATTCCATATACCAAAAGGCTACATCTACTTTGCTATGGGCTTTTCGTTCTTCGTTGAAATGCTCAATCAGCGTTTGCGGGACAAGGAGAGAATCAGACCGGTCAAGCTGCGTCAGGCCTACGTAGAGGAAAAGGTCGTTCAAGATCCGGAGCTTCGGTCAAAATAAGAGGAGTGGACAGCATTTTTTTATTCAGCGACGTAGATTGGTTCGAGAAAGTCTGACAAATTTTGGGTGTGTGCATTTTTGAAATGCTTTCCCTATCAGTTCAAACGGATCAGCCAACAAGAAATTAATTTCAAAAGATATCAACCAAGGATGTGATGTGGTTGATAGCCCTCTCCACAATTTTATCGTCTTCAATCTTGATCACGATCGCGCCCTCAGGGCAAACATCAACACAGCGACCGCAACCTCTGCACGCTTCGGTTTTCACCGCACGTCCATCCACCAGACGATTGGCATCCACGAAACATACCTCATCGGTACATGTTCCACATCCGACACATAGGTCGTTAACTGCGACCGTAACCCCAGTCATGCGGGTTATTTTCGAACCGATCTGGCTTGAAACGTAGGGCAATACACGCCAGAGACAGCAACATGGACAACAATTACATATCGTCAGCAGTTTGATCCCTGGTTGGACGCCGAGCCACACTGTGTCTAGCTTGTTGCGCCCGATCAGATGGACCAATCCGGCTTCACGACAACGTTGGACATACTCGAGGGCTTCCTCTTTCGAAATACGGCGTCCCAATTCTGGATTGATGTCCAGTGCCGCCTCACCAAGGAATAGACAACCCAAGTCTCTAGGGTAATCTTTGCACTCGCTTGCCTGACGGCAGATACATGTGTCCATGACCCAGTGGACAGTAG
>CP070708.1:1076978-1087658 GCA_020350285.1 Anaerolineaceae bacterium
TAGAAGAGTTCAGGGAGTACTATATCCAGGTCAGAGACTATCAGAATGCTTATCAAGAGTACCAGAACGCTTATGACGAGTATCAAGACGCAATGCTTGATGAGACGATCGTAGAAAAGCCAACCGCCCCTGTTCGACCTGTAGAACCACCACCCTTTCTTAAGGTTGTGATTCCTCCCAGTTTCGGATTCCAGGTCAACCTTCCCGAAGGTGACTATCGCATCAGGCTGAAGGACCTGGATGGGCAAATCATCCCTGATAGTGAGAAGAAAATCGTCGTATTTTCTCATCGGCGGACTGGGATTGGATACAAGATCATCCCCGAATCGCGGTGGACCGTACCTGAGCGCTCGGATGATCCCCAGCAGACGATCTACGTGATGGGCGGGAGTAATGCTGCGATCTATCTTCAACCCTTTTATGAGGCGGAGTACAACGAAGCATATTATCGGGGTCTGTTGGACACACAGGATCATAGTGGAGCGACAGACCGATGGGCTTGGGCTCATATGGAGCCTTTTTATCAGGCGGCAATGACCATGTCCGCAGAGAATGGTACGGGTGAACTCGAGATGATCGGCGAGAAGCCCTTCTATGTGGTTCAAATGCCCGGGCCCAGGCTGGGGTATCAGGTTGTTGAGTATGATCCGGCGACAATGGGAGGCCAACGCCCAACGTTTGTAGGATTTGAAGTGGGTTTGGAGAGAGATGATCGGAAGGTGACGATCAGTTTGTTGGACCAAGATGGTGTTGTCGTAGAGGGGAGCGAGCGTGAAATCCGGTGGGTGCCAGAAGAGAAACCCGTGATCCAGTACCTATGGTTATGCTTTCCCCTTCTTATTGGATCGATCGTTTTTGTACTGCGAAGATCTCGGACCAAACGCTCGTAGCGAAGTTCGTGTGGATCCTCAGTCCGTTATTGTGGGGACAGGGTAGTTACGTTCTTCAGTACTGGGAGGCGATGGTGGGGCAGCACTACATCCCTTACATCGTGGGAGACGCTTTTCGAAATCGAACGGCGGTCGAGATCGTGCCGCCGGGTGAGATGGGCTGCAACGATCACTGTCTCTTCCAGGATGCGGAGGGTCGCTGGCACTGCATCGGTATCATCAACGCCGAGATCACCAATGGCGAATCGTTCTTTCATGCTGTTGGGGATTCGCCAATCCAACCAATGAAAGTGCTCGATCCGATTTATGAGGTCCGTGAAGGCGAACGCACCTGCTGGGCTCCTTGCAACGTCGTCGTTGGTGACACGATCCATTTTTTCTGGACCGACGCATCGGAGTTCTATGGTGTCCCCCAAAGCGAGGACGAACGGGGGGTTTTCCATCAGCGGCACGCCACTGCGCCCCTCTCCGATGTGAGGGATTGGACGCACCATGGGATCGTGTTCCAAGAGGAGGGCGGCGTGCGCGATCCGGAGGTCGTCTGGGTGGGCGATCGTTGGATGATGATCTACTGTCGGCGAGTGGGTTTCGGTGGCCAGTATGGCGAGTCTGTGGTCAGCTACCGCTATTCGGACGATCTGTTCCATTGGGGCGCGCGCGCGGGGGATCTCGTACGGGACCTTGAAGATACCCAGTGGTTTGGCTCATCAGAATCGCCGTTCCTGTACCGCCGCGAGGAAGGGTGGTACCTCTTCGTGACCCACGTAGGACCGGCGAATTATCACCGCACAAAGGTCTGGTTCAGCGAGGATCCGACCCATTTTGGGACCGATGAGGACCGAATCGGGGTCATTTTCACGCACGCGACGCAGCTTTTCGAGCATGAAAGTAAGACCTGGCTCACAAATACCGGGTGCCACGCTTCATTTTATGGTTACGATTTCCCTAACGACATCGGTGTCGAGGTGGCTGAGCTTGTGTGGAAAGCGGTGTAAGAGACAAGCACAATCTCAGAATTAGATGATGGCTTGGACGAGATGTCGCACGAAGACGGTTGGGCGGCCTTGAACCTTGAGATGCCGAAGCGCGTTCCACGCACGGAGTTCAGCGCGCATGATTACCATTTCGAGTTGGTAAGGGCCGTGACCGGAATCAAGGTTGACGTGGAAAGCGCTGACGAAGACAGGATTGAGGCCTGTCAGGCGTTCGTTCGCGCCTGGAATTATGACCTCCTCTTCTGGACCCAGATCGAGGCCAGTGAGTTCGGTGACATGCGGACGAGCATGGGGCACGCCGCCTACGCGGTTGAAGGTGTAGATTACGACGACAATATCCATTGTCCCTTCGATGATCCTTCGGAAGTGCTGGCTTTTGATCCATGGGAGGTTTATGGGGAGCGGGACAAGCGCGAGCTCACTCGCCGTTTTCAAGATTTCTATCGATGGCAATGTGCCACCTTCCCGACAAACGTTAACCCGGTCGGCATCTACATCTCATTGATCACAGGGCTCACCTATATCTTTGGTTGGGAGATGATGCTCCTCGCGGCCGGCATGGACCCCGAGGGCTTTGGTGGGTTGACCAACCGATACGCCTCTTGGATCCAGCAGTATTACGACGCTCTGGCCGAGGCTGAGGTGCCTGTTGTCTGGAGTCACGATGATATGGTCTGGACGGAGGGGGCGATCTTCCATCCAGACTGGTACCGTAAGTATGTCTTCCCGAACTACGAGAAGCTATGGGCCCCCCTGATCGAGAGTGGAACGAAGATCATCTATGTTTGCGATGGCGACTACACTAAGTTTATCGATGATGTCGCAGCCTGTGGCATGCACGGTTTCTGGTTTGAGGTGTTCACCGATATGGAGTACATCGCGGAGAGGTACGGTCAGACACACGTGATGATCGGCAACGTCGACACGCGCGTCCTGCTTGATGGGACGAGAGAACAAATCCGCGCTGAGGTAGAGCGTTGTATGGCGATCGGGAAACAGTGTCCTGGGTATTTCATCTCGGTCAGCAACCACATCCCGCCTAATACGCCGGTTGAGAATGCGCTCTACTACAACGAGGTCTATGAGGAGCTTTGTTGGCGATGAGATATTTTCAACAGTCTTGCCACATTGGGGTTCAGGGATGAAAGCGGCGGTCTTCTACAGTAAGGACGACGTCCATATTGAGGACATTCCCAAGCCGAGCATCGGCCCTGGAGAGCTTCTGTTGAAGGTGGCGGCTGTAGGGTTGTGTGGGAGCGACATCGATAAGATCATGTACGAATCTGTCCCTCCAGGTACGGTCTTGGGTCACGAGGTGGTCGGCACCGTCGCGGCGCTAGGGGATGGTGTCGAGAGTTTCCAGATTGGAGAGAGGGTCGTCGTTGCCCATCACGCAGCCTGCGAAGAATGCCACTATTGTGAGAGGGGATCCTTTTCGAAGTGTTCGCTCTTCCGCTCCACCAACCTCCACCCAGGTGGTTTTGCGGAGTTCATCAGGATTCCGGAATCCAATGTTAAGCTGGTGGCCTTTGCCATACCGGATGACATCTCTTACGAGCGCATCATCTTCACCGAACCGCTGGCCTGTTGTGTTCGAGCCATTGAGCGAGCTCGCCTTCAACTCGGAGACATTGTGCTCCTGATCGGGATGGGCGCCATCGGCTTGCTTTTTACGCAATTGGTCAAGCTTCAGGGTGCGAAGGTTATCGGGTCTGATCCCTTGGTGGATCGACTCGAGCTCGCGGTGGGCTTTGGGGCGGACGTGGTCATCAACCCGAGTATAGATCCCCTCGAAGACATCGTTCGGGAGGCCACGGAGGGCCGTGGTGTGGACACGATCATTTCCACTGTGGCCTCGCAGCCCGTATTAGATCAGGCGCTCTCGCTCGTACGCGATGGTGGCATGATCCATTTTTTCGCCGGGAATAGGGGTGGCTTGAACGTCACGGTGGATATCAATGAGTTATACGAGAGGGAAGTTGGGATCATCACCACCTACTCCTCCTCGCCACGCGCTCTGCGAGAGGCCTTTCGTCTGATTGTTGAAGGCGAGATCCGCACCGAAGGGCTCATCAGCCACCGATTGCCTCTGTCTCAGGTCTTGGAAGGGGTGAGGATGATGGTGAGGCACGAGGCGCGCAAGGTGGTTTTCGAGGTGGCACCGTAATGAATCCCTGTGGTTTGTTGGAGATGGTGGGTGTCGACTGAGGTTTTGAGTTCAAGGGAGCGGCTGATGGCCGCGCTGCACTACAAGGAAACAGATCGTTTCCCATGGTCGCCGCTGATTTGTGGCTATTACTCACTTGGTCTTCCAGAACCACTTCGAGGGGACGACCTTGCAGTGCAGAGGGCCATCGGGGCAGATGTCATGGAAAGAATCTCGACCACGGTTTACGGTCAATCGCTTCCTTCAGGCATCCCAGCCGCATTTGAGATCTCTCCTGAGGCACCGATTGAAACTGTGACGAACTCCAACGATGTCCTCATCAAAGAGGTTCGGGAGGGGAATCAGTTGCTCCGTGTGTATGAGACGCCAGTTGGTGAGGTTCGTGAAACCTATGAGACGAGAGAGAGCTCGCCATGGATGGCGTTTCCGGTCGAATACAAGATAAAGACGCCTGAGGATCTCAGTGTCTACCGGTATATTGTTGAGGCTCAGGAGTACAGACCCGCTTATGACGAGTTCATCAGAATCAGTGGGGAAATCGGTGATGACGGCATAGCGACCACGCCTTCTCCAATCAGTCCCTTCCAAATGTTACTGGAAGTTGAGTTGGGTGTGGAGCAGTTCCATTACTTCTTGATCGATTATCCAGACGAACTCGAAGCGTTGATGCAGACTATGCACGTCAAGAATCTGGAGGCGTGCGAAATCATCGCTGAGTCACCTGCAGAAGTCGTGATCCTCTATGAGAACACCTCCACAAGTTACATGTCGCCACCCATGTTCGCCCAATATATTCTCGAGCATCTAAACGAATATGCTGATCTGTACCATAAGGCCGGCAAGATCGTTTTGATCCATGCTTGTGGAAAGCTTAAAGACATCGCGAACGAGCTTGGGCTTGGTCATTATGACGGGATTTGTGACATTGCTCCTCCACCTACAGGGGATTTGGAATTGGTTGAAGCCAAAGAAGTATGGGGGAATCGAAAAGTGGCGTTGGGCGGGATCGACGCGACCGCGTTCGTCTCCCTCTCACCCGAAGAGATGAAGGATCATGTCCACCACATCCTACGGCGGGTTTCGTCCCATCGTGGGGTCATCCTCGGTAGTGGCGACGCGGTTCCCGCGGGAACGCCGCTTGAAACCTTGAGAGCCGTTACAGAAGCAGTTGAGGAGTTCAAACTTTAAGATTTTATGTGGATCATATGATCATCTTTACAAAGAAGGAGGGGAAATGAAGAAAACGGATTTGCTTAATCGTGATGTCTCAGCGGTTATCGCCGGTCTCGGGCACACGGACATGTTGGTGGTTTGTGACGCTGGATTTCCGGTCCCGCCGAGCGTGAGACGCATCGATCTGGCGGTGACGGCCAACATTCCCCCATTCTTGAAGACGTTAGAGACGATCCTCACTGAACTGGAGGTAGAGAAGATCATCGTCGCCGATGAGACCAGGGAGGTCAGCCCCGATCTCTTCAAGCAGATTGAGGCGCTCTTCCCCGGGTTACCCATGGAAACCATGCCGCATATCAAGTTCAAGGAAGTGGCGCGTGAAGCGCGGGCGGCGGTGCGTACAGGAGAATTTACCGCCTATGCCAACATCATCCTCGTGTGTGGCGTGCCTTATGCGTGAGTAAATCAGGATGTTTTGAGCATTATAAAGAAGGAGGAACACCATGGCTGAGACGGGAAGGATTACAGTTTGTGCTGGTCCTGGAAAGGAATTTATCATCCGCGAACATGAATTGCCCAAGGTTGAACCCAATACCGCCCTGATGAAAATCGAGATGTGTGGCTTGTGTGGCACGGATGTGCATTACTGGCAAGGTCATGAGCCAACGATTCCATTGCAATGGCCTGGCGTGATGGGTCACGAGTTTGTCGGCACTCTGGTCGAGATCGGAGAGGGGTACTATGAGCAGGATGCTCTCGGCAAACCGTTGAAGGTCGGCGATCGCGTTGTACCCGCGCCCTTGGTCAATAGCGGATTTGATTTCTATCAGACATTCGTGAATGAGCTTGTGAAGGACGAAAATGCGGCTGCCTATGGTCACTTGGGGGATGGGCCACCATACCATCACGGAGGGTACGCTGAATACCTTTACCTCTTCCTGCCCAACACCTTGGTTTATAAGACCGATCTACCTCCTGAAGTAGCCGTGCAGCTCGAGCCGATGAGCATTGCCGTAAATGGCATCAACAGGATTGGGATCAAGCCCGGCGAGGTCGTTGTGGTGCAGGGTGCGGGACCGATTGGTCTGATGAATGTTGCATGCGCCAAGCTGTCTGGAGCTTCGAAAGTAATCTCGGTCGATATGGTCCCCGAGCGTCTGGAGATGGCTAAGAAGCTGGGAGCAGACGTGGCGATCAACATAGAGGAAGTCCCAAGCGCTGAGGATCGGGTACGGTTGGTTCACGAGGAAAGCACAGGTGGGTATGGGGCCGATGTGGTGCTTCAATGTGTTGGTGTACCGGCGGCAGTTCCAGAGGGCATAGATTATCTTCGATTTGGAGGACGCTTCTGCGAGCAAGGTCACTTTGCCGATTCTGGAACTGTAGAGATCAACCCTAGCTTGCATCTATGCGCTAAGCTCATCACCTTGGTGGGATCGTGGTCAAGTACACCGCCGACCTTTGTCCAAGCGCTCAACTTGATGGAGAGAATGGACTTCCCCTACGGTGAGGTTGTCACCCATCGTATTCCACTCGAGCGCACAACGGAAGGCTTCAAGGCGCTTGCGACGGACAAGATCCTCGACGGGAAAGCAGCCATCAAGATCGTTACTGCTCCCTGGGAAACATCCTAGAAAGACGCGGAGGGGAAGATGAAGAACTCCGGCCCATACATCTTGGCAGTCGACCTTGGGACATCGGCCACCAAGGCCGGGGTGTTCACGCTCGATGGCAGAGAATTGACCTCAGCGATGGCGGAGTATCCTGCCGCCTACCCCCAACCTACTTGGGCCGAGCAAGATGCGAATCATTGGTTGGAAGCCGCGATCAGCACCATCAGGGACTCCTTGGAAAGCGCCCAAGTCAAACCGGATGCCGTGAAGGCGGTGAGCATCAGCGGTCAGGCGCCTTCCTGCTTGGCGATCGATCGTGATGGTGAACCACTCCGCCCGGCCATCATCTGGATCGACCGCAGAGCGACCGAAGAGGTCGAATGGATTGCCGAAAACATCGGCGCCGATGAGGTGCGCCGGGTTGCGGGCAACTACATCGATGGCTATTTCGGCGGCCCCAAATGGTTCTGGTTCAGAAATAAAGAACCCGACCTTTTTGATAAGACCTGGAAGATTCTGCAAGCACACAGCTATGTCATCTTCAAGCTAACCGGCGCGCTGGTCACGGATTATTCCCACGCCGGCTTATGTAGCCCATGCTTCGATCTGCAGCGGAAGGAATGGTCCCAGGAAATGTGTGAAGCCCTGGGGATACCGCTCTCAATGTTGCCCGAAGTAGCCCCATCCCATCAAGTGGTGGGAAAGGTTCACGCTGACGGTGCGAAGCTCTCCGGATTGGCCGAGGGGACACCGATCGTCTGTGGTGGCGGTGATTTCGCTTGCGCGACATTGGGATCAGGTGTGATCGAGGTGGGTCAAGCGGCGCAGATGCTAGGCACGGCAGGCAATCTCTTGGTACCGAAGGGCGAAACCGTCGACCCTGATCCCAAGCTACTGAATACGGTCCATGTGACGGGGGACTATCTCACCCTGGGGAGCATCTACGCGGGAGGTGTTTTGCAATGGTTCCGCGATCAGTTAGGCGAACCTGAGATCGAAGAAGCAAAACGAACCGATGGGAGCGCCTACAGCTTGTTGGATGAAAAAGCCGCGGTTATCCCCCCGGGGTCAGAAGGGCTTATTCTTCTGCCCTATCTCATGGGCGAACGGACACCCATCTGGGATGCCTATGCGCGTGGGGTGTATATCGGGTTGACACCCTACCACACCCGGTCACACATGTACCGCGCAGCATTGGAGGGTGTGGCTTTCGGCTTCCGGCACATGGCGGAGATCATCGAGCAGCAGGGCGTGAAGATTGAAGAGATCATCGCCGTGAACGGAGGCGCAAAGAGCCCACTATGGCGGCAAATCTTTGCTGACGTGCTGAATGCGCGTATTCACTATTATCTTGGCGGTGTCGCTACTCTCTTAGGCGATGTCATCCTCGCCGGTGTGGGCACTGGGCAGTTCTCTGGTTTTGAGGTGGTCAGGGAATGGCTGGAGATCGCTGAGACACAAGAGCCCGATGCAGAGGCACATGCTTTGTATGCCAGGTATTACACGCTCTACCGCAAATTCTACCTTCAGCTCAAGGAACAATTCAAAGAATTGGTAGATCTTGGGAAAGTGCGGGAATAATCCCTGGGAAACTTGGGAGAGGTGTGAAGTAGATCTTTGGGTTTCGACGGCAAGGTACTTATCACTCTAGGACAGCCTTGCGATCGCTGTGGCAAGCAGATCAGCGCGCAATCGCTGCCCATCGCCCATTTATCTTTGAGGAGGGAAACCTCTTGATGAATTTTTGTGTGAATATTCTCACTCTGATCAGCCTCACCTTGTTGGGCTTGCTAGTGACAGGCTGTGCGTCCAAAGGGCAAACGCCAGAACCGCTGGAGGAACCAATCCCCACGGAGGATGCGGTAACCGAGACGCCCTCACCGGTCCTGACCCTACAGAATGAGTATTTTGCTCTCGCCATAAGTCGAGAGAATGGGAGCATTCTGCAAGTGGAAGACAAGCTGAATGGGTTGAAGCTGATCGAAGATCCGGTAGGCGACTTACCGCCTTGGCGATTGTACTTTTTTGATCTCGCCACCAACAATGTTCAAAAGATGGAGACCTGGGAGCGTTTCACAATTGAAACTGAAGGGACACCGGATGGTGGCGATCGAGCGAAGCTCCATTGGCAGCTTGCTGAAGGGGTGGAGATCGAGGTTGTGATTGAGTTGCCGCTTGAGAGCCACACCGCTGAATTTCATGTGAAGGTGCTCAATGGTTCGGAGCGTACGATCCAGCAGCTTGAATTCCCTATCTTGAGAGGTATTGGGAGGTTGGTCGATACACCCGCCGAGGACAACCTTCTGTTGCACCCCGTTGCCGGCGGTTTGCTTTTCGTGGACCCTGTGGGTCTGTTTCGAAGACCCTCCTCAGCCGCACCTGGCTTGCGTCACATCCCCTACCCTGAGGGTGTAGGCGCATTCGCACAATTCATGGCGTACTACGCCAAAGAGCGGGGAGGTTTTTACTTCGCTTGCCATGACCCCCTGAATACGACGAAGGAAGTGGACTTCTATTCACCTGCGGGAGGGGGCATCGAAACCCTTTTCGCCCACAAGTCGTGGGATATGAAGATCGGCAACGATTTGATCCTTGATTACCCGATCGTTTTGGGGGCTCTGGAAGAGGGGAGTTGGTATGCGGCGGCTGAGCGATATCGCGATTGGGCCACTGCGACGGGCGAGGGTCATCCAGCTTGGTGCGAGAAAGGTCGGCTCGAGGACCGAGTCCGGGAGGGCACGGCCGCGGCGTGGCTGGCGGAGGAGGTGGGATTCAGCACGTTTGGTGTGCCAAGTTCGTTTGATGTGAGTCCCTGGCTGGAGGCTTTTCATCAAATCGCTGATAAACCGGTTTTCCACGTCCTGGGCCACGATTGGCCTCAATGGGGCGGGGCTTCCGTGGAACGCATGGAATTGTTGGATTCCATGTTTGCGGAAGCCGGCATCAAACCCTTCCACGAGCATTCGCTGAACGAGCTCTGGTTCCCGCAGGTCTCAGTGCCGTTAAATCTGCTGGATGACCCACAAGGTCATCGGCAATTTTTCGAGATGCTAGGGGCGCGTTGGTCAACGCTTTCGGAGGAAAGGTGGCGAGAGATCTTTGAGGCATACAATTGTTGTGGACCGTGGCTGCCTCTTGGGATATCCCCTCTTCCTTGGTTCCCAACACGGTTTCATCCCGCCAACCTCGAGGTGATCAAGAGCAATGGGGACTTCTTTGCTCCGTTCTTCTTCGATTTCTTTGACTACGGCCACGACCACGAGGCTTACGGGATGACCATAGGGAGCTCAACCGGCTGGCAGCATCCCCATGAGTTGATCCAGGATGCCTTCACGAGGATCTGGATGGACCCTAGCACGAGCTATTGGCAGGAGTTTCACGCCGATCGCGATCGGCAGATCGTGGCCGAAAGTGGGGCAGATGGACTGTATTACGATATCTCCGCTGGGGCTGGACCGCGCTGGAGTGATCGGGGTGATCTGGGGCATCCACTGGGCTATGGGCGGTGGTTGTGGGTGGGATATGGAGAGCTTTATACAAAATCCAAACAAGCAGCCAGCGCGGTCAAAGGGGCGTATGTCACCCAAGGCGTGGAGATGGGCCTGGAGACCCTCATTCCGTATATTGATTTCAATCAATGGCGGGCTGGTGGATTGGTCCAGGGGGACATCGAGTTGACGCCCTATATGGATTTGGTTAAACGTGGAAGTGTGCTAAAGCTGCCGCTTTTTTCCTACCTCTATCACGAATACGGACCGGTGATGCTGGATGGGTGGGCGAAGCTATCGCATGAATTTGGGGATATCTTCTACCTCATCGCAGCCGAGATCGCTTTGCAGCAG
>CP070708.1:1087758-1113525 GCA_020350285.1 Anaerolineaceae bacterium
ACTTCACATAAATCTTCAACCTACTTATCATCCCCTACAAACAATATTTCATTGCCAAATGGATCTAGCATGATAAAGTAATCGTACCCATAATCCGAACGCGCCAACTCGATCCCGCCCACATAACCGTTTCAACATCCCTGGTTTCTACACCTTTGCTGATAATGTAATCCCTTGTTGCATTCACATCATCTACGTATAAGTTTATTTGGCCGGAGCCATGTTTTATAGTTCCTTCTTCTACTTGACTAAATCCCAATCTAACGCAAAAACATGGTAGGGAGAGTTCAGTCCAACCGGATACTCTAAACAATACTTTGGATCCAAAGACGTCTTTGTAGAATTCTATAGCTTCATTCATATCGGTTACTCGAAGGATGAAGTAGGCTTGGTGAAAATCTTTGTAATCGAACCCGCTGACCTCTTCGGACGGTGTTGGTTCAGGGATGTCGGTCGGGGGGAAAGGACTGGTGGTTGATGGTATGGATGTGCTAGTTGGCGGCACTCGCGGGGCTGTTGGTCTTGGGGTGGGTGTCTCTGGCGTAGCTGTCGCGCAGCCGGTCAAGAGAACGAATAATAGATATCCAAGCAATCGTTTCCCTAGTATGCATGTTTTCATCTAATCCTGACTCCTTCTCAAGATTATTTTGCAATGGGGAAATCGATACCTCCGTTCTAAGATACTCGAGTTTGGTATTAATAAAATGAAACCTTGTAGCGATCTCTAACCTCCCGTTTTTCCCAACCAAAGAGCTACTGAAGCACTTCAAGTAATTGAACGGTAATTCGAGCCGTGGCTCCCCAGATGACTTCACCCTCATAAGGGCGGAAGAAATGCACAGGTACAAGAGGCCATGGACCTTCTGGTTTCCATTCTTTAACCTCGAGATTATCTGGATTCGCCAACCAATCCAAAGGGACACTAAAAACCAGGGCGACCTCTTCTTCGTTGATATTAAATTGATATGGCCATGGGATCGTGCCTACTATTGGAACGACGATGAAACTTGTGACAGTTGGCATTGGCTTCAATGCGCCAAGTACATGGACATCTTCTGAGAGTATCCCGATCTCCTCTTGAGTCTCACGTAAAGCTGCCTGTAATGGACCTTCATCGTTGGCTTCGATGACCCCTCCGGGAAATGAAACTTGGCCTTGGTGATCTTCGACCGAATCCGTTCGACGTGTATAGAGAACATGCCAAACTCCACCCTTATTGAAGATCGGCACCAACACTGCTGCCGGTCGGGCGGAGGAATCAGAATCGATGTGTGATGGCACTGGTGATAGCTGCTTACGTAGAATATCTAACAATTCAGGCATCTGAAAGGGTCAGGTTAAAGCTTCGAGAAGGCTGCCGCAATATGTGCAACTCGCCTGTTGATTATCGAACCACTCCACTTCATCCGGCAGGACGTTTCCACCACAATATGTGCACTTTGCAGGTAATCGAGGTTTCTGAGCGCCGGTTGAGGCGGCAGCTAATGATAGCCCGTAGGTGGCAAAAAGATCGTTTATTTTCACCTCAAAGACCATCGCCTGATCGGTTAAACCGTGATCTTTGAGTTCCGTTAGAATGCGTTGGCTGACCACTGGGAGGCGTCGAAGCTGTTTCATCTGTACCATTAGGTCCAGACCGGTATCCAAGCGTTCCATACCGCGTTCAATTTCACCTGCTACGATCCAAGCGCGACCAGCCTGAAGATATAACTGCGGAGCGCGTGGGATCAGACGTTTTGCCCCCTTCTCGGCTAATGTATCGAATATAATTGCGGCTTCAGCAGGTTGGTTTTGATCCATTAACTCGTGAGCCTGTTTCAGTTGACGCAGCGCTGCACGAGCAGCGGGTGGGGGGCGCCTTCGATCTGCAAGGAAGGGTCGTCTGCGTCTTCGAAAAGGGCGTCTGCGGAAGTTAGGCATAATTTGTTGTCCTTTGTGTGATCCGAAGAGATTGTAGAGAGTTCAAGCATTATTCTCAGATGGATTCTACTCGCTGATATCGAGGCCGCTGTCAGAGCCACTAGTTAAGGGAATTATTGGTCTAGCGAAGATCAGATATCCTGTATGGGCCACCATTCGATCAGTTGGTCGCAATCGTTCCGCGACGGGTTTGTAAAAACGGATGTAGATTTCACATACATCGATGAGATCAAAATCGTGACGGGAAAGAGCTTCTAGTAAAGCACTCACCTGATTGGTGGTGGGCAAAATGGCTCCGAATCGACCACTGTTACTCAATGCAGCCTGAACCTGAGAAAGATATCGATGTGGAGAAGGCAAGTCTAGGAAGAGCGCCTCGACACCCGTCTCATCAAATCCTTCATAGATGTCACGTAATCGGAATTCGACCCTTTCCTCCAACCCTACACGCTGCAAGTTCTCGCGAGCGAGTTCTTGAAGATCCGCCCTTCTATCGTATGAAATTACTTTCCCTTCAGCCCCCACAGTCCAAGCAAAAGCAGTTGTTAGAGCTCCTGATCCTGTTCCAGCTTCGAGGATCGTTTGACCGGGTCCAGCAGAAAGACGGAGGAGAATATAACCGATATCTTTTGGAAAGATGATCTGAGATCGACGTTTTATGTGGAGTAACACATCTCGAAGTGATGGTTCGATGAGGTAATGGTTGATCCCTAAATGGCTTTGAACCTCTGAGCCCCACGGGACGCCAATTAAGTCGTCATGTTGCATAATCCCACGATGTGTCTGAAGCACCCCCCCGGGTTCCAGGCGAACGAAGTATCTTTTTTGATCGTGGGAGACAATCATCACCAGATCGCCTGATTGGATTTGTTTCAACATCTCCTCCAGGATTCTGCTCCATGGTCATTCAAGAATTACATCTTCTCCATGATTAGCACACAAAGACGTATGGATAGTGTGCAGCTTGAGCATGAGAGCTTGATCCATTCTAAGCCTCTGTTGCGCATGGTGCAAACGACTCTCTTACCTCATCTTTCCTCGCGACAACCCTCAATACGATGGCACGCTGTTGAGCCACCTGCTCTAAATGCGCTGAAAAACCTTGATCCAAGAATGGCTGGTCCCAGCCTTCGGTAATCTCACCTGCCTGACCGGTAACCCGGTAAAGCCAAGCAGCGAAGCGATCGTGGAGACCTCTGCCTGTAATCTGTACGTTTCCTACGATAATGAACACACCATTGGATTGTAGCACTCGATACGCCTCACTTAGTGTAGAGGGATCGAAGATGTACGTACTAGGAAAAGCGGATAAGATGACTGAAAAATGTTTAGAAGGAAAAGGTAGTTGTTGGGCTTTTGAGCGGATAATGTGGGGATAGTAACCATTTCGATGTAGGCGTTTTGCTGCGATTCTCGTCATCTGTTGCGATGTGTCGATCCCGAAAGCATTACGATCCAACCTCATCAACTTTAAGAGAAGGTGACCCGTGCCGTGCCCAATTTCAAGAACATCACCCTCGGGCAGATCCTCTAACGCAGCAGATTGCCAAACTCGCCACTGTCCCATGGAAGACATCCACGCGACGAGATCGTATGTCCATGCGAAGGTTGTGTAAAGCTTTTCGAAGAATAAGCGCAATACCGCTCTTAAGAGTTGTTGGCCGGGGGATCCCATGCATTCCTATATGTGGCGAGGCGAATACCAGATTGTTCAACCGCTTTACGAACCCTGGGATGAGTGAGGATCGAGAGTTCTTCACCCCGCTCGCGAGCATAACCACTCTCAGCTTGTAATGTATCATCTACGTGACCTGGATGGCACATCAGTTCACTCACACCCGGTTCCAGATTGTCAATCTGATAAAGCAAGTTGTCCATTGTTGCGCCTGGTCCAAAGAAGCTGACAAGGAAGTGATCAGGATGAACTATCTCGGTTGAGTTCAACCGATCTACGGCACCTCGAGATGCGTATGTAAGAGCATTTGGTGGATACAATCCAGCAAGGATTTCAGCTGGAACATCTGAGGGGAACGATGGGCGGACGCCGCACCCATTCTCTTCAGCTAACAGGAGATACAACTCCCATAACTCAGGGTTCAATGCGACGATGTGGTTGTGGCTGTCGAGATGATCGATTGAAGCACCCGTTGATAGGAAGGCTTCAACTTGCGCCCGAAATTCCATTTCCACCTGGCCAGGATCCAGGCGCTCCGGAGATGCCAGTATCGTGTCACGGTCCAAGAATCGACCATCTGAGTCGAGTAAAGATGGGACCAGTGATGCAGGGGCGCAGGGAGGACCGGTGGTGAGATTTAGGTGAACGCCAAGACCGAGACTCGGACATTCAGTCTGCGCTCTTCCCACCTCTTTAATTGCCCCGGGCAGGTTTGTCATCACTGTTGTGGTTGTGACAACACCCGAGAGGTGTGCTTCTCGGATACCGGCTGATACCCCTGGTGATCGACCATACTCATCAGCATTGATGATCAGTGTTTTATTCATGGGACGAGTATATCCAATCGTGCCGGGAGGGCTTCGTATAAAACTTCGGTAAGATCGGTACCTCGAAGCTCGCCATCAACCTGTATCGGTGTGGAGGGTACTGACCGAATAAAGAGGCGGCGGGTGTGATATTGCTGAACTGCGGGATCATGAATGTGGGTTCCACTGATCACTTTTGGAAGAAGGCCTAACATTCTTCGTCGCGTAGATGCGTAGCCAACGACGAAGGTCAATAACCCGTCGGTTGGATCGGCTCCAGGAGCCATGCGGAAGAGCCCACCGGTGACAGGGCAATTTCCAACAGATACCAAGCTTACAGGTCCTTCATAGCTTCCATCATCCCATTCCAAACTCATCGTCCATTCAGGCTTCTGGTTGATGGCGCGTAATGCAGCCACGAAATAACGGATCACACCTCGAAGTTTTACCATGCGGATGTTGTAAATCGTGACCAATGGTTCGAGCCCGACAGCGGAGTTGTTGTCAAAAACCCATTCGTTCGCCTTCCCCAGGTCGATGCGGCGTGTTTTACCACCAGCAATTACACGAGCGGCTTCTCTCAAACCAAGAGGCATATCCAGATTGACTGGCAGATCGTTGGCTGTACCTAATGGTAGGATACCCAGCGGTCCCAAAACACCTTCCTGATCGGTGCGGTAGAGTCCATTAACGACCTCGCCGAATGTGCCATCCCCCCCAGCAGCGATGATCGGGCTGAACCCCTCTCGTGCAGCTGACTCAGCTATACCCACAATCTGATCAGCTGAATCGGATTGAACAAGCTCATATTCAATACCTTCAGCTTGCAGCGACTGCTCAACCTCCGGTTTTCTGCGAAGCGCATTCCATCGTGCAGCATACGGGTTATAAATAACTTTAGCTGTCATGCATTTATCTCAAATGGGGTAAAAAGATCACAGCTAAGGTGAGGAAGAGGGCGAACCCAACACTATCAGTTACAGCGGTGACCAAAACGGATGAGGCCAAGGCAGGATCGAGGCGTAAGGCTTTCAGCCCAACAGGGACGAGCGTCCCGATGATCCCAGCAACGAGCATATTCCCAAGAAGCGCCAATCCAAGCACCAATCCCATGACCGCGTTGCCTTTCCATAAATAGACACCAAAACCTGCAACGGCACCAACGAATATCCCCTGTAAGAGGCCGATGGCTGCTTCCTTCAAAATAGTCCGCCAAGCTTCATCCATTTCCAATTCGCCAAGTGCGATGGCTCGAACGATGATCGCCAGACTCTGGGTAGCGGAGTTTCCGCCAAGACCAGCCACAACGGAAAGAAACACCGCAAGAACGGCGACCTGGGCGATGATCGATTCGAATTGGGAAATAACCCATGAAGCGAAGAAGGCCGTGAGTGCATTAAGATAAAGCCAAGGCAGTCGGCGTCGGACGGATAAGCTAATCGGGCTATCGATCGAGAGATCTGGATCGGATACGTTTGCTAACCGATAGATATCCTCCGTTGCCTCGTCTTCGAGAACGTCCATCAGATCGTCGTAGGTGATGACTCCCATCAAGACACCATCAGGATCAACAACCGGGAGAGCCGCTAGATCATAGCGGACCATTAAACGGGCAACTTCTTCTTGGTCTGTCTCGGCACTGACATGGATCACATTGGGATCCATGAAAGTCTCTACCCTTGTATCCGGTTCAGCGATCACCAGCTCTCGGAGGCCGACAATTCCGACCAACCTTCGATCCCGATCGATCACATTTAGGTAATATGGCGTTTCTTCTTCAGGACTCACTTCGCGTAGGAAGCTGATGGCTTGTAAGGCAGTAGTTTGAGGGCGAAGTGCGATGAAGGAGGTCGTCATCAAGCCGCCCGCGGTTTCGTCAGGATAACCTAATAGCGGGATAACCTCGTTGGCATCCTCCATCTCCGCCAATGCTTCCGCCACTCGTTGAGGTGGTAAATCACCGAGAACATCGGCCGCTTCATCCGGTTCCATCTCGTCGAGGACATCGGCTAGCCGTTCAGTGGGCAATACTTCAGCCACGTCGGCTGCCTCATCATCCTCGAGCTCTTCCAACAGGTCGGCCATGACGGGGATGTCAAGACGCGGGAGAAGAACGGCTTGGTCTTTATCGTCCAGATCGGAGAAAGCCTCAGCTCGATCGGCTGGGTGCAATCGGATAAGAGCCGCGATCGCATCCAGGACATTACCAGTTTCTAGAGCTGTCCTGACTTCGTCTAGCGTGAGGTCGATCTTATCCTCTTCCAACAGATATCTCTCTTCATTCGATGGGCACTACTTCTATGCCTTCTTCCTCTAACCAAGATATCGCCTGTTCGATCTCTTGGTCCTCACCCAACACCTCTACATCAAGCCAGCCTTCCTCAAGCGTAATTTGAGCTTGGAGGATGTTCACCGTGAGTTCGAAACGCACTATTAATTGATTAAGGATGGGTTGGCGGAGAAGGGAGGGTGGATAATTGAGGCGTAGCGTGCGAGTTGGCATGTCAGCCTCCCTGCGTACGGCATAGACCAATTGTCGGCTATGTAGAATCCGCCTAGGAATGCGATTTTAACATTGGGGCTGATAGGAGTCAAAGTAGGATAGAAGAGGATTCGATTATTCTGGGGGAATTCCCGTTATCGACTTCCCTCAATCTTATCGTTGTGGAGATTGCTTCGCCCCTACGGGGCTCGCAATGACATCGCGTGATATAGGGAATTCTCTCTGTATATGTGGGCTTTTAAGATAGCCCCTACATCGTTAGGTTCCCTCTTTAATCATGCTGAAGGCTGAAGAAAAGCCTTCGAATGGGTAGGACAAACGCACAAGATGTGTACCCAGTAAGGAGGTGCTTAATATGCCTTGCTTGGTCACCTTCTGCGACGTCCCCCCATACCACCAACGATGCTTATCCAGTAGAGTAATTGGAGAATGGCAGTCGCTAACGCTGCGATATACGTGAAAGCCGCAGCGTTCAGTACGGCTTTTACCCCACGTCTCTCTTCTTCGGATGTGACCAATCCGCTCGAAGTTAGAAGCGCTTGAGCGCGAGCAGAAGCGTTTAACTCTACAGGCAATGTGGCTAAGGCAAAGACGGCACCTAAAGCAAAAGCCCCGACGCCAATCCAGGCTAACTGGGTCCCGAAGACACCTCGGATGAGAATACCAATGATGATCAATATCAAACCCAGATTGGAGCCAATGTTTACTGCAGGTACTAGAGCCGCCCGGATTCGGAGAGGGAAGTAACCATCTTTATCCTGAAGGGCGTGCCCGATCTCATGGGCTGTGATCGCTAAGGAAGCGATCGATTCATTTTGAGCCACGCCAGGTGAAAGGCGAAGGATCTGGCGCCGAGGATCATAGTGATCGCTTAATGCTCCACGCGTGCCCTCTACGGTAACCTGATCCAGTCCACCATATCTGAGCAAGCGGCGGGCTGCATCAGCGCCATTGATGCCTCCTCTATTTCTCACCTGACTCCACTTGCGGTAAGTTGAATTGACCCACAATTGGGCGAGCATGACCAGTAAGAAGCCTGGAAGCATATAGATGATGTAAGTTGTATTCCAAAGAAACATACTTTTGTTACCTCCTGAATGTTTCACTATTCATGATTAATCTTCAGACGATCCTCCACTTGTGGTCAACAATTCGATTGCTTTTTCTAGTTGAACGTCGCGATCTGCCTCAATGTCTTCGTCCGTCGGGATGATCTCTACATCAGGGATCAACCCGATTTGATGAATTTGTCGACCAAACGGCGTATACCAACGAGCAATCGTCACTCGTACCGCGCCATTCTCACCTGGAAGCGCGATCCAGTTTTGTACAGATCCCTTCCCAAATGTCGTTTCGCCAACCAACAACCCACGTTCGTAGTCTTGGATGGCACCAGCGACGATCTCCGACGCAGAAGCTGACCCACCGTTTACCAGGACGACAAGGGGTATCTCGGTCGCTAACCCTCCAGGATCGGCTTCATAGATCTCTTCACTCCCGTCACCGAACTGTTCAACCATGATCACACCCTCGGAGATAAACTCCGAGGCGACTTCAATCGCGGTCGTCAGGAAACCGCCTCCGTTGAGACGCAGATCAAGGATCAATCCGCGTGGATTCTGGGCCATGAGAGTGCTTAGAGTTGCACGCAAATCATCCGTTGTATCGGTGCCAAATTGCAACAAGTGGATATAAGCGATGTCACCTTCGAGCATTTCACTTTCAATACTCGGGATGGTTATTCTTTCTCGCACGATCTCAACATCGAATAATTCAGGCTCTCCCTCACGACGTATCGTGAGGCGCACTGTCGTCCCTGCCGGACCAAGCACACGACGGATTACAATGTTCCCATCGACCCCGGTCATGTCTTCTCCATCGACTGCGATGATCTCGTCTCCCGGTTTCAAACCGGCTCTTTCAGCTGGGGAGTCCTTCATAGGTGAGACAATCGTGAGGTATTCAGCATCAGGATCGACCCAAGCACCTATTCCCTCATAAGAACCATTAAGAGGGATATTGGCTTGCATATATTCATCGGGATCCATGTAGGTTGTGTGTTGATCACCGAGAGAGTCAAGCATGCCCCTGATCGCACCGCGCATCAATTCAACGTCGTCTACGGGCTGGTCCACAAATTCTTCATGCACGATCTCCCATGACGCCCAAAATGGTTCGAATAACGCCCCTATTTCATCAGAGGGCGTAGGGACTGGGTAAGCTGTTCCAGTTGGTGGTGGTGTCCTTGTTTGAGATAGGATCCTATCGAGACCCGACAAATCATCTTCGATCTCCGCATACGCTCTACCCACAGCGATACCTGCAGAGAAGATGATTACAGCACCAACCAGTCCACCCAGTGCAAGCAGGATTATCCATTTTGTTCGAGACGACATCGTATCTTCTCTCCTGGACCAAGACTTCGTCCTTGTTGGAACCATACCATAGGAATATAAGAATAATATCTAAATCGGATATAAATGGGTAACATTGCTCACTCCACTGAAAAATGTCAACTTCGAGATAAGGACCGGATTATGTAGGGTTATAGGATTGCAGACGCAGCTAGGAACCGTACATAGACCACTTCCTACTCCTCGACGGCAGTTCTTCCAGTGGGAATATCGATTCCGTGTTTCAGACCCCAGGCTGATATGAGATCGTCGTAAGTGTCCTTACCCACCGCCTCAGTGTAATCCAAGGTCGCGAACCCATCGAGGGGGTAATTTGGATGACATGAGGTCGGCCACGCGCCGCCAGGTGTTTCAACCACCGCATCGACAACGATGCCGAAGATATCCGCTTTATTCAACTGAGGACTAATCTTCTCTGTGGTGATGATGACCTTCTCTGCCACAAGTGTTAACTCTCGGTCCACACCCAAATTGCCTCCGATGATCGCGTTCCCTTCAGGATCGGCCTCCAAGGCATGGATTACGGAAACATCACATTCGATGGCGGGAAAGGCCGTTAGCTCCTTCCCGGTGTAAGGATCATGAATAGATTTGACGTCTGGGCGTAGGTCTAATAGATCTGTTCCCTGCCACGCGGTTGAGGGCATGAAACCGATACCAGCCAATGTAGCTCTGATGCCGTAAGCGATACTTGCTTCAGTCTCCTCGATAATTTCGATACCACTCTTGCCCGCGGCTGAGGTGAAATGTGGGGCCAAGCCGAAACCCTCTAAACCAAAATAACATGTGCGTATCTTGGAGACCATTCCTTCTCCGACCAGAATGTCACTTTCTAAACCTGCGGTAAAACAAAGCAGTGTGAGATCGCTCGGATTTGATTCGGCTCGATAACGGGCCAGTAATGCGAGTGCAAAAGCCATCGGCCTTCGGTAGAGGGTCACACCCCCAAATGCCAGTCGGCAACCTTTCAACGGCACAAGATCGACGGCTTGTTCTAGGTCAATGACTTTTTCAGAACTCATTTTGTAACCCCTTTTGATCCTCATCCGATTCAAGATTAGATACCTTCTCGCGAAGTTCAGATAAGGCCTCGTCTTCTTCTTTCCATGGGTTTGCCATCTTCTTCAATGTATCTTGAAACATGATTATCTGCCTTGTACCTCGGTTTCGGAGGAAGGAAAGTGCGAGGCCAATATTGAATAGCACCACCAGCGCGACAACACCTATGACGATCAAGAGACCACTGTCCGTGTCCATCAGGCTTCATCCTTAAAATCGTCATGATCAAGACCGGGTACGGTGCGAGACAGTTGGGTAATGACGTCAATTTGGAAATCGATGCTTGGATCTGGATCTTCCTCACCGACGAGAACGGTGGTCATGCCCATCGCACTACCAGGGACTAGATTTCTTGATCTATCGTCCACCAGTAAACAAGCAGATGGATCCGTCTCTCCTGTTAACGATAACGCAAGGGAATAGGCTGTAGGTTCGGGTTTGTTGTGATATTCCAGGGTGATGATATCGATCACTTGGTCGATCTGCTTCTCGATACCCAATTGGTTGATTACGCGCTCGGCATGATCGACACTCGCATTGGTAAAGATGACCCGCTTTTGATCCAGATGGGCCAGCATCTCGCGAAGTTCATGATTAGGCTGGAGGAAAGAATCGATGGGAACATCATGGACGAAGTTCAGGTAATCCAAAGGATCCACGTTGTGGTGTATCCGAAGTCCGTTCAGCGTGGTTCCATAAGACTTGAAGTATTGCATACGAAGTTCATTCGCTCTCTGCATCGATATATCGAGCTTATCCGTCATGAAGACGAGGATACGGTCACCGATCGCCTGCCATAAACCAGAAGTGCTGGGATAGAGCGTATCATCAAGATCTAAGAAAAGTATGCGATAGGGAGACATAAGCGAGGAATATCACCAATTCAAGATTCTGATTACACCGAATTTATGGTAACGATCATCACAAAGACTCACAGGTTATCCATCATGGAGAACGAGTATAGTTTGCCGGTAGATGGGTGTCAACCACTGATGTGAGGGTTATAATCTCTATTCGTAGGGGAGGTTGCCCTTGCCGATTAAAGTGCTGTCTGAAGAGTTAACCCTAGCCATTGCGGCTGGGGAGGTGGTTGAACGACCAGCATCTGTAGTTAAAGAGCTGCTGGAAAACTCTCTGGATGCTGAGGCACGTCGAATAGAAATCGTCACCGAGGGAGGAGGGCGTAAGCTTATCGAGGTGGCTGATGATGGACACGGTATTCCATCTGCAGAAATTCCGCTGTCCGTGGCCCGCTTTGCTACCTCGAAGTTGAGCACGATTCAGGACCTATTTGCGATTGAATCGCTGGGTTTTCGTGGCGAGGCATTGGCCTCCATAGGCGCTGTGGCTCGTTTGGAGTTGATCTCTCGCTCCGTGGATGAGATCAATGGAACCCGCTTGGTTGTGGATGGCGGTCAAGTAGGAGAACCTCAACCTATCGGTACTCCGCAGGGGACCTTGGTGAGGGTAAGGGACCTGTTCTTCAACGTGCCTGCCAGGAGAAAGTTCCTGAAAAAGGATACGACAGAACGACGTCGGATCAGTTCGCTAGTATCTCGATATGCGCTTGCTTATCCTGATGTGCTTTTTAAACTCACACAGGAGGGTCGCGTTGGTTTCCAATCTTCAGGTAGCGGTAAATCACGCGAAACCTTAGCAGCTGTATTCGGCGTAGATACCGCTCGTCAGATGATCGCGCTTCCTGCGACACCAGATGCACCGGTGAAAGTTGGAGGGTACATCAGCCCTCTTTCGGTCCATCGTGGAAGCCGTAGAGGGATGACGTTTTTTATCAACGGTCGCTATGTTCAAGATGCGAGTCTTTCTGCAGCTGTGACTCAGGCTTATCATGGTCTTTTGATGGTAGGACGGTATCCCTTAGCAGTGATCTTTCTAGACATACCGCCTGGGGATGTAGATGTCAATGTGCATCCAGCCAAAGCCGAGATACGGTTTCGGAATCCGGACATCGTTTTCTCTGTCGTCCAACGCGTCGTTCGAGCGACGCTGCTTGGCCAATCGCCCCCACCAGCAATCGATCTGCAGCGCAGTTGGGGTCAGGCAGATCATTCACGGTCAATAAGCCCTGATTGGGCACTATCAACTGCGGACATTGAAAAACCGATCACGCTTCGAGGCATACAGCCAGCTTTGCCTGCAGGTGATTTGCCCTTATTGCGCGTTGTTGGTCAGGTTGGTGCTGCATATCTTGTTGCTGAAGGTCCGGATGGACTGTATCTCATTGATCAACATGCAGCGCATGAGCGTGTGTTATTCGAAGCACTGATGCAAGCTGGTTCGCAAGGGAAGATTGAATCCCAAACCCTCTTGGAACCCGTAACCATCGAATTCACACCAGCCCAGGCAACGGTCATGGAAGAGAATCTTGAGGTTTTGAATCGCCTGGGTTTTGAAATCGAACCTTTTGGTCAGAGGACATATCGGCTGAGATCGTTGCCCGATTTGTTAACCGATGTCGAACCTGAGCAAGCCTTAAGATCGGTGGTGGAGGATTTCGAAGAGGATGAGACTCCGTTGATGTCGGAGACCGAAGCTCGTCTTGCCGCACGGGTGTGTAAACGCGCTGCGATTAAGGCCGGACAAGTGCTCTCGTTGGTCGAACAGCAACAGTTGTTACGTGATTTGGAGGAGTGCCAATCCCCACGAACATGCCCTCACGGAAGACCAACAATGATCCATCTATCGGTCGAGACATTGGAGAGACAATTTGGTCGTCGTGGTTAATGGATGTGGAGGTGGATTCAAGAGATTGCGGATTTTACATGAGGTAATCGCAAAGTGAACGTGCTTCCTTGATCTAGGACACTTTCAACTTCAATAATTCCATGATGGTTTTTTGCGATCGTCTGGGCGATGGCCAAGCCGAGGCCCGACCCGACTGTTCCGCTTTCCTGAGCTGGTACGCGGTAAAACCGATCAAAGACACGCGGCAAACTCTCAGGGGGGATCCCCTTGCCGGTGTCTTTCACGCTAAGCAAAAGTTCGTCCCCCTTGTTTCGAAGCGTCACAAGGACTTGCCCTCTCTGACGATTGTATTTAATTGCATTCGTAAGTAAGTTCAGCAGAAGTTGTTTTAGCCTGTTTCGATCCCCTAGAACTGGCTCAAGGCTACGATCGATCTCCGTTGCGAGCGTAATACGCTCAGCTTCCGCTTGGGGGCGGATGATCTCCAAACACTCACGGATTAACCCTTCAAGATGGACAGGCTCTCGCACGAAAGATATTCGACCCGATTCAAGTCGGGCGATATCCAGGAAATCAGTCGCCATTTCGTTCAGACGTTGAACCTCGCTATACATCGTACGGCTAAGTTTTTCCCGCTGATCGTCCTCTAATTCGGGGCGTTGAATCAGATGTGCCGCTGCCGTCAAAGCAGCGAGTGGGGTGCGGAGTTCGTGGACCATTTCGGCCACGAGGTCGCTTTGCTGGAATAACCGGCTGTTCTCGATCGCAATCGCGGCTTGGGCAGCCAAGGATTGCAACAAACGGAGATCCATTTCTTCGAAGGTGCCTTTCAGCTTATTTACAACCTCGATCACCCCTAAGGTTTTATCCTTGGCAAGTAAGGGGACTCCTAAGATGGACCGAGTCTTAAAGTGGGTCAGCACATCAACTTCACGGAAAAAGCGTGGATCCGACATGGCATCCTCGACCAATAATGGCTCGTTGTTGGTGAAGATCCATCCGGCGATACTGGATTCAGCTGGGATGGCGGTCTGTTTTTCTTGCTCATTCAAAGGACCTGTAGCCGCCTGAAAGTAGAGGTGATGGGTTTGTGGATCGTAAAGCAAGAGTGAAGCGCCCTCGCTTTCGGTCAACTCTTGAGCAGCATCAACGATGTGCTGCAGCAAAGTATTCAGGTCGAGCATGGACACCAATTCGGATGCAATTTCGAGAAGACGTGCATACCGCTTTAGTAAACGTGGATAATTTGTGATGGCGGATATCTCACGAGCAGATCGGTCAGAACTCATCTTACTCA
This sequence comes from Anaerolineaceae bacterium, assembly GCA_020350285.1. Taxonomy (GTDB): domain Bacteria; phylum Chloroflexota; class Anaerolineae; order Anaerolineales; family E44-bin32; genus DUEZ01. The sequence continues at coordinate 1,102,139 of CP070708.1, forward strand.
CCTAGGACCTCAGCAACTATGCGCGGTAGAACGACCGCCACATCTTCACGGAATATCACATCGGCACGTTCATCGAGATAGGTGGGATAGTGATTGACGATGATCAAACGGGCGCCGGCGTTCAGTGGAGTTACGGGGAGTGCGGCAACCGGAACCACCTCAAGCGAAGATCCGGCAACTAAGATCAGATCACTTTGGGAGATCAAATCAGCAGCTTTACAGAAGACATCGTAAGGCAGTTGTTCTTCAAAAAGGACCGCGTTTGGTTTTAGGACCCCTCCACAATCGGGGCAGTGAGGTGTTTCTCCTGTCTTGATGAACTCTTCGATAAAACCGTCTGTAGGATAACAGTTGTAGCAAGAAACGCAGGTCGCCTCTCGTAAATGGCCGTGAACTTCTAAAATGACCTCAGATCCCGCACGGCGGTGAAGGTCGTCGATGTTCTGGGTCACGATCCCGGCAAGAAGCCCAGCTTTTTCAAGACGTGCTAAAGCGACATGAGCAGGATTTGGTTCAGCTTCGATCATGAGAAGTGCAAGAGGTTGGATCCACTTGTAAAACTTATCGGGGTCGTATCGAAAGGCAGAGAGTGAAGCGACTTCCATGGGATTATAAAACTCCCACAAGCCTGATCCTCTTGAGCGGAAGTCGGGGATGCCAGAAGGCGTGGAAATACCCGCCCCTGTGAACGCGACTGTATGTTTCGCTTTTTGGATTAGTTGGGCTGCTTGTCTGATCAGTGAATCCGGGACCATGGTTGTCAAGAAGCGACTCGCCCTTCCTCAGCGCGCAGGTGGACTGCAACACCCTGAGCAAGTTTTTTGATCTGATCACTAACCAAGCTATCGGGATGCGACAGGACGAGAGGCATCGTTCCCTGAGAAGCTTGGTGCGCTTGTTCCGGCGCAGGAGAGACGATTCCAGCCAACTCGATCCCGAGATCAGTCTCGACTTGTCTCCACGGTATCTGTAAACTCGTTCGAACACGATTTATCAGAGCCAGACTGATCTTGTGACGGCTGACTCCGTCGGCCGTAATGTCTTCCAAAAGATTACGAGCCATCATGTTCGTGGGGTAAACAGGTTCAACAACGATGACAATTCGATCACAGAGCTTAAGGATGGGTTTCGCGTATGATCTCAGGCTAGATCCGAGATCTAAAATCAACGTAGTACACATGGAGGCCAAATTGTCTAGTACCGCTTCCATCTGAGGGATTGCCTGTTCAAGTTCTACATCTCTTGGATGCGGCGAGGCCGTTATCAATCGAATCCCGATGTTATGGCTTAGAATTTCTGATTCAACTGACCGGAGATGAATGTCTTTTAATGATCGTCTCAATAGATTGTTAAGTCCATCTGGGTTAGGGATGTTTAGTTCGAAAGCCAATGTCCCTCTGCCAGGATTGAACTCGGCTAAGATCACATCATGGCCGTCTCTTTGAAGCAGGAGGCTAACGTTAAGGGCTAAGGTTGTCGTACCTATACCACCTCGTGCGCCCAGCAACGCGACAATGGTGGCTTTCTCTGCTCCCGCAGCTCGTGCTTGCGCTGATCGAGCCAAAACCGCTTTCACATGAGCCGTCAGTTCAGCTGGGTGTGTGGGTTTGGTTAGGTAATCATCGACACCCGCTTCGAAACCGGCGACCTTATCATCAACCATAGTCTTGGCTGTGAACATGATGATGGGTATATGAGCCAATGAAGGATCAGCTCGAAGACGTCGGGTGACCTCAAAGCCATCGAGATCGGGCATCATCACATCAAGCAGGATCAAATCTGGCTGTTCTGATGCCGCTTTCGCTAATCCGGAAAGACCATCGCTCGCGACTGCGATCTCGTAGCCTTGTCTCTCCAGCATCAGCCCGACTAATTTCAGGGTATCGATATCATCATCTATAAAGAGGATCTTATCCGCCATCATTAAAACTCCGGCAGAACATAATTGACATATCTTAGGGCAGTCTAGCATAAAGCTAATGGGTCGGCAAGATGGACTAAAGGAGGATATCGAGGAAAAGTTGAAAAATGGGTCTGGAGTACTGTATTTTTATTGCCTTCCAGGAGAGTTTCGCTAGTTGTGGAAGGTGAATCGCCGATGCTATAATCCTCAACGGTGGAAGGCAGAAGAGGTTTACATGAGGGTTGAATTGTGGGGGTTGGGAGGGGGACCAAATTTCCAGATTCCCCTACGGTGGTCAGGCATTGCACTTTTGATTGTTGAAGGCATCGTGATCTTGAGCCTGATCATCTTTTATTTACGTCGGGTGAACTGGCGAGTGAAGATCAGGGATAGGTGGCATTGGCCGATACTGCTGCTGCTTATCATCGTCTCCCCAATCGCTTCTGAAGCACTCCTTGTACGTCTGCCCTTACCAGAAAATGTGGTCATACCTGGAGTCTCGCTTGAGCCAAAGAGCCCATCTTTTTCGGTCTTCGGCGCGCTCCCTTGGATGCTTGCAGCGGGGTTGTTAGGGCAGTGGCAAGCGGTGCTGGTTGCTTTTATCGGAGGTTTGGCAAGAGGTGGCTGGGAGACGTTCCAAATCCTCACGCCATTCCATATCGCACTGCAGGCAGCACTTGTCGCTTGGCTGCTTCGGCGAGATTATGCTGAGTGGGCAGGACGCGCAGCTCGTAACCCTATCGTGGCAGGAATCATAGGTGGATTTGTATTGGGATTATTACAAACCATTGAGCATTTCGAATACAGCGGAGGCAGTTTATACGATGGTCTGGATTACGCCTTGGCACTTATCAATCCGACAATCATCGCTGCGACAATCGAGACCCTCTTTGCCGGTGCGATCTGCGAGATCATTCGATCCGCTGAAGTCGATGCGTGGTACCGACCTCCAACTCTCGTCGTAGGACCCTACAATCGCTCCTTAGCTGCTCGCTTGGTGACAGTCTTTCTCATACTTGGCGTCATTGCTAGCATGATCTTGCTGTACGGAGATTGGTTATTGGCACAAACTTCAGCAAGAGATCTGGTGGAAAGACAAATGAAGCATACGGCAAGTCAAGCCGGAGGATCGATACCGTATTTCATCCAAACTGGACGGAGTTACAGTCAACGCATTGCTGGTGAGATAAGCCAGTTCATTCATCAAGACTCGCTCTCCTCAGAGGTCCTGATCACTCAACTTCGTGAGGATACTTTCTTTAACCGTTTGGCCGTGTTTGACGCGGAGGGTGAACTGCTGCTGTCTTATCCAGCGCTACGTGGTCTCCGCCCTACGATCCCACGAGAGATTACTGTGAGTCTCCGCACTGTACTAAGGGGTGTACCCGAAGAAGTGATCCTTGAACCCGAGGGATCGGACAACACAGCACAAATTGTTTTCTTGTCTCCAATTTATTCCGAGGAGGATGAGGAGACAGTTGCTGCTGTCGTTGCTTGGACTGATCTTGGATCGAATCCTTTATTATCACCGGTGGTCAGCAGCCTCGAGAAGGTCTTTCCTGGTGAAGCCTTTGTTACGGATGGACAAGGTCTCATCCTCTTACATCCAAGTGGTGAGCAGGAGGTGCAATCGGTTGATCTCGATTTGGTTGCAGAAGAACAAGTCCAAGTAGAGACCGCTCAAGATGGAACACGTCATCTGGTTTACACGCTTCCAGTCGAAGGCTACCCGTGGCATGTTGTTGTCTCGACACCCATGCGAGAGGTTCAACGTCAAGCTCTCCAAATAGCGGCTCGTTTAACCTTTGTGCTCGTTGTTGTTGGCATATTGGTTATTGGTATGGTTTATGCTCTCAGTCGACGATTAACTGAACCCTTACGCATGATGGCTAATGTCGCACGGTCCATCGCCCGCGGAAATCTTGCTGAAGCGGTGACAGGTTCAGGGGAGGATGAAATCGGTCAGCTTGCTGTGTCATTTGAACAGATGAGGCAAAGGTTGAAATCCAGATTGGATGAGATGACCCTGCTCCTGACGGTGAGCCAGCAAGTTGCCAGCGGTTTCGAATTGTCCGACGTTTTACCACCGATCCTCGATGGTGTCGCGAAGATCACGGATGCGGATGTCGTTCGGTTGGCCTTGTTACCAATTGCAGATGATGATGACGTTCCAGTGGAAGCGTACCAAGTTGGAGAAGATCCGGGCAATTGGTCTTCTCTTGACTCTCAAGTTATGGATTTGTGCCAACAGCGTGGCCGCTTCACTCTCGAGAATCCCAGCAGGGCGCGGACGATCATCGATGTTCATTTCCTGACTGAGCCCATTGAATCTCTGGCTGCTTTACCGATCTCTCATGAGGAGCAATTCGTTGGGGCGCTTTGGTTAGGCCATCAAGTTCCACGTGTATATGCTCCAGACGAGATAAATCTTCTGTCCATTATCGCTAGCCAACTCGGTATCGCAGTCAGCAACGCTCGTTTGTACCATCGTGCGGAGAGAGAACGGACACAATTAACAGCCGTGCTTGAGTGGACACCCGACGCTGTCATTGTTATCGATCAAGAAAGACGGATTTCTTTAGCAAATCCAGCATCCGCATTTCTATTCAGCGGGGAGGTAAGTGAAGCCATCGGTATGCCAGCGACGGATTGTCTCTCGACGGATGAGTTATTGGATCTCTTGATGGCACCGAGTCAAGATGTGCAAACCGCTGAAATAGAAATCGACCCGGGTAGGGTGATGTTTGCAGCCGTCGCAGATATCAATCCTGAGGAAGGTGAATCATCCAGTAGATTGTGTATTCTCAGAGATATCACCCATTACAAGAAACTCGATTCTGTGAAATCAGAGTTCGTATCGACAGTCAGCCATGACCTGCGGGCGCCGTTGACGCTCATGCGAGGTTATGCCACGATGCTCAGCATGGTCGGCACAATGAATGATCAGCAGAAAGATTTCATGAGTAAAATCCTGACCAGTGTCGACCAGATGGGAACGCTCGTAGACAATCTCCTGGATCTTGGTCGAATCGAGGCGGGCTTAGGGTTGGATCTAGAAAATGTTGATATTGAGGTGTTCATCGCAGAGGTGATCGATTCTTACCGACCTCAAGCGGTTAACAAACAAATCTCGATCGATGTCGATATCACCGATGGTATGGAACCTGTTGAAGCCGATCGAACACTCTTGCGTCAAGCGGTGGCCAACATACTTGATAATGCGATCCGTTACACACCTGCGGAGGGGAAGGTATCCATTCATGTTACGCAGAAGGACGATATGCAGCTGATCATGATCAAGGATACCGGGGTGGGTATCGCTCCGACGGATCAAGCGCGTCTATTTGAAAAGTTCTATCGCACTCGAGGTAGAGAAGGGGATCGTGAAACCGGACTAGGTCTTGGATTGGCAATCGTGAAATCGATTGTAGAACAACATGGTGGGCAGATTTCTGTTGAAAGCCGGCTGGGAGTGGGGAGTACATTTACCATCGAGGTCCCCATTCGCTCCCCATTACTTCGCACCGATGACCGTCATCCGGAGGGAGAAGAAAGCGAGTAATCAAGAACTGGGCCCTTTTGGTAACAATGCTTCACTCGCGTTCATCATGGCACGGGCAACACCCCCCAAAGTCGCTATTATCGAGCCGTTTTTTTCTGTGCTATAATGCGCCAAACATTCAAATACGAGAATAACTGGGAGGAGTAAGCGGATAAGCGTTGGCAGAGAAGGAGAGGCCGATGGCTGAAAGCCCCCACAACCGCCACCGCTGAATGTCGCCCAGTTGATCCGCTGAAGAAACCCAAGCAAGGTTAGAATGGGGAGTAGAACGGCGCGGGTGAGCCCGTTATAGCGAAACCCTGATGTTGGTCGGGGTAGTGAGAGCGCCGAGGCCGCAATGCCCGGCGAAATGAGGTGGTACCGCGGAGGCTAAACCCTTCGTCCTCAAGGGCGAGGGGTTTTCTTGATTCTGAGGGATGAAGCGATGAATCATAAGATCAAGCACGCATTTCCAAAGAGGTACAACCCAACATCCGTTGAGGATCGTCTTCACGCGTTCTGGCATGAAGCGGGAGTCCATATGTTCGATCCTGAGGACGGTTCTCCAATTTATTCTATCGATACACCTCCTCCGACGGTCTCTGGTGATCTGCATTTAGGTCATGTATTTTCCTACAGCCAAACTGATTTCTTGGCGCGCTTCTGGCGTATGCGGGGATTCAATGTTTTCTACCCCATGGGTTTCGATGACAACGGTTTACCTACTGAGCGATTAGTTGAACGTCAGTTGGGAATACGATCCTATGAAATGGACCGAAAAATCTTTCAGCATGAGTGTCGAAGGATCAGCGAAGAGGCAGAGATCAAATACGAGCAGCTCTGGAAGCGTATTGGCCTCTCTATTGACTGGCGCTACACATATCGAACGATTGATGATCTCTCCCGAAGAATCGCTCAATGGTCGTTCATTGACCTGTATCGGAAGGGATTAGCTTACCGCCAGAAAGCACCTACGCTATGGTGCACCGAATGTCGTACCGCGATCGCTCAGGCGGATTTAAGCGATCTCACTCGTCGGGGTCAATTCTACACAATAGACTTTGAATTAGATGACGGTACAAGTTTGCCCATCGCCACAACAAGACCTGAACTATTACCCGCGTGTGTGGCCGTCTTCGTTCACCCTCAAGGTCGGCGTGATCTTGAAGGGCGTAAGGCTCGCGTTCCACTTTATAACCAGATGGTTCCCATCTTGATCGATGATACGGTTGATCCAGAAGTGGGCACTGGTATTGTGATGTGCTGTACGTTTGGAGACAAGGTGGATATTGAATGGTGGTATCGCTATGAGTTACCTTTAGTTTCCGCCATAGAACCGGATGGAAGGATGAGCGAAGCGGCAGGTGATTTTGTGGGGCTTCCGATCCTCGAGGCGAGAAGTCAGATCCTGGAAAGATTGGAAACGGCGGGCATGCTCCTCGATACGAACCCCATCGAACAATCCATCAGGGTCCACGAGCGATGTGATACACCGGTCGAGTATCTTGTGACGGATCAATGGTTTATCAAGATCCTCAATTATAGAAACGACCTCCTTGAAGCAGGTGATCAAGTCGAGTGGTACCCTGAGCATATGCGTGCACGATACAGAGATTGGGTCGACAATCTTCAGTGGGATTGGTGTATCTCACGGCAGCGACTCCACGGAGTTCCTTTCCCTGTTTGGTACTGCTCGGACTGTGGCGAGGTCATTCTAGCGGATGATGGACAACTCCCAGTCGATCCACGTGATCGATCTCCCGACCGGTCTTGTACTTGTGGGAGTATTTCGTTCGATGCGGATAATGACGTTATGGATACTTGGGCGACGTCTTCGATGACCCCCCAAATCATAGGGAAATTCTTTGAAGACGACCAGTTTCATAATTTGGTCTATCCGATGTCACTCCGCCCCCAAGCCCATGAGATCATCCGTACATGGGCGTTCTATACGATCGTTAAATCCCACCATCATTTTGGTGTTGTGCCCTGGAAGGCAGCAGCAATTTCCGGATGGGCGTTGGCACCACATGGGTGGCAAAAGATAAGTAAGAGCCGCGGCGGCGGGCCTGCGACGCCGGATGAGATGATCGATCGTTATTCCGCGGATGCCGTTCGTTACTGGGCCGCAAGCACAGGGCTTGGAAAAGATACCATCATCAGTGAGGAGAAAATTCAGGCCGGATCGAAGCTCGCTACGAAGTTGTGGAATGTAGCGCGTTTCAGCGAACCCTTCCTGGGTGACTATGACCCTCAATTGAAACGATCATCTCTCACTCCAACTGATCGCTGGCTCCTTTCGCGGACCCAAGATACTATTCGCTTGGCCACTAAGGCTTTCGAAGAATATGATTACTCGTCCGCCAAGGCGATTACTGAGGCCTACTTCTGGCATGATTTGGCGGATAACTACCTCGAACTGGTGAAGGGACGTCTTTATGGCCAGGGTGGGGTGCTTCGGGATGGCGCAATATATACGCTTTATCAGGCTCTGCTGACGACCATAAAGCTCTTTGCGCCAATATTGCCCCATGTGACGGAAGAGATCTATGGGAAGCTGTACGCTTCCTATGAAGAATCGGAATCTCTACACCGATCTATTTGGCCAGAGGGGGATCCCACATGGGGTAATGAGCTTGCAGATCGATTTGGAGAGGCTTTGGTAGAGACGCTCTCGATTGTGAGGCGGTATAAAAGCAAGCGTCATCTGCCCCTGGCTACAGAAATCGAACGGCTTCAAATCACCACGGATGATCATACACTTCGTGATCAATTCAATGACATCGAGCTTGATTTGATGAGCGCAACACGAGCGTTACAGATTGAGGTGGTTGAGGACCTCGATCCATCCTTGCAGCAATTAAGTTCAGAAGGAATTCAAATCGCCATAACCTTCGAGGCAATTCAAGATGCATAAGCCGTCATCATATGCATTCGAAGATTCTTGAGTGGGAGTTTACGAGATGAACAAAAAGGAACTTTCCAAAACCTACGACTTCAGATCTGTAGAGGATCACCTCTATGATTGGTGGGAATCGGGGGGATATTTCAAACCGAGAATCGATCCCAACCAGAAGCCGTATGTAATCTCAATTCCACCGCCAAATGTCACGGGTGAGTTGCACCTCGGGCATGCCATGTTTGTTGCCATGGAAGATCTTATGATCCGGCACAGCCGTATGAAAGGTATACCAACGCTTTGGGTTCCAGGAACGGATCATGCCGGGATCGCGACCCAGCTTCAAGTTGAGAGAGATCTACAGGAGACTGAGGGAATCACTCGTGAGCAGCTGGGACGTGAGGCATTCATCGAGCGAACGTGGGCTTGGAAACGTAAGTATGGCGGGATCATCACGCAGCAATTAAGGCGGTTAGGGGCGTCTTGCGATTGGGAGCGGGAACGTTTCACCCTCGACGAAGGGTTATCCAGAGCGGTCCGAGAGGCGTTCGTTCAGCTCTATGAGAAAGGGCTCATCTACCGTGGTGCATACCTGATCAATTGGTCACCAGGATTGCGTACTGCAGTGAGTGATCTGGAAGTGGAATACTTCGAAGAAGAGGGTACGCTGTACTACTTCCGATATCCGATCGCTGATTCTGAGGAGTCAATCCCAGTCGCGACCACCCGACCGGAAACGATACTCGGTGATACGGCCGTCGCCATTCATCCTGAAGATGACCGTTACAGTCATCTGATCGGTAAATCCTGTCTGGTCCCGATGTTGAATCGTCCGATACCTGTGATTGAGGATTCCTATGTTGATTTGGAGTTCGGCACCGGGGCCTTAAAGATCACACCTGGGCATGATCCGAATGACTACGAAATCGGTCAGCGCCATGATCTACCTATTGTCAACGTGCTTAACCCCGATGCCACCATGAATGCCAATGCTGGACCCTACGAGGGTTTGGATCGTTACCAATGTAGGGAACGTCTATGGAGTGACATGGAGTCTGAAGGTTTGACGATCAAGACCGAACCCTACACGATGCAGGTTCCCCGCACACAGCGAGGGGGAGAAATCGTGGAACCCATGGTATCCACACAATGGTTCGTTCGAATGGAGCCGTTGGCCAAGCCTGCGATCGAATCCGTCCGCAAAGGGGAGATTCGCATTGTGCCGGAGCGGTTCACAAAAGTTTATTACAACTGGCTTGAGAATATTCGCGACTGGTGTATTTCTCGTCAGCTGTGGTGGGGACATCGCATACCAGCTTGGTATTGCACCGATTGTGGTGAGATCACCGTCAGTAGAGAAGATCCTACACAATGTGCTCACTGTGAGTCGATCAGAATTGAGCAAGACCCCGATGTGCTTGACACATGGTTTTCCTCCGGGCTGTGGCCATTTTCAACGCTTGGATGGCCAGAGGATACGGAGGATCTCAGGTATTTTTATCCCACAACCATGATGGAAACTGGATATGACATCCTCTTTTTCTGGGTCGCTCGAATGGTCATGATGGGATTAGAGTTCACCCATCAGCCGCCATTTAACACGATTTACTTACATGGACTCGTTCGTGACGAGCAAGGTCGGAAAATGAGTAAGACGATAGGCAATGTGATCGATCCACTTGAAGTCATGGATGAGTTCGGTACCGATGCCTTGCGTTTTACCTTACTAACAGGATCAACGCCGGGTAACGATATGAATCTCAGCTTGCAGCGGGTGGCAGCCAATCGTAACTTCGCTAACAAGTTATGGAACGCAGGGAGACTCGTTTTGATGGCGTTGGATAAAGCACCCATCGAACCGAAGGATTCACCTGAACCCACCATGGTGGATCGTTGGGTTGAAGCTCGGCTGAATGGTTTGCTTCGTGATGTCGACCGGTTGTTTACCAATCACCAATACTCTGAGGCAGGACGCCAGATATATGAGTTCTTCTGGGGGGAATACGCTGATTGGTATTTAGAGATCGCAAAATTACAATTGGAGGAGGGGGGAGATCGCGCTTGGCTCACCGCATGGACGATGGCTTCCGTTCTCGACACATGCCTTCGTCTACTCCATCCTTTCACACCATATGTGACAGAGGAACTCTGGGGTATTTTGAAGAGTGTATGCCAGGATCAACCTTCGAGATATGCGCCGGAAGATGGCTGGGAGGAGGCGCTGATCGTTGCGCAGTGGCCAGAACCGCTCACTAAGGTTTTAGATGAAGATCAGATCGTTGAACGTTTCTCCGTGATCATGGATTTGGTTCGGGCGATCCGTAACCTTAGATCTGAGCGAAGCGTGGAACCCGCGCGCCAAATATCGGCCATTATTGTTGGGGGTGAGCTCACGGATCTTCTCAAGTCCTCACAAAAGGCGATCGCTGTTTTGGCGAAGCTCGATCCGGAGCAGGTACATATCCATCCCTCCCTTGCAGAAGCTCCACCTGAATCGGTTCCATTGGTTGTGGGACCGATCGAAGCCTACCTTCCATTAGCAGGATTGGTAGACCTGGCTGCTGAGAGGGCTCGACTTACAAAAGAACTGGATGAGCTAAACGAACAGATCAAGAGGATTGGTGAGTTGTTGTCAGGCCCCTTCTCGGATCGAGCACCTAAGGAGGTTGTGCAGAAGGAGCGGAAGAAACTGGCTTCACTGCAGGAGTCTGCTGACAAAATTATTGGCCAGCTAGAATCGATGGGAAAAAGCCATTAGGGTCCTTGGACCCCCCGACGTTCAGGTTTTCATCAGTAATGTAGTCGCACACTTTAGGATGCGTTGAGATGCGCAGGCTAAAGTGTGCGACTACATTGATGACGCCTCCCAAGTGTCATTCCTCGTCGCTGGGCTCCACGGAATGACATTAATGGGGGTAGGGGGGCATGGCAATATGTCCCTTTGATGACCGTGATTGATAAACATCCTATCGAGGATGTGATATACAATGTGTCCGCACCCATAAGGTCGCGGAAACAACCTGCAGGTTAAAGCCTACGACTAT
>CP070708.1:1113625-1119701 GCA_020350285.1 Anaerolineaceae bacterium
GGTTGGCAAAATCTGAAAGCAGCGAGCGTTCACGCTCGGTGAAAAGCCCTTCTCTTACTCTGTTATCCGCGTAAATCACACCCGTCAACTCCCCCTTCACTTTCAAGGGAATACACAGAATCGAACGTAAATTGTATGCAACGATACTCTCCTGCCGACCAAAGCGGGGATCTGTTTGAGCGTTGGTGGTCAGAATCGCTTCACCCTGCAACACGACACGTTTGATGATGGTCCGGCTGATTTCGATCTCCTCCGGCTCTAGCGAGATCCGCTCCCAGTTACGTGCGACGTTGATCTCCATCTCCCCGAGTTCATTGCGTAACATAAGAAAGGCACGTTCGGCTCCGGTTAATCGAATGATGGTGTCCATCACCTCATTGAGAACAGTTTTCGTGTCGAGCGAGGAATTAACCACCTGCCCTATCTCGGCCAGTGCACGGAGATTGCGACGATCTTGCTCATGCTCATCGACCGTCTTCTGTAGAACAAGAAGGGTTCCACTGAGTTGACGCAAACCCTCCAGCACCCCATTAGGGATATCTAATTGCGCTCGTGCTAGCGTCGCTCGATGAGCCGCTAACTGACCGCGCAGCTCCTCCGCTCTCCGGCTTAGTCGCAGCAAGTGTTCCTCTAACGTGGGTATGTGTGTTTGATCGCTCAACGGACGCCACCCCCGATCATGGAATAAACTCTATTCGATTATAAGTCACGTAGTTCAGGCATACAAATAGATATCCAAAACGTAATTAATTACCTATCCGTTTTTCCGTTTTAAGAACTGAAACGTTGCTTGCAGGTAAGCTGCACGGCTGGTAAGATCGAACGTCAGCCACGATGTACAGATTTGCCATGCAGTTCACAGGGCGTAGAATCTACCTGATTTTTATCGCCATCATCTTGACCACGATCCCCTGCTACTGCGCAGGTATCATCGCCATACGTCGCGCACCATCGAGTACTGGCACCTCTACTCCAAGCCCGCAACCATCATCAACTACAGCTCTTATCACGCCCTCGGCGACCCTTACAACGACCCCATCAGAAACCTTGACACCTACAGAGACCTCAACCGGATTTGTGCCTCCCACACGCACAGCGAGCTTTACTCCCCCACCCACCTTAACCCCTCCTCCGACTGATACTCTCACGCCCACACCATCCCGCTCACCCACACTTATGCCCTCAGACACACCCACCCTTACAGATACCGTAACTCCTTCACCATCTTCTACGGATACATAATCTCACATGTTGGTCCACTCATCCCTACAGATTAGATAAGCTGTATCGGAGTAGGTTATGATTCATTATCCCACAACCAGAAATGCTTAAGCCTCATCATCTCTCATCCTTTCTCACAGTTGGTAGACTAACGAAGCAAGCCTATAATACGCTCAACAATATGGGATCCGTGCGACATCATGAATGCTAAGAAAGATACAAGATGAAAAACTGGTTAAAGGACACTGAAGAACGCATCATTAGGCTATCGCAAGAAGCTATAGACGCCATCTTCCAGCCTACGAGCGCTTCTCTATCCCGCTGGCAACGAAGCATTCAATGGTTTTGGGTCTTGGCTTTGCTGCTCATTGGACTTGTCATGTGGGTGTATTTCCTTGATGCAGGGCGGATTCAATTCGAGATCCATGATTGGCCAAAGGAATGGCAGTATTACACCATTCTTAAGCAGGCGATTACAGAAAGCACGATCCCCCTCCATACCAATCCAAACCCAAACGCACCAGAGCGTTTTCTGTCCAACCCAGAGACTATTCTATCCCCCCAGATACTTTCCCTTTGGTTTCTCGAACCAGGCCAGTTTGTATTACTCAACGCGCTTCTGCTCTTCAGTATTGGTTTCTTAGGATTGTGGCTGATTAAGAAACGCTACAAACTTTCTCCTATCACTTTTGGTGTTCTCTTTCTCTTGTTCTCTTTCAACGGGCACATTGTCTCGCATGTAAGCGTCGGCCATTCCATGTGGTTTGGTTATTACCTGCTGCCGTACTTCATGCTCCAGCTCTTCCGTTTACTTGACCATGATTATGATCGCAAATGGCCGCTAGTGATGGGCCTTATACTTTTCGGTATCACGCTCCAGGGCTCGATTCATTTCTATTTATGGTGTGTCATGCTCTTGCTCATCTTACTTGTTATCTTGCGTCCACACCGCATCCCTATCCTGAAATCGCTGATCGCCAGCGTACTCCTCGCCGCCCATCGATTATTGCCAGCAGCACTTGTACTCGCTGAAGACAAACATCAATTTTACCCCGGCTATATCAACCTTTCGGATATCCTTTCCGCTCTTGTTAAGGACATTTCCCCCTTTGAAGCTATCAGTGGACGACTTGTCGGTTGGTGGGAACTGGATCACTACGTAAGTCTTGCAGGATTTGTATTTATTCTGCTATTTGGGATTTACCCTCTTTACGCCTCCAAGGGTGAGGAAAAAGGTTTATCGAAGTTCCAACCTCTCTACTTTCCGATGATGATCATGATGACCCTATCTGTCAGTTATCTTTATCAACCCATTCACAGTTTGCCGATTCCCCTTGTCGGACTAGAACGTGTTCCCTCTCGCTTCCTGATCATGTCCGTACTTATCTTGATCTTTATCTCCATCATCAGTGCACAAGGCTGGCTATCAACGAAGGCTCAATCGATCACCCAACGGTTTATTGGCCTAACATTGTTCATCATCATGGCCCACGATATCATGCGGCATGTTCGCATCTGGCGTGTGGATAACTTCGCCCGAGCTCTGCCTGATCCTGACAGGGTTTTCGTTGGTGATATTCAGATTATGAACCAGCCAGATCCCGTCTATGTGTGGATCATCGGGATATCGACCGTAATTACGGTCATTACGATCATTTACGCAATTTTTCGTCTCATCCGATCGACAAGAAATTAGCCATTCCATGTGCTAAGATGGATCAAGTTCGACCTCCACGCTTAACCTATTAGGTGATCTTGTTAACGGAACTAATTGATGTGTCCTGAACCTGGTTCATCCCACTCACCCGCAGATCGATCAAACCTCAGCAATCTTCTAATCCTCGCAACAATCCTAGCTCTTTTACTACCCCTCATTGCACATGCCACTCTCGGCTCTCATACTAGGTACATCGCCGACGATTGGTGCACAGCTGCAACGGTTCAGTCTCAAGGGCTCTTTCAGGCACAATCCACGTGGTATATGACTTGGTCGGGACGATACGCGTTCACCTTCAGCGTCAGCTTGATCGAATTGATCGGAATCCAATTGGTACCCTACCTCCCCACCTTAGCCCTAGTTCTTTGGCTAGCCGTGACTTCATGGGCGGTGTATCAAAACCGCCTTTGGGAATCTCGATCGACTGCTATTTCGATTTCCATCTTGATCGCCAGCCTGCTAATCTTCACAATTTTGGAGAATATCCCCAATGTTCATCAATCTCTCTATTGGCAGACAGGGATGCTGACATACATCGCCCCTCTAATACTCGCCACGATCATCATCGGTTTACTTATCTACCACCTCCGTAGGGCGACTGTCCACCACGCACCCGCCACAATGGTGTCTCTCGCTGCACTTACATTCATAGCCGGTGGTTTCTCAGAGATGTACGCCACGATGCAGACAACTGCCTTCATCGTAGCTCTCATTACCTTCCTTACCATCCCTGCCGCCACTTGTAAACGCCCCATTAAAGCCTTGCTTATCGCAGGACTTGTTGGATCAATTCTGTCGATGGGAGTGATCTTTATCGCCCCTGGAAACGAGATCCGACAAGCCCTCACCCCTGAGTCACCAAGCTTCTTCAATGTGATCAAATGGTCCTTGGTCTACGCGTTTAAATTTATCGGAAAGACGATCTTACTCTCCCCAATACCAACGTTATTAGCTCTTTTCATTGCAGCTTTACTAACCTTCTCTCACCCATTAAGAGGAGACGAATCTGGAGAAATCCTTCCACGCCTAGATCTAAAACACCTGTACTCATTTCTACTTTTATCCCCACCCATTGGTTTCCTCCTCATTGCTAGCTCGATGGCCCCCTCTGTTTATGGTGTGTCTGCCTTCCCGGAGGATCGGACTCTTACGATCCCTCAGTTCGTCCTCACCTCAACGATTATTTTTTGGGGTTTAGTTGGCGGTCTTGCATTGAAGAAGAGATCCGGGTGGATCACGAAACATAAGAGCCGGATCTCGGTTATCGTCTGCTGTCTGGTAGCCGTTCTACTTGTCCTTGGTCCCCTTCTCTCATCGCGTGACAATTTTGTTCAAGTTCCCACACTACGTGCTTATGCTGAACGTTGGGATACTAGGGACCGCGAAATTCGTGTCGCTCGAGAGGCGGGTGCTATGCACCTCGCCATCACAGGACTTGGT
This sequence comes from Anaerolineaceae bacterium, assembly GCA_020350285.1. GTDB lineage: Bacteria > Chloroflexota > Anaerolineae > Anaerolineales > E44-bin32 > DUEZ01. The sequence goes on from CP070708.1 coordinate 1,118,004, forward strand.
TTTACCGGGGGCTTAGCTGATATCAAGGATGATCCAGACTACTGGGTCAATCGTTGTTTTGCTAGTTATTATGGGTTAGAGTCGGTTGTTTCAGAATAACGCGTCGCGCAGTATGACATCTACTCAAAATCATGTCATCCTGAGCGTAGCGAAGGATCCCTATGATGAGGCGATAAAATACGCTACATCATAGGGATTCTTCGCGCCTTTCGGCGCTCAGGATGACATGAGACTAAGAGGCTTCACGAGTATGCTTTACAAGCGAGGCGGGTAGTTCAGATGTACGTTGTAGAAAAACACGAGTGGATTAAAGGACAGCCGTCGGTCCTGGTGGGGGTTGTTGTCCGAGCACACTTCCCGGAACACGCTCGCTCAACAAACCCACGATGGATGGAGAATCCCCCTCTTTTGCTAAGCGAACCAACTCTTCGATCGTGGCTACTAGAGAAACTCCATCGAGCAACCCTCCATTCTCAACCTGAACGATGTCTGGGTGCTCTGTGGCCTCGTATTCCAAACCCTCATCCCAAAGACTTTCCTGCAGTTTCTCGCCAGGGCGGATCCCAGTAAACTTGATTTGAATATCCTTACCCGGTTCAAGCCCTGAAAGACGGATAAGGTCCTCAACAAGATCTAAGATGCGTACCTGGTCTCCCATTCGCAGCACAAACATCTCCCCACCATGTCCCATGCTCGAGGCCTGTAAGACCAAATGGACAGCCTCGGGGATGGTCATGAAGTATCGCTCCATCTCAGGGTGTGTGACCGTCACCGGACCTCCATGCGCGATCTGACGCTGGAAGATAGGAACAATGCTACCTCGGCTACCTAGAACGTTACCAAAACGCACCGTAACGAATGCACGTCCGCTCCGGTTAGCGGCATCCTGAACGATCATTTCCGCTACACGCTTGGTAGCTCCCATCACACTCTTTGGTTCTACTGCTTTGTCTGTGGAGATAAGAACCAAACGCTCGGTCTCACATGCTAACGCCGAGTCTACGACACTCTTTGTGCCCAGGACATTGTTGGTAACCGCTTCCTCGACATTGACCTCCATCAGTGAGACATGTTTATGCGCGGCAGCATGAAATACGACATCAGGGCGAATATCATTGAATACGTCACGAATTCGATCGATATCGCGGATGTCTGCGATGACAGGCACGAGAGGGAGATTGGGATGATCTTCACTCAGCTCTAAAAGGGCATCGAAGATGCTGTTTTCACCATGTCCAAGGAGGACAAGTTGAGATGGTCGCCATTGGGCTAACTGGCGACATATTTCCAGACCGATCGATCCTCCTGCTCCGGTGACCAATACCCGCTTTCCAACCAGCGTTCTATCCAAGCCCTCATTATCGATCTCGGCCGGTTCTCGTCGAAGCAGGTCACTGATGTTAACCTCTCGCAATCGACTAACGCCGACCTTGCCCCCGATCAATTCATAGATACCCGGCATGGTGCGGAAAGGGATCCTCTTGGCGCGACAGATCTCCGTCACGAGTCGTACGACTTCACCCGGTGCGGTAGGGATGGCGATCACCACTTCATGCGCGTGATTCTGATCAACAATGGAAGCCAATTGACGGAGTGTCCCCGCGACCCGCACACCATGGATCTCCATCTTTAATTTCTCAGGATTGTCATCCACAAAGGCAACGGGGAGCATGTGCAACTGCGGGTTGCGCTGCATTT
>CP070708.1:1119801-1145241 GCA_020350285.1 Anaerolineaceae bacterium
ACTCGGTGCTCATTATGTAAGTGATGTCCTGGCAGGTATTGGGATGGCTTTGATAGGGTTGCCTCTTTCCATGATGTTTGCCAACATGCTTTTACGCAAAATGAAACAGGAACAGCTACCAAAGCTATCCTATGTATGGGGCTTCATTTTGATTTTCTTAACGTGGGTATTTTTGTCCCTGTAGATCGCTTGGAAGATAGACCAAAAAACAGTTCCCAACCCAACCCCGCGAAGGCTGATCTGTTCCGCAGCAAAGTCAGTCGCGTTATAAGCCAGCTTTAGAACCAATGAGGGATTGCTCAAGCTGTGTGAGACTCAGCTTAAGCAACGCCTCTCGGCACTGGCAATCATGAAGTAAGACTGCATTCATCGGCTTAACTCCCGCTGCACCTGGCCGCTTAGCGGCGTGAGCCAGCGACGGTAAAATTTTTAATTAGTGGTTTCAGTCATATGACCTGAAAGTGCCAAACCGGCGGCAGATGAGCTTGTACATTATATGGACAACTGGCCGGAATCGCTGTGAGCTCGCCTGACACTCACCTAATCCCTTCTCCCTGATCCCCAATCCCCACCTCCATACCTCCTTTACACTCAGCCATCAAGCGGTTACACTCCTGCGAGAAATTCTTGTAGGAGGCAAATGAATGTCCTTGTTGGCAAATTGGCGGGAGGTCATAGAGACCGCCAACCTTTCGCCCGATAAAGAGATGGATCCTGTTAGCCGCTGGTTGATTATCACCCGGGCCGCAGTATTCACGATGACAGCCACCTCAGGGTTAATCGGTGGCCTGCTGGCAGTAGCGATCGCGACGCAAGTGAACTGGTTGAATTTCGCTTTAGCTGTGATCGGCCTTGTGATCGCGCACGCGTCAAATAATATGATCAACGATTACTTCGATCTTGAAAGCGGTGTCGATACGGATGAGTATGCTCGTGCACAATACGCACCCCACCCCGTACTGAGCGGGATGATCTCCAAGCGAGGTCTGCAGGCTGCTATTCTCGTTGTCAATCTCCTTGATGCCGTCATATTGCTTTATTTTGTATTGACCGTGGGATGGCCTGTGATCATCTTCGCGTTGTTGGGCTTGTTCATCAGTGTATTCTACGTGGCACCACCTATCAAACTTAAACACCATGGCCTAGGAGAACCAGGAGTGTTCTTGGTCTGGGGCCCATTGATGATCGGTGGCACATACTATGTGACCGCGGGCGCTCTTCCCCCTCTCGGTGTGTGGCTAGCCTGTTTACCTTACGCCCTGGTGGTCACGACGGTGCTTATCGGAAAACATATCGACAAAATCGAAGCAGACCGCGAAAAAGGCATCCGCACAATACCGGTGATTCTCGGTGTACAGGCCTCCTTGTGGCTGAATATGGGGATGATGGTGGGCTATTATCTCGTGATTTTAGCCCTCGCCCTCACCGGAACACTCGGTTTATGGGTACTCCTCGTTGTATTCTCATTACCGCGCCTGTGGCAGGTGATCAAGATCTATCGCGACCCGCGACCATCCGAACCACCGCCGGATTATCCCGTTTGGCCTCTATGGTACGTCTCTGCAGCATTCCACCACAACAAGCTGGCCGGCGGCTTGTTCGTTTTGGGTCTTATTCTAAATTTGATCATTCCTGCAACGTTGTAGGGAATTTGATCGGCTGATGAAGCCGGTGTGCTTTAGGACTAGCAGGGGAATGAGGGAGCAGGGGCCGCCCGCTCCCTCTGCCTGTCTGCAGGTAAATTACTGTGGGATGCAACTTCCGCTATGATCCCAGCGATCACTTTTGGTCCATCAGCAGTTTGATATATTGAGCCCGCTCGAATATAAACGGGTCATCGACTTCCTTTTGACTCATTTTGCCGCGGAAGCTCTCCAAGTTATCATAGCCACGTTCATCCATCCAGCCCTCAAGTTCGCGCAGCATGGTGGAGAGGTAAGGAATCCCATTCTTTAGCAATGCGGAAGCTGTTTGAACGACGGTCGCTCCAGCGAGGAGCGCTTTGGCCGCGCCCAAACCTGAGTGGACACCCGTGCTCAACGCCAGATCGCTGCTTATCCGTCCATACAGCAGGGCGATCCAGCGAAGGGGAAGCTTCATCTCTTCCGGCGTGCTGAGGACCATTTCGTTTTTCAGCGTCTCAGTTTCAGGATCGATATCCGGCTGCAAGAACCGATTGAAGAGCACTAAGGCTTCAATTCCACGTCTGTCCAACTCGGCTGCGACATTCGCGGTGGAGGTGTAATAGGGGCTGAGTTTGACCGCCACAGGAATTTGGACCTCTCCTTTGACCGCCTCTACGATCTGATAGAGAGCACTTTCAAGATCCGCACCTTTTTGTATTGGGTCGCTGGCCACGGCGTAAACGTTAATCTCCAGCCCATCGACCCCGGTCGATTCCAACTGCTTGGCATATTTCGTCCATACACCCGGGGAGGTCGCGTTTAGGCTGGCGATCAGAGGCATACCGACTTCCGCCCTGGTCTTCTCAATCCACATCAGATGTTCATCGGCTTCGCCATGTTGTATTTGGGGAAAATATGTGAGCGCTTCCGAGAAACTCTCGGCACCCACAGCGAGTTCATCCTCCATCCGCAACGCATCGAGCATGATTTGTTCTTCAAAGAGCGAACGGATGACGAGTGCTCCTGCCCCGGCTTGTTCTGTGGTTTTTATCCGGTCAATCTTGCTTGATATCGAACTTGCCGCGACAATAAGAGGTGTCTGAAGGGGAATGCCCATATAGATCGTTTCTAATCCAGCCATCCTGCCTCCCTTGGGAATCCAACACGGTCGCTTAAGGATATCAAAAATGCTTCTCATGGGAATAGTGATAGGTGTCCCCTGCTTTACAATGCCCTTTTACACTGTTCCTATTTGAAGGAGGAACCTAGACTTTAATGCTGACGGCCATGAAAATTAATCACCGCTCGAAATGTGAGTTCGAGTGTGTGTTGGTAAGGTGAAAGGAGCAAAACATGAGCAACAAGAAAGTCAAGCGAGAATTGAAGCCCTATGACGGTAACGCAGCGGCGGCCCATGTGGGATACGCGACCAATGAGGTAATTGCCATCTACCCCATCACGCCCTCATCTCCGATGGGTGAGATCGCAGACGAGAAAGCTGCGGACGGTGAACCGAATATCTGGGGGACGATCCCGGTCGTCGTCGAGATGCAGTCTGAAGGCGGTGCAGCCGGAGCAGTTCACGGTGCTTTGACTACCGGCGCGCTCACCACCACCTTCACCGCTTCTCAAGGTCTGCTGCTGATGCTTCCCAATATGTTCAAGATCGCCGGAGAGTTGACACCGGCGGTGTTCCACATTGCCGCGCGCTCCGTTGCAGCTCAGGCATTATCCATATTTGGCGATCACAGCGATGTAATGGCCGCACGCTCGACAGGTTGGGCGTTGATATCATCCAACAACGTCCAGGAGGTCATGGATTTTGCATTGATTGCCCAGGCAGCCTCACTGGAGGCGCGTGTGCCGTTCCTGCACTTCTTCGATGGTTTCCGCACCTCGCATGAAATCCAGAAGATCGAAGAGCTGACATATGACGACATGCGGGCGATGATCGATGACGAGCTCGTGACCGCTCACCGTATGCGAGCGCTTTCGCCCGATCGTCCCTCGATCCGGGGCACGGCTCAGAACCCGGATGTGTTTTTCGCTGCCCGCGAGACGGTCAACCCTTATTACCTGAACGCGCCGGGGATCGTACAACGAGCGATGGACCGCTTCGCCGAGATCACCGGTCGGAACTACCATCTCTTTGACTATATTGGCGCGTCGGACGCGGAACGGGTGGTGGTGATGATGGGCTCGGGCGCTGAGACGATGCACGAAGTCGTCGAGTACTTGAACGGGGGTGGAGAGAAAGTCGGACTGGTTAAAGTTCGTCTCTACCGACCCTTCGATGGTGCTGCATTGGTAGAGGCTTTGCCGAAAACTGTGAAGTCCATTGCAGTCCTTGATCGCACCAAAGAACCAGGCTCGGCGGGTGAACCTCTTTACCTCGATGTGCAAAACGCCATCGTCGAAGCCGTGGCAGATGGACGCATTGATCGGAGCGCGATGCCACTGGTGGTCGGCGGTCGCTACGGTCTAGGCTCCCGAGAGTTCAACCCTGGGATGGCCAAATCCGTCATCGATAACCTGGCTGCTGATCAACCGAAGAACCACTTCACGGTCGGCATCTTTGACGACCTCACAAACACCAATTTGCCATGGGATGACGCGTTCTCATCGTCGCCCAAAGGTGAACACCACGCGATGTTTTATGGATTGGGTGGTGACGGCACAGTCGGTGCGAATAAAAACTCGATCAAGATCATCGGAAAAGCCACCGATTACAGCGCCCAAGGCTATTTCGTATACGACTCGAAAAAGTCAGGGTCGCTGACCATCTCACATCTGCGTTTCAGCCCACAGCCGATCCGGAGCACCTATCTGATCGATCACGCCGAGTTCCTGGCTGTGCACTCATTTCCCTTCCTGGAGCGCATCGACATCCTCACTCATCTTAAACAGGGTGGTACCTTCCTGCTTAACAGCTCGTACCCACCGGATGAGGTCTGGGATCACCTGCCTTTCGAAGTGCAACAGGCGTTGATCGATAAAGAAGCCAAGTTCTACGTCATCGACGCTTACTCCCTGGCGAAATCTCTGGGATTGGGTGCCCGCATCAATGTCATCATGCAGACCGCGTTTTTCGCCATCTCCGACGTCATACCAGAGGAACAGGCGATGGAGATGATGGAATTTGCGGTCGAGGACACCTATGGCGACAAGGGTAAGGCCGTGGTGGACATGAACGTGAAGGCCGCCCAACTTGCGCGTGAACGCATCCACCAGGTTCCGGTTCCCAAAAAAGCGACCAGTGAGTTCCACATCCTTCCTCCTGTGCCAGAAGACGCACCCGAGTTCGTCAAGGAGGTCACCGGGGAAATGATCGCTCAGCGGGGAGAGCGTATACCGGTATCGCTGCTGCCGAACGATGGAACGTATCCAACAGGCACAACCCGCTTTGAAAAACGAAACGTCGCACTTGAGATCCCTGTATGGGAGCCGGAGGCTTGCATCCAATGTAATCAGTGCTCCTTCGTTTGCCCCCACGGAACCATCCGTCCCAAAATCTATGATGCCTCCTTGGCTAATGGGGATGCTCCCGATGGCTGGGAAGCTGTTCCAGCAAAGGGGCGTGGGGTGGAAGGGATGATGTATACCCTCCAGGTAGCGCCTGAGGATTGCACGGGGTGTGGAAACTGCGTCCATATCTGCCCCGCGTTTGTCAAGGATGAGGAAGGGGTGAAAACCGAGCGTAAGGCGATCAATATGGCGCTTCAAGCCCCCATTCGCGATCAGGAAGCTGCCAAGTGGGAGTATTTCCTCTCCATCCCTGATCCTGATCCAACCCTTTTCAACCGCTTCACGACCAAGGGATCTCAATTCCTGCCCACGATGTTCGAGTTCTCAGGTGCATGCGCTGGCTGCGGTGAGACGCCTTATGTTAAATTGCTCACACAGCTCTTCGGCGACCGCATGATCATCGCCAACGCCACTGGTTGTTCATCCATCTTTGGCGGCAACTTACCAACAACGCCCTACGCGCCGCGCTTCGATGGACGAGGGCCAACATGGTCGAACTCGCTCTTTGAGGACAACGCGGAATTCGGCATGGGGATGCGGCTGACCGTGGATAAGCTGAGCGCTTACGCCAAAGAGCTGCTCGAACAGGTAGCATCTGATGGTAAATCGACGCTAATTGATGCCTTGAAAACAGCGGATTTAAGCACACAAGAGGCCATCGAGGAACAGCGCGCGCGAATCGAGGAGCTACGACCCTACTTGGAGAAGCTCGACGATCCGCCCGCACAGCGCCTGCTTGGTGTGATTGACTTCTTGGTACCCAAATCCGTGTGGGTCATCGGTGGTGATGGTTGGGGCTACGACATCGGCTACGGAGGGCTGGATCACGTGCTCGCCTCCGGTCGCGATGTGAATGTCCTCTTACTGGACACAGGTGTTTATTCCAACACCGGTGGTCAAGCCTCGAAAGCCACGCCTCGCGCAGCGGTGGCCAAATTCGCTGCTGCTGGCAAGGACATGCCCAAAAAAGATCTGGGCGCGATCGCGATGACCTATGGGAATATCTATGTGGCACAGGTGGCCTACGGTGAAAACATGACCCAACTGGTGAAAGCCTTTCGTGAGGCCGAGGCTTATCGGGGTCCTTCGTTGATCATCGCTTACAGCCATTGCATCGCACATGGCATCGATATGACCACCGCCACAGATCTACACAAGGACGCCGTTGCGACGGGTTTCTGGCCCCTGTTCCGTTTCGATCCAACCTTGGCTGAACAAGGGAAGAACCCGCTGCAACTAGACTCGAAGGCTCCCACGGAGAATATCGAAGAGTTCATGTACAAACAGAATCGCTTCCGCTCCTTACGTCAAGCGAACCCTGAGCGGGCGAACATGCTCCTCGAAGCCATCCGACAGGATGTGATCACCCGCTGGAAGTTCTATGAACAGATGGCGAATTTAGATATCTGAGCGAAGTGAAATGTCAAGTAAGGACCCGACGCGGCTCGCGTTGGGTCTTTTTATTTAAGCTCCCCGCGAGCGCGAAGCACGCGGGGAGCTTGAAATCTCAGGCAATAATAACCTCCTTTCATAGGGAATACGATACATTTGGAATCCTGAAGATCTGCTTCCGCAGATCCCTGAGCCTGTCGAAGGAGCCGCAAGTAAAGCTTGCGGATTCCAAAATGAATCCCTCGTATAAATGTGCGAGGTATCCCATGATCTTCATGCCCGCGGGGTGCTTGCGTGATATCCAGGCTTCTTCGCCAAGCCAAGCCTTTCAGTTTAGAATTAGCTTGCATGGCTACCAAACTTACCCTTATCACAGGTCCGAGCGGTTCAGGGAAGAGCGCCTGGTGCGCTCGACATATCGATCAAGCCCGCGCAGAGGGGCTGGAAGTCGGAGGCGTGTTATCTCGACCCGTTCTTACCCAAGGACGAAAGGTCGGGATCGATCTCCTTGATCTTCAATCGGGGGAAGGTAGAAGACTGGCCAACCTTCGTACCCCGGAATCAAAGGGGCTGATGACCAAGCGCTGGCAACTCTACCCACAAACCCTGACCTGGGCCAATTTCATACTGCGCGACCTCCCTCCTTGCGACATCGTTATCATCGATGAGCTCGGGCCGCTCGAGTTCTCGCGTGAAGAAGGTCTATTGGAGGGGATGCGTATCGTCGATGACCAGCGCTTCCCGGAAATGTACGTCGTAATAAGGCCAGAGCTGCTGTCACGGGCGTTGCTGCGTTGGCCCTGGGCAGAGGTGCTGGATGTGAGTAAGGGCAATTCATGAATTGCCCATAAATTATTCCCCAGATCTTGTAGGGGCGGTTCGTGAACCGCCCCTATATCCATTATGTAACTATGAGTACACGGTTGTGCGCCTCTACAATCCCCCCAGCAGAATCCCTCTTTCTTGAATGCGTTGGGGCAGGGAAGATCACCCTGCATCTTCGAACGTACGCCCCATCAACCTTGCGGGGTCTTTGATCCAGCACGATCCCCTCAATCAAAACCCATGAGTTATACATTGACTTAATATTCAGTCAATGATAAAATATCTATTGAATGATTGCTCAGTCAATAAAAGAAAGGTGGCCATATGCCCCGTAGCAAAGAGGTCAGCCAACGCATGCGAGCCGAGAGTCGCGCCAAAATCCTCGCCGCCGCGAGCCAATTATTTGCCTCCCGCGGCTATTTCGCGTGCAAGATATCCGATATTGCGCACGTAGCAGACATGAGCCAGGGTAACATCTACTGGTATTTCGCGAGCAAAGAAGATTTGCTCAAGACCATACTCACCGAGGGCTTTACCGCTCTAGAACAAATGACAGCAGAAGCTGCCAAACACCCGGGATCAACCTCGGAGAAGCTAACATCACTCATCGAGCGAACGCTAAACTTGTACGATGCGCAAATGGAGTTCATTACGATCCTCGGCTTTCTCATGTCCCATAGTGGCGCCACATTGCTCGAAGAGTTGGGCTTCAACATGGCGGAGATTGGTGCTCGTTACCACGGTAACCTCATCCCGCTGTTCGAACAAGCGCGTGCAGATCGTGTCGTTGCGGATATCGACCCTCCCCTCCTGATCATGCTTTATTTCGGATTTTTCAATGGGCTGATGTTGACTTACGGCGCTGAATGGCCGGATCTACCAAAAGACCCTCTCCGCTCTGCCGTGTTGAGACTTCTGGGTCACCAAACAGAGATTTAAATGAAAGGATAGAAAGATGGCACGGTGGCTACTCGCTGCCCCTCTGATCCTACACGGGATCGCTCACATCTCAGGTTTCATCAGTTCATGGACCTCAAACCTTGCTGGTTTCGTGGAACGGCCATGGATTCTCTCCTCAACGGTCACGCTTCGTGACCCCCTTGGTCGCGCCTTTGGTCTCTTGTGGCTTATAACATTGATCAGCCTTGTCGGTGCAGGGGTGGGACTCATCTCTGGACAGGATTGGTGGCCTTCACTTACCGTAATTGGGGCGATCCTCTCATTGGTTGTGATCCTCCCCTGGTGGAACACCGTTCCTCCCGGGGCGAAGGTCGGGGCGGCGTTCAATCTGCTGGTCATCATCCTTCTGCTGCTTCCGGTAAAGAGCCGCATCCTTGAGCTCATTCAATAAGACATGGGCCGGATCTCCAGCCTGGAGGAACTTTAAGTGAGCTTTACCAAATTAAAGCCTCTTGCGATTACACTCTCATCATGAGGAACGGATACTCCCACCAAATAAATCGCAAAAACATCAAAACTCATTGATCACAGAGGGCACAAACAATAGACTTGACTTAGCCCATTGAGCCCTTATAATCAGGACCACAATCGAACGGCATTGCAAAGATGCCGTAAAAGACGTACACGGAGCGTAGTATTCTAGAAAACCCCTGACAGAGAGTCGCCGGTTGGTGTGAGGCGATGGGAAAGCTAGGAGAATCCTCTCCGTCGGCCCACGTGGCCCGTCGCCCCCGGAGGGGCGGAAAACCGCCGTAAGGGTGGCCGGGTTCGCCCGTTACAGCGCCAAGAGATCGCTCCAAATGGGAGCGGTGAAAGCAGGTGGCACCACGAGCGCCCCCTCGTCCTGCCGGTGAGGGGGCGAGTATTTTATCCTCGGAGGCGTACCATGATTGATTTGCGGTACATTCGAGAGCATCCTGATGAAGTGAAGGAAGCCCTACGCAAGCTGCACACAGAGGCGCCCATCGACGATATCCTCCAACTGGATTCGGACTGGAGAGAGATTTTAGGTGAATTAGAGTCCCTGCGTCATCAGCGTCGGGTCGCGTCAAAAGAGATCGGTCAGATGGACGACCAGGATCAGCGTCAGCCTCTCATCGACGAGATGCGGGGAGTTGGTGTGCGGATCGCGGATTTGGAAGAGCGCTTGCGGGATGTTGAACACCGACTTCAACAAGCTCTTTACCAGGTGCCAAATCTTCCCCACGAGAGCGTCCCGATCGGCGCTGACGAAAGTGAAAACGTGGTCATCCGGCAGGAGGGTGATCCCAAGACGGCAGAGGATTTCGGTTTCGAACCTCTACCACACTGGGAGTTGGGTCCGCGCCTCGGGATCCTTGACTTCGAGCGCGGCGCCAAGTTGTCCGGAAGCCGATTCTTCGTGATGTTTGGGTTGGGCTCACGCCTTCAGCGGGCATTAATTCAGTGGATGCTCGATTTCCACATCGAGAAACATGGATACAACGAGGTCTACCCGCCTTTCGTCGTTAGAGAGGAGTGCATGTGGGGGGCGGGTCAGTTGCCCAAATTCATCGACAACATCTATCACGATGTGGAAGACGACCTCTGGCTTATTGGCACAGGGGAGATCCCCATAACCAACCTGCATCGGGACGAGATCCTCGAAGCAAGCGAGTTACCCAAGAAATATGTGGCCCATACCCCATGTTTCAGACGGGAAAAATTCTCCGCTGGTCGCGATGTTAGGGGGATCAAGCGTGTCCACCAATTCGATAAAGTTGAGATGTACAAGTTCACCACGCCAGAGTCATCGTATGAGGAGCTCGAGAGTTTATTGGATGATGCTGAAGATATATGTCGAGCGTTGGAGATCCCCCATCGCGTATCTCAGATGGTAACCGGGGATTTGGGCTTCATAGCAGCCAAGAAGTACGATATCGAGATGTGGGCTCCGGGTAGTGGTGAGTGGTTAGAAGTCAGTTCATGTTCCAACTGTGAAGCATTTCAAGCTCGAAGGGCTGAAATTCGCTATCGTCCGAAACCAGGCGCCAAGCCTGAGCACGTCCACACCTTGAACGGATCCGGGTTAGCTCTTCCACGAACTATGATCGCTATTCTTGAGAACTACCAACAAGCGGACGGAAGTGTAATCGTGCCGGAGGTTTTACGATCAAGGATGGGGGGCGTGGAGATCATCAAACTGGATGTGATCGATGTCTGAAATCGTTGTCGCCTTCATCGTTGGTCTTGTCATGCTCCTCGGTCTAGTAGGGGCCATCATCCCTGGCTTGCCGGATATCGTCCTAATCTGGGGCGCTGCTCTAGGATATGGATTGGTCGCAGGTTGGGGTGAGTATGGGATATGGCTCTTCGCGCTGATCACGCTCATCGGTCTAGCGGGATTATTCGCAGAGGTATGGGTAAGCGGCACTGGGGCCAAGATAGGAGGCGCGTCGATCCGAGCCATCTTCAGTGGTTTTGCGTTAGGTCTTGTGGCGTTCTTCGTTTCTGGTCCCGTTGGGGGTGTCATCGGCCTCTTACTGGGTACCTTCTTGTCAGAATACGTCCGCCTCCAAGATGCGAATAAAGCGGCGCAAGCTATGTTTGGAATGGGTTTAGGATGCGGTGCATCCTTGGGGATTAAGTTATTACTTGGGATGGGTATGATCGCTGTTTGGTTGGTGTGGGTGTTTTGGGGTTGACATTAAACCTCAAAAAACACCATTCCAACCCCCAATCGCTCTAACCCCTGTTCTGCCCAGTGACACACCAAAGGTGATGGGTCGTCCAATGCGTCAAACAGTGCGTGGAGAGCGTGGGGATCCTCGATCGCCGCTAAAGCCCTCACCGCCTCCACACGCACGGCAGGATCAGGCGATCCCATGCTAAGGGAAAGGGCCTGGATCGCCGCAGGTCCGATGGCCGCCAGTGCGTCAGCGGCAAAACGAGCCACCAGGCGATCCATATCTTGGAGCGCGTTCACGAGGGTGGGGATGGCCGAAGGTGTTGGGCTCAAGCGCAGGCTGAGAGCGGCACACTGCCGTACATTGGGGTCTTCATCTCCGAGCGCGCGCTGAAGCCCATCCTGCGCCTTCGAATGATCGATGACCGCTAAAGCCCGTGTAGCCCACCAGCGATGATCCGATGAGGGGGACTCAAGCAAGGTAAGTAACGAATCAATGGCCGTTTCGCCCAGAGAGGCTATTTGGGGTACGACCGCCTCTGCACGCTCGTCATCCCCAGAGGTTAACGAATTAAGTATGGATTGAATCTCAGAAATCAATAGGTCAAGCTCCCGGTGGGGGGACCGGCAAGTCATCAACATCCACATCGACCCATTTGTCCCCCTCGTCGATAAGCATCACCGGGATATCATCCTGAATGGGATACTTGCGGCCGCAATCCGGCTCCTGGCAAACCAACCAGGTGTCCTTGACCAGCGTCAGCAACCCATCCTTCTCGCGTACACAAGCCGGGCAGCGTAGGATTTCGAGTAGGTCTTCACTGATCATGGTTTTCTCCTTGAGCCATGAATTCTACCATGCGAGCCCGAAGGATCGAAAGCAGGATACGGATCGGGGTTGGCCTCTTTTACTCTGTCTTGGCATCATCAGGTAATTCGGTGCCGGGACCGTACTCAAAGATCGCCCTCCACGGTAGGTAATGGGTTTCGACCTTGTCTTGATAGAGGACTTCACCGTCGCGGCTGACGATTCGGTACACGACCACGTCCATACCATCGGCTTCCCAATCGACCTGTTTGATCTCCCCTTTCGGCAACTCTGGATTTTCGCGATAGAGTGGTTCTGGCGCCTCGGTCTCGCTTAGGATGTCCCGACGCCACTCGATGTTGCGACCATCCGATGTGGAATAAAACTTCCACAGGAGTTGGTTACCGTAAATATAGGTTTCTAGGAGCAGCCAATAGGGACTATCGTTAATGAACCTCATGTCCACTACTGGGACGAACACGGTAGCGTCTAAACCCGGACCCGGTGAAGTAGGTCCGATCTCATAGTATCCCACTCGATAAGCATGCGGATGTCGCTCGAGGATGGGATAACCACCAAAGAAAGCAGCGCGGAACAGGGTCGTACTCACTTGGCATACCCCACCGCCCACTCCTTTGATCGTGCGATCACCATAGATGATCAGCGCCTCGGCATATCCATTATCGAGACTGATATCACCGAGCACCTCTGCCATCGAGAGCTCTTCTCCCGGAGCGACTAAAAGACCATGAAATGCGCTCGAGGCGGTCTTAATATTCTGGATCCGCTCCGGGCTCGAGCCTGAGAAGTAGGTCGAAACCACACTCACAGGTTCGCTGATGCCTAATTCAGCCGCAGTAGCATCATTGCCCACCACCGGTTCAGTGATCTCTAAGGCCAAGGGGATCTCATGCGCTCCATCAACGAGACCAGTATTGATCGCCTTGATTGATTCGGGGATGTCGAGTGAGCGACCGATCACTGCTTCTTCGATGAGCACCAGCTCGCGGGTATCATCGTCGAAGTAGACACGTGCATTCTCTGGATCACGTTCCAACTCCGGAAGCAGTGGTTCGAGAAAAGTGATTATCGCTTGTGTATCAAGTTTGACCTCATAAGTTACCCCCTCTTCGCTCTCGAGGACGCCAAACCGCAGTATGCCAGCCAAGTCTGAAGGCTCGATCTGCCATGGACCTGCGTCTTCAACGGTTAGCGTGAGAGGTTCTCGAAGAATCTCGCGAGCCACCTCTGCTTGATCTGAAACATCGAGCACCCGTGGTGGTGTTTCTTCGATCACCAACTCCAGGTCAGCATCGTGAAGTTGAGAGATTGGATCAGATAGGATGTCTAGATTGGCTTCGATATCAAGCCGCCGCCCGATTTGACCCGGATGCACCTCGATCTCGACCCCATTCACACTTAAATATGCCTCCCGGGTCGGGAGATCGATCAGGTGAGCTAATCTCTCGAAATAGAGACCTCCGTATACATGGTCGAAGACGATAACTGTCGGGATTGGATGCCCAAGAAACCAGGCGTCGATCTGTTCCTGCAAGCGTTGAATGATGTTCCCAGTACGGCCCACCGATAACGCTTGGCGCGCTATTTCGTTGAAATCAACCGATACACCAACCTCTTCGGGAGAAGCAATCCAGAACCGATCACCATCGTGCAGCGCGATCAACCCGGTTTGGGGATACGTCACGGCTTGACTTAAGGTGGTCCTGATCTCCGCATTCGTCATCCCACTCAGATCCACACCAGCACTGTGAACCCCCGGAAGCACACGCTCGGTATAAACCAGCCGTAAACCTAGCAGAAAAACTCCGACGCTGACCAATATGGCGATGCCAGCACTGAAAAGCGCGAACAACGCACGAGACGCAAATATGATCAAGTCGTTTTTTCTTTTCGTAGTCACGTTTAATGCGCCCATATTTGTCAGACGATACTATCACACAGATGGTTCCGGCTACGGTTTAAGCCAGACTTCAACGCTCGTAAAGTGAATCAACCCCGGAATGTCGGCACTGTGCTCCGACACAGCCACCCTTGCCCATTGCGAGAAGGTGATCTCGTAGGGTACTTCCACCTGGAAGGTGCCAAGCTGACCGACGGTAGGTGCCTCCAGATATACCTGTCCAGAACCCAGAACTTCGCCATAGCGATCGAAAACCTGAACGGTCAGTGGGAGATCTGAGTTCACCCATCCCGCACCCTGCACGTTGACCCGACCACCTTCGACAATCGATTCCTCACGTAGCGAGAAGATGGTCAGCTTCTCCGGTCCATCCAGCGCATGATGGATCTGTGGGTTTCCCACGGAAAGTAGCGTCAGATCGACTGTGCTCAAGTGGCTCAGCTGCCCATAACGATAGCCATACATGCTGATCTCCAAGCGACCAGCCTCAGCCACACCATGGATTTCAAATGGGACCTCTCCATAGAAGCGGCCAGCTTGCGCAACGCCCTCCAAAACGTGCAACCAGGTTGTCCCCTCCGCAAGGACTCTACCATCCTCACCGTACAATCTCATTCGTACACGATCCTTATAGCTGGGCCCTCCCCAGCCTGCAACCCTGAAAGGACTGACCACTTGCGAGCCAGGTCCAGGTTGGTAGATCCTCAGTTTTTCCATCGGTAGCGATACCGCGGGAGGAACGCCGGTCGCTGTGTAGGGGACATAGGTAGATTCGACGACAATTGCGGGTGTAGCCGCTGTGAGTGGTTCTGGCGTCGCAGTGACATCAAGCGTGGCTGTAGGTGTTGCAGCTATAGGTGACGGGGTAGGCGGTTCGTCTGTCGGCTCTGGTGCGGTTGGTGTAGGAGTGTTACATCCAACAGCCATGAGGAGAAATGCGAAAATAACCGAACTTTTCGTCCACCAGCGAAAAGCTCGATGGGTTTCTTTACGACAAGATCTTACGTATCCTCTATAAGGCATCGTTTGGAAAATGGGGATGTAAACTTCCAAAGCCTTCAGTGTCGCAACGTTGCGCAGGCTGCTGGTTCATTGGATACCATCGTTAGTGTTCGCAGACACTCCTTCGCGACCGATAGACTAAATCCCAGAATGTGATAACGTGGATACCCAAACTATGTATATCCTCTCCCAATGTCGTCAGGACAGTTTATAGATTTCCTCATACTTGCCAGTCAAGTACCGTAGATACGGTTCAACGGACAACGTGTTTCCAGTGACGCGCTGAAGCAGCTCCAGTGGCTCGAATTTGGCCCCATGCTGGTGGATGTTCTCCCGAAGCCATGCCAGCATCTCGGCGAATTGAGCTCGCTCGATCTGGTTCGTAAGGTCGGGGATGTCTTCTTCCATCTTGGTCCATATTTGAGAGGCCATCAGATTACCCAAGGAGTACGTGGCGAAGTATCCGATATAGCCAGAGGACCAATGCACATCTTGGAGCACGCCATCAGCGTCGTTAGGAGGTGTGAGGCCAAGATACTCTTCCATCTTGCTGTTCCATACCTCAGGTAGATCCGCCACGGACAACTTGTTTTCAGCTAGCGCAGTCTCGATTTCAAAACGCAGCATGATATGCAGGTTGTAGGTCGCTTCATCAGCTTCAACGCGGATCAGCGAAGGCTCAACCTTGTTGATCGCACGGTAGAAAGTTTCCAGGTCCATTTCTCCCAATTGGCTGGAAAAATATTGCTGCAAACGAGGGAAAAAAGCTTTCCAGAAGGGGCGACTACGGCCGACCAGGTTTTCCATCATCCGGGATTGGGATTCGTGAACCCCGTAGGATGCCCCATTGATAAGATCCGTGCGGTCGAGGCTGGGGCTGATCCCTTGATCGTACATAGCGTGGCCGGCTTCGTGGATCGTACCAAAAAGAGCCGTTCCTATGTACTTCGGATCGAAGCGTGTGGTGATGCGTACATCGCCGATCCCAAAGCTTGTCGTGAAGGGATGCGCTGCTTTGTCTTGACGCCCACGCTCGAAATCGTACCCAAGTGCCTTGATCACCTCGATGCCGAAGTCCCATTGTTTGCTCGTATCAAAATTTTGGCGGAGTATGGCATCATCGACGGGTGCCCCCCGTTCTGCGATTTCTCGTACCAATTCAACCTGTCGGGGGCGCAACTCATCAAAGACAGCCTTAACGTCGGACGTTTTCATCCCCGGTTCGAAATAATCGAGCAGTGGATCATATGGATGATCATAGGGAGCGAAGAATTCAGAGTATTGCCGCCTCATCTGTACGATCTCTTCCAGATGAGGTTGGAAGTGTGCAAAATCATCGTTTGCACGTGCTTCCTCCCATGCTTGATGGGCAAGTGTTGTTAAGCGCTTGAATTCGCTCACCCACTCAGAGGGTACTTTACGCCACTGATCAACCTCACGTTGCATGTGACGTATGATGCGTACCTCGTCTGAATCTGGATCAAGGTTAGCGGTTTCCTCCTTCGCTGCTTCCAGCGCGGCGCTAAACTCATCACCGGTTAGATTCTCATGCCAAAGTCGATAAACAGTCGCGATCTGCATCGCACGAACCTGCGCACCACCCGACGGCATATAGGTTTGTTGGTCCCATTCCAAAACGCTTACCACGGCATCCAGATCAAAGATTTCACCTACGTGCTTGCGGAACTGTTGGTATTTCTCTGTCATTAGAACTCCTTCGCAAGTGTCACGAACCCGTTCTGCTATCCCGGTTCGTTCTGAATGAGAGCCAGGTCACCACGAAAACCCCGGCCATGTCAAATTGGTTTTGTAGCTTGAAACCGTGCTATTGTACACCGATTGTGGACTGAGGACGGGAATTCATTTCAGGTTGATGCGGAATAGGAAGATCATCGAAGATGCACCGCACACACTCATGTGTAGACTGTATCTTCACTCTTTCAGATTCAGACCTTCATGATGCGCTGTAGGCTTTCTCGATCTCGGCGACTTGGGAAAGGCAGGTGTCGTCCTCGGGGTTGGGTTGGTAGGTCGTGCTGAACCAAGCTTTGAGGATTTCCATGGCGATCGTTTCCGAAATACGACGCAACGAAAGACACAGTATGTTGGCATCGTTCCATAGACGGGCTCCTCGCGCGGTTTCTGCATCCGCGCACAACGCGGCACGCACACCATGGACTTTGTTGGCCGCGATACTCACCCCTGTGCCCGTCCAACAGAAGAGGATCCCCTCTTGGGCCTCACCTCCAGCCACTGCCTCGGCGACATCCCTTGCAACGATCGGCCATGCAGCGTCCACACCCGCTAAGGGGCCATAGAGGGTCACATCATGGCCACGCTCACCGAGCTCCTGCACGACAACATCTGTAAGGTAGCTTTTTTCATCCGAACCGACCGCTATTTTCATGCAACGCCTCTCACTCGTTTATTCTTCTCAAAAGATAGGAATTCACCCAGGGGACTCCAATCTCCCCGCGAGTTAACCTGCTCGCGGGGAGATCTATCAACCGGTTATGCGCTCACTTCGCCTCATCAAGTGTGATGATCAACGGAAGATGATCTGATGCAGTGCTACTCAACAATTCCGCATCCAAGGCTGCCAGGTCTTCTGTGTGCCATATCCAGTCGATTCGTTGGTACAAATCATTGGAGGCATAGGTGTAGCCGATGCCTGACCCCGCCTCGGTCCACGAGTCGATCAACCCTGCTTGCAGGATGAGGTCCATATCTGGATCACCGGGTATGGCGTTGAAATCTCCCAAGAGAACACTGCTCGATGCATGGTCCCAGTATTGGAGCAAAACGGGCACCTGAGCGAGACGGACAGAGATTTCCTCGGGGACGTGATGTAAGTGGGTTGCTATGATCTGGATCGGATCTCTATCATGAATATATATTTCCGCCCAAAGGTAGCCACGACCAATGGTGGCTCCATCTGCTGGCAGCGCCCCCGAGCCATGATCCACGATCGGAGCACGTGTGAGGATGGCGTTGCCCCACATGGGACCGGTGGTGCCTTTGAACAGGAAATGCATATCGAGCCGTCGCGCAAGCCATGACACGAGGTCTGTCGACCCGTTGATCAACCAACCGCGGGACACCTCTTGCAGGGCGATGATTTCAGCACCGCTCTCCTCGATCACGCGGGCAATCTCCTCCGGGTCTTGGCGTCCATCAACGTTGTAGGCTGAATGGATGTTATACGTCATCACCCGCATAGGAAGCGTGGGGGCGGCTCTACTCATCGGGCGTGCAATCGCCTCCATCCCGATCCAATAGAGAAGTGAGACCAAAACCAGGCTGAACGCCACGATTAAAGATATCCAATTACGCTGAGCGGCGATTTGAGAACCCCTTATCCGTATCGAGGTGACGAAAAGGGTTAGCCCAAAGATAAGCGCAACAATCGGAAGGATGGCAGTCCTCGGAATCGGAAGGGCGATATCGAGAGAGATGTAATATAGGAAAGCCATCAGCAAGAACAGGATCATACTCAAACCCAAAAGGACCGTTGTGCGCCCGATGCCAGGGCGTGAAGTCGGGGTATGTGCACTGGTCAGGAGGGCCAAACCCCAGCCCATCAACAACTGACTTACGAACAATGTGACAGTGAAGGTTATCCCTGGCTGGTCAGCATAGGCCGTGGCCAGTCCCAGATAAATTGCGATCACAAGCGCCAGTGAAGGGCGAAAGGTTTGTGGACGACTGAAGCCCCATATAGATCCTGCGACGGCCAACAAGTTCCCGATCGATAAAACCAAGAACGAGGCGGCAGAAGATAAACCACCGACCTCAGCTATCCACCCCTGGTTTTGAACGATCACGGCTTGGATCAACAGATAGGGACCAAACCCGAGCAGCGGAAACGCTTCCCACCAACTTGCGCCACGAGGAGCCTCCGAAACAGGGAATGGCTCGACCCACAGGGACCAAAGGATGAGTGCGACCATCACAACAACGATACCCAGAGGAAGCAGACCCGGGATCCAACTCAAATCCAGCGTCCCAGAAAGGCCACGGATTGTGCTGTCCAGGGCTACACCCAGAAGGATCCCCAGACCCAGGCGGGGTGCAGCGGCCTCTTTCCCCCCGGCGTACGCATGCGCCACGAAGATCGGCAGGAACAGGACAAAGAAGGCCGTGCCGACTATACTCAGCCACAGGTCAATCCCGGGGCTCACAACGACTTGTTCAGCTATTCGGATAAGCCCAACACCTCCAGCGGTAAGCCACATTGCGAGGCGCGGACCTACCAGACGGCGCAAGATTGCAGCGAGAAATCCGATCAGAAATGGGATAAAAGCGTAGATTGCGAGCATCATCTGGCCAAGATCTAAGGTGTCGCGCACGTACACTGCAATGCTTGGAAAGAGCACCCGTAGCGTTTGAAGACCAAGCGTAACCGTCAACACCGGCAGCACGAATGAGACTAGGGTGGTAGTTTTAATCTTGGAGCGCTTGCTATTGTTCATGTGGACCTCCCGTCACCTAAGGACACGTATCATTAAGCATTATAGGCCTAATTGCTCCGGATTAAGAACACTCCGCCGGCGTTTTGTCGTCTTGTCCGTAGCTCTGTAGGGGCGAAGCAATCACCCACTTCATGTCATTGCGAGGAGCCGTTAGGCGACGAAGCAAACTTCTGGTTGATCAGATTGCGTCGGACCTCCAAGAGGAACATTACATGCAAGAGAGGAG
Source organism: Anaerolineaceae bacterium (assembly GCA_020350285.1). Lineage (GTDB taxonomy): Bacteria > Chloroflexota > Anaerolineae > Anaerolineales > E44-bin32 > DUEZ01. Next base: position 1,139,202 of record CP070708.1, read on the forward strand.
ATTTCTTCGCTCCTTCGGAGCTCGCAATGACATATTGAGGGAATTCCCCTCAGAATGACATCTATATATTGTTGTAGGGGCGGGGTACCCCGCCCCTACGCTGGACACAATTGGAGGGCATGGTGTAGGGGCGCACGGTCGAAGATGCGGGTGATCTTCCTTGCCGGTACGCCCCTACCTAATTATTCTTGTTCTCCCAAGAAGCATTCCCTCAATTTTCACCCCCTCGAGCCAGCCTTAAGTTTGTGCGATAATAGGTACCTTGAGAGGAGGGGTCGCGTGGATTTTCAAACCCTTTGTGTCCTCGGCTTAGGTTACATCGGTCTACCCACGGCCAGCACATTCGCCACACATGGACTGCGGGTGATCGGTGTCGACGTGGACCGACACGTGGTCGACGTGTTGCGTAACGGTGAGGTTCATATCCACGAACCTGGGTTACGAACCCTGGTCCAGGCAGCCATCCACTCCGGCAACCTGGTCGTGAGTGAGGTACCTGAGGCAGCCGATGCCTTCGTGATCGCGGTACCTACTCCATTAAGTGAAGGTGCTGATAAGCAGGCAGACCTTAGCTACGTGATCGCGGCCTCCGAATCGATCGTTCCGTACATACAACCGGGGAACCTGGTCGTGCTTGAATCGACCTCGCCACCTCGCACAACGCTGGATGTAGTTGCACCGATTCTCGAGCGCTCGGGCCTGCAAGCTGGCTCCGATTTTCACCTCGCCTACACGCCAGAGCGTGTACTTCCAGGGCAGATCTTGAGGGAGTTGATCGAGAATGCACGGGTGATCGGGGGGATCGATCGCGCTTCAGCAGAAGCCGGTCGTGATTTGTACGCTATATTCGTGCGCGGCGAGATCTTGCTCACCGACGCCACCACGGCAGAGATGGTGAAACTAATGGAAAATACCTATCGCGATATCAATATCGCGGTAGCAAATGAATTTGCACGTGTCGCGGATCGACTTGGCGTGGACATCTGGGAGGCGATCGAACTGGCCAACCGACATCCACGGATTGACATTCTCCGTCCAGGACCAGGCGTGGGTGGACACTGTATCAGCATCGACCCTTGGTTCTTGGTTCAGACGGCCCCTGATTTGACCCCCATCACTCAGCAGGCCCGTCAGACCAACGATGACCAGCCAGCATATGTAGTAAACCTGGTTAATCAAACCCTCGATGGGTTGAGTGGAAGGCGTATCGCCGCGCTCGGCCTTGCGTATAAATCCGATGTTGACGACCTTCGGGAAAGCCCTGCAATCGAGGTAGCACGCCTCTTAGCCTCCGAAGGGGCAAAAGTGCGCACGTATGAGCCCTTTGATCCCGGTGCCGTCGTCCCAGGAGCCGAACCCGCCGCCTCCCTTGAAATGGCGCTGCAGGACGTCGAAGCCGTAATCTTGCTTGTCGATCATCAGACCTTCCGTGAGCTCGATCCCCAACAGGTTAAAGGGATGATGTCGGGTCATGTAGCGATCGACACACATGGTGTGTGGGATCGTGCAGCATGGGACTCAGCAGGTTTTGAGTTACATGTGTTAGGGGTTGGAGGTGAGAATGCCTAACCCGCGCGTCTTATCGATCTTCGGCACCCGGCCCGAGGCGGTCAAAATGGCTCCGGTGATCCAGCGTTTAACAGACACGCCTGAGATCGAATCTGTCGTCTGTGTCACGGCCCAACATCGTCAAATGCTTGACCAGGTGCTCGAGCTATTTGAGATTCAACCCGACTATGATCTCGATATCATGCGCCCAGATCAAGCCTTATCTGAACTTACCGCAGCCCTGTTCGCAAACCTCGATCCAGTGCTGCAAGAGGTGAGCCCGGATTGGGTTCTGGTTCAGGGAGATACAACGACGGTAATGGCGGCAGCCTTATTGGCTTTCTACCACCGGGTGAGAGTTGGGCATGTCGAAGCCGGATTACGAACAGGCGATAAATGGCAGCCCTTTCCGGAGGAGATCAACCGCAGCATCGCCGGTGTCGTCGCTGACCTTCACTTCGCCCCCACTACGCATGCCCGCGACAATCTACTGCGTGAGGGCGTCCCCTCAGAACGGATCCTGGTCACGGGCAACCCTGTGATCGATGCCTTGCTTGACATCACCGGACGTCCCTACGATTTTGAAATCGGCCCCTTGAAAGGCATTCCCTGGGACCGAAAGGTGATCTTGGTGACCGCCCACCGGAGAGAGAATTTCGGGCAACCATTGGAGGACATATTCACCGCCCTGATCCGCATCGCTGAGAGCTACTCAGACGAAGTGCAGCTTGTATATCCCGTTCATCTCAATCCTAATGTGTACGGTCCTGCGCATCGTATGTTGGGAGAGATCTCAAATATCACCTTGCTGGAACCGATAGATTACCTTCCAATGGTCCACCTCATGAAACGCGCGTACTTAACGCTTACCGACTCGGGCGGCATCCAAGAGGAAGCGCCAGGGGTGGGCACTCCAGTTTTGGTGTTACGTAATGTCACCGAACGACCAGAAGCGGTTGAAGCCGGAACGGCGCTGCTTGTGGGGACGGATCCTGAGGTTATCCTGAATGAGACACGGCGGCTGTTGGAAGATGAGCAAGCATACACTTCGATGGCACGCGCGGTCAATCCCTTCGGCGACGGTCACGCTTCAGAACGCATCGTCCAAGCGCTCCTGGATTATGATGAGCGAGGTACATAATTAAGTGCACCTTCCTGATAGTCCAGAAAGCTAATTTGACATGGCAAACCGATCATCCAAACGACTTTGCGTCGTACCATACCTTTCCGGCGTGGGTGGTCCATCATCCTTTCAATTGAGGCTGGTAAGAAGACTAGCCGCGCATGGCATAGAGACCTGCCACGAACTGAGCGACACACCTTACGATGCGGTGCTTGTGATCGGTGGCACCCGTCAACTCGTGGGGCTGTGGCGCGCGCGACAGCGCGGGATTCCCATCCTTCAACGCCTGAATGGTATGAATTGGATCCATCGACGCTACCCTACTGGGTCCCGTCACTTCCTGCGTGCTGAGAGGGGCAACTTGTTGCTCTCGACGATCAGGACCCGCATGGCTGACATCGTGGTTTATCAAAGCCAATTTGCCCGCTCTTGGTGGGAGCGTGAACGTGGATCCCTGTCAAAGCCCACGCATATTGTGCACAATGGAGTCGATCTTACGGAATTCCATCCCACTGGCACAGGTGAACGACCCGCGGATCACTACCGCTTGCTCTTAGTTGAGGGAGCATTAGGCGGCGGGTATGAGTTAGGTCTAGATCACGCTATCGCATTGACGAAGCGAATTGCGAAGAAGCTGGATACACCAGTGCATTTAATGGTAGCAGGGAAAATATCTCCCGCGATCAGAGCGCGTGCGGAAGGCAATGAGGATATTACAGTTCAGTGGGCCGGTGTGGTTCCGCGTGAGCGCATCCCGGAACTCGATCGCTCCGCACATCTGCTTTACGCCGCAGATCTGAACGCTGCATGTCCCAATGCCGTGATCGAGGCGATGGCTTGTGGCTTACCGGTGGTGGCTTTCGAGACCGGCGCCCTTCCTGAGCTCGTTCAGGGCGATTCGGGGCGCTTAGCGCCTTATGGCGGCGATCCATGGAAGCTTGACCCCCCTGATATCGACGGCTTGGCAGATGCTGCTTTGGAGGTATTATCAGACCCGCCACGATTTCAAGCTGGCGCCCGAGCACGTGCTGAGGCCGCGTTTGGCCTCGACCAAATGGTGAAGGGTTACTTAACCGCACTTGGGTGGGATGAATAGATTTCGGGCATTGTAAGTAAAAGAGGAAGGAGCGAGAGATCGTCTACCCTGGAAGAATTGGTCTGCAGCAACGCGTGCTGCCTGCATATAGAGCACCGTTCTTCGATCGGCTGGCGGAAGCATGTCAGGATGGTTTAAGCGTCTTCGCAGGGGCAGCCCGATCGGAGGAAGCCATTCAGAGTACGGATCGACTCGATGTCGCCCACTATGTGAAGGCGCGCAATCTCCACCTCTTCGGTGATCCCTTTTATCTATGCCTGCAACTCGGGCTGGTGAAATGGCTGCAGGACTGGGATCCCGAGATCCTAATCCTAGAGGCCAATCCGCGTTATCTTGTCAATCGAACAGCAATCAGATGGATGAAACACCGTAGCAGATCTGTGATTGGTTGGGGTCTTGGGGCACCAACGATTCGAGGTCCCATGGCCAGCTTACGGAGACTGGTACGAGAGAATGCTTTACCCCGCTTCGACCTGCTCATCGCTTACAGTTCATTGGGCGCTGAGCAATACCGTGCCTTAGGTGTGCCAAAAAACCGTGTTCTAGTAGCCCCAAACGCCGTCTCACCACCCCCATCCCCGCTCCCAGAACGTGCCCCACTGGTAAACCGCCCCGCACGGTTGCTCTTCGTCGGTCGACTACAGGAGCGCAAGCGTGTCGATCTTCTCCTGCGCGCCTGCGCGCAATTGGAAACGGCGCCTGATGTGTGGATCGTGGGTGATGGACCAGCTCGAGTTAAGGTAGAGCAGTTGGCACGAGAAATTTATCCGAGGGCTAACTTTGCTGGTTCTCAACATGGCCACGCGCTCGATTGGTTTTTTGACAAGGCGGATCTGTTCGTGTTACCCGGCACAGGTGGCCTAGCGGTTCAACAAGCAATGGCCCATGGTTTGCCCGTGATCGTTGCTGAAGGTGATGGAACACAAAACGACCTAGTAGCTGGAGATAACGGCTGGCTTATACCGTCTGCCGATCTGGATGCCCTGACCGAGACATTACGCAATGCGTTGTCGAACCCCAAGAGGCTTCAAGAAATGGGGGGCAGGTCACATCAACTGGTGTCCGAACGCTACAACATCAACACCATGGTGGACGTCTTCGTGCAAGCCATGAATACGTGCAAGGAGAAAACACCTCTCGAGAAGTAGGAGGGGTCTATATGGGTGTGCGGATTGCGCTTGCAAGCCCACATGGACTGATCCAATTCCCGCGGTGGACCTTTTCAGTGGTGTAAATGCCATAGCAGGAGAACATTGAGATGCGCTTATTGTTCGTTGCGGATGGGCGGAGCCCGATCGCATTAAATTGGATCTCTCACTTCATCGATGCTGGACACGAAGTACATCTGTATTCAACCTTCGACTGCCAACCTGATCTGGAATTAGCTTCGTTAATGATCGTTCCAGTGGCATTTAGTGGTTTGGTAAAGTCCACACGCAGGCCCTCCACCTTTTTTCCAAGAGGGGCAAAGGGAATCGGATTTCGTACCTCTGTGCGCCATTGGCTTGGTCCGTTGACAGTCCCATGGTCTGCGGAGCGCGTCCGAAAAGGGCTGCTAAAACTTGAACCCGACTTAGTTCACGCCATGCGTATCCCCTTTGAAGGGATCATGACCGCGGCCGCATATCCCAAAGCTCCATTGATCGTAACGGTGTGGGGCAATGATTTCACATTGCACGCCTCCTCCACACGTGCGATGGGTTTACTCACCCGGCGCACTTTAGGTCGCACGGATGCTTTACATGTCGATTGCGAACGGGATCTGAGGCTTGCCTATGAATGGGGCATGTCACGCACGCGACCAACCCTGATCGTACCCGCTGCTGGCGGTGTGCGATCTGAAGTCTTTCACCCCGGCAGGACCGATTTGACCGAATTGAGTGATCGGGTCGGGAACATCCTGCACAATCTACCAACTGAGGTACCCGTTGTGGTCAATCCGCGTGGTTTCCGTGCCTATATCCGTAACGATACCTTCTTTCAAGCGATCCCATTGATCCTTATGGATCACCCTAAAACGATCTTCCTCTGTCCAGCCATGGAGGGTGAATCGCAGGCCGAAGATTGGGTTGATCAATTGGGTATAGGCGCTTCCATCCATCTCTTGCCCAAGCTCACCCACGCTGAGATGGCAGCCGTATACCGTCGAGCACATGTGACCGTTTCGGTTTCGGAGCACGACGGTACCCCAAACTCTTTATTGGAGGCTATGGCGTGCGGTTGCTTCCCTGTGGCCGGCGATTTGGAGTCTATTCGTGAGTGGATCGAGGATG
>CP070708.1:1145341-1156145 GCA_020350285.1 Anaerolineaceae bacterium
AAGAATTTCTCGCAGTAAGAGGAGCTGCAAGCGGCGCCATTGAACGTCGCTGGCTAATTTCGCCCATTTCGCCGGTTCCTCGGAGAGGAATCCATCCAACATCCCTAAAACGTCTTTACTCATCAGAACACCTCGTTCAGTGGATGAATACAATTCCAACGGTGACAGCACAAGGCACGATACTGAGATCATCCAATAAGGCGTAACCAAACCATCTTAGCTTATTAAGCAGGGCGAAGACATCAATGCCTACAGCTTCCATCGCCGGTCTTGCACGATGAGGGAATCGACATCTTCCGCTGTCGAGATATTGGCAGATCAACCCTTGGCACAAGTAATCCTTGCAGGAACCGCCCCCAAAGCCCATGGCGAGGTGATAGCCGTCCTTATACGCTTGGCGTTCTAACTTGTAGACGATATCTCCACTCTGTTTGTGAAAAGCCAGTGCACGCCGTTTATCAGCTTTGCCCTTTTCACTTCCAGGAAGGAACGCTTCAATCGGTTCCACATTGCATTTGAACAATATGGCCCAAGAAAAACGTTCAATTGCTCGCCGTACAAGTTCGAGGTCTGGAGTGTAGGGAGGACAATTCGGGGTTTCACCAGCACGAAGGCAGCGCGGCACGATGCATTTCAGACGCACTCGTTCATCGATGGTGATGTCACTGGCAGGGATGATCGCCGCTTCTGATGCCCCCCAATCTAGCGCGAGTTTGTGGTAGAGCGCTAGATCGGCCATCACGGTCTCCTCGCTTAGCCATTCTCCAAGTGCCCTGGGTACGCTGTTTCGTGCCATGGCTCCTCCTAATTAATAAAGTTAATCCATTGTTGAATCCAGTATATTTGGTGAACAATTGTCTCTTGCTTCTGATTTGATCCATCTCATGCTGCGGTTGTTTACCTACAGCTTTGAGATTATATGTGTATGCCCGAGACAATTTGCGTTAGCATTTAAGTTTACTTATAGTGCATTAAATATTCGATCTGGTGTTCAACGCAAGTTTTAAATAATCGTCGATTTAACCTGCGTGATCATTACAACTACCTTCCTGCTTTTTCAGCACTATTATCCTCTCTCGTGATTCGTTTTACGAGCATGATCGACATGATGGTGATCTGTCCAATCGTATGCAGAAAAACACAAATAAGTGGGTTTAGGTCCATTTTTTCATTTATAATCCTAATATACCCATTGCGGTGATTGAGTCTGTTTCTTGTCAACTTCTTGGTTGCTTCACAAAGGTGTTCATTGTCGAGAAACTGGCAGCTAACCTCCACCATCCATGTTGAAAGCTGAATAGGGGCGGATTTAGCATAAGCATGTTGCGTTGCAATTTTGTGTATGTTGATGGCGACCTTGAGTTTAAACTTGAGGTAACCGAGAGGACGCGTTTGAGTCAAACTTCGACATTGACATGAGTGATAAACTGAAAAATAACTGAATAGCAGTATCGCGATCATTGATCACATAATCAGATTCTTATGCATGTTGGTAAGCCAGAGGAGGAGATCATGCAGGGAACGATTGGTAAGTCGACTTCATTTTCCGGCATTATCATCCAGAAGATCGTCAAATCGCTGAGGGGGACAGGGAAGAGCGGATTTCTTCCCAATAGAACTACAAATCGTCGGATCCTGTTGAGCCTGGCTTTGGCCGGGATATTGATGTTGGTGCCTTCGATATTGGCTTCTGCCGTTGACACAAATGTATTTTTTGAGCTCGGCCCTGGCAATGCGGACGATGAGGACGGAACCACGAATATCTTGGGATATCCAAACGATCCTGATCCATTAACCGGCCCTCCGGACTGGGCGGATATCTTTGATGGCAACTTGAATATCATTGATCTTCATGGGGGCCTGGACGCGATCTTCTTGGCAGACGATATCGCTGCCAAGGGAGCGGTTGATCGCACCATCTTCGCTTCCTCCAACAAGAACTCAGACCCGATCAGTACCTGGCGATGGGATACCGGAAATATCCCTGCGAAGGACGATCTTTCCAATATCTTCTCTTGGGCTACAGCGAATGACTTAGGTGAACTGATTCTGTACTTCGGACTCGAGCGTTTGGATCCCGATGGGGATAGTCATCTAGACATCGAGGTTAATCTCGGTATCGTCGACAAAGATAAACCAGAACCGTGTGACGTTGACGAATCCGATGGTGCTGGCGATGGACCACCTTGCGAATTCACAGGTATGACTTCACACAACGACCTGTTGCTGGTGATGGATTTTGAGCAAGGCGGGGTTCTGAGCCTATTTGAGATCCATATGTGGGATTCCAATCTGGGCGAGTGGAAAATCTTTGAAGGGCTTGGCGGACAGGGTTGCACGAGCGGTGACGAAGCCTGTGCCTTCAGCAACGACGATCGGATCAACAGCGGCCCGTGGCCAAGCTTCAACCGACAAGGGCGCCAGGTGCCGATGCTAGATGCCAATGCGTTTACCGAGATGGGCGTCAACCTGACTGCGCTGACCGGAGAGACACCTTGTACGGTGACGATCCAGGCCAAAAGCAGGTCCTCAGCGTCTTTCGACAGCGAGCTTAAGGATTTCGCACTCGGACATATGAGTTTCTGCGATGCTAGGATGTCGTTATCCGGCGATGCGACCAACGAAATCGGCACTTCACATAGCTTTGAGGTAGTCGTTGAGGAGTTAGATGGAAGTACGCTGTATCAATGGGCGCCTGCCTCTGAGGAGGAGGTAAGTGGTTCGCTAAATCTAGTCGCTGGAAGCCCCAATGCTTCGTTCGTTGATACAGGTGGAGCTACTGATATCTGTGTGACGGACGAGGATGGTGTGTGCAACTTTGAGGTTATTGGAACTGGCGTGGGACAGGTATCTGTAGCTGCCAGTTCAACTGTCGTGCTTCCCAACGGTACAGAATTGCCCCTGACAGCGGGACCTTCCACAAAAACCTGGGTAGACGCCAAGATCTCGATTGAGCTGCTGAATGGCGATCCGCGCCAAATCTTCGAGCCATACACTCTGGTCGTGAATGTCGATGCGATCGATTCTAGTTCGAGTTTCGACTGGTATGGGGTAGAGGGCGTGGATGTGACTGGTTCTCTGGAGATGCTGGAGGTTGAACTCCCAGACGGGTCGACGGTCATACCATTGCAGGTCATTCATGTATCCGGAGAGCCTATCGACTTGGCCGATTTCTTCGGCGAAAGTCCCACCCCCAAAATATGCACCACCGACTCCAACGGTACCTGTCAGCTTTTAGTCAATGCCGTCGCTCCCGGACCAGCAAGTGCCTCTGCTACGGCTGTGATTCCGGTAGGTGAGTTTCAACAAATCGATCTTACTCGCACCACCGATGGCATGGGGGGGAATTCCGACCCGGTCGACATGACCTGGCAGGATTATCGGGTACGTAGAACTTATATTGGGACGGACAGTTTTGAGCCGAATAACCTTCCTGATGATGCCGGAGTCCAACGACTGACATCGGGACAGCCAGTTACCTCGCACTTAAGTCATCCTCTCGATCTTGATTTCTACGAAATCGCGGTTGGGCCTAATTCGAATGTCAGTGTCCAGCTGACCAACTTGTCTGGAGACTTCGATGTCGCAGTGCTGGATATCGGCGCTGGCGAGAGGGATTCGTTCGCTCAATTTCTTAATAGCAGTCAGGTCGACGAAGAAACAGGCGAGCTACTTTCTAGTGGCGAAATCAACTCCATCAGCGATATCCTGTCGATCGGCGACCTCCGCTTAATCTCCGACATCCTCTCGATCAGCGACATCCTCTCGATCAGCGACATCCTCTCGATCAGCGACATCCTCTCCATCAGCGAAATCCTATCAACCAGCGACATCCTCTCGATCAGTGACATCCTCTCGATCAGTGACATCCTCTCGATCTCCGATATCCTCTCGATCTCCGACATCCTGTCGATCTCCGACATCCTGTCGATCAGCGATATCCTGTCAATCTCCGACATTCTGTCGATCTCCGATATCCTCTCGATCTCCAACAACCCGATGACGGCTGCCGAGCAGACAGACCTCCTCGTGACTGAGGCCGGGATCTATCACATCCTTGTGTTCAGTCCGACCGGCGCTTTCAGCGAGGAACCATACACACTGCAGGCCGACATCGGTGAGCTTGGACCTGGCGGTTGCGAGTGGGCGTATAAGGACGTTACTGTTACCGGTGGCCCAATTGATGCTGTGTACGGAGCTGGTCTAGATACGCTGATCTTGTGGAACTACACACGAATGGAGCAGCAATTTGGATTGTCCGCTACGTCTGTGCTAGAGAGTGACCTGCGCGATCTCGCTTCTCAGCGCGAGGGCACGTTAATCGCCGTCGATGCGGTAAATGGGAGCTCTGCAGTAAACGCCGCATATGCAACCTGGGACGCGAGTTGCGGCGACATCGCTCTCGCGAATGATGTCGCTGAAGAGATCTTCGACGCCTTTATCGACCCCAGTGCTGGCAATCCGCAGTATGGTAGCTATGTAGTCGTCGGCTCGGATGACATCATCCCCTTCTATCGAGTCCCCGATGAAGTCACGATTGCACCCGAGTCCCTTTACATTCTAGAAGCTGGAGTGCCGTTCAGCCCGAACAGTGCAACCACATGGAGCATTGCCCAGGATTTCATCCTGACTAACGACTTCTACGTGGACTTCGACCCGATCCCGTGGCGCGGGCGATTGCTATTTGTGCCTGATAAGCCCATCGGTCGTTTGGTCGAGTCTCCAGAGGAGATTAGCGCCGTAATAGCGAATCACCTTTCCAGCGGTGGCACCGACGCTAGTTCGTGCCTGGTCACCGGATACGAATTCCTTGCTGATAGCGCTGCTGCCATTGCTCGAGCTTCCAACTCACAGGGTTTGAGCACAGTGGAGTTGATTAATGACGAGTGGTCGGCCAACGACTTATTTACGCAGTTGAATGCCCCGTCTCCGATTCCTGACATGATCTCGATGAATGCGCACTTTACGCATTGGGCCTTGCTACCCGCCTCGACCTCTACCGGCGCCGGGTTGTTCACCAGCGATGATATCGAGCAGGTGAGCAATCAGATCGCTTACTCGATGGGCTGCCATGGCGGATTAAATGTCCCAGATACCACGACGCTACCCAGCTTCGCAACCAGCGACTTCGCTCAAGCGTTTACGCTGGGCGGCGCAGGAGGTTGGGTGGGGAATACCGGGTACGGCTATGGCGTTGACGACACGATTGCCGCTTCCGAACGCCTGATGCAGATTTTCAGTCAAGAGCTAGGTATCCGCATCGCCGTGCCGATCGGCGAGGCGCTGATGATTGCGAAACAGCGTTTTGCTGGAAGTGTTGTAAGCGGTGGATTCAGTGTCTTCGATGAGAAGTCCATGATCGAAGCGACATTGTATGGGCTTCCAATGCATACTGTCACAACGCCAATCCGAACTGAGATCGGCGGGATTTCGCCCTCCCAGGTCACGATCGATGGCATTGGCGACCTTGAAGCGAAACGGGTGACGATCACACTCCCCATCGACACAACGCCTGAATTTCCTGATCCTGGAGAGCTCTTTGAGCACAACACAACGTATGGGACGTTCTACTCGATCGGTGACGAGACTCAGGCTTGGCCAGGTAGACCGATACAGCCCAGCGCGGCCTATGCGCTAGATGAGGTTGCTGGGCGTGAGCCGCGGGGACAACTCCTGTGGAGTGCTAATTACATCGATTTGCCGGCTTATGATCCCGTGGTCGCCATGATGCTCACGCAGGAGGGCGCCCCCGAGCCAACCTTCAGCGCCTTTGGATGGTACCCAAACAAACTTTGGGCCATCAACCGCTTTGGAGATGTGGTTCGCGGCTCGATCTTGGCTGGACAGTTCAACCCGAATACCGATGTCGAGCGCTTATATACCCAGTTGGTGCTCGAAACCTACTACACGAATGATGCTAGCGACTTCTCGCCACCAGTAATCTGGGGATTGGCGAGTGAATTCGCCGACGATGGGTATCCGAATTTCGCCGCGACGGTTGACGATGCCATCTTGGTCCGCGTAACCTGCGCCCAATCGGGTAGCCTGGTCAGTGTGGATCTGATAAACCCCTCCAGTGATCCCTCGTTCTGGACCGTAAGTCTGGACGGAAGTACCGGCGCGGAGCAGTGCGACGGTGCAACTGAGTTCTTTGTGCAAGCAATGGATTTGGCCGGAAATGTGTCCGTTGCAAGCAAAGAGGGTTTCCATATCATCGGGGAAATATTGCCTCATGCGATCAAGTCGGTTGGCGACGAGAGGACCATCTCCTTCACGCTCGAATTCGATGCTGGAGATGGGATCGGGTTCCAGCCCGTTACCAATGGAACGAAGGCAACGAGTGTCACTTTGGAAGGAGTTGGTTCGATCGTCGCCGACAATGACAAGACAACCTGCATTGATACTGTTCCTGGAAGTCCCGCGCACGGAACGATTGACGGCGTCTGCCAAGTGACGATCACTTCGCTTGTGCAGGGCCTGAGTACGCTGACCGTGGTCTTCACAGATGAGCAAGATGAGACACTCACCGATACTTTTAGATACCTAACGGAGTGGTGGGCAGGGTCGATCTCGGTTCAAAATGCACTTGAACTTGGACCGATCACGGATACTGGTAGGACGGTTTGTTTTGAACTCACGCAGCTGGATGACGGGTTCGCTCAGGAGATCTGCCAGCCTCACACCGACGAAAACTTCGAATGGGCGAACCTTCCTGAGGGAACCTATCTCCTCAGCCAAACCCTACAGCCTTCGGGGCCCTATGACCTGATCGATGGGTTGATCTTCAAGATCGATTCCGGTCATCGCGATCACTCACTGACGCACTTCACCTCGCTGCTTGAAGGTTCATTAACGATCGAAAAGTGGGATCAATATGGGAACCTATGGGCGGAGCCGTTACCTAATGTGACGTTCGAGATCTATGAATGCGCACTGGCGGGCTGTGAAGTACATCAGGAAATAGTGACCACGACCTCAATTCCCTCGGCAGGTAATCCGGCCACCCTAGATCTGCCAGAAGGGAAGTATCTTGTGCGCGAGATCGTGCCTGAAGGCTACTTGACTGTTATCAATGACCAGGTATTCGATGTTGTTGCTGGGAGTTCCCACACAGCGCAGTTCACCAACTCCGTGCCGGAAGGTTGTTCACCCGGTTATTGGAAGAACCATGTGGATCAATGGCCGCTCCCGGGAACAACTCAATACTTTGATGTGTTCGACGTTTATGCTCCAAAGGGGGCAATTACTCTGTTAGATGCCATCAATTTGGGCGGCGGAGGACCCCAGAGACTCGCTCGGCATGGCGTTGCAGGATACCTGAATGCGCTCGAGCTTCTCTTCTATCCTTATACAGTTGACGAAGTCATCAACATGGTAGCAACCGGTGGGATAGCCGAGGCAACTTTGCTCGAGGATGCAAACAAGCTCTGGTGCCCGTTGCATTAGCATGAGGGTCAAGATAGCGAGAGGCGGTTCAATCGAGCCGCCTCTTGTTATTTCTGGTTTTCTGTAGATGAATATCAGCTTACACCAATATGCATCGTCATCTGAACACTACCTGCGAACCTGATACCTATTCAAGGCTATAGGCTGAGTTCATTGATTTCACCTTCAAGTTTTATCAATTTCGCCAAATCAGCATCGGCACCGAGTCTTGAGAAAGTCTCTCGCGCCACACCGAACTCTTCTCGATCCACACGGCTGTCAGTGGCTACCGCAAGCTCAATCATTGTCAGTATCGTCTTGCAGGCTTCATACTCATTCCCGAGATCACGAAGATGCCCCAAACTCTTTCGCAGTGTTGCCTCGGCTTTGTCAAACTCACGAAGTTCGAGAAGGATGCTTCCAAGCACTCTCAAGGACGATCCGAGGCGCGGCTGGTCTTGCTTTTCCGCCAATTCAATCGATCGGTTGACGCTCTCCAATGCTTCATCAAGATCACCGACTAGTAGATGCAATTCTGCCCAACGACGCTCCAGTTCGGCGATGAAGCCCTTGGTTTCGATTTGATCGAATAAAGCTTGCGATTCAGTAAGTGCGGTCTCGGCAGAGGCGCTATCCCCTTGGTTGATGTAGACCTGGGCCAAATTACTTAGCGTGATCGCTTGGGGTAGCAACGCGTCGAGCTTTACCCAAATCGAGTGACTCTCCAGGAAATGTTCAGTAGCTCGCTCCCAATCACCTTGATTCATGTAGATATTACCGAGATTGTTGGTGACCGCACCCTGCTCTTGAATCTCGCCAATCTTGCGATTGATTTCCAAGCTCTTCTGAAGAGACTCTCTGGCGCGCTTCCAATCACCTTTCAGTCTGTAGGTGCTTCCCAGGTTATTGAACGCTCTCGCCAGACCAACTACATCGCCAATCTCCTCGTACGTGTTGACACTATCTCGGCAATGCCTGATCGCTTGATCCAGATTACCGGATCGATAGAAGATCGCGCCCAACAGATATGAGGTGTGCGCTGCGGCTCTCATCCCCTCACGGGTGGAGAGCTGCGAAGCGATGTCGTGGCCGGTCTGCGCCCATGTCGCAGCCTCCTCGAGGAGCCCTTGGCGTTGGAGCACCCCGGCCCGAAGAATGTAGATGTCGGTTGCTTCAATGGATGGAATCTGGGGATCTAAGTAATCGAGTCCCCGATCCAGCCAGTCGAGCGCGACTTCGTATTTGCTCTGGCGCTCATACACGGCTGCAATTTTTCGATGGAGGTCCGCAAGATAAAAGGGCATTTCCTCGGGGAGAACCGCATTATCGACCAAGTCGCGGGCTGAATCATAGTGTCCCAATGCGGTATCGTATTTTCCCATAAGTGTCAACACATCTCCGAGAACCTCTTGAGCCGCATATTGTTCCTCAGAGGTATCCAGATCAGGGACCAGTTTTTCTGAGGCTTCGAGTGACCTTAAACAGGATTCAACCGCCGTTTCGTTGGCAAATTCACGTTGCGCATTTAAACCGGCGAGGAGGTTGTAGGTCATTGCGTTCGGCCACGCTTGTCCTTGATAATAGTGATAAGCCAATAGATCCGTTTTTTCACCTAAGGACCGGGTGAACACACTCTGAAAATAATCGCCAATCGTGCGGTGCAAACCACGACGCAGGTCGAAGGATAGGCTCTCGTAGACTACCTCTTGAGTCGTTAAATGGGGGAAGCGGTAGGTTTGGGCTCCCAAATCCTGAAAC
This sequence comes from Anaerolineaceae bacterium, assembly GCA_020350285.1. Classification (GTDB taxonomy): domain Bacteria; phylum Chloroflexota; class Anaerolineae; order Anaerolineales; family E44-bin32; genus DUEZ01. The sequence goes on from CP070708.1 coordinate 1,154,525, forward strand.
TCGATCAGCCCCAAATTCCGAAGGTGGTCAATACGGTCTTGAAGTTCCTTCTCTTCATCCTCAAATTCATAGACTCCGGATAATGTTTGATAACCAAATACACTACCCACAACCGAGGCAACCTGCAGGATGCGGCGCTCGGTGGATTGCAGTCGATCAAGTCGGCTGATGATGATCCCGTGAATAGTATCAGGAAGATCAAAATCCACTTTTTCCTGGATGACGTGCCAGCTGCCGTCCACATCACGATTGAGTGCTCCGATATCCATCAATGACCGCAACACCTCACTTATGAAGAGCGGATTTCCACCCGACTTCCGAAGCATGAGTTGGCAGGTGTCTTCTGGAAACTTGATTGGCCCAAGTAAAACTTCAACGATTTTCAAACAGGCGTCGTCCGGCAAATGCCCTAGAGGCACAGCCATCGCATGTGGATATGCGGTCCAATCGGGTAAATCATCATCTGACCGGTGTGCCAATATCAATAGTATGGGGTTCTGAGAGGTATCTCGGATAACGTCTTGGATCAGATCCATTGATGCTGGGTCCGCCCAATGCGCGTCGTCGATGACCACAATCAAGGGTTGTTCAATCGCCTTTGCTTGGAGTAATTTCACGATCAGATCGTGTGCGCGTTGACGCCGAAGCTTGGGATCCAAATCCCGGGTAAGTTCCGAGTCGGGGATGTCGAACCCCAACAAATTTGCGATCAGGGGTGTCCAATCCTCCTCCTCAATTGCAGCCATTCCTGAGCGAATGGCCTCCACTCGGTTTTCGATCATCTCATGATCAGTGCCCGTCTGGATCTTAAAGTATGTGCGGAGGATATCCTCCCATGGGTGATAAGTCATTGTTCGCCCGTAGGATAAACATGATCCGACTAAGACCTGCATCCCCTCTGTCTGACCGATCGCGGTAATCTCTTCTATAAGGCGGGTTTTGCCTATCCCTGATTCCCCGCGAATGATCATGACTACCCCTACTCCCTCATGCAATCGTTCAAGCGCCACGCGCCCTTGCCTGAGTTCTCTCTGCCTTCCCACCATCGGTGTAGCGCCTATCCCTGACCACCCTCGAGGTCGCTCTTTTAATCCAGAAACCAAATAATTGCCGACTGGTTCCGATATTCCCTTGACCGCGATACGTTCCTTTTCCTCAAGTCGAAATTGGTTTTCGATACGGCGTGCCGTACTTTCACCGATGAGGATCTCCCCTTCTCGCGCTTTGCTCATTAGACGAGCGGTGAGATTCACTTGATCGCCCATCACGGTAAATTCACGACGCGTTTCCGAACCGACGTCTCCAGCAAACACAAAACCTGTGTTAATCCCAATGCATTGCTTGACCCTTAGTTGTTTCAATTTAGTGTCAAAGGATTTGATCGCATCGAATTCTTCTTTGATCCTCTGATTAACATCATTCAGCGTCCGATTGATATCGAGTGCAGCGAGTACCGCACGTTGGGGATCATCTTCATGGGTTCGTAAGGCACCAAATAGCGCCATGATCCGATGCCCGATTGTATATGTGTCTAACCGCCCGATCGTCCCACCGTAACGTCTAATGATCTTGCTCATGGAGTCAAAATACAGATTTAAGATATTAATCAGAACAAATGCTT
>CP070708.1:1156245-1232247 GCA_020350285.1 Anaerolineaceae bacterium
TTACCACTTCTCGTTGTTTTCTTACTTATGATGATGAAGATCGTGCGCCATTTTTTCAAAGGCCCCATGCCTGAGTTCATGGCCGGATTGATTGATAACCCATGGAGACGTAGGATTATTCAACCTCCTGACAAAACGGCGATCAGACATGGAATTATGCCCGGGATGACCGTCCTTGAGATCGGACCCGGAACGGGGACCTATACCATCGCCTCTGCTCGACGCGTTGGGGATCATGGTAGAGTCATGGCGATCGATATTGAGCCTAAAATGATCGAGCGGGTCCAGAAGAAGATGGCCCAAGAAGAGGTGAACAACATAGAAGCTCAGGTTGCCAATGCTCACGACATCCCTTATGAAGACGGGACCTTCGATGTGATTTACATGATCACCGTCATGGGTGAAATTCCATCACCCGAAAGAGCGCTTCGCGAATTTCATCGGGTGTTATCATCGAACGGCACGGTGGTCTTCAGTGAGCTATTTCCCGATCCTGATTATCCAAGAGCAAGCACTCTCATTCGATGGGCAACTGGAACCGGATTTAAATTGAAACAGAAGATAGGGAATTTCTTCTACTACACACTCATTTTTGAGAAGGATTGACGATTGTCAAATTGTCACAAAAGGCAATTCGGTCTCCTAAAGATCAACTTCATAATTCCAGTGCCATTACAAGTGTAGTAGAGGTGGCTTCCATGTAGATCCTGAGCAGAGTCGAAGGACCGCCCCACGGTCTTTGGCTTGAAGCGATCTGTAGATCCGTACGTGATGTAGGTTGAGATTATCCTCGCGACGAACATAATAGCCCTCCTTTTCCGCGTTGGCAGAGCGAAAGGCACATGGGATAATGTTCAGCGGATAAATCATGAGATCACCTCGTTACCCTCAGGCGTATCTGGTCATCGCGTTGGGACTTTGCGCTACGATCTTGGGAGCTTGCACTCCTTCAGTGGAACCAGAAGATCCGGTCGTTCCTACAACGGCCATCCCCATTCCCACAGCTGTCGAACCTACCGAAACCGCTTTTCAACCACTTGCACCTACATCTACGGCAGTTCATGTAAGGGTATGGCTCTCTCCTGCTTTACCGGCGGCGCTCCGGGAACCACTCGAGGCGCTTGCCTCTGACCGGAAACTGGGGGTCGAATTGGTCGATGACGCTGCCTCGGCACAGCTTCGTGTCGAACCCAATCCTGAGATACCTATTTCTACATGGGTCTATGCCTTTGTGGCTCCATTTCCCACCGTACAAGATGGAGGAAGTCTTGATGGGTTGAGAGGAGTGTGGGCGACAGTTGGAAGCCCCGCAGTTCAAGTGTTCGCTTCGGCATCGACCGCGGCTGCGATGGAGGGGATTCTCGGACAGGCCTCAGACGATGGTGTTCCTATCTTCTCTGAGGAGGTCCTGCTCGATAAGGCATGGGACGGTCGGCCTTCTTTTGCTATTGTGCCTTTTGAAGATTTAGAACCGCGTTGGAAGGTGCTTGAAATCGATGGGGATTCCCCTATCCGTAAAACCTTCGACCCAATGGTCTACCCCTTGGTGGTGATCTTCGGTCTATCTGGTGAGCCCAGTGCTATAGCAAGCGTATCTGAAGCGTTGAACTGGCCAGCAACCAATAGGGATCCTAATCGGCTAACGGTATTAGTGATGACGGGCACGACTGCCCTTACACGAACCACAGCATGGAAGATGGACCTCTATGGTGCAACTTACCCTGGCGAACTTATCGGCTATTGGCTGGCGGAGGCCGATCTAGCGCATGTCAGCAATGAGGTGGCTTTTACCGAGACATGCCCTCCACCAGATCCGTTCCAAGATGATCTTCTCTTCTGTAGTTCAGTCCGCCACCTGGACTTACTGAAGGTGATCGGGGTCGACTTGATCGAACTGACGGGCAATCATGTGATGGATTGGGGGGCGGAGGCGTTTCTCGAATCTCTTGAATTGTTTCATAAGAATGGTTGGGTGACATTTGGGGGTGGAAAGGACCTGGACGCTTCTTGGATGCCAGCTCTCTTCGAGCATAACGGGAACCGTTTGGGGTTCCTTGGTTGCAATGCAGCAGGGCCTGAGCGTGCGTGGGCGACGTATTCTTCACCTGGCGCGGCACCATGCGATTTTGATCGGCTATCTTCTGGGATTGCTTATCTCCTTGAGGAAGGTTATCTACCCGTGATTACCTTTCAGTGGGCCGAGGGAGCAATAGTCTTACCAGCTCAGAGGGTTGCCTTCAGGGATGTCGTCGACGCCGGGGCGGTGATCGTCAGTGGAAGCCAAGCCCATCAACCCTTGGGGATGGAATTCTACGGGAACGCTTTTATCCACTACGGTTTGGGTAATCTATTTTTCGATCAGATGCAGTCATTACGCTTGAGGGAAGAACTCATTGATCGTCATGTGTTTTATGACGGGAAGCACATCAGCACGGAATTATTGACCGCTATCTTGGAGGATTATGCCCAACCGAGGCCGATGACCCCAACTATGCGCGCAAGATTTTTGGGTGATATTTTCACAGTAAGTGGTTGGTAAAGGTGATCTAGAGTAGGAAAGTCCGCACTCTGCAGCTCTACAAGTCTAATCCCGCCCGTTCGCCCAATGTCTTAGATAGCCCCGTTTCACTGGTCCTGATCTTCTCTCTTAATTCCTGGATTTCCTCTAGCCAGCCTTTTGTTAGCTTCTCATCAGAGATCTCACGGGCATTGATCTCAACGTTTAGAATGGCTGCGCTGAATGAAGCCCTAGCCAAGAGACCTGCTGCGCCAGCATCTGTTATGGCATTGATGTTCCCACTCTCGGCTACTTCAATCGCTATCTCAAGTACATCAGCGGCGTGACGGGCGACATGGAGTGGTACGATGGCTGCATTAATTGTGGCTTTTTCGATAGCTTCGACCCGCGCCTGTTCTTCAACCGCCGAGCCCTTCGGCATGCGATAAGCCCTCATGACAGCGTCGAAGGCCTGAGCATCAAGGATGACCGCACCCTCGAGGGAAGATCGTATCTCATCAGCACGGTCAATGATCTCTGACATTCGGTCTTCAACCTGCGCGTATTTCTTCTTGCCAATCGTCAGGCGCGCGACCATGGCCGCCAACGCCGCTGCCATGGCGCCTGCGTACGCAGCGGCCGATCCACCTCCTGGGGTAGGTGTTCCGGCTGATAACTTTTCTACAAAGGATGGCTCTTGGCTGAGAGCGGTATACATTCGCGTCTCGAGGATTTGGCCGGATTCGAATGGATCAAGTTGTAAGTACCACTGGGCGGCGTCTACTAACGCAGCCTGGGGGATCAATCCCACCAACTCCGAGTGATGGATCGAAACACCGAAGTCCTCTGCTTCACGGCGGATAGCTTCCACAACCTGCGCGATGGGTGTCTGTGTGTGGTCTGTCAGGTTCATCGAGACTTGGGCTTTACCTTCTACGAGCATTCCTAAAGCTTTGACATGGGGCAGGCCGCCCGAGGATTGACGGACGGAACGAGCGATGTTCTTGGCGATCGAGACATCATCGGTAGTGAGATAGACATTGTATGCGATAAAGGGGGGTCGGGCGCCGATCACGGTCGCCCCTGCGGTCCCCATGCGGGATGGTCCGAAGTCAGGAGTCCGATCAGGGTCATCCTGGATGCTCTCTCTCAGCTTTTCGTATTCTCCCTTACGGATTTTCTCCAGGTTCTTCCGATCCGGACGTGTTGCTGCGTTTTCATAAAGATAGACCGGGATGCCTAACTCATCACCCACGCGTTTCCCCAGAGACTTCGCCAATTCGACACATTCTTCCATCGTCACGCCGGAGATGGGCACGAAGGGGACCACGTCTGTAGCACCAATTCGTGGGTGTTCGCCTTGGTGCTTATCCAGATCGATCAACTCGGCTGCGATCTCGATCGCTGAGAAAGCAGCTTGAGTGACAGCTTCCGGCGATCCGATAAATGTGATCACCGATCGGTTGTGATCCTCATCGCTATGAAGATCGAGGATATGAACACCAGCGATCGCAGCTATGGCGCTTTCAATGGCGTTGATGACCTCACTGTTCCGTCCTTCAGAGAAGTTGGGTATGCATTCGACAATTTTCTGGATCATGGTGCCCCCGAGGTGAAACGATATGCATGATTATAGCCTTTTCGATCTTTTTGATCTCAAAGCATGGTGTTGTCCTAATCAAGTTCACAGATGAATCAGCTGAGGTTGGTCAACCATGGGAGGGGGACCAGTATATGTGGGGGAGCATCTGTAGGGGGCTTATGGCATGATAGAATTAGGATTTCAATATCGTATTTTATTAAAGGTAGAGGTAGTGAGATGAGACAATCGATGCGTTTTGTGGCAATTATCTTCTTGATCACCCCGATATTGTTAACCGCATGTAAGGGAGATCGAACTGCAACAGAAAGTACGCCTCTCATGGTTGAGGAGCCCACTCAAGAACCAATATCTCAAATCGAGAGTCCAGAGGTACCTGCACCTGCTTTTGCGGCCACACCCGAGACGGAAGCCTCGCCAGATGTCGACCCCACACCGCGCCAGGGTCTTGAGGCTACGGATCCTTCGACGGTCCTGTTGGCATCCGGTAAACCTACATTGGTTGAATTCTTTGCTTTCTGGTGACCTACTTGCCGGAGCATGGCGCCCGTCGTGCACGGGCTCGAAGCTCAATGGGGACGCGAGATCAATTTTGTGTACCTCGATATCGACGACGTCCGGAATGATGACTTCAAGAGGGAGCTTGGTTACCAGTATCAACCTCACTTCTTCCTTCTAGACGCTGAAGGGGAAATTATTCAACAATGGGTCGGTCCTGTTCCTGAGGCTGAGTTCGAAGCCGCTTTCGAGAGTGTAACCCAATAAAAGGACCCCAAACCAGAGTAACCCCCTAATAATTCAGAAGTACTGGTTGCTTATTTCCTCATTTCAGTCTAGTATCACCTAAGGAAAGTCCACATAAAGGAGGAAGGGCAATGTCCGACGAGAAGACCAGGTTGCTTAATTTAATGCGCTTCTGGTTATTTGGGACCTTCATTATCGTGTGGGCAGCAATTACGCTCTATATCGGGCTCTTCACTGATAATGACTGGTGGTGGGCCATCCGTGCAGGCTTCCCGATTTGGGGCATCGCTGGAGCCTTATGTATTATCTGGTATATTGGCTACAGTTGGTGGCTGAATCGTAAGCCAGAGTAAGCACTATAGTTCTGTAAACCTTCTGTTTTTCCCTCTTAATAAATTAGCCGGCAGGTGCCGGCTATCAGTTTTTAGATCGATTCCATCTATCCTGTTGAGGTTGTTTCTTAGAGGTCGGCCTCACCCAGTGGGTTCCCTGAGGTCTCCTCTGCCTCAGTTGATCGGATCAGTTGGAAGCTACCAACGAATTACGAGATCACTCGTTTCGCGATAACCATTCTTTGGATCTCGCTCGTGCCCTCACCTATCGTCATCAATCTCACATCGCGGTACATTCTTTCGATCGGATATTCGCTGCTGTACCCGTAAGCGCCGTGGATCTGGATCGCATTCCGACAGACCTCTTCTGCCATCTCGGATGCAAAGAGTTTGGCGATCGAGGCTTCTTTTGAGAAAGGCTTACCGGAGTCCTTAAGCCAAGCAGCTTGATAAATCAACAGTAGAGCTGCCTCGATCTGGGTGGCGGCGTCAGCGATCATCCACTGAATCGCTTGATGTTTTATGAGAGGGACTCCGAATGTCTCCCGTTCTTTTGCATATCCGATGGCCTCTTGAAGCGCAGCTTGAGCGAGTCCAATGGAGATCGCACCAATACCGATCCGCCCTCCATCGAGAACCTCTAAGGTTTGGTACAGACCACGACCTGCCTCGCCTAACAAATGATCCTTTGGTACACGTACATTCTCGTAGCTGATGGCGTTGGCGGGTGAGGCTCGCACGCCCATCTTCTTCTCTGCTGGGTGAATGTGTAAACCATTTGTATTAGTGGGCACAACGATCAAGCTGAGGGATCGCGAACCGCCGGCGGGATCTGTACGGCAAAGGGTGACGATCAGGGACGAGACACCGGCATTTGTGATCCAAGCTTTATCACCATTGATCACCCATTCGTCCCCCTCGAGCTCAGCTCTTGTCTTCACACCGCCAACCAGATCGGATCCGGTTCGCGACTCAGTAAGTGCCAAAGCGGCAAGCCCGTCTGTTCCCATAGCCAATGTTGGTAGCCAATTGCGCTTCTGCTCCTCCGATCCGAAAAGGGAGATCGGAGCGCATCCCAATCCGCTGTGAGCAACTACCGATAGAGCCGTACCACCGCATGTCATACCCAGCTCCATGAGGGCGATGGCGGAACTCACGGAATCCACTCCGGCGCCGCCGTATTCCTCAGGGATATCCATCCCTAAAAGCCCGAGAGGTCCCATTTTTTGAAAAGCTTCGGTGTTGAATTCGGCTAAGGCGTCGAGTTCAGCCGCCTTTGGCTTGACCTCTTGTTCACAAAAGTCGTGAACCGCCTTACGCCACATTCGTTGTTCTTCAGTGAGTTCGAAATTCATTGGTTTTCACCTCATGCTGATTTCATGTATGGATCCACTACAACAAGGCAAATCGGATAGGAGGATTGGAAGTGTGAGAGTTTGAGCGTAGCCCAGACGCCTATACCCCCCTTTCTTTACATGATGTAATCATAGCCATTCCCATGGAAGTGCTATGTAATCGAATCCCCTACTGGCTGCTGTTTATTCGTGGGTACCAATACCATAACACGTCGCTTGCAGGTTTACCATTTACCGAGGCTGACATGTCGTGTAATACCACCACCGGGTTATACCCGCGTGAATAAAAACCCAAGATCTCCTGGCGGTTGAAAGCCTCAAGAAGCACGGCGTTGATCGCATGTGCTTGGCCTTCCATGTCGAGTTGTAGATCGGGATCGACCAACGAGCCTTGATCGAACTGATGTGAGGGTCGGCAGCTTCCATCTGGTGCCATTGCACAGGCCGTGGCACTTGTCCCCACTGACAAATACCCAACATCCAAAATGATTGGACGCCCATGTAATGCGGGGTTGGCAAGTATCGTATCCACGAGCCAAGATCTTGCAGCTCTCCTCATTTCCGGGATCGTAGGATCTTCATTTGTGGTGAGTGGAGCGTGCCAATATATGTGTACTTCGTCGAATGCGTCGATGATCGCAGGGATCGGTTGAAGCTCTTGACCTAACTCGATTTCAAAAGCCAATTTGCCAGAGAAGAACTTGCGTATGTCCTCGACCATGGTTCGCCATTGATCTTCAGCGTTTGCAGGGACGCCTGATGCCGTCCCGTCTGGCAGTTGTCCGTCTGGTAAAGAGGGTGTGATTTCTGGACCTCCGAGTACGAGTTTGCGGACCCCCGCAGCTTGAGCCTGACGAGCGATGGTCATGAGCATCGCTCGATATTCCTCGAACCAAACCGTCCACCATGGTTCATCACGAGTTGCGTCCATCCACCATGCATCAACTTCGCCATCCAAATACCGCAAGCTGGGCCGCAGGACCACCTGTACACCATTGTCGATAGCATCGGAAGCCATCGATCGGAGATCATTACTAAAGGGGGCGAAAGCAGGATCAAAGGTAAGAACTGGAGTTGGGTTATTTGAGCGAAGGATCCAGGTTGATGACAGTACAACGCTGTCGGTCCCGAGGCTTGCGAGCTGGATCATCGCGCTCTCATTGAAGGGCACCCAATTTGGTCGAAATGCCGACAGGAAAGAGATCCCGGTCTCAAATTCAGGGCGAGGAGTAATATCTGGCGCGACCACGGTGATACTGGGCCGATCAGGATCCAACCACTGCCAAGCACTCACTTCATCTTGTACATCCTGGGGTGTTTTCAAACCAGTGATCTGTCTCCCAGCGTGATTCGGACCAGGGGTATCGGCATCGTCAGCGCTTCCACATTGTCCGTTGCGACAATAGCGGTATCGAAGTTCCTGTTCTTGTTCTAATGGACCATAGAGGACGTAGTACCAATTGTTTTCATCAAGGAGCCACATCGGTATCGGCTCATGCCAATCGGAAAGATTGAATTGGATGCTGATGTGATCGGAGGTGGGCGTGTTTTCAGGTATGTTGAGGTGGAACCGTATGCTGCCTGTATCCCTTTCGTGCCAGGTGGAGATGACATCCCTGATCACAAGGTCATGATCAGGGACGATCATTTGCCGTGTGATCAAGTTACCCTTGTTGTCACGTTCTGCATTCCAAAGGCTATCACCCAGACTGTACTTGTAACGAAGATCCGTACCAGCGTAGAAGGTGATAACTGTGAGGTAGTGAGTGGGATCAATCAGTGTAAGCTGAGGCATATGACTATTGGCAACACTGATCCCACCTTCAAGCGTGCTGAATCGGTTCCCTAATTGCTGCACGTTCCCTGCGATCCGCACAGGAGTTCCTGGGATGGTGTCCGATGGGACAATGACCTCAAATGTGACCTGAACGGCTTTTGCTGGCTGCAAACCTAATTCGACGGGGGTCATACTCTCTGCAGCGACAATGGCCCCTTGCTGAGCCGTTTGATAAGAGCCATCTGGGCTGAAGACGACTAAGTTGTGTAATCCTGGTGGGAGACCGTCTAACCGGAAATATCCTTCGCCGTCCGTGAATTCTGTCACTCCTGCTGCGGAGACAATGACTTCAGGTAACGCCTCTCCGGTATTGGCATCATGAATACGACCTGTAATGCGCCCCACGGCTCCCTGGTAGGAGATATCTGACCACGAGGCGATAATGTCATCGATTTGAATGGGGCCGGGAATATGAGCGACTCGGTAGAGGATTGATGCCCCTGAAGTGGTCACCTCATGAGCCAGGGAGGGTTTGTTACGGATATATCGGTATCGCAAGAGGGATCCCACCGGTGGAGTTAGTCGTACCTGCCAGTGCCCGTCCGCCAACCTTTTCATGGGGATTGTCGTCGTGTGATGTACAAGGCTGGTGACCTCGTCCAGTAAGACCAACGCCAGATCATCTCTATTTGAGGTACCTTCAGGTGGGAGCACATTGAATATCACCTCAGCAGCTGGAAGTGGCGTCGGGCTTGGAACGGGGACCGGAGTTGGACCATACTCAGAGGTGGATGAGTCCATAAGCGAAGAACAAGCACTGCACAAGAGAATCAAGCACAACCCGAGTATCCATGCTGGTCGATGGATTCTCTTGAGAAACACCCTGCCAGGGTTAATGGCTCGAATCTGATGAGGTATCTGTGAGGGATCAAGCCTATGGTTAACTGCCAACGTTATCATTGTCTCCTTGTCTTGCCCTAAGATGTTCGATGAGTTGGGTGCATATTTCAACATTCGGCACTTGATGTGCCGGAATCCGAATCCTTTGACCATCGATCAGCTCCAGAGACAATATGCCTCGACCAAGAGAGATGCTTCCCAGATCCTCCCATTGAAGTATTTGATCCTTGCGTTGGATACCTTTAGTGGTGAGGATGAGGGGCCCAAATGATAGTGGATCACCCTGGTTATATTCTTGCCGATAACCTTCCAATAAGTCAGGATAAACTTGACTCTTGATGAATTCCGCGAGCCCGCTCATATCGGTTAAGGCGTGGGTGAGACGCAGTTGGCGACCATCGTTCAAGTATATTCTCAAGATAGTCTGAGCCCCCCAAGCATATTTTGAGAATCCGTAACTAACGGCAGAGGTGTGGATTCGCTGGATCTGTTTCCAGAGGATTTTCTCCTCATAGCGCCCTTGTCGGTAGACCATACCTGATGAGTGCAGATTTATACGTAAACCCCGTGATCGCCAAGTGAGGACAAGTCCAAGGATACCTAAACTTGCGAAGGCGAGAACGGTTAATAGGGCCGGTGTGGTCCAACGCCATATGGCAGCTGAACCGTAATTATTAAAAGCGAAGAGCCAACGCCATGCAGTCCACACCGCCGCGATGGCTGTTCCACTCAAGCCTACGATCACGAGGGCTGGATAGAGGATGGCTAACTCCCGTCGCAAACGGTGCTCTCTGAGAAGGCCCCCAAGGTTTTGATGAGGCTGATATGTGTTGTTGTCAGTCAACTAACCTAATATCCTTTGTGGCGAAAAGTATTGTCAGCCTCAAGGTGGCGATCATTCCAGATGCGACAATGAGTGTTCGGCTTTTCGCTTTAGTCAATCGCGACTACGAAGCCTCCGGCGTTGTGCAAGCGCTGCTAACCCGATGCTGACGAAATAGAGCACGATCATAGGTGCCATCACTAAAGCCATATTTATAGGGTCGATGGTTGGCGTGATCATCGCGGCAAAAATTGCTATGCCCAACACAGCGAAGCGCCAGCCGCTAATAAGGGTCTGGGCTTGGAGGATCCCCAGAGCAGCAAGCACGTAAATCACCAGCGGAAACTGGAAAGAAATACCAGTCCAGAACATCACACCGGTGACAAAGCGGATGTAATTCGACGGTCTCGGAACCGTTGTGATGTCCATGAAATCGAGGAGAAAGGGCAGCGCGATCGGTAACATAAACTTATATGCGAACACCAAACCGGCGATGAATAAAAGAGTTGCGACCGGGATCGCAATCAACAACATCAATCGTTCTCGGCGACGTAAACCGGGGTTGACAAAGGCGAACATCTCGATCCCGATATAAGGGAATGCGATCGCAAAACCTGTCAACAATGAGACCCTCATAAATGCCCCGATGGATTCGGTGACCTCAATCGCTTGAAGTGCTTCAGTTCCACCGATCGGTTGGGATAGCCAATTCAGGATGCGCTGGGCGAAAATGGTGCTGACCGCGACGGTCAGGATGAGGACGAGAAGTGAGCGGAATAGGTGCCCACGAAGTGCTTCGATGTGTTCGATAAGCACTGAAGGGTTCTCAATTGTGCGGGCAAATACATCTTCTAAGGCGGCGTCCTCAGGTTCGTGCGAGAGGAAATTTCTGATCGCGATGAAAGGTTTGGCGATCAGACGGAAGGGGGCGGTGATCAAACGCCATAATCTTCTGAAGAAGGAGCGAATCATATCGGTGTGGGGATGCTTACAATTCTCAGTCTAGTATCGTCGTTTTTACTCATTGCTGCTAACAGCCATGAATACCGATCACGCTGTTTCTTGATCCGGTTGGGTATCGGATGATTTCTCTGGCTCATCTGGCTCGTCAGTATAACCTTCCGCCACTATTCCAGCTTCTCGAATCTCTTGATCCAATACTTCAACTTCCTTGCTGATCTCCTTTCCGATCTTTCCCGTACTTTGGCGTACTGCCTCAAGCTCTTGTATTGCGGCCTCGCGAGCTTGTTGTAATTCTTCTAAGGCCGCTTCGCGAGCCAGTCTCTCGGGTAAGTTACGCAAGGTGCGTGATGTATCGAGGAGCATGCGCCAGGTATCTGATTTATAGAGTCGGTTCAAAAAACGACCCATGGAGCGTGCGGCTTTACCAATATCACGTGGACCGATCACCACCAAAGCGATGATGAAGATGAAGATCAGCTCCATTGGACCAACACCTAAAAAGTCCATCTACTCCTTCCTGGAGTCGTTGCGTTGCAGTTGACGGCGGATTTCCGCCTCGCGGTCAGCTAAAGTGCCGAGTACGCCATTGACGAAACGAGCGGAACTATCGGAACCGAAACGTTTCGCCAACTCAACGGCTTCGTTGATCGCAACTTTGAGTGGTGTCTCTCCGGCAGCAGCGAACTCCCACAACGCTAGGCGAAGGATGTTGCGGTCAAGGATAGCCAATTCATCAACCGGCCATTCCGGTGCGCAACTGGCAATGAGGTCGTCTAGTTCGGATGCATAATCTATGGCACCAAGAACTAAACGTTGCATAAATGCTTGTGCTTCCTCCCCGAGAGACTCGTCCTTCGCGAGGTGAAACGCAATTACCTCCTCAGCCGGGTGGTCAACACTATCTACTTCGTAAAGTACTTGGAGCGCAAGGCTCCGTGCTCGTCGTCGTTCGCGTTTCATCGCGGTTGGGTGAAACCTAGCTGACCTCGTAATCGTAGTCGATGTCTTCGATATGAACATCTATGCGTTGGACCTGCATCCCAACCATGTCCTCAATCGCTCGGCCAACCTCTGCCTGTACTTTCCTGCTGACCTCACGCACATTGGTATTTCGTGCCAAGATGAGATATAGATCAACCGACACCGCATCTTCATCGATCTCAATCCGTACTCCCTCGCCTGAGCCGCGCCTGAATAGCCGGTTAACCCCGCCGGGTATTGACGCAATCGTGGCAACACCGGGGACACTTAAGGCCGTCAAACGGGCGATGGTTATCAGTACACCCGGTGCAATGGTGGTGGTTCCGGGGGCTCGACCGGTATTCTGACCCTGCTCGTCCATCATATTTCTCCCTCTGTATCTCTCATCGAGATATTTTTCCATACCTGCCCTTACCATCCGAATAACGGGTGGGTGATCCTTCAAGGATGAATCCTTTAGTACATTCCCAATCCACCGTCTACGCTGAGGACATGTCCAGTGATATAAGCTGCGTCATCGGAGGCAAGAAAGCTAGCAGCCTTGGCGATATCTTCTGGTTGACCGACTCGATTGAGTGGGATCAAGTCTTGCATGTTATCGAGATGCTCTTGAATTGCATCGGGGACATTGGCCCATATGTCGGTTTCAACAAAACCGGCTGCGATTGCATTAACGGTGATATTCCTGCGTGCGACCTCGCGAGCTAAGGCCTTGGTGAAACCTATTTGTCCTGCCTTGGAGGCAGAATAATTCGTCTGCCCTGGGTTGCCCATCTGTCCCGACACGGAGGTGATGTTGATGATCCGGCCGTACCGGCGACGCATCATATGACGCACTGCCACTTTAGAGCAATTGAAAGCTGCTTTGAGGTTGGTCTGGATCACACGATCCCAGTCTTCCTCTCGCATCGTCATAATCAAGCCGTCGCGAGTGATCCCGGCGTTGTTCACAAGAATGTGGAGGTCGTCGAATTCTTGTATCGCGAATTTGATCAGCTTCTCGGCTTGATCGTACTCGCCCACATCCGCCTGGAAGGCTACCGCATGACCTCCAGAAGCTTCGATGGTTTGAACCACCTCGTCTGCTGCCTCATTGTTCGAGTGGTAGTTAACGACGACCTGGGCGCCCTCCTTTGCCAGTTCTATCGCGATCGCGCGCCCGATACCGCGTGAGGCTCCGGTGACGACAGCAGATTTTCCATCAAACTTCATCTCTTCTCCTTCGAGTTAGGTGGGTTGCCCCAATCCGCTTTGGGGATTATACCCAGAAAAAGGTAAGGACGTTTGATTGATAGCTATCAGCGATCAGCCATCAGCACACAGCGAAGAAAGGACATCATCATGCAGTCTGACCGGTAGTTTTAATTCCGCTGAGGGCTGTAAGCTGAAAACTGGTAACTCTTATGATGCGTCATTCTTCCCTAGAATTTACACATCCAGGTCTGAAATCGTAGGGGCGAACGGCTAGTCGCCCCTACAACATTCTCATTGAATGTCATTCTGAGCGCCGTAAGGCGCGAAGAATCCCTATGATGCAGCATTATGAACGCATCATCCCAGGGATTCCTCGCTCACGTTGCTCGCTCGGAATGACATAGGAGGTGATGCGTCATTCATTCCTCTAAGATCCATGCATCCATTCTAAAATCGTAGGGGCGCTTCGCGAAGCGCCCCTACGACATTGTTGAAGGGGATCAACTTATGGCGTCATTCTTCCCTAGGATTTCCACATCCAGTCACGAAATTGTAGGGGCGGGGTTACCCCGCCCCTACATGGATAGACTTTCACTCCTCCAGGACGTTGTTTATGACGATGTCCGCACAAAGCTTAGATGTTCAACCCAGCCCGGGTACACCCGCCTCCACCGCCCGTTGAATCAACTGCTCGGGTCGTCCGCGGAATTGATCATGTGCTACTCTGCCCTCGACCAGGTCGAGCAGTATCTCCGTGAGGACGTGGTTGGCAGGTGTAGGAACACCCGACTGAGCACCCTGTTGAACGACGGCACCGTTAAGCCAGCGTACTTCGCTTCGACCTCGGCCTATGTCGTAGTTAAACGAGGGCAGTTTATCACCTCGACCCCTGGATACCACACGGCGCAAAAATGGTTGGATCAGGGACGCGGGGAGGTTTATCGCCCGCCCTAGTAGACCGACCGGGACATCGGGCAGGTTTTGGGGCGAGAAGCCCATCTGACGCATGACACGTACGGTTTCTCGCAAAGCCTCGATCTCTATCCGAAAGAGCTCTCGATGAACGAGGATCTGCGCCGGCAGCCAACCCATGATGGCCGATGTGGCGTTGGTGACGATGTTCGTCAGTAGCTTGGACCACTTCATCCGATCAGGATTGGGATAAAGGTGAGGGTCTAAGCCCGCCTGAGATAACTCGTTTAGGAGCTTTGGAAGGATGGCGTGATCGCCAGCCAGACCGCAGCCCCGTTGACGCTCAACCCGAAGAACTCCGGGTTCGATCATTTGCACCGCGGTTGTCAATGTAGCAGGAATGACATGCTCTGCACCGATAGCGGTCGCAAGCGTGGTCTCATTATTGATGCCATTTAATAAGCAGACGACATCTAGTGGACGGGAGGTTCCCCGTATAAGTTCAGCCGCTTCATGGCAGTCGTACGCTTTTACAGAGAGAAGGATGATATCCGGTGGGTGAGGGTCAAATGCCTGTTCCAAGGTGGTGACCACGGATGGTGTCAGCAATCGCCACGCAGGACCGTCTCCAATGACTACCATCCCTTGAGCTTGCATCACTCGAGCCAACTTTGGTCGAGCGAGAAAGGTCACCTGATGTCCTGCCAATGCCAGTCGAATGCCGAACAATCCCCCGACGGCCCCGGTTCCAAAGACCAGGTAGTGCACTTCAGGATCCTGACGAGTCGCTCAGTAAACGGTCAACGATGGCGTTTAATTCCTCATCTGAATAGAAATGGATGACCAAACTGCCGCCTCTCCGACCACGCTTGACCGTGACACGGGTTTCGAGTAGTTCACTCAGTTGATCTTCAAGGGCGACTTCTTCGGGGGATCGAGATGGAGGTGGACGAGATGGTCTGCGCTCCCCACATAAACGTCGGACCAACTCCTCAGTTTGACGGACGTTTAAACCGCGCTTAATAACTGTCTGCAGTGCTGCTGATTGGGCTTGATGAGAGGACAGCGCTAGTAAAGCGCGGGCATGCCCTTCGCGAACAGCCCCCTCCGCCAACGCTTGGCGCACGGCAGGGGAGAGATTTAGCAACCGTAATGTGTTGGTAACTGTGGTGCGACTCTTTCCTACGCGGACAGCGATCTCTTCATGTGAGAGACCGAAGTCTTGTGCGAGTTGCCGATATCCCTCGGCGGCTTCAAGGGGGTTAAGATCGGATCGTTGTAGGTTTTCGACCAGTGCCCACTCGAGGCCCTGGCGTTCATCCGCTTGACGGATGATGACAGGCACCCTGCTCAAACCGGCCATCCGTGCGGCTTCGAGTCGTCGTTCACCTGCTATGAGCAGATAACCTGTTCCGGCCTTCGGTTTGGCGACGATCAGCGGCTGGAGTACGCCATGTTCCTCAATCGAATCTGCCAACTCTTTCAGACCTTCGGCATCAATATCCGACCGCGGTTGCCGCGGGTTGGGTCGAATATCATCTGTCGATACTTGAAGCACACCCCCAGTTGGAGCGGGAAATTCCTCTCCAGCAGGGATGAGGGCATCGAGTCCTTTTCCCAAACCACTTTTACGGCTCATCTCTCTCCTCAACACTGGTGATCGGCTCTTGATTGGGGATGCCATCCCCCTGGAGCAGTTCTTCAGCCAGTGATCGATACGCGATGGCTCCCGACGATGAGGGACTATAACGCGAGATCGGTATTCCGTGCGAGGGAGCTTCGGCTATTCGAACACTGCGCGGTATCACGGTGCGAAAAACCATTCCCGGGAAGTGGCGTCTGACCTCAGCCGCTACATCCCGAGCCAAATTAGTACGGCGATCGAACATCGTGAGTATCAGCCCGCGTATCGAAAGATCAGGGACAAGATTGGACTGTACTCTCCTGAGGGTGTGGATCAATTGCGTGAGACCTTCTAAGGCCAGGTACTCACATTGAACAGGGATGAGTACACCATGGTAGGCGGCTAGAAGACCGTTTAATGTAAGTAAGCCCAGGGAGGGAGGGCAATCGATCAAGATGTAATCATAAAGGCCATTGATGGGGTTCAAGGCTTGCCGCAATAATCTCTCACGATCCGGAAGCCCAACCATCTCTACCTGAGCACCGGCTAACGCAGTGGAAGACGGAAGTAAGGATAACTTTAATTTTGGGTTGTGAAGGATGATCTCGGAAGCGGGTATCCTGCCGATTAAGGCATCGTAGGTTCCAGAGTTGATCGTGATGTGGTTAACGCCGAGACAGGAGGTTGCATTTGCCTGAGGGTCGAGATCGATGATCAAGGCTTTTTGCCCCATCTCGGCCATGTAGGCTGCGATATTGATCGCGGTGGTCGTCTTACCCACGCCACCTTTTTGATTGACGAGGGCGTAAATCTTCGTCATCGCATCACCTGGTGGTAGGCGTCCTGGATTTCATCCGCCGTTGGTGTGCTGGCCAAGCCTTGACGCGTAACAGAGGTAGCTGCCAGATAATTCGCGAAACGAGCGGCCTCGAGCGGATCGTCCGTTTGGTAGAGGCGTACGAAAAACGCCGCCGCGAAGATATCTCCTGATCCGGTTGGATCGACCTCTTCGACCGTCGGTGCGGGCACATCTTGTCGTTGGCCGTTCCAGAACACCTTTGCCCCTCTTGCGGCATCTGTGACTGCCAGGACCTTACATCGATCCGCCATTTCCTGTGCGGCCCGAACCTCGCCGGCCAGATCTTCTATGCTGATCACTACTGAGTCAGCGCTCGGAAGCAGGTCACGGATGTGATCCCATCCCCTACTCTCGACTCTTCCCATCTCATCCCAATGTCGCAGCCAACCCTGGGGTGTAATGCACATCAGTGCGTCGGGGAAAGATTCTATCAGGGTTGCGTCGACCTCATCTGCGATAGGACAGAGGTGCACGATATGAGCGCTCTGCCACTCTTGAGGCACATCCTGATAGCTGATGTCTGATGCCCGCCCATGGAGGATTTGAACACGACCTGCTGATGTGTAACGGTTCTCAAAGGTGGTCGATTGATTCGCTGTTATATTGTGGATCTCGATGTCCTCCAACTGGCTAAGGTCGATATTTTTTTCTGCGGCGGTGACAGCCCTGACCCGTAAATCGAGAGCCTGAGCCGTTCGCCCTGCGTAGGCCACCGTTCCTCCCAAGATGGGACCCTTCGGTGTCATGTCATTGGAGACGTGACCGATAACGAGATAGTCGATTGGAGTATCGATCATAGGTGGGATTATATCCCAGGGTAGCCCGAGGACCAATGAGGGCTACTTTTACTACTCTTGTCGGGGGTTGAGGTCGGGTCCGCTACAGCGAATAAGCAGTAACTAATGAAAGAAGAGACTCTGCCTTCACGAAATCACCCGAATAGCCTGTCTGCGTGGATCGACTTATCAAGGTGAATACCGAAGATAAAATTTATTGATCATCTCCTTTTCACGGACGCTGCATGGATCTTCAACCTTTTTGAAGATGAGATTCCACGACCCTTCTTCTGGAAATGTTATTTCATAGATTCCAGTCTGGCCTGAACAGTCTCTGGATTCCTCATCAGTGAACATTGTGAGTAATTTTCCATCGAATGTAAATGTCCCCCAATTAATAGGGTTTCTTCCGACACTGGCACCACCGCTCGTACTAATAATGTCCACCCTGGACCATGAGCCATCTTCATTAAACTTGTATCTGACAAATTGGTAGTCCCAGCTGCCGTAGAGTGATTTCTCAGTTTGTGCCTGTTGGCAAGCAGATAATATGAGGACGCTAGCACAAACCACAACCAATAGCCTCTTCATTTTCCCCTCCCTCTCGGACCATTAAGTCCGAATCAAAAAAACCTCGGCTGAGGTCGGGTTACCACGAAAAATGTTTGAATCCCCGCTTTGATGAAGCTCTGCGGTGTAATTACCATATTACGCTATTTAGGTGGATGCTTCAATAGAACATAAAATCGCCCCCAAACTGAGGGGGTCAGTCTAGAAGATATTCCTCAAGAAGCCACAGATTGGGATCATATCTGGGTCACCTGCGGACCAAGGGGGTTTGTTTTTGTTACTCTTGTTGGGGGATGACGGTGACTTTACGGCGATTGCCTTCACCAATGCTGAGGGTCTCAACCTTCGGATTGTCTTTCAATTCGACATGGATGATGCGGCGCTCGTTGGCCGGCATCGGCTCCAGATTCATGGTGCGGCCGGTCTCGATCGCCTGTTCAGCGATCTTGCGTGCTAAGCGCCGTAATTGTCCTTCCCTGCGGGCGCGATAGCCTTCAATATCGATCACCACAGCCACAGGGCGCTTGAGTTCCTTTCCGACGATGAGGCGCGTGATGTACTGTAGCGCGGAAAGCGTTTCACCTCGACGACCGATGAGGATGCTCAAGTCGTCCCCACGGATGTCGATCAACAAGGGTCTAATCTTGCCAGGGGGCTCCAACTCGCCCCATTGGGCGGTGACGTTCGCCCTGATGCCCATTCGTTGCAGCAGCTCTTCAACCGTTTCGTGGGCGATACGCACGGCTTCATCATCGTCCACATCTGAGGGCTCTTCATATCGAATTGGTTCTTCAACTTGAGGGGCTTCTTCTTGAAGGATTTCTTCACGCGGCTCTTCGATGCGAACGGTCAAGCGTATGCGTACTTGGCGAGTACCTAATCCAAGGAAACCTTTGCTGCCTTCGTCTAACACCTCGACTTCGAGTTCTTCTTCCGGTATGCCAAGCTCTTCGACCCCTTGAGCTATCGCTTCCTCTACGCTTGGAGCGATCACTTCTAGGCTTGTTCTCATTTCCGACATTTCATGTCCTTCTCGCATTAAACGGCTGTGGGTGTCACTTTTTGGCCGGCTTTCCGCCAGGGTTCTGACGCATCCTCTGCATGACAAATCCCTGAACGATCCCCAGGAGGTTTGAAGCGACGAAGTAGAGGGCCAAGCCGGAAGCGAAGCTGTAAGCCAAGTAGCCAATGAACAGTGGCATGTAAAGCGACATCATTTGTCCCATCGCTGCGCCCTGTCCATCCGTCGAGGGTGGCGTGGTGAGTTTAGTTTGCAGATAGCTGGTAATCACGACCAAGATGGCCAGCACAGGTAGACCCTCGCCAATAATCGGGAAGTTTGACGGAATGAATGGGAGGGGCAAACGCTCCGGCTGACCGAGGTTCATGTAACCCAGGAATTGGTTGTTAAGAGGTATGAGCGAGCTGGGGATGATTGAGTAGATATGGCTGGAAAGGTCGAGTAGTTGAATTGGTGCTGCAGCCATGGTGCGGATGATAGCCTGGTAGAGGCCTATGATGATGGGGAATTGGATCAGTAGAGGCAGACAGCCACCGAGAGGGTTGATACCCAACTCCTGATAGAGCTTCATTTGTTCTTCCTGCTGCTTCTGCTTGTTGTCCTTGTACTTCTCTTGGATCTTCTGCCATTTCTTGGATTGTTGAATTTCAGCCATCATCAGCGAGCTTTTCTGCTGCCTGTACGTCAAGGGTAGCGTGATCACCCGTATCAGGGCGGTGAAGATGATGATGGCAAATCCAAAGGAATTTGGACCCGCCCCAAAGAGCTGGTAGATCCATAGCAGTGCATTGATCATCGGATCAAGAATGAGTGTATTCCACATAGTCTTTATCCCTAACTATTCCTCGAACTGGAGCAAGCAACGTACGGCGCTTGTCTCTGTTTCAACTGCGGAGATGACGCATGGGTTGTCCATCGTGGCGACGAGCAGCGTGTCGCCGGACAACACCGGATCAGAAAGCAATCTGCCATTCAGGACTGGATTGCTGGTCCAAAATGGTTTAGCGGAGTCGGTTTCGAAAGCATAGACTGTGCCTGCTTCTGTGACGAAGAAGACCACGCCATCTTTGTACGCTGGTGTGGTCGTGACGGGGCCATCCAATGTCACCCGCCATACTTCCTGACCATTATTGATATCCACAGCGTAAGCCAATCCCAAATAATCACCGAAGAAGGCAAGATCGTCAGCGACCGCAGGACTGCCCCAAATCCAGCCTGATGTGTCGAAAGACCAGGCTATCGCCCCCCTTCTTTCTGTGTCCACTGCAACCACTTGTGAATTAAATGTGCCGACCAGAACCAGATCTCCAGCCAGCGTTGGCGTATCCGCGATCGCGCCGTTGAGGGGCTCCGTTTTCCAGAGTTCCCTCCCAGTAGGAAGATCAATGGCGTATACCCGGTGATCGAGGGATGCGAGATAAATGACATCCTCTTCCACCAAAGGTGCTGACCAAAGCGCTTCTTCTGTTGTGAAGGGTTGCGTCCAGACCGGGTCACCGGTCGCTAGATCGAGCGCGTAAAGATTGTTATCTGCGGAGGGGACCAAAACGATGTCCCCGGCCACTACAGGTGCACCGATGATGTTGGCTGAAGCGCCCTCAAAGATCCAAGCTGAGCGCACATCGCCACCCATGGTTGGATCCAACGCGTAAACCATGCTGTCATACCCGCCAACGATCACCAAACCACCTTCATAAGGTGCGGGAGACGCGTAGAACGATGCGTTTCGAATCGGTTCTGAAGGGTAGTGCCAATTTTCCCTGTTGGTGGTCAGGTCGATGGCATACACAGTTGGGCCATAAGCCAGGTAAGCGTTCGTGTCGTCGATCGATAAACCGGGCCAACTGGCTGCGGAAAGCATACTCCCACCTCCACAACCGGCCAGGAGGACGGATGAGATCAGGATAAGACCCAAAAGTAAGATCGATCTCCGAGTTGGATGAGGTAATGTCGACATAAGACTCCTAAGGTACTGGGTCGTAACCCCCGGGATTGAATGGTTGACAGCGTAGGATACGGCGGAAAGCCAGCAAGCCACCTTTCAACAAGCCGTACTTAGCGATCGCTTGGTATCCGTAATGTGAGCAGGATGGCGTAAAACGGCAGACATCAACGGGCATCGCGCGTCCGATCGTCTTTTGATAGAAACGGATCAGCGCCAATGCTGGCAGGCGAGCTAGATTACCCCATGTAATTGGGATATCACTCAAAGCTGGCTCTGAAACATCCTGATGATCAGTTTCAACGGTCATAATTACTCTTCAAGCAATCCGGCGTGCTCCAGAAGGGTTGTTAGTGCGTTGAGCACATCGGACCATTTGGCTTCATTTAGCGCTGGTCGAGCGATGAGTACGATATCTTGTCCGCTGGCTATTCTGGGCATGAACCTACGCAGTGCTTCTCGTAGCCGTCGCTTCGCTCGGTTACGCCGCACTGCGTTTCCCAGTACCCGACCCGCTGTCACTCCAAAGCGAGAGATGGTCAAGTCGTTGGGGCTTACGACAAGAATAGCTAGCGGGTGGGCATAGGACTTTCCAGTACGCCGCACCCGCTTGAAGTCGGTCGAGCTGGTGAGCCGATATTTGCGGTTCATCCGCCTGGCCGGCCAAGGGCGTCCATCGGGTTGGCTTCCAATCACAAAATACCGGCTTGGTTAAGACTTCCAATTGATCTTCTTGACGTGCTCGTTCATGCGGACGGATAAGCGACTACGCTTCTTCCGGCGCCTTGCCTTTATGATAGCTCGCCCCCCACGCGATGACATGCGGGCACGAAAACCATGCACCCGCAATCGACGTCGTTTTTTCGGTTGATATGTTCGCTTCGGCATTAAAACCAATCCAAGTTCGTAATTTGCTGGCCGATTATACCCTATGGCTGGGGGTCGGTCAATTTTAGTCGGATAAAAAGCCTCAAGTCACAAGGCGCAAGTCACAAGCTACAAGCTACAAGCCTCAAGCTGCAAGCTACAAGCTTCAAGCCACAAACTGTAAGCTGTGGTCGCAGGCTTTAGCCTGCGGTAATAGAAATGGGGCCCCATTTGTGTCATTCCGAGCGAATATAATGAGCGAGGAATCCCTATGATGTATCGATTAGGTAAGTATCCTCATAGGGATTCCTCGTCGCATGGCTCCTCGGAATGACATTTTGGAAAGGTTGGGGGCGCAATTAATTGCGCCCCTACCTATCTCGTCAATCACATGTAGCCGTAGGCTTTAGCTACATTTATTCTTCAAGGCGTTGGATCTGAGCGCCGAGATCACGCAGCTTTTCGTCGATCCGCTCGTATCCGCGTTCGATTTGGCCGATATTACGAATGCGTGAGGTCCCCTCAGCAGCCAAAGCAGCCAGGGTGAGAGCCAGCCCTGCACGGATGTCAGGGCTCTCAAGGGTCTCACCGATGAGTAGGCTTGGGCCTTGTACGATGGAACGATGAGGATCACATAGGATGATGCGGGCTCCCATGGAGGCCAATTTATCGATGAAGAACATCCGAGTTTCATACATCCAATCGTGAAAGAGCACCGTGCCGTTGGATTGCGTGGCGATGACGATGGCGATGCTCATCAGATCGGTCGGAAACGCAGGCCAGGGCATGACGTTGATCTGTGGGATCTTTCCCCCAACATCAGGTTTGATGTCCAGTTTCTGTTCTTTGGGGACGAAGATATCATCTCCCTCTACTTCCCACGAAACCCCCAGCCGTCCAAGTACAAGCCGAGTCATATCCAGGTGGTGTGGCGCAGCTTGGCGGATGCGGAGTTCCCCTCCTGTGACAACTGCTGCGCCGATGAAGCTGACAACCTCCAAGTAATCCGGACCGATCGTAAACTCACCCCCATGTAATTTCTCGACTCCTTCAATATGGAGGGTGTTAGAGCCGATGTTTTCGATATTGGCCCCAAGCGTATTCAGGAAATTGCACAGATCTTGGACATGTGGTTCGGAGGCCGCGTTGCGTATGATCGATTTTCCTTGAGCCTTGACCGCTGCCATGATGGCGTTTTCCGTCGCGGTCACGCTGGCCTCATCGAGGAGCACCTCAGTTCCCTTTAGCCCCTTTGGCGCGTTCAAATGAAATTCGCGCTCACTGTAGTTCACCTCAGCGCCAAGAGCGCTAAGTGCGAGTAAGTGCGTGTCTACCCGGCGACGCCCGATCACATCCCCGCCCGGTGGTGGGAGATCGATGCCTTCGTTGCGTCCCAACATCGGGCCAGCCAGGAGGATCGAGGCTCGGATCCGACGGCAAAGTTCAGGGTCGAGATCAGCTCGACGTATCTGACGCGCATGCAGTCGCCATGAATGGTGATTGAGCACCTCAATCGACATTCCCAAACTCTCCAACAGGTGACGCATTGTTTGCACATCGCCAATGTTGGGGACATTGTGTAGGATCACGGGTTCATCTGTAAGGAGGCAGGCGGTCAACAAGGGCAAAGCCGCATTCTTATTACCTGATGGGGTGACTTCGCCTTGAAGTGGATGACCGCCTTCAATAAGAAAGCTGGGCATGATTCATCCTTTGTAGCTTAACACGACTTCTTGGCCGATCGTGACCGGCAAGACATCGATGGCGCGCGCCTGATTCACGGCGA
The DNA here is from genome assembly GCA_020350285.1 of Anaerolineaceae bacterium. Taxonomy (GTDB): domain Bacteria; phylum Chloroflexota; class Anaerolineae; order Anaerolineales; family E44-bin32; genus DUEZ01. The sequence goes on from CP070708.1 coordinate 1,179,769, forward strand.
TCTCAAGAAGACCTAAGCTTCCAATGTAGGAAACTGCTTCACCTGGAGAGACATCAGCATAGGTTGAGCTGATCGATAGATATGCTCCATTAGGGAGACGTAGACGTAAACCGGTAGCTGGAAGGCGTGCAGGTGGGCAATGCGGTAGCCATGGTTCGAGCAGCACATCATCGCCTTCAATCCGTAGCACACCAATGCTGGTGATTAGGTTACCAAATCGGTCAGTATGTAGGATCTCACCTTTCACTAAAGGTCCTTCGATGAGCTCCAGGCGGGGCAGGGGAAACCGGAATAGCTCTTTCACCGTAGGTCCGAGTTCCTCCAATTCCACGCCACGGGCGAGATGCGCAGCCGCTGGCGCAAAGATATCCCGACCATGGAAGGTATTGCTGACCTGTTCCAATCGATGGGTACTGGAAGTGAGTTCAACGGCAGTTGGCTCTCCCCCGGCCGCTAAAAGATAGGTGAAAATCCCATTGTCTGGTCCAACGCACACCCTTTCGGGCCACGAAATAGCAACCGGAAGTCGAACGGTGCCGACTCCAGGGTCAACAACCGCGAGGAAGATTGTGCCTAGTGGGAAGTACGCGACCGCTCGATAGAGTTCAAAAGCCGCTTTTGCGATATCTCCTGGAGGGATGTTGTGGGTGAGATCGATCATTTGGGCATGAGGAGCGATGTCGTTGATGACGCCCTTCATCATCCCAACATATACATCCTGTTCGCCAAAGTCTGTCAGAAGCGCGATTGTGGCCGTCAAGTTCGACTCCCGAGTGCGATTCTAACGAAGGTATTTGAGAGGGTCAAACACCAATTTACAGCGCAGATGTTCTATGGAGCGAAACTGTAAGCTTCAAGCTTCAGACCGCAAGCTAAGATCTACAGCTAAGATAGAACGTGGATAAGTGGATCCCCTCGGTCTTAACGATGTCTATTAACGCTGTAGGGGCGTAATTAATTGCGCCCCTACGATGATTTCGGAGTAAATCTGTGCTCTCGGGCAGGTGTGATCCAATGGAGCCGCCCCTTTAGGGTTCGCAAAATTTCGCAGGTTTTAGCCAGCGGATACAGTTTGCAGCCTGTGACATGAGGCCTGAAAAGGCTCCCTATGGTAGAATCAAGGTTTGTGGACGATCCCCTTGGTAAGGCCCCAGTCAAACCAATCGGTGTACTGGCAGCCTTTGTTGCCGGGTTTGATCGTGTCGCAGCAAAGCCGATTTTAATCTTGCCGCCACTTGTTTTAGATCTGTTCCTTTGGTTTGGTCCCCACCTTACGCTTCCATTTCTGGCACAAATGGTACCGGATATGCTTTCAGCGTTAGGGGATATGATTGGGCCCGATTCAGGGATTACCGATATGACCATGATTCAACTTATGTTGACGTCAATTATCGAGCGGTACAACGTGATGAGTGCGTTAAGTAGTTTTCCCTGGGGAACACCGTTTAACCTTCTTCTCAACATCACAAGCATTCCGGCGGGATTGCCGAGCGTAATGGCAGGGCTTATGCCCGTCCACACACCACTTGGCCAGCCGTACATTATCCCTTTGGGGAGTTTATCTGAGGGCGTGACCCTGTGGGTCGTTTTGATCACCATCGGTCTTGGGTTGGGCGTTTTTTATCATCGATGGCTTGCGCAACAGACATCCCCTGACGCTGAATTGCTTTCAGGTTGGCAAGCTTGGGGTCGGATGGTCCTGCTTTTCTTGGCGATCTACTTTGGGGGATTTCTTGTGCTGATGGTTTCAGGTATCATGACGATGATTATCGGGCTCTTGATGCCCTTCTTCAGTGGGATCGTGCCTATGCTTTTACTGGTCTTCTTATTCTGGGTTACGGTTTACTTTGCATTTACGACGCATGGGATTGTGCTCTACCGTTTTCGTGTCGTAAAGGCGATGTTAGAGAGCGCTAGGGTAGTTCGGTTGAACCTTCTTAGTTCTATCGGATTTTTATTCATATGTTTCATCATCACATGGTTTGGTTCACAGATATGGATCCGAGCCGGTGAGGAAACATGGTATAGCCTTCTTGGCTTGGTCGGGCATGCCTTTGTCAGTACGACGCTCATCGCGGCAAGTTACATTTTCTACCAAAGCCGGCGTACATGGCTGCTGAATGTTCAGGCCTCGCTGGCTGCGAGTGCCCAGGGCCCAGTTGATGGTGACAGTTCATGAGAGGTGAAAGAGGGACAAATCTAGCATTTTATCTAGGGCAATCAATCAAGAGAGTAACAAATATCTCAAGTAGGCAAATAACTTAGTACTTCAGAAGGAGAACGAAAGGTGGCGAAACGCTCACAAAAAGTCAGTAGTTACGCGGCAAAAGATATCCAAGTTCTTGAGGGATTGGAAGCCGTCCGACGTCGCCCTGGTATGTACGTCGGTGGGACGGACATCAAAGCGTTACATCACCTCGTTTACGAGGTCGTAGACAACTCGATTGATGAGGCGCTGGCGGGTGCATGCAGCCGCATTGACATTGTTATCCACCCAGATAACAGCGTCACCGTTGAGGACGATGGGCGGGGCATCCCAGTAGATATTCATCCTGAGATGAAAAAGCCGGCGCTTGAAATAGTGATGACCGTTCTTCATTCGGGGGCGAAATTCGGAGGTGATGGGTATAAGGTAGCCGGTGGTCTTCACGGCGTCGGTGTTTCAGCCGTCAATGCACTTTCCGAGTGGTGCGAAGTTGAAGTCAAGCGAAAGGGGAAGATCCACTTTCAGCGTTACGAACGTGGTGCGCCTACCGGTCCGGTGAAAGCGATTGGAGATGTGGCGAAATCGCAGACCGGAAATAAGACTACATTCATGTATGACAAAGATATCTTCAAAGGTGATTTCACCTATCGCTTTGAAACTCTGGTCCAGCGTTTTCGTGAAATGGCCTTTGTCACCAGAGGGGTAACGATCAACTTTCTCGACGAGCGAAGTGATCGTGAGATGAGCTTCTATTTCGAAGGTGGGATCACTTCTTTCGTCCGGTATCTGAACCGCAACCGTGGAGTACTCCACCCAATGTGTTATGTCGATCGGGAGGTTGAGGGAACTGGGATCGCGGTCGCATTGCAATACACCGACACCTATGCTGAGTCGGTGTACTCCTTCGTAAATACGATCAACACCACCGACGGCGGAACCCATTTGACCGGTCTTCGTGCTGCGATCACCCGGACCATCAATGATTATGCCAGGAAGAACGGCCTGTTAAAAGATGCCGATCCCAACTTCACCGGTGACGACACGCGCGAAGGTTTGACGGCAATTGTAAGTATCAAACACAGAGACCCTCAATTTGAGAGTCAAACAAAAGTTAAATTAATGAACGCCGAAGTGCAGACGCAAGTGCAACAAGTATTGGGTGAAGCCTTCGGGGAGTTCTTGGAAGAAGATCCACGGGCGGCGAAGGCCATCGCCCAGAAATGCCTCACCTCAGCCAGAGCGAGGGACGCTGCCCGTAAAGCCCGCGATTTAGTCATTCGTAAGAGCGCTTTAGAAAGTCTGACTCTGCCGGGTAAGCTTGCTGATTGCTCGGAACGGGATCCAAATAAGTGTGAACTCTACATCGTTGAGGGTGATTCAGCTGGCGGTTCCGCCAAACAGGGGCGCGATCGACACTTTCAGGCCATCCTCCCGCTTCGAGGGAAGATCCTCAACACGGAAAGAGCCCGTTTGGATAAGATTCTTTCGAATAACGAGGTCAAGGCATTGATCTCCGCACTAGGGACCAGCGTTGGCGAGAGTTTTGATATCAGCGGTCTCAGATACGGTCGAGTGATCATCATGACCGATGCCGATGTAGATGGTTCCCACATCCGCACTTTGTTGTTGACTTTCTTCTTCCGATACATGTCGGATCTGATCGAGGAAGGGCACCTTTTCATCGCTCAACCCCCTCTCTACCGGGTAAGCCACGGCAAAAAAGTAAGTTACGCCTATACCGAGAGCGATCTCGAGCGGATTATGAAAGGGCTCAGATCGGGAGCAAAACGGGCCAGCTTGCAGCGCTACAAAGGTTTGGGTGAGATGAACCCACAGCAGTTATGGGAAACGACGATGGATCCTTCGAACCGAACACTGCTCCAGGTTACGATTGAGGACGCGGCTGCGGCGGATCGAACTTTCAACATGCTGATGGGTGCCGCGGTCCCACCACGACGCCGTTTCATTCAAACGCATGCTCGAGAGGTGAGAAACCTGGATATTTGAGAGTCGCAAGTCGCAAGCTTCAAGCTTCAGGCTACAAACTCCAGGCTGCAGGCTTCGAACTATAGTCGCAGGCTTTAGCCTGCGACCTGAATGTACCCTAAAGGGTGCGACTATTGTTGAAATTATCGTAGGGGCGCAATTCATTGCGCCCCTACGGTATTAATTCATCTTGCGGGGATAGTGAGTGTTATCGACACAAAAGAGGTCGAGCTATCCCATAGGTGATTGACCAGGTCCACCTGATTGGTAATAGGGATTGGTCCCTCCTGCATGGTCGGTTGTATCAAGGACCTGTTTTATCTCGGGGATGGCTTCTCGGATCTTGACCTCAACACCTTGTTTTAATGTCACATCGGCCATTCCACACCCCTGACAACCACCACCAAAGGTTATGTAAGCCACACCGTCTTTGACGTCGAGTAAGGTAACGAAGCCTCGATGCATCGCAATACTAGGGTTGATTTCAGAGTCAAGCACATCTTGCACCGCTTGAGCAAGCGGTTCATCCCAAAGAGGGTTTGGGTTGTCAATCATAAACCCGTGCTGAAAGTTGTCCTCGAGGTAATCCACCGTGGCACCTTCAAGTTTGAGTGCGCTCTCGGGATCAATAAACACTTGGAGTTCCCCAAAATCCCCGACGACATCCTCCGAACCCTTCTCGGAAAGGGGGACAAAACCCATGGAGTATCGAAAGCCTACAGGTCCGCGGCCGACGATCGCCAAACGCAATGCCATGCCCTTCGCATCTTTGGCTTCCATAGTTGTGAGGATTTTCTCCTTAGCTGTATCCGTGATTGTTATCATTTGTTTCTCCTCAATACGATCTTCTTTCATCAGCCATCATTATACTTGACAAATAGGAGCTAATAAGGTGACCTTCTTCGGCTCTCGAAGATGAATTCATCAGGTCTGTCTCTTCAACAAACTCATCTGGTCTCATATGGTTATGGTTCATCAATGATGTTTCGGGTAACATCGTGCTGGAAATCTCTCATAGGCTTTCATGTTCAGCGTACAATTCATCTAACAAACTTTGCAAGATTTCTGATGCTTCCTCCAGTCTTGGTTTCATGACATCTTTTAACTGCCCCAATTCCTCAATCCCTTGCTGTGTGATGCGGTAGAAACGCCGTGTGCGACGGTCCGGATCTTCCCATTCTCCTTCAACAAGCCTCTGTTCCTCCATGACATTCAATAAGGGGTAAATCACACCTGGGTTGTTTACCCAACGACCATTAGTATGATCCTGAAGCGCCTTCATGATCTCATTTCCATAGCGGGGTTGTTCTTCTAATAAGTGGAGAACTAGAAGAGGGAGCAGGCCGCCGCCTTTCGCCAACATCAGACCGACAAAAGGGTTGAACTTTCCAGGAACTGAAGATACCCATTTTTTGAATCTCCGTCCCCTGAAGAACCAGTGGTCTTCCGGCTCCATGCCAAAGGACTCACGGAAGTGGGTCCGCCACATCTCTCTCAGCTTGTGGGGAGGATGTCGATGACCACGGCATCGCTGATGCCAACCATGCCAGAAGGGAGTCTCTTCCTGTGACTCTTTTCGACGTGAGCACATGTTCGCATCCTTTCAGAATCTGTGTTGTGTCAACTGAGAGGAGTCGCAATCCTTCGAGAATGGATATCCTGCACCCTTGATCAAACATCCTCTCTGACATAACTGTTACAGTCAATAATATTGAATTCAATACAGCAAAGATTTATTTTCGATGCTCGGTAGCGATTTGTCAAGACGCATGATTGGTAGGTATAGGTCGACATGCGGGTATCGTTGTCTTTGCAGGTTTTCGCGAGGTTCGTGACAAAAAAAGTGCGGATCATCAGCTGCTTTATCGACGCCAATTGAGAAACGCCGTCAGAATGATTAAGTTTTCCCGGAGATCTGTGGAGGAGTGTGTGCTGAGTTCGATATCGATCGCGGCAATGCCGTTCAAGGAGGCCCAGTCAATAAGTTGACCTGTGTATTGACAACCCGTGTCAAGCGGTGGGTAGGGATAATCACTTACCCCAGCGATGGTATCAGCGAGATTTAGAGAAGCAGAATCGGGGGGCTGACCTCCAGGAAAGATCCCCAAAGCTGCGCTGTGGTAATTTATCAAAGCGTCCACATGTTGATTAAGTAAAAACTGCATCAAAGCTTGGGTTTCCGGTTCTGAAGCAGGGAAAGTGCCTGCCGTAGTGGGCAGGAGATTCCAACAACCCTGCTGAGGCCATTCCGCTTGCCAATACGCAGGCCAGTTCCTGTTTAGGTCGACCTCATTCTCGTTCGTGCGTCCATAGATACCATGCCCACGATGGTCCCCGTCTGGATTAAGGGACCGGAGAATAAACAACGTCACATCTTGCGGGATGAGATCCCTTCGCCCTGGGAGGATGGTGATCAGTTGATCTGCCAACGCGATGGTATTCCATTCATATCCACCGTGTATTCCAGCAATGATCATCCGTTTGATGGGTCCTGAACCGAATTGGTATACCTCCAACGGACGTCCCTGGACGGAGTGTCCTATGACAATCGGACCCAAACTGAAAGGGACCTGGGTTACGGTCGATGTGGGATCCGGGTTTGTCGTGGGGATAACAGTGGGTGTTTCGCTCGGAGGGGGTGATCCTGTAGGTTGTACCGTGGCGAGTGATTGTGAGGCTTCACCCGACGCCTCCAATTGTTTCACCTCTGGTGATGGCTCCATTGTAAGAGGGATGGAGCACGATGCGATAGCGATCGCTAGAAGGGACAACAACATCAATCTTAAAGGAAAGAGTCTGGGGAATAGATAACTCATGATCAACTTTTGTCAAGAATTATTGTATGTGTCACTGATTTTGGACCACAGTGACCTCAACGATCGTCTACCGGCCTTTGCGATCTCTCCTACGAAGGATTCGATCAGCATACTATAGCATGGCTGACTCCACGAAAAAACAGCTGACCACGAGATGAGGTCTCAGGAGTCAGGATCTGCATTTCAGCGGAATCATGCTTTAAAACAAACCAGGACTACTTTACGGTAGTCAAATCGTATCCCATTTGTTAAAATTGACCCGGTATGGCGCTATCCGTATTAACTTCGATTGAGTTCTAAATGCCCCTCAAATCTGGCTCTTATCTCAAGAACCGCTACCGCATTGAGAGCGTCCTTGGACAGGGTGGTATGGGCGCTGTCTATGAAGCGTTTGATGTTAATTTGGGCGTGAAGGTGGCGGTAAAAGAGAATCTCTTCACCACTGAGGAGTATGCACGGCAGTTCCGTCGTGAAGCCACGATTCTAGCCAGTTTAAGGCATCCCAATTTACCGCGCGTAACGGACCATTTCGTCATCGAAGGTGAAGGCCAATACTTGGTAATGGATTTCATTGAGGGGATGGACCTGCGCGAGAGGCTTGAGAAAGGTGGTCCCGTACCAGAGGACGAAGCGTTGCCTTGGTTTCTTGCCATCTCGGATGCGCTCGCATATTTACACAGCCGCAAACCTCCTATCCTGCATAGAGATATTAAACCGGGGAACATAAAAGTCATGTCCGGTGGTCGAGCGATGCTCGTCGATTTCGGATTAGCGAAGGTAGCCGAAGATGGGGGAATCACGAGTACGGGGGCGAAGGCGATGACCCCTGGTTTCTCTCCACCAGAACAATACGGCACCGGTCGTACGGAACGCAGGACGGATGTTTATTCATTAGGGGCGACGATGTACGCGGCTTTGACCGCAGCAATCCCGGAGGATTCAATCCAACGCGCGATGGGGCGTGAGAAGCTTACCCCGATACGTAAGCGAGTTCCCGAAGTTTCTTCGGGTGTAGCGAGAGTGGTCGAGAAAGCGCTTGCGGTACACCCAGAAGATCGCTATCAATCCGTGAGGGAGATGGCGAACGCATTGAGCTCGGTTGCTGGTGCCGCCCAGCCCACTGTCGTTCGAAGTTATCCTTATCTCGAACGCACCAAGGTAACACCGGCTCAAGGATTAGAGAGGGATTTAATTGATCGGAGATTGAAGAAGACTAGTCGATGGCGTCGATTACCATTAGTCATTCTCATCGCCCTCACCATCGTATTGATCGGTGTCGGCGCCAGATATGCAGTACCGGACTTGATCCCTCGCTTGGCAAGTTTGTTTTCCCCCGAGTCCACCGAATTCATCCCGGGGGGCGTACAGGAGACCAACACGCCAGAAGCATCCCCATCCCCATCAAGTGAATTTGATCTCTTTCCTGAATCTCCCAGCCCGGAGGCCAGCCAGGCGTCGACGCAAGCCCCACCAGCGAACGGGACTGAAACCGCAGCGCTAATTCCCCTTGATACCCCTCAAGGCGGAGGTGTGGGTCAAATCGCGTATGTCTCCGAGAAAAGCGGTGTTCCCCAAATCTACCTCATCAACGTGGACGGCACTGGAGAGATACAACTGACGTTCACCAACGATGGCGCTTGTCAACCGGCATGGTCACCTAACGGAATGCAATTGGTGTATACCTCCCCTTGTCATGACAATGTCGAGCAGTATCCGGGTTCCGGTTTGTGGCTCATTTCCTTTGATGAGAATGATAACTTTTCTGACCCGGAGCCTGTTCCAACAGGACCAGGAGCGGGTGGGGATTACGATGCAGCTTGGGCTCCTAACGGAGAGTTCATCGCCTTTACCTCGCGGCGAGATGGCATACCCCAAATCTACATCGTGAACGTCGCAGATGGATCGGGTTTGGTTAACTTAAACGAAGACAGAGCGTTCAACCGGCAACCAACGTGGTCTCCGGACGGAACGAGATTAGCTTTCACCTCCAGCCGTGGTGGAATTCGTAAGATATGGATCATGCCTGCAACTGGTGGTGAGGTGGCACAATTCTCCTATGGTGAAGGGGCGGAGGACACCTATGCGGACTGGTCAGGAGATGGCGAGTTGATCGTATTTCAACGCCGAGAGGGCTCTATTCCGTACCTTGTTACAGGACGATTCAAAGAAGAACGTTTTGAATCTCGCCTCTGCCAGAGCGGGAAAGTTTTCTCTTATCCGATGGCGGAGCCCGATTGGTCCCCAGATGGATGGTGGATCATCTTTGAGACTTGGCCGGATGGGGAAAACCATAATATTGCCATTGTCACCAATGACTGCACGGAATTTACACAATTAACTTTCGATCTTGCACGGGACTATGATCCCGCTTGGCGTCCCCTCCCATAACCAACTGTAGGGTCTTGGCGTAGCCCTATTTTCAGTCTTGCCATCTTACAAGCAATGAGGAAGAGTGTCAGGTAGGGTGTGGAACTCTGTACTTGATGCATTTACTCGCTTGTTGCATAATCGATGTGTCTGGTGACCCTCTATTATTTCAGAGTGAATTCTATCAAGTGCGTATGATCAAACCGACGATCCACGGAGAATGAACGGGAGCGAATCATGACAGCAAGGTTGATTGACGGAAAAACAATCGCAGCAGATATTCGACAAGAAGTTGGGGAAGGCGTTGAGGAGTTGATCGCTGCTGGAGGACCACGACCCGGCTTGGCAACGGTCCTGGTAGGCGAAAATCCTGCCTCTCAGACTTATGTCCGAATGAAACGTAAAGTCTGCGGTGAGTTGGGCATCGAATCCTTTGGACATGAGCTTCCAGCTGATGCCTCCCAAGAAGAGGTCGAAAAGCTGGTCAAAGAACTCAACGCGGACCCGAAGGTCCACGGCATATTGGTCCAATTACCCTTGCCGGCTGGTCTGGATGAAGAAGCGATCTTAAGAGCGATCGACATAGAGAAAGATGTGGACGGGTTCCATCCCGTGAACATCGGCCGGTTGGCGCAAAAAGGACGCGAACCGTTGTTCGTGCCCTGTACCCCTGCAGGATGTATCACGCTACTTAAGAAAGCCGGTGCGGAATTAGAGGGCGCAAACGCAGTTGTGGCTGGTCGCTCGAACATCGTTGGCATGCCAGCTGCACTTCTACTCGTGAAAGAAAATGCTACTGTGACGATTTGTCACTCACGCACCCGCGACTTAGCATCCGTATGTCGTGAGGCTGATATCCTCATTGCGGCCATCGGACGCCCAGAAATGATCCGCGGCGATTGGATCAAACCCGGAGCGTATGTGATTGATGTTGGGATCAATCGAGTGGACGATCCAGAGGCAAAACGAGGATACCGTTTGGTGGGTGATGTGGCTTTTGATGAAGCGAAGGAGATCGCTGAGGCGATCACACCTGTGCCAGGTGGGGTCGGACCGATGACCATCGCTGGTTTGATGCAGAACACCCTGCGTTCTGCCCGTCGCGCGATGTCCTAATGCGACATAAGAGTACCCAATCACCGCACCGCTCATTCACCGAGCGGTGCGGTGCGTTAATCATTCAGGTTTGAAGACCTCAACAATCTACGAGATCTTGTTTGTAGCATGCAGCCTATGGCTGTAATGATGATTTCAAAGCCTAATGCAGCCGGATCCTATAAAACATGAATAGATGCACAGGCGAAAGCCTGCGGGTACAGATTGGGGCTTGAAGCTTGTGACTAGCAAATTGCAGCTTAAGACTTGCCTCAATTGACGCTCATTCCACCCGATGTTAGACTTCCCGCACCGGGTGAAGGGAGGATCGATGGCCACGCTCCTCATTAAAAACGCTACCGTGCTGGTCACCATGGATGAAGATCGAACGGAGATCCATGACGGTGCCCTCTTCGCTCGAGATGGCTGGGTTGAGCAGGTTGGACCCACGGACACACTCCCCAAGGAAGCGGACGAAATCCTCGATCTGACCGACCATTTGGTGCTTCCTGGGTTGATAAACACCCACCATCATTTCTACCAAACGCTCACCCGAGCCGTTCCAGCAGCACAAGATGCCGATCTCTTCCACTGGCTAAAGACGCATTACCCAATTTGGGCCGGTTTGTTGCCGGAGGATATCCAAATCTCAACCAAACTTGCCCTGGCTGAATTAGCGCTTTCAGGCTGTACAACAGCTTCCGATCATCTCTACATTTTTCCAAATGGGTGCCGCTTGGATGATGAAATCGACGCTGCGAGGGAATTGGGTGTACGCTTGCATGCCTCACGTGGCTCGATGAGCCTAGGAGAAAGCCAGGGTGGGTTGCCTCCCGATAGCGTGGTTGAAAATGAGGCGGACATCCTAGAGGACACTCGCAGGGTGATCGAAACGTATCATGATCCTCAACCAGGGGCTATGACCCAGATCGTCGTCGCTCCTTGCTCACCTTTCTCCGTTACGCCAGACCTGATGCGTCAATCCGCAGCTCTCGCACGATCCTATGATGTTCCTCTGCACACGCATTTAGCAGAAACGCTAGATGAGGAGACATTTTGCCTTGAACAATTCGGCCATCGACCCTTAGCATATGCTGAGGAACTGGATTGGTCAGGCGAGGATGTGTGGTTTGCGCACGCGGTGCATATCAACCCAGAGGAAGTGGGCAGAATGGCAAACACGGGTATTGGGGTTGCCCACTGTCCATCATCCAACATGCGTTTGGCATCGGGGATCGCTCCGATTCGTCGCTATCTTGCGGCGGGCGTGAAGGTCGGATTGGGAGTGGATGGATCGGCCAGCAATGATGGCTCCCATCTGCTGGCTGAGGCGCGTCAAGCGATGCTGATCTCGAGAGTCGGAGCTGTTACCGCACCGGAATTAGATGGCCAGGGTGGACTGTTAACAGCACGTCAAGCGCTTGAAATGGCAACACGAGGAGGAGCAGCGGTTCTCGGTAGGGAGGACATCGGATCGCTTGAGCCCGGTAAATGTGCTGATTTCATTGCCATCGACCTCAACCGGGTGGAGTTCGCCGGTGGATTGCATGACCCGGTAGCTTCCGTTGTGTTCTGTGCATCTGTACCAGTTGATTTCAACTACGTCCATGGCAATCCGGTGGTGGTAGAGGGTCGATTGGTGACAAGCGATTTGGCAGGTCTTATCGAGGCGCACAATCAGTCAGCTGATCGTCTTGTGAATGGTGGTTAAGGGCGGTAGCCCTTTCCTCATAAATAGGAGGGCTTGAATGGGTACAGAATCTTGGAGCGAGATTAGTCGTGGCTTGGTGGATGTCGCCATGGGCCGAAATCCGGCCACTTTGGTTATCAAGGGTGGGCGTTGGGTTTGTGTTCAGTCAGGTGAAATTATCGAGGCCACCGATATCGCGATCTTGGGTAAGCGTATCGCCTACGTAGGTCCGGATGCTGGCCATACGATCGGTCCAGAGACAAAGATCATCGAGGCTCAAGGCCGCCATTTGGTCCCAGGTTTGTTGGATGGTCATGTGCATGTCGAATCGGGGATGTTGACAGTCACCGAATTTGTGCGCGCAGTTCTGCCTCACGGAACGACGGGGATGTTTGTCGATCCCCATGAAATCGCGAATGTATTTGGGTTGAAGGGTGTGCGGATGATGGTTGATGAAGCCGCGATCCAACCCATTCATGTGTGGGTTCAAATGCCATCATGTGTGCCCTCTGCACCTGGGTTGGAGACGCCCGGAGCTGAGATTGGTCCTGCAGAGGTAGCTGAAGCGATGAACTGGCCGGGCATCATCGGGCTAGGCGAGATGATGAACTTCCCTGGTGTCTATTTCAGTGATGTGAAGATGCACGAGGAGATGGCGAAAACCCGAGATGCGAAAAAAGTGATTGGGGGACACTATGCCTCTCCGGATCTCGGTTTGCCCTTCCATGGGTATGTGGCTGGAGGACCGGAAGACGATCATGAAGGCACACGTTTGGAGGATGCCGTCGCTCGAATCCGCCAGGGGATGAAGGCTATGCTTCGTTATGGTTCTGGTTGGCTTGACGTCGCCGCCCAAATCAAAGCGGTGACCGAGCTGGGCTTGGATCCAAGACATTTCCTCCTCGTGACCGATGACATTCATTCCGGCACCTTGGTCCACGAAGGACATATGGATCGGGTCCTACGCCACACCATGGAACAAGGCGTGAGCCCGATGACAGCGATTCAGATGGCCACGCTCAACACCGCGGAGCATTTTGGCGTTGCACGTGATGTGGGACAGATCGCCCCCGGTCGTTTCGCCGATATCTTGCTTGTAAGTGATCTACCTAACTTGGTGATCGATATGGTGATCGCGCGGGGAGACGTGGCAGTTGAGAATGGTGAGTTTTTAATCAACCTACCAGAATTCGAATATCCACCAGAAATTAAGTCCTCCGTACACGTTGGACGAATGTTATCCAGTGAGGATTTTATCCTCCCCACATCTCGCGAGGGTGAGGTGGAGGTAAATGTTATCGGTGTGATTGAGAATCAAGCACCCACAAAACATCTCAAACTCAAGCTTCAAGCTGAGGATGGTCAATTAATGGTGGACATGGAGCGCGATCTCGCCAAAGTCGCTCTCGTCGAGCGTCATCGAGGTACAGGGGATATCAGTGTCGCCCTGGTCCAGGGATTTGGCTTTGACGTTCCATGCGCCATCGGATCGACCGTTGCCCATGATTCCCACCACATGATCGTCGTCGGTACGGATGAATCAGATATGGCGGTGGCTGCCAATGAATTAGCCCGAGTCGGAGGAGGACAAGTTGTTGTTCGCCAAGGAGAGATCCTCGCGCTGGTTGAGTTACCTATTGCTGGATTGATGTCCGATGAACACGCGGAGATCGTAGCTGAGAAAGCCGAAAGTATTTTAGAAGGCTTTCGCCAATGTGGCTGTACGCTAAACAATGCTAATATGCAATTAAGTCTCTTAGCGTTGGTGGTCATCCCAGATCTTCGGATTTCTGATAAAGGGCTGGTCGATGTCAATCGATTTGAAGTCATCCCGATCATTGAAAGTGAGACCTGATAAGGAATAAATTTCATTATTTAGTTTCGTGAGGTTGTTCCTGATCTATATCAACTGGAACGACGAGGAGGTTATGCGATGCGTAGTTTTGCGGGACGCGATATCCTTTCTCTGAAGGGGTTTGAGCGTGAAGAATATTTTCGGGTCTTCGAAGTCTGCGATAAGTTGGCGCCTATTGCACGGGATCGTCTGATATCCGATTTGTTGGCAAACAAGATTTTGGTAACCGCCTTCTATCAACCGAGTACCAGAACCCGTTTGGCACACGAGGCTGCGATGCTTCGTTTGGGCGGACAAGTTACGGGCTTTTCCGATGTCAAGATGACCCGAGCTGGGGATTTCTACCAGGAATCGATCAAAGATACGGTTCACATGTTGGAATACTATGGCGATGTGATCGTCATGCGTCATTTTCAGCAAGGTGCGCCAGCGGAAGCAGCTCGCTGGGCGAGCATACCCGTTATCAACGCAGGGGATGGTTGGGGAGAGCACCCCACACAGGTGCTGACCGATATGTACACAATCTTCAAGGAAATGGGTCGCTTGGATGGCTTACATTTCGTGCTGGTGGGTGACATGCGTATGCGTACTATGCATTCGATGAGCTACGCGATGGCGCAATTTGATATCGAAGCGACCTACATATCTCCACCAGAGATGTCCTTAACGGATGAATTTAAAGTGGAAATCGATGAGCTCAATCTGCGTTATCGAGAGGTGGAGCATATCGAGGAGGCCATCGCCGACGCCGACGTGATCTATATGGAACCCGTGGTTCAGCCTGACTATACTAAGAGTCGTGACGAACGCGAAGGCGATGTTGGACTCACCCCTGCTAACTATCAAGTTACCAAGAAGCTGATGCGAAGTGCCAAACCGGATTCGATCATCCTGCATTCACTGCCTCGGATGGATGAGTTATTGGAGGAGGTTGATTACACGCGTCATGCTCGATATTGGGTTGAGGCCTTTAACGGCGTTGTGATGCGTATGGGACTACTGGCATTGGTTTTGGGAGCGATGGAGTGAGGTAGGGATTAGGGATCAGTGATCAGGATGCATCTTATTCCACCTAATCCCTGATCCCTGATCCCTTTCCACCATTTTCATCTATCAGATTTAGGGGAGAGGATCCCAATGCAAACTGATCTTAGAGGTAGAAACCTCATCAGCGATCTTGATTTCAGCAAAGAAGAAGTCGAGACTGTGATCGATGTAGCCTTTGATTTGAAGCGTAAACGCGCCTTGGGCGAGCCACATCCATACTTGCGTGATAAGGTGCTAGCGATGTTGTTCTTTTTCTCCAGCACACGCACTCGTGGCTCCTTCGAAGCAGGGATGGCGCAACTCGGTGGGCATGCCGCCTTCATTGAATCAAGGACCACCCAGATATCGCATGGAGATACCGAAAAAGAGATGGGAGACATCTTCGGTCGCTATTTCGATGGGATTGCGATCAGGCATGTTGACTGGGGAATTGGAAATCGTTATCTCAATCTTGTTGCCGAAGCGTCTCGCGTGCCAGTCCTCAACATGCAATGTGACTTCTATCATCCCTTTCAGATATTGGCTGATCTGATGACCATCATGGAGAAAAAGGGTCGCGACCTGAGGGGAAGGCGTATGGTGGTCTCCTGGGCCTACGCGGCCTCCTATTTGAAACCCATTTCCGTGCCACAGTCACTCATCCTGCAGATGCCGCGCTTTGGCTTAGATCTCGTACTGGCGCACCCATCGGAATTCAAACTTATGCCGGAGATCATGGAACAAGCGCAAGAACAAGCACGGAAGTACAGCACTGCCTTTGATGTAGTGGATGACATGGACACAGCGTTCAAGGACGCCGATATCCTTTACGCCAAGTCTTGGGGTCCATTGTTGACAACCACCGATCCTGATGAAGGCAAGCGTATCCAAGATCAGTATCAGGACTGGATCACGGATGAGCGAAAGGTAGCCCTTGCCAAGCAGGATGCGATCTACATGCACCCACTCCCAGCCGATCGCAACATTGAGGTCACCGATGAGGTGATCGATGGACCCCATAGCGTTGTCTTCGATGAGGCGGAGAACCGTCTGCATGTTCAGAAAGCGGTGATGGCGCTGACGATGGGTTGAGATGTATCATCGTAGGAGAACGATCATTCCTTACGAAGTTTAACTGACCAGAAGCGGTTGATCATTAAACTTAGGGTATTTGGCAAAGTCCGCCATCAAGAATATGATAGGGCAATGATCTGCAAGGTGTTAAAAAAGCGCCGAACGCATGCACATCATATGTCCACTAGCTAATGAGATGGGAAAATGGATAATCTCATAAAGAGAGTGTTACAAATGCTGAGAGGAGGTGATTAGGCGGCCAACTTGAACAGTTAAGATCACACCCAACTTACCACTTTGGTTGATAGATCATGAGGAGGAGTCTCAGATGTCAGATAAAAAGATATGGCATGTCATTGCCCTATCACTGATCTTGGTCATGCTTACCGCAGCTTGTGCACCAGAACCTGTGGTTGAGACCGTGATTGTCCCCGAAGAGGTCGAAGTCGAGAAAGAAGTAGCGCCAACGATGAAGGCCTGCTTCATTTATGTTGGGCCCATTGGCGATTATGGCTGGACCCACGCGCACAATGAGGGCAGGCTCTATGTCGAAGAACAATTCGATTGGCTGGAGACGGCGTATGCCGAGTCCGTTGTCGAGGCCGACGTAGATCGCTTTCTTGATCGGTTTGTGGTGGAAGAGGCGTGCGATGTGGTTTTCACCACCAGTTTCGGGTTCATGGATGGGACGCTGGCTGCGGCCCAGAAATATCCGGACACGTTGTTCTTCCACTGCTCCGGTTTTATGCGCGCCCCGAACTTGGGGAATTACATGGCCGATTTCTATCAGGTTTACTATCTTAATGGCCTGATGGCAGGCGCATTGAGCCAAACAGGAAAGATCGGTTATGTGGGAGCACACCCGATCCCCGAAGTGGTCCGCCACATCAACGCTTTCACCTTGGGGGTTCAGGAGGTGAATCCTGATGCCACGGTGGATGTCCGCTGGCTGTTTTCATGGTACGACCCAGCCGCAGCACGCGAGGCCTCCGAGGCGCTCATCGCAGCTGGTGTCGACACATTAGCCTTTACGGAGGACTCACCCGCTGTTGTCGAGGTCGGTCAGGAGTACACAGAGGCTGGAACACCTATTTACACCTTCAGTCACTACAGTCCCATGGGAGATTTTGGACCAGATTCGGCTGTGAGCGGCCAACTCGTCGATTGGGGGATCATCTATGAGGACGTCCTGATGAAGGCGTATCTGGGGGTATACGACAACTCCAACCTGCAAGATATCGACTACTGGTATCTGATGCGTGAGGGCGGTGCGATTCTCGGTGCTCGCTTTGATGAGCCGATCAATCCGATTTTCGAGGACGATCTTAAAGCAGTCACCGTGACAGATGCGTTCCTTGGCGAGATCAGCGTCTATGATCTGATTTTCACACGCATCGATCAAATGAAAGATCCAGCGATGCTGTTTGATCCGTTCAGCGGTCCTATATATGACCAGGATGGAAATCTCATGATCGAGGCTGGTCAGCGGGCGAGTTATGGCGAATTACTGAGCATCGATTGGTTCGTCGAGGGCAACATCGGCAGCATCCCTCGGTAGCATATAGGAAGTAGTAAAAACAGATTCCAGAGAGTGACCTGGGGGTACCACCCTGGTACCCCCAGGTTGGTAAAGAGGGATTGGCATTGAGCGAAGAAGTCATTCCTGTGGTGTCGATGCGCGGTATCGAAAAACGCTTCCCCGGCGTGTTGGCCAATGATCGGGTCGATTTTGAGGTACGCCCTGGGGAGATCCATGCCTTGCTTGGGGAGAACGGTGCCGGAAAAACGACGTTGATGAATATCCTCTATGGCATCTATCAACCCGATGGGGGAGAGATACTGATTCGGGGTGAATCGGTAGTCATCCATTCACCCCGAGAGGCCATCGAGCTTGGCATTGGCATGGTTCATCAACACTTCCGTTTGGTGACCTCACATTCAGTGGCGGAGAATATTGTCCTGGGGTTGCCGGGAAACCTCTTCTTTCCTGAGCAGGCAGCACGAGAGAAAATTGAGGAGTTTTCAGATCGGTACAATCTCACCGTCGATCCCGAGGCTCGAATTTGGCAGCTCTCTGCCGGTGAACAACAGCGGGTTGAGATCATCAAGGCGCTTTATCGTGGGGCTGAGATCTTGATCATGGATGAGCCGACCTCCATGCTGACACCGGGTGAGGTGGAAGATCTATTCACTGTCTTACGGCGGATGGCCAACGAAGGGAACACGATCATCTTCATCAGTCATAAGTTGGACGAGGTGATGGCTGTGAGCGATCGGGTTACCGTGCTTCGTCAGGGGCGTGTTGAAGCCACGCTTGAGACAGCTCAGACGGAAAAACGCGAGCTTGCACGGTTGATGGTAGGGCGTGAGGTCCTCTTCCGGATCGAGAAAAATGAAATCAAGCTGGGTGAGGAGGTTCTCCGTATTGAGGGGTTGCATGCGCTGAATGACAAGGGATTGCCTGCAATTTCGGGCGTTTCGTTAAGGATTGCACGAGGGGAGATTCTAGGGATCGCTGGGGTAGCTGGTAACGGACAACGTGAGTTGGTAGAGACCATCGCCGGATTGAGGCCTGCAACAGGTGGTCATATCTTCGTCAGTGGTCACGAGATCACCAGCAGATCACCACGTGAGATCATCGAGAAAGACGTTTGCTTTGTTCCCGGTGAAAGGCTTACGGCTTTAGTGCCCGAGATGAGTGTGACCGAAAACCTGATCTTAAAGACATATCGAGATCAACGCTTTATCCGTGGATTATTTTTTAATACGCGTGAAATTAACTCTCATGCTGATGATTTGATAGAACGTTATGCAGTAACTACACCTACCAGGGATACCCCTCTGAAATTACTCTCTGGTGGGAACATTCAACGCGTGATGTTGGCACGCGAAACATCCGGTAAGCCCGCGCTTCTTATCGCAGCACATCCAACCAGTGGTCTTGACGTGGGAGCCATCGAATACATTTGGCAATTGCTTTTAAAAGAACGTGAGCGAGGTACCGCCGTTTTGTTGGTCTCTGAAGATCTGGAGGAAGCGCTTACTTTGAGCGACAGGATCGCGGTTATCTTCGAGGGTGAGTTAATGGGTATAGTCCCCTCTGTTGATACTGATTTGGAGGAAATTGGGTTAATGATGGCAGGTGCGCATCGTCTCCCAGTGCCGGAGGCGGGGGAGTGAATGGCTTTCCGGCCCTTGAGGTAGAAAAACGGCGCACTGTTCCCCGTTGGCTGCAATTCATCGCACCGATAATCTCACTGGTCCTAGCTTTGGTGGCAATTGGGATCATTTTTCAAGCCTTAGGTATCGATCCGCTATTCGCATACGAAGAGATCTTTAACGGTGCGTTTGGCTCCTCTTATGGGTTCTCCGAGACGGTGGTCAAATCCATCCCGTTGATGCTGACCGGCATCGGCCTTACTTTGGCGTTTCGAGCTCGTTTCTGGAATATTGGTGCTGAAGGCCAATTGTTGATTGGAGCCACGTGCGCTACCGGTTTGGCTTTGGCATTCCCCGATTGGCCGAGATGGTTGATCATGCCACTGATGTTCATCATCGGCTTCATCGGCGGTGCACTTTGGGGGATCATACCGGCTTTGCTTAAAGCGCGTTGGCGTGTAGATGAGGTGATTACCAGTTTGATGTTGGTGTACATCGCTAGCAACTTGGTAAATTATCTCGTCTATGGTCCTTGGAAGGGTCCTGAGGAGATGGGGTTCCCTTATACATCAAAATTCTCCGAGGCGGCACAACTACCACGCTTATCCTGGACCAGGATACATTACCCTACGCTTATCATAGGCATCGTGATTGCTGTGGTCATTTATCTCCTTCTCACTCGTACGAAATGGGGCTATGAGATACGTGTCACCGGTGAGAACCCCTCCGCGGCACGATACGCCGGGATGAGCTATCTAAAAACGCTTCTCTTGGTCATGATCATTAGCGGTGGCTTAGCCGGGTTGGCTGGCGTGGGTGAAGTGGCAGGGATTCATTTCCGCTTACGTTATCCTGAGGGCATCTCACCGGGCTACGGTTTCACGGCTATTATCGTGGCCTGGCTCGCACGTCTAAATCCTATTGGTGCAGTGTTGACCTCATTGCTTTTAGGAGGCTTACTCGTAGGTGGCGATGCGATACAGATATCACTTGGTTTGCCGGGGGCGACGATCTTTGTCTTTAATGGCACGATCCTGTTATTTGTGCTTGGGGGGGATTTATTTGCCCGATACCGAATTCGGGTGAAGAGCAAGACAGAGGGTTAATCATGCAATTCATCCTGTCCGCTTTACGTGCAGCGATCCCCGCCGGCACACCACTCTTGTTCGGAACACTAGGTGAAGTTTACACAGAACGTTCCGGTGTATTGAACCTAGGGATAGAAGGCATGATGATCATGGGTTCTGTCACGGCATTTGGGGTAGCACACACGACCGGAAACGTTTGGCTAGCAATTCTCTTGGCAGCGTTGGCAGGTGGGCTCCTGGCTCTTTTACACGCGTTTGCCAGCATAACGCTGAAGGTGAATCAAGTGGTTTCGGGGTTGGCCATCACGATGCTTGGCCTCGGTGTGAGCGGGATGATGGGCAAGCGGTACATCGGTCAGCCGTTAGATGCCGGCTTTACTGCAGTGGACATTCCCTTATTAAGTGACATTCCAATCTTTGGCCCACTCCTTTTCCAATTTGATCCCCTTGTCTACCTCGCAATTCTCCTCGTCCCCTTATTGTGGTTTGTGCTTTATCGAACTCGCTGGGGCCTTTCCCTGCGTTCTGTGGGTGAGAGCCCAGCCACTGCGGATGCCTTGGGTGTAAATGTCGTGGCTGTGCGATACGGCGCGGTTTTCTTCGGGGGTTTGTTAGCTGGGGTGGGTGGAGCGTATCTTTCGGTTGTCTACGCACCCGCCTGGATCGAAGGGATGACAGCAGGAGCGGGATGGATCGTGATCGCTTTGACGATCTTTGCTATGTGGGATCCCTTGCGCGCTCTATTAGGAGCATATTTATTTGGTGGCGTTCGAGTACTTCAATACCGCCTTCAACCGCTGGGAATTTCCCCGAACTTACTGGCGATGCTGCCTTTTATCTTCACCATCCTTGTTTTGGTGGCCAGCGCTGGAGAGGCAATGAGGCGGCGGATAGGTGCTCCTGCAGCTTTGATGCAGCCTTATACGCGGGAAGAAAGGTAGAGGCTCGTCCTGATAGAGCAGAACGGCAGTGGGGGAAAAGGCGAAAGAATTATCTTGGGTCTAGATCAGCCTTATAACGAGTGAGTTTCGACAAGATGGGTACATTTCTCGGTTACCGCTGTTCAATCTGTGGTAAGGATTACAGCCCGGAAGCGGTTACCTACACGTGTCCAAATGATGGTGGTAATCTCGACGTCACCCTAGATTACGATCGCATTCGTGCTGAGATCGATCCTTCATATGTGATGGCTTCAAAGGATGGTTCGATTTGGCGCTACTTACCGCTTCTCCCGGTAGATGATCCTGGTCATTTCGATACTCCCTTGCGCGCCGTTGGTTGGACACCGTTCTACGCTCCCACAAGATTGGCGGATGACCTAGGTCTCTCCAATTTGTGGTTGAAAGACGATGGGCGAAATCCCACTGCGTCGTTCAAAGATCGTGCCAGTGCGGTCGTTGTAGCGAGAGCGCAGGCCATCGGAGCCGAGGTCGTAGTCACGGCCTCGACCGGGAACGCCGGCGCCGCACTGGCAGGGATGGCCGCAGCCGTCGACATCCCGGCGGTGATCCTTGCTCCCCAAGACGCCCCACAAGCCAAAGTTGCTCAATTATTGATTTTTGGTGCTCAAGTGTTCCTGATCGAGGGCAGCTATGATGAAGCCTTTGACCTCACCCTAGAAGCGGCTGAAGCTTTCGGGTGGTACTGTCGCAATACCGGATATAACCCCTTTACTGCCGAGGGAAAGAAGACAGCCGCCTTTGAGATTTGTGAGCAGTTGACCTTCAATCTCGGGGCGGTTCACGAACCGCCCCATCAATGGGAAGCCCCCGATGCGGTGTTCGTCTCCGTGGGTGATGGCAACATCATCTCAGGGCTGCATAAAGGGTTTAAAGACTTATTTGAGCTAGGGTGGATAAAATGTGTCCCCCGTTTGTACGGCGTTCAATCACATGGATCCGCAGCGATTTACAATGCTTTTACGAACGGCACAGAAGAGATCAAGCCCGTGCAGGCGCAGACTTTAGCTGATAGTATCTCGGTAGATATGCCACGTGATGGATTGCGTGCCGTGCGAGCAGCGACCGAGACAGGTGGGGCATTCCTCGCGGTGCAAGATGAGGATATCCTAGAGGCAGTGCGGGAATTGGCCCAAAAAGCGGCGGTCTTCGCAGAACCGGCGGGTGCAACCTCGTACGCTGGATTGATCAAAGCCGTGTCCGAAGGTCATGTTGAGCCGACGGACAATATTGTCCTTCTCAACACCGGGAATGGATTGAAGGATGTGAAAGCCGCATTGAAGGCTGCTGGTGAGGCAATCGTTATCAAACCAACACTAGAGGCTCTCGAACGGGCTTTGAACTAGCTGATGCTCGATGTAAGAGGCGAAAAATGGAATCGAAAAGACCTGTGACTTTCTCGATCGCGGTTCCTGTATACAACGAGGTCGAATCACTCCCCGAGCTCTACCCCCGGGTTCGTGCCGTGATGGAAAGCTTGGATGAACCTTGGGAGTTGATTCTCATTGACGATGGCAGCACAGATGGTTCCACGGAAGTCATTCGATCGTTATCCGCTGATGATGATCATGTTCGACCGGTCATCTTTGCACGTAACTTTGGTCATCAGATCGCCATCACCGCAGGATTGGATCACGCCCGAGGTGAGGTGGTCATCATCATGGATGCTGATCTGCAGGACCCACCTGAGGTGATCACCGACTTGGTGGCAAAGTGGCGAGAAGGATATGAGGTCGTTTACGCGGTACGTGAAGAGAGGGAGGGGGAATCCTGGTTCAAACGGGTCACGGCGGCGTTTTTCTACCGGCTGATAAACCGCATAACAGATGTAAACATTCCACTTGACACAGGTGATTTTCGATTATTGGATCGCAAAGTGGTAGATACATTGAATACCATGCGGGAGCGGCATCGGTTCCCGCGCGGAATGGTGGCCTGGGTGGGATTTCGACAGATCGGTGTTCCTTATAAACGGGCAGCGCGCTATGCGGGGGAAACCAAGTATCCGTTTCGTAAGATGCTACGCCTTGCGCTGAACGCCATCACAGGGTTCTCGTATTTTCCACTCCAACTTGCGACATACTTTGGATTTATATGCGCTAGTATTAGTGCACTCGCCATCCCTGTCGTGATTGTGCTGAGGTTAGCAGGGAATCAGGCTTTCTTTGGACAGGCAACCACGCTGATCGCCGTACTCTTCTTGGGTGGGGTCCAATTGATTTCGCTAGGAATATTGGGCGAGTACGTGGGCCGCTTATATGATGAGGTTAAAGTAAGACCGCTGTATATCCTGCGCGAAGCACCTGAAGTATCGGAATTCGATTCGGAAGACTAGGAAAGGAGCCCATCGGTAAAATGATTGATCTTTCAGTTTACCAAGAGCGGTTGGAACGAACGGTTGAACGGGCACGGGAGCGGGATATCATCATCCCCACCTTCGCACAAATGAAAGATCCATCATTAATCCCCGAAAGGATCAAGGAGGAGCTGCAGGGCATTGGGCTTTGGGATTTGGCCTCCCGCAACCTCTTCCGCATCACATGGAAGAACGAACCCGTATCCAAGGGCGGTTTATTTGGAGGAGCGAATTATCTCGAAATCCCTCAGAGCCTGACAGGGGTAGAAGCCCGAATTATCGCCCTGGTAGGAAAATGGTTTCCCACAGGATCTCATAAAGTCGGAGCGACTTTCGGTTGCCTTGTCCCACGCTTGGTTACCGGTCAGTTCGATCCGACGACCGACAAGGCGGTATGGCCATCGACCGGGAATTATTGCCGCGGCGGAGCATATGATTCGTCCTTGTTAGCCTGTGAATCGATAGCAATCCTTCCTGAAGGCATGAGTCGTGAGCGCTTCGAGTGGCTTTCAAAAGTCGCTGGTGAGGTGATCGCTACCCCTGGAAGCGAATCCAACGTCAAGGAGATCTTCGATAAAACATGGGAGTTGAGGCGCACGCGGGATGACGTCGTGATCTTCAATCAATTCGATGAGTTCGGCAACTACCTTTGGCACTATGAGATAACTGGACACGCGATGGAAGAAGTGCTGGAAGTTGAGCTTGGCCCTCATGACGCATACCGAGGTGTGGTGTTGACTACCGGTTCGGCAGGTACGATCGGTTGTGGCGATTATATGAAGCAAGTCTTTCCCGCCAGTAAGATCGCGGCCGGTGAAGCACTTCAATGCCCGACACTTATCGAGAATGGCTTCGGGGAACACCGCATTGAGGGGATTGGTGACAAGCATGTGCCTTGGATCCATAATGTCAAGAACACCGATATTGTGATGGCACTTGATGACAATGTGATCGTTAATCTGGCTCGGTTGTTCAACGAACCGACAGGGAAGGCATACCTGGTAGATCAGGGCGTTCCAAAAACCATTGTTGAACAATTGGACTTACTAGGTTTTTCTAGTATTGCCAACCTATCGATGGCGATCAAGTTTGCCAAGTATTACGAATTAGGTCCAAATGATGTCATCTTGACTGTCTTTACGGATTCAATGGAACTCTATCAAAGTAGGTTGCAGGAGATGCGCGAGGAGCACGGTGAGTACACTGAGTGTGAAGCCGCAGCTGATCAAGCTCGCTACCTATTAGGTTTGACGACGGACAACTTACTTGATTTACGTTATACAGATCAACGCCGCATTCACAACTTAAAATATTTCACCTGGGTTGAACAACAGGGTAAGACCTACGAAGAGATCATGGACCAGTGGTATCTGGGTAATTATTGGACGAACATTCAAAGCCAGGTTCCTGAGATCGACGATTTGATCATTTCATTCAACGAGAGGGTAGGTTTAAACCCTTAGAATTTGTATTTCTCTTGAATACGCAATCTTATAAAACCCCATAAATTCTGTAATGTGAATGTGATTGGGGCGTCCTCGGACATAGCCTATGCTACAATGAGCTCGATCTCTACGATCAAGCTTTTCACCTGAATGTATATCCGGTCATGGAAAGGGGGAGAGATGACCGAAATCCACCCTGACGATCTTATTCTTGTGGCTGTAATGACTGATCCGCGCGATCTCGAGATTGCGCGAGTGTTGGGATGGTATCGGATTCCAGTGGCGTTTGCTCCCAAGACGTTGCGTGTGGATTGGATCGCGTTCTACCTGACAAGTGCTTTTGGGGACGAGAAATGGTCTATCCGCTACCTTGCGCGCGTCAAGGGGCATGAACTTGTACGACGACGTGAACTGCTTCGCGATGAACCCGATCACCTGCGCGCGAATGAGCCTTATTTTAAAGTCCAATTAGGACCGCTTGTACAACTAACAAAGCCGATACCTTCCCGGCGATGGCGACGGTTTACATTTCTCTACACAACTGGCGAACGCCTCGTGAGGGCACACGAGATCAGGGATTTACGTGTACCGCCATCACGGACGCGCGATCTGCTGTTGCGGGAAAGGGGCACGAAAGCCTAGGGAATTACACCTACCGAATCTTGGTTTCTCACCGCGCGATGGACTTTCCTGGTTTCTTCATGAACAAATTACATTGATTTCACTATCACTCGAGGAATGGGGAAGGGGTGGAGGCGCAGCTCCTACACCGATTGCACTACCCCTTCTCATAGGGGTGACCTTTTATCGGTGGAGTCATTATCTATTCACGACTATAATTGACAGATATTAGTGAACTGCTGTATTCGAGAAGTATGATCAGGGGTAAGGAACTTTGGCATATAAACTCATTCGCTCAGGGACGCTAGTTGGTGCAGGAGGGACGATCAAGGCCGATCTTTTGATCGAAGGTGAGAAGATCGTCGCCACCGGCCAGGACATGGATGTGCCTGATGCTGAGATCATCGACGCCTCCGGAAAATTCGTGATGCCGGGGGGAATCGATCCTCATACGCACTTTGACCTGCCGATGTTTGATACCGTCTGCTCGGATGATCACTATACCGGTCTAAAGGCAGCCGCATTTGGAGGCACAACGACCGTTATCGATTTTGCCCCTCAGGATTACCCCACGCTCCAGGAATCCATCGAGAAGTGGCACGAAAAGGCTGATCACAAGGCTGCCATTGACTTCAGCTTCCACATGAACATCACAAACCTGGACGAGGGTGTCATTACAGAGATCCCGCGCTTGATCGACCAAGGAATTACCTCGGTTAAGGTGTTTACGGCATATAACGACCGACTGAGGCTACAGGATGGCGAGATCTTAAAGGTCATGCGGTTAAGTTCGAAGTATGGCATCTTGACCCTGATGCATGCTGAAAACGGAGATGTGATTGAGGTCCTTACCGCTGATGCCTTAGCTGCGGGTCACACTGAACCCATATGGCATGCCCACACCAGACCAGCTTGGGGAGCAGTGGAATCCGTGTTGCGCGGGATTGCGTTGGCAGAACAGGCTAATGCGGCGCTATACATCGTGCATGTCAATACCGCTGGTGGCTTGGACCAGATCCGCTACGGACGAGCCCGGGGATTGCCCGTGATAGGAGAGACCTGTCCACAGTATCTCTTCTTCACAGAAGAGTATCTCGAACGGCCAGATGGGGCGAAGTGGATCTGTTCGCCTCCGCTTAGAAAAGAAGAGGACAACGAAGCCCTGTGGGATGGGTTAGTTGATGGGGGGCTTCAAACCATTGGAACAGACCATTGTCCGTTCTTCTTCGATGGAACGCGTGCAATAGAGTATGAGGGTGAATGGATCTCGATTCCGGGTAAAGAATTAGGTGTCAATGACTTTACGAAAATCCCAAACGGCCTACCTGGTGTTGGCGATAGATTGCCGATCATGTGGACTTATGGGGTCGGGAAAGGGCGGCTCACACTAAATCAATTCGTGGCGTTGACGAGCACAAACCCGGCTAAGATCTTTGGACTTTATCCCCAGAAAGGTGCGTTACTCCCTGGATCAGATGCTGACATCGTGATCTGGGACCCCCAGCGACCGCTCAAATATGGGATAAATCATGCTCATCACCGCACAGACTACAATCTTTATGAGGGATGGGAGTTGGTAGGTTATCCCGAAAAGGTGTTCCTCCGTGGTCAAGTCATTGTGGATGATGAACAGTGGTTTGGCAAAGCCGGGATGGGACGCTATATCATGAGGCAACCGACCGACGGGGTGATTTAACGGTGATGGAATCGCATTATCAGGGTCAGCGTGGAAGACGATCGGGGAGGCGGGATGTCTGAGGGTATATCACGCTGGTTGGAATGGGCTCGCGAGATACATGCCCTGGCGGAAACAAGTCTTCATTATGCAAAGAATGACTTCGAACGCTCGCGTGCCGAGCGATTGCGTGAGATTGCAGCCGAGATCGTATCCGCTCACAGTGTGATGTCGAAGCAGGAGGTTGAAGTTGCTTTCTCTGCACAACCAGGGTACATAACACCTAAGGTAGATGTGCGGGGTGCGGTTTTTCGTGAGGATAAGATCCTCTTGGTTCGTGAAAGATTGGATGATGGTTGGACCCTCCCGGGTGGTTGGGCCGATGTGGGAGAATCGCCTCGCGTAGCCGTCGAGCGTGAGGTCTTCGAAGAAGCTGGAATGTCGGTTGAAGCCACCAGGCTCGTTGGCGTCTATGATGCGAACCGCATTGAAACTGCGCTTCCCCTGTACCATGCATATAAACTCGTCTTTCTTTGTGAACCTCTTTCTGATACG
This sequence comes from Anaerolineaceae bacterium, assembly GCA_020350285.1. Taxonomy (GTDB): domain Bacteria; phylum Chloroflexota; class Anaerolineae; order Anaerolineales; family E44-bin32; genus DUEZ01. The sequence goes on from CP070708.1 coordinate 1,207,742, forward strand.
CTCTCAACGAGCAGTGAGACCAGTGAGGTGGGCTTCTTTCCATTCGATGATCTGCCCCACCCATTATCAGCTCACCGCACCCTACCGCGTCATCTCGAAGATGCAGTCGCTTCGTACCGTGATCCAGGCCGTGCAACGGGTTTTGATTGATCTTGGAGCTGGAAATGCTGATTCATAACGCCCGTATTGTCACATGGGGAACACCAAATCAAATCCTGAACGACCACGCGATCGTTCTGGAGGATGGTCTCATAAAGGAGCTAGGACCCACACAGGAAGTAGTAGCTGCACATCCGGACTCCGAGAAACTAGATGCTCAAGGTCAGTTGCTTATGCCTGGGAACATCTGTGCACATACGCATTTCTATGGGGCATTTGCACGAGGGATGGCGATACCAGGGAGATCACCGAAGGATTTTCCTGATATCCTGGCTAAACTTTGGTGGCCATTGGATAAATCGTTAACCGAAGAGGATGTCCGTTACTCGGCGTTAGTTTGTTTGGTAGATGCGATCAAACACGGTACCACGACCTTGATCGATCATCATGCATCACCAAACGCGATCGAAGGCTCACTGGATGTCATCGCTGAAACGGTGGATGAAGCTGGGTTGAGGGGTGTGCTTTGCTACGAGGTAACGGACCGAGACGGGGTTGAAAAATCAAAAGCAGGTATCCAGGAGAATGTGCGATTCATCGAGCGGTGTCGTGAAGAAGAGGTCGCCGATGGCCGTGTCGCGGCTACATTTGGGTTGCATGCTAGTCTAACAGTATCTGATGAAACACTCGATACGTGTCGTGCGGCGGCTCCTGCTGATATCGGCTTCCACCTACATGTGGCGGAACATCCCGTAGACGAGTACGATAGTCTTGCGAAGTCGGGGATGAGGGTCGTCGATCGTTTAGAGAAGCACGGCATCCTGGGAGATCGTACAATTGTGGTGCACGCGGTGCATGTGGATGCGCGCGAGATCGAACTCTTAGCAGACAGCAAGACTTGGGTTACACATCAACCTCGATCCAACATGAATAACGCTGTCGGCATCTCAGATGTAGAATCTATGATGCGGGCAGGGGTTCGGGTATGTTTAGGGAACGATGGATTTTCAAACGCCATGTGGGAGGAATGGAAGACGGCATATTTAGTTCACAAGGTTTGGCATCGGGATCCTAGAAGGATGTCAGGAGGAAAGATTGTCGAGATGGCAATTGACAACAATGCGTCCTTAGCGGGTTCGTTCTTCCCCGAAGCCCCCATAGGTGTGATTAAACCAGGGGCGCATGCTGACATTATCTTGGTCGATTACAATCCAACCACACCCTTAAACGAAGGGAATTTACCCTGGCACATCCTGTTCGGCTTCCATGAATCAATGGTTACCACAACCATTGTCGCCGGGCGACTCCTGATGCATGATCGACAGTTGTTGACATTGGACGAAAAGGCAATCTCTGCCCGAGCACAAGAAATTGTGCCGGATGTTTGGGAACGTTATCAATCTTTCGTGCCGGATGACTGATCACTGGCACCAATCGAGCTGGAGTGAATATGAGCGAGCGACTAATTCTCACATTAGCTATCTTAGGGGGAACCGGAAGAGTTGGCCCCGGTCTGGCTTATCGCTGGTCTAAGGCCGGCTACCATGTGATCATCGGTTCACGCACACCGGACAAAGCGAATATGGTGGCACAGGAAGTCAACGAACGCTTGAATCGCGATGTGGTCCAGGGCATGGCCAATGAGGAAGCTGTTGAAGCCTGCGATATCGCCGTGCTCACGGTTCCGTATGAAGCACAGAAAGCGACGCTAGAATCGTTGAAGGACCATCTTCAAGGAAAGGTGCTTGTGGTTACTACCGTTCCCCTCGTTCCACCAAACGTTAGTTTGGTACAGTTACCAGAGGCTGGTAGTGCAACGCAAGAAGCACAAGACACCCTCGGTGACGGGGTTAATGTCGTGGCCGCTTTTCAGAATGTGGCCGAGGTGCATTTGAAGGAGGACCACCCGATCCCGTGCGATGTGCTCGTTTGTGGAAATAATGAAGATGCACGCGAACAGGTCCTGCGTTTGGTGGCGGCGGCGAAACTCGTGGGATGGGATGCAGGGCCACTCCAAAACGTTGCTGTCGTTGAGGGTCTCTCATCGATTCTGATCGGCATCAACGATCGCTACAAGATTAAAGGGGCTGGTATTCGCATTACGGGAGATCCGGTGGAGGATCGATCCAGCTCGTAAGCATGACCTCACAAATGATTTATACAGCCCTGCCAGGGCTTCCCCTCGTCCAACCGGGGGACGACCTCGCCACAATGATCCTGGAGGGTCTTGAGCGCGCCTCTTTGGTTCTACAAAACGGTGATGTGATCGTGGTGGGCCAAAAGGTCGTCTCCAAAGCTGAAGCGCGGTTGATAAACTTGTACCACGTAACGCCGTCAACAGACGCCCTCCTTCTGGCTGAGGAGACGAAGAAGGACCCGAGATTGGTTGAAGTAATCCTTCGTGAAAGCAACCGCGTGGTACGAAAACGGGTTGATCTGATCATCGTCGAACATAAATTAGGTTTTATCTGTGCTAACGCTGGGGTTGATCACTCAAATATTCGGGGTATGGGAGACAGACCGGGGGAATGGGTCTCTATGTTGCCCGAAGATCCAGATGCCTCTGCTCAGAAACTCCGTCAACGCATCCATGATGCCACAGGTGCCCAAGTCGGTGTTTTGATCATCGATTCTCAAGGGCGCGCCTGGAGGCTTGGCACGGTAGGGACCGTTATTGGCGTTGCCGGCTTTCCAGCGCTGCTTGACCTGAGAGGGCAACCAGATCTATTTGGTGATCTCTTGAAAACAACTGAAGTCGGATTGGCAGATGAGGTCGCTGCTGGGGCCTCTGTTCTTATGGGTCAAGCGGACGAATGTCGTCCTGTTATCCATGTGAGAGGGTTGCCATACGACTTGCGTGAGGGATCATTGAGTGAAATCTTGAGGCCGAAGGAGTTGGATTTGTTTCGTTAGATGCTGAAGCCGCCAAGATGCAAGGCATTCGCACAGTTAAGATCGCGATCATCACAGAGAGGAAATGAATAAAAGTAGTTCAAGAAGAGCACCCTGAACTACTTGTTTTATATCCGTCCAAGAGTCGCTCGTTCGGTGTAGAGAGGCAAGATGGCCCAACTTCGTGGTAGTCCGTCTGAAGATGCTAGAAGATTTTACGATACCCTTACCACGCGAAGATCCATTCGCGATTTCGATCCCCAGGAAATAGCGGCAGAAGTCATCGAACGCTTGCTAACTGCAGCTTGCAGTGCACCATCGGCTCATAACCGACAACCCTGGCGTTTTTGTGTGATCCTCGACGAACCGCTTAAGGTGAGGCTCGCAAAGTCAATGGGTGCGGCGTTATGGATTGATCGAATATCAGATGGTGTCGATCAGGAAGAAATCCAGGCAGAGGTAGATCGATCTTATCATCGCATAACTGGAGCGTCCGTTGTTATTGTTATCTGTCTCACCATGGAGGACATGGACCGATATCCCGACGAAGCTCGTTCTCATGCTGAGCACCTGATGGCTGTCCAAAGTGTAGCTATGGCAGGGGAGAACCTTCTCCTCATGGCTCATGCCGAGGGGCTTGGGGCTTGTTGGATGTGTGCACCGTTGTACTCACAGGACATTGCGAGAGATGTCCTAGATCTCCCCTCTTCATGGGAACCGCAAGGTATGATCATTGTAGGTCAACCATCAGGTGAAGGTCGGGACCGTAGTAGGATGTCATTGGACAAGGTCGTTATATGGCGCTAAATGTCGTCGCGCTCGCCGGCGGTGTCGGTGGATCGAAGTTAGTTCACGGGTTGGCAGAGATACTGCCAGAGGGTAAATTGACCGTGATTGCGAACACGGGGGACGATTTTGAGCACCTTGGTCTAACCATCTGCCCCGATCTGGATACTTTGGTCTACACCCTGGCGGGATTGGCTAACCCTCAAACTGGATGGGGGCGAGCGGGTGAGACATGGGGTTTCCTGGAGACACTCGAAACGTTGGGCGGGCCGACTTGGTTTCAGCTAGGCGATCGTGATCTCGCGTTGCATCATGAACGGACAAGGCGCTTGAAAGAAGGTCAGTCGCTCAGCGAGGTCACACGGCATATCTGCCAGGCACTTGATATATCTATTAATCTTCTTCCCATGTCAGATCATCCGGTACGAACGATCGTGGACACGGACGACGGGGAGTTGGCTTTTCAAGATTACTTTGTCGCTCGCCGTTGCGAACCTAGAGTGAAGGGGTTTCGGTTCGCTGGCGTTGAAACCGCCTCCCCGGCACCAGGTGTGATCGAGGCGCTTGGTACGGCGGATCTTGTTGTTCTTTGCCCTTCAAATCCATGGGTGAGCTTAGATCCGATCTTAGCCGTGAAGGGAATTCGGGACGCAGTGGTTGAGAAGGCAGTCGTTGGTGTCTCACCGATTGTGGGGGGCAAGGCGATCAAGGGGCCAGCAGCAAAGATGTATTCAGAATTAGGCATCCAGCCTTCCGCGCTTACTGTCGTTGAGCATTTTGGTGATCTACTGAAGGGTATGGTGATCGATACGCAGGATGAGCATCTTGCGATTGACATCGAGGCTTTAGATGTCCATGTTCGTGTTACAAATACAATAATGATGAACGTACGGGATCGGATAAGGATTGCGGAAGAAGTCTTAGAATTTGGAACGGAGATGATGGCAAGATGACAATCTGGGCGATTGTACCCGTAAAACCACTGCGTCGGGCGAAATCCAGGTTGTCCTCTGTGCTTTCAAGGGAAGAAAGAGCCAGCTTGAGTCGGCAGATGCTTGTCCACACACTTGAAGTACTCTCACAGGTGCCAAGTGTTGAACGGACTCTTGTGGTTAGCAGGGATTCACGTGCTTTAGCCCTGGCGCGTGAACATAATGCGAGAACGGTCACAGAGCGAGGTTCACCACAATTGAATCAAGCCTTGGTCCGAGCGACCCTGCTGGCGCGTGGGTACGGCGTGTCAGGAGTGTTGGTTTTGCCAGCTGATCTGCCCTTGCTCACGAAGGAGGGAGTTGACCAACTCATCTCCATGGCCACAGATCCTCCTGTGGTGGTGATCGCCCCCGATCGTCACCAAAAGGGAACCAATGCGCTCTTATCGTCACCTCCAGGTTTGATAGAATATGATTTCGGACCCGATAGTTTTTCCAATCACCTCTCCCACGCGAAAACTGCCGGGGTTCGGGTGGAGATTTGTAACTTACCTTCTTTCGGCTTAGATATTGATATTCCAGAGGATCTTGAGGCCTTTCAGGAGGGACGTTTTCACAAACTCACCTCATCCAATGAGGAGTAAATTATGACCATGGAACAAGTTGCGCTCTATCTACAAGATGCCCACGATTTGAGGGACGGTTTGGATTATGTTCGTTACGCCGAGGAACGGGGATTCGACGCTGTCTGGCAAGCAGAATCACGCCTCGTTCGGGATGCCATCGTGCCGATGGCAGCTTATGCAGCTGTTACGGAACGCATTAAGGTAGGATCGGGAGTGATCAATAATTGGACTCGCAACATTGGCTTGCTTGCGGCTACCTTCCTTACGCTTGATGACCTTGCCCCAAATCGGATCTTGTGCGGCATCGGTGCTTGGTGGGACCCACTAGCGAAGAATGTTGGCATTGAGAGGCGAAGACCTCTCTTGGCGATGCGCGAGACCGTCGAGGTCTTTCGCCGTTTGATGGCAATGGAACGCGTGACCTTTCATGGCGAGTTCCACCATGTAGATGAGATCGAGCTCGACGTGGTTCACGGACGTCGGGAACCGCGTCACGTTCCTATCTACATCGGTGCAACAGGCCCAAAAATGATGGAGTTAACGGGGGAGATCGCTGATGGTGTGGTGTTAAATTACTGTGTTCCCCCTGAGTACAACGATCAAGCGATGGAACGGCTCGAAGCTGGAGCAAAGAAAGCAGGGAAGAGGCTAGAAGATATTGACCGTCCGCAATTGGTGGTTTGCTCAGTAGATCATGACCGCGAAGTAGCTCTCGATACGAGTCGGGAATTGCTCACACAATACTTAGCTCAACAACCGCATATTGCCAAAGCCAGTGGTGTTTCTCAGGATGTCGTGGGAGAAATCCAATCGATCTTGGGCTGGCCGGCGACCCACGAACAGATCCAACGCGCGAAGCACTTTGTGTCAGATGATCTCATAACCAGGATCACCGCTTCCGGCACACCTGAGGAGGCACGGGAAAAGGTGGGTGAATATCTCGATCATGGGGCGACCTGCCCGATCCTCTATCCAGTGGGAGGCGATGTAAAACTGCTGATCGACACATTCAGCCCGATGGCATAAGTATGTTTACTGGATATCCATTCGCTAGGAGAGAAGAATTTGTCTAGCAAAGAAGGAACGAAACAGCCCAATTCACGTTATTGTTTTGCCTGTGGTGTGGAAAACACCTACGGCCTCGGTATGACGTTTTATGAGGTTGGGGCTGGACATGTTTTAGCCGAATACTCAGTACCAGATGTCTACCAAGGCTATCCAGGTGTCGTTCATGGGGGGATCGTATTTACTATGCTCGATGAAGTCTTGGGGCGGGTTACCATGCTTGGTGATCCTACAAGGTTCACGATGTCAGCTAAGGTTGAAGTACGATTTCGTAAACCCGTCCCTACCGGGGAACCATTGCAAATTCATGGCAGGGTCGAAAAAAGACGCGGCCGTTTATCCTTCGCCAGCGTAGAATTGCGATTGCCTGACGGTAGCATAGCCGCGGAAGCGAAAGGCATGATGGCTGAGGCACCTGACCAAACCATGACCACTGAACAGCTCGAAACGCTCGGTTGGAAGGTCTACCCAGATTGAGCCTTGACTAAGATAGGTTGGAGCAATGTGCCCTTTTGAATATTACCGACCGAAGACAGTAGCTGAAGCTCTAAAGCTTCTTGATCACGGAGTTCCGCTCGCTGGCGGGACAGATCTGATTCCCCGTCGTGATGAGGTGCAGGCAGTTATCGATCTGCAAGATCTTGGTTTGGATACGATCGAATCGCAGGACGACATCATCACAATGGGCGCAGCTGTTAAACTGCAGGCGATGGTCGAAGATAAGGATATTGTGCCGTCTGCACTGAGGGAAGCGTGTTGTTTGGAAGCGAGTTTGAACCTGCGAAATATGGCTACTCTTGGTGGAACGGTCATGTCTGCTGATGGTCGATCACCAGTGGTCACAGTTTTGTTGGCGATGGACGCGATAGCCATTCTGGAGCCGGGAAATAAAAGGCTGTCGCTTGAGGAATTGCTTGATCAACGGGAAAAGGATGACTTGCACGGTTTAATCACTGAAATAAGGTTGAAGCAACCTGATTTCTTAGGTTATGAGCAGGTCTCCCGTGCGCCCGCGGATCGTCCATTGGTCTGTGTTGCCATGGCAAGGCTCCCGAGTGAGGAAGCTGAGAAGAGGTATCGAGTTGTAGTGGGGGGAGTCGGTTCTTCACCGGAGCGGATCAAGGAGGCAGAAAATGGCTTGTCTGAGGGTGAGGACATCAACACGGCAGTCGATGCAACTCGTCGGATTTACACCTCTGCTAGCGATGAGTGGGCAAGTGGTGAATACCGTGCACACACCGCAGGCGTACTAGTAGGACGTTTAGCCACGGAGATGATAAGTTGATGCGCATTCAATTCATGCTTAACGGCGAATCAGTCGAGCTCGAGGTATCGCCCGATGCGACGCTGCTTTCGGTCCTACGTGAGGAAATGGGTCTGTTCGGCGTAAAACATGGTTGTGAGACAGGGGAATGTGGAGCTTGTGCCATTTTGCTTGATGGGGTACCGGTAAACACATGTGTGATGTTGGCTGCACAGGTGGATGGGCATGAAGTCACCACGATTGAGGCACTTGGCGAGCATCCGGAACGTGGTTGGCGGGATACGGGTGGTCTGGATCCCATCCAACAGGCTTTCGTTGAAACGGGTGCCATCCAGTGTGGCTTCTGCACTCCGGCGATGATCCTGGCAGCCCGAGCTTTAATCGATCGCGTTCCTGATCCCTCCGAGGAACAGGTTCGGGATGCGCTTTCAGGTGTGCTTTGTCGATGTACCGGCTATATAAAGCCTGTGCAGGCGGTCCTTCGAGCGGCAGCGTTATTACGAGGTGAGGAGGTCCAACCCATTGAGGCTCCCATCCCCGTTCCTCCAGAGTTCCTGGAATCACCCCCGGAAGATCCGACTGCAGGTGAGGGCTTCCTCGGTGGTCCAGAGGTGCTCACCCGCACCGATGTGATGCCGCGGATTCATGTTGCACCGCGGATCAAGCCACACGCTGTCGTGGGTCAACCGGAGGTGAAGGTAGATGCTATCAAGTTAGCACAGGGTAAACCGGCCTTCGCCGCAGATATTGAAATGCGAGGCATGTTGGTTGCCAAGATCCTCCATAGCCCTGTTGCCCATGCTCGGATCAAACGAATTGACGCCACCAAAGCACGTGAGTTACCCGGTGTCGCTGCTGTGCTTACATGGGAGGACATACCCCGAGTCATCTACTCAACTGCCGGTCAATCGGATCCGATCCCGGGACCTCTCGATTCCTTCTCCTTGGATAACAAAGTCCGTTTTGTCGGTGATCGTGTTGCGTTTGTCGCAGCTGAGACCGAAAGTCTCGCGCTGCAAGCCCTCGAACTGATCGAAGTTGAGTATGAACCCATAGCGGCGATCCTCGATTCCGGCCAGGCGTTGGCCGAAGACGCGCCCCAAATTCACGATGAACCGGAGTATGTTGGGTTCGCTGATTCGGATCCGAAACGGAACCTAGCGGTAGAGATTCGCATTGACATCGGCGATGTAGAGAGCGGTTTCGCTGATGCGGATATGATCATCGAAGGTACGTATCAAGTCCCCAAGGTGCAGCAAGCCCATATCGAGCCGCACGTTGTGGTTACCTATTGGGATGAAGACGATCGTTTGGTCATTCGCACTAGCACGCAGGTTCCATTCCATATTCGTCGTCTACTGGCACCGGTACTATGTCTGCCACCGAAACGTATCCGAGTGATCAAGCCTCGCATTGGTGGCGGGTTCGGTGGTAAACAAGAGTTGCTGGTCGAGGATGTGGCCGCACATCTGACGATCGCGACAGGGAGACCGGTACGTTTCGAATACACTCGGGCGGAGGAGTTTTTCGCCTCTCGATCCCGTCACCCAATGCGGATCCAAATGAAGACTGGTGTAAAGCGTGACGGCACGATCACCGCCAATGATATGTATGTCTTAAGCGACACGGGCGCTTATGGCTGCCATGCTCTCACCGTTACAGGGAATACCGGACATAAGTCGATGGCGCTTTATGTTGGTGATGGTCGCTACCGTGAATCTCCCAATATCCGTTTCTACGCGGACATTGTCTACACCAACACCGCCCCTAGTGGTGCATACCGTGGCTATGGTGTTCCTCAAGGCTTCTGGGCAGTCGAGCGGCATATGGAAATCGTCGCTCGGCAACTTGGATTAGATCCACTGGCTTTCAGGCTGAAAAACACGCTGCGAGCGGGAGAACTCCATCCCTTCAGTACGGCGTGGTCGGAGGGACGCGAACCTCGACCGGAGACGATTAACACATGCGGGTTAGCGGATTGCGTTGAGCAAGGATCAGTAGCCATAGGCTGGAGCGATAAATACGGTAATGATGACTGGCATCGTGTAGAAGGCAAACCTCATTTACGTCGTGGAATTGGTGTGGCTCTGGTCATGCAGGGCACAGCCATCCCTTACCTTGATATGGGTGGGGCCAGCATCAAGATCAACGACGATGGGTCCTTCAATCTGCTCGTCGGTGCCACTGATCTGGGAACGGGATCGGATACGGTGTTGGCTCAACAAGCGGCGGAAGTGCTCGGTGTGCCATTGGAAGATATCATCATCTACTCCTCGGACACTGACTTCACCCCTTTTGACAAGGGCGCTTATGCATCAAGCACGACCTATATCTCTGGTGCGGCGGTTGTGAAGGCGGCACAACAGGTAGCGGAGCGTATTCGCATTCGTGCAGCACGAATGCTTACCGAGGAAACTGGTGAGAAGATCGCGCCCGATGAGATCCAGCTAGTTGATCGTTCAGCTCAAGCACCCGATGGGCGTTCAGTCTCTCTAGCCGAGGTTGCTTTAAACGCGCTTCACCATGAAGACCAAGAGCAGATCATGGGCACTGCTTCTTTTGTGTCGCCCGTGTCACCACCACCGTTCGCTGCACAATTTGCTGAAGTGACCGTCGACATTGAAACGGGTCAAGTAACTGCCGATGCATTAATCATGGCCGTCGACGCAGGCGTGATTGTTAACCCGCTCACTGCATCAGGGCAGGTTGAGGGTGCTATGACGCAAGCATTAGGTTATGCCCTCTGCGAGGAAATGGTCTACGATGAAAACGGTCGCTTACGCGAGATCGATTTCCGCGATTATCATATATTTGCTGCTCACGAAATGCCGGAATTAGGAACGATCTTTGTGGAAACGGTGGAACCATCGCATCCCTTTGGGGTGAAAGCCGTAGCTGAGATTCCAATGGATGGGGTGGCGCCGGCTGTGGGAAATGCTGTTATGGACGCTTGTGGAGCGAACATAGTTAAGGCCCCGATCACTCCGGAGCGTGTTTGGAAGGCGTTGCAGGCGAAATGAGTAAGATCTACGTCATCGGTCATGTCAACCCAGACACGGACGCGATCGCTTCTGCGATGGGCTATGCCTGGCTGCTGAGCACTCAAGATGAGAACGAGGTAGTACCGGCTCGGGTAGGACCGATCAACCTACAAACCTCGTGGGTCCTAGATCGTGTAGGTTTAGAACCTCCGGAATTACTTGCGGATGCCTCGCCTCGGTTTGAGAGCGTCGCTCGCCGTTTGGACACGGTGACTCCTGACCGACCCTTGAGTGAGGCTTGGGCCATCGCGAGCCGTACAGGGACCGTGGCGCCAGTTGTGGAGGCGGATGGCGAACCCTATGGCTTAATTACAGGGTTCAGCTTATTTCGTTCGTTGAGTCAATTGGTCGGCACGCATCCTGATCGACAAAAGATGCAACTGTCGAAGATATTTGAAATGCCAAGTCGGGAGGCCGCGGACGTCGAGGTCCCTGAGTTCCAGGCTGGTTCGCGTATTCGAGATGCGTTGCCCAGGATCTTGCGTGAAGAACGTAATGACTTCTGGGTTGTTGATGAGGACGGACGGTATCTTGGGGTCTGTCGTCAACCCGATTTGCTAAACCCTCCGCGCATGAAAGTTGTCCTCGTGGACCATAATGAGGTCGGCCAGTCGATCGGTTCTCTGGATGAAGCGGAACTTCTGGAAGTGCTCGACCATCATCGCCTAGGCGCTGATCCTACCTGGCTTCCTATTCGCTTCCGTATCGATCCAGTCGGCAGCACGAGCACGTTGGTCTCGGAGAGGATCGAGAACGCTGGTCTCAGCGCTCCACCTGCGTTGGCCGGTCTATTGCTTGCAGGTCTGCTTGCTGATACGCTTCAACTCACCTCACCAACAACGACAGAGCGCGATCATCAAGCAGCAGAGCGGTTGGCGAGATGGGCATTTGTTGGCGGTAGCCCACTAGAAGGTGAGGACATTGCCTCCTTCGGAGAAGCCTTGTTGGACGCAGGGAGCGGGTTAGACGCTCGTGATCCGGATGAAGTGGTAACGAGCGATTTGAAGGTTTATGAAGCTGCAGGAAAGCATTTCGGCATCGCCCAGGTGGAGGTGACCGATTTACTTAGAGTATCCGATCATCTTGAAGTGCTGGCTCAGGCGTTGGATCGCCTGATCGATAAACGCGGCTTGGATTTCTCGCTTCTGATGATCACAGATGTTGTCGATGGCGCTAGCCGCATCTTGATGCAAAGTGCGCCAATGGTGCTCGAAGAGCTTCCATATAAGCGATTACCCGACGGAACCTTGGACGCGAGAGGTGTTGTTTCGCGCAAGAAGCAGTTGCTGCCAGTGGTTCTCGCTTTGTTGGAGGAGTGAATGAGGATTTTCGAACGGCTGGCGGACTTAGAGCGTAAAGGTGAGACCGTTGCGATAGCCACCGTAATTCGTGCTCAAGGATCCGTTCCCAGACACGAAGGGAGCAAGATGCTGATCTACCCGGGAGGCGGAATTGAAGGGACGATCGGCGGTGGCGAACTGGAGAGTCGCGTGATCGAGGAGGCGCTCCAGGTGCTGAAGGATGGGAAGCCTCGGATTCTACATTACGCTTTCCGAGATCCTGAAGAGGGGGATGTAGGCGTATGTGGTGGAGAAATGGAGGTCTTCGTGGAAGCCTTACGTCCAAGCTCTACTCTCGTGGTGGTTGGTGGTGGGCATGTTGGGAAAGCGGTCGCTCACCTGGCGAGTTGGTTGGGATTTCGCGTTGTTGTTTCAGATGATCGTCCAGAATACGCTTCTTCCCAGGCTGTACCAGATGCTGATGAGTACATCCACTGCGAGTTAGGTCAGTTGCCGGAGAAGATGAAGATCCACGAGGAAACGTACTTAGTGCTCACCACACGGGGCGTGGATGTAGATGTTGATGGTCTTCCGAAGCTGCTGGACACTCCGGCCGCTTACATTGGTGTGATTGGTTCTCGTCGGCGATGGGAGACAACAGCGAAAGAGCTTATTGAAAGAGGCGTTCCCAAGGAGAAGATCGCACGCGTGATCTCTCCCATAGGGTTAGAGATAAATGCTGAAACCCCCGAGGAGATCGCCGTGAGTATCTTGGCGCAGATTGTCATGCTACATCGGGGAGGGACGGGTAAGCCGATGGCTCATCAACCTCGAGGCGGAGGCAGGACTCAGGAGAAATAATCAGGAGATGTGGGAGCGGTATTTCACCCCCGATTCGATGCAAGTCGCCTTGGAGTTGCTTGCTGAACATTGCGACCATGCGCGCGTCGTAGCAGGTGCGACGGATCTGATCCTTGAGTTGGAACGCGGGCTCCGACCTGATGTGAAAACCCTGATCGACATCACCCGTATTCCTGGCCTTGATCGCATTGAGATCGATGAGAAGGGGTGGATCCATATGGGGCCATTGGTCACCCACAATCATGTGGCTGAGTCGACGACGATCATCGATCACGCGTTTGCGTTAGCCCAAGCGTGTTGGGGAGTAGGAGCTCCACAGATCCGTAATCGGGGAACTGTCGCAGGCAATCTGATCACGGCGTCTCCTGCAAACGACTCGATACCACCACTCATGGCCTTCGGAGCACAGGTGACCTTACGTTCAGCCCGTGGCGAGCGGATCGTTCCGTTGGAGGAGTTCTTCAGCGGTGTGCGTCAAACGGTGATGCAGAAGGATGAATTGCTGACCGATATCTCCTTTCCCGCCCTACCAACTGGATCGAGAAGCGTGTTCATTAAACTCGGCTTACGACGTGCACAAGCGATCTCGGTCGTCAATGCAGCTGTCATGATTGAAACCGATGGACAAACGGTAAAGGACGTTAAGATAACCTTGGGTTCAGTAGCGCCGAAGGTGATCCGAGCCCAGGAGGCGGAGCAATTCTTAGCAGGAAAGATCTTGAAATCGGAGGTGATCACTGAGGTAGGGAATCGGGCGACCATGGCATCGAAGCCGATTGACGATCTACGTGGATCTGCTGAGTATCGAAGCGAAATGGTTCGAGTATGTACTATGCGTGCACTTCGCTTCTTAGCGGGAAACCGTGAGCGTGAGGGTTACCCAGAGCATCCGGTCATGCTCTGGGGATCAGACGGGATACAGATAAAATCTTCCCTCTCGTCATCTTATGAACATCGTGATGGTCAACCGATCGAGACCACGATTAATGGTCGTCCCTATGTTTTCGAAGATGGTTGGCGGAAGACATTGCTCCGCTTGTTGCGGGAAGAGGCGGGACTGATCGGCACAAAGGAAGGCTGTGCGGAGGGTGAGTGTGGCGCTTGCACCGTATTCTTGGACGGTGTAGCGGTTATGTCGTGCTTGGTCCCCGCCCCTCGAGCTCATAAGGCAGAGATTGTTACCGTAGAGGGCCTAGCACGAGAAGGTGATCTTCACCCAGTTCAAGAAGCGTTCATCGCTGAGGGAGCAGTTCAATGTGGTTACTGTACCCCTGGATTCTTGATGTCGGGAGCCAAATTACTTGAGGAGCGACCTCATCCCAGTCGGGAGGAGATCCAGCAAGCCCTCACGGGTAACCTTTGCCGATGTACTGGATACTACAAGATCATCTCAGCCATCGAGAGTGCAGCTTCGTTGTAGGAGATGGCAGGATGAGAACGGGTAGACCAAGATAGGTAAAAAGTAGATTATCGTATTATCAGTCAGAAATCATTGATTTGACTGTAAATAGCATCCGAAACAATGTAATCGTTGTTGAAGCAAGTTATGTGCTTGATCCTGATTCGATTGATCAGCGGATGAAGGACTTTCTCTGGGATAGATCCCAGCAGGAGTAGCTGATCAGAGGGAGAGAATACGATGGGTAGAGATACTTGGCGCTTTCATGAACTTGATAGAGAAAGAAGGCAAAAGGGCCGTATACATCCCGCTTGGCGAGGCGTTGGCTGTATTCTGATCGTGCTTCTTGGTTTTGTGGGTTATGCCTTTGCTGGGTGGTTCCTCAGAAAGAATTTGGTCTATATTCCACCTGTCATCCGACGACCACCTTTCGCGCCTTGGCTGCCCCCAGATTTGATCGTTAAAGTGGTGGTCGCATTCCTCTTCATGCTCCTCACCTTCACAGTCCTGAGTGTGATCTACGCTGTGGCATTCCCGATCCGACCTGGGGAGCAGGACGTGCCTCCATTAAAACGTAAAGACAAAGAAAGGTTTTCGGGCTAGCCAATGGATCGCACCGTCCCTCGCACAGGTTCTGAGGAGATCGAGCTTTACATCCGGACCTACTACTCGCTTTTAAGGTCGACGATTGATGTCCAGATTAAAACCTTAGAGGAGGCCCATGCCAGCATGGGCTCATCATTGCATTTGGCCGCCAAGTCACCTCATCCTGATATCACAGCCTTTGTCTACTCCATTCTGCGCCTTCCACCCTGCATCGCTGAAGTTAGGAGGGTGATTCTGGGTCAGAGTAATGAGGTGTTCATTCAGCATGGGGTGGGAGATGTCGAGGCTTGGGAATCCGTGATGGCAAAGGCCCGGCGCAGACGGAGTTTCTATGACGATAAGGAGACCCTTGCATGTTATATCGCCAGTCGTTCTGATATCGACGATTTAATCCCCATGCTTACCGCTTTTCAAATCGAATGGAACAAACTCTACCTTCTGCTGCAAGGCGAACAGGTGAAAACGTTTTTACAGAATCCGGTGGAAGGTGAGGAGGGCTTGGCCGTCTTGGCGCATGGGATTGGCGTCGAGCTGGAAGATCTCTCCTACTTGCAGCAGGTGTGGGGAGATGAATTCTGGCCGATGATGAAGGCAATCTCATCACGAAAGAAGCGATTACGGGTGAGGTTGTTGGCGGGTTCTCTCAACGATTATCGTCGGGCCACACAGATTTGGTGGGAGCACATCGAAAGCGCAGAACCAACGATCCTTCATCGACCAGTCTATTTTGTGTCCAGTAATCCGCATAGTTTGGTCAATCTGCTAAGCGGTTTCGCTTTACGTCAGGAAGAAGAGCTGTTAGGTATTCTGGAGAATCCCGCAAATTGGGAGCTGTTGGAGGAATGGCGGGAGATTGAAGCGGAGCAAGTACCTTCCAGTCGTGAGAATTTCCTTTACTACTTGCTGAAGAAAGCCCTTTCGATGGGTGAATGTGAGCATCTCGGGGTAGCACGTAAGGAGACCGAGAAAGCGTGTGGTGTGATCCGTGTGCCCAGTGAGCACGGTTTTGATGTCGAGGCGCAGGTGATCGAGTTAAAGAGCATTCGCCCCGATTGGATGGACCCCCGTCTTCGATGTCCGGGTATTGAAGAACTGAGAGAAAGTGAAGCGCTCATCATTAATATCGATTACCCCTTAGGGATGGCTGCTTACTTGATTCTCTCTCACCTCGGCACTCGGGTTGGAGAGTTACGTGGTGTGTATATCATGGGAAAGGCGGCGACATTGAATGGTGTCGTTGGGGATGTGATGATCCCCTCGGTCGTTCATGACGAACAATCGCAAAACACCTACCTATTTGAAAACACCTTCGCTGCTGTAAATGTCAGTGATGACCTGGTCTACGGAACTGTGCTCGATAATCAGAAAGCGGTCGTTATGCGTGGCACTTTCTTGCAGACCCCACGCTACATGGACGTTTTCTATCGCGAGGGGTACACAGATATCGAGATGGAAGCCGGTCCCTATCTATCTGCCATTTACGAGATGTATCGTCCCAAGAGATACCCGGATAATGAACTCGTGAATCTGTACGGTCTTCCTTTTGACCTTGGGATTCTCCATTACGCATCCGACACACCGCTCAGCAAAGGTCGTAACTTAGGGGCTGGTTCACTCTCCTATTTTGGTATGGACCCAACTTATGCAACCAGTTTAGCCATCTTGCGTCGTATCTTTGAACTTGAAATCAGTCAATTGCGAGGGGAGCCTGCACCACGTCCGGCGCCAAAGATCAGTTGATGGATAGAAGAGTGATGAGGAGTCATGTATGTCGGTGATCGGCCGCTCCGTCCGGCGGGTGGATGCGCTGGGTAAAGTAACAGGGCAAACGCTGTTCCCAGGTGATATCAACAAGCCGAATCAAGCCTATATGAAGATTCTGTTTGCTGGTCGGCCACATGCGATTATCAAGAGTCTGGATACCTCTCGTGCGGAGAGCATAGAGGGCGTATTGGGAGTCTTCACCGCCAAAGATGTGCCGGTAAATGAGTATGGTCTGATCATGCCTGACCAACCTGTTCTGTGTGGTCCGGGTTCTACCAAACCACATGCGGATCGAGTGCGGTTTGTCGGTGATCAAGTGGCGTTAGTCGTGGCTGAGAGCGAGGAGATCGCAAGTGAAGCAGTGAGGAGGATCGAGATCGAGTATGAAGATTTGCCCTTGATCACAGATCCGCTTACGGCTATGGAAGAAGAAAGCATCCTGCTTCATCCAGACAAAGGGAGCAATGTTTTTTGTCACTATCGTATCCGTAAGGGTGATGTGGAGCGGGCTTTCTCGGACGCTGACATTATCGTGGAGACCGAGTACAGCACCCCGGTTCAAGAGCATGCCTATCTTCAGCCAGAGGCGGGCTTAGGTTATATCGACGATGAAGGTAGGATAACCATCGAGGTCGCGGGTCAATGGGCGCACGAAGACCAAGATCAAATAGCTCACGCTCTGGGCCTCGCGAAGGATCAGGTACGGGTGATTTACCCTGCGATCGGAGGCGCTTTTGGTGGGCGAGAGGATATGTCGATCCAAATCGTCCTCGCCTTGGCTGTGTGGCGATTGCATCAGCGCGGGATCAACCGGCCGGTGAAAATCATCTGGTCGCGTGAGGAATCCATCCTTGGGCATCATAAACGCCATGCTTTCATCATCCGAGCGAAATGGGGCGCCACGACAGCTGGGGAGGTGATCGCGGCTGAGATGGAAGTCATCCAAGATGGGGGTGCTTACGCGTACACTTCGACCAAGGTTCTCGGGAATGCGACCTTGATGTGTACCGGTCCATATGAGATCCCCAACGTCAAGGTGGATGCTTATTCGGTCTATACCAACCACCTGCCCGGTGGGGCCATGCGAGGGTTCGGAGGACCCCAGGGGGCATTTGCCGCTGAAAGCCAGATGAACAAGCTGGCAGAGAAGCTGGGGATAGATCCGGTAGAGATACGCGTTAAAAACGTGCTCCGAGAGAACTCTTTGCTTTCCGTCGGTACGCCGTTACCACCAGGGGTAACGATCGGGGAAGTGGTCGAGAAAGCTGCAGAGGGTGCGGGTTGGGTCCTATCAGATACAGGGTGGCAGCGACCCGATCAGGCGGTATTAGGCGAGCCGAGCGAGCCCTACCTGAAACGTGGGCTAGGTTTCGCTTGTGGTTTCAAAAATGTAGGTTTTTCATTCGGAGCCCCTGAACAATGCTGGGCGACGATCGAGTTGCACGGCGGAGCTGAAATCGAGGAGGTGGTCTTACACCATGCCGGGGCGGAGGTCGGTCAAGGTGCTCACACCGTGATGATCCAGATGGCTGCAGAGGCTCTCGGTGTACCGATGGAGATGGTGCGTATAATCATCTCTGATACAGCGGTTACGGAAGATTCTGGATCGGCTTCAGCTTCGCGATTGACATTGATGGCTGGTAACGCGATTCGCGGTGCTGCGAAAGACGCTTTGGAGAAGTGGAAGCAGGAAGAGCGACCAGCTGTAAGCTCATATCAGTATCGACCACCAGCAACCACCCCATATGACCCTCAAACAGGAAAGTCAGAACCTAACTTCGCTTATGGCTATGTTGCCGAGGCGGCAAGTGTGGAGGTTGATGTTGAGACCGGTCAGGTTCGCCTGCTGGAGATTATATGTGTAGATGACGTAGGCAAGGCGATCAACCCGCAATTGGTTCAGGGTCAAATAGAAGGAGCGGTTGTTCAAGCCGCTGGTTATACCCTGCTTGAGGATTTTCAGCAGGAGGATGGATACGTACAAACGGCTCTCCTATCAACCTATCTAATCCCCACTGTTTTAGACATCCCAGACCGTGTTGAGTCAGTCATTCTTGAACACAATGATCCCGTCGGACCTTGGGGCGCTCGTGGGGTTGGAGAGATGCCTTACATCCCACTTGCGCCGGCTGTGGTGGCGGCAATCCGCGACGCGGTTGGTGTGTGGTTTCACGACTTTCCCCTCACCCCAGAACGGGTACTGCGTGGTTTGCGCGAGTCAGGAAAGCTATGAGACCGCAGCACCCTCTTGTCTTAATTCGTGGTGGGGGGGATCTGGCGACTGGGGTGGCGGCTCGCCTACACCGCAGTGGATTTGATGTGGTGGTTGTCGAGATCGAGAAACCACTCGCTGTGCGAAGGTTGGTGGCCTTGGCCGAGGCGGTCTATGCGGGAGAAGTTGAAATTGAAGATTTCCATGGTCGACGAATCGAGAATGTGGAACTCGTAAAACCCACCTTGGAGGAAGGTGTAATCCCTGTACTGGTAGACCCAATGGCGGAAAGCAGTCATCAGCTTGAGCCGGTCGTGATGGTGGATGGGCGGATGAGAAAGGCACCACCTGAAATCGGCCTTGAAGCGGCAAAGCTGGTTATCGGACTCGGTCCAGGTTTCACGGCAGGACACGACTGTCATGCCGTTGTTGAGACCAATCGTGGTCACCACATGGGCCGTGTGTGTTGGGAAGGCAGCGCAGAACCGGACACGACCATTCCGGAGAGTGTCGCGAACTACGATCTCGATCGGGTTTTACGATCCCCTAGATCAGGTATATTTGAAGAGAAAAAGAAGCTGGGATCACTTGTCAAAAAGGGTGAGGTGATCGCGTTGGTGAACTGGATCCCGATACAAGCACCATTTCCCGGCGCGCTGCGGGGTCTTCTTCATAGCGGCTTGGAAGTGGAAGAAGGAATGAAAGTTGGTGATTTAGATCCGAGAGGTGAAGTTTCCTACTGCTACCAGATCTCAGACAAATCGCTCGCAGTAGGAGGTGGTGTTTTAGAAGCTATTCTGTCTCGCCATGAGATTCGCACGCTTTTAGGAACTTGAGATGCGGTTGGCGGATGCTCTCCGTATCCCCTCTAAACGTTTTGTTGCATTTACGGGTGCTGGTGGAAAATCAACTGCCATCGGACGAATTACACGTGAGCTCTCTGAAGAGGGCCATATCATCCTCACTTCCACGACAAAGTTACACCACGATCAGTCCTCGCTTGCACATTCGCATATCATTGCTCGAAAACCAGATGATCTGAGCAGTTTACGCTCAATGCTTGAGGATTCTCCATCCGTGCTCGTCACCGGCGATAAGGCTGAGGGAGAACCTAAGTGGGTGGGAGTGGATGCCTCCACGTTGGATGCGCTTCATGATCTCACCCAGGAGATAGGAGGCATCTTGCTGATCGAGGCCGACGGTGCACGCGGTCGTTCATTAAAGGCTCCCGCGGACCATGAACCAGTCGTGCCTCATTTTGTTGACTTGGTTGTGCCGGTTGTCGGGCTTGATGTGATAGGCGCTTCAATTGATGAAGAGCGGGTCCACCGGCCTGAACGCGCTGCTCTACTTCTCGGAACGACCGAAGGTGAGGCCATTCTTCCAGAACATGTTTTTAAGCTGCTAACCCATCCCTCAGGCGGTATGAAAGATGTTCCAGATCATGCAGAGGTCCGTGTTCTATTAAATAAAGCTGAGACCCAGGAGCGCCTGGAACATGGACGTGCGATCGCCAATCTTCTTCTAACTGTGTCAAGGGTGAGGGTAGCAGTAATCGGCAGCGTCTCAGCAGATCAACCGGTGCATGAGGTGTTCGGTCGATTGGCCGGCGTTGTACTGGCTGCTGGGGATTCGAAACGATTAGGTCAGCCTAAACAGCTTATCCTTTGGAGGGGAAAACCATTGGTGATGCATGCAGTGGAAGCAGGGCTAGGAGCGAATCTATTTCCCATCGCGGTCGTCATTGGAGCGGGTGGAGATGCTGTTCGAAAAGCGTTAGAAGACGAACCGGTTATGATCGTCGAAAATGAAGCGTGGTCAACGGGATTGAGCACTTCGGTTCGAGTTGGTTTGGCTTCTGTTGAGAGTAACGCTGAAGCGGTTGTCATGTTACTGTCCGATATGCCTTTCGTTCAGGCCGAGCTTGTAGAAGCGCTGATTCATGAACACCGTCGTACTCTCTCACCTCTGGTTGTCCCCAGGTCTGGTGGTCGCCGCACCAATCCTGTCCTCTTTGACCGCAGCACCTTCGACGCGTTGAGAGCCATTCGTGGCGATCAAGGTGGAAGGAGTTTATTAGAACAATTCCCAAAGATTTGGGTTGAGTGTGAGGAAACCACCCTCTTTGATTTAGATACGCCTGAAGATCTGCAGCGGTTGAAGGAGCTAGAATGATCGCCGCAGTGCTCCTCGCAGCTGGGCAATCCATTCGGATGGGTCGCTCGAAGCTTGAACTTCCTTGGAAAGATGGTCAATCGATTATCTCGCACGTGGTGGATGTCTTCCTCCAAGCAGGGGCATCACCTGTTCTGGTGGTGACAGGAGGGATGAGTGAAGGTGTTGAGGCTTCACTGAGAGGTAAGGAGATTGAATTTGCCCACAACCCAGATTTCGCTGTCGGTGGGATGTTGAGTTCAATCAAAGTTGGATTACGAACGCTTGAACATTGGGCAGTAGAAGCGGCTTTGATCTCTCCTGCTGATCTCCCGCTGTTACGTCCGACAACCGTGCAGAAGATCATTCACGTCTGGGAAAACGATAAACCGCCGATACTTTCGCCCAGCTATGAAGAACGACGCGGACACCCGGTGCTCGTCGCTAAACCGGAGTGGGAGGCGATACTTGGGCTTGAAGTCGATCAGACTCTCCGTGATTTCTTACGACAACGTGAAAGAGAAATTTCATACCTTATCGTCGATGATCCTGGTATTCTCTCTGACGTAGATACCCCTGAGGAGTATCGGAAAGCGATGGATCTTGACGAGTAAGGTTGGGTTCAACTTTATGTCCTAATTCATCCTGAGCCTTATCCTAAGCTTACCGAAGGGTCGTTGAGTGGAAATAAAAATTAGGGGCAATTCATGAATTGCCCCTAATTTATTGGTAACGATAGGCACTCAGAATGACATTCCGAGGGCTAATCTCCCTATTCCTCGCTGTTTTTCCATCCGAACTCGAGAATAAACCCGCCAGAATTCCCACGCATTGACCTGATTTCCGCCAGAATGCTATAATCGACCCATGCATGATCTGATTGGCAAGAGCAGCATATTGTTCAATAATAATCCTAACGCTGATGGCGTGATCCATCGGGCGGAGGGCATGTCTGCCATATGAGAGGTCTGCTTTCGCATCTCATCGCCGCCCGATGTCATCTTGACCGGGCGGCGAAATGTTTATCCATCCGGAGGCACGATGTATAAGACACATGCATGCGGCTTATTGCGTCCTGAGCATGTAGGGCAAAGGGTTTCACTTGCCGGTTGGGTTAATCGACGACGAGATCATGGAGGTTTGACCTTCATAGATTTACGTGATCGTTCAGGGATAGTCCAAGTCGTCGCGAACCCAGATACCTCCCCTGAAGCGCATCAGATCCTTGAGGATGTCCGCAATGAATGGGTGTTGCAAGTGGATGGTACTGTCCAACGGCGACCTAAGGATATGGAGAATCCAGCGTTACCGACAGGAGAGGTGGAGATTGAAGCGGATGGGATCCATGTGCTCAACCAAGCTCTAACCCCTCCATTCGCTATCAACGAAGAGACCGAGGTAGATGAGATGGTGCGATTAAAGTACCGCTACCTCGATCTGAGACGACAACGTCTGCAGTACAACCTCGAGTTACGTCACCAGGTCATTAAGTTCATCCGTGACTACCTCGATGAACGCGGTTTCTGGGAGATCGAAACGCCGATCCTTTTCAAGACCACGCCAGAAGGCGCACGGGACTACCTTGTGCCTTCTCGGGTCCACCCAGGGGAATTCTATGCGCTTCCTCAATCTCCCCAACAACTGAAACAGCTGCTCATGGTGGCTGGTGTTGAACGTTACTTCCAAATTGCACGCTGTTTTCGTGACGAGGATCAGCGTGGAAACCGCCAACCCGAGTTCACACAACTTGATCTGGAAATGTCCTTCATAAATAAAAGGGAGGACATCATGGACCTCATCGAACCAATGTATACAGAGATGGTAGAGAAGCTTGTGCCCCATATGCGGATTTTTCAATCCCCGTGGCCACGTCTTACATATGTTGAAGCCCTTGAACGTTTCGGTACAGATAGACCCGATTTGCGTTTCGAACTCGAGTTGGCGGATGTCCGCGAGATCGTGCGCGATTCGGACTTTAATGTCTTCAAACAGGTGCTGAGCAACAATGGCACTGTGCGTGGGTTGAACGCTCGTGGGTGTGGAAGCTATAGTCGGAAAGATATCGATGAGCTTACTGCATATGTCAAAGAATTTGGTGCAAAAGGATTAGCCTATCTGATCTTGGATGAGGATGGTAGCGTTCGTTCACCTATCGCTAAGTTTTTGACAGAGGAAATGCTGGAGAACCTAAAGACGCGACTGAGTGCAAAACCGGGAGATCTGCTGTTGTTCGTGGCGGATCAGGCAGAAGTGGTGAACGAGTCCTTGAGCCGTTTGCGGTTGCTGATCGGTGATCGATTGGGATTACGCGATCCCGATATTTTGGCATTCTGTTGGGTGGTGGATTTCCCGTACGCCTTTTGGGATGAGGAAGAGCAGCGCTGGGAACCCAGCCAACATCTATTCACTTCTCCGTTGCCGGAAGACATCCATCTCTTGGATACCGACCCGGCTAAGATGCGCGGAACGCAATACGATGTCGTACTGAATGGTGATGAGGTGAGTGGGGGATCGATACGGATCCACGAACGAGAGTTGCAAGAACGCATTTTTAAGCTGATCGGCCTCGATCCTGAGGTCGCACGGGAGCGATTTGGACACATGCTGGAGGCCTTCGAATATGGTGCACCACCCCATGGAGGTATTGCTGCTGGTCTTGACCGCTTGGTGATGATCATGGCGGGTGAACCCAATATTCGGGAGGTGATCGCATTTCCCAAGAATCAGGCTGCGCGGGATGTGATGGCCGACTCCCCTTCTCCAGCAGAAGCTGAACAGTTGGAGGAATTGCATCTCCGTCTAATCGATAAAAAATAGCCAATCAGGGCTGTGGACAAGGATGTGTGATCGTGGTATATATGGCTTGGACCCTGCTGTGTCCGTGATGCTGCAGGAGGTTTTGAGCCAACACTTTGAATAGGGGGTCTTGACTTCGTTGGGGGCCGCGATAGGCTACGGCCAAGGCGAAACCCAAGAGCGGGGCCCCACCTGCGAATGCAGGTTCAAAACAATGTAGCACACGGCATAGCGGGGTGTTCTTTTGAGCAGGCGATAGGCATAAGCCTATCGCTTGTTTGTTTTCTGTTGGCTTCGACAAGTGGTTTGGCGCTGGACTGTAATGATGAGGTGTAGGGGCAATTCGTGAATTGCCCCTACATGTCATGATCTTGATCGTCAAGTAACCCCATCCTCCCGCAGGTTATTTGGAGTTCATCGGCTCTGCCGATGGCCAGCAGCAGAGCTGTTGGATTCCAAAGGCGATCTAAAATTCTTGGAGATCCGTATGGGCGACTGGCCAGTCGCCCTACACTTTGAATATTGTTCATGACTTTAATCCTTAAAGTTATTCACTTTCAGCTTGAAAATTAATCACAGGAATCGGATTTCTTGCACTCTGTTCTGATCTCAGGTAGACTCAATTCATCAATTGTCCGAAAGGTAGATGCATGGAAAGCGACCGCGAGAAGGCCCTTGAAGCGGCTGTAAATCAAATCACAAAACGCTACGGGGATGGCGCGGTGATGA
>CP070708.1:1232347-1248971 GCA_020350285.1 Anaerolineaceae bacterium
GTAGGGGCGAAACAATCTCCTCAACGAAAAGATTGCTTCGTCGCCTAACGGCTCCTCGCAATGACAAATGGGGGGAGGAGATTGCTTCGCCCCTATCACATCATCTAATTGATTAATATCCGAATATCCTCCCATCCGTAACCTACTTCAGGCAAAGAAACGCCGCCGATCTCAATCTCCTGCTCTGCCACTTTCTCCCCACATAGTTTTTCATAGAAACCACGAGAGGGATTTTTCTCAAGGACCCATATGAGCAAGGATTGGAATCCATCCTGGGCCAACTGTTGACAAATCGTAGCGGTCAGGAGACGTCCTATGCCTCTACCTTGGAACGCCTCAAGAACGTAGATAGCATAGATTTCGCCGTCGAATGGATATTTCTCGGTTCGTTCTGGACCTCCGGTTACGAAACCTACGATGTCGCCCTCTGGTTTCTCGGCGACATAGATCAACCCCGTTGATTCGGGAGATGCTATCCTCTCCCGCCAGATATTCTCAGCCTGATCATAGGATAGTTTATCGAGATAATTGCTAGGAATGATGCCCGTGTAGGTGGATCGCCAAGTATCGATGTGGACTTTGGCAATACCAGGAGCATCTTCAGGATTAGCTTTGCGAATCACAGCCCATTCTTCGGTCATCAGTTCACCGATGAATCCAAGATTTTTAATGCGTGAAATTCAACACGAACAGGGATGATCGATCTGTTTATCGACCAATGGTAACTCTCTTCACAGTGAATCACAATTCGTCTGGCAAGTGCTCTTTAGGTGCTGGATTTTCTGTGGGAAAGCTTTGAACCATTTTATTCTTCCGTTGGTACATTTGATGTTACCCGGCAAATTTCTCTATTTGGGCTAGGGGGTATCACAGAATGGGACGGAAATCTATGAACACAAACATCAAGAAAAAATTCGCTGCTCTTTTCATCTCATTAACGATTCTTTCAATCACGAGCTGTGGTGGGGGGCAGACTGTCGTACAAACACCGCAAACTTCAACGGTGACAGTTGCCATTCCGGCAACAGCGATAAAGCCCACGAGTGAACAACTGAAGACGCCTCAGGCTGAGTCCTCCGTAGCTGATATCACGAGACAGTTGAGCGGTTTGCCAATCGATGATTTCTTTGAGGAGTCATACAAGCAGTTGGTGCTTCGCTCTCCTGAATATGTCACCGCTATGGGTATGTCTGGAGCGTATGGGCTCCGAAACGACCAGCTTAACAACCTCTCAGATGCGTATTTAAAAGAAACCGCTGCTTTACAGGTTGCGATCTTGGAGTTGCTGCGGGGATATAACCGGTCTGAGCTTACCCCGGAACAACAATTATCCATGGATGTCTACGAATGGTTTTTGGATGACTTGGTACGTGGCCAGGAATTCATGTATTACAACTATCCGATCCATCACTTCCTGATCAGTTACCATGATGAGTTGATCAGGCTGTTCACAGAGTATCATACGATCGCCACAAGGGAAGACGCACAGGATTATATTGCTCGCTTAATGCAGGTTGATGATCAAGTTGCACAATTGCTTGAAGGCATGGTCCGGCGGGAGGTAATGGGCATCATCCCACCGAAATTTATACTAGAGATGGCGAGAAGCGTCATGTACGGCTATCTCGGAATACACTCTCCGGATCCAAGCTCGATCAGAGGTGAATCGCTCTCAGTTTATAGTGTCTTTCGTGATCACTTGGAGAGTATTGACGGGCTCAGCGAGAGCGAGAAAGGGGAAATGCTTGAGGCGGCTCTGGATGCAATAAATGAGTCGTTCATCCCTGCGTATGTTGACCTACTGGCATACCTTGATGACCTCGCAAGAATCGCTACCGATGATGCTGGTGTTTGGAAGTTTCCCAACGGTGATGCGTATTATGCTTATATGCTTCGAAGTCAAACATCAACGGACATGACTCCTGAAGAGATTCACAATTTAGGATTATCGGAGGTCGATCGTATCCAAGAAGAGATGCGCGCGGTTTTTGATGAATTAGGATATCCCCAGGATGCAGATCTTGGGGAGTTAATGGATCGTGCAATCCAAGATGGCGGTTACTATGATATCTCGTCTCCCTCGGGTAAGGAAAGGCTCATCGAGGTGTACGAGGAGATGCTTGAAGAGGTAGATCTGCATTTGGACGATTTTTTCAACATCCGAGCCCAAGCTGGGGTTGTCGTTATCGGACACCCAGAATTTGGTGTGGGTGGATATTATGTATCGGCCCCAATGGACGGCTCACGACCAGCAGCTTTCCACACGGGGATTGGTGGTTCGAGAGCGTACAAGTTTAATATGCCGACAGTAGCTTATCACGAGGCCGTTCCTGGCCATCATTTCCAGATCGCTATAGCTCAAGAAATGGATCTCCCGCTCTTTCGCAATGATGTGGTCCTGAACGCCTATGCGGAGGGATGGGCGCTATATGCGGAGAGGTTAGCTTGGGAGATGGGTCTTTATGATGACGATCCTTATGGAAACATTGGACGCCTTCATCTGGAGTTGCTGCGTGCGGTGCGATTGGTCACTGACACAGGGATTCACGCCATGCGTTGGGATCGGGAGGAGGCCAAGGCGTATATGAATCAGGCCTTGGGTGATCCATCGGGCAGATGGTCTCACGAGGTCGATCGCTATATCGTCCTCCCCGCTCAAGCAACGGGTTATAAAATCGGGATGCTAAAAATCCTTGAGCTGCGTGAGATGGCGATGGAGGCATTAGGCGAACAATTTGATATCAAAGAGTTCCACACAGTGATCCTTGGCAACGGCAGTGTGCCGCTAGAAATGCTTGAACGAATGGTGCAAGAGTACATTGATAGGAAACAAACAACAGATTGAACTTGCGCAGCTTTCTAGAGGCCTTCGCAAAAGACAAAACCTATGGGTAAACAGAATAAATGCCTTACCCTTATCATAACTTTGTTATTTGTAGTCACTTGGATAACTGGGTGCAGCTCCTCTCCAATTACTGAAGCGTCGACGGTCACCATTACCTCGACAGATAGATCTCCGACAGTAACGGTTTTACCATCATCCACTATTACTCCAGCACCTTCGAATACACCCGAGCCAACGAACACCCCTTCTCCTTATCCGACCACACCCATTGAGGAAAGAGGTGCGCGGATCACAATCGTTTTTAACAACATCGCTTATGATTCCCGCCTGACGACATCATGGGGATTCGCGGCCTTTATTGAATATGATGGTCATGTCTTGCTTTTTGACACCGGTGGGAGTGGTTCCATACTTTTGGAAAATATGGAACAGTTGGACCTTGATCCTCAGCGGATAGAGATCGTTGTCCTTTCCCACATCCACGGTGATCATACAGATGGGTTAATTGATCTGCTCTACACAGGGGTAAAACCGATCGTTTATCTGCCGAAAGCCTTCCCAGAGCCGTTTAAATACACAGTGCAGGTTCATACCGAGTTGGTCGAAGTGAGAGAGCCAATTGAGATACTTCCTGGCGTGTACTCCACGGGTGAATTGGGTACGCTTGTCGAGCAGGCCTTGATTTTGGAAACCGCGGAAGGGATGGTCATCATCACGGGCTGTGCCCATCCGGGGGTCGTACGGATGATACGTAAAGCTCGGAGCATTCTGGAAGGTGACGTAACCTTTGTTACCGGTGGATTTCACCTGGATGGCAGCAGCCGAAGTCAACTTGAAAATATCATCGAGGATTTTCGCAGCTTAGAGGTCAAGCAAGTTGGACCATCCCACTGCACGGGTGATCTCGCCATCGGTATGTTCGAGGAGGAATATGGAGATGATTTCATCGATACCGGGTTGGGGCGGGTGATCGTCATCGGTCCTGAGCCGGCTGAATGATCACACCTTTTGAAAGGGGATTACGCGGTATATTCATTTAGATCGTCTTATTCTTGATAAACCGATTGTGATACCTGTATCTGCGTTGGGGACATCCCATCGATTTCTTGCCCTCCCGCTCACGGTTTCCAGAATCTGTTCTCAATAAAAGCCTATGACAAGGGGTTTACCCCAACGCTTCCACGATGGCCTTTACACGGTCAGCGGATGTTCGGCGCAGCATATCCTCAGGTAGGTTTGTCCCACCACGAAAAGCGATCTTTGGGTTGTGGTACTGCATGAGGCTTTTAACATCTTCTGTAGCAGCGGATCCGACATGGATTTCATGCACACCACATGTTTCCACAATATGCCTTGCATTGAGGGCGTTGATCCCAGCTCCAGCCATGATCACGATGCGATCCTGCGCGTGTTGGTTTAGTTCTGTGACTAGGACTAAACCTTCGAAAGCCGTAGCCGCTTGACCGGAGGTAAGCACCCGATCGATTCCGAGACCGATAAGGGTGTCTAGGGCTTCTATTGGGTCGCGAGTGTGATCGAACGCTCGGTGAAAGGTCGTGCTCATGGGACGGGCTAGATCGACTAGGGCTCTCGTCCTCTCTTCATCTACTGTACCATCAGGGTTCAATAGACCAATTACGACACCGTCAACACCGGCACCTCCTGCCGTTTCGATATCTCGTTTCATGACCTCCATCTCAGCCTCAGAGTAGCAACAGTCACCCCCGCGAGGTCTGATGATCACATTCATCTCGATGTTGAGGTATTTACGGACGATAGCGATCATTCCTAGGCTCGGCGTGGTCCCTCCCTCCAGTAGGTTCTCACAAAGTTCCACGCGATCAGCACCACCTAGCTGAGCAGCGATCGCTGACTCGACACCGGACAAACTAATCTCTACTTTTGTGCGCATTTAACGCTCCTAGACTTGATCGTCGCTGGTTCAGTTTATCTTGAATGATTCCGATATGCCAGGAATGGGGGAGTTGAGCGATGATACTTTAACGAGCATCAATCCTTGCTAAAGGTGTAGGGGCAATTTGTGAATTGCCCCTACAGCAATCTCTCTGCAACAAACTCAGGACAAGAATGACTGTACCTAGAAGCGTATTTTTGTGTAAAACATTTGACCTTTTCCCATATTTACTCTAGACTGTAAACGTGCTCGCTAAAGTCCACGCCGCAGCCATCATCGGGCTGGAGGGGGCAATCGTGGAAGTAGAAGTGGACACCTCCCGCGGGCTTCCCTCCTTTATTATTGTTGGTTTGCCGGACACCGCTGTTCAAGAGAGTCGAGAAAGAGTCCAGGCAGCGGTGAAGAACGCCGGTTTGATTTTCCCGCGCCAGCGTGTAACCGTTAATCTCGCGCCAGCAGCATTGCGCAAAGAAGGTCCAGCGTATGACTTGCCGATCGCATTGGGTGCCTTAGCGGCTTCAGAGCAGATTCGCCCTGAGTGGTTGGATGGGACATTGGCGGTCGGCGAGTTGTCCCTCGATGGGTCACTGCGTCATGTGCGCGGTGTCCTTCCGATGGCTGCATTAGCTCGTGAAGCCGGATTTTCGCGGATCATACTTCCGGCAGCAGATGCAGCTGAGGCAGCTTTAATCCCGGAGATCGAGGTTATTCCTATTGAATCACTCACAGCCCTAGTTAATCATCTCTCAGGGGTTGTTCCGATTAAGCCGTATGAACGTCCTGAGATTATGATCGAGCAAGATCCAGGGGGGATGGACCTAAAGGAGATCAAAGGTCAGGAGCATGCTAAACGGGCGTTGGAGGTAGTTGCCGCTGGAGGACATAACGTTTTGATGATAGGCCCTCCGGGAGCAGGTAAGACGCTCTTAGCGCGAGCTCTCCCTTCCATCTTACCGACGATGACAGTCGAGGAAGCGCTCGATGTCACTCGCATCTATTCTGTTGCCGATCAACTCCCACCCGATACACCTCTCCTTCACACACGGCCATTCCGTTCTCCACATCACACGATTTCCCATGCCGGCTTGGTAGGGGGCGGGAATTGGCCAAGACCGGGAGAGATCTCCTTGGCTCATCGAGGAGTTCTCTTTCTGGATGAATTTCCCGAATTTGGGATGCGGGTTTTGGAAGTGTTACGTCAGCCTCTTGAAGACAAGGTTGTCACCATAAGTCGGGCACGTGGATCAGCATCTTTTCCTGCGAATTTCATGCTTGTCGGAGCCATGAACCCCTGCCCTTGTGGTTACTTTGGGGATCCTGTGAAGGAGTGCTCCTGTTCTTTCTCGACCGTGACTCGATATCAAAAGCGGATATCAGGTCCACTGCTTGATCGCATCGATATCCACGTTGAGGTGCCGAGGGTGGATTTTGATAAATTAACAGACGAGCGATTAGGGGAGTCGTCAACAGTTGTTCGGTCACGGGTCGAAGATGCGAGGGCGCGCCAACGTCATCGTTTAGCTTCGACTGGTTTAACCTGTAATGCGGATTTGGGCCCTGGTGATGTGCGGCGTCATTGTCAATTAGATGATGCCTGCAGATCGCTCATCCGCCAAGCGATGAGCCAGCTTCAGTTGACGGCGCGCGCGTTCCATCGTGTTCTCAAGATTGCACGCACGATCGCGGATCTGGCTGGCGAAGAGCAGATCGAGCCTTCTCACCTGGCGGAAGCATTACAATACCGTCCGAGGCGATGGGGATGAAAACTTGAGAAAGCCTCTTGCCCCTCCTCATTAATTAAGGACATTCCACATTAATTCACCAAACCGTGAAGTATGCCCCCAAAACCCCATCTCTGTGACAGGCAACTGTCGGATTACTTTCAGCCCTATGACCGATCTTCATATGAACGTTAGGTTATATTGCATGAAATGGAATGATTAGGGAAAGCTGGAGAGTGATGACATGAACCAAATTTCCTTGCAACCGAATATCCGATATATGTACAAATTATTTGTGGGGACACTACTTCTGGCCGTCCTTGTGATCGCGTTTAGCAGCTGGATGGGTTATATCATTGGTCGTGAAGAGGGTGGTGTTCCCGGAGGATCAAAGGGTTTCTGGATAGGATTCCTCATTAACTTGATTTGGTTAATACCCTCATTGGCGATCATCCCAGGTTATTACCGAAGCCTACGATACGAGATACGGAGAGATGAAGTGATCGTGAAAGCCGGAGTGATCACCAAATCGGTCAAGCACGTCCCCTTCCGGACGGTTACGAATCTGAAAACTAAGCAGGACCCTCTCGATCGATTATTTGGCTTAGGAGCTCTTAATATACAGACAGCTGGTATGAGCGGGCAGAGTGGAGCGGAAGAAAGCCTGGTCGGTCTACCCATATTTGAAGATGTTTATGATCAGGTCGCTGGTGCGCTGCGGCGTTTCCGAGGATCCATGGCCCCGACTCAAACAGAGGATGAAATTGAGGGCGGTGAGCATGAACTGCTTGCCGCTATCCTCACAGAACTTAAAGCCATCCGTGATGTGATCGAAGAAAGAAACTAATTTCATCGAGATAAAGTCAGGGTTGAGTCTCAGCGCTAATCCGCCTAAAATATTTCAGGACGTATATCCTGATTCATTTGCCGGTGATGTCATCCTGTGTGGTCGATCCCAGGTACTGGCGAGGAGAAATAATTGTGGGCGAATTACCTTCCGATCTGGTACGTGTCGTGCTTTCAGCCGAGACCATCCATAACCGTGTATGCGAAATCGCAGATCAACTCTCGGAGGATTACGCAGACAAGGGCGGGATTTACATCATCGGCATCCTGAAAGGCGCATTCATATTCTTGGCCGATCTGACACGTCAATTAACTGTGCCTCACGTGGTAGATTTCATGGCGCTTTCAAGTTATGGCAAGACGGATACTTTCTCGGGAGCGGTGCGTATCATTATGGATCTACGTGAACCGATTGAGGGACGGCATGTGTTGATCGTCGAGGATATCGTTGATAGTGGTCACACGTTGGATTACCTTTACAGAACGCTTACAGGTCGCAAGCCGGCATCCCTGCGTACCTGTGTGCTCTTGGAGAAGAAGCGCGACAGCCTTGATGTTCCGATACACTACCTTGGTTTTGAGATCAAGGATGTCTGGGTAGTGGGTTATGGATTGGATTTTGCCGATGCTTACCGCACACTCCCATATATCGCTGAGTTGAAACGTGATTAGCTCTGGGACGATGCATACTGCCTGCTTATTTCTTGGCGAGTGGTCGCATTAACGACAGAAATCGCGCAAAGTTTCCATTCTAAAGACCATTCAATAAGGTCATTCCTCATCTGTAATCGATCCCAATCAAGGGGGAAATCTCTTCTTTATCCCCGGTGTTTCATCTAATGAGGGGTATCTGAAATGAAGCACAGACGTTGGATCACATGGTTAGTATCCCGAATCCTTATCGTGGCCATGCTTGTGGGGAATACTCTTGGGCTATCAGCTTGCACAACAGAAACTGGCGCTTTGTCTACGAAAACCGAGGTCAGCAAAGTAGGGGTAACAGCGCTACCGGTCCCGTCATCAGAAGGTCCACTTACACTTGAGGAAGCCTTCCTCAAACGTAGATCCGTACGAGAGTTCTCGCCGGAGCCGTTGTCCACAAGCGAGATATCTCAACTGCTGTGGGCGGCGCAAGGCATCACCAATCCCCGAGGTTTTCGGACTGCGCCTTCAGCGGGTGCGTTATACCCACTTGAATTGTATGTTGTGATTGAGGGAGGAGTATTTCATTACGATCCACATGCTCATAGCTTGGCCATTGTAAGTAGTGGGGATCTTCGATCGGATTTACATAGGGTCTCTCTTTGGCAAGACGCTATTCTCAACGCACCTATGGTTTTGGTCGTCACTGCAGTCTATTCCCGCACGGAAGCTAAATACGGTCGCGCCCGGTCACCAAGATATGTTCATCTGGAAGCCGGGCACGCTGCACAGAACGCATTGTTACAAGCTGTCTCACTTGGGCTTGGAGCTGTACCAATAGGAGCTTTTGAGGACAGTCAGGTTCAGGAGGTGCTTGGCCTTCCCGCTGATCATGAACCTCTTTACCTGATCCCCATTGGGCACCCAAAATGATCAATCAACTGCCGTTGAAATCGCATGGAGGATAGTGCCCTTCTCGGGTATGATTTGTGCAACGATGTTCACGGGGTATACTGCATGAAAGTTCATGTATCTTTATCATTCGGAGTTGTTGAGAATGATTACTTTTCACGAAACAGTAGATATTGCTGAGAGACTGGCGGATTTTCTAAAATCGGCCTCAGAACTCGATACAGCCTTAAAGGACGCGACTGAAGATCTGGCTGGTTTCCTATCGATGATGAAATTCTCTCATGAGAAGGGTTTCAAGGACGCTGATGAGGCACTTCAATACATTGATAATGTCCTCATTCCTCAATTACTTGGTATCCGTGACAGCCTCGAGGCAGGTACTGAAGCGCATCTTAAAAGATTGAACACAGCAAGTGATTTGGCGGAGAGGTTGAAGGTGCGATTGCAGATGTTGCGGGATGGTGCTGCAAGCGATTTGCTAGGCTAATGAATGTGTTGCTTCTCATTGGTTATTATTCGCTGAATAAATCCCAGGAATAGAAAGCAGAAAATCAAAAAACAAACCGGTAGCGTACTCAGCACGAACCTCACCGGTGTCCCTCCGATTGTTATAAAGTTTTCGTGATAACCACAACACACACGGAATCCTCTGGCTACTCTATGAGCCCTTAGAGGACTTAATCTACACTACCAAATTCTTAGGGTTCAGTAGAAAATAATGGGGATTATCTAAGTTTGCTGTAAGCAGACTGAAAAACTATACATCAAAAAGGGGAGAAATCATTTAGCCATTTTCTACCGCTTGACGACTATCTGTTTCTGGGCTAGTTTCATGTGTGTGCTCACTGAAAGAACTTCCCTCGATGAGTAGGGAAGGGGTTGTGTGGGGAATGGACGAAGCTCGCACCCGACACATGCCAGCCATCTTGTCGTGGTTGACCTTTTTTCAGTGTAGTCATGTATAATCCCGCGAAATTCTTGGCACCAATCATGCACCTTGTCTATGAGGTATTCCGACAGTTTGAGGAATGATGGCGAGAGAACGGCGACCAGCTGAAGAACTCTCAATCGAGGAACTCGAATCGCTACTCGCGCGGAAGAAACTCGAAGCGCGCGATGAACGATTGCGTCAATTCAGACGGAGTGGGCGGGCGCTGAAGCTTCGCAGCGAACCATCTCTGCCCTCACACATTCAGGAAGTTCAAACGATTCCAGGGGCGAATGGAGATGAACCTGATGAGGAGATCCCTCGCGAGCGAAGGAGTGCTGTGCGTTCTTCCTTTAACAAAGTGTTATTAGGAATTGAAATCGTGGCGGTTATCGCTCTCGCTTTTATTCTCTTCAATGGTGCTGGGGCCTTGCGAACCCTCAATCAGGAAGTAGCAGATGCGATCGGTGGGGGCGTTCCCACTCCAACTCCCTTGATCAAAGCGGTCGTGTTGCCCTCCGGGCACACACCACCAGACTCTCCGGGGGGCGCAAAACCAAACGAGGCGGAAATTCCCGAGAACTTGCGACCATTGGTCCAATCACTACCCGCAGTGGCCATTCCCACACCAGGTCCTGAACAAGCTCGAAATATTTACATTCCTGCAATCTGGAACGCGTCAGCCCCGGTAGTCCAGGGAGACGGTTGGGAACAATTAAAACGAGGGGTGGGCCAACATGTCGGGAGTGTTAACCCAGGCGATGTTGGTAACCTCGTTCTCTCTGCCCACAATGATATCTTCGGCGAACTATTTCGGGATCTTGACAAGCTTAAACCGGGTGATGAGATCCTGGTAAGTACAGCGACCCGGGAATACACGTATCGCGTGACCGGTCTGCGCATTGTCGAACCTACTGAAGTGGAGGTCATGGAGTCAACGAACAGGCCCACGATTACTTTGATCTCATGTTATCCTTACCTGAAGGATACGCAACGTATCGTCGTTTTTGGAGAGCTCGTTGGCGGGTAATGACAAATTTAGGCAAACAGATTGAAAATTCGAAATTTCTGAGGTATTTATCACTGGTTTTTGGATCGGAGGGTGTTTGTGAGCAAGAAGCGTCGTAGGAAGCGAGATCGCAGACCAAATTTACCTGTTGAAGCGCAAACCTCGTCAAAAACGAGATCAACATCACAGCCGCTTCCTGGAAGTGGGGATTTTAACCCCGATTACACCTATGTTCTAGAGGATCTGAAACGCATCGGACTCCTCGCTGGATCGTTTATAGCGCTATTAATCATCCTATCGCTCTTCCTACGGTAGGGCTACGCTATCTGAAGGGATACGTGGGAAATGGGCAGTACTTCAGCAATCGATCGTCCCCGTGTACGGTTTAGCCTACGGTGGAAAATAACGCTTCCCTTCATGTTCTTGGCTCTGATGTTAGCTTTGGCCGCGACGGTTGTTGTAAATCGCGTGCTAGGCGAGGCTGAGGAAGTTCGATTCCTTCGACAATTGGCTGACAGCGGCCAACAAGCTGCCGATGAAGTGGTAAGAGTTGAGGAGAGATTGCTTGAGATTGAGCGCGCGATTGCCAACACGGAAGGTGTCGCGACTGCAGTCGCGCTCAATGATTCGGAAGATTTGCGGGAGAGGGTTTTAAGTTTGGTCTTCAATACGGGCGTCGATGTAGCAGTGGTGCTCGATCGTGAAGGGACAAGTCTGCTGACTGCTAGAAGAAGCAGTCCAGACGCACCGGAAGGTGACTACATTGTTATCCGTGGTGAGGGATACTACAAAGACTGGCTGTTCGTGCAACTTGTCCTTCTGTCCGATATATTTCAGGAAGAAGCAGAGGACCCCATCGGTGTAAAACAAGCGGGCTTGCAGAGTATCGTGGTCGGTGAGGATGAGGAGGAGGCTGTATTTTTCGTCGCCGGTCCGCTTGCAGACGAGCAGGGGACGATCATCGGTGCGGTTTTGGTGGGTTCATATTTAGAAAACCTTGTTGGGTATCTTAGCGCGGATGCTCGAGCTCAGGTCTCCATATTTGCATGGGAAGATAACAGGCTGTTGAACTCGACTTTTGATTCAGAAGAGACCTGGAATCCGCCCGGATTAGCCCTGCCTCAAGATCTTATTGATGCAGCACATTCTCCAACTGCTGAGGATCCCCCTTATCGTGAGGTCGAGGTCGCCGGCCAGATCTATGGCGATGTTCTCACACCTCTGGTCGTTCGTCACGGAACGATAGAGCTTGGGATGCTGAGTATCGCACTATTAAAAGGTGAAGGTACTGAATCAGCCTACGCCAAATATATGGAAAATGCGGTCAATATCATCCGTGTGGGCGCAGTGGCTCTTGTGCTGATTGTGCTCACAGGTCTGGTGATCTCGAACAACATTACTCGACCGCTTGTTGATATCGCGGACGCGTCAACACAGGTCGCCTTTGGTAATCTGGACACCCAAGTTATCGCCCGAGGGGGTGATGAGGTTGGTGTCTTGGCTCAAACTTTCAACAGCATGGTGGCTGGATTGCGTGAGGGAGCGATTTATCGTGACTTGCTTGGTAGAACAGTCACGCCTGAGGTCCGCGACGAGTTGCGTACTGCCATAGACACAGGGGGTTTACTGCTGGAGGGTCAGACTGCGAAATCGTCGATCCTTTTCGCTGACCTTCAAGGCTTTACGACCATGGCTGAGACGGCTGACCCAGAAGATGTCATGCGGACCTTAAACGATTACTTTTCGGGTGTCGTCCCGATCATCACCCGGCACGGTGGTGTAGTGAACAAATTCGATGGCGATGCCATCATGGCTTTCTTTGGTATTCTGCCCTATCGAGTGCCACCTCAGGTGAGCGCGTTACAAGCGACTCACGCTGCGATGGAAATCCTCGATTACGTGAAAAATGTGAATGAGCGTCGTTCTATAGACTGGTTAACATCGTTGGAGGTCGGAATAGGCGTATCGACAGGAACTGTGATAGCCGGCGGGATAGGATCGAAGGATCGCTTACATTACACGGTCATTGGCGACACCGTGAACACCTCGCAGCGGATACAACAGATCACCCGGGCTCCTGAGAGCGGAAAAATTGTGATCAGCGAGGATACATATAAGTTCTTAGCCAATACACGGAAACAATTTGAATTCGGTCGACGTGGTCGAGCTCAACTCCGTGGAAAACGCCGGGAGGTTATGGTATACGAGGTGACCGGTCGTTGGAACCGCTTGGTTGATTGTTCTGACATTCAAGAGGGCAGCAAAACCCAATGGGAGGGTTGGGAAGAGGAGTCTGAGTAACTCGCCTACGGTTCCTCCAAGGCCCTAGAGTAAGATTTCCTGCTAATCTACTTTGATGTCCCCCTGGGATTTTCGAATATCATAACCGAATGCTTTATGACCTAGAATTGATGGTTAATTGGTTTTAGTGTACTCTGCGTCTGCATCGATCTGCTTGTCACGATCTTGCCTAGGGTGTCCATGGTTTGATGAGAGAACTTATTGCAGGAATCAAGTTGTAAGGGCAATTCACCGTTCGTGCCGCGAACACCGGCGGCACGCCGGCCGTCTCGCCCCGGCGGGCCGTGGCTCGCGACCCGCACGGGGTGCGAGACGGCATGAATTGCCTCTACATCCTTGAAGTAGGTTGATACTCATAAAGTTATCTTCCTACCAAAGGTCGCTTCCTCGCGATCGATCATCAAACTTATCACTCGAAAAAGAAATTTCTCCGTATTGCGTGCCCCAAAATCTAAAAAAATCATTAAAGGAATTTCGGCTGGGGATTACCGGTATTGTCAAGGATTCTGTTATACTGTCGACAAGCTTACAGAGGGCAATGGATCACGCTGGGGGGTCCCATGGAAACACTCATGGAGATATATGCCCCCCCTTTTTATACCTGATTCAGCTTCAAGTCTGTGGGATCAAGGTCGTTTGACGCGCAATGGGATTGGGAGAATTAATCGACAGATTTGTCTCAAGGTCTTGCATTGAAATATAAACAACTCTTCAGGGGAGAGTGAAGGGCATGACAGGGCGACGGTGGTTATTAACAGCGTTTTCCGTTTTCATATTCCTCTTGGTTGTATGGATAGTTGCTGCGGTCTTACTGAACTTGGTTTCTGCGGAGGGTCTTCCCTTCGATTTCGGTTTTCGCAGTCGATTAGGCGCAAATTACAGCCCAGATAACGTAAGTGGTCCCTTTGGGGTTTTCCAATTTTCTATCATAGGTGATGCCCTTCGAGATCGTGGGATCTCACCCGATGATGCAGAAGATCAAGAAGAAAACTTGATGGAGGGACTGAATACACCTGTCCCAACTGCTACGGCTCGAGATTTTCACGGTGAACCACCTTACACCCCGACACCTACGTTGACATACACGCCAACGGAAACATACACGCCTACCTCAACACCGACCCCGACCCCAAGCAGAACCCCACGTCCGACGAGAACACCTACGCGCACGCGGACCCAAAAACCTTTGCCGACAAATACCCCAAGACCGACGAATACTCCGACACCAGTTGACGACAAGGCACCTGGTATCTATGGCGGCACGATGAATCCTCCACCCGGATCGCTAGATACTTGTTACCAAGATATCACCGTCACTCAAATTCATGTGATAGATCCACCCATTTCCTATGGCATACAATGGGTTAAGTTGAGATATCGTGTTGTTGGGTACTCTGGTTTTTTTGAATCAAATCCGATCGTAATGGTATCCGGTGGATCAACAGGAGATGGCGGTTGGGATGCCTACTATATGGGTGTAATAACGCTAGAAATTGATACGGATTGGGACCCGCCTGAAACAGGCTCATTTAGCATTGAGCTGTGGGTAAGGGTTTTGGATGAAGGTTTGAATGAAAGTGCGGTTCACTTGGGTGATTATGCCATGCCAGGGTCATGTGCAGAGGAATAATAGTCACGAAAGCATGTGAGTCGCTCATTAATAGGCTCCGAACAGGAGCCTATCTTTTTTTATCCTTCGTGATTAGATCGACCAGCGATATTAAACCTCGCACAAACACAGTAAATCAACGGTTTAGAACCTCCTAGAAACTACATTTTTCGCTACGGTTGATCTAGGAACAGCGGACTGGTTGAATTTATGCCAGCAAAGCATTAATCTGTTATGGTATTTAGGCTGCTCAGCAGATCACCTGAGCTATTGGTGATGGAGGTCCGCTGAGTGTCTAGACATGTTGATGGTTGCCAGACCGGTGAGGAGCCTTTTAGCACTCTGCTCCAAGAATTGAAAGGAGAGGGGAAACCCAGGTACATGACCCTACGGGTCAAATAACGTATTAGGAGATCGGCGAGGAGAAGCCATGACAAGTCGACAGGAAACCAGGTCAGGTCGACATTGGATATTGGGAGCCCT
The DNA here is from genome assembly GCA_020350285.1 of Anaerolineaceae bacterium. Classification (GTDB taxonomy): domain Bacteria; phylum Chloroflexota; class Anaerolineae; order Anaerolineales; family E44-bin32; genus DUEZ01. The sequence goes on from CP070708.1 coordinate 1,247,559, forward strand.
CCTCGTCTTTTTATTGTGCTTGGTGTTATGGATCGCTGCGGCGCTTATATTAAATATCGCATTTGCCGATACGCTGCCGTTTTCACTGGGTTTACGCTCTCGACTGGCGGCCAACTACTCACCGGATGATTTTGTAGGATCGTTGGGCGTGTTCCGTCTTTCGATCATTGACGAGGTGTTGCTCGACCGTGGGATGTCGCCTGAAGAAGCGGAGGAACAGTCGAAGAGGATCAAGGACGCGATGGGTTCACCTGTTCCTACGGCGACTGCTCGCGATTTCGCAGGTGAAGAGCCATTCACAGCTACACCAGAAGATCAATTAGTCCCATCAGCTACCATAACTCCGACTGAAACACCTACTCCGACTAGTACTGCATTAGTTATCAAAACCGCGACGAAGACACCTGTTTACCCATCTAAGACTCCAATCTTTGGGCTTTCACCAACGCCTACTAAATGTTTGGTGGACCCAGTGGTTCAAATACGCCTTCCACAGGACGGAGCGGTCTATTATGACGGACAAGTCCTTCCCGCTCATGCATTTGCATATGATCCTGACAATATTGATCCGTATGAATGTAAACTGATTGGTGAATACCCGGAAGACGACGGTATCGGGATTGCAGAAGTAGAATTCAGAATTGAGTGGTGGGATGGAGGTAGTTGGATCACCGTTTATACGCACACCGACACTGAAGCTCATTATTGTGGTTTCGGTGGTAATTCTGACCCTTGTGTAACCCATCCCGTCAGCAGTCCGAATTGGCCTTCTGGGGGAGGTTCAATTAATCCTGGTTTGCATAGATTAAAAGCTCAGGCTATGGATACTGGAAATAACGTAAGCGGTTGGGTGGAGGTTGAATTTACCCTGAATCTCGTAACGCTGACGACGGAAACACCTACTGCTACAACCACACCGACCTCGATAAGTACACCAACGTCCACAGCAACCGCGACTTCAACGGCAACCGCAACACCAACACCAATAGACACGCCGACGCCAACAGCGACACCCACATCGACAGACACGCCAATGCCAACAGCGACACCCACATCGACAGACACGCCAACGCCAACAGTGACATGTACTACAGGTAGCGTCACCATCCCTACAAATGGGGATGCCTGGATTGATGGTACTGCTCCTGGTACAAATTACGGTTCCGATCTCTATCTGCGTGTGAGACCGGATGATCATCGAACCCTGATCCAATTTAATTTAACAACCATCCCGGCATCATGCAATGTAATGAGTGCGACCCTTAGTATCTACCAGGAAATTGGTTCAAGCCTAAGCATCAATGTCTATCGCATCACGCAATCGTGGAATGAGTGGGATGTCACATGGCCTGGTCCGAACCATAGCTCTGTAATATGGGAAAGTTTTAATGGTTCTACAGTGCCAACGATACT
>CP070708.1:1249071-1264873 GCA_020350285.1 Anaerolineaceae bacterium
AATCATCACTCGTTTACAAAGCTTCTCCACATCGGAAATATCATGGGTGGTCAGGAGTATCGTCGTCCCGCGGTGGGTGTTGATATGACGGATGAACTGACGCATTCGCTCCTTCGCAACCACATCAAGACCGATCGTAGGTTCATCGAGGAAAAGTAATACTGGATCATGGAGTAGGGCGGCACAAAGGTCCGCCCTCATCCGTTCGCCCAGGGACAACGCTCGCACTGGGGTCGAGAGGAAGCGGTCTAATTCTAATAATCCGCGGAACTCCTGGAGGTTTTGTTGGAACCGATCCGCAGGGATGCGGTAGATATGCTGTAACAATTCGAGTGAATCAATAACCGGTAGGTCCCACCATAGGGTCGTTCGTTGACCGAAGACTGCACCAATTTCACGCACATGCGTCTGCCGTTCCCGCCAAGGGACACGACCATTTACTTGAAGGTCACCACTCGTCGGCACCAACAAGCCTGTAAGCATCTTAATCGTCGTTGACTTGCCTGCACCGTTAGGGCCGAGATAGCCGACAAATTCACCCTGTTCAATCGTGAAGCTCACCCCATCAACGGCGCGTATCACACGACGTTCCCTTGAGATCAGGTTACGAAACGCACCTACGAAACCAGGCCGGTGGCGATGGAGTATGAAATGCTTTTTCAGATCGGAAGCCGAGATCATCTCTGACATAACTCACGTCCCTGTGCTTTGATAGTGACGGATACCGAATCTCCAAAATCGTAGTGCCAACAATAGGACACCGAAACCGGCCATGGGTGAGAGGAATGGTGCAAAGGAGGGCAGCGCCTGTAAGGCCGGTTTATCGAGAAAGTAAAGCGCGGGGTAGTAATTAAGGAAGATCGCTGGAACGATGAAGGTGAAGAAACGACGCATCCAATCCTGGTAGATATGCATCGGATAGGACATCATCTCGCTTCCACCATAGGTCAAGATGTTGATCACTTCGATCGACTCAACAGTCCAGAAAGTGATCGTTGAGCCGATGATGAAGAGACCGCCGAAGAAACAAATCAAGCTGATGAATACGACCGGCAGATAAAGGATCTTCGCTGGTGTCCAACTCACCTCTATCATGGACAGCGCGATGATGAAGATCACGACACCTTGGATGATACGACCAAGACGGCGGAAGACAAAACTCGATCCGAGGACTTGTACGGTTAGACCTTCAGGTCGAAGGAGGAGCTTATCGAAACCACCTCGTCGGACATTGGAGCCGAAAAAATGTGGATCAAAGCCGCTGAAGATCATGTCCATCGTGCCGAACGCCATTTCGATCAGACCATAGAGAAATGCAACCTCGCCCAAAGTCCATCCTGCGATGTGTTCAAATCTCTGGAAGATGAGGACTAAGGAGATGAACCACATGGAGAGGATAAGTCCGGTTCCGGTAGCTTCGAGGAGGAAGGAAACCGGATACCCTAACTGGGCTCGGATATTCGCAGCGATAAGTCGTAAGTAGATAACGAATGCCGATCGCATGTTATCCGCCTTGGATGACGAGACGGCGAGTTCCGGCTTGAAGTACGAGGTGCGCAACCGTCACCAAAAGGATCACCCAGCAACCTTGGGTGAGTAGAGCTCTTATCACCGCTTGACTATCTAACACGCCGAGATAAACCTCAACAACGGTGTTGATCATGGAGGGAAATGGCGTGAAATTGCAGAACTGGACGAACCATTCGGGGAATAGACGAAGTGGCATAATGAATCCTGAGAGGACCCATGAGAGACCGAAAGCGAAGCGTCCAACACCGCGCGCGTTTGGTGTCCAAAAGGCGGCTAGATTAACCAAGAAGCGCCAAGAGAAACTCACCAACCATCCTAAAATTAAGGCCGCAAGCACGGCTAGCCATTGCCCGCTTTGCGAGGGGATGGTGATATCGAAAACCAATGCGTATAGGAACATAATCGGCAATCCGCGAAGGACAGCGTTCACAAGTGCTCTTCCAAGATCCTGTGACAACCAGAAGGTAAAAAAGTTCATCGGTTTCAATAAGGCTGAGCTGATCTCACCGCTGTAGACTGAATCCATGACCTCAGTCCAACGGAATAACGACAAGTAGCCGATCACTGCCTGGGTCAATCCTGTGTAGGTGATGGCACCTTGTACGGTGAGACCGGCTACCTCCTGCCTTTGACCGAACAGAGCGACCAGTATTGCTGCTCGTAGGAGACCGAAAAAGAAATTAGTGATCAGGCCTGCGAAGGTCGCAGCTCGATAGGTGAGTTGACGTTGTATAGCCAGCTTGGCTACTTCCCATAGCGTACGCATAGTTGCCTTGATGTTCCTGCCTGTGTACCCTTACGTTCTCGGAATTGTTCTAATAGATAGAGATAGGTGGGTCAAAACATTCAATCTTACCATGCGATGCCATCTTGATAATGTTGGATACAAGATGAGTTAGGAGGCGCAATGCAACAACGTATTGGTTATATCGGATTGGGGCTGATGGGCAAACCGATTGCTCGCAATCTTATGAAGGCGGGATTTCCGCTTACGGTGCACAACCGCAGTCGACCACCAGTGGACGAATTGGTCGCCGAGGGGGCAGAGGGGGCAGATACGCCGCGCGAGGTGGCGGAAGCAAGCGATATTGTATTCACCAATCTGCCTGACTCGCCGGATGTGGAGACGGTTGTGCTAGGAGCGAATGGAATTCTAAAAGGATCTCGTCCAGGGATGATTTTCGTCGACAACAGCAGCATAAAACCGGAGACAGCCCGAAACATCGCGATCAAGCTTGATGAAGTGGGCGTCATGGCGTTAGACGCACCTGTATCTGGTGGGGACATCGGAGCTCAAGCAGGGACATTAGCGATCATGGTTGGGGGACCGCTGGAGGCCTTCGATGTCGTGCTTCCGGTCTTCCAGGCGATGGGCAAAACGATCACGCATGTTGGAGAGAGTGGGGCAGGGCAAGTGGCGAAAGCGAGCAATCAGATTATGGTCGCAGCTCAAATGGTGGCCATGGGTGAGTTGATCATGTTGGCGCAAAAGTCAGGTGTTGATCCGCGTCGGGTGGTGGATGCCATACGGGGTGGAGCGGCGCAATGCTGGACGCTTGATGTAAAACCTGAGCGACTCTTCGCAGGAAATCGTCAGCCAGGCTTCAAGGCGCACATGATGTATAAGGATCTGGGAATCGTGCTTGATACGGCTCGAACTTACGGGATGCCGCTTCCAGCTACTGCCGTCGCGATGCAGCTCTTTGAGGCTATGCTCCAGATTGGGATGCGTGATCTGGACAACTCAGGAGTCATCGGCGTTTTGGAGGTCATGGCGGGGGAAAAACTCATTGAAGAGGTGACATGATCGCAGCAGGATCATCTAGATGGAATATCTCAGCAGGGTGATAGAAGGAGGGAAACGATGTCATTTCTCGGTTATCAACCAGAAGAATGGATGGATATTGGCTTTTCACTCCTACTGGTGTTGTTTGTGGTTGTTGTTGGTCGTTGGTTGGTTAATTTCGTATTTCTGAGGCTTCTCAAACGTCAATTGGATCCAGAAGAGCTAACCTTTAGGTCAGTTCTTCTAGACGGATTGCGGGTCCCCCTATACTTGTTGTTCATCGTTATTGCGCTCGATGTAGCAATAGGACGCCTGGACTTTCTCCCACAGGAGTGGGGGGATACGCTGGAAGACCTGTTCTTCGTGCTCTACCTCGGTGTGGGATTCACAGCCCTTTGGCGGTTAACCACGCGACTCACCGATTGGTATGCGAATGTGGTTGCTCCCCAGACCGAGATTGAGCTGGATGATCAATTGATGCCCTTTATCCGACGGATAACGATGATCATTTTAATTTTGATCGGTTTGATTATCCTGTTAGGGCATTTTGATGTGGATGTAAGTGCGCTCATCACCACTCTAGGGGTAGGGTCTCTCGCGATCGCTTTGGCGGCACAGGCGGCGTTATCTGATACCATCAGTGGTTTCATCATCATGGTCGATCGTCCCTTTCGCATCGGTGATCGGATTGAGATCCAAGATCTGGACACCTGGGGCGATGTGGTGGACATCGGTTTACGAAGTTCACGCATTCGAACTCGGGACAATCGGATGGTGATCGTGCCGAACTCGGTGATCGGAAAGAGCCTGATCGTCAACTACACTTATCCAACCACACAGTATCGAATTGAAGTGAACATCGGTGTGGCATATGGATCGGATATCGAGTTGGCCCGTGAGACGATGGTCCGTGCCGTTCGTGGTGTGGAGGGCGTATTGCCGGATCGCAAAGTTGAGGCCTTATTCCTCGAGTTTGGCCCCAGTGCCCTCATCTTCCGCTTGCGCTGGTGGATCGAATCCTATGTTGACACCCGTCGGATGTTCGATCGGGTGAACACCGCAGTCTACAGTGCACTTGAGGGGGCTGGGATCGAAGTGCCCAACCAACAGATTGATGTCCATCACAAAATCGATGCAGAGGATACGGCTCAACTACTCAAGCAAGTACAGGCGGTTAGCTAAACAGTGAATGGGTATTAGATTCGTTAATTTTATTGGTAGTAGGTAATTAGGTTATTAGGTGTTTTTGTCATTCCGAGGAGTGGAGCGACGAGGAATCCCTATGACGATGCTTTCGAATTCGCTAGATCATAGGGATTCTTCGCGCCTAACGGCGCTCAGAATGACATTAATGGTAAAGAAGTGTCTACTCTGTAGCGTATCATCTTGAGTCCATTGGCTTCACTTGGGACCTAGGGCGCTGCGAAGAATCTCGTTTTTCCCCTTGAAGTTCTAATTTTTCCAAACAATGAGATTCTTCGTCGCTTCGCTCCTCAGAATGACATTAATGGTGAAGGAGTGTCTGCTCTGTAGCTTGTCATCCTGAGTGAAGCGAAGGATCCCTATGATGCGCCTAATGAATTCGGTACATCATAGGGATTCTCTGCACCTGACACCTGTTCTGGGTTTTTTGAAGGATCTACGAGGGTTTGCTTAACGGCGGATAAACGTGGGGGCAATTCATGAATTGCCCTTACAAGGAGGGAGTATATTCGACAACGCTGTAGGGGCGGGGTTACCCCGCCCCTACAGGAAATGTGGCCCAATACATAAAGCCGTAGGGGCGGTTCGCGAACCGCCCCTACAACATGTTGAAGCTGAGACATTCTGTGAAGCTTGTTACCAGGTTTCTGTTACTTTAGTCAAACCCTCAGGTTTGTCGGGATCCAGGCCACGATCCCTAGCCAAGGCTAAGCTGAATAACTGTCCAGGAACCACACTGATCATTGGGGTTAACCACTCAGGTAAATCCGAGGGAAGGGGAAAGCCTAGGTTGGCTCGTTTCAGCAATTCTGGTTGATCGGAGATCATGATAAGTTCAGGATTAAGCTCATCCATTCGTTTGACCAACGATCGCATGTCTTCTAAAACAGAGCCACGAGGAGCAATGACAATAACCGGGAATCCCTCCGTTACCATTGCGATCGGACCGTGGAGAAAATCAGCAGAGGAGTAAGGTTCTGCGACAATTTGAGTGAGCTCGGTGATCTTGAGTGAGATCTCAAAGGCGGTCGCGTAATTGAAACCTCGCCCGATTACGCTGAGGTGTTCTATGAAGCGATAACGTTCCACCCTCGGCAGGTGGACCGAGGTTTCTTCGATCACTTCACTCATCCTCCCAGGCAGGTCATTCAATTGGGTTAAAGCTTCATCGTCCGTATTAAGATGAGCGGATAATAGCGCCAACGCACAAAGTGAGGTGGTATAGGTCTTGGTCGCGGCCACAGACCTTTCCCGACCTGTATGCAATTGGATGACATGGTCAGCAACAGATCCGAGAGGTGATTGGGGATCGTTTGTAATGGCTATTGTGGGTTGCCCTTGGCGTTTACCCTCCTCCACAACGGAGACGATATCGGGTGATTGACCAGATTGAGAGATCCCCATCACCATGGCAGATTTCATCAATGGTGGCTTGCGATAGAGTGTGAATAGCGATGGCGTAGCAAGCGCGACGGGGATTTGATTGTGAGCTCCGAGGAGATATTGAGCGTAACGTGCGGCGTTATCTGAGGTGCCACGTGCGGCGATGATCACATAATCGAAACTGCCCCGCGTCTCATTAGCGACATGGGCCACATGGTCACTCTCGCCCTTGAGAAAATTCTTAAGCACCTCAGGTTGTTGGTGGATTTCACTTTCGAGGATGTCTCCTGCCATTGACTTAGTTATCCCTCCTTCTGCCATTGCGAGAGGCTGTTAGGCGACGAAGCAATCTTATCGTTGAGGAGATTGCTTAGACTCTGCGTGGCTCGCGATGACAAGTAGATGTGTGTCGTATTAGGCATGGTATCCAAACCTCAATCTGTCATTGCGAGGAGCCGTAAGGCGACGAAGCAATCTTGCCGTTGAGGAGATTGCTTCGCCCCTACGGGGCTCGCAATGACAAGTAGAAATGTATCGGATAGGTCATAGTATCCTGACCTGCATCTGTCATAGTGAGGATCCTTAGTCGCGTTCACCGAAATTGGTCTCAATTAATTCACAGAGCGCAGCAAGCGCTTCCTCCTCATCCTCCCCTTCGGTTGTTATCTGAATTTGATGGTTCATCTCAACACCGGAAGAAAGAATGCCTAAGATACTCTTAGCATTTACAGGACCAGTTTGGTTGCATAGGTTCTCCACCGTGATGTTACTGGTGAATTGGTTGGCAGTTTTCACAAACATGGCCGCTGGTCGGGCATGCAAACCAACTTTATGTTGAACGACGATCTCCTTCGATGTGGTCAAGGTTGCCTCCCGTAAGATTGATATTCCAATTATATCCGTCTGGATCTTTAAATCACGAGCTCGGAGTTGTCCAAGGAGTATATCTTAACTCTTGGGGTTGTTTGTTAACTTTTTTGCCTGATGTTTAGCCTCTGTAGCCACAAGCTTTTACTTCAAGATACAAGTCGCAAAACGCAAGCTATCAGACCACCTCCCCGCGAGCTCTAAGCTCGCGGGGAGGTTTGTATGGATTGCTCGATGGATTCTGTGAAAGGATAGGATTCCCCGTTAATGTCATTGCGAGCCATGAAATGGCGAAGCAATCTCCTCAAGGTTAAGATTGCTTCGTCGCCTAACAGCTCCTCGCAATGACACCTTCTCACATGTCATTCCGAGCGAGTAGGACGAGCGAGGAATCCCTATGATGTAGTGAAACTCGTCGAAACATCTCTTGGATTCCTCGTCGCCATACTCCTCGGAATGACATAACGGAAGGTGTTACATATGTAACCGAAGGCTTTAGCCTGCGTGGAATGTTTATTTGACGGGGGGTGATGCGGTTCATGAGCCGAATAATAAAACCACACCATGCAGAATACCCACTCGATGTCGAAAGTTTTAGAACAGGTCGTTTGTAATCCAGATTCGAACACTTTAATCATTCTGTATGATCTCCAACCAGGGGTATAAATAAGATAAGACCCTTCCCATGGTATGAACGTGAACAAAATGGAATACATATGTGCCGTCGTACTTGATCTTGATGGTGTGATGGTAGACAGTGAGACGATCGCCCTTGAGATGTGGCATGAGTTCCTGGCGTTATATGGGACAGCTCTGTCCGAGACCGAATATCGCCAAATGGTTGGCATGGAGCCGAAGGAAACCGCGATCTTTGTCCAAGAAAGAACAGGAATTCAGGTCAGCGTTGAGGAGATCCTAGATGATCATCGAGCCAGGGTGATGGAGGCCGTGGGTAGAGACGCGAAACCCGTCCCTGGTCTTGAAGACTTCATCAGGGAGACCAGGCTTCGAAACTTACCTGTCGGCGTTGCCTCCAATAGCAGTACGATCTACGTTGATCAAGTTCTGAGAGCGATCGGTCTAAGAGAGGTATTCGATTGTGTGGTCACCTCCGATCAGGTTCAACACGCGAAACCGGCACCTGACATCTACCTTACAGCAGCGGCTTCCTTGGAAATACCACCTGAACGATGCCTGGCGATCGAGGATTCACCGATCGGCATGAGGTCCGCTCTCTCAGCAGGAATGCGGTGTGTTGTTATTCCTAACCACCATCTCGATGGTGCTGATTTCTCAGGTGCATATGCAATGTTCGCTTCGTTCCCTGCCTTACTTCGTGAGTTTGACTTGGTTTTAAAATAGGCCATATGTACGAAAAGGGTCTCAAGAATCTAATGTGAACCAAATCGGCGGCGGGATGGGTAACGTATTGCATTCCATAGATTTAGAGGAGATTTGTTCGCGTAACGAAAGCCAATTGAACGGTGTTTTATTGACAAAGGCCCGGGAAAGTCGTAGCATAGATGTGCAACGGAAGGGCACATCGTGATCCGCGTCGCACTGAGGAGAAATCATCGATAACGCCCGAGTTCCCAAATCATTAAAAGTAAATACATCACTTTGAGGTTTGCCGCGAAACCATAGAAGAGGCATTGGGTGGCTTAGCAGCGAGTGGCTCCGGTACGGAGGAGGATAGGGGTCGCAGTTGGGTGGGATTGAGAAACGGCAAACCCTCGTTTGGTTATTTGTAGCTCTATTTACACTCTTAATGGCGTTGACGTTCAATCCCTACTAAAGACTTGATTGATCACCGTCTTTGGCAAGGGTAATTGGACGTGAGTATCCAGATGCCCATGGATTCCAGAAAGGAGGATTTATATCGGGAGGACACACCTAAGGATTTTGGTGAACGTTATATCTATCATCACTCCTGATCCATCCTTTGGAGGAGGAAACAAACTATGCTTACTGCCATACTTTTGGCGCTCTGGGCTTATGCATGCATCTGGGATATCTTAGGCCCGGTCTTCTTCCTGGGATTCCGTCCACTCATCGCCGGTTTTGGCGCCGGAATTATCGTCGGTGACATTGAAACTGGCATGTTGATCGGCGGAACTCTCGAGCTTATGGCCCTAGGAGTCTACACTTACGGTGGAGCGACAATTCCGGACTTCACTGTGGGCGCGATCCTAGGGACTTTCTTTGGGAAGACCGAAGGCTTCGAGGTCGGAATCGCCCTCGCTATCCCAGCAGCTCTTCTGCTGACTCAGGTTGACATCCTGAACCGCTTCTTAAACTTTATCTTTGTCCATAGGGCGGACGCCTATGCAGAAGAGGGGAATGTCAAAGGCTTCGAGCGGATGATGCAGATCTTTAGCCACATGATCTGGGGCTTTTCTCGAGCCATCCCAGTCTTTCTAGCGGTTCAATTCGGGGAGGACGCAGTGAAATCGGTGTCGACCTTCTTTGAGAACAACCCTTGGTTCAACCAGGGGATCTCAGTCACCGGTGGTATCCTGCCAGCCCTCGGTTTCGCCATGCTGCTGAAAATTCTCCCTGTGGAGAAGTATCCAGCTTTCCTGTTGCTAGGGTTCGTCCTGTTCGCCTACCTCAGTGTTCCCTTGGTAGGTATTGCGCTGGCGGCACTAGCGACTGCGCTGGTCTATCAGCAGCTCAAGTATCGCGGACAGGAGGCCTGAAATGGAAGCCGCAGGAACGAAACTTTCACGCAGTGACCTAACAAGGACCTTCTGGCGCTATATCTTCTTCAGCCAGATGGGCTGGAACTATGAGCGCATGCAGTCCGTTGGCTATTGTTACTCGATGTTACCGGTCTTGCAGAAGACCCATCCTGATCCGGAAGACTTCAAGGAAGCATTCATCACCAACCTCAACTTCTTCAACACCAATCCCGTGGTTGGCTTCCCGCTGATTCTCGGTGCACATGTGGCGCTGGAGGAGGCGGGCGCTTCCTTGGAGACGACCGAGGGTCTTAAGGTCGGCTTAATGGGACCATTGGCTGGTGTCGGTGATACCCTCGTATGGGCTCTCTACAACAGTATCATCCTGAGCATTGGCTCGGTGATGGCACTGGAGGGCAACATATTAGGGCCGATCCTGGCGCTCATCTTGGTATTCATCCCGTACCTGGCAGTGCGCTACTGGCAATTCTTCTGGGCATACAACCAGGGGACGGAATTGATCTCTCAGCTTGGTAGTGGCGCAATTATGCGAGTCACAGAGCTAGCCACTATCGTGGGCTTGATCGTGATCGGTGGTTTCGCTCCCTCGATTGTCAGGATGAGCACAGCCCTTGAGTGGTCTCGGGAAGTAGAAGTGCGTGGCGAGATGACCACCCAGGTCATCAATGTCCAACAACAATTGGATGCCATCTTGCCCTATATGCTGCCGGTATTAGTCACTTGGTTAGCCTATTGGTTGCTCAAGAGGGGCTGGAGCCCAATTCGGGTTATCGTCGTCCTTCTTGTTGTAGGCTTTGTCGGCGGTGCATTGAATATCTTGGGCTAACTACGCCAGCGTGGGCGTCTGGGGTTAACACACAACAGGGTAATTGGAGGTTGACTGGCTTCCAATTACCCTGTCTTATTGTATAAGCACACCATTTGTGAGGAAGAGAGATGTATCAAGCATATTTACAAATTGTCATAGAACATTTAGAGAAGCTGGTCGAGAGCCAAGCGGAGGCCATCCGAGAAACCGCCACGATGGTCGCAGACGCGTTAGCCGAAAACAAGTCCGTCTATACCTTTGGTAGTGGACACTCTCAACTGATCGCACGCGAGATCGCTCAACGCGCTGGCGGCCTAGCACCGATTTTCCACTTACCCGATCCCATCTGGGGGATGGTGGAACGGATCGAGGGATATGGGGACATCCTGCTTCAACAATACCCAATTAAATCCGGGGAGGTCATCTTTGTGATTTCTAACTCGGGACGAAATCCTGAACCGATCGAGGTGGCGATGGGAGCGAAGGAGAAAGGATTGAAGGTGATCGCGGTCACCTCCCTGGCGCATTCAAAGAGTGTCGCATCGCGGCACTCGAGCGGGAAACGCTTGTTTGAAATCGCGCATGTCGTCCTCGACACCGGGACTCCCCTCGGCGATGCTGCCATGGACTTCGAAGGCCTTCCTATGAAGGCTGGAGCCCTCTCCACGATCTTAGGGGCGGCCATCATGAACGCCGTTATGGTGGAAGTGATCCAGTTGATGCTGGATCGGGGTCTTTCCCCTCCGGTGCTGATCAGTGCCAATGTGGATGGCTCGGATGAGCATAATGCCGAGATCATGGGACGCTACAGCGGCATGGATTGGGCACCCAAGTTCTTCTTCTAGCTTTGTAGATATCGAAGTTAGATGATCAAAAGCAGGCGAAAGATAAGGTTTCCCTAGTAAATAGAAGTCTGGTGAAGCTGTTCGATCAGATGGGATTTCCATTCACGCACCAAAATATGTTTGTTAGAATAATGGAGTTGATTAATCCGGGGAGGTTCAATTGGTTGGAGTACTCGTTGTAGCACATGGAGAGATGGCCTCTGGTCTGTTAGATGCTGCGCGAATGATCGTCGGGGACCAAGAGGCTTTACTCGCTCTTAGCCTACAAGAGATGGAAGATGTTGAAGGGTTGATGGACAAGGTAGAGGGGGCTATCTCACAAGTAGATACAGGTGAGGGGGTTCTCGTTTTGGTTGATCTTCCGGGGGCCAGCCCTTTCAACGCAAGCGCTCGTATCGCGATGCAACGGGAAGGGATCGAGGTTGTCACGGGTGTCAACTTGCCCATGTTAGCTGAATTACTCGTTATGCGCGATGGAAGTTCCCTGGAGGAGTTAGTCGACATTGCGAAAGAAGCCGGTATCAGCGGTGTGCGGACGCTATCAGAGATCCTGGAAAAGAAATAAATTTACTTGATCATAACCAATTTCATTGAGGAGGTCGATGCATGCCTGTTATTCATGTCCGAATGGATAACCGCTTAATCCATGGTCAGATTCTCGTCTCTTGGAATGCTGAGATGAAGATCGAGCGTATCATCGTTACGAATGACAAAGTGGCTAGCGATCCGATCCAGGTCACTTTGCTCAAGGCTGTGGCACCGATCGGGGCCAAGGTCTCAGTTTTTTCGATCGCGGACTGTGTTGAATATTGCAACAGCCCCGAAGCGGAAAATGAAAATATATTCATCATTGCTAAATTCCCGGAGGACGGCGTGGCGTTGGTAGACGCGGGGTTGGACATGCCGGTCCTAAATCTCGGAAATCAGGCTTATGTGCGCGGTTCGAAGAAGCTATCAAACACGGTTTTCCTGACCGAGGAGAGTGTAAAAGCACTAAAAAGCGCCCATGAAAAAGGCATTCGCATCACCTGTCGGATGATGCCTTCGGATTCCGATGCGGAATTTTGGCCCAAAATTGAGAAGGCCTATCCTGATTGGGTTGCTTAAAAGCTAGATTCGATCCCCTCACGTGGCTCATGTTCTCTAACCTCAGATAGTGAGTGGGGAGTCAGAAATACCCATGAGGAGCAATATGGGGGTGTGGGCGCAGTCCACACCCCCAAATATACAAGTCCTCTTTTCACTGTTGGTTTTTCAGAAGGATCAAAATACATCTGACAAACTTTGGCATGATGACTGAATTGAGATCTCACCTTACGCGTCCATGCCTCCCAATAGGAACAATAATATTGAATGAAAGGATTCAATTATGACCAGCAAGGCTTTGGAATATGCCCAAGAAATCCAAAAACTATGGCAAGGTGTTGTGGACACCCAAATGGAAGCTGTTTTGGAAGCAGCTGAGATCGTGGCGGATGCGATTGCCAACGACGGCATTCTCTACACCTTTGGTACCGGTCACTCACATATGATCGCTGAGGATGTGGCCGCACGAGCGGGTGGATTGGCTCCGGTGGATGCGATTCTCGAGCCAAGTTTGACTGGAAACCAACATGTGATCAAAAGTGAGTATTTAGAGAGAGTCGAAGGCATGGCCGAGATCATTCTTGATTACTATCGGGTTTCACCACCGGATGCTCTGATCATCGTCTCCAATTCCGGGCGCAATGCCGCTCCTATTGAAATGGCTGACTTCGCTCGGCAGCGGGGAGTTAAGGTCGTGGCGATCACTTCGCTCCAACATTCAAAGGGAACGAACTCACGTCATTCGAGTGGTAAGAAACTTTATCAGCTAGCGGATGTGGTGATCGATAATGGTTGTCCGAAGGGCGACTGTCTGATGCACCTCGAGGGTTTGCGACAACCCGTCGGAGCGGGATCCGGTGTCTCTGGTATGTTCATCATCCACATGATTATCGTCCAAGCGACTCAAAACCTGATCGATCGCGACATCGATCCACCGGTCTTCATGAGCGGCAACCTCGATGGACATGAAGAGGTCAATAAACCGCTCGTTGATCGCTATTGGGGTCGGATCAAGATTTGGTGATTAAAGATGACAGAGGGAGAAATTCTCGCAAGCGCAGTACAGATTGATATCACCCCGCCAGTAGGCACTCCACTTGAAGGTTATGGTGCGAGAGTGGGTGTCAGCCAAGGGGTTCATGATCCTCTCTATGCACAAGTTCTTTTGTTGAAATCAGGTGAGGACCAAGTGGCATTACTTAGTTTAGATCTACTCGGCGTGGGTTTAGGATTCACCCATCGGGTACGTGAGGCGATCGAGGATGCCATTGGTGTCCCAGCTGAGGGCATCCTTCTTGCCCCCTCACATATCCATTCCGGCCCAGCGGGTTATATTGGGGAATTCCCGGGTTTTCCCTTTACCAAAGATCCTGAGTTACAAAACATCGCTGTTCGGCAATTAGAAGGAGCAGCGCTTTGGGCAAGTCAGGAATTACAGCCGGCTAGTCTGGGGGTGGGAAAGGGACTGGTCGAGGGGATCGGTCGTAATCGCAATGATCCTGAACACGGTCCGATGGACGATGAGTTGATCCTCTTGCGGGTTGATGATCTCGATGGTCGACCCATAGCGGTGGTGATGAACTACGGTTGCCATCCGACCGTGTTAAGTCATCGAAATTTATTAATATCAGCTGATTTTCCCGGTGCAGCGCGGGCGACGCTTAACAAAATCTTCCCTGAAACGGTTTTTCTCTTCACCAATGGCGCTTCAGGAGATGTGAGTACACGCTTCACCCGCCGAGAGCAGACCTTCAATGAGGTTCAACGCTTTGGCAACATGCTGGCCGGAGAAGTGCTGAAAGTGATGTCAAACGTGGTCACGGAGCGTCAGGGTGACCTAGCAAGCCAGGTTGAACAAGTGAAGCTTCCGATCCGCTCATTTCCTTCTATTGACGAAGCCGAAAGTACGTTGCACCAGCTGGAAACACAGCTTCAAGAGTTAAAGGATTCCCGAGCATCCCACGGAGATATCCGAATAGCGACCACTCGTGTTCAAGGCGCCGCCATCCAGGTTGAACTAATGAAGGCCCTTGAAGATCGCAAACACATCGAGACCGAACTGCAGGTTCTTAAATTGGGTCCCATGACCTTGATCGGTCTTCCCGGAGAACCCTTCGTCCGAACCGTTCTGGAACTCAAAGCGAGAAGCAGCATGCCTTTTACCGCAGTGGTGAGCTATGCTAACGACGAAGTTGGATATTTCCCCGATATTCAATCCTTCCAAGCAGGGACCTATGAAGCTCTCAGCAGCCCCTATCAGGAGGATGTTGCAGAGATGTTAGCCAAGCATGGTTTAGCGATGCTTGAAAGGAGTTAGGATGTTTGGTTTCGACCAGCAAGTTCTCTTGCGACTCATGGGAATTGGTTTTGCATTAATGGGCTTGGGTGCACGAGTTGGTGCCTGGAAGAAGTGGTATTGGGGGACTCGAGGGGGTGCGTATGCTTACTTGCCCATAGGTATGATGTTCATCCTCTTCACCTATAATGCTTATTTTCAGGAGAGCTTAGGACCCTATTATTTCCTCTATTGGGTCGCCATTATCCTTGTCGCGCTTCTCATCCTATGGTGGGCAGCACGCCCGCCGGCTTTTGTTAAGCCGAGATGGGTTCGCTGGGTCGAGAAATACCCCCCACATGTAATTAAAGCCATGGCGGCTGAGGTGGAGGAGGGGGAGGCATGGGAAGAGAACATCACCAGCGAGGACGCAGTGGATCAGTGGGCGAAGAGAGTGAAGGGTAAACCTCCCAAGAAAAAACAGAAGCGGAAGTGAGGTGGTTTTGGAGAAGTTGAATGGATCGATCGATCCACGCAAAGTTGTTTTGTGTGACTTTGATGGGACGTTGACAGATTTCATCATTATCAATCATCTGTATGAAACCTTCGCAGAATGCGGTCTCGAATACGCAGAGCGGTGGGAACGAGGCGAGATCTCAACCATGGAGGAGATGGAAAAAACATTCGCCACTGTTACGGCTAGCCGTGAAGAAATGGAAAGTGAAGTGGCTAAAGTTGATCTCGTACCTGGTGTTCCCGAGTTTATCTCCATGTGTCAGGAGCGAGGATATTCGTTCGCTGTGGTGAGTGATGGGCTGCATTGGTATATTGACTACATCCTTCGACAGCATGGGATAGCGGGCATTAAGATTTTCGCCAGTCACATCCATTTTGAGCCAGGTGGTTTCCGCTTTTCATATCCTTGGTATGACCCGCAGATTCCTCTGCGATCTACCTCTAAACCGACCATTATTCGTCAGCATCAAGAAAAGGGCTCGAAGGTAGCATTCATCGGAGATGGTACCAGTGATTTTGAGGTGGTCGGTGTGGCGGATTTGATTTACGCGCGCAAGAAATTAGCCGAGTATTGCCAATCGAAAGGCGTGCCTGCGATCGAGTTCACCGACTTCTATGACTTACTGACAAAGTGGCAGGGGTTTTAATCCTTCGTTCATTAATAATCCATACCCAATCGGTTATAAATGAAAGAAGGGGCAATTCATGCCGTCTCGCACCCCGTTCGGGCCGCGAGCCACGCCCCGCCGGGGCGAGACGGCCGGCGTGCCGCCGGCTGAAAGTGCCGAGTGTTTTTATCGG
>CP070708.1:1264973-1273113 GCA_020350285.1 Anaerolineaceae bacterium
TGGCCACGCTTCCTGCGATAGCGTTCCTTCGGAATATATTTGTATACAATAATCTTCGGTGCTTTCAATTGGTCGACAACAGTGCCTCGGACTTTTGCCCCTTTGACATAGGGGGTTCCAACATGGACCTTCGCGTTATCGACCAGCAATAAAACGTCCTTAAAATCGATCTTATCACCAACCTCTATCTTTAAACGATCGACCTCGATGGCTTCACCCTCTCGAGCGACGTATTGTTTTCCGCCAGATTCGAGTACCGCGTATTTCATTCCTTGCCTCCAACTTCGCTTCACCGTCGTATCGGCAGGCTCTCTCTCAGATCGCTGACCGACGAGGAAGTGGGGGATTCGTACATCCGCCCCAGCCACAGTAGGCGGGGCAGGACGATGCATTATAACCGTCTGAAACCGGTCTGTCAACGCTCCTGTGGCAACAGGCGTCAATCTACGCTACGTAATTGTTAACAAGGCCTAATTTCCCCCCTAGGCGGGGGTAATAGCCTTCCCAAAGCGCCCTCACAGATACCGATCAGATCACACGCTTTAGTCAGCAGCTACTGCTTCTGGTTGTGGTACCTCTTCGACCTCAGTCTCAACCTCGACCTCTAACTCCCCATCCAATCGTTCATCATGTAAGGCCACGACTGGACCAGGAAAGCCAGTTCCAGCGGGTATTAGCTTGCCGATGATCACATTTTCCTTCAGCCCTCGGAGGTAATCCACTTTTCCTTCGATCGCGGCGCCAGCTAAGACTTTGATCGTATGTTGGAAGGAGGAAGCCGAAAGGAAGGACTCTGTGCTTAGTGATGCCTTGGTCACACCAAGGAGAACCTGCATCGCTCGAGCCGACAATTTCCCTTCTTGCAGCATCTGCTCATTTAGCCGCATTAAGAAACGGCGGTCAACCAGATCACCAGGCAACAGATCGGTATCACCCGGCTGTGTAACTTGCGCTTTGGAGAGCATCTTACGGATAATGACCTCGAAATGCTTGTCGTTGATATTCTGCCCTTGTGAACGATAAACCTTCTGAACCTCGGTGAGCAAATACAGCTCGCAAGCTTCCCGGCCAAGGATGCGTAGGATGCGGTGAGGGTTCAGCGATCCTTCGGTCAACTGTTGTCCAGCTATAACTTTTTCACGATCTTTAACCAGCAAGCGAGCGCTGGGGGGTATGTCATACTCCGCTTCGTCTACTTGGTCATAGGCGATGATTACCTTGCCATCTGCGATCCTCAATCGACCGCCATGGCTCGCGACGATGGTTGAATCTCCACGTTTGGCGATCAATTCACCGGCAGCAATCTCAACACCGTCTTCCACCTTTAAAGCCCAATTGCCCGGAATGGAGTACTCATCTTTGATCAATTGACTTTCAACAATCTGAACTGAACGAGGTCCATCAGGCGTATCAGGAGCGACGACATGAGTCGTACCTGAGATCTCCGCAATGACCGCTTCACCCTTAGGTTTCTTGCGTGCTTCGAAGAGCTCCTCGACACGAGGAAGACCGGTAGTGATGTCTCCGCCAGCAGCCACACCACCTGTGTGGAAGGTACGCAGCGTTAGCTGTGTGCCAGGCTCACCGATCGATTGAGCTGCGACAATGCCTACTGCCGCGCCTGATTCGACCATCTTCCCTCGACCGAGATCCATACCGTAGCATTTCCTGCACAATCCAAATTGAAGCTCACATGTAAGTGGCGAGCGCACAAAAATCTCGGTCAGATTTGATTCACCCATCTTGCGGGCTTTATCAAGAGTGAACAATGTTCCTTTCTTCGCTATAACCTCACCGGTTTCCGGATCAGCTGCTCGCTTCGCGACCACTCTGCCCATAACTCGATCGTGGAATTGTTGTCCCGCTACATCATCCGAACGCCGGATCCAGATACCCTGTTCAGTCCCACAGTCTTCATCGTTGATAATCACATCTTGAGCGACATCAACCAAGCGTCGCGTTAGATAACCTGCATCCGCAGTGCGGAGAG
This sequence comes from Anaerolineaceae bacterium, assembly GCA_020350285.1. Taxonomy (GTDB): domain Bacteria; phylum Chloroflexota; class Anaerolineae; order Anaerolineales; family E44-bin32; genus DUEZ01. Next base: position 1,266,964 of record CP070708.1, read on the forward strand.
CTGTGTCGGTTAAACCCTTGCGGGCACCATGGGTGGAGATGAAATACTCCAATGTGGTCAGACCATCACGGAAGTTCGATCGAATTGGAAGTGGGATGATCCTCCCCGCGGGATCCGCCATCAACCCGCGCATACCAGCGAGCTGAGAGATAGGTCCAAAACCACCTTTGGTCGCACCCGAGATGGCCATTGTGCTTAAGTTACCTGTGGGATCCATCCCATCTCGCACGGCATCAGCCACTTCATTCGTGGTTTGTTGCCACAACTCAATGATATGTTCTACCTGTTCCTGTTCAGTTAGCAGTCCACGTTGATAATCCAACCGTACTGCTTCAGCTTCCTCAAGCGTTCGGTTGATAATCGCTTCTCGATCTGGGGGAACTGTGATGTCAGATACGGCGATCGTAGCTCCCGATCTTGTCGCATAGGCGAAACCGATATCTTTGATCGCATCAACAATCGCTGGTGTACCCTCCTCACGCAGTAGGTGGTAGATATCGCTAACCAATTCTTGAATTGCCCCTTTATCCAGCACGCGATTTACAAACCGTAATTCTTCGGGCAAAACACGATTGAATAGCACCCGCCCGACGGTTGTGTTGATCAAGCGGCTTTCTGCTCCCTCAAGGCGTTGACCCTCTTCGTTATACCAAGTATCTGTTTTAAGCTGGATCGGGGCATGGAGAACAATTTGGCCTAGGGCGTAGGCCATTTCTACTTCATCGATATCTGTAAAGGCCCTTCCCTCACCGAGATGCTCTTTCCCCTCAACATCCATGGTCAGATAGTAAACTCCGAGGACCATATCCTTGGTCGGTCCAACGATGGGTTCACCATCTGCAGGTTTGAGTAAATTCTGCGTGGAAAGCATCAACTCACGTGCTTCAGTAACGGCTTTTTCAGAGAGTGGAAGATGGACCGACATCTGATCGCCATCAAAGTCAGCGTTGAATGCTGCGCATACCAACGGATGCAACTGAATGGCCTTCCCCTCGACGAGGACCGGCTCAAAGGCTTGGATACCGAGACGATGCAGTGTTGGTGCCCTGTTCAACAATACAGGTCGGTCTTTAATCACCTCTTCGAGAACCTCCCAAACCTCAGGGCGTTCACGTTCGATGATCCTTTTCGCTCCTTTGACATTGGCGGCGTATAGATAAGAAACCAACTTCGATATGACGAACGGCCGATAGAGCTCAAGTGCCATCGTTTTTGGCAATCCACATTGATAGAGTTTCAGATGAGGTCCAATCACAATGACCGATCGACCAGAGTAATCAACGCGTTTACCTAACAGGTTACGGCGGAAGCGACCTTTCTTACCCTTGAGCATATCGCTAAGAGATTTAAGCTCACGACGGCCACGGCGAGAGAGGGCTTTTCCCCTCTGCGCATTGTCCACCAAGGAGTCCACTGCTTCCTGCAACATACGTTTCTCGTTGCGGACAATGACATCGGGTGCGCCAAGCTCAACCAGGCGCTTCAATCGATTGTTGCGGTTGATCACTCTGCGGTATAGATCGTTCAAATCCGATGTAGCGAAGCGACCACCATCCAGTTGAACCATAGGGCGTAGATCTGGTGGGATGACCGGCAGCACAGTAAGGACCATCCACTCCGGTCGATTCCCCGATCGACGGAAAGCTTCCACAACCTTCAATCGCTTGGTTGCTTTCTTTTTGTGCTGTTTACTACGTGTGGTGCGTACTTCATCCCAAAGATCTATCGCAAGCTGTTCGAGGTCCAATTCGCCCAGGATTTCATAGAAGGCCTCTGCGCCCATATCGGCACGGAAAACCTGACCCCACTTGGTTTTCAACTCACGAAAACGGCTTTCACCCAGAAACATCATCTGGTGAAGCCCAAGTACTTCTTCACGATCGCGATTTAACTGTTCACGTGTGGCAATCCTTGTTTCATCAGTTAAATCGCGGGCATCTGTAAGAGCAAGATCCGATTCTGCTTTAACCTCTTCCTCCTGGATTTTGATCTGGTCAAGCTCACGATCTCGCTGTTCCTTAAGCCCTGCCTCAACTCCCTCCAAATGCTGTTTTACAGCTTTCTGGACTCGTCTTATGTGTTCCTTCCCGATCGTCTCACCCTTATCGGCAACCAATGTCTTGGTGGCCTTAAATTCGATCGGAACGCGAATCGTCTTTTCAAGTTTTTCATTGAGTGTCCGCTCGAGACGTTGGCCTTCACGGATAACAGGATCGATCTTGGCTGCGACCTCTTCGTCGTAAGCTTCCTTGACCTGCTTCTTCCGTTCCTTGAGCTCATCCAAGCGTTCTTTACGTTCGGCTTTGACATCTGAGATTGCACCCTTGATCGCATCCTCCTGCTCGCGCTCCAAACGTGCGATCTCGTCCTCGACACGTTTTATCGCCTTGCGACGAGCATCTTCATCGACGTGTGTCACAACATATTGGGCAAAATATAGGACACGATCCAGGTTACGTCGTGAGACGTCCAGTAACAACCCGAGGTAGGATGGTACACGACGTGTGTACCATACATGGGCAACCGGTGCAGCGAGGGTTATGTGACCCATCCGCTCACGACGTACAGAAGAGCGTGTGACCTCAACGCCACACTTCTCGCAGGTTATCCCTTTGAAACGAATATTCTTGTACTTCCCACAATAGCACTGCCAGTCCTTTGTAGGACCGAATATGGCTTCGCAGAAAAGGCCATCCTTCTCTGGTCGAAGCCTGCGATAGTTGATCGTCTCCGGTTTGAGAACTTCACCATATGACCAGCTGTGAATCGTCTCAGGAGAAGCCAAACTGATTCGTAGCGCTCGAAATCCTTTTGCTTCCACTAACAACCCTCCGTATTAGATATTGAATGAACCTACAGTTACCCCGATATCAAAATCGAACAAACGTGCTAATAACCAGGCAAAGCAAAATTAGCGCATGAGGCCCTTCTCTCCTCAAGCGCTATGTTCAACGACCCCTTTACATTGTTCTCTACTACGGTCCAAATTATACGGAAAGTACAAGTTATGTCAAGGGTGATTCAATGCCCATCCCACTTATCGCCTGGGAATGGATGAACAATCTACGCACAAACCTGCACTCATGAATTCTTTTCTAGGGAACCTGTACCTTTTAGCGGACCTGACCAAGGCCCTGGAAATAACTCGAGTGCTCGATCGGAGGCTTTGACGATGTGTTCATCGCGATCAAACTGTCTGGCTTGGATTGCCGCCTTGGCATCCGCTGTGTGCCATTCGACCAAGCGTAATAGCGCTACCATCCGTGAACGATCGTTGTTGCTCTCGACTGACTCCCCCTCTTCGATAACAAATCCTGTTCGGGGATTCTCAAGGATCTCGATCAGAATCGGAACCACCGAAGGATGAGTCATCCGAGATAGATACTGAACGGATTCATGAACGATGTCGAGATCCGCCACTCGAACGGCGCGGAATCGATGAAGTTGAGCGGTGGTCAGGATCGCTAATTCGCGCACGAGCGGATCCGAATCCTGCATGGCCGCTTCAATTTCCACTAACGCATCATCATCCTGAGCCATACCTGGGCGATTAGCAAACGCGATGGCTTCTCTCATCCGGACAGATGTATCACTCCCTCGCAAGTCGTACTCGGTTCTCGCACGTTCGAGTAACCGCTGCACGGAGGTCATTTGAACCGGCTCGGGTTGTGTACCTAGGGCAGCGAGTTCATCTTCCGGGGCGTCAAGAAGATAGATCGCGTGCTCGACCGCCGGTTTGATCATCTCGTCTTCCAATTCCAACAACTCATTTAACAGATTCCTCAAGCTTGCGCTACCTGGCTGCGAGGTAACAGATCGTGCGCGGTCGCGCCAAATGTTGATCTCTTCAGCTAATCCTTGTTGTTCTTCACGTACCGCTTTCTGTTCATCCCGCAATTGTTGACGTTCCTCGCCTTCAGCTTCAAGCAACAGTCTTCCAAGCTCATCTATTCGCTCGCTGAGCGCGATGAACTCCTTCTGGATGGAATCTGCCTTGCGATTTAACACTTCTTGGAGTTGACGGAGTCCTAAGCCGATCACAATGCTTAATCTCCTCAGTTATAGGCTATCCTGTAAGGAACATGAGGATAAGTCCTTGAGATTGATTGAGTAATGCCTATGAACCGAGGCTGACATTGTCGCCTTATCAACAGTTAATGTAGCTGCAGACCTTGTTAATTCCTTATGTTTTCCATATGCCAGTATAGTTAAGGATGACGAGTGCGTCAACACCACTTAGTACTAAAAATCGCAATGAGTGCACCGAAAAAATCCACGCGTGCTGAGACAGGTAGCCGAAGACCTTGTCCACAACTCTGCACGATCTGAGAGTCTAGCCAACCCAAGAAGACCAGCTCGTTTCATCAATGTTGTTGAATTGTGCGCATATTAATGAACAGCATTTCGATCATTGTGATCGATATAAGATATCCCATATTTAGATTCATTCGTTGACACCCCATAAACATCTTTGATGCGTCTGCCTTTGCGCATCGTTATAATTGACAATCACCATCAGGTTGAGATCGAAATCTGGATTACTGCAGAAGGAGAAAAGCCCAGGATGAGAGAGTTAGTTTTCGAAACGGAGTATGGCGTACTCGTACCAGCGGTTACTGCGGAACAAATGCTCGAGGTCGATCGCTTGGCAACCGAAACCTTTCATCTAGGTATCCTTCAGATGATGGAAAACGCCGGCCGAAACCTTGCCCATAATGTTATCGAATTGATCTTTGAATACGAGGCTGCAGTGGTCGTACTTGCAGGCTCCGGGGGAAATGGTGGCGGTGGTATTTGTTGCGCACGGCACCTGCACAATCGTGGGATTAAAACCCATATCGTTCTCAGCCGATCGATGGAGGAATTAGGAGAAGCAGCACGACATCAAATGAAGATCCTTCAAACTGCTGGGGTTCAACCAGTCCAGCTGAGCGATGTTGAGGAGGTCATTCAGGGTGCTGGTTTAGTCGTCGATGCACTCATCGGGTACAGCTTACGGGGTGCCCCATATGGATTAACCGCGGACCTCATTCAATCGTGCAATCAACACGCTGCCCGAGTGGTCTCGCTCGATGTCCCCTCTGGGATGGACGCCACGACGGGTGAAGCGCCCGGAGTTGTTATCCAACCTGATCGGACGCTCACTCTGGCCTTGCCAAAGACGGGTCTCAAGGAACTCCAAAGCGTCCTCTACCTAGCAGACATTGGTATTCCACCAGAGCTATATCATCGCCTTGGCAAATCATTTGAGTCACCCTTTCTGGATCGCGACTGGGTCCGATTGGACGCGGTGACATAGGATCTCCCTCCCCCCTTTGGGGAGAGGGTTGGGATGAGGGGAGCTGTTTCAAAAATCGGTAAGGCGTAGGAGCCCGACCTACTTCAAGGTACAGGTGACGGTAAGGGTGACCAAAGCTTTATCACGCATCACGTTTCACGCATCACGCATCACGTGACCCACACGGCAGACATCCAACTTGATTTATCCTCAAAGCCTGTTTCCTCATAGAAGACCTTCCGGTATAATCCACTTCGTGGTCGATACGAAAGAACGTCTTACCTCACCCAATCGCCGACAGGAAGACCTTGGCGAGCGCGGCATCCGCCCCCGATACCTGGCCGAGATGATCGGTCAAGATCGGGTGAAGGAGAATTTGGTCATTCTCATCCAGGCCGCCCGGGCGCGGGAAGAAGCGCTCGATCACGTCCTCTTCTATGGTCCTCCTGGTCTTGGCAAGACAACATTGGCTCACATTCTGGCCAATGAAATGGGTGTCAACATCAAAGTGACCTCAGGACCTGCCATCGAACGCGCCGGCGACCTCGCAGCTATCCTGACCAATCTTCAGGAAAACGACATCCTGTTCATCGATGAGATCCACCGCTTGAGCCGAGTTGTGGAGGAGATTCTCTATCCTGCAATGGAGGATTTTGCCTTGGACATCACCATCGGCAAGGGCCCAAGTGCTCGATCGATTCGCCTCCAACTGCCGCGATTTACCATCGTTGGAGCGACCACTCGATTGGCGCTCCTAACTGCCCCCTTACGCACGCGATTTGGGGCCACACACCGTGTAGGGTTCTATGATCTGTCATCGATGGAAGCCATTGTTGTCCGAGGTGCTGATGTGATGCAGGTCGACATCGACG
>CP070708.1:1273213-1284119 GCA_020350285.1 Anaerolineaceae bacterium
TCATGAAGCCTTGGCCGCTTTCATGGATGAGTTGACGGACGAGTAGCATGGTAAAGGCGACCCAGTTCGCTGGATGCGCCGAAATGCGAGTGTATTCTTTCAGGCATTCCCCCTAGCCGAATGGCCCCACTCGCTCGGCGCGGCCATCGTGCTTGAGCCGGAGGTGCGGTATGAGCGAGAACGGCCACAAAATCATTGATATACCAGAAAGTCTAACTGTTCGTGAGTTGGCGGCGCGAATCGAAGTCAGCCCAATTGAAGTCATTAAAAGTTTGATGGCGAGTGGTGTGATGGCCAACATCAATCAGCAGATAGACTTCGATACTGCAGCAATTGTGATGGAGGAGTTTGGATTCGAAGCCAAACCGATCCTGCCTCCTGAGATCGAGGAAGGTGATGAAGAGGCGGCCATCCCCTATTGGCGGCGCTTGATCGAAGATGAAGATCCGGAGGCGTTAACAAATCGCCCGCCCGTCGTGACGATGCTTGGCCATGTGGATCATGGGAAAACCACCCTGTTGGATGTGATCCGTGAAGCAAACGTCGCTGAGGGTGAGGCGGGTGGAATTACCCAACACATTGCGGCTTACCAGATCGTCCATGATGACCAACGGATAACCTTTTTGGATACTCCAGGTCATGAGGCATTCACAGCTATGCGGGCGAGAGGTGCTCAAGGTGCAGATATCGCAGTGCTCGTGGTAGCAGCTGACGATGGGGTCATGCCTCAGACCCGTGAGGCTCTGGCTCACGCTCGCGCGGCTCGTGTCCCCATCCTGGTAGCCTTGAATAAGATGGACCGCACCAGCGCAAATCCAGATCGGGTCAAACAAGAGTTAGCGGATGTGGGTCTGATGCCGGACGATTGGGAAGGTGAAACCATGGTCGTCCCGGTGTCAGCCAAGATGCGCGAAGGTATCGAGGACTTACTTGAGGCGATTGTCCTCGTCTCGGATGCGACTGAAATCATGGCCAACCCAACGGGTCAAGTTTTGGGAACAGTTATCGATGCCGAATTGGATCGATCGAAGGGCGTCGTGGCAACTCTGCTGGTACAAAACGGTACGTTACGCGTTGGGGATGTAGTCATCCTGGGGACAACCTATGGTCGAGTACGGGCGATGTTTGATTTCCAGGGGAACGCGATTGAAGAGGCGTTGCCTTCGACACCGGTCTCTGTTTTAGGTTTGTCGGATGTGCCTATGGCCGGGGAGTTGTTCACCATAACCGAGTCGGAGCGCCAAGCCCGGGCGATTCTTGAGGAACGAAAATCTCGGCAACAGGAAGAACGTAAGGGACCGAAAGTCCTCTCGCTGGATCAAGTTTTCGAAGCGTTTCAAGCAGGAAAGACCCAAGAATTACGCTTGGTGATCAAGGCTGATGTTCAAGGCTCCCTGGAACCCATCACATCGTCGTTAGAAGAGTTGAGCGCTGGAGATATCCAGGTTAACGTGCTGCACCGTGCAACCGGGAATATTAGCGAAAATGATGTGATGTTGGCCGCGGCCTCAGATGGAATTGTGATTGGCTTCAATGTTGTCGCCGATCAAGCAGCACGTCGCGCCGCTGATGCCGAAGGAGTCGACATCCGATTGTATGACATCATCTATCGCCTCACAGAAGATATCGAGAAAGCGTTGAAAGGGATGTTGGAACCAGAGACCCACGTTATTGAATTAGGTCGAGCCGAGGTTCGAGCCACTTTCCGCATTCGCAAAGTAGGAATTGTCGCTGGTTGTATGGTTCTTGAAGGTGAACTGCGACGCAATTCGAAAGTCCGAGTAGTTCGTGAAGGTGAGGTTGTCTTCGATGGACCCATGGCTTCGCTTAAACATGAGCAAGAAGACGTAAGGGAGATCCGCGAGGGGTTCGAGTGTGGTGTAGGTCTAAAAGGATTTGATAGTTTTGAGATCGGCGATAGCCTCGAGTGCTACACGGAGGAGACTAAAGCTGTAGAGTGAGATTTAGCTGATGGTCAGTGAAGCCAGGGCTCGGCGTATTGGTGATCGCATTCAAGAGGAACTCTCGGTGTTATTTCAGCGAGAGGTGAGTGACCCTCGCCTGGTTATGCTTACGGTAACAGACGTTGAAGTCGATCGCGAACTCGCGTTTGCCACGGTATTCGTCACCGCTACCGGTGGTGAGGAGCGGATGGAAGAGGTGCTCCAGGCATTGGATGGCGCTGGAGGTTTCTTGCGTCACGAATTAGCCTCTCGAATTAATCTGCGCAACTTCCCTCGGCTACGATTTCGGTGGGATTTTTCCCAAGAGCGTGGTGCCCGTATTGATGAGTTGTTGGACATGTTGAGTTCTGAAGACGAGGGGGATACAAGTGAAATCCGAGATCATTGAGTTTCGGAAATTGCTCGAAGGAGCGACGAACATCGCAATCGTTGCTCATGAGCGGCCTGATGGCGATGCAATTGGGTCACTGATCGCCCTCTCCCTCAGCCTCCAGAAAGCTGGCAAACAGGTCACTCCGATTTTGGCTGACGGAGTGCCAACCCGCTTCCAATTCCTACCCGGGGCAGATGAGATCAAGCGAACTTTCCCTATTGAGTGCAATCTGCTGATCGTATTAGATTGTTCCGATGTTGTACGAACTGGTTTTAAGGTGGAAGATCTTCCGCGTGGTGTCGATATTAACGTCGACCATCACCCAACAAATACGCATTATGGTATCGTGAATGTTGTCGATGCCTATGCATCAGCTACAGCTGAGATCCTCTTCGACTTAGCAGAACCGTTGGGTCTCGAGATTGATTCTCGAGTAGCCATGAACCTCCTCACCGGATTGGTCACGGATACAATCGGCTTTCGTACAACCAATGTGACACCCAAAGTCCTGCAAATCGTTGCACAGTTGATTGAACTTGGTGCCCCCCTGGCAGAGATTTACGAGCGGGCGCTCAATAGGAGAAGTGTCACCGTGGCTCGTTATTGGGGTTGTGGCCTCTCGCGCTTAGAGCAGGAAGATGGCTTGGTTTGGACAAGTCTGACTTTGGAGGATCGTCAACATGTAGGTTATTCGGGGAAGGACGACGCCGATCTGATCAATCTGCTGTCAACAATAGATGGGGCTGAAGTGACAGTGATCTTCGTCGAGCAGCCCGAGGGAGCGGTGAAAGTCAGTTGGCGCTCTCGAGCCGGTTTGAATATTGCCCCTCTGGCAGAAGCGTTTGGTGGAGGTGGTCACCATCAAGCAGCAGGAGCAATGATCGTTGGTGATCTTGAGGAGGTGACAAAGAGAGTGATTTCGGCTACACGTGGGATCCTTGAATCGGAATCGGAGACGAGCAGATGAAGGCCTTTGGTTTAATGATCGTTGACAAACCAGTAGGTCCTACATCACATAAGATCGTTTCACTTGTCCGAAGAGGAACGGGCGTGAGAAAAGTTGGACACGCCGGTACGTTAGATCCTCGAGCATCCGGTGTGTTGGTCCTCTGTCTCGGTTCTGCGACAAGATTGAGTGAATTCCTCTCGACATCCTCGAAACGTTATGAGGCGGTGATCAGTTTCGGTGCTTCAACTCAAACCTACGATTCTGAAGGCCCGGTAGTACGCCAAAGCGAATCTGTTCCCAGCATGGAAGAACTCCAAGCTGTTCTCCCTGAATTTCGGGGCGAGATCGAGCAAGTGCCACCACCTTACAGTGCGATCAAAGTAAAGGGTGAAAAAGCCTATAAATTAGCTCGGTCGGGCAAGGAAGTCAGCCTAGACCCCCGCAAGGTGACCATCCATCACCTCGAGGTATTGAAATACCAACCTCCTGAGTTGGTACTGGATATTGAGTGCACAGCCGGAACGTACATTCGCTCTCTTGCACACGATCTTGGGGAGCGAATCTCAACCGGTGCGCATTTGGCGAACCTTCGTCGAACCAAAGCAGGTCCCTTCACTTTAGAGGATGCAATCCCACTACCCAAGTTGGAGGTCGGATTCCTTACGGGTAAATGGGAGCGATATCTTCGTCCTGCCGCGGATGCATTACCCGATTTGCCGATCGTTGAGGTCGGTGGAGAAAACTTGGACCTTATCAGGAACGGGCGTCGAATCCCAGCGAGCACAGGTTCGGATGGGATGGCTAGGGCGATCGGACCGGATGGTGATTTGGTAGCTATTCTCGAGGCCGTCGAGGGTGGTCAGGAGTGGCATCCCCGCAAGGTCTTTCTAGGCTAACCAACGCAATGCATCACATTCAAGATTTCAATTCCATCCAGCTCGACCATTGTTATCTGACCATAGGCTCCTTCGATGGTGTGCATCGCGGTCATCAGGAGATCATTAAAGGATTAGTCTCTGATGCCAAAGCTGATGGTGTCCCTTCCGTCGCATTAACCTTCTTCCCCCATCCCTCTGCAGTATTACTTGAACGAAAACCAATCTTCTACCTCACCTCACCTGACGAAAAAGCTGATCTGCTGGGCGCTATGGGCGTCGACCATGTGATCACTCAGCGTTTTGATCTCACACTTGCGCGGGTCAGTGCGAACTCATTTCTCGATACCCTACAGGACCGGCTTGGATTCCGCCGTCTGTGGGTCGGCGAAGACTTCGCTTTTGGATTCCAGCGAGAGGGGGATCAACGCTTCCTTAAACAGGCAAGTGAGGAACGTGGTTTTGAATTAATAGTGGTGCCACCGGTATTTGTTGATAACGAGGTGGTAAGTTCAACACGTATCAGGAACGCTTTGCGTGTTGGTGAGGTCGCCTTAGCGGCAGAATTTCTAGGAAGGTTTTTCAGCATCACCGGTGTGGTCGTAACGGGCTCAGATAGGGGAAAGCGACTTGGCTTTCCAACTGCCAACCTGCGAATTGAAGAGGGGAGGGCTTATCCTAGTCCTGGGGTCTATGTCTGTCTGGCTGAAGTCGCAGGGCGGAGATGGAATGCCGTAACCAATATCGGTGTGCGCCCGACTTTCGAGGAGAGCCAAGAGATCGTGACAGTCGAAACACACCTGCTAGACTTCCAGGGTGATTTATATAATCAGGAAATCAGATTAGCCTTTATCGAACGATTGCGAGATGAGAAGCGTTTCTCAAATTCAGCAGCGCTTATCTCGCAAATCAATCATGACATCGATCAAGCACGACACATCTTAGACACAACAGTGGAGAGGGAAAATGTCTGAGCAATTTCAGCGACAGATATACCTGCTAAGTCCACGGCAACTCAGCCCTGAGACGATCGCGGTGACCTTCGCAAAGACCTCAAGGTCACCGCTTACTTTTCGAGAGATCGCCGATGAACTGACGGACGAGAAATCGGCCAAGTTTCATGAAAAGTGGGTAGTGGGTTATGGCCATGCATCTGTCGCTGAACATGCTGTTCTGCATATTGCCCTTGAAAATATCTCCCGTTTAGCTACGGAGTGCATCGAATCCAACCGCCTTGCATCGTACACTGAGAAATCCACCCGTTATCAAATGTGGGATCTTGGTGGGTATCATCTCCCCCGCGAGATGGTCGATGGACCTCATGAGTCGATTTACCGGAAATGCTGTGATCATCTGTTCCAGGCTTACCATGATTCGCTTGAGCCGGTACGGGAACTCGTTCGCAAACGCTTCCCCAAAAGAGATGGGGAAAGGGAAACTGCATGGGACAATCGAACGCGAAGTAAATACGTAGATGCATGTCGATTTTTGCTCCCCGCGGCGGCGCTCGCGAATGTGGGCATGACCGTCAACGCCCGCGCATTGGAACATGCTATTCGGAAGATGCTTTCCCATCCATTAGTCGAAGTGCAGGAGATCGGTCAAGCGGTGAAGGAATCGGCTCAGGGAGAAGTTCCTACATTGGTCAAGTATGCGAATCGAGTGCCCTACTTAATGGCAACTCGGGAGAATCTAACAGATCACGCGACAAAATTAGGGTTGGATGAAAGTAGTGAACCGCTTCGCTTGATCGACCACGATCCGGAAGCTGAACTGCGTGTTATGGCGGCAGCCCTGTATGCCCAAGGTACCTGCTCCTTCGATTCGGCATTGAAGCACGTCAAATCACTGGATGAAGGTGAAAGGCGCGCATTGGCAGAAACAATCTTAGGGCATTTGGAACAGTTTGATATACCCCTCCGGGAGCTGGAACATGCTACCTACACATTTGAGGCGCTTCTTGACCAAGGAGCCTTTCTAGAACTTAAACGCCATCGCATGATGACACAGACCCCTCAACGACTGACAGCTGAGCTTGGATATACTGTTCCCAAACTTATCACTGAAGCAGGTTTCGAAAGTAGCTATAGAGAGGCGATGGATGTCGCTTTCGGAACGTTTAATGAGCTGGCAGGATGGAATCCGCAGGTGGCCGCGTACGTAGTTCCTAATGCCTTCAACCGCAGAGTGCTGATGACGCTTAACTTGCGGGAGGTATATCACTTATGTGAGCTGCGATCTCAATCGAATGCTCATTTCTCCATCAGAAGGTTAGCGTTGTTGATGGTCGAACTTGTGCGACAGGTCCACCCCACACTCGCATCTTTCTTACGCCTACCGGAAGGGGTTCACTGGCGGGGGATCGAAGAAGAACACTTCACGCAGGTTTAACTCATCGATTCTGTTTGCATCGCAGCGTAGGGGCGGTTAACGAACCGCCCCTTCTGTGATTCAGTTGAGCTTAACTTCTTGTAGGGCGGGGTAACCCCGCCCCTGGATAAAAACGAAAATCGAAGCATCGTATGAACAACAATCATGCTATGATGAACATAATTCAGAATCCCCCTTATAACAAAACTAATTTTGTACTCGCTACAAAACGATGATCTTGGAGTATGGATGAAGAAGAACTGGTGGCGAAGCCTGCGGGTCAAAATCATCGCCTGGTCTTTTGTACCCACCGTGATCATCCTTTCGGCGGTGGCCTGGTTCACATTTTATTCCTACCAAAAAGTGCTCGGGGATTTGGCCATTAAGCAGGATTTAGCGGTTGTCGACACAAAGACGGAACAGGTCGCCCCAGTGATCAATAATCTGTTCAATGCTTCCCTGCAACCAATTATCCTTAATATCGATACGAAACCCGAATTGCCACGTGAAGTCCGTGCTCAGAACATCCTAGATCACGCCCCGAACCTGGATGTTCTTGATGGGGGAATTTATTTTGTCGATCAACATGGAATAGTATTCAAATCACAACCCGAGCAACCGGAGCTGATTGGTAAGGATTGGTCCGACACCCACCAGTTTCGATATGTGCGCGACAATCCTCCAGGCGCAGGTCCGATTACTGATATTCGATTCATCGGTGCAGACGAGGCAGGGATTGTTTGTGCCATCTGGCCGATGCACAACACGCTAAGTGAATTTATTGGAGCGAGCTATTATTGCTTAGCCATTAATCCAAATGAACAGAGCATTCTCTACACAACCGTAAATAGTTTGTCCCTTGGCCAGAATGTGTATATCCTCGATGGAAACCAACGCATCATCTTTTCCCCTGATTTAGCACAATTGGGCAAAGATTTATCTAAAGAAGCCTCCATACAACAGCTCCTTCAAAGTGAGAACAAGAGTATCCGGTTCAAAAATGGGATGGGGGATAGGGTGATTAGCTATAGTTCATTGGTTCGTGGTGAGGATCCCAATACCTTTTGGATTCTCGTCTCTGAGCAGCGCTGGAACGAGATCATGCAGCCTACACTACCCTACCGGAGGCTCCTTTTAGTCATGCTTGCCTTGGGGGTGATCGTGCCAGTGCTGGTGACCGCTTATGGTGTCAGACACATCACCAATCCCATCCAGAATTTAATCCAGGCTTCAGAGCAGGTGACCGCAGGTCAGTTCCAGCAACGAATTGATGTCAATACAGGTGATGAAATTGAGACGCTTGCCGACCAATTCAACTTGATGTCGGCGAAGCTTGACGATTCCTATTCATCCCTGGAGAAGAAAGTCGCCGACCGCACGCAAGAGCTGGCAATCCTCAACTCGATCATCTCGGTGGCAAGCCATTCGCTGGATATCGAGGAAATTCTCGGGGACGCGCTGGATAAAACGCTCGAACAAATGGGCTTTGATGCAGGTACGGCCTTCAGGCTCGAATCGGATCCTACGACATGGCACCTCGTCGCTCATCGAGGCATTGAAAGCACAACTGCGCTCGATCTTTCAAATATTGACCCAATCGCAAGTCAGGTCAATGAGGCTGGTTACCAATCCATGGTTACCACTTTCAAAATGGAAGATTTCCAGGATGAAATAATACACAGCCAGATGGCCCAATCGGAGCTCCAAATGCTTGTCTATGTTCCGCTCTCTACGAGGGGACGCGATATGGGTTTCTTTCTTCTCGGGAAACGTGAACTGAGCGCCTTATCTACCGACGAGCTCTCCTTGCTGAACTCCATCGGCCAGCAAATCGGCGTCGCCATGGAGAACGCCTACTTATATGAACAGGCACAACAGACCGCAATTACCGGAGAGCGGAGCCGCTTGGCTCGTGAGCTCCATGACGCAGTCACCCAAACCCTCTTTTCCGCCAATCTCATCGCCGATGTTATCCCACGGATCTGGAAACGCAACCCAGAAGAAGGATTGCAGAACCTGGAGGAACTGCGCCAATTGACGCGCGGTGCGCTGGCAGAGATGAGGACGATGCTATTAGAGATGAGGCCCGAATCTTTGGAGCGAGCTGACATCAAAACTCTGCTCACCCAACTGGCCGATGCATTTATCGGCCGGGTCCGTGTTCCCCTTAACCTAGAAATCCATGGGGATTGCGAACTGACCCATGAAGTGAAGATTGCGTTTTATCGGATTGCCCAGGAGGCTCTCAACAATATCGCCAAACACTCAGGGGCCCAGCAAGTTGATCTTCATTTGGAATGTCAGCCTGGTCAACTTAAATTGTGTATCAAAGACGATGGGCTCGGTTTTGAATTCGACTCACTTCCGCCCGGTCACATGGGAATCGCGATAATGCGCGAGCGGGCTAGTTCTATTGGTGCCAGCTTGAAGATTGAAAGTCAGATAGGCCAAGGCACTACCGTTGAGTTGGATTGGAGATTGGCGCAGAAGGGTTGAATCGATGAATACTCCGCAGACGATTCGGGTGATGTTAGTTGATGACCATAATGTGGTGCGGAGCGGCCTGGCCACATTTCTGAAAGCCTATGAAGATCTTGAACTGGTGGGGGAAGCGAAAAATGGTGTTGAAGCACTCAGTCTTTGTCATAGTAAGAAGCCAGATGTGATTTTGATGGACCTGATAATGCCGGAGATGGATGGTATCGCGGCAACTCAGGCAATTTTGGAAGACTACCCGGATATTAAAATCATCGCCATGACCAGCTTCGACGAGGAAGAGCTCGTTCATGGGGTCCTGGCAGCAGGGGCGATCAGCTATTTGCTCAAGAATGTCTCTTCTGATGAGTTAGCAAAGGCCATCAGAGACGCATTTTCCGGCAGATCAATGCTTTCCCCCGAAGCCGCCAGGGTGCTTATTCGTGCAACTCGCCCATCGAAGCAGCCTTTGTTTGATCTAACCGAACGAGAGATGGAAGTTTTGAATCTCGTTGTGCAGGGCCAAAGCAACCAGCAGATCGCCGAAGCCTTGGTGATCAGTATCGCAACGGTGAAAGCCCACATCAGCAGTATACTCTCCAAGCTGCAGGTCTCCAGCAGGGCAGAGGCAATTGCCTATGCAATCAAGCACAAATTAGTTTCTCTATAGTCGGAGTATCCAACTTTGGTATAAGAAGAAATATAGCCTAAAGGATAATCTGCAACTCCTCGGCGGATGGATGTGCCTGAGGAGTTCTTTTTTTATAGTGGATGCAAAGAGCAGTACTTCAATCTGAGGAATGGTATCCATGAATCATCTTGTTTTTCTTGACGCACGGGCGGGGGAGCTTGAAAAAATCCTCAGCGGTATAAAAAGCATGGTTATGAAAGATTTCGATCCTGCCCAATCAACTGCCCACCCTGTGAGGCCTGGTGATGCCCTGTATTTCCTCAGGGGTAAGGATGAATGCACCCTGCATGTAAAAGCCACCGTGATTCGTGTTTTTCCTCTTATGAACGATGTAGATGAAGACCTCTCCCTTACCTTGAAAGAGATGCAGCCCAGGCTCCAATTAACCGAAGACCAGTTCAACCACTGGTCAACAAGAAAACAGGTTCTCTTGGTCGAATTTAATTATGCCCACAAGATACCGATAGTCAGCATTGTTTTGGAGAAGATCAAGGATCGAGGAAGCTGGATTGCTTTCGAGGACTGCAGCTGTATCACGCCATTGAAGGTTTCCCATGAACTCTAAACTTTCCCTCCAAGATCAAGGAGGGGGCTTTCCGATGTCTGTGAAGAAAGGGAACAAGATCATGAACTCGACGATCGATCGTAAACGCATCTTCATCTTCGTGGGCATTGCTTATGGCTTGTCTGTCGCGGTGTACCTGGTGGTCTTCATGCGCGGACGGGAGTCCGGGAGTTACTCAAACTTGCTGGCGGGGCGGATCTTGTTGATGTTTGCCCCCCTGATCGCCGCGATCGCCACCCGGCTGATGACACGCGAGGGCTGGTCGAACATACTCCTGCGGCCAGACTTCACCCGTGGTCGCTGGCGCTATTACCTGGCCGCCTGGTTCCTGCCGCCCGTGGCCACCCTCGTGGGCGCGGCGATCTACTACTTGCTCTCCCCTGGGCACTTCGACCCAGCCATGACGTCCTATCGCGAACTGGCAGGTTCCCCAGCCGGAGGCGCGACGGGGCCGTGGGGATTCTTCATCACCCAGGTGGGCATCGGCATTCTCGTGACGCCTCTGAGTGTGACCTTGCTCCTTTCCTTTGGCGAGGAGTTTGGCTGGCGTGCGTACCTGCTGCCGAAGTTGGTGCCACTTGGCCCACGCAAGGCTGCGCTCCTGGTGGGTGTGGTCCATGGCGTCTGGCATTGGCCGAGCATCT
>CP070708.1:1284219-1309079 GCA_020350285.1 Anaerolineaceae bacterium
GGGATTCTATCGGATTTGGGTAGCAGATCACGATGAAAGACAAAGGGAGCTTTATAGAACCTTTGCCTTTCTTTTCGTAGCTGCGATCGTGTCGCTGATCACATTCCGAGTCCTGCAACCATATGCGTTCGAAGGACCTTCCTTTTTCGATGTGTCGCTCAATCCTAGGTGGCTTGCGAACATGTCGGAAATCAATGAGCTTAATAAAGGGAATACAGACGCACCTTACGCGCTTCAATGGGCGGATCGCGCACCCATATTCCACTCCTTAAAGAACATGCTCCTCTGGGGAATGGGATTACCACTTGGCATCCTGGTCTGGGTGGGATGGGGATGGGCGATTTGGGAGCTCGTCCAAAAACGCAATGGTCGTCATCTCCTACCTGTTATCTGGTCGGGTGTATATTTTGTATGGCAATCTACGGGCTTCACGCCAGCGATGCGTTATCAAATGCCGATCTATCCGATCCTGGCCCTTCTGGGATCTTGGGCATTATGGCGGGCTTGGGATACTTCGATTGAGGTACGCATTGAATGGCGGAAGATAGCCCGCATTCTGGCCGGGGTAGTAGCTGGAGTGACCATCCTGGGAACCCTCTATTGGGCGTTGGCATTTACCAATATCTACCGCGAACCGCTTACACGTGTTGCAGCTTCTCGCTGGATCTACACCCACCTTCCAGGGACGATCAACGTCCTCGTCCAAGGTGAAGACGAGGAGTACTTAGAGGTCGTGCCCATGCCAGCGGAGTTCACATTAAGGATGGGAGAACCACACGTAACCTCCTTCACCACTTATGGAGCAGGTACGGCAACCGCGTTCTCGCTTCCTTTTGTGACCAATACAGGCCAGGGTGAAGATTTGATCGATCTTACGGTCAAATTGCTTGAGTTCGAAGATGAGGAAGTGGGGTTGGGATTTGCAGTCTATGACGAGGCCCTCCCTCTCAACCGTGAAACACCCCTCGATATTTCGCTCAATCAACCCGTCCAACTTGAAGCTAACAGGATCTACTACATCCGCTTGGAACTTGAAGAGGGTGGACCACTGACCATGCGTGGTACACGCATCGTCCACGAGACGACCTGGGACGATGGGATGCCGTGGAGCGTGGACGGCCGAAGCATGCATGGACGATATGTCGGTCTTAATCAGGAGTTGTACTGGGCTGATAACGAAGACCAGAATGAAGATGGGATCTCGGATAAACTGGATCGTATTGCAACCACCTTAACTGAAGGCGATTACTTGATCATTTCTTCCAAGAGGCAATACGGCTCAATCCCTCGCGTACCTATCCGCTATCCGCTAACCACCACATATTATCGTGCACTCTTCGATTGTCCGGAACCAGAAGATGTTTTGCACTGTGCTTCTGTCGCGAAGCCCGGTGAGGTTCAAGGTGAATTGGGATACGAGCTGGTAGAGATCTTTCAGAGCAACCCTAAGCTAGGTCCACTCGAGATTAACGACCAATCTGCCGAGGAGACTTTCACGGTCTATGACCACCCGAAGGTCTTGGTCTTCCGAAAAACCGAAGGATACTCTGAGGACAAAGTCAGGGATCTCCTGGGCCAGGTGGACCTCAGCAACGTCGTGCACATCTTGCCACGAGATGTTGGTTCTACACAGGTGTCGACCGATTTATTGCTGCCCTCTGATCGCTGGGAAACTCAACAAGAGTCAGGCACTTGGTCAGATCTTTTTAACCGCCAGAACTTGATCAACCGCTCAGGGTTCATCGGTATTGTCGTATGGTGGATTGCTATTGGTCTAATCGGATTATTGGCCTTTCCTATCACACGAGTCGCATTTCCTGGTCTGCGAGATGGCGGGTATCCATTGGCACGGGTTATAGGATTGCTGATCGTCGCTTGGGGCAGCTGGCTACTTGGAAGTGTAGGCGTTCCGGTCACCCGGTTAACCATAACTGTTGTGCTTCTTCTGATGACGGCCCTCTCCCTCGCTCTCGCCTATCGCGATCGTGATGAGTTGATCGTTTATCTAAAGGAACATCGCAAGGAGATCCTGTTCACAGAGGCTCTGGCTCTGGGGTTTTTCATCTTTGATTTGGGTGTTCGACTTGGTAATCCCGATCTCTGGCATCCAGCGAAGGGTGGAGAGAAACCGATGGATTTCTCCTACCTCAACGCTGTGATCAAATCCCGAACATTCCCACCTTATGACCCATGGTTCGCTGGCGGTTACATCAATTACTACTATTTCGGTTTTGTGATCGTTGGCATGCCCATAAAACTCCTGGGTATGATCCCCTCAGTGGCTTATAACATGATCATCCCCACCCTCTTCTCGACCTTAGCGCTTGTCGCCTACAGCGTAGGCTACAACCTGGTAGCCTGGTTCAGAGAGAAGGGTGAAACTGTCAGATATCCTAACCCACGTATTGCGGGTATTGCGGTTGCATTGTTGATCGTCGTTCTGGGGAACCTTGGCACGGCGAGTATGCTTTACGATGGGTTTAAACGCATCGGCACACAACCAGGAACGGAGCCTTCCACGTTCATTGTGGGACTAGGGCAGGTTATTCGAGGCATTGGTGAATTCCTTACCTTAGATCGGCAATTACCGATTTCCATGGATCATTGGTATTGGAATCCAAGCCGTGCGATCCCACCTGGTCCCGGTGAAGCAGGCCCCATTACCGAATTCCCTTACTTTACCTTCCTCTATGCGGACTTACATGCGCATATGATCAGCCGCCCTCTAACAGTGCTGGCTGTCGGCTGGGGTTTATCTTTGTTGTTGGCTGCAAAACGACGTCAAGAACGGCGCTGGGTCGATTTTGGACTAGCGCTATTCATAGGAGCGTTAATCCTTGGCGCCTTGAAACCAACCAATACTTGGGACTATCCGGTCTATTGGGTTCTGGGCGTCATCGCGGTGCTCTATGCCGCGTGGCTTCGATATGAAAAGCTCGAGGTTCGAAGCGTGCTCGAAGCAGTTCTGGCTGTGGTCATTTTGATCGGATTAGCCCAATTCCTCTACCAACCTTATCACCAATGGTATGGTCAAGGTTATGTGGATGTAGATCAATGGACGGGATCGCGCACTTCTATCAGCGCGTACCTCACTGTCCACGGCTTGTTCCTTTTCGTGATCGTTTCTTGGATGATCTGGGAGACACGCAACTGGATGGCCGCCACACCATTATCCGAGCTTCAGAAGCTGAGGCCTTACCTTGGACCGATCTTGCTTGCGACATTGTTCGTTCTGGCGACGACTGGATTACTCATCGGGGAAGGTTATGATGTAGCCTTGCTTGTGATTCCCCTGATGGTTTGGTGTGGGATCTTAATCCTGCGCCCTGGTTCACCTGTGGAAAAACGTATTGTGCTATCCCTGACCGGGATCGGACTGGCGCTTACATTCCTGGTTGAGGTCGTTGTACTGCTGGGTGATATCAGTCGTATGAACACCGTGTTTAAGTTCTACCTGCAAGTCTGGGAGATGTTCAGCATTGCGGCCGGTGCAACCTTCGCGTGGATATTGGTTGATCTACCCTCATGGTTACCTGACTGGCGCCGCAGCTGGACTATAGTGGTTTCGATACTCGTGTTCTCGGCTGCGTTTTATACGATGACTGCGACACCGGCAAAAATACGCGATCGATTTGCTATGGATGCACCACATGCTTTGGATGGTATGGCTTTCATGCCATATGTGAACAACTACTATGATTTAGGCAAACCCTTGATGCTCGATGAGGACTATCGAGCAATACAATGGGTGCAAGACAACATACAAGGCTCCCCAGTGATCGTCGAAGCCAACATCCCCGAATACCGCTGGGGGAACCGCTTCACAATCTACACAGGTCTTCCCGGGGTGTTGGGGTGGAACCACCATCAGCGTCAGCAACGCGTTACGGGAACACCAGGGATGGTCGAAGAACGGGCAAGGGATATCCTGGACTTTTATCTCAGTCGTTCGGTGGAGGACGCGTGGGCATTTCTTGAGCGCTACAATGTTCAGTACGTCGTCCTCGGTCAATTGGAGCATATCTTCTATGAAGAGGTCCAACCATGTACTCCAATTGGAGATGGCACAAGTGTGACGTGCGATCTCCGTGGTTGGCCGTGGGGGATGCCAACTCCCGATGTAGCAGCCTCCGAGTGTGAGCCGATGGATCCTGATAGTGATGATGCCTCACTGCGATGCCCCACATATGGTCTGGAGAAATTCGACATCATGGTCGGATCAGGCATACTGCATGAAGTTTACCGTGAGGGGGAGACCACGATCTACGAGGTAAGCCGATGATCGGATCAGTATTGGCTTGGTGGGTAGCAACCAGCGTCCTGGGATTGATCGCTTTGCCCATCGCGTGGCGGTTGTTTGGTCAATTATCCGATCGAGGGTACGGCTTTAGCCGAGCGTTAGGCATCATGGCTGCCAGTTATCTGTTGTGGATTGGTGCGTCTTTAGGATTCCTCCGCAACACTTTAGGTGGAGCGGTTGGGGCAGTAGTGATCCTCGCTTGTGTGGGTATATGGATGGGTTCAAAACGATGGCGAGAGATCGGTCGTTGGTTACGATCAGAATGGCGCACGATTCTCGTCATGGAGCTTCTGTTCCTTATAGCTTTTGTTTTTTGGTCCTTCGTGCGCGCGAACGATCCTAAGATCAATCACACTGAACAACCAATGGAACTGGCATTTCTCAACGCCATCCTAAGCTCTGACACCTTCCCGCCGCGAGACCCTTGGCTCTCGGGTTATGCGATCTCGTATTATTATTTCGGCTACATCCAGATGGGATTGCTAACCCGGTTAACGGGCGTGGCAGCTAGCGTGGCGTTCAACCTGACGAACAGCATGTGGTTCGCGCTTAGCATCCTGGGAACTTACACATTGCTTTACAACCTGCTGACCCGCCGTGGTGAGCGTCCTCGTATCGCAGCAGCTTTTCTGGGGCCACTCTTTGTGATCGTCAGTGGTAATATCGAGGGTTTCTTGGAATTCCTTCACACACGGCATATCTTTTGGGGTCAAGATGCGAGCGGGAATTTCACCTCATCATTCTGGAGCTGGTTAAATCTCGAGAATCTCATTAACCCGCCTCTCGCTGAGGTGGGTTCGATCCCTGCACGAAATTGGTGGTGGTGGCGAGCCTCGCGTGTGGTCCATGATGTTAACCTGGCTGGGTCTTCGATCGAGGTGATCGATGAGTTTCCGTTCTTCTCCTTCCTGCTAGCAGATAACCACCCGCATGTTTTGGCATTGCCTTTTGTGCTTCTCGTTATTGGATTTGCGCTTCAACTTTACAAGACAGGTGTACGGAGTGAGATGCGTCTCGGTGAACTCGAGTTGCCGAGACACATCGCCAAGAATGCGATCATCGCACTTCTCGTAGTCTTGATCATCTTTGTAGGAATGAGTGTATATTCTGCCGCCGCAGAAGGGTTGGAGTCTGCAGAAATATTTGTCGCAATGCTGAAAGCCACACTGATTGGTCTCGTCTTGCTCGGGTTGCTGGTCGTTCTGTTCCTGTTGCTCACGGGCAATCTGCCATCAGCACTCTCCATGGGTGAGTTCTGGCTCGGTGCCTGGTTGTTCGGAGGATTGATCTTCCTGAATACGTGGGATTTCCCTATCTACTTCACCATTCTTTTAGCGGTGATCTTGTGGTCAGCTCGTGAGGAGAAATTAACCGCAAATCTGAAACGAGCAGTGTGGACCACACTTGGCATTACGATTGCGAGTGTAATCCTATACTTGCCTTGGTTCCCAGGATTTGGTCCAAGACAAGCCGGGGGTATCCTACCCAATGTGATCTTTCCCACCCGACTGCCGCATTTCTTGGTTATGTTCTCCACCGCGTTCATCCCGATTCTGGTGTGGCTCGCGATCAGGGTTAGGCGTAATTGGCAGAGGCCTGAAATCCGTTGGATGGTTCTCATCAGCATTGGTCTGCCAGTGATCTTGTTACTGGTCAGTTTGGCCTTAGGTGCCGTGATCGCCTTTCTGCTTCAAGGGACTGACCCGATGACCTGGGAGGGTATGCTCTCCCATATGGGTGCTGTCGATACTCAGTCCTTGATCAGAGCCGTTATCGAGCGGAGGTTGACAACTTCCTGGACCGCACTTGCATTGGGCGCTACGATCGCCGCCAGCGGACTGCTCTTATTTAGACGGATCCGCGATGCGAAAAAATCAGATACAGATATTGAGGGAAACTGGCCCTTTGTCCTTATGATGGTCATTATTGGTGCACTACTCGTCCTCGGCCCGGAATTTCTTTACTTGAAGGACCAATTCGGCACCCGTATGAACACCATCTTCAAGTTTTACTTTGCGGCTTGGATCCTTTTGGGGTTGGCAGCGGCTTATGCAACAGGTGAATTATGGCCGAGGAGTTTTTCCTGGAGAGGTGTGTTACAGGCACTCGTGATCGTACCCCTCTTGATGGGGCTTTTCTATCCCCTCATGACGACCTGGTCGAAGACGAATGGGTTTAACCCAGCGGATGGACGCACATTGGATGGAAGCGCTTACCTGGCTTTGTATCAACCTTCCGATTATGCTGCGATGCAGTGGATAAATGATCACTTGGATGGTGGGATCATCGCCGAAGCCATCATTGGTCCAGCAAGTTATAAGTATTATTCTCGTATCTCAACCCACACACATCTTGATACTGTCATCGGTTGGCCCGGCCATGAAAGCCAGTGGCGTGGTGGCTCAGCAGAGCAAGGAATGCGTATAGACGATATGCAGCAACTCTATCAAACCCGCGAATAGATGGAGGCGCAAGCAATCATCAACCTCTACCAAATCGATTATGTATTTGTAGGACCTTTAGAATGGTCAACCTACAATTCGATTGATACCGAGAAGTTTAGGGTTTTTATGGATTTAATTTACGAAAATTCTGAGGTGGAAATTTTCGGGATGCGTGGCGAGGGGAGACCATGAAGGAAGGCAAAGCTCATATCACAGTCGAGATGCTTATCTATATCGTGATCTTTGTGATTGCGGCTGCTTTGCGATTATCGAATTTAGGAGTCACCCCACTGACGGATTCTGAATCCGAGTATGCACTTTCTGCTGCGAGTTTCACGAATTACAGCTCCGATTTTTGGAATGATGGTGAGAGAACAACCCCACTTAGCCCTGTGTATCTCATTTTTACAGCCCCGATTTTCTCGATGTTCGGTAGCTCTGAAGTCTCTGCCCGGATAATCCCGGCGATAGCAGGGATCGCGCTGGTCATGGCTCCACTTCTCCTTCGTAAGCGATTGGGTTCTTCGGTGGCGCTCGTACTGGCGTTTCTGTTTGCTATATCACCGTCTCTGGTGACAACCTCTCGGACCGCCGGAGGGGATTCCCTGTCGCTGGCAGGATTTGTGTTTGGGTTGTCCTTGCTGCTGATGGTGGAGAAGGGTGAGTTGGCGTCCCCATGGACTAAATGGGCGGGTATTGCCTTCGGCCTTGCATTAGCGTCCGGTCCTTTCGTCTATCATGGGTTATTCTCTCTGGTGTGTGGTGGTCTAATACTGCTCATCTTTCGGTACCGAAGCGGGATGAATGACTTCCCGGATGCTTGGAAAGAATTTCGATCGATCCTTATGTTCGCACTTGGATCGATGGTCTTTTTTGCAGCTGGTTTTGGATTCTCGATCACAAATATCTCCGGTCTGGCTGAAGCCGTCGGCTCCTGGTTATCAGGTTGGGGTGGTCCGGTTGAGATCCCCGCGTTGACCGCCTTGGCGATGCTGCCCCTTTATGAACCGCTGGTGCTGATTCTTGGTTTGGTTGGATTGGTCCTGGCCTGGACCCAAAAAGACGAGTTTAGATTGGTCACATCCTCTTGGGTGATTGGTGGATTGATTGGGATGCTGATCTATCCTTCTCGTGGAGGGGCGGACCTTGTTTGGGTAATCATCCCTCTGAGCCCTCTCGCTGCACAATTCATTGTAAAACTTGCTGATCAAATCACCCAGCGAGTAGATTGGCAGGAGTTCCTTGGGCTGACGTTCTTACTGCTGGTCCTCTTCGCTTTCTTCTACTTTCAGATCGCTGCCTTCAGTTCCGGGCTCGGACCTGCATTTGATGAGATGAACCGTAATCTGAGATTATGGCTGGCCATAGGTGTTCTTCTCCTGGGGGGCGCGGTCTTGATCGTTTTTGGTCTTGGGTGGAATTGGTCGATCCCTCGCGACAGTTTAGGAATCGCAGGTTGTTTGGTTCTCATCATTCTGAATATCTCAGCACTATGGCGGTTGAATTTCGCTCCAACAATCTCACACGCTCAAGAGTTGTGGCGACCAAAAGTCAGCACCTACAGCATGCGGTTGATGGTAGAGACGCTGGAGGCGATGTCGCAATCCTATATGAGACGTCCAGACACACTCGAGGTGAGTGTTCACGGTGAGATCCCACCTGCAATGGCTTGGGCTTTACGTGACTTTCCCAAAATCGGTAAGAGCCTCGAAATGGGAGAGGTTGCTGCCCCAGTTGTGATCGCAAGTGAAGAGGAGGGATTACCACCGCTGCTTGCGGAATATACGGGACAAGGGTTGAACATCCAAGAGCGTTGGGGCTGGGAGGGGTTCCTGCCACCAGATCCAATCACATGGTGGATCCAACGAACGGCGCCCATCGTTGATGAAACGTGGGTCCTCCTAATTCGGGCGGACATCGCGAGCTTAGGGGAGATAGGATCCTCCGAGTTTGACGCACCATAAAGGAATTGATCAAGGTATGTCTCCAGTGAGGATGATCGCAATTGATGGCCCTGCGGCAGCTGGAAAATCGACTCTCGCGCAGCGGCTGGCAGATGAACTTGGCATTCTTTATTTCGATACCGGTGTGATGTACCGGGCTGTGACTTTAGCGGCCCTTTGGCACGAGGTGCCCATTGATGATGAGGAGGCGGTCACAGAGATCGCTCGCTGTCTTCCCATTGACGTCCGACCCCCAACCGTCCAAGATGATCGAAAGTATGATGTCCTCATGGGTGGAGAAGATGTCACTTGGGCTATCCGATCACCGGAAGTTGATGCCCATGTCTCTCAAGTATCGATGTACATGGGGGTCCGTCAGGCGATGACGCAACGGCAACGTGAAATCGGTCTCAGAGGGGATGTTGTGATGGTCGGTCGGGATATCGGGACGGTCGTTCTCCCGGAAGCCGACCTAAAGATTTACCTCGATGCATCAACAGAGGAGCGTGCCCAACGGCGCTATCTAGAGAGTCAAGAGATGGGAGAAGAAGAATCCCTAGAGGAGATCCTGGATTCACTACGGATGCGAGATGAATTAGATTCGACCCGGGATTTGGCCCCACTGCGTGCGGCCCCCGATGCGATCGTCCTTGATACAACCTCCCTCAATGCCGATCAAGTTTTCGAGCGTGTGATCGCATTAGCTCAAGCCTGACCGTCATTCAGAATAACTACCTCCTGTCAAAATAAGCGGTTACAATTGTATCGGAGCATGAGCTTGTGGCATCTGAAGTGCAGGTCCCTCTTCGTAATCGCATCTTCCGTCGAATAGCTAAACCATTTTTTCGCTTTTTGTTTCACATCTTGAGCCGTGTCGAGCTACATGGTTTTGAGCATATCCCCAGTGAGGGGGGCTACCTGGTTACCGGCAATCATGTTTCTTTATACGATCCAGCATTCGTACTTGCATTTTGGCCGCAAGACCTTGAAGCCGCAGGGGCCGTAGATATTCTCGACCGCCCAGGTCAGAACATCTTGATGCGTTGTTATGGGGGTATTCCTGTTCACCGAGGTCAGGTCGACCGGACATTGCTCCATGCGATGATCAACCGGTTAAAGAGTGGTCTTCCGGTATATATCGCTCCTGAAGGCACACGTTCTTATACCCCTGGCATGCAACAAGCTCACCATGGCGCAGCGTATGTAGTTGCAAAAGCTGAGGTGCCAGTTGTACCTATGGGGATGATCGGCACGGAAGATATATTCGCAGCATTGAGACAAGGCGCGAGGGCGAAGCTAGAGATGTTGGTTGGGCGACCACTGAAACTGCCGCCTGTAAACACGCGCGCAGCGGACCGAAGGCAGAATCTCCGAGCCAATACGGACATGATCATGAAAGCCATCGCCGATTTAATGCCCAAAGAGTATCGCGGCGTCTATGGCTAGGTGGGACTGATAGTGGGAGGAATGGGGATTCGAATATATTTTTCCCCAGGAGAAGATACGATTGGAGGGACGAGCTATGAGCGCGCTCGCTGAGCGAGGCGTCGGGGGGAAGAAAACCTGGACCTACGATCACGAACGCTATGAACGCCGACGATGGTTTCTCCGTGGGTTACTCGAAAATATCGGTTTTCGTATACTTGCGAAATTTGATCGTGTAGAGGGTTTGGAATATTTTCCTCAAGATGGACCGGCGATTCTGATGATCAATCATAT
Organism: Anaerolineaceae bacterium; assembly: GCA_020350285.1. GTDB lineage: Bacteria > Chloroflexota > Anaerolineae > Anaerolineales > E44-bin32 > DUEZ01. The sequence goes on from CP070708.1 coordinate 1,294,626, forward strand.
CGCGTTTATCGATCCGATTGTCGTGTTGGGGGTTGTGCCGCGGAATATCGTTCCCATGGCAAAGATTGAGGTCTATCGATACCCAGTTTGGGGGATCTTTCCACGGATTTGGCACGTGATCCCGGTCCGTCGAGGTGAGGTGGATCGCCGTGCTCTCAGAATGGCGCTTGAGGTGCTATCAGCGGGTGAGGTCATCTTGGTCGCGCCGGAGGGGACGCGCGGCCCTTGCCTTAAACGAGGTAAGGTAGGGGTTGCATATCTGGCTTCTCGAGGCGATGCACCGGTCATCCCAGTGGCTGTCGAAGGAACAAAAGGATTCCCCTCCATCAATCCTGTACGGTGGCGCCAGGCTGGAGCCGTGGTTCAGCTGGGAAGACCGTTCAAGTTTCATGGGGTCTCTAAGCGGCCAAAGCGTGATGAATTACGAAAGATGACCGATGAAGCGATGTATGTCTTGGCAGGGATGTTGCCTGAAACGAGGCGAGGTGAGTATGCTGATCTGAGTCAGGCGACAACAGAAACGATCAAATTCGTCTGATCATGGAATATAATTGTCTTATCCTATCAAGTCGGAGGTGAACCGGGTAACTATCATAAGAGGCATTGGGGAGGATCAGCGCAAGGCCCCGAGATCATCGGGGTGACGAGGACGAGGGTTCCCTACTGCGAAGTGGGGCAAACCGGATCGGGTTGACGGCTCCCAACCGTCACACCGGGAAAATCGAGAGATCAGCGGATGCCCTCCGGGTATGTCACAGCCCGTAACTTCCCCTCAAAATGAAACCCTACAGGTAATGCCAGGTTGGTAACAGCATGGACAAAACTGCAGGGAGTGGCAATCATCTCACAACGTATTAATTTGGGAGGGATTCCATGTGTGGTATCGTCGGTTACGTCGGTGACCGAGACGCGACATCGATCATTTATGACGGACTTAGACGTCTGGAGTATCGTGGTTACGATTCGTCCGGGCTGGCCATCATTCAAGATGGCGTAATCGAGGTCCGTCGTGATGCGGGGAAGTTGGAGCGACTTGGTGATCTACTTATTCAAGATCCGGTCCAGGGACAAATTGGTATCGGGCACACGCGCTGGGCGACTCATGGTGAGCCCAGCGCTCGTAATGCCCATCCGCACCTCGGCGCTTCAGGTGAGGTTGTGATCGTCCATAATGGGATCGTGGAGAACTTCCTCCATTTGAGGGAAGAGATGGAGGCTGAGGGGGTACGTTTTAATTCAGACACCGACACGGAGATCATTGTACATTTGGTGGAGCGTTTCCTCGCGACGGGGGATAACCTGGCAGAAGCGGCTCGCAATGCCATAGCCCATTTAGAAGGCGCTCACGGTATTGTGCTACTCAGCTTGCATGAACCGGACAAAATCGTCGCTGCACGCGTTGGAAACGCAGGCGGTGTGGTCGTAGGGTTGGGGGAGGGGGAGATGTTCATCGCCTCCGATATCCCCGCTATCCTCGAGCACACACGTCGGATGGCCTTCCTCGAATCGGGGCAAATCGCCACCGTCACCAAAAGTGGTTTCGAAGTGAAATCTATGGAAGGGGAACATGTAAATCTGGACGTGCAATCAGTTCCCTGGGATCCAGTCTCAGCCGAGAAGGGGGAGTATAAGCACTTCATGCTGAAGGAGATCTCAGAGCAGGTCCGCTCATGTACGGATACGATCGGTGGACGGGTGGATTTTGAAACTGGGGAGATCCGTCTCCCTGATCTCAATCTCACCCAAGATTTTGCCACTCGTATCGAGCGGATGGTGATCACTGCATGCGGTACAGCTGCTCACGCGGCCATGGTTGGGAAGATCCTCATCGAACGCATCGCGCGCCTCCCAGTGGAGGTGGATATCGCTTCAGAGTTTCGCTATCGAGAGCCATTGGTGAACGAACGCACGGTCGTATTGGCCATCAGCCAATCCGGGGAGACCGCAGATACTTTAGCCGCGATGAACGAGGCCCGAAATCGCGGAGCCACGCTCTGGAGCATCGTGAACGTAATCGGATCACAGGCGATGCGTATCGCGGACGGGTACATCAGTATGCACGCCGGTCCGGAGATCAGTGTCGCATCGAGCAAGGCGTTCACCGCGCCCTTGATCGATCTCTATATGTTGGCCATTTTACTCGGCGACCTAAGGGGATCCTTGACCGCCGAACGAAGGCGAGAACTAGCCCTAGACCTACGGTTGGTGCCAGATCTGGTGGGACAATGTTTGGATCGAGCGGATCAGGTTGAGAAGATCGCCTGGGCATTGAAGGATACTGCTCACTGCCTCTACCTCGGAAGAGGGATCAATATGCCCATCGCCTATGAAGGCGCATTGAAGCTGAAAGAAATCTCCTATATTCACGCTGAAGCTTATCCCGCTGGTGAGATGAAACATGGTCCTATTGCACTGATTGACGAGGAGATGCCTGTGATCGCAATCTGCCCGCGAGATCCTTGGTATGAGAAGATGCTCGCCCAGATTGAGCAGACCAAGGCTCGGGGAGGGATCGTCGTTGCACTCGCGACCGACGGAGACGAGCTAATCCCATCACTCGCGGATCACATACTCTGGGTGCCTGAAACTCCGTGGTTGCTGAGCCCTGTGACGACGACCATTCCTCTACAGTTGTTGGCATACCACATCGCTGTTATACGCGGCGCCGATGTAGACCAACCACGCAATCTTGCGAAAAGCGTGACGGTGGAGTAGCGTTTATTAATTGGAATTGACCCTAAGTATTTGGGGGATCGTTGTCTGTTGTGTAGGGGCGGGGTTACCCCGCCCTTACAATTTTTTTCCCACCATTCCCAAATTCACGTAAATACATCACTTGGAAGAGTTTTGGAGTCCAGAAGCTCTGCTTCTGCTATGTCCTGCCTGTCCTGATCTTGCCGAAGGAAGCTTGCCGAAGGAGGCGCAAGCAGAGCTTGAGCACTCCAAAATGCTCTCTTTGAAGTATGAGCGTAATCGAGAATTTGGACTTAACCTAAGGAGCGGATAATGTTTGTGCTGAGTGTACTATTTGCGCGTACATCAGAAGGATATACAATATGTATGTCAATTTGATGTACGAGACATATCAAGGAGGACATTATGTCCCCAAAGAAATTAATTTCAACACGAGTCACAAAGAAGACGGATGAGCAGTTGAGCGAGCTGGCCGAAGCGCAGGGGGAGACGAAAGCCCACGTGATTGCTCAAGCTATTGATCGGGAATATGAGCGGTACCGGATCGAGCGTGAGAAACTAGCCGAGGCCGAAGCGAAGCGGATCGAGCTCGAGAAGCGACTGCGGGACACAGAATTACAGTTAAAGACGCTGGCAGAATTGGAATTAGCCGCTGCGAAGTTCGCGGAGATCGCTGAGAAGCTAGGTCAATATCCTGACCCGAAGATCATCGAGGCGATGCAGTCTGAGATGGCTGAGGCCTTAAAGGCACTCGAGAGGGTCAGGGAAGAACGGTCGCAAACAGAGATGTGAATTCACGGTGCGGTCGAAGGTTCCTTGAAAAATCTATAAAAAATCGCCTAAGAACAAGAAAAAATCCCTTTTTTCAACTAATTTCCGTGGCTTTTTGGGCAATTAAAAAGAAAAGAGTAGCCTAATATCGCTCTGGAGCGCATGAGAGCGCCCTAGAGCGTTTTTATTGTCAATTGTATACATTGATGCAGTGTAAACCTATTTTACGCTTAGAATGCCCCTCCGAGCCCTAATTTTCAATTCTAGCCCTACTCCAAATTCTGTGGATAGTGGACATAAGTTGATCTTCTTCAGATAAGCATCCTCAGATTAATCGTAAGGACGCCCCGATGGGGCGTCCAGATCCTCAACGACGCCCTACAAGGGCGTCGCTACGAGTCGTCGTTCCAAAACAGTTTCACTTCAGGAAATACGATGAGCAGCAGCCTCAATGGTATGCATGACCTGGAAGAATACACCCTGAAGAACAGGTAGATGCATTTCGGGCTTATTGCTACTCATCATAGCATCATATTTATCATCCACACTTTTGGGAGGAGATCCTCAATTCTTGATCATAAGTTGACCCCACAAAACGAATTTATGAAGGTGGGTACCCTCAATTGACCTCAGCGTAATTTAGATTATGCTTTGAGTTATGCCTCATGAGCCACCATGTGGAACAAATATCTAGCTTTGGAACCATCGTGGGCATCATGGAGGAGGTGTGAATGATCAGAGTTGATTCTCAACGATGTACATACTGCGGGGGATGTGTCAGTGTTTGCCCGGTTGAGGCGCTCACACTCGAGGAGACGCAATTAAGGGTCGATGATGGATGTATCGAATGTGGAGATTGTCTCCCTGCCTGTCCTGTGGGAGCACTTCGCCTGGAGGGAGAAGAACGACCTGAAATCAGGGAACCTGTCCAAAGTGGTTATGATGTGATCGTCGTGGGGGCCGGTCCGGGTGGGTCCATTGCCGCCAAAGACGCAGCGGAGAACGGCCTCTCGGTGTTGTTGCTCGAAAAACGTCAGGAGATCGGTTCCCCTGTGCGATGCGCCGAGGGTGTTCCACATGAGCCGCTCATCGCCTTTATCGAGCCGGACAAGCATTGGATCGCAGCTGAGGTCGACAAAGCCGAGATCACGGTCATCGTTGGGGACGACAGAATCACGACTACCGGTAGCGGTGGATGGGGGTATATCCTCGAGCGTCGGGTCTTCGACCGCGTTCTGGCCGAAGGCGCAGCGATCGCTGGAGCCCAAATCCGTGTTAAAACGCCGGCGGTGGGTTTGATCATCGAAGACAACCATGTTCACGGAGTTCGGATTATGGACAAGTCCCTCGGTGGTCAAAAGGAAGTCGAAATCCGATCTCAGATCGTCATCGCTGCAGATGGGGTCGAGTCACAAGTGGGGAGATGGGCAGGATTGGATCTTCAACTATCCCTAGAAGACACCATGGTTTGTGCGCAGTACCTCCTCGCTGGTGTCGACATCGACCCAACCTGTACATCCTACCTTATCGGGCACAGCATCGCTCCCGGTGGTTATGCCTGGATATTTCCAAAGGGGGATGGGGTGGCGAATGTGGGCCTTGGTGTACAGGCGGACATCTGGAGTGGGGAAAGGATTGGAGAAGGATCTCAGGAGATTTACCAGCAGTGTGACGATGTAGTGGTTCTCCTTGAGCGATTCATCGAATCAGAACCGCGCCTCGAAAAGGGATCTCCAGTGACCCTGGTGACCGGAAATGTGCCGGTCGGGATCTCCCCAGATCATATCGTGATGAACGGATTGATGGTGGTTGGAGATGCCGCACGTCAGGTAGATCCGCTTACGGGTGGGGGGATCATCAACGCCATGACAGCAGGACGATTGGCGGCGGAGGTGGCCGCAGAAGCGGTCGTGTTAGGTGACACCTCGCGAGTCACCCTATCCCAATATGTTGATCGTTGGAACACCTCACTAGGTCGAAAGATGAAGCGTAATTATCGGTTGAGGATGAAATTCTCACCCGAGGATCGACACGATGAACGCTTCCTGCGAGCGTTTGCGTTAGCTGTAGGTGGGTGAATGTGGTTAGCTGAGCAGTGAGAGGAATTGCGTCTCTTCGGAAAAGGTAGGGAGAGCCTTAACTTGGATCCGTTGTATCGATGTGGGGGAAGTGAAGATCTATTTCACCTTCTGCACGATGATAGTCTGTCCGCCTCCGCCTGAGGTCTCCAACGCGACCACAATCCCTTGATCGTCTCGAATGAAGGTGTATTCCCGTGTGCTTACGGTTGAAAAGAAGCGCGTATCGGACTCAGGATGAAGCTCGCGTGTCTCGCCGTCAGCCTTGGTGTTTAGAATCAGTTTATTTTTCTCAGCTCGGATGTTAATGGGGAAATCAGGATAGTCCGGGAGAATGTAATCACCCACGAATTGATCAAGGATTTGGGGATCGACATCGATCAAGGTTTTTTCGATCGGTCCCATGGCAGGCCATCCGTATGCCTTAGCGATGCCTCGAAGAACCTCGTTATTCAGCTCCTCTCCGGCTTCACCGTTCGCCATTACCACCGCTCCCTGACCGGTTTCAGGGAAGGCTACCATCTTGCTGCGGTAGCCTTGATTTGACCCTCCAATGATGATCTGCAAGGCGCTTCCTTCTCCAGCACGCAGGAAACCCATTCCGAATCCCCATGTTCCATCACCGCCTTGGGCTTGTAACATTTCTTGGATCATGGTGGGAGAAAGGATCACGTTCGATTGGCCTTTCATGGATTTCATCACCTCAATCAGGAAGCATGCCAGGTCTGATGGGGTCGACCAAAGACCCGCTGCCGCCAGTTCAGGATAGACATACCAGCCCCCGATAATCGGCTCGCCACTGAGGCTATGCCCCTCGGCGGCGCGGGAGGACTCTTCATTTGGAAGGGGTTGGAGGAATGTGCTGTTCTGCATACTGAGGGGGCCGAACACCAGTTCCGCCATTAAATTCTGAAAATCCATGGAAGTGATGTCATTGAGTAACTGTTGGACCACAACATAGCCACCCCCTGAATATTCGTATCTGCTTCCAGGTACCAGTTCCACACGGATCGGCTCTGAGTTCGCCGGTGGTTTGCTATCAAGGATTTCAAGCAGCGTAGGGATCCCCTCACCGATTGGATACCCGTTGAAACCATGGACGGTCATTCCCGCAGTGTGACTCAAAAGTCGCCGTAGGGTGACTCTCTCATCGAATGTGAGAACACTCTCCGGGATCTTCCACGATTGGAGCACCTCGTTCACATCTTGATCAAGTTCGAGTTTCCCATCCTCAACTAGGCGCAACGCGGCCATTGCCGTAACAGGTTTGCTGATCGAGGCCGCTTGAAAGAGGGTGTCTGGTTTGATTGGACTGTCGCCTCCGGCACGACGAAGTCCTTCGCTCAGAACTCCCTCGAGTTCACCGTTGTTTATCACAGCGATGCTGACCCCGGGGATGTTGTAGTGTTCCATCCGCTCTGAGAGCCTCATTAGGGGTTCAGGCTGTCCTCGGATTATGACAGGAGGGAGAAGGCCTTCCTCAATAGATTTCATCGTCTTTGTCTACTCACCTGATCTCACGCCGTGTTACGTCCAATCGGTTTGGAATGATAGCATGGCCTACGTTGAAATGCATCACATTGTGAGCTCACATTGAATTGAGGCTAGACAGATGTCTTCTGGAAAAGCGATGAAATGTTACTTGAGAAGGAAGAGGAGAATGGAGATGGGGTGGAGATGAGATCACCTATTACGTGGATTGTCTTCAGTGACCAGGTTCTTAACTATCGTCCTAGAATTCGCCAATCCGACGTGCACTTTGCCATTAAGAATTACCGCAGGCGTCTTCCGAACGCCGTTCCTCAATGCCGCTAATCGTCCGCGGAGTCGTCCGGTATCAATGATTCGGATCTCGATCTTCTTTTGATTTATATGAACCGCAAGGTCATTCAATAAGGCGGCACTCTCGGGTTCAAGAGCTCGACCTTTGAAATTCGCTGCCTCACCCTGAAGTAATTCTGGAGCGCAGACAGTGTGTCTGGCGCCATAGATTAACGCATCGAGGTTGTCTGCCATGGAGAAAGACCTGACATAAATCTGTATGGTCTCTTTCATCGAAGTTCTCCGTACTTAGATACCTTCTATACAACATACTTTCGATGATGAAATTGGGTTCATGGTAGAGTTTCGTTACATAAGTCTCCCATTCTTAGACCGCACAGGGCTCTGAGAAAGATCCTCAATCAATCGTGGGTGTCATCACGCGTTTCTGCTTCCCCAAACGGGGGATTTGCTGAGAAGCCAGGCGCGTATGATCGGGCGGAAGAATCGGATCAGATGACGTCTGAAGCCTATCTTCACTCTCAATTCTTGAAGGTAATCCTGAAGCGTACGCTGCTGAAATTCAAGAATTTCTTGGCTTTCTATTGTGTCCAACCAATCGGTGGGGTAGGGCTCATTTGGAAAAGCCTCCTCCGGAAGCATACCGATACCAATCGCATCCAGAACGCTTGCAACGAGTTCACGCTGAAAGAGTTGACAGTTTGACCCCCCTCCTATCAACCAAGTTCTCCCCCAAACCTGCTCACACTCCAGCGCGTTGGCGATAGCCAATGCGACATCTTTTCTGTGGATAAATTCAATGCGGTTATCCAAGGGCACCTCAAACATCGCTGGATCGAGAACCAACCGCATCGGGAGGGAGGCTCCCAGGCGAAAGATCGTCCAATCCAAACCGGAGTCTTTTATCAGTTCTTCACATTCGACCTTGTGTTTCGCGTAGTGCTCAATGGGTTGTGGTATGTCATTAATGTTGCGAGGTGGAGGTAGATGTTGTGTTTTCCCGTATACATGCAAAGATGACGAAAAGAGGATTTTGGGTGGATGAGGTTGAGCCTTTATCCCCTCGATCAAGTTACATGTCCCACCCACATTAATATCCTTTGCCCATTGTGGATCGTCCTCGCTGCTGATGCCAGTGGCTGAAAGTCGTGGAATGACAAAGGCTAGATGAACCACTGCGTCCTGGTCCCTTACCGCTGCGGCAACGTCTCTACGGACTCGCAGGTCGCCCCATAAGATCTCCGCCTTTCCATTGAGGTTTTGAGCGACATTTTCATTTGCCTTTGTCTTGATATCAAAGCACGTGACGTGATGACCGCGTTTGATGAGTTCTTCCAATGTGCTGGTTCCGATATTGCCAAACGCGCCCGTTAATAAGATTTTCATCCTTTCACCTTTTCATTAGACCATCGAGCAGGATCTGCATACTTTCCTGCGTAACTTGGTCCCATTCGGCTTCCTGGGGTTCGAGCAGTCCTTGGATCAACAACCCCAAAGCTACCGCGAGGATTAACCTTGCGGTTGTCTCGGGATGGACTTCTTTCATGGTGCCTTCGGAGACCCCCTTCAAAACCATCTCAGAGAAGAGATCCCTATAACGGTAAAAAGGGGAGATTAACTCTTGCCTGATCGCTGGATCGCGCATCGCACGGGTCCAGAACTCAAGGTAGATAGGGAACTGTCCTTCGGTGGCTTGAAGCACCTCTTGCATGAGGCTCGTCATCGAAAGGAGTTCTTCAGGGACACTCGCGGAATTCTCGCGGAGCTTCGCCATTTGGATTTCTAGCCGTTCCAACCATCGACGGAATAGCTCCATGAAGACATCCTCTTTACTGGAGAAATGATGGTAGAAGGCGCCTTTCGTCACACCGGCGGCCTGGCAGATCTTCGCCACTCCGGTCCCATCGAATCCCTGTTGAGCGAAGGAACGTTCTGCCGCCTCTAATAAACGAGATCGGGTCTCTTCTGATCGTTGTCGCTGTTTATCCATCCGAATCCCCATTTCTATAATACCGACCGGTCGGTATGTATTCTAAGGCAAGGGGAGCATCTCATCAATGGGAGGGATGTCACATCACATGAGGAAGACTATCCCGATTACGAATCTGGATCCAAAACCCCCATGAATCCTTACTTCACCGATCAGAAGTGGGGATGACGGCAGCCCTAAGAACGCCCAAGAATGGGGACATCCAGGGACAAACGGCGGGCTTTACCCGCACTACCGGGTAACACGAAAATTGGGTCTTGACATGATCCGTTATTCGTTGTATACTGTAACCGCGAAACCCAAATAAACGGGTAATGCAAATAAACGGGAATTATGAATAGGAAGAGGAGTTTACAATGGCAGATCTAGAATTTATCGCACCGCCCAAGATAGCTACGATCACCTTCTCGCTGGAACCGGCCTATAACACTGTGGCAAGTTTACAACTCATCTGCGAGGATCTATCTGGTTTTAGTGAGTGGGTCCATCAAACGGTGAGTGATCTATCACCAGAGAAACTAATTGCCAATAGCCTCGTATGTGGTTCGGTTCCCATCTTTCTCGAGGGGAAGCAATGGACCAGCTTTGAAGCGTGGATGGATTACTTGGAGACATTAGATCCTGTTGAGATGCGCGATCGGGAGGTAGCTCTCTTTCTCGAAAAGGTGGAAAAGCATCGCAGTGATGAACAAGACCCTGTGCCATCGCAGGAAGAACTCTTAGCCGATCGTGAACTATTCCTATCCATCGTTGAATCCATCATGGCCCAGAAGGGCAAGGGTAAGGTTTTCAATCGGGAAGAGTACGAATTGGACTTCCAGTTGCTCAACGATCCTCCAGCCAGGAAGGACACACTTCTCTCTCACTTACGTGAGATGTGGGATGTGTACCTGGAGAAAGATTGGGCGCGAAATCTACCGATGTTGCAGGAATCCATAGCTGCTTTTGAGACGCTTGATTTCTACGAGAAATCTACAACTGAGGCTATGCTCCAAATCATCGATCGAGATCAATTGCCCGATGGATGGGATCAAAAGTTTGAAGAGGTCGAGAGGATCATCTTTATCCCCTCTGCGCATATCGGTCCATTTATCCTCTTGATTGATCTCAGCAACAAAACGGCTAGGCTGGTTTTCGGCGCTCGCGTCCCGAAGGGAGCGACCATCGCCTCCCCAGCGCTTCAGCGCACCGAACTCCTCATGCGTCTCAACACGCTTGCGGACGAGACCCGGCTGCACATCTTGGAACTCCTGACCCAGGAGGACGAACTTGGCGCGAAGGACATCATGACCCAGCTCGACCTCAGCCAATCGGCCGCATCACGTCACCTACGTCAACTCAGTGTGACGGGATACCTGATCGAGGGTCGTCGCGACGGCGCCAAGTTTTACCGCCTCAATGAAGATCGCGTCAAGGATACGACCGAGGCGATCGAGGCCTTTCTGAAGTAGTCTTTATTGGTATTCTGGATAATGGATCGTGGTAGGTAAGTAAAATCATAGGTTCTGAGGAGAAAACAATGTTAGGTCCAATGGTTCCTGAGAGGTTTCATGTCATGGGGATGTACCGCATGCGGGAAGATGAGATCTTGGATGATGTTAAGGCTGCACGCTATCTCAAGTCGATCCAATCTGTGGATCAGACTTTCCTTGAGCGGGTGTTGTATGGCGTTGGTGCTACCCTGGTAACGGTCGGTGAGAAGTTGCTTGAGCGGTATGCGCCTGTGATGCCTAGCGCATGTGAGGCATATCAAACCAAGATCTGATCCCGTCGGTAATGAACTTTGACCTCCTACAGCATCAGGGCAGGTAAAACCTGCCCTGATGCATTTAAATACTCTTTTTGGGTTGAGAATCGGGTCTTGGGGACCTTTTTTCGCCAATGCGCATAGCCATATATCGGGCGTGTGGGAGCTTGATTTTAAACTCCAGCAACCTCATTACTACAACAGATTCAACGCCTCGGAGATATCCTCAGCGATCATCCTGCGTTTGCTCTTTTCGATGAAGAAGCTTGGACCTGCCTGAAGGTAAGATGGGAAAGCTCTCATATTACGGAAGTAGTAATCAAGCCCTCGGATCTTGTAGGTGGAACCAGCGGGGATTACTCTATCCTCTCCAACAGATTTTGCGATGTAGTTGATCGATCTGATCGCGACATCACCCATCAGGAGGAGAACTTTCACGTTCGGAAAAAGGTTGAGCTCCTGCTGGAGAATCCGTGAACACTCCTTGATGGTTGCCGCTTTAATTCCGTATCCGGTCTTGCCACATTTCACCGCAGTGGTGAGGTACACACCCAGATCGACGACCTCCTTTATCGAAGCTACACCTGCACCGGCATCGTTGAAAGCTTGCACCGTGGTTTGTTGGAAGAGAGGGTCACCTGCCGCATAGTAATAATCGTTAGCATCAGGTGGTGCGGCTTCGGAGATCAGGAAAATAGATATCTCCAGCGGATCGACATCGATGTTAGGGACGATGTAGTTCTCGTGCATCACATCCTGACAGGGAAACTCAATACACTGTATACACTTATCTACTCGCATGTCCCTCTTCTCCTGAATCGTTCGAGAATGTGATCACATACTTCAAACCGAAACCTTCAAACGCAAAGCTGCAGGCTGCATGCTACCTCCCCGCGAGCTTTAAGCTCGCAGGGAGGCGATGTGATCCGTTGCATACACTACCCTCTCCAATTGGTCATTACCAAGCCGAGCATACAGAGTACGATACCCACATAATTCACCATACTTATTTTCTCCCGAAACAGGAGGAGCCCGACTGGGACGAGTATGACCGCTACGGCGACATTCGAAACGATCGCTGCCAGGCTGATTTGCCAGCCTGCACGATAAGCTAGCAAGTAACCCACTTCCACCCCCACAATCGCAATTCCTAAGGCAATACTGACCCAATTAACTTTCTTGATCATTTCAGCGAAGCTCGTTGTCATGGGGAATAGAGGGATCAGTAGTATGCTTAGTACTGTGGATGTCGCATAGGTCACGATGAACGCAATCATGGGGTGTACATCCGTTGGTGTAATCTTCTGGAAAATGTGGTAAAGCAATGTGCCGATGATCGCGAGCAGGATGGTGAACAGGTACATGGGTTTTTCCTTTTCAATCTGGTCTCAAGGGTGGTCTATGAAGACATTATATAGGATGGAGGAACATCCGCACTTCTTATCTTGTGGGTAAAATTAAATACTTTTGAACAGCAATTGGTGATAACTTGTGACGATCTATGTGGAAAGGAGCAGCGCTTGAATCACCGCTGCTCCTTTTACAAGACCGGGTAGATGGTGCTCAAACTTCGATCGGTCTGGTTTGCCTCCGTCTTTGTATGAACCACAGGGCGATCGTGAATGGGATTAACGCGAAAAACACCCCTACGAAACCCATCACGCGATAGCCAACGGCCGCGAAGACGAACCCGCTGCCTAAACTTCCGAGAGCAGAGGCCAACCCGACAAGCAAATCGTTGAAGCCCTGCATTCTCGATTGTTCCTCGGTAGAAAGCTGATCTGATAACAAAGTGGAGCCTCCAACGTAGCAGAAGTTCCATCCCAAACCGAGCAGGAAGAGAGACCCCGCTAAGGGTAAGACGTCAGAGGAATATCCAGCTGCCACACTGGCGAGGATTAAGAATATCGAACCCATGGTGATCACTGGTTCGCGACCGATTCTGTCAACCAGTCGACCGGAGACGATCGAAAAAGCGAACATCCCAAAGGTGTGTGCTGAAACGACAAGTGAGATATCCGTCAGTGTGTGACCCAATCCCTTCATGTAGAGAGTTGTGATGACCATCAGCATGACCATCACCATTTGACCCATAACCATGGCGGTGATGGCAACAACCACGGCGGGTTGACGAAGACTCTCATAGATCGTTCGGTCATGTTCAGCACTTCGAGATGTCTCTTCAGATTGGGCAAGTTCACGGGCGATCTTGGTCGGATCTGGTCTTAACCAGGAGAAGATGATTAACGCTGCCAGGCTTAAGAAGACCAAGCCAATGCCGTAGGGACCCACCAGCTCATTCAGACCAAAATCCGCGGCTAGTTTCCCGATCGGACCGACGAGCAAAGGTCCGAGAATCGCGCCGATGGTCCCCCCAAACACGACACTGGCGATTGCCCGTCCGCGTGTCTCTACCGGGTGAACATCGGCAGCTGCGAAGCGTCCCAGCTGCATGGCGGATTGTGCGAATCCGACTAAAGCTAACCCGGCTAGAAATACCAGGAATGATCCTCCCACGATTGCGCCTCCGGCCAAGATGGCTCCGACGGCACCCAATACCAAACCTATCGCTAAGCTATTTCGCCTTCCGATACGCTCTATAAGCAAACCCCAACCATAGGCTCCTACTGCAGCTGCTAGGATGATTACCGTAGATGGGATGCCCGCCCACGCTGGCACCCCGCTGAGATCCGCACCGGCGATAGCATTTACCGTGGCGATGGCTATCAAACCTGCTGTCACGATGCTCTGTGAAACGAAGAGGGTGCGCGTGATTTTTCGGGCGATGTTGGAATAATCTCTCATGATTCTGTCTACCCAGGTAATATCACAATTCGGACAATAATAGTCTAGTATAACACAATAATCATGCGAACAGGAGGTGGATATTCTCAAGCATGAATTAGCGTTCAATGTGAGGATGGACCACAGATTGTCCGTGAGCTGTGGAGGAGGGGATCACACAAGAAATGCGAGTAACCTCAAGATTTCAAAGTAGTCATCCGCTTTGAACTCGATCGTGTGCGGTTCTACTAAAGTGGCACCCGGGAAGAAGGATAGACGATAAGCCTTTGCGTGATCCCGGAATGTGATGGTGGTCGAAAAGTGCTTGGGAAGATCGATCGTGCATTTTGAAAGATCACCCTCGAGCGCCTTTTGTGCTCCCTCCCGGATCCGATCAACAGCCAGGTTCGGGTGAATGCTGGTGGTAGAGTTCCCAGCACCATGTTTGACCGGGATGGTTAGGATGTGGGGATTAAACGATGTCACCTCGTCGCATAAGCCAGCATCGCCTGAGACCATTACAACCGGAACGTTCACAGTCGCTGCGGCATATGTGTGAAGGAGAAACTCGGAAGTGTATTGGTCGTTGATTTTCATCCGCACGATTT
>CP070708.1:1309179-1319115 GCA_020350285.1 Anaerolineaceae bacterium
AAATTGTGGTTGCTGAATATAACCTTGATGCTGCCAACGAGCTCATCAAGGATATTGGTGACCCAAGGATAAAAGCTGTCCAATTTGATGCAAATGATTACGACTCCATGTTGAAATTATTCCCAGGCCATGATGTAGTGATCAGTGGTTTACCCTGTGAATATGACCCGGCAGTCACCAAGGCCTGCGTTGAGGCGGGTGTGAACGGATTGGATGTGGCCACAGAAGAAGACCAGTGGAGTTATGATGCTGCTGCCAAAGAGAAAGATCTGGTCTATATCCCTGGCGTGGGTGCGACACCCGGTATCACCAATGCTATGGCCAAACATGCCGTAAACCAAATGGATGAAGTTGATGAGATCCAGATCAACTTTGCCGCCTTCCGCTGCCCTGCACCGGCTCCTGGCTTGTTAGTAACATTTTTGTGGGAATTCAATCCAAAAACTGAAACCAGGTTCTACGTCAAAAACGGAAAGAAGCACATGGTTGGGCCCTTTGAGGGATTAAAAAAGGTGGACTATAAGGGAGAAATCGGAGTTCAGGAAGTCTGTTATATCCCTCATCCTGAAACACGAACCATGCCCAAGAGCTTGGGCGTCAAAAATGTGTCTGTGCACGGATGTTTCCCTCCCCAGGCCATGAATCTTGCTAAAACAATGTTGGAATGGGGTTTATTTGATGAGGAGCCCTTCACTTACAAGGGTGTCGAGACCAATGCCTGCGATATGATGCTCGAACTATTGCTTCGATCACCCCGCACCAAGGAAACTCCGGTCTGGGGGTATGGATTGGTCTTGGAAGTGTTTGGCAAGAAAGACGGTAAAGACTTGAAGATTAAGCTTTGGAACGAACACCCACCAATGGCAGAGTGGGGTGGGAAAGCGGCCTATTACAAGAATATAGCCGTCCCGCTCAGCATTGGCGCTCAAATGATTGCCCGGGGAGATATTAAAGCACGGGGTGTCCTGCCCCCAGAATTAGCCATCGATCCAGTCATATTCTTTGATGAGCTGAAGATCCGGGGTATTGAGGTATTTGAAGAAACAGAATGGCTTTAACTATTCCAACCTGTCATGTGTGATGGCCTAAAGCCATTAATGGAATCAATAGGACTGGACAATTCAATTTTAATGCTACGACAAGGAGATTACTATGAAAACGCTAGTTCTTGGAGGCGCCGGAGCAGTTTGCAAGGAGACTACCCGTGACCTGGCGCAATACAGCAAGTTCGATGAGATTGTGGTTGCCGACTACAACCTCGAAGCCGCGAATAAGCTTGTCGAATCCATCGGCGACCCACGCTTGAAGACCGTTTTCTTCGATGCCGAGGATTACGATTCGATGCTCAAACTCTTTCCCGGCTATGATGTTGTGGTCAACGGCCTGCCCTGGAAATATGATCTGGCTGTCACAAAGGCGTGTGTCGAAGTAGGGGTGAGCGGGTTGGATGTCTCCACCGAGGAGGACCAGTGGGACTACGATGCAGCGGCCAAGGAGAAAGATATTATCTTCATCCCAGGTGTGGGCGCCACTCCAGGGATCACCAACGCCATGGCCCGAAGGGCCGCCGATCAGATGGATGAGGTGGAGGAGATCCAAATCAACTTTGCCGCCTTCCGCTGTCCGGCGCCGGCTCCGGGTTTGCTGATCACTTTCCTGTGGGAGTTCCATCCCAAGACTGAAAGCAGGGTCTACTACGACAACGGAGAATTCCACTGGGTAGGGCCCTTTGAGGGATTGAAATATATTGATTATGGTGGGGAGATCGGCACACAAGAGGTTTGTTATATCCCTCATCCCGAAACCAGGACCATGCCAAAAAGTCTGGGAGCAAAAAAGGTTTCAGTCCACGGTTGTTTCCCGCCACAAGCGATGAATCTTGCCAAAACTCTGCTTGAATGGGGGCTATATGATGAAGAACCTTTCACTTATAAGGATATTGAGATCAATTCCCTAGAAATGATCCATCAACTGCTGCTGAGATCCCCGAAGACCAAGGAAACACCCGTGTGGGGTTACGGATTGGTGGTGGAAGTGTTTGGCAAGAAAGACGGTAAAGACTTGAAGATTAAGCTTTGGAACGAACACCCACCAATGGCAGAGTGGGGAGGAAAAGCAGCCTACTATAAAAATATCGCTGTCCCGCTCAGCATAGGTGCTCAGATGATTGTGCGTGGGGATGTGAAGGCTCGTGGCGTTGTGCCCCCTGAGACCGCCATCGATCCTTCGATCCTCTTCGATGAACTGAAGCTACGGGGAATCAAGATCGGAGAACAAGTGGAGTGGCTTGATTAAATCTCTTAGACCGGGGATGTTTGTCCGCAAACATCCCCGATTTCTACCTCCTGGAGGCTTACAATGCGGATTTTCGTACTCGGTGGTGCCGGAAAAATGGGTTGCATCTCAGTTCAAGACCTTGCGAAAGATGACAGAGTGGACGAGGTGGTTATCGCCGATATCGATGTTGAATCGGCGAAAACTGTTGCTGATTATCTGGACAGCCCGAAAATCAGCGTCCAGGAAGTGGATATCCATGACGATGAGGGCTTCGTTAAAGCGCTTGATGGGGCGGATGCTTGTTTGAACGCCACCGTTTATTACACGAACTTGCAGGCAATGGAAGCATGTCTTAAGGCCGGTGTGCCTTATACCGACATGGGGGGTCTCTTCTACACAACCCGTAAGCAGCTAGAGTTGCACGACCGCTTCGAATCGGCTGGCGTCAGTGCTGTCTTGTGTATGGGATCAGCCCCTGGGGTGCCGAACATTCAGACACGCTACGCGGCCGACCGGCTGGATACCATTGAGAGCATCAAGATCTTCGATGGGATCAAGCCGCCAGCACCAGATGACCCGCGCTTTTCCTACGCCGTTCCCACCATCGTGGACGAGTTAATCGTGGAACCTGTGGTGTTTGAAGATGGGGAGTTCGTCGCCAAACCACCGCTGAGTGGATTCGAGGACTACTGGTTTACACAACCCCTTGGGCTACTCCCCATGCATCTCTCGCTTCACTCTGAAGTCGCAACATTGCCGGTAAGCTTTAATGATAAAGGCGTGAAGGAGTGTTTCTTCAAGATCAATTACTGGGGAATGGCCAAGGAAATGGTCGAGAAGGTGCGCGTCCTGATCGAATTCGGTTTTGATGGACGGGAACCTGTTGAAGTCGATGGAACGTCCGTTGTGCCGCGGGAATTTATGGTTTCGATGTTGTCGGGATATGTCCATTCCATCACCGATCTCCTTGCACCTCCCAAGTCCCAACCACCAGACTGGACAAAGGAAATTGTCACTGAGGTACACGGGACAAAAGATGGGGAAGAGATAATCTACAGGATGGGAACGCTTACATGTAAGGGGGCCTTGCCAACCGGTGTAGCCCCGGCGATCGCAGCTGTCTGGCTAGCGGAAGGACGTGTGGATCCCGGAGTCTACCCTCCAGAAACAGCCCTTGACCCGGTTCCCTTCTTTAAAGAACTTGAACAGCGAGGGATAATCACACAGGCGACAGTAACCAAAAAAGTGTAAGAAGATGAACTATTTTTCCCGTTCACATAACCGGGACAAGAATCTCAGGCCGCCTGATCTCTATGAATACTCTATCGATAATTACTGGTTCAAGGCCGCCAGGTTGGAGGACCAGGTAATCAATCAACCCCTGCGTGGGAGTCATACCGCCGATGTCGTCATCATCGGGGGCGGTTATACCGGGTTATCCTCCGCCTATAATATTCAGCGAAAATTCCCTGAAAAGAAAATCGTGCTGCTGGAAGGGGCATGCTGCGGCTATGGCGCCAGCGGTCGGAACGGCGGTTTTCTTGCCGCGACAGATCTGCTCCACGATTACGACATTAAAGACTCACAGCTTCGCCAAGACCGGATCGACGTCTCTTTTTATGGCTTGAAGCAGGTCAAGCAGGTGATCGCCGATCATGGCGTTGATTGTGACTTCCAAGAGAACGGCATGCTGAACCTCGCTTTCAGTGAAAATCAGGTTAAGCGCCTCGAAAAGTACTACAAGAACCTCAATTCAATAGGGCTTAAATCCACTCTTCTGCAAGGGGAGGATTTAGAAGCCGAGATAAAAACACCGCGCGCCGTCGCCGGCCAGATAACGCATCACGGAGCGATCATCAACCCGGCAAAACTGGCACGTGAGATGAAGCGGGTTGTTGAAGAGCTGGATGTAGAGGTGAGAGAACGGACCGTGGTCACTCGTATCACGCCCGGTAAGGTTCACCTGGTGGATACCGAGCTGGGAGAGATCCGCGCGCCACTCCTGGTTCTGGGTTTGAATGCTTATGGTCACAAATTAGGGTTGTTCAAAAACAGAATCATCCCGATGTGCACTTTTATTGTGGCTACAGAACCACTCAGCCTAGCCCAATGGGAATCCATTGGCTGGAAGAACAGGCAAGGCTTGTCCGATTTTCGAGTCAATTTCAACTACAGTGTACCCGCCGTGGATGGGCGCATCGTCATCGGTGGGTCAGATCTGGTGTACTACGCGCAAGACAGTCTGAGTTCTGGCAATGAAAAGACCGTCACCCGAAAGATCAAGAAAGATCTATTCACCACCTTCCCACAGCTCGAAGGGCTGAAATTCGAGTACGCCTGGGGAGGCACCACCGCCGTCACGGTTCACCGTACCCCCTCAGTGGGATTGTTGAAGGGTCACGATAATATCTATTACGGCGGGGGCTACAATGAGGGCGTCCCCTCTGCTCAAACTGCCGGGCGAATCATCGCAGACCTGATGGTGGGTGAATCCAACAAATTCACAAACCACTACATCGTCAACCGTAACATTCCTTACACTGGGCCTCTCATTGTTCGCGGCCTCGGATTTCGGATGTACCGATGGTATTTGAGTCGGTATGACTGAAGGAGTTTAAACGTCATCAGCTAACCAGCCCCTCCTTGAAGGAATTCGCGTACTTGACTTAAGCAGCGTTTTGGCTGGGCCATATTGCACGATGATGTTGGGTGACCTTGGAGATGAAGTTGAATGTGCCTCATCCAGCCGCTGGACCGGTACCACTCGTTGGTTCACCAAGAAAGATTCCGACTGCACGAGTTGAATTTCGCTTGTCACCGCCCTTCCTTGATGAGCATACCGAAGAGATCCTGAAAGAGCTATTAGGTTATAACCAAGAAGGAGTTAAAGAATTAAGAAATCATAACGTAATTTAGCGAAGTGGAAGTCATACTCAGTTATGACCCCGCGGCAGTCATTTTGTTGATTACAAATAACCTGGAGTAGATTATGGTCAAATTTGTTTTGGTTTTAAAGAGCAGTCCACGTGAGAACGGAAACAGCAACACGTTGGCTGAGCGGGTAGAGGCAGGGGCGAAAGAAGCGGGGGCCGTTGTCGAGAGCCTGATGTTGCATCATATGAACATCCGACCCTGTGATGCTTGTGATGTTTGCCTGGATACCGGAGTGTGCATCATCCAGGATGATATGCAGCAGATCTATCCTTTGATCGAGAAAGCAAACGTTATCGTCATTGCCGGCCCGGTCTACTGGTTCACGATCAGCGCACAGGCCAAATTGTGCATCGACCGCTGGTATGCCCTTCCCGATGGCAAATTACGCGACAAGCAGATTGGCATCGTCCTGACTTATGGCGACACCGACCTGTACACCTCCGGCGGGATCAACGCCATCCATACCTTTGAGTCGATGTTCCGATATGTTGGTGCGGAGATCACAGGCATGGTATATGGGAGCGCTTGGGAGATTGGGGACGCCGAGAAACAACCCGAGCTCATGCAGCGCGCCTATCAACTAGGTCAAAAGCTGGGCATTGACCAAACCACACCAGGTTGAACTCACGGTACAACATGTTGATACGCCAAGAAAGATACCCCCTTCACGGGTTGAACTTTCACTGGCGAATCCTTTGCCTGGGGAGCATACCGAAGACATATTGAGAGAATAAACAAACTAGAAAGTTGTGGGTTCGAGTTCTGCATGCAGAGATACAAAAGAAAATACACCTCTAAGGGAACCTATAACTATTTTTGAATCACACAAATTCATTGAAATGAAGGATTCTGAATAATACGGTTAAGAGAGTGACGCAATGAGATATTTTTCACACTCGCACAATCGGGGTCAGTATCTCAGACCACCTGATCTATATGAATATTTTGTCGACAATTACTGGTTCAAATCAATCGATCTCGAGAATCAAAAAATCAATGAACCCCTGCGCGACAGCCACAATGCCGATGTGGTCATTGTCGGAGGTGGCTTCACAGGTCTTTCTGCTGCTTACCATATCAGACAAAAATTTCCCAACAAGCACATTGTCCTTCTGGAGGGGGCTTGTTGTGGATATGGCGCCAGCGGGCGTAACGGCGGCTTTTGCATAGCTACTGATCTTTTAAACAAAGATGGTGATGTAGACCCTGAAACACGACAGAAAAACCTGGACGTTTCTTTTTACGGTCTCAAGTTCATCAAGAGAATGATCTCGGAGTATGGCGTCGAGTGCGACTTGGAAGAAAATGGGATGCTTGAAGTCGCATTGAACGAAAAACATATTCGAGGATTGGAAAAGTTTCGCGACCATCTAAAATCGTTTGGCCTCGATTCGACTCTCCTCCGAGGAGAAGAACTTGAGACCGAAATCAAATCCCCTCGTTTTATTGCTGGCCTGAATTACCCGCACGGTGCGATTCTCAATCCGGCGAAACTTGCCCGTGAGATGAAGAGGGTGGTTGAAGAAGTTGGTGTTGAGGTACGGGAGCGGACAGTTGTAACCCGCATTACGCCCGGCGAAATAAACCATGTGGATACCGAATTAGGGGATATTCGTGCCCCCACTCTGGTTATCGCCTTGAATGCGTATGCTCATAAACTCGGATTCTTTAATAACCGTGTTTTTCCCATCAGTGTTTTCCAGATCGCTACAGAACCTCTCACCGAAACACAACTGGAGTCTATCGGGTGGGGCAATCGGCAGGGTTTATCCGACATGCGCAGGTTTTTTAGTTATTTGACTTTGACTGTAGATGATCGCATCGTAATGGGCGGATCGGGTGTTGCGTTTTATGACAACGATGCTATATGCTCGGGGAACGATAAAACAATTACCCGGCGTATCATCAAGGATCTCTTTTATTTCTTTCCTCAATTAGATGGCTTAGGAATTGAGCATGCCTGGGGAGGTACGACAACCTACACTTTGAATGAAACACCCTCTGTTGGAGTTATTGGAGATCATCAAAACATCTATTACGGCGTCGGCATGAGTGAAGGCGTTCCAACGACACAAACGTTTGGCCGCATCATCGCAGACCTCATGGCTGAAGAATCGAACGAGTTTACCAACCATAATGTCGTAAATCATCCGATTACTTATGCCGGCCCCCGGAGTCTACGGGGGACATTTGGTAGAGCTGTCAAATGGATGTGGGAAAAATTAGGGTAACCGCATGTCTTCGCCTACAAACCATGCGAACAGCCCTCTCTTGGATACTGCAAGGTGCCCGCTTTGTGGAGGCCCCAACCAATGTGCTCTCGCAGCGGATCCAACTGCCACCGAATGCTGGTGCGACTCGTTGACCATCCCGAGGGAGCTGCTCGACCAAATTCCCGGTAATGCAGTCCGAAAAACCTGCGTTTGTAAAGAGTGCATAAAGCAATTCCTAAAATCCACTGGCTTTCCCAATAATGCTTCGCAGCGCTGAAAAGGAGAATTCATGACCTCAGAAACGCCGGATATCCTTCCTTTCGTGTCTCCTATAAAGGCTGAGGTGCTGAGTCAGGATGAACTAGAAACGGTGAAAGGTAAAACACTGCAACTTTTAAACGAAGTTGGTGTGCATATCCCTTCTCCCAAAGCATTGGAAATTTTCACTGAACATGGAGCACAGGTGGATATGGCGAATGAAATCGTTCGTCTCCCACCGGATTTGGTGAAAGAGGCGATGTCCACAGCCCCCCGTTCCTTCATCCTTGGAGGACGTGAAGAGCGGTTCGACTTATTATTAGATGGCCGTCGCTCCTACCTCTGCACCGATGGCACCGGGGTGCATGTGATCGACATGGACACTCGCCAGAAACGCCCATCCCGCAAGGAAGACATCGCCTTGATGGCGCGAGTGTGTGACGCACTTCCACTGGTCAGCTTCTTTTGGCCGATGGTCAGCTCGAAGGAATTCGGGCGTACAGCACCGCTACACAATTGTCATGCCAGCCTGATTAACACCTTGAAACATGTGCGCGGGGGAACAACTGTGCATCCGCGATTAGCTCCTTATATTGTGGAAATGGCAAGTGTTGTCGCTGGGAGCACGGAAGCGCGTCTAAAACGCCCACCCATATGTGCAAACATATGCACGATATCTCCGTTAAGTCATGACAAGCATGGGATCGAAACCGCGCTGATTTATGCTGAAGCAGGGATCCCTACCAGCTTCATGGCGATGCCAACGATGGGATCCACCGCGCCGGCGACACCTTTAGCCGCGCTTATCATGGGTGATGCTGAAGTCATCAGCGCCATGGTTCTCCTTCAGCTGGCTTTTCCGGGCACGCCCGTATTTCACGCTGTTTTCACGTCCCTCATGGATCCGCGTACGGGAGGATATATCAGCGAAGTTCCGACTCCCTCCTACATCATGGCAAAGCAGCTCGCTCATGCCTGGAATGTGCCCTGTCTTGGTGGAGGGCGGGTAAGTGGTGATGCCCCAGAACTAGGCTGGCAATCGGGTTTTGAAGTTGGCCTTGGGGCTGGGATGATCGCCATAGCTGGTGCTGAAATCTGTGGCTTGATGGGTCTGGTGGGCAGTGCGACTACACTCTATCCTGAAGAGATGATTCTCAATCATGATAGTATCTATCATGTCTATGAAATGGTTAACAACAAAAGGTTTGATGAGATCGATGTGGCTTTAGATGTCATTCGGGAGGTAGGTCCACGCAATCACTTCCTGGCGCAAAAACACACCCGTGAACACATCAGACACTTCCGATTGCCGTCTCTACTCAGGCATATCGGAGCCGATGGAGCGCAACGCGATCCACGCGAAATCGCATTGGAGGAATTCAAACATATTGAAGCCACCCATCATCCACAGCCCTTACCGGATGAGGTTCTCCTTGAACTAGATCGCATTCTAGAGGGTGCTGAAAGCGAGGCGGAAAATTTATTTGGGGATTCAGATTAATTAGAAAGTCTGGGCTCTTCCACAAAGAACTTGATGATGACAAAAGCAATCACTGAAATCATCAGAGCGGTTATGAACATGCTCTGGTATCCCCACAGTTTCACGATTCCACCCCCGATAATGGGTGAGACCAACAAAAAGGGGCCTATGAGTGTTTTAGACATGCCAATGTAAGTTGGTCGATCTGCCTCCTTCCCAAATTCCATAGCAATATTCTGGTCCGCAATATATTCTCCCGAGTGGGCAAAGCTAAGTATTCCGAATACGACACACAAACCCCAAAAGGATTTGACAAATAGAAGCCCCAAAAAACCAGCGATCAGTAATCCATTGCTGGCTTCAATGACCCGCTTATAACCATCCCTATCACCGACGGTTCCCCAAATAGCGTAGCCTACGATCTCGGTACCTAACATCACACCTGTAAATACTGCCGAATACGAAATAGGTAAATTGAATCTTTCGATACCGTAAACGGTGACAAATGCCAATCCCATAAAACTTAGGAAAACAAAACCCCGGTTGACCAAAAATGTGGCAAAGTTTTTATCCGTACGAAGGATTGCCATAATTCTCCCCCAAACACTGATGCTTATTGCTGATGTATGTCGTTCTATCTCGGGTTCAACATTGAGGCTTAAGAAGAAGTATGAAATTACCACACAAACGAACCCGATGAGAAACATGTAAGCATAATTCAGAGGGTAAGTAATTCTGGCCAGCATTAAGCCTGCGATAAAGGCACCAAACAAC
>CP070708.1:1319215-1344859 GCA_020350285.1 Anaerolineaceae bacterium
TCGAAGCCGCGCACCTCGATCGGCACATGGACATATGACAGGAATGCCAGGGTGAGTCCATGGGCTTCGTGAACATAGGGCTCGTGGGCGGTCGTATCGTTCGTACTTGCGCCGACGGTAGCGATCCCCTGCTGGTGAAGCAAATCCATGGCTTGCTGAAGCGCAAGTGGACCGTAATCCAAAGCGTGATTATTGGCCAACGAGAGCAGGTCGAAACCAGCCTGGGCAAGCGCCTCGGCAGCCTGCGGTGGCGCGCGGAAGGTGTAGCCTTTGTCGGCTGGTGAGCCAAGATCTCCCAACGCTGATTCGAGATTGCCGATCGTCAAATCAGCAGGTGTTAGCAGATCAATCATCTCGGCAAATGGATAGTTCACCTTGCCAGCATGGATGGCGTCGCCGAGGGCGCGATCCAACATCACGTCGCCAACAGCGGTTAGAGAAACGACTGTGTCCTTGCTTAGCTGATTCCCTAAAGCGGAGGCCAGTTCAGCTGCGGCGGTTTCATAACCGACGGCAGCTACCAACGACCAGGATTGGGTCACGGGATAGCCGGAGTCCCCGGGTCGTAAGCCGTCTATTTTTAACGCCTTGTGAGTCGCTGGCATGTCCGCCCAGTCCATCACGGCGATGAAGGGAGAACCATCGGTAAGGACCTGCTGTGCTTCCGCTAGTGTTATGGATTCCCACTGGGAGGTAAACGGGACGACGAGAGCTAGTGGTCGTTGCCCGGAAAAGGTGCCCTCAGATCCAGCCACGAGTGCGATCTGTGCACTGCGAAGCATAAGCTCAAGGTCAGGATCATCGTGGATGTCGAGCTGCCATTGCCATGGGCTACCAAGGGCATGTACTTCTTCGAGGGCTTTGAGGGCGGC
This sequence comes from Anaerolineaceae bacterium, assembly GCA_020350285.1. GTDB lineage: Bacteria > Chloroflexota > Anaerolineae > Anaerolineales > E44-bin32 > DUEZ01. The sequence continues at coordinate 1,320,088 of CP070708.1, forward strand.
ATCGGTCCATCTTGTAGGGACGGCTAGGACGACGTGTTGGGGCGTCGGGCTGATGAATGGGGTCGGGATGAGGGTCGCTGTACTCGAGGGTCTCGGCGTGTCGGCTATCGTTGAGGTGGGAGAGGCCTGAGTGTCCCCAGGTGGAGCTTGAATGAGCTCGCTCACATCTGTACAGGAGGCGAGAAGCAACACCAAGCATGTGATCAGCGCCAGTGCTTTCATAGCGAGGGTGAAGTATGGACCTTTAAGAATCGAGTAGGACGGTGCTTTTTCGTTCATGGTTCAGTGGGCATGATTGTAACCTTCTTCACCTTCTTTGACAGGGTCTATCCACGATGTGATGCCAAGCTGTACCCGAACTCCATAACAATGTAGGGGCGACCGGCCGGTCGCCCCTACACCAGTTTAGGAATGACATGCAATTAGATGTCATTGCGAGCCCTTCTTCGAGAAGCTCAGGACAGGCTTTGGGGCGAAGCAATCTCCTTAAACAAAAGATTGCTTCGTCGCACTAGCGTGCTCCTCGCAATGACAGATTGAGGGAAGGGGCGGTTCACGAACCGCCCCTACACCGTTTTAGGATGTCATTCTGAGCGCCGTTAGGCGCGAAGAATCCCTATGATGTAGCAATTCAATAGCACAATCTCAGGGATTCCTCGTCGCGATGCTCCTCGGAATGACATGAGGAATAGCGTTGTTCCGTGCATCAGAAGACATTTTCCCAAGGTCATGAGGGCGATCGGCCGGTCGCCCCTACGGGTAATTGGTATGAGATATCACAGGGGCAATTCATGCCGTCTCGCACCGGCGTACCGCCGGTTCTCGCGGCACGAACGGTGAATTGCCCCTACAAGCAGTGAGGAATGACTTGCAATGCTGTAGGGGCGGGGTTACCCTGCCCCTACACTCAGTGTTTGAGTTTTTCACACTTATTGTTCAAGAGATAGCTGGGCAAGCTCCTCCTCTACCAATCGCACGACCAACTCATCTAGTGAGAGCACGCTGTAGTCGTCCACATGATGGGGTGTCTCATCTCCGGGAGCGCCGCCAGCACCATAGGTGAGAAACAAGAATTTACCTGCGCTGATCTGAGCTAATTGGCGGAAGATGTACTCCCCTTGGTCATCTAGGCCGCTCGAGGCGAGGGGGAAGATCTTGATCCCTCGCTCTACAGCTTCGAATACATCCTCGGCGTAGTCGTAATCATTCGCATAATCAAGATGCGGAGGGGCATCTGCAACGAGGAAGATCAGGCTAACGGTGTCATCCACCCTCCACTCCGGCAGGTGGATGGCGTTGTGCAGGCCTTCGTTGAGACTTTCAGCGTAGTCGCCACCACCTTCCGCTGCAATATTCCGCAGTTCCTCTGTGAATCTCTCGATATCGGGGGTGAATTCAAAGGTGCGACTGACAAATAAATCGCCGCGGTCGCGGTAGATCGTCATCCCAAAGCGTACATCAGGGCTGGAAGGCAATGCATGGATACGCTCCGAGATGGTGATCATGTTGGCTTTGAGTTGTTCAATTTCATCGCTCATGCTGCCAGTGGCATCGATGAGAAAATGCACGTCCAAACGTACAGGGACCTTGGCTGAAGGTGTGTCCAGCACGAGCGTATGGTCACGTTCGTTCCGGTTAAGGGTGAAGTCTGCTGAGGCGGATCCTTTCTCTGCAAGGATCTGATACAGCTGAGCATCGGGGCTACTCGACGCCAACGGGAAGAACAAGACCTTACCATCGGCGTGTGTGTACATCGAACCAAGTTCACGCCCGGCATCGTCCGAAATCGTAACCTTGGTGCCCAACACTGGCTGGCCTTGCCCATTGGTGATCTGAATGATATGACGCTCACTTACATCGATATCATGGACACGAATATTCCATTCGGCGAATCGGAGCCGGTAAAGAAGATAATCGTCCCATTCGGCATTGTCGTCTACGCTACCAGCGCGGAGATTAGGCCTTTGAGACACATCCCCATCGCGGGGTTCTTCAGAGGACCAGTCCGTTTCATCCGACGATCCCATGATCGCCATGGACCCCTTGGGAGCTTCCACGAGCCCTTCCGTTTCGAGGTCCATCACCAAACCGCCCTCGGCTACAGCTTTTGATGCGCCACCCCATCCACCCTCCCCATCCCAATCTAACCATCCAGCGGTCTTGGTCCCAATTGGATCAATAGTTAAGGGGCTGCACGATCCCATGAGGATGGTGAGACAGAGAATGAGCAGGCCCTTTTTTCTGTTCAAGTTCATTATCATGTTTCTCTCCCTGTGGCCGGGATTTTGATTATTAAATCGTTTGAATCTATGACGCAGGAGATTAGGGATTGGTTCCAATATATCTAAGATGCTTGAAAGCCGATGACGAAGGGCGCCTACATGGGAGAAAGGGAGCTGGCAAATTGGCGCATAGTCTTCTACGTATTCCTCACAAATCCTTTTTCCCCTTGCGCCTCGCCTTTTCCAATGGGCTCACGTCTGTTTATTAAGTAGCATCGAGAGCTTATACTTAGCACAGCAGGAGGATCCGTTGACAAACGACGTCCCTTCAAGCAGTATGCTAGATGAACAAGATATTCAGCGCGGCGTGGTGAGACGTGTCCTGCAAGTTGTTATATTGGTGGTGTTCCAAGCAGCGATACTGTTTCTCGCAGCTGGCCGTATCGATTGGGTGTGGGGGTGGGCATACATTGGTGTATATCTCGTGGTTGCTCCGATCAACGCCCTATTCATGCTGCGTTACAGTCCGCGGACCATCGCGGATCGCGCTGAAGCCAGAGGGATGAGAGACTGGGACAAGGTTGTTGGTGGGTTGTTCGGCGTGATGTATTTCATCGTCCTATTGCTCGTCGCCGGCTTGGATGAGCGTTACGGCTGGACGGGTGAAGTGGATCTCTGGATCCATCTCATCGGGATTGTAGGCAGTTTGTTGGGTTTCTCGCTTTTCAGCTGGGCGATGATCTCGAACGCCTACTTTTCAACGGTGGCCCGGATTCAGGATGATCGAGGTCATGCTGTCTGCACTGTTGGACCGTACCGGTATGTGCGCCATCCAGGTTACATTGGTGGAATCCTCCAATCGCTCTCCAATCCACTCATGTTTGGATCGATCTGGTCCTTTATACCGGGCGTTCTGGCTGTCATCCTGTTGGTCCTTCGTACGCTGCTGGAAGACAGGATGCTCCATGAGGAATTAGTGGGGTATTCAGAATACGCGTCTCAAGTACGTTTTCGATTGCTACCGGGTATATGGTAGCGTGTTTATCCATTAAAGTGCCAGGATGGACGTTACAAGACTTGGCGGTGCAATATCGTATGAAGTGTGTCGCTTGGATGCAGTGGTTGACAGCATCTTGGCTTTTGGGATATGATTGAGCACCAATAACCAAAGGCTTTGACGGAGGAAAGTAGGCAGGTGGAGTTTACCAGGGAGGGCGGGGCGCGACTGAGACCCCGTCTCAAAGGACACCTGTCGAAGTTCCCTCCTGAGCTGCCCGGGGGAACGTCTGTAATCAGACCAGTAGTTCGGGCCGGAACCTCACCGTTACCATGGAGGAGCCGATCTCAACCTTTAGCTATCGCTCATCGTTGATAGTCGGTGATAAGTGGGCCTTTTGGGCCAATAAGGGTGGTACCGCGAGGATAACTCCCCGTCCCTTAGAGGGACGGGATTTTCTTTTTTAAGGAGTTTGTAGTTTTATTATCTGGAGAATGTTGCGAGGTACTCGTGAAAGGAGGGCCTATGCTGGAGCGTTTGGAAGAATTAGAGCGTCAGGCTTTGACTGAGCTGGAGGGGATCACGGACGAGGCCGGGCTGAACGCGTGGAGGGTGAAATACCTGGGGCGCTCAGCAGAATTGGGCGTCATCCTTGCCGGTCTACGCGAGTTATCCAAGGAGGATCGACCTGCGGTGGGGCGACGCGCCAATGAGGTGAAGTTGAATCTTGAAAGTACTTTACAGACCAGGGTCGAAGCATTGCGAGTGGCAGCGTTGGAGCGGTCCTTGCAGGAAGAGAGATTGGATGTCAGCCTCCCCGGACGTAAGCCCATCCTTGGTCGTATTCACCCTGCCAATCAGACCTTGCGTCAGATCTATAACATCTGGGCTGAAATGGGTTTCCAAATCTACCTTTCGCGCGAGGTGGAGACAGACGATTTCAACTTTGGTTTGCTCAATATGCCGGAACATCACCCCGCGCGCGACATGTGGGACACCTTCCACACCACAGCCACCGGCGTGCTTCTTCGGACACATACCTCGCCCGGTCAGATTCATGTGATGCGTGAGCGAGCGCCGGAGCCCATACGTGTGATCTTGCCTGGTATGTGTTACCGCTATGAACAGAGCAGCACGCGGGCGGAGATCCAGTTCAACCAGGTGGAAGGCCTGGCGGTCGGACATCACATCACCTTCGCAGATTTGAAGGGCACCCTGAACGCTTTTGCTCGCCGCATGTTTGGCGAACATGTGCGTACACGCTTTCGCGCCGCGCACTTCCCCTTCACAGAGCCGTCGGCCGAGATGGATATCGAATGCTTCATTTGTGAAGGTAAAGGGTGTTCGGTTTGCAGACGAAGCGGGTGGCTGGAGATCCTTGGTTGCGGGATGGTTCATCCGATCGTGCTGCGCAATGGAGGTTACGACCCAACCGTCTTCACCGGCTTTGCCTTCGGCATGGGTCCAGAACGGATCACGATGCTCAAGCATGGGATTGATGATATTCGGTATTTTTGGGGGAATGATTTGAGGTTTTTGGAGCAGTTTTAGGGGAGGGCACCGGGGAACTAGGGCACCAAGGGCGAGCGAACCGGAGCAGTAATAAGGGAGGGCACTTAGGCACTAGGGCACCAGGGCACTATGGATAGCCGAATTAGAACTCGACTGTAGGTGCGAATCATATGGGGAAAAGAGGGTTAGACAGTCTAGAAGTTTGGCAAGTTGCGAAAGAACTTGCAGTTTATGTGTGTAGCGATGTCCTGCCGGAGTTACCGCCTGAAGAAAAATGGAGCCTCTCCGCACAGTTGCGGCGGTCTGCCCAAAGTATTCCAGCAAACGTGGCTGAGGGCTTTGGTAGGTACTATTACCAGGAGGGGGTGAGGTTCTGTTACATCGCTCGGGGCTCTTTGGAGGAGACGTATTCACAACTCAGCATAGCAAGAGATCTTGGCTATATCGACGATGAGTTATTCGCACAAGTTGTTGAAAAAACTAATAAGCTCCGGCGTTTGTTGAATGGATACATAGCCTTTTTGAAGCGGAGCAAGCGCGGGTCTGATGAACCAGGAGCACATTTATCCGTTCGAGAATTAGAGCTCAATTATGGTGCTCTTGATGAAATGGACATTAATTGACTCTACTGAGACAAAGATCCAGGTGCCGTGGTGCCTAGGCGCCCTGGTGCCACATGATATTGCAAGGGTAAGAGGTACTCAAAGATGAAAATCCCACTTTCTTGGCTCAAGGACTTCGTAGAAATCGATCTTCCGATCAACGAACTCGTTCATCGCTTGACGTTAGCGGGTTTGGAGGTCGAGGAAGCTCAGTTCGTCGGTCTTCCTCTTCCGGTAGGCATCATTGAAGGCCACACAAGCGGGGATCGGCAAATAGAGACCAATGTCACAGGGTTGGCCTGGGATCCGGAGAAGATCGTGGTTGGCGCGATCTTGGAGGTCATGTCCCATCCCGATGCCGATCGGTTAGTGCTTTGCCGATTGGATGATGGCGCGCAAGAACACATTGTGCTCGCAGGCGGGCCCAACCTGTTTCCATATAAGGGAAAAGGACCTTTAGAGAAGGCACTCAAGGTGGCTTACGCCCGCGAGGGAGCCCAGATCTACGACGGACATAAGCCCGGTAACGAATTGACGACTCTCAAGCGCAGAAAGATCCGTGGCGTCGAGTCGTATTCGATGGCATGCTCGGAGAAGGAGCTTGGTATCTCCGATGACCACGAGGGTGTCATCATCCTCGACGACGATGCTCCGGTTGGAGTGCCGTTGGCGGACTACATGGGTGACGTCGTCCTTGATATTGCCATTACGCCTAACATCGCGCGTAACGCGAACATTTTAGGAGTTGCACGCGAGGTTGCAGCTCTCACGGATGTCCCGTTGAAGGAGCCGTCGTACGAGGTGGAATGGAGTGGGCCACCTCTCGAGGGGCGGGTGAGACTCGAGATCCATCATCCAGAGCTGAATCCGCGCTTTGTATTGGGCTTGATCGAAGGGGTGGAGATATGCCCCAGCCCCTACTGGGTTCAACGTCGCCTTAGGTTGGCCGGGATGCGTCCGATCAATAACATTGTCGATGCCACCAATTATGTGATGCTCGAGATTGGGGAACCGCTTCACGCGTTCGATTTCGATGTGCTGGTGGAAAGGGCGGGAGGTGAAACGCCGACGATCCTCACGCGTCTCGCAGAGCCTGGAGAGCGCCTAACAACGCTTGACGGGGTAGAACGAGAATTAGACGACTTTACCGTGTTGGTGGCTGATAGCGCCGGGGGACTTTCCATCGCTGGTGTGATGGGCGGTGCAGAGTCTGAAGTCAGCGAGCAAACGACCAACATGCTTCTTGAGGGAGCGGCATGGAATTTTATAAACATCCGACGTACGACCGCTTCCCAAAAATTATCCTCGGACGCTTCTTACCGTTTTGAGAGAGGTGTGCACCCTGCCATGGCTGAACGAGGCGTCCGGAGAGGCCTAAACTTTGTGGCAAAGCTAGCTGGGGGGAAGATCGCAGAGGGGCTTGTTGATGAATACCCCCTCCCGCCAGTGGATTCCACGGTCGAGATCACTCCGATGGACGTCGAACGCTGGTTGGGAATTAACCTCGAGGTGGACGAGATCGTCGATATCCTCCGTCGATTGGGTTTCAGTGTGGAAGTTGATGGTCAAGTATTGCACGTGACGACACCCGACCATCGGCTGGATATCAGTCAAGGGGTGGACGGCCAGGCTGACCTGATCGAGGAGATCGCGCGCATCTACGGCTACGACCGTATCCCGGAGACTCAGATTGCCGATCGGATTCCGCCTCAATATGGTAATCCGAGGCTAGAGCGTGAGGAGAGAGTGCGCGATGTATTAGTGGGACTGGGGTTGCAGGAGGTGGTTACCTATCGCCTGACCTCACCTGTGCGAGAGATGCGTATCTTTCCACCCGAGGCTCCCCCTGACGATAGACCGTACGTACGCTTAGCAAACCCAATCGCCAGTGACCGGGTCGTGATGCGTCACAGCCTGCTTGCCAGTGTATTGGAGATCGTTGAGCGTAATATCCGCATCCGAGACAGGATCGCCCTTTTTGAAATCGGACAAGTTTACCTGACGTCGGAGGAGGGGGATTTACCGGAGGAGCCGCTGCGATTGGTCATCGCGCTCTCCGGGCCCCGATCGCTTCCAGCGTGGCAAGGATCTGATCTGGAGTCGATGGATTTCTATGATCTCAAGGGTCTTGTCGACGAATTTATGACCACATTGCATCTTGGGCCGTTGTACAAGCCCATGGAGCACCCTAGCTTTCATCCAGGTAAATGCGCTCGAATTCTCATCGGCGAACGTCAGGTGGGGGTCCTAGGCGAGTTGCACCCCAAGGTGCGTGAGCGCTACGATCTTCCCGAGAGGCCCGTGGTCGCCGCGGAGCTTGATTTTAATTTGATCATAGAATCGATCCCGGAAAGCCATGCCGTGGAGCCGGTTCCGGCTTTCCCGCCAGTTCTTGAGGATCTGGCGGTGGTCGTGGATGAGGAGGTACAAGCGGATGAAGTGGAAACCCTCCTGAAGCGCGCCGGTGGTGATCTCTTGGTCGATGTCAAGCTGTTTGATCTTTATCGAGGCGAACAGATTCCCGAAGGGAAGAAGAGTTTGGCTTACTCGATGGTTTATCAAGCGCCGGATAGGACGCTGACTGACGAAGAGGTCTCCAAAGTTAGAGCTAGGGTAATCAAGAAATTGGAAACGGACTTGGGGGCGAAGTTGAGGGATTAGCCCGCTTGTTCCTCGGCGAAGGCCTCGGCGCGCGCGATCGCTACCGCGGCCAATTGAGCGACGATCATCAACAGGTCGTGGTCCTCGGGTGAAAACTCACGATCGGAGACCTTGTTAACGGCTTCAATAACACCGAGTACACGCTCGCCATCGAGGAGGGGGACGCAGGCGAGCGTGCGAGTTTGAAAGCCAAGCGTTTCGTCTACGCGTGGGTAGAAGCGGGGATCGTTGCGCACATCTCGCACGACTTGGGGGGTTTGATTGATCGCTACCCATCCGGCGATCCCCTTGCCTGGTGGCATGCGATAGCCCGTCAATCGCTCGCGAGCTTCACCGTGCACCACAGCGAAAACGAGTTCACCGGTGTCCTCGTCGATTAACAGTAACGATCCATCACTGGCGCCGAGAACGTTGAGCGCTGAGGCCAACAGATCATCGAGCATGGCGATCACGTTGGTTTCGGGCGTCAATCGCTGTATCAGATCTTGAAGTTCGCTCAGTATGCGAATTGACGAGCGCAGGATGGTTAACTCATCCCTGAGTTCGCGATTCTCATCGCGCAAACGATTGGCTTCGAGCTGTAAGAAGCGAACGGGATCTCGCGTGTCCATAAGGTCCTCTTTGAGGTCGATATTAGCATAAGTTGTTATGTGAGGAAAGTAGGTCGGTAATACAGGGCGTATTCCGTGTGCTGTGTCTCCCTTGTGTCATTAGGGTGAGGGGTAGATGGCGGATCAAATTCACAATCACCCTGCCCTCTCCTTGCATGGCGGAGTGTGAAAAATCCCCTCTCCCCTGTGAGGAGAGGATTAGGGTGAGGGGAGGTTGACTGACAAAATACACCCTCACCCCGCCCTCTCCCCTAAAACCACAACGCCCCGCTCAAAAGCGGGGCATCGGTTGCATGCCTGAAATTCGTTTGTTTAGACCAGCTCTACGTCAGCTGCTTGTAGTCCTTTTTCACTGGTTTCGATGCTAAATTCGACCTGTTGCCCTGCCTCCAATTTTCGGTAACCATCCATATTGATCGCGCTGAAGTGGACAAAGATGTCATCACCCTCATCGCGACCGATAAAACCGTAACCCTTGACCGCGTTGAACCACTTTACGGTCCCCTGAAATCTTTCCGACATTTCTTACCAGCCTCCTCTTGCCATGACATACGTATTTTGCAGATTGAGAAGGTAACGCAAAACCGCCTGGGCTCATCGCCGGGCGGTGGTCCTTACATTACCGTTCTCAGGTTACAGCATGCACGCCGAGCATGGTATCATGCTCGAGATTGATCGTCAAGAGATTATTCTTGCGTATCGTTCCGAAACCATAAAACCCGGTTATTGGGGAGGCTTGAATAATGAACATCTATTTCGCCTGCTCACTCACAGGGGGGCGCGATGACGAGGCGATTTATCGTGCGATTGTTGAGCATCTACAAACATTAGGGCATGAAGTACCGACGGAACATCTCGCCCATCCGGAGGTCATGGAATTGGAGAAGATCATCGATCCTGCCGAAGTCTACCAGCGGGACATCGCGTGGCTCCAAGCCTGTGACGGGGTGATCGCGGAGGTCAGCACACCGTCGCATGGTGTGGGTTATGAGATCGCTTACTCATTGAGCTTGGGTAAGCCAGTTCTGTGTTGTCACCGTCGAGGGATGCCAGTGTCGAAGATGCTGCTCGGTAATGACACGCCCGGTATCATGGTCCGATCCTATGAGAATGAGGTCGATGCATTAGCTACCGTGGATGTGTTCTTGGCTGGATTAAGTGCTGGCTAAACCGGTTTGGAATTCGGTGCGAGGGCACCAAGGCACTTAAACGTCTTAGCACCTAGATCGTCTGGTCTCTACGTGCCCGAGTGACCAAGCGCCTAGGTGCCAAGTTACCTTTATAGATGTTGGTGTAGAATCAGATGATTTAAGGGGCTGCAAACCCATGGATGGCTGGATGGGAACCCTTACGATCACCAGGCAAGGCGGCTGGTGATGAAGGGTCTACGCAGGAAGGAGCAATGATGAGTGGGATTTTATGCGCAATACGTGGTGGTCCGGCCAGTCAAGGACCGATCGAACTCGGCATTCAATTAGCCAAGCAGACAGGTGAGCGTCTTCATTTCCTGTTCGTGGTCAACCTGGATTTCCTGATGATGACCGAGAAAAGCCGCACGCAGGTCGTCTCGGAAGAGATGCGGGGTTTGGGAGAGTTCATTCTCCTCACTGCACAGGCGAAGGCTGATAAATCCGGGGTGATCGCAGAGGGTAGCGTGCGACATGGGGATGTCATGGAGGAGATCGTCACTCTGGCCAAGGAATTAGAGGTCTCGCACATCGTTCTCGGTCGACCAGGAATAGAGGGGCAGGCCAGTGTCTTCACGCCCGATCGTCTACAGTCTTTCGTTGAGTTTTTAGAAGAAGAGACGGGATCGAAAGTCATGTTGGCTGAATCGGGAGGTGAGGAGTGAGGAGCCATCGTGGGTTCGCTGGATTTGTGATTATCCTGGGATTGGCTCTGACGCTGCTCCTTGTTCAAGGCGCCTCAGCGCAACCGGCGGATCAGGGGGGAGCACAGGTGACCGGCGAGGTGGTCGATTTCCAGGGGCAACCGGTTGTCGATGCTTTGGTTGAACTAAGGAACAGTGATGATGTTCTGGCTTCAGGAAACACCCAAGAGGATGGAAGCTTCAACCTTCATCTACAAGAGGATGTCCATGGGGATTTAACCCTGGTCGTGGAGCGCAACCATTTCCACACGATAACACTGGAGATATCCGCAGATGATATAAATCGACTCGCTACGGAGCAGGCCCTGGTTGTAGCGACGATTGAGCTTGAGCGCAAAATAACCCCCGCCTTTTGGATCGCAACCTTGGCCTTTATTGGTATGCTGCTCTTGATCGCCCTGGAAAAGCTACATAATACGCTTGCGGCTTTGACAGGTATCACCATTGTGCTTGGGGTGAGCTATCTGCTGACACCGATCCTTCCTAACACCTACATCTTCGATTTCTTGGGCGCATTACGTTATATCGATTGGAACGTGATTTTTCTCATCATGGGCATGATGATCGTGATCGCTGTTGTGGAAGGTACTGGGCTGTTCCATTGGTTGGCGTTCTTCGCTTATCGAGTCTCGCGCGGAAAGAGTTGGCTGTTGATGGCGATCCTGATGCTGATCACGGCCATCGCCTCGGCTTTTCTCGACAATGTCACGACCATGCTTTTGATGACCCCCATTACGATTCAGATCGCCATCGCGCTTGAGCTGAATCCACTTACGCTGCTGTTGCCCGAGGTTATGGCCTCAAATGTCGGGGGGATCATCACCCTGGTTGGTACGCCGACGAACATCATGATCGGCTCCTATGCGGACATATCCTTTGCGGGTTTTCTCCAAAACCTCACCCCCGGCGTGTTCATCGCTCTTCTGGGATTGTTCGCATACTGCCTGGTGATCTATCGGAAAGATCTCCGCTCCACGACGGAGGGCATCTCGCCTGTGCTTTATGAAAAGCTCGAGGAGAACGCCAGGATTACAGAACCGGATAACCTGCGCAAGGTGGGATGGGTGGGGTTGGGGATGTTGCTGCTTTTCCTCTTTGGTGAGAACTTCCACCTTCTACCAGCGGTCACAGCAATCCTGGGCGCAACTGCACTGCTGGTCTGGATCCGACCCGATGTGGAGGAGATGATCGAGGCCGTCGACTGGACCACCTTGGTTTTCTTTATGGCTTTGTTTATTGTCGTGGGAGCAATCCAGGAAGTTGGCCTGGTGAGTTTTATCGCTCAATGGGTGGCGGGTATCGTCGGTGAGAGTTTGCCCCTAGCGATGATCGTCGTGATATGGGTTGGCGCTCTGTTTTCAACAGTAGTAGCAAATATCCCCTTCACCGCTGCTATGCTTCCTGTGGTCGGTTATCTCACCAATGTTATTCCTGGCGCTGGCAACCTTGTGCTTTTCTTCTGCTTGTCGGTCGGTTCCGCGATGGGTGGCAACGGCTCGTTGATCGGTGCTTCCGCCAATATGGTGACAGCAGGGATCGCTGAAAGAGTGGGCTATCCCATAAGTTACGTGTATTTCTTCAAGAAAGGCATGCCGGCCTTATTTATCACGGTAGCACTGGCGATGGTTTGGCTGTTGCTGCGGTTCCTGATTTGATCCTTGTGAAATAAGCTATGTTAGATGCGGGGCGATAACCCCGCATCTAAACTTTTCATCTTTGGTACTTATTAGACTCATAAGCCACTAGCTACCTCATACCACGGCCTTTGATTAAAAAACTAAGCGCACGGAGGTCCGAATAACCAGCCTCCGCGCGCCTTTTAATGGCTCTGAACAAGGGATTAAACTGCTTCTACGCGCTTGAGCTCGGGGAAGAATTGACGAACTGTGCCCTCGACCCAACCGTGGAGGGTTGCTTTCGAGAGTGGACATCCCTCACAGGCACCACCCATCTCCACTTTCAGCACCTCACCATCAAATTCGACCATGCGAACCCAGCCACCATGATATTGTTCAATGTAGGAACTGACCACCTTGAGCAGCGCTTCCATACGGTCTTCGGGTGGAACATCGGTGAGATGGCTGTGAACAGGTTCCTCAGTCATTCTTACCTCCAATGTATCGGTCAATCTCTCACGGTTCGGTTGTCGTTCGCATGCCATGCTGGAGCATCTCGACCACATGCGCATGGGCATTCCGCAACCGTGAGGCGATCACCTCGGCCAGCCGCTCCAGGATAATGACGCCGGTCTCAGGGTGGGTCGCACAAAGTTCGCGGAGCTCATCGCCCAACATGCTAAGCGTTTCGCTCTCCTCCAAGCACACAGCACAAGAGGTGTACGTGTTTCGTCCCAGCGCTGATGACCAGCCAAAGACGCCTCCCTCCAAGATCTCGGTCACGGTGATTGTCTCCCCATCCTCTGGTTTGAATTGGATCGCCACCTGTCCAGAGACGAGGACATAGAGTCTATCGGCACGATCCCCTTGGCCAAAGATGACCTCACCTTCGGAGAAGGAGTCGGTCTGCAATCGCTCGGACAGCAGGCTCAGATCTTGTGGATTCAATCCCTGGAAAAGGGGAGTAGATTCGAGTGTCTCCATGAACAGCCTGGTTTGCACCTCAAGTGTAATCAGTTTACGGCTGCCATACCACGCTTCTAAGTGGAATCTGTCCTCTCCTGGGCGACGACCGTCACCTCGTCACCCTGTGGAAGGTCACCTGGGCTAGTGTAGTCGGTCTGTTGGTCATAGAAGGATGAGTGTCTAACAGTGTTTAAGACCATCCATATCTTATGTCTTAGATCACGATGGTATAATGCCGCAGGCTTGATTTTCCCGAATTTATGCCTACAAAACATAATCCCAGTTGTTAGAAAAGGATGAAACGATGAAATCGCTCCACACTTCATTGACCGTAGCCTTACTTATCATATTGATCGCCGCTTGTGGCCCTGGAGAGACACCCACCCCCGCTCCAACCTCAACGCCGCTACCCCCTCCCACGAAGACTTTCACCCCAGAGCCAACGGCGACGGCGGAACCAACCCCAACCGTCACGCCTATCTATGTAGAACCGGAGACCTTGGGAATCCTTGAAAACACCAGTGTCTCGATCAACGATCCGCTTGGGTTGGCACAACGGTTCAAGGGAGTCGGGGACGTCCCTCCCACTGTTGAACCACCAGCGGCCCCGTTGGAGGTCGGCGCGAAGGATACTTTTTGGGTCATCGATTATCGGGATGAATCCTTTGAGGTGCCAGCGACCTTGCACTATGTCACGGACCATGCGTACTTTTGGATCGCTGATGACGCCCAGTTTGAACAGAGCGATCTCGAGAAACTGGGGAAGGCTTTCGAGAACAAAATCTATCAGACAGGTCATGCGTTCTTCGGCAGCGAATGGTCTCCAGGCATCGATGGCGATCCGCACATCTATGTCCTCTTCGCTCGACGCTTGGGCGTTTATATCGCCGGTTATTTCTCGTCTGCTGATGAGATGCACCCACTGGCTCACGAATACTCGAACGCGCATGAGATGTTTGTTCTCAATATCGATAACCTTGATGTCGGTGAAGCGTACACCTTGAGCACACTGGCGCATGAATTCCAGCACATGATCCACTGGAACCTCGATCGTAACGAAACAACGTGGTTGAACGAGGGATTCTCTCAGCTTTCCGAATTACTGAATCGCTATGATGTGGGCGGATTTGATCGGGAATACGCGGGCGATCCAGACCTGCAGTTGAACACGTGGTCTGACGCGGAGGAGGACAATTTTCGACATTATGGCGCCTCGTTCCTCTTCGTCTCCTATTTCCTCGATCGGTTCGGAGAACAAGCGACTCAGGCCTTGGTGGCGCATCCTGCCAATGGGTTGGTCAGTATCGATCATGTTTTACAAGACCTCGGCGCGGTGGACCCGATCACCGAGGAGCCGATTAGCGCAGATAGGTTCGTGATGGATTGGGCAATCACGAACTTTATCGACGATCCCGTAGTAGCTGATGGCAGGTACACATATATCAATTACAATGAGAATCCCCCCTTCCGCCAGACCGAGACCATCAGTGATTGTGAAAAGGGACTGCAGGAACGCGAGGTCCACCAATATGGCGTGGACTACATCCGCGTCATCTGCCTCGGGGAACAAACACTGCACTTCGATGGTTCGGTACAGACCAAACTTGTTCCTGCTGACCCGTACTCGGGCGCGTATGCTTTCTGGTCGAACAAGGGGGACTCCTCCGATATGACCCTGACGCGAACTTTTAACTTCACGGAGCATACCGGCCCCATCACCCTGACCTTCCAGACCTGGTACGACATCGAGAAAGATTACGATTACGCCTATGTCGAGGCCTCGCTGGATGGAGAAGACTGGGAGATTTTAACCACACCCTCTGGTACGGATAAGAATCCCAGCGGAAACAGTTATGGTTGGGGGTATACCGGAAAGACTCGAGGAAGTGAGTGGATCGAAGAGAGTGTGGATCTTTCCCAATTTGCCGGGCAGGAAGTCCATATCCGCTTTGAGTACATCACCGATGCCTCATTGCATGGAGAAGGCATGCTGATCGACGATGTCGCCATCCCGGAGATCGATTACTTCACCGATTTCGAGGCCGACGATGGTGGATGGGTGGCGGACGGATTTGTAAGGGTGCAGAACGTTTTGCCCCAGACCTTCCGCCTGGCGCTTATCACCATCGGGGATACGATCACGGTTGAGCACATACCGTTGGGTGTCAACAACCTGGCGGATATCCCCTTGGATCTCGCCGAAGAGGGAGAGGTTGCTGTCCTGGTCGTAGTGGGCACGACGCGTTTCACCCGTGAGCACGCGACCTACAGCTTTGACTTTTACCGTTAAGGTGTTGGAAATCCAACAATGCAGGGGCAATTCACGAATTGCCCCTGCAAGAATTGAAGCATGACCAAAAAACAATGTAGGGGCGACCGGCCGGTCGCCCTTACACGTTATGAGGGATGATTTACAACGCCGTAGGGGCGGGGTTACCCCGCCCCTACAAGAAGTGAAGCGCGATTGACAACAATGTGAGGACGGTTCGTGAACCGCCTCTGGGCATAATGCTTCCTGCGAACTTGGAGCTCGCGAGAAGATGTATCATGCATCTCTCCTGTCATTCCGAGGAGCCCTTCGACTTTGCTCAGGATCTTCGGCATCGCGACGAGGAATCCCTATGATGAGGCGAGTGAACTCGTTACATCATAGGGATTCTTCGCGCCTCTCGGCGCTCAGAATGACATCCTGGAACGCCGTATGGGCGGGGTTACCCCGCCCATACAAGAAGTGAAACATAAACTCCAACGGGTTCACGAACCGCCCCTACACCTAAATGCTTGTCCTCCCATTTCACTTTCAGATAATATCCGCTCTGCCTGTTCCAGATCTTCCAGCGTGTTGATGTTATAGAAACTCAGCCCTCTCGGATCCAAACGAGCGAGATCGCTCCCCTTCACAGAGAGGACATCAACTTTGGGGAAAAAGCTGATCAGGCGCTTTTCCCCAGCTGCCAAGGCAGCTTCGATAGCGGGTAAACACGTCTGTACCTTGTAGATAGCATGCAAAGGTTCGAATTCGCCTGATTGATGCGGGACGATCACATCAGCCTGTGGCGCCAGGTTGATCATATGCTCGAGCAAGGGTCGACTCACAAAGGGCATATCGCAGGCGAGAACAAGAACATGTGCCCCATGAGCGGCGTTTAAGGCCGTGTGTAACCCGTTAAGTGTGCCTAATCCAGGGACAGGGTCGGAGACCAGCCTGACACCAAGGAAGGTGTAGTTCTGTGGTCGGTTGGTTGTGATCAGGATGTCATCCCCCAAGCCATCGATGTGCATCAGCACGTGCTGGATTAAAGGCTTGCCTGCGAGAGGGAGAAGCGCCTTATCGCTTCCCGTTCGTCGGGAACCCCCACCTGCTTGAATAGCGATCGATAACATAGGATTATTGTACCCCTCGGAGATAAGAGCCGTGAGGGTGTTATAATTCGGCCGAACCGAGATGACGACGCTGGCCGATCTACTCGATTCGATGACCGTAGAGGGGGAGTTATACAAACATCTCCCAAACGGCGACGTGCGATGTACCGCATGTGGCCATCGTTGTTTGATCCGTCCGGGGCGACGCGGTATATGTAAGGTTCGGTTTAATCGGGAGGGCGTCCTTTATGTTCCTTGGGGATATGTTGGCGCTCTCCAATCTGATCCCACGGAAAAGAAACCGTTTTATCATCTGCTCCCCGGCTCTGATACACTGACCTTCGGGATGCTGGGCTGCGATTTTCATTGTGACTATTGTCAGAATTGGGTAAGTTCCCAGGCTTTACGTGATCCGGCATCTGATGTAGCTGGTGCTTACATCCAACACGTATCACCTGATGAGATGGTTCGTTATGGCTTGGAGATGGGCGCAAAGGTGGTGGGTTCGTCTTACAACGAACCTCTGATCACCTCTGAATGGGCGGCGGCGGTATTTAAACGAGCGACCGCTGCTGGCTTGAAGTGCGTTTATGTCTCCAATGGCAACGCCACACCGGAGGTGCTGGACTATCTCAGCCCATATCTTGCCGGCTTTAAGATTGACCTGAAAACGATGCGGGATCGGCAATACCGTCGTCTAGGCGGTGTACTGCAGAATATACTTGACACGATCCGACTTGTGTACGAGCGAGGGCTTTGGGTTGAGGTCGTCACATTGGTGGTCCCGGGCTTCAACGATAGCACGGATGAATTGATGGACGCCGCGCGTTTCATCGCTTCGATTTCCGCGGACATCCCATGGCATGTGTCGGCGTTTCGCAAGAATTACAAGATGACCGATCCGGAGAACACCTCATCTGAAACGTTGATACGAGCAGCCGAGATTGGACAAGAGGCTGGTTTAAATTATGTTTACGCAGGTAATTTGCCCGGGCAGGTTGGGGAGTATGAGCATACTTTCTGCCCAAGTTGTCATAAGCGCTTGATCGAACGTTTTGGATATGTGATCTTAGGCTATTATCTGACGGACGATGGTGCCTGCCCACAGTGTGGCACTGAAATTGCAGGAGTATGGCCGTTGTCCGCCAGCGAGGTACGGTTGGGAGCTGTAGACGAGATCTTCTCTCGCAGGCCGAGGTTGGTTCGCTAGAGTTCCTCAGGACGAACACAGGGAGCTAATTGCCATCATGGAAGTCAATAATCATCCCGTAAAGCTGCTCCTGATCTATGATCCGGTCCCCGAAAACCGAGAAGCGTATCTGCATTATGTTCAGGGAGAATTGTTTCCCGCACTTGAACACATGGGGCTGACGATGTGTGAAGCATGGCACACGGCATATGGTGCCTATCCTTTGCGGATGGCCGGGTTTTTAGCTCGAGATCGAGACACGCTCGCGCGTATTCTGGCCTCTGACATCTTTCAGGATCTTGAAACACGATTGCAGGATTACGTCGTCAACTACGAACGCAAGGTCGTGCCCTTACGCCCTACGTTCCAATTCTGATCCGCTTTTCGCCTCAGGATCGTATAGTGATAGATCATGTCTTTGAGTTTTGTATGCCCCGGATTTATCCGGGGTTGTATTTTGGTGGGTGATGAAATCGGACCGGTAACGAAATAACCACGCTGCCCTTGTTCAATTCACGTGGTGCGATAGCGGATCGTTTCAGGGGAGGCACAGAGCCCCGAGGAGATAATGGCAGATTTCACGATTTGGGTTACAATTAGGCCTTGCCCTGGCTCATCGCACATCGCAATTCCACGATGAATTCAACCATCCCTGCCAGGGCATTTTTTATTTCTCATCCACGCAATGTTGGACTCATATCAAGAGATGGCATAGAGAATATCGCTTGTTCTTGTGGCATTGTAGAGATATCTCGCGCCGAGAACCTGTCCTAAGCGCAGTCGCAAGAGTGCTTAGAATGACGTCTTCACAATGTCATCCTGAGCCCCTCGGCTATGCTCGGGACAGGCTCCGCGAAGGATCTCGTTTTCCGATTTGAAATACTTCTTTCTCCCTACAACGAGATTCTTCGCGCCTGACGGCGCTCAGAATGACATATTATTATTCATCATCCTAGGAGAATTCCTGAATATCCAGTCCAGGTGTTGTATCAGGTTCATATTGTAGGGGCGACCGGCCGGTCGCCCCTACATTCTTCTGAAAGGCGGTCTCGACTTATTTTGTATTGACTTAGGGGCGGTTCGCGAACCGCCCCTACACCTGGATCAGCGCTCTCTATTACTGGTATGGAAGAAAATCAAATAAAGTCAACACTGACGCAAAAACCATTTGTCAAAATTTCCAAGGTGATCAATGTTTCCTAAAATGTAGGGGCGGGGTTATCCTAGCCCATACGCCATTTGAAACAGAGGCATTTCTCCTTATATGAACGAGGACAGTCAGCACTACGCAAATTCAGCCAACTTGGGTATATTTGTACAGGCAAGAAGGACGTAAAGGTGGAGGTGAGGTATGCCCTGGGTAACTTGGCGTACAATTAAAAGACAAGTTTGCGAGAGAATCGATGAGGAGGTCGCGCTGGAGTTCAAATTGGTTTATCCGGCCGAGCTCTTACCCGATCAACCCCCGCGCATTATTGGTCGTCGTTGTTCGAAGGCCATGGAATGTAACCAACTCGACAAGCCGACTTGTCATTGGGCGGGTACGCTGCCCGGATATGACCCGTTCCGTTAATCATTATCCTAACCCTCTCGCTTGTGCATACCTACCATCTCTAGATCCATAAAATACAATGTGCCCGTGGCCACTCACGGGCACCGGATTTTATGGAACCTGGTGCTGCATCAAGGTGATTCTAGCGACAGTGAACCAGCGTTAACGCACCAATAGAGGCGTGTGGGATGCTAAATCACGCCCAATTCATGTCCTACCTTCTTAAAGACGTCCAACCCCTGGTTGAGATCCTCTCGACTATGGGATGCGGAGATCATCACCCGTATCCGTGCTTTCCCGCGCGGTACTGTTGGGAAGCCAATCGCCATTGCGAATAAGCCCTCTTCGAACAATCGACGACTGAACTTCTGGGCTAAGGGAGCTTCACCGAGCATGATAGGTGTGATCGGCGTGGTGCTCAAGCCGGTATCGAATCCCAAGGCTTGCATTTCACGTTTGAAGTAGTCCGTGTTCCCCCACAGGCGGTCGACCAACTCGCTTGATTCTTCGAGCAAATCGATCGCGGCCAGACATGCGGCCACATCTGGGACGGTCATGGCTGATGAGAAAAGAAATGGGCGACCCCGTTGGCGCAGCCAATCGACGATACGCTGACTGCCGGCGACGACACCACCGACGACCCCGAAGGCTTTTGAGAGCGTACCGACCTCGATGTCGACTTTTCCGTGCAGATCGAAGTGATCGACGATACCGCGACCGCCTTTCCCTAGCACACCCTCACCGTGGGCATCGTCCACCATCAACATGTAATCGTATTCACGAGCGATCTCGTACAATTTGTCCAGTGGGGCGACATCGCCATCCATGCTGAATACACCATCGGTGATGATCAATGCCCTTCCGAACCCCGCATCTTGACTGGCTTCGATTTGTTTTCGCAGATCATCTGGATCGCAGTGAGCGTAGCGCAGGATCTTCGCGCGCGATAAACGACATCCGTCGATGATGCTGGCGTGGTTAAGCTCATCAGAGTAGATGACGTCTTCCTTGCCCACCAAGGCCGGGATTGCCGCAAGGTTTGCGTTGAAGCCGGATTGAAAGGTGATAGACGCCTCGACCCCCTTGAAAACTGCCAGTCGACGCTCGAGTTCGAGGTGGATGTCCATCGTACCGGCAATCGTACGAACAGCCGCAGGTCCGATCCCGTAATGACGGATCGCATCTTGAGCCGCCTCGGCTAAACGAGGGTGATTGGCCAGTCCTAGATAATTATTTGAACAGAAATTTAAGACCCTTTGATTGTCCACCATCAACCATGCGCCTTGAGGTGAGCTCAAGGTGCGTATGTTTGTAAAAAGCCCGGATTGTTTTAGATTCGCTAACTCTTCATCGATCCATTCGGTTTTCACTGATTCGGTCATCACTTTCCTCGGTTTACATATTTCGTAGATTCACCCGTGGATTGGGTGGCGATCAAATCTAGTTTTCGCTTGCGCGAGAGGGCTTTGATGGTCCGTTCACGCTGCATTGCGGTTTTGAGATCCGGCTGTTCCTCGACGTAAGCTAGGTGGAGTGGCCGTCGGGACCGTGTATAGCGTGCACCGCGCCCCAACTCATGCTCACGCAGCCGACGGTCCGGGTCATTGGTTATCCCGGTGTAAAGCGTTCCATCCGCACACTCGATGATGTAGCAGAAGTATTCAGGCACGGGAGGATTATACGATGAGCGTCTGGGGGAGCCAACCGCAAGGGCACCGGGGCGCCTCGGCGCTCAGGCACCAAGGGAAAAACCTGTGTGCCCAGGTGCCTTGGTGGCCACACAAAGATACTTTGTCTCTACTCAACATTCGTAGATCATTCCCGATTATTCTCGAGTGGAATCCCTACTTATGATCCTTTGGTCGTTGGGGTCGGAAACCGAGCGCGCGGCTCAGGAAACCAGGTCTTTCAATCGGTACAGAGGGTTTTAGGTCCTGACCTGCCCAATCTCCACTCCGACGGATATCCAACCAGGAATCGCGGGCCTCGATCGCCTCGGTCAGGTAGGTCTCCAGGGCACTGTGATCATCTTTTGTGATCAAGTCACGCAATCCGCTCAGCTCATCGATATATTCGTCCAGTTTATTGATGACGACATCTCGGTTGAGGTGGAGAGTGTAAGCTTGCGGTTTGTCGAGTTGTGAGGTCTCGATGCCTGTCGCGTTGACGAAAAGCCTGCCAGCGATGCGCTGGATCTCGCGCCAATTGTGCGCCCGAGCGGCCATCTTCATAAGGGCTGCTGCCGTCAAATAGGGCAACCCAAGAACAGCAGCGATCACGGCGTCATGTTCCATCGGGTCGAGAAAGAAGGGCGTGGTACCGATGGCGGTAGCAAATTGAAGTGCCATGTTGACCGCCTCTTCCGAAGTCTTCGGCGGAACGACCATGGCTAGCAGACCGCCTTGGAAGAGATCCGCGCGGGGCGTCGTGAGATCGGTGTATTCGGTGAGCAACGCCTCCGGTCCGATGATCGGCATGGCACCAAGGTAGTGGCGATTGTCTGGCAAGAGCTCCGAAGCCCAGGACGTGTGATGTGCCTTGAAGGGGGATGTGTCGAGCACGACTGCGCCAGCTTTGAGTTCCTCTCCCAGCATCTCCAATAAATCGCGCACATCAATGGATAGTGTAGCAATGACTACAACATCTGCGATCTGGGATGCCTGAACCGGGTGAGATGTCACTTGGTCGACTACCCCCTGTTGTTGCGCTCGACGGGCTAATTCTTTGTCAGGATCATAGCCTGTGCTTCTCACCGCCATCTCAGATTGAGCAAGCGCCATACCCACCGAAGCACCGATCTGATCTAAGCCGATGATGAAAATATCCAGAGCCATGGGTTCACCTCAATTCAATCCGTCCGCTTCTTGAAGACGGTAGAGCAGACGGTCGATCTCTTTTATCGGATCAGGGGGAAGGTCATCCTGGTGACGGAGCACCATATTCACCAATTCCACTGATCCTCCTGCTTGGCGGATCATCTCAGCGCCCCAATCTGGGTGACGCACAGCGATAACAAAGGGTCGACGCCAGCTTCTGAGTTCGCCCTCCCCCCAGGATTGGGCTCTACCCGGAGCGAGCCAAGAGACCAGGACGATGAGAATTCGTTCCCAGAGTCTCAACCGAACTTGACTCTTGCCGATATCATGCAGAAGCGCCGCCGAGAGTAAATTAGGGTTTTCTTCGCCTCGAGCCAGTAGGCTGCGCAGCACACGTAGTCCGTGTACCTGATCGGCTGGGCTCATTTGATGGAAGAGTTCCCTTAGTGGAGGTAATAGGTGTTCCTCCGCCAGAACCAGGTCTTCAGATCTGGGCTTGGCGAGTAGGACTCTGAAGGTTTGAGATGCGCGGTAGGTGAGACCCATCCTCAGGTCAACAATTGGAACAATCTAACAGCCGGCGTACTGATCAGGGCACCCAAAATATTGATACCACCAAACGAACCGAGGAACACAAGAAGCATGAGGATCATGGGCCCGTAAGGCCTTAATCGATTGAGCGTTTCCTGCCCACTATAGGGTAAAAAGTGCATCAATACCTTTTCACCATCGAGCGGGAAGACAGGAAGTAAGTTAAAAAAGAGAAGGAACAGGTTGAATAGAATGAAAAGCGAAAGCACGAAGGACAGGGAAGGCAGGACACGACTGGTCGTAAAAAATGTGGGCTCTATTAGGCCAGCTTTGAAGGGAATGGCGGCCAGGATCGCCATTACCAGGTTGGAGAAAGGACCAGCCGCGGAGACGAGCATCATCCCTGCGGGTGTGCGGCGCTGGAGAATATAAGGGTTTACTGGGACAGGTTTTGCCCAGCCAAAGCCGGCGATCAGCAACATCAACGAACCAATGGGGTCAAGATGTGCTAGGGGGTTGAGTGTCAGACGGCCGTTGATACGCGGCGTGTCGTCGCCAAGTTGATCTGCTGTCCAGGCGTGTGCGAATTCGTGTACCGTGAAGGCAATCACTAGTGTGACGGCTGCAGCAATTAGACCAGGAATACCGTAGTTAAGCATAGTGTGCGGATTATACCACTGAGCCGAATGATATAATCCGCGCTTGAACGTGTGAGTCGTGAGGTCATATGTTACCGGATCTCCAGATGGGGGATGTGCTACGGCTTCGCAAACCACATCCTTGTGGAAGCACGGATTGGATTGTTGTCCGCTTGGGTGCCGACATCGGCTTGAAATGCCTTGGCTGTGGAAGACGGATCCTTCTCCCTCGCCGGGACGTCGCCCGTCGACTAAAAACCATCGTGGGCAAAGAAGTGGATAGCGAAACCTGACCTTCTGTTGCGAGCACCCTCCGCATTCACCGGAGGCAGGAGCCGCGCGTTGAACTGCGGTTTTACACAGGGTGACAGTCAGTTTGCGTAAAACGCATCAGGAACATGGTCAGGAATGGATAAGTTGGAGGCCGTGAACAAATGAATTTAGGTAGCGTTGGGGTGGTTTTTTGTTTATTTAAGAAGTAAAAGCCGCGTTTCAGCGCGGCGATAGAGAGGACCGGTGGGCTTGACATTGATCTGCCCTCCAGGTGGAGGTTCAGATCTTGGATCCCCCATTATTCGAAATTGACACGCGGAGAGGATAGGTTACACGTTGGCAATGATGTTGCTGAACATGTTCCCCACGCCTCTTCCGAAGAGGGCTAGCATCACGATGACCGCTAACCCAACGAGCAGAATTAACAGCGCGTATTCGACCAAGCCTTGGCCTCGAGGGGAATAATTAGACAAAAATGCCCTCAAACGAAAATAAATTTCCTGCATCATCGGTAAGTATAGGATATCTTTCCTATAATGCTCAATAGTCCTCATGGGTCAGATAGGGTGAGAGCGGGGTACTTACAGGCCCAAACATTAAGGTACGCCGATGCTGTGTCTGCTCCAGCAAGTTGTTATGTTTTGCCATCATGAATCAATGTTTGCTCTATCAAAGCTACAATTATAATGAATCGGAGGTTGTAGCTATTTATCTTGATTATCCTTTAAAACAACATTTACTAATAAGTCCTGGTACTTCTCTTTTTCTTCTATCATTGGAAAATGCCCTGAATTTTCAAAAATGAATAGCTTTATACCTTTTTCAGCATCTAAGTTGTCATAAAATTCCTCGACAACAGCTGTGGGAGTAGTCACATCGTATTTGCCTTCAAAGAAGTATATGGGAACTTCAATAGATTGTATTTCTTCTGTAAGATTGAAATTTTTCAATTCCTCCCACATTGCATTCATAGTAAAAACAAATCCTCTATTTCTGAACGTCCTAATTCCCTCTGATAATGAATATTCGGGTGAAGTTAAGAAGCTTATCACTAAAGCTAGCAATTGCACGCGCTTATCATGCATGAATCCTCCATAGTGACCAACATGGCCTTCCATTTCCAGGAACTTTTTCGGTGTTTCATAAGGTGGTGGGCCAATTGCTTTTATTGCATTTTGTCTGTCTACATCTCCAGATTTTTCAGCTTCTTCAACCAAAAAATCGTATGATACTTTATGTTGCTCATATGCGTTTATCTCTTGCGCCACTCCTACATAAGCATGTATTTTCTCTGGATATTTATATGCAGTTTTAATTCCTATTATCGTTCCC
>CP070708.1:1344959-1406263 GCA_020350285.1 Anaerolineaceae bacterium
CGTTGACCGGTATGCGCCCTGTCGGTGAGATCATGTTTATGGATTTCATAACGCTGGCCTCGGAGCAAGTGGTTAATCAGGCGGCCAAGATCCGCTTTATGTTCGGCGGCAAAGCCTCGGTGCCCTTTGTGTTGCGCACACCCGCCGGATCCGGCACCGGTGCTGCAGCACAGCACTCGCAGAGCCTGGAAAATTGGTTCGTTCACATCCCGGGTTTGAAGGTGATCATGCCAAGCACCCCTTATGATGCGAAGGGACTGTTGATCGCCTCCATCCATGACGACAACCCAGTTATCTTCATTGAACACAAGTTGCTGTATCGGACCAAAGGACAAGTCCCCGAAGAGCCATATACGATCCCTCTGAGCAGTGCTGAGGTGAAGAGAGAGGGTCAGGATCTGACGATCGTCGCTACTTCCGTGATGGTCGTTCGCGCGTTGGAGGCAGCCGTGCAATTGGCACAGGAGGGGATTGAGGTTGAGGTGGTTGACCCACGCACCCTCAAACTGCTGGATGAGGAGACGATCATCCAGTCGGTGATGAAGACCGGGCGGGCGTTGATTGTGCACGAAGCATGTCAGACCGGTGGTTATGGAGCCGAATTGGCGGCTGTTATCGCTGGAAGCGAGGCCTTCGATTATCTGGAAGCGCCCATCAGACGATTGGCGGGACGAGATATACCTATTCCCTATAATCGTTATCTGGAATATCATACGGTGCCGCAGGTAGAGAACATCGTTGATGCATCCCGCGAGTTGATCCGCAGGGGAGCTTAAAATGGCAACCAAGGTCATCATGCCCAAGCTTGAGATGGCTCAAGAGTCGGCCACCATCATCGAGTGGCTCAAGCGGGAGGGCGATCAGGTTGAAAAGGGCGAGCCTCTATTGGTGATCGAGACCGACAAAGTCACGGTGGAACTCGAGTCACCGGGTTCGGGCCTTCTATCCAGTGTTCGTGGGGACCCAGGAGAGGAGATCCCCGTCACGAAAGTGATCGCTTATCTTCTGGAACCGGGAGAGGAGCCACCCGAGGAGATTGTCGAGGAGGAGATCGAGAGGGTGTCGGAGGCTCCGCCCCCACCCATCTTGCCTTTACCCTCGGTGGAGGTGACGCCGGTTGCGAAACGGTTGGCCGCGTCGCATGGTATTGATCTTGGTACGGTAGTAGGCACGGGACCGAAGGGCCAAATCACCAAAGAGGACGTTGAGGCAGCGTTGGCCGCTCCTGTGGCAGTGACTCCACCGGGAAAGATACGCGCCACACCATCTGCCCGGCGTCTGGCTCGGGAGAAGGGCGTGGATCTCGCGGCCGTAAAAGGAACCGGACCGCGCGGTCAGGTGACGGCAGAGGATGTGGAGGCCTATTCACCTGCACCAGGGATCGTAGGGCTTACGCCCTTGGAGACCGTTCCACTCAGAGGTATTCGGCGTACCATCGCTGAGCGGATGACGCACAGTTATCAAACCACGCCACATATCTTCGTCAGCCTGCGCGTTGACATGAGCAAACTGGAAGTGGAACGGGCGCGTCTCAACGAGGAGTCAGAAGCGAACGAGCAGCCTCGTATCTCAGTGACGGCCATCTTGGTAAAAGTGACGGCCGATGTGCTCAAGGACTACCCGTGGTTAAACAGCACCCTACAGGGCGAAGAGGTTGTCCTTATATCGGACCTGAATATTGGCGTAGCAGTGGCGCTTGATGGCGGTCTCATCGCGCCCGTGGTGCACGATGCGGACAGAAAAGGCGTGGCCGAGATCGGCGCGGAAGTCCAGGATCTGGCTACTCGCGCTCGCAATAATCAATTGACCCCATCCGATGTCGCACGGGGGACGTTTACCATCTCCAATTTGGGACCCTTCGGTATTGATCAATTCACGGCCATCATCAACCCGCCGAACGCGGCCATTCTGGCCGTGGGGGCCATCCGCCCCGAGGTCGTCGTGGACGAAGAGGGGGAGATCGTCGTGCGGCCGCTGGCATGGATGACGCTTGCTGCGGATCATCGCATCGTGGACGGGGCGGTGGCGGCGCAGTTCCTCACCGCGCTCAAGGAAGCCTTGGAAGACCCCGCTCAGTTCCTAGGGTAAAAGCCTCTTGAGTAATGTTGTCAGCCCAGATCGTGGTTGAAACATCTTTGCAACTTCTTCTACTCCTTAGATAAGATCTCGCATCATATCGTGTTTCAAAATTTCTGTGTCATGATGATGGTTTCCTTAAAGGGAAGTCATCCTGAGCATACAGAAGGATGTTTGGCTTTGATAAGCGCCCTTATAAAAGACGTAGAGGCAATTCACGAATTGTCCCTACAAATTGACACCCCATGGTGAACCTCTGACAATTCTTCTGCGGGCCTCGGATCGTCTCTACCTGCTGTCATTCTGAGCGAGCAACGCGAGTGAAGAATACCTATGATGATGCTATTGAATTCATTACATCATAGGGATTCTTCATCGCTGGCTCAGAATGACATTGGAAGGGTGCTTTCCAAAATGATGAAAATCTCGTTTCGGGATAAACTTATGCCTCGGAGGGATATCCATGGCGAAGGTCCTGGTTCTGGGCGCGGGCATGATGGGAACGGCGTTGACCATTCCCCTGACAGACAACGAGCACGATGTCCATCTCGTGGGGACCCATTTAGATGGTCATATCATTGAGGAGATCCATGAGTCCCGCACCCACCCGAAGTTGCGAAGCGCCGTGCCTGCGAGCGTGAAACCCTACCCCATCGCTGGTTTGGAAGAAGCCATGCAAGGTGTTGGCCTCATCGTCCTGGGTGTGAATTCCTTGGGTATCGAATGGGCAGCGGAGGTGTTGGGACCGCTGTTCTCTGGGGATGTTCCGATCGTCGCGCTCACAAAGGGCTTGGTCGGCGATGGACAGAAGCTCTACCTCTTACCTCATGTTCTGCGTAATGGCCTGCCATCGAGCTATCGAGAGGAAGTTCGATTGGCCGCGGTGGGCGGACCTTCGATCGCTGGTGAGTTGGCCGCTCGGCGCCCAACAGGGATCGTGGTCACCGGTTCGGATCAAACTTTTCTGGACGAGGTCGCAGGCATCCTGCGAACGCCTTATTATCACATCTGGACCAGCAAGGATGTGATCGGGGTTGAGGTTTCCGTTGCACTGAAGAACGTCTACGCGCTCGCGGTTGGTATGGTCCAGGGATTGATGGAGAAGGAGGGTATCACCGAGGAGGGTGACGTCATGCACAACATGGCGGCCGCCATCTTCGCTCAAGGTTTATGTGAGATTGCCTATCTTGTGGATTTCATGGGGGGAGAAGTTGAGAACGTCTATGGGCTGCCCGGCGCAGGCGATCTGTACGTCACATGTGTGGGTGGGCGGAACATGCGTGTGGGACGTATGTTGGGATCAGGGATGCGTTACGCGGAAGTCAAAGCGCGATACCTGGCTGACGATACCGTCGAAGGCGCCGAATTGGCTTTCGCCATCGGCGATACGATCGACGCGCTGATCGAACGCGGTGACCTCGACGGTGCTGCGCTTCCCCTTCTGAAGACGGTGATCGACATCGTGTGCCGTGATGCGGCGGTAGTTTTTCCCTGGGACAGTTTTTTCCCGAGCTTACACAGCTAGATTCGCTACCTCATAGCGGTGAACCCCTTTCCCATTCTCCGGCGAGAGGAAGCCGACCATGATGCGTTGTTATCAAGGTAAAAAGAAGTTGACTTAATGTAAAAAATATTGTACTATTAGTAAAACTAATTATACATAGAGTGGCTGATGATTTACATGGCGTTGGTAGGACAGATGCGAAGAGATTTATCGAAAACAGTTGTAGTGCATCAAGGAAGGGGAGGAGGTCTGTGACTGAGACGAGGCTGAAGAATCGGATCAGAAGATTGCGTTTCGAGACCGGTGAAATGACGCAAGAGGAACTGGCGAGTCGCGCAGGCTGCACAAGACAGACCATCAATGCCATTGAAGCCTCGAAATATGGACCATCGCTTGAGCTTGCATTTAAGATCGCCTCAGTATTCGGCGTCGGGATTGGAGAGGTTTTCCAGTATGAGGACTCAAAAACGGAGAAACCTTAGAGCGGTAATCCAAGAGAGTATCTTGATGCGCGCTTGTTCAACATGGAGGTCGGTGAGATGAACAAAATCAAAGTCGGGCGACTACTCGTTGCTGGTTTGGTCACATTGATTGTATTTATCATGGTGGAGTACATCTTGGAGTTCATCATATTTGATGCACTCATTGGTTTGAGGAATTGGATCAATCAAATCTATACTCCATCCAGCTGGAGGATATCGGACCACGTGCTGAACATCCTCGTTGCGCTCGTGAACAGCATCATCTTGATGTGGATGTATGCTGCATTGCGACCGATGTTCGGTGTGGGCCCCAAGACCGCATTAATCACCAGTGGATTCGCATATGCGTTCATCTTTTCCTTTATGATTAATTTCGCGAACATGCGTTTCTATCCTATACGACCCGCTTTGATCGAAATGTTTTTCCAGCTCATTGAGATTCCGATTGCGATCCTTGCGGGGGCCTACTACTATGAAGGGGGATGGGAGGAGGTAGATCAGCCAGTAACCAGTAGTTAATCGCGAAGAGATCGGCTTTACCCACCGAAGAGAAGCTGACCTACCAGCCCCACCAGCGGTGGAATCACGACCCCCAAGCCGAGGCGCATGAGGGTGAAGCGCCAACCCAGGAAGGGTAACTCGAAGGAAACCGTCAGTAGGGCGAGGGCGGCCCAAGAGGTGATGATGGCCAGTGTCGGTCCGAGACCGGCGCCGGCTTGATAAAGGGTGGCGATGAGGGGGAAGACCACATAAGGTCCACCCGGCAACAACATTCCAGCAGCTGTACCGATCAGAAGTCCGCGCCAACCAGAGCCCGGTCCGATCCAATCCCGAACCAGGTCCTGCGGTCCGAGGACGTTCACATACCCCACGATGACAAAGGCAACCACCAGCAACATCAGTGTCCGTTTCAGGGTGGACCAACCCTGGGTAATCCCCTTTCGGTGACTCCCATCACCGCGCGACCAGGCATAGATCAGCAATCCAAGGGCTAACACGATTAAAATCAGCGTTGCTTGGTTCATCCGGCGGCCTCCCGGATGCGATTGATATATCTTCCGAACAAAGTCTCTGCCATCATCCCAAGTAAGGGAGGAATCACCAGGGTAAGGCCGTAACGTACGAGTGTAAGATGCGAACCGAGCAGAGCGAACTCGAAGGGTAGTCGAGTGACGGACCACAGATTTTTCGCGATGACGAAGGCCATCAGCGCCCCAATGCCGGCACCGGAATGGAGCAGAGCGCCGGCGAGCGGATAATAAACATATGGACCGCCCGGGATCAGGGCGCCAGCAAGGCAGGCCAGCAGGATTCCACGCCAACCCGATCGTGAGCCCAACCAGCGCTCGATCACCTCGCGCGAGACCAAGACCTGAACCAATCCAGCCAAGAGGAAGGCCGCCAGGAGAAGAGGGGTGACGCTGAGGAGAGTCCGTCCGCCGTTGACCAACCCCTCCAGGGTTTTCTCCGCGCCGCCCTGTACCCAGGCTATGACAGCCAATACAAGCGCAACCCCGATGAGAAATAATGTTGTGCGGTCAGGTATCCATTTACGCATGTCGGATGCTCGAGGCGGGTTTCTTTGTTTAGCCCAGGAGGTTGATCTGGGAAGTATAACGCAACCAAAGCGAGATACAACCAACCTGCCCGCGAGCTGAAAGCTCACGGGGAGATGGATTATGAGTTCTTGGGAAGCAGTTTGCTCAAGGCGTGCAACAACGCGCCCGCATCACCTTCATCGTTGTAAGCCTGAAAGGACACTCGAATCAGGGGTTGATCGTTCCAGCGATACACCGCGACCTCAACCCTGTGCTCGTCATGGAGTTGCCTCTGAAAAGCCTCACAATCGAGCTCCGGTAAGCGGGCGGCGAACATCTGGATGAACCAGTCCTGTGTGTCAGGACACAATGGATCGAAGCCTGTCATGGAGTTGATACGCTCCCTGGTCTTGCTGGCTAGTTCGTTGCAACCTTGGCGAATGGTGTTCCATCTTCGGTCTTGCTGAAACCGGATGGCGGCTGGCACGGAGAGGAACGCGGCGATGTCACGTGTGCCTTGCCATTCGTGGTGGTCGATGAAGCGCGAATCGCTGGGATTTTCTGCCTCCCAACCCCAACTTATCACGAGAGGGCGGAGTCGTTCCTGCACTTCACGCCGGGCGTACAGGAAGGCGGCTCCCTTGGGTGCACAGAGCCATTTGTGACAGGCTCCGGTGTATAGATCGGCTCCCAGTCTCGTTAGATCCAAAGGAACCTGACCCGGAGCGTGGGCACCATCAACAATGGATAACAAGCCCAGTTGGCGAGCGCGATGGCAAATCGCCTCGACCGGGAAGCAGAGCGCGGTCGGGCTGGTGATATGGCTGATGAAGACGAGGCGTGTGCGCGGCGAGATGCCCGAAAAGAATGTTTCCATGAAGTCCTCGGGGGTGGTCACCGGGAGCGGAATGGGTTGTCGGACGTAGCGGGCGCCGATCTGTTGACAAATGAAACGCCAGGTGCGGTCCATGGCGCCATATTCATGATCGGTGGTTAGGATCTCATCACCAGGTTCGAGCTCCAGACTGCGGGCGACCATGTTGATCGCTGTGGTCGGATTGGTGAAGTAGACCACCTCATCTTCAGAGCAATGTAGAAAGTCCGCCAACGCTGTCCGTGCTTCTGCCATCAGCTCGCGAGCTCGTCTGGCCAGGAACTTTACCGGCTGTCGCTCCAGCTCACGCTGCCACTCCTGATACGTCTCAAACACTGGACGGGGACAGGCGCCAAAAGATCCGTGATTGAGGAAGGTCACCTCTGGATCAAGCATGAATTCAGATTTGAGATTGTCCATATCGCTGAAGGTATAAACGACGCGCTGGTCAAGTATATCAATATATCCCCTTAACCTCCCCGCGAGCTTCAAGCTCGCGGAGAGGTTAACTTGCCCAGATTCTCATGTGCTGTGGGTGCACGGGAGGCTGATAGGGTTGAATATCAATCTAGAAGGAATTTCTCAAACTCTTTAACTACAGGTGTTTTATGTTGCTGATCTTCAACGAAGTGTCTGTATAAGTCACCCGTTTCAAAATGTTGAGGCACCAGAGTTATATCCTTGGGATTGCCATCACGGAGGCCGATGACATCTAAATAATTTGAGAAAGGCCAGTCTTGAGCGGTGTTTGTAAGCTTTGCCATAACAGGATTGAGGTGAATGTACCGAGCAAGATGGATAAGATATTCCTCACGGTCAACTAGAACAGCACGAAATCTGCCCTGGAAGAGTGGCCCCTGCCTTGCCAATTGCTTATTGACTGCCTGTGTATAAGATCCGAAAACGCTATTCATGAATTGGCTAATTTTATTATCCTTCTCAGGTTTGAGTAAGAAATGGAAATGGTTCGGTAGCAGGCAATAGGCTATAAAAGTGACCAGATAACGCTTGCTATTCTTCTCGATTAATCGCATGCAGTAGATGTAGTTCTCATGTGAGAAGAAGATCTTTCCTTTGTTGATACCTCGGTTATAAATGTGGTAAAACTGACCAGCTTGGAAAGGGATTCTTCTGCGAGGCATTGTCTATCCCCCTTAACCTCCCCGCGAGCTTTAAGCTCGCGGGGAGGTTAACTTGCCCAGCTTCTCGTCTACTGTGGGCTTGTGAGATGGTGAGATGTGATGTCCTATGCTGTCTCCCCCTGCAAGTTGCATTGTACAAGACTTCAGTTCATCATGAAAGATCCTGTCATACTAAAAGCCTTCAGAGGGGGAAAATAGCCTCTCACACGAAAAGAGGAAAGAAGCAAGCAGCGAACCCCTAACTATCCGCGCAAGAAGTATAATCTCCTTGCGATGTCCATCGAGGAGGCACTCGAGCGTTTGCGGCTCGACACGGAATTCATGAAGAACGTCTCCGTCTGGGAACGGCTGCCGCCCAGGCCGGCTCGCTATGCTGACTTCCCCGCTGACCTTGACCCACGTTTAATCTCAGCCCTTCGTTCCTTAGATAACGCCCCTCTCTATACACACCAGGTAGTGGCTGTGGAAGCCGCGCTGGCTGGAGAGAATGTGGTCGTCGTCACGGGGACGGCCTCGGGCAAAACGCACTGTTATAACCTGCCGGTGCTTCAAACGCTCCTCGCAGACCCCGAAGCGCGAGCCCTGTATCTTTTCCCGACCAAGGCGCTTTCCCAGGATCAGGCTGCTGCACTGGGGGAATTTCTGGAGGCGTTAGGCGCCGTCGAGGGAGTCCCTGTCCGCACCTACGATGGGGATACCCCAACCGCAAGACGCCGCCAGATCAGGGACGAGGGCCGGATTCTGATCACCAACCCCGACATGCTTCATATGGGGATCCTTCCCCATCACCCCAGCTGGGCGAGGTTGTTCGAGAATCTGCGCTGGATCGTGTTAGACGAGCTTCATGTCTACCGGGGTGTTTTTGGCTCCAATGTCGCTAATCTGCTTCGGCGTTTGCGACGCCTATGTCGCTTCTACGGCTCGGAACCGCGCTTCGCCCTCACCTCGGCCACGATCGCCAATCCCAAGGAGTTGGCCGAGAAACTGATCGAAGCGCCCGTCCATCTGGTCCCCCCCGATTTGGATGGATCTCCGCGGGCCGAGAAACATATGATCATCTACAACCCCCCTGTGATTGACCCCAGTCTGGGGATCCGCCGAGCCTATACACTGGAATCAATGCGCATCGCCGAGCGTTTCTTGGGGACCGAGGTACAGACGGTGGTCTTCGCCCGCGCTCGGTTAACCACAGAAGTTTTGCTCGGTTACGTTCGGGATGCCTACGAACGTCTCGGAGGTGATCCAAAAGCGATTCGTGGCTATCGGGGAGGCTACCTGCCTCTAGAACGACGCGAGATCGAGCGCGGTTTACGCGAGGGGGTCGTGAAAGGCGTTGTGGCCACCAATGCATTGGAGCTCGGAGTTGATATTGGACAACTGGGAGCCGCGGTGGTCGCTGGTTATCCAGGCACGATCGCAAGCCTGTGGCAGCAGGCGGGTCGCGCCGGTCGTCGTAGTGAGGTTTCGGCTGCGGTTTTGGTAGCCTCCGCCGCTCCCCTCGATCAATTCGTCGCCACACATCCGCGCTATCTGTTTGAAAACCCGCCCGAGATGGGATTGATCAACCCGGATAATTTGGCCATCCTCTTGCGTCACCTGCGCTGTGCAGCTTTTGAGTTGCCATTTGATGAAGGTGAGAACTTTGGCGACTTCACCGATGTCGAGGGGTTGCTAGCCTTCCTGGCGGAGGAGGGGGACCTACATCGATCTCATGAAACCTACACTTGGGTGGCTGATGCATACCCTGCTGAGTCGGTCTCACTGCGAGCCAGCGGGGACGATCCCATTGTGATTCAGGATGTGAGTCAGGGTCGTCCGGTCGTCATCGGTGAGGTTGACCGCGCAGCGGGTCCCATTTTGTTGCACGAGGGTGCGGTTTACACCCATGAGGGACGGACGCACCTCGTCCAGCGTCTGGACTGGGAGAATGCCTTGGCCGAGGTCGAGCAGGTTGACGTAGACTACTATACCGATGCTGCCGAGTCCGTAGGGCTTGAGGTGCTCGAGGTATACGATGCAGATGAGCACGCGCCTGCCCGACGGGCACATGGGTGGGTGGAGGTCACCGCCACCACGACCTCTTATCGCAAGGTCAAACGTTACACACATGAGACCCTGGGCTACGGATCCATTGATCTACCACCGCGGTCCTTTGAAACCAGCGCCTATTGGTTTTGGATCGCCCCAGAGACGGTGGACCGACTCGAGGCCGAAGGTGTGCTGCTACCGCCCACTGACTATGGACCGAGTTGGCCTAACGCACGGGAAGCGGCACGCACGCGCGATGGCCATCGTTGCCGGCAATGCGGCGCCCCGGAACGTGACGCTCGAGCGCATGAGGTTCACCACATTCGACCTTTCCGCGAGTTTGGGTATATCCCGGGCGAGAACCAGAATGATCGTTTGGCTAATGACCTCGATAATCTGATCACCCTTTGCCCAACCTGTCACCATCGAGTTGAGTCTGCCAGGGGTAAAAGGACCGCCTTGAGCGGCCTGGCTTATTCGCTGAGAAACATCGCTCCCCTCTATCTGATGTGCGACCCACGTGATCTGGGCTCGCTCGCTGAAGTCCGGTCAAAGAGTACCGGGGGTCCGACGATCACAATTTTTGACAGGGTCCCCGAAGGTTTGGGATTATCAGAACGACTCTATGAGCTCCACGGGGAAATGCTCTCTGGCGCGCTGGACATGGTGCGCACCTGCCGTTGTGAGGACGGCTGTCCGGCATGCGTGGGTCCTGTGGGGCCTGGCGGTAGAGAGGTCAAAGAACTCACCGCGCGCTTGCTAGAAGCGCTCTTGGAATAAATGATTCTGTAGGTGTTTTAAAACGCTCTCATTGAGACAGCGTTTACCCCAAAAAAAAATGAGTATAAAGTAGAGCGGACCAGATGGTCCGCTCTTGGTGTTTGGTCTTCATATTTTATCTTCTGGTGTATTCACTCCCAGCGCCAAAGCTTGATTGCTAGCAAGGCGAGTACGATCAACCAGGCACCGAGTACAGCGAAGTTGAGGGCCATTGAGTGCGCAGGCTGTACGCCGACCATTGTATGTCGTAAAAGGTCGCTCAAATAGGTAAGTGGTAACACAGTCATGATCGGTTTGAACAATTTCGGCAGCATTTCGGTCATGAAGATGCTTCCTGAAAGCATCATCATAGGAAAGTTGACCAGTTGAGCGATCGCCATTGTGCTTTCAATAGATCGCCCCACCCCGGCGAGCACATATCCGAGGCACACGAATACCAGCGTACCCAACAAAATCGCGCCAATGAAGGGCGGCCATGAGATCACACCCACACCGAAGCCGAAGTACCCAACGAGGAGAAAAGTTGTGGTTTGCAGCAACCCGA
The DNA here is from genome assembly GCA_020350285.1 of Anaerolineaceae bacterium. GTDB lineage: Bacteria > Chloroflexota > Anaerolineae > Anaerolineales > E44-bin32 > DUEZ01. Next base: position 1,355,928 of record CP070708.1, read on the forward strand.
CTGTAACCCGCCAACTCACCTCCGCCGTCAGGATTGTCGTCCGAGAAACCGGCGTTACACCGATGCGTCTCAAGATTTGCGCTTCGCGTTGTGTAACGATGGGTTGCGCGGTGCCGAAGATACCCAACCAGAGGAGCGCCACGCCCAACATCCCCGGCATGTAGAAATCGATCGAGCGTAGGGGATTTGTCTGAACGGCCTGAGGTTTCATCTCAAGCATGGGCGGTGAGCCGCTCATGGTCAGATTGATCTCATTCAACATCGTACGCACGACGCCGACGGCCAAGTCCGAGGAATTGGGATTCGATGTGTCATATAAGACTTCAATCGCGGCGCTCTGTCCACTCATCGTGGATTCGCTCAAGCTCTCAGGCAGGATAAGAAGTGCATGCAACTCACCACGCTTAAGGGAAGCCAGCAGGTCTTCGCGTGCTCCAGCAATTAAGGTATATCCACCTTCCGCTTCTGGTGCCTCGAGATTCTTCACGATTTGATCACCCATCGGACCAAGATCTTCGTTCACCAGACCAAGATGGAGGGTAAAGCGACCACCCCCAGAGAAAACCAATCCGAAAAATACTGCGAAGACTACCGGTATCAAAAGTACGAAAAGTACCGCCGTTCGATCGCGCAGGAACTCGCGCGCCTGAGCCAGATAGAGCGCTGTAATCGCTTTCATCCTCGTATCCTCCTGCCGGTCAACTTCAGAAACACGTCTTCCAATGTCGCTTGACGGACGGTCATGTCCTTGAAATTCAAGGTATCCTGCTTAGCCATCTCTAAAAGCCCAGACATTGTGTGGGGGACATCGCTAGAGTAGAGCGTCACCCGTCCATTTTCATGCAGGGTATTCTCGACCCCAGGGAGTGCCTTGAGTTGCTCTCGTGGCACTGTACCCAGTGCGACAAAATCGATCGCCGTTTCCTTGAAGTACTTGTTGATCAAGCGTGCGGGATGGTCGAGTTCGATGATGCGGCCATGATCCATGATCGCCACCCGATCGCATAGTTGTTCGGCCTCTTCCATATAGTGGGTGGTGAGCATGATCGTCTTGCCTTTCTCTTTGAGGCCACGAATGACATCCCATAGCCTGCGTCGAGCTTGTGGATCGAGACCAGTCGTTGGCTCATCGAGGAAGATCAGATCGGGATCGTTGATAAGCGCCAACGCCACCGCCAATCTCTGCTTCTGTCCACCGGATAGGGCTTTGGTGGCTGTCTTCGACTCCTCGAGAAGGCTCACATGATCCAGAATCTCGTCTGCGGGAAGAGATCGCGGGAACAAACTTGCGAACAACTCGATCTGCTCCCGAACTTTAAGTTGATTCAATAAACCCGTGGTCTGTAGTTGAACACCGAGACGAGCTCGAACCTGGTTGTCCTTCGCACCGTGGCTCACTCCCAGGAGAGATATTTGACCACCATCAGCTTCACGTAAACCGAGCAGGCATTCCACGGAAGTTGTTTTTCCCGCCCCGTTTGGACCGAGCAGACCAAAGACCTCACCACGTTCGATGGTGAAACTCACCCCATCGACAGCGACGGTTTCGCCATATTGCTTCCTGAGGTCAAGCACCTCAATCGCTTTGTTTTCGTTCACTGGTTTCTCTCCCTATACTGTGGGCGAGGAGGGTATCTCATTGCAGCCCTCTTCCCCAGACCTCTACATCATCAGTTTAGCGTTTAGGCGCTCAGCCGACATCGGGCAACTGAGCTATATCGACCTTGTACTTTCGTACATTGTCCGGGCGTACGGTACGCACAGCTAGTAAACGCACTATAATGAAAACTGAGATAAACCAGCGATGAGAAAACTTTCTCGACTGTCGGGTATTGAGGAAGAGCCCCGGGTTTCACATGAGGAACTGCGTGGAACTCGACCATTATTTTTTCTGCTCATCTTCGTGATGATTGGAATGTACAGTTGGGCGTTCTATACCCAACCCGAGATACGAATCCCCAACAAATCGGTGCCTCTCATTTTGCTTGGGATCGTCCATGGCGCGCTTCACTGGATAAGCCCCTACACGATCATCCACCGTCGGTGGATGATCCCATATTTCGCAGTGCAAGGTGTCCTTGTCTTCACCATCAACCTCATCATGCAAAACCCCGGGATGTTGATGGGACTCTATCTAGCCTTGAGTGGTGCAGCGGTTGGGCTCATCGGGGACCTGAGAAAGGGGTTGATCCCTTTCACGGCTTATGCTTTGTTAGCCGGCATTAACCAGGTGCTGGGATGGGGCTGGGAGTCGTTGTTCGGATGGTTGGCGATTTTTGGCCCGATGATGTTCTTTGTCGCTGTCTATGTGGTCATGTTTACCCGCGAAGCTCAGTCTCGTATGCGCTCTCAACAACTCTTGAGGGAGCTTGAAACTGCCCATCAACAGCTTGCCGAATATGCCACCAAGGTGGAAGAATTGACCCTTTCTGATGAGAGGCAAAGGATGGCTCGCGAGCTTCATGACACCTTAGCGCAGGGCTTGGCGGGGCTTATCTTACAGCTTGAGGCGGTCGATTCTCATCTGGGTCAGGATCACCCCGACCAGGCACAAGCCATTGTCCACCAAGCGATGGGACGAGCGCGGGTGACCCTAGCCGATGCTCGTCGCGCCATTCAAGATCTTCGCGACGGTACACCCTCCATCGATAGCCTGAGCGATGCCATGCGTCAGGAAGTGGACCGTTTTACGACGGCCACCGGTATCCCCTGTGAGCTAGAGCTATCGCCCCCGAAGGAGATCCCAACATCTATTCATGAGCATGCGAAGCGGGCGGTGGCAGAGGGTTTGACCAACATCGCTCGCCATGCCCAGGCGAACAATGTCTGGTTGAGGCTTGGGGAAAGCGATGGGATGCTTGAGATCGCTTTGCGCGATGATGGGGTGGGTTTCGATCCAACCGTTGAGATGGGTGGACATTACGGTTTGGTGGGTTTGCGCGAACGGGCGCGTTTGGCCGGGGGATCGCTGGAACTGATCAGCGAACCCGGCGCAGGCACGATGTTGACCTTGGTCTTACCTCTCGAGGATCGAGGAGCAGAGTCATGATCGATCCGATCCGGGTCCTGATCGCTGATGATCATCAAGTCGTGCGCGAAGGGCTGCGCATGATCCTGGAGGCAGAAGAGGGCTTTCAGGTGGTGGGCGAGGCTGCCGATGGCGTCGAGGCTGTGGAGCTAACCGGGCAGTCGCAGCCACAAGTGATCTTAATGGATCTGCGTATGCCCCGCATGGACGGGCTGGAAGCGATCGAACGTATTCGTGCTCAATGGCCGCATGTGGCGATCGTTATTCTGACAACTTACGACGAGGATGACTTGATGGTGCGCGGTTTGCGTGCGGGAGCGCTCGGCTATCTGCTCAAGGACACCAGTCGTCAGGAGCTTTTTGATTGTTTGAGGGCGGCTGCCCGTGGTGATGCGTTGCTCAAACCCGAGGTGATCGCTCGCGTGTTGTCATCAGCGCAGGAGAGCCCCGTCGGAAGGAAACATCGGGAATCGCATGAGATCAGCCTGACTGAGCGTGAACTGGAAGTGCTTGAAGGTGCCGCGCTGGGAGAGCGCAACAAGGAAATCGCCGCAAGACTGGGGATCACCGAGCGCACGGTTAAAGCTCATCTGACCAGTATTTACAACAAGTTGGGCGTAGACTCGCGTGCCTCAGCGGTCGCGGTAGCGATGCAAAGTGGTCTTCTCCCAGGCAATCCCCTTTCATCTGAGTAGACATCCTCATCCATTGATACATTTGACAGTTTCATAGACGGCTGGGTGTTGGTTGGTATGTCGGTTACAATTAGGCTTCGCGGTTGTGTATGATAACCATGTTTTCGGCCGCTGGAGGGATATTCGATGACTTTTCCACCTCTGCTAGACGATCAGCAGACTGAAATCTGGCAGGAGGAGCGGCAACAAATTCAGCATCTCATCAAGCTTCTCGAGGGCTGGGACGTTGAAACGATCGATCTTGAGCGTCTACGTCAAGCGCAAAACCAGCTTAATGAGCTCTTTTTGTTGGTCGTGGTTGGCGAGTTTAATAGTGGCAAATCCGCGCTGATCAATGCCCTGCTTGGCCACCCCTACCTTAAAGAAGGCGTGACCCCTACGACAGATCGGATTCACATCTTGCAATTTGGGGAGCTAGGATCACCTGAGTTTGCTGGTGACGACGCACGTGTCTTCCGGTTTCCGGTTGATTTCCTGCGAGAGATACATGTGGTCGACACCCCGGGCACCAACGCTGTACTGCGGCGCCATGAAGCGATCGCCCGCGATTTCGTGCCGCGAAGCGATATGGTGATATTCGTCACCTCGGCCGATCGACCCTTTACTGAGAGCGAGAGGAGCTTCTTAGAACATATCCGCCAGTGGGGAAAAAAGATCATCATCGTTATCAACAAGGTCGATATTCTTGCCTCCTCCGAAGATGCCGACGAGATCCTGAGTTTTGTGAAGGATCAAGCCTATCGCTTGTTGGATTTTGATCCAACCGTCTTCGTACTTTCCGCACGCCAAGCCCTACACCAGGTGATGGAGCCCGATTCGGAGCCATCCAACGGTTTCCATGCGTTCCGCACGTATTTGATGGACAACCTCGGCCAGGATAAACGCATTCGACTTAAATTACTTAACCCTCTTGGTGTTGCCCTCAAGATCTCTCGCCAGTATCAGGATTTAGCCGGGCAGCGCCTTCATGTTTTAACCGAGGACACTCAGGCGTTGCGTAAAGTTGATCGCCAAATCGAGCTGTATGAGGAAGACACGCAATCGGAGTTCGAGCGCCATCTTGCTCGCATAGAGACGGAATTGCTGGAGATGCGTCTGCGGGGTGAAGAGTTCCTGGACGATCGTATGCGTTTGTTGAAGATCCGCACCATGCTTCGCGGAGATCATATGCGGCAGTCTTTTGAGCGCGAAGTCGTGGCCGATACGCCGGAGCGAATCGAAAGCCACATCCAGGAAATCATTGATTGGCTTGTGGAGAGGGATTTACGCCAATGGCGCCTGACGGCCAATGAACTCAATCGGCGACGTGAGACAGAAACGCTGCAAGATGCGGCTCGTGAGGCATCTGACGGTTTTGTTTACAACCGCCGACAACTTTTGGACAATCTCGGTGCGCGCGCGGAGCGGGTGATTGAGGATTACGACCGCAAGGGCGAGGCGGCTCGTTTGGCCATGACTATTCAGGAATCGGTGGCAATGGTGGGCTTGGTTGAGGTGAGCGCGATCGGGTTGGGTTTGTTGCTCAAGGCGCTACTCGTTGGAGCCTCGGCTGATGCTACAGGGCTGTTGGCCGCGGGAGTTTTGGGTATTTTAGGACTGGCCATCCTCCCCTACCGCCGAGGCGTGGCCAAACGAGAGCTGCGTAAGAAGATGGAGGATCTTCGAACTCGCCTAAACCACGTTCTACGAGAGAGCTTCAACCGTGAACTTGAGCAATCCGCAAGCCGATTGCGAGAGGCGATAGCCCCGTACCGGCGTTTTGTCCTCAGTGAGGAGGGTAATCTGAAGCACATCGCTGAAGGATTGGACGCGGTTGAAGGGCGATTGCTTGATCTTGAAACCACGCTCAAAGCGGGAGAAGAGGTTCAAACCGTAGAATCGTAGGTTATGCTGCAATCGTGATAATTGGTCGAGCGGTTTTCGTGCAGCGTTGGCATTTATTATTATCACCGCCTAGTGGACAATGGGGGCAAGAACAACCTCGTGGACCTAACTTTGGGAACACAGTCCCTTGCTTAGGGTGTCAAAATCCGCGGTAGAATGTTGATCGAACTTGGAGAAGCTGGTGGATAGCGATCGAATCATCAAGGACGAGCAGATCGAGGCGCACACGGGGAAGCCGTTGCGGCGTCCTCCGTGGATCAAAGTTCGCGCGCCCGTAGGTGAGACCTACGAGTGGTTGCAGGGGATGATGCGGGGTAAGGCGCTCAACACTGTATGCGAGCAGGCGATGTGTCCCAACATCGGTGAGTGCTGGGGTTCGGGCACCGCCACCTTCCTCATGATGGGGGATCTCTGCACCCGCTCGTGCGGTTTCTGCGACATTAAAACCGGACGTCCTGCGCCATTGGATTGGCTGGAGCCAGAACGCGTCGCTCGTGCCGTTCAAGCGATGAACCTACGCCACGCCGTGATCACCAGTGTCAACCGTGATGAGCGCGCGGACGGAGGCGCACCGATCTTCGCTATGGTCATCCGACGAATCCGTGAGCTCCAGCCGGGTTGTTCGATCGAAGTGTTAATCCCCGACTTCAAGGGCTCGATCGAGGCGTTGAGAATTGTGATGGACGCCCGTCCCGAGATACTCAATCACAATGTAGAGACCGTGCCTCGATTGTTCAAGAAGGTTCAGCCCCAGGATCGCTATGAGTGGGCACAAGCGACGTTGTTCAACGCCAAAGAGCTCGATCCTGATGTGTTGACCAAGTCGGGGATCATGGTTGGCTTGGGCGAGACCGTAGATGAAGTCAAATCCGTGATGGACGACCTGCGGGATTTGAGGGTCGACATCCTAACCGTCGGCCAATATCTGCAACCCTCGAAAAAACACCTACCTATCGAGCGATACTACTCACCCGAGGAATTTGAAGAGTTCAAGCGCTATGGTTTAGAGATCGGGTTTAGGTGGGTCGAGAGCGGTCCGCTGGTGCGTTCATCCTACCATGCTGAACAGCAGGTTCGGGCGTTGAGTGCCATCCACCAGCAGTTGTATGGAGGATCAGCAGGTCTGAGCGTGTCGTAGAGCGTTTCAGTCGAACACATCCCTTATCTCCCCTTGACCATTTCCTGCTCTTTTCAAATGCATTGTCTCCTCATATACATCGTAGGGGCGCAATTAATTGCGCCCCTACCCTTTCCGGGTGTCATTCCGAGGAGCCCTTCGGCTTTGCGACGAGGAATCCCCATGAAGGTGCTTGTTAATTAATACATCATAGGGATTCCTCGCTCATTTTATTCGCTCGGAATGACACAATGAAGGAACCATTTTTCTGGTGGCAGGCTATAGCCTACGTATCTCACCGCACCCTTTAGGGTTCAGTGACATTGGATGTTACCTCTCTGAGAATGCTAATTAAATGAAAACGCCCCGTCCCAGTGCGACGGGGCGCTCAAATGGCCGATTGTTTAGACCACAGTCACATCTGCAGCTTGTGGCCCCTTGGGACCCTCCTCGATCGCGAACTCAACTTGTTGGCCTTCGTGGAGGGTGCGGAAACCTTCCGACTGGATCGCGGTGTAATGAACAAAGACATCCGGTTCGTCTTCGCGCTCGATGAAACCGTATCCCTTCTCGCTGCTGAACCATTTGACCGTCCCAATGACGCGCTCGGACATAGAATTTGTCTCCTTTCGGTAATAGAGCGTTAGTGCAATGTGCGTGGTTCTTTTGTTGGGGGTCGGGTTCACCAGCAGAGCTAGCTAACCGTGAACTGCCTGAGTCACTGGATCTCAGGCAGCGGGTGGTGCGACATCCAGATAGAACTCACGTACATCTTGCTTCGAATGATATTATCATTTCTTCAGCGAGTTGTACAGTCACCTTTTTTACCGGTCGATTTCTGGACGATAAAGCTATGAAAAGCCCGCTCCCATAAGCCTCGGAAAGCATGAGAGCGTATGTCACGAGCGAGAATCGCACCCTGGTGTTGGAGTATTTATAGCTTGGATCCCTCTTTGCAGAGATTCTCCACGCCTATCAGTGCTTGGAAGTACCCCCCGTATGTCATTCCGAGGAACGAAGTGACGAGGAATCCCTATGATGACGCTTATGAATTCGATGAATCATAGGGATTCCTCGCGCCGAGAGCCTGCCCTGAGCCTGTCGAAGGGGCGCTCGGAATGACAATATTTCTGGGGCATGCTTATCCATTCGATCCTGCTCCATGGTGTTATCATTAGTCTTTGAGATTGCTCATCTGAGATTGCCAACAACAAAATCTGTGATTGGAGGCGTCGTGCTGGAGTTAAAAGTCCAACCGGTTGGAGAATATCAATCCAATTGCTACCTTTTGGTGGCGCCAAAAACCCATCAGGGGATCCTCATCGATGCAGGAGATGATGCGCAGGAGATCCTTCGTTTCATCGAACCACTGGAGATCACGCAAATCCTGATCACACATGGCCATGTTGATCACGTCAGTGCGCTTGAGGTCGTGCGCGACGCGCTGGGAGCTCCCGTGGGGATCCATCCGGCGGACGTTGCTGAATTTGGGCTACGACCTGATCTTACCCTCGAGGATGGGGATTCCATCGATTTCGCGGGGGAGGAAATCCGTGTCAGCCATGTCCCTGGTCATACACCAGGAAGTGTGATCTTTGGTTTGATCGATCGAGGGGACATCCGGCGCGCCATTGTGGGCGATGCCATTTTCCCTGGCGGCCCCGGCCATACGAAAACACCGCAAGCACTTGCGACCTCGCTCGATTCCTTGGCGAGGACGGTGTTCACATGGGGGGATGAGGTCATCCTCTACCCTGGACACGGAGGTCCGACGACCGTTGGCGAGGAGCGAGCCGCATTCGAAGCCTTCCGCGCCGGTCCGTTATCGCCTGACCTCTGTGGCGACGTGACATGGCGTTGAGTGTAGAATCCACCAATCTTTGCCATTATCGTGATTCCAAACGTTCGACCATCAGGTAGTGATCGACATCGGTGTACAATTTGCCCTAAGTCGACCATACATTCGGCGTGAATACCAGTTTGAGCCATACACTTACTCTATTACCATGACACCCAACCTCGATTTTGGAGCCTCCTCATGTCCGAGTACCGCTTCTACCATCCCATAGAGATCCGCTATGCTGACCTGGACGCGCAGCGCCATGTAAACAATGCGTGTTACTTAACCTATATGGAGCAAGCTCGGCTGAAGTATTTTCAGTCTCTGGATCTTTGGGACGGTGCTGATTTTGATAACATCGGTGTGATCTTGGTGGAGCAGAGTTGTACGTATAAGTCTCCCATTGCATATGGTCAACCTATCCACGTGGGCGTGCGGGTCATCCGACTGGGGAACAAGAGTCTGGAGTTGACGGTCTCAATTCGGGATCGGGATACCGACCAAGAGATGGCCACCGGTCGGACGGTGTTGGTTGCATATGACTATGTAGCGGAAAAAAGTCAGTCCATCCCTGAGCGTTGGAGGGAGACGATCAAGGTTTATGAAGGTATGGCGTGATACCGGGGTGAAAGCTGAAGTACAAAACGATATTTGTTGACCTAATTTAGGTTTATCCATGAATTACCCGAAAGGATGAATGATGAAATTCGATGCGGCAATCCCTCCCACTTCGCTGCAGGAGATCCCTCAACTAGCTCGGGAGGCAGAAGAGATCGGTTTCGATGCTCTGTGGTCGCCCGAGACGCAGCACGATCCCTTTCTGCCGATGGCGCTGGTGGCGGAGCATAGTCAACGGCTTAACTTTGGCACCGCAGTCGCTATCGGGTTTGCCCGAAGCCCGGCGACCTTAGCCTATACCGCATGGGACCTGTCCCAAGCATCGGGTGGACGGTTTATCCTAGGCCTTGGCACACAGGTGCAAGCGCACATTGAGCGCCGGTTCGGGATGTCATGGCCACAATCGCCGATCGGTAAGTTGCGTGAGTTGATCGGAGCAATACGGGCGCTGTGGTCGACATGGCAAACGGGGGAAAGGCTACGCTTTCGCGGCGAGTATTTCAACCTGAGCCTGATGAGCCCATTTTTTAATCCAGGTCCCATCGAGGATCCGGAGATCCCGATCTACATCGCAGGAGTGAACACCGGATTGTGCCGCCTGGCAGGCGAAATGGCCGACGGTTTCCATGTTCACCCATTTCATTCCGAAGGCTACTTGAGGGAGGTGATCCGACCAGCGATCGCCGAGGGCGCGGCGCGCGCAGGTCGTAACGAGAACGACATAAAGCTGGCGGCTCCGATCATGACCGCCGAGAGACACGATATGGCCGACTTTATACGCTCGCAGATCGCTTTCTATGCTTCCACGCCATCCTACCGTCCAGTGATGGCGCACCATGGCTGGGGAGAGGTGGCGGATCAACTGAAGGAATTGGCCCGAAGTCAACAGTGGGGGGATATGCCGAATCTGATCCGCGACGAGATGCTGGATACCTTTGCCGTGATTGGCTCCGAAAAGGAGCTTGCTGCAGCAATCAAGGCGCGCTACTCCGATCTGGTCGATCGCGTGAACTTGTATCAGCCCTTCCAACCGGGCGTCATGGGGGATTTCTGGCGTCGGATGGTTAAGGACATGCGAGGCGAACCGTGATCATCGTCGACGCGCATGAAGATCTCGCGTGGAACGCACTCACCTTTGAGCGCGATTACACGCTATCTGTTGTTGAGACGCGTTCTCGTGAGGCAGGTAAAGAAGCCCCGCAGCATAATGGGCATACTCTGCTAGGGTGGCCCGAATGGATGCGCGGGCGGGTGGCCTTGGTCTTCGCCACCCTGTTCGCAGCCCCTGCACGAAAGAAAAAGGGGATTTGGGACACCCAATGTTATGATACTTTCGAGAGTGCCCATCAACTCTATCGGGACAGCTTGGATTATTATCTCAGGTTGGAAGGGGAGCATCCGGACAAGTTCCGTCGCATCCTCTCCCCGACCGATCTCGAGCAGCATCTGGAAGAATGGGAGGGGGAGCAACTGGATGAGCCGAAGGTTGGTTTGGTGATCCTGATGGAGGGCGCCGACGGTGTTCGTGATCCAATGGAGCTGCCCGAGTGGTTTGATGAGGGTGTCCGCATCCTCGGACCGGCATGGTCTGGAACTCGCTACGCTGGTGGGACAGGCGAGCCTGGACCGCTTACCGACGAAGGTCGTGCCTTGCTCGAGGTGATGGCCGAGTTAGGAATGATCCTCGATGTAAGCCACATGACGGAGGAGGGGGTTCTCGAGGCGGTTGATCGCTATGACGGTACCCTGATCGCTTCACATTGTAATCCCCTGGCGCGACTACCAAACAGCGCAAAGCCAGAGCGGCACTTGAGCGACCGGTCCATCGCCAGGATCGCCGAGCGGGACGGCGTGATAGGCGTAGTGTTGGCTAATCATTTTCTCAAAGATAGCTGGACCGCGTCGGAAGGCCGCCAGGCGGTCACGCTTGATGAGGTCGCTGCTCACATTGATCACATCTGCCAGATCGTGGGGGATGTCGAGCACGTGGGGCTGGGGAGCGATTTTGATGGTGGCTTTGGGTTGGATAAGGTTCCGCAAGACCTTGACAGCGTGGCCGACCTGCGGTTAATTGGCGATAAATTAAGCGCTCGAGGATATCGACCAGGGGAGGTCGAAGCTGTTCTCGCAGGCAATTGGCTCAGCGTGCTGGGCCGGGCGCTTCCGGAGGGTTGATCTATGCCAACTCCTCAACTCACACCACGCCAGGTAAGTTGGGCTCGTCGTTGGATGACGTTGGTCCTCATTGGCCTCTTCATCTTTATCATCGGTGTTGAACCGGACTTGATCGGCATGGATAAAAGCCCCGTTGTGGGGTTTGTCCAAGTGGGGGTTTGGCTGACTGGGCTTGCGATATTGCTTGTGGGTTGCTATGCCACCGTGTATGTGGTTCGCAACGGGCAGCCTAACTCGTTGAGGGCCGATATTGGTTTGCGTTTTATTGCCACCGGCTATGTTGTCGCGGCCGCAGCTTCCCTGGCGGATTTCATCGGTCTTGGCGCACAAAGTATGCCGGAGATCTACTTTGGACCGCTCCAAGTTATCGGGTTGGTGGTAGGGATGATACTGAGCCTATTGGGTGTGGTGCTCTATTGGCCCCGCAGGGAACGAGCACACGAGCAGGAGGGGCGCTGGTTCCAGCGAATCAAACTGCCAAGCTTTCGACGGCGGACTGAAAGCAGCGAGACACCCAATGAGAGACCCAATTTAGACGCTTGAGGTTTAAGCAAGACACACTTCCTCCTCTTCGATAGACCAGCCATTTAACGACATTGTTCATACTATTGCCGATCGAGGGCGGCTTCTTAGATACCAGGTTTTGGATGAGCCGGTATTATGGGTTTATTCTAGAAAGGTGCCCCCTTTTGTAATTGGGGCAGAGTGACAAGCGGCTTCCACCCAAACCCTGCCCTCTCCCTTTTAGGTAGAGGGTTCGTAATAAGCTTCCCGTGAGCTTTACGCTCGCGGGAAGGCACTCTTGTGTCTTGCAGCTTGAGGCTTGTGTCTTGTGATTTGAAGAATTCGCTTTAGGCCTTCTCGGCCATTTTTTCGCTCGAGTGACCTGGAAACACCTTCTCGCCGGGCTTGATCACAGTGTAGGCGTAATTCACGGCCACCGTCACCTGGCCAAAACCGACCACGATGAGATTGAGCGGGTCAAGCTCCTCTTGGAGGGCAAGATCACCAGCCGCAAAAACACCCGACAGGTTGGTTTCCATCTTGCTGTTGACCTTGAGATAACGACGTCCGATGGTTTCCAATCCCCATTCACGGATGGGCCCCAGGTCGGCCTTGAAGCCCAAAGCCAGGATCGCCGCATCGATCTCGAGTATCGTCTCATCCTGGGTTCGGTTATCGAAGATCACCGCCCGTTCCAAGTGGGTGTCACCTTGAAATTCCCGCAGCTCGTAGAATAAGAAGACATCAACATCTGATTCGTGCAGAACGTTGACTGAGGAATCGTGAGCCCGGAAGCCAACGCGACGGTGGATCAAGGTGACATGTTTGGCGAGCGGCTCAAGCGCCAGCGCCCAATCGACCGCGCTGTCCCCGCCTCCGATGATGAGAACGCGCTGGTCACGGTAGTCATTGGGATCCTTGACGATATATTCGACACCCTTACCCTGCCAGCGCTCGACGCTCTCATTCTTGAGTAGGATCGGTTGGAATGCACCAATGCCAGCGGAGACGATTACCGTGCGGGTAAAATGGCGGGCCTTGTCCGTTTCGATCACCCAGCATTCCTCACCGGTTTCATCTCCAGGGATAGCCTCGCGCTGCAAGTGTAGTGCGCGCTCCCCAAGGGCCATGGTTGGGTTCCACTGTGAGGCCTGTTCAACCAGATGAGCGACAAGCTCCTTGGCAGGGATGGCAGGGAAACCGGGAACATCGTAGATTATCTTGTCGGGATAGAGAACCGTCAGTTGTCCGCCAGGTTGAGGCAGGGCATCGATCAGTTTTACCGACATCTCACGTAGGCCAGCATAGAAAGCACCGAAAAGACCCGTCGGTCCGGCCCCGACGAAGGTGATATCGAAGACTTTAGGGAGTTGTTTCTTGGTCATGCGTACGTGTTAACTCATTTCTTCTGATGTAGTTTGTGGCAAGGGGAGGGCATCAAATCAGCCTTGCTATTGACTTAATATCGCCGTTATCGCGAGCAAAGCCAGCACGACCGATCCGATCAGAATGGCAGGCCATGTCACCCGCCATGGTCGACGGTCCGTCAGGTAGACACGCTCCGTAAGTTCATCCCTCACAACTTCTAGGCTGGGACTGATAAACCACGCCAGAATCGCGCCGAAAAGCAGCCCTCCAAAGTGGCCCCAATTGTCGATCCCCGGGGAAAGACCAAGTCCCAAGTTTAATAAGGCAACCAGGATGATGTGACGTAGTTGCATCCTGCCGGCTTGGCCGAAGGTCGTGCGATTGGCGTATAAGAAAGCGCCCAATGAGCCCAGTAGACCGAAGATCGCCCCTGAAGCCCCAACAGACCGATAAGGGCTGAAGCTCAGGCTGAGTACAACACCTGCGATCCCCGATAGGAGGTAAAGCGTCAGCGTACGGCCTGTGCCAAAGAATCGTTCAACGACGGGACCGATGGCATAGAGGGAGTACATGTTGACGAAAAAGTGAACCGGGCCACCGTGGATGAACACCGGCGTAATGAGACGCCAAAGCTCACCAGCAGCGATGGCCATGTTATCCTTCGCGCCTAGTGACCCGACCAAATCGAAGCCCAATGTGTATTGACCGATTAATTGCCCAAGAAAAACAAGTGCCGTCGCGGCGATCAGACCATAAATCACTGGCGTACGTCGGACACGTGAACCAAGCACCGAACGCTCTTCTTGAGCTGGAATGACTGGGCTATCGGACGATCCGCCGTTGGATAGGGGACGACCTGAGGAGTTCAAATGACCACCTGCCGTGGCTCGGTACGTTGATGCTCTGCGAGGATAATGGCCAGAATGGTATCCACCGTTGTGTCCAATTTGTTCTCTGCGTTGATGACGTAGAAGTCAAACAGGTGGACTTGTTCGAGTTCCTGATGGACGGTTTCGAGACGTAGTTCCAGTTCTTCAGGGTTTTCAGTCCTGCGGGCTTGGAGACGCTCGACCAACTCCTCTTCGGTACGGGTTGAGAGAAAGATCAAAAGCGCTTCAGGACAAAGGTTACGAATAGTCTCAGCGCCTTGGACATCGATACGCATCACAACGTCTTTCCCACTTGCCAGCGCTTCGCGTACTTGTTGTTTAGGGATCCCCTTGTAATCGCTATAAACCAGGGCATGTTCGAGCAGTTCATCCTGCTCGATCATCTCGTCAAACTCCTCCTGGCTCAAAAAGAAATAATCAACGCCGTGAACCTCATCAGGGCGCTTGGGGCGGGTGGTGGCCGTGACGACGAAGTGAAAGGGTAGATCGCGTTCTTTCATCCTTTGCACCACACTGTCTTTCCCGACGCCAGAAGGACCGGATATCACAATCAGCAGTGGCAGAAGCTGTCGTTCGAGCAAGGTTTCGAGCATGGGTTGAAGCCTCCTGCAGGGCTCAGTATAATCCATTTAGCGAGCACTGCGAAGTAAGTGGGCTCGAAGGTAAAACAATGGTGGAGGTTCCCATGCCAACCTATGATTATCGGTGTCTTGATTGCCGGAAGCGGGTGTCGGTTTATCAAACGTATGAAGAGTATGGGAATGTCCTTGTAACTTGTACACATTGCGGTAGCTCGGATCTGAAGCGCGTCATCGGAAGAATTCGATTCGCTCGATCGGAGGAATCAAGGCTGGAATCACTGGCCGATCCCAGCGATTGGGGGGATTTCGATGAGGAGGATCCTCGCTCGATGGCGCGCATGATGCGTAAGATGAGTCAGGAGATGGGCGAGGAGATGCCCCCCGAATTTGATGAGGTCGTTGATCGCCTGGAGGCCGGGGAGAGCCCTGAAGATATCGAGAAGAGCATGCCCGATCTGGGTGGAGGGGGCGAGGATTTTGTGGATTAATCTAGGGGCGCTAAGGCGCCTGGGTACTCAGGCACCTCGGCGCTAAGACGACTGGGCAATAAAATCCCGGGCGCCTAAGTGACCCGGTGCCTAAGTGCCCAGGGATTTTCCCCTCTACATTCAACATGTATCATTCCCGTTTTGTACTGTGTGGCACCACCATACAGGTCAATTTAAGTTGTCTGCAGATCGGATCGGGGTTCTACGCGCCCGAAAAGAAGCTTATGAGGGACTAAAGTGGCCCGATTGATGCGTTCTAGGTGGAGCTGCTATCCTCAGCTCCCGACAGGCGCGCAGCAACCGCGCGTCGAATCTCCCCCTGGACTTTACTGAAAGCCTGTTGGGCATCGATGATCACCCAGCGCTCAGGATCTGAGGTTGCCATAGCGAGATAGCCTTCTCGCACCCGGTGATGGAACGCCAAATCGTAGTCATCGAGGCGGTTCCAGTCGCCATTCTGTTCGCGCCGCTTCAACCCCTCCTCGACGGGCAGATCCAGTAAAAGGGTCAGATCAGGTGTGAGACCCCAGGTAGCGAAGGTGGTGATCGACCTTAAGCTTTCCACATCCAACTCGTGGCCGTAACCTTGATAGGCCAACGAAGCGTCATAGAAGCGATCGCATACCACAACTTGACCCTGCTTGAGATGAGGCAGGATCACTTCATTCACGTGCTGTGCTCGTGCGGCGGAGAAGAGCAGGAACTCAGTCCGGGGGTGCATAAGGGTGTTGTCGAGGGAGAACAAGACGCCGCGTATTTGTTCTCCGATCGAGGTGCCGCCGGGCTCACGAGAGTGGTGCACATCGTAACCCTGCTCCCGCAGATGTTCGACCAACTGTAAGGCTTGAGAGCTCTTGCCGCCCCCTTCGGGGCCTTCGAGGGTGATGAATAGGCTCACTGGCGGAGGATCCTTACACGCCGCCTGGGCTCCTTCCCGTAGGAGTGGGACACCAGATTCGCTTGGCGCGCCATCTGGTGCTGCAAGCGGCGGACATAAGACGAGGCCGGCGATAGATCGACGGAACGCGCCCCATCGAGCACGGCTTGCACGGCTTGTTGGGCTTCCTGTATGGCTTCCTCGAGAGACGGGTCCTCAATACCGGTGCCCTGCAGGTTGAAGAGGTCGGTCAGGAAATGCTCCATCTGGCTGACGGTGTTCGACCTCAACACGTAGATGGGCATGCGGCGATTCTCCGCTTGGGCTACGACCTTCTGACGTTTGCGATAGTATGAGCGAAGCGTGACCAATACGTCAGCCTCCCCCAAACTATCGACCAAGAGCGCAGGAACGTGCAGCCGCTTAGCGGCTTGCCGTAGGCGGTTGCGAGCTGCGCCATAAGGGAAAATGCGGATCGGTTCAAGCGGTGATCCAGGCATGCGTGGGGGGGTGGGAGAATAGGGAAGCTCCTCCTCATCGGATGGTAAAGCGGTGGGCAAGGCGGCTTGGCGCCGGTATCCGGTACGACCAACCTGGGCGGGTGCTGGTGGGGTTTCGATACGGATCTCCCCCTCTTCGTCCCGAGAGCGTAGTTCGGGCAACAAGGGACGACCTCGTAGCATGGCGTCCACCGCCACCGCGACATCGTGATGAACCGCCAATCGTTCACGATCTTGAATCTCGATCAGGACATCGAAAGTCGGTGCCGCTCGCCGCTCAAGCACGGTCTTCTGGGTGCCGCGCCGACGAGCTTCCTCGTCTGAGAGGGTGACCGATTCGATGCCGCCGATCAAATCCGAGAGGGTAGGGTTGAGCAACAAGTTCTCGAGGTTGTTGCCGTGGGCGGTGCCGATCAACTGGACACCGCGTTCAGCGATGGTGCGGGCTGCCACGGCCTCTAATTCCCGGCCGATCTCATCGATGACGATCACCTCCGGATTGTGGTTCTCAACGGCTTCGATCATCACCTCATGCTGGAGCGTCGGTTCACGCACTTGCATGCGACGCGCTTTCCCGATGGCCGGGTGCGGAACGTCACCATCCCCAGCGATCTCGTTGGATGTGTCAACGATCACCACCCTCTTTTCATCGGCCAGGATACGCGCGGCTTCGCGTAACATGGTGGTCTTTCCCACACCAGGTCGGCCAACCAACAAGATGCTTTTACCGTTGGCGATGAAATCCTGGATGATGTCGATCGTTCCATAGACAGCACGACCGACGCGACAGGTCAAGCCGACGATGTGGCCGTGTCGATTGCGGATGGCGGAGATGCGGTGCAGTGTGCGCTCGATACCGGCGCGATTGTCGGCATCGAAGTCGCCGATACGGGAGACCACGTAGTTGATGTCATCCAGGTTGACCTCACGATCGCTCAAGATAATCTCATCATGTAGGTAGCGCGCGGTCGGGACACGGCCGAGGTCGAGGATCACCTCGAGAAGGTCGTCTTGACGGTTAATCTCGTTTAATTTCTGAGTGATCTCGGGAGGCAAGACCCCCAGAAGATCATTTAGGTTGTCGGTGATACGTTTTCCGGTCATTTTGCTCACGATGCCGGCTTGTGGTTTTCGATCGGCGAGAAAGGTGCCGTGGGCTCTGGTTGCTTGCCCTCCAAAGCGGGTAAGGGTGTGCGCGCTGGATGACGAACTGCGACCGTCAAGCGCTTGACCATCACCGCTTGATCCGTGAAAGGTTTAAAACCGAGATGCTCTAAAGAGTTGCTCAGTCCACCTTGATAGGATCGGACACATACATAAATCGGCTTGCTGGGAGGGTATGAATATTGGACCAAGAAACCGGCAATAAGATCATCGATCTGCTCCGCCGCAGGGTGGAAATAAGGCTGTACCCAAATTCCCCGCGTACCGCGGTCGACGTCAAGATAACCCAACAATTCGCCTTCGTCCCAGTGGACAAAACCGCGGTTGTTGGTCGCTGGCGGTGGCTCGACCTGTTGCACCAAGGCGGGGACCAGGTTGTGATAGAGACTCTGGATCGGCGGTCCATCCGATCCCTCTTCCGTGCGCCAAGCCGCGTCCATGGGCGTTGCATCCCCTAACGGTGAACCAATCAGTCTCCAAATCCTTTGACGGGCGTAGGTCGCGTAACCTGCCTGTCTTAAACTTTCAAAAGCCGTGTTGGTCTCGTCCACTTCAGCGATGAGATGTTGGGCGCCGGTCTCACCGGCTGATTGGTTGAGGGCATCGAGCAGGGCGATACAATGGGGCTCCGTAAGCGCCTCTGTCGGACCGATGAATGTCAAGCGAGCGTATGGTTGATTGGCCCGGCGGCGGATTTGACCCACGGCGCGACATTTCCCTGCTTCCTCAGGACGGGCTATCAGGGTAGAGGTTCTTCTGCCGGGTGTGAGGACATCGAGGAGTGCGTTTTGAAGTGGATGACGACTGCTGGTGTAAGCCATATGCGAATCTAAACACAGCCCTTCGTTGCGTAAGCGATAGAGCAGGGTGAGATCGCGCCAATCGATGGGACGGATCATGTCACCTCATCCTTTCGCCAAGCCCAGGAAGTAGCGGTGGAAGCGATCATCACCCGTGAGCTCGGGGTGGAAACTCGTCGCCAGCAGGTGCCCCTGTCGAGCGGCCACGATGCGATCCTCGTCCTCCGAATCTATGGGAAGACGGGCTATGATCTCAACACCCTCACCTACGCTCTCGATGATCGGGGCGCGGATGAAGATCGCCCGATAGGGTCTGTCAGGATTTTCGAGAACCGGGATACTCAACTCGGTCTCGAAGCTGTCGACCTGGCGACCGAAAGCGTTGCGCTCAACGGTTATGTCCATCACGTTTAACAGAGGCTGTCCACGGCGTGCATCATTTGAGAGAAAGATCGCTCCGGCACAGGTTCCCCAGACAGGACGATCTTGGCTAAAACGACGCAAGGGCTCGATGAGATGATACGAGGTGGCCAGTTTTCCAATGGTGGTCGATTCGCCTCCTGGGATGATGAGGCCTTCAAGGTCCACCAGCTGTTCGGGTAATCGCACCTCGACCGTCTCCACCCCTATTGAACGGAGGGTGGCGATGTGTTCAGCGAAATCGCCTTGCAGCGCCAGTACGCCCACCTTTATCATACATCCACCTTCTGTTTCCCGCTCCATGCATCGATCTCGATGGCGTACACAGCGGTTTGATCCAGTTCGTCGGCGGTGATCGGGCGGTAATCTTCGCCTGGGTGAAGATTGGGGAAGTATTTATCCAGAAGCCCTTGTAATCCGAATTGTTTCTCCTCGCCGCTCTTCACCACTCTTGCATCTCCGAAGACGATCACGCTGGCGTACTCCGTGCTGAACTCCATCGCCGTGCCGGCAGGTAACAGCTTGCCCATCTCTGCTACGCAGAAACAGACTTGAGAATTTTGTCCAACGTTGGAGAGTGTGCGGCCTTCAGCGGCGGTATGAAAGTAGAGGCGACGGTGGGTCGCGTCAAACCAGAACAGATTTGGGTTGATATAGGGTTGATCACTGACCGAGGTAGCGATGAAGCCGACTTGCGCCTTGTGCAGCATGGCTTCTATCTCGCGATCGCTGGGCATGGCCCGATCGCGCCGTCGGAGACGAGTACGCTCGTCGTTCATCAGCGCGTGGTCTTCCTCTCGCAGTGACTTACCAACCACGCACCGCCAACCGTTCCGCTTCCGGCAACTCGCTTACACCGATCCCAACCATGGGTTCGCCTAAACCTCGACTGATCTCGGCCAAAATCTCGGGGTCGTTGTAATGTGTGGTCGCCTCGACGATCGCCTTAGCCCGTCTTGGTGGATCGCCTGATTTGAAGATGCCCGATCCGACGAAAACGCCGTCCAGCCCCAACTGCATCATCATCGCCGCGTCAGCCGGTGTGGCGATACCTCCGGCGGCGAAGTTCACCACCGGTAACCGTCCCAGCTCCTTAACTTCCTTCACGATTTCGTGGGGGGCTCCGATACCCTTGGCGTAGGTCATCAACTCTTCATCGGGCATGCTATCAATGCGGCGGATCTCTCCGAGCACAGCTCGGGCGTGGCGCACGGCCTCGACCACGTCGCCTGTACCGGCCTCGCCTTTGGTGCGGATCATCGCTGCCCCTTCTCCGATGCGCCTCAAAGCCTCACCGAGATTTCGGCAACCGCAGACGAAGGGGATCTTAAACTCGTGCTTGTTAATGTGGTGCGCTTCATCAGCTGGGGTGAGCACCTCAGATTCATCGAGATAATCGACCCCTAGCGCCTGTAAGATCTGAGCCTCGACGAAGTGACCGATGCGGCACTTAGCCATGACGGGAATCGAGACAGCGTCCATGATCTGCAGGATCAATTCAGGATCACTCATACGGGCAACGCCGCCTTGGGCACGAATGTCCGCCGGGACCCGCTCGAGAGCCATGACGGCCACTGCGCCGGCCTCCTCGGCGATACGGGCGTGCTCCGCTGTGACCACATCCATGATCACGCCGCCCTTGAGCATCTGGGCTAGGCCCTTCTTGACTGCGAAGGTGCCTACTTTCTTTTCCACATCTACCTCCCAGAGAAAATGTGTTGTTCGTCTCGATTCTACCACGCTCACCAAGCGCACGACAACGAGAAGCGTTTTTAGGTGCGTTTCACGGTGTGCTGCTACGTAGCGAAAGGGGCATGAAACCAAGACTGTGCGATGCTGAAAGGTGCTCATCATCTCATCCTCCGAATTAGGCTGAGATGACGCAAGAAAAGACGAACCGCGCCCTGACATAGGCGCTGCGGGGGCGCAGGAGTGCGGGGATGGGTGACCAAATGAACCCGAACCCGGTGCTTGACAAACCAGCCCGCATTTAGTACAATTATTACAATGATACAATAATACAATGAGACAATTAGGTCAATCAAGCGATGTTTGTTGAACTCGATTTCCGCAGCCATGTACCGATCTACGTGCAGATAGTGGAACGCATCAAGCATTTGGTGGCGACGGAGGCGCTTAAACCAGGAGATCAATTGCCGACAGTGCGGCAGCTGGCGGCCGATCTGCGGGTGAACTTCAACACCATCGCACGGGCCTACCGTATATTGGATGAGGCGGGTGTGATCTCGACCCAGCAGGGGCGCGGCACCTATGTCTTGGAGCCGTTGCCTCCCGAGAGGGCCACGCGACTTCGCCAGGCGGCTCTCGATGCTTTGGTCCGATCATTCCTGGTCGAGGCCGATCGGTTGGGGTTCGAACCGGATGAGGTGGCCTCGGATGTCCAAGCGTTGATCGATCGCTGGCGGAAGGAGGGGGTGCCGCCAGAAGATGGAGAGTGAGCGGGAAGGTGACATCATCCCACGAGCTGAGGAAGGTGAGAGATGAGAACAAGAAATTGGACCTACGAACGAGGCAAGAGAATCCAGGCCTCTCAGACCGGCCAGATTCGAGTCCCTGGGGTAGCGTTCGCTGTCTGGCTGATTCTGATGACGGTCTCGGCCTTGCTCGCGCTGTGGTTGCAAAGCCTCGGTGTGAGGGGCACGTTGATCGGTCTTTTGATCGTGGGCATCAACCTGGTTGGCTTGTATGTGCTCTTTGCCTTAAAGATCGCCGATCAATGGGAAAAGGCGATCGTCCTGCGTTTTGGGCGTTTCATCGGCCTGCGCGGTCCCGGTATTTTCTGGGTCGTGCCGGTGGTTGATCGTGTGACTAATTGGATCGACCACCGCGTGATGGTGACGCCATTCAGCGCTGAGAAAACCCTCACCAAGGACACAGTGCCGGTCGATGTCGACGCGGTCCTCTTTTGGCTGGTGTGGGATGCCGAAAAAGCGGCTCTCGAGGTCGAGGATTATCAGGTGGCGATCGCTTGGGCAGCTCAGACCGCGTTGCGGGAGGTGATCGGCCAGATGGATTTGGCCGACATCCTGGTCGGGCGTGCGCGCATGGATCGTGACTTACAGAAGATCATTGATGAGCGAACCACACCCTGGGGGGTGACCGTCCAGTCGGTGGAGATTCGCGACATCGTCATCCCACAGGAATTGGAAGACGCCATGAGCCGCCAGGCACAGGCCGAGCGCGAACGTCAGGCTCGGGTCATCCTGGGGGAATCGGAGAAGCAGATCGCACAATCCTTTGCCGATGCGTCTATCGCGTATCATGACAATCCGACGGCTCTGCACCTGAGGGCGATGAACATGCTCTTCGAGGGTTTGCAGGAGCGAGGCGCCATGGTCATCGTGCCTTCCACCGCAGTGGATACGATGAACTTGGGTGCGTTGATGGGTATCACCTCCTTGGCGGGGATTACGGCAGGCGGTCTGGAGAAGGGCGACCAGTCCCAGGAGGATTCCTGAGTGAGGCCGGAATGGGAATATCGGGTCGAAGAGCTCGGCAAGACATGGAAGGGCGTCGAAGTGGGCGAGCTTGAGGCACTGTTGAACGAGGCCTCGGGGGAGGGCTGGGAGCCGGTGACGATGACGATGCGCGCGAACAGCAGCCGGTTGTTGGTTGTCCTCAGGCGCCCAAGACGAACGCGCGCTCGCGATCGATCGAGGACGTGGCCCTGAAACGTGATGCGTGATGCGTGAAACGTGAGGCGTGAGGGGAGGAGCGTTCAGGCCTGAAAAACCGCCCAATTGAAGGATGTTTCACGTGAAACATCGCCCGCCTGCTAGGTCTGAACCCGTTCGAATGTGGGGGAAAGAAACGTCATCGGGTGGTAGAATCAAACCCCATGGATGTCTTCATTCGGCTTCTCAACGTTCTGCTGATGGTCGCGATGCCGCTGGGCTTGGGCGTGATCTTGGCGCAACGCTCTCGAGTCGAGTGGCGCATCTTCCTCTACGGCGCTGGAGCCTTCATCGGATCGCAGATCTTCCATCTGCCGTTCAACAGCTACGTGCTCTCGCCCCTCACCGAGCGACTTGGACTGCCAGGCTCAGGTGGCGGCCTCCCCTTGCTGCTGTACGCGATCGCTTTTGGCCTCTCGTCGGGATTTTTTGAGGAGGGGGCGCGCTACCTTGTCTATCGGATTTGGATGCGCGATTCACGGACGACGTGGGACGGGCTAATGTTTGGCGCCGGACATGGTGGATTAGAATCTATCTTGTTGGGCGGTCTTGCGGGTCTCGCTTTGTTCCAAGCCATCACGTATCGTAACGCTGATCTGAGCGCCGTAGTACAGCCGGAACAATTGGAGCTTGCACGGGCCCAACTTGAGGCCTATTGGGCTGCGCCGTGGTATGCTGTGTTTTTGAGCGCTGCGGAAAGATTCTTCGCTATCTGTTTTCACCTCAGCGCTGCGTTGTTGGTTTTGCAGGCCTTTGTCCGCCGTAATCCAGCTTGGCTGGCGGTGGCCATTGGTTGGCATGCAGCCCTCGACGCGCTGGCGGTGTTCGGCTTGGTTACATGGGGCGCCTATGTGTCGGAGGGTTTAATTGGGTTAGTGGCGCTTCTCAGCTTAGGAATCGTCTACATCTTGTGGAAACGGGATGAGGGTAGCGAGGAACCACCTTTGCCCTCCGTTGATCGTAAAATCAAGGCGCGTGAGGCGGATCTCGGGCTTGAGGAGCTGCCCGAGGGGCGTTTGGATGACAGCCGCTACGATTCATGAGGCTTCCCAAGCTTTCGAAGAGTCCGCACCGTAAATTCATCATGTAGGAACATCCAGGACTGTAGGGATGATTGAGACGCAAAATCTGACAAAACGTTTTGGCGATATCCTGGCCGTCGATCGATTAACTTTGAAGGTGGAAGCCGGTGAGGTGTTCGGTTTCCTGGGGCCCAATGGGGCCGGGAAAACCACGACCATCCGCATGCTCACCGCTTTGATCTCTCCAACGTCGGGGGATGCCGCGGTGTTGGGCTGCGAGATCGGTCGCGAGGACGGTCAGATTCGCCGTCAAGTGGGTATCTTGACCGAGTCGCCAGGGCTGTATGATGGTCTGAGCGCCGAACGAAACCTCGAATTCTTCGCGCGCCTCTATGAGGTCGAGGACATCGCAGAGCAAGTGGAGCGTTACTTGCGTATGCTTGGCCTGTGGGATCGGCGTGCGGAGGCGGCCGGCACCTTCTCGAAAGGCATGCGCCAAAAATTAGCCATCGCCCGGGCGCTGCTTCACGAACCTCAGGTGTTGTTCCTTGACGAACCGACCAGCGCTTTGGACCCGGAGGCGGCGCACATGGTGCGCGAGTTCATCGCCAGCTTGAAGCAAGAGGGGAGGACCATCTTTCTCTGCACGCATAACCTGGATGAAGCGGATCGGCTCTGTGATCGCATCGCGGTCTTCAACACCCGTCTGCTTGCGCTTGATACACCGACCGATTTACGACGTCAGCTTTATCAGCGGACGGTGGTTTTCCATCTAAGCCAGGTCGAGCCCAGGTTTGTAGAGCTCGTGCGTGGACTGCCGTTCATCCGCACCGCGATGGAGACGGAGGGCAAGCTGCTGGTGGCCCTCGACGACCCGGAGAGGGATAACCCCACGATTGTTCGAACCTTGGTCGAAGCGGGGGCGGAAGTTCAGTTTGTCGGGGAACTGAGACGATCGTTGGAGGACATCTATCTGAAGTTGATTAAGGAGGAGCATCAGGGATGAGCTGAAGGGATCAGGGATCAGGAAAGAAACCAACCCAATCCCTGATCCCCGATCCCAAATCCCTGATCCCTTCATCTTGAAAAGGCTCGCTATGGACAAGATTTGGGTCATCATGCGCAAGGAGTGGGCGGAGGTCTTTAAAAATCGCTTCGTGCTCTTTACCGTGGCTTTTCTACCGCTGATCCTCGTCGCCCTGCCCTTGATTCTGCTCCAAATCACCGGTTCTTCGGGGGATGTGAGCGGTTTATCTGCCACGGACATGCCGGCCAGGTTCTCAGAACTCTGCGGAGAAATGAGCGAGGGTGAATGCGCCCAGTACTTCTTGGTCAGCCAGTTCATGCTGCTTTTTATGTTGATGCCGCTGGCGATACCGGTCACCATCGCCTCCTACAGTATCGTGGGGGAAAAGACCACCCGCACGTTGGAACCGGTGTTGGCTACACCCGTGACCACCCTGGAGTTATTGGCCGGGAAGGCCTTGGCGGCTGCTATACCCGGCGTGAGCGTGACCTGGCTTGGTTTTGTCGTTTTCGCATTTGGCGCACAACTCATCGCAACGAGCCCTGCTGTGGTCGCTCGGTTGACCGATCCTCTCTGGCTGATGGCGATCTTCGTCGTCGGACCGCTGCTGGCGATCGCCTCGGTAAGCGTTGCCGTGATGATCTCCTCGAGAGTGAATGACCCAAGAGTCGCTGAACAACTCTCGATGTTGGTCATCTTACCCTTGCTTGCCGCTTTCTTCGGTCAGATCGCGGGCTTCTTTTTTATCAATGAGAGGCTTATCTTGTGGATGGCGGTTGCACTCGTTCTGATAGACACTGGTCTGCTTGCCTTCGCGACGCAGCTTTTCCAGCGTGAGACGATCCTCACGCGCTGGAAGTGAAGGTGGGACCTTGATGAACCGCACTCGGCTTGCTACCCTAGGACTCTTGCTCGCCCTGATCATCATTCCGGTGACGGCACAGGGTAATGACGCCACACTCCAATTGACGATCAGTAGGGATTTCGGTTTCAGTCTGGGGGGTCGGATCCAAGGCAAGTTCACCCTTAAGGCAGAGGGACCGGAGAACCTTACCCATGTGGAGTTTTTAATCGATGACGTGGTGGTAAGCACGGACAGAGAACGCCCGTTTCGCTACTCCTTCAACACGGGCGAGCATGATTTGGGGGTGCACCATATCTCAGCGGTGGGCTACACTTCATTGGAAGAGGTACTGCATAGCCCAGTCCGAAAGTATGAATTCGTGAGTGTGGAAGAAGGCCTGAAAGGAGCGACGGGCATCGTGGTCCCGATCTTGATCGGAACCATTGTGCTCGTCGTGATAGCTGCGGTAAGTACGGTGCTCGTAGGGCGTAAAGGGGGTAGGCCACGTATCGGGGATTACGGCCCAGCTGGGGGTGCGGTGTGTTCGCGCTGTGAGCTGCCCTTCGGACGACATGTCCTTTCCCCCAACCTGTTGATCGGAAAGGTGGAGCGCTGTCCGCATTGTGGGAAGTGGGCGATCGTACGTCGAGCGTCACGGGAAGCGCTTGAGAAGGCGGAGGCGCGATGGGTCGATGATGAAGCGCGCGGCGGGTTGGATGTGGAGAGCGAAGAGGATAAGCTGCGTCGAATGATCGATGACTCGCGATTCGAATCCTGATCATGGCGACGAGATCCCTTGGTAGTGGAGAGTTTCGACGTCCAGGCGATCACAGGGAAGGTTAAGCCCATCACATCGTCGTCCGGTTGAAGTGAGAATAAGCGTGTCCAGTCGTGAAATCTTCTCATGATGGCCACGTTCGGAGTACAATCAGGGATGGAGATCATTCGCCGGAGGCCATCGGCCCCGGCGTTTAGCTGATGAGTGGACATGAGTGAAAACCGCCCCCCGATCTGCGATTACGAAGGGTCCGACTATCAAGAGCGTTTCTGGGAGCTCGGTGGTCGAGTGTACGAGGATCGGGTCGAGGCGGTGGCCTTGAGTCGACTCCTTCCGGATGGTGGGGATCGCTTGCTTGAGGTGGGCGCGGGCGCGGGCCGGCATACACCTCGCTATCGCGGGTTCCGGCAGATCGTTCTACTCGATTATTCAAGGACCCAGCTGGAGCAGGCTAAATCGCGCTTGGGAGAGGGTGAACGTTATCTCTATGTCGCCGGGGATGTCTACCGACTGCCCTTCGCGCCCGGGTTGTTCGACGCCGCGACCATGATCCGCACACTGCACCACATGGCCGATCCCCTGGCAGCGTTGCGTCAAGTACGATCCACCATGGGGACCGGAGGGGTCTTTGTGCTTGAGTACGCCAACAAGCGTAATTTAAAAGCTGCGGCTCGTTGGATCCTGCGTCGCCAGGATTGGAATCCCTTCGGCTATGAACCGGTAGAGTTTGCTGAGCTGAATTACAACTTTCATCCCGTCGCCGTGTGTGATTGGATGTCGGAGGCGGGATTCGATGTCTTCCGACAGCTTACCGTGTCCCATTTTCGGTTGAACCTGCTGAAGAGAGTGATCCCGCTGAGGGTGTTGGTCGCGCTAGATTCCGCCTTCCAGTGGACTGGGAATTGGTTCCAATGGACCCCGAGCGTGTTCTTGGGTGCGGAGGCGGTCGGTGAGGGAGAACCCACACCGGAGGGGGCGTTTTGGCGTTGCCCGGTTTGCGGCTCGTTGGACATCGAG
The DNA here is from genome assembly GCA_020350285.1 of Anaerolineaceae bacterium. Lineage (GTDB taxonomy): Bacteria > Chloroflexota > Anaerolineae > Anaerolineales > E44-bin32 > DUEZ01. Next base: position 1,383,260 of record CP070708.1, read on the forward strand.
GATGCCCAAGAGGGTTTGCAGTGCGGGGGGTGCGGACGCGTGTGGCCTGTACGGGAGGGGATATTTGATTTTAAGGAGCCAATGGAGTGAGGTAAAGAAATGGGATGAGGGATCAGGAACATGTTAGTTTAATCAGAGCAGCCTGATCCCTATACCCTCCAATACTTCCCCCGCTCCCGCTCCATTAACCCCGCTCCCACAAGCTCTCTCCGAAGTGTGGCCGTGTCCTCATGGAACCTGGCCAAGATCTGGTTGACCTCCGGCTCGGGATAGCGAACATCCATCTCGAAGGAGTTGACAATATGGCGCAGGATGACCATGAGTTTCTTGCGTTGAGCGGGGATGATCTTCAAGCTGCCGTCGGGATTGGAGAAATCGGTTAACACCTTGCGATCATAAGCCTCGAGGTCAACGTCAGCGGCGACTGCGGGCAGCGACTCGCGCGAGAGCAACTGGCGCGCCATGCTCTCCAATTTCGATGTCTCCAATCGATAGAGGTTATAGTATCCTTCTGCTCGCGCGCTGACCAACCCAGCCTTGGCGAGGCGAGAAAGATGGTGGGAGATCGTCGAGGGCCGAAGCTCCAACATCGCGGCCAATTGTTCCACGGTGAAGTTTTCCTGTGAGAGCAAACCAATGATCTTCAAACGATTGGCGTCGGCCAGGGCTTTGAAAAAACCGAGTAATTGTGACTCATCCATGTTTACTTCTATCTAATTAATTAGATATATATCGAAATAATTTTACCATGGTTGTAACATTTGTCAAGTCGGTATCAGGTTATGATTAATATAGCTTGTGCATGATTATGATCCGTCTGATCGGATCTTTGGGGTAAGATTCCTGACCTCCCCCAACAAGGAGTGGGCTGACAAGTCGTGTTCGCCCGTCTGATGGATCAGGAATCAGAGTCGCGACGTTCTTACGTTTCCAACGTAGATACATTATGGAGGATGTCATGGATCTCAAACGAAGGACAAATTTAGTCGGTGGTTTGTTGCTCATCCTGATCGGGGGTGCGTTTCTCGTAGCCCAACTGGTCCCTGATGCCTTTGCCTGGTTAGACCCGGAGAACAATTGGCCCATATTCATCATCGGTCTCGGTGTGCTCCTGTTGCTTGTCGGTCTACTGGCGGGCGTACCAGCTATGGCCGTCCCAGCTTGTATCGTGGGAGGTATCGGTGGTCTCTTGTATTGGCAAAACGCCACCGGTAATTGGACTAGCTGGGCGTATACGTGGACGTTGATCCCTGGCTTCGTAGGCATCGGCGTTATCCTTGCGGGTTTGTTCGACGGGAGGCCACGTCAAGCCCTTCGTGAAGGCGGAGGGTCCATCTTCATCAGCTTGGTGCTATTCACCATCTTCGGATTTATCTTTGGTCGGGAGGCCTTTCAAGGGATACTGTGGCCGATCTTACTCATAGCGTTAGGCGTGTTGGTCCTCCTTCGAACGATCTTTCGTTTAAGGTGACTGCATCTTGTAATGAAGAAGCTGTAGCGAGATCCTCGGTTAGGCCGCTGATCGTCTGAAGTAAAATTCCATGAGAAAACAGTGGATTGCGTTTCTAGTCTTCATCACCCTTGCCTCGGCTGCTCTTGTTTCAGTCGTTCAAACGCTACCACCTTCTCCCTTGCCTGCGGATGCGTCTGCCACCGAATTTTCTGCGGAACGGGCGATTCGACACATTCAAGTGATAGCCGCACAACCTCGCGCCACTCGCTCATCGGCGTATGAGGCCGCGGCGGATTATGTCCTTGCCGAATTGGAAGATATGGGACTTGAGACGGAAACACAGCGCAGCCATGGATTTCGCAACACGATCGGATGGATACCGGGAGACAGTTCCTCGGACATAGTACTGCTAACCGCTCATCTTGACAGTGTTCCCATGGGTCCAGGTGCCACCGATGATGCCAGCGGCGTTGCCGTCTTGTTGGAAACTGCACGAGCCATGATGACCGATACACCGCCGCAGAACACGGTCATGTTTCTGTTCACCGACGCTGAAGAAATTGGCTCTTATGGCGCAAAGGAGTTTGTAGATCACCATCCTCTAGCGCGGAATGTCAGGGTCGTCATCGGCTTCGATGCGGGTGGTATCAGCGGTCCTGATGTTCTAACCGCAACCAGTGCAAATAATGGTTGGCTTATACGTCAATTGGCTCAAGCGAAGAATTCATTTATCTGGGGGAGCTCGGCCATTAACGCCTTAGCCACCACGTATGCAGACTATCCAAATATCTTCCGACCGGTCGGATTCTCTGGGTACGCATTTAGCTTGTATTGGGATAAACGCATCCACACACCAGAAGATAATATCGAGAATCTCAACCCATCCAGCATCCAGCATCAAGGCTATCATGCATTATCACTTGCACGACACTTTGGCGACTTGACCCTCTTGACTGACCCTCGGGAACCTGATGCAGTCTACTTCAGTGTGTTGGGGCTGTTCATTGTCAGTTATTCACCGGCCTGGACGATCGCGATAGCAATAGCGGTGACCGGGATCTTTTGCGGCGTTCTGGCATATGGTCTGAAGCGAAGAATCCTTTCTTTGGTGGGTATCGGCTATGGCGCGTTTGTCTTATTGGTAGGTTTGATCATTGCCCCTTTGTCGGATGTTGTCTTGGGAACATGGATATCCAATATCACATCCCAGGTCGCCGACCGCTCGTTGAAACAGCCACTTCAGGTAGTCATGATTGTCCTGATTATGCTTGCATTAACGATTCTCTGGTATTATCTATCCCGGAGAATAAAAAATATAAGCATACCCGATCTCACCATGGGTGCTCTTGTGCCCATGGTGATGGCTATGATTGGAACATCTATTGCTTTTCCCGCAATCAGTTTCACCTTTACCTGGCCATTGCTGTTTAGCCTTCTGTCAAGCGCGAATTGGTTCTATTCGTATGCGCATCAGAAGAGCTCGAAAAAGGCGATCCTGGGTTTGCTCTTTTCCGGGGCAACCAGTATCGTCATTGTCGGGCCATCTCTTTTGTTGGGTTTGTTCGAGTTTGATCAAATACGACTTGCCCTGATTTTTCTGGGTGTCCTATGTGGATTTCTTGTTCCACAGATTCAACTTATGATGGGCTGTACGATAGATAATCAGGAGCAACCGCAAGTACCAGCAGGGGCATAACACTTCGGCGTTTGATCTCATTCAAGTTCTAAGGTGGACGAGTCTTTAAAGCGGGTATAAGATATTCGTACCCCAGCACTGTGATTAGGCAAAACCCATAACTAAGAGGTGAAAGGAGCAGGAAATGAGGAGAGGTTCGCTATTTTGGGGCATTATTTTCATCGTCGTTGGCGGCATATGGCTGCTCGACCAGTTGGGTTTGATGGTAGGGATCAAAGTATGGAGTCTGATCTGGCCTTCTCTCCTGATCATCCTCGGTTTGTGGGTCCTCCTAGGAGCGAGGCGTGAGATAAAGCCGTTCGAGGTCGAGCAGGTTACCTTACCTTTAGAGGGCGCAGAACGAGCGAGGGTCCATCTCAAGTTTGGAGCCGGGCGGCTACGGGTCGGATCTGGCGTCGGTCCGACCGAATTGATCGATGGGTCTTTTGGCGGTGGGTTGGATCACCACGTGAAGCAGGAGGGGGACATGTTGGTCCTTGATCTGCGTCTCCCCGCGCAGGGTTTTCCGGATGTGATCATGCCGTGGAATTGGGGTCGGTGGGCGGGATTTGAGTGGAATTTTGGCTTGAATGGTGAGATCCCGCTTGAGTTGGACGTTGATACCGGAGCCAGCGAAGCGAAGTTGGACCTCGAAGATCTGAAAGTGACCGACCTGCGGTTAGATTCCGGCGCCAGTTCGACAGAGATCACCCTTCCAGTCAAGGCGGGTTTCACCAAGGTGGAGATCGACGCCGGGGCTGCCTCGGTGAGGATTCAGGTTCCATCGGGCGTGGCGGCAAGGATCAAGACCGAGGGGGGATTGGTGGGCGTTGACATTGACCAAAACCGTTTTCCTCGCGAGGGGGGTGTCTATCAGTCCCCCGATTACGGTACCGCCGAAAACAAAGCAGATATTGACATCGACATTGGAGCGGGATCGATCGCTGTTCGTTAAGCTGCCATAGAGCGCGTTGGGTTATTCAGGTAGAATAAACCCGAGGTGATCTTCACCCGTTCCTGCGCGGAAACTCAATCTGAGGAGGATATCATGAGAAAGATACAGTCACGTTATGTATTTGGTATATTGCTGATCGGTGCTGGGATTCTGTTCCTGCTTCAATCTCTCGGATTTCTCGAAGGCGCAGGCTCCATTTTTTGGATCCTTGCTTTCGCCGTTGCTGGTGGAATCTTCCTCTATGTCTACCTGACCGATCGTACCCATTGGTGGGCCGTCATCCCAGGCTTGACCCTGCTCGGTATCGGTGAAATCATCGCCGTTGACCACTTTTTTCCACAATATGATGATATTTTGGGAGCCCCCGTTTTAATGATTTTCATAAGCTTAAGTTTTTGTATCATTTATTTGACCAATCGAGATAACTGGTGGGCGATCATCCCAGGCGGGGTATGGTTGTCGATTGGGATTTTTATTGGCGCAGAAAGCTTTGTTCCAGGCGATGGTGAGGTCGGTATCCTCTTCCTGGGCATGGGTTTGACCTTTGTGGTGTTGGCATATCTTCCCTCCCAGGAGGGGCGTTTGAGATGGGCGCTGGTACCCGCAGCTGTTTTGATTCTCATGGGGGTCATCTTCCTCGGGACAGCGATTGCCACGTTGGAGATCATCATACCAGCAGCCATGGTCTTGGTGGGCTTGTATCTGATCTATCGGATTGCCCGACCGAAGGAGGAAATCCGGGCTCAGATTGAGGAATCCGAATAGATCATCAGGTGTGTATGGATTTCATCACAAGCTAAAACGCTAAGTGTTTGCATTTAACCTAGTATTTGAGGAGAGTGTACATGGACACCAAGCGGCTAACCCGGAGCAGGACCGATGCGATGGTCGGAGGTGTGTGTGGTGGCCTGGGGGTATACCTGGGCATCGATCCCACCATCGTCCGGTTGTTCTTCGTCTTGCTTGCCTTTGCCAAGGGTATTGGTTTCGCCCTCTATTTCATCTTGTGGATCGTCGTGCCTCGCGAGGGTGTGGGAGATAGCACCTCTCTTGATGAGAACATCCAGGCCGGTGCGGAGGAGATCGCTGAGCGCGCGCGGGAGATGGGTGAAGAGCTTCGACATGGCGTGAAGCTTTCCGGATATCAGACCAGTTTGTTTATCGGTGGGGCGTTGATCTTGGTTGGTATTTTCTACCTTTTGGACAATTTGAATATAGCCTGGCTCTCGTGGCTCAAATGGGATGTGGTCTGGCCGTTCATCTTGATCGCGGCCGGTATTCTTCTAATGGTGCGTCAATTTCGAGAGAGGTGAGATGAGCGAGGGAACTCGGCGGGGTGGACTTGTCGGCCCAATTCTACTTGTCGGCCTAGGCGCACTTTTATTGTTGAACAATCTGGGCATTACCGCCGTGAGTGTTTGGGATGTGCTCTTTCACTTGTGGCCGTTGATCTTGATCGTCATCGGTCTGGATTTACTCATCGGCCGACGCTCCGTTTGGGGGTCACTGCTCGTCTTGGTGCTAATCCTGGCCGTGTTCATCGGTGGTATCCTGTTGATTGGCGTTCAAGATGGCACCGTGTTAAATGGGGAAGATATTACCCAATCGTTAAGCGGGGTAACCGAGGCGGAGATCTCTCTCGGTCCTGCTATTGGGCTGATACGGGTGGGATCGCTCCCTCCGGGATCCAGCAATTTGATCCAAGGGACGATCCGTTTGATGAGCGGGGAGGATCTGAAGCAGGAATTCAATCCCGACCGTGACCCGGCCAGGCTCACGCTGAGAAGTTCGGGTCAAACGTGGTTCCCTGTGATCGGTGGGTGGGGGGACAAGGCCACATGGGATCTGGGTCTTAACCCCGAAGTGGCGCTCAATATGGATCTAAGCCTCGGGGTAGGGAAAATCGAGGTCGATCTAACGGGCTTGGATATGACCTCGGTTGAGGTCAGCCTTGGTCTGGGTAAGACCATCATCACCCTGCCGGATGAGGGACGTTTCACGGCCAAGATCAGCGGCGCCATAGGTGAGACCTATGTTGTCATCCCACAGGGTATGGCGGTGCGGATTCACGTGAGCACGGGGTTGGGGACCAGCAGTATGCCGTCCGGTTTTATTCGTCACGGTGATACCTATTCCTCCCCCGGATATGAAAGCGCTGAGGACAGGGTAGACATGGACATCAGCCAGGCCATGGGCATGATCACGGTGGTAGATCTCAGGCGATAACCCCTGACCTGGGCGTGGATAACTCCCGATACATGGAAAATTACGCGCCGGATCACAATGCAGAAATGGGATGAGACTGTGAACACGACCTTTCAAGAATTAATCGAGACGGGCGAGGTGATCCTCGCTGATGGTGGAATGGGCACGCTGCTGCTTGCGCTCGGTTTAGGTCGCGGTGTCGCCCCTGAGATGTGGAACATCGAGCAACCCGAGCAGGTGCGGAAGATCCATCGTGATTACATCGCCGCCGGAGCCCAGATTATCCTCACCAACTCCTTTGGAGGTAACCGTCGACGGTTGTCATATCATGACTTGTCGGAACGCACCCGCGAGTTGAACCGAGCCGCGGCACAGGTTGCTCGCCTCGAGGCAGAAGCCGCCGAGACATCCGTCCTCGTTGGGGGATCCATGGGGCCCACTGGGGCTCTTATGGAACCGCTCGGTGACCTCACCTTCGAGGGGGTAAAATCCACCTTCGAGGAGCAAGCTGGGGCGCTGATCGAGGGAGGCGTGGACGTGTTGTGGGTCGAGACGATGTCCGATCTGCAGGAGGTGCTCGCGGCGATTGAAGGCTGTCGAGCGGTAGCACCGGATTTTCCGATCGTGGCTACGATGACCTTTGACACCCATGGACACACCTCAATGGGAATCTCACCCCAGGCTGCCATGGAAGCCTTAGGGGGATTGAACGTAGTGGCGATCGGCGGGAATTGTGGCAACGGCCCAGCCGAGATCGAGGCCGTGATTGAGATCATGCATAAGGCAAATCCGGATGTGATGCTGGTCGCGAAATCCAACGCCGGTGCCCCGCGCATGGAGGGTGACCGCCAGGTTTACGATGCCTCTCCGGAGATCATGGCCGAGCACGCGCTGCGCGTGAGGGATTTGGGCGCGCGCATCATCGGCGCGTGTTGCGGTAGCACACCGGAGCATGTTCGCGCCATGGCTCACGTATTGCAGGTTGGTCATTCCACCGCATGATAGGTTTATGGTTGGGTACCGCATGGTTGTGTTTTGCGGTCGCCTTGCTTCTTTTCATCCGATTGCGTTTGCATGTATTGGATGAGCTTGAACTCACAAAAGTAACTCAACAGGATACTGCGCCACGTTTGAGTGTCATCATCCCCGCGCGAAATGAACAATCGAACATCGCCACCTGTCTTCAGGGTCTCTTAGGACAGACCTATCCGAAACAGGCACTGGAGATCATCGTCGTCGATGATGGTTCGACGGACGAAACGTCCGCCATCGTCCGCAAACTTATGGATACTCACTCCCAAATCCGGCTCATCGAGGCCGGATCTTTGCCTGAAGGCTGGAAGGGTAAATCTCATGCCTGTTGGCGTGGGGCGGGGCACGCACATGGTGAATGGCTCTGTTTCATGGACGCCGATGTGACAGCGATGCCAGAACTTCTTCTATCAGCCGTGAAATATGCGGAAGCAGAGGATTACGATTTGTTCACCCTGTTCCCTTTTCAGGAAATGCTGGGTTTTTGGGAGCGATTGTTTATGCCGATCGCGTTCCTCAGTTTTCTGTTTCTCGTGGATCCGAAGCGGATCAACGATCCTCAGAAGAAGGACGCATTAGCTGTAGGTCATTTCATACTCGTCAAACGAGCTGCCTATGATGCCACTGGAGGTCACCAGACAATTCGATCCGAGTTGTTGGATGATGTCGCTTTAGCGAGTCGTTTTAAGGGGGAGGGCTTTCGCATCCACCTAGGGAGCGGTAAGAAACTGGTGCGAACGCGCATGTATTCTGATCTGAAGGATCTCTGGCAGGGGCTGACAAGAGGGGCAACTGAGTTCGCAGGCGGTGTGGTCGTTACCGCCTTTACCGTGTTCTCCTCCCTGCTCATTGGCTGGTTGCCTGTCCTGTTGCCGTGCTGGGTGTCACAATTGAATGTGGAAATGAACGCCTTAAGCATGAGGTGGTTGGCGATCGGGGCGGCGTCCCTGGGATCACTGATTTGGCTTGGCGCACATGCGATCACGTTGCGAACGTATCGGATCCCCCTTCGCTACTTGCTTCTGCTTCCTCTGAGTTACACCGCGATGACCGTTGTCAGCTTGGAGAGTATTTGGCGTTATCTAACTGGTCGTCGCCAATGGAAGGGACGCATGTATTAAACGATCATCTCATGCGACCATTAGATAGCGATGTGAGTTGGATTGAAGGAGAAAAAAAGACCTCCGAGGTTTACAAGACCTCGGAGGTATCTTGATTGTAGGCTTGCTAGCCTATTATCGACCGTCAAGCTTATCTCAGGTTGAAACTTCCTGATCCAGGATCGAAGCTGATTTCGACGCGGTGAGCCGCGCTGTTGTACCCGTCGGTTTCCCATATCCCAGTATCACGGTCGTTGTCACCCATATCGTCCACCAACAGGAAGCTTCCAGGAACGTTCACGCTGCCTGAACCTCCATCTCTGACGACAACCCGTACGCCTACGTCCCCCGGCACGTCGATGTTGATGCTTCCGGATCCGCCATCGATACGTAATTCAAGATCCGCACTGGACCCGATCACGATGTCGAAGGAGCCCGAACCGACGTCCATCTCGGCTCGGACTTCGGCTCCCGATTCGAATTCAATGTCGAAGCTCCCCGAACCACCATCGATGTTCGCTCTGTACAGGGATGAGCTTTCAGGCAGGGATAAATTCGTGCTCCCGGATCCACCGTCGACCTCCAGTTCTGTTATCTCCAGAAACATGAGATCGAGCGTGGCGGATCCCGACCCAACGTCAATCATCAGGTCGATGGGTACATCAGGGCTGAGACCGATCTCCCATCGGGTGTCAGCCGTGTCCCAGCCAGTCCAATCGAGATCGAAACTGAAGTCTTCTACAGGCTCTAAGGTGACCGATTTCTCCCGGGGACCTCTGGTGGAGAACCTGACGTCCGTATAAGTATCCAATTCAGCATCAATGAGCAAATCTGAAGCAGAGAGAGCCTTGACGGTTGTACGATATCTCTCGAGATCAAGCGTGATGCGCGCTGAAGTCGCACTACCGAGAGGCTCGCTGAAGGTCAGCGTCTGAAGCTCGCCACTCGGCTCCAAGGCCTCCAAGCCTAGTGACGGCCCGTAGAGGAGCATGACGATCACAAGGGCCACAGCACCGAGACCGATTAGCCCTCCGATGACCGGTGAACGCCGACCGAACATGATATCGAGGCCAATGACGATCAAGATCAGGGGCCATAGGCGAAGAAGCATGCGCAAATTTGGCGTCGGAATCCAGCCCAGGCTCCCCAGTAGCCACACCACCCCCACGCCGATGAGCATGATCGGCCAAAACAACGAGCGGTATTGAAAATCACCTTTCTCTTCCATGGATATCTCCTCCTGGATTATTTCATCCGTTTTCTGTTAATCGCTTGTCTTATCCGGTTAAGACGGATGGTTTTTTGAATGTCAGTCTGCAGACCCAAATACCTGTATGATGTGCAGTTTTTGGGACATGATATTTGTTTTGTAATGGATAAGACAAATCCATTTATCTCACGGTGAGATCGCCCACCCCACCATTGAAAACGATGACAATCTTGACTTCAGCATCATCGAAACCAGGCGTCTCCCACAACCCGCTTTCGCCAACTAAGTCGTCGCCACCGCTCAACCGTACAAAGCTTGATGGGACGTTTACATTTCCGATATCAACATCTGCGTCTAAGCGCACGGCAGCATCAGCCGGGACATCGATGACGAATTCCCCTACATCGCCATCGATCGTCATATTTACCGCCGCGCCTCGCTCGAGGATAACCTCGAAAGTACCGACGCCTCCGTTGATATCAACATTGTAAGCCTTCTCCATTGCCGGTAAGGTGATCTGGAAATCCCCAACATCTCCATCGATATCAAGATCTTCGATTTGTAGTTTACTCAGGTCGATGATGGATTGTCCGATGGAGCCATTGATGTTTAAGGTGAGAGGAATCTCAGGGCTTAGACTAATGTCCCACCAGGTCCTATCTCTATCGGTATCTGTGGTCCAAAACCAATCACCAAAATCGAACTGGGAGGCACGATGGCTGATGCTGATCGTCTTCTGGGTGTCCCCCCGAACGTCGAAGTTGATTTCACCGACATAGGTTATTTCTGCATCGATCAAGGTGTTCGGATCTGAGAGCGCATCGAGCGTTGTTCTACCTATGTCGAGATCGAGATTGACCCGCGCCGAGGTGGCGTTGCCGATACTCTCCGTGAACCTTTCCGTGATGAGCTCCATTTCCGGTGGTGCCCAACCCAGCGAAGGGCCGGCGAAGACGAGCACCAAGACGAGAGCTATGGCACCGAGACCGATCAAAGCACCGATGACGGGAGAGTGTCGTCCGATCATGATGTCCAAGCCGATGACGATCAAGGCTAACGGCCATAAACGGAAAAGCGTCCACAGATAGTTCTCGGGGAGGACGCCAAGGTTCCCCAGCAACCAAAATACACCCACACCGATGAGAACAATTGGCCAGAAAAAAGAACGATAACGAAATCCTGATTTCTCCTCCATTTCGGCCTCCTTGAGCTAATTTATATACGAAATCTATTCCACATGAGTTTCGTTCATTTCATATAGCACCGATGAAATCACAGTGAGCGGAGAGGATAACACTGATCCCACGTTCGCCTGGTAGAAATCTCTCATTAGCGCATGGGAAGCACTTTCATCATTCAACTCTTTGGTCGCATTCCGAATTGGATGTCGCAAGCTCCGCTAGCGGCCGGAAGCTGAGCTTCCGGATTCCCAAAAACTACGGTTTCAACATCTTACCTAAAGCCTAGGTTTGAGAATTGCGATTTTTGATTTCTGTTTAGAATTCCTCTCTATTAAAGCGCCAGATCGCAACGGCGATGAAGATAACGCATAGCACAACGGTTACGATAACCTGCAGCCAAGATTCAACCGGGGTGCCGGACATCAACGACTGCGCGATCGAGGGCATGACTGCGGGATCGGAGAAGGTAAGCACCAAGGGGTTTATTTTATATAGGCTGGGTATGAGACTGGGTATGAACCACAGAGCAAAGTAAAGAGCGATGGGTACCGCGATCACTCCCGTAGCCGATTCGAAGAATGTTCCCATCATCAACGTCAGCGTCAGCCAGAAAAATATATGTAGGCAGAATATCAATAACCCAGCCAGGAAGCCCAGCGGTGGCAGCCATCCCACCGGAGTAAAAACCCCGAAGATTAGGTAAACCAACAAGCCCGGTATCAGTGTGGATGTGACCAATATGCCAAGCGTGTTCCCAAGTAACCTTGACATCACGAAGGAAGAGCGTGTGACGGGTTTGGATAACACCCACGCGGCTGTGCCCTCTCTCTTCTCGCCGACGATGGCTCTCTGCATGATGATCATCACCCCAAAGGCGACGAACATCGAACCGAAAATACCGTACATCAAGAAGAGAGGTGGACCTTCTTGCTCAGGGGCTTGAGAGGTGGCATATGCCATGATCGCCATAAAACCGTCGACGAGAATTACCCACAGCAGAAGATGCTTCAACCATCTCGATGATCTGAACCAACTGGAGAATTCACCCTGCCATAGGTTGCCAAAACCCCGGCGCCAACCGCGCTCGGAGACCATGTCAAAGACTTCGTTACCAACATAGGTGGACATTATTCCGCTCCTTCCACGAGTTGTATGAAGATGTCTTCCAGCTCGACCGCTTTGAGGCCGAAATCGGCCACCTTCACGCCACTAGAGACCAACAGGCTCATCAGTTGATCTTCAGCGGCTGCCTTGTCGGTCACACTCACCTCCCAGTGTGTCTGATCACCACGTTGGCTGGCTTGAATCCCGGCAACCCACGGTAGCGCCGAAATTCGCGCGTAGGCATCTTCGACATCACCCCTCATCGTCACCGAGTAGACTGGACCACCTGCCCCCTCTAGTAGCTCTTCAATGGGTGCCTGGGCGATCTTTTCTCCCTTATTGAGAATAATGACCTCATCGCTGACGCTCTGGACGTCGTCCAGGATGTGTGTGCAATAGAAAATGGTGGCGTACTTGCGTATACGGGTCATCACATCCAGAACATCTCGTCGTCCCATCGGATCGAGGTTAGCGGCTGGTTCGTCGAGGATTAACAAATCTGGATAATTGACCTCTGCCTGGGCGATGCCCAAACGCTGGCGCTCACCGCCAGAAAAACCCTTTATAGGGCGATCGGCCTTATCGGTTAATCCCACGAGCTCGAGCATCTCGTTCACCCGCTTGTCGATCTCAGACTGAGGGCCCTTGAAGAAGAACTTGGCGGTGTAATCCAGGGTCTGGCGCGAGGTCATGTGCTCGTAGAAGCGAAAGTCTTGCGGCAGGTAACCGACCTTGGCGCGAATATCTACACTGTCGCGCACGATGTCCTTGCCGAAAACTGCACCACCGCCGCTCGTCGGTCTGAGCAGACCCAGCAGGAGTTTGATCGTGGTGGTTTTTCCTGCTCCGTTTGGTCCCAGGAAGGCAAAGATCGTCTTGTCGGGGACCTGCAGGTCGAGATTTTTCAACGCCTGCACTTCGCCGAAAGTCTTGCTCAGGCCTTTGGCCTGAATTACGAAGTCGTCCATTTTGCTCATTATTGCGAACTCCTATCTCCTCTGACTTCCATGCGATCTCGATGAAAAAGATATTCGATTACCGAAGCTCCTCCTGTTCTTTGTCTAAACTTCCTGATCGTTATTCGAGGACTTCTAAGCGGATATCGCCAATGCCACCCTCAATTTCGATACGCAATGTCACCTCCGACTCGCCGTAGGCGTCGTTGGTGTATGTGTTGCCGTCTTTCTGCAAACCGCGTGCGTCGATGGCCGCAATACCCAACTCCACGTCCACGATGACACCGACATCGCTCGGTAGGTAGATGATCAATTGACCCACACCACCTGTAATCTCGGCGTCAAAGTCTCTCTCCCAATTGGCGACCATATCCAAAGTGAGTTTCCCGGCGCCCACTTCGATATCTAGGTTCCTAAGTGGGCTATCACCCAGCCACAGGTCAGCGTCCCCGGCGCCGATTTCTAGATCGAGGCTGTTCAACGTCATCCCTCTCAAGTCGATGTCTCCCCGGGCAGCGCCCAGGGAGAGCGTCATGTCCATGGGGACGTTATCATTGAAGATTAGATCCCATTCAGAGCGGACGTCTTCGTATTCGCCGAGGGGGAATCCTTCTATGCGACGATGTTCGACGGTGAGCCGACCTGTAGTCCCGCTGACATCGTAGGAAACTCGTGGCTCCAGTTCATCGACGTTGAAGGTGAACTCCGCTTCCATCAACTCGCTTGCACCACCCGAGATCTCGATCTCACCCACCCCCATTTTGACATCGGCACGAACGGTCTCAGCGTTACCAACTTCAACGGTTTCGGACTCGGTGCGCGTGGATCCAACCTGGAAACGGTCGATCGTGCAAGCGCTTAGGGCAAGTGTGAATACCAACAGCGCTGCCAGGGCTGCCCATTTCAATTGTTTCATTCGTATTTCTCCTTATTTTGGTTGTTACTCCTCTACCTTCTCGACAACGATGGTGCAGTTGGCGACCAAGGCCGCAATCGACCCAATGGCAGCCCAAACGGGCAAAAGCACAGCGCCAACCACGCCGAATGTGAGCGGGACCTCAATCAGGGTCTTGCCTTCCTCGTTTTTGATGGTGATACGGCGAATGTTGCCCTCGTGCACCAATTCTTTGACCTTGGCGACGAGGATTTCGCCACTGACTTGATATTCCTCCGTTCGGACTTCGCCCTCGGTCATTGGTTTCCTCCTTCATTGGTTTCGATTTATATGACTGAAATCAGTTTCAGGCTGAACAAAGGGTTCAGTTAGCTCAATGCTTTGCCTTAAATATATATGGCTACATCGGCTTGCCGGTACGACTTTTTGATTAACTTATTGAAGGGTATTAACAGTAAGAGGCCGAACATTCGTCGTGCTGGGTTAAAACGTAAGTGTGAAACTGTGGTGAACCCGATAGCGCCGTGTTCGACCTTATTCCAAATAAAAGGTATAGCGAATTGTATAAGCAATCTTACATGATTATGGACTCATCTTCAATAGCAGCCTGATATTTCTGGTTTTGCATCAGGACTTGGAGAACGAAAACTGGTGGATTGATTACGTTGTCTGTAGCCCAGGTCATCACGGATTTTTAAGATAGTGATCGAAAAACTGGATACTCCGCTGCATAGCCAAGCTGAAGGGGTTGGACAAATTGTGATCGGCATCTTGATAGATGTAAAGTTCCACGACTTGCTCGGCAGCCAACGTTTGCTGATAAAGTGACTCGGAAAACTCTACGGGTACGCTCGTATCTCCCGTCCCGTGATGCAACTGAAGTGGGCCAGATAGATCGGCCAGGTAGCTGTTGGCCGAGATGGATTCCCAGAACGCTGGGTTGTCCTCAGGTGATCCGTACATCTCGGAAAGCTCCGTACGCCATCGTCGACCGGGGAAGGGTGTGCGCGTCACGACCTCAGCTGTGGCCGTGTTCCGTCTCCAGCGTGAGATCAGGTCAGGATACGATGCGACGACGCCGGCCCAAATCACACCGACTTTGATATTCTCTCCAATGACCATCGATCGCAGTGTAATGTATCCGCCCATCGAATGTCCCCACATCCCGATGCGGTTTGGATCGGCATCTGGATACTGCCTCATCGAAGTCACTGCATTGAGCACATCGACGACGTAATCAGGTTCACCATAGGCACCACGCGCCTCGCCCTCTGACTCACCATGACCGCGATAATCGGGCATAAACACGATGTAGCCATTACGCGCCAACTGATCAACATAGGCCACATACCGTGTAGCGGTCCGATATTGATCCGGTGGGATATAGCCGTGATTAAAGATGATAACCGGCCAGCCGGTCGGGGGACGTTCGCCGAAGGGTACCGTCAATAGGGAGAAAATCTTCAGCCCCTCAGATTGATAGGAGGCCAGATATCGGTCGTAGTTAGGCCCAGGGTCCAATGTGGATTCAATCCTGACCTCGCTGCCAGGGTAGGTGCGAGCCCGCATGGACTGGATGGTGAGCGGGTGTGGGGTTGGGGTGGGAGACGCAGTAAGCGAGGGGGTCAGGGTGAACGTGGGCGAGGTTGAAGGCGTGCTGGTAGGACGTGGTGTTACACTGGCGGAGGCAGTCGGAGATGCGGCATTTTGAGTAGAGCGTGGCGGCTGGATTCCACACGAAGTCACCAAGATGGAGAGTAGAATGGGTAAGCACCAATATCGTGCAAAGCGATAAGTACTCATCTATGAAATCGACCAATTACATTCGTCAAACACTGATTATCTCTAAAGTTTCTTGCACCAAACCAACAAAGTTATTCTAACAACCACACAATAGTGAAACCTATAATCTTGCTAAATCTATCCAATTACTCAACTTCATAAAGATAGGGTGGGATTATACCGCTCTTTATCCAGTATGTGGCATTGAGGGCAATCCACTTGCTCCAGCGGAAGAGACGTTCCACCAGTCGAACTTCTATGTATTTATTTTGTAGTTAGACAGTGTGATCTTCAAATCCTACTCGAAGCATTTCCTGCGAGAACACTCACAAAAAAAGAAGAATTCCCATTAGAATCAATACGACATAAACGATGTTATAAAATCGCTCCACAGAAAATCTTCGATTGACGATCTCACCGATAATAACTCCCACCAGGATGACTGGCAGGGCGTAAAGGTACAACCGCAGCACCCTCGGGGTCCATAAACCTGCC
The DNA here is from genome assembly GCA_020350285.1 of Anaerolineaceae bacterium. Lineage (GTDB taxonomy): Bacteria > Chloroflexota > Anaerolineae > Anaerolineales > E44-bin32 > DUEZ01. The sequence goes on from CP070708.1 coordinate 1,399,303, forward strand.
AACCCATGGCTGATCAGTACGGTAAAACCTGTGGGGAAGAAATAGCCCTGCAAGGTGGCCCGAAAGTTCCCCGGAGACCACTTTCTTAGTGCGCTGTACACAACCACGAGTGGTCCATTGGCATTGTACGCACCACCCAGAATCCCAGCTCCGAAACCAAAGAGAAAAGCCAACTTCTCATTGCGAAGGTGAGGCAGCTTGGGCGCGATCAGGTTGTACAGACCAAATCCGATGAGCACAATCCCCAACACCATTTTGACGATCGATTCGGGGGCGGTTTTGAGAAAGTACAGCCCGATGGGTATGCCGACCAGCGATGAGAGGACCAGCCGCCAAGCGGCTTTTACATTTACGTCCCGCCAAGCTCGGGAAAGGATCGTGATCGCGATGGTCGAGGCCGCCATGGCGACCAACGGTGTTGCGGTTGTGATACCCACAATCATCGCCAGCAGGGGCATGGCGATGAGGGCATCACCAAAACCTAGGGCGGACCGGGTGAATGTGGACAGGAAGATGATGGCGATAACCAATAGGATCTGTGAGGTGGAGTCCATAACAGGCTCGGTTCAAGGATTGAGACCAGAGTATATCAGGACAGCGATAGGTGTGCCTAGAAGATGTAAGGTGAAGGGCCTAGACATGTTGAGCAGATCAAATCGAAGGATCTGGATTGTGTGTCTTGATGATTGGATGAGTTCACAGTAAGGCTTGATAAATAGAGTCTAATGCATGTAGGGGCAATTCATGCCGTCTCGCCCAGCTTGCCGCCGGTATTCGCGGCACGAACGGTGAATTGCCCCTACAACTTTGTTATAGATGGGCATCCGCGCGGTATCAGGCAATAATCTAGAACGTGCCCTTCTATGTCGAGATCGAGGTCAGGACTCAGACGCCCTAAAACGAAGAGTAGGACTTCGCCTATTCCTCTACCTTCTCAACCACGATGGTGCACTGTGTCACCAGAGCTGCGACCGCACCGATCGCCGCCAACTGTGGTGCGAAGAGGGCACCCACAACACCGAGCGTCAGGGGAATATCGATCAGGGTTTTGCCATCCTCGTTCTTGATGACGATCCGACGGATCTTCCCCTCATGCACCAGCTCTTTGATTTTAGCGACCAACATGTCGCCGCTGACTTGGAATTCCTCGATCCGAACTTTTTCTTCGCTCATCTTCCTCTCCTATTCAGAAACGTTTGTAGGTTTGAAAGCACCTGTTTGGTTGAAATCGTGGCATCAATGCGGATTATCTTCCCCACGGGTTCTCCCACCTATTTTACCTTCTCAGAGCGTAGGTAAACTACAGCGTGTAATAGAGGATCCTATGGGCTTTTCGGGCAGCCAGGAAAAGCCCAGAAAGTCTGAATATCAACCGATATCCAAACGCGAGAGTCTTAATCGCCTCGGATTGGGTGAAGTACCACTCCTCCCGCAGCTGAATCCCATCCCCCCATTTTTCAATCGCCTCGGCATCATCAATTCCCCAGTGGATCACCGCCCCTGTTCTCCTTACCGATGGATGACCTTTAACGCTTCTGGCAGCCAGCGTGCTGAACGCATCGAACACAAACCCACATCCGGGGTAGTGCTCTTTCAGCTTGAGTATCAAAGACCGGACCTCTTCCTCGGCCAGATACATCATCAAACCTTCGGCGACGACCATGACTGGGCGGCTTTGGGACGGAATGGTCTCCACCCAATGCAAATCAATGACCGAGGAGGGTATCATGTGATAGCGGTCGGTTTCCTGGTAGAAGTTCTTTCTCAGGTCAATGACTTCCTGCATATCGAGGTCATACCAATCGACGTCTCCGTTATCTACTCTGCTATAACGGCTATCAAGACCACAGCCCAGATGAAGCACCAACCCACGCGGATGGCTTGCCATAAATTCCATCACGTAATCATCGATCTTCTTTGCACGAATACACACCGTCAGGCGCGTTCCGACAGGGACTTTGAGTCGTGAAAAATCGTAATCAATCCGTTCGAGGATCTCCAGAGACATTTCATCGGTAAAGAGAGAGTCCGGACATCCCATGGCTTTTGAATAGAGGGTGATGAGAAGAGTCTCTTGTTCTGGGGTTAATCGTATCTTTTCTTTTTGACTGCTCATCTCATGGCTTCCTGGCTAATACAGCTAACACCTTCCCTTCAGCTCTCAAGGAGAAATCCAGGAGATCGAAATCTTGAAATTCCTCTCTCAATTTTCCCTCAGAGAAGATGTGGTGGGGTAATCCCTTCTCTTGACCTGTCAGCGGCACAATCGTTCCCGGCTCGATCTCCTCAAACTCTCCCTCATCCCTTCGACCAGATACCGTGACAAACGCCAAGCCTCCAGATACCAGGACCCTCCAAATTTCCTGGATCGCACTACGCACACCTGCAATGCGGGCGTGATGGATCACCTGCGTCGACAGTACCCCGGTGAAGTTACCTTCGCGGAATGGGAGCGGCTTCCTCATGTCTGCAAGCACAAGGTCAGCCTCAAGACCCTCATCGCTCAGCCATTCGCGGGTCAAATGTAGGCCTGTCGGAGAGATATCGAGTCCATAGACCTTGAAGCTCTCCTGGGCGAGACGGATCAGATGTCTTCCGCTTCCGCATCCGAGGTCCAATATCTCCGAGCAGCCATGGTCCCTAAATATCTGCACGACCTCGTTGAACCTCGGGAACGGTTCTGGGAAGAACCGACCTTCTGATTTGAAAATCTCATCCCAGGGGTGATCAGTAGATCTCATGTGCGTGTGTACCTAATTCTTGGATTGGTTACCTTCATAGATCAGAAACAAAAACACCAAACCTATATGTAATTATGAACCGTTTTACACATAACTGAAAAGTGATCTATATTAATACGATATATCGAACTACCCATAGGATTGGTATGCCATTTTCAGGAAGTGCATGGCTGTCTCATATGAGACGACATATAGGCTTGATAAGTGTACTCATCACTCTCTTCTTGCTGATGGGCGCATTCGTCATGCATGCGTCCCTTTTCAAGGATTGGTTGGTCGACGATGCGGGTATTTCCCTTGCCTATGCGCGTAATTTTGCAAATGGCGACGGTCTCGTCTCACAGCCCGGAGTGAAACCCGTGGAAGGGTTTTCCAATCCTCTATGGGTCTTCATACTTTCTTCCCTCGGAGCATTGGGCTTCAACCTTCCCTTGGTCGTGAAACCTTTGTCTATCTCGCTGACACTTATCTCCATTGCTTTGTTGTTTTTCGCTAGCCGTATGCTGCTGCACTCTTCGAGCTTGGCGTCACTCGTGACTGGATTGTTGGTCGTTCAGCCAGCATTTGTTATTTGGTCTGTCTCCGGCCTTGAGAATCCCCTTTATATTCTCTTGATCTTACTGTTGTTTATCGTTTCTCTTCAGACACTATCGAAACGTATTGCAGTGCTTGCTGGCTGCCTGGCCGCAGCCATCGCGATCACGAGACCGGAAGGGATTCTCTATGCCATTGCTTTCCCTGTTTTACATCGCAGGCTGGTGAAGGCCTATTTGGCACCTTTACTTTTACTCTTGAGCGGGTTTCTTGCCTTCCGATTTATCTACTTTGGTGATCTGCTACCCAATACCTACTACATGAAGATGCAAGGAGGATTTCTCTCATGGAATTGGCTGTTGGAACAGATCTACAAATCCTATGATCTTGCTGATGCGTTCTGGGGAGGCGCCAGGGTCATCGTATTTATTGGTTTGGCCAGCTCAGTTGTATACCTGGCGAGGGCGCACGGTATCTATCGGAATCACTGGATTGTATTCCTGTTTGTAGCTATCTCTCTCATATCATTCTATTTTCTTCCCTCGGATTGGATGGGTGAATATCGTCTCGCTTCTCCCATTTTCCCTTTCGTTTATCTGCTTATTGCCATGATCCTTCTCGATGTGTTTCTGATCAGCAAGGTCAGGCACAGGGACGCTAACCTGATCTTGGGCGGCATACTTGGGGCGTGGTTGTTGGTCGGTGCAGTGGCGGTGTATCTTCCGCGCTCACGTCAGTTTTCCCAGGAACCAACAGTTTCATTTTGGGGAGTCAGCGCAGATTTCAAACGCTTCGAGGTTTATAGCGAGTCATTGGATCTCACTCAAGTTTCGGTGCTGCTGCCTGATGTTGGTGGACCTCTCTATGATTTCCATTTGAGAGTGTATGATCTGGCTGGACTCACGGATTCCACCATAGCACGAACAATCAACAAGAATCAAGAGGCATTTTATGATTATGTGTTTGACATGATCCGTCCGACATTCATACACCTACATGGGAAATGGACCTATTTGGCCAATCTAGAAGCTGATCCCAGATTCCGGAGGGATTACCTCCCGATCAATGAATATGAGGATCGATACGTTAAGAGCCATCACAATATGATCTTATTCTCGGGTGACTTTGTAAGGCGAGATGTGCTTCAAGATCCGAGGGATATAGATCTCTTGCGAGAGGAATGACTTTTCACGTATAGGGGAACCGGGGTGTTGCTGACTTAGAAAATGACTCCCAAAAGCAAAGCGATCGGAGCCACCACCAGTCCAACGACAAGCCCTGTGATGGCAAGAGCTACCGCACCACCGACCAACCCCAGGACAAGAGCGATGGCTCCTATCACCAAGCCGAAAATCCCCAGAATCAACCCAAGTAATAACCTAACGAGACACATGCTATCGCCCCTTTAATTCTTCCGTTTTTAGCTTCCAACATTATCTACGTAAAAGGTGGCGATGGGTTGCAAACTGATGCAGATCGTGGTTTGTGACTTGTGTCTTGCAGCTTGAGGCTTTCAGCCCGAAGCTTTTTGTTTGTATCTTGAGACTTGCGCCTTGTATATTGTAGCTTGCAGCTTGAAGCCTGTAGCTTAAAGCCCGATATTGTTTTACTCATCCGCGCTTTGTACAATGGTTGTGGGAATCCACCCGAACAACGATGATCTTACCTAAGGGAATACCATGTCACCTTCATTTGATCTCCTCTTAAAGAACTGTCAATTACGAGGCCAACCTGATAAGCATTTTCTGATCGGCATCGCAGATGGCCACATCCGTGAGATCGACACAGAAATCAAGGGAACGGCTGATACTGAGCTCGATGCGCAAGGCAACCTGGTCACGGAGTCCTTCGTCGATGCCCATCTCCATCTCTGTAAGGTTTATACGCTGGAGATGATGGACGATGAAGCGATGAAGGATTATCAGACGGCCGAGATGGGCAAGGCCATGACGGCCATCGAGTTGGCTGCTAGGGTGAAAGAGAAATATGACGAATCGTGGATTATCGATAATGTGCGTAAGGCCATGGTTCTGTCTGCAAAATATGGCTGCACACACACTCGAGCCTTCGCCGACGTGGACACGAAGGCAAAGCTCGAAGGCGTTAAAGCCCTGATCCGTGCGCGCGAGGAGTTTCGGGGCATTACCGAACTCCAGGTCGTTGCCTTTGCGCAGGACGGGATCGTCCGCGAGCCCGGTGCGGAGGATTTGCTCCGTCAAGCCATGGACCTGGGTGCGGACGTAGTCGGTGGGATCCCTTGGATTGAGTTCACCGCGGCCGATATTGAAGAGCACGTCAAGATTGTCTTCGATATCGCCGAGGCGTACGATAAACCGGTCTCGATGTTGGTAGACGATGCGGGCGATCCTGGGTTGCGTTCTATAGAAGTTATGGCTTTGGAGACCATCAAGCGAGGTTGGCAGGGGCGTTCCCTGGCACATCATGCCCGCGCCATGGCGCTTTATCCTAAGCCTTATTTTCAGAAACTCGCAGCTTTATTGAAGCGCGCCCAGATGGGTGTGGTGAGCGATCCGCATACCGGTCCCCTGCATGCACGTGTCCGAGAACTGCGCGAAGAAGGCGTTCTCGTTTGTCTGGGTATGGACGACATCTCGGACGCCTACTACCCATATGGCCGCAAAAACCTATTAGAGGTTGCCTTTCTGGCATCACACCTGCTATGGATGACTACCCGTGAGGACATGGAAGTGCTTTACGATATGGTTACGACCGAACCGGCGAAGGCGATCGGGCTTGAGGACCACATATTGAAAGTGGGAGCTCCCGCGAACCTGGTCGTCTTAGGCGAGCCGAACGTATTGGAAGCACTGCGGAACCACGATGCCCCTGCTCATGTGATCAGCCAGGGCAAGCTTGTAGACCAGGAGAAGGTGAAAGGCATCGCCGCAGCCTGAGGTATCACAACAATCCAAAGACAAGGAAGTGAATAGGGAAGCACTCATGCGAGTTCAATTCACAGTTAATGATGAAACAGTGGAAGCGGAAGCGCCTCCTGATCTGAACTTGATGCAATTTTTGCGCAAAGAACTGGGGCTTGTGGGGACAAAGAATGGGTGCGAGTCGGGGCATTGCGGCACATGCACAGTCATCATCGATGGGGAGGCCAAGCGCGCGTGCTTGGTGAAGATGAAAAGGATCGAAAACGCCCGTGTGGAAACCATTGAGGGGCTGTCCAAGAACGGCGATCTGCACCCCCTTCAACAAGCGTTCATCGAGACCGGTGCCGTCCAATGTGGCTACTGCATGCCCGGTATGATCATGAGCGCGAAGGCATTATTAGATTCGAACCCCAATCCATCACTTGATGAGATTAAAACAGCCCTGAAGATCAATCGGAACCTGTGCCGTTGCACGGGTTATGTGCCGATCTTTGAGGCCATCCAACTGGCGGCGGAGAGGATGGCCGGGAGAGGACCTCTTGAGGTACACCCTGAGGCCAGGGAACTGCTCAGCAACCCACAACTGCGTAGGGAGGCCATTAAGAAGGTCACCGGTACCTGCACCTACGCCGATGATATCGAGATGGAAGGGATGCTCTATGGGGTGATCCTATGGGCTGCCCACCCTCACGCAAGGATCATCAGCATCGACACCTCCGCAGCGGAAGCCTTGGAGGGTGTCGTCTTGGTGTTGACGGCCAAAGACATCCCTGGGAAGAATCAAGC
>CP070708.1:1406363-1408292 GCA_020350285.1 Anaerolineaceae bacterium
TACAACCTGACTTCGTATCTGCCTGTTCCGAGAATCGTTATCAAGGGACTCAGGAAGAAAGAAAAAGGCAGCAACTGCGATTAAAAGTGTTATGCCAGTTGCTACAAAGAAAGGAAGCTCGATGCTTACCTCAGCTAGATAACCGCCAATGATTGGACCAAGAACGATGCCCAGTCCGGTAGATGTTCCCATGAGTGCCATTCCATCGCCACGTTCGCTTTCGTCCGTCACATCAGCCATATACGCCATCGAGGCAGGGACAGCAGCACATGATAGACCTCCACCTAAAAGGCGCGCGATGAATAACAACAGCAAGGTATCTGCCAGGCCAAAGAGAAGGAAGGTAAGAGCAAATCCTAGCAAACCCCAAAGAATGACAGGACGCCGACCAGAACGATCCGAGAACCTTCCCCAAAAAGGTGAAAGCAGGAACTGGGTCATCGAATAACTCGCGAAAAGCAAGCCCAGTTGTGTTCCGTTTGCGCCCATACTTTCAGCGTAGAAAGGCAGTACTGGCATGATGAGTCCATAGCCAATCATAATGACCAGGTTAATACTGCACAACACGATGACAGCAGGTCGCCGCAGAATTCGTCCAAGCATAGTTGCTCCCTATGTAGAAGTACGCAGCTGGGATCCCCTTCCCTTGCTGCAGAACGAGAGTTCGATGATGATCATACGAATGTCCCAGGGCAAGAGCTCCCTGGGGGTACATTCATAGACTCACCTATGCGAGGAGATAAGCCCCCTTACGATCATGATAACAATGGCGTAGAACAGTTGCCTATTGCTTGAGCTTTTAATGTCCGTGCTTAAGGAGATGATCCTCCACATGATTGGAAGGAGGATCCGACATAGAGATCGAAAACCAATGTCTGTACAGATATATGGTGTAGTATAACGCCCAGCCTATATTGTTGTCCTTCATCAAGAAGCTGACTTCGATGTATATTTATGCCCTCCTTGAGCGAAACGCTGTGAGAATCCCATACGCGATAAGGCTCCATAGGATCGTTGCAAGATCAAACACTAGTAACATTCCTAAAGGTGAAAGGATGCTGATCGGGAGAATCGGGGACCATCCACGGTAATACTTAAATAGCCAGCGGACGAAAAGACTCGACCTCACGGTATTTACAAGGAGTACAGTCAAGATGCTGAGCCCAATCCCCACAAGCCAACTCAATAACCATCGCGGGACAGGCAGTCGCCGCCGCCTAGATCGAATAGCTTGGATTAGTGGAAAGATCAGCAGGAAAAGCCCCCCCAGAACCAATGTGAGGGTAGCCACGAAAAATTGCCAGTCCATTCCAGGTATTTGCAGAACGAGAAAAGAAGGATGCATTGGATACATATCATTACCTCACTAGCTTGTTCATACATGTCCTTGAGCCAGGCTTTGCACTTGTTTGGACCCTCTCAGAGCGTTTCCTGGTGCATGATTGTTATTGTACATCTCTACCAATTAACAGAACCAGCGATTCGGAGTCGCCTTCTATCTTCGGTTTCGTTTAGCACAACTGCAAGAGATATCTCTACTTGAAATAGTTAGCACTGGGCCAAGTGAATCACCTGTTTCAAACAACTAGATGGCACCAGCGAATTGACGGAGAAAATCGACCGCTTTCTCTGGGATCAAGCTGGGTTCAAGACCTGCCATTTTACAGGCGAGTAAAATGCTGACCGTATGTTCAACCGATAATGTCGCGTCTGCGGCCTTTCGCAAATCCTTTCCCGTAGTGATCAATCCGTGGTTTCGAAGGAAAGCCCCATTTGCTTTATCAAATTTCTCCAATACTGCCTTGGCAAGGTCCTTCGTCCCTCCGAGATACCATTCGATCACAGGGTAATCCATCAGAAAGATAGCTTCTGTACTAAATGGCAACATATCCATGTCACACATGCCAAAGATAGTTGCCATAGGCGCGT
>CP070708.1:1408392-1423573 GCA_020350285.1 Anaerolineaceae bacterium
GGAACAAACTTAGCCAATCCCCCTAATACGCCAAGACCGATTGAAAAACGGACACCGAGTACAGAAAAAACGATCCAAGTGAGAAACCCAGTTGAAAGTACGATGAGCAATTGCCCACGCAGAAAAGCATTCCAGATACCAAGAAGCGCAATACGAAGGCGACGGAAATCTTCTGTGAAGCCTGGAATAGTCGTGTTTATTACTGATGCACGGATCCGGTTATAGTCGATCGTAAGAAAGTAACTCACGGCCAGCACAAAGATCAACCTGACGATCCACTCAACTGCACCGGTCGCTAAGGAAGCCAGAATCGCACTTAATTGACCGAAAAGTGGCTGTACTGCAGCCAGCAGTTGCTCACCAATCGGCACCAAATCAAATTGTGAAAAATCAAGTTCCCATGGACCAAGGACATACGTTTGTTGGCTTATGGTCTCCAAAATATTCGGCAAATCGAATACAAAATCTTGAACGGTGAGAAATAAAGCCTGTAACTGCTGGACAACAGCAAAACCCGTGACCGTAGATGCGGATATTACGATCAAAACGAGTAACAAGAAACACACATTAGCAGCTAATCCCCACGGGACTTTGAACCTGGTGTGCAATGTCCGGACAACAGGGACCATTAAGAAAGCCACAATTCCTGCGAGAATAAGAGCAGGGATGAAGGAGTGAAAACGCGCAAGCAGAGCTCCGATCAGCACAATTCCAATCAGCGCGACAATAATTTTTACGGAGGAGCTCCAGTTGGGTGATTTTAATTCCACGCCTTCGCTCATTCCTCTTCCTCAGCATCTTCTCTTCCTAAACGAACTCGCCACTTTCGGAAACGTTCCGGTAAACGGCGAAATGTCTCAAGAGGTTGATAACCCGGCATCGTGCTCATCATAGGTGTGATCCACGTGTCTAAACCTACTGATTTTCGATAAACATACCCTAACCAAATTCGTAGCGTAGCAACGGTTGGCGCGGCAAGCAAGAATCCGATAAAGCCCGCCAAAAGGCCCCCGGCGAGGATAGAAATGATGACGAGCAATGGATGCATATTCAAGCTGTGACCGATGATCCCCGGGTAAAGGACATTGTTCTCCAATTGTTGAATGATCGTAAACACGATCAAGACGACCAGAGCAAAAGCTATGGGAGACAATCCCCAAACATTGCTCCCTTGGAACAACGCTACCAGGATGGTCACTACACCTGCGATGACCGGACCGAGCCAGGGGACGAATTCCATTAACCCTGAGATTAATGCCAACATCACTGGAAATCTAACTCTGAGAATTGTCAAGACCACCCAAACAAGCAACGCCATGACAATTGCCAAGATCGCCTGTCCTCGGACAAAGGCGTTCCAAACACGGCTTGTCTCATCCAATAAACGACGGAAATCCCCACGATATGCAGGCGGTACGATGTTCATGACAACTGCATCGAGGCTGTCGTAGTCAAGTAGTAGGTAATACCCCAGAACCAAGGCTAAAACGATAAGCGTTACAACAGATGCGGTTGTCCTTGCTACAGAAGCGAGGAGATTTCCAGTTTGCGAGAGAAACGGGCTGATGAGTGAGGCTAAATCCGAAAGGATAGGTTCTAGATTGATTTGGGAAAGATCAATCGTCCATTGTCCAATATCTATTCGCAGTTCACCCAAGGCTTCAATCTGAGCTGGTAACGTTTCAGAAAGCTCTCCCAGATAGGATGCCAACTGTACAGCTCTCTGAGAGATCGTCAGTCCTAACCCGGTCATCATGCCGATGAGAATGACAAGCAATCCAAGAAACACGACAAGAACTGCGGCGCTGCGCGGGAATCGTAAATCCCTGGTCAGTCTAAGGATGATCGGGTGAAGGAGATAAGCCAATAGTAAGGCGAGGAACAAAGGAGTCAACAAGGAACGGATAAGGTAAAGCAGCAGAATAGCGAAAAGAAATATAAATATACCGGCAGCCAACCGGGTGCCAGGTTGCCAAGGCGGAGAGGAGGGGCTTTGGCTTGTGTTTGATTTCATATCAAAATAAACCTTTTCATTCGGAGAACTTCAAATCAATACGATGTTCCGAGTTATCTAATTACAGATAAATTCGTCCGACAGGCTTGTATTCTATCCAAGGCTACTCTCGAGGACAACAGGGCTTAATATTGAAAAATGATGTTAAAACTTGATGCTGTCTAACAAGAGAGAAATGATTCAAACACATACATTCAGGTTTAACCTACGGAAAAGATAACTCCCCCGCAGGAGCGGGGGAGTATGGGAGTTCGTTACTCTCTGCGTCTCCGATCTCGAGCACCTTGAGGACGCTTACCTCGGTTGCGTCCGCTCATGCGCCGCTTTGGACGTCGGTCGCGCTCCATTGCTTCCTCAGGGGTCCATCCCTCGAGCACAGCTTGACGTGAGAGACGTATCCTACCCTCAGGATCGATGTTTGTTACCATAACCGTAATCTCGTCTCCGACCTTTGCGACGTCCTCAACTTGATCTACATGTTCCGTATCTAATTGTGAGATATGCACCAACCCGTCCGTTTGGGGCAAGATTTCGACGAACGCTCCAAAGTCGGTCGTACGCACGACCTTACCAGTGTAGATCCGTCCGACCACGGCCTCCTCGGTCAGACTCTCGATCATCTCTTGCGCTTTGAATGCGCTTGGTCCATCGACCGCCCCGACATAAACGGTCCCATCATCCTCGATGTCTATTCGCGCTCCAGTTTCTTCCTGGATCTTACGGATCACCCTACCACCTGGGCCGATGACCGCTCCGATTTTCTCAGGATCTATCTTCAGGACTGTCATCCGCGGGGCATGCGGTTTGAGATCGGAACGCGGTTCGGGTATGCATTCCTCAATCTTATCTAAAACGTGCATCCGCGCTTCACGTGCTTGGGCCAAGGCTTCCGACAAAAGCTGGGAGGTGAGTCCTGAGATCTTGATATCCATCTGCAACGCCGTAATCCCCTTGCGAGTACCGGCAACTTTGAAATCCATATCTCCTAGATGGTCCTCAATCCCCAAGATATCGGTCAGGATTGCATAGCGTTCACCTTCTTTAACAAGACCCATGGCCACGCCTGCGACGGGCTCTCGGATCGGCACACCAGTATCGAGGAGCGCCAAAGTCGATCCACAGACCGAGGCCATCGAAGTTGATCCGTTGGAAGAGAGCACTTCAGACACCGTACGCATCGTATAGGGAAACTGTTCTAGTGTTGGCAGTACGGGAATGAGCGCCCTTTCGGCCAGCGCCCCGTGTCCAATTTCCCGGCGCGAGGCTCCGCGTAAGAATCGAGTCTCGCCGACAGAGAATGGAGGAAAGTTGTAATGATGCATGTACCTCTTTTCCTCAACCGGTGACAAGCCATCCAACTCCTGACGTTCGCGTGGAGTCCCTAGAGTCGCTAGTGTCAGCACCTGCGTCTCGCCTCTTGTAAATAAACCAGATCCGTGTGCACGTGGACTAAGATCCACCTCAGCTACGATCTCTCGGATATCCTTCGTTCCCCGACCATCCGGGCGTAGACCGTGCTCCAAGATTCGTGCTCGTACTTCAGCCTTGTGCATTTCAGCAAAGGCTTCAGCGACGGAATCCTCATCAAATTCATTGGCCTCAGTCAAAGCAGATATCGCTTCAGCACGTAAATCATTCAGCCTATTATCCAATTCAGCTTTTGTCAGGTTTTCAGCAGCTATTACAGCAATTCGATCACCAATCCAATCGGCAACAGCTTCATTGACCCTTTCTGGCAAATGATACGACACATACTCGGCCTTGGGTTTTCCGACCGCGCTACGCATTTCCTCTTGAATGTTGATGATCGGTTGCATGGCACGATGACCGGCCTCTAAAGCAGCCACCATCGTATCCTCGTCGACCTCAGAAGCGTTGCATTCCACCATCAAGATCGCATCGCGCGTTCCCGCCAACCTCAAATCAAGATCGGAGGTCTCCGTCTCATCGTATGTTGGGTTAAAAAGAAATTTGCCATCTTGATGAGCGACACGTATTGCAGCTACTGGACCGTTGAAGGGAACATCGGAAATCATCAACGCAGCGGATGCACCGACGATACCCAACACATCGATCGGTGTCTGTCCATCGGAGGACAATGCATAAAGAATCACCTGCACATCGTTGTGTAGGTCCTTGGGAAATAACGGACGTATGGGGCGATCAGCCAGCCTTGCGATAAGAATCGCAGCTTCGGAAGGACGTCCCTCACGACGGAAAAAGGAGCCGGGGATACGACCACCAGCGTAAAGGCGTTCTTCGTAGTCCACTCGAAGGGGAAAGTAATCTATTCCCTCTCGAGGTGTTTTGTCCATTGTTGCTGTCGCGAAGAGGACTGTATCGCCTTGACGAACGGTAACCGCCCCACCCGCTTGTCCCGCCAGTTTTCCTGTTTCGATCGTTATGGGTTTGTCGTCTACTTGTGTATGGAATTGTTTTGTACCTAACATAGAAAATCCCCTCCCCACCGGCACTCTGTGTGGGTCAGGGACTGGGGTGTGTCCATCAGCTTTTGAGATGTTGAAATCTGACGGACAGACCCCAATACCCAACCCCATCCACAGGTTTGGTGGCTAGAATCTTTTACTCGTTTCTTGTTCTCGCGGTGAGCTTTGCCAGTCGGTCCCCCAAAAATAAAACTGAGCAGATGATCATCAATCCACCATCTACTCTCATGGTCCGAGGACCTACTTCCTTCGGATACCTAGACGCTCAGTGAGCGTCAGATAAGCATTTACATCTTTCCGTTTCAAATAAGCGAGATGTTTTCTCCTTTGACCCACCAGCTTCAGCAAACCCCTCCTTGATGACTCATCATGTTTATGGGTTCTCAAGTGTTCTGTGAGCTGTTGGATTCGATTGGTGAGAATAGCAATCTGTACTTCTGGCGAGCCAGTATCATTCTCGTGGCGGTTAAACTCAACAATAATTTCTTGCTTCTCTTTTTTTGTCATAGCCATGACGTCTGCTCCTTCGCAGGTCACCCAGTGGGGAGAATACGATCCGGGTAGTGTATTCCACCCACCGGTCTAGTCATTTAAGGTTTCCGAATTATACCAGTCTGATTTTTCACCGACAAGGCACGCTCAAGCAGATCGCGTTGACGGGGGGGGAAATTCTCCTTTGTATTTCGAATTAAACGTCTTGTGCTTTCTCTCTCATGCGCAAGCTCATCCATGAGAAAGCGAACCGCTTCCGGAGGACTCCGTCTCGAGAGGGCGTTGATCAACCGACTGAGAACAAGAAACAACGCCCCATCGAAAGTGCCAGTTGTGCCATCAAGAATACGAAATACAGTGGGTAGATCTTCAAATGATGGATCTTCGACTGCCGACATTAGGGCGAGAAGTGAAAACGACTGAAGTTTCTTCTGCGTCGAACCGAGCCATAGTTCTACCCTTCCAAGGAATCTCGTGGGGTCTGCCTTTCTCCAGTTCGTTAAACCCTGATTTGCCAACTCCTCTACGGCAATCTGATCATCACATGTTAAAACCCAGGTTTCTGCCCAATCAGGAACATCCTCTACATCCAATTCTCCAAGAATGGCGGACGCCAGTGCGCGTGTTTCACGATACCCAGCTTCCCAAAGCGCGGCCGCAGCGGAGAATGAAGAAGTTGGATGCTGTGCCAGACGAGATCGCAAACCAAAACTGAGTGCTCTCATCAAGGGCTTAGGAGCACCGAAGGCTCGGTATGTTTCGTCTACTTCTCCAGTTGCGATGGATTTTTGGGTACGATCAGCGTAGAAATCTAAGAGCTCGACACAACCCCTTTGTAATGCTACAGGGTCACTCACCACCTCTAAAAGACGATCAACTTGTATTTTCAGTCGCTCTGGGTCAATAGCCGGCATTCTGAAAGGCTCCAATTAGTAGGCGCGCGCGAAGATAACTCGCTCAGATGCAGGTTGCCCACAATGGATACAGGTCCCCTCACCACTAGGCTGATCCAAGGGGATACATCGTGTCGTAGCTTTGGTCTCCTCCTTGATCTCTGCCTCACACTCAGAATCACCGCACCACCATACATCTGCCCATCCAGATCTAACAACCTCAATAAAGCCTGCATAGTCCTCCGGCTGATGAGTGTTTTCATCGAGAAATGCCTGCGCTCGCTGAAAAATGGATGCGTGGATATCATCCAGCACATCACCGACCACATCTGTCAAGCCTTCCTGCTTGACAACGGTCTTACCTTTCTTGCCAGGCTGATCACGACGTGCCAGAGTAACCGTCCCTTCAGATACATCCTTCGGACCTAACTCAATTCGAAGAGGTACGCCACGTAACTCCCAATCGTTAAACTTATAACCTGGGGTCAGACCGTCTCGGTCGTCTAGTTTAACCCTTAGATTGGATAACTGGGACTGAATCGATGCAATGTTCTCCATAACTTGACTACGCTCATCGTCGTTTCTGAATATGGGGACGATCACCGCCTGGTAGGGAGCCAATCGAGGAGGCATGATTAATCCTTGATCATCACCGTGCACCATAATGATGGCTCCGATGAAGCGAGTCGATAATCCCCAAGAGGTTGTCCAGCAGTATTGCAGCTCGTTTTCTTGATCTAAATACCGAATCTCAAAGGCACGTGCAAAGTTCTGGCCTAAATTGTGTGACGTGCCAGCTTGCAAGGCTCGTGTGTCTCCCATCATCGCTTCAATACTGTAAGACGTTTTCGCACCGGCGAATTTTTCACTTTCACTCTTACGACCTTTGATCACCGGTACAGCAGCTTCATTCTCAGCGAAATCCGCATAAACATCGAGCATTTGTAGAGTCTCTGCTCGAGCTTCATCCTCCGTCCCGTGTGCCGTATGGCCCTCTTGCCAAAAGAATTCCGTCGTGCGTAAGAACAACTTCGTGCGCATTTCCCACCGAACGACGCTGTTCCATAGATTGATTAATACCGGTAGATCTCTGTAGGATTTGATCCACTTGGCATACATATGACCGATGATGGTTTCCGAGGTGGGACGTACTACCAAGGGTTCCTCTAATTCTTCCCCACCACCGATGGTCACCACTGCTAATTCAGGTGAGAAACCTTCAACATGCTCACGCTCCCGTTCCATGAAGCTGAATGGAATAAAAACCGGAAAGGCTGCATTTACATGACCCGTAGCTTTAAAACGTTGGTCGAGCGCGGATTGAATATTCTCCCACAACGCCCAGCCATATGGGCGGACGACCATACAGCCGCGTACAGGTGAATAATCCGCAAGTTCTGCGCGTAATACCAACCGGTTATACCAATCAGAGAAATCCTGTGAGCGTGAAGGTAGTTGTTCTTTCGCCATGAATATCCTCACATTATCGGATTTGCCACTAAAGTTCCGTCACCCTAACTAGCTATGATCAGCTTTGATACCATCTCGCTATAAATCTTACCAAGAGCATTTATGTATAAAGATAAGTCCATCTCTTGAGGACACAATAAAGAGGGATTTGAATCGCTCTTCAATTACTCAATCCGTAACCAACCTTCTTGAAACAGCGCTCGCTACGGGATGTAGCCAAACGTGATCAAGCTGATCAGCGCGCGTTTCGAGGAGTGGATCAGGCGATACCGCTAATAAATCGACCCACTCTTGAAGGAAACGCCACATCAACGCATGATCCCAAATGAGGTTCCACTCATCTTCTTCCCAGGTTACTCTGGGACCAGCTGCCATTCCTTGTCGATAGCATTCGACGATTTCTTCTTGACTGATAGGGAGCTTGTCGAACCACCACGAGCTTTTGTTGATGAAAACAAGCAGGTCTATCACACCTGGTCCCACCCCCGTCAATTGCCAGTCGTAGACAACTTGTCTACCATCCTCAAGCACCGCGATATTCCCTGGCCAATAATCACCATGCAACAACGTGCTCGGTTGTTTCAGAAGAGGCGTGACGATTTGATCGGCTTGCATTGTCAAAGCCGCTAACACCTGCATCCGTTCTGGCACAGTTGCCAGTGGTTCTGGTTGAGCTTGATTGACAATTCGTTCAATCGCCTTTGCAGCTGCAGCCACATGGACTTCAAAATCTGCTCTTATCGGGCGGCTGAGCCATTGAAATACAGTGAGGTCCGTTTCCAAACCCCAAAATCTGTCGTGCAGTCTGGTAAGAGCTTCGATGGCTACAACATAGTCTTCTTTCTTCCAATAAGATGGGTCACGGACAGATTGAAGAGCTTCTAACAATAACCAATCACCGATAGGAGAAGCAGCAATTAAGGTTGGCGTGGGTAGAGGTAAATGACTAGTAAGCGATCGATAAACCCCTACCTCCCTTCGTCCAGCACCTGCCAAGCCTGTTCGGGTTGTGCCACGCGGTTCTTTAACAACAAGATCACAAGTTCCAGATCCGGTGGATGTTGAATACTCCACCCGCATCGCCCTCACTCGTCCAATGGCAGGTCTACGATAGGGCATGGTTTTCGGGCGAATCTGAATCACGCGCAACGAGGTATCCTCAAAGTAGCGTCGTAATCCAGCAGTGATGTCAGCTAAACTGAAAGGCCATTCCCAATCTAGTGTTGTCTTAGTCACATTTGACCCCCTCCAAAAGTATTGTTATCACCCTCTTTGATCGTCTCTACAAAATCCTTGGCTGCGCTGGTCGCATCGACACCTTCCTGTCCGGGTCGGTCACGTAAGAAGTGTAAATGGTCCATCACCCAAAGATATAGATCAGCCACCTCGCGCCCTGGAAATGCCTCAAGGATTCCAGATTGTTCGATAACTGTGGCTACAGGTTGGTAAATTGTATCGTACCAATGCGCAACTGCATCCGATTCTGGTATGGGTTCATGGGCTTCGATACCCATAAAATAGCGGTGAACTGCGATGTGTTCGATCAGTCGGTCGTAGCCTCCCAGTAGGGTTGTTTCGATCACGGCGGCGGGACGAATATGGTCAAGGCGAGAGCGTTCTAGGAATTCAACCCTTTCACCCAACCGCTCCAGATCCTCAGGTCTAACCTCTTCAGTAAGTGGCACACGTGCAATACACTCCCGTACCTCTGCATCAATATAGGCTTGACCCTTAATTCGCGCCACCGAAACACGGTGGTTTCCATCGACCACAAAATATACATCCCCAACCTTGTATAACAAAACCGGAGGTAAGCTGATGTCTTCATACCAAGCTCGGTTGATGCGCGTCCATCTGTCACGGGTGTGTGATTGAGTAGGCAGGAAGAGTCGATCGAAGTCTCGGTAACGATTCACACTTCCGATGATTTGTTCAACTGGAACCGATTGAACGCCCCGATACACCGGTCCACCAAGCCTCAACTTTTCCCTAACCTCATCATAGACTAGAAGCTGGCGCGTATGGCCCGAAATCGCGGCCATTAATTTATTGAAGAAAGCGCGACCGCGCGCAACACTAAAATCAGCTTCCGACCGACTGTCCAACCCACTCATCGTACCTCCGGCAAATCTACCACCTGATATGGGAACACATTTACGACTTCGCAACGGTACAATTGACTTCGGGTTTCGTCTAAATTTCTGATCACATGGGAGTGTCCGTGCAGCATCATGGACGGTTTTAAGGCTCGGATCGTGTGATGAAATGCGGAAAAGCCTTGATGTGCTAGATCAGACGCATCATGAATACCCTGTGGAGGTGCATGCGTAACGAACAGATCAACCCACTTACCTTTCGCCAACCGTGTGGGTAGGGTTTTTGCATACAAACACGCACTCCTCCAGGTCATTTCACCTTCCGTGTATTGATGCTTGCCTCTCGGCTTATAGCGACGACTGCCTCCAAGCCCAGCGATGATGGCACCATTGATACTCACCAACTTCCCATCTACAGATATACCACCAGGAACATTCAGCTTATCTGGATCGTGATTCCCGGGGACATAAACTAATGGAACATTGAGCTGAGTGACGGCATACTCAAGGTAGTACGCCGGTAGATCACCACAGCCGACAATCAGTTCTACATCAGCGAATCGTTCCCGAATGGCTTCGCTATAGATCAGTGGAACAACTTGGTCGCTTAATGCTAAGATCCTCATCCATTCACCAAGCCCGATCGTAGTTAGTTTCTAATTTATCAAGGATGGCTCGCTCGAGATCTATCTCACTCACACTGGCAAGTTGCAATAAATAAAGGGCTACATCTGCCAGTTCTGAGGCGAGGGCTTCTGACTTCGGTTCCCCTTCAGACCACTGAAATAATTCTAGAACCTCAGCAGCCTCAATCACCAGCGAACTCGCTAAGTTACGTGGTGATTGGGGCTTTGGACTATCAGGCGCATACCAACCTCGCGCCTCTACAAAACGGTGCATGGCAGTGGTTAATTCAGTTAGGTCCATCAATAGTATCCTCAAAAAAAAGCGGCTTCCGCCTATCTGGGAAGCCGATTGTCACCCGGATTGACTGAAAAGCCTCAACCAGACCAGCGTCTTGGGCAGGTCCCTTTCGGTGGGCATGGATCCGGATTTACGCTTGAGAACATACATGGATTATACGGTAAGCATAATCCATTGTCAAAATTTAGTCGGATTCAACAGTGAGCAGCGTTATTAGACCTTGAGCCTTCACTCTAATTTATTTTTTCCACTGAACCCACGGCCATTCTAATCGCCTCCAACCTGTCCAATCTCTCCCATGGGAGGTCAATGTCATCACGTCCGAAATGACCGTAAGTAGCCGTCGGTCGAAAGATCGGTCGACGAAGACCAAGATCACGGATGATCGCTCCTGGACGAAGGTCAAAATGCTCGTTAATGAGGTCAAGAATCTCTTCGTCCGGTATGCGTCCAGTGCCAAACGTCTCAATATTGACGGACAGCGGATGTGCCACACCAATTGCGTACGCCACTTGGATTTCACACCGATCAGCTAATCCAGCGGCGACGATATGTTTCGCTACCCAACGGGCAGCATATGCACCCGAGCGATCAACTTTCGTCGCATCCTTACCGCTGAAACCACCTCCACCATGCCGTGCGATCCCCCCATATGTATCGACGATGATTTTCCGACCCGTCACGCCGGCATCCCCAAGAGGACCTCCAACCACAAATCGACCCGTTGGATTGATGAAGATCTTCAACCTCTCATCAACCATTTCCGAGGGTAGAACGGGCATGATCACCTGCTCAGTGATGTCGTCACGTATCTCGTCCTCCCCCACTTCAGGCGAATGTTGGGTACTGATCAAAACAGTATCAACGCGCGCAGGTTTTCCATAGCAGTATTCAATGGTTACCTGGGTTTTTCCATCCGGTCGAACCCAAGGCAAGATCCCAGCTTTACGAACCTCGGCTAATCTCCGGGCAAGGTTATGGGCTAAGTGGATCGGTATCGGCATCAACGTATCAGTCTCATTACAAGCAAAGCCAAACATCATGCCTTGATCACCTGCACCTATCATCTCGACTTCTTCATCCGTTACCTCACCGTATCGCTCTTCTAACGCATGATTCACACCTCTTGCGATGTCTTGACTTTGTTTGGCGATCGCCACTTGAACTCCGCAAGTGTTTCCATCAAAACCGATTGCACTATCGTTATAGCCAATCTCATTGACGACTTTGCGTACTATTTCATCGTAGTTGAGCTGAGATTTAGTCGTGATCTCACCAAGTAAAAGGACGAACCCGGTCTTGACCGCAGACTCGCAAGCGACACGGGATCGCGGATCTGCATCAAGACATGCGTCCAATATAGCATCCGATATCTGATCGCATATTTTGTCTGGATGACCTTCCGTTACCGATTCGGAGGTAAATAGTAAGTTTGGCGATTCCATGAATGTTGAACTCATACAGATATCTCCTTAACGTTTATGCCCCTTCAGCAAGAGAAGGGGCATGGTGATTACGTTATCCGCCACCCTCTCATCTTCCAGACACTCCGTCTGCCGGAATTCGCACCACACCGCTATCATCAAGCAAGTAGGTTGCCGAGGCTTCGCAGGGCCGGTCCCTCCACCTCTCTGGATAAGAGTGCTAATAGGGATATTCGATTGTCAGCGGAATATACCATAGCGGAATGGGGGTGTCAATTTTAGGTCTTCCGACAATCTCGTGGCAGGAATCGATGCAAAGCGTTCCACATTTTCGTTCTCCGCGAGCTTGAAACTCGCGGGGAGCTTAAGGGACTAAGAAGCCTCATTCCTGGTACATATGATGCAACAATTACCCTATTATATATCGGGACCCCAGTGTGATTGCCCCTTTCAATAGGCTGGGATAGCATGGTTTCGAGCGCTGATGGGAACTGAATGATCTTTAAATCCCACAGCAAGCCTGTTTCAGGGGAAATGGGCAGAAACTGACGAGGAATTCTAGAATTAATCCCAACGGCTGAGGATTTACACATCAATATGTCATTAAAACCCTTCACTTTTCGTATAGCGTTCTCCATCATCTTAATCACTGCGGTTATTGGAATCAACCTGTCCAGTTCTTGGATTGCTGGACCACATCCTATCAACATCAATAATGGATCGTTCACCTACCCCACTCCCACACCTCAACATCCTGATATCTTCACCTTCCAAGAATATGTGTCCCATTCTGCAGTATGCTCAGAAAATGTGCTCGGTTCGGGTGGTCGCTTCTTGGATCTTAAAGTTTCGCCTACAGAGGATAAGAATCAGTGGCCTCCGTCTGGGCGTGCAGAGCGTGCATTTTGGGTCAATGTGGCGAAGAATTTCAACCTAGCCTCTCTGAACACATCGGTTAATCCATCCGCGATCTTGCCTACTGCAATCTTACAACTGGATCTGCCGGACCCCCTCCTAGCAGATGGTCAATTTGTATGGGGACCAAATGTTGGCGATTTTGATATCCGGAGTTATCTGGGAAGCATGGGATCACCCCTTGAACCATACTCAGACGATATCGAAATCTGGGCGAGATATACCACAGTAAATCCGAAGGTCCTGCTCACGGTTCTTGAACTCCAGTACGGCTATCTGAACACCGTCTCAGATGATCTCACACCTGAGATGATCCTCGAAACAATCGAGAACACTTCCATGAGTTTGGCTGTCGCATTCTATGAGCATCTACATACATGGGGAACCCGGAAATCTACTGATGATCAAATAGACACGAATCAAAGTCCTGTAGTAGTTTTTGCCGATGGTACAGCCGCACAATTAAACCCTGATCACTCTTCCGGAACCTTTGCCATCGCAACTACGCTTGCTGAATCGACGGACATGACCACCTGGTTAAATCTCATCTCAACCCAAGACTTAGGTGGATTCACACACGTATTTGGAACTCTATTTCCGGAGACCGATCGATTAGACAACTCAAACAACATCCACCCACCGAATTTGCCTACCTCCGATCTCTTCCAGTTCCCATTTCCTCTGGGTGCGACCTGGCATTTCAACGGGCCACATAGCTGGGCAGGAGATGACACACCACCATTTTCTTCGATGGACTTCTATACAGGTGGAGGCACATGTGATGCTCCCCCAAACTTATACACCGTAGCTGCAGCAAGCGGAACCGCAATCAGGCCTTATGGGTACGACTGCTGGCTGGAAATCGATCACACTGGAGGGTGGACAACAAGTTACTACCACTTACAGAATCTGATCGATCCCCAGGGTGCTACCGTCAATCAGAATGCAAGTCTTGGGACCATCGCGTGCGAAGTCTGTGCCGGTGGGTGGGCGACCGGCCCTCATGTTCATTGGACATTAAAATTCGGTGGAGCATATGTAAGTCTAGAAGGCGTCCAAGTTTCTGGGTGGACCATCCATGTCGGATCCGAGCCTTACGATACAGGATACATCGAAAGAGAATGGCAAACCTTGGATCCCTTTAGTGCTGTGCTTAACGATTACCACTTATATTACCCACACGAAAACAACTCACTGCGTTTTTATGGAAATGGCGAGAATGATATCGATCGGGTGAAGATCCCCATCAATGACCCTCCACGGCCAGTCGATTTTGGATCAACGGATTTCACCCTCGAATGGTGGATGAAAGCCAATCCCGGTGAGAACAACGCTACCAATTGCACCCCAGGGGGCCAAAATTGGGAGAGTGGTAACCATATCTTCGACAGAAGCGTTTACACAGAGGATGGCAGTGGTGAGCTGGGTGTCTCCTTGGCAGACGGGCGAATAACTTTTGGAATCAACAACGGGACAGAAAGCGACACCCTTTGTGGAGTCACAGATATAGCTGATGGAAATTGGCACCATGTCGCGATAACACGTGGTTTAGATGGATCTATGCGTATCTTCATTGATGGAACCTTGGACGCTGAAACTGTCGGACCTTTAGGTAACATTAGCTATCCTGATGGGCGCACTGAAACTCATCCAAATGATCCTTTCCTCGTCGTTGGATCTGAGAAATTTGATATTGATCCTCTCTTGTATCCACCTTTTAGTGGCTGGATAGATGAAATCCATATCTCCGACCTCCTTCGATATGATTTTGATTTCACACCCTCGACGGAGCCTACATCTCCAGACGGAAATTCCGTTGGGCTTTATCACTTCGATGAAGGCTTGGGGAATTTTATCAATGACACCTCAGGTGCTTGGGGTGGTCCGACCAATGGCGCCCGTTTCTTTGGCGGTGATCCTGCTGGACCTGAGTGGTCGACGGAGACGCCAATTATAAGGACCATGACTCTTGCAGTATCAGCAGATTTCGATGGTGATGGTGACACTGACATTGGTGTTTTTAAGATTGAATCGGGCATTGGAATCTGGCACATATATGATCATACACCAGTGTTATGGGGTGGAAGCGGAAGCATTCCAGTCACCGGTGACTATGATGGGGATGGAGATTCGGATATCGCTGTTTTTTACGCGGAAGCATGGGGCGGGACGTGGTATATAAAGGATCAGATCACAGCATCGTGGGGAGGAAGTACCAGCATTCCAGTACCTGCGGATTACGATGGCAATGGCAATACAGACATCGCTGTATACCACGTGGAACCCTGGGGTGGAACCTGGTACATCAAGGATCAGCTTACTGTCTCTTGGGGTGGAAGTGGTAGCATTCCTGTACCTGCGGATTATGACGGGGATGGAGACGCTGACATTGCCGTCTACCACGTGGAACCATGGGGTGGGACCTGGTACATCAAGGATCAACCCACTGTCTCTTGGGGTGGAAGTGGTAGCATTCCTGTACCTGCGGATTATGACGGGGATGGAG
>CP070708.1:1423673-1433462 GCA_020350285.1 Anaerolineaceae bacterium
TCAGCCCGCAGCAGGGCATGAGTTTGGGCCATTACAATCGCTGCAGGCACGCCTTTATCGGTCACATCACCGACAACGATACCAACTTTGTTGCGGCCGAGAGGGATGAAATCATACATATCCCCCGCGACCGTCCGTGCGGGGACAAGCTGAGCACCGAAATCGAATCCCTCCAATTGAGGTAAGGTCTGCGGGAGGATACTCATCTGGATATCGCTGGCGAGCTGAAGCTCGCGTTCCAATTTCTCTTTCTCAATGATCTGAGCCTGAGCAGCCTTGAGTGCATCAAAGGCTTCCTTCAACTCGCGATTCTTCTCTTGTAAATCGCGTATATGGGTCTCGTTCGAGGCATTTAGACTCATGGTCAATACGCGCACCATCTCGTAGGCCATCATAGGTTCGTGCGTTAACATCTCTTCGAAATCCGCCCTTGTCAGCTTAAGCAACTTTGACGCCTCTCGCGTAACGACACTTGCTGTACGTCCCACACCACGATGGAGCAGGCTGATCTCACCCACGAATTCGCCAGGTCCCCGGATGGAAAGAAATTGTTCTTCTTCTGTACCCATCCTTTTCACCGCTTCTACATGCCCTTCAAGCACAACATAGAAGTGCTCGCCAGGATCGCCTTCCCGTAAAAGGGTTGTCTTGGCTGGCACTTCGACGATCTTTGGATCTGTGACGAGTTTTTGCAGCGTACTATTGGTCAATGAGGAAAATAGGGGTACCTGGGAGAGAAATTGCACAAGATCATCCATCGGAGCATCCTTGCCTTTTCAACTTATAAGTATATCTTAGCTCATTTGTTGGACATCCTAATAGGTTTTGTTTTACCATCGTTCCTTACCTCAATGAAAGATCGATTTTCAACGTTTTTGACTTGCATCCCCCTATAAACATCATCTAAAATGGTTGCAGAGTATCACAATAAAACGAGTCACTCCCCACATCCATCACCTCGTTTATATCCTTAGTCCTGACTCTATGGTCAGCACACGAATCTGATCAATTTGAGAATAAGTAGCGGATGTGCACGATTTAAATCCATATACAATTAATAATCTGAGGTGATCCCACGACCGGAAACCTCGTTCAAGTCGATAGTTCATGCTCAAAGTTCATTTACCGTGAATAATGCAAGGTGAGCCAATGGAGGAGGAAAGATGAAGAGACGGAGGCTATTAACCGGGCTGATCACCTTGATGATCATGGGACTGATCCTTGCCGGCTGCAAATCATTACCCTATAACACGGAGATCTACGGCGATCTTGAAGATCTCGATCCCAGTGGTCAGGCAATTACTTACTGGTACCAACATTCAGGTGACCGGGAGGAAGCCCTACAGGCGATGATCCGGGACTTTAACGCAACCAACGAGTGGGGTATCACGGTTCGGGGAGAACGTGCTGGTAGCTACGGTGAGATTTACAACAAAGTCATCACAGTCATCCCAGTGGGTGAGGTACCAGAGATAACCGTCTGTTACCAGAACCAAGCCGCAATGTACGTCACCCAAGGTGCCATCATTGAACTGACCCCCTACATCGAAAGCGTAAAATGGGGTTTCACTGACGAAGAAAACGAAGATTTTTTCCCCTTCGTATCATTGGGTGACTACCTGCCCGAGTTCGATGGGCGCTATGGTTTCCCACCTCACCGTTCGATGGAGGTCCTCTATTACAACGAGGACTGGCTGCGCGAGTTGGGCTACAACCATCCGCCACGCACGTGGGATGAGTTCAAGGAGATGGCCTGCGCCGCCTCGGATCCTGAAGCTGGCACTTATGGCTATGAATTGTCCATCGATGTGTCCACCTTCGCCGATATGCTCTACAATCGTGGCGGTTCGATGGTCAACGAGGATGCCACCGCATACACCTTTGGAGATCAGGCTGGTCTTGAAGTCCTGACCTTCTTAAAGGAACTCTTCGATGAGGGCTGTGCCATCATGGAGACGGAAGGTTACGGCGACCAAGTAGATTTTGGTGAAGGTCGGGTTCTATTCACGATTAGCAGTTCATCCGGTCTACCCCGCTATCAGGAAGCTGTCTCTGATGGTGAGGATTTCAGTTGGTCGATCTCAACCATGCCCACCACACTAGAGACCCCGCGGGTGAATATCTATGGGGCCAGTCTTTCCATCTTACGGACAACGCCGGAGAAACAGCTTGCGGCTTGGCTGTTCATTAAGTGGGTAACTGAGGCAGAGCAGTCAGCTCGTTGGTCCCGCGCCAGCAACTACTTCCCTGTACGACGCTCCGCTGCAGATGAACTTGCTGATTACTTTGCAGAAAACCCGCAGTATGAGAAAGCTTTTGGCTTCCTGAGCCACGACATGGCTATCGAGCCTGGTGTAGCCTCCTATCAGGAATGTAGAGGCTCGATCGGTGAGATGCTGACCGCTGTAGTTAGTGGCGCGGATCCAGCGACTTGGTTGGCGGATGCTCTTGATGAGTGCAACATTTTAATGGAGGAGTTCTCCGCCGATTAGATACAAGGAACTTCGCCCATCTATTCGGTATATTGGCTGAGAGATTCAGAACGGGTTACAGGACATGCTTGTAACCCGTCTATTTTTCTTGGGATATCTATATTTATGGAAAATATCGATTTGATTAACCCGTGCCTATAATATCTCGCAGGTGGTCGGCTTGATCGCGTAATCGCTGAAAGTATTCCGACTCTGTGATCTCCGCTACCTTTTCCCTCTGCCTAGCCTCATTCAGCTCGATGCTTAGTTCCTGAATTTGTTTTCGCAGTCGTTCTTCACGTTCCTGGGCCTCACGGATCATCTTTTCGTGAAGGATTGCATTTTCGATCGCAGGGGTTGCTTGGGAGGCCAGCGTGTTGAGCAGGTTAAGATCGCCGGCTGTGTAGACGACCGGTACCTCACTGACGAGGATAATACTGCCTATTGCCCTGTTTTTCGACATCAATGGAGCGCAGATTAAGGATTTGATTGTGTCTTTTCCCATTATATAACGCTTGTCCGAGCGGACGTCGTTGATAATCTCAGCTATACCACTTGATGCCACCTCACCAACTATACTGTGGGTGGGTTTTAGGATCACATCCTTAGGAATCCCTCGACCAAATATTACGACCGGCTCGTGTACGCCCGTCTGATCATTTAAAAGCGTAACCGCACTGCCCGTGACTTTGATGAGTTTGCTGACTTGATTAAGGATCTGCTTGGCAACTGCAACAAGCTCAAGAGAGGATGCAAGATTCTCAGAGAGATTGTAGAGCATGTTGATCTGTCGATACAGATTCAATACCTCATCCAGGAGAGCTTCTTTCTCGGCTTCCCTTGCAGACAGGTAGGAAAGCAATGTTGCGATCCATGATGCTTCGGCCCCACCAGTTACCCAACCAATGATCTCGCCCTCACACAGTATCGCATGCTTATTCAGCGATTCGTCTGAATGATCACCGAGAAACAATTGGCCATTCACATCCCTGACAGTAATAGGTGTGTGGGCAACATTAATAACGTCTTCAAGTATAGAAGCCGCCTCTTTCTTTTTTGTCAGGATTCTTTTTAATTTCACCTGAGTCACTTAAGCTGCCGTCCTTTCCGCACTACTCCACTCTACAAACCGAGGGCTTCCCTGGCTATGCTAAAGACCTTGTCAGGGTCAAAAGGTTTGGTCAAATAGAGATCTGCTCCCACCTCTACGCTCCTCTGCCTATCAACCTCCTGGCCCTTGGCTGTCAGCATGACGATATAAACATCATCCATTCCCAACTCGTTTTTCACAATATTACACACATCAAAACCATCGATGATGGGCATCATGATATCTAAAAAGACGATGGCGGGTTTGTCTGCCTTGATTGTCTCAAGCGCTTCTTCGCCATTGCTGGCTGTCAGAATTTCAACCTCCTCATGCTCATCTTCAAGATCTCTGAGCGTACGCTCCATGAGCATTAACGTCCGTTTTTCATCATCCACGATTAATATTTTACGGTTCATCGAACATTCCCTTCCCTAAGCATGAAACCTGAGTCTGGCTACTCCGATTTATTGGATGGAGGTAACGGCAAGGAGAAGGAGAAGGTGCTACCCTTTCCAAGTTCACTTTCCAGCCAGATTCGACCTCCGTGATGTTCAACAATCTGTTTCGAAATGGGCAATCCCAATCCTGTACCTTTGGATCTGTCCGTATGTGGATCCCCTGCCTGTGCGAATTTCTCGAAGACCCTCTCATGATCTTCTTTTGCAATGCCAACGCCTGTGTCGATGACACTGACAACGATTTCACCTTCGCCCCGCCTCGCGCGACAGGTGATCGAGCCCTCGTGTGAAAATTTCACCGCATTGGAAATGAGATTCAACATCACCCGGATAAGGCTGTCCCGGTCACCAATGATCTCAGGTAGATCGTCCTCATAATCCTTGATTAATAAGAGCTTTTCCTCTTCAAAAGAGTGCGAGGCGGTTGCCGTCGCCCGTTCAATGATTTCGATCATTGAAAGCGGCTTCATATCCCATTCAAGCTTACCAGCCTCGATCTTAGCCAGATCGAGCATATCCTCAATCAGGTTCGTCATACGTTCACCTTCGTCCACGATGATTTCAATGGATTCACTCACTTCTTTTACTGCCCTTTTTGTTCTTCGATCTTCTGCCTGAACTTTGGGGATGATACGTTCATCTAGGTCCTTATGGATCACCTTCGCGAATCCATACACGTGGGTTAAGGGTGTCCTAAGCTCATGGCTTGCATTTGCGATAAACTCGCTCATTGTCTCTTTTGCCGCTTCCGCCGCCTCCTTTGCCTCACGCAACTCCACCTCGGTCCGCTTCCTCGCGGTGACGTCTACTCGAATGCCAAGAACCCCACCTTCTTGTGTTCGATATTCACTGACTTCCAACCATCGACCATTGTTTAGCTGTTGATCGAATGGTCCTCGTGGATTGCGGTGACGTTCTAAACGCTCGGAAATCCACTCATCTTCATGCATATTTGTTTCGGCATAATAACCACGTTTATAGGCACTTCGCACGATATCCTCGAAGCGAGCACCAGGGAGGATAAGATCGGCGATTTCTGCCCGCATTTCACGGTACATTTCGTTGCTAAGAATGAGGCGGTCGTCAGCATCGTAAAGCACGAAACCCGCAGGAATACCCTCAATGGCCTGAAGCAAGCGGGCTTCAGCGGTGCCTGCTCGCTCTTCCATACTGGAGTAGATCTCGTGCAGTTCACCGGCCATGTAGTTAAAGACTTGTGCTAATTGACCCAGTTCGTCCTGCCTTTCCACGGGGACGCGCGTATCGAATTTGCCCTCCGCCAAGCGAGCAGCTGCTTCGCTCAGTTGCATTATAGGGTTGTTGATACTACGAATGGTGCTGAAGCTCAGTAACACTCCGATTACGATGACAGCCCCCGCTGCAAAGGCTGTTATCATGATCGAGGTCCGACCTGCCTGAGCCATTTGTTCCTGAGCTATGTTGTGATCCTTCTGGATTAAGATCTGTGCCCTACGCAGCTCTCCTACTAGGTCAGTGTTTATTTTCTCGAATTGGGGGTCAGTCGAGTCGACGGCCGGTGAAGAAATAACAGCTTGAGCAGCCTCCCAGTCACCTGTCTCTCCCAAGTTAACGCATTCGTTAGCCATGAGTATCAACTCATCCATATAGTCAACAGATCGACGCAATCTTTCAATTACAGGATCATCTGTAGGGAGTGATTCCGCCTCCTCTAAAAGGTTATTCCTGCTGACCTGTAGTGCTGCAGCGCTTGCATCGATGCTATCTGTAGCGAAGCGTATACTCTCAGAATCGAGGTATCGGAAAGGGGCTTGGGTGAAAGCAACACGGTGAGTAACTAGGACGAGAACGGTGCTATCTTGACGGACGTTCGTGATCATCGATAAACGTGCTAAAGTCGCCTCCCAGGTTTTTCTAGCGTCATTGTAGACATTCAATTGCCACACGGAGATAGCTATGGTCATGAGCAGCAAGAGACCAATCATCGCCTGACCGATAGTCATTCGAAAAAGAACGCTACGACTCGCTCTTCGACGCGTTGCATCTAGAATTGGGAGTTTGTCGATGATGCTAGTTTCTTCAGGCATTGCTTTATTACTCCTGTTTCACTACTTCGTTTTGAGCTTCAGGCAGTTTTTATATCGCTTTAGAGTACGAATACATTGTAAGTTGCGTCAGCAATAACCGCATTGGTTTGTTAATCTCTGCTAGTAGGAATGATGGCTATTTGCTGAAGGGTGAATATTCCTTTGTTATCTCCTAGACCATCTATGGTCGGTTGCACCTATCCAAAAGAGAGTGAACCACTTCTCCTACTCTCTCTGACGAGATGCGTATTCGAATTGTGCTTTCGTTTCCCTGGGGGCGCGGTCCAAGTTTCGCAGGATAAAACAATCGGATTGGAATCGCTTCTTCTTCACGCCAATGGCTTATCGCCAATAACTCAGTCTCATCGCCATCTTTCCAGGTTGCTATGGAATAGGGCGCGTTGTAATGGACGCTCCGTTCAGGCACACGACCATGATCTTCGATCGCAGCTTCCATGATCCAATAGAATGCCTGCGGGATCGCTGCAGGTGCTTGATCAAAGACAACAACACGACCTTCCACATGACCAGGTGTTGTCGCCTTAGCATAAGTATCCAAAAATCCAACCGCTTGATCGGCAAAATAAGCCTGATCGTCGGCTTCAATCCGATCTAAGAATGGTTCAGCCAATATCGCCCATCCCGCAGTATCATCAACCGGTGGCTCGATCATGACATCATAGACAAGATTGAGTAGTCCTTGCGTTATAGCGCGTTCATTATCTGTTACTCCAACTGTAGATTGTGTTGGATCACGCGTACAAAGTGCTGCGATCCGACCCCATATAAGATCCATTTCGCTAACATTATCGCCCCAAAAATAAACCCAATCGCCACCAAGTATCACCTCAACGCCCATTTCGATTAACTGGGGTAAGCGGGACCAATTTGTTTCATGTCGGTTTAACACACAGGTGGGAAGACCCGCAGCTTGCCATCCACGGATAGTATCAATGACATGCGAGTTAATTGATGGATCCGGACGATCACCGATGATAATAAGGCGGTCCAAATCCTCAACATCGATCTCCTGCAGCGCTTCTCGCCAGAGCCAAGCCGGACCATCGGCTGTATCAGGGTAGCAGAGAAGTTCAACATCATAACCGTCAGCCACTAAATGCTTGCGACTCAGTGCTGCCATGACCAAACTGTGTATTTCAAAGGGAAACGCGATCATCGCTCCTTTGGTCGCAGTCGCCTTCAGTTTCTCAGACGCCGAAGTAGCTGCAGCCGCTGATCCAACAACAATCTCTACCAGCTTCCAATCGAGTGGCGTGCTGGTAAGATCTCCGCTCAACATATCTATCTGGACATTCTCGGGTGTCCGGCCTTTGGTAAAAACCTGCAGATGTACAGTAGGCGTGCATCGAATTCGCACACCAAGGATCTGCTCTAGGCTGGTCCAGTGATAAAGCTGATCTGGGAAGAAAAACTCCAGTACTTTCCAGAACCTAACCCCGTAATCTGAACGACGATGGTCGATATCCATCGCATCGGCAACTCGCAGGATCGAAGCCAAATATCCAGTGCGGATCGTATCACCTCTCAGCCTGTCAACCCTGTTTGGATCATACTCCTTGCGGTGCCAACGACATAGAAGACCAATGATCTCTGCTTCCTTACGTGTGTACGGGAGTTTGCCATCCGCAACCAGCTTCTCAACCGTTTCCTGGCTGATGATGTTATGACGCTCGCGGCTGACAACATTGCCGATATCGTGAAAGAGTGCACCAGCTCTGAGCAAGTGCCTCTCGACTGCTGAGAGTCCCTGGATGTAGCTTAATTGGGTAGCAAATGACTTCACCCGCATCGCATGTCCAGGTCCATGATCTGTAAATTCGCTTAATTTGGCTCGAGCGAATTGGAGCATTGGAACAGCTGTACGCAAGGTGGCGATTTCCTGCTCAGAGTAGGAACGGTCTGTGGTAACGAGCGCGGGCCAGAGCTGAGGTGGCAAAGTGGTACGTCGGGTGACACGCCCGAGGGTTATTTCGTACCGACCGTCACCTGCTTCTTGGATCCTGCCTTTCGTCAGAAGTGCAGCTAATCCGTCCTGAATCAATGCCAAATCATGCCCGAGGGCTTCGGCTAACATTTCGGCGTCAGCCGGTCCTTGGCGGACGAGATGGAGGAAGATCTCTCGTTCGGAGCGAGGTAGATCGAGCAAGTCAAGTGTACTGAATTTTTTCATCTTATCGGACAATTACTCTACAAGCTTCACAGCAACCTGTTTATACAATGCCGTTATGGGGTGCTCTGGGTAATGTGCCGCGAAGATCGCCTCACTCGCCAGGTTAATCATCTCTTCAGAAAAGGGAACAGCTGCTACGACTTCACATTTATAGGTTTCTTCGACTTTTACCTTAACCGCTTCAGGCTCGAGGCCGGATGGCACCTTGTTAACCACAATCACCATACGTGGCACTTCCAATTGTCGCGCTACTTCTATGGTAATACCTGTGCCTTCGTAGTCTTGTTTATCAGGACGCATGATGATGATTAGCGTTTGGGAGATGATTAATGAAAGTAAGGTCTCCTCATTTAAACCCGGATGGGTGTCGATCATCAGAACATCCAAGGAAAGTCCATCCACCAATTGCCTTAAACCTTGCGTGAGCAGCTTTGCGTCGTAACCCTCGCGTAGCACTCGAGTGATCTGACCAGGTTGGGTGCTGGAAGGTATGAGGAAAAGCTGCCCTTTAAGATCCATACCCACATTATGTGTGACATCCAGTGCGGCTTCCGTAATGTCTCGCTCGTGAAACAGGTAGTCGTTAAGCGAAGTCGTGATCTTTGCTCCCTCGAGACCAAAAAGGATATGGATCCCTGGTGATTGGATATCCGTATCGACAACCCCGACACGCCGTCCTTCAGCAGCAAGAAGGACTGCGACATTTGCGGTCGTGTTGGATTTACCTGTTCCCCCTCGGAAGGAGTGGACTGCGATAATTTTCGTCAAAGTGTTCTCTCTTTCTTGATAAGCATACGTTCATCTTAGTCGATGATAACTGTTTTGGTTGCTCAGTGGAATGAAGTTTTCCTTTCGTAATTCTCCCTTCCATATTGCTGCGCACAAAGTTATTTAGTGGAATTGTGTCACCGCCAAGTTAACGATTTCAGAAAATGAAATGAATGAATAAGGTCCAGCCTTTAACTGTGCTGGACCTTTCCGTAGCGATATTTTAGTTGGAGTTCCACCACGTTGAAGGTCATTCGTCCCAACTACAATTTTATAGATTATTCTGCCCGATTTAATTAGATCAAGGGCTATGGTGATAGTATTTGAAATGACCCATTATGTCAAACTACGATGTTTTCACTAATAAGGATTAGATACATTTATTGGGGCATATGGCTTCCGAAGCCACATTCTCTCCCCAAGAGATCACACAGCTGGCTGAGATCTGACCCAGTCCTTCTCTATCACCATAAAATATCTCCAGAAATAAAATGAGCCACCATATCGGCGTAATATGATATAAATAGGGGGAATTCGATTATATTTATCGCCTACTCTAATCGTTCTCAATCAGAAACATATAGGCAGAATCAATCAAAAGCTACATAACGAATGAGGTTCCTATGTATGATGTCATTATCGTGGGTTCAAGAATTGCTGGATCGATCACCGGAACCCTTCTCGGTGAGAATGGACACCGGGTTCTCGTACTTGATCGCGCACGATTTCCTAGCGATACGCTTTC
>CP070708.1:1433562-1485934 GCA_020350285.1 Anaerolineaceae bacterium
CCCCAATGGAAGTTGATCTCCTGGTCATTGCGCACCAACGCCCACTCGCTGTCCAGATCGGGGGTAAACCAGTACTCTCCCTTCCATTCAGCAAAGGTCGGGTTTTGAACTTTGCCCCACCGCAGACGCACGCGCGCCTCACCACTGTGTTCGTAATACTCCAAAAGAAAATCGTGAGCACCTTCCGACATCCAAAGGTCCATCTCTACCACACGGTTGGTGCCGTCCTCCCATTCATCGACCACCAGTTGATCATCTATCCACAACCGGGTCCCGTCATCCATGCGGACGAGGAAGTGATAAATCCCCTCCTCAAACTCGACCGTGCGCGTCCACCGAGCCGAGAAGTTATCCACAGGAATCTCCTCCCCAGGCGAGCCGCTCCTCCAATTGAAATCGATGACCTCGTCGTTACGCACCAACACAGGGTCGTCATCTAAATTTCGATTATCGAAGTACTCGCCGAGCCAATCCGTGATCTCGGGGGTAGGTTTCGGCCCGACGTTGATTTGCACCCATAACGGTTGGTTCGCCATTTCACCAACACCGAAGAGAAATCCTTGTGGGTTGCGCAGCATCCAGAATCCCTTGTAGAAGCCATTGGTCTGCGGCGCTTTTAGGTCTACCGATAGGTCAGCAACTGCATTGACCGGGATGGTGCCCGCCAATGGTATAGCTGCTGGTCCATCCATGGAATACCCGCTGATGAAAACAAAGTCATAATCCGTTGTCCACAAGCAGGTGCCCGTATTCTCAACTCGCCAGACCTTTTCGAACGCTTCCCCTGGCGCGATGTAGGTGCCATCTGGGAAAGTTGCATCCTTAATAAACCTTACTCTATCCGTGCACGATGGCGTCGGGGCCGGCGTGTCCTCTGGTTCAGGTGTTGCGGTCGGCGGTAACAGCAGGTAATCCCAACCGAAATCCACTTCCTCGGTCCGACCTGCGGCCAGAGCAACAGTCATAGAACCCTGGCCGGCCTTCTCTGGAAATGTCCAAACGCCTGGTTGGAGATTCGAGTCAACAGCCGAAACGCAGTAAACCCCGGGGACCAATCCCGCGAAAGTGAAATCACCATCGGGTCCCGTGATCGTGCTCGCCATGCCAATGGAAGGGCAAACCCCTTCACCGAGCATCACCTCCACCGCATTGATACCAAGCTCCCCCTCCTCCAAAACCCCGTTCCCCAGATAGCCTCCCGCATCACCGGCGATCACACATCCGGGTGGCGTGGTATCGTTGGGGTCGAAATTCGAGCAGAAGTCATGCCATATCATGCCCTGGATAGAGCCTGAATCCGGAGCAGGTGACAGGGTTGGTTCCGGAGTGGGTGGAATCTCTGTGGGTTCACCAGTCAAGTTGCATGCCGACAGAAAAATAACAAGTGCTGAACCAAGTAAGGTTAGAAATATCCCTCTCGACAACATCTGTAGGATGCTGGAGTTCTCGAAACCCATATGTTCT
This sequence comes from Anaerolineaceae bacterium, assembly GCA_020350285.1. Lineage (GTDB taxonomy): Bacteria > Chloroflexota > Anaerolineae > Anaerolineales > E44-bin32 > DUEZ01. The sequence continues at coordinate 1,435,027 of CP070708.1, forward strand.
TGGAAACGATAATCTAAACCGAACATCTCAATCTCTCCTATCCGCAGCTACCCGCAGTTCCCCAGCTGCTCCGCGTCTCGCCTCTGGCCGCAACGCGCTTTCCAGACGACTCCATCACCGAGGGTCGAAGTTCCTCATTCCAGGAAAGCCTCTCCCTCGTCGTGCGTGCCCCCCTGGCAAGCTCATCATTTTCAATTAAAGAGAAGGCGGTACTGAGGGGAATGTCTAACTCACTAGATGCCTTCAAGATCTCAAGCGAACGTTGACGCGCTTCCCTCTTCAACGTTCTTGCCTGCTCCATGATAGCACGCTTTTCTTCCTCACCCTCGATGGGCTCGCTCATGAACCTCTGAACGGCGTAAAGAAGTGCGAGCGAGACTGCAATTGCTGCGATCTGGTATGTAACCGAAATGATGCTTCCCGTGTCCACCTTGTCCTCCTTCGGAGTGCCCTTGCTTCTATAAAACTGGGCCTTCTTCAAAGCTTTCTTCATGAATAGCATACCTGTGATGCCACTGTAGATCATCCGACAGTTGGTGGGGTTAAAGGATCCTCGGTGGCGGGTCTTTCCCCTGGTCAGGTGGACAGGTGCTATTCGACTTCTGGGGGTACGAAGCCAAGGAACAGCCATCGTGTTTGTCATTTCGTTGCCGAAAGAATGCTCAGATTATCATCCCCGCTAATGTCATCCTGAGCGTAACAAAGTGAAGCGAAGGATCCCTATGATGAAGCCTTTGAAACCATCAAATCACAGGAATTCTTCGCTCGCCTAGCTCGCTCAGAATGACATTGAGGGAGTTTATCCTGAACCAACAGAAGGGTTATCCTATTTCTGCTGAGGGAAGCCTAACCGTAGGTGCAATTCACCGTTCGTGCCGCGAAAACCGGCGGCACGCCGGCCGTCTCGCCCCGGCGGGCCGTTGCTCGCGGCCCGAACGGGGTGCGAGACGGCGTGAATTGCCCCTACACCCTCCGTAAAGTCACTTAACTAAGGCAGTCATCCTTCGATCCTTCGACATGCTCAGGACAATGCAGGCTCAGGATGACTGCCTAATTCGGTTCAGGTATTCCTAAAACAGAGTTATGGGTGAACGTTGACCAGGGTACCCACACTGGCGAAATCGAACAACCAGGCTGCATTCGATGTCTCCAGGTTCACACAACCATGACTCATCGGTGTCCCAAAGTTGTTGTGCCAGTATGCACCGTGGAGCCCGTATCCCTGGTAGAAGTACATTGTGTAGGGTACATCTTCAAGATGATATCCCGGCCCACTCATATCCGTAGCTTCCAGTTTGATCCATATCCGGAATTGACCGAGTACGGTTGGGTGAGCGGCGGTTCCGGTCGACACCCAGAATGTCATCACCGGGGTAGAGCCCTCGTAGGCCGTAAGGCGCTGCTGACCCACATCGACATCGATCCAACGTCCCTCGTCTGCAAGTTCGTTCGGATCCAAGCTGTACGACCATGATTCAACATAATTGCGATCCGGTTTCAGATCGACAACGATCTTCACCCAGAACGGGCGATCGGCGTTCTCGCCGATGCCAAAAAGATCCTGGTTGGGATTTCGTAGCATCCAAAATCCCTTGTAGGACCCCCTCGTTTGCGGAGCCAGCAAGTCTATCGCCAGGTCAATAGTGTCACCTGGTGAGACATCTTTTAAGAAGGAGGCAGATTCTTGTGCGCCTAAAGCATCGCCGCTCTCAAAGACAAGCGAGTAATCCCGCGTCCAGGTGCAGGTCCCCGTGTTTTTCAAACGCCATACCTTTTCAAAGGATTTCTCGGGGGCAAGATAGGTCCCATCCGGGATGGTTACATCTTGCACAAAGGTCGCCCTATCTGTGCATGTTGGGATCGACTCGGCTTCGGGCTCATCCGTTTCCACAACTGGCTTATTTAGGTAGTCCCAGCCGAAGTTCACTCCGCCTTTGTCTTCTGCGATACCTAGGTTAATCGTTGTCCACCCCTCCCCTACTTCACCATCCGATTTTGGATACGTCCACACCCCGGGCATCACCTTCGCAAGTTTCTGCAAAACCGAACTGTTCACCCAAACACAATACTCCCCTGCCTCCAATCCTGAGAACGAGTAACTCCCGTCAACCCCCGTGCTGACCGTCGCCAAACCCAGGGACGGACATTGACCGATGCCGAGCGAAACCTCAACGCCCTCTATTCCGGGTTCCCCAACTTCTCGCATACCGTTGGCCAGGGACATGCCTCGAGAGGTTTCCCATACACACCCGTGTCGCAACGCGCCTTCTTCGATCGAGCTTTCGCAGAGATCGTGCCAAACGATGCCGCCAATGGAGCTGTTGGCTAGCTTGCGTGAATTGGTGGTGGGTTGCGGTTCCACCAATGGCTCCAGATCGCCAGGGATAATCCATGCAACAGCAAGGGCGCTCCACAGTAATACGACCATGACGAGGGCGAACCACCTCAATCGCCTCGGCCTTCTGGAGGAACCAACTGATCCTTGAGTTTTGACCCTTATTGTCGGTGAAGTTGTCCTGTTTTCTCTCATTTTGGTCACCTTGCCCATCTATCGTCCTAAGAGCTGTTTTATAAAACTCACGCGATACTGCTTATAATCTACAAGCAATACGCCACAGAGGCGTCAGGCACATGGGCTATGTTGTACGTACCAGGAGTTGAGTCTTATTTCCTGGCCAGGTGGCCAGGAACTTACTGGTCTACCAGGCGTTGACACCCTACCTATGCCGTACGATACTGGAAGGCGTGATACGTAAGGAATACTTAAAAGAAGGAAGATGACCAGCATCGTGATTTCTCAGAGAAAATCAGCGATTGAAGGGAGCCCTCTTGTAGGTCATATCACATGAGACCCAAACTGAACCTTCCAGTCCTATTTCTAACCGTCTGCTTAACCTTTCTCCCTGCTCTACCTGTTCTAGCGGAGAGTCAGTTAACGACGCCCAACAGCCCGCTTTTCACGAGCTACCCTCAAGCCCAGACCAATACACTTCGATTTGAGAGAATATCACTCGAGGAAGGTCTATCTCAGGCCACAATCAACGCCATCTGGCAAGACTCTCAAGGCTACATGTGGTTTGGCACAGAAGACGGCCTCAACAAGTACGACGGCATCCAATTCACGGTGTATGAGCACGATCCAGAGGATCCCCTCACACTATCCGACAGGTATATTTCGGCGATTTATGAAGATCGAAACGGGGACTTGTGGATCGGTACAAGAAGCGGATTGGATCGATTCGACCGCACGACAGGGACCTTCACCCATTTCCAGCATGATCCGGATGATCCGGACGATCCGAACAGCTTAGGCGGGACATGGGTCACAGCGATCCACGAGGACCTTCAGGGGAGATTTTGGGTGGGCACCATTGCTGGTCTTGACCTATTGGATCGCGACACAAATAGTTTCACCCACTACCGCCATGTCCCTGATGACACAAGCACCTTGGCCGGTGATTTTGTTAGAGTGATCTATGAAACATCAGACGGTGCGTTGTGGGTTGGAACAAATAGCGGGTTGGATCTCTTTGATCCAGCAAACGGTAGTTTCATTCATTACCAACACAATCCCAGGGATCGGCGGAGCCTCAGCGATAATCAGGTAACGGCTATTCTTGAAGATCGAGAGGGGTACCTCTGGGTCGGAACGGACCTAGGAGGACTTAATCAGTTCAACAGGACCTCAAACACCTTTGTTCGTCACCAAGACAAACTCGAGGATCCACATAGTTTGAGCCACAACCGAGTCCGGGCCATTCTTGAAGACAACACCGGCCGCTTGTGGATCGGAACCCAAAATGGGCTTGATCAACTGGATCGTACCCGGAACCGGTTCATTCACTATCATCACGACCCTGGTGATCTTTACAGCCTAAGCAGCAATACGATTTGGTCGATATTCGAGGACCGAACCGGCGTGCTCTGGATTGGCACATACGGGGGCGGGGTAAACAAATACAATCGGTCGACAGATCAATTCATCCTATACCAGCACAAATCGGATGTCCCCAATAGCCTGAGTGAAAACATGGTCTGGTCTATATACGAGGATCGGAATGGCATGCTGTGGATTGGGACCTTCAATGGTGGGCTTAACAAGCTGGATCGCAATTCGGACACCTTCACGGTTTACCAGAATGATCCTTCAGACCCCACCAGTATTATCAGCAATGATATCCGGGCTATTCTGGAAGATCATACCGGTTCATTATGGGTTGGTACAAACGGAGGACTCGATCGGTTCGATTCGGTGACGGAGACTTTCACTCACTACCAGAACGATCCCGATGATCCCAACAGCATAAGCGACGACCAAGTGCGTGTACTCTATGAGGATTCGCTGGGAAACTTGTGGATTGGCACACGAACGGGAGGTTTAAATCGCTTTGATCGCGACCTGGAAACCTTTGTCCGATACCAACACGATCTGGACGATCTCAACAGCTTGAGTGACGATCGCGTTTGGTCTCTCTACGAAGACATCTCAGGGAAGCTGTGGGTGGGCACTTTGGGAGGCATCAACGTTCTTGATTCTTTCGAGGACCGCTTTACACGTTATCTTCATGACCCTGACGACCCACAGAGCTTGAGCAACAATGCCATCTTCTCTTTTCACGAGGATCAAACGGGGACGCTGTGGATCGGAACATGGGGCACCGGGCTGGATCGCTTTGACCCTTCCAGCAAAACGTTTACGCATTTCACGGAGGAGGATGGATTGCCTAACAATGTCATCTATGGCATTGAGGTCGACGGAGAAGGATACCTTTGGCTAAGCACAAACTGGGGTTTGTCCAAGTTTGACCCGCGCACAGAGACGTTCCGCAACTATGACATCAGTGATGGTCTACAGGATAGAGAGTTCAACGTAGGGGCTCATTTCCGAAGCGATCGCGGAGAGATGTTTTTTGGCGGCATCAGTGGTTTCAACGCCTTCTTTCCGGAGCAGATCCAGGCTAATCCAAACCCTCCACCGATCGTCATCACGTCCTTTGCGAAGTTCAACCAAAAAGTCCGCACAGACCTGTCTGAAGGTGAACACATAGAGTTATCCTATAAGGATAATTTCATCTCCTTTGAGTTCGCGGCGCTTGACTACACCGCACCCGAGAAAAACCAATACGCTTATATGCTGGAAGGATTTGATCAGGATTGGGTGAATGTGGGGACACGCCGATATGCAAGTTACACGAATCTCGACGGGGGTAAATACGTCTTCCGCGTCAAGGGCTCAAACAGTGGTGGCGTGTGGAATGAAGAGGGAAGTACAGTTCGCATCACTGTGACACCACCAATTTCGGAAACATGGTGGTTTCGAGGGATTCTCCTCCTGGTGGTAGTGGGGGCCGTAATTGGCGGCTATCGATTGCGAGTGAGGACTATCGAGAGGCGCAGTCAAGAACTCGAAGAGCAAGTCGATGAAAGAACGCGCGAGATCGAACGCCGTACCCAAGAATTAGAAGCGCTCTATCAGGCCGATGAAGAGCTATACCGCCGCGTGCATTTAGAAGAGGTGTTGCAAACCTTAGTACACATCGCAGTTGACATCCTCAAAGCGGATAAAAGTTCCTTGCTGTTGTGGGACGAACAGGGGGAGAATCTGACGGTGCGTGCTGCCCAAGGTTACCAAGAAGGGACCCTGGCTCAGATGACCTTCGCCCCGGCCGAGGGGACTGTGGGCATAGTGGCTGCCACCGGTGAGACGGTCATCGTAGAGGACACACAAGAAGATTCGCGGGTGGCTAAACGGATCATCGATCCAGAGGGGATCCGTTCTTTCATGCATGTGCCGATCAAAGTCGAAGGGAACATTTTTGGTGTCTTCAATGCGGATTATGTCCAGCCGCGCGCGTTCGGCGGTGATGAAATTCGTCTCTTCGAAGCCCTCGCGCAGCGAGCTGCTTTGGCCATCGAGACGGCACAACTCTATAAGCAGACACAGGAATTGGCCGTTGTGCAAGAGCGCAGCCGTCTTGCAAGGGATCTGCACGACGCGGTGACCCAGACCCTCTTTTCTGCCAGTTTGATCGCTGAGGTTCTCCCACGTATATGGGAACGCGATGCTGATCAGGGACAGCAGCGCTTGGAGGAACTACGCGAGCTGACACGTGGTGCGCTGGCGGAGATGCGAACACTACTCTTGGAGCTACGTCCTGCGGCTCTCATTGAAGCGGATTTGGGGGAGTTGCTTCGACAGCTTGCCGAGTCTGTCATCGGCCGAGCACGTATCCAAGTCACAGTTGAAGCAGACAGCGAATGTGACCTTCCACCCGAAGTCAAGATCGCCTATTACCGCATCGCCCAGGAGGCATTGAACAACGTGGCCAAACACGCTGAGGCTAGCCAGGCTCGGGTTACGCTAACCTGCACCGAAGAGGAAGTCACGCTCCGTGTTAAAGACGACGGATGCGGATTCGACCCAGCCAGCATCGCGCCGGATCAGTTGGGCATGGGTATCATGTATGAGCGCGCGGATGACATCAACGCCCAGCTTGATGTTTCGAGCGAGATCGACCAGGGTACACAGATCCAGGTTGTCTGGAAAAGAACCTAGCCAAACGCCATGTCAGAGATGAGTCGTATTCGCATTTTGATCGTCGATGACCATGCCGTGGTCCGCAACGGGCTAAAAACTGTGTTGCGCATCTTTGATGATCTTGAAATGGTCGGTGAAGCCTCCAATGGTGTAGAAGCCGTAGAGCTTTGCCAGAAAGTGCAGCCAGATGTGGTTTTGATGGATCTCATGATGCCCATCATGGATGGCGCTGAAGCAACCCGTGCCATCCGAGAACGTTGTCCCCAGATACAAGTTATCGCACTCACAAGTTATAAAGAGAAGGAATTGGTACAAGGGGCTTTAGATGCAGGCGCGATCGGATACCTGCTCAAGAATGTGTCCACCGAAGAGCTGGCGGATGCCATTCGCGCCGCTCATATGGGAAAACCAACGCTGGCCCCCGGTGTCATCGAGGCTTTGACCCAAGCCCAGAGGCTGGAACAACTTGCCCGGGGAATCCTCGACACATCCCCTGACCCGACCGATCTAGCAGAACTGCTACGGGAACACGCCCCCGAGATGTTCCCCGACAGTACAATCGAAATCCGGATCTATCCCGACCAGATCTTAATCCACGATCCTTCAGACTTACCGTCGATACCAGAGGCTGCCTGGCAATGGATGCGCACGAATTCCAAAGCCCGTTTTTTCCCCCCAGGATCGGGGTTGCCTTGGGGAAAGACACAACCGAAGGACGCTGCTCTGATCCTGGTTCCGATCATCGGCTTCGATAACAGAGAACCGATAGGTGGCATCTCAATCCTAAGACGACGAGAGCCGGACTCGGCATCGGATTTAATCCCTGTCATCAAATCCCTCGCGGCCCAAATTTCCTCGGCGCTGCATAGTGCCGATATCCGCACCCAAACCCTGGAGCACCAGAAGGTCGCTCAGGAGTTAGCCCTGGCAGGACAGATCCAAGCGAGCTTTCTACCTGAGGATCTGCCAGAGCTTGCCGGTTGGCAATTCGCGGCCACGATTGAGCCGGCGAGAGAGACCTCCGGCGACTTCTACGACTTCATACCTCTCCCTGACGAGCAGTGGGGGATTGTGATCGCCGATGTGGCCGACAAAGGCTTGGGAGCAGCTCTCTATATGTCCCTGGGTCGATCCCTGATCCGCACCTATGCGACCGAATACCCCAACCGACCTGATCTCGTGCTCCTCGCTACCAATCGTCGGCTTCTCTCCGACGCAAGCGCTGGCCTGTTCATCACCTCCTTCTATGGCGTCCTTAATCCCCTAAGCGGCACTTTGAAATATTGCAATGCGGGGCACAACCCGCCTTATCTGATCCGCAGTCGAGAAGATATGCAGATTCAAATGCTCGCCAAAACTGGCATGGTGTTGGGCGTCAGCGAGGACGGAAGCTGGGAACAAAGTAAGATACGACTTGCTCAAGGTGACACGCTGCTATTCTATACCGACGGCCTTATCGATGTTCAGGATCCTGCAGGGACGTCCTATGGCGAGGAGCGTTTAAAAGAGGCCGTCGTGACTCACGTTGGGAACTCAGCCCAAGAATTTCAAGCCGGACTTCTTAGAGCGCTTCACGATTTTATGGGCGATGCGCCCCAAGCCGACGATATCACCTTGGTGGTCACCGTCAGAGAACCTCAATAAGGGATAACATCATCGATGGAAAACAGCTTAAAATGAAGTGCCAGGTCTTATCGTTCGATGATCCAAGAAAGGGAGTGCCATGACTGCAACAGAACCTATACGAATATTGCTTGTCGATGACCACCGCGTGGTGCGCAGTGGGCTGAGCGCATTTCTGCTGGCTTACGAGGATCTAGAACTGGTCGGAGAGGCGGACAGCGGAGAAACGGCCGTACTGATGTGTAACAATGTCAAGCCAGACGTGGTGCTCATGGACTTGGTGATGCCCGGCATGGATGGCGCCGACGCCACCCAGGCTATTCGTGAGCAGTGTCCCGATGTTCAGGTTATTGCCCTCACGAGCTTCAAAGAAGAGGCCTTGGTCCAGAAAGCACTGAAAGCTGGAGCGATCGGCTACTTACTCAAAAATGTGAGTGCGGATGAGTTGGCTGAAGCCATACGGGCCGCGAAAGCCGGTCGACCTACACTGGCGCCCGAGGCGGCACAGGTATTGATTCAAGCCACCAGGAAGCCTCCCGAGCCCGAATTCGATCTCACGCCCCGTGAATTGGAAGTATTGGCTTTAATGGTCGAGGGGCTGAGCAACCCTGAGATCGCCGAGCGCCTCGTGATCAGCCGCTCCACTGCAAAGTTCCATGTCAGCGGCATCCTCTCCAAGCTGGGTGTCTCCAGCCGCACCGAGGCGGTCGCCCTCGCCATTCAACACAACCTGGTCGACTGACCAGGCTAGCAACTCCCTCATCGACCTATATCGAATCTCCCGCTGTGTCCAATGTGCTCATGGCTGCTTTGATTTACCCTTTGAGCAGATACATTTCTGGCATGTGATAAAGATTTCTAAATAGATATTTATAAATAAGGAGGGGTGGAAATGAACAGGAATACTCTAATCGGATGGACGGGATTCGCGCTGCTTGCGATAGCCCTGGTTATCATGTTGTCTTCGGTTCTCATATTGCCGATTTTGAATCCCGAATTCGTCAATCCCGAGGCAGGATTATTGGCATCAGGTGTCTGCGCATTGATTGCCGCTGTTCTGGGATTTTTGGTTTTCCGAACAGCTCAAGGCAAAATCGCTGCCATAGGGGGGCTTCTGTTGGTGCTCCTCGTCGCCTTGGTTACACCTATGTCTGAAAGCTGGGCCAGAGAGCAATCGCCTCCACAGGCTACGCCTGGGTCAGAAGATACAGATCCCGTGCAGGTTCAAGAATGTCTTGATCAAGGGGGCAAGTGGGAAGTTCTGGGTTTTAGTGGACCTGGATGCAATCTTCCGACCGAAGATGGCGGCAAAACCTGTTCGGGTTGGTCGGATTGTGAATCGCTTTGTCTGGCAGATGACGACACGCTCTACAATGAAGACGCGACGGGGTTTCTACAGCCGGATCATGAGATCATCGAACAACGTAATGCGGAAAACGATCAGCTCAGTGGTGTTTGCTCGGCCTGGCAAAGCAACTTTGGTTGCAACGTCGTGCTTGAAAATGGCAAGTATGTAGTAATCTGCATTGATTGAAAGGGCCAGGCTCCACCTTCGAATGAAACGTGGGAACGGAGAATGGTGTAACTGCGTCTATTCTATATTGCGGCAAAGACCGCAGGAGGAGATTTCCATGAAGGCAACAAGAAGAAAAACCTATCGTGTTCTATTGATCATTGCGCTTGCACTAACCATCGTAGGGTGCTCTGCAAATCAAGGCAACTCAACCTCAGAAGCATCTTCGAGCACGGCTGCCACGATCACCGTCACCGGATTCGGTAAAGCCCGCGCAAACCCTGACCGGGCGTCAGTTAACGTAGGTGTGATTGTCGTAGAAGAAGATATCAACCGCGCAGTTGAGGAGTCCAACGAAATTATCGCCCGCATCACCGACGCGGTCATGGGGTTGGGGGTCGAGGAAGCTGACGTCCAAACAACCAACTTCAGCATATGGGCCGATGAACAATGGAATCGGGAAACCGGTCTGCGGATGGAAGAGAGACTTTACAGAGTTGAAAGCACAATCCAGATCAATGTGAATGACATCGAGAATATCGGGGAAATTCTTGAGGTCTCGATTGCCAGCGGGGCTAACAATATTTACGGTCTGAATTTCGGCATTCAGGATCCGAGCAGCCTGTCAGCGGAGGCCCGTGTGAGAGCCATCGAAGATGCACGGCAACGCGCCCAACATATCGCCCAGGAATTGGGTGTGACCTTGGGTGAGGTGCAGCGTGCTGTAGATATCTCCGGCGCCTCGATGGTGCCGTATTTCGAATCGACCGGGTACGACATGGGTGGTGGCGGTGCTCCGCCGATTAGCGAGGGATCAATGACCGTGTCCGTCTCGATGGAGATCACGTTTGAGATCAACCGTTAACTAGACCAAAGTAGGCAGTGACCTGCGCTTAAAGCGCAGGTCACACATACTTTCAAGAACAATTCGTTGCCAAGATGCCACCATCTTAAACGGTTCTTTTGTGCAAGTGCCAGGGGTGGTCAGACAGAGGTTTTGTAACACCGCTGGTTGGCATGGAATAGAAACGCTTTCACCGTTGGCGAAGCACATTATCTGATCGGAATTCGGAGAAGATCGATCTGGCACTAAGATATGATTTCCAAATGGGGAGATGAAAATGATCCATCTTAAGAGGTCAAGCTCTTATATCTTGCTTCTGGCTTTCTCGGGCTTCATCTTTGCGGCCTGTTCACCCGTTTCAACACCTCCTGGTCCAGACATGGCTGCTGGCGTGTATATACAATCGGGCTACGAATTTTATCGCTGGGAGGAGGGTTTGGCCCTGATGATCTGGTTCGATAGGGCGAAATCTTCAGCGTGCAGCAGCTCCAGCTCCACAAGCGATCCGGTGTTCGTGCTTCGTTGCCATGCATTAACCAGAAGTGATGTTCGCTTCGACTGGCTCCTGGAAACGGAGGACGGGGTAACTGCGAATTTCTCGATTGATGGTCAATCTTTCGACCTGGATGGCGGCAAGTTGTTCCTGATCTCAACATCATCTGGGGAGGCTGAGGTTGTGCAAATTAAGCGCAACCTCTCCAGTGTTCGTCCTGAGGCGGACAGCATCATTGAATTCAGCCTGGACGATCCTGTCATCCAAGAGTTTATTCAAGACTCATCCGAGACAGAACTCGCCGTCCGGGCTTTGGCGGCTTTCTTTTCTCACCTCCACGCAGGTGAGTATGATCAAGCTGTAGGGTTGTATGGCGGCACATTCGACATCATGATCGATCACAACCCCGAGATCAATCCGGACGATCATGCAACGCTGTTTCGTAACGCATGCACGGTCAACGGGGCTCAATGTCTTGAAATTAAAAGCGTGATTCTAGATGAGCAAGCATCTCCCACCGAGTTTAAATTCGCCGTTGAGTTCAAGAATGAGGATGGATCCTTATTTGAATTGGGTCCCTGCTGTGGTGCGACTGAAACAGAACAGCCGCCCCAAAGCGTGTTCATCTATACGGTGGCTAAATCAGCTACAGACGATTACGTTGTCCTGGAAATGCCGATCTATATACCTTAGCTGGCCCATACCCTTGCATACAAGGGAAAAATCCTAATGAAAGCATTGAATCGCAAGACAATCGTAGTTTTCGCCCTTGGTATGCTGACCTTCGCTGTCGGTTATGTCGTGTATACGGTGTTCCTGAATCCGAGAAGACCTCAGCCTCCCCTGATCATCGAAAACCGAGGGGAGATCTGCTTCCAGGTTGACGATGTTGGGGACATGATCGCTTCCGTCTCGCCGGAGGGATGCTTCTCGCCCGGCTGCACCCTCCAAATCCAAAAGGTTGGGAAAGTCGTCGTGGACAGATGGAACTTCGAGTTAAGCTTCGAGACAACCTTCGTTCTCACGGAAACCTCGCGCTTCCCCTTTCCGTGCATAGACGACTGTTCTGGGGGAGGCACGATCGTTTTCAATCTGGGTATGCTGGATGTTGGAGATTATTCCGTCTGGCTTGGGGACGAGAACATCGGCAAGCTCATGGTATTCTCCGGACTACCCACACCGCGGCAATGCCTGCCAAAGTAGCCTGCTGGATTTGTGATCCAAACAGCGTTGCATACACTAGGGAATGGATCATCATCCGAGCCTTTGGATTGTTCGAGAAGGGAGGGAGTTTTGAATACAACAAGCACGCTCATGTTATATGGACTCGGTGCTATCGCTGGGGGCATGATCGCGATACAGAGTCTATTAAATGCAACCCTCGGTCAACGACTTGGTAATTTGGGCTCCGTTCTCGTATTGACGATCATCAGTATCATTGCGCTCGCCGTTCTGATTCTCGTCTTTCCCAACACAGCCGATCTTAGAAAACTCCCTTCGTTTTCAGAGTGGTATCTGTATGTGGGGGGCGTATTAGGTGTGGCGATCCTTGCGGCACCCATCTTCCTTGTGCCTAGGATCGGCACGAGTTCAACCTTGGTGGCGATCGTCTTGGGGCAGATGGTCATGGCATTGTTGATCGATCATTTTGGCATCTTTGTTTCTCCAAAGATCGAGGTCACTCTGACGCGTGTTCTGGGCATCGCTCTCGGTGCGTTCTTGGTTGGCAAGTAGATTTGTACAGCTTCTAAGTTGGTGATGTAGAATTAAATAGAACTAACCGCGCACTAGAGAAAGTGTGGGCTGCATACTGATTTTGATTTGTGCGGATCATTCCTCTACCACACCGGGGGGATAACCCTCACACTTCAACACCACCTGGTCGATTGACCAGTCTCAATACCCCCGCATTGTCCCATCTCACATCTCGCTCGGTGTCCAATGTACTCATCGATACTTCCGTTTATCATGGGTTCAGAAATTCGCTCAAGGATAAACAAATCACAAACTTTGAACGAGGGAGTCCCATAAGAAGGAGAAAATATGTTTTCACGCAAGAACTTCAAATGGATTTTTGGGGGCACGGTCTTGGTCCTTGCTCTTAGCGCATGTGGGGGTGTACAGCCAGAACCAACCACTACATCAGAAACTGTGTCGCCTGGATTGCCTAGTCCGGCAGCAATTTATTGTGAGGGATTGGGATACACATTGGAAAACCGCCCCTACGGTGAGGGCATGGATGCCGTCTGTATTTTTCCAGATGGAAACGAATGCTGGCAATGGGACTTCATGGCCGGTCGATGCGGCAAAGAATACACCTACTGCCTGGAACAAGGCTTTACGTTGGAAGTTGGGGCGAATATCGGGACATGCGTCTTTCCCGACGGTTCTTCGTGTCTGGAGATCGATTTCTTCCAGGGGCGCTGTCGCCCTGAGGTTGGCTTAGAGCCAACTGAAGATATCACACCTTCAGAACCTGGGATGCTGGTTGTAGGTTGGCTAGGGAATGTCGTCAGCACACCGGATGGCGCTCAGTTCGATGACTTCATTGTTTTATGGCCTGAGGGTATCGGCGAGTTTGGCATCGAGGGAGTGGATGAACTTGTTGAGGCTCAAATTGTCGAGCTTCGTGATAAAGAAGAGCCTGGCAAGTATGCCCACTTCTGGGGTAGGTTAAACTGTGATGTGCTCGACTACGGCGGCTGTCAACTGCTTGCGACACGAATACGCTCCGGAACAGAGATCACCGATCCAGAATCTATCGAAGGCTGGGAGGGAAAACTCTACAGTCAAGAGCCCGGAGCCCAGTTTGACACCTACTTTGTTCTCGATGGCGAAATCCCTGTACGCTATGGCATTGCCTCCTTCATCGCCGAGAACGGTTGGCCAATCTATAAAGAAGAGTTAAAGGCGCTGCGTGATACAGAGCTTACGATCCGGGTGTCAGGGCAGCTCGTGTGTGGTGTGCCCGACTATGCCGGCTGCCAGATCCAGGTTATCAGCCTCGAAGTGGATGGGGTTATCGTGGACCCCTATGACGGCTGGGCAATGTACACCAATGAGGAGTATGGTTTTACCTTCCGCTACCCATCCGCATGGATGCTAGAAGAAGTACCGGATGAAGACACGACCGACGAGGGCGGTCTTCACTATGGCAAATCGGTTCAGCTTCGCCAAGGGGATCTGTTACTTTACATTGGCTATAGATTTATATCAGAGGATGTCTTCCTTGGCGGCACCGGCATGCCTGCCGGCGAAGCTGAGGAACGAGGTTTTGTCTACTTCCTTGGGGGAGAAATCATGAAAACGGCCGTGATCTACGAGGGTAAGGTCAAGGTGGTGTTCTACGACACTGCTGAAGTGGATGACTTGGTTTTTGTCATCCGCCTCGACGATCTCAGCGTTGGTGATTACGAAACCATCGACATTCCAGAAGTCGTCCAATTCGAGGTGGACAACATCCTCGGGTCGTTCGAACGAACCGAGTAGCCTTAAGGTTATCCAAGGGAGAACACTTTAACCTGAGCACGGGGAAACTCTCACAAAACGAATTTGAGGTTATGGAAATGAGAATCCTAGTATCAGATCAGCGATCCAAAATCCGATCAGCTCTGAGATTGCTTCTGGAGCAGGAACCCGACTTGAGAGTCGTGGGCGAAGTTTCCGATATCGACTCACTGATGACATCAGTGAGGGATAACCACCCCGATCTCGTGCTGCTTGATTGGGAAATGACTAAAAGGCAAGAAACTGAAATACTATTGGTTTTAAGAAAGCTACTACCTGGGATCAAAGTCATCGCATTGAGCGCAAATCCCGAGGTCAGCTCATTGGCTCTAAAAGCCGGTGCCGATGCTTTCGTCTGCAAGTGTGACCCCGCAGATAGATTGCTGGCAGCTATGAGCGCCATTTAAAATCATCGGAGGAGATGAGAAATGAATAACAAATTTTCAACCTTCATACTTGTGCTCCTTTTGAGCACATTGATCCTCAGTGGATGCAAGGCGACCACGACCGAACAACCCCAGCAATGGATCACCTATATCAATGGGAAATATGGATACAAACTAAACTATCCGCCGGACTGCACCTATGGAGCTCTGCCGGGGTACTGCAAAGAGAAGCCACCGGAGGAAAGACCTCAAGAGTGCCTGTGCTTCATCAATGGCGAGAACCCGGATGAGGTTTTTATGCAGGCGTTCCTTGGTGAGGTCAATCAACTAACCCTTGCGGGTTTTATTGTCTCTCATTACGATACCCCCGTTTATAACCCGCCTCCTGGGACGGATCTTGTTGGGTGGATTAAAGAAAACTTCTCCGAGATGTTCGAAGATATCCCCGATGAGACAAACACGGAGATTGACGGAATCCCAGCAGTGAAAATCTATAGCCCTCCATCACCCATGGCGCCCTCATATGAGGAAATCTACTTCATCAAGGACGATATCCTTTTCCGTATCAATTTGCATGATGTTGATAACGAGGACAACAGAGAGTTGTATGACTTCATACTCACGTCCTTTAGTTTTGAGGAGTAGAGCTAAGAAGCGCAGGTTAGAGCCTGCAACGACAGATTTCCTTTGTATCGAAAGGTATTCAATTGCCACCTCCCCGCGAGCTTAAAGCTCGCGGGGAGGTTATTTATCAACTTGCGACTTGAGGTTTGCGGCTTACATTTTGCGTCTTGTGACAGGAAGCTAACCCCAAACTTGTTGCCTAAGAGAGGGAAAAATCATTGTAAACTATCCTTAAGTGGTTAGACCTCTTACCATGAACGAGGAAAACCGTTGGGACGCGGTGCCCAAGCCAGCTGAGTTGACCGAAACACGCCTCATCGAGGCCATCCTCGATGGCCATTTCCCGGTCGGATCTCACCTGCCCGCTGAACGTGAGCTCGCGGTGCAACTCGGGGTCACCCGTCCCACGCTGCGCGAGGCCCTGCAGCGCCTGGCGCGCGATGGCTGGATCGAAATCCGCCACGGACGACACACCAGAGTCCGAAATTACTGGCGCGAGGGGAACCTTGGTGTACTAGGGACCATCGCACGGCATAAAAACCACGCCCCGCCCGATTTCGTGCCCAATCTGCTCGAGGTGCGCATCTCACTGGCCCCCGCCTACACTCGCGCGGCTGTCGAACGCAAACCGGACCACGTGGCAGACCTACTAAACAATTACACCACACTGGAGGATGCACCTCAGACTTTCGCCACCGCCGATTGGGATCTCCATCGCCAGCTGACGATCGACTCCGGCAATCCGGTCTTCACCCTGATCCTCAACGGTTTCAGTGACCTTTACGGAAACATGGCTTTGATTTACTTCTCCTTGGTGGAGGCCCGCGCCCGTTCGCGTGTCTTCTACCAGGACCTGCGAGATGCCGCCCTATCAAACGATCCCGAAGCAGCCGAAAGCGTCACGCGGCAGATGATGATCGAGAGCCTCGACCTGTGGCAAGTTGCTGTTGAGAACCTTGGCGGAGGCGAGTCATGAGACGTTGGAACGGCTGGGGGGACGATGCCAAGACCTACCCTCTTCCCGAATCGGCCGCAGGGCATCTTGAGCGGATACTCGGAGAAGCCGATCCGGTCCCTGATGCCTCCTTTGAACAGGTGCTATCAGCCGTACCAGCAAGCCGTCTTTCCCCTCACCCACTGATCAACACCAACCCAGCGGAACGACTCCTCCACGCTCGCGGCCAAAGCCTGCCCGATTGGATCGCGCTCCGCTCAGGCCAGATCGATGTCTTCCCCGACGGCGTCACCTACCCAACCAGCGACGAAGAGGTTCGATCTCTCCTCACGTATGCAGGGGAAACCGACACCATTCTGATTCCTTATGGCGGCGGCACAAGCGTTGTGGGACACATCAACCCTCTTCCTGGAGACCGGCCGACTTTGACTGTCGACATGAACCGCCTCAACAAGCTCATCAACCTCGATGAGACCAACCGAACGGCAACCTTTGAGGCCGGCATCACTGGACCGAGCCTGGAGGAAGAGCTGCGCACACGTGGCTGCATCTTAGGCCATTTCCCTCAATCCTGGGAGTTCTCCACCTTGGGGGGCTGGATCGCCACGCGCTCCAGCGGACAGCAGTCATACTTCTATGGCCGAGTGGAGGATTTCTTCGCCGGTGGTCACCTCGAAAGCCCTATCGGTCCACTCGAGCTGCCGCCCTTACCAGCCAGTGCCGCCGGACCTGATCTGAGGGAGATGGTCCTCGGCTCAGAGGGCCGCTTAGGCATCATCACACGCGCGACCATCCGTGTCCAATCAACCCCGGAGGTGGAGCGATTCTACGCTGCGTTCTTCCGTGATTGGGAGACTGGTGTAAATGCCGTACGAGCGGTAGCCCAATCAGACCTGCCAGTCTCCATGCTGCGCCTAAGCAATCCTCAAGAGACCGAGACCACCTTGAGGTTGGCAGGTCGCGAGAGGTTGGTGTCTTTTGCTGAGCGCGGGCTACGTTTACTCGGGCGTGGTGAAGAGTCTTGCATGCTGATCTATGGCCTCACCGGCTACCGAGGCATCTTGGCGATCACAAGATGGCGTACGGGAGCCCTCCTTCGTTCCCATGGGGGATTGTTGGTCGGGAAAACCATTGGGGAGATGTGGCGGAAATCTCGCTTCTACACCCCCTATCTACGCAACACGCTTTGGGAGCGGGGCTACGCCGTTGACACACTGGAGACCGCCGTATCATGGGCTAATGTATTACCCATAGCCGAAGCCATCACTACTGCGTTACGGGATGGTCTCACCGATCAAGATGAACGCGTGTTGGCCTTCGCTCATCTCTCACACATATACCGAGATGGCGCTAGCGTTTACGTAACCTTCATCTTCCGTCGGGCCAAGGATCCCGCAGAGACGCTCGAACGCTGGCAGAGGCTCAAGAGCGCGGCCAGCGAGGTCATTATCGCTCACGGGGGAACCATCAGCCACCAGCATGGCGTTGGTACGGACCACGCCCCCTATCTCACCGCTGAAAAAGGCGAGGTGGGGATGTCGATGCTGGTGGCTGTTCAACAAAAGCTTGATCCACAGGGCTTGCTCAACCCGGGCAAACTGCTGCGTTAAGATGTTGAATTTCAGGATTTCTCGGGAAACAAGAGCCCGACAGGAAACGAAATTTAGAGGCCACAAGTTCTGCTTGTGGAGCCGAAGCAGAGCTTCGGCACTCCAAATAGAGCTAATCCTATGAGGTAGGCCATGTGGCAACGAGGATGGCGTGACCAGGCATGGTCTCAAATTGAGAAGCCCGACTACCCCTGGGATCTGATCATCATTGGCGGTGGGATCACCGGCGCTGGGATCTTGCGCGAGGCTGTCCGCGCCGGATTAAAGGCTCTACTCGTCGATGCCAGGGACTTCGCCTCCGGCACCTCAGGACGCTCCTCGAAACTGGTCCACGGAGGCTTTCGCTACCTGCGCAATCTACAGATCCGGCTCACATTCGAGTCGGTGCGCGAGCGTGAACATCTTCTAAAACAGGGTAGGGGGCTGGTCAGCCCGCTGGGTTTCCTGATGGCGAACTTCGTCAACGACCGTGTTCCCGCATGGATACTCGGCGCGGGTTTTATCCTCTATGACCTGTTGGCTTTCAGATGGGGCACGAGGCATTACAACCCAGATGACTTGCGTGGTTTATGCCCGCCACTCACTACGGAGGAATTGATCGGAGGCTACCGCTACATCGATGCGTTGACCGACGATGCCCGTTTGGTCCTGCGGGTGATCCGCGAGGCGGTACGCGAGGGGGGCACTGCACTGAATTATGCCCGCGTCGAGGATCTACTGATGCGACGCTCAGGACTGGTGGAGGGCGTCCTGCTGCGTGATCAAGCCCCAGAGAGTGAAGGCCGCACGATCGAGATCCGCGCTCCAGCTGTGATCAATGCCACGGGTGCCTGGGCCGATGAACTGCGTACTACTGTTGGAGGCAGACCTCGACTACGCAAGTTGAGTGGTGGACATCTGGTGTTTCCTTTGGAAAAATTACCTCTTCCTCGCGCGGTCAGTTTCTTTCATCCCGACGACGGGCGACCGGTCTTCGGGTTCCCATGGGAGGGGGTTGTCATCTTCGGTACCACCGATATCGATCACGGTCCGGTCCCTCAGCCAGAGCCGGCGATCAGCCAAGCAGAAGTCGATTACCTCATGGCCGCAGTCAGGTACGCCTTTCCGAGCTCTGACCTCGCCTTAGACGATGTTCAATCCACTTGGGTCGGTGTGCGCGCAGTGGTGGGCACTGGAATAGCAGATCCCTCCAAGGAATCGCGCGAGTCCGTTATATGGAATGAAAAGGGTCTCCTGACTGTAACCGGTGGTAAACTCACCACCTTCCGCTTGATGGCCCACGCTGCGCTACGTGCCATTCGCCGTCGAATCCCAGGGCGCCCGTCCTTCGAACGCCGGCTGCGCATGCTTGATAAGCCCCCGGCTGTATCCTCACTCTACGCCGATCTTGAGCCCACTGCTAGATTGCGACTCGTCGGTCGCCATGGTGCCGACGCCCCGGCCATCCTCGCTGCAAGTGAGCCTGGCGAGCTAACATCTATCGGAAAGAGCCCTGCGCTGTGGGCGGAGCTGCGCTGGGCCGCCCAAGCCGAGGGCATCGTCCATCTGGATGACTTGCTTCTCCGACGGGTGCGACTTGGGTTGATCCTCCCCGAGGGAGGATTACCCTTGCTGGAGCAGATTCGCGAAATCGTACAGGCTGAGCTCGGATGGGATGATGTTCGATGGGCGTCTGAGGCCGAAGCCTACGCTCGTCTTTGGAGGGAATGCTACCATCTGCACGGAACAAGGCACGATTGATTTCCCTCGTCTCACGAATGAAATCTTGATCACAGATCCGATTTTTCCTTCATCGAATCACAACCAGTGATGTGCGTAGGGGCAACCGGCCGGCTTTGTCGTGAGCTTGCTGAACGATCGCCCCTACATACAGGATTGTAAATCTAGACAAAAGTCATCATCGACCCGCTCTCAAGCCCGACCCCCAAAGCGATGATACAATTCTCCCGCCTTCTAAGGAGGAATGAATGGGGCAGAAGCGAATCCTAGGGGTTTACATCCTGATCACAATATTTGCGCTTCTCGGGGCTGCGTGCGACGCGCTCATCTCGTCCCCTACAGCCACCACCGAGACACCTTCCAAGGCTTCTCCCGTGTACATGCCCACCCCTGCTGTCATCCTCACCCCTCAATCTCAGGACACACCGCTCGAGACCGAGATCATCGTATGCGAATTGGACCCCGAAGCGATCTCTGAGATGGATGAAATCGAGGGGCAAGTGAGAAGCTTGAGAGGCCTTCAACAAATTCGTCCGGTCGATCGCGAGTTCCTCACACAGGTTCAGTTGCGTCAACGCGTTATCGACGATTTCCTCGCTGATTTCACCCAGGAGGAGGCCTTCGTCGATGCTCGCGCACTCGCTCTGCTTGGCTTACTGGAGCGCGATTTCGACCTCTGGAACTTCTACGCTGACCTCTTCACCGAGCAAGTAGCCGGTTTTTATGACGACGAAGTCGAAGAAATGACCGTTATCTGCGGGGCTGATTTCGGCGGTCCTGAACGCATAACCTTCGCCCACGAATACACACACGCCCTCCAAGATCAAACCTACGATCTCGAGAATGGTTTGGGGTACAACGACGATCTCTGCGAAACCGATAGTGAACGCTGCGCCGCGATCCAGGCTCTGATCGAAGGTGATGCGACATTACTTGAAGAACAGTGGTTGCGGACCTATGCTACCCGTGAGGACTTGACAGATCTGATGGAGTTCCTCACCAGCTTCGAAAGCCCTGTCTTTGATTCAGCCCCTCAGTTCCTGCGCCAAAACATGCTCTTCCCTTACTTGGCCGGCCTCGAATTTGTGAATGCACTCTATTTCGACGGTGGTTGGGCGGCAGTGGACGCAGCATATCTCAACCCACCCCTCTCCACGGAACAAATCCTCCACCCGGAACGCTACCCCACCGATGTCCCAATCTGGCTTGAGGTCCCCGATCTGAGCACAGCCCTGAGCGCTGAATGGCGCGAGATCGACCGCGGTGTGCTAGGGGAATGGGATATCCAGGCAACCCTTAACGAGTTTCTTCCTAAGGCCACTGCCGTAGATGCCGCTATGGGTTGGGGGGGAGATTATTACTTGGCCTTCTACAACGAGGTTCAGGACATCGATGCGTTCGTGCTGGTATCGCAGTGGGACACGATGCCCGACGTCCACGAGTTCGATGCCGCCTTCCGGGATTATGCCGATGCCCGCTTCGGCGACAGGATAACCACCTCCTCCTACTCGGCCTCGTGGCATGGAGAGATCGGCTACGTCATCCTCGAACGTCGCTCCAACCAAGCTCTCTGGATACTCGCTCCTGACGCGGAGACCGCTCAAGCTCTGCGCCAGGCTATCACCTTTCCCGCCCCCCAGCAGTGAACCCGCCCTTTGACCCTGACCGCGTAGAGGCGATATGCTTCGACATCGACGGCACCCTGGCCGACACCGATGACGCCTATGTTCAACGCCTGGCCCGCGCTCTGTATCCGCTGGGCTTCTTGATAAGTGAAGAGACCCGACAGAACCTCGCGCGCCGATGGGTCATGGCTGCCGAGACCCCCGTCAACGCGATCACCACCCTGCTGGATCGACTTCTCCTCAATCAACCCTTGGGAGCCGTCCAGAACACCCTGCACCGCTTACGAGGTGAAAAAGAGCCTCACCAACTCATCCCTGGCGTCCGAACGATGCTCGAGACCCTCGCTGAGCAATATCCTCTGACCATCGTGACTGCGCGCCAGCAGCGGAGTGCCGAGTACTTCCTGCGTGCGACCAATCTGAGACCCCTCTTCCGCTGTGTGGCTACCGCACGAACCTGCTCGCGTGCCAAGCCCCATCCTGCCCCCGTGCGCTGGGCCGCGGAACAAATTGAGATCCCCCCTGATGCATGTGTCATGGTGGGCGACACCACAGTCGACATACGCGCCGGTGTGGCTGCTGGGGCGCAGACGGTAGGCGTACTATGTGGTTTTGGACAACGGCATGAACTGGAACGCTCTGGAGCCAATTTGATCCTAGAGAGCACCCCTGAGCTTACAGAGGTTCTGTTATGGGGGAAGTAAGGGATCGAGGATCAGGGATTTGGGGTTAGGCAGGTGCCCGGTTACTTAAGTGAATAATAAAACTGAAAAATCAGTCGTCAAATTCCTCATCCTCATCGTAATAATCTTCATCAATGTCATAGACCCAATCAAGCTCAATAGGGGAAAGGCCAATAACCTTCAGGTACGCTCCACAAGTGGAGCATGTGACTTTTTGTCCCATTTGTGCTTCATTCATAAAATTAATGTCTGAATCACATTCAGGGCAGAATCCAACGGACATCTGTCACCTCCTGACATTGGGATTAGCTACCGAATGATAAGGAAAGGCTGTTGAAAAATCGTCAAGGAATTGTCTCAATCGCGTTGTAATTAATGACCGCCATCTCTCACTCCTTTCAAGGTTAGAAACCTTCAAGACAATCTCAAACGATCGGCAGTTACATATAACTTAGGAGGCGAGTCCGAACCCCGAACGCAAACCTTTCCCTTCCTGAGGATCAAAAGCTGATTGCCTCTTTTTCATTCACACAAGGGCATGATTGAAGTATGCTTAACACTACAAAGCGCAAATAATTACCTACAAAAAGGTGATCGTGATGCAAGTTATGGTCATTGCCACTGATCAAAACGAGAAGGAAATCATTGCCTTCGTTCTCAAGAGAGCTGGTCTGGCGGTCGCATCTAGCTCCGAACACCAGCGGGTGCTTAAGAATTGGAGCGAACATCCGGCAGACCTTATGGTCGTCGCATCAGGGGAGGGGCAGACACCAGGCAAAATTATTAAAGAAGTTCGTGCCGTCACTCAGATCCCGCTGCTCATGATCGTCGACCGGATCAACGAAAAGGACCGTTGCGATTTGTTACAAAACGGTGTCGATGTCATTCTTGACCGACCCGTATCATCTCAGGTCCTAAGCGCACAAGTCCAAGCCTTGTTGCGGCGATCCACAGCCGTCCCCAGCTTTGTACTGCCCACCCTTGCCTTGAATGAAATTACCCTGGACCCGTCAGCCCGAACCGTCACTGTGTCTGGAAAGGAAACACGTCGACTGACACAACTTGAATTCCGCTTGTTGTATACCCTGATGACAAATCGTGGGCAGGTGGTCCCTCTCGATGTCCTCGTAGAGCGCGTCTGGGGCTATACAGGAGGAGGTAGCCGAGATCTGGTCCGAGGTTTGATCAGCCGACTGAGGCGCAAGATCGAACCTGATCCTGAAAAAGCCCACTTCCTTGAGACCATCCCTGGTGTTGGTTATCGCTTCACAGTGGACGAGCTTTGATCGAAGCTGATCCACATAGATCGAGCAGCACCCATTTGAGATCGAACGTGGCATATCTATCCTTCCTCGAACATCTTGTCCAAATCCTCTGACGTACTTACTGACACAATCCGCGCACCCTCGTGGGACCCAAAACTGACCATCCGTTTTCGGACATCTTTTGCACAGAAACTAAACAACTTTTCCAAACCGATCCAATAGAGTCTACGCTGCAAGAATGCGCTCTTTGGGAGAAGATCCATGTTGATGGGCATCCCTGAGTGCGATGCTACCGATCACTTCTCCTCTATACCTGAGCGTGGAGTCGATAACATGAATCACAAATATATCTACCTGACGCCACAGGGGCTTAAGAAACTTGAAGATGAGCTTACGTTCCTTCGAACCGTGAGACGTCATGAAGTAGCTCAACGTCTTCACGAGGCGATCGAAGAAGGCGGTGAACTCGAGGAGAATGCCGCCTATGAAGTGGCGAAAAACGAACAGTCTTTCTTAGAAGGACGGATCAGAGATATCGAAGACAAGTTGTGTCGGGCACGGATCATCGAGCCAAGAAGCTTAACTGGTGTAGCCCAGATCGGTAGCACCGTTACCATTCAAGAAAATGGCGGTAACCCTGAAATCTATACAATCGTGGGTGCTTCCGAAGCAAACCCCAAGCAGGGATTAATCTCCTACCTATCGCCACTTGGTCAGGCCTTGCTCAATAGACATGCAGGTGACGAGATATGTGTAATAGCACCCGCCGGTGAATTACGATTCCGCATCATGAAGGTGAACTGAATGTGTTACCCCCTCTACAAGATCCAATACACTAAAAGCTAGACAGCCCTTCCATAGTCATTATCTGCTTTAGGTTGATCACGTATCCTAATCATGGAGGCTCAACATGGCCAAAGGTTACTGCCCTGAGTGCGATGTCACCATTAATCTCGGCAAATCGCCGCGCAAGCGACAACGCGTAACCTGTTTCAAGTGCGGATCACAACTGGAGGTTGTTGGACTATCCCCGATTAGATTAGATTGGGCATACGACGACGATCCCGGTGTCAGTATAGCTGACGAATATGATCGCGAGAGATCAGAGTATTGATCCATTTCCTCGGTAAATCAATCCACATCCACCACCAAATTAATCCTATTGTGAGGGTTAATCCTGGTCCGACAATCTATTCTGTTGATCAAATCACCCCTTCATGCCTGAATGCAACTAGCTACAGTCCTTCAACGGCGACATCATGCTGCCTGCGGTTCTTTCCGTGAGGGGAACCATTGATTCACATTCCTTGACCTTCACCTTCGCCTCAGCGATAAATTCCCCCATCCGTTCCGCCTCAGCAACGATCTTATCCCGGAGGGCCGTTCCAAGCTCCTGGAAGAGGAATATCTTCACCAAAGGCTCTTTGTCTTCTTCGAAATCCCACACGCCAACTACCTTGCCATCCACCAAGATGACCGATGTCACGTTGCCTGACCGATCAAACACCAGGTTGTTATGCACCTGATCAAGATATCTCCGGCGCTCTTTATACCCCATGAGGTAGGGGTCGAGGTATGGCAAGAGGTTGATCACGGGTTCTCTAGGTAGCTTAGTAGCCTCCATGTCCGCTTTATCCGGCTGGAGCATGAAGAAACCCTCTCCAATTTCGTTTATGGTTACATCTACAAGCTGATCTTCAAGCTCTCTCAGCGCCTTTCTGACTTTCGTCTTGCCAAGGCCCGTCCACCATGCGATGTCGACCTCGCTCGCAGGTCCAAAAGAAGCGAGATACAGGCGAACCAATTCGGAGATCGCTTCGCTCTCTTCGAATTTCCCGAGCTGCAGATCAGGAAAATAGTCATCGAAGCGCCCGTATCGATGCCTCCTGTCTCGCCAGCCCTTCACTGGTCTTGCCCGTATCAGTAGCCCCTGATCGCACATAAAGTACAAAATGGAAGACACATCAGCGTCCGTCTTCAGGGTCGCTTTAATCTCGGCTGCCGCCAACTCTCTTCCCCGCAGCATCTGCAGGATATCCTTAGAGAGCTTGTCATACATCTCCTCCGTGACACCTCGGCCTGTCATAAATCCCTTCGACTCCGTTATCACCTGACCAACAGTCGCCTTCCACACGATAGGGATCCTGTCTTTTGGGTGAATGTAAATTGTCTTCCGGACACAACGCACCTTCCCAAGCGTCCGCTCGTCATATAGCTCAAGATCTAAATCCTTTTTCTCAAATTGGGAACATCTTGCGTACAGCGACAGGTAAGGTGTGGTGCTGCTTGTCGCATGGAGACCACCCACGTCTTCAACGATCTGGACGACATCCTCGCCTTTCGAAACGGGGCTAAGATGCTGCTTGTAGAGAACGAAAAGGTTAACTGAGTTCAGATCCATCGCATACCCATCCACGCTGATGAATTCCACGCGCCTCCATTCTCCAACGTAATAAAATCTACAAAAACGATCGCATTAGCAAACCGCGAATACTATGCTCGATTATGCTAAGATTGTCAAAACGGACGTGTCATTTGCACGTACACATGTGTGAAAATGATCGAACTCAAAGAATTGCAAAAAGTCATCGAACAGACCACACAGATCGACATCCAAGAGTTGACGGTCGAAGCAGGAGAGATCGCGGCTTTGGTCGGTCCGATCGATAGCGGCAAGGATATCCTGCTTGAGCTCCTTACCGGCCAGTCTCGCCCAACAGCTGGTGAGGTCCGTCTGGCAGGTTTTGATCCCCACATGGAAAGGGATCGATTCGGCCATGAGGTCGGCATCCTCTTTGCCGAGGAAAACCTCTACACTCGTATGACAGTGGAGGGAAATCTCCGTTTCTATGGACGCTTGCGGCGGCTTCCCAAAGCACTTACGACAGAGGTATTACACAAGGTCGGTTTGGCAGATCATGCAAACGTTAAAGTGGAGAAGCTTCCCTCCAGCTTGCTGAGGCGCTTGAGTTTTGGCCGGGCTATTCTTCACAACCCAAAGGTGCTCCTCCTCGTCGAGCCTTTCGCAAAGTGCGATAACACCAGTGTCTCTCTGTTGAGCGGTTTAATGAGTCAGCTAGCTGCAGAAGGCACCACCACACTCGTTTTGGCGGAGGAGACCACAAACCTCGAGCCGGTCTGCGACATGATCTACCGCCTTGAAAAGGGGCGGATCGTTGATTCCTACAGCCCGGCTGAAGAACAGCGTTCGGATCTTCCATTTATGATCCCCGCCAAACAGGAAGGCAAAGTCGATTTGGTGAACCCAACCGACATCCTGTATGTCGTAGCGCAAGACGACCGCACTTACCTGCAAACTACTGGCGATCTTCTGCCGACGCAGTTTACCTTGACAGAATTGGAAAAGCGCCTCTCTCGAAGTGGCTTTTTCCGAGCTCACCGAAGTTATTTGGTGAATCTACAGCATGTCAAAGAGGTGATCCCCTTCACCCGCGACAGCTTCACCCTGAGGCTGAAAGACGAGGCCGGCACACAAATCCCGCTCAGTAAATCGGCAGCACGTGAACTTCGAGAGTTATTGGGATACTAAGCCATCAGCTGTTAGCCCTCAGCCGTCAGCAAGAAAGCTGATAGCTGACGGCTCATATCATTTAAGCCCATTTTGAGCCCTTAAAACGCATAAAAACACGGGGGGTTCACCCCCATTTTTCCGCCATTCACCCTCGGCACAGGCCGTTCGCCGGTTTTTTATTGCAAGGTCCCTTCCTTTTATATATGCTGTGAGCAGAATTTCAACCGGAAAGTCACCGCAGGACATGACGCAAGCCCCTGCGCATTTGAAAGGAAAAACAATGAAGGCGATCATAGTTCAGGACCTGACCCGCAACTACAACGGACTGCGCGCCGTTGAGGGGATCAGCTTTGATGTTGAGCCAGGGGAGATCTTCGGTTTCTTGGGTCCAAATGGTGCTGGCAAGACAACCACCATCAAGATGCTCACCGGCCAGCTGCGTCCCACCTCCGGAACGGCACAGGTCATGGGCTGCGATGTGGTGGAGGAGCGTCAGGCTTTGAAGCCTCAGATTGGTGTGGTATTTGAGAATCACAACCTCTACGAACGCTTGTCCGCTCGTGACAACTTGCGCTTCTATGCTCGGTTGTACCGCGTGAAGAAAGCACGCGTGGAGGAAGTCTTGGCGCATGTGGGGCTTACGGATCGGGCACAGGACAAGGTTGGGACTTACTCCAACGGTATGAAGCAACGCTTGCTGATCGCACGAGCACTTCTCCATAAACCCAAGGTTCTATTCTTGGATGAGCCAACCAAAGGACTAGATCCCAACGTGGCAAGAGATATTCGCGCCATCGCCACAGAATTGGCCGATCAGGGAATGACGATTTTCTTGACCACCCACTACATGGAAGAGGCCGACCAGCTTAGCGATCGTGTGGCGATCATCAATCAAGGGCGCATCGTCGCCCTGAACACGCCCGAACACCTGAAAGTGGAGTATGGCGAAGACGAGCGTACTACTTTAGAAGATGTTTTCGTCCATCTTACCGGAAGGCATCTAGGGCGAGGGAGTTAGTATCATGAACACGAGGACAAACTTCATGGATAACCTTTATATCGCTTGGGCGATCGGGTCAAAAGACATCGTGGACGCCTTGAAGAACAAGAACACCCGCACCAACATCATCATGCTGGTATTCATTGTGGTGTTTTTCTACTGGTCTTCAACCCCACGACCCTTTGACAAGAAGATCGATGTAGCCATTTACGATGAAGGTCATTCCAGCCTGACAGATCTACCAACAGAATTAGAGGATGGTTATCGATTTGCGTTTCACGAGGCGTCCTCGCTGCAAGAGATGGAACGTATGATGGGCTACAAACAGCTGGGGGTTGTCATCCCACCTGATTTTGATCAGGTCTTGGAGGCAGGTGGTGAGCCCGAACTCGCGGGTTACATCCTGTGGGTTCACCGCACGAAGGTTTCCGATTTGGAGCTGAAATACAGTGAAAAGTTCAGCGAGTTGCTTGGGCGGCCGGTTCGTGTCGACATCGGCGAGAACCTCGTCATCCCGCAACCCGACGTTGAAACCTCGACCGTGCATTTTACCATCCTCTTCGCCGTCCTTTGGATGGCCGTCACCATCGTGCCCCACCTGATGATGGAGGAAAGACAAACCAGGACCATGGAAGCACTGCTGGTCTCTCCGGCCAGCGCCGGTCAGGTGGTCATGGGCAAGGCTCTGGCAGGGGCTTTCTACGTCCTCTTGAGTGGCGGTTTGTTCTTCGCCCTCAACTGGGCATATGTCACCCATTGGGGTCTGGCACTCCTGGCGTTCCTTTGCACCGCACTGTTTTCCATCGGCATTGCATTGCTGCTGGGCGTTTTTGTCAGCAATCCGAAGCAGATGACGCTTTGGATGATTCCAATCGTCGTTCTCCTGCTGGTTCCGGCGTTCTTTGCCCAAGAACCAAACCTCACGGCTAATTTGAAGGCCATATTTTCCTGGCTTCCAACCACGGCCTTGCTGGAGATAACCCAATTCTCATTCTCAACCCACGCACCGCTGTCCCAACTCTTGACGAATCTAGCGATCGCATTGGGGAGCACGGTTGTGGTTTACGCTATAGTGATCTGGAAGGTGCGGCGGTCAGATAGGTAGCAGTTAGCCATCAGCCATCAGCTATCAGCAAGAACACTGATGGCTTACACCTCAGAAGGAAGGGTATCCGATGATTTCGACGAAAGAAAAGGTGATCAACAACCTCAACATAGTTTGGTCGATCGCTTCGAAGGACATCGTGGATGCCTTGAAGAACAAGGCAACAGTTTTCAACATCTTCGCCATGATTGCCATTGTGGTGTTCTTCTATTGGATTTCCTCCGTTCGGCCCTTTGATAAAGAAATCGAGGTCGTGGTCTACGATGAAGGCAATTCGAGCCTGCCAATGGAGAGGGTCCAGTTAGCAGATGGGTATTCGCTTGTTCTTTATGAGATGTCCTCCATCCAACAGATGGAAAGAAATATGGGTTTCAAGGAATTAGGGCTGGTTATCCCGGCTGACTTTGACCAAGTCCTAAATGCGGTCGGCGAACCGGTACTACAAGGTTCGATATTGTGGGTCCATCGTGCGAAAGCGACTGAATTGGAATCGAAATACAGCCAGAAGCTCAGCGAATGGCTCGGGCAGTCCGTGCGAGTCGAAATTGGGGATAATTTTGTAGTCCCCCAACCCGATATTCCAACCTGGCCCGTGCACTTTCACATTCTTTTCGCAGTATTCTTTATGGCCATCTCAACCGTACCGCACTTGATGTTGGAGGAACAGCGGACCAAAACCATGGATGCCTTGCTCGTCTCGCCAGCAAGCGCTGGGCAGGTGGTGGTGGGCAAAGCCCTTGCGGGGTTGTTCTATGTCCTGCTGAGCGGTGGTCTATTTTTCGCCCTCAATTGGGCTTATGTCACCCATTGGGGCTTGGCTCTACTGGCTTTCCTGTGTACTGCACTTTTCTCAATTGGGGTAGCATTGATACTGGGTGTATTTATCAAAAACCCGTTCCAGATGATGGTTTCCATGGCGCCCATGATATTCTTGTTGGTACTTCCGGCGTTCTTCGCCCTGCAACCTAATCTAACCGCAAATCTGAAGACCATCCTAGGCTGGCTCCCGACCACAGCCCTGGTGAAGATCGTCAAGTTATCGTTATCAAGCGAGGTGCCACTAGACCAGCTCTTGAATAACCTTGCGATCGCGTTGGGAAGCACTGCTGTGGTTTACGCTGTGGTGATATGGAAGGCTCGGCGGTCGGATAGGTAGCACTCAGCTATCAGCTATCAGCCGTCAGGTTATTGCTGATCGCTGATAGCTGACAGCAAAAAGGTGATCTAACAATGAACACGACAAGCAACAAGCCCTTCGACAACTTGAATGTCATTTGGACCATCGCATCAAAAGACATCTTGGATGCGATCAGAAACAGGCTGGTCATTTCCCTGATCCTCGGCTTAGCCTTTATGCTGTCCATGCCGAGAGTGATGTCTTGGATGTTGGATCCACCCTACACCACGGTGCTCGTATATGATCCCGGTAATTCAGATCTGGTCCTCGAGTTGGAGAACAGCCCTCAGTTTCAGGTAAGCCAGGCGCGTTCGATTGAGGAGCTAAAGAAGACCATCGGCAGTATGGGTTTCGGCCTCGGGATAGAGGTCGGCGTTGTCGTGCCCGCAGATTTTGACCAAATGATCAGCGCCGCTGGACAACCTGAACTTGATGGCTACGTGAGTTGGACCAACCGTGCCAAAGCCGACGAGTTTCAATCAGACTACGAGAGACAGTTTTCGGACCTATTAGGCCAAACCGTACATCTGAACTTCGAAGGGAACATCGCCTACCCATCGCGTGATACGGCCCTTCTGCTGGGCATCGCGGTTATCACTTCTGTGACTCTCATTCTCATTATGGGGATTCAACTGGTTCCAAATCTGTTGTTCGAGGAGAAACAGACCAAAACCATGGAGGCGCTGCTCGTATCTCCGGCCACCATCCGTCAGGTTGTGGTAGGAAAAGCCCTAGCTGGTTTATTTTATATCTTGGTGATTGTTGGGGTCGTTTTTGCCTTTTACTATAGCGCGGTGGTCCACTGGGAAGCAGCAATACTAGCCATGATCGGCTGTGGGGCATTCAGCGTAGCGGTGGGTCTGGTGCTGGGAAGCTTCTTTGAGCGACAACAGGATGTGATCGGTTTGATGATGTTGCTCGTCCTGATCTTCGTCGGTGCCATGTTCGTCTATATGGTTAACGTCCAGGTACCGTCGTTCGTTGAGGCTATCATCCCATGGATACCCTCGGTGACGTTGGCGAAGATCATTTTCGCCTCTTTCTTAGAAAGTGTTCCTTGGGCAGAGATCTATTGGGATTTGGCCAGCGTGCTGGGAATCTCCGCTGTGCTATACGCGATCGTCATATGGAAAGTGCGCCGATCGGATCGATAGGGTTAATCGCACAACTCGGATAATTACCACTAACCCCCAAGCGCATTCAGCAGGGCTGGCGGCACCCAGAATTTCCCGTATCCAAATAGCGAAGCGATGATCGATCCAAGAAGAATCAAAACTCCGAACACCATCAACGCATAATCACGCCTTTTGTACTTCAACTCCACCAGCCACGTCCGAGGTCCGATCCCAAAACCCCTTAAATCCATGGCGTCGATGATGTCTTCGCTGCCAGCTATAGCATGAATGGTCACCGGGACGATCAGTGGAGCTAGCTTCCGTACCTGTGAGAACAATCCCCCACTTAGTTTCTCCATCTCATAGCCCCGAGCTCGTTGTGCATCCATGGTCAGTTGGAAATCGCGGCCAAAGGTCGGGATGAAGCGCATCGTCAGATCCATGGCATAGGCGATCTTGTCCGGTAGACCAAGCCGTCTAAAGCTGATCCCATAATGAGCTGGGTTTAAAGTATAGGGGATGAGGATGGTCATGCTGGCCATGCTGAACACCCTCACCATTTGACTGAGCCCAAACATCGCTCGCTCTAGGGTGATATCAAGCGCAGGGTTCCAGCCGAAGATGGTGAAGGGTGCACGCAGTGTGGTGATGACGTGCTCTTCCTCATAGACTTCCATACCACCACGGCCGGTTAGAAAGGTCAATACCGCAAAGAAGACGACAAATCCTCCGATAAACAACCAAGCCCGTTTGCTCTCACCCCATGTAACCTTGGAGGTGAAGACAAACACCAGCGCGATGATCAGGAGAAGACTCAGATAGCGGAAGTCCCAGAAGAAGACGGTCGCGACGATAAAACAGGTGTAGAAAACAATCCACGCGCTGGGATCAAACGACTGGATCAACGATTTGCGGTCACGGTATCGCCAAGTTACCAGCATCTCAAAAGGGAAGGAGGTGGGGGCACCCAACCCAATGGGTGAGCCCCCACCAACCCTCAGTCTACCGTCCTATCTGTCGCTGGAGAGCTTTGTAAGCCCCGATGAGGATTGGGACCAGGATGGCGGCGAAGATCGCGTTGGGCCCAGCGGCTGGCAGGAATTCACCCACGATGGCTACTGATGCCGAGTATCCGTTGACCCAGATATCCGAGATGGCCGCGAACCCGATGCCGATGAAGTTGCCTAACATCGCCCAGGTCACGGCGGCCGCAAGATCGATGTTCTCTCTGAATATCAGACGGATGGCCACGACGATCACGAAGCCGACTACGGCCGACAATCCTGCGAATGTGGAGATGGCAGCATCGCCGAAGATCCCCGCATCCACGTCATAGAACATCATGTTGGCCAGGGTGGGATTCAGGATCCAGATGACGGTGGCGATGGCGGCCAGCGCCGCGCTGATGTACAGAACCACATCCATGGCCCTCTTCTTGTCAACGTATAGTGCGATCATGCCCGAGATCATACCGACCAAGCCATTGCCCACGCTCCATTGAGGATAGAGGCCAAAACCGGTCAATGCGTCACCGAACATGTTGCCCACGGCGCCGGAGAAAAACCCAACCACCGGTCCAAAGGCATAGCCGAAGAACATCGGGATTGCGATCGCCGGTCTTAACGCGACCTGGCTCACCGAGGGAACCACGAAGACGGTGCCGTTGAAAAGATATGAAAACACCGCATACAAGGCGGCGCCGATTGCCATGTACACCACCTCGCGTGTGCCCACATCCCAGGCAGTGCTATCGCGTGTGAACCAGTACACAACGAAGACGGCGAGTAAGCCTACGCCCACAAACACGAAGCGTATCAGGGCGGTCTCGTCCAGCTGCAGGCTTTCATTGAACGAGGGGCCAATCCAGACAACCAGCAAGAAAATGACGAGCACCGCTGCGAGAGAAATGATTACAGATAGGGGTCTTGTGCCGTTCATATTCCTCCTCCTTTGTGAATGTCAAGATTATGACGGCGATTCTTATCGGCCTCCGGCGGCGGCCGCGATGATTAGGAAGGGATATGCGCCAGCGCCTCGGCGCGCATGAAACGCTGAGTCCGAACGAACATCTCTAAATTGACGTCGAGCAGGGATGTGGGGACAAGCCGCCACTTCTCAAGATGCTTGTAATCACTGAGCACCTCTTGCGGTTTGCCATCACCTACCAACCTGCCCTCGTTGAGCAGGATGACCCGATTTGCGTAAACCACTGCCAAGTCGACATCGTGGGTGATGAAAAGGATCGATTCGAAGCTCGGTAGCTGCAGGATAGAATCCATGAAATCCATGTAGTTCTTGTAATCCTGCCCGGCTGTCGGCTCATCCATAACCAGGATCTTGGATCCCATGGCCAGGATGGCTGCGATGCTCACTCGTTTCTGCTGCCCAAAAGAGAGCGCTAGCGGCGGATACTCTTCCATGCCGGAGAGATTCATGATGTCAATTGATCTTTGCACCTCCTTTTCTATCTCTTCGCTCGAATGACCCAAGTTGCTCGGTCCAAAGGTGAGTTCGTCTCGCACGCTGGGGGCGAAGAGCATATGACTTGGACTTTGAAAGACATAACCCAGCGTGCTGGCAACTTCAGCCACGCTCAGATCCCGTGTGTCCTTCCCCTCTACAAATACATTCCCGCTCTTGGGTTTTAGGAGACCGATGGCATGCTTGACTAATGTGGTCTTCCCGGCTCCATTAGGTCCCAAAATTGCGATGATGTCCCCAGCATTGATCATCAGGTTGATATCTTGTAGGACGTCACGACCTTCTTCATAGAAAAAAGACACATGATCGAACCGCACCAGGGGCTCATCACCAGGAGCTACCCCTGGCAGAAACTCGATCTTCGCTGGAGGTGGGTCTTCGGCTGCCCGTCCTATCACGATTCGAGCGGGTAATTTAACCTCGTGGTAATCAACAGACTGCGCTACTCCCTCTGTTGATCCCTCATAGACGACTTCGCCGTCCATCATAAACAACATCCGATCCGGCGAGATCTTGAGGACATCCTCCACCCGATGCTCCACAATAAGAATCGCGATGCCCTCATCCGCTAATTCGCGCATCAGACGCAAGGCATCCAGCGCGCTAGCGGGGTCAAGGCTTGCCAGCGGCTCATCTAGCAGCAACAAACTCGGCTCCATCGCCAGGACACCCGCCAAGGCGACTTTTTGTTTCTCACCGCCCGAGAGGTTGAACGTGTCTCGATCCCTCAAGTCAGCGATCCTCAGATAATTCATCGATCCCTCGGCGCGTTCGAGGATCTCCACCCGTGACAAGCCCGCGTTTTCCAAGCCAAAAGCGACCTCATTGATCACCTTCGTACCAAGGATTTGGCGTTCGGGGTCTTGAAGCACCGTTCCAACGTTTTGGGAGATTCTAGCCAACGACATGTCAGAGGTATCTTGACCATGGATTAAAATCCGACCGGTCAGTTCCCCTTTGTAGGAGCGTGGGATTAACCCATTGATCACCCGGGCAAGGGTCGTCTTGCCACAACCGCTCGCTCCCGCGATGAGCAACACTTCACCGGCTTCAAGCTGAAGCGAGATGTCTTTAATGGCCAACTCCTCCCGCTCTCTGTAGCGGAAAGAGACATTGTCAACCACAAGTAGGGGATCTTGAGCCACTTCGGTCTTTTCCTCGCAGCTCTTCTGCATGTAGTTTAACACACATAAGGACGGGAGGTCACAGAGGATTTAGGCATGAGAGACAATGGCCTGGGCTTCGAAGTAGACTTTTACAGCAGGGATTAGGGGTCAGGGATCAGGGATTAGGGATTGGGTTTAAAGCCTGATCCCTAATCCCCGATCCCTGTATGAGAATAGCATTCCAAAAGATATCTTTTTCCCATCTCAACATCCTGGCGTAACGAAATCAGTCCCTCCAGCCGTGCAAAGTCCCTGTAAGCAGGCCGTAAGCCCGCTGTTAGCCGATATTTCCACACCTTGTGTTAGTATGTGAGTCAGAAAATACTTACCAATTCTCCGATAAGGGCAAACTCGCCGAAAGGCGACGACGCAAAGCTACAGGGTCTAAAGTTTCGAAAGAAGCCATGACAGCCAGCTGCCGGAGCACCGCAAACGCAACATAAATGCGTTTGCCCTAGATCTGCATAGAAGCCCCGTGGATCTCCGGCCAAAGCCCTCCACGGGGCGGATGATTAACAATCTGAAAATGGCTCACTGAGCGATAAAAACCTTCGCTCCCCAACCAGCATTATTGATTATCTCTCGGGGAACGAAAGGAGGGAATCATGAAAATCCGTAAGAGTGAAAGAGGACAAGCCCTCGCCGAGTATATGCCCCTCATTCCACCGATCCTCCTACTGTCGGTCTTGATCTTGGTTCCGCTCTCCGACAGTGCCGGCGACATCTTCTGCCAAATGGTCAACTCAATGGAGCCAGAGAAGTGCCAAGTTGCCGCTGTGGAAGATGGTGAAGATGAGGGATCACCCAGGGAAGACCCGGGCGATAATACGCCCGGGGAAGAGCCAGAGGAACCCTGTATCGTACTGGAAGAGAGTCGAGGGGGTTCTCAGTGCGACCACAGCAGCTTGTGTACGCTTTTACCAGGTTCGCAGCACGGTGTATGGTCCCCCTCAGCACCGATCGCTACCGTCGTCATAAAATCCGGTCAAGGGTATTTTAATTTCAATGCACCCGGATCAAGCGACGGCTGCTACCAAGTTGGCATCCAGACCAGCCGCATCGAATGGGAGAAAGTCG
This sequence comes from Anaerolineaceae bacterium, assembly GCA_020350285.1. Classification (GTDB taxonomy): domain Bacteria; phylum Chloroflexota; class Anaerolineae; order Anaerolineales; family E44-bin32; genus DUEZ01. The sequence continues at coordinate 1,471,065 of CP070708.1, forward strand.
GCCGGGGCAACGGGTGCCAAGACATCAGTCACGTAGAAGCCTGGGAGGCACCAATCTGTTCGTATTAATTGTCATTTAGAGAGGGAATGGTACTTATCAGGGCGCGGGATATCTGCGCCCTTTTCTTGTTTAAAGGGATTAGGGATCAGGGGTCAGGTTTTATACCTTATCCCTGATCCCCAATCCCTGATCCCTTTTTTAAAAGTAACCTTGCTCAAAAGATCTTCCCTTTATCCCCCCTCACAACTTCTCCCCAAACCACCCCAGGATCAAGCGCAGGCGTTCCATGCGGCGGTTGGGCTTTCCGGAGCGGGATAGTTCGTGTGTCTCCTCCGGAAAGATGGCCAATCTCACCGTCCTCCCCAGCCTCCGTAAGTAGATAAAGAGCTGCTCGGCCTGTTCCAAAGGGCAGCGCAGATCTTTTTCGCTATGAATGAGCAAGAGCGGTGTATGCATGTTCTCAACATACGTCAAGGGGCTCTTTTCGGCATACAGATCGGGATCGCTCCATGGCAGACCACCGACGTGATCCACATTGAAGAAGTAACCGATATCACTCGTCCCAAAGAAGCTTACCCAATTGGATATCCCCCGCTGGCTGACAGCGGCCTTGAAACGGTCGGTTTGACCGATGATCCAGTTGGTCATGAAACCCCCGTATGAACCTCCACACACTCCTAGACGCTTCGGATTCAGCCCCAAGTCGAGCGAGAGTAGATGATCGACGCACTCCATCAGGTCTTGGTAATCCCGTTCACCGTAATGTCCATGAACAGCATATGCCCAGTCCTCTCCGTAGCCGTCCGAGCCACGTGGGTTGGAGAAGGCAACAGCCATCCCCGCCCCAGCCAACATCTGGAACTCCAAGAAAAAGATGTGTCCATAAGTTGCCTTAGGGCCGCCATGGATGGCTAAGACGAGAGGTCTGCCTCCCTTGGAGCGCCCTGGTGGGAGATGGACCCACGCCTCGACCTGCTCTCCATCGGAGGCGGTGAAGTGGACCGGTCGCCCAGGGTAAACCTTACGCCTGGCCAAGAGGCGGTCATTCAGGCGTGTGATACGTCGTTCCGCCCCCTGGGCATCGATGGACCATAGTTCGGGAAGTGTGGTCATCGTCGAGCGGATTTCGACCCTCAGGTCACCACCCGGATTACTGTGCCACCCAAGAACGCCCAGATCGTCTGGTGTCAGCCAGGAAAGGGTCTCCCCTTCCAGATCCACCTCAGCCAGTCGGACCGTAGCTCGTTGCGTGATCCGCATGCGAACCCTCTTCCCATCTGATGAGACCCATGGATCATGGTATTTGGTTGGAAACCGTATGTCAGCGACCAAACCATCTCCAATCGACAGGTCTAAATCAGGGAGCACGGCTTGATATTCACCGTTCTTTACGTCGATGCGCCACAACCGATTTGGAGAGGCATAACCGCGAGCGAGGTCGTTGCCAATCGCTAGCAACTCGCCGGTTGGACTTTGTCTCACCGCAACCAACAACCCCGGGAAGTTAGTGATACGTCGTCGCTTCCTTCCCTTAAGATCCACTTCATGGATGTCCACCTGCCTAGCTGCGGCCCAATCATCCTCTGGTTCGGGCGTAGCGAGGTAATAAATGCGTTTTCCATCCGTGGAGAAGCTGTAAGAACGCGCACCGTAAAATGGCCCCCCGACGCTCCAAGGACCATCGGTCAACTGCACCGGTCGGCCTCCCCGTCTGGGTACGACGAAGAGGTGAAGGCGTTTGTCCAATCGGCTGCCTACGGGATTGAATTGCCACAACGCATGATCGAGTACATGGACATCGTCGGTGAATGGCTTGCCGGTCCCGATCTTCTCACTATATTCCCCTCGTGGGTCTGTGGGAGAGAGAAAGGCGATGTTCCTACCATCCGGTGACCATGCTGCTGAAAAGACACCACCTTCGGCTTTCGTCAGGCGACGCGCCTCACCTCCGTCCGCAGGAAGCAGATAGATCTGCTTCTTCTCGTCCCCAGTGCGCTTGCTCAGGAATAGCAGATAACGTCCATCTGGAGACCAGGCCGGTGAATCCGAGTCCATCTCATCCGCTGTCAACACACGATGTCGACGACCCGTTCGATCAGTAAGCCTAATTTCCGCACGGTAGCGGTTTTCGTTTGGATCCTTATCGACCGTACGTACCACATAAGCAACGCGCTTCCCATCTGGGTGCACCATCGGATCAGAGACGAAGCGTATCCTGCGGATGTCCTCGGGCGTGAAGGGTTTCAGTGCTGTTCGTTTCGACATGTGGATATCCTCGCTATGCCTTATAGACTTGTGATCGGCAATTCCAAAAGCCTCACTATTTACCTCAGACCAAAATTGGATTGTAGCTTATATGCCCAGTTTGGGCGAAGCATATCCGAGTAGAAATTGATAATAATCCAATGATCCTAGGGACTTCTGCCATCGTGGGATCGTATAGATCATCAATGCATACTTTAACGGGAGGACATCCCAACCTGAAAAATGAACGTCCGCAGTCATGCCCTTAATCTCAGGTCTGTGTCAGGCGGGCGCGGTGTTTCACCCCGATCACAAACCCTGAATACGAACGGGACATACAAGGACAATGAGGCTCATGCACGCTACCGAAACCTGTATATCGCCGGCGCGAGCACACTCCCTGGCACGGGCGTGCCTACGGTGCTCGTTTCAGCTCGTTTGGCAGCCGAGCGGATCATGGACGATCTTAGTACAGTGGGGAAGAACAGGCGCTAAGCCTTATCAAGCCTGAGTAAACAACAATATTGTTCGACAAAGCAATGCCGCCCCAGATCAACACTACAAACAACCAAACCTGTGGATAACCCCCTTCATATCTGTGGAAAACGTAGTTTTTCTGGGGAAAACTTGTCCATTTTAGACGTATATTTTTCACAACAAACCGCCATATATGGGGTATTGGAGCATGCTCTCCCCATAAATGGGATGTATGGTCTTCTCATCCATAAAATCACCCCCCTTTCCACCTTTCGTCCACATGGTTTCTGTGGAAGCTCAGCTTCGTTGTAACTCCCATATCTGGGCAAATGATTTTAATAACCCCTATATCTAGGTGTCTCACCCTCACAAAATAAACCTTTCCACAAATCCCCAGGCACTACTACTAAGACTACATAAAATATTTTAGATAATAAATATGTGAGGAAGATCGAAGCTCTCATTTTATGGGTAAATGCCGCGTGCCTTTGTCGCCTCCGCAACGCGATTTATGCCCAAACACTGTGCTGCAATACGTCTCCCTACTTTGCGTTGATCTGCCTCTTTCATCACATCGTGGAAGGCATCTACGAGGATTCTTTCAAGACGATCATCGATCTCATTCTCGGTCCAGAAAAAGGACTGCAAGTCCTGAACCCATTCAAAGTAAGATGAAGTTACACCTCCGGCATTGCATAAGATGTCTGGGATAATGAAAACCCCTTTGTTCTCAAGGATGGTATCGGCCTCAGGGGTTGTAGGTCCATTGGCTCCTTCAGCCACAAATGATGCTTGCACGCGGTCAGCGATTTTGGATGTGATCTGATTCTCCAGGGCACATGGTGCAAGGACATCACATTTGTATGTCAGCAGCTCTTCATTGGAAATGGCGTCTCCACCCGAGAAACCCTGCATAAGGTTATTCTGATCGACATAGGATTTCAGGGCTTTAATATCCAATCCCTTAGGGTTGGCAACACCGCCAGAAGCGTCTGATACAGCAACAATGGTTGCACCTTCAGCGGACATCATCTCTGCAGCTACAGAGCCAACATTCCCAAAACCTTGAACCGCAATGGTTACATCTGGAAATGTCTTGCCTCGCATCTTAAGTGCTTCGCGCGTTGTTATCATCACACCTCGGCCTGTAGCCGATAGACGTCCCATGCTCCCTCCGATCTCAAGCGGTTTTCCAGTTACAACCGCTGGCACGGAGTATCCCTTGTGCATCGAGTACGTGTCCATGATCCAAGCCATGGTTTGCTGATTGGTGTTGACATCGGGAGCGGGGATATCACCTTCTGGGCCCATGATAATGGAGATCTCCGTAGCGAAACGACGGGTGAGCCTTTGAAGTTCATGAATACTCAACTTATCGGGATCGACAATGACACCTCCCTTGGCACCACCATAGGGGATATTGACGACGGCGCACTTCCACGTCATCCACATTGCCAGGGCGCGTATCTCGTTTAAATCCACAATGGGGTGGTAGCGGATGCCTCCTTTCGTAGGCCCACGAACGGTATTGTGATGAACACGATACCCAGTGAACATACGTAGTGAGTCATCGTCCATGCACACAGGGAAGGATACGGTTAGTTCGCGCTTGGGATGTCGTAAGAGATCACGCATGCCATCATCCAGCTTGAGAATATCAGCAGCTTCATCAAACTGCTTGAGGGCAATCCAGTACACGCTTCCTTTGGGAGGAATGGTTCCATCAGATAATGGTTTCATCGTGATCTACTCCTTAAACAATGATCATTCGCTTGACGCGTTCATTTGATGGGAGAATTGAGCATGCATACGACAGATTTCTTGGGGGAAATCTTACCATGACGAAAACAAAAACGACTCAGCAAAATATATGGCTTTGAGCGGATTGTGAAGGCTTGATGAATACGCAGTGTCGGTTGTCTGTTAAAACCAATAGGGTTGCATCGAGCAACCCGTCTTAGGCCTTCCAGGGTCTAAGAAACCATGTTCAATACAAATGTTCTACAGAACAGCGCGATTCTCGATTTCAGAATGTATTCTAGAGATGATCTATTCTCTCGAATACTATTTCTCATTCGCCTTGATGGCTACAGGCTTGTATCCCTCCTCCCAGAATGACAGTGGCCGATCGTAACCGGCCAATTTTAGACCGGTAAGAGCTGCAGTGTTCATGTCCATCGCGCGCAGATCCTCGGTCGAAAGATCAGCAATGCTATTGTGGCCTGAAAGCATGGTTAAAATTTTGACCTCTTCAGCGCAGGCATGGATGAAGTTTGCCAATTGCTGCCCGACCTCAATCGGGTCAAGACGAGAGCGCATTTCGGGCTTTTGACTCGTTATGCCGTAGGGGCAATTACCTTTCTGGCAAGCGTAGCAGACACGGCAACCCATCGCAATCTCCGCTGCACTGCCGAAGCCGACCGCGTCGGCTCCCATTGCCATCGCCTTGAACGCATCCAGCCCATTGCGGATTCCCCCCAAAGCAATTAGTTTCACTTTACGATGGACGCCATGGTCCTTTAGCGCTTGAACAGCTGGTGGGAGACAAGCAATGGTAGGAATGCCTACACCTTGGGTAACGATATCGGGCGAGCAACCTGTACCACCGACCAATCCATCGATGCTGATGGCGTCGGCGCCAAGCTCGATGCAGGCAGCGACATCATCATATGGGCGTGAAGGTCCCAACTTGAAAAGAATGGGGTATTGATAATTGGTGACATCGCGCAGGAATTCGACCATGTTTTTCATATCTTCCAGGGTTTGGACATCGTAATATCGGCAAGGGCTAAGTGCATCTGAACCAACTGGAATTCCCCGCACCTTCGCGATTTCTTCGGTTACTTTTGAACCGAGCAGGTGTCCCCCCATGCCGGGTTTTGCGCCTTGGCCGATCTTCACTTCGACCGCGTCACCACTATTGAGATAATCTGTGGATACTCCCCATCTTCCAGTGGACCATTGGATGATCAAATATCCACCCGGTTCCCACTCTTTCTTGGTGAAATCCTCATCAATATATCCACGAGATAGCCACATCTCTTCATCGACAAGACCACCTTCACCGGTGTTGGTTGCTATCCCAGTTTGAGCCGCGCCGATAGCCAAGGCCATCTTAGCTTCTTTACTCAATGCGCCGAATGACATTGCCGGCCATACAAAAGGTAGTTTTAGGTGGAGGGGTTTCTCGCATGTGCCCTCACCGATCACAACTTCTAAATCACACGCTTCACGATATTTGTCCCGGGGCTCTGGACTAGCGATCTGGCTGGGAACCACCGTGATGGTATCGAAATGGGGTGTCGGTTGCTGGGTTCCAAACCCGCGCAACAGATATTCACCAGTTTGGGCTTTGTAATGGATCTCTTCAATTGTCGCCAATGTCCATGGATAGCGTGCGATGTACTCTGACTCAGCCGGATTGATGCGAATCGCGTCCTCCGGACAAAATTCGGCACAGATTCGGCAACCGACACAGGCGTTATAGTTTCTGATCCGCATCTCACCTGTATAGGCATCGAGGGCGTAAACACCATGTGGGCAGATTTCAGCGCAGGTTGCACATTTCCCCGGCATGCGTGAGTTGATACAAACCTCTCGATTTACACTGACACAAAATGCGCCAACTACAGTCATTCTATCCTCCTATTTGTAGAACGGCTTCTCCGACGCAGCCACGATCTTCGTGAACTTAGTCGGATCGGCTTTAATGTCATAGGTTTGGAAGTAGCCAGAGAGTTTTTCGATATCGCCTTGGGTCAATTCTTCAACGCGAGTGTTGTGGCCGAGGCTTTTCCATTTCCCCCCAATATAAACATTGCCACGGATCAAGAAATTTGCAAAATTCTCACCCGCATCGCCAACAACAACCAAGTCACCGTCTAACATATAGGTACCAGTTTCATCTCCCACGTTGCCTGCGACAATGATCACGGCTCCCTTGTTCATGGTCGCCGTGAAATCGCCTGCATCACCGTAGATAATTACCGAGCCATCATAACAATACTGACCAGCACCATAGCCAGCGTTACCATCCACGATAATCGTGCCGGAAGTCATGTTGTCTGCTGTGTAGTTACCAGAGTCTCCAGTGACCCTTATCGTAGCGCCGGCGTTCAAAACACCGAAGTAATCTCCGGCATTGCCCTGGATGATGACTTCACCGTGCTTTAACCCAGCAACCAATCCATGGAGATGGCTTGCGTTTGTAACCTCGATCGGTTCTTCATTCAAGTTCTCTTTTAGTTTGTTACTTATCGTTTTGAGATCCTTAGCTTTTGCATTTATCACTGTCATGGTTGTCCCTCTCAGAAAACCATTTTTGTAAGGCTCATCTGTCCGTGAATGTTCAGCATCCCGTACAGCTGTTACGGGATCTCTCGGGTGCTGTAGATCTGGTAGGCGTCCGATATAACCGTACGAATTGCTTAATGGCCTCACCGCGTTGGGCGGGATCAGCTAGGGCGTCAAGCATTAAGATCTGCAGGTCCTTAAAAGCCTGAGCTCGCTCGCGTCGATCCTTTTCGCCAGCAGCGACTTCAAGGATGTCTGTATCCACGTCGAGACTAGTTGCCAAGAGATTCATCTGAACGGCGTTGCGGGCGAAAACCTCGCCAACGTGAGTGCGAATGATGACCGTGGAGGAGCCCTCCGGCGCGCCCAGAGTACCAATAGCCAAGTCCGCTGACTCGCCTAGGTAATCATCGCAGCTACCACACCCGGTGAGGGTATAGCTTTCGACAAGTTGGCGAGGAAGCGTGTGCTCCTCACCGTCCCATAACAGCGCGCGCAGCTGCTCGCGATCGGCAGAGACCTCCAACCGCTTGACCTGTTGACGCGAGATTCCCATCTGCTTGACCAAGATCTCATCGATCAATTCTGGTCGGTAGATCCCGGTACAGAAAACGGCGATGCTCAGGCGGATAGCCTCTTGATATTTTTGCAGAAAGACTTTCGGGGAGGCTTTGATTCTCCGGACGGCTTGCGCTGCGCAAGGCGTGCCCACCACGGCGATATTTTCCATAGCCCGATCGTAGATTGCAGTATTGAGAACATCGAAGATGGGAGCCCAAAGGTATTGAGGTCCCACACTTTCCACAATCTCCTCAACAGTTGAAACAACGCGTGCGATGGGTTTGAGATCCCATGGATCAAGATCGAGCATCACCACACCGTCTAATAAACCTGCGCTGCGCCCGGCGGTAAGGATGCTTCGGATCACGTCATTGGGCGCTCCCGATTTAACTGGGCCATGGGCTCGCGCCGCTAAGATTTTCTGGGGTTCAAGGGGGGACCAACGCTCTAGTCGTGGGCAGACATCCTCGCAGAACACTTGACAAAAAGTACAACTGTCGAGGGTTCCTTGAGTGTAGCCGACGGTCTTGCTGCGCTCTTCTAGGAGGGGGTGATTGCCGCCATTCCAATACAAGACTTGCTTTGAGCAGGCCGCGACACATAAGCCGCATCCGGCGCAGTTGTCTTGCGACCAAATCTCCAATTCCAATCGTTTTGACATCCTGACCTCTTTCCTCCATTTGTTGTCGTCGTTATGCCAGAAAATCACGGTATAAGGTGGTCCGGGAAAATTCTTGGTTCATTTACTTTCTCATCAAACTGCTGAAAATTTTCATCAAATTCGCGAATGCAAGACCGTCGTCGGCCGTAAAGAATTCTAAACGTAGGCGACGTGGATCGACACCATGTTCAGCGAGTTGTTTTTTTAGTTTTGTCACGCGCTCTTCTGCGTAAAGGTTTCCATTGCCGTAATGACATTCCCCCTTGTGACAAATACCCACAAGCACACCATCTGCTCCATTGAGGAACGCCCATAATGCATGATTGGGGTCGAATCGGGCCGAGCAATTCATGCGAATGATACGTACGTCAGCAGGGTAGGACATTCGCCTTGCACCGGCTATATCGGCCGCAGCATATGCGCTCCACTCACATGCAAGCACCACGATCTTCGGAACGGGCTGGTCAACTCCCTTGGGTTTTTCCAATCCAGGCGAACTTAAAGCGGCACTGATTTGTGCCAGGATTGCGGGATCACCATAACCCGGAAGTGAAATAGCCTTGACTGGACAAACAACGACACAATTACCACAGCCTATGCAGCGGAGCAAATCCACGGTGGCCAGGGATAACAAACCATCACGCTTCTCAAGCGTGATGGCGAAGGTTGGACAAATTTGAGAGCAGTTCCCGCATCCTGTGCATAAAGATTCATCGACCTCGGCTAGGAGCCCCGTGGAGGTGAGTGAGTCCCTCCCTAGAAAGCGAAGTGCGCGCGCAGCGGCTATATGGGCTTGAAGCAATGTTTCCGCTGTGTCGGTTGGATAATGTGCTCCACCTACCACATAAATGCCATCGTCAACATAATCGCCTGGTCGAAGACGTATTCGCCTCTCGAGTATAAATCCCCTCTTGTCTTGAGGCAGATGTAACATCGCCGCTAACGCAATGGCATCTTCTTGATGCACCAAGGGCATGGTTAAGACCACACGGTCGCAAGGTATCCGTAAAGGTTGGTCGGTCAATGGATCGGCCACCTCTACGATATTCTTGCCAATTACAGGAGGGTGATGCTTATGATAGCGGAAGAAATTAACGCCCAAACCTTTGGCTTGCAGCAGCAGATTCTCACCCGGACCACCAGCCTCACCCAAATAAAGATCGCGAAAGAGTATCGTGACATTGATGTCAGGGTTGAGCTGCTTGGTACGTATGGCTTGACGTATGCCGGCTGTACAGCATAGGGGAGAGCATTCTCTGCCCTCAGCGTCTTCTGTTCGAAAGATCATCACCACGTCGTGCAATGCCAATTCGTCATGGGCATTGATTGCTTCTTCAAGCTCGTGTGCAAACTGGATTTGTGAGACTACAAGCGAGTGGTCATACCAGGAATTGGGATCCAGACTTTTAGGCCGCACACCGGTTGCCAGGATGATTGCACCAACATTAAGTTCAAAGTTCTGATCATCCTGTATGAGGTGCACTTGGTAATTCCCGGGCTGCCCGGTCACTTCCGTTACGCGGGTGTTCAACAAGGTTTGGATCTGAGGGTGCTTTGAGACTATATCGAGGTTCTCGGCGATCAAGTCCTTGGCGCCCTCTTGTAGCATGTATATCGTTCCACCTAATTGGCTTTCCCTTTCGATCAGCGTCACGTCGATATCGCCATCGGCCAATGCGAGGGCTACGGTCAAAGCACCCAAATCGCTGCCAATCACCATGGCCGACTTGACAACATCGCTGGAGAAAGTTTGAGCTGGTCTAATTTCAGTCAAACGCGCCACACCCATTTCGATCAAATTTGTAGCTTTCTCCATTGCGGCAACAGGGTTGCTTGCGTGGACGTAAGCGCAGTGCTCGCGGACGTCAACTACGCTCAAGTAACGCCCTGCCGGGCCAGCCTCCTCCATTGTTTGTTGGAATAGATGTTCCACCAGACGGGGAGCGCATCCTGCGATCAGCACACGTTCCAGTTTGTGGTCGATAATTGCTTGACGAATACGAGATCGGCCATCGATATTACACGGGTAGGGTTCGCTCATTGTATAGACGACACCGGGCAGTGAGGCGCTTCTCTCACGTAGGAGATCGGTGTCTAAGACACTGGCAATTTTGTCGCCACATTCACAAATAACAATCCCAGTACGCGCCGCAGGCTTCTTTTCTCGAGTGTCAATGTGCGAAATTAATTCTTCAGCCATCCAATAACCTTGTCTTCATGTGGGTCAAATCGCTTACCTTGCCAATGGTCCTATTGGACGATTAATCAGTTTTCCTCTTGATCGATAGTGTAGGTGGCATGTTTTGATGACAACACTTCGAGATCTTGGGCCCAACTGGGTTTTAGATCTAAGTCATCGCATACCTGGCAATACACACGATCGTACTCAGAGTCTACGAGATGGACGCTCCGAAAGCGTGTAACGTCGCTCAGCTTAAATGCTCCGGTCGGGCATATCAGAACACATGTGCCGCAACCGATGCATGTAGGCGACACGATCCGAAACGGTGGACTGATCTCTTTTGAGATCCCTCGATGGGTCAAGCTGATCGCTCTGACTCCGACGATCTCGTTGCAGGCGCGCACGCAGAGGCCGCATAGCACACAAGCGTCTTCCTCGGGTAACTTGAAACGTACTTCTTCTAAACCCAATTCCTCTGCCAGTGCGAGCAATTCTGGATCGTTGAATGCCCCCGCCAAGAGCAGTTCAACGGACATGCGCCGACTGCGTCGTACGGACTCGGAATCTGTTGTCACAACAGCTCCCTGCTCGCAAGGATAGGTGCAGGCTGCTACCAGACGTGGCGGGCGTGCTGGTTGGGATAATTCGACCATGCACAATCGGCAGGCACCATAGGGTTCGAGAGCCGGATGGTAACAGAAGGTTGGCACGTGGATGCCGTGCTCACGGCAAGCTTCTAATATCGTCCGCCCGTCAGGAACTTCGATGGGCCTTTCATCAATTGTCAATCGGATCATTTCCACCTCACCCACGGCGTTTGGTGTCCTATTTCTAGGAAATGAGGATCGCATCGAATTTACATACGCTCATGCACATCCCACAGCGTGTACACAACCCGGCGTCGATTACATGCACTTCCTGCTTGGCACCGGTAATGGCGTCGCTCGGGCAATTACGCAGGCAAACCATGCAGCCCGTGCAGTTCTCTGCGATAACCGAGTAGGTGATCAGCGCCTTGCAAACCTTAGCCGGGCAGGTCATATCGACGATGTGGGCTTCATATTCATCGCGGAAATACTGGATGGTCGAAAGCACCGGATTGGGAGCGGTCTGTCCCAGATTGCACAAAGAGGAGCGTTTTACCTCTTCACCCAACTCTAAGAGATAATCGATATCGCTCAGTTGACCTTCGCCAGCGCAGATCCTTTCCAATGTTTCGAGCATGGCCTTTGTGCCGATGCGGCAAGGGACACACTTTCCGCAGGATTCATCCTGGGTGAATTTCATGAAATAGCGGGCAAAGTCCACCATACAGGCGTCCTCATCGGCAATGACCAACCCGCCGGAGCCCATGATGGCTCCCAGAGCGGTTAGAGACTCATAGTCAATGGGTGTATCTAAATGTTGGGCGGGGATGCATCCACCAGATGGTCCACCGGTCTGAGCTGCTTTGAACGCGTTGCCGTTCGGAATACCGCCGCAAATCTCAAATATCAATTCGCGTAGAGAGATACCCATTGGTACTTCAACCAGCCCGGTGTTGTTGATGTTGCCAACGACCGAAAAGATCATTGTGCCCTTGCTGGTTTCAGTTCCAATATTGGCATACCAATCTGCCCCTTTCTCGATGATGATGGGTACCGAAGCCCAACTCTTGACATTGTTGATATTGGTTGGTTTTCCCCATAAACCTGACGTAGATGGGTAAGGGGGACGAGGGCGCGGTTCGCCAACGCGTCCTTCTATGGAGGCCATCAGTGCAGTCTCTTCACCGCAAACGAACGCTCCACTGCCGAGTTTTATGTTCACGTTGAAGTCAAACCCAGAGCCAAGGATGTTTGTTCCAAGGAAGCCATACTCTTGCGCTTGCGTGATCGCCTGACGCAGGTGTTTAACCGCAAGTGGATACTCGTTGCGTATGTAAACGTAGCCCTGAGATGCACCGATGGCATACGCCCCGATGATCATGCCTTCCAGAACGCGGTGGGGATTACCTTCCATAATCGAACGATCCATGTAGGCGCCGGGGTCCCCCTCGTCCGCATTGCAGATTACATACTTGATCTCACCCGGCTGTTTACGACAATCTTCCCACTTTAAGCCGGTGGGGTAGCCAGCACCACCTCGTCCACGCAGACCGGAGGCTTTGATCTCAGCGATGACCTGTTCAGGTGACATAGAGGCAAGAATGTTTTCAAGCGAAGTGTAGCCACCCAGAGCGATGTATTCATCAATCCGAAAAGGATCGAGAATCCCATTGAGATTGAGAATCAGACGTTGTTGATGTTTGTAAAATGGCACGTCGTGCTCGTGCTCGATTATTTCATCGGTGTTGGGGTCGCTATACAGTAGACGCTCAACAGTTCTGCCATTCGCCAGCTCAGCAACGATCTCGGGCACATCTCCAACTTGTACATGGGTATACATAATTCCCATGGGGCGGATGACAACCAAGGGTCCTTTCTCACAAAATCCATGACAGCCGGTCATCTTCAGATCGTACGTGAGCGTGGCTTTCAAGTTCTTGTTTACGATCTCGTCTTGAAACGCGTTCCATACTTTTTCGCTTCCATATACACGGCACCCCGTGCCACCACATACGGTGATCCAAGGATGATCAGGGGCGTAATCACTTTTCAACCTAGTGCGCAACTTGTCAAAGTCGGTAGCCGAGTTGATCCTATCCATCCTTTTTCGCTTCCTCTGCCCTCATAATTCGCTTCAAGAGCATGTCCGACTTTTGCACGGTCATCTGTCCAGAATACTCACTATCCGTCACGACGATGGGTCCCAGTGCACATGCCCCCAAACAATTGACTGTCTCCAAAGTGAACAACATATCAGGAGTCGTTTCGCCTGCCGCTATCCCGAGCGTGGTTTCAATTCGGTTCAGAACTTGTGGACTGCCGCGCACGTGACAGGCTGTCCCCATACACACTTGTAAGCAATGCTTTCCTTTCGGCTTGAGACTGAAGGCATTGTAGAAGGTGGCGACGGCGTAAGCCTGTGACAGTGGTACATCCAACCGTTCACTAGCCAAGATCAGTGCCTCACGCGGTAGGTAGCGGTAGCGCTGTTGAATTTCCTCGAGCACAGCAATCAATGAACCATCTCCGGCCATCTCTTGGGAAATCAGTTGGTTAATTTCACTTATCGATATCCGCATGGGCGAGATCCTTGGCGTGGGGTCATCAGGGCGCTGACAGGGGGTATGTCAGATTCAAAGGAGAACACCAGCAACATAACAGAGAAAATACTTTTTATCCATCCAACCTGCGTACCGCTCAATCTAAAACCGGTGGTTGTTAACCAAGACATAGGTGGGCCCCAAAAGTAGACCCCTTAGATCATGAGACCATTGGGGGTGTGTTAAACCCAAAGAAGATCCTACTGCCTCCTTACAAGGCTACCGAAGTACCTCGTGATCGTCTTAGATGATTCAACGATTGCAAATAGGAAAGAAAAACCCGAGTCAAGTCCACATAGATGTCTGAATTTTTGAAGCCATCAAGCAACCCAGGTTGATCTGTGCAGGTAAGCGGCAGCATCATATTTGTCTTTTCAGATGCACCATACTGTTGTAATCAAAGAGCGTCAAGTGACGAGTCTCACTCTTCAGACCTGCAACTCTCCTCTAGGTTTTTAAGGGCTTGATCAAGATGGGTGCGTACCAGCGCAGGGTTGGCTCTACCGCCAGTAGCACGCATCACCTGGCCGAACAGCCATTGCGAGAGGGTTGTCTTGCCCCCAAGGTACTGCTCAACTTGTTGTGGATTCTCTGCTAACACTTGATTCACAAGCTCCGAGATCGCTTGTGGGTCATTGAGTTGCGCTAATCCCCTGGCATCGACGATGTCAACCGGTGAGCCACCGGTTTCGAAGATCTCTTCCAAAACTTCTTTCCCAATCGTGGCGTTGATATCCCCTCTCTCCACCATCGCTACCAGTTCAGCAAAGTCTTGATGAGATACTTTAGACTTTTGGATCTCGATCCCGGCCAGATTGAGCAAACTGAAGTATTCTCCGGTAAGCCAATTGGCGATCTTCGTCGGCGAAATCCCAGGGTCATGAGCGACCGCAGATTCGAAATAATCTGCGACCGGGTGTTCCTCAACCAACAAACCAGAGGCATAAGGGGTCAGATGGTATTCGCTCACGAAGCGTGCCTGTTTCTCACCCGGCAGCTCTGGTAGCTCAATCCTTAACTGATCGACCCACGTAGGTTCGATTTGTAGTGGGGGAAGGTCGGGCTCGGGGAAGTAGCGATAGTCGTGAGCTTCCTCCTTACCTCGTTGTGATACAGTGACATTGCGTGCTTCATCCCAACCGACGGTCTCCTGCTGTACCTCACCGCCTCCTGTGAGGATCTGATCCTGACGCTCGATCTCGTAGGTGAGGGCTTTAACCATGGCTCGGAAGGAATTGAGATTCTTGACCTCGGTGCGGGTGCCT
>CP070708.1:1486034-1498799 GCA_020350285.1 Anaerolineaceae bacterium
GATTTCTGGTTGGCTTCTGACGAAAGAGACTTTACCCCTGAAGATCATTGGGATGCGCAACACCTTACCCGGTTTAAATGACTTTTATATGACTGGGCAGTGGGTCGAGCCAGGGGGAGGTTTGCCGATCGTGGCGATGTCGGGTCGAAACATCATTCAGCAGATATGCGATGAGGATAAGAAGGAATTCACTACGCGACTTCTTTCTTGATTGCGATGGTTCCTACAAGTGAATTTGGTGAGGCGGGGTAAAAGTAGAAATGAGCCGATGTTTCCCACATCTTCATTCTTACCGCATAACGTCTCCCTGGAGCGAACCAGAGATTCTGCCGAGCTTGTGCAAGACTTGATGTATTATCGAACTTGAGAATGGACCGCTCAGCTCAAAGCTGTCAGGCGGAAGGTCCTTTACAACTTTAAAGAGAGAGAAATTTACTGCGATGGAATATGCAGAACTAAATTTAGATCGAACTTTGCAATACGCCGCCTATTTATTACTCTCCTTGATAGCGCTAATCTTTATTGTCATTTTACTTCCCTCATCTGATGCTTATTTTCGTCGGTTCTTCGGCGAGATGAACCCGATAATCGTGACCATATTAGCATCCATAATTGGCGCGATAGCTTTATGGCAACTACAGGCTAGGTACAATTTTGTGCTCTTCATGGGCAAGGGGACCATCCGTGGTGTATTAATGTCAGCTGCTTTTGCAACCATGCTGGCCATAGCGATTGTGATAGCGGACTTTATCATTCGTTACCCCGAGGATATGAATGTTCCTGTACCCCAAGCGCTGCTGTTCTATCCTGCAGTAGGTTTCGTCGCCGAGATCATTTTCCACGCATTGCCCTTAATGCTGTTGTTCATTATTCTGAACCCACTTGGTAGATGGCTTGGAAGTGAACAAGTTGTCTGGCTTGGCATTCTGCTCGTAGCAGTCCTTGAGCCTAGTTTCCAAGTGTTATTCGAAGGAAAGGCCTTCACATGGGGTGCCGTATACAGTTGGATACACGTATTCGCTATAGCCTTCCTTCAGTTATATATTTTCAAGCGCTTCGATTTTGTATCAATGTACTCGTTCCGGTTAATCTACTACACGTACTGGCATATCCTGTGGGGAGTGATTCGCCTGGAAGTCCTTTTTTGACAGTGGGCTTCCCCCTAACCACTCGCAGGAGGCGACCCCTTCGGCTACGCTCAGGACAAGGCGGGGATGCGCCGCGATGTGCTAATGGCGGAGTAGATTTGATACTGTGGAGAGTAAGAGATGGAGAATACCCAGGCACCTCAGCTCGAAGCCGTTAGGCAGCTTATCACAGCAGGGTAGTAAAACAGTGCATTTGGGTTCATGCAAAGCGCGCAATAGCCTACCGTATCATGCGCCATCCGATAAACGGTTTTTGCATCCCATTTGATCACTAGAATCTGTTAAGCTGATCGAGGCCAAAGCATCATGAACACAAACAGAATCTCAGTTGTTATCGCGACAGGTCTAGTGATAACGATGACGGTCGGGTGTGAGCTATCCCCTACGCTGGAGCCTACCCCCGTGAGTCCAACCGCCAACCCACCGGCGGATAGCCCTTCTCCAATTCCCTCAGCGACACCAGGGGAATCGTCGAGTCCAGTTCCTTCAGAGATCCCAATGAACGTCTACCTTAATGAGGAGTATCAGTTCGCATTCGAGATACCTGAAGGGTGGTCCCTGGAGGAACTCGAATGGATCGAGATGGAAGGAGAGCTTCCGCATAAAGCTATCGTGCTTACCAAAGATCTGTACGAAATCATCTTTGAGTATAAGACAGTGTTTGAGGACAAATGGATCGGACCGCGGGGAATGCCGGCAGGAGACATGCTCGTAAAGCTCGAGGAAGTGCCAATCCTGGGTCAGCCGACGGCCGGCTATCTTCTTGTCTACCAGGGCAAGGACAAGATCGTGACCTACGGCATAAGGAATGAGGAGCTGAGGGTAACCAGCCAGCTGCGGCAGATTACAGGACCGGACATGGGCTACATGTATGAGGACACAGAATTGCCTAAAGAGATTCAGGAAGAATACTCTGCCCTCGTGCAATCACTTAGACGGACGGGAAACTATGAACTTCCTGAGTCGGTCGCGATGCTTGCTGAGTTTCCGGTGATCCTGCCGATGGAGAAGTCCTACTACTCACAGATCTACGACACAGCTGTGGCAAACGCTTGTGGACCGGCATCTGCGATGATGGTGCTGGACTTCTACGGGCTGGAGGATTCACTGGAAGCCGTCATCAACAAGCTGCGCGCGATGCCAAGCCCAGGAGCCTTTGATCCAGATTGTTACATCAACACGGTATGCACCTCTCCTTATGTGCTTGACGGGTTTTTATACGAGTATGGCCTAGATGTGCGATCGCATGAGAATTGGACACTTCCCGAAGTGTTCGCGGTCGTGTCTAAAGGCTATCCCATCATCGCCGATATCTTGTGGGACGCGACCACTGAAAGTTTAGGTCACTTTGTCGTGATCTATGGAGTGGATCTCGATCAGGAATTGATCTACTACCACGATCCTTATCGCGGGAGGGAGATGACAGCGTCATGGGACGGATTCGCATCACTTTGGGAGGGGCGAGTGGACGTGGGCGATCCATTGGAACCAGAAGGTCATCGGTTCTGGGGTCTAGAAGTTCGCCCACCATCAAATTCATTTCCTTCGGGATGATCCGACACCGCGCCAGCCCATTTATGCTTCATAAAGATAGCGACCCTCACCTGAAGCAGCCTAACAACTCACTGGAGCCCTGGAAGAACACCAGGATCCCGTCTCGCTCCACTCGCGGGACGAACGGCGCTTCGCAGCGGACCCCGCGCGAGGCGCGATAATTGAAAGGGCTAGTCTTGCGGGACCGCTCAGCTCGAGGCCGTTGGGCGGCACATCGCCGCCCAGAAATACCCTTAATACGGGGATGAGATCATGACGAAGAAACCCAAACAACCCGCCGTGAAGGTGCCCAGGTCCACGAAGGCATCCACCAAGAAGCCTGTCCTCCTCTCAGGTGGCAACCCTCAGATTGCGAAGGCCGATGGCGACGCCCCTGTCCAGGCTTACATCGCGGCTATGCCAGGCTGGAAAAGTGACGTTGGGCGCCGCCTCGACACACTCATCGTGCGCACCGTTCCTAATGTGCGCAAAGCTGTTAGGTGGAATTCACCCTTTTATGGCATCGAGGGCTCTGGCTGGTTCTTATCCTTCCATTGCTTCACGAAGTACATCAAGGTGACATTCCTCAACGGCGCGTCGCTCCGTCCACTCCCGCCAGTTTATTCCAAACATCAGAATGTACGCTACTTCCATATCCATGAGGACGACCAAATTGACGAGGAGCTCGTGGCAAACTGGATCAGGCAGGCATCGAAGCTCCCCGGCGAAAACCTATTCTAATGAATGGCTCAGTGTGGGACCGTAGGAAAACGCCGCCCAACAACTCACTGGAGTGGACCGGGAATTCAGCGGCTGAATTAGATAATGATCCATTTCCGGGGCCCTAAGAAGGCAAGTGAGGGAGCGATCCCCGGCCGCTCACCTCGCAGCCGTTATGCCGCTCAAATGTAGTCACCACAATAACCCAATACATTGCACCTGGGCAAAAGTTGAATTAATGTGAGATTGGTCTGTCTAGTACTTGAAAAGGGAGGAATGGCAAATGGCTGGTAAAACACAAAAGGATGGCTATCAAATCGTCCACTTCCCACGTGTTCGCGAATTTGTGATTGACGTCATGGTCCCGGCAGAACGGAAGCATATGATTCATATCCTCTTCGAGGCTGATGTCAATGATGTATTAAAGTATCGGGAGAAAAAAAAGATTGAAGGAGCAGCTGCCCCTTCTATAACAGCTTTCATCATCAAATGTGTAGCTGACGTTGCCATGACCAATAAACGTATTGCAGCGCTCAGATTCGCGTCGAGGAAACTTGCGATCTTCGATGACATGCATGTTTCCTGCAATGTAGAAAAGGAGATCGATGGTCAAAGTCAACCTTTGGGGCTTGTTATCCGTCAGGCGAACAGGAAAAACATTAACGAGATACACGACGAGATTCACAGCTATGCGACAGAAGGATTTAAGAAGCAGATCGAACCCATGAAGAAATTTGTTAAGTTGCCTAGGTTCTTGCGAGCGATCTTCTTTTCCTCCATGTTTACCAATCCAAACAAGATTGTTAACCAAGGATTCAACATAATAGTTACTTCTATGGGAATGTTCGGTGCGGGTGGCGGTCACATCATCCCTTACCAGCACTGCTCCTTATGTATTTCCATAGGTGGCATCACCAGAAAGCCCGGTGTTGTTGACGACCGTATCGAGGCCCGTGAACATCTCTCGATTACTGCTACTTTTGACCACGACATTACCGATGGCGCCCCGGCGGCACGTTTTGCCCAGGATCTCAAGGAGTATATTGAACGTGGTCACGGCTTGCTGTCCAAGGAGTGAGGACAGAACAGTGACATTCTAGAAGGCTAAATCGAAAAAACCGCGAATCTGCTAATCCTATAAGGCAAATAACTGTTGATCTTGCAGAACGTAATAGCGAAAGTACGCTTTCTCTATCGCGATTCAGCGCGACAAATATAACTATCATTAACAATCCTGCTTGCAGGCGACCTGGCTTTCGCTGGAGGGTAAACTCCGCGTAAAGTCAGAGAATCGTTATTGTGAAATATAGTCGAGAGGTGATTAAGCTAGGTCACGAGGTTGAGTCAAGTTCAATGGTTTTGAGCGTAGATTATTACATTTCAAAGCCGCTGGGCGCCTGCAGCCCCTGTTAGGCAGAGTATCCTTGTATTGAAGGAACCGGAATTCCAGAGATGATTTCATACAGGAACCTGGAAGAAACTCAGCTCACAAGACTGTCGGAAATCGATCGAACAGAGAGTATCCGCGTCGGATTCGAGGTTGCCGGTGGCAAGCTGGTTGAGAAGGATGTTGACTGGGATGTGCCCAACTTCGTTCAAGACGGGGAGGGTGAGCACTCGATTGCGCGGCAGATCGAATTCTGTAGAAGTCACCTGGCAAGGAATGCAGTGGCGATCGGCGCCTTTGATAACGAAATGCTGGTTGGCATTGGAATTCTCACTCCCAACATCCGACCTGGGATGGCCCAGCTCGCTTATCTGCATGTCAGCGCAGCCTGGCGGAGAATGGGTATCGCTTCTGCAATCACTCGCCAGCTTCTTCAGCATGCACGAGCGCAAGGTTTAAAGCGCGCTTACATCTCTGCCACACCCTCGGAATCTGCAGTAGGTTTCTATCAGTCCTTTGGTTTCGACCTTGTTGAGGAACCACTACCCGAATTGTATGAACTCGAGCCTGAAGACATTCACATGGTTTTAGAGTTGGACGCGCCGTAGGGAACTGGCTCTGCCTAACAACTCGCTGGAGCCCTAGAAGAACACCAGGGCGCTTCGCGGCGGACCCCGCGCGAGGCGTGAAAACGGAATGGGGGTAGCGTTGCGGCGCCGCTCAGCTCGAGGCCGTTAGGTACGCGAAAGAAAAGATAAGTAATATCGGAAGTTGAGATAAAGGAAGAACGCGAATATCGCATCTCAGTTGAGGTGATCGTTGATGCGTATTGGCCTGAAGAGCAAGCCTCGGGGCGGTATTAATACTTGGAAGAAAGGGGGCAATCTTACTCATCAGAAGACAAAAAGGAGGTGCTGAAATGACCTTAGGATTTGACCTGCAAAAGCCTTTCCAACAACCAAAACCGACAGAATTCGGAACCGACAATCGTGTTGTAGTAAACCAAGAACAATTACATCGCTTTGCAGATCTGATCTCTGGACTTGGCAATGAGAAACCATTTGACTATGTTAGCCCCTCTCTTCCCCCATTGACCCATCCCATGACCATCGAATTCTTTTTCGTCACGACACTGCAGCAATTCAGTTTTTGGACAATCCAAGATGATCGATACCATCAACCACTTATTGACACTATCGGCGGAGAAGAACTCAAAGGGTCGTTCTACCTGTTCCATGCGTACAACAGAAGGATCGATACCGACCCAGCTTTTTTCTCCCCCGAAAGACAAGCAAACCAAACGCTGAACGAAATGCTGGAGCTTTTCCGATCGGATGATGGAAACGATGTCATGCCGGCTGTGGAACTGCACTTGGACGCTGCTCATCGTTATGGAAGAACAATGCTGGAATTGGGCTGGACTCCCCAGAGCATCTTGAGTACTGCTTCCGAATCTGGTCAACCGCTAAAGACGCTTCTGGTAATGCTGGATCATGTAGGCGGATATTGTGAAGATCCCTTACGGAAGAAGAGTCTATTGTTGGCTGAGGAACTTCTGGATCGCCCGGAGAGGTACTTTGAGCTCGGAGCGGATGAGCCTTTGTACCCCGTGATGGATTATCACCTCATGCGGTCTTGTTTAAGAATGGGATTGATTGACGTACTGGATGAAGAATTGCACAAATTATTAGAGGACAGGAGACTGATTTCAGAACAAGACGAATGGGCCGTGCGCTATGCTTCTTACCGTGCTACCGAACAACTCCCGGAACTGTCCGGTCGGTCTATGAGAACAGTGAACAGCTACCTTTTCTTTGCCCGTAAACGCTGTCCGGAAATGACCGAGCCCGATTGTGCCTCCTGCAATGCTGACCCAGTTTGTGCGCATCACACTGAGCTATTTCAACCGGTAATAAGAACAGATTACTATTAACACTGCCAATAAAAGAGTTATTCTTCTAACATTTTGGAGCAAAAGAACAAAGCAGCGCACCTGACCACAGCTTGCACCCGACCGTGCTACCTCGCGTGATTGTTACTGTTCCACGCGGATTCTGGTTTACTCTATGGCAAAGGTGCTCTCACAACCGCCCAGCGGGTGAAGCCAACCGTTAGCTGGCTAAGTCTGGATAGAAACCGAAATGGCGATCTATCACCTAAACTGCGGAACGCTCAATCCTCTTTATCCGCGCAATACACAAAGCATCCTTTACTGTCTCTTGGCTGATACCAACGATGGACTTCTTCTTGTTGACACCGGCTTTGGTGTGAAGGACGTCCTCAATCCCACACCGTTCATCCGCATCTTTACCGCCCTTTTGGGTATGGATAGAAGTTTGGAGGAAACGGCTCTTCATAGGATTGAAGAACTTGGATTTGACAAGCAAGATGTCAAACATATCGTTCTCACCCATCTTCATTGTGATCACACCGGAGGGCTGCCTGATTTTCCTCGTGCCCAGGTTCATGTATTTGCCGAGGAGTATGATGCAGCCATGCAGCCCAAGGGTCTTCTCGGCCGTTTCTATGAGCCTGACCACTGGAGCCACGCTCCTGATTGGCGCATCCATGACAGGAGAGAGGTGACTGATTGGTTTGGACTTGATAGTATTCGCATCGACGAGATACTACATCCGGACGTGCGCTTTGTCCCATTGCCTGGACACACCAAAGGACATTGCGGGGTGGCGATCTCCGATGGGGATAGCTGGTTGCTTCACGCCGGAGATGCAACATATCCCTTTTATCAGAATTCAGATCCCGCGCCCCCACTAAAGCCACTTCCCTGGTTTGTCATGAACCCGCCGAAAGTCATCGAGCGCATGATCGCGGGAAATCAGACTCCGAAGCTTAGATCTCTTCTTAGAGCACATGGAACGACAATCCGGATCATCTGCTCAAACGATGCAATTACGTACTCGCGAATGAAGGCTGGTTCGACAGCCAGTTAACAACTCACCGGAGCGGACCGGGGATGCAGCGCAAAATCAAATCAAATAAGTAGGACCCCGGCGCCTCAGCTCGCAGCCGTCATGCGGCCACCAAGCAGTTCTAGCCTTCTAAATTGTGTTTAGGGAGTTTTGATTTTGAGAAACCGAATTCCATCCTACTTTCAACTGGAGCGTTTTGATATCCAGCCTGAAGATATTGTCCGTCTTGGGCTGGGTTGTGATCCAAGAGACATTCAACCAACAGTGATCCTCATGCCGGTCTGGAATGTCGAGATATTCAAGGACCAGGTTGATAATGTGTCCGTAATAGCTGATCGGCGGGTGTATCAGCTTGAGTATCAGGGCTCCGGTGTTAGTGTCATTCGGAGCGGAATTGGTGCTCCTCTTGCCGGTGATGTGGTGCTAGCGCTTGGGTGTACGCCCTGTGAAAAGCTAATTTTCGCGGGATCTGCAGGGGGTCTGGAAAAATCGATGAAAATCGGTGATTTGATGATCGCACATAAATCGCTAAGCGGTGATGGATTCTCGCGGTACTTAACTTCAGAGGTGGTTCCAACCGACCGCTATCTGCAGCCATCAGAACCAGACGCAACTCTGACTGAGATAGTTGAATGCGTTGCAAAGAAACATTGTCATCATGCGGCAATTCAATTGCATCGCGGAACGATCATTTCAGTTGACAGCATAATTGGACAATTCCTGCGCCTTGAGGAATATGTGAAGCATTATGGTTGCATGGGTATCGAGATGGAGACAGCCGCGGTGTTTGGTGCTGCCAAGGTGGTGGGTATTCGGGCTTGTGCATTACTACAAGTATCTGATGTAATCCCAGCCCATAAAACCCTTTTTTCGGGAAGGACAGACGAGGATCATAAAAGGCGCCGAAGGATAAAGAAAGAGGTTCTGACGAAGGTATTATTAGAAAGTATTTAAAAGATGTGATATCGGTGGCCGCCTAACAACTCGCCGCATCTGACCAGGGATGCGCGGTGATTTGATATCGAGCGATCAAATCCCCGGCCACTCAGCTCGAGAGCGTTAGGCGATGCATATCATTAATTCTCTTAGGAGCACCAATGGTTATGAAGTTCCTCTTAATATGTGGATCTCTCATCCCAATAATCTATATCTTCATGTACCTCCTCGGTGGAGCACTTAGACCGGGATATAATCACATTTCGGATTCGGTCAGTGAACTGCTTACGCCTGGTGCGCCCAATAAACCCCTACTTGTTGTTATCCAGATAGCCTATGCTCTACTGCACGTCTTGTTTGGAATAGGAGTATTCCGCTTCGTCCGTAACAGTGCAGACAATGCATTGATAGGTCGAATCGGAGCTTGGATGATCATAGCTCTGGGATTGGTCACCTTCGGTACTGTAATCTTCCCCCAAGATGCTACTGGCACCCCGGCCACTGTTCCAGGAAAAGTCCACAAGATTTTAGTATTTGGTGGCCTTATTCCACTTTCTATTCTCTCTACGTTGTTGATAGGCTTGTGGTTGAGGCGAGCAGAAGTGTTCCCGGGGTTTGATATTTATTCATTCATAACAGTTGGCGCTATCGTTATCATGGGTGGGATTGGTGGCGCGACAGCCGGATCTCAATTTGCAGGGCTAGTCGAACGCATTGCAGCAATTGTCACCCAGCAGTGGTTATTTGTATTAGCCCTGAAGCTTCTATTACAGTAGGCAGACTCAAATCGACGAAAAGGATGGATCACACGGGATCAGGCATCGCCTAACAACTCATTGTCGCTGCCTTGGGATGCGAGCCGATTTGATCTCGAGTGTCCCAAACCCTGGCAGCTTAGCTCGAACCCGTTATTCATCTGAGAAATAAATCTAGAAATGAAGATCCATCATCTAAACTGTGGGACTATCCATACAAATCTTCCATATCCAGGAGTTACGCATTGTTTGCTGCTTGAGGGTGAAGATAGTCTCACATTGATAGACACTGGTTTCGGAATGAAAGACTATGCTTCCCCTAGTCGTCATGTTGATCTATTTCTAAAAGTGAATGGAATTCTCCGAGATATAAATGAAACTGCAATCGAACAGGTCACCAAGTTGGGATTCAATCCACAGGATGTCCGTCAAATTATTCTCACTCATCTGCATCTCGATCATGCAGGAGGGGTTCAGGATTTTCCATGGGCAGATGTCCATGTTTTAGAGGTCGAGTATGAAACAGCGAAGAACCCGCGGAAGCTTTCCTGGATAGATCGCATTGGCTATGTCCAAAAGCATGTAATGTCAAACACAAAATAGATTTTCCACTCACCGCATGGGGAGAAGTGGTTTGGTTTCGATTGCGTACGGGTGCTTGAAAAAACTACGCACAACGTATTCCTTGTACCTCTTGAGGGACACTCACGGGGACACTGTGGGGTGGCTGTTAAAATAAAGGACGGATGGTTATTTCATTGTGGTGATGCGTATGTCCGTGATATGCAGATTGATTCTGAGAAACCGCGAGATCCTTTTCCTGTTCTCATTAGGCCAATAACTCGACAACTATTTCCCGCAAAAACTATCAAAAGATTCGAGAATTACGTCGAGAACGCGGCAACCAAATTACTATGTTTAGTTCACACGATCCTATTGAGTATTCTAAGTTACGAAATATATCAATAGAAGAGACTATTGGGCTAGCCTAAAAATCAAGAGGATAAGACGTATAACAAATCGCTGAAGCAGACGCCGCGGATAAGGCAAAAGCTAATGATGGAGAAGTGCAACGCTGCTTAGCACAGACCCATTAGTCGCCATTATGCTTAATATATTGGCGGTAAAGCTTGCTTCCAATTCGTGATCTATAATGGCCGTGTTGCTGATTGAGCTTTATCCTTCCAAGGGTTTGTCTTCATAAAGGGGCGGGCGCATTTCTGTGGGGATTGGCGATCTTGTAAGCTTGGGAGGGAAACCATGAGGGAAACTTTATCCCGGAACGATATCATTTCGCGAAGCATGACCATCTACGCCAACTTAATCTTCGTTGTGTTGTGGGTTGGGTTCGTCATCGCACTCGTCGTGAATCGGGAGTGGCTGGACGAGATCTGGAGCTGGGCTCAGGCGCTGCCTGCGATACCAAAGATTATCGTCTGGGTGTTGTTTCTCCCTATCATGGTGGGGCTGTGGATTTGGGAATCTTCTTGGCCGACTCTTGGGCGCCTAGTGGGATTTGCCGGTATCGTTGTCTGGACTCTCCTTGCCGTGTACAGTGTGTTTAAATACTTTCGGTAGATGCTCTGACGGATCAGACGTCAGACCAAGTGAAGTGTTCTTCACACCAAGTTTTGAGACAAGAATTATCCACGCGACAATTCACGCAACTTGACAAACTCGACCGAGTCAAGCGGAAGTGACTTGAGCTAGAATGATGCTTCCTGGCGGCTACACGGTTGTTCAGTGTAATGTTTAGATCATCGTCCCAGCTTCATCGCTCACCCCTCAATAAAAGGAGCCCACCGCAGATGAGCTCGAGGCCGTTGGGCGGTATGATGCAGGAGAGCTTGTCGGCAGGAGTAACCGCAATGCAAGAGAAATGGCACAATATCTCACTTGTCTCAATTGCCTGCCTTGTGCTCCTCTCCGCCTGCGCGTCAGGTGGAGCACAACAATCCTCTCCCCCACCGCCGCCTACGGCAACACCTACCGAAGTTCCAAACACATGGATCAAAACATTCGAGGGTCCCGATTATGGTGCGTTCTTCGACGTTGCACTCACTCCGGACGGGAAAATCCTCGCCATCGGCGCGACGAATCACCTGCATGTCCCCCCATATTCGGGAGATGCCCTCATCATGAAATTGACCCTCGATGGCTCTGTTCTTTGGGAGCGAACCTGGGGTGGAGAAGGATACGAACAGGCGGAGTCGGTCGTGCTGGCTGAGGATGGAGGGTACTACATCCTTGGCGAAACAGATTCTTATGGTGCTGGCGATCGGGACTTCTTCCTGCTTAAAATCACGGAAGATGGCGCTGAGGAATGGTTCAAGACATACGGCGGAGCGCGCAGGGAGTGGCCGTACGGCATGCTCACCCTGTCGAACGGGGAACTGCTGATCTACGGATTCACCGAATCCACCGGAGGAGGAAGGGATGAGTACGCCATTCGTGTAACGCAGGATGGCGAGATGGTCTGGGAGTACACCGTCGAAAACCCCTCGGAGGAATTGGTCCTGGATGCTCTCGAGACTCCGGAAGGCGATCTTGTTCTCGTTGTGAGTGTCGAGGAAGATGGCAAGCTGGTGAAACTCGGAGCCGATGGCAGCATTCAATGGGCACATCACTACGAACTCGCTGGCTGGCAGTTCGCATCCCAGGTCGAACAAACCGACAATGGCGGTTTTTTCCTGTCTGGCTTCTCAATAAGCAGTGGCTCAAGGCAAGCTGATACGTGGCTCGCCGGTTGCGCTTCGACCGGCGAGATGGAGTGGAATACCTCCTTCGGAGAACCGGCTTTTGACGACTACACCCATTCAATGATTCGCCTGCGGGATGGAACGTATCTGCTCGGTGCGATCGGGAACGGGATGCTGCTCAGCCGCGTCAACGAAGATGGCAATGTTCTGTGGAGGCGATCCCTGCTTGATCAGCAGGTTGTTTACGGCGGCATGGCTCTGGCAGAACTCGAGGATGGCGGTTTCATCCTTGCTGGACTGATCCAACTCGTTGGCGGCCGCTCCTACGACGCAATTCTCTTGCGGACTGACGCTGAGGGGCGAGTCCTTGAATAACCGCTGTGTAGCAGGACGATGACCAGATCGGCCCAGCTCAAAGTCGTGATGAGGCTTCCCACTCTTGTATAAGGTCAGGTTAAGAAATCAAGTATATAGCCCTCTATAGATATGAATTCCTTTTGGAAAATATTCGCATGAGTGACAGCTCCCAACCAAAGATATGGACAACGCAGACATACGATAGGCTTTCTAAGTACTACGATAAATTCATGCGGGTTTTCTTCCCCATTGGGGAAAAGGGGCGAGTAAGGATTGTTGAAAGACTCGAGGCTGGCTCTG
>CP070708.1:1498899-1503980 GCA_020350285.1 Anaerolineaceae bacterium
ATATCTTCCAACAGCTTAAGGCATTCATACAGATTTGAAGGAAGGCGTTCTGCGGATTCATCCATTTCTATCACCCAGTTCACTTTTGATAGAAGTCATTCACCCTCGTGGTTTAAACGACCAAAAGCTAAGAATTACCGAAATGCTTCAATTTATGTAATGGGTATTAACCCGTTTCGATTCACAACTGAATAGAATCACCTAGCTCTCCCTATGCTTCGGTTCAGCTTTCACATAGATCTTCTCTGGGGGTTCATCAAAATATTCAAATAATGCTGGGCACAGCCAGCCTTCCATAGGCGGGTCTTCTGAGCTGTACCAGTTGCCTCCATGTTCCTCCCGCACCCATGTAAGCTCCTTTTGATAACCCGGGAAGGGAGTTGCGGAAAAGGTCAGTCGAAAACCATTTCGTGCATCGGGGATATCCTGAACTAGCACATCGATCATCTCAGGAACACCAGAAACAAATGGCTCCCTTACCAAACCAACAGATTCATCATCGAATACCCATGTGCCTTGATACCAATAAGGCGCGATCACTAATAATATGTTGCCCATTTTCACATTGCCTTTTATTAGATTTTTGATTCATTGTTATCGATAGCGCGTTTGTGCGTTTCGAAGATTATTCAGCGAAGGAGTCAAACATGGGATGAAGGCATTTCGAAAGTAAATTCTCTGCCTGCTCTCGAAGACGCAAAATTACCGTAGCATAGGCAAGGTGGATTGAGAATCCCCATTTGGTCCTTTCTTTATCCCCCTTATTGTCCCTCAATAAAATGCTCCTTCCGTTTCATTTCAGGAGTGCTTCGAGAGGATACTGTGGGTGTGGCAGTCCTTCGATATCCTTCGACAAGCTCAGGACGAGTGCTCATGATGCATCCGCCCCCACCGGCCTGAAAATCGCCGGGCACCTTCGGCATCCTGACAACGAATTTTGTTGATCTCTCTCAGCTTAATAGCAACTCCCACAATGTATCGATTCGTTTGACTATATAGACTTTACGCACTATATTAGTCTAATATGATGGCTGGGAGTAATTCGTTTCATTAACATTACTGATCCAAACTGAGACCCGGACTCAACCTGATGCATGATATCAACAACTTGAGGTCGTCCTTTCTCTCCGATCCCGATGTGATCGCGGTGCGCGAGGCTTTCAGACTCGCATTGTACGATCTTGACCAACCCCTTTCGGACGCCGGACAGTCAATACTGGACAAAATCTCAGCACCAAATTGGACGTTGGAGTGGTTTCTCCCTCGTTGGCTGGGTAACTCCTTTGGCCTTTCACCTGATGTAATCCGGGCTCTAACTCTGAGCAATGTTTTGGGGTTGGCGTTTCTACGACTCGTGGACGATCAAGTGGACGGTGAGAATCAAGTTGCAGACTCGGTTACAACGGTTTCTTTAGCCACGCGACTCTACCATCTTGCATTCCAGCCCTATCGTGAGCTTATGATGGATCTCCCGCAATTCTGGGATCAAGCCGGCAAATACCTGGCACAATGGACAAATGCGATCTTTGCAAGCACACGACCTCCTCAAGAAAGTCTTCGTGATTTCAGTCAAGATCATTATCAACTTCTCGCCCAACTCGGCGCTCCACTGAAGATCTGTTGCCTCGCAGCTTGGTCGCTCTCGAACCAACAGCTGGATTTACAGAATCTCCTACTTTCCATCGATCATTATGTAATTGGTGCGGTCCTTCTGGACCACTATAAGGATTGGCAAAATGATCTGCATGCACACCGGCATAACCTTTTCGTCAATCATGTCCTGCAAGGCGACAAAACGCTTCTAACTCAGGATGAATTACAATCCTTAGTCCAAGAGGCCTTTTTAAGAGTAGAAGTCTTGGACTCGTATTTCTCAATCATTCTAAAGCAGGTTCAAACTGCGCAAGCTTATGCATCCAAGGTTCGGTGCAACGAATTGGAGCAACATTTACATTCATTTCATCAGCAGATCGCCCTGCATGCCGACGGGCTCATCCAAAGCATTGAAGATGTCATCCGACTTGCTGGACAGAAAGTATTTGGGCATGCTTCATCATCCACCCCTAACTTGATCTCAAAATAATCGTTGGAGGTTTCTACATGGAAGAACATGCATCACAAAAACAACTGGAATGTTTGGTGGGTAGAGCGGTCATCAATGCAGAATTCCGCGAGAAGCTGCTAAGTCACCCCCAAGAGGCAGCCGCAGAACTCGGAGTGGAGCTCACTGAGGAACAAATCCTTTTATTTGAACAAGTGGATGCTGCCGCGCTAGAAGAGCTCGCCAAGCAAGCTGAAGATCTATTCAGGATATCTGCGGCAGCTCCCGGCTGGTAATCGAAACCATAGGAATCGAAAATGTTCTCCGCAGCAACCGCGATGGGTCATTGCGGCGTTCATTCGCCCAGCAGCGGCACAATGTAGATGCGGATTGTTTCAATTAGGACAAAGTAGATCAGTGGGCTCATCGCGGCCGTGACAGCTCGCGCCACCGCGGTGGTATCGCGAAATGGCCAATTAGGACCCTCGCGGATCATCTTCTTTAGATTCACCAATATCGAGAGGCGATCATTGAGCAAACCGAGGTCATCCTGCGCCGTTCCTTCTTCAGCGTACACCCTTGAGTGAATGTCATCGAGTTGGACGCAAATGCGAACCAACGCTTGTTCCTTAGCACGATCAATTTGACGATGCACGCCCCAAATGGGAACGATCAACGCTAATACACTGGCTGGTGTCGCGAGACCGAGGGGGACCAGACTCGTCACTTGCGTCGGCATGCCCAGAAAAATAAAAAGAATTAAAACCAGTCCTACCAGTGCCAGACTGTGGACTAAACTCAGATTGCCAAATGGAAGCAGGTTATCCGGATCGAAAACGTTGACGGATAAGGGCTTCCTTGAAATCGCCCCGAGCCCAAGACTGTGCTTTACCCCGGTGTACACAAATAACAAACCCAACCAACCAAATAATACATAGGTAGTGATAACGAAGAACCTCGAGGCTGCGCTAGCAGGTAACGCACCCAATGTGGGTAGTGGAAATTCCATGAGGACAAAGAGACCAAGGATAATGACAAGCGAGATGATCAACAAAGCCACCTCGATCCTTCGAGAGGATTGGATCATCCTGCGGACAAGCCCTTCATATTTTTCATCGCTGACCAAAACAGAGGGTCGAAGCTGTACCATGGCCTTGACGGCTCTACGCTTCAGCAACCTCATAACGAGGAGCATATACAAAGTCAAGCTTGGTAAGGTAAATCGGAAACCAATACTCGATAGGGAAATTCCGCTGAATGTTGGATCTAGGATCGCATATTCGAGGATTTGTTCAACAATGATGAGTAGTGTAAAGAGCAAGACGATAAGACTGTAGGGGATTGGCAAACGATCAAGGATGGTTTCTGTCCAACTCGCCCATTGAGCGTTGCTAGCAACCTTGGAGGGGTGTTGGGTCATGTCTTTGGGGATTTGTCGATCACTGCCAGAAATAATTTCATCAAGGTGGGATTCTTCCGATTGAACGTTTTCGGCTGTGGAGCTTTTGGGTGCCAGTGTCATAAAGTTTGCCGCCTAATTCATTCTATTTTACCCCTTCTTGTCTGATACGGAGGAGATCTTCGAAGTTTATAACAGAACTTGTCCCCCTATTTATAAAATGGTGGCACCGTTCACGCACCAATGCTTTTATGAATGTGGGGACGATACCTGACCCCCATCGCATGGAGCATTACACCCGATAAAGTCACCAGGAAGAACGGTTGGCACCCACGGTTCCCTGACAACGATTTTTTCAGAATACGTTGTTAAGTTCCTTGATTACTCATGATCAACGCTCTGCATTTGAACCTTTCGACATGTCGTTAATCCCCCCTATGGTCCCCTCAACAGGGGGACTGCCATTCGAACTCAACGATTTAATGGGCGTGGAAGCCGAAGCCCTTCGGCAAGCTCAGGACGAAGCCCTTCGACATCCTTCGGCAGTGCTTCATTCGGTGAACTCAGGACAAAGCAGGGCGAGCGCTCAGGACGAAGCCCTTCGATAAGCTCAGGACGAAGCCGCCACCATCGAGATAGACTTCATTTGACAACCCCATGCAATTAGGATATACTCGGTCTAAGATACCTGGATCGGCTGAACCACCGCTCCTTGTTTGGAGCGGTTTTTCTTTAATAGTTCACCCGACCTAAGGGGAAAGTAGACGAAGAAGAAATGAAATTTAATGATTTTAATCTGATCCAACCCCTGATGCGCGCTGTGCGTGAGCAAGGATTTAAAGAACCTACACCCATTCAGAAACAAGCTATTCCGGCTGTGCTTCAAGGACGCGATATCGTTGGCACCGCACAAACCGGCACGGGTAAGACAGTCGCCTTCTTGCTGCCGGCGATCCAGCGGTTAATCCCAGGTGAGGTACCCGCCAACCCACGAATGGTGGTCTTGGCGCCTACACGAGAGTTGGCGATCCAGATCGCCGATGAAGCACGCAACCTAACCCGCTTCACAAGCTTGCGTGTTGCTGCGATCTTCGGGGGCGCTTCGATCCAAGGTCAGTCCAAACGCCTTCGCCGCGGCGTCGATTTGGTGGTCGCCACACCTGGTCGGTTAATGGACCACATGCAGCGCGGCAATGTGCGTTTCGACGATTTAGAGATCCTGGTCTTCGACGAAGCCGACCGTATGCTCGACATGGGCTTCCTGCCTGACATCAAAAGGATCCTACGCCAGATGCCCGCCAAGCGACAAACGCTGCTTTTTTCAGCCACAATGCCCCAGGCCATCCTCTCCCTGAGCTACCGTTTTTTAAAGGATCCGGTTAGGATCGAGATCGACACCGCCCAACCGCCAGCGACCATCCGACAACAAATCTACCCTGTGCCAAAGCACCTCAAAATCCCGCTGCTTACTGAGCTCTTGAAAGACAACGGCGTCGAAAGCGCCTTGGTCTTCACCCGCACGAAGCAGGAGGCCGATATACTGACTCGCAAGCTGCAAGAGGCTGGTCTTTCGATTGCCGAGATTCATGGGGGTTTTCATCAGAAGAAACGCATCCAGGCGCTCGAACGCTTTCGTGCCGG
>CP070708.1:1504080-1505650 GCA_020350285.1 Anaerolineaceae bacterium
GCTCAATCTGGCAGAGCAGCTGACTCTTAATCAGTAGGTTCAAGGTTCGAGTCCTTGGCGGGTCACTATAACAATGCTACGAAATGCAAAGGGAGAACAGTGCAACTGTTCTCCCTGCCTTTAATCAACTTCTCGGTTGTTTTGAGTGATTTTGAATATTTCCTCTGCGTTGGACGAACTACCCTTTCACTGCGCCTTGAGTCAGGCCACCCACAATTTGGTCTTGGAGGACGAGGTAGATGATCATGATAGGCAGCGCGCCGATCAGCGCGCCGGCCGCAAACACCCCCCACCTTTGCTGAAATTGTGCACCGGTGAAGATCTGCAGGCCGACCATCAGGGTGTACTGCTCGGTGGTCTTGAGCAGCACCCGTGCTATGACGAACTCACCATAGGTTGTGATGTAGTTAAGAATCGCGATGACGATCAAGATCGGACGTAATAACGGTAGGATCAACTTGGTGAAGATCTGCCAGTCGGAAGCACCTTCCACCATGGCCGACTCATCGATATCGCGCGGGACAGTGTCGAGAAAACCTTTCATCAACCAGATATTGATACCCATCGCACCACCCAAGTACACCAGGATCAGGCTTGTGTGCGTGTCTAAACCTATGGTGGGTATGATGTCCCCGATCTGAGAGATCATCAGGAACGTGGCGACGAGCGCCAGCAGGGTAGGGAACACATTGATGAGCAGGATGCCTTTGAGCATTGTTATGCGACCGCGGAAGCGAAAGCGAGAGAACGCATAAGCCGCGATGGTGGTGATCGAAAGCGAAAGCAATGAAGTGATCGAGGCGATCTTGAACGAATTTCCGAACCACGTCCAGAAGGGGAACTGTTCCGAATTCAGCAACTCGATGTAGTTTCCCAGCCCTGCATTATCCGGGATCAGTTTTTGTGTTGCCAGAGAGTCGGTTGGACTGAAAGAGGCGGAGATAACCCAGAGGACAGGAAAAACCGAGAAGAAAATCAGGATAGTAGCTATGAAAAGCCGCAAACCGATGCTGACCCTGCGTTGTGCGCTGGCGGAAGTGCGGAGCCGTTGAAGGGAAGCCACACTAGACATTTTCGCTGACCTCCTCCCACATGCGGGTAAAGCGGAACTGGAAGAGGGTGATGGCACCGATGATTAAAAAGATGACGATGGTGACGGCCGAGGCAAAGCCGTAGTTGATACCCGTCCTGCCAGTGAAGGCGAGGTTATACACATAACTGATCAAGATATCCGTATGTCCCGCAGGGGTGGGTGTATTGGCTATGGGTGGGTTACCCGCGTTGAAGATATAGATTAAATTAAAATTATTGAAGTTGAAAGTGAACGAGGCGATCAGCAGAGGACCAACCGCGACCATCAACAGGGGCAAAGTAATCCTCCGGAATTGCTGCCAAGAGCTGGCCCCATCCACTTGAGCTGCATGGTAGTAATCATCGGGGATGGATTGTAGTGCCCCGCTGCAGATCAGCATAAAGTAAGGATAACTCAGCCAGAGGTTGACGAGTAGAATGGCAATTTTCGCCCACCCTGGGTCAGTGAACCACGGCGGAGCCCACCCAAACAATGCTT
>CP070708.1:1505750-1537217 GCA_020350285.1 Anaerolineaceae bacterium
CGTTTATTCCGCCGAGCTGCCAGAATAGCAGCTTCGTTGACCAAGTTCTCAAGGTCAGCTCCAACAAAACCTGGCGTGGCTTTGGCGACCGTGCCAAGGTTTACCTCAGGTTCGAGCGGTTTACCCTTTACGTGTACTTTAAGGATCGCCTCTCGACCTCGCATATCTGGTTTATCTAGAATCACACGGCGATCAAAACGACCTGGTCGCAGCAAGGCTGGGTCGAGAATATCTGGCCGGTTGGTCGCGGCCATAATGATCACATTGGTATCTGTATCGAAGCCATCCATTTCGACCAGCATTTGGTTGAGCGTTTGCTCTCGCTCATCATGGCTGCCGCCAAGCCCAGCACCTCGCTGACGACCGACAGCGTCGATCTCATCTACAAAGACGATGCAGGGGGAGTGACGCTTGGCTTGGTCGAAAAGATCACGTACACGGCTGGCTCCAACCCCGACGAACATCTCAACAAACTCTGAGCCTGAGATTGAGAAGAAGGGAACAGAAGCTTCTCCAGAAACGGCTTTGGCCATTAATGTCTTGCCCGTACCAGGGGCACCGACCAGAAGTACGCCTTTCGGGATCCGGGCACCAAGTGTGATGAATTTTTCTGGTTCCTGGAGAAATTCCACCACCTCTTGTAGATCTTCTTTTGCCTCTTCCACTCCTGCGACATCCTCGAAGGTCACCGTTGGTTGATCACCGGTGAACATCCGGGCTCGGCTTTTACCAAAGGAAAGTGCTTGATTATTACTGCCTTGTGCCTGTCTTAACATCAGCCAGATGAGACCAACGACAAGCAGTGCTGGCAGGATATAGGTGACCAAACTGATGATTGTATTCCAATCGCTCGGTTCTTTGATCTCAAGTTCGATCCGATCTGTTGAGAGAGCTTCAGGAGTTACGCCTAAATCGAGTAGTTGCTCAACGAAAGTTTTCGTTGGTTCTTTTCGTGAGAATGCAGCGTTGCCGGTTTCTGAGAAGATGACCTCCAATTCGTTATCGTTGATAACGATGCGAGAGATCTCGCCAGACATAATCCTCTCAGCTACCTCATTGAAAGCCAGACGTTCGGGTTGGCTGGCACCGTCTCGAAATTGAAGCACCAATACAGCAACGATCAAGATCAAGATCATCAGAACCAGCGAGTTCCTACCTCGCGGTGAATTCACATTTACCTCCTAGTTAAACACTACGACAACCGATTTCCGGCCATCGCCGTAAATTATACAACATCAGGGCACCCATAGCGACCAAACCATAATCCTAGAGAGTATCTCATAAAAACGTTATAAAAACGTAAGTGTGATGTATGTGAGTTATGTGGAGGATTTTCGCCTAAAACAACCCATCACTTGCATAGGGTGACCATTTTACCTATGGACTTGGGATCCGCCTAAAACCCTACCACGGTTGAATTGGACAGGAAGGGTAGAGTAGGCAGACCCAGAGCCAGAGTGGGATAAGACCTCCTAGCGCTAAGAATGCGATCAGCCCTAAGAATACCGCGATCCAATCGATCTGGTCTGTAAAGAAGGATACTTTCGGCTGGGCTTCAGAGGGGTAGTGAATTTCTGGTGACTCTAGGTACGTAGGAGGAGTGAGTGTTTCCAGGGGCTGTGCTGAGAATGTCTCCAGAACCCGACAAAGTTGATCAGCGGTTCGGTAGCGAGCTGATGGCTCTTTCGATAATACTTTCAGAATAATATCCTCGATGGGTTTGGGAATGAATGGATTCAGGTCGCGTGGAAGAGGAGGCGGAGTGATCTGATGAAGCTCAGCGAGGGATGTCGCATCGGTCCCTTCAAAAGGTGGGCGCCCAGTGAGCATTTCGAAAAAGACCACACCCAAAGCATAGACATCACTCGCAGGGGAGGGAGGATCGCCGGCAGATTGTTCGGGTGAAAAGTAGATTGGGCTTCCCCAAACGATCTCGGAATGCTCGTCGGGGCGGATGGTCGCAAGAGCGCGTGCGATCCCGAAGTCTGTGATTTTAGCTCGTCCGTCATGCGTTACGAGGACATTTTGGGGTTTCAAATCACAGTGAACCAAGCCTGCCCGATGCGCATAGCCAACACCACTGCTGATTTGGATCATCAAATCAACAGCTTGGTTGAGTTCAAGTTGACCCAGTTTAACAATGAGTGTCTTAAGATCAGTTCCATTGATGAATTCCATGACGAGGAAATACCGATTCTGGTCATAGCCAAAATCATAGATTGTGACGATATTTGGGTGTGTAAGATTGGCCGCTGCGCGGCCTTCCTGAAGGAAGCGTGTTTGGAAAGACGGATCATCGATCAGAGAATCACGCAGAATCTTTATGGCGACTTCACGTTGTAGATTCCGGTCAAGCGCGCGATAAACGTACGCCATACCTCCGACGCCTAAACGCTCACGAAGCTCATAGCGACCGCTGAGGACAGTGTTTTCGAGATCCGTCAAGTTCCCTCCTAAATCAAATTCTAACCTTAGGTTGAGGGCGAGGCAAACAAGGGAGAAGGAGAAATTTGTCCTCTCCCCACAGGGGAGAGGGCAAGGGTGAGGGGAGGTTGGCTGGCAATAATTCACCCTTACTCCACCCCCTCCCATAAAGGGAGAGGGTGAATATTTCTTCTATTATGTAGGGAGATTTAGTATGACGGGTATTTGTACGTCATAGACTCCCAAAAATTGAGTCATTCCTTGGATCGACAACCTCATGGGCGCAATAGGGGTAGATGCGCACCTGATGCCATGCGAGTTATAATGGAAATGAGGCCACTCTGTGCAGAAAGCTTGGTTGATTTATAACCCTGGAGCGGGGCGTTTCCCTGCTGGTCCCTTCCTTGGAAGAGCCGTGAAGGTGCTGGGTAAAGCCGGTTGGGATGTTAAGATCGTCAATAGGGAGAGAGATAGCGATTTGTCTTTAATGGCATCAGAGGCCATTCATGAGGGATGCCATACGGTGTTCGTTGTCGGTGGTGATGGATCTGTCGGCCAGATGGCAGGTTCACTTGCAGGCTCTTCAACCGCACTCGGCGTTCTCCCAGCTGGAACGGCGAATGTATGGGCCCAAGAATTGGGGCTTCCTCAATTAGGATACATCAATCTATTTGCTCTCGAAAAAGCCGCTTCTCTGCTAGCAAATGGTCAAGTTCAGAAGGTCGATCTTGGGGAGTGTAACGGTCAATATTTCCTGCTTTGGGCAGGTGTGGGATTGGATGCACAAATCGTGAACAGCATCGAACCACGCGGACGGAAGGAGAAGTTATTCCCAATTATTTATTACGGCACAAAGGCACTTTGGACTACAATCGGCTGGGAGGGCCTCGAACTCGAAATCCATACAGCCGAAAGATCATGGACAGGTAAATATCTAACTGCTGTTGCATGCAATATCCCTGCTTACGCAGGGGGATTACTTGATTTAGCTCCTGGAGCGAAGGTTGATGACGGCATACTCGATTTCTGGCTTCTTGAGGGGGAGTCATTAAAGGATCTCGTTATCCGGCTCATTCAAGTATTCCGGGGGACCCATGTTGACGCTCCTGGTGTAGACCATTTCAGAGCGGACGAAGCGACCTTCATAACAAAGTCGAGTATGCCGATGCAATTTGACGGTGAACCCGTAATGATCGATTCGCCAATAAGATTCAAAGTACATCGCCGTGCCTTACGGGTCTTGGTCCCAGCAGGAACGGAACAGCGGTTGTTTTCGTCATGACAGGCATATGGATGACGTTTAGTGTAATTCAAGTTGGTTCGTGATCGATCTGTTCACTCATGCGCAAATTACTACCGAATTCGATTAAGCCTCTTCGTCCCAGTTGTATCTGGACCATCATCGGCGGAGCCTTTGGAACGGCGCTGGTTATCGCTATTCTTATTATTGGTGTACTCTCACGCAGGACTTCATTTGCAAACCCGCCGGTGGAGCCTAAGCTAACTGTTGTGAGTCGACCCACTCCAACCCCACAAGTTGAGATTACCCCTACGAGATT
This sequence comes from Anaerolineaceae bacterium, assembly GCA_020350285.1. Lineage (GTDB taxonomy): Bacteria > Chloroflexota > Anaerolineae > Anaerolineales > E44-bin32 > DUEZ01. The sequence continues at coordinate 1,509,734 of CP070708.1, forward strand.
CATAGGAACTGAACTGCCTCCATCTCCAACACCACCAGAACTGCCGGAGCGAGATTTCGACCACGGTCAATTGGTTACAGTTTTTGGTACTGGCGGCGATGGCCTTCGATTAAGGAGAGAACCTGATCTAGATGCTGCTATCGGATTTCTGGGTATGGAGAATGAAGTGTTCAGAGTGATCGATGGGCCTATCGAGGCTGATGGATACTTATGGTGGTATCTTGTAAATCCTTATGAGGGTTCAAAATCTGGATGGGCAGTGGCAAATTACCTTCGCTCTGCTGATGAACCATAAATTGTCCTACTTTATGAGTTGAATTATCATCCAGAGGGGAAAGGAATTCCGTGAGATCAAAACCAAGCCGCATTTCAGTGCATAATTCACGTGGCGTGCTTCTTATTCATTGGGACGATGAAAGCCAATGTGAGTACCCTTTTGTAACTTTACGGGCGGCTTGCCCTTGTGCGGAATGCCGTAAAGGACAAAAAGGTTTTACTAGTGAAGCTCATTCTGATGAACTGGAAATCCCCATACAATCGATACAAGCAGCTGAGCTCGAGCGACTTGAAATGATTGGAAACTATGCTATACAGCTCTTCTGGAAGGACGGCCATAGTTTTGGGATTTACCCATGGGATTACCTTCGGGAACTGTGTCCACAGGGAAACGAGCCGAAGGGGAGCGTTTAGAGTGAATAATCCATTAGACGATCTGATCTCCCTTGCTGAGAGAGCTTATGTCCGTTTGGAGGCAGAACAACTCATCGAGGAATGCTTGATCCAAGCGAATCCCGAACCCTTTAATAAACTCCTTGAAGAATTGGTGATGGCTGGGACAGAATCACTTGGAATCTTGCGGGAAATCTTAAGTGTCATCAGGTCGGTCAAGTCTACCCTCAACCAAGAGGGGATGGGTGTGCAACACGACTTAAAGAAGACACTATCTCAGTTTGGTGTCGCGATACCTCGCGATCCTTCAGGAGGGGCACAGGAATCATTCTGGCAGATCTACCATTATGGCTTTTTTCAAGAGATGAAAGCACATGCCCCGTGGTTGAAGATGGAAGACCAATTGCTTTTGGAGGAAATCTGCAACGAAGCGGGTAAGCAAGTAGCCCAGATAGCCAGACGCTTGGTCTTGCTTAAAGGCTTGGAAGAAAAGGTCATGGATTGGATAACTGGGATGATCTACCAAATTGCCCACTCATCTGATCTATATCCTCAGACACAACAAACACCCTTTCATCACTGATCTCGTATAAATAACAGGCTTTGCTCCAATTTCTGTGGAAAGTGGACATAAGTTGATCTTCTTCAGATAAGTGTTCTGACATTGGATAAAGCATCCTCAGATTAATTGTGGGGACGCCCCGATGGGGCGTCCAGCATCTCAATGACGCCCTACCAGGGCGTCGCTACGAGTCGTCCTTCCATAACGGTTTCACTTCAGGAAAGACGATGGATTGCAGCCTCAATGGTATGAATGACCTGGATGAGCACACCCTGAAAAACAGGTTGATTGCATTTCGGGTTCATCCCTTCTGATCATAACATCCCATTTATCCTCCACACTTTTGGGAGGAGATCCAAAAAATATCCACCTCAGCGAGTAATTGGATGAGGTCTTCATCATAAAGAGATGATCAAGAGGGTTGACTTCGTTCGTGTGGAAATCTGAGGTTGTTGATCCAAAACCCATCTTGGATGTAGGGGCGCGATTGATTGCACCCCTCCGTGTTTATTAAGATCGAACAGCCATCTATCAGCCTTTTTTAGCCAAGATAGAAGGTCGATTATAAATAATCCTTGAGGTTGTGCTCAACAGCGTACGCTGCGGCTTCAGCTCTATTACGCACGTTTAGTTTTGAGAGGATGCTGCTTACGTAGTTGCGAACAGTGCCTTCGCCGAGATAAAGCATCTCAGCGATTTGTCGATTCGTGCGTCCTTCAGATACCAGTTGCAGGACGTGCATTTCTTGCTGTGTGAGTTCTGCGAACGCCGACGCCTCTTCCTCTCGGGCAGCTTTTCGTACTTCTTGGAAAACCCGTTGCGTGACAGCAGGATCAAGGAGTGCTTCCCCACGGCCAATGGCTTCTATTGCTCTAACGAGATCATCGCCGCCGATCTGCTTAAGCACATAACCTGCGGCACCTGCTCGTATGGCTGAAAAGAGCATCTCATCTTCTGCGTACGAAGTGAGCATAATGACCTTGGTTTCCGGGAAGGAATTCGTGATCTCCTGACATGCTTCAATGCCGGAACCACCTTTGAGTCGAATATCCATGACCACAACATCTGGCTTATGAGCCTTCGTCTTCTCAATCGCCTCCCTGGCGGTCGCAGCCTCAGCCACAACTTCGAAATCGTGGCGCTTGTCAAGTAGCGCTCGTAAACCTAAACGGACAACCTCATGATCATCCACCAGTAAAATTCTTTGACGTGCCAATTTATCTACCTCTTTTTGAAAAGAATTCTAACGTAGCCGATGGTAAGGTACAAGGTTGAAGTGGTTGAGTGTTATACAAGTCATTTAAACACCATTCAATGTGTAGCAAATGAAATGATGGCTACAGTAAACCTTGTCATGAAGGAGACGGGAAGATCAGAAACAGCTGTCGAACAGGTGAGTGAATATCAGGACAGGATGTGGGTATACAAAAGGGGGAGGAATTACTGATCGATGTTGTTTGTGCCTTGGTCTCGACGGAAATCTATAAAGCGATATCCAATCCCTCGCTCGGTAAGGATGTACTCTGGGTTGGAAGGGTCGAGCTCAAGTTTTTTCCGCAGGTAATTGATATACAACCTTAAATAATGGGTTTCATCTCTGTACTCGTAGCCCCAGACTTTCGCAAGAAGCTGTTCATGTGGAACGACCCAGCCAGCATTCTGAATTAGATGGTAGAGCAGTCGATATTCAGTGGGTCTGAGTTTTACGAGTTGATTTTCTACCCACACCTCACGCCGATCAAAATCGATCTTTAATCTGTCATCAACCTCTATGATTTCGTGGGTTAGGCTGCTGGGCATCTCAGTCCGTCGCAATACTGCACGGACACGGCTGACGAGTTCCCGGGGACTGAAGGGTTTGGTGATGTAGTCGTCTGCGCCTAATTCAAGTCCTCGAACACGATCCTCCTCCTCGCCTTTTGCTGTGAGCATGATCACAGGCACATTCGATATCTCCCGGATCAGTCGCAAGGTCTCAAACCCATCAATATCGGGCATCATCACGTCGAGCAGGATCAGATCTGGTAATTGGTCGCGGAATTGATCGAGGGTCTTTAGGCCGGATGTCGCCTCGTAGACCTCGAAACCATCGTGCTCAAGATTTAATCGGATGAAATGGATCATCCGAGGTTCGTCGTCTACGACAAGAATTCGTCGTCGACGAGATGTGGATGTAGCCATATCATTCCCGAACGAAACCGATGAGTTCTTCTTCCTCTCGCGTAGGCAAAACCTCAATGAAGGTAATGCGATGCATAGGCCAGATGACGCTTACGACAGTCTCAGCGAGATAGGGAAGCTCTTTATCATCGCGACGTCTAGGGTTGTTGACGGTGATGTTTGTGTCGTTGGGTCCTGGAAGCTCTTCAATTTCACCAACAACAGCTTCTTCGCCAGAAATGTGCACAAGTACACTGATGGGCATGATTCTCCTTTACCGTTGATAGCGGGATATCAATTGTAAATCTAGTCCGCCAAGCTGAATCAGATCACCGTGCCGAATTTGAAAAGGTTTCACGGTCTCAATGCGATTTCCGTTTACGACCGTACCGTTTGCGCTATCAAGATCGATGATGAAAAGTCCCTCCGGTTTTAGTAGCAGTTCTGCATGGATTCGAGAGACACCATGTTTGTACGCATCAAATGGTCCCAAGTCAATATCAGGAATGACAGCTTGCCCTTCGATGGCGATACCGAGGGTGTAGTTAGTGCGTCCCAACAACGAGAGTACGGCGTCCGTTCCAACGACACGCAATCCCAACAACGCACCCGTACGCAGCTCAGGTCCTTCGGGATAAGCTATTCCAGCTGCTTCATCGTCTATGAACTGTCCATCAATCGGACCCGTGGCTGGCGCTGGCGCTACGTGCACCAACCGCGTCCCACATTCGTCACAGTAAAGTGTACCTACAAACTGTTGGTGTTTGCAGGAGGGGCACTCAATCATTTTTATCGCCTGAAGGTGGCAGGAGAAGTGCGCGTGTTCCATATTTGAGCATCTTTTCTCCTGCACTCGATATGCGATGATCTTGTGACAGTCGAACGGCCTCACTTAAAGCGGCCTTTGCCAAATCCCTTTCACCAGCAGCGATGAGGTGGGTAGCGAGATTTTCAAGACGCTTCGCTGCTTGTTTGGATTGGCCGAGTTCCGATTCATGTCGTGCCTTTTCCTGCATACCATAGAGAGCTATCAGGTTCAGCGCGGAAACGATGGTCTCAGGCGGTGGATCAGGATCAGGGTTCGTAGAAACGGGCATCTCGATCTCCACCGGAAGGCTTACACTCTCAATGTCAGGCCTGAGAATGTCGCCGGAGATATTGAAATGCGCCAGGCTTAGTTCATCGATCACACCAATAGGATGGATGATCATCTCTAAGATAAGACGTATGGCCCCCTCAGTAGGTAGATGACCAAGATTTAGGGGCAGGCTATCTCCCAGCGGCATCGGCTCAGGCGCAATACGAAAAGCCGATCGTAAATCGACCTGCTGGCCAACAGCGCCTTCCAAACGTACGCGACTTGCCACTACCTTGCTGAGGGAGTCTAGGATACCGCGCAGTAGATCTTGTATCGCACGGGGTGAGTTAAGAAAGATTACATTGCCTCCCGTTCTCCCCGCGAGATCATCAAGAAGGCGGTCGCTCCAATCTGATCCTATACCGACACAGTTTATCGAGATGCCATCATCAGAAGCTTTATCCGCCAATGCGATACACAACTCTTCGTCACCATATGTGCGACCGTCTGTTAGAAGGACCATATGGTTGACGCCTTGGCTACTGAAATTGCGATGGAGTACCTTGAGGCCCATATCGAGCCCTTGACCGATCTCGGTGCCTCCACCGGCTTGCAATAAGCTCAGTCGTGCTCGAGCGGAGGGGATATCTTTCGCTTGTTCAGGAGAGACAATCATCTCGGCGCGGTCGCTAAAAGCGACGACCGAAGCTGAGTCGGTGGTTTCAAGGTCCTTGAGAATATCGAGAGCTGCTGAACGGACTTGATCTAACCGTTGCCCCCTCATTGAAGTTGAGCGATCAACTACGATCGTCATATTGATGGGGGAGCGAGTGGAAGGTAGCTGCTCGGAGGCAAAAATCTCGAGCAGAATGTAATGAACTTGCGGTTCAGTGATCTGGAGAAGGTTTTTTCGACTATGCTGGAGGGTACATTCAAAAGAAGCTTCAGCAGCCATGATGTCTTCAGCCGCTTCAAGCTCCTTATCGTACGCTTTTCGCTGTTCAGGATCGATTAGCGTCTCATATGCGCGGCTTATCTCGAGGAAGAGCTCTGTGTCCCCCGGGGCAATATTCTTGTCAGGGTGAAGACGAAGGGCAGCTTCGCGGTAAGCGCGTCGAAGTTCATCCGGAGTCGCATTTCTCGACACGCCGAGAATAGTATAGTAGTCCTTAACGGATGACACGCCTCCCTCAATCTATTTAGGCGGGAAACCTACCAGCACCGCCGAAATGTTATCCGGTCCCCCGGCCGCATTTGCTGCTCGTACCAATTCTTCACATGCCGCTTGAGGATGGCCGGATTTGTATATGATTCTACGGATTTCGTGATCCGGGACAACGCCCCATAATCCATCAGAACAAAGAAATAGATATCCCCCATATGGGATTGAGTGGCTGACGATATCCACCTCAAGGTTAGCACCCTGACCAATTGCGCGGTAGAGCACATTTCTTTGCGGATAACTGGCTGCCTCTTCCGGGCTTAATTGACCAAGCTCTATTAACCTCTCAACAAGCGAATGATCTCGCGTGATAACATCACTCCTTCCGTCATTGATAATATATGCTCTACTATCTCCGACGTGACCAATAGTTATCTGTTTATTGAGAAGCAGTGCAGCCGTTAACGTGGTCCCCCCACCGGGGACCCTCTCAACGACCGACTCATTTGCTTCCTCAAGCGCCTGCCGGATGAGCTCCTGAAGCGGAAGTTGGTTTGTTGGATTCTCATTCTCCAACAATTTCAGGAATGTGGCTTCGATTAATAAGCGCGCTGTTGTCCGAACGGAGATGGCGCTGGCGACCTCGCCTGCACGATGTCCGCCCATTCCATCTGCGACTACGAACAAGCCAAAATCGGGAAGTGAATTATCAGTGGTTGCGTTGCTAAGCAGGACAAATAACGTGTCTTCGTTATGATCCCGCTCGATTCCAGTAGATTGTGCAGCACCAACAGCGATCGTCTGTTGTTCATCAAGATGCCATGAGGGTTCCAGTGATGAAGGATCAAGTGGAGCTGTTTTAACACTTTCGGGCGGGAGGGTCTTCTCCCGCTTAATTATTCTCTCGAAGAAGTTCTTCAATGCACTCATCCTAGCAATCCGTCTCGACTCTCTTCTATCGGGTTATGTGAGAAGAGCATATACCTTGTGGTCATTCGATCCAATGTAAAGCCTGTCTTCTGCAATGGCTGGCGATCCTGTAATTGGACCCTCGGTGCGAAAACGCCAGCGAAGGCGACCAGAACGAATATCAAGGCAGTAAAGAAATCCATCGACCGAGCCGCAGTATAACGAATCCTCAAATACTGTGGGCGAGCCGGTAACCTGATGTTCCGTTGAAAAGCGCCAAACCTCTCTGGCATGACGGGCATGGACAGCGTAGATGTTATTGTCGCCACAGCCGATAAAGATCTTGTCCTCAGATGTGGAGGGGGTGGAGATTGTCGGTCCACCCATGCGGAAGCGCCAGACCTGCCAACCGTTCTCAACCTCAAGAGCGTAGAGCGTCCAGTCCTTAGAACCGAAATAGACCAAACCGTCATGCGTGATCGGGGAGGAGGTGACAGCGCGCTTGACCTTCTTGCGCCACTTCATCTCCCCTCGAAAATCGTAGCAATAGAAGTCTCCACTCTCGCATCCAAAATAGACACGTTCCTCATGGATCAATGGGGTGGACCAAATTGGGGCGCTGGCTTCGGCTCTCCAAACTCGCCGGCCATTGAGGGAATTAACCACATGTAGATAGGCGTCATCGGAACCAAAGAAGATGTGACCGTGTGAGAGCATCGGAGATGATCGGACAGGACCTTCGGTGTAATATGTCCACACCAACGAGCCAGAACGGGCGGTAATAGCGTGTAAGCGATGGTCTTCGGATCCAACGAAGATAACCCCGTCTTCAGCAGCCGGACGACCAGTTATACCGCCATCGGTGGCGTATTTCCACAAGAATTCACCAGTTTGAGCATCTAATGCGTATAGGTTGTTATCGTAGCAGCCAATGAAGATCATATCCTGATAGAGAATTGGGCTGCCTCGGATCTCATCTTCGCATTCAAATGACCACAACTCTTTGACATCGTCCTCGTGAGCCCTGATCTCAGCCGTGCGTGGTCGGATGAGAATTCCAGTCTCTTTAACCGCCGATAACAATGCCTGTTTAAGAGCTTCAGCAGATGCATAACGTTTCTTGGGGTCGTAATCCAGCGAGGTATTGATGATCGCCTCAAACTCAGGAGATACGTTGGGGTTAATCTCCCTGATGGGGCGTTCCGAAAATGAAAATGGTGGTTCGATGCGAGGATCACGTCGTGTAAGTAAGTGATGCAGCGTTGCGCCTAAAGCATAGATATCACCAGCGGGTGAGGCCTCGCCGCGGTATTGTTCTGGCGGTGAGTAGCCTTCCGTACCGATCATGGTCCCTTTCTGGCCGGGCTGGAAAACTCGGGCAATACCGAAATCGATCAGACGTATTTGATCATGTTGATCAACCATCACGTTGGAGGGCTTCATATCACGGAAAACGAGCGGTTCGGGTTTGTGGTTGTGGAGATAGCTAAGCACATCACACAAATCGATGGCCCAATTGATGACCTGCTCGACAGGTAGAAAATCATCCGTTTCGTGCAGAATGGCTTCCAAATCCTTGCCATCGATGAATTCCATCACCAAATAGAGGCTATTTCTGTCGGTGTAATAGTCGTAAATACGGGGGATGGAGGGATGGGACAGCGTAGCGAGAAGGTCGGCTTCCCGTTCAAAATTCGTAACCACCATCTCATACATGGTTTGGTCCGTTAACATACTGGTCATTTCTTTGATTGCCACCAGTTTGGTAACGTTAGGGAAATGGAGATCCCGCCCCTTATATACAGAGCTCATACCCCCAGAGCCAAGCACACCCAGAATCAAATATCGATCCTGGAGGGTTGTACCTGGCTGTAGCCTTTCCAGACCCTCAGTCTGGTTGTCAAGAGCGCGTGTTGTCCTTCTCATAGTCATTTTTTACGCTACGAACACTATGACGAAAAAATTATAGCATACCGGTTTCTTTGCGCAACGCGTACTAAGGTCAGTGGTGTTGGAGGGCTTAACTTTCACGCCGGATAAGCCGGTTAGCTATGTTATTTAACTCTCTCGCTGCAGGTTCTTTGGGTTCAGCTTCACCAAGCGCTTGGAGGGCGAGCTCAGTTTGTTGATGGGAGAAGTTTTGAACGTGGACAAGTGCATCGACTTGATTTATGGATTCATATAGATCCTGAACAGTGACTTGGTCTGATTCTTGAATGAAAAGATCAGCGAAACTTGGGGAGTTCGCGACGGCGTAAAGGGTGGGGAGGGTCTTCTTACGTTGGCGGAGATCATCACTCGCTGGTTTGCCTGTTTTTTCGGGATCCCCCCAAATGCCGAGGATATCATCCTGAACTTGAAAGGCTAAACCAAGATGGTGCCCAAAGGTTCGATACTTCTCGATGATGGATTCAGGTGCTCCAGCCAATTGTGCACCAATGGTCGAGGACGCTGTGATCAAGGCGGAGGTCTTGCCCTCGATCATCTCAAAGTAATCGTCAACGGTAACCTTATCTTGGGTTTCGAAGGATAAGTCTAGGTGCTGACCTTGGGTCAATTGAAGGCAGGCTTGATCAAGGGTGTACTGGGCTTCGAGGATAAGCTGAGGATTGATACCTTTCTCAGCTAGGCGGTGGGTAGTGAGGCGTGAGATGATAAATAGACTATCACCGGTATTGATCGCTTGAGGGACCCCCCATAGCTTCCAAAGTGTCGCACGGCCACGCCGAGTGTCGCTGTGATCTTCAATATCGTCATGGACAAGTGTGAAACTGTGGATCAATTCGATGGCGCTCGCAGCGGGCAATATGTTCTCCCAATCACCGCCTGCAGCGGCGCAACAGAGAAGCGCGATCAAAGGTCGAATGCGTTTTCCCCTGGATTGGCCATCGTTCAACCAGCCCATATGGTAATCGATCATTTTCCTTAATTCAGGAAAGCGATCTGATTGTATGGGCTGGATCGCGCGCTTGAGGTCCTCCTCAATCGCCTCCAACATCGCGACTCGCAGCGAGATGGATTCGTCTTCTCTCATGGTCTTCTGAGTAATTTAGCTTGGCGCAAGGAGGAAATGGAACCTGATCCGGTGGCGAACATGCAGATACGGATTTCCTCGCCAAGTTGTTGCAGAATCTCACGAACCTTATCGCTCGATTCAACAGCGGCTTTTAGAAATGGGCCGGCCAGTGCACAGATATCAGCACCCAGCGCAATGCACTTTGCGATGTCCAATCCATTTCGCAAGCCCCCAGAACCGATCAAGGGGATATCCGGCAACGCTTCCCTCACGCCTGCCAGAGCATCAGCAGTAGGGATGCCCCAATTGATGAACTGAGCTGCCATACGAGCCTGTTTCTGATCTTGTGCTCGATGCATTTCAACTTGTGACCAAGAGGTGCCTCCTGCGCCTGCCACATCGATCACCGCGACCCCTGCATTTACTAGCTGTTTGGCGATACGTGGGGAAATTCCCCACCCGACTTCCTTTGCGACAACCGGAACTTCGAGTTGTGTACAAACGCCTTCGATCTTGCGAAGTAGATCGCTGAAGTCCACGTCCCCTTCTGGTTGAAGCGCTTCTTGTAATGGGTTAAGGTGCAGGATTAATGCGTCACCCTCGATCATCCCTACAGCCCGACGGCATTCATCAATCCCATATCCGTAGTTAAGTTGAACGGCGCCAAGATTCGCAAACAATAGAATATCCGGCGCGAACCGTCGTACTTGAAAACTGACTTCGAGTGAAGGATCTTCGATCGCAGCTCGTTGTGATCCCAAGCCCATAGCGACACCAATCTCCTGTGCCGCTTCAGCGAGGGCAATATTGATATCAGTCGCCGATTTGCTTCCCCCGGTCATGGAAGAGATCATGATTGGGTAGTGGAGACGTTTCTCCAAGAAAAATGTGGAGAGATCGATTTGCTGAAGATCAAGCTCAGGCAATGCAGAATGTGAAAAGGAAATCCTTTCAAGACCGGTCGTCAATCCTGATTGGACATCTTCTTCAAGATTGATCCTGAGGTGATTCGATTTCCTTGCAGATGTATCCGTAACTTTACTCATCGCCGAGTGTTCCTAGTGAGAGAGCCATCTTACCAGCGGTAGATGGCGAATGTCAACTTGCATAATCGCGGAAGACTGAATTACAATCCCTTCGAAGGATTAAAGCACGAAATCATTAAGGAGGAGACAGATGTCAGACACATTCGATCAGGTCAAGGCCGTCATTGTTGAATTGCTCAGCATAGACGAGAATAAAGTTACCCCCGATGCGCGTTTCCGTGAGGATTTAGAAGCAGATTCGCTGGATCTGGTCGAGCTTATCATGGCCTTCGAAGAAAAATTCGGAGAAGAAATCTCTGACGAAGATGCGCAAAAGATCAATACTGTGGGGGAGGTTGTTGAGTATATTGAAGCTCGCTTTCAGTAGCCACATGCATGGTATTGAGTTGATTTGGGTCGGCTAAGAGCTGGCCCGTTTTCTTAATTGGCTTCGTCCTTATCTTTAGGTTTTACCCTATTCTGCAACCGAATTCTTTCTGGATGTTTTTAGCAACCGAAGGATTTCTTCATCTTCCTCATCCGTGGAAGATAAGTAATCCTGCATGAAAGTCGAGCGTCTCATACGCAGGGACATTGACGCTACTCTGCGTATGTCCTCTACTCGGGCACGATCGCGACCATCAGCTATTGCATGCGCTCGAGCAGCTTCGAAGAGCGTAATTTCCGCCCTCAGCGAATCAATCCCCAACTCCTGGATGAGTTTCAGTCCGAAGGATTCTGCCTGAGAAGTGAGTTGAACTTCAGGGAGAAGTTCTCGTGCTGAGACTAATTCCTGTCGGAACAGTTCTGTAGCTTCAGAAAACTCTTTAACCACAAGCCGAGGGTTGTTTCGAAAGGCTACCGTTCGGTGATACGCCTCAAGACGTTCTTTTCGATGCTCCAAACCTCTAACGATTATCCGAAGTCCGAAACGGTCGAGAATTTGAGGTCGAAGCCTACCTTCTTCGGGGTTCATCGAGCCGACCAAGATAAATCTGGCCCGATATGTGGCAACCAATGGGCCACGGTGGACGGTGTAAGTTCCCTGCGCCGCGGCATCTAAAATCGCATCAACGATGTCATCATCAAGCAGATTTACCTCATCTACAAAAAGCAGATTTCGATCAGCTCTAGCCAATATGCCGCGGTTAAGACGCATGCGTTGGTGAACGGCTGCGCGCTCATCAATGCCACCGATCACGTCCTCCAAACGGGAGTTTAGCGGTAGCTCGATTAAACGAACCTGCTCCTGAAATGTTAATTCCTCACCCATACCATAGCGACGCGCACAATCTGGGCAAACCTCCTCAATCCCGCCAGCGACAATATCCTCAGGTAAACACCCATAAGGACAGCGACTGCGTTCAACATCTGGCAGGAGATCGATCAAGCTGCGGACTGCCGTTGTTTTCCCTGTTCCTCTGGGTCCAATTAATAAAACACCACCGACATTGACGTTTATCAAGGAAAGGATGAGGGCCATTTTCATTTCGGATTGGCCAACGATGGATAAAAATGGGAATGCGATGGGTTCTGCAAGCCCTAGGTCTTCAGGAGGTGGCGCCTCAATAAAGCGTCGGGCGCTTGTTTTCTCAATTAATTCGGTCAGGGAGCGAACACCCTCATGCTCAAATCGTTCACCCGAATCCATGATTCACCTGGAAAATACTCGTTTCGATGGATCAGCAGCCGTATACCTATTGAGGACATTGTCCCACGATTGATGGTCAAGAATCGATCCTCAATAAATCCTATAGCTTCCCGGCGGACCAAAATTCAGTCCATATCTTCTTTTAGCTCACCCGCATCAACTGTGTGGAGTAGTCCGGGTTCTTCTTCGAGGACATCAATAATCTCGAAGGGTAGCTCGGCCATCATAGGTGGGAGAGGGACAGTAGCTGGTGGGCGAATCCGAGGAGGTCGGATGGGGGGGGCGCGACGAGGGAGCTCACCCTCCATGATTCTACGACGGAGAATGCGCGGCTCCTCGGTAATCCATCCAACGTAAATACCTAAGACGTTGTATACCTGACGATCAGCGGTGACCCAACCAATCCATTCACCTAGGGTGTTGAAAATATTCGGATAAACCAAGATGGCTGACCAATCACCAGGCGTGGTATAGATTGGGACGGGTTTCCTCAACGAGTCCTTTGACATTCCCTCTCCGCCTCGCGTTTCACGCCTCACATTTCACGTTTCATTATACAGTTTGATTAAATCCGAAGAAAGGTGTCTCACTAGCTAAGCCATAATAGTGCCAGTCTACGGGGCATCCGAGTATGTCCAAATCCGATTCACACCAAAGTTCCAAAAGAGGACAACGATAACTGCAACCGCGAGGGCAAGATTTCGACCAATGACGACATGATCAAGCTGGATTTGTGAGGTATTTTGAGTGTAGATCGAAGGTGGCAAGAGTTGCAGAAGACGTTCGGCCAATCGGATCATCGGTGTCTCTGATAGAGCGAAAACCGGTGTTCGAATGAACAAACCGATCGTGTTCACCAGTGCAAATTGAAGTGCTTGCTGGCGTACCGGCTTACTCCGTGAATCGGGGTAGGTCCAAAATCGGTTCCAGATGAAGTTGCTCGTTACAGCTGTGATGAAGGACAAAATACTTGCGAACAAGCTCCGCAACCCGAGGAATGAGTTTAGTATGTTGAAGGTACCGAAATCAACAACGGCACCAATCACGCCCACAACGGAAAACTTCATGAACCTTGTTAACTCACGACGTCCGCGTGGTGAGAGTGAGTTCACAAGCGTCTCCGAAAATCGTCGATCGTCTTCAAGAGCCCTTCTTCAAGATCGATTTGGGGTTCCCAATCAAGGATTTCTTTGGCACGATGAATATCAGGCTGACGTTGTTGTGGATCAGCGGGTGCGCGTTGGTCAGCCAGTAGCTGAACACCAGCGGGATTTTTGGTCAGGCGATTCACAGTTAATGCCAGTTCCTGAATACTCATTTCGTGCGGATTCCCCAGATTTACGGGTTCATGCTCCTGAGAAAGCATGAGGCGATAAAGGCCATCAACGAGATCGTCCACATAGCAGAAGCTGCGCGTTTGATTCCCATCACCATAGATCGTGAGGGGTTCCTCACGTAACGCCTGACACAGGAAATTGGGTATTACCCGGCCGTCATCCAACCTCATCCTTGGGCCGTAGGTATTAAAAATCCGGGCGATATGCGTTTCGATGCCATGGTAACGATGATATGCCATGGTGATTGCTTCAGCGAAGCGCTTGGCCTCATCATAAACCGAGCGAGGTCCAACAGGGTCAACATGACCCCAATAACTCTCCTTCTGAGGATGCTGCTGGGGATCGCCGTAAACTTCAGATGTGGACGCTAATAAGAATTGCGAATTGTGAGCTCGAGCGACACCGAGGGCATTATGCGTTCCTAAAGCACCAACTTTTAGAGTCTGAATCGGAAGTTGCGGGTAACCGAATGGGGAGTTGGGGTTTGGACTTGCCGGCGAGGCGAGGTGCATTACATAGTCTACTTTACCAGGGATATAGATGAAGTTTGAAACATCATGTTTGATGAAGTGGAAATCCTCGCGCCCAGCGAGATGGGCGATATTATCAAGGCTGCCTGTTATGAGGTTATCCACAACGATCACTTCGTGGTTCTCCTGAAGTAATCGATCACAGAGGTGAGAACCAATAAACCCTGCTCCTCCAGTTACCAGTATTTTCACGTTACGCCTCCTGTCAAAGTAATCGATCAGCAGTCAAGCCGAGCTAGGGTTTCCAATCGTAGTTTAGCATTTGGCCATCGCTCGTAACACGTTGACCGATGCCGTTGGCGACATCCACAATCCACAAATCACCTCGGTAAAGAATTGCCAGCCGGTCGGCACCTGGTGACCAAGCTATTTGTACCTGTTGAGGTTCCAGACCTGGTTCACCCGGTGGAGGGAAGAGAATGCGAAGGTTGCTGCCGTCACGATCCATGATCATCAAACGATAATTGCTGTCGTCGCTTTCCAAAGGCGATATCGCTTGGAAAAATGCAACTTGGTAAAAGATCTCACCGTTTGGCATCTCGATGATAGGGGATACTGAGGGGTAGGCGAACATCCCTGCTCGGTTGGAAAGCGGCAGCGTTAGCCCTCCTATACCGGTATGAGCTACAAGATCGAAAACCGGAGAGGCGCTGGGACTTTCTAGCCCGATCGGATCACCATGATCGACGTAGTATATCGTTCGATCATCATGTCCCCAAGCTAATCCTGGCACCCAAGCCCAATCACTGAGCGTCTGATAAGGGGCTAATTCGCGGATCGGATCGAATTCACCGCGATCAAGATCCACTAACCCAACACTATCGGCACGGGCAAAAGCTAAGTGGTTGCTATCTGAACCCCAGAAAAAAGCAGTTCCCCACCATCCATATTGCCCGCCGGCGTTGGCTTCAATGATGGATTCCTCACGTAATGCTCTGCCTGAGGTCGATAGTGGGATCCGAATAAGGTTATTGTACGCTTGCCAACCTGGAGGTGCGGGGCTTGGCTCAACGGAAGAGTAAACGACAGCGAGGGACACGGAGGAAGGGATCCAGTCTGCGAAGTGGATAATGTTTTTTGCTCGCAGATCTTTTGGCTCAGCATCTCGGTCTGTGGTGGATATTGCCCAGAGGGTATTTATATCATCCTCATCTTCATCTGCATGACGTGTGAAGAGAAACCAATTGCCATCGGATGAGAGCCGAGCTATACGACCATCTAGATCACCTGTTAGAACCAGGGGCTGGCGATTCCCTGTATTTCCTTGGATAAGCCACGCATTTCCTCCTGAAACATAGACAAGACGTCCGTCGATGGGGAGGGGGGTATAAGCGGCTTGGAGACCGATCATGATGATCTCTGGTTCCGGTTCATGGATGATCACATTCTTTACCGGTGATCGTGAGATCTCTACCCCTTCCTCCTCCAGGATGCGATAAGTTATCTCTTGGAGACCGTTCACACCGGGTTGGAGTAGACGCGTCTCTCCCTCGGGGAGGTCTTCATTCTTAATCGTCTGACGGTCAAAGGGGATAACAATCTCTTCGATCTCGAAACGTTCTGTAATTCGAGTAACTGTGACAGAAGCGCCATCGGTAAGGAGTGTATAACCGGGAGGATCGACCTGATCGAGCGTATCGAGTTGGATCCCGGCAATTTCGAGGGCTTGTTGAACGGTGGAACCGTGGGGGATAGAGATCGCGTGGCTGATATCATCTGCCACAATCTCAATCTGGATCATACCGGCAGTAGCCTGGGGTCCCGAACAGGCAGTAAGGGAAACACTCAAAATACAAATAAGGAGAAGTGCGATTCTGTAGGTAGACAAAGGTCTCATTGCTAGGTCACATAACGCGCTGGTATAATGTGCGACTGAATGTTAGCGTAACTCGCCGACGATGGCCAATTGGCCATCATTGATCGCGAGGGTGGTCACTCGAATACCGGTGGCGAGCGATCCAAACGATCCAGTGAATGCCTCCGTTAAAACGGCTGATATGGTCTCTTTTAGGGCTTTGGGTGCAGGAATTGGTCCAAACTCAGCAGTCGTAAGTTCCAAGATGATGTTCCCATCAGGATCGACAAGGGGTGTAATTGCCAATAAGACATTGGCCTTAACGAATTCGCGCTCGGTGATCCCAAAGACCTGAATCGCGTTTTGGCGTAGGTATACTTGAGGTTGGTGTAACAACGGCGTTTCATCCGTCTCCAACCTCTGCGCAATGAACGTAGTTAGCTGTACTTCGTTCAAGATGACCATTACTTTGCCTGTCGTGAGAGCTGCAGATATCGCCTCTTCCCATACTTCTGTAAGATCATTGGTCGCCGTGGGAATAGGCTCACCTGGAGGTTTTGGTCCTCCTAGATGTATCTGACAAGCGATCGTTGCCAGGACCATCGATATTAATACGGCTGATAAGCCCAATTTAACTCGGGTGGTATCTTTTGAGCGAATCAAGTCCCTCTCCTCCAGAATACGAAGTCGCCGGAGATTATAGCACGGGGGAACACAACCCCGCTGAGGGTGAATTGACCCTCAGTTTGGAAGCTCGACTTGAAGCATTGCTTTATGTCTCTCCTTCTCCTGTAACAGTTGGACATCTTGCAAAGACGCTGCGTGTCTCTAATCGGATGGTGACGAAAGCGCTCGAGAATCTCACCGCATTGTATCAACAACGTGGTCTCAGACTTCAATTTCATCAATCAGAGGTGCAGCTAACGACTGCACCTGAGTTAGCAACTGATATCGAACGCTTCCTGCACCTAGAGCGAGTGACAAGATTAACTCGGGCTGCATTGGAGGTGCTTGCTATCATCGCATACCAACAACCTGTAACCCGACCTCAAATCGATTCGATCCGTGGCGTCAATTCAGATAGCGTCTTACGCACATTACTTCGACATGGCATGATCGAAGATGTTGGGCGAAGTGATGGGCCTGGTCGACCGATTCTCTACAAAACAACTGCGGAATTCCTGCAGCACTTTGGTCTCACCACTTTACATGAATTACCACAGATCGATGTTGGGTCAATGGGTGATGTCGATGGCCCATTACCGGATGTACTTATGGACATACAATCAGGTGAGACGGAATGAAATCTGAGCGGCTTCAAAAGGTGCTTGCTCGATCAGGGTATGGATCTCGTCGAAGTTGTGAAGCCCTAATAAAAGCCGGACGCGTAACGATCAATGGTCAGGTCGCAGAGTTAGGTGCACTGGCGGATCCTGAGGTTGATGAAATTTTCGTGGATGGCGATCAGCTTAAGCCGCCTGAAAAAAAGATCTATATCATGCTTAACAAGCCGGTCGGAGTCCTCTCCTCGTTACGATCGCAGGGAGGCAAGCCGACCGTGGACGAACTTGTGAAGAGCAGGGAGCGGTTGTATCCTGTCGGAAGGCTCGATTTGAATAGTGAAGGCCTGCTGCTATTGACTAACGATGGGGAACTCACTAACCGTCTCACCCACCCACGTTACGAACATGAAAAAGAATACCGGGTCTTGCTGAATAAAATTCCAGATGCGTCACAGCTCGAATCTTGGAGAAGAGGTGTGCTCCTGGCGGACGGGTCGAAAGCGTTACCTGCGGACGTTTGGCTGGAGAATGATCAAGCTTCGTGGCTTCGAGTAGTGATGCGACAAGGGCGTAAACGGCAGATACGCGAGACTGCAAGAGTTCTCGGACTGCATGTCCTTAAGCTAATTCGCGTCCGTATAGGGACACTGAAACTAGGCAATCTTAAACCTGGGCAGTCTCGTGAATTATCCAAGAATGAAATTTATAAACTGTTTGGATTATCTGAAGAAGCGTAAATTACTTATTTGTGGGTATGGATGCAGGAATTTTAATAAACAGGTTTAACCCATACCCAATTATTTGGAAGAAATGGCAAAGTGACCATGGCGAGCAAGGTGGATCTCGTCGATCGATCACCTGATCAATCTGACCACTGGCTGCATCTACCCATACGCCTCGACATTGAAACCATTGGTTATCTCCTCCTTATTCTCCTCGCGGTCGTAACGAGATTCTACGATCTTGAAACTCGCGTCATGAGCCACGACGAGAGCTTACACACGTGGTTTTCATGGGAATTATCCAGAGGTCGTGGTTATAGCCATGATCCAATGATGCATGGACCACTACAATTCCATTTGGTTGCGTTGTCTTACATACTTTTTGGGGACTCGGATGCCTCCTCGCGCATCCCCGCAGCACTTGCAGGTGTGATTGCCGTCGGGATGGTAGTTTTATTCCGACGTTGGCTAGGGAGGTGGGGGGCTTTGGCGGCCACCGTTTTGATGGTCATCTCACCATATATGCTTTATTACAGTCGATATGTTAGAAATGAAGCACTGGTCGTACCCGAAACCTTCCTTCTTTTCTTTGCGCTCTTTCGATACTTTGAGGAACGAAAACCTCGTGATCTATACCTTCTAGCTGCCGCTCTCTCCTTGCTTTTTGTGACGAAAGAGACAGCGTTCATATCTGTTGCCCAATTAATGCTCTTTCTAGGCCTCTATCTAGCCCGTCGTCTTTTCACGCTTCAATGGAGGGAGGGCTGGCATAAAACGATCTTCAGCCTTGGATTTGTCTCCACTGTATTTGGTTTAGCGATAGCTCTCTTCGCACTCTTCCGTGAGCGAGCGGCTTCTGCAGAGATCCTCCAACCCGAGGGGGTTGCCATCACATTTTCACCCGTCGTAACCCTGGGATTGTTTCTTGCGTTGGTAGGTGTTCTCCTCATTGGAGTATCGATTGTTTTATCTTTTGGTCAGCGGCTTCGTGAAGAGTTTCCAGCCTTGGATCTGCTTATCATCACAGGAACAATGACACTGCCTCAGTTAAGTGCACTCCCTGCTACCCTCTTAGGTTGGAATCCAATGGAATTTGGATCACCGACGAATTCAACCCGGTACTTGATATTGGTAGGCATCGCCCTTGGAGTAAGTATAGCAATCGGCCTGATGTGGAATATGCGGCGATGGATATTGGCGGCGATCGTTTTCTATAGCATCTATATTGTCTTATTTACAACGGTATTTACAGATAGCGATAGCTTGATGTCAGGGTTCGTCGGATCACTTGGATATTGGCTGGAACAGCACGGCGTGGAACGTGGTAGTCAACCTATGTACTACTATCTCTTGCTGCAAATACCCATGTATGAATACCTACCTGCCATAGGCACGGTTCTGGCGGGAATCTTGGGTATTTTCCATTGGAGAGATGTTAGGAACAGACCTGCGAAGGGTAGGGGTAAGCAAAAGGAATCTTTCCCAGTATTAGGATTTGTTGGATATTGGGCGATCACTTCATTGGCAATATACTCATTTGCAGGGGAGCGTATGCCATGGTTGACAGTTCATATCGCCTTGCCCATGATATTACTCGCAGGGTGGGGGTTCGGAAAACTGTTCGAATCTGTGAACTGGAAAGAACTTTGGAAAGCGGGTGGATGGTGGTTGGTTTTGTTTACAGCTTTAACCATCCTGGCGCTCTCTCGCGCCTTCGGCGTGATCGTAAGTCCCAATCCACCGTTTCAGGGAGGTAGCCTGGATCAGCTGCGTATGACAGGTATCTTTCTCACCTCATTAGTCGTTGGCATCGCGATGCTGCTCGCGTTGATCAGGTTTGCACAAGATTGGACTCTAGGGAATTTCATCAAGATGTCCGTTGGGATTATCGTAGGGTTCCTTGTGTTCTTAACAGCCCGAACTGCGTACCGGGCTGCGTTCATTAACTATGACCAAGCGACGGAATTCCTTGTCTATGCACACGGCGCAACTGGTGTAAAAACGGTGATGGATCAGGTGGAAGAATTATCGTTTCGAACGACAGATGACCTGGCTATTCCCGTAGCATTTGACGACGCTGTCGCTTGGCCCGTTAATTGGTATCTACGACATTATTCCGAACAGTATTTCTTCGGATCCAATCCAACACGCGATCTGCTTGAATACCCGGTGGTGATCGTTGGTGAAGAGAATTGGCAGAAGGTTGAAAGCCTGTTTGAAGACCGCTTCCACAGTTTCGAATATACGCGCATGTGGTGGCCAACGCATCAATACTGGAATCTCACGTGGGAAAGAATTCGCGGTGCGATCGGATCGCCCGAATATCGATCGGCATTATGGGACATCTGGTTAGACCGTGATTATTCGGAGTATGGGGAATTATCTGGCATTGATTTTTCACTTGAATTTTGGCAACCTTCCGATCGGATGAGGCTCTATATCCATAAGGATATTAACTCGTTGGTTTGGGATCGTGGTGTGAGTCCGGTAAGACTTGAAGATCTCACCTCTGCCGTAGATCCCTATATCGACGGTATGATCGAGAAACAAGCGGATCTCATTTTAGGGCAGGAAGGATCCTTGCCAGGCCAATTCAATAAACCTCGTGGGATCGCAATCGCGTCGGATGGAACGATCTATGTTGCTGATACGTATAACCACCGCATTCAGCACTTACATCCCGATGGTGAGGTGATTTCTGTGTGGGGTGAATACGCCAGCCTCGATCAAGGCCCCGCACCTGGGGGAACTTTCAACGAACCTTGGGGAATCGCTGTAGCTCCTGACGGCACAGTTTATGTTAGCGATACTTGGAACCATCGTATCCAATACTTCACATCTGAAGGTGAGTTTTTAGGTATGTTTGGGGTTTTTGGTCAAGCAGTCGAGCCCGATTATTTCTGGGGTCCACGAGATGTCGTTGTGGATGACAAAGGGCGTGTCTTTGTCGCTGATACGGGGAACAAGAGGATTTCTATCTTTACATCAGACGGCATTCCGTTGGGTCAATTCGGTGAATTTGGATGGATGATAGGGCAACTTGACGAGCCAGTTGGTATAGCATTAGGTAGTGATGGAAGATTGTATATCGCTGATACATGGAATCAAAGGATCCAGGTCTTTTATGAAGTGGATGAAAATAGTTTTCAGGTTCTCTTTGATTGGTCGATTGATGGCTGGCGCGGGGAATCGCTTGATAACAAGCCATATTTAACCATTGCACCAGAAGGTCATTTGTGTACTACTGATCCTGAAAGATACCGCGTTTTATGCTTTTCTTCTGAAGGTGATTTTCTGCTAGGTTGGGGCGATTACGGCGTGTCGGCGAATCGATTCAATCTTCCCACAGGATTGGCGTTTAGTGATGATGAGAGGATTTGGGTGGTTGATTCAGGTAACCATCGAGTATTGCGATTTGAGCTTACCCCTCCATGATGAGGGCGAGAAGATAAAATGCTAAGGAATGAAGAAACTGGAATCTAGGAGTGTTCATGAAATTACATGAGTACCGCTCAAAACAGCTGTTCTCAAAATTTGGCATCCCGATACCCCGAGGGCGAGTGGCGATGACTGCACACGAGGCGAAAACTATCGCACGGGAACTGGGTTGTCCGGTTGTGATTAAAGCTCAGGTCCTCGTAGGTGGAAGGGGAAAAGCTGGCGGCATTCGACTCGTTCACACCCCCGAGGAGGCGGAAGAAGCCGCCACACAAGTGCTTGGTATGCAAATTAACGGATTGCCTGTTCGTAAGGTATTGGTGGATGAAGCGGCTGAGATAAGTTCTGAGATTTATCTCGGTGTAACAAACGACAGAGCGATCCGCAGTCCCGTGATGATGGCATCTGCTGAAGGTGGTGTTGATATAGAAGAAGTGGCACGAACGCATCCCGATAAGATCGTGCGAACGTATATCGATCCTTTGCTGGGCTTTCAAGACCACCAAGCACGGTATCTTGCGGTGGCGATCGAGTTGGCTAGAGACCACTGGCGCGAATTCATAAACATCGCTTGTGGCCTCTATCGAGCCTATAAATCATCGGATGCAACGCTCGCTGAGATCAATCCTTTGGTGATAACAGGGGATAATCGATTATTGGCGTTAGATGGAAAGATGGTATTGGACGACAATGCATTGTTTCGTCACAGCGATCTTGCCGAGATGCGTGATATTGACGAAGAGGAAGCGATCGAAAGAGAAGCAAGAAGGTTTGGGCTATCCTATGTGAAACTTGATGGATCGATTGGTTGTATGGTCAATGGTGCTGGGTTAGCGATGGCAACTATGGATGTAGTTAAATTGTTTGGGGGCGAGCCTGCAAACTTTCTTGACATTGGAGGAGGTGCAGGAGCGGATAAAGTTTCCGCAGCCCTCCAATTAATCCTCAGGGATCCTAATGTAAAGGTCGTGATGTTCAATATATTTGGGGGCATCACCCGTTGTGACGAGGTGGCGCGTGGCATACTCGCGACACTAGAAGAGGTCGATACTGACCTTCCCATGGTCGCTAGATTGGTGGGGACGAATGAGGAGGAGGGGCGAAGGCTTCTTGCAGAAGCCGATCTGGTCACTGCAACCTCACTTGCTGACGCGGCAGAGAAAGCTGTTGCACTCGCAGGGAAAGGCGCGTCGAAATGAGTATCTTGATTGACAAGAACACGCGGCTTATCGTTCAAGGGATAACAGGTCGGGAGGGGATTTTTCATACTTCCCGGATGCTTGCCTACGGTACTCAAGTGGTCGCTGGGGTCACGCCTGGGAAAGGTGGAGAATGGGTCTTGGACGGAAAGGTTCCGGTTTTCGACACCGTGCATCGAGCAGTTGAGATCACAGGCGCCAATGCGAGTGTGATTTTCGTACCAGCAAGCTTCGCCCCCGACGCAATCTTGGAAGCCTCAGATGCCAATGTGCCCCTGATCGTTTGTATCACCGAAGGGATTCCAATCCAAGACATGATGCGCGTGCGTCGTTTCCTTGATCAGGACGGCGTGAGGCTTGTTGGACCTAACTCGCCTGGTTTGTTAACTCCTGGCGGGTGTAAGGTAGGGATCATTCCAGGACACATCACTGAGCCCGGTAATGTCGGTATCGTGTCCCGTTCTGGGACATTAACCTATGAAGTGCTCTATGCTTTAAAAATGGAAGGGATAGGGGTTTCAACCTGTGTCGGCATCGGTGGAGATCCTATCAATGGCACATCTTTCACCGATATTCTTGGTATGTTCGAAGCAGATCCACATACTGAGAAAGTGGTTATCATCGGAGAGATTGGTGGAAGGGACGAAGAGATTGCGGCTGAGTATATCAGTGAAAGGATGACGAAACAGGTTGTCGCATTCATCGCGGGTAGGACAGCGCCTCCTGGAAAGAGAATGGGCCACGCTGGTGCTATAGTTGAAGGGGGGACAGGACTAGCCGTGGATAAGATCAACTCGTTGGAGGCAGTTGGAGCAGCTGTAGCTGAGCACCCCGAAAAGATCCCTGACCTTCTCAAATAACCCAGGTGAAGATCCTCATCGGTTATTCAACAAGCTGAGATAGAAAATGTGCAAGAGTTGCAGATTTCTCTGTTAATCAAGGGGAAGTAATCATGACCAATAAACGTGAGCGTTTACAAGCGGCCATAGAGGGTGAGGTGGCAGATCGTCCAGCGGTTGCACTTTGGCGGCATTTTCCGGTAGATGATCAGGATCCAAGAGCACTTGCAGAGGCGACGGCAGCCTTCCAGCGCGATTACGATTTTGATTTTATCAAGGTCACGCCGGCTTCTTCCTTTTGTGTACGCGATTGGGGGGTAGAAGATGAGTGGCGCGGAAGCACGGAGGGAACGCGCGAATACACTCGACGTGTGATTTATGACCCGAAGGATTGGCGTAAGTTAAAAGTCCTTGACCCCATGTCAGGTGCTCTAAAGGATCAGCTGAGCTGTTTGGAGCTTCTCCGGCAGGAGGTTGGCTCAGAAGTACCCATCATCCAGACAATCTTCAGTCCATTGGCGCAAGCGAAGAACTTGGCCGGACAAAAGCTATTGTTTGATCATCTACATCGGGAACCAGAATTGGTGGAAGAAGGCTTACGCGTGATTGCGCAGAGTGTGCTTGCATTTATTGATTTAGCGCGATCATCTGCCATAGATGGTATTTTTTATGCCATTCAACATGCGAGTTACGAATTCTTTGATCGACAATCTTACGCACGCTTTGGTGGAACCTATGATCGGGAAATCCTCACCATCACAGAGGATTTATGGTTAAACGTTCTACATCTGCATGGAGAGTCGATCATGTTCGACCTGGCGAAGGAATTTCCTGTTCAGGTGGTTAATTGGCATGATCGTGAAACATGGCCTGATTTGAGAGAAGGAAAAATCAAAACGGCCGCTGCGGTTTGTGGTGGTATTCGTCGTGAGACGATGGTCGTAGGCGAACCGCAGAGTATCGCGCGGGAAGCGAAGGAAGCGATCGCCTCCATGGATGGAGGGAAGGGATTTATCCTTGGTACAGGCTGTGTCGTTCCGGTGATCGCACCCCATGGGAACATAAAAGCTGCGCGCGAAGCAATAGATTTCGCATAGCCACAATATTGTGATCCGAATTGCGATTTGGATGAAAACAAGAAATAAAATGAGGCTATACGCAGGATATTGATGTGGCGAAGATAAGAGTCATTGCTGGATCTGCGAAAGGTCGGAAACTGCGTTTGGTTCCCGGGGGAGTTACACGACCTATTGGGGATCGAGTCAAAGAGTCGTTGTTTAACATCATTGGAAACGATGTATTGCATTCTAGGTGGCTTGATTTATTTGCGGGCACTGGAAGCGTTGGAATCGAGGCATTAAGTCGTGGTGCCGAACGCGCGTTGTTCATTGACATAAATAAAAAAGCGATCGAGACCGTGATCTTCAACCTTCAACATACACAACTGATCGATCGTGCAAAGGTCCTTCGTATCGATGCATTTGATTTTTTACAGGGGGAACAAGAAGGAGATTTTGATTACATTTACATTGCGCCACCTCAATATGCCAACTTATGGATCAAAGCATTAAAGGTGTTGGATGAAACCTCAAGTTGGCTTCATAAAGGGGGGTGGGTGATTGTGCAGATTCATCCAAAGGAATACGAACCTCATGAATATTTGAATCTGGTTGAATTCGATCAACGAAAATATGGAAATACATTGTTGAGCTTTTATGAGATGTTGGATAGATAGGTAACGGTTCTAACCTCGCAGTATACCATCTAAAGAATTGTAGGGGCGGTTCGCGAACCGCCCCTACTACGTTACATATTGTGCTTCTCTCTGTTTAGGGGCGGGGTTACCCCGCCCCTACAACGTTGGAAGTTGTGCGTTAATGCGTGTAGGGTCAAACATCATGAATTGCCCCTACGGATTTATATTGTCAGCAATCGATCAATTGCAAAAGTAGATCATTCAGCAAACTTGATCGAAAGCTTGCCCTCTGAACTGTAGCTATATACGGCGGAGAACGGGATCAGACACCTGAAAGCGTCAAGTGCTTTTGGAAGGAGAAGCGGGATATCTTCGACAACTGGCGTTTGATTGATTTCTTCGAGTGGGATCCAGCTTGGTTCACCTTCATGGCTGCTGCGGATTTCCGCGCTTGTGACTTCACCAACATAAATGTAAAGGCCAATCCCAACTTGTTCCCCTGTATCGACATTCACCACACCACACAATCTTAGACGCTCAGGGATAATGCCAGTCTCCTCAAGGATCTCCCTTCTCGCTGCGGAGAGCGGGTCTTCACCTTGATCAATATGGCCTCCGATTCCATTGTATAAGCCACCCCAAGCACCACGATCTTCTGGGAGTCGTAATAGCAAGACGTCTTGATCGCGCAGCAAGAAGGAGAGTGTACGTGGGATAAGTGAATAACGACCTGGTTGAATGCGTTGGCCAGCAAGTGACATGTTATTTTGACAAGAACCTTAACTAAATCCGCTGATGGATCTTCAGAATTATACTCCTACACGTTTTTTCCTCTGAAGTATGTCAGCCTTGGGTCAGCCAAACGTTTGCTCATGCGCTGAGGTCTAGATATAATGCTGTCGAAGATTAGTATAGAATAGAGTACAGAAGGAGAGCATGATGAGCGATCCGCTCGAGGAAAGCAATGAGGACAGTGGCATCGTCGATAAGATCAAAGGCTTCTTGGGTCTTGGAGGTGGCACTAGCCAAGGTGAAAGTTTGAGTACAGAAGAGCCAATTCAAGAAACAATTAAAGAGGAGGGGAGTATGGTGAGCGATCCGCTCGGTAAGATTACGGAAGGCGAAGATCTCATCGGTAAGGTCCGCAACTTCCTGGCAGGATTTGTGGGATATGTAGATCGTGAGAATCGACGAGAAGCGGACAAAATACTTCGAGAGACAATCGCACAAAGATATGAAGAGCAGTGGGGTAGGATTTCCGAGTTGCAGCGCCAACTCGTATCCGAAGGGCAGCTTGAGCTGGTGGATGACCTAGAGGCCGCGACGATCAAATTGCGCGCGTTCGTTGATCGGGTAAAAGGTGCCTCCTATGGTTATGCAGGTTTCTTCGACGCAGTCCGCATACACAGTGATGAGCTCGCAAAAGTCTATGAATACGACATAGCTTTGCTCGAAGGAGCTCAAAACATCGCCAACGCGGTGGACAACGTGGCTGCCTCGGTTGGCTCAGACGGATTACCTGCTGCGATACGCAACTTGACAAGCTTGAGCCAAGAAGCGATCGATGCTTACAATCGACGCGATGAGGTTATACTTACCACCGGCTCATAGATTAAGTAAAGAGGAGAGACAGACATGGCAAGAATATTTGATGTTGTTGAATATGCGGACGAAATGCGCGAGGAAATCGTCCACCGATTTCCTGAATCTGGTTCTGGTGACTTTCGCATCGGCAGCCAGGTGATTGTGCGAGAAGCACAAACCGTCGTATTCTTCCGCGATGGTAAAGCACTCGATACATTTGGACCCGGTAGGCACACGATCACAACTGCAAACATCCCTTTGTTGGTTGACCTAATCGGCAAGGCGTTCGGCGATCGCACACCTTTCACGGCGGAAGTGTACTTCGTTTCGATGCGTGAATTTGCCGATGAGAAATGGGGTACACCACAGCCGATCTTGGTTCGAAATCCAGGAATGGGACTGGGAGTGGCTCTGCTTCAGGGTTTCGGAACCTACAGTTTCCAGATCTCCGATCCACAACAATTTGTGACCCAAATCGTGGGTGCGACAGGGGCTTACGCCACGCGTGACATCCAGAGCCGCCTACGGGCGATGTTGCTCTCCAAGCTGCAGGATCTGCTCGGGGAGACAACAGATGCAAAGAATGTCGCTGATCTGATCGGTTTGGTGGAAGAGATGGGGGCCGGTGTACGTGCAAAGGCTCAGGATGACTTCAAAGCGATCGGTATGACCTTGAAGTCATTCTACATTGAGAGTCTGAAGCCCTCAGACAAGTCGGTCGAAGAGCTGCGTGCGATGGGCATGCTCGATATGGATACCTACACGCGCCTTCAGGCAGCAGACGCCATGCGAGACGCAGCCCAGAATCCTGCTGGTGGTGCTGGATTGA
>CP070708.1:1537317-1542949 GCA_020350285.1 Anaerolineaceae bacterium
ATGTTGGTTTCCATTTGGGCGATGAAGAAGAGCAGATCTAAGGGCTGAGGATCTCGAGAGTATGGATAGTGGTTGATCATCGTTGGTGTGGGGGTGCTGAAGGTGAATTCGACTGTTTCCGCCAGCACGCCGCCGATCGCGGATTGGATCCCAGCCGGGATGGTTACGTGGTATTCCGTCGCCATGGGCAGGCGATCAATCAAGTCTGAGTCATATTGGAAGTTGAGGGTCTTGGTGCCCAACCAACGCCAGGTCCCGGTCAAGGCAGGTTCAATCTGAACGGGTACATCTTCCGCCGCAAGATCTTCGAGGGTAGCCAAAGGCACCATGGGCTGATTGAAGGTGACGTTAACGAAGGGGGCGATAGGAATCTCCCCTTCTGGGGAGTAGCGCAGCACCTCTAGGGGCCCGGGTTCGACATCTATGGGTCCTACCGCAGCCGCCGGCGGGAAGATCTCTTCGATGGTCTCACCCGTAAGGGGTGGGGGGATGAGTTCATCGGGAAGCCGAAAATCCTCGTATTCCTGCGGATCGCGGATCAAGGCAGGCAGTCGTGCAAGAATGCGTTCGATTTCCTCCTCGGAGAGCGGTTCACCAGCAGCGAGTGTGATCGGTTCAGCCTGCTGAGGTTCTTCACTCCCCTCGCTCAAGAGGATTACCAGATGGTCTTCAGCGCCATCCGTGGAAGGCATACCTTCTCCCGCTCCTCCTGTGATCTCGATCGTGGCGGGAATCACATGCCCATTTGTATCCTTCGCAGCTAGTTGGCGGACGACCAAAAATCCGCCGACAGCTATAAGGATCACAATCGCAATCAACATGAGGAATCGGAAGCGACTCGGAGAATTATCTGAATTTGGTGCCATGATAGGGCCCCTCCTTCTTGATATGACAGGTGGTCCTCATCTGTCTTTGATTCATAGGGTAGACGCTGAGAAGTGTCCGCGAGTTCCAACGACCGGCTTCAAGTATGGACCCCTCGCTACGTCTGAGTTGAGTGAGAACCATCAGGATTCTCGCCGAGAAACTGTCTGAGGACAAATCACCCATTACGAGTTGATGCATGTCTCATGCCTGCCCGCCGCTTTCATTCAATGTGAAATATTCCGCCTTTCAATGTGTTGATTATCATTTTCTCCAAATCTAAATGTGCGGGATGGGATACCCAGCTCACGTCCCGGATATCTTCAGAATAATCCGACCATTTATATCAAAAATGGGGTAAAATATGTGTGATTTACCACCCGAAATTATTAGCCAATGAAGCAGGTGAACAGTATCGGGTGACAAGGGAGGTAACCAAGGTGGTAAGGTTAAATTGGTCAGCAATGCTTTTGACAGGTGTGGTGATCGTACTGGCCCTGACAACTGCAGCCTGTTCAGGCCAAGTATCAAATGAAGCTGCGTCGACGGATTCTGGAGTTGTACCCCGCAACATTACTGTGTACGAAAGCCCTACTTGAGGCTGCTGTTCACAGTGGGTGGTTCACCTACAGGATAACGACTACATTGTAGAAACGATCGACATGACAAACGATGCGCTCTACGCATTGAAAGAGAGCACAGGAATTACAGCCGAGCTCGCATCCTGTCATACGGCGGAGATTGGGGGCTACATCATTGAGGGCCATGTCCCGGCCGACGTGATCGAAGAACTCCTTGTAGAAAGACCGGATATCGTCGGGCTGGCGCTTCCAGGGATGCCCCCGGGGTCACCAGGTATGGGTGGAGTATCAGAGAAGCCACTGGAGATCCTGGCTTTTGACCAACAGGGGCAGGTGTGGGTTTACACCAATTGGTAATGCGATAAGGGAACGAAGAACGTGAAATGCAGGTCCTGCTTACCTAAGTTCCATTAGCATGCAAGTTCCTAACTTGCCCACTAAGATTAGGTGCATCTTTAAACACCCTGTTCAAATCTTGACAAAAATGGTAAAATTTTGGATTGAAGGTTGCATGCAAGTTCTGTCTGAAAGTCGAAAGATCTAGGCCTGAGCTGCAGTGGCTCAGGCAAAGTTGTTTAAGAGAACCCGACCGCCGGGAACGAGACAAGCACCTGAAAATTTCATTGCCATAAGGAGGCAAGATTACATGTCGGAACGAATTCTTGGTACGGTCAAGTGGTTCAATGGTGGCAAAGGCTACGGCTTCATCGAACGCGAAGAAGGAGAGGACGTCTTTGTTCACTACTCGGCAATTGTTGGCGATGGCTTTCGCAATCTAGATGAGGGCCAGCGCGTTGAGTTCAATGTCGAACAAGGCTTAAAGGGCTTGCAAGCCACCAATGTCGTGATTGTATAGTCAAAATAAGCTACTAGATGAAAGCCCCCGCACCGCGGGGGCTTTTGTGATTAATTGTGATTTCCTCAATCCAAATAATTTGCTAACCCACTTCATGCCGATCACAGAGCTCACGCTCACGTGTTGGTTGAGAACGAAGCTAGCAAAC
This sequence comes from Anaerolineaceae bacterium, assembly GCA_020350285.1. GTDB lineage: Bacteria > Chloroflexota > Anaerolineae > Anaerolineales > E44-bin32 > DUEZ01. The sequence continues at coordinate 1,539,767 of CP070708.1, forward strand.
ATAAAGAGACAGTGGAAGATTACCCACACCGTCTCTTTGATTCTCGATCATCGATGGCTGGGGGGGAGATTTAAGTCGCCTCCGCTTTCCTACGGTTTGCATTCCAACGCTTGAAGAACTTTGGGAGTCCCCAACCGCGTTCACCGACCACGCGGATGTCACGTCGTTGGAACAAAACCCAGGCGATCAGCGAGAACACCAACGCTGCAGCGATGAGCCCGGCGAGCCAACCCCATTCCATCCCTGCCGCGGCTTTCCCACCCTGGAAATACGCAAACGGTGAGAACTGGTTGATCGTCTCCAGATCAGGGTTGATTTCCGCTATGACATTGAGCATGAACCCACCACCCAGCACTAAGCCGGTTACAGCAGCACCTAGATTACGTGACGGTAATGCTAGACTGAGTAACAAGGCTAGAGTACCAAATAGCAGCAGGAAGACGAACAAGGTCAAGAATGGACCAATCAAATCGATCGCACCTAGACCTAACTGGGTGCTGCCAACGGGGATGACAATTCCAACCCACATAAACCCGACGATCAGCAGCAGCGACAAGCACAAACCAACCCAGCGCCCGAGAAACAGGCTTGTCCGGCTGATGGGATGCGAGATGAAAAGGTCCAACAAACCGCGTTCCTCATCTCCTACCAGCAATCCACTTCCAGCTAGGATGGCATAGATCCCCAAGATCGGCGCCATGTAGGAAAAGAGATATACGTCGAGATACCCTTCGGGTTCTGTGATCCCCTCTGCACCACCGACAAAAGCGACCAACTCTTCTGGGTAATGGGAAATGAGTTCGGTGAACATGTCTGACATTTCTAAAATGTTGTCATAGAATGTCACCATAAAGCCGGCGTAAATTGCGAGGATCAAACCCCACGCCAGAATGGCCGTTCGTGACCGACTCATTGTGTGTCTTAATATGGCTAACATTGTGCGCCTCCAACCTTATTGATAGTAGACCAGGAACACTTCTTCTAGAGAGGGCAGCTCGGTCTCGATCCGGCTGACCGGGAATTCGGCCAACGCCTTGACCAGCGCATCCATCTCGCCCTCAACTTCCATACGGACAACCGTTCCGTCATCTTGTGTAAGGGATCGAACGCCCTCGACCTGTTCCAAACGGTGTGCCTCGACCGGTTGCTGGAAACGAACTTCGACACGCAGCAGCGAACGCTGCACGAGCGTTGAAGGTTCAGCTACCTCAACCAACTCACCGATGCGGATAATCCCGACCCGATCGGCGATGACTTCGACCTCACTGAGAACATGGGAGGAGAAAAAGATCGTAGCCCCTGCATCTCGCATATCGCTCAAGAATTGATGAACTTCCCTCTGCATCATGGGATCAAGCCCCGCAGTCGGCTCATCCAGCAGAAGAAGTTCGGGCTTATGCATGAAGGCTTGGATCACACCGATCTTCTGTTTGTTCCCTTTGGAGAGGTTTTTAATCTTGACGTTCAGGTCCAAGTCCAGCCTCTCGGCCAATTCGTGGATGAAGGACCGCTTCCCTTGACCGCCTCGGATCCGATTCAACAGTTGGAGCATATCGATCGCTTTCAGATTACCTTCCAAAGCGAGCTCCCCGGGGAGGTAACCGACCCGAGAACGAACGGCGACGGGATCCGATTGCGGGTCAATCCCAAGCACACGTATCTCTCCTGCATTGGGTCGGATCGAGTCCAGCAGGCAGCGGATAGTGGTCGTTTTTCCAGCGCCGTTCGGACCGAGAAAACCGTAGATTTCGCCTTCTCGGACTTGGAGATCAAGACCACGTAACGCCTGCACCGGACCGTAGTTCTTCACTAGGTTGCGAGTTTCGATCGCCAACTTCGCGTTCATGATGAACTCCTTTCGATGGGTTCTGACCGCTCAACAAAGTATAAAGTCAAATTTAAGTCACGAATCCGAGCGAACAAACCGTGTAATGCGGCCTGATCCATGGCGGGGCATTCGAGAAGGGTAAATGTGCTGTCTCCAATACTGGACCATTTTACGTTCACACCTTCTATCCAGTCGGACCAGGGTTTTTGTATGTACCCACCCAGGACGATGCGATAGGTTGAGATATCCTGCGTGTGATTCCTGGCCACAACTCGGCTCCGTTATTTCTCGGTGAATATATGTTAATACACGCGGGTGGGTTTGGGGCCCTACGAAAGGAGGGTTGAAGTAGGGTTTAGGGGGGAAGTAGTGCTTTTCTAACAGATACTTGTGACGTTGCCGAGGCTACATCTGGTCGGCTCATGCCATGGAAGGGGAGTTTCAGTTCTCCGCGAACAATCCGAAGCTGCGCGCACGGGCGACCGCTTGGGCGCGGTTCTTGACGCCTAGCTTGCCATAAATATTGCTGGTATGCCATTTGACCGTGGAGAGTGCGAGGTGAAGATGTCCACCGATCTCGGCGTTTGTATACCCTTCGGCGAGGAGGGAAAGTACCTCCAACTCTCGTTCACTCAAAGGTTCGACCAAGCCATCTTGTACCGTGGACTTTGGCGGCGCTTGTGGGAAAGCTGCCAGCAGTCGACGGACATACTCTGGTGTGGTCCCTCGCCGGGCGGCTTCGTGCAGTAGGCGTCCAACTCTTTCGCCTTCTACGATGAATGTGCGCACCATTCCCCCCGGTTTCCCGATGCGAAGAGCCGTTTCGATGGTTTCGAGGGCCTGTTCTTCTTCCCCCAATGCATCATACGCCCGGGCTTGAAGGACCAAAATCTCAACCAGGCGCTTATTCATCCCCATTCTTTTTGTGTTTTGACCTACAGAGAGCAGAATCTCGATTGCTTCCTGTGGCTGATTCAAGGCTAACAATACTCGCGCGAGCGTCGTTTGCTCAAGTTCTTGGAGGTGATAGAAGGGCTTGTCAGTTGTTGCACTTCTCAAGTCTTCGACCCATTGTTTCGTAGCTTGATCGTCACCCTCAGCCAAGGCCAGGAATGCTTTGATCGCATGAACCAAGCGGTCGTCAAGGTCTGTGGCGTCAGATTCTAATGCGATGCGTTCGGCTTTCGCGATTTGACCACGTGCGATATCGAAATCACCTGCTTCGATCCTAAAGCGAGCCAGCGTAACAAGACCAACGATGGTTCCGATGTCACCGTAATGTTCAAAACAGGCAACCCCTTCACGCGTGTAGCGCTCAGCAGCTTCAATGTCGTTCCATTCCCGCCACACTTGAC
>CP070708.1:1543049-1554622 GCA_020350285.1 Anaerolineaceae bacterium
TTGAGACCGATGTCATGATCTGCGATGGAGTAGTAAAGCTCGAAGTCTATGTCGGGGGTGATGTCACTGTCTTCATAGCCAACGCTGAATTGGAAATCACCATCCCTATCGATCGCGATGGGGTGGGAGGGGGAATAAATCGCCCGGACGGGGTGGGGTGATTCAACGCGAACCGATACACTGACTTCCTCGAGTGGTTGGGTTGAAAATTTCTCTGTGTTCAAGGGATAGTTATAGTGAATCAATCCGTTATCCGCTTCCAGCACCTGCGAATATTCGAGTTCGATTCTCCTTTCGCCTCCTGGTGGAATGGGGAAGATGGAAGCCTGAACCGCACCCCGGTCGATATACTCGAGCAAGGCGGGATCACGCATGCTTCGAACGATTTCCTCATAGGTGCGCCGTGCTTCCTCACGGGTGAGAACTTCACCTTCTACAGGTTCACCATCGATCCATAGGATGAATTCTGTGACAGCAGCCCCGTGGGGGAGAGGAAAAACGTAAGTTCCTTCAACTACCCAATCGTTGTCATTTCGGAAAACTTGATCAACGTGGGTGATGGCGACTTGATCTTCGATCCTCACCTGAACTCGATGATACGCGATCGCCAGTTGAGAGATGGGGATCGGAACTGGGCATGGGCCGGGGTCACAGATCGGGGGTTCGGGGATGATGATCCCATCGGCATAAGCCGGGTTGACCATAGGCAGAACAATTGTGAGAGTAAGCAGGATGGCGGGCAATAGTTTCCGAGGGTGCATGGTTTCCTCCGGTGAATCATATCTTATTCTGATTTATAGACGCCCAAATGAGGTATGAGGTTCCCAAGAATTCATTGATTTCGTCCCATCTTTGCATCCGTGAATGATGCATCGCCTCACCAACATGGTATAATGACCAAAGCCCTCCCACATACGCCGTGGGAGTTTATTGTGCCAATACGATGTTAGAAAAACTTGCTGGAATTGAACAGCGTTTTATAGATATTGAAGCCGAGATGGCTCAATCAGGTGAAGATTATCAGCGGGTTGCGGAGTTAGCCCGTGAGCGCTCAGGTATTGAACCGATCGTTGTCGCGTATAGAGAGTATGCAGCGTTGAGTGAACAGCTTGAGGAAGCTGTCTCACTCAGTGAAAGTGATGATCTCGAGATACGTCAATTGGCTGAAGCGGAGGTTGTGAATCTTGAAGGACAACTATCCGCTCTTGAGGAGAACCTAAAGTTATTACTTCTACCCAAAGACCCTCGTGATGAGCGAAATGTGTTTATGGAAATTCGAGCCGGCGCTGGTGGTGATGAGGCGACGATATTCGCAGCCGATCTGTTCCGCATGTACAGTCGCTATGCCGAGAATCGAGGTTGGGATACGGAAATCCTCTCCCAAAACGAAACCGGTGTGGGGGGGTTCCGAGAAATCATTTTCCAGATCGAGGGTAAGGGAGCCTTCTCTAGATTGAAACACGAATCCGGCGTTCATCGGGTTCAGCGTGTACCCGTGACAGAATCCCAAGGTCGGATCCACACCTCAACAGCAACTGTGGCTGTTTTAGCGGAAGCCGATGAAGTTGAGATAAAGATACCCGAGAAAGACATTCGAATGGATGTTTTTCGTTCAGCAGGAGCAGGTGGCCAGAGTGTTCAAAAGAACGCCACTGCAGTTCGATTGACGCACATCCCTTCCGGGATCGTCGCACAGTGCCAAGATGAGCGTTCGCAGCTTCAAAACCGGATGCGAGCGATGAAGATCCTTCGAGCACGCCTCTATGAAGTAGCACTCCGCGAGAAGCAAGAAAAGGAAGACGCAGACAGGAGAGCTCAAGTTGGCACAGGTGACCGCTCCGAAAAGATTCGCACTTATAATTATCCTCAATCACGTGTAACGGATCATCGTATCAATCTCTCATCCCATAATCTCCCCACGGTCATGGATGGTGATCTCGATCAATTCATTGACGAGATAATTACACAAGAAGAGGCTGATCGCTTACAAGCCGTTGAAGATTGATCCTTGAGCTACCCACGCACGATCGGCGCAGCGCTTGAAATGGGGCGCCGCACTCTGAAACCCCACAGTGACACTCCAGGTCTCGATGCACAATTATTATTGAGCGAGATCCTTAGTCAAACACGGACTTGGATCTTAACCCATCCTGATGTTGAGCTTGAGGGTATCCAAAGTCAAACCTTCGTGAGAGATCTCGCACGATGTGAAGCGGGAGAAGCGCTTCCGTACGTTCTGGGTTGGTGGGAGTTCTACGGTCGACGGTTCAAACTCAGCCCAGAGGTGTTAATCCCTCGACCTGAAACAGAATTGCTTATCGAGGAAGCGCTGTCATTCCTGATGACCCATCCTGATCGCCGAAAGGCAGCCGATGTTGGGACAGGGTGTGGAGGCATCGCGGTGACCTTAGCTGGGGAGATACCCAATTTGATGATCGTGGCGACTGACAATCAGCTAGGGGCATTAAGAATTGCACAAATCAACGCTCACGATCATCATGTACTTCCTCGGACGTGGTTTATTCAGGCTGATCTTCTTTCCCCAGTTGGAGCTCGTTTTGATTTAATCTGTGCTAACCTCCCTTATATTCCATCTGATATATTAGCTGATCTGGTGGTTGCCCAACGAGAGCCAAGATCAGCTCTAGATGGTGGCGAGGATGGCTTGCAGGTAATCGATCGGTTACTGGCACAGGTACCAGATATGCTTGCTCCGGGTGGGCGAGTCTTGATTGAGATAGGTGCTGATCAAGCCTTGGTGGCTCAAGCCATCGCCACTAAATCGATACCAAATTCCAAAGTCGAGATCCTGCAAGATTTGGCCGGGCGGGATCGTTTGTTGGTGGTCGATACAGGAGACTAGGGGCATCATGAAAACCGAGGTCTTATCTGCGGCTAAACCTGAGAATCTGTCACAAGCATTGAAGATTCTCAAAGAGGGGGGAATGGTCGCATTTCCTACTGATACTATTTATGGTGTCGGCGTGAGTGCGTTCCTCGGACAGGCTATTGCTCGGATTTATGATGCGAAGGGACGCTCACGAGAGAATCCGATTCCCATCTTAATCGCGAACATGCAGGATTTGAGTAGAGTATCGTTAAGCCCACCACCGATGGCACGCAGATTAGCAAAACGTTTCTGGCCAGGACCGATTACCTTGATTGTCTGGCGCAAGCCCACGCTACCTGATGAGATCAGCCCTATGTCAACGGTGGGTGTCCGGGTGCCTGATCACCCTGTAGCACAATCATTGTTAACGATCGCTGGACCCATGGCAGTCACATCTGCGAACAGGTCAGGTGACCCCATCGCTTGCACCGCTTCAGAGGTGTTGGAAGGGTTAGGGGGTCGTATCGATCTCATCCTTGATGGGGGGAGGACTCCCGGCGGTCAACCATCTACTGTGGTCGACTGCACAAAAGCATCACCTCGGATACTCCGAGAGGGACCGATTAGCGAGGCGGAGATCCAAGAAGTACTGACGAAAGGGTAAGAATCTCTCTAAGCAAGATCTTATCTTCTTCTTAACCGTCTTTAATGTTGATCATCTATCATATTTATAATTCTCCTCTAAATACCGTGCCTAGAGTCATGTGGCAACTCTAGGCACGGATGCGTTTTATTGGGGTTGCCTGTAGACCTACCAGGGTAAGGCATACCAGAGCAGGTAATCCTCAAGATGGGCGGACCAGTACGCAGGGGAATGATCTCCTTCGGGGAGTAATGATGTATAAGGAACCTCGAGTTCGTCAAGGAGAGCGATAAGCTCTAAGGTCGCATCCCGGAGTGAGTCCTGATCACCGATGTCGATCCAGATTCTCGGCATGTCCTCAATCGAGATCTCCCGAATCCAAAGCGAGACATAGACAATATCATAAAAAGTGGCGGGACTGTGGAGTCCGATGACACCGAAAACATCTGGGTGTTTCAGGCCAATCCGTAAAGCCGAGCCACCGCCCCGAGAAAGGCCACCGATTGCACGCCAAAAAGGTTGGGATCGGGTGCGGTATATCTCGTCGATGTGAGGTACCAAATCTTCGATGAGGGCGTTCTCGATATCGAGTCCTGTCTTCTGCCATGGCATGATGATGATGAAAGGTTCTACCTGTCCACTACTGATGAGGTTATTGGCGATATCAGTGATACCCAGGTCAACCCATTGTGAGTCGTCGGATTGAATTCCATGGAGCATGTAGAGTGCAGGGTAATTTTGATCGCTGTCTTCCGCATAGCACGGGGGGAGGTAGATGCGGAATGCTATGGGTTGAGTTGAAATGGATGAGTCGATTTCTATCGAGAGCGTGGTACCAATTCGATTATCACAATCATGTGATTCGCCAGTAGATAACATTGCCTGAGTTTCAATAGGCGTTGGTGAGGCCATGGCTTCCGAGGTCTGGTTCAATTGTGGAGTTATAGACACCAATACGGTTGACGTCGCTTCGAGTGATGGTCGGTGTGGAGTTGGAGCTTGGCCGCATGCAGATGAGAGCATCAAAGTAAATATGATCAGCTTAAAAACGAAAGAAGCCCCGTCGGCTTGCGTGAGAAACGCAAGACGACGGGAGCGCCTGTTGTTATTAATGTAAGTCAATTGGTTGTAGGCGTCAAGTGGGTTAAACGGCATTATCTTAGACAATAAAGTACGATCTTCTGAAAGGTGGATAGTTATCCGAATCGACCCTCAACATAATCTTCAGTCCTTTGATCCTGTGGATTGGTGAAGATCTGTTTTCCGGGAGCATATTCTATTAATTGACCATCCAGGATAAAGGCGGCGTAATCAGCGGTTCGAGCTGCTTGCTGAACAGAATGGGGCACGAGAACGAAAGTGTAATGTTCTTTTAACTCTTGAAGCGATGCCTCGACCTTGCCTGTGGATATGGGATCAAGTCCGGAAGTGGGCTCGTCAAGCAGGATGACCTCAGGTTCGAGGGCGAGCACTCTAGCTAAACATAACCGTTGTTGTTGTCCCCCGGACAGGGCGATGGCAGGATCGTCAAGGCGATCGGATACTTCCTCCCACAAAGCGGCAGCGCGTAAACTTTGTTCCACGGCTTCTTCCAGACGACTTCGTGATCGCTCGCCGGCTAATTCAAGGCCGTAAGTCAGATTCTGTCGGATGGTCATCGGAAGCACAACAGGTTGGGTAAAGACAATACCCACTCGTCGTCTCAATGAGATTACGTCGACCGAGGGATCGAGAATGTCAACGCCATCTATCCAAACATGACCTGAAAGGCTGATAACATCGGCCAAGTCATTCAGGCGATTCATGGTGCGTAAGAGTGTAGATTTCCCTCCACCTGCAGGACCGAAAAGCACTGTAATTGCATGGTCAGGAATGGCCAAGCTTACATCCCTGAGCGATTCCGTGCCATCGGAATAGCCAACGCTTAATTCTTCGATGACAATCTTGTTCTTGATCTCTTGCGGTAGGGATGAATGTTGACGAGCTTCTGCTGAACTCACCATTGTCTCCTCGCCCGAGCACGAGAGCGAATAACTGCAGCCACTGTATTCATGCTGAGGACAAAGGTCAGGAGGACCACCGCTGTACCGTATTGAATCTGAACAGGCATCCCAGGCACTTGGGTAGAGATTACGAACAAGTGATAAGGCAAGGCCATCGTCGCGTCAAAGATCGAGGTTGGGAGTCTGGGCAAGAAGAAGGCGGCAACGGTGAAGAGAATCGGTGCTGTCTCACCTGCGGCGCGTTCCAACCCAAGGATCACGCCAGTCAGAATACCTGGTAAGGCTTGAGGTATTACCACGCGTCGGATTGTCTGCCATTTACTACCACCGAGAGAGATACTCACAACTCGAAAACTGTTGGGAACCGCGCGTAACGCTTCCTCAGTCGTGCTGATAATGACCGGGAGGGTCATGATAGCCAGCGTGAGTGAACCGGCCACGATACTGGTTCCAAACTGTAAAAAGAGCACAAACAACCCTAGGCCGAACAATCCGTAAACCACCGAAGGGATCCCAGCCAGGTTAATGATCGCAATTCTAATTGCTCGTGTCCAGTTGGTGTCAGGAGCATATTCGGCCAAGTAGATTGCAGCTCCGATTCCGAGAGGAACGGCGATGATCCCCGTGCCAAGGGTCAACCAAAATGTACCGACGATCGCAGGTAGGATACCTCCGGCTCGCATTCCTTCACGTGGGAAACCGCTTATGAATTCCCATGAGATCGCAGGTGAACCTTGCCAGAATATGTACACCACTACTAAGACAATGGGAACAACGGTGATCAAAGCAGCGAGGCGTAATCCAGTGAAACCGATGTTTTGGGTGAGTTTGTTGCGTTCGGATGCGGTCCTTAGCCGTCTCATAATCTTAAAGTAGATGCCCTATGTTGAGTATGATGAAGCACGATGACGATAACATCTTCTAGTCTGAAAATCGTTATTTGATGTCCGCTTACCGTTAAAAGTCTTATGTCGATTGATTTTCTCCCCGCGGTTCATCTTGCATGATCATGTGTTCTTAATCAATCCGGATCAAGACAATATCCTCTCTGCACGTTTCCGTTGTCGGAAGACGACACCGGCTGCAGCCATGTTCACGATCAGGGAGATCAGAAAGAGCGTGATCCCGATCAAGAATAATGTGTGGTAATGCACGCTTCCCGTCGCGACCTCCCCCATCTCGGCGGCGATGGTTGCTGTCATTGTTCGTACTGGACGGAAAAGGCTCTCGAGGCCTGTCAAAAGTACAGGCGCATTACCGGTTACCATCATAACCGTCATCGTTTCACCGATGGCTCTTCCGATACCTAGCATGATTGCCGTAAGCACTCCTGACCGAGCAGCGGGAAGGGTGACTCTCCAGATGGTCTGCCACTCTGTTGCACCCAAGGCGTGCGCCGCCTCACGATAGGTACGGGGTACAGCATCAAGTGCGTCTTCAGCTACGCTGACGATGGTCGGTATGGCCATCATGCCGAGGATGAGTGCTCCTGTGAATGCAGTTAATCCTGTTGGGATATTTGTCGCGGTTCGGATAAAAGGCGCGACGACTAAGATGCCCAGGAAACCGAGCATTACAGAGGGTAAGCCTGCCAGAACTTCCACGAGGGGCTTAAGGATTTCCTTCGCCCAGCGCGGTGCGATCTCTGCGATGAAGATCGCGGTTGATAAACCAAGAGGGACGGATACAAGGGTAGCTCCGATCGTTACGACAATGGATCCGCTGATCAGTGGAAGGATTCCAAAATATTCCTCAATGGGATACCAGCGTGAACTAAATAACGATGGTAGGGGGATCTCGACCAATGCTGGTGAGCCTTCTCGAAGCAAGAATATGAAAATCAATCCAACAAAAATAATTGCAGAATAACCACAAGCCCTGATCAGACGGGTGGTGATATATTCTCTCCAGTTTAATTCGCGCATTGCTACCTCATTGTGTAATAGGGACGAATCCAAGCTCTACAACGATCTTTTGCGCTTCAGAAGTTAGAATCCACTCAAGATAGGTTTGAATTACACCGGTCGGTTCACCTGCTGTGTACATGTACAGATCACGCGCAATTGGATAGTGTTGATTGTCCACGGTCTCGGCTGATGGGATCACGAAATTATTGGCCGTATCACTATAAACCGCGATGACCTTCAAATCTTCAGTGACATATCCTAGGCCATCGTAGCCGATCGCGTTGGGGTTCTGTCGGATTTCAGCGCTGATCCCTTCTGACGAAGGTAATAGAAGCGTATCGGTTGAAAACAAGGTCTTATCCTGTTTTTCTCCCTTTCGAATGACCTGTTCCAAGAAATATACATGTGTTCCCGAGTTCGTCTCCCGCGACAACCGAACGATGGGGCGATCTTCCCCGCCAACTTCCAGCCAATTGTTGATCTTTCCGCTATAGATGTCTGAGATCTGCTCAATGGTGAGATGGTTGACGGGATTATCGTGGTTCACGATGATAGCGATCGCATCCCTCGCAATGATATGTTCGACTGGAGTGATGCCATTCGCCTCGGCCAGGGTTTGTTCCTCAGGTTTGATCCGACGTGATGCGTTGGCGATGTCCACCGTTCCATTGATAAGGGCAGCGATGCCGGTGCCTGAACCGCCTCCAGTTACAGATAAGCGAACTTCGGGATCGATTTCTTGATAAGCCTCCGCCCATGCGAGGGCGAGGTTAACAATTGTATCTGACCCTTTGTTTTCGATGGTTTTCACAGTGGACGAATCGGGGAGATCATCTGCCTGTGATCGTCGGCACCCGCTCAGTATTAGGCACACTAGCAGGAGGAGGGAGGATAATCGTAACTGCTTGCTGCAAGGCTCGACCATCGTGTTGATTATACTTCGCCTGATACCAGATTCTAAGGTTTTAAGTGATACACCTTTTAGTGTCTTCCTTCCCTCCTTTCCGGATTTCTTATAATGGGTATTCGCGATTATGGGAACAATTCCAAATGGATGATCTATACTCAACATCCACTGGATGATGTTCTGGTGTACAATGCGGCAAATGGCGAACAATAATCTTACTCAGAAGATGCTTATAAAGGATTTAAATTTTTACTATGGATCCCTGCGCGCTCTATATATGATATCGATGGAGATCCTTGAGCGAGAAGTCACGGCTTTGATCGGACCATCTGGATGTGGGAAAACGACCTTCCTACGTTGCCTCAATCGAATGAACGACTCGATCCCTGACACCCGGCTGGAGGGAGAGGTTCTAATAGACGGTGAGGATATCTATTCGGCTGGTGTGGACGTGGTTGACTTAAGGCAGCGGGTTGGGATGGTTTTTCAAAGACCGAACCCTTTTCCACAATCGGTTTTCGACAATGTGGCTTTTGGCACAAGGGTGCTTGGTCTGACAAAAGGGCGCGGAGAATTAGAAGCGGTTGTGGAACGATCTCTGGAACGGGCAGCCTTATGGGATGAGGTTAAAGATCAACTTAATTCCAATGCGCTTGAGCTTTCCTTAGGAGAACAACAACGCTTGTGTATCGCTCGAGTTCTGGCTGTTGAGCCGGAGGTGATTCTGATGGATGAGCCCACCTCCGCTCTTGATCCCATCGCCACGCTCGAGATTGAAGAACTTATGAGGCAACTTAGAGAACGATACACCATCGTTGTCGTGACACACAACATGCAACAAGCCGCAAGGGTCTCTGATAAAACAGGATTGTTTTGGTTAGGAGAGTTGGTCGAGTTTGGTGAAACCGCCACGATATTCACACGGCCAGAGGAGGAGCGAACCGAGGCGTACATCACAGGCAGGGTCGGTTAGAAGGCGGGCGGTGGGGAGGTTGAGATGTCACAAAGTCTCAGAGGTGAGTATGACCGTCAATTTGCACAAGTGCGGGACGATCTTCTCCGTATGGGGACGATGGTCGATCAATCGATTGCCAAATCCCTCGAGAGTCTCCAGAATCGAGATCGATCATTAGCTCAAAGGGTTATTGATGAGGATGAAGAGATCAATGCGCTTCGATTCAAGATCGAAGAAGCATGCTTAGCGCTCATTGCCACCCAGCAGCCCGCGGCAACTGACCTTAGAGCTGTAGTGGCTACGATGAGTATCGTTGTTGAGATGGAACGCATGGCGGATCACGCTGCTGGGATCGCCAAGACAGTTATCCTCATGGGGGATGAACCATTACTCAAACCACTGATTGACATACCGCGTATGGTGAAGTTGGCGCGGGAAATGCTCCAGAAAAGTCTCGAGGCTTATGTTCACTGTGATCCGAAAAATGCTCGCATGGTTGCTGATCGCGACGATGAAATGGATCTCCTCTACGAAGCCGTCTTCGAAGAGTTGCTTGAGATCATGGCCACAAAACCGGGCAGCGTCCAACGGGCTACTTATCTGATGTGGTGTGCTCACAATTTGGAACGAATCGGCGATCGGGTGACCAACATCGCTGAACGTGTTGTGTTCGTTAGCACAGGAGATATGCAGGAGTTGAATGTGTAGGTAATCAGCTAAAGAATGAGAATACACATCAACACCTGTAACGTGTCCATACCTATATTCTGGTATCTATAACTGGATCAAGCGGAATTCTTTGTATCGAATCGATTGGAAATAGCATCAAGCGACTATTTTGATGAAACTCATTATTCAAATTCCTTGCTTTAACGAAGCAGAAACCCTGCCATCTACGATCGCGGATTTACCCAGACAAGTGCCAGGCTTCGATGACATTGAGTTCTTGGTGATTGATGACGGCAGCACGGATGGCACTCACGAGGTCGCCAATGAATTGGGGGTCCACCACATTCATCGGTTGCCACAAAATCGAGGCTTAGCTTATGCATTCGCATTGGGCTTGGAGACAGCTCTTAAATTAGGGGCTGATGTAATCGTCAATACAGATGGTGATAATCAATATCAGGGAGAGTATATTAAAGACCTCATTCGCCCAATCATGGAAGGTGAAGCTGAAATGGTGATTGGCGATCGTCAAATCGATAGGATCAGCCATTTTTCACCGATGAAGAAGATGCTTCAGAAGATTGGCAGCTGGGTGGTGCGTTGGGCATCGGGAACAGATATTCCAGATGCCACGAGTGGCTTCAGAGCATTCTCACGGAAAGCGGCTTTACAACTTGTAGTGTTTTCAAGCTATACCTACACCTTGGAGACTATTATTCAGGCTGGTAAGAAAGGTATCTCCATCTTTTCCATTCCAGTCGCGACTAATACGATGCTTCGTGAGTCACGCTTGATAAGGAGTATGCCGAGATATGTAATACAATCTGCAGCCACAATTTTACGCATCTTCCTGATGTATGAGCCTATGCGGGTGTTCCTGACATTAGGCACAATCCCACTCATAGCCGGATCTATATTGTTATTACGTTTCGGTTATTTCTACTTCACGGGAGATGGTGCAGGGCATATACAATCGTTGATTGTAGCCTCCATTCTCATTGTTCTTGGCTTGTTAACTTTCCTCCTCGGCATGCTGGCAGATTTAATTGCAAGGAACCGTCGCCTCACTGAAGAAATTAATTATCGGATTCGGAGGATGGATTTAGAGGATGATTATCCCGCGAATCATAGTACTTCCTACAGCGAGATCAAATTCCAATCTGAAGAAAAGAAATTGAAGAGTTTAGATAAATAAAGCAAAGATATGTGGGCTTCCAGTGATCGAAGGCTGCTTCTCTTCTTAATTACAAGCACATTGTGACTATCGGATTACGATCTATGACTCTTGGGCTTTGTGAATTCTGGTGGAAGAAACGATTTACGCATCTTAATAGACTGTACAATAGATTGTTGAGATTGGCATGTAATGTCTGGGGATTATGAAATCAATTGTGCGAATAGCTATTAAATCAATCGCTTGGCTTTTCAGAGATTGCACTTTTAGGATCAGGAAGGGATTAGCGAAAGGACTATATCGAAGATTTGGCTTCGGTTTCAAGCTAAAGTTCAAATTAACAGATGAAGAAAAGTTCCTATTAGGATTAGACTTCACGGGAAAAACAGTATACGACATCGGTGGATATATTGGTATCCATACATTATTCTTCGCAAGGGCTGTAGGAGAGTCAGGGACAGTTATTACATTTGAGCCAAACCCGG
>CP070708.1:1554722-1571829 GCA_020350285.1 Anaerolineaceae bacterium
CTCTTAGTGTATCCTCCAGATCCTTTTTCTTCTCATCGAGTTGAGGATGGTGCTGAGGATTTATGACCCCATTCATGGCCAACACACCGATGGATGAACCTGGGTATTCCGATTTCCAAGACGATGTCATTTCAATCATTGAATCTCCTTAAGCCGCTGCCTGACGGCTGTGAGATCATCTGTTGGGGGGAGGATCACTTGATATCAAATCAGACCGCATCCATGGTCAGCTCTCGAAGCCCCTGTGTTCCCCCTTTCGGGGATCTAAGACTTTACGGAGCAAAGAGCTTCACGTTGACCGATTGGATCGAGCAGTGCCAGGGTGAGTTTAGACTATTGTCCCGGTTTCCAGACGGGATGATCGTCTTCTACTCCGTTTTCAGTCAATCTGATGATGTCACCCGGTCTCAGGTCTTCTGAAACCTCCATGATATATATTTCATGATTTCCGCTTCGATTTGAGTTGAATATGATTTGAGAGCCGTCAGGAGACCAACTCGGTTCCATATCTTGTGCAGTATTGTCGGTCATTCTTGTTTGACTGCTCCCGTCAGCATTCATGATGTAGATTTCAAAATTATTATCTCGTTCAGATGTAAAGACAATCTTGCTGCCATCAGGTGACCAAACTGGAACCCAATCGTTCGTTTGATTATTCGTGAGGCGCTCCTGGTTTGTGCCGTCTGCATCCATTACATAAATCTCCCAGACGCCGTCACGATCCGTACAAAATGCGATCTTCGTGCCATCTGGTGACCAGCTTGGATATCCGTCATTGGCATCATTATCCGTTAATGGCACCAGATCCGATCCGTCAGTATTGATGACATATATTTCTGAGTCCCCATCACGTAAAGCACTGAATGCAATTTGATCGCCTTTCGGTGACCAGGTTGGTTCCCAATCCGGTGACACATTTCTAGTTAACCTTCTTCGATTTGTGCCATCAACGTTAATCACATAGATATCCGCATTTCCTTCCCGTACCGACACAAAAGCGATTTGGGTACCATCGGGAGACCAAGAAGGCCAGTGATCTAGCTCTCCATAAGTGGTTATTCTTCTCGGATTGCTGCCGTCACTTTCCATGACGTATATATCACCATTACCTGTCCGTTCTGAGTAGAAGGCGATCACACCATCTCCAATATCGTCTGTGGGAGGGCTTGTGAGCTCCAGAGTTGTCGTTGGTTTTGGCGTGTCGGTTGATGGAGCTTCTGAAGCTGTTGGTTCAAAAGTTGCGGTAGGAGGAGTTACATATGTGTCTGTTGGCAGTTGTGTATGCTCTTGAACTGGTGGCGCTTCATCTACTTGAGCGCACCCAGTTAGTAGAAATACTATTCCAAAGGCAAGGATGATTGTCTTCATCATCAGTTAATTATCCTTACTCTTACAGCAATTGTAGTACTTTGGCGACTAAAAGCTGTGAACTGAGGCGCCCCGCTCATTGTGGTTCATGATTTCGCGCCTCCCATAACCCAATCGTTCATATCGATTTCGCGATATCCGTGGAGTCGCTTACAGCGAGAGGTTAGGTGACTTCCTGATCTCTCGATAAATGTCGAGTAAGCTTCTTTGGTCCTGCGATAAGAATTACTAGAACAGCATAAATAGCATATAGAATTGAGGCTATCGTCCAATAATCCTGTGGAGATGGAACTAGACCAAGAACCCCCACAACACTCAATCCGTAATTCATCATCAGGTGGATAATGGAAGCCATCACCAAGCTTCCATCCGTGTTGTTTAGGACCCAAGTCATTAATACAGAAGTGGATATTGCACCTAAAGCAAAGGTCCAATAGGGAATCGCGTCCCATCCATAGCCTGGCAACAACCACAAAGGAAGGTGCCATAAAGCCCAAATCACGCCCACGATTAAACTCGAGGTCAAGGCATCAAATCGTTGTTGAAGCCGTGGCAATAAAAAGCCACGCCAACCCAGTTCTTCACCCATGGCTCCAGTTATGATCGAGAGGACAAGTGATATTACGAGTGGAACAGCAACTGATTGTTCGGGATTTGCCATCTCCCCCCCAAGGATAAGAAAGATTGCGGCAGCCAGGAAGGAGATAAAAAGTGGTGATATCGCTGCCACATACCAACCGAATCCCACTCGCCATTTGGTCCAACCGGACAACAACTTCTTGATCCCATCCTGTTCTTTTAGGATGAACCTGAGGACCAAAAACGCAGCGATATTCGGTGTCCAGGAAGCATAGATGAGCAATGGTTCAAAGGGCAGATCTATGAACCTGAGAAGCAAGATTGGAAGAGGGAGCACGTAAACTAAGATTATGAAGGTGGTGATAGGGTAGCGTCTTAGAAAGCCATGGCCGTTCATCATTCATTCCTTTCCAGGGAGGTCGGTTCCCTCTTCCATATACGGACTTAGCCGCGGGATCCATCGCGGCACGGATTTGAAGTAGTGCTCGTATGGGAGACCGAACCTCTTCTTCAAAGCTGGTTCTGCTATGAGCACTTCACGTGTGTGAAGCAGCGCGAAGCCGGCTAGCCAGTAGAGCAAGAGGGATATTGAGCCAAACAGCAGGGCTTCCCCCATCACGATCAGGAGAAAACTCGCCCCCATCGGATTCCTCACGAAGCGATAGGGTCCCGCGACCACCAGTCTCTTCGGCGGGTCGAACGGCCACGGTGTGCCTCTGCCGATGAAGATAAAGAGCCCATAGCACCAGATGAAAACACAGCCACCCAGGATCATCAATAGCCAGGCGATGATGCTGATAGCGCCCATCCTGGGGGGAAAGGGACCGGAATCCCAATCAGCAATGTAGAAGGGGATGGAGACGGCAAAGATCCAAGAATATGCAATGCCGAAAAGCGACAACACAATGTTCTTCGCCATGATATCTACGGCGCATCTAATCCCGTCACAATACCAAACACAGAAACGAAAGCTTGATCAAATTGGTGATACTGAGGGGAATCCTCCGGTATCAATCCACATCCATATTCGATTTCCACTTTATATCCCAGCCATGTCCTTTCGGCTCCAATAACCCCACATCCTTTACAGTCAAAACCACAGCCATCAACGACACCTTCCCATATTGAATTAAATCGATCCATGACCTTGTCTTCCGCAACTTGACGCGTAAGCCAAGGCGCCCAAATGACTAAAGCAACTACAACCGCAACGATGCTAATAACCACAATCCTACGCATGGTGATTCCTCAACTATTTTATATTCACCCCTGACAGAAACGTATGCGTGATTTAAATAACCATACGGCTTAACGGTCGCAAGCTGATCGGCCCGGCAAACTTATTATCGTTGATATTTCGCGTTGAGGGCGAGTCCCATCCGGCGAGTTGTTATGCGGACATACTTTTTAGGAAACCAACACCAGACTTATGTGCCTCGCAAGGTTATGCGATTTTGGCTCCAATTAAGTCTCGGTAAGTCAGTGTCCAGGAGCCGGTGATAAACGTGCGCATGATGGCCCCAGCGGTAAGTAGAACGGGTAAGTACAGCAGAATCCCGATCACGGTCATGGCTAGACCGGTGAGGCTGCTGGTATCGGTACCCACAAGCAGACCGGCGACAAACGGCAGGGCCATCAGGACGAAGGGGATGGCCAGGATCAGCCCGACGATGAAGCCGCCGACTCCCAGGATCAAGCCCATCACGATCACCTGACCCGGGTTCGATCGAAAAACATCCCATGAGCGTCGGAAGGCGGCGGTGATGTCAAGGTCTTCGACGATCAGGGCGATCTGCGTGAGCAGGGTGTAGATCGAGATGGCGATGCCTAGCGGGATGAACAAACAGATGAGTGGGATCAGGCAGATCACCCCGAGTCCAAGCGTTAAGATCGAGAAAAGTACGCCACCGATGATCCCTGAGCCGAAGACCAGCAGAGATGCCAATCCAAGGATGAGCTGGATCACGAGCAGCTTCCAGAAGTATTTGATGCCTTGCTGGAAGGCGCTCCCCAGCGTGACGCTCTCCCCGGTCTCGGCCATCTGGAAACCGGCGATCAGACCGCCGTTGCCGATGGCGGCGAGAACCCAGAACAACAGCGCCAGCAGCAGCAGGCCGCAGACGACAACGATACCGATGATGATCCAGGTCTCCTCAGGAACGCTCAGGAACCAGCGTTCGAGTTCTCCGAACTCGCCCCCACCGACTTTGTATTCAGGGATACGCGTGATGTTGCTTGATCCCTGGCTACCACCACCGGAGCAGTTGGCTAGGAAGCCCAGCACCCAGAGCCCCTTATACTTCCAAGTTATCTCCCAAGCGCGTTTGAAAATTGCGGCTATGTCCATGTAATTACCCTTTGTTGAGTCATGTTAGCTGATGGAGATACTTTACAACACTTCTCGGTAATTATCGGAGGTTAGGCTCTAATTCACCTGACATTAGACCGCCTAACCCGTCGTTATTGTCGAATAATAGCATTGAACTGAGCAATGTGGGATAGAACTTCCATTTGAAACTACGGCTGCATGCAGCGTTTGCTCCAGCGATTGGTTACGTGGGGATTAAATCATTGAGATTCCCGAAACCAGACTCAAAACTGATGGATGTCACATGATTCAAGAGAAAGGTGATGGTTGTATATGATTGGATTTCTATTAGGCAGCGTTACAAGAGGCGTTATTGGATCGGTTCATTCTTCCAACGAATATATTGCCCATTCGCCTGAGATTCCTTCAACCGTGCACTTTCCACATTCATAAAATTGAAAGCCCGATCCTGCGACTAAATCCTTCACCGTGCTTGAAACTAATATTTCGTAAGGGGAATCAGTACCAAGGATAGCTTCTGCGATTTGCACAGCTACCCCTTTTAGTTCTCCTGATACGAGTTCACATTCACCAGTATGAAGGCTAGCGCGCAAGGAGAAAGCGTGTTCTTTGGCTGAGCTGACAAGTGATCTTGTACAGTGGATGGCTCTGCTAGGACCATCAAAGCCAACCATAATACGCCCTCTCTCTCTGGAAATCACCTTGCCTTGATAACGAGTGATTTCACTCCATATGAACGCATCATTTGAAGTGGTTTGCATTGGCGAGGAAAGGACTTTCGCATCAACTCCCTTCTCCTGAAGTGACTGGAGCGCAAGAATAGTCATGACCATCCGCTCAGGTGGTAAAGGCGTCCCAAGATTTTCAACGAAATTCTGGATTTCAACTAATATGGACTGTGTATCCCCTACAAAAAACCAGTGGTCGTCCCCCTCGAGTTCTACAAACTTCGCACCAGGAATGTGCCTGGCAAGGTGGCGACCTGCTTCTACACGGATAGCCATATCACCCTTGCGATGTAAGACAAGTGTCGGGGCGCGGATCACCGGTAAAATATCACGCACGTCAATTTCTCGCATTACTTGTAATACAGCTTTAATACCCCCAGGGCTTGAGCTCAGGCGGATCGTTTTTGCCCACCATTCGCGTAATCGCGGATCTTCTGCTCGGCTAGGCGCGTAGTACTCCAGATTAAGCGCCTCCCCCCAGTTTTCTGTGATGCGCTCCAGCCATGTGTCATACTGTTCCCATGTGATCACCCATGGATAATCCTCTGTGCGAGACCCTTTCGCAAAGGTTGCATATAGGATCAATCCAGACACAAGTTCCGGGTAAGTTGCGGTAAATACAATACTCGTTGGGCCACCCTCGAGCATACTAAACAGAACAGCATGTTTCGACTCCACCGCGCGCATTACAGCCAAGATATCATCCATGGTGTCTTCCAAGGTGGGAGGATAACCCACTCGATCGGAAAGTCCCTCACCACGTTTGTCGAAGACAATAAAACGTGAAAAAGATGCTAGATCATGGATAAAAGCTGCCAGGTTTGGCTCCTCCCAGAATTGATGGAGGTGTGAAATGAAGCCGCCAATGAAAATGATGTCAATGGGTCCTTCACCAACAACTTGGTAGGCGATGTGAATATCTCCACTTGGAATATATTTCACTTGCGGTTGGGTTGTAATCGATGGGGTTATATCTATTTGTCGATGTTGTCGAATGGTCTCATAAAGCCTCGTCGTCTCTGGCTGGGGGAGAACACCCAACTCCTGTTCGAGGATTCGCTCGCATTCAGTGTATTGGCGAAGTGCCGCACTATGTTGATCGGAGATCGCATAGAGCCTCATGAGTATACGGTGGGCGTCCTCACTTAGTGAATCTAGTGAAAGCAATCGACGTCCATGCTGGATCGCGCGGTCGTAATCTGTTTGTTTTTGATAAGTATCGATAAGTTGCTCAAGAATCCGAACCAGTGAAGCTCGAAGGTTTTCGGCTTCGAAGA
Source organism: Anaerolineaceae bacterium (assembly GCA_020350285.1). GTDB lineage: Bacteria > Chloroflexota > Anaerolineae > Anaerolineales > E44-bin32 > DUEZ01. The sequence continues at coordinate 1,561,004 of CP070708.1, forward strand.
ACCGCCATTCCTCAAATTGATGACAATCTGAGATTGAAAAACCCGCTAAGAAGTCATCTGTGTAAAGAGCAGCAGCATTCTCAAGGGCTCGATTGCGTTTAGGCTCATTCTCCGCTGATGATCGAAGCGTCTCGGACCACTCATCGGTAATTCGCCGGAATGCTTCGACATCGACGGAAATTTCCCTGCTTGGGTTAAGAACAATCGAATCTGCGCTGGTGGTTAACAATTCTTCGCTCGCCGATTTGTTGATTCGATAAAGCGTTCGACGCAAACTCGCCCGGGCATTACTTGGATCACTTTCTGGCCATAACAGTGTCGCCAGATAATCACGGCTGTACTCCCCTTTGGTGACTACCAGGTAGGCCAGTAAGGCTAACGCCTTGCGTAGGCTGATATCGATGGCTTTTCCCCCGCGCTCAAGGCGGGGCTGTCCAAATAAATAAAACTCTAACCTGTCCAATTTTCCCGATCCGAGAGTGTGAAGCGAGGTGCGAAGAAGAGTCGAGTTTCCCAAATAATCTTTAGATTTGACCGATTTATTACCGTCTCCACAGAAAGGACGCTGTTGTGGACGGCATAATCGACATCGAATGGACGGTAGATCACTACCATTATATGTGGAAAGACGATATGGAGTAAATGAGAGGTGAAAGTATGCTCGAAGTCGATTACTCTCGGGAATATGAGCGGAAATGGCAAATCGCCCCTCAATTTGCGTCGCGTCCATGTAGAGTGAACGTTAGGATAAGAAGAGCGAAGGTCAGTGATGCACAACACATGTTAGAAATGCACCAGCGCTTATCTCAGGAAAGTGTCTTTTTCCGCTACCTCCGTGGGCACTTGCCAACGCTCGAAGAACTACAGGAGATTTGTTCGTTAGATGAAAAAGATGGATTTGTTTTAATCGCGAGCATTGAAGAACCAGAGGAAAAGGTCGTAGGAATCTCATACTTCTGTGTTGAACCGCAGAATCCAGCATCAGCAGAGCCGGCGATATTGGTTGAGGATGACTACCAAGGGTGCGGATTGGGGAAACGCCTATTCAAGAAACTGGCTCAACATGCGCATAATTTTGGAGTAAGTGAATTCGTATGCTATGCTCACCCTGCAAATCATCGGGTGTTTCGTATGATAGAGCGAAGTGGAATGCGTTTCGAGCGCAAATATTTTCAGGGCATGAAAGAAATCCGGGTTTTGTTCAATCCCATCCAGTGATGAGGGGTTCCGCATAACGGCTTCAGCGAGTTGTTCGGCGGTCCCTTCGACGGGCTTCTCTAGATTTGCTTCGCCGTGCTTTACCATGGGGGCGCACCGTCGCCTCGGCCAGCACTCTGAAGACACCCATTTCCGTCTTAGACTCGGTCCAGTCAGCAAAGACGGCTTCCAGCTTAGAGTACTCATCCTCACGTTCGACCAGTATCTGCTCCCGCTGGACTTCTGTGTCCCATATGTCGATCGCCAGATACCGCCGTGGATCTTCCGTGTCGCGCAGCAGGGTAATCCCTCGGAAGCCAGGGTAGCGGGCGAACATTTTGCTCCACGCGCCACCCGGACCATACGCCAGTTCGAATTGGCCTTGGGCTTCCTCCTTGACGACGAACTCCCAGACAATTTCGATCATGCAGGACCGTCCTCTCTGTCAACCAGCTTCCGATAGCCAGCGTTCCTCGGGCGCTTTATGATACATCACCTAATCTCGATCTCAGCGGATGACCCTTGGGCATCAACCAAGGAGCGGATTCCGTTCCGTTGGTTGCTGTTAGATGCCGCCAGCCATGGTCCAAAGGGAGACACCCCACCAGATGAGCGCAGCACTTGATAAGGTTAAACCAATGAAGGTGATCAATTGATTGACCGGGCGCAAGGGTGTGGCAAGGAAACCGATCATGAACATCACAGCTGTGATCGTAGAGAAGACGCCGGCCATGATCGTTGATATTCCAAAGGCGATCTCACCCACCAGGAAAATGGTGAAAGAGATGACCATGACCCGCATCATGGAGCTATTCCCCAGTTGGGTCAGAACATCATCGGGAAGGTTGGGGATTATGAATGTGCCTGCGTAATCAGTGCACGCGATCAGCGCCAGTCCGATGAAAACGACGACGTAAGCCACAACGCCGAAAGTGCCGGCTTCATTCCTTTGCCATAAGAAAACTCCCGTGATACCAAAAAGACCGATCAGTGCACCCAGGAAGTTAAATGGAGCCCCATTCTTCTTTACGAGATCGTTGAGCACCGTACCCACGAAGATGCATATGCCAGCGATGATGCCCGCAAGCGCGCTCAGACTGTAGAGTGTTGCTGTAGCCATGGAACCCTCCTTGGGTGAACTGTGTGCCTTTAAAACAACCCCAAAATGGCACGAAGCCTCTGTAGGGTTGTATTTATCCAATCGGACACAGTTTATGGATTGGCGCGGATCTCTACCAGGACGGCCTGGACCATGCGCCGGAAGGCGTATTCGTCACCGGTGTAGCGGTAGGACTCGCAGGTGAGCAGCGTGACCCAATCGAGTTCTTTGTGCTGCATGACGGCATCCACGGCGCCTGGCAGGATCAGCCTGCTCTCACGCACTTCGTAGAGATATTGCAAACCCCAGGCGTGGATCTCGATCTGATCTCCAAAGCGCAACTGCTTTAGGTCGACGAACAATGCCGGGCGATTGTAGGCATTCCACACGTGGGCGGTGAGCACGGTGTTGCCCGTCCAGGTGGGGAAGGCGCTTCCCTCCAGGTAGCCGACGCTGTCGCCCAGCCAGGTGACATCCCAGGTGCTTTTTACCACCGGAATGCTCACAATGGGCGCCCGAATGCCTAACTTGGGCACTTCCAGCCATAGATGGCCGAGATCGGTGTAGGCTTTTTCGGCGGGTTGCTCGGGCAGTCTAGTGATCCTGCCTGGTGCAAAGCCCGTCTCTGGCAGTTCGACAGGGGTGTTGAATTCGTAGGCACCGATGTCGCAAGCCCCACCAGACGGGAAGGGTCGCACCTGGCCGCGCTGGTCGCTGGTGATGGTAGTGCCGCAGCCGTTGACGCCGTAGGGGATCCAGTCAATGGCCGGGCTGCCGGTCAGCAAGGCACGGGTCAGGGTCTCGCCGCCGTTGTCGGCTAGTGGACCGAGCAGGGGATCGACGCCGATCTGATCGTTGGCCTGTGGTGAGAAGTCGCAGAAAAAAGGGTCGCCGATCAGGTTGTAGTTCCCGGAGATAATTGTGCCATAGCAGTCGGGCCCCGATACGGCGCTGTTGCCTGCCAGGATCGTGTTGCTGAGTGTTGGCGTGGTGACACTCTCGCTGTAAAGGCCGCCGCCGGAAAGTGCGCTATTTCCGTTGATGGTCACATGTATCAGGATCGGGTCGCTGTCGACCGAGTTCCATATCCCGCCACCGAATTGAGCCGAGTTGCCGCTGAAGGTCACGTTGGTCAGGTTCGGGCTGCTGTCGCCGTTGTACATCCCGCCGCCGTTGAATTCGGCCCAGTTGCTGCTGAAGGTCACGCCGGTCAGTGTGGGGTTGCTGTTGGAGGTGTTGTACATCCCGCCGCCGTTACCGTTGGCCCAGTTGCTCCTGAAGGTTACTTCGGTCAGGCTGGGGCTGCTCCCGCTGTTGAACATCCCGCCGCCGTTGTTCTCACCAGAATAGTTGGAGTCGAAGGTCACGTCGGTCAGTGTAGGATTGCTGCCAACGTTGTACATCCCGCCCCCGGCGCCGAACTCAGACTTGTTGGAGAGGAAGGTTACGCCAATCAGCGTTGGGCTGCTGTTGTAGTTGTACATCCCACCGCCTCTTCCATCGTAACCGTCGGTCGTATAGTTGTTGATGAAATCTACGTCCGTCAGTGTGGGGCTGCTGCCGGAATGGTTGTACATCCCACCGCCGCTGGGGTCGGCCCAGTTGCTGCTGAAAGTCACGCCGGTTAACGTGGGGTCGCTGTTGGAAGTATTGTACATCCCGCCGCCGCCGCCAAACGACGCCCCGTTACCGCTGAAGATCACGTTGGTCAGCGTCGGGCTGCTGCTCTGGTTGTGCATCCCGCCGCCCGTCTCCGCATTGTTGCCGCTGAAGGTCACGTTCGTCAGCACCGGGCTGCTGCTAAGGTTGGACATCCCGCCGCCCCACTGCGCCATGTTGTCACTGAAGGTCACGTCGGTCAGCGTCGGGTTGCTATCATTGTTGTGCATCCCGCCGCCCGTTGGCGATACGTTGGCGATGAAGTCTACGTTCGTCAGCACCGGGCTGCTATTCTCGTTGTGCATCCCGCCGCCTTCGCCCGACTGCGCCACGTTGTCGACGCTGAAGGTCACGTTGGTCAGCGTCGGGCTGCTGCTCTGGTTGTACATCCCGCCGCCGTCCAACTGCGCCCAATTTTTGCTGAAGTCCACATCGGTCAGCGTCGGGCTGCTACTCTGGTTGTACATCCCGCCGCCCGTTATCGATACGTTGGCGATAAAGTCTACGTTCGTCAGCGTCGGGTTGCTGTCATTGTTGTACATCCCGCCGCCGTCCATACTAGAGAAATTATCGCTGAAGGTCACATTGGTCAGCGTCGGGCTGCTGCTCTGGTTGTGCATCCCACCGCCCTCAAATGAAGCCCCGTTGACACTGAAGGTCACATTGGTCAACGTAGGGCTGCTGGACCAATTTGCCATTCCTCCACCCCAATCAGCCGCATTATCGTTGAAGCTTACATTTTCCAACGTTGGATTGCTGTAAGCGTTGTACATCCCAGCGCCATAATCAATAGCCGTGTTATTAGTGAAGGTTACGCTGTGTAATGTAGGATTACTGAGGTTGTTGTACAATCCGCTACCTTCATGAGCATCATTGCCATTGAAGGTCACATTCTCTAGGAACACCGCCCCTGTGCTGGTGTTGACCATGCCGCCACCAACACCAAATATGTAGCCGTCGGCGATGGTAAGACCGGAGATATTCACGTCGTAGGGTCCGGAAGCGATCTCGAAGACGCGGCTGCTGTTATTTCCGCTGATGGTTAAGTTGCTCTCGCCAGGACCGGTGATCGTCAGGTTTTTATCGATGGTCAACTGACCAGTGGTGAGGGTGATGGTGCCAGTCACACTGAATTCAATCGTGTCATCGGCAGCAGCGGAGGCGATGGCCTGTCGAAGCGACCCGGCCCCACTATCATTCAGATTGGTCACGGTGATGGTGGCAGCGTGGGCTCCGGGCACGGGGTGTGCGTAGAACAGCAGAGCAAGGCATAGCAGGATGGCAAGCAATCGTGTTCTAGGGGAAGTGCCCAGGGAAGGAGTGGGCGAAGAGGAAGGGTTCAGCATCCTGGTCTCCTCTCTAGTGGAAGGGCGCCGGAGAACATTTGGGGATCATGTCATGATACGAAAATATAATACACCTTAACGGTGTAGTTCAAGTTATGTAATGGTCGCTCGCTGTTCATGAAGTTCATAGGATCCTACTCGTTGGCATTTCGCGACGCATCCCTAGCCCGTTGCAGCGAGACGTTAAGCAGTATTTTGGGCGGATATTACGTCTTGCAGAAGCTGAATTACATCATCTGGTCGGCGTGTCGAGAATGAAATATCCTGCACAATTCCCACTTTTCTTTTAAACGCAATCACAACTCTGGAATGCTCGAGGAAATTGAAGGATGCACGGTATCTCTTGCGAATTAACATGAAGTGGATCCCCGCACCTCCATACCACATCAACTTAGGCAGTTCATCGAGTTGACATTCTCCAATATTGTCCAACGGTATTCTCCATGTGAAGATACCAAACTTCAGCTTTAACGATTCCGGAGTGAGACGGATAACGAGTGTTCTGTAATTCAGCGAGTGGAACAAGAAAAAGAGGGAAAGAACGAAGAAAGCAGCCCTGAGAAAGAGTGGACCGCCCGTACTCAAAAGCCACCTATATAACAGGAAGAAGAGAATTGTGAGACCCAAGAAAAGTGCTTCCGTCCAATCCGAAGACACTCTTTCCTCGTAAATTGTGTCGTCTGTCATGATCCCCGCCTTATCTTATGAGCGCATCGTATGGGCTCACGGCATTTGTCGCTCGTTCCGCCTTATGGTTTGATCTGAACGGCACCGCTATAAGCATACAATGAAACGATTCGTTTCAAGAGGATCGATTCTCATAGGTAACCATCCGTACGGACAGGGTCCGCTCCCGCGTATTGGCCTGCAGTAAGTGACCTCCAATGGAGGATGTGAACCGAGGTCGGAGGTGAAAAGCTTCTCGTGCCTGCAAAGGAGTTCAATATTCTCGCGCCAGGTCAGCCGTGTAATGGAATCCTCGAACAAGCACCACGCCCATGAACGGATCACCACGGGCTCGCACCATGGCGGAAAGTCACTTGTGCTGCTGAGGGTTAGTCTCTAGGCTGGTGTTTGATTTTAGACTCTTCATTTGCCAAGCGCGTTTGTTAGCGAGGCCTATAAATCCGGGAGTTTGGTAAATGTCATTGACGAAGATGATTCGCAAGTCACCAATGTTCTCAGCGATGGATCGGATGGAGGATGAGCTCTACGCTCGAAATGATGTTGTTCATCCGGTCGAGGATTCCCCGGAGCGGTTTGAGATCGTTCGTGAGAAGATTAAACGAGGGGGCGACGGTCCCCCCTCGCGGTTGGCCTTCATCATGATCCCGACCCTTATGGGCATCATCGAATCACTCAAAAGCCTCGAGAACAACCCCGAAAAACCACGAACCCAAGCTGAGAAAGGGTTGCTCGATGAGGTTCGCAGCCTGGCGTTCAATCTGGGCGTCAGCAGCATCGGCTACACAAAGGTCTCACCCGCGTGGGTGTTCCGGAACAAAGCTATCAAATATAAGAATGCGATTGTTTTTGCGATGGAGATGGATAAACCAAGCATCGACACCGCACCAAGCCTAGCCTGTATGAAGACCGTGATGGAAACCTACCGCGATCAAGGCAGGATCGCCAACAAAATCGCCTCCCTGCTGCGAAATCGTGGTTTTGGCGCCCACGCTGGGCATCCCTTGATGGGTTTAGCGCTCTACCCACCGATGGCACAAAGTGCAGGCCTGGGATGGATTGGCTTGAATGGGATCATCATCACGCCGGAGCACGGCCCGCGAGTGCGTCTTGCAGCGGTCTTCACGAGTATCGAAAACCTACCGTTTGCGGATGAGAATGAGCACGGTTGGATCGAGGGTTACTGCAACTCCTGTCGGGTGTGTATTAAGGAGTGCCCGCCTAATGCTTTATACGGAGAACCGGTCCTTCATGACAGTGGCCGATTGACATATGTCGAGAACGAGCTGTGCTTTCCCTACTTCGACGATTATTATGGCTGTTCGGTTTGCGTTAAGGTCTGTCCCTTCAACCATGTGGCCTACGAAAAGCTGCGCGACCTCAGGACACATCAATAAGTGATCATTGAACGTGTGGGCGTTTCTCGGCCAATCACGCCTCAGAAACCACCGTTGGTTCAGACGAGCTGTTGAATCTGAAAGCCGAATTCAAGATGCCATTCAGCCCTGCCGGATTGCGCATGGTGAGGGAGGCCATGGCTCCGGTCGATAAAACGGCTACACCTTGCAGCCTTATCCGACAAGCAGACCTATTGCTACAAGCACTGGTGTCAAGATGTTGATCAGGACGTTCAGCCCCATGAAGGGAATAAGTTTGGATATGTTCTCAGCATGAGTGAAGGCACCTAGAAAGGCGGGCACTGAGAGAAGAACACTACCTAATCCGAGAAGACTAGCTTTAGGCAAGTGTTCAAACCATACGCCCAATACAATGGCCAGATATGTAGCTAAGAGGAATAGTCCGTAGATAATGCTGCTGGCTCTCCTGCCGAGAATGATCGGTAAGTGCCTCCGACCCACAGCCTGATCCGCTTCGACGTCTGGAAACTGATTCAAGAGTAGTAGGTCGTTAACCAGAAAGAACGGCACGAGTGATGCGATAAATGCTGTCCAGGTGTATCCCCCAGCTAGGACAAGGTTTGTGCCCATGACCATGAGCAGCCCAAAGCCAATTCCGGGTGCTATTAAGCACAAGATAGGGTTGTGGGAGATCCATGTGGTATAGGAAAGTATGATGAGAAGCCCCAGCACACCAATCGGCAAAAGGGACAAACTCTTTATATAGATGAAGTACATCCCGATCAAAATTGTGATGGCGAACGCGATCAATCCTGTGGACAAAGCTTGGCGTGACAAATCTGGGTTTTCGGGCAAGGTTCCGCTTCCCCCGCTGAAGGGAGTCTTTCTTGTTAGGGCATCCAACCCGCTCTTGAAGTCGAAATACTCATTCAGGGCATTTACACTTATATGCGCAGAGATTGCCCCAATTAGAGCGAGAACGGCGTGAAAGATGTCTACACCGTCAGATGTCCATACGGCGGTTGCATAGCCTAGCAGGACACAGACTGGGGTTAGGATGATGAAAGGAAGGCGCATCGGCCCCAGGAGATTTCTAAGATCACTCATATGTGGTACCCCCTAATAACCCTTGTTGTATAGATTAACTTACAGGACAGCCGACTAACAACCTCGAGGTGTGTCGCTCGATCAGCACAAGGCTATTATCGCATGAAAGCGAAAGGCCAGGCTGGGCGGGTCGATTCCATCGAGTTGTCAGGTTTCAGGATAGCGAGGGGGGCGAGGGATCCATCGGGGCGTGGTTGATCTGTAGTTCCGGTAGGTGGCCCCGAATCGTCTTTCGAGTTCCGGTTCCTCGATGAGGACTGTGTAGCTGTGAGTAGCAAGCCACAAGAGGGAGCCGTAGAGAAGGATCCAGGCCGACCGGAAAAAGACGGCCTCCGCAAAGATCACGAGCAGGAGGCCTACATACATGGGATTCCTGACGAACCTGAATAAGCCTATGGCAACGAACTCCTTGGGGGGTACGATTGGAGCAGCTGTGCCCTTCCCGCGTCTGACGAAGGTAATGGAAACCCATATAACCATGGAGATTCCAATGACAGCGAGGATAACGGATCCGACCTCGATAAGACCTAGTTGAGAGGGCGCCGATTCAGAGGTTGCCTGGAGAATTAGATACGGGACGAGAAAGTGTATGATGCATGGGACCAGGATGGTGCCTGCGATGGTTATGAGTGTGTTACGCACGGGGCACTCCTTGGTGAGGTTGATCTGGTCGTCTAGCCTTAGGAATCACTTGTCGGTGTGTAAGCGACAGTCAGGTGCATTCCCTTATGAGCCATTTGTGAAATCTACAAAAGTGCCATCTTCTAGTTCTTTACGCGCTGCAGGATCGTCGGCTGGCAGAATACCTGTTCTTTGAGTGTAATCAACGTATGTTTTTAAGGCTCGCTGCACCGGTTGCATTCCTAAAAGTGCTAGATACGCACCTTGCTCCATCTGCAGTCCGTGTTCCAAAGGAAGTGAGCCACCTTCCAGTACCGCCTGCTTGATAACTGCAACCGCAGGCTTGTAGCGGCGTGCTAGCTGCTCAGCCTCTTTGATTGCAGTGTCAAGTAGTTGATCGTGAGGAACAACCTTCGTAACGAGCCCGAGTTGATATGCCTCATCGGGGCTTATTCCTCGACCTTTCAGCATCAGCTCTAATGCGCGAGCGCGACCAATTAATCGCGCCAGTCGTTGCGTTCCTCCGCCACCTGGCGGAAAACCTAGTAGCACCTCCGGCTGTGCAAGTTCACCTCGGTCAGAGATATAGCGAAAGTCACAGGCCATGGAAAATTCCAGGCCACCACCCGCCGTAGGGCCATTGATTGCCGCAATAAAGATTACTCCGCTTCGCCCCATGCGAAGCAGAGTATGGTGAAATTCCTGTACGCTTATAACACCGGCCACGGGTGTTTTTAACAATAAACTACGCATGCCCGGAATTCTGACGAGCGCGCGCGTCACAGCTAGAGAAAGGCGTGCCTGATTGATCGAAAGGGACGGTGAACCCTCCCCACCACGCAGCAATTCCCCAGTGTCATAATGTGAGATAAACCGCTCTGGTTGACTGCCAGTGAAGACAACTGCGCCCACCCCGTCATCTCTGTCCGCCCTGCGAATAAGGGCATCCAACTCCTGAACCATAGGTCCTGTCATAAGCGCATGCGGTGGATTATCCAGCGTCGCAATCAGAACTCGGCCTTTTTGTTCGATCTTAATCATTTGGTTCATGAAAATATCTCCAAGAACTGAATGGGTAACGGTTTAATTTCAGCAGCCCTGCTAAGTCAATTTTTACTTTTAACGCCGAGCTGGTCGGGCCTACTCTCGTTCATCTTGATTTACTTACAGGTCAGTAAGTGGCTAGCCCAAGCATCTCGTTCCACAGTATTTGATAATGATTCTTAGGACTGACCTTACCGCATGGCTCTCAGCTTCGTCATCCGGGTTGGTTCCTTAAGCACAACATGGGCAGATTGTCCAACTTGTCGAAGTATGTCGTCCACCCGTTGGACCGTATTCTCTGGTATAACAGCTGTCTCCCACCGCCCGGCTAACCACTCCTGTAGTTCTTGAATATCATCCGCCTGTAGGTTGACGATGAAGTCTCGCTCATCTACGAGCATGAAATAGTTCTCCGATACAACCTGAGCGAGCGCATTGAAAGCAAATCGCTCACTGTCAAAATCCGCGCTATCCAAAAGCCACCCAGCCTTAATAACAGATCCGGCCGAATGAACTTCGATTGCGTGCTGGACAGGAATATCATGGACGTTGATCAATTGACCTTCTGGTTGCAGCATACTATGAACATGTTTCAGGGCATGAACCATGCCCTCGGAAGGAATTCATCAAAGTGACCATGAGAAGATCGCGAGATCAAACCTTCGGTCACTGGTGGACAAAGTAAAATCCTCGATCGTGGTTTCAACGAAA
>CP070708.1:1571929-1579322 GCA_020350285.1 Anaerolineaceae bacterium
CTTATCGGGCAACAACAACTTACGCCGTGACCATTTCTTCCACTTCGTCCAATTTCAGGCTGATAGACCTGCTGGCGGAGTCAGCTCCCATGCTGATACCGTAGACCACCTCAGCAGCCTGCACAGTAAGGCGGTTGTGGGTGATGAGGACAAACTGTGTTTTCTCACTAAGTTCTCGCAACATCTGGATGTAGCGGATAACGTTCGCATCATCCAGCATGGCGTCAACTTCATCCAGCACACAGAACGGTGGGGGCGAGACCTGTAACAGAGCAAAGATCAACGCACACGCTGTAAGGCTTCGCTCACCTCCAGAGAGAACCGCCAATCCCTGTGAGCGACGTCCTGGCAACCGCGCTTCGATATCGATCCCGGTTTGTGTCAAATCCTCGGGATCGGTTAGCACCAAGTGGGCAGAACCCCCTCCGAACAAACGTGTAAAAGCAGCACCAAATGCCTCCGCCACTGCATCAAATGTCTTTATGAACTCTCGCTCCATCAACAGGTCAAGTTCCGCTATCACCTGCTGCATCTGTTTCTCGGCTTGGCGCAAGTCGTCCATTTGAGCTGTCAAGAATTCTGATCGCTCGTTAACCTCGATATATTCGCGCTGTGCTTCTGGATTTACAGCCCCCATTCTGCGTAGCTGGGCCCGTAATTGGTTCACCTGGGTTTCCAGTTCCAAGGGCATCTCGTCGACGCGCGTCAACTCCTTCACCAATCCTTCAAAGGGTAACGGTTCTTGATCAGGAGTATCAGGGTAATCGTTGAACGTAACCAGGCCAAAATCATCTTCTATCCGCCTTCGCAGACTGATCAACTCCTCCTCACGACGAGCCAATTCGATCTGTAGATGCGAACGCTCACGTTCACTCAACTGGAACGATTCGCGCGCTTGACCTTCCTCCTCCTCAATAGCCGATAGCGATGTTACAGATCCTTCAAGTTCTCCCTCGATCGGCCCCATACGCTCGGATAAATCAGCCAATTGATCCTCGATCGACCGCATGGCCAACTCACCTTCCTCCACTTCGGCACGCAACTGCGTTTGCTCCGCTAGATTGGCATCTAATCGGTCCGCCCAACTCTTGCGATCATTGCTTACGGACCCCAATCGTTCCTCTAGTTCTGTGATACGACTGTCCACCTCATCCGCTGCCCGACGGGCTACTTCGAGACGGGCATCAAGTCGTGCCATCTCGACATCTGGTTCCGCTCTTTCAACCATCGAGATTACGTTCTGTAATTCATTGTCAAGTTGAGACCTTTTCGAGGTGATTAACTTGGTTCGTTCCTCTTGTTCGATGAGTTTGGCCTCGAGTTGGTGATACTCCTCCTCAACCTCGCGCTTTCGCTCCTCGACCTGGACTCTGTGCTCTTCGGCAGTTATGACTCTCAGGTTTGCTTGCTCAAGATTTAGCCGTCCATCTTGCTCCGATAGGCGTACAGTTGGCAAAAGCCGTAGGACCTCATCCAATTCGGTTTTAATGCCACCGATCTCCCCAACCCGCTGCTTCTCATCGAGCTTCGCTCGCTTGATCGCCTCTATGACTTTGTTTAACGACCCCTCTACAAATTGACGCGTCTCGCGTCTCGTATCACCCTGAGAGCCTCGTCGGATGAGGACCTGCCCTGTCGGATAATATAGGTCCCCTTTCAAAGTAACCAATCGAGCGTCGAGTGGAACCTCAGGAAGCAAGCGTTTCGCAACATCACGATCCGTTACAACCAATGTCCTTCCGAGTAACAGATCGACTGCCGATCGGTAGTTCTTTGAGACATTTACTAACTGTGAGGCGATCCCCAAGCAATCCGGATCAGAATGCGGATTTAGGGGAGGCGCGTTACGCGGTGAGGAAAGCGGTAAGAAAGCGACTTGTTCGCCACCTTCGCTGCCATCTAAAAATTCAAGGGCACCCAACATTGACTCGAACGAGCGAAACGCCAAGCCCTTACTGAAATCACCCAATGCGGCCGTGATCGCTGTCCTAAACTGGGATGGAACTTCCAGATTTTCTTCCAGCCGCCCGACCCACCCCTTCAGACGCCCATCCTGGATCGCGTTCGTCAAACGCTCAACGATGCGATCAAGACCATCCGACTGTTCTCCAAGCAGTTCCAGTTGCGCTGCGTAACCGGCTCTTCTGGCATTTAACTCAGAGAGTTGGGACGAGTGGCGATTGTGTGTTTCAACCAGTTGAGATAGTCGCTCTCGGAGGGTTTTCTCCTTGTTTTCAGCGTCGAGACGTTCTCGTACTGCTTTTTCATAGATCATCTGGGCGGAATGCTCCTCGTCACGAGCTTTCGCCACATCCGCCACTGCTTTATTCACTTCAAGGTCATATTCCGCTTGTTTTGTCTCAAGAGTTCCGAGACGCTCCCTTAATTGAGCGACTTTTGTCAGCCCAGCTGCCTGTTCAGCTACTATCGCTTCCAAGGATTTCCTGATTTGCCTCGCACGATCGAGAAGGTTCTCACGATTTGTAGTTTCGATCGCACCAGTATCGAACAATTGTTGACGAGCAGCTTCTGCGCCTGTAAGTTCGTGACGGATTGTCTCGCCTTCCTCACGCACCTCAGTGAGCTTTTTGATGATCCCTGAATGTTCCTCCTCAAGGGAGGCGACCTCGGATCGCGTTAAGGATTCCTGTTCGCCCAACCATCGCAAGCGTTCCTGAGCGACCGCCAACTGCTTACCTCGAACCTCCCGCTCGCCATACAGACTCGTCACCTGCTGGCTGTGCGCATGCAATTGGGATCGCAGGTCATCGATCCGTCTGCGGGTCGTCGTCAATAGTTCTTCGGCTGCTGTCTGTTTTTCTTGCAACTTATCACGCAGAAGAGTCCTTCTCTCAATCTCCTCCCGTGAAGATTTAACCTTCTCCAGGAGGTGATACCAATGGTAGCCATAATAAACCTGGAGCGCTTCCTGAAGATCATTTCTCACTTGCGTGTAAGCTTCTGCCCTCTTGGCTTGACGTTCCAAGCTTCGCAGGCGTGGTCGAAGTTCCGCGAGAATGTCCCGCACTCGCTCGAGATTTCTCCTCGTGGCATCTAACCGCCTGAGAGCCTCCTCGCGCCGTGTTCGGTACAATCCGATCCCGGCAGCCTCCTCAAAAAGACGCCGTCGCTCTTCAGCTTTGAGGGAGAGCGCCGCATCCACTAATCCCTGCCCAACAATGTTGTATGTTCGCTGAGCCAACCCACAGGTTGCCAGCAACTCTTGAACATCTCTGAGGCGTACGCGCTGCCCATTGAGAATGTATTCGTTCTGCCCATCTCTATAAGCTCGTCGACTTACAGTCACCTCTGTGAAATCGATGGGTAACCAGCCATCGCTGTTATCAAAGGTGATTGTCGCCGCGGCCATGCTCGCGCGAGGGCGGGTTTCCGAACCGGAGAAGATCATGTCCTCGGTTCGTTTTCCGCGCAGGAGACTATAGGATTGCTCACCGAGCACCCAACGGATCGAGTCCGCGATATTCGATTTGCCCGAACCATTCGGTCCAACGATCGCTGTGATCGTTGGCGCAAAAACAAACGGCGTTTTGCTGGCAAAGGTCTTATACCCTTGCAGCTCGAGTGATTTCAGTCGGGTAGCTAATGTATCAAAACGGTCCATGTCTATGTATCAAACCAAAGCTTCTGGCCTTCGATCTGAGAAAGGGCCTCTGACGCAGCGCTCTGAGCAGCCTCTTGCTTGCTATGCCCCCGTCCCTCACCCAATCGTTTGCCTTGAAGACTCACCTCGACGACAAACTCTCTCGCATGGTCAGGCCCATGGCTGCTGACAGTCCGATAGCGGGGCGTCTCTCCGATATTGGCCTGCGCCCAGATCTGAAGCAGACTGCGTGCGTCAAAAAGGGATTCATCTTCAAGCACCACCTCGGCCGCAACTTCAAGTCGTGGCTCCATGAATTCCATCACACGCTCCAGCCCCAAGTCCAGATAAATGGCACCAATAAGAGCCTCAAACGCCCCACAAAGCAGAGCTTGTCGCTCGCGCCCCCCTGTAGCTTCCTCCCCACGACCCAGTAACATGACCTGACCCATCTCGATTTCCTGGGCAAATGTCGCCAGTTGTTCTGTCCGCACAAGTGCAGATCGAAGTCTTGTCAGTTGGCCTTCATCCATCTCAGGAAACCGGTTATAAAGCCAAGCACCAGTCAAAAAATCTAACACCGCATCTCCAAGAAATTCAAGACGCTCATTATCTTCAAGAATCTCAGGATGTTCGTTCACATACGAACGGTGTGTAAGCGCACGCTGTAACAATCCAGCATCAACAAAATGCAATCCCGCGTTCTGGGCAAATACGTCAGATCTCATCTTTCTCACCACGACCTTGGGGAACGCTGCGTACCCAAGGGCATTTGATTGTCTCGAACAGCGTTGTAAATCGTGCAATTCTACCCACAATTTACAGCTTGTCAAAAGACATTACCCCTGAGTTCTCCGCGTTCCTCGAGATCATTTATCCTGTAAAGCCGGGTAATTTTAATCTTGGAAAGCCCGCAGCGCTAGAACCGCATTATGTCCCCCTAGGCCGAAGGCGTTGTTAAGTGCGACTCGGACCTCGTGTCTACGGGCTTCGTTGGGAACGTAATCCAAGTCGCATTCGGGATCTGGAGTCGTCAAGTTGATGGTCGGTGGTATGAGATCATCTCGGATGGCCTGTACACAGAAGATGGCTTCCAACGCTCCCGTCGCGCCCATCATATGACCCGTCATGGATTTGGTTGAAGAAACTGGGACCTTATACGCATGCTCACCTAAGGCGGCTTTGATCGCCCGAGTCTCTGCGACATCGTTCAACACTGTGCCTGTGCCGTGTGCATTGATGTAATCCACTTCGTCAGGGCGAAGACTCGCAGCCTCTAATGCCCCGGTGATCGCCGCCGCGCCCCCTGCTCCACTCTCGTCGGGTGCAGTGATGTGGTAGGAATCCGTCGTGGCTGAGTAGCCCACCAACTCGGCCAAGATCTCAGCCCCACGCTTCCTTGCATGATCTAGGTCTTCTAAGACCATCACCGCTGATCCCTCAGCCATGACCAACCCATCACGATCCTTATCAAAAGGAGCGGGAACCCTCGAGTACTCATCATTACGTCGTGAAAGTGCTCTCAAGCGACCGAAAGCATTAATACCAACACTATTTATCGTCGCCTCGGATCCCCCTGCGATACAGGCATCGATGATGCCAGAACGGATCATCGACCATGCCTGGCCGATGCTGTCTGCTCCGGAGGCACAGGCAGAGGCAACGGAATAACACGGTCCCTTGGCCCCAATTTCGAGAGCGATCATCCCTGAAGCGCCGTTGGGGATGAATTTAGGGACGACGAAAGGGCTGATCTTACTCGGACCTGAATCCAACAAAGAACGGATACCCTCGAATAGACTTTTGATTCCCCCAACCGCTGTAGAAACCACGACAGCGACTCGACCGGCGCTCTCTTCCAGCACCGAGAAATTCGCTTGTTTCAAGGCCTCGAAAGTCGCGGCGATCGCAAATTGTTCGAAGCGATCGCGCCGACGAACATTTCGTGCATCCATATAGCGAAGAGGCTCAAAACTCTTTACTTCACAAGCAAATCGAATAGTTGAATCTGAAGCATCAAAGGATGTTATCGGCCCCACACTCGACACACCTTTAAGGGCGTTTTCCCAAGTCTCGGAGACGTTTATACCGAGCGGATTGATCGTCCCCATACCTGTGACAACAACACGCCGCTCCATGATTTCCACCCTCCTCGCCACCTAATACCCTACGATCAATATATTCCAATAGATTAGGAGTCTTTATAGCCTGAACCTGTAATGATAACCACAATGGGGTCTTTGAGATCGTTAATTGTCATCATCAGTGCTGGCCAGACGACAGCAGATGTCGCCTCTACATACAACCCACGCTCTGCCAACGCGTTGCGTCCTTCCCGGATTGAAGCCTCATCCACGGCGACCATCCTGCCATCAGATTTCCTGACCGCGTTGAGTACGGCTTCCGCGCGAGGGGGTCGTAAGATGCGGATGCCCTCCGCGATCGTCTCTCCCTCTGTCAGTGACTCTGGTTGTATCTCTCCCTGGGTGTAGGCTGTCCATATTGGCGCACATGCACGTGCTTGGACCCCAACCAGAGGCGCAGGAGCACCAATCTCGCCCGCTTTGACCATACCCAGGAAGCCTCGATACATACCCAATAATAATGAACCGTGACCTACGGGGAGGATCACCGCTCCAGGGGTTCGACCAAGTTGCTCGACGATCTCAAAGGCTACCGTTGCCATACCTGCCAATCCGTGAGGCAGGTAAACATGGCTGGCATAAACCGCTCCCGCATCAGCTGCACGACGCACCGCCGCGGCCGCCTCTGATCGCGGACCGGGGACACGAACGATCTCCGCCCCATAGGCTTGAATCTGAGCCTGCTTTGGACCGGATGCGTAAGATGGCACAAAAACCCTGGCGTGAATACCAGCACGTGAAGCATACGCAGCGAAGGATGCCCCTGCGTTGCCCGAAGAATCCTCGACCGCCTCTTCTACACCCATCGCACTTAGAGCACTTACCAGAGCGACAGAGCCCCTATCCTTGAAAGAACCCGTTGGGTTCAGATGTTCACATTTAAAATGAACCGTCCGCCCTTGGATCTGGAGAGTGACGATCGGGGTTTCACCTTCTCCGAGGCTGATCAACTCCGCATGCGG
Organism: Anaerolineaceae bacterium; assembly: GCA_020350285.1. Taxonomy (GTDB): domain Bacteria; phylum Chloroflexota; class Anaerolineae; order Anaerolineales; family E44-bin32; genus DUEZ01. The sequence continues at coordinate 1,578,637 of CP070708.1, forward strand.
GGGTAAGGGAATGGTGCTTAGGAAGCGAGACAGACCTCGAAAACCAAGACGAGGTGGTCCAGAAGGGGAGTAATCCAGCCCCTGGCTGAAATCATAGATCCCACCACATGTTGGGCATAGATAAGGGAATCCTGTTGAGGGATAGGACCCCCCACAGACAACACAATCAAATGGCCAGGACCAATCCTTAGATTCTCTTACTGGATTTGGGGTCATCACTTTTACGTATCACGTCCATCCGGATGGTATGTCCCCTCCACCCAGACCTCTCCGTTCGATCCGATTTCTTTCTCCTCAATAGGCACAATTTCTTTCAACCGGTCAATCCCATAACGAGCCGCATCGTAAACACCCGCGTCGCGATGAGCTGCGGTACAGGCGATCAAAACAGTGGGGGTGCCAGCCGGGAGGTCACCAATGCGCTGAACGATCGCGATCCCCTCCACCGTGGGCCAACGCACGCGTATCTCCTTCGCCACTTGAGCCATCTTTCTCTCAGCCATGGGCTGAAATGCATCGTTATCAGATGAAACGGGCTCCTGTTCCCCTTCACGCTCGTTCCGCGCTCTTACCACACCGGTGAAGACACAGGCTGAGCCTGCGGTTGGGAGTAGGATTTCATCGAGTACTTGGTTGAAATCAAGGGGGGCCTCTGTGAGGTCAAAGAATGTGGGGCCGGACTCACT
>CP070708.1:1579422-1596175 GCA_020350285.1 Anaerolineaceae bacterium
TTCAATGGCTGATGGTAATCCGACCTCATCAGCTTATGAAGTCCGACCAAACAATCGTCAACGTAACAGAAAGAACGTGTCTGCTCACCATCACCCCAGATTTCAACTTCCGGATTCCCGGTTAATTTCGCGACCGCGACCTTTCGACAGAGCGCAGCGGGCGCTTTCTCGCGACCTCCTTCCCATGTTCCATAAGGCCCAAAGATGTTGTGAAATCTAACGACCCGAGTTTCAATGTCGAACTCTTCATGGAAATGCATGCATGTCCGTTCAGAAATAAGCTTCTGCCAGCCATACGCATCCTGCGGCATGGCGGGATATGCGTCCTCTTCTTTAAGAGGGGTAACATCCGCTTCTTCTTGTAGAAACTCAGGGTAAACACAGGCCGAAGAGGGATACATCAAACGAGCTACGCCATTGACCCGGGCCGCGTCCAAGGTGTGGATATCAAGCAGGTTATTGTTACGCATGATTTGAGCATGGTTGGATGAAATGTAACCCATCCCGCCCATGTCTGCTGCTAATGTATAGACTTCGTCAATGTCACGCGTTGCCTGGAGGCAATTCTCCCATCGACGAAGATCCAGCAGTTCAAACTCATCGGCCGCCGATTCATCAAACTCCGGCACCTTAATATCCGCACCACGGACCCAGTACCCAGACTGCTTCAGATATTTGACGAGATGACTCCCGATGAATCCACCGGCACCCGTTACCAAAACCCTTATTTGCGTGGACATGAATATCGCTCCTCAACCTATTGATGCGTGATGGTCTGTCTTATCTTGCATGTGGATCACCACACTTATTCGCTCTTCTTCTCACGGAGTACGATTTGTTTGCCTTTAATCTCAAGTGTGGCCACAGAACCATCCTTGGAATCTTCAACCACCGGGATACCATGCTCGAGGCAGCTTAGGCGACAAACATCCGCGATGTCGCCATCGCCAACAATATATACTGCACGAAACCCCTTTTTACGGACGGTTTTGAGCACCTTCTGCGCCTCCTCCCTTACCTGGCGGTAGAGAGTCATTTGATTCTCGACATAAGCAACCGTCAAGCGGGCGCGTAAAGCGATCCCCTCTGGGGTGATGATGTAGCGTAGTTTCTTCCTCTCAGCACGTTTGACTTTTACATAACCCTTGGCGACCAACCGCTTGAGGTGCCAATTAACAGTGCCCACTGCGACCCCCAGGCGGGTTGCAAGCGTTATCTGACTTGTGTCTGGATCGCGCTCGATCTCTTCTAACAATGTGAGATCACGCGTATCTCGCACTGAATCGTCCATATGCCCCCAATTCAAAATTCAACGTCTGAATTATAACTTGGTTTTGTTCTTGGTCAAGCCTGCTTTATTGCAGTTCGGACTGAGATTTTGGTACCACCTGAAGAGGGGAGAGACCATTTAACTTAGGTAAGGGGATTTTTTATTTATTACCTTTACGATCTCCACCAATGATACGACGAACAGTATAGGTTGGCTTGGCCTGCGATTCGTGGTAAGTCCTCACTAACAGCTCTGCAATAAGCCCCATGAGAATGGATTGAAATCCTAAGATGAACAACATTACGCTCATAAGCAATAATGGTGAACGGATCATGTGCTCATCAAGTAGGAGTCTGCGAACGATCAGATAACCTAGTACGAGGAAACTCGACAGGATAAGTGCCAAACCGGTACCACCGAAGAGATAGATAGGATTGAGCGCGTAGCTGACCAAGTATTTGACAGTTAACAAGTCCAGAATGACCTTCAGCGTCCGCTCTAATCCATATTTTGCTTTACCGAACCTTCGGGGATGGTGTCGTACCGGTACCTCGACGATTTTGGCTCCTACGCCACCAGCGTAAGCAGGGATGAACCGATGCATCTCACCGTAGAGATGAAATCCTTCGAGGACATCACGTCGGTAGGCTTTCAATGTACACCCATAGTCATGGAGAGGAACACCAGTAACTTTGGATATGAGCCAATTCGCAATGCGTGAGGGAAGCGTTCGGGTGAGAAAGGAGTCTTGTCGGTTAACACGCCAACCGGAGACCACATCAAAGCCCTCTTCAATCTTCTCCAGCATCATGGGGATATCAGCCGGATCGTTTTGAAGATCAGCGTCGATAAGAACGATCACATCTCCAAGAGAATGATCGATTCCCGCGGCGATGGCAGCAGTCTGACCAAAATTGCGACGCAATTCGATCACACGTACATGATCCTTGTCCCCCTCAACGATCGCCATTAACTCTTCTATGCTCCCATCAGTTGACCCATCGTCTACAAAGATGAGTTCATACGATAAACCATTTAGAGCTTCTCGTAGGCCGCGATGCAATGGCTCGATGTTTTCCTTCTCGTTATAAACCGGGGATACAATCGAGACACGCACGTCTTATATCCTCACCACTCACTACTCAAAAAAGCTGTTTCCCTTAGAAGATACGTAAGATAATTCAAAAAAATTTTTCAGTCAAAACTATTACGAGTATTTTTTAGTAACGCTGATACACCGGTCTCCCAGCGGTGCCAATCACTGAAGCTCTCCTCCATGATCTTATGACCCTCTCCTATTGGCTCCAAACCAACCGATTCCATGTCAGCATCTACCATGATGCGTGCTAATTCCTTATAGGTAACCTTGGGTTCCCATCCGAGCGATTTGTGCGCTTTCGTCGAATCAGCTTGAAGGTAGTCCACCTCGGTGGGACGGAAGTATCGCGCGTCAATTTCAACGTGTTTCTGCCAATCCAGACCAGCGTATTCAAAAGCCTCCACCACAAACTCACGAATCGTTGGAGATACTCCTGTACCAATCACGTAGTCATCAGGCGTATCGGATTGCAGCATACGCCACATCATCTCAACATACTCGGGCGCGTAACCGTAATCTCGACGTGCATCGAGGTTACCCAGGTAGACTTTGTCCTGCATGCCTGCCAAGATTCGAGCCACGGCTCGGGTGACTTTGCGGGTGAGAAAGGTTTCACCTCGACGCGGACTTTCGTGGTTAAAAAGAATGCCATTTAACGCATACAGCCCATACGCTTCCCGATAATTTGCAGTGATCCAATACGCATAAACTTTAGCGATCGCGTAGGGGCTGCGAGGCTGGAAAGGTGTGTCCTCATTTTGAGGAGGGGATGCACTTCCGAACATCTCACTAGAGGATGCCTGGTAGAAGCGACAAGGGCATCCACTGGATCGTATGGCCTCCAAGATCCGCGTCACACCCAATCCTGTGATGGCTCCGGTATAAACCGGCATGGCAAAGCTGACCTTGACATGAGACTGCGCGCCAAGATGATAAACCTCATCCGGACGGACATTATAAATCAGGTAGGTCAGCATTTCAGAATTCGAAAGGCTCCCATAATGCAGGAACAGCTTGGCGCTTGGATCATGTGGATCTTGATAGATGTGATCGATTCGCCCTGTATTGAAGGTGCTCGCCTTGCGAATCATCCCGTGAACTTCGTAGCCCTTACTAAGCAAGAGTTCCGTTAAGTATGAGCCGTCCTGGCCTGTCACTCCGGTGATCAACGCTTTGGGCATAATAACTCCAATGAATTACCCGCTGTGCTTATTGAAACCTGCACAAGTCGATAGAGGAAACAATTTAGCTGTGAATGTGGATATTCCCGCACTCCAAAGATACATTTCTCCTGAATAAGTCTTAATTTGTCTCCATTAGGTCATTGTGAACTGCCAAAATTCAACTGTTGAATTATACCTCGTGCTGATGGTACGTCAAGCTTCTGATTTACGTGCCTGATACGAATCATACAGGATAGAACCTGACAGGAATAAAACGATAAACGCGATAACGACCCCAACTGCATGTAAAACGCTGAAGTATGGCAATAAATTGTAACGGAATCCGTACCACACGGTGAAGAGGGCCATGCTGACCCCGACCAACACAAAAGTTCGTTTCAGCCATAGCGAGCCAACCTTCTCAGCGTTGATCCAAGCCCATCCCGCCAAGGCGACTTGTGCGGCAAGAAATGCTGCTCGATAGCGCGGATTATCCCATAGATCACCGGTCCCTCGATAAGACGCAAGCAACGCTGTAAACCAAACCATGACAGAAAGGTAGGCAGGAAGACTGCGCCAGCCTTTACCCCGTATCGCAGCTAACGGCGCATAGAGCAGGAAGGGTAAAAGCACGATCCAACCTAACCCTCGCCAAATGGCAATCGATCGCCATATCGGCAACCCACGATCGATCAAGGCCGCCGGTAAAAAAGGTCGGATAAGACCATAAATAGTAAAAAACGGAAGTTGAGCCCATTCAGGCGTTGCCTTGAGTAAACGTCTGGTCCAGTCCGATTGCATCCAGAGCGTATCGCGCTGCCATTGACCTCCCACTGACCGCCACCAATCCAAAAGAACTTCCATTCCGGAACCAGATAGACCACCAATAGCAGACCACGCTCGTACTGCGAGAATTATCGCCACAAGCGCCAAGCCCAGAATTGGAAGGAGAAGCCACCGAGAGCGGACGACCCTTAACCTACCCTCCCAAAGCCATCCAATACCAACCGTGAGTAAGATCGCGACTGCATAGGGAGGTGAAATAGGTAATGCGAGCACGACGATTGCCAGGAGAATCGCTAGTAAACCTTTTTTTAAATGACCTTCACGAAGAACTCCATATCCAAATAATGCAATTCCAAACGCCGTCCCGATAAAGGCTTCACGCATTTGGGACGACCCCAGCAAGACCGCATCCGGATAAAGCACAATCAGCCAGACTGCGAGAGTCGCAGCCTTTGCCCCAAATGTCATCTTTGTAAATCGGAAGGTGAAAAGGACCGCAAGGGAAGATATGGTTGTGGCGATCACGACGATGAGCAGAGGGCGATGAATATCGGGGCTCAAAAAACGGTAGATGAACGCACTCAGGAAGAGCAACCCACCATATTGATCACTACTCGGACTTTCTGTAAATGCGGTCAGAAGATTCTGATCAGAGGCTGCTAACGACCAGGCATCAATATCACGGGTGAACGCATCGCTATAAACATACCCGGCACGTTGTGGTTCCTCATCATAGCCAAATTGAGGAAGGGCATATGTGAACGCGATCCCCAAACCTAATCTTAAGGCGATCGCGACCACCAGTGCCACGATGAGGAAGCGAGGGCTTTCTCCCTCTGCAACCCAACGCCATGCAAGCCAGATAACAGCCGCCATGCATGCGACCAAGATCAAGTAGGCGGGCCAGCCTGAGAATAACGTCCCATGACTATCAAGCGCGGCGATGATCCCACTCACCACGATTACACCGCCCACCCATGGTAACCAAGTTCTAAAATCTTTCATGCCTTGATGTCCACAATGATCATTGACTCAGATCAATCCGCTAAGCCCTCAAGAGCCCTGCGTGCGCGCTCAACCCAGCTGTACTTCACCGCATCATTGCGAGCCTGGTTTCCAAGTGCACGACGCTTGTCTTCGTTGACTTCTAATACGCGCAACGCGCCGTTCCAAGCATCGATATCCTCCGGGGCGATTAAAACGGCGTTGTCCTCATTTAAAACCTCGCGCAACACCGGAAGATCACTGGTGAGGATTGCCCTTCCCGTGGCAAGGTATTCAAACATTTTCATCGGACTGGTAAACCTGGCGATATCCCCCCCTCCACTCGCACTTACTCTTCTTTCATGAGGCAGCATGAGCACATCGCACGCCGCTTGTATCAGAGGAAGCTGCGTATTGGGCACAAAGCCCATCATATGAACATTTTTTATACCAGCATTTGACAGGCGTTTTCTCCACAGCTCAATTGCCACGGCCTCGCCGCCAGCCCAGAGGAAACGCATTTTGGGATTACGCCTGGCCAATTCCATGAGTAGGTCAATCCCCCTTCCAGGATACAAATGACCAGTATAGCCTGCGGTGAACGCTTCCTCCATATCAAGTTCTCGCCGCGCCACCTCCGCAGTGGGCAGATCTGTGTATTGATCTATATCAACAGCCAGAGGGGATACAACTGTGAAGGGCTCCTTCAGGGAAATCTTATATTCCCTCGCCAACCAATATCGGAGAGCATCTGTGATGGGGAGTAAACGACGTGCCCCCGATCCCCGTAGGAAATTCCGGAATAACCATGGGCCGAAGTTTCCACTCGGAAGGTCGTGAATCTCGAGAGCGGTTGATAAACCTAGTCGAGATGCGATGGCGGCTCCTTGTAGAGGCCATACATAAAAAAGATCCGCTTGCCAAATAACTGCGTCCAACAACGCAAGGAGGCAAAAATCATATCTCCTGAGCATGTTGAACCCCCTAAGCCAACGGATCGGGAATTGATCACGCAAACCATAATGATCGCTTAACTCCATCCATGATACATCCGGAGTGCGTCCGGGTAACCAAAGGCGTACGGAATGCCCGAGTTCTGTGAAAGACTGACAGACCTTCATCACCCTTATCGAATTCGCCTTCCTAGAAGGCACCTCAGAGGTAGCAATGCAAGCGATACGCATGATCGATTAATCCACAATAGATACTGCTGGCACTAGCTCAGCGTTTCTGATTTCGCGTAAAGTTTTCCAGACAAGCACACTCGTCGCAAACAAGAAGAAACCCGTCAACAGAATCGCCATTGCGTTGGCGCCCCACCGAGGGACAAAGAGAACCGTTCCGACAATCTTAAAGATCGCTCCGATGAATAATACTTTGGTTGGATACTCCGGCATCCCCAAGGGAAGCAAAACTGATCGATTCCAGAAAAAGATGTTGACCACGATCACACCAATCAAGAGAAGAAGCAGATTTATATATGAGGTTGGCAGGAACTCGCGGCCATAAATGGCGACAACCCACTGACCAAAAATGACCAATCCCAGGCTTACCGGCAAGGTCCATGACGCCGAGAGGATGCTCCCGCTTCGCAGGAGATATCGAACATTTCGCCATCGCTCACTCGCGACTTCACGCGCCACCTCACGGTATGTGGTGGTAATGAGTGGTGTGACTGGCATCATTAATAAGTTCGTGATCGCCTTCGCAATTTTATAATAACCCACTTGCAGGGGCGTGCTAAATGCACCCAACCAAAGCATCTCACTATCACGCGTGATGAGCTTTAGCGTACCCGAGAGGTTGGTGTTGATCGCGAATCGGATCAAATCTGATCGGCGATCGGCCAGGACTGAAAGCGGTACTCGCCACCAGTCTGGACCCCATACGACTCGTGCTTGCCACAATGCTGCTACTGAGGTCGTCAAGGCGAGGGCTATCTTTCCTACCAGATATGCAAACACCACCATTTCCAGACCTCCGCGTAAAAGAAAAGCGCCCACGATAACCAATAAAGTCAAAACACTTTGTCCTACAGAAATATAAGCGATCATCCTGAATTGATCGAAAAATTGAAGCAGACCGCTTCCGCTCTCATACATTAGATTCGCCAGTACCGAGAGCCCATAAAACATAAAGAGCCCCGTCAGATTTGGATTGTGAGCGAAGATGCGAGCTCCGAGCGGTGAAAGCGAAACGACCAATGCGAATGCAAGAAGTGAGCTGGTGATCTCGGCCAACATAGCCGCTTTAAAAACTGCAGCGGCCTGACGACGGCGTCCGTTCGCGCTGAACTCCCCGACGTAACTGATGACCAGCTCACCCATCCGAAAAGATGTCAAGCGGTTGATGTTGCTGGAAAACTGGGTGATGATCCCCACATAACCAGCCCCCTCGACCCCCAGCAAGCGCGCCGCTAACACCCCTTGCCCCATACTCATGGCAGCGGATATTGTTTGGGCGCTAAATAAATATCCCGTATTTCGTAAAACCCGCTCAAATAATGGGTTTCGCGTTATTCGTTGTAATACTGACCGGAGGAATGATGACGAAGATTCGAGCAAGGATAACCCTCAGGGCGAGGTCTCTACTTGACAAGCCCACTCACGTTCGGATCTATACCAATCGATTGTCGCCTTAAGTCCCTCCTCGAGGGACACACGTGGCTCCCAGCCCAGAAGTTGACCAGCTTTTTCAACCTGTGCCCAATTAGCCAACATGTCTGCGGGATGCAACGCTTGGTATTCTACCTCCGCTTTCTTACCCATGAGTGTTTCGAGATTCTTGAGTAGATCGTTGATCTTGATCACCTCATGGCCACCGAGATTGATAATTTCGTAACCCATGTTTTGAAGACCTAATATGGTTCCGCGAGCGATATCATCCACGTATGTCATTCCACGCGATTGCTCGCCGTCCCCATATACAATGACTGTTTGATCCTCATAAATCCTTTGTACAAACCGGAAAACAACCATGTCTGGGCGTCCTGCTGGACCATACACCGTGAAATACCTCAAGATGGTTACATCAATATCGAATAAATAATGGTAAGCATGGCACATTGCCTCGGCCGCTTTTTTAGTAGCTGCGTACGGTTGAAGCGGGAGGCTACTGTCTGCACCCTCTGGAGTTGGTAGGGGCGCATCTGCGCCGTAAATGCTGGAAGTTGAGGCTAAGATGAATTTTGAGATACCGTGATGTCGGCACAATTCCAATAAATTCAATGTGCCCACAATGTTCGTATCGACGTACTCCCTCGGGTTCGCAACACTTTGTCGCACACCAGCCCTAGCTGCCATGTTGATCACCGCATCAATGGCTCCTGCTTGCTCTACCAAACGGTTTAGGGCTTCCTTGTCTGTGATATCCATCTTATGGAAGACAAATTCAGGATGACCCTCCAGACACCCAAGACGCCATTCTTTCAAACGCACATCATAGGCATCATTTAAATTATCAACACCGATAACTTGATGACCATCTCCTAATAGAAACTCCGTAACCCGAGCACCGATGAAACCGGCCGCACCAGGCAGCAAGTAACACGCCATCAAAGCCTCACAATCTTCGGATCCTCAATTCCTGCTTGTCGGAGTGCATCACGTGTATCAAATATCATGTCCGCCGACTCAGATACCGCGGCATAATCTACCGAATCGTGATCGGTAATGACCACTACACAATCCGCCTGTTGTACCACCTTTAAAAGGTCAGGAACTGATTTTAAATTCCACCCTTCATGATTCAGAGATGGAACATATGGATCATAATACTTTACCTCCGCCTCCTTCTCGCGTAACAGGCCAATCACATCGAGGGCCGGAGATTCTCGTGTGTCCGTCACATTAGGCTTATAAGCTACACCTAGGATAAGAATCCGAGAACCCTTGAGCGGCTTCTTCCTGTCGTTCAACGCATCTTGAATTCGTTCTACGACATAACGCGGCATACTTGTGTTGATCTCACTAGCAAGCTCGATAAAGCGCGCATTGTATTTGACGCTCTTTAATTTCCACGAGAGGTAAAGTGGATCTATTGGTATGCAATGTCCTCCTAAGCCAGGTCCCGGGGTGAATTTCATGAAGCCAAATGGTTTTGTAGCTGCGGCTTCGATGACCTCCCAAACATCGATCCCCAATCGATTGCACATTAATGCCACTTCGTTCACAAGACCAATATTCACGGCTCGGAAGGTGTTTTCCAGCAATTTGGTCATCTCAGCCACTTCTGTTGACGAGGCGCGAACAACATTATCCATGGCTTGACCATAAAACGTTGCGGCCACCTCAGTGCATATTTGAGTTATGCCACCGATAACTTTCGGCGTATTAATTGTCGTCCAATCTTTACGACCAGGATCAACCCGTTCCGGTGAGAAAGCAAGGAACAGATTTTTTCCCACTTGGAGACCAGAAGCCTCGATCTCAGGCTGCACCATCTCACGTGTCGTTCCTGGGTATGACGTAGATTCTAAGATGACCAACATCCCTTCATGAATGATAGGGAGTATGGCCTTCGTCGCCTGAATAATAAACGACAGGTCTGGGTCGCCTGTCTTTCGCAAAGGGGTGGGAACACAGATGCTCACCGCGTCTGCACCCTCGAGGGCTTGATAGGAGTCGCTGACGGTTAATTTCTTGTTCACTATCAATGGTTCTACTTGATCATGAGGAACATCTTCTATATAGCTCCGCCCATTCGTCAAAAATTCCACCTTCATCGGATCCGTGTCGATTCCAATAACCTGAAAACCGGCCTCGGCGAAGACGACTGCCAAAGGAAGGCCAACATATCCCAGGCCCACAACTCCGACGCGCGCCTCACGATTCAAAAATCGATCAACAAGCGCCTGTGCAGTAGGTGGTAAATTCGTAATTTCCTTTGCCATAGATTGCCTCTGTTAAAAAAATATCCACCGGTAGAAAACAATCGGCATATGAGGAGGAGCTAGCTGCACCTGTAATCCCTCACATACCCCCCTTTCTCAAGGGCAATCTCCTCAACGTACTCATTGAATGATTTTACCCCAGGTAGGTGGAGATGTTAAAACATACTAAGTTGTTCGGGGTCCGTCGGAGGCTTCTCTTCAGGAGCAGGGACTTTCTGTCCGCGCGCGATGAGGTCAGGTAGGAGTGCGAAATCTTCTTCGACCACCCTTCGCAGAGAGGGTTGATGTAGTGCTGCAGCCGGGTGATACATGGGCACTACGAGACGACCGTCAATCACCGTTGCTCGACCGTGGATCGAACTGATGCGTGCATTCGGGAAGTAACGTGCCATAGAAAATCGACCGAGTGTAATGAGGACTTTGGGGTTGATGGCGGCTATCTGGCGATCGAGATACTTGGAGCAGGCTTGGATTTCATCCACTTGAGGATCTCGATTGCCGGGAGGTCGACACTTGATGACATTACAAATAAAGACTTCTTCTCGAGTCATTCCGATACTCGCTAGTAATTCCTCGAGAAAGCGTCCCGCAGCCCCTACAAATGGTCTCCCCTGTTCATTCTCATGAAAGCCCGGACCCTCCCCGATAAATACTAAATCCGTATTGGCTGGGCCTTCACCTGGCACGGCGTTTTTCCGAGAGTGGTTTAATTTACAATCTGTACACACAGCTACCTCAGCTGCTACCGCATCAAGTTCTTCTCCCGGATTCACCGGTCACCTCCAAATCGTTCCAAGTACCAATCAGGTAAACCCTCTAATATCATCTGGTATGCGTCCTCATTATTGTCGCGATAATATCCCGTCTTCTTCCCCTCGATAATAAAACCTTGTTTCCTATAAAGATCAATCGCAATATGATTAGAAACACGCACCTCAAGCGTAGCGATCTGTGCTCCTTGATCCACTGCCCAGCCTAGCACAGTTAGGAGTAATTTCTCTCCCACTCCTTGACGTCGGTAATAGGGGTGAACTGCAATTGTGCTGATATGCACTTCATCCGCAATTAACCAGCACCCGATAAAGCCAATCACCTCATTTGGAACAATGCCATCGATTTCAGCTACAAGGAGACTTGAGGCCGGGTTTTTCGTTAATTCGTATCGATAGGAGCGTTCCGGCCATGGCAGCGGAAATGACATCCGATCAATCTGTAATACGACCGGTAAGTCATCGAAACTCATCTTCCGGATGAGGATTTCCGCCGTTTCACCCCTCACTGTGTTTGCTCTACCTGGGATTTTAGATAAATCAACATCAACGTGGTCGGATCGGTGGTCATCCCTGCTCGTAAGCGCTCCCAAGCTAATTCAGCGAGGAAACTTGGCCTTCGAACACATTGCGCGGGTTGAGCAAGGATCGCGTGTGGTTGCTCTGCCAGGACTTCTCGTCCCACAGGATCAAGCTCTCCACATATATATGTTCTTTCCTCAAGACGCTCGCGTACATCACTCCAGGTCAGTGATTCCGCTTCACCTTGAGATTGCCAGCCCTTTGGGCCCCATGTGTACCACACCCCAGCAATCCGCTGCCGACCAGCTTGAATCACCGCCAGTAAAGGTTCAGGACGTTTAGACTGACCTTTCACAAGGATATCCAATGTGGGTATGCCAACGAGTGGAAGATTGTGTGTCAACGCCAAGCCTTTGGCTAAAGCCATCCCGATACGCAGACCTGTGTATGAACCCGGGCCCTGCGCAACAGCGATGCTTGAAAGGGTGGAAGTTGAACTACCGATTCTCCGTAACATGAGCGCGACCTCAGGAGCGAGCTCAATGGTATGGTGCCCGATACCAGACCATATCGACTCTGCGAGAACCTGAGAGCCATCATGCAACGCAATGCCCATCGTCTTTGTCGCGGTGTCTAAGGCAAGTAGCATCATCAGCCCCCAAAGGCTGCCTGGCGGAATTTTAACAAAAGCCTTTCGTATCGAAGGCCGTTAGCCGCTATATGGATCCCGCGCCTCAAATCGTCCATCCAACGCAAGCTGATCCACAATCGCTGATGGGAAAGCGCCTCCGCTACCCTCTCGGGCCATTCTACGATTACTGGGCCAGTCCCTTCCAGCAATTCTTCAATGCCAAGGGCAATCGCCTCACCCACCCCACTCAGTCGATATGCATCAAAGTGGAACAGCCTGGCTGCGTCCGCTCTTCGATACTCATTGATTAACATGAAGCTCGGGCTGGTAACTTGATCTAGTGAACCCCAGCCGCGCGCTATACCCTGAGCGAGGGTTGTCTTACCAGAACCCAGATCACCCGCTAGACAGATGAGGTCACCCGGTTTTAGTAGTTCCCCCAGGCGAACTCCCAGCCGCTGGGTCTGCTCAGGGCTGTGACTGAGGAACTCGAGGCTACGATCATCTAATATCGGCATGTGCCGCGACGCATTATACGTCAGCGATCACCCCCCCACAAGGTACATAAAAGGCTCGTGTACAAATGCAGCTGGTTGAGAATCAATACATTGAGATTTAGATCAACGACATTATTCGCAAAGAGCTGGATTAGACATGTATTCTGGAAGTATCCCAACGATCAGTGTGTCCGTACGATCCTCTGATTTAATCAGGAATAGTTTCCCCTTCCCTTACTCCCGTCTCCATGCTACTATCTAAGCCATGCGCGTCTTGGTCATCTCAGATATTCATTCAAACATCACAGCGCTTGAAGCGGTCCTAGACGCTGCTTTGCCGTATGACACGGTTTGGTGCTTGGGTGATCTCGTGGGTTACGGGCCGGATCCAAATGAATGCATCGAGTTGGTCCGCTCGCTCCCTGACTTGCTTTGCCTAATCGGCAACCATGACCAAGCTGCTTTGGACATGATCCCGCTCTCGCGGTTCAATCGCGATGCCGGCGAAGTAGCGGCTTGGACTCAACAAATCCTGACAGAGGATAATAAAGAATATTTAAGATCGTTAGCTAGCAAGATATCTCTGGATCAATTCACCCTCGCGCATGGCAGCCCAAATCAGCCAGTCTGGGAATACATTCTTGATACTCACAGCGCCGACCGCAGTTTTGCCGCATTTAACACCTATTATTGCCTCGTCGGCCACTCCCATCTACCCCTTATCTTCTATCGTCCGCCGGATATAGATATCACCGCGAAGAAATACATCGAATGGAACCGGGCAATGGATCTTCTCCCGAGGATGATCCTCAACCCAGGTTCGGTTGGTCAGCCGCGCGATAGGGATCCACGCGCTTCATTCGCCATTCTGGATATCGAAGCGAACACCTGGGAGATGAAGCGCGTTGATTATGATATCCAACAGGTGCAAGAGCGTATCTTGGATGCCGGCCTCCCTGAACGACAAGCCATCCGACTTGCTGCGGGGTGGTGAGAGGGAACATCTCACGCCTATATGACGTCCTCAAAATGGAATAGATAAGATCAGGAGGTGATTCCTATGAAGAGACTAATCACCATCTTCCTTCTACTGCTGTTGAGTCTAGTAGTGGCAGCCTGCGCTCCAGCATTAAGACAGAGCGAAGGAGTCATGCCCATTGAAGCTCCAATTGCTAAAGAAGTTGTCGCAGATGAGTCGGTTTTCGGTGCCCCACCTGCCGAACCTGTATCCGGATTCGCATCTCCCGAGGAGGTCATCGAAAGGTTGGTGATCCGTAACGCAAATCTAACAATCGTGGTCACGGATCCGAGTCAATCTGTTGAGGACATCAGCCAAATGGCTCAGGAGATGGGCGGTTTTGTCGTTTCCTCGAATATTTATCAAACCACTTTTCATGATACGGTCCAGGCTTTTAGAGCCTCAATAACTATTCGGGTCCCCGCCGAACATCTGGATGAGGCATTGAGCCAAATCAAAGGTGATGCACTGGAGGTTCGTAATGAGAACATCTCCGGACAGGATGTGACACAAGAATATACTGACTTGAAATCTCAACTACGAAACCTCGAAGCTGCAGAAGAGGAACTGCTTGAAATCATGGAAGCATCCACGGAGGCTGAGCATGTGCTGGATGTTTTTGAGCATTTGCGACAGGTCCGGCGCGAGATCGAGATCACCAAAGGCCGCATTCAGTATTATGAGGAGTCGTCTCGATTGTCGGCGATCAGTGTCGAGATCATCCCGGATGTAGCTGCCAGACCCCTTCAGATCGGTCGCTGGCAACCAGAAGGAACAGCGAAGGCTGCACTCGAGGCTTTAATCAATGCATTGCAACTTCTGGGTGATGCCGCTATCTGGGGCATGATATGTGTTGTACCAATCGGCCTGATCCTTGGATTACCTGCATTTTTTGTGGTTCGAACAATCCGTCGTAGTCGCAAAATGGGAGCCGAGGATTCTAAGGCAACCGAGTGATGCGGCTGTGATCAGGATTGGGGATGCTGAGATGGGGCCCACGGTAACATTCCACCGGAGAAACAACGACAGGCGCCGGTTGCACGCACAAATACTCCCACAACCTCAGCTGCCCAAGATGACACGATCGTAAACCAGCGTCTATAGAAGCCTTTGTTATCGGAAGGATACTCAACGAACACTTCCCCGCGAGCTTAAAGCTCGCGGGGAAGTTGCATATTAGCATGTAGCTTGCAGCTTTTGGTTTGTGTCTTGTGACTTGGGTCTATTTTCCTTCAATCGCATCGCGAATCTGCGACGCAAACACACCGAAAGCCTTGGTATGGGTCATTTTTAAGTCTCGCGGTCTTGGTAGTGTAATAGCCAGATCGAGGCGTAACCGAGCAGGGCGTGCACTGAGCACGATCACACGATCAGCCAAGAGTATCGCTTCGGAGATCGAGTGGGTCACCATAACAACAGTAACCGTGCGTGCAGCCCAAATTCGCATCAATTCTGTTTCCATACGTTCACGCGTCAGCGCATCGAGAAATCCAAAAGGTTCGTCAAGGAGCAACAGCTCTGGTTCGTGGATTAAAGCGCGGGCGATGGCTACCCTCTGCGCCATGCCTCCCGAAAGGTCGCGCGGGTAAGAATCCTCAAAATCACTCAACCCAACCAGGTTGATCAAGCTTTGCGCGCGGGTTTCTATCTCAGTGGGTCCTAAGCGCTCTAACTCAAGCGGTAGACCGATATTGTCCATAACACTGCGCCAAGGCATCAGATTCGCTTGTTGGAAAACAAACCCGATACGACGCTTGGGATGTATTATGGGCTGGTCTTCAAAGGTCACTACTCCGATGGTTGGCTTGAGTAATCCCGCAAGTAGTCTGAGCAGTGTGGTTTTTCCACATCCAGAGGGACCCACGACGCAGAGGAACTCCTGGCGGGAGACACTGAAACTCACCCCGTCTATCGCGTGTAATCCCCCTTCCCCGTTGGGAAATATCATCGAGAGATTAAGAGCAGCAAGTAGCGTGTTCGAATCAGTCATCATCAGGGCAAGTACTCGTTCGTGAACGCTTGACTTAGATCAATTGGTCCCTCTAACAATCCCATCTCAATCAATACACGCTGCATATTTTCCCATGAAGCTGGGTCGGAGTAACCGAGGCGCTCAGCTTTCCAAAATTCAATGCTGGCATTTAACACCCCTCGCATGACGGCTTCATCCGCTTGCTCCAGACCCTCAACATAGAGTTTAGCCACCTCATAAGCCATATCCGGATCTTCAATGGCATCGCGTAATCCACTCAAGGTAGCATCTACCATACGGCGGACTAAATCTGGACGATCTTGAATCGTCTCCTCATTCGTGATCAGACCATTTGAAGCCAAATGGACGTAATCAGCCACGCGGATAACATTGACAGGGAACCCTTGGGCTTCGAGCTGCACAGGTTCGTTGTTCGCGTAAATCACGACCGCATCTTCTTGACCCTCATAGAGAGCTTCAACTTGGTTGTAACCGATCGCATCAAGAGTCACATCCATTTCGGATACGCCTGACGTGCTCAGAAGGGCCCGATAACCAACATAAGATGCACCATATAAGCCGGGGATACCTACACGCTTCCCCACCAAATCAACCGGTGTCTCGATCCCACTCTCCCTTGAAGCCGCGATGCCCACTGGAAAATCCTGCCACCATGCCATGACATATACAACAGGCAACCCTTGTGCCCTGGCTAACGGTGTTTGTTCTCCAGAGACAATCGCAAACTGAATTTCATTCGCACCTACGAGCTGAAGTGCTTCAGTTTCCGGCATGTGGCTGAATTCGATATCAATCCCCGCATCCTCGTAATACCCACGCTCAGCCGCAACATATAATGGTGCGAACTGCACATCCGGACGGTATCCCATCAAGAGTCGAATGTGAACGGATTCATCCTCATCCACTTGGGGTGTGCTCACCCCACTACATGCGGTTAGACCGAGAACGAGCACTATCGCAAAGACAAACCTGCAAGCTGACATTAGGATCAACCTCCTTGAAGACGTTAAGGAGTTTCTCGCCATGCTAGAAGTCGACGTTCCAATCCGGCAACGATACCGTACAGCGTTAAGGCCATGCCGATTAGGTCAAAGACCACCACAAAGACAAGCGCCGTATCGTACAAGCC
>CP070708.1:1596275-1604426 GCA_020350285.1 Anaerolineaceae bacterium
TCCGTAGTTTGACAATAGCAGAGCGCGATCTCCAACGTCGCATTCAAGAACTCACTACGATTGGTCGTGTTAGCCAGGTCATGGGGACGAGTTTGGATTTGGAAACGCTCCTCTCAACAATTCAGCTTCAGGTCATGGAGTTACTCCAACCAGACACCTTCTTCATTGCACTCCAAGATCCGGCTGATCAACTCATCTCATTCCCTCTTGTTGTAGAGGGTGGCAAAAAAATAGAATGGCCAAGTCGTCCGATTGAGGACCGATTATCGGATCGCGTCATCAGAACAGGTGAACCAATACTCATCCCTCGTGATGCTCCTCGTGCCCTTAAAGCCCTTGGTCAGACCAGTTGGGAGAATCCACCTCAAGCTTGGTTGGGCGTTCCACTCACGACCCCCGATCGGACGATCGGGTGTTTGGTCGCCTCACACAACATCCCTGGCAAGGTCTTCACGGTGAAAGATCAAGATGTGTTGATCACACTTGCTGGGCAGACAGCCGTTGCCATTGAGAACGCTTTACTTTACGAGCAAACGAGAAGACGTGCTGAAGCACTAGCGCTATTAAATGAGATCACTGCATCAATGAGCTCAACGCTTGATCCGGAAAACGCTTTGGAATTGGTATGTCTTTCCATGATCCGTGTAGGAGGGGGGCAAAAATCCGCCATATTTCTACTCGATGAAGATCACGATCGATTGTTCCTTGCCCATGCGACCAACTTGTCTGGCGAGTTTATGAAAAGTTGGCAAGATGTCCCACTTGAGGATCAGCACCGTATTCAAGCATTTCACCAAAAAAAATCTGTCCTTGTTTCCGATGTTTCATCCTCGAACCTTCCTCCGGCAATCAGCGCTCCCTTAGAATCTGAGGCGATAAGGGCTTACGCGGATTTCCCACTCATCACACCATCCGGGACAATTGGTCAATTATCAGTCTACTTCTCCGATCCTCATCAGTTCCAAATTGATCAAGTTGAACTGCTTGAAACCTTCGCTGCTCAGGCTGCCATTGCAGTCGCTAACGCTCGCGCTCATGCCGAAACCGATGAAGCACTTCGTCATAGAGTGGATCAACTCGCTACCCTTGAAGCTATCGGTCGTGAGATGACCTCGACCCTCATCACCGAAGATCTTTTCACGTCGATCATCACACACGCAATCGACATCCCAAAAGCTACCGCCGGATTCTTGGCTATCCACGAGGAGGAGTACAGCAGATTACGCGTCGTCGCCCATCATGGCTACCCTGCTGACTCTCCCTTTGCAGATTCAAGCACGCGCCTCCCTCTCGAAGAGGGAATCATCGGTCACGCATTTCAATCGGGAAAGCCGCAGAATATATCCGATATTCAGCAGGAGTCACACTCACTCAAGTGGCATCAAGAGACGACCTCAAGTGTTCTCAGTATACCCATCCTTCTTCAGAGCCGAGTGCTAGGTGTGATTACGATAGAAGATCCCTCTCCCTACGCTTTCTCCGCGGATCATGTGCAACTGCTATCACAATTGGCTTCACAAGCAGCCGTAGCTTTAGAGAACGCCACTCTCTACCAGCGGCTAGAAGCCCGCTTACGTGAACAGTCATTCCTCTATCAAGCAAGCGCTCAAATTGCTGCAACATACGAGAAGGAGGCCGTAGCATTAGCTATCGCAGACAGTATTGCCGTGGCCTTGTCCACAGCCGGAGCACGCGTTTCGACGTGGAATGCCCAGAATCAGACGTTGGAAACGGAGGCGATGATGGTGGATGGGCGTCCGTTCAACGATCGATCTTGGACGACGATCTCCATCGAAGATGTCCCTGCCTACAACAGCTGCCTGAACGAGCACAAACCAGTCCAATGGAATGGGAAAAATGCACCTAGTGAAACCGATCGCGACTACTTGACACGTTTTCCGCGAGGGTTGAGTTTGCTGGCTGTTCCCCTCATAACAGGGACGCAAACAATAGGATTAGTTGAGGTCTATAGTCACACAGAACGCACTTTTGACGAAAATGCAATTCGCACTGCACAAACGATCGCCAGTCAAGCTGCCGTCGCACTTGAAAACACGGATCTCTTCCGACGTATACGTGAGAACCACAATCTATTAATGGCCGTGCTTAACTCAACGCGTGAGGGCATGTTGATGACCGACACGCATGGCAAAATCGTCCTGGCGAACCAACAACTTGAGGCACTCACCGGGCTTCGAGTGGATGATTTGATAGAGGCCAACCTTTCGGATATTAATTTGGCGCTGGCTGATTTCTTGGGATACCAACAAGGTGAGCTTGCGAACATCATGTTCTCCCTTGAGGATAATCAACCGCTTCAGGGTGAGGTAACGACCTTTGAAGTGGATATGCCGAGTCATCGAACTCTACAACGGTCCGATGCTCCAGTGTTTGATATTGAGCACCAGATGATCGGATGGTTGGTCGTACTGCGCGATATCACAGAAGAGCACGAATTGAGTCAAACTCGCGAGCAACTAACCGAGATGATCGTGCATGATCTTCGAGCTCCTCTAACAGCTATCCTCGGAAGCTTGAATCTGCTAGACAAGACCATTGGCACTGAGGGAGTCCTTCCCGTCGTCCGACAGGCTATTTCGATATCAAATCGAAGTGTGGAGCAGATGCTCGGTCTGGTAAATTCATTGCTCGACCTCGCGAAGCTTGAAACAGGTGAAATGCCTCTTTCACTTTCCGAGTTCTCCTTGGATACGCTTTGCGAGGAACTCGTCGCGACCTTCGTGCAGGAGGCAAACGAGAACGGGATTATTCTTAGCTACCAAGCAGATGAGATGTTGCCCAAGATTACCGCAGACAACGAAAAACTCGGGCGGGTATTGGCAAACCTACTCGATAATGCTCTGAAATTTACACCTGCTGGTGGACAGGTTAATCTCTCGGTCGATGCCACAGAAAATGAAGTCAACATCACAGTTGCTGATACGGGTCCGGGTGTCCCGGAAGAATTTCGGGAGGCGATATTCAAGCGCTTTGTCCAGGTCCCAGGGGTCGCAGGGCGGCGGCGCGGGACCGGTTTGGGCTTAGCGTTCTCGCATATGGCCATCCTTGCACATGGCGGGAAAATCTGGATGGAAGATAATCCCGGCGGAGGCAGCGCTTTCAGAATCAAGCTCCCACTTAATGTATGAGAGCGCAAAACAGTACCTTTTAGGGTTTGTAACGCAGGCTAAAGCCTGCGACTACAGAAGCCTTATGGCACCTGGGCACTTAGGCATCAGGGCACCCAACACAATTTCTTAGCACCCAATGTGAATGAGATCAGTCACCCTTCGACAAGCTCAGGATGACTGATCCTTTGTGTGGTGCGAAGTGCTAGCCATGTTCAGGCCCCCACGCCTGACCGTTGGTTGATGGTATAGAGAGATCCCCTCTCCCCTGTGGGGAGAGGGCAAAGGGGTGCACGGCCGTGCGGCCCTACTTGCTTAACCAGATGGACAGTCATCCTGAGCTTACCTTTCCTGAGCCAAGCCGAAGGATGACTGGAACTTCAACCTATGTGGTCAGAACCGTAGGCGAAAGCCAGCGACTGCAGTACGAAGCATATGCAAGGTTTTACGCTGCTTAACAACCCTAGACAGGGAAATCAGCCTGCGCTAAAATTCAATTTTGTGATAGCAACTACCATAGGAGGAAGTTTTGGCTAACTTACGGTCGGCAAAGAAGCGTATACGTCAAAACGCAAAACGCCGGATGCGAAACCGGGTCTATCGAACCAGAGCACGTACGTTCGTGAAACATGCTCGACTTGCCATCGAAAGTGGCGATTCGGATGCTGCCACTGATGCAGTTCGAAAAGCGGTAAGTGAATTGGATCGAGCCTCTTCCAAAGGCGTTATCCATCGTAAAAACGCAGCTCGCCGGAAAAGCCGCCTGATGAAGCGCCTGGCGTCTCTGGAGCAGAGCACATAGGTCATTGGTTCACATAAATCCTGAGCTTTCCAACGACGCACCAGGTGGTGCGTCGTGTCGCGTCTGATCACAGCCAACATGCTATAATGCATCGGTCTGAGGAACGGATGATGTTTGAGCAAGAGTTGGACAGTGCTTCCCAAAGGCTCCGTCAATCACTTCACCAGCTAGATGTTCCTATTCCTGATCAAATAGAATGGATGCCGACGCCATTTGAAGGGCAATGGGGCTTCGGCACGAATGCTTGTTTCCTGACTGCCGCAGCAGAAGCGCGAGCTGGGAAGAAAGTAAGCGTCCCATCTCGAGCTCAGGAAATCGCAGAGACTGTTCTTAACGATCTCGGTCCCATCACCGGTTTTACTCGAACCGAAGCCGAAAAAGGATATCTTAATCTATACATCGAACCCACGCAGTACGCCAACCGGGTCATCGATACCGTCCTCGATCAAGGTGAAAGTTTTGGGAGCGGTGATCCAAAGAAGCAGCAGGTGATGGTGGAATACTCACAACCCAACACCCATAAGGCTTTTCACGTTGGTCACCTACGGAATGTGATCCTGGGTGGCGCGATGTCTAACATACTCGAATTCGCCGGTTACAACACCGTTCGTGCTAACTATATCGGAGACATCGGTTGGCATGTGATCCAATGGCTGTGGTGTTATTTAAAATTTCACTCAGGTGAGGAACCGAAGGGCGATCGCACGCGCTGGATGCAGGACATATACACGGAAGCGGTTCAACTCATTGATGATCATCCGGAGTATGAGGCCGAAGCCCGTGAGGTTTTCGCTCGTTGGGAGAATGATGACCCAGAAATAAAACGCATCTGGGAAAAGACACGGAATTGGAGCCTCGAAGGTTTCAACGAGATCTACGAGAACTTGGGGGAACAATTCGATGTGTTTTTCTATGAAAGTGAGGTTGAGAAACCAGGGAAGGTATTGGTTGAGGAACTTATTGAGCAGGGGTTGGCGATCGACGAGCGATCCATCGGCGGTCCCGTCGTCGTAAAACTGGATGAACTCCTTGGTTTGGAGGCAGAAACGTATCGCGTCTTGGTCATCCTTCGGAGCGATGGCACTTCTCTTTATGCTACCAAAGACTTACCCTTAGCGATCAAGAAGTTTAAAGAATGGCAAATCGACAAATCCATTTATGTGATTGACGTCCGACAATCGTTATATCTCAAACAAATCTTTAAATTCCTCGAAATCATGGGGTTCAAACAGGGGGCTGATTGTTACCACTTGTCCTATGAGATTGTTAACCTTCCAGGAGATGTGACCATTTCCTCACGTGAAGGTACGATCGTGATGTTTGATGATCTGATGCAAGAAGCCTTCAAACGTGCGCTTTGGATTGTCGAGGATAAGAACCCCTCACTCAGTGTGGCCCAGAAGAAAAACGTTGCCGAGATGGTCGCATTGGGTGCGCTCAAATATCCGATGCTCGCTGTCGATAACAACAAGGTCGCTACTTTCGACTGGGAACGCGCATTGGATTTCGAAGGACAGGCTGCACCCTATATTCAGTATGCTCACGTTCGAGCAAACAGTATTTTGAACAAAGCCGCTTCAATCCCTCATCATGTACCCTCTGAATTCGAGTTGGAGGTCCAGGAGATTTCCTTGTTAGATCAAATCTCTCGCCTTCCAGATGAAGTGAAACGATCGGCTGAAAACTACAAACCTTTGACGATTGCTAATTACGCGTTCGATTTGGCAAGGACTTTCTCTGAGTTTTACCAACATTGCCCGGTCCTCAAGGCGGAAAAAGATGTAAGGGCTTTCCGGCTTCGCCTTACCGCGGCCACGAAACAAACATTGGCAAACAGCTTGCGTCTTCTTGGAATAGAATCTCCCGAAGTGATGTGATCGAGAATGGATTCAGAATTAAATCGGATGATCCAATGAAGCGATCTCGTCGTTCCAAACCCTTCGCTCGCCTCGAATGGCATAGACGTCGCGAATCAGAATTTAAACCAGCCAGCCTTCAGTTAGATACGGAAGTCTACCCAAGGGATGTTCAACCCCCGGTAGATTTTACAGGTCGGTTAATTGAGGGTGATAACCTGGCTGTTATGACCGCAATCTTAACGGAACTCGAGGGGCAGATCGATCTGATCTATATGGATCCACCCTTCCTCACGGGTAAAGCATACTCAGCTCGTATAGGACGCGGTGAGGATTCACGTCGCCCATCTGAGTGGCAGACGACATCCGGCTACCAAGATACGTGGCGAGACGGCGCAGAGTACTTGGATATGCTCTTTCCCCGATTGGACATCATGCGTAGATTGCTATCGCCTTCGGGAACGATCTATCTTCACTTGGACTGGCACGCCTCAGCATATGCTCGAGTGCTCATGGATGAGATCTTCGGTCCCAACCGCCTGATCAATGAGATCGTCTGGATTTACCATGGTCCCTCGCCCATCCGCCGTGCGTTTAAACGTAAACATGACACCATCCTGGTCTACACTAAATCAAAGGACTACACCTTCAATGCCGACGCCGTTCGTGTGGCCTACGATCCATCGACGGTTAAGACTTTTTCGAGTTCCCCAAAAGCGGGATTCGGAAAAGTTCCCGATTTGGAACGCGGTAAGGTCCCTGAAGATTGGTGGTATTTTCCAGTTGTTGCGAGACTTCATAAGGAAAGAACAGGTTACCCCACACAAAAACCCGAAGCGCTGATGGAGCGGATCATCCTCGCTTCAAGCAATCCGGGTGATATCGTAGCCGATTTCTTTTGTGGTTCAGGGACAACAGCCGTCGTCGCAGATCGTTTAGACCGCCAATGGATTGCCTGTGACAATTCACCATTGGCTATCCAAACGATATATCGGAGACTACTTCTCGAAAACTTCGAACGTCCATTCACGATCTGGAGATCTGAAGAGGACATGCAATACGCAATAAAACCCCAGATTACAGTTTCGCAATCAGGATCTTCAATCCATGTGGCCCTCGATGACATCCTTTCCCAGGAGTCCGAGAGCGAACCTTTCCCAGCTGACCTCAACATGTGGGAGGTTGACTGGGATTTCGACGGTGATGTCTTCCGAAGCCACTCTCAGGCAGTCCGTATGTGGCGCGAGGAGGAGATAGATACCCAGATGGAGCACACCTATCAACAACCTGGTGACTATACGCTCGGTGTCCGCGCCTTCGATAACCGCGGTTCGTTAGGTCACATCACACATCAGACAACCATACCAGCCTAAGTGGTGATCGCGCACACTGCCATTGAATCAATTTAGAAGTCATGCCACCAGAAAGCTAGTCTCCATTTACAGTAGAGATCGTTCTCTCTTCCAAGGATCGATAAAACAAAAAAGCGCCCTGTTGGGCGCATTTTGGTTAGAGGGTGAAATTTATGCCTCTTGTGGTAGATCGAGGCGGTATCCCATTCCCCGGATCGTTTTCAAGAATAGAGGCTTCTTTGGGTCTGGTTCGATTGCGTAGCGGAGCCAACTCATATGGACATCCAATGTTCTCGTGTCCCCTGTATAGTCGGTATGCCATACCAAACGGATCAGCCTCTTCCGAGTCATCAATCGTCCAGGGTTCTGCATGAAGACTTCAAGTAACTGCGACATCTTGGGTGTGAGACGTGCCTCTTTTTTCAAACATCGCACCTTACTCTGAACTTGGTTGAGCTTGATGGGACCCATTTCCAAGGTGAAGCTATCATCCCCTGGCAAAAGGCGAGCAACGCGGTTGAGTAGTTTGCGAGGCGTGAAGGGATGGACCAACGTGACGCTTGAACCACAGCCCGGATCCGGAAGTGTTCCGTTGGGTGAGACCAGGATGATCGGAACTCCGTCGAGCTTAGTTCGAACTTTTCGGCACATGCGCGTCCCGCTTGTTTTCATCGAGGCTGCATCTAAGACAATCAGATCTGGAACCTTTTTCGAAGCGGCGTTTAAACCGGGTTCAATTTTGTGGTGGACAGATACGGCGTATCCCTTCTTCTCCAGCGCAGGACCAAATGATGGCGCATTCGCTCTACCGCTTTCGAATAAAAGAATATTCGCCATTGACATCAGGGGGATTCCTTCGGTTCGAGTTAAAGCAGCACCCCTTCGCCTCGATGCTGCTTGGCGTTCATTATACACGCTTTTAAGGTTCCCGGAAATAAGACATTCGTTCTCTGGTGATTTTTAACTTTCTCCGGAGAGGAAGAGTAGCTGATTGCATATGATGGATGTGTAAT
>CP070708.1:1604526-1611361 GCA_020350285.1 Anaerolineaceae bacterium
GAAACCGCTTTCAGCCGCGCCGATCAGATGGCCGCATGCCCAATCGGTGCGAAGGGACAATGCTGCAAGATATGCTTCATGGGTCCCTGTCGGCTAACCAAGGATGGTCAAACCGGCATCTGTGGTGCCACGATTGAGACCATCACCGCGCGCAACTTCGCCCGTGCCGTCGCCGCAGGTGCCGCCTCGCACTCCGACCACGGGCGCGACCTGGCTTTCACTTTGCTGGCGACAGCTAAAGGGGAAGCGCAAGGCTACAAGATCCGCGATCCGTTCAAGTTAATAAAGTTGGCTCAAGAACTCGGCATTGAAACTGAAGGACGCGAGATCAATGAGATTGGCCTAGATGTGGCTGAGACCTGTCTTGGTTTCTTTGGTCAACAAACAGGCGAGCTACCCTTCGTTGAGCGGGCGCCGGAGAAGCGCAAAGAATTGTGGCGTAAACTAGATCTCGTGCCCCGCGGTATCGACCGAGAGGTCGTCGATGTGCTCCACCGCACGCACATGGGTGATGATCAGGACCCGGAGCATATCCTCGACCAAGCCATGCGTACCGGTATGTCTGATGGCTGGGGCGGCTCCATGGTCGCCACGGATCTTTCCGACATCCTCTTCGGCACACCCAGCCCGTTGGTTGCGGAGATGAACCTAGGCGTGCTAAAGGATGACGAGGTCAACATCCTCGTCCATGGCCACGAACCGACGTTATCGGAGATGATCCTGGCTGCCACATCGGACCCCGAATTGTTGGATTACGCCAAGGAAAAGGGCGCCAATGGGATCACCCTCGCAGGAATATGCTGCACAAGTAACGAGACCCTCGTACGTCAAGGTGTGCCCTCAGCGGGTAACTTCTTGCATCAGGAGTTGGCGATCATCACCGGCGCAGTTGAGGCCATGGTCGTAGACGTCCAGTGCATCATGCAAGCGTTGCCCAACTTAGCTGAGAATTTCCACACACAAGTCATCACCACCTCACCCAAGGTCAAGATCACTGGCGCGACCCATATCGAATTCGACGAACATCGAGCCCTGGACATCGCCAAGGAGATCGTACGTCGGGCAATTGACAATTATCCTAACCGGGGCGATGTACAAATTCCCCAATTTACCCATGATGTAGTCCCCGGTTTCTCCCACGAATATATCAACTACATGCTCGGTGGAAGCTACCGTGCTTCCTTCCGACCGCTGAACGATGCCGTCATGTCCGGTCGTCTCCGAGGTGTCGTGGCGAACGTCGGCTGCAATAACCCGCGCTTCACACAGGACGCTGCACATGACTACCTGGTACGTGAACTGCTCAAGAACGACGTCCTCATGGTTGAGACCGGTTGTGGAGCCATCGCTAGCGGTAAACGAGGATACCTACTCGGTGAAACAGCGCTCGAGATGGCGGGCCCTGGTCTGCGTGAGGTCTGCGAGGCCACCGGAATGCCTCCCGTGCTGCACATGGGCTCCTGTGTCGACAACACCCGCATCTTGACGGTCCTCTGCCAGGTTGTAAATGAAGGCGGCCTAGGCGACGACATCAGTGATGTACCCGCTGTTGGTATCGCCCCTGAGTGGATGAGCGAAAAAGCGCTCGCCATCGCCTCCTACTGTGCCGCATCGGGCGCCTACGTGATCCTGGGGATCAACAACCCCTTGGAAGGCAGCGAGTTTGTCACCGATCATCTCAGTAAGGGCTGGGAGGAAAAAGTAGGGGGCAAGATCGAGTTTGTCGTCGAGCCGGAGGAGATGGTCCGCCGTATCCTCGAGCACATCGACAAGAAACGCGAGGCCCTCAATCTACCCGCTTACGATCCAGAGAAGTTCGGTAAGAGCGGTGATTGGCGAATGGAAGAACTGATGGAACTTACACCCGAAGAGCGCGCTGAAGCGATCTACGGTCAACCGGCCGGCGATTAACCCGCTGCCCGAGAAAAGAAAAAAGGAGCTTGGGAAATGTCACGATATATTGCCACCCGGGCTATCCGCGGCGCCAATGCCATCGTCCACGAAGCTGATCTCATGCTTCAAAGAGCGATGGAGGAGAAAGGCCCTGATACCCCGGTTGCCTTCCCCAACACAGCGTATTATCTGCCATTTATCTTGGGCATGACGGGACGCGAAGTATCCAAAATTGGTGAATTGCCACCTGTCCTTGAGCATGCGAAAAGCCTGCTTCATCCCGTGCCACCTGATGCTCGTTGGACCCCCTATCTCGGCGAGACGCTCGATTCAGGCATGGCGACCCTGTTCGCCGAAGAGATCATCATGGCTTTGAAATTTGTCTACGGTCTCCAACCGGAGCCGATGCCGGGCCTAGAACTGGCCGGGAGCACTTCTTTTACCAGCCCCGATAACGGCGGTGGGCCCAGCGCCGACGGTCACCTGAACGGGCCCATTGACGATATCCAACTGCGTTCATGGGGCATCCAATTGGTGGACGGTCGTATGCCTGGTTTTGCGGCCATCGTCGGCTGCGCGAAATCCAACGAGGTCGCGGTCAAGATCGTGCGCGAGCTTCAGCGACGCAACATCCTGACCTTCCTCATCGGTAACGTCAACGGACGCAGCATCATCCACCAGTTGGTGGAAGAAGGTGTCGAACTTGGTTACGACACCTATACTGTGCCCTTTGGGACCGATACCATATCTGCCATCTACCCGCTTGGTTTTGCGACCCGGTCGGCGCTCACTTTTGGTGGCATGAAGGGTGGTCAAGCTCGGGATATCTTGCTCTATAACAAGAACCGTGTCTTTGCCTTCGTACTCGCACTTGGAGAGGTCGATGACCTGAAGTACGCCACTGCAGCTGGCGCTATTAATTTCGGCTTCCCGGTCATCGCAGACACCATCATCCCGGAGATTCTGCCCACCGGCGTCACAGACTACGAACATGTCATCTCGATGCCCTTCAACGAGATCGAAGGCGCCGATGATCTTGAGCGCGCCGAGAGGCTGGTCCAAAAATGCATCGAGGTGCGTGGCGTAAAGGTACAGATCACAGAGGTGCCGGTGCCGGTGCCTTACGGCTCTGCTTTCGAAGGAGAGGTTGTCCGTAGAGCCGACATGCAGGTCGAATTTGGCGGGAAAAACAGCCGCGCCTACGAATACCTCCGCATGGTGGATCTAGATGAGATCGAAGACGGCAAGATCGAGCTTATCGGCTCCGACTTCGATACAGTCGAAGAGGGCGGCTACATGGATATGGGCATCCTCGTGGAGGTCGCCGGTCGAAAGATGGAAAAGGATTTCGAGCCCGTGCTCGAGCGTCAGATCCACTACTTCATCAACGGCGCTTCGGGGGTGCAGCACATCGGTCAACGTGATATCGCTTGGATCCGCATCAGCAAAGGCGCAGCCGAGAAAGGGTTCAACCTCAAGCACTTTGGCGACATCCTCTACGCCCGTTTCCACGGAGACTTCGGCACGATCGTCGACAAAGTGCAGGTAAAGATCTTCACCGAACCCGAAGTTTATGCTGAGTGGCTTGAAAAAGCCCGCGCGGCGTACGATGAACGCAACGTGCGTATCGGAACGATGACCGACGAGAGCGTTGACCAGTTCTATTCATGTACTCTATGTCAGTCCTTCGCCCCCGACCATGTCTGCATCATCAGCCCCGAACGGCTCGGCCTCTGTGGCGCTTACAACTGGTTGGACTGCAAAGCTTCCTTCCAAATCAATCCCACCGGCCCGAATCAACCCATCATCAAAGGTGACATCTCCGATCAGGATAAAGGCTACTTCTCAGGCGTCAATGAGTACGCTGTTTCGGCCTCCCACGGATCGGTGAATGAGGTCGCCGTCTATTCCATCATGGAAAACCCGATGACGGCCTGTGGTTGCTTCGAATGCATCGCTATGCTGATCCCTGAGGCTAACGGCATCATGATCGTCAGCCGCGAGGATACCAGCATGACCCCCGCCGGGATGACTTTCTCGACCTTGGCCGGGGTGGCTGGAGGTGGATTGCAGACGCCAGGCGTGATGGGACACGGCAAGTTTTATATCACCAGCCCGAAGTTCATCTCCGCTGACGGTGGTTTCAAACGCGTTGTGTGGTTGTCGTCCATCCTCAAGGAACAGATGGCAGACCAACTCAAAGAGGTCGCCGAGCGTGAGGGTGATCCAGATCTGATTGACAAGATCGCTGACGAAACCGTCTGCACCGATGTGGAAGGATTGCTGAAACATCTGCAAGAGAAAGGCCATCCAGCACTAGAAATGGAACCGATGATGTAGGGCGAAAGGGATTAGGGATTGGGGATCAGGGATCAGGAAATTGTTCAAGGCCTGATCCCAAATCTCTAATCCCTGATCCCTGTCCTCATATTCAACTTGGAGGTCTTGGATTCTATGACAATTGAAATCCCCAAAGAGAAATACACTGGCGCCGTGCGGGAGGTTACCTTAGGGGCCACTGCCGATGAGGGTGGGACCCGCGCTCACACACTGACCATTGGCGGAGAAAGCACGCTGCCCTACCTACAGTTTGAAGGGACCATCCCCAATCGTCCCGCCCTTGCATTGGAGATCCGTGATCGTAAACCTGACGATTGGTCACCCCTGCTGCTGCAAGCATGGGGAGAGGCGATGGATGACCCAGGTGAATGGGCAAAAGCCGCTGAGGCAGCAGGCGCGGATCTGATCTACATGGTCCTTAGTCTGACTGATGCAGACGGTGAGCCCAACACACCGGAATACGCACGCGCGGCTGTGCGCAAAGTTCTCGACGCGACCAGCTTACCCATGGCCGTCGTAGGCCCGGGTCAAGCAGAGATCGACAATGAATTAATTGTGCCTGTGGCTGAAGAAGCCGAAGGCGAACGTTTACTTCTAGGGATCTGTGAGGAAAAGAATTACCGCACCATTGTCGCTGCTGCCTTGGCTCACAACCACCTGGTGCAATCGAAAACGCCGATGGATGTGAACCTGTCCAAGCAGTTGGTAATCCTGATCCACGACATGGGGCTGCCCCTCGAGCGCATCGTTATGGATCCGACAACCGGCGCCCTAGGCTATGGGATCGAATATGGTTACTCCGTCATGGAGCGTCTTCGATTAGCTGCCCTGGGCGGGGATCAGATGACCCAACAACCGATGCTCGTCAACCCTGGCGAAGAGGCCTGGCGAGTCAAGGAGGCCAAAGTCGGCGAGGGTGTGCCTGAGAATTGGGGAGATTGGGAACGTCGAGCACTGGACTGGGAGGCGGTCACCGCGATCGCCTTAGTCCATTCCGGAGCCAACATGCTCGTTCTGCGACACCCCGAGACTTTACGCCGGGTGCGTTCCGTCCTTGACGACCTCCTCGGCTCACAATCGTAAAGGTGGAGAGATAACATGGCGCTTACTGGTCTAGAGATCTACAAGCTTCTACCGCAGACAAACTGTAAAGACTGCGGTTATCCAACCTGTTTGGCCTTTGCCATGAAGCTGGCCGCGAAGCAGGCCGCGCTTAAAGACTGCCCACATGTCAGCGAAGAAGCGGCCGCGAAACTCGAGTCAGCCTCAGCCCCACCCATCACATTGGTTGAGCTAAAAGGAGATGACGGAGCAGTTAAAGTAGGCAACGAGACCGTCCTCTTTCGCCACGAAAAAACCTTCTACCACAAACCTGGTTTGTTCTGGCGCTTACGTGATACCGAAGACGGTGATGAGCTAAAGCGAGCCGCTGCTGAGGCGGATGCCTACCATGTTGACTATGTCGGCATCGACTTGTACTTGGACGGATTCGCCGTTGAAGCCGCCTCTTCAGACCCAGCAACGTTCAATGCCGCGATCTCAGCCGTCAAATCTGTAAGCAAGAAACCGCTGATCTTAATTGCCCCATCTGGAGACCTTGCAAAAGCTGGCATTGAAGCAGCGGCTGGAAGCCGACCACTCCTCCACGCTGCTAACGGCGAGAATTGGGAGGAGATGGCTGAAGTCGCCAAAGAGGCGGGAGTCCCTCTGGCTGTTCAAGCTGAGGATCTTGATGGGCTAGCTGAACTCACTCAAAAGTTGAAAGAAGCCGGTGTCGAAGAACTGGTTTTAGATCCCGGGGTCACAAGTTACCGAGATTCTCTGGAACAATTAACGTCCATCCGTCGACTTGCTCTCAAACAGACATTCCGCCCTCTAGGTTTCCCTGTGATCACTTTCCCTGGTGCAAATAGTGAGGTCGACGAAACATTACTTGCAGCTGAACAAATTGCCAAGTACGGCGGTTTGATTGTTTTGGAGGAATTTAACCCGGCCAGTTTGTACGCGTTGCTTGTGCTCCGTCAGAACATCTACACTGACCCACAGAAACCGATTCAGGTTCAACCCGGGATCTACGAGATCAATTCCCCGGATGAGAACGCTCCGCTTATGGCCACCACCAACTTCTCGATTACCTACTTCTCCATCGCCAATGAGGTGGAGGGATCCGGCTGGCCCGGATGGCTGTTGGTTACCGATGCCGAAGGGATGAGCGTCCTGACAGCTTGGGCAGCAGGCAAATTTGACGCTGAACGCATCGCCAAGGACGCTAAAACTTTCGATGTCGAGGGGAAGGTCTCGCACCGCAAGTTGATCATCCCCGGTCATGTAGCCGTGCTCTCAGGAGAACTTGAAGAGGAGATGCCGGGTTGGGAGATTATGGTCGGTCCGCGTGAAGCGGTTGATATCAACTCCTACCTAAAGGCCATGTGGTCGAACTGAGGCATTACCTCCTAACTCGTCTACCCAGGATCACACAAGCCTACAGCCCTGAGCTAGCAGGTTCTAGCATCGGGGCTTCCTCTGACAATGGGAGCTGCACAAGATTCGAAGAGGAACATAAAAGATGACCGTCAGGATCCCTAAGCATCCTTGCGATCCT
>CP070708.1:1611461-1631652 GCA_020350285.1 Anaerolineaceae bacterium
AAGCGAGTGAGGCGATGTAGTAGTGCGTTGAAAGCCAACAGGATGAGTGTTGCGATGATCAATGAAACGACCATCCTCCAAGATACCATCGATGGAGTTAGGGAGAAATCCCCCCAAATATTGGAGTCGAGATGTTCAAATGCGCGGGATCCGAAGACTCTGCGGAAGAATCTCATCCGTCGACCGATGAAATATGTAATGAGCCATGCAAGCCAGGGAGGGAAGGTGGTATAGAGTGCGATCCCGCTGAATGTGGTGAGGCTGGTGACGGGCCCAGATCCCCTCCAGCCAATGAAGCGACCCAACCCGAGTCCGATGATAAACGCTAGAGCAGTCCCGGTGAGGAAGATGAGCAGGCTGGTCGGGATCGTTGCTTTGAGTATCTCAACGACGGGGTAGCCGTAGAACGATTCTCCAAAAGCTCCGTTAAAGAAGTTGCTGATCCAATTGAAGTATTGCTGCCAGAGAGGTAAATCCAATCCGAGTTCCCGTTGCATCGCCTCCCGCTCGGTTCGTGTTAGGTCTAAAGCAAATTGGATGGTGAAATCTTGGGGAATGATAATTTGTATAAGAAAAAACATCACCGTGGCGAAGAGAAAGATGACCAACACAGCCCAGAGGGTTCGTTTGATGAGGAATCGGATCATGATGATCATTCCTTGTAATGGCGTCCGCGTGGAATCGTAACATTCCCCCCATCTTAGATAATACTTACGATTCTCGGGAGAGGTTCATACGGCGGAATTATCCCACAGGCTGTGCAACAGGGGGAGGTTTATCATCCATGTTGTGCTAAGAAGGATTGTCGAGAGGATACATTCTCAAGATAGGGTTTCTTTCTCTAGATAGTTAATTGCTATATCTATCTGTTATTAGAAGTTTAAAGCGACGTGTGTCCGTCGATTATCAATCTAACTGGTCAGTATCGCGACAGCATGTTCGATAGAATCAGGGCTTCCGATGATGCCTATGCGATCACCCAATCGAATCACAAAATCACCGTGAGGGACGGTGATGTTTTCATCGCGCTGAAGGCTTAGGATAAGGGTGTTCCCCGGTAGGCGCAGTCGACGAAGTGGAACACCATCGAGCTGTCTGTTGGTTAGTGTAGCTTCAAAAACCTCAACATCTTCTGTCTGATGGATAAGGACATCGAATGCGGAGGGATAACGAATGGCTCCTTCGAGAGCCATGGCCGTCGCCATGGCAGGCTGAACAATCTTCACGTTGAGTGCTTGTAAGCGTGGGATCAGTTCTACGTCATTAATACGAGAAACGATTACGGGGATGTTGAATTGCTCCCGGGCAAGCGTGCATACAGACAAGGTCTCCTGGGGGTTGCTTGTCAGATCGACTAGAGCGCGGGCGCGATCGGCTCCAGCTTCTAGTAAAGCCTCCTCGGGGTGTGAGACCCCCGTGATTAAATTCAATGCTTTCTGCTTAAAAACTTCTAATCGGCTCTCGTCTGGGCACAGCACAAACACCTCTTCACCGCTGGCAATCAATCTGTCAGCCAAGAATTCAGTCAATTGATCCTTACCAATGAGGATCACACCTTTACGCTGCGTTTCAACACCTCGCGTGTAAAGACGCTGGAAGATCACGGGTCCAATCGTGCAGGAAACTACAGCTAAGAGGACGATCGCCGAGTTGACCTCCTCTGAGATTGCACCTATTCCCAATGCAATCGCAGAAGCGGCGATGATGAGTGAGAGGCGAGAGGAGAGCAGAATTCCCCCTGCGAGGGATTCACGCCAGGAGAAGTTCAGACGAAAGAGAAGTCCAGGGATCACCTTTACAGAGAAAGCGATGATGATCAGAATGGGAACGAGCACAAGGGCTTGTGGTGATTCTACGAGCACCTGCAGATTGAAATTGACTCCCACCATGATGAAGAAAATGGGAATGAAAAAACCGTATCCGATTGCATCAAGTTTCTCGCGCGAACTGTCGTCATAAGGGTCAGTGATCAGACCGGCGATTGCCCCTGCCAGGAATGCTCCGAGGATTAGCTCTGCTCCAAGGGCTTCAGCGAGAACGACCCAGGCGACCATTAAAGCAAAGGCTCCACGGACACGGATTTGAGCCGTGGCACTGGAGAGTTCGTTCAACAGCCTGCGCAAGAAAGGAAAAGCGGCGAAGCGGTACATAAAACGTGCGGCGGTCACAAAGATGAGTAATAAGGCAAGTACCAGTAAGAGATCAAGGGTAAGACCTACACTCCTAATGGCGATGACCATAGTAAAGATCACCAGGCTCGCAAAGTCAGCTACCGATGAGGTTACCAATAGGTGTTGTCCGTAAAGCGACCCGAGTAACTGTTGCTCCTTCAGCACAGGCACAACCACACCCAGTGAGGTGGTACTTAAGATCAAACCGACAATGATCGGGTTTTCCACAATATCGAGCTTTGATAATCCCACAGCACCGAGTAATGCCAGCACCAAGGTTCCCAAGAAGATCAGGAGAGCTAGTGGTAACGGTTGTGAAATCGAATGTTGCTCAACGTCTCGATTCTGGGACATAAGGATGTTAAAGTCGATCTCCAAGCCGGAGAGAAACATCAAGTATGCGAAACCAAACTCGGCCAAGAAAACCAATGTTTGTGAAGGTTCAACGAGGTTGAAACCGCTCTGACCTATGATGATCCCGGCGATGATTTCGCCGACCACAATCGGCAACCGAATTCTGCGGAAGCGACTCGCAAAAACCGGAACCACCAGAGCTAAGCCAGTGATTAAAAGAAGCGCCACGAAGGGGCTATGTTCCATTACACGGCCTCCGGGAATTGCTCATGGATAACCAAACCAGTAAAGTGTACCAGGAATGCCCCTTTGGGTGACACTAACCTAAATGAGATTGCGAACACTATAGGGGCGAAGGGTTCTCCTCAACGATAAGATTGCTCCGTCGCCTCACGGCTCCTCGCAATGACAGGTTGGGGGGCTCCTCGCAATGAAAGGTGAAGGTAGGTTAATCCAGATGTGGAGTTAAGAAGCCTAGCGAACAGCCCGTATGAAATCTGCTAATAAGCCATATGCTGTCGTGTGAGGTCCAGGATTGGTTTCGGTGATGGTCAGGTCACCGAGGACATCGCTCACGAAAGTCACAGCGGAAGATGTGCCCATGACATTGTAAAGCGAGTCGTTGGGATCAATCTGCACAGGTCCTACAGAGGCCTCCACCCCCTCGCCTTCGCGCCAAGCTTGACAGATTAACTTCCAACGCAGACCCACATCACGTGCCTTGATCACAGCCTCGAGAGAGATGTCCTCGATTCCCTTCCGATCAACCTTATCGGGCGTAAGGGGAATCCCCATTAACGCAGTTACGAGCGCACTGACTTTCACTGCGGCGTCCCAACCCATGATGTCACCGCTTGGGTCCGTTTCAGCGATACCGATCGCCTGGGCGTGAGCAAGAGCTTCGTCGAAGGATTTCCCCGCTTCCATCAATGTTAGTATGAGATTGGAGGTCGAATTGAGCACACCACGGAAAGAATGAAGTTTGGCAGCCGGGAGGACTTCCTGCCAGAGGGAGAAAATGGGAGCGCCATCCATGACGGTTGATTCATGGAAGAAACGCACTCCATTTGTTTGTGCAAGCTCCACTAGCCGGTCAAATGCGTGTACAACAGGTCCTTTATTCGCCGTAATGACATGCATACCCATCCCGAGTGCGGTCGCGATGTAATCTATGGCTGGTTGCCCGGTTTGATAATTAACCGGTGTGTTCTCGAATAATACATCAGCGCCACTCATGCGGACGAAGGCTACCCCATCGATGTCTGTGTCATTAGGAGCCAGCGAGGATATCTCCTTGTCGGCAACTGCAAGCGACAACGCCTCACTAAGATCGACGCCAGCCGGATTTACTACGCTTCCATGTCGACCGGTGGCAATTCCCACGACGGTCCAATCGATCTGATACCGCTTTTGCAATACCTCGCGTTTCTCGAGTAAAAGTTGAGCCAGAGCACGACCAACGTTGCCGAATCCTAGAAGCGCAATTTTGATCTTCTTCATTGGTTCTCCTGGGGTGACGGGAAGATGTTTACGAATTAAACCAACG
The DNA here is from genome assembly GCA_020350285.1 of Anaerolineaceae bacterium. Taxonomy (GTDB): domain Bacteria; phylum Chloroflexota; class Anaerolineae; order Anaerolineales; family E44-bin32; genus DUEZ01. Next base: position 1,615,533 of record CP070708.1, read on the forward strand.
GCCAAGGATATGGCCTGACACCATCGGGTTCAGGGAAATGACCATCCGTGATCAGCTCTTCTGCGCGCATACCTAAGGCATCGATCTCGGTTTGCGAAAGCAATGCTGAATAAGCGGCATAAAGATCTTCGTCCGTTGCTAAGCGCTGACGAAAAGCGTCGAGATCATTGGTGATGACCTCAGGGATGGGTTCGCCCACAAAATCCCACGCGACGGTGCGTAATTTGTAGTCTTGATGGAAACACACGCCGTGATCAATTAGCCACAGATGATTGTCTGGTCCCAAGAGTATGTGTCCGCCTTTGCGATCGGCGTTGTTGATTAAAACGTCGAAAGCGACCACGGGTCGAAGCCGCTGCCGTTCCTCATCACTGAAGGTGAAATAATGACGTTCCGGATCTACTTCCAGGTAGAGCTGAAGCGAGCCAGGACCGGCTGGACCATCGTCCCGCATTACGGTTGGCGGGACCAGATCCCATCCCAATGATGTCGAAGTCAGATAGGCGGCGACCTCTCGGGCAGCCAGAGTGCCGGGCGTAAAATCCCACAAGGGTCGTTCACCGCGTAGGGGTTTGTAGACAGCGAGGAGAGTTTCCTGCTCGGTTTCTACCTTGACCAGGAAGGTGTAATTCGAACCCCACATGAACTGACCAGCAACTTGGATCCTTCCTTGATTGAGGATTTGGATGTGGTGATCTTGTGCTTTTCGATTCATCGTAGTTTGTGTTGGAGGATTTTAGAACAGTGATCGGTTTCCCCCAGTGGCCTCTGTCTGAGGCAGGGAAAGCATTTGACGATTTACCTTTTATGACCGTTGCTCTTCGGGCAGAAGTGACCTTCTGGATCTATCGGCTCTCCGCAGTTTCCACAAATAGGACGCCCCCGACTTGCCACCTCGATACCCCAATGACACATGGTCAATAATTGAGATCGTGTACACCAGAAACGGGCGACAGAAGAAATCTGATCGTTATCATCACCTTCTGAGGTCTCAATTTCACGTGCGACCAGGACCAAGAGATCATCTTCGTCATCATACCCGAGACCCAAGAAACCAATTCGGAAAGCAGGATCGATGGGTTGTTCGAGAGCCATGTCCTCTTCATCGTATTCGAAGGATGCTTTTGGAAGGTCAGGAAGCCGCTCATCCAATTCGGCTAGAAACTCCTCAACCTTCGCGGCTAACAATTGCACCTGCTGTTTCTCTATGATCAAGGTCACGAGTTGGTCAGCATCTCGAGCTTGAAGGTAAAAAACGCGTTTACCAGGTGGTCCGATCGCACCGGTTGTTAATTTTTGTACAGGTTTGAGGTTGTATTCAGTCGCCGGCATTCCAGGCTCCGAGATTAAACCGCCTGAGATTAATCAGAGGCCAACATACCGAGAAGTATATCACCTCTCAGAAGGCAGGTGGCTGGCATGGGTATCATTGAGGCGGATCAGTCGACTGTGACCTCGGTGGATGGAAAGGATGCTGATGGAGGCTGGCTCAACAGTCAATCGCTGAAATAGATCGAGAGGGAGACCGAGGTAGTGAGCGACGGCGAGCTTGATTGTGTCGGAGTGCGAGACGCAAATGATCCTGCTTTTAGGATGTTTATGTTTAGCACGAAGACTTTCGAGTTCCGTGACTACCCTCGCTTGAGTCTCATTGAAAGACTCTCCCTCAGGGAACTTGGCTAGGGAAGGACTATGTAAAACAATGGGCCACAACTTACGGCGTCGTAATGCCTTAAGTGTCTGTCCCTGCCACTGGCCATAATGAACCTCACCTAGCCCAGGTCGGGGGATGATCTCAAGACCCAGTCGCTGGGCGATCGGCGTTGCCGTCTCCACCGTCCGTTCAAGTGGACTGGCGTAGATTGCTTGGAAATGAGTCCCTGACAGCCTCTCTGCCAGTGCCTCAGCCTGAGCCGCTCCTCGCTCATTGAGATGCACACCAGGTTGCCATCCCGCAAGTCTTTTCCCCAAGTAATCGTTTTCAGCATGTCGGATGAGATAAATGATTGTCATCACACCTCTTTCATGTCTTTCCTGACCCACGGCGAGTGTGACGCTGTTTGAGGGCATCGATCTCCCCCTGAGTCAAATCGGGTAAATCTTCACTTTTGTCGATGCCGAGAGCTTCCCGTTGTGCTTTACGCCATCGTGCGAGACGATCCCTAACCTGTTCTTCGTAGCCCTGATCAGAAGGATGGTAGAAGGAGGTTCCAAGCAACGCGGTCGGAAGGTACTGCTGACCGATGTGATGGTCGGGGTGTTCATGTGGGTATTCGTAACCCTCCCCGTGTCCTAACGCGGCAGCATCTCGGTGACTATCCTGCAGGTGTCGTGGCACCTCAACAATCCCTCGCTCTTCGAGCAATTTGTAGGCTTTGAAATATGAACCGGAGGTGTTGGATTTTGGTGCAGTGGCCAGGTAGAGTGTGGCTTCAACGATCGGGTAGACGCCTTCTGGAAGCCCAACGAATTCGAAGGACTGTGCAGCGGCTGCTGCAACGACCAATCCTATCGGATCAGCCAGACCGATATCCTCGGAGGCAAGGATGAGCAGGCGACGCAGGATGAAACGTGGATCCTCACCTGCGTAGAGCATCTTAGCTAACCAGTAGAGGGCTGCATCTGGATCGGAGCCACGAATTGACTTGATGAAAGCTGAGATGGTGTCGTAGTGGGCATCCCCATCCTTGTCATAGAGAACCGCTCTTCGTTGGATAGATTCCTGTGCCACTTCGAGTGAGATGTGCACCACACCTTGGGAGTCAGCTGGAGTGCTTTCAACGGCTAGTTCTAAAGCGTTGAGGGCATTGCGTGCGTCACCTCCTGCGATGCGGACAAGGTGGGCGAGGGCGTCTTCATCGATTCGAACTGATCGTCCTCCATAACCGCGTTCTTCCTCCTGAAGTGCGTTCTTGATGATCTGTTCCACCTCGGAATCCTCGAGCGGTCGGAGTTGAAAAATTCGCGAGCGCGATACGAGGGCGCTGATTACTTCGAAATAGGGATTCTCGGTTGTTGCACCGATGAGCGTGATCGTGCCATTCTCGACATGTGGAAGAAGGGCGTCCTGTTGGGCTTTATTCCAGCGGTGGACCTCATCGACAAAGAGGATCGTCCTCTTCGTGTATAGTTTTCTGCGCTCTTCTGCTTCCTTGATGACACGCCGAAGCTCTGGTTTACCAGCTAACACAGCGGAGATGGTTTCAAAGTGGGATTCGGTGGTATTGGCGATGATCATCGCCAAAGTAGTCTTTCCTGTACCTGGAGGACCCCAGAGGATGATGGAAGAGAATAGACGGTCGGCTTCAATGGCGCGACGTAATAGACGCCCCTCTCCAACGATGTCCTCTTGTCCGACGAATTCCTCAAGAACACGAGGTCGCATGCGAGCGGCGAGAGGTGCCTCCTTCGCCATCCGTTTCTGGTGGGCATGATCGAAAAGATCCATACAATAGTGTATTGTACCAATGACTTCATTGAAAAAAAGTCAACCGCGAGAAGAGGGCTGGAATATGTGGGTGTGTGGGTGGCGCCCGCGCACACACTTATACCCTTTCCTACTCCTCGACAGCAGATTTTTCATTGCGCTCAACAATGAGTGATGGGTTTGAGGTGAATCGCTCTATAATGATAGAGGCCCCGGTGAAGGAAGGGACGTTCGTTAGTTCATCTGGTGAGGATGGGGTAAAGCAGCCTCATGATCTTCATGAGCGGACAGGGCAGGAGAACTGTCATGGGACCTAGGCTAAATTTAGGAGGATTGAGGAATAAGATCATCGCCTGGTCTTTCGTCCCCACAGTGATCATCTTGGTAGCCGTGGCCATCGTCATGTTCTACGCCTACCAGGATGTGACAGAAGATCTTGTGATCGAAAGGGACATGGAACTCACACGATTAACAGCTGATAAATTCACGGCTGAATTGATGAAATATGTCGACCTCCTAAGTGCCGAGGCACGTTCACCAGCGATCTATGAAACTGACCCAGATGCGCAGCGTGATGCACTTAAAGCTGCAGGTAATCGTTTGGCTTCTTTTGACGCCGGTGTGCTTATCCTCGATACCTTCGGTATCGTTGTGGCCGTTGAACCAGAACGCGGAGATATCATCGGGCAAGATTGGTCCGATCGGGATTTTTACCTCCAGCTTCTACGATCCCAAATTCTTGGTTTGGTAGATCTGATCATCTCTGATGTGATGACTGAGGGGCATGAGGGGGATGACGTTATCGTCATTGCTGTACCCATTCTGGGTTCCCAAGCGGAATTCTTGGGCGCGCTGGTGGGTATGTTTGGAGTTGAAGAGGCAACACTTAGTGCATTCTATGATGATATCGAAAATCTCCGTCTCGTGGAAAGCGGAAGTGCTTACATCGTGGATGGGAATGGGAAGGTTATCTACCACTCGGATCCCGCTTACATAGGAGAGAATCTCTCTCCACAAGATGTAATACAGCCTGTCTTGGGAGGTGAAGTGGGAGCGATGCGTATTCGCTCTCATAATGGTCAGGAAATCGTTGCTAGCTATGCTCCGATCCCTAAAACATCCTGGGGCTTGGTTACAGAGGAAGATTGGGCTTCTTTGATCAAGCCCAGTCAAGGTTACAGACAGTTTCTTTTTCTCTTACTTGCGTTAGGGGTTGTCATCCCAGCTCTGGTTGTGGCGTTTGGCGTTAGACGGATCACGAATCCTATCACTGAGTTAATCGCTGCGGCTCAGAAGGTGGCTGGGGGCGATTTCAGCCAGAGAATCAAGGCGCATACTGGCGATGAAATTGAGGAGTTGGCTGAACAATTTAGCCTCATGTCGGCTCAGCTTCAGGAATCTTATGCGCAATTAGAACGGAGGGTGGCCGCTCGAACTGAAGAATTATCGGCACTCAATGAGATCGCCACTGTGGTGAGTCAATCCTTGGACTTGGATGAAATTCTGTATAGCGCCTTAGATGAATCCCTGCAGGTTATGGAGATCGAAGCTGGAGGGATTTATCTTTTGAATGAGAGAGCAGGTGTGCTGAACATTGTTGCTCAGCGAGGATTTAGCCCTCAATTCGTATCTGAAGTCGATAATTTATCAGTCGGTGAGGGTTTTTCGGGTCGTGTTGCCCAATCTGGTAAGCCATTGGTTGTGAAGAACGTCTCCGCTGATCCACGGTTGACAAGGAAGGTCGTGCGTGAGGAGGGGCTCCGCTCGATGGCCAGCGTACCCTTGGCCGTCAAGGGTAAGGTTTTAGGAACGCTCTTCGCAATTACTCGCGGCGATCGAGAGTTTACCGACCAGGATGTCCAATTGCTCACCTCCATTGGTCATCAGATCGGTGTGGCCATAGAAAACGCCAACCTCTATAACGCTGCACAGAAGCGAGCGGAGCAATTCCAGGTACTCAGCGAGTTGGGACGCCGACTAACGTCTATTTTGGCCGTTGATACATTGCTCGATCAGGTAGTTCGGTTGATTCAACAAGCATTTAAATATGATGTGGTCGAGATAGGCTTGGTTGAGGGGGATGAGTTGGTTTTCAAACGTCGAACGAAAGCGTTTTCTGATACTCCGTTGGAGAGTTTTCGAATCAAGATCGGAGAGCAAGGTGTCACAGGTGAGGTAGCTGCAACAGGTGAACCGCTTCTTGTGCCAGACGTGAGCCGAGACCCGCGCTATGTCAATATTGATGACGATGAAACTCTTTCGGAGTTGGCTGTCCCCTTGAAAAGTAAAGGACAGGTCATCGGAGTACTCAATATACAAAGTCGGAAGCTCGATGCGTTTGATGAGAGTGATTTGGTCTTAACACAATCATTGGCCGATCAGGTGGCGATCGCAATTGAGAACGCTCACCTATTTATTGGCGAACAACGTCGGGCGGATCAATTTCGCGTGATCAGTGAGGTTGGAGGACACATAAGCTCAATTTTGGATGTTGAGGTTTTATTGTTGGAGATGTCTCGCCTCATTAAAGAGGCTTTTGGTTATTACCATGTGGCTTTCGGATTGATTGAGGGTGATGAGGTGGTGTACAAGGCCGGATCGGGGGAGCTTTCGGATGCGCCAGGCTTTCAATTTGAACCCGACAGGCTTAAGTTAGGTCATGAGGGTGTCACAGGCTGGGTGGCCTCGACAGGTGAGTCCCTTTATGTGCCCGATGTAAGCAAGGAACCGCGCTACGTCGAAATGCGTGGTAGCAAGACCCGCTCTGAGTTGACGGTGCCCATTAGTGCCAGAGGCAAAGTTCTTGGTGTCCTTGATATTCAGAGTGATCAACTCAATGCTTTTGATGAATCTGACCTAACCGTTCTACAATCCTTAGCTTATCAGGCAGGTGTGGCGATAGACAATGCGACCCTCTTCGAGGCTGAACAGAGAAGGGCGGAACAATTTCGCTTGATCAGTGAGGTAGGACAGCGCATCATCACCATCTTGACAGTCGATGAGTTGCTCGAACAGATGGCCAGAATGATCAAAGATACGTTCGATTATTATCACGTGGGATTTGGTCTAATCGAAGGTGATGAGGTTGTCTCTAAGGCGGAGATCGGACCTTTAAGAGAAGCCTATCATGCTGTACGTTTAAAAATTAGTCAGGAGGGGATTTGGGGTCAGGTGGCTCAGACCGGCGAACCGTTGTTGATACCCGATGTGAATGAGAATCCGTGGTACTTTGCTGTGCCGGATACTGAAGTGCGTTCGGAATTATGTGTTCCACTTATATCTAAAGGAGAGATTATCGGTGTCTTGGATGCAGAGAGCGACCGTCTAGATGCATTTGTCGAAAGTGACATCGTGATCCTACAAACCTTGGCAAACCAAGCAGCCGTCGCTATAGAGAATGCGCGTTTGTTCGAGCAGACTCACCAACTGGCCGCCATGGAAGAGAGAAACCGTCTCGCTCGCGACCTGCATGATGCGGTTACCCAGACACTATTCTCGTCCAGCCTTCTCGCTGAAGCGTTACCTGTTTTGTGGGATAAAGATCAAACTGAGGGGCGAAAACTTTTAAATGAGATTCGCCAATTGTGTCGAGGTGCCTTGGCTGAGATGAGGACTTTGTTGATGGAATTACGACCAGCGTCGTTGGTCGAGGCGAGTTTGGAAGAGTTATTGAATCAACTTAGTGATTCCGTAACGGGGAGGACAGGTGTCCCTGTCGCTCTGACAATTGAAGGCTTGTACGAGCTGCATCCCGAAGTTCATACCGCGTTCTATCGCATCGCTCAAGAGGCGTTAAACAATATCGTCAAATACGCTCAAGCCAGTCAGATCTCAATCACATTGCAGTGTGTGCCCTTGGGGGATGAGAATGAGCGAAAGGTAGAATTACAAGTGATGGACGATGGTGTCGGATTTGATCCCAGTGAGATCTCACCTGAGAGCTTAGGTATAGGGATTATGCGGGAGCGTGCTAAAGCGATCGGAGCAGATTTGGATATCGATACCGCGATCGGAAGTGGAACGGAGATTAGAGTTGTCTGGGAAGGTGTCTAAGAGTCCGCATAATGTAGGATGGCAACACTTCGCGCTTTCTTTGTTTCTATTCATCATATGGTGGGAGATAACATGAATGGTATTCTCCATAAGGGAAAGATCGCGACCTGCATCCTTATGCTGGTATTGACCTGCAGTGCTTGTTCGCAAACTGTTGCCACTCCCGAAGATAGGTCCTCAACACAGGAATCCATTCCTATCCCAACCACAGAAATTCAAACTATCGTAGTGGGACTGGTTGAAGCTCCAACATCTTTGGATCCCGCCGATCACCGAGAGCGACAATCCGAGACCGTAATCAGGAACATGTTTGATGGATTGGTGACCCGGGATATCCGCAGTGGTGTCCAACTTGAGTTGGCTTCAGTGATCACTTTTCTAGATCAAAACACATTAGAGGTCAAATTACGAAGAGGGGTGCTATTCCACGATGGTGTAGAAATGACGGCGGATGATGTGGTATTTACTTTCGAACGCATTATTCACGAGGATGCAATTGAGTATCCGGAGCCTCATACTTCTCTACGTAAAGGGCTCATCAACCCTTTGGATTCGATAGAGAAAATTGATGACTTTACCGTGGTGATGCATTTCAGTAGTGCTTGGCCACCAGCTATGCAGATGCTTGTTCACCAACAAATTGTCCCCAAGCATTACTTGGAGGAAGTCGGGACTCAGGGTTTCTTAGAGCATCCTATCGGCACCGGTCCATTTAAATTCGTGTCAGCTGAGCAGGACCTGAGTGAAATCATCATGGAGCGTTTCGATGATTATTATGGAGGTGCACCCGGTTTACCCCCAGTGGGACCTGCCTGTGTAGACCGAGTTATTTTCCGAGTGATCCCCGACGCCATGACCCGAGCAGCAGCGCTGAAAGCCGGCGAGGTTACCATCATCCAGGAAGTGCCTTTGGACTTGATTGAGGTCTTATCAGAAGGTCCAGATATCTCAGTGCGCACGGCACCCGGTACTCGACCCGTATGGCTGGATTTGAATGTCAACATGCCCCCCTTTACCAATGTGCGAGTCCGACAAGCGCTTAATTATGCGGTGGACAAGGAAGAGATCATTCGGGAGGTGTTTTTCGGTCGGGCGATTGCATTACCTGGACCCTTGTCGCCATACAACAACTTTGTTAATAAGGATTTGGAACCGTACCCCTACGATCCTGAGAGAGCCTTGAGCCTTCTTACCCAAGCTGGTTGGATAGACATGAACGGTGATGGCTTTCCAGATAGAGAAGGCGAGCCATTCGATCTTACGATCGATACCTTGGAGAGGTGGCGTCCACTCGCAGAGAATATCGCTAGCCAGCTGCAAAGGATAGGAATTCGAACGACGATCCGATACTGGGATCGATCCGTCATCCGTCCGTATTTATTGGCCGGAGAGCGGATGGCATTCCTCGAAGGTTGGGGGGATTCAGCCTTTGATCCAGTGGGACACTTCGAAGCCAAATGGCACACATACATTGAGGATCAACCCTATGGCCGTGGGAATTATTCAGGCTATAGCAACGAAAGAGTGGATAGTCTCATTAAATTGGGGGAGACAACGCCTTGGACACCTGAGCGGGAGAGAATCTACAACGAAGCCCAGATGATCATTTATGTGGATTCACCAGCGGTGTTCCTAATACTCCCTGAGGAAATTGGTGCAGCATCGACCCGTATCCAGAACTGGGAACTGGCTTCGGATGGACGCATCAATTTGCATGACGTTTGTATCATTCCGGTACCGGTGGAGGAGTGAGTGAAATCTCTACCCATTTTTTCGCCCTTCACGCGATAATCGTAACAAGGATAAGCGTATGAGTGAAGCGAAGCCCATTCGAGTGATGATCGTTGACGAACATGATATGGTCCGGCGCGGATTGATCGCATTTTTAAAGGTCAAGCCCGACTTGGAATTGGTCGCAGAAGCGAGAAACGGGGAGGAAGCGATCCAGGTTTGTGAGGAAGTGCAACCAGATGTTATTTTGATGGACCTCAAGATGCCTGTGATGGATGGCGTAACCGCAACAAGGATCATCCGTGAGCGATGGCCAGGCGTGCAAGTCATCGCTTTGACGAGTTTCCAGGAGAAGGAGCTAGTACAAGAAGTGCTTCAAGCAGGCGCGATAAGTTACTTGTTAAAAAATGTCACGGTAGACGAACTTGCCGACGCGATCCGGGCAGCTTATGCCGGTAAAGCGACCCTTGCTCCAGAAGCGACGCAGGTCTTGATTCAGGCCTCTCGCGAGGACCCTTCACCGGGTCATGATTTAACCCCACGCGAGCGAGAGGTTCTTGTATGCATGGTTGAAGGATTGAGCAATCCAGAAATTGCAGAAAGGCTTACCATCAGCCGCTCGACAGCCAGGGCACATGTCAGTAACATCCTCTCAAAACTAGGTGTCTCCAACCGTGCAGAAGCGATTGCCTTGGCTCTTCGACAGAAATTGGTTTCCTGATACATAGAAGTGCATTGAAAAAACGATTCTCGACCACAGCTGTCGCTGGGGTGCTGTTAAAAACTACGCCCAAGCAGGACAGTGCAACGCCTTCGTTTTGTCATTGCGAGCCCTCCTTCGACAACCCTTCAGCAAGCTCCCCTTGGCAGGCTCGGGACAGGCAGGACATGGCTCAGGATAGACTCCAATGCGAAGCGATCTCCTCAACGATAAGATTGCTTCGTCGCCCTGGCGGGCTCCTCGTAATGACAAATTTGTGGGAAGTGCTTCTTGCGGTTGACCCTTATTCAGATAAGTCATAAATAAAATAGGACACCTGTCCAATAAGGGAATTCCCCAGATGTCTGATGTAGCTGGGGATTTTTTGATTCATACTGGTCAATGTATGAGATATTGATATCAATCTACAAGGTGATATGAATGCGGATAGTTCTGGCAGATGGTCGAACGAAGGTGCGTTATGCACTTCGTGTGTTATTAGAGGGACAGCAGGGGTTGGATGTAGTAGCAGAGGCGGTGAATGCGGAGGACCTTATCGTCAAGGTGAAGGAATCATGTCCTGACGTGTTGCTTATCGATTGGGATCTGCCAGGTCTGAATAGATCCAAGACGATGCAATCCCTGCAGGATGATTACCCAGACTTATGTGTGATCGTGATGAGTGGAAGGCCCGAAGCGAGTCATGAAGCGATGGATGCAGGGATAAAATATTTTGTCCACAAGACAAGCCCACCTGAGCTTCTGCTAGCAGTCATAGAAGATTGTGGGCAGGTCTGAAGGCAAACAGAGAGGAGATAAGTTGATGCAAATCCCTCCCGAGCAGGTGAAGCTATTAGCCGATGAATACATCAAAGACGCGTTAGCCATAGTCGAGGAAGGAAGACTTATTGAGGAAGCTGAGGCCTGCATGGAGACGGGAGAATCGATGTTAAAGTTTGCCGTAATTCTCAGCGCGCTTACGGCTTCCGTCGTATTGGTAAAGAGTTCATCATATCTCGAAGATGCAGCGCATGAGAGTGATAATCCAACACCCTCATTCGTAGAGGGATAAAGTTTATTGAAGGAGACTGAAATCCTGCTTTCGGAGCGTGAGTAAGCCGTCTTTTGGTGTCGTGTCTTTCTCTGTGATTCGGAACATGTATTCGACATGTAAATCATGTTCATGCGAATCGATGGAGGGAAAAATGTGGTTATTAACTTTAGGCCCAGGAAAAGCTCGCCAAGGTGAATTCCTGAGGGAAGCCGAGAAATGGCGCCGATATATTGAGGCGAAGGCATATCTCTCATCCCGAAGCGAGTCGAAACTGACGTTGTCTCCTAATCCACAATCCGCCTCCGATATTGATATGGAAAGCGCGGTATGTGTGAACCTTGAATCGTACAACCAACCCATCTCCATTCCTCATCAGTTTGAGGAGGTGAGTGTCGTTTCGGATGATTGAAGCATCGATGTCAAGTTATGCACCTATTCGTTTTCACAAGGCGATCCGTAAGTGCTTTGAAATTAATCACATGTGGCATTGTACGGATGAAAATGCGGAAAGGATCCTCCTCAAGACCGTTGAGAAGTACGTGATCCATAACCCCTTGGTAGCCCCCTTTGAGCGGGAGGGCTCCTCCTCTTTATCGGGATGAGGGGGCGGGGTGGAACAACGCCCCCTCATCCACAAACAACCTTCATCATGTGGACCCAAATTCTATCCATTAGGGGAGCTAATAAACCGCTCAAGGCGTTAAATCGTGAATAAAGGTTTAGCTCTATTGATCATACTGTCAGATTGTGAAGGCCTATAAGGTAAGTCATCTCTCTGTTGTCAGGAATTTGGTAGGAAATCTATTTTCGAATAAGTGATGATGGAGCCGGGTGTCCAGAAGCTAAATTAGAGATCTGTAAATTCGCTTATGTTAAACAGTATGATCCTTGATTGATGCTGGATCCATTTGAGTTGGGAAAATCGGACAAACCGCGGTTTAATATTTTTTCTTGCTTAGACACGAGATGGAGGGTTACTCATCTCATGAAGAACGGTAACTGCAAATAGGTCACATACTTTGTTTAGAGGAAAGAAAGGGTTACGAAATGAATCCAATTGAAGTCTCCCATGTCGCGAAATCCTTTGCCACCACGCAAGCTGTTGCCGATGTGTCTTTTGAGGTTCATCGGGGCGAGATCTTCGGTTTGCTCGGTCCCAATGGAGCGGGAAAGACCACCACCATCCGGCTCATTTTGGACATCTTCAAGCCTGAAAAAGGGACAGTGTCTATCCTGGATGGTCCGATGACGGAGGCGAAAAAAGACCGCATCGGTTACATGCCTGAGGATCGCGGGCTTTATCAGGACATTGCACTAGATCGTTGTCTAATTTACCTGGGCACGCTGAAAGGTTTGTCTAAGATCGAAGTGCTGAACCGTTTGGAAGAGTATCTAGAACGCTTTGATCTGGCTGATCACCGGAAGAAGAAGGTTGAAGAACTCAGCAAGGGCATGCAGCAAAAAGCACAGATCATTAATACCGTCCTTCATCATCCAGAGTTGATCATCATTGATGAGCCTTTTACCGCCCTTGATCCGATTAACACTCAATTGGTGAAGGATTTGATGCAGGAATTACGTAATCAGGGCACAACCATCATCATGTCCACCCATCAGATGCACCAGGTCGAAGAGCTATGCGATCGTATCGTGCTGATCGATGAGGGGAGAGACGTGCTTTACGGAAACTTGGAAGCGATCCGCCGCCAGTATTCCGGTAACGCTGTTCTGGTGCGAGCTGCGGGAGAATTGCCAAGCATTGCAGGAACCGAGATTGTTCGCCAACATAACGGCACATTCAAGCTGAAGTTGGCGGAAGGCACCAGCCCGCAGGAAGTTCTAAGCGGACTGATTGCTCAGGAAGTCCTTCTGGAGAAATTCGAAATAGCTATTCCATCTGTGAGCGAGATCTTCATCCGCGTGGTGGAAGAGGGAGACAAGTGATGTCCAAGCTCTGGCTTGTAGCCCTAAATGAATTTAAACGAAACGTCTTCAAGAAAAGCTTTATCCTCGCGCTACTGAGCGTTCCACTAATGATTGGTTTTACCGTCGGGTTGGGCCTCATCATGTCCTCCTTGGAAGAGAACGACGCGCCGGTGGGGTATGTTGATCATGCTGGATTTTTAGAGAATCCCTTGCCCGCTCCCGTTGACCGATCGGAAGAGCCCATTGGATTCATACCCTATACGACAGAGAGTGAAGCTCGTCAGGCACTTGAGGCCGAAGAGATTCAAGCTTATTACGTATTGGCCCCGGATTTTGGTGAAACCAGCCAGATTGAATTGTTGTACCTCAAGGAACCGGGAAGGAATGCAACACGACAATTCTACGATTTCATCCAGATCAACCTGCTGCGGGAGCAACCACCGGAGATTGCTAAACGAGTCACTGTCAGAAGTGAGGTGACGATCCGATCGCCAGACGGCAGCCTAGAATTTCCCGCTGGCGGACCGACGCTCGGAAATTTCCTGCCAATGCTCATCGGTGTGGCCTTCGTCTTCCTTCTCATGATGAGTTCTGGTTACCTGATGGCTGGAGTAGTTGAGGAGAAACAGAATCGAGTAATGGAGGTCTTGGTTTCCTCCATTTCGCCCGCTCAGCTTATCGCCGGTAAGGTGTTGGGCATCGTCGCTATCAGTTTGACTCAGTTGGCTACCTGGACGCTGGTGGGTATCTTGGCCGTCATCGTCGGTGGCGATGTGCTGGGCGTTGAATGGTTCCAGAATCCAAGCATTGACTGGGGGACGATATTTAATATGATCGCGATCGCTGTCCCCGCCTATGTGTTGGCATCTGCCCTGATGTTTGCACTGGGCGCAACCGTAGCAGAAGCACAAGAGGGTCAATCATTGGGTGCGATCTTCTTTATGTTGCACATGATTCCACTCTATATGCTTGTGATCCTCATCGAGAATCCCAATGGCGCGGTATCTGTAATGCTTAGTCTTTTACCGTTTACATCGATCTTAACCGTTGGTTTTCGCAGTATGTTCGCGGTGATACCGATGTGGCAGATCGCCTTTAGCGTGGTTATCCAGACAATGTGCGCTTTAGGAGCCCTGTGGCTGGCCGCCTTCGTGTTCAGATTGGGTATGCTTCGTTATGGGCAGCGTTTAAGGCTAACTGAGATATTTCGCAGCAGAAGAACGGCGATCACGAAAGCGAGTCAGTCATGAGCAAAACCGTGCATGTCCTTCGTCACGAACTGGTTACAACTCTCAGTCGTCGGTCGTTCCTGTTGGTTTCCTTTGGCATCCCGCTCGCAGCGGTACTTATCTTCGCTGTCATATCGATCCTAAGAAGTGACACCTCGAGCAGCGTCGATGTTTCAATGAGCATGGAGGAGAGTACAGAGCTCGAAGTTGAAGGGTATGTCGATCAAGCGGGGCTTATCGATATCATTCCGGAACAGATTCCATCCGACTACCTGTTACCTTACAGCAATGAGGAGCAAGCTCAAAAGGCGTTGGAAGCGGGCGAGATTGGGGCTTATTACATCATCCCAGAAGATTATATTGAAGAGGGTGAGTTTATCTATATTCACCCGACGTACTCTCCGACATCGTCCGATGGCCAAGAGTGGATGATGCGTCGAACATTGTTGGTAAACCTGCTTGATGGTGACGCCAAGCTCGCGGACAAGGTCTGGAATCCGATGGATTTAAAGGTAACCAATCTGGCGCCAAAGCCTCAATACGATCGTTACGCTGAGGAGGATTGTTCTACACCCGGACCTGCCTGCGAGTCCAGCACATTGGTCCAGTATATACCGTTCATCATGGCGATACTCTTTTATATATTCATCACGATGGGCTCCAGCCTTTTGATCAGGAATGTAAGCGGTGAAAAAGAAAACATGGTGATGGAGATCTTGATGCAATCCATTCATCCACGTCAGCTGCTGACTGGCAAGCTCATCGGGTTAGGGATCGCCAGTCTGCTCCCAACGATAGCGTGGTTAGGTGCAAGTTACGCCATCCTTCGTCTGGGTGGGGGGGTGCTCAACCTCCCTGCTGAACTCACCATTCCACCCTCGCTCTTGGTTTGGGGGATCGTGTTCTTTATCCTTGGTTATGCTGTTTATGCCAGCCTGATGGCCGGCGCCGGAGCTCTTCTTCCCAATATGAAGGAAATCTCTCAAGCGACCTGGGTGGTCATGATGCCGCTGATGGCCGGTTATATCGTTGCGTTGATGGCATCCGGTGAGGCTCCACATGCGGCTCTTCCAATAGCGTTGAGTCTGTTCCCACTGACCGCACCGATCGTGATGATTATGCGCCTAACCATCGGGGGTGTGCCTTTATGGCAACCTTTTCTTGCTGCAGGATTAATGGCACTCACTGCCGTTCTTATCGTCAGATCTGTGGCAAATATGTTCCGTGCCCAAACACTGCTTTCTGGGCAGCCTTTTAGCGCGAGACGATTTTATAGAGCCCTGCTAGGTCGGGTGTAGATCAGGGCAAGTCAATCGACCTTGCTCGAAGGGAGAGAAAATGTTTTGCCCAAATTGTCGTTGTGAATTTGAGGGATGGGTTAACAAATGTCCGGATTGCAGGACAACATTACTGGAAGTACCTCCACATATTCAAGAGATCTCAAGCACCCCCATTTCTTATGAGGCGTTGGTGGACCTTGTTAGAGATAATGGGGGACAACTAAGCATTGATTTATCGGCGACCGATGTGGGTATGCGAAGGAAGAGGGGTTTTCCGTATTTTGGGTTCAGATTATCGTGGGTGAAACGAATGCAGGGGGCAAAGAATGGGATTGTTGTTGATTTGTTGACCACGGATGTCGGCACAGAGATAAGAAGAAGGTTCCCCTATTTGGGATACGGATATGCCTGGGGAAAGACGATGGAGGGGAATATCGCTGGAAACTCGATTGTTTTGAAGGCAACCAAAGTTCATAAAGAGAGTAAATGGAGTTTCCCCTATTCGGGTTTTGGGTATGCATGGACTCAGGAGCTTTCTGGCGATTGTGGGGAAAAGTTAGAAGCAACTTTTATAACTATGGACGTGGCTAGAAAAAGGGGCTGGGGCTTCCCGTACTTTGGATTTGGATCCGCATGGGTTAAGAGTGGTACGCTTACTTTGAAATTAATCGAATAAATTGGTCAGGTGACCAATATCAAAACCCCCCAGTTGTCGGATGA
>CP070708.1:1631752-1638434 GCA_020350285.1 Anaerolineaceae bacterium
GTAAGTGGTTGATGAGCGAGGACGATAGTGCAATCCCAGAGCTGGGCCTCAGCTTTACCGTTATACGCCATAGCTTTCACGTAACAAGATGGAAGGAGAAACAATTGGGCGAGATTGTGGATGACCTATCGCCATCAAAGCTCGTGGAGGCCATTGAAACCAATATGTTTGATTTCTGGATGCATTTGGGTAGTTCACCACAAGTGGACTTATACGATGGTCCAGACATGATCCGGTTGACCTGCGATACTCCAACCCCATTTTTAAATATCGTTCTTCGTGCGCAACTCACCCTGGACGACATAGATACAAACATCGAGGAAACACTGTCACATTTCAAGTCAAGAGGTCTGCCCATACGATGGATAACCAGTCCGTCTACGCAGCCAGTCGACTTGGGCAATTTTCTGGAAGCACATGGTCTTATCCATATGACAGACTTTCCCGGGATGGCTGTCCATTTGCCAGAAGTGAACGAGGATTTGACAACACCATCCGATCTATCGATAGAGCAAGTAGGAGACGTGAAGACACTGGAGCAGATGATCAATACCTTTGCCATTGGCTATGAGATTCCCGTTTCTGTTGGTAATCTCTTTTTCGATATCCTCTCGAGCCTGGGCTTTGAGCTGCCGTTGCGCCATTATCTTGGTTGGCTTAAGGGAAAGCCTGTTGCCTGTGCCTCGCTCCTCCTGAGCTCGTGTGTGGCTGGAATCTATATCGTAGCCACGGTGCAAGAAGCACGTGGGCAGGGAATTGGCTCTGCACTGACTCTCCATCCATTACTTGAAGCCCGAGCACTTGGGTACCGAATAGGCATTTTAGGATCAACCGAGATGGGATTGGGGGTGTACCGCCGACTCGGATTTCGGGAATACTTTAAGTTTGGCATTTACATTGGTAGTAGTGAAACGACTAAGGACGTATAGAAGACACTTGGTGCCTAACAACTCGCAATATCTGGCCAGGGATCCGGTCAAGCTGGATGAACGGCGCGGTGCGTTTTGATACCGAGCAATCATATCTCTGGTAGATGAACTCAAGGTCGTTATATCAGCCCTCTTATGCAAGTTCGAGGATCGCAAAATGTCTGATAGCCGTCAACACGATTATCGATTTACAGAGTTAGATCCGGATCTTCTGTCAACTCCTTTCAGGATTCAGACGAACTGGCATGTGATAACAGGCACGGTCTCCTCTGGCAAAACCAACCTCATCGACCACTTGGCCGATAAAGGGTATCAGACAGTTCCAGAGACTGGGCGACTATGCTTTGAGAGAGAGATAGCCAAGGGGCGTACGGCCGATGAGATTCGAGAAAATATGGCCGCCATACAGATTGCCATAAAAGACATGCAATTGGAAATCGAGCATGGCTTGCGAGCGGATGATGTCGTCTTTCTCGACGGAGCCGTTCCAGGTTCCCTCGCGTGGTCCCGAGCCTATGGACTGGATCCGAATGAGATGTTGGCAGATTGCTTCCACCATCGTTATGCTTCCATATTCATACTCGACCCACTTCCATTTCAAGAGAACGGCGCCAGGAATGGAGACGCCCCCATTGCAGGTTATCTGGATAAATGGCTCGCCCGTGATTACAGCGCTTTGGGCTATAGCGTTGTGAGGGTTCCTGTACTGCCGCCTGAAGAGCGGCTCGCATTTGTTCTTGAGAGGCTTTCCGAGGGTGGATTGATTTAACCAGAATGGCCGCCCACGAGCGATTCTGAGAAGTTGTGCTTCGAGATAGGCGCCAACCGCTAAGATCAAAATCGTTGGATTGCATTCCGCATAACTGAAATCATCTGGGGAAAAATGGAGATATCTGATATGAGATCATTTCCCGAATCCATGAATGAATATAAGAGACAACTCAAGAAAGGTTACATCCAAGAGGCATATCAAGGATTGATGGCATATTTTAGAGATTTAAAGTCGCATTTTAAGAATCAATATCCTGAGTATTACGTATCTGGCGGTATCTACTATGGATATATGGATATGACATATTTTTCCTTATTCCCAGAGTCGTTAAAACGTCGAAAGTTAAAAATCGCGCTAGTTTTTATTCATGACGTATTTAGATTTGAAGTTTGGCTATCAGGATCTAATAGAGACGTTCAAGCTGAATAATGGGAATTATTGAAAGGAAGCGGTTGGGACAAGTACCACCTTGCATCAAATCCAAAAGCCGAAGATTATGTGATAGATCACATTCTAATTAACGATCCAGATTTTCGTAATCTAGAGGCTTTGACAAGACAAATCGAAAGCGGGACCTTGGAATTCATCAGCGATGTTGAGGGGTTCTTATCGGATCACTGAGATTGTAACCTAACAAAACGCACAGTTGACGGCATTTGAGAGATATGGGAATGGTCCTATAGCATCAATCTCTACGCTGAGATAACCCTTTGCGTTAACTGCCCACTGGCCGGGTTAGCAGTCGGTTTCCTTGCGTACGGATCCCTATCGCTCGCGTCAGCCAGCAGGAAGGATCTAGCCACTTAATAACTCACTGAAGCTGACAGCACATTAGAGGTAAACGTACATCCGCCAACCGGTCAACAACCTGCACCCGGTCCGTGCCATAAGATAGGGGAGACATGACCATGAGTTTCCAGGAGCGCGCTCTACACATTGGCGATTGCGCCTATCGTGATGGAGGCAGCCGCGTCGACGGCGAATTCGTGCCTCTGCTCGGTGAGCAGTACTATCGCATCCGGAACTACGACCGGATGGATCCGTTCTTCATGAGCATCGTCAGTAACTCAGATCATTGGCTGTTCATCTCCAGCACCGGCGGGCTCACCTGCGGGCGGCGTAACGCAGATTCAGCGCTATTCCCTTACGACACTGACGATAAGATCGCAGCCAGTAGCGGTGAAACAGGTCACAAAGCGGTCTTGCTGGTCACGAAGGGAGATCATACCTATCTCTGGGAACCTTTCTCGGAAAGATACGCTGGAGTGTATCGGGTCCAAAGGAACCTGTACAAGAACGTCTACGGGGACAAGCTGATTTTCGAGGAGACCAATCGGGACCTGGGCTTAACCTATCGTTACGCGTGGAGGACCAGTGATCGATACGGCTTCGTCAAGACGGCCTGGCTGAAGGACGAATCGGGGGACGGTTGTTCTGTAGCCTTGATCGACGGTCTGCAGAACATCCTGCCCTACGGTACGAATGTGCAGTTGCAGCGGATTTATAGCAACCTCCTCAACGCTTATAAACGGAACGAACTCGAGATGGAGACTGGGCTGGGGATCTTTGCTCTTAGCTCGAGTATGACGGACTTAGCGGAACCGAGTGAAGCCCTCCGGGCCACCACGGTGTGGCAGACTGGGCTGGACAACGCCTGCTACCTCCTCTCCTCATATCAGTTCGCCGCCTTCGAGCGCGGCGGGGAGATCACCCAGGAAACGGACGTGCGCGGCCACCCTGGAGCGTACTTGGTCCACGCAGAATTCGACCTAACATCTGCCGAGGAGCGAGAGTGGTACATCGTGGCCGAGATCAACCAGGACCATGCCAGCATTGTTTCGCTGAACAACCTGCTCCGGAGCGACAAGACCGAGTTGAAAGCACTGCTCGAAAAAGACATCGAAAGAGACACGAAGGACCTTGTATCCATCGTCGCTAGCGCTGACGGCTTACAGGTCTCGGGAGACCGGTTGAGCACGGCGCATCACTACGCCAATACGCTCTTCAACACCATGCGCGGCGGTATCTTTGCGGACAACTACACGATCAACAAAACCGACCTGCTCGACTTCGTTAGGGTACGCAATCGGCCTGTGCTTGAAGCTTGCAAAGAGTTCTTCGAAGCGCTACCGGAAGAGCTCGACGCCAATGAGTTGCTAACACGCGCGGCGGGCACCGGACACTCGGACTTAGAGCGTTTGTCTTATCAATACCTGCCGCTCACCTTCAGCCGGAGGCACGGCGACCCCAGCCGCCCTTGGAACCAGTTCTCAATAAACGTGAAGAAACCGGACGGCACGCGAGAGTTGGACTACCAGGGGAACTGGCGCGACATCTTCCAGAATTGGGAGCCGTTGGCACACTGCTATCCCGAATTCGTGGAAAGCATGATCTGCAGCTTCGTCTGCGCCACAACTGCCGACGGATACAACCCGTATCGAGTGACTCGCGACGGCATAGAGTGGGAAAAGCCAGACCCGGACAGCGCGTGGGCCAACATCGGCTACTGGAGTGACCACCAGATCATCTATTTGCAGAAGCTCCTTGAGATCTCGGACAAGTTCCACCCGGGCAAGCTTCACGCTCTGCTTCCGCATAAGATCTTCAGCCATGCTAACGTGCCGTATCGGATCAAGCCATACAGCATGCTTCTGGAAGACTGGTACGATACGATCGTGTTCGACGATGTTCTGGATGGCCAGATCGATGCGATCGTCGCGGAGATGGGTACAGACGGCAAGCTGGTTTTGGACGCTGAAGGTCAGGTCCTTCACGTCAACCTGGCGGAGAAGCTGCTTATCCTGCTGCTAGCCAAGCTATCCAACTTTGTGCCAGGTGGTGGCATCTGGATGAACACTCAGCGCCCGGAGTGGAACGACGCCAACAACGCACTGACGGGCAAGGGGCTATCGGTTGTCACCTTGGGCTACCTGCGCCGTTTCGTCGTATTCCTCCAAAAGCTGATATCGAGATACGATGAAGCCAGCCTCGAGGTGACCCAGGAAGTGAAAGCAGCGTTCGATGCAATGTACGAAGTCCTACAAGGGCACAAGAGCGCGCTGCAGGCTTCCTTTGACGATCAACAACGCCGCGCCGTCATGGACGCCCTCGGACAGGTGGGCAATGACTACAGGCAGGGCTTCTACAAGAATGGCTTTTCTGAAGCCTTCACCGACCTGGACCGGGAAGAACTGCTGGGTTTCATGGGGTTGGCCCAGCAGTACATCGAGCACACGCTGAGGGAGAATAGGCGCAAGGACAGTCTATACCACGCCTACAACATTCTACAAGTTGATGAGGACAGCGCATCGGTCGGTCATCTGTACGAGATGCTTGAAGGGCAGGTAGCCATCCTGTCTTCAGGGCTGCTGTCCGCCGAGGAGTCGCTCACCCTGCTGCGAAGTCTGCGACAGAGCGCTTTGTATCGCGCCGATCAGCACAGCTACATTCTCTACCCAGACAGAGACCTGCCCGGCTTCTTATCCAAGAACCTCCTACATCCCAGCCAAGTGAAGAAGTCCGCTCTACTCACCAGGCTCATTGATATAGGAGATCATACGCTGATTGTGAGAGACGAGAATGGAATGTGCCACTTTTCAGGAGGCTTCAGGAATGTCAAGGACGCCAAGCGCGCCCTGGTCAACCTGAGAGAAAGGGAAGAGTACTCTAACCTTGTCGACGCGGAGTATGACTCTATCCTCGAGTTATTTGAGGAAGTGTTCGACCACGCCTCGTTCACGGGCCGCTCCGGGACATTCTTTGCATACGAAGGTCTGGGCAGCATCTACTGGCATATGGTTTCAAAGTTGCTGCTCGCCGTCCAGGAGACGCTGCTGCACGCTCATACGCAGGGCGAGTCATCCTCGACCATCCAGGCGCTGATCGATATCTACTATGATATCCGCAGCGGTATTGGCTTCAACAAGACGCCGGAGGTTTACGGAGCGTTCCCGACCGATCCGTATTCCCACACACCTGCTGGCCAAGGGGCAAAGCAGCCTGGTATGACCGGACAGGTGAAGGAGGAGCTTCTGGCGCGGATAGCTGAACTGGGAGCTTTCGTGGAACAAGGAGTGCTTTCCTTTGATACGCTGATGCTGCGCGAGAGCGAATTCACAACTCAAGAGACCACCTTCAACTACATCGATGTGAACGGTCGGGAGCAGTCGATCGAACTGCCACCTCGCGCATTGGCTTACACGTTTTGCCAAGTGCCTATAGTCTATATCTGTTCCGACGATGATCGAGTCGACGTTGCATACTCTAATGGCAGCCAACACCAGGCCACCGGCCACTGCCTGGATGTTGAGACGAGTGAGCGCGTCTTCCGACGCGATGGACGCGTGGAGCGAATCGCCGTCTACCTTAAATTCGAAATGTGATGGACAATGCCATAGGATTGCCGCCCACCTTCTACAAGCTGAAGCTGTGAGCAAGCTGATATATATAACGTCAAATTATTTGGATGGAACCATTTCGGCTAGTGAATGACGTTATTAATTAATGGGACATTATGAGTCATCAAAGATTCCACGAAATAAACCTAGCAGGTCCATGTGGATTCTACTGTGGTACTTGTAGACATTACCTCGCAAGGTCAAAAGGGTTGTTAAAAGAAAAAAATCTGAAACATGGATGTAAAGGTTGCCGAATACAAGATAAAAATTGCACTTGGATAAAAAGAGATTGTGCATTAATAAGAAAGGGTCAAATCGCGTTTTGTTTTGAATGTCATGATTTTCCTTGTGCTAATCATAAGAGTCTCAATGAACG
The DNA here is from genome assembly GCA_020350285.1 of Anaerolineaceae bacterium. Classification (GTDB taxonomy): domain Bacteria; phylum Chloroflexota; class Anaerolineae; order Anaerolineales; family E44-bin32; genus DUEZ01. Next base: position 1,638,227 of record CP070708.1, read on the forward strand.
TCATCTTCGCGATGATGCTGTGGACCTCGTTGAAAATCTACTACGGATTAAAGAGGTTGGCGCAGAAAAATGGCTTAAAGAACAAGAAGATGAATGGCGATGCCCCGAATGTGGGGGAAATATATGTATCACAGATAGGGAATGTTTTGATTGTGGGTATGTACTCAATTAGAAAAGGAGGGGTTCGGAATATCACACAACAACACAC
>CP070708.1:1638534-1645916 GCA_020350285.1 Anaerolineaceae bacterium
TCATATTGCCAGGTCCTGTTCCACCCATCAAGGGCATGGGCATTACCGCGATCGGGATTTGATATCCCTTCGTAGCCAGGTAGGCATCAGTATGCTCCCCTTCGATTATCAAAGGGGATTGAGGGCAGACCAGAAATGAGTATGGATTGGTCTTCTTGATGGTTTCCTTATCCCCAAATACGGTCTGGAGGATTTCCAGCAGCCAAGCACTTTCACTTGACGTTGACGTGGAATTCTGAACATGTTTTGAGAAATTTTTGAAAATCTGGATCCAATGATTTATTCTTTCCGGAAGAGAGTCTCCAACATCACTCTGAGTCACCATGCCCCAGTAAGCGCCAAATTCATCTATGGCGTCAATGACCCGGGTGGCATCGAACCAGTCTGAAGAGAGCGAGGGGCGCTTTTCCCGAGTCCTGTGATCTATAACTTCTATTCCTGAACCATCGATGAGTAATGAACAATTACCTTCATTCATACCCAGATCCCAACCCGGCCTCCTGGCACCTAGAGAAAACTTTTTGGGAGTTACCTGAAGGGATTCCTCCAGCAATTTTCGGGGAATGCGGACGAGCTTGGTGTTCTCATCGACCTCAGCGCCGGCTTTTTTCAGGTAGTCTCGTCCCAGATCTGTCTCTACCCTGACTCCTGTCTCGGACAGGATCTTGATTGTGCTCTCGTGAATCCGATCCCGGTCGGCATCCGATAACACTCGCAGATAGGTTTCCACCGGTTACTCCTTGTCACTCAATTCCTTCTCTGCAGCCTGGATGATCTTTGTCAGCTCTTTTTGTTGGGTGTCACTCAAAGGTTCTGGGTGATGGTTCTCCAAAATCCAATCGGTTTTTTCTAAGGCTGCATCAAGCGGATCCCGGTATTTCTCCTCTTTTGCAGGCACATACACCACATCGGAGAACCTCAACTTCCTGAAGAATTCCCTGGTATGTCGCTCCCTGAGGAAATGTCCCTTCGGTCCGACAGCATCGATCACATCCAGCGCCATGTATTCTGGTGTGGTGTTCAATTCCTCGAGATCTGCCTGTATTCCACGATATTGTTCTGTATCCAGCACCAATGCTTCAGGGACCAAGAGCGTGCTCCCCCGCACCAATCCCATGCCGCTGCCTGTCTCTGCTCCACATAAAGCACATAACAGGGATGTCTTTCCTCCTGCCACCCCACTTTGCCATCCTACAGACTGAGCACCAGAGCCAAAGGTGCCCGCCAGGGTAGGAACACCCCACATATGGGCTAACTCTACGCCAATGGCATAAACATAACTTTCGTGACCGTAATAAGCGCCGGTGTGCGGATGGGTCATGCCCGGCATAAAGGAGTGGTAAACAGAAGCCCCGGGATATGCCATCTGAATTAAAACAATGGCCGAGAGGATCTCAGCATCTCCCTGGACGATCGTTCCGGCAATTGTTGCCGGAGCGGTCGATCCAGTGTTGGGCATGGACATGAAGCCAACCGGTATCCCTGCTTCAGCAGCCACTAAAGCGGCCTCCATAGCGCCGACATCTTGCGCCAACGGGGCAATGGTACAAATCAACAAGGAAAGCGGCGGGCTTTTTTTCATTCTTTCTTCACTTCCAGCCACAACTCGGGCCATCTCTACTGCGTATCGTGTTGTGATTTCTTCTACAACCGTGGGGGTTTGGACATGTTTGAGGGTGTTGTTAAAAGAAGCATCAAGTTCATGAAGGGATGGAGCGATGGGGTGATCTTGGGCGCTAACCATGGGCCAATAAAAACTGATAGAGGACAAATAATCCGACACACGCGCCGACTTGGCCACATCGTCTTTGATCGATGAGCGCAACTCACGCGTTACATAGTCGATTGTCATCGTCCCAGTACCATCCGTGGCTTCATAAGTGACCGGCTTCGACAGATCAAGGTCGAATGCTTCAGAACGACCTCCCATTGTGTAATGACGCGGTGCATGAGCGAGGGCATCGAGGATAACGGCTGCAGACATTTTGACAATTTGATTCTCAAACTCGACCTCGGCACCATGCTCGGTGTAGATTTTCAATGCGCGCTCTGACGGGCAGTGAAAGCCCGTTTTTTCAAGTATTTGAAAGGCGCTGGACTTGAACTTCTCCAGCTGCTCATCACTCAGAATGCGAAGGTGATATGCGGGTGCGAGAGGTTCTATAGGGGGAGTTTCACTAAACACCTTTTCTCTCCTCTTTCTGTTTCCCAGAAACCAGGGACTAATCCGAATAGAGTTTTAACAGATCCTGATAGCTGTCAATTCTACGATCACGGTAGGGGAAGGAATACAATTTCTTGGTTTCTTCAATCATATTCAAATTGATGGGACAGATCACGATCTCTTCCTGGTCTTTCGAGGCCAGTTTTACGATGCTCCCGTCGGGGTCAGTGACGAAACTCTGGCCCCAAAACTCGATCCCGCTTTCCCGATTGGGACCTACCCCCGAAGGATGACCCTGCGATGCTGGAAGCGCAATCGATGGATCCGCCTCGAATCCTACCCGGTTGACCGCAGCCAGGAAGCAGGCGTTGGCAACCGCATGACCCCGCTGGACAATTTGCCATGCTTGAGCGTATGTAGGTCCTTCTTCGAGTTGTGAGTATCCGATGGCGGTGGGAATGCAGATGATCTCAGCCCCCTGTAAAGCCAATAACCTGGCGGTCTCGGGGAACCATTGATCCCAGCAGATCAGCACACCGATATCGGCGTATTGGGTATGGAAGACTTTGTATCCCAGATCACCCGGTGTGAAGTAAAACTTTTCGTAATAATGCGGATCGTCGGGGATATGCATCTTGCGATACTTTCCGAGCAGTTCCCCATCTGCGTCTATGACAATGGCCGTGTTGTGGTAAAGGCCCAAGGCGCGCTTCTCGAACAGGCTGGCAATAAGCACGATTTGTAAATCCTTTGCCAGTTTTCTCAGCGTTTGAACCGTGGGGCTGTCTTGAGAGACCTCTTCGGCCAGATCAAATTGACCGGGATTTTCCGATTGGCAGAAGTACAGCGATTTGAATAACTCCTGGGTGCAGATGACCTGGGCGCCCCTCGCAGCTGCATCCTTAATATAGTCAAGCGTCTTCTCAAAGTTTACCTGCACATCAGCAGTACAGGACATCTGGATCAAGCCTAGATTGACTACTTTGTTCACTGAGAACTCCTATTCCGCACCCTTTCCTAATGGTTGTTGTTGTGTCACACAATGCATCATCCCACCCCGTTCAGCTGTAGCCCAGGCGGGTATACCGATGATCTCCCGATCTGGAAAATGCTCCGCGATGATGCTCTTTGCCCTGGCATCGTTGACATCACCGTAGACGGGCACTAGCACCACATTGTTAGCAATATAGAAATTTGCGTAGGTCCCTAGCGACAGAACGCTGTCGAATGGCGGTCGCGTAGATGAAGTGAGTGTTGAGTACATCTCATTCTCGGGTTTGGGAAGGGGGATTAATGTCAGAGGTTTGCCAGACTCTGTCCTCGCATTGCGAAGTTCTTCGCGGTGTTGCTTTAGAACCGGGTAAAAATTATTGGTCTCATCGTCCGTCCAGGAATACAGCACCGTAGTTACGTTGGTGAAACGGGCGTAACCATCCACATGCAGATCGGTATCACTACCAACAAGGTCACAAAACTCCCGCGGGGCACCGGATAGCCAGATAAAGTGGTCTATCCCCAGATATTCCTTGATTGCAGCTTCGATCTCTTCCTGATTTACCCCAGGGTTGCGATTAGGGTTGATAATCGAGCTGCGCGTGGCGATCAATGTCCCTTTGCCGTTAACTTCGAGAGCACCCCCCTCTAGCGTGATGGGCGCATTGAATAAGGGCAGGGACAATGCCTCGGCTACGCCTGCGGCAACGAAACGATCTTTTTGATAGGGATAGCGTTCGCCCCAGCCGTTGAAATTCCATGCAGTGATGGACAACTCGCCGCTCGCGTTCACCAAGAATATGGGTCCGCAATCGCGCACCCAAACATCGTCATTGGTGATGATGTGAATGTCAAGATTGTTTTCATTCAAGCCATAATACCTGACCTGGCGCTGCAGGTGCTCCCTGCGGCGCTCATCGGTCACGACAATATGCACGGTTTCATGCTCGTACAAGGCGAGGGTCATTTCCAACCAGAGATGTTCCAGGTGCAGTTGCGAATCTGCATGGGTATCGTTATGTGGCCATATCAGCCAAGTGCCTTCGTGGGGTTCCCACTCAGCAGGCATGTGATAACCCAGGGTGTTCGGTGTCTCTGTTCCCATAGGTCGCTCCAATTAATGTAACTGTTCTGCTTCACGTTCAGCCGCGGCCAGGATACGATCCAATTCGGTCAACTTCTCTTCGGGTAGCGGTTCGGGCTGATGGGTTTCGTTAATGCGGTTGAATTCTTCCAGCGCTATCTCTCGGGAAGGCCTTGGATGATCGCTGATATAGATCTCGTCTGAAATTGGGGATAAGAGGAAATCGCGGATATGATCCCGGGTGTGTTTCTGTCGCATGAAGTGGGATCCCGGTCCCACGGCTTCAATCACGTCTAAGGCTAAGTCGGTCTCGTTGAATTCAACTTCCTGAAACAGATCGTAAACTTCCATGCAAATCTCGTGGTCCACGATGATCTGCTCAGGATAGAACAACATCGAGCCGTCCAGCATCCCCAGGTATCCACATATCTCGCCTCCACTGAGGGGGATGAAAACCGCGCCGAAACCAGTCGCGTAACCGGAGTACCAGCCGATATCCTTGGCATCGCAACTGGTGCCCCCTCCTCCCAAGCTGGGCACGTTCCAGTTATGCCCAATTTGCACCGTCATTGTGCCAAAGGGGATACCCGTACCGGTCACATAACCGCCGGTACGCGGGTGCATGAGCGATACTTCAATCGAGTGGAAGACCGGCGCACCGGGGTGGGCCAACTGCATCAGTACCATGGCGCTGACGACTTCCGCATCTCCTACAACCATAGCGCCCCAGGGTGTAGCAGGGGCGGTGGAGCCCATGGTCGGCATGGCCATAAAGCTGGTGGGGATACCCGCTTCGGCGTAGACGAGTGCCGATTCGATGCCATGCTCGTCGTGGGAGAGTGGTGCGATACTGCAAATATTGGCACAGATCGGCGGACATTTGCGGCGTTCTGCCTCACTTCCGGCCACAACGGTGGCCATCTCGACCAAGTAGGCAGCCAGTTCAGGATAAACCGTTGTTCCACCGCGCACATGTTTGAGGGTGTTGTTCAGTCCAGCGTGGCATTCGTGCAGGGGGGCGGTCACACCATGATCCTGTGCGCTGACCAGTGGCCAGAAGAAACTGATCGTCGGCAGCGCGTCACAGATACGGGCCATGCGAGCCACATCTTCTTTGCGAGAACGGCGCTCTTGGCGAGTTTCCAGGTCGATGACGCGGGTCCCACAGCCATCGGTTGCTAAGTAAGAATTGTTTCCATCCAGGGTTAAATCAAATCGGGGCTCACGTCCCCCTAAGACAAAGGAGCGCGGTGCGGTGGTTAAAGCTCTCTCCACTAAATCAGGGGCAATCCGCACGATCTGTGTATCCATGTCTACATCAGCACCGTGGTCGGCAAAGATCTCGAGCGCTTTTGGGGACGGGAAGCGTACGCCCGTGTCTTTCAACAAGCGCAATGTCCCTGCTTTAAGGTCATCGAGTTGGGACTGTGATAAAACCCCTTGCTTGTTTGTTGATGAGAATGCGAGGATACCGGGCGTTTTGGAATACATGTGGGATTTCCTTAAAATGCGGGGTTCAGGTTGTAGACCATCGTTCATCATCGGGGAGATGGTGTAATCGAATACTGAAATGATGGGCTGAACCTGATGACCTCCGATTGGTGCCGGTTTCCCGAGTAGTATCTTATACGATTACCCTGTTAACTCTTTATCCGCTGCCGCCAAAATACGGTCAATTTCTTTCTGCACGTCTGCTGGAGGCGGTTCCGGATGGTGGTTCTCAAGGATCCAACTTACTCTCTCACGTGCGTAGTCCGCTGGCGCGCGATAGGCACCTGAAGAGTCCAGTTGGTGGCTGACACCACGTACCATTCCAGTCCGCATATGAGTGCGGGTGTGTTTCTGGCTTAAAAAGTGGCCCCCCGGCTTAACTTTCGCGATCACATCAACTGCCAACGTCTCTGGGTTCACTTCCATATTGAGAAGCGAATAGCGTGCACGGTGATAAAGGTCATCATCGAGGATGATCGCTTCGGGGTATAGCAGGGTATATGTATCTCGCAGGCCAATACCGGTGACGATCTCTGCCCCAGCCAGTGCCACCATGAGCGGATCGGTGGCAACCTCGGCAGCAGACTGCCAGCTATCCAGTTCAGGGCTCTCAGTTCCGAAGGCTCCCCCGAGGGCGGGCATACCCCAATGGTGGGCGATTTCGATTGGGGCGTAACGCACCCGGGAATTCAATGGGTAGCCTATGTAAGCCGCAGTACGGGGGTCTGCCCAGGCATGGAACAGTGAGTGAAATACCGGTGCACCAGGATTGGCTAACTGCAACAAAACGGCGGCGCTGATCACCTCAGCGTCGCCAACGGCCAGTGTGCCCGCATATGTGGCAGGGGCAGTCGTGCCCATGGTTGGCATCGACATGATCACGACCGGAATACCGGCTTCGGCCACCACCAAGGCACCCTCAATAGCTTCTTTATCTTGCACCAGCGGAGCAATCGTGCACACAACCAATGAAATAGGTGGACGTGAGCGAACTTCCTCCAGACTGCCCCGTAACACGGTTGCCATCTCGACCCCATAACGACAGATTGCGTCCCCCATCATGGTGACGCTCTGGTAGTGTTTGGTGTTGTTTCTCCAGGTGATATCAATCTCGTGCAGTGGGGAGGTTATCCCGCAGTCCTGGGCACTGACAATCGTCCAACAGAAAGCCATGGAAGATAAATAATCGTTAATCCGTGCCATCATGCCAACATCAGCTTTTTTCGATGCCCGATGCTCACCCGTCTCGAAATCAACGACCTTATGACCGCAGCCATCAGTGGTGAAGAAGGAAACACCCTCTTGTAGTTGCAGATCAAATTCGGGATCGCGTGCCCCTAGGGTGAAATAGCGCGGAACCGTCGACATCGCTTTGAGCACCAGGTGGCGCGGGATTTTGACAATTTGCGAATTGCGATCAACCGTGGCCCCGTGCTCAGCAAAAATAGCCAACGCCTTTTCTGATGGGAATTGGACACCTGTATTCTCGAGGATATTGAGCGTAGCTTCTTGCAGGTTATCCAACTGCTCGTCATCTAAAAAGTCTAACTTGTAAGATGTTCTTATGGGTTCAATTGGCGGGCGTTCTTTACTCAAGCTACATACCTCTTAAGCACAATGTGATGCCCTTAACAAAATGGCCGCGTTTGT
>CP070708.1:1646016-1650843 GCA_020350285.1 Anaerolineaceae bacterium
TACGTTGAGGTAAGAAACCAGGAGTTTTGATATCCGCTGGACATAGGCGAGAACTTATGCTATCATCCAACCGCTAAAATCGGACCGGGCTGAGAGAATACTCTCAGGCCTTTTTTGATCATTTGGCATAAACACTTAACTTATAGCGGATATATTGATCACCTCCAGGGAAGTAGATGAATAACCACACTGTGTATTTGACCGCTGAAGGTCTCAAGAAGCTGGAAGAAGAACTAGAGCATCTGCGAACAGTTCGACGGAAAGCTGTTGCTGAGCGGTTACACGAGGCGATGGAAGATGGGGATTTGATCGACAACGCCGAGTATGAGGCCGCCAAGAACGAACAGGCTTTCATTGAGGGCCGCATTCTTGAAATTGAGCATCTACTTGCCCAAGCAAGAATCATTGAACCTGGTGAATCGACGGGTTTTGTGGATATTGGCAATACGGTCATCGTAAAACAGGATGGGAAGAAACGTGAGACCTTCACCATCGTCGGTGCGGCTGAAGCCGATCCCAAAAACGGTTTGATTTCGAACGAATCCCCGCTTGGACAGGCATTGTTAGGTAATCAAGTGGGTGATGAGGTGGAAGTCGACGCTCCAGCCGGCGTGCTTCGTTTCCGGATTGTTAAGATTAAATAGTCATGGGGACCCAAGGGGCGCCCCGCACGAGTTGTGCCGTGCGGGGCGCTTTTCGTGTACACTACCCCCAAACGAGTGTCGCCATCGAGGATGGGAAAGTTAGCGGTTTAACATTCGTGTACATGGCACGAATAGACGATCTCGATATGATATGAGGTGATGATAGGGTGAACCGGGTTTGACTCGGTTCAATCCTGGGAGGACCATCCAACTTGTTCGTACGCCTGCCATGTGGGCGTTGATAAGGAAGTCGATGGAAATGGCTGAACTGACAGATCTTGAGCGAGTGCGCCTGGAAAAGCTCAATCGGCTGCGAGAAATGGGGATGGAACCATTCCCTCGCCAAACCGCCCGCACCCACACGACTCGCGATGCGATCCAAGCTTTTGAGGATGCGGAAGAAGGTGAGCAGGTCGCGGCGACGGTGGTGGGGCGAGTACGATCGATTCGCGAGATGGGAAAAACGATCTTCGCACACATTGAGGACGGTGAGGGTCGACTTCAGCTCTATATGCGCAGCGATGATCTTGGCGAAGAATTTATGAGTCTATTCAGCGACAATTTCGACCTGGGTGATTTTCTCGAGGCTAAAGGAGCGATGTTCCGAACTCGCACTGGAGAGATCACCTTGCATGTGACAGATCTTCGCATGTTGGCGAAATCCCTTTCACCTCTCCCCGCCTCGAAGGAGGAGATCGTCGATGGGGAACGGGTGGTTTACAGTGCCTTTGCTGATCCTGAAGCGCGTTATCGACAGCGTTACGCCGATCTGGCCGTCAACCAGGATGTGCGTGAGATCTTCATCCTGCGGACCAAAATCGTGCGCGCTTTGCAGCGCTTCATGGATGAGAAGGGTTTTATCGAGGTCGAGACACCTATCTTGCAGCCGATTTATGGTGGTGCTGCTGCTCAACCCTTCATCACACATCACAACCAACTACATCAGGATCTCTATTTGCGGATCTCGTTTGAGCTCTACCTAAAGCGTCTTATAGTTGGAGGATTTGAGCGGGTTTATGAGATCGGACGTGATTTCCGCAACGAGGGTGTCTCTTCGAAACACAATCCCGAGTTCACGATGCTTGAGTTCTACATGGCATACGCTGATTACAAAGACGTGATGTCCTTAACTGAAGAGATGGTCGCTTATGTCGCAGAGCAGGTGCTTGGTACGACGGAGATCACGTACAAGGGTCATGCGATCAATCTCTCACCGCCCTGGGATAGAATCACGCTTCATGACGCGATCATTGAGAAGTCCGGTATTGATATCGATCAGCATTCATCTGCCGACTCGTTGCGTCAAGCGATGATCGGACTGGAGCATGATCCAGCAGAGCAATCCACGCGCGGAAAGCTGATCGAGTCCCTCCTGTCTCACTATGTAGAGCCGGAGCTCATTCAACCGACAATTATCTATGACTACCCTCGTGATATCTCTCCTTTGGCGAAAAGCCTACCGGATGATCCCAATACGGTCGAACGTTTTGAGGCCTTTGTAGGGGGTATGGAATTGTGTAACGCTTTCACCGAGCTTAACGATCCCCTGGATCAAGAACTGCGTTTTCAAGAGATGGGACGTGATTACGCTGAGGATGACCAGGAGCGTCACCCGATGGACGTGGACTACCTGCGTGCGATGCGTTATGGTATGCCGCCGAACGGGGGTTTTGGCCTGGGGGTCGATCGTTTGACGATGTTACTTGCGGATAAGGAGTCGATCCGTGAGGTGATCCTCTTCCCGCATCTACGGAGTAAAGACTAAATGTAGGGATTAGGGATCAGGGGTTAGGGATAAGGTAGGTGCTTGGGCGCTTCGGCACCTTGGCACCTGGGTGTCACTAAGAACATGACCTCCCTACCTAAGTGCCCAGGTGCCTAATCTACTTGGTGCCCTATCAGTTCCCTAATCCCTGATCCCTAACCCCTGATCCCTTTCTTCCAGCAACATCAAATCCCTCGAAATCGACCATACCCCAAGCCCAAGTGTCACACCAAACCATAATGTCGCAAGACGTATGAGCAGGGTGGCGGCGACTGCTGTGCTTGTCGGAAGCCCCATCAGTAAACCAAGCATCCCTGCAATGCTGGCTTCTGCTGCGACCAAACCGCCCGGCAGGGCAGAGACAGCACCGACGACGGTCGAGAACGAGAGCACAAATACGGCGAGTGAGAAGTTTTCAAGACTGCCAGGGACACCAAGACCAATCAACACGAGGTACATCCCCACACCTTCACCAAACCAGGCGAAAGTTCCAAGACAGACGGCTATCAAAGTGGCTCGGGGCCTGAATAAGGCATAGGTTCCCTCATAAAATTCTCTCAAGTGGTGAGTGATTCGTTTTGCCATGGGTATGCGGTCAACCAAATCTAGCACCGCTAGAGCCAATGGACGGATCTGCGAGAGCAGTACACCTGACAACAAAGCCCCGAGTACGATGGCGAAAGCGGGCCAATATCTTGGGTAAGCGATGACGCCCAAGGTCGAGAGGGCGAGCACCGCAAAACCATCGCTGATGCGTTCAGCGAGTACAACTGTTATCCCTCGTGCGGTAGGGGACCCCGCGATCTTGTTCAGCCACACGCCTTTAAGCGCCTCTCCCACCTTTCCGGGCGTGACCGCTAAAGGAAAACCTGCAACAAATAGGCGGGCACTTTCGCTCCATGGTAGGTCATGAATTCCAATCTGGGTTAAATAGAAATGCCATTTGACGAAGCGTAGGGTGTAATTGAACAAGGTGCAGGCGAGAATGAGGGGTGCCAGGTGCCAAGTAAACCCGGTTAGGTGGTCACCCACCTCTTGGATGTCCCCCAATAATGTCAGGGCCAGGATGACGATGAAACCTAGGATCAACCCCGCGATCAAACGCCGGCGGAGATTTCTCATCAGCGCTTACGCAGCATACTGATGCCGCCGATCGTCAATGCCACTAAAGCTGCCAAACCAATCACGGCTTGAAGGACGGTTTTGGGTTCCATACCAGGCATGACTACCTGACCGTCGCCATAGCTTTTGAAAAGCTGACCCCAGGGGTTCTTTAACGCCGCTTCGACGCGTCTGCGTCCGATGAAGGGATACCAGAATACGTTGTGGTAAAAGTTGCTCGCGAAATATGACCATGGCACCAAGGGGCTTTGCAGCAGTAGCTTTTCAAGAGGCTTTAGCGGACCATGGTAAATGGCCTTCTGACCGCGACTGGCGAAAGTGTCGGTTTGTACGAATCCCCACGGTTCCTCCTGTTCGATGTCATAGCCAACGATCTTTATTTGGTTGGGATCCCCAACGCCGAGGTCCATCTCGTGTGCCTTACGAATGAACCGCAATCCCATCGGGTTGAAACCTTGCAGCTTGGCGGATACGGCATCGATGGCGACCTGGTCGGCGGATGCCAGCAGGATGTCCTTTTGATGCCAGCGCATGGCGCGCGGACCGGGTCCATCACCTGCGAAGGTGCCATCCATGACCGCAAAGAGCCCGGGATGGATGTCTTGTTGGATCATGAGTAGATCGACGAGCGTGTCGTGGATCACCGCATGCGTCCAGTGCCGGTTGCGGTGGAGTAAACCGCCAAAGGCGTTTTTCATCGCACCGGTGATGGTGGTGAATACATGGGTTTTAACCGTTGGAAGCTGAACCATGCTCAATCCGACCAACGCCTTGGGGATGAAAACGCCCTGGGGATAGACCTTGTCTAGAACAAGAAGCGGTCTCTTCGGTTTGTACTCAAACCATTCGAAATCTTCTTCGTACAGGTAAATGCAAGGGATATCGTATGCATCGGTGACGAAGCGATGTTTGTTATTGAATTCGCCAACCCGAGTGTCGACGACCACTGTATCGTTGTGCACGCCCACCAAGTCATCGTAGCCGGCCTTTTTTAGAGCTTGTATAACGCCTTCAATTTGCCACGGTGTCGATGAACATGCAGGATACCAAGTTTGCCAGGAGATATTGATCTTTAGACCTGTGGTTACATCTTTGGGAAGAGCGGCCTGGAAATCAGCCAGTTTCATCACCCGATCGATGTCCTCGAGGATGGTCTCTGGAGAGGTTTTAAGAGCGGCAACGACACCTTTGCCAGGGAAATCTGTCATGTTTCCCTCCTTCAAACGATCTCATTTTAACCCACCATGGGGTGTGCGAATAGCGGGAGAGGAGGGCTAATGAGAGGTACTCACGCGT
>CP070708.1:1650943-1716698 GCA_020350285.1 Anaerolineaceae bacterium
GGACGTAGTCAGAACATACTTGATGGCCAAATCCACGGGAGCCGCAGTGAATTTGGAGTGCGATCATGCCCTCGCTGAGACCCATCGCACGAGCGGCTTCAGGGTGAAAAATCTGATCAACAAGGTCGACCTCTATGAAGTGGTTGCCAGCACCCAAGCTGCCTAATTGTGGGCGACCACGCTGCTTGGCTCGTTGACTCACGTGCGATGGATCAGCGCCCATAATCCGTCCACCTTCTTCTGTTCGCTGCACATCTTCTGGACGCGCATATCCATTCTTGAGCGCCCACTCGGAGCCAAGACGACACACTTGGTCCAATTGTTTAGCACTAAGCCGAATGCTGCCCTTTACCCCAACACCACTAGGGCAGTTTGCGTAAAGAGCACTGGCAAGGTCTGCCATGTGAGGTGTAACTTCCTCTTCTGAGATATTGCTGGCCAGTAATCTCACTCCACAGTTGATATCATAACCAATTCCACCAGGGGAAATCACGCCATCTGGTAATCGTGTTGCTGCCACACCTCCGATAGGAAAACCATACCCTTGATGTACATCCGGCATCACGCTGACGTGACTCACAAGCCCAGGCAAGGTTGACGCGTTCACTGCTTGCTGGATTGACCGGTCACTCAGAGCTGCCTCTAGCATTCGATCATCTGCAAACACACGAACAGGGACGCGCATATCCTCTCTGAAGGTGGTAGGAATTTCCCAAAGAACTGGGCCAATTTGACGGAAATCTTGTTTTCGGATCATCTCACACCTCCCATTCAAACATCGAAAACCACCGTAACCTCAAATCCGTCATCTACCTGTGTGATTTTGAGATTATGATATGTCACAGCTTTGATATGTGTCTTGATCATGCCTATTGGGGCTTCATGAACCTCCGCTGTCAAGTTTGTATTACCCTCCACTGTAAGATCAAACTCTGTAAAGGTGACCTCGTTCATCTCTATCAAGAATAAAAGCTCCTCTAACCAGGCGACAAGCAGGCTTTCGTCATCGGACGCTTGGAGTTTGATTCGACGCTTCCGGCTCGGGCCTGCAAGTGGTTCAATTCCAGCTAATTTCAGCATTCCAATCGCAGCGTTACAGAATAATCCTTCGAGGTTCTCGCCTCGGATTCGTAATGCCGTATCGGCAGTATGTTCAATCTCTTCGAACCTTTGTCCTTTCATACCACCAGTATAGTACGGATTCACGCTTGTCGTTCTTCAATAGAATCGTATAATTTGTGGTATGGAAGATCGTTTAGCTGTGCTGGAAGCAGCATTAAAGGATTCTCTCCGGAGTAGCTTAGAACAACTCCCTTGGCATACCTTCTCCGCGAGTGTAGTGTCTCGCCATCTAGCTAAGGAAATCATTGAGTGCTCTCGCAAGGATAAAGCAGGTCGTGATTTTGCACCTGATCAATATACCCTGAGCATTCATCCACGCGAGACGGGGGAGCTTCAAAGTTCACCACCTGAAGTGCAAAACCAATTGGCTTCCGATCTTCATGAGGTCTTGAAAGAAATCGGGTTCCTCATAGCAAAGGAACCGCATATCACACTCGCTACAGATCCCACATTATCCATGGGGGAAATCCGTGTAATCGCATGGCATAGTAGTGATCCCCTCGAGTTCACGGACGAGCAAAAAGTGCCTGCGGTAGAAACCGCTGAACAACCACCGCTGAATGCATTTTTAGTCGTGGAAGGCAAGCGTCATTATCCCCTCGATAAAGACCTCGTCACTATCGGGCGTCTTCCTAACAATGACTTAATCCTCAATGACCCACATGTATCGAGGCGACATGCTCAACTGAAATCATCGGAGAACGGCTTCATCATCGAAGATCTCAAGTCGACAGCAGGCACACTTGTTAATCGCCGTCGGGTTAAACGACACCGCCTCCGTCCTGGTGATGTCATATCAATAGCCAGGGTCCAACTGATTTATGGTGAAGACCCAGGTGGCCCCCCTGAAGTAACCCCACCTTATGCGCCCCCATTCAAACCTCCCTCAGATCGTCACAAAGTTACCCCCTTGAATCTGAAGACAATTCCTCAAGAGAATACAAGGACCTTTGATCTAAACGAGTAAGGGAGGGGGAGTCTCCTCCTCAGATACTCCATTCACATATATATCCCTCGTGCTTGAGAGCGATCTATGGGTTCATGACAAGCCTTCATACCTATGCTAAGATAACGCATCTTCAGCTCATAGGAGGCAGAATGGAGCAGAAGCCTATTCTAGGTGTGATCGGAGGCTCTGGGCTGTATAGCATAGAGGACCTGGAAAATGTCGATTCACACCAGATCGATACACCTTTCGGAAAGCCGAGTTCGCCGGTGATCATGGGTGATCTTGGTAGGCAACGGATTGCCTTTCTGGCTCGACATGGGATTGGCCATGTGCTATCCCCCTCTGAAATCAACTATCAAGCCAATATCTACGCCTTGAAATCCTTAGGGATCGACCGCATCATCTCGGTAAGCGCTTGCGGATCCTTAAGAGAAGATTATGCTCCAGGCGATATTGTTGTGCCTGATCAATTGTTCGACCGAACCCACCGTCGTGAACGTTCCTTTTTTGGTGAAGGGCTTGTCAGCCATATCAGTGTGGGCGACCCGTTTTGTATGGATTTATCTGAACTTCTATCCAAAAGCGTCACAGCTGCTGAAGGGACTGTTCACAATGGTGGTGCGTTCATTACGATAGAAGGCCCCCGCTTTTCGACACGAGCTGAATCCAATACATACCGAGCATGGGGGATGTCCATCATCGGCATGACCTCTTCACCGGAGGCTTTTTTGGCTCGTGAAGCGGAGATGTGCTATGCCGTGATGGCACATGTTACGGATTATGATGTTTGGCACCTATCGGAGGAAGCTGTTACGGTGGAGATGGTCATACGCGTTCTAAAAGCGAACACTCAATTAGCTCAAAATACAATCGCCCAGCTGGTGTCATCCTTAACAGATGAACGCAGCTGTGATTGCAGAGAAGCTTTGAAGGATACCTTTATCACAAGCCCAGAGAAAGTTCCCCCAGAGACTCGCTCCAAGCTGTCTATATTTATCGACAAGTACATCACCTAAGGAAGGGTTGAACATTTCTTGGAACGGGATTCGCGCCTTAAATCTCGTTCCTTATGTTTGCTAGACCTTCCCTTGACCCACTTTTCATTCAAGGCTACAATGCTCGTGCCTTTCAGCATTGTGCGATATGCAATCCGCCGGACGGTCGCTAGCACAAGGAAGACCGCTCGGCGGCTTGTGTGTCACCAATGGGCTATGAAGATGTTTGAGACACTAACAGATCGACTACACGGAGTTTTTCGAAACCTTAGCCGTCGAGGGAAATTACGCCCAGCAGACGTCGATAGCGCTTTAAGTGAAATTCGTCTGGCCCTGTTGGAGGCAGATGTCCACTATCAAGTGGTCAAAGGTTTCTTGGAAACCGTTCGTGAGGAGGCGCTTGGCGAAGAGGTTTCACGAGCCTTGAACCCTGCTCAACAAGTGGTAGGAATCCTGAACCGCGAGTTGATTAGGACCCTAGGTGCACCCGCGCCTCTCACGCTTGTTGGCGAGAAACCACGTGCAATTATGTTGGTTGGCCTTCAGGGCTCAGGTAAAACCACCACCGCGGCAAAGTTAGCTCGCTGGTTGCGGGGTCGCGGCGAACGCGTCTGGATGGTGGCGGCTGATCCACGTCGTCCAGCGGCAGCTGAACAACTGAAAGTACTCGGGGATGAAATCGGCGTACCGGTATTCTTTGATCCTGAGCTTTCACCGCCGGATTTATGTTTGGTTGGTAAAACGGAGGCCGTTAAAGGCGGCGCTAGTGTGCTGATCCTGGACACTGCCGGACGATCGCAACTCGATCAAGCGATGATGGACGAATTGAGGGAAATACGAGATGCGATCAGCCCAGTAGAGATACTGCTTGTCGCTGACGCTATGACTGGACAGGAAGCCCTTCGTATTGCACAAGGATTCCAAGAACCTTTGGATCTCACGGGGATGATCCTAAGCAAAATGGACGGTGATGCTCGAGGCGGAGCGGCCATTTCGATGAGAGTAGTTACAGGCGTACCGATCAAGTTCATCGGAACTGGTGAGGCGAGAGACGCCCTAGAGTCCTTTGACCCCCAACGACTCGCATCACGCATCCTTGGAATGGGTGACCTCAGGGGTTTATTTGAGAAGGCTGAAAGCACACTCGATATTGAACAAGCAGGTCAACAAACTGCTCGTCTGCTAGAGGGCGAGTTCACACTGGAAGATTTCGCACAACAGTTAGAAATGATGCGGAGTATGGGACCGCTTGGCAAATTACTTGAGATGCTTCCGGCAGGCCTTGGTGGTGCTGCAATGCAGCAAGATGGTGATGTTGCAGAACGCCAACTGATCCGGACTCAGGCTATAATTCAATCGATGACACTCGTTGAGCGTAGAAAACCTGAGCTTCTTAACGCGAGTCGTAAGAGACGTATAGCTTCAGGTTCTGGCACAACTGTACAGGAAGTTAACCAGCTAATAAAGCAGTTTAAACAAATGCGGAGGATGTTCAAAAAAGCAGGTAAGCGTGGTTTGACGGGACTACCCTTCAATCTGCGTTGATCGATATTATTGAGGCTTTGTATACCCTTCTTCCGGGGACCCTCAGAAGCCTCGCACGATGAAAAAAATTACTACAAAGATAGGAGAGAAGGAAGGAACATGGTTCGGATAAGATTACGTCGGGTTGGTGCCCGACATCAAGCAAGTTATCGTATCGTTGCTGCAGACAAGGAGAGCCCGCGGGATGGTCGCTTCCTTGAGAATCTGGGATTTTATAACCCACGAACTGAGCCATCGACGGTCAAAATTGACGAAGCACGGCTCTTTCATTGGCTGAAACATGGCGCACAGCCATCTGACGCAGTCGTGAAAGTCCTCAAGCCACATGGAGCCTGGGAACGCTGGGAGCGCTATAAGAGTGGAGAGGACATCGACACCCTTTTGAAAGAGGCTGAAGAGGCTTACCCTGATGTAGACCCTCGAACACGGAGGGACGATCTGGTCCAGAAACGCGCCGCGAAGAAGAAGCCAAAAAAGAAAGAAGAGACTGTTGCAGAAGCTCCGATAGAAGCGGAAGCTGCTATTGAAGAGGAACCAGAAGCCGAAGAAATCTCCCCTGCACTTAGTGAGGAGGAAGCTAAGGAGGAGATCGTGGAGGGGGAAGAGGCTGCTGAGCCAGTAGAAGCAGACGCCGCCGCGGAGATCTTAGAGGAAGAGACATCTGAGGAGACTCCTGAGGATGAGCCTGTCGAGGCCGTTTCTGCTGAAGATACCGTTGAAGCAGAGGTTGAAACGGACGAAGAGGCGGAGACCGAGGCCGAGGTCGAGGAAACCAAGGCTGAAACTGAGGAAGAAGTAGAGGCCGAGGTCGAAGAAGCCAAGGCTGATACCTCAGACGATGGAGAAGAATAGAAAACAGATAACGTATTCTCATTGAAATTGGTTACAGTCTGTGGATTGGGCGCCAATTTGATCTGTGGTTCTGTGAAGGTTGTGTCCTGGTTTCACTCGTTACAGCGCATTAGTTTTCGAAGTGTAAGGTGATCATGAAGTCATTAATCGAGTTCATCGCCAAATCGCTTGTGGATGATCCAACGGAGGTCGTCGTCACAGAACGTAGCCGGCGAAAAGATGTGCTTTTGTTGTTAAGTGTCGCTGAAGAGGATATGGGGCGGGTTATTGGACGTAATGGTCGCGTGGCGAGCGCGATGCGAACGCTTTTACGTGTGGCGGCTTCCCGTCAGGGTGTCCGGTCAAGTCTTGATATTATTGAGCGAGAATGAATTCGCCCAGATCAGAAGATCAACAAGCCCGACGCCCCCCGGAATTCTTGGACGTCGGGCGTATCGTTCGTCCTCATGGGCTTAAGGGGGAGTTGGTCCTAGAGCCTTTCTCTGAGCTAGTACATATTCTAGAACCTTCGACTGAAATCCAGCTTGGATCTGAGCATAATCCTGTGATCGTTTCTGCGATCAGGCCCCACCACTCGCGCTATTTGTTGTCGATTGAAGGCTGTGAGGATCGAAACGCGGCTGAAATGTTGCGGGGCGAAGTGGTGCGTATCCGGTTCGAACAGGCGAAGCCGCTTCAAGAGGGAGTTTACTACCACTGGCAGATACTTGATCTACCCGTATTCACGAGCGAAGGCGATTTCCTTGGTACCATCGTGGAGATCCTAGAAACGGGTGCGAATGACATCTACATGGTAAAGGATGAGCGCGGAGAGGAAATCCTCCTCCCGGCGATTAAGGACGTCATCCTGAAGGTGGATTTAGAGAGCGCGAAAATAATTGTAGACGTACCAACGGGTCTTTTGCCGGAGGAATAAACCAGAGGTCCCCCTCATCTCCTTGAGATTGTAGTTTCAGTAAACTCATGGCTCTAATTACCTCTAAACTTGCTCTCTTATATCGGCTATGATAGACTTCAACCGTTCTGTTTTTAGCGTGGAAAATACCATCGATGGAGAGATCACGCACCGATATGATGGTCGACCGGCTACGTGATTTACAAGCCCGTACGCCGGACATCGAAGCCTCTGCGGTAGTCAGTATGGATGGTTTAACCATGGCTTCTGCTCTCCCCGCGGAGCTTGAGGAAGACCGTGTCTCAGCTATGTCAGCGGCGATGCTCAGCCTCGGCGAGCGAATTGCTGGTGAACTGGGACGGGGGGATTTACACGAAGTCTATATTCATGGTCATGAGGGATACGTTCTGCTGACATCCATTGGAGAGGAATCAGTTCTTACCGTTTTAGCAAGAAACAAGGCCAAGCTTGGGTTGGTTTTCTTAGAGATGCGGCGGGCCGCGGAGGATTTAGTGCATTTGGTGGGTTGATGAAAATACCGCAGATAACTCATAGGATTTTGTCCTGAAATGATGTGGGGAGGTCGCCGGTAGACGGCCCTCCCCACAGCCCTTTATAGGCAAGATAAAGTCTCCTCACTGGAGGTTGAGATGAGTAAATACATATTTGTCACGGGTGGAGTTGTCAGTTCTGCGGGGAAGGGGGTAACAGCAGCAGCGATCGGTAAGCTGTTGAAAGAACGGGGTTTTGATGTCTCGATTCAGAAACTGGACCCCTATATCAATGTCGATCCGGGAACCATGAGTCCCTATCAGCACGGTGAGGTCTTTGTCCTGGATGATGGATCGGAGACCGACCTCGATTTAGGTCATTATGAACGTTTTATTGATACAAGCCTGACCGCTGTGTGTAACGTGACAACGGGTCAGATCTATTCGGAGGTGATCTCCCAGGAGAGGCGGGGCGACTTCCTCGGTGGGACGATCCAAGTCATCCCGCATATCACGAACGAGATCAAACGAAGGATCGGTCTCGTTCCACAGACGATGAAGGCCGAAGTCGTGATCGTTGAAGTTGGTGGAACCGTTGGAGATATCGAATCCCTGCCCTTCCTAGAGGCTTTGCGTCAGATGCGTTCAGATATTGGGCGTGAGAATACGATGTATGTCCATGTAACTTGGTTACCTCATATCGGAGCGACAGGGGAGTTGAAAACCAAGCCCACACAGCACTCTGTGCGTGAATTGCGGTCGATCGGCATTCAACCAGATGTCATCATCGCTCGATCGGACTATCCAATTCCTGAAGAACTGCGGGAGAAGATCGCTTTATTTTGTGACGTTGAACCACGGGAGGTCATCCCTCTTACAACATGCAAAATCCTCTATGAGGTACCACTCGTTTTGGAGCATGAGGGATTGGGCGAAATCTCCCTCAGTCGTTTGGGACTCATCCGACGATGCGCACCGGATTGGTCGGAGTGGGAAAAGCTGATCGCGGCGGTTGAGACCGATAAACCTAAAGTGCGTATCGCGCTGGTCGGCAAGTATGTAGAACTCCAAGACGCGTACATGAGTGTATGTCAGGCATTACAACACGCGACCTTAGCCGTGGGGATAGAAACCGAGGTCGTTTGGCTGCACTCCACAGATTTAGAAAACGATAAGGGTTGGAAAGACCTTGAGTCAGTACATGGCATCATCGTTCCAGGAGGGTTTGGCTCTCGAGGGATCGAGGGAAAGATTGCTGCCGCCCGATTCGCTCGCCAAAATCAGGTTCCGTATCTGGGATTGTGCTTAGGGATGCAGGTTATGGTCATTGAATTTGGTCGACATGTATTAGGTTCAGAGAGCGTCAACTCCACCGAATTTAATCGGAGCACATCGCATCCCGTGATCGATCTGCTGCCCGAACAGGGTAGCATCACTGAGATGGGGGGGACAATGCGATTAGGTCTCTATCCATGTAAGTTGGTCCCTGGGACAATCGTTGCAGAAGCATATAACCAAGAACTCGTTCAGGAACGCCATCGCCATCGATATGAGTTCAAAAACACCTATCGTGAGATCATGGGAGAGAACGGGATGGTTTTCTCCGGTCTTTCACCCGATGACCGGCTGGTCGAGATTGTGGAGTTTGCCAATCACCCCTTCATGGTCGGATGTCAGTTTCATCCTGAATTCCTTTCACGACCCAATAAACCTCATCCATTGTTCCGAGCGTTCATGGAAAGTGTGGTCGCCAGAGTACAGGATTTAACAGAAGAGGAATCCAAGACACTCTACGCCGAGCAATCCGGCTAATTGAAAAAGTGTGCGAGTTGAATATAAGTTACCCTGCAGACATCTGAGACGCTTTGAATATCGTAACAACAACAATTTGCGGCTCTAGATTTTACGAATTTAAATCGGAGAATCGTGCCCCTGTTGTGAGATTATTACTTCGGGGTTTTATCTTCGACTCGAGGGTTTAGTACGAGCCCGGTAATCAGGAGGTCATGAAATGGCGCTGACACCTCGTGAACGCGTACTCTCTGCTATCAATCATGAAGAGCCTGACCGAGTCCCCATTGTGATCGGGGTCAGTAATGCAACGGGAATTAAAATGAAAACCTACCAGGGCATAAAGGAATTGGTCGGTATTGAAGCACCTGACAATTATATTTACGGATGGCCCGAATTGGGTACGGCGGAAATTGATGAAGCTACCATGCAGCGTTTACATAGTGATGTGCGCGGGGTCAGGGACAGCCATCCTCTAGAAACGTTGAAGCGTAATCAAGAACGCGAACCGCACAGCCCTTTCATTGATTCCTGGGGCAGTGGGCAAACCGAAATCGAGCCTGGTGTGTGGTTTCCAGGGATTCACCCTCTATCCGAAGCAACCACCATCGAAGAGATTGAGGCTTATCCTGGCTGGCCGGATATGAGTGACCCAACCCGTATCGCTCATGTTAAAGAAACAGCCCGACACCTGGCTGATCAAAACGAGTATGCCATTATGGCTACACCTTGGCTCTTATTCCCATTTGAGCGTGCCCATGCTATGCAGGGCATGGATGTCTTCTTAATGAATAGTGTCATGTACCCAGAATTTGCCAAAGCACTCTTGCATAAGATAACCGAGGTATGTAAATCACTCATGGGTCCTTTTCTCAAAGAATTAGGAGACAATGTCGATATCATCAAAATAGGTGACGATTTGGGAACGCATGATCGTTTGATGATATCTCCTAAAATGTATAGAGAGATCCTAAAACCACTCCACGCGGACTATATACAATTCATTAAAAAACACACCAAGGCTAAAGTATTCTTTCATTCAGATGGTGACATATTCGACCTCATTGATGATTTCATTGAGATTGGTGTTGATATTCTCAATCCTATTCAAACATCAGCTGGCAAAATGAGTGATCTTCAGGGATTGAAAAAATTCTATGGTAAGAATCTAGTTTTTTGTGGCGGGATCGATACTCACCGAATACTACCCTATGGCACACCCGAAGAAGTACGCCAGGAAGTTCGCAGAGTAATGCAGATTCTCGGACCTGGAGGTGGTTATATGGTGGCATCTGTTCACACTGTAATGGAAGATGTGCCCCCCGAGAATGTGCTAGCCATGGTTGATGCTGTGGAAGAAATAGGAAAATACCCGCTGCACCAAGAATAATGGTGATGAATTTTACGGCACCTCAGAAGGCATCTATCTAGGTGCTGAGATCTTTAGGTCATCAAATCAAGACTTCAGATCCTACTGAGATCGATTAGCGTTTAGAATCGTTGATCTATGATGACTATAGCGTCTGATTGCACGAGCATTTATACGCTCGTTGAAAGAGATATCAGAACATCTCGAAAGTAATTCGTCTCAGTATTCGCGTGAACTGACACTTCGATATCACGCTAAGTCTCACTTATCTATCAGCACAAGATCGCTCAACTCGAAGCCCTTATACCTTGTTGACTAGATGAGATGGTTTTAATTGAAAAGGGCTATTCTATTAGGGAACCCTCAGCCTGTCCCACTTAGCACGGGGTGTCCTGTTATTTGACAACCTTTTATTGTTGAAATGCATACCGAAATGGACTATGCTGTATTTTGTCTAGGGATTGAGAAAGCATTTCCGCGCAGTATTTCCACCGGAATATAGAACAGAAAAATGGTTGTATAGTGCGGCCACCGAGGAGGATTAATCAGGATCATGAAGGAAGAAGCCTTAGCTATACCTTTCAAACCAAACTGGCTCCTCCGCTTTTTTTCCTGGGTTAATAAGCTGCCGATTCCAGCTTGGATGTTTTATCTTTTAATCCTTTTCGCGGGGGGTGCTTCACAGCATTTGTTTGCTTGGGGGAAAGGGGTTTTGGAGGTTGGTCAATTCAACATCTTTTTGGCCTTGAGCTGGATCTGGCTAATTGAACAATTGTATTATTTTGGTCATGTGAATCCACAAATTGCCCGTCAGACGCTGGATGAAATCCGTCCACAAATGGATTTAGATGATGAAGGATTCAAAAGCTTGTCCTATGAATTCATGATGACCCCAGCATCCCCACCACTCATTTTACCTATCCTCGGTTTCTTGTTTGGCTTGCTTTTCGCTGAAACTGTTCGCCCTATTTCACCAGAAGTTAACTACACTTTTCCTGAATTTCTCTTTTTCATCTGGGGACTCACACACGCCATGACATTTGTTTCTTGTTATGCGATCATTCGGCAGCTGCGTGTAGTAAATACAGTCATAGCAAAAAAAATTAGGGTTGATATCTATAACCTCCACTCACTCTATGGGCTCTCAAGATTAACTGCATCTATGGGGATCGCAATACTAGTGATCGCTTTCTTGACCAGCTTTATCCTTGTGCCCCAGCACATTGAAAGCACACTTCATATTATCTTTTACCTGTCATTCTTATTATTGGCGCTGGCGGTGTTCGTTCTACCTTTGACCGAAATCAACCGCCGGTTGCGAGAGGAGAAAAACCGCTTAGTAAAAAGAGTGAACACGGAAATGAAGGATGCATTTGAAAAGGTTCGTAATGATGTTAAGTCTAACAAAATAGAGCAAATACAGTCACAAAGTATCAGCATCGATATCATGCTTAAAGAGAAAACACTCCTTGAAAGCATTCCAACCTGGCCTTGGGCGCCGAGCACCTTTCGAGGTTTTCTTGCAGCAGTATTCTTGCCACTCTTCTTATGGTTCGTGCAACAGTTGTTAGGACGTCTAATGGGATTTTAGAGATTTTGTCTAGGGCGAACCCCAGTGCCTTGGTTAAAAGCTATCATGCGGCTCAGAAATATATTGCCTTTGAAGAACTTATAGGAAGAGGTTTCTGAGATGAAATATAAAGTCTTGGAAAATCTGGGATATCTCATCAATGGACTTTCAATAGCCGCATTCTTTTTCTTGGGGAATGTCATTGATGTCTCTCTTCCTTCGCCGCTTTATAAATACATCGGATGGATATTATTGGTGATAGGAATGTTTTTGATTGCTATCTCTACCTACACACTGATCAGCAATCGAGGAAAAGGGCTCATTGATTGGGGCATCTATGGCATTGTTCGGCACCCGATGTATGTAGGCGCAATCTTGGCATTTTTATCTTGGGTGTTTTTCATTCCACACTGGCTCACGCTGATAATCTCATCAATAAATATCGCTATTGTTTATTTGTATATTCTTCAAGGAGAACGAAGGAATACCGAACTCTTCGGTAATGATTACGAATCATATATGGAGGATGTACCAAGGATTAACTTCATAGCGGGTTTTATCAAGTCTTTACGCAGTAGCTAGATCAGGTATTCATTTGCTAGTTGTTTGTTGGTTTGAAATCATATAGAAACTCGCGAGTATTACCATCGAATCTAGAAGTCTATAGGAATGAAAAAGGGGCGATAGTACCTATCGCCCCTTCAATTCTTATTGTCCTGAGGTATATCAATCCATTCTTATTATTCTACTTCTTCGACCTCTTCTACTTCTGGTTCTGGGTTTGTTAAGGCTTCTGGCTCAGTTTGAAGTAGGATTTGTTTTTCAGCGGTTAATTTTGCTATTCCATTGCGAGCCTGATTGATCAACCGAGTGAGCTCAGCTTCTAAAGAACCAAGGGTTTCGATGATATAGTCATCCGCGTCTCGGCGGACAGCTTCTGCATCCGCACGAGCTTGATCGATGATCTGCTCGGCTCTAGCTTGAGCTGCCTCCACAATGGCGTCTCTCGATACGAATTCTTCCCCTTTTTTCTTCGCAAGGGCTATCGTTCGGTTGGCTTCTTCTTGGGATTGCGCTAATACTCGATCTCGCTGAGCGAGAACTTGCTGAGCTTTCTTTACTTCCTCAGGGATCGAAATACGCATTTGGTCGATGATCTCCAACATACGATCCTCATCCACAATCACATTGTGGGTGAGAGGGATCAAGCGACTCTCGTTAAAAAGCTCTTCCAGACGATCCACCAGGTGCAGGATGTCCATATTTACCTCCGGTCCACCAATGAAGTCTATAGGACCGCCTATGATGGGTGCAAGGTTTAGACCGAAGCGTACACCAGACCGGGATTATGGTCAACTCAGGTTTTTAATCCCTGAGCGAGGTCATGGGGAACATGTTCGGTCCATCTTCGCCAAGTTCTTTAAAACGTGCGGTGAGCATCTTGGCAACATGAGCTGGCACAAGGCTGCTGACATCACCGCCAAGTAAAGCGATTTCTTTCACGGTGCTTCCAGTAAGAAAGCTGTGTTCTTCGCTTGTGATGAGAGCGATGACATCGATCTCAGGCGCCAACCTGTGGTTCGCCAAAGCCATACGAAACTCATGTTCGAAATCGGAGAACACCCGCAGTCCACGTACAATTACTTGGGCGTTCACCTCACGGCAATAATTAACGATCAATCCGCTAAACTGAGTGGCTTTTATGCGATCATTGTCAGCAAAGGTCTGGTTCACAAGCTCAAGACGCTCCTCAGGCGAAAATAGCAAGCTCTTCTGAGGTTTATCGTAGACTGCGATGATGAGTTCATCGAACAGCCGCACAGCTCTTAGGGCGATATCTATGTGTCCATAGTGGATTGGGTCAAAAGTGCCCGGGAAAACGGCTCGAACCTTCAACTGATCTCTCCTTTTCCTGTCGTCCAGAAACGATTCATCTCTTGAACCATCGATGTGTGTTCATCACGTTCGAGAAGTGGATCATCCTTAAATATTCGTGTGGCTTCTTTACGCGCTTTTTCTATTAATTTCACATCCGTCAAGCGAGCCGTGTGAAGCTCTGCAAAGCCGTGCTGACGTGTGCCTAGGAAATCACCCGGACCGCGATGCTTCAAATCTAGATCGGCTAATATAAATCCGTCGTTTGTAGATTCCATGGCAGATAAGCGCTCATTATCAGCCGTATCTTCACTGGCTGGAATAAGCAGGCAATAGGATTTGTGCTCGCTGCGCCCAATCCGTCCACGGAATTGGTGGAGTTGAGCGAGTCCAAAACGATTCGCTCCCTCAATAATCATCACCGTTGCGTTTGGAATATCAACCCCCACTTCAACTACTGAGGTGGAAACCAACACATGATACTCGCCAGCGCGGAATCCCGCCATAATGGTCTCTTTCTCACTTTGACGCATTCGACCATGAAGTAAGCCCAGATTGTACTCGGTGAACACTTCCTCCTGTAAATGTTGGTGCTCTTCAACCGCTGCCTTTGCTTGTATCTTCTCTGAGCCTTCAACCAGAGGGTAGATGATAAACGCTTGGTGTCCCTCTTCCAGCTGACTGATAACGAAACGGTGAGCTCGGGACCGCTCAACTGGTGCAAGAACCCTCGTTTCAATCGCTAATCGACCTGGGGGCATCTCATCGATCACGGTTAGATCTAGATCTCCATAGATCGTAAGTGCAAGTGAACGTGGGATGGGGGTCGCTGTCATAACGATTAAATTTGGATTCTCACCTTTCTCACGTAGGGTGGCTCGTTGTTCTACCCCAAACCGGTGTTGTTCATCAATTACTACAAGGCCCAGTCGATGGAAGAGGATTGGATCCTCGAGTAAGGCGTGAGTTCCTATTACGACTGAAATGGAGCCCTCTGCCAAGCCCTCTCGGATCGTTTTTTTCTCTGATTCAGGTGTTGCACCGATTAAAAGTCGAATCTTCTCCGCTGGAATCCCAGACGAAGAAGGGAGCAAGTCCAACATTGTTTGGTAATGCTGTTCCGCCAGGATACTTGTGGGCGCCATAAACGCCGACTGGGAACCATCTGAGGTCGTGATGCCAATAGCTGCAGCAGCGATGACCGTTTTGCCTGACCCGACATCACCCTGTAGAAGTCGATTCATTGGGTGGGGGGCAGCTAAATCCTTGCGTACATCCGATAGTGCCTTCTGTTGTGCGAGGGTAAGCGTATACGGAAGGGCATTCGTGAAGTTTGTAACCCATTCATCATCTACTTGGAGAGGAGGACATTCCAATTGATCCCACTCATTCTTCTGACGTAAAACGCCAAGCTGGAGAAAGAACATCTCATCAAACGCTAAACGGTGCTGAGCTTTACGAAGCTGCTCATTGTCATCAGGGAAATGGATCTGTTGCAAGGCGACGTTAAGTGGAACGAGATCTGCAGATTGAAGAACGGATTGAGGTAGTGGATCGGGAACCCGGGGTGCCAGGCGCATGACGACAGAATGGATAACACGGCGCAGCCATTTCGAGGTCACGCCTGCTGTGAGTGGGTAGACAGGCACGATGCGATTGGTGTGCAGTTGTTTGCGATCCAGAGCTTCCCACTCCGGATTGTTCATCGTTAATCGTCCGAGGTACTGATCCACTTTCCCAGACAGCACTATTGGACGACCAGAACGAAGTTTATCAGCGATCCAAGGTTGGTTGAACCATGTCGCTCGGAGAGAACCGGACCCATCGCTGATTACGGCTTCGACGAGTTTCATGCGACCGCTACGGACACTGCGGACTTGAATATCCTCTACCGTACCGATCACTGTGACTTCTTCGCCATACCAAAGTCGATTAATTGTCTTCAATTGGGAGTAATCATCATATCGACGAGGGAGATGCCACAGGAGATCGCCTAATGTCTCGAGGTTCAACTTTCGAAGGGTTTTTGCCGATTTTGGTCCGATACCAGCGATGGTTGTTAAGGGTGCTTCCAGCGCAGCAGGTGGTTCCGGTGGCGGAACATCCTTTTCAGGCTCCTCAACTTCCACTGTCTCCAGCTCGGTGGTGGGCACTGCGGTTGGTTTATCAACCTGGTCAAGAACCTCTATCTTCCCTGCTGCATCTTTTGTAGGTTCCACAGCGACAACGGCTTCTTCTGGCCGTCGATCCTCATCACTGGATGGTTCACTGGGCACATCGATTTCTAGCTTTATTTCCGGGAGCCCTTTAATTTCAAGCTCGGGGAAATCTGCTTTGAGTTGCGCCTTTAAATCATCCAGGACATCTCGCCGTGAGTCTACAGAGAGTTGTGCGTAATCTTCTAGATGGGACCGTACTACCTCAACAGTTTTGTCTGGCAAACCTGTCGCCCGTGCCTCGGCTTCCCAGGGCTCCAGCATATTTTGAAGCCCGCCAACGACAGCACGGTTATCGTAACCACGATCTGTTTCCAAGTGTAAAAATTTTGTCAGTTTTTCTAAGGCTGGATTCATCAGATTAACTATAAGTGGGAAGGCAGAAATGTGCCAGGGGCTACTTACATAGTCCAGCGAGACCGATGGCCTTAGGGCCAACATGAGTTCCGATTAATGTTGTGACATCGACAATTAAAGGTGGATTCGATGTAAGATGACGGACTTTATCAACAAATGCAGATGCTTTTTCAGGAATTCCTGAGTGCAGAACTGCAAGCCGTTCAAGCGAACCCCAAGATTTTACATGTGAAAGGAGTTGAACGATCCCTTTCTTGTGCGTTCGCGTAATACCGAGCCTTACTACTTCGCCATCGAGAACACTAACCAGTAATTTCATCTGCAGTAGATCACCCAAACTTGCCCGAAGCCAACTTATCCTTCCACTACGTTTTAAATACTCAAGCGTATCTATGAGAGCCACCAAGCGAACCCTCTCACGAGCCGACCGGACGATCTCGAGGATAGAATCGAGAGACTCGCCTCGCAAGGAGGCTTCGGCTGCTTCCAGCACCTGAAATCCAAGTCCCAGGGTCAGCGATTTGCTATCGAAGATCCGGACTCGATCGTCGTAGGCTTGAGCCGCTTGGCTGGCCGCGTTGATCATACCACTTAATTGAGAGGCTACATGAATGGAGAGAATACGCTCATAACCTGAGTCCAATAACCTGCGATACCTTTCATCGAAGGCCATCGAGGAAGGAATAGCAGTTGTTGCAGGCTCGGAAAAGGTTGGCATTCGTTGGTAAAACTCTTCCCGTGAGATCTCCTCTCCATCGACATAAGTCTGACCTTCAATGATCAGAATTGCAGGCACTACGGTTATATTTAATTCCTCTACTTGATCGGTAGGTATATCAGCAATGCTATCGGTGACGATGGCGACTGATGGTTTGGTCATCTTATAAAGTTCCTTCTTCAGCTTCCATTACAGCTACACCAAGACTATTAAAACCGATGAAAGTCGAGAGGGAAGGTCCATAACATACCGTTTGAATGGGTGTCCTCGGATGGTAACTGCGTAAACGATCCATCATTGACAAACTTTCTTGAGTAGGTCGTTTGGAGCTTTGTAGAATAGCCAGATGTTCGACTGATGAAAACTCGCCTACAAATTCGATAAGTTTCTCGATGGCTCTTGGTCTTGAGCGGACCTTTTCCATCGGGATCATTCGCCCATCTTCCATGGTCAGGAAGGGAATAACCCCAAGCATATTTCCTAGGATGGCTTGAGAGCGGCTGATGAGTCCGTTATGTTCCAGATAGGTTAGGTCATCGAGAAAAAAAACCATGTATAAACGGGGGATCATACCGCGAACGATACGTACGATTGATTCAAGTGTTTCTCCCCGCAAAGCGGCTTCAGCTGCCGCTTGTACGAGCCAGCCGAGCCCAATGGACGCGGATTGTGAATCGATAACTTGGATATCTACTCGACCGAGGAAATGCTGGCTGGCCACGTTGGCATTGGTCACCATCTCGTTCAATCCTGAGGATGTGTGGATGGACAGGATTTGATCCGTTCCAGATTGGAGTTGAGAGTAGATGTTTATGATATCGCCCGGGGAGGGCACCTCGGTTTGTGGGAAACTTTTACTGGCCTCAGCTAAATCCTGCATTCTCACCAAGTCGGTTTCAGTATCATCTTGAATGGATATGGCGCCACACCGTACCGTTATCGGGGCTAATGTGATCGGATACCGATTGGGAATGCTAGGAGTGGTAAATCGTGTGCTGCTGTCGGTTACAATGCGTACCGGGGTCATGGCTACTCGATGGACACAATCAGATGATAGTGATGTTGGCCCCCTTCGATGACCTCAACTTCTTGTTCAGGCCACCGCTGACGCAGATTATCGGCGAATTGGTCGGCTTGCATGGATGTGAGATCTGCTCCGTAGTAAAGTGTGATGAGTTCTGATTGCTCCACATTCGCTTTTTTAAGCGTTTCCATTAGCACTTTTTCTATGTCGTCCCCGGCGCATGCGAGGTGTCCATCGAGAAGGCAAATGACCTGCCCTTGTTGAACTTGCACATCGTCAATTTCAACCGTACGAGTGGCAATGGTCAATTCAGCGGATTGAATGTCATTGAGCGAGGAATTCATCGCCTCAACAGCATTCTCGAATGAGCCTTCTCGATCTAACGCAAACATCGCACATATCCCCTGCGGAATAGATACGGAGGGGATGACTGCGACATTCTTTACGGTCAATTCGGTGGCTTGTTTCGCGGCCATGATGATGTTCTTATTATTTGGGAGGATGATAACCTTGTCGGTTGGTAGGTTCTCAAAGGAGTGAAGGATCTCTTCGGTGCTCGGGTTCATGGTTTGACCGCCCTCGACAAGTGCAGCGGCACCGAGGCTAGCGAAAACCCGAGCGATCCCCAAGCCGGGTGCGACTGCGACGACAGCGATCTGACCTGGCCCAACAGGTTCCAGAGGTATGTTTTGCATCTGTTGTTGAGTGGTCTGGTAGGTCATCTGCTCCATCAAATTCTCAATCGAGACGTTGGTGATGGTGCCAAGCTCATCGATGTATTCAATGGGCTTAAACCGCAATTCATCTGGTACATGGATGTGCATGCGGTAAAGGCCTTCTCCCTCACCAACCTGGATGGAGGTTCCCATCTGATCAAGTTCTTCATAAAATTCATTCACTTGGAGGGGAGCTTTAGGTCGGAAATCAACAATGACCTCCCAATCCTGACCTGGTTCTATGGCCTCAGAAGCGCGATCGAGATTAAGCGCGCTAAGTGGTTGGACCGCCGTAAGAGGTTGGTCGAGTGGTAGTCGCGAGATCGCTCGTAAAATTCCTTCAAATAAGAAGAACAGCCCCATCCCTCCACTATCGACCACTCCGGCTTCTTTGAGAACTGGAAGCAGCTCTGGTGTCCGTTCGACAGATTCGTCAGCAGCGTTCACGATACGTTCTAGCATCTCAAAAGCAGATTGTACGCCGTCATCAATCGCTGCTTGCGCAGCTAAAGCGATGTCCTTAGACACAGTCAGGATAGTACCTTCTACCGGCCTAACGACGCCCTTATAAGCAGTCTCACGTGCTTCGTCCAAGGCTTTGGCAAGTGTTTTAACATCCATCATCTCCTGACCATCGAGCGCTCGCGCGAAGCCGCGCCACAGCTGTGAAAGTATCACGCCCGAGTTTCCACGAGCGCCCATTAATGCGCCATGAGCGATTGCATGAGCGATATCCCCAATGGAACGGTCGCTAACACCTTCGGTTTCATCCATGGCTGCCTGCATTGTGAGGACCATGTTTGTCCCGGTGTCGCCATCAGGTACGGGGAACACATTGAGTGAATTCACGAGTTGCTGGTTTGTGCGTAACCAACATAGACCGGTGTCTGCGACACGGCGTAATGCGCGACCGTCTAACTCACGGTAGCGTTCGACTAACCTTCGACGCATTTCGGTGTCCATCTGTGCCTGCGCTTCTAACATCCCAATTCGAAACCTTACTAGATCTCAGTATCGCTGATTCGCAGATCCTGGACATGCACATTCACTGCGGCTACAGGTAAGCCGATGGCCTTCTCGACGTGGTAGTGCACTGTGTTGGCAACGCTGGCGGCTACAGATGAGATACGGGTTCCATATTCGATGACGACATACAAGTCTATGGTGATTAAATCTTCGATGACATTGACATGGACCCCGTGCTCAGGACTGCGCGTAAAGACTTGGGCGATCTCATTTGCCAAGTTTCTACAAGTCAATCCGACCACACCATACGACTGAATCGCGGCTTGACAGGCAATTGTAGCAATCGCGTGTGGAGATATCGTTATTCGACCTATTGTTGTTGTCTCACCAGTCATCTAACTTACCTTTGAATTCGATTCTAAGTTTCTTTGATGGTCTAATCAACCTATGGTATGATTACGCCCGCGAATTTATTTGAACACTCCTTTGAAAGGATTTTTGTATCTGATGGCTAGATGTGAGAATTGTGGTAAAACGACGAAATTTGGACAGAGTCGAAGTTTCTCAATGAAAGCTACGAAACGCAAGTTTCGCCCGAACCTCCAGAAAGTGAAAGTCATGGAGGGTGGTCGCATGGTCCAGAAGACGCTCTGTGCGAAATGCATCAAGCGACTCTCAATGGTCAAAGTCTGATCCACCTCTCCTACCTGTATTAACACCGTCCATGGCCGCCGCCTCGGCGGTCATCTTGTTTTTACGCCTACGAGTGAGTTCTTGAGCGATTCTACCCCGGCTTTGATACCCTGTGGATGTTTGAAGATGGCACTTGCAGCTACGAAGGTGTCCGCACCTGCGGATGCAGCGGAGGGGGCGGTCTCGGCTGAAATCCCACCATCGACTTGAATCCTTGGTCTCGGTTCGATCTCAGCAAGTAGGGAATGAATTTCGCGTATCTTGTTGAGCGTGGATTGGATGAAGGTTTGTCCAGCAAAACCAGGGTTAACCGTCATTACAAGGATCAAGTCAACGAGCGATAAGACATCGGTCAAAGCGGATACAGGTGTCTCAGGGTTTAGAGCCACCCCAACATGTAAGCCAAGTTCACGGATAGCGGCTATCGTACGCTGAATATCTGGACAAGTTTCGATGTGGACGGTGAGAGAACTAGCACCTGCTTCAGCAAAAACCTCAAGATAACGGTCCGGATCTTGGATCATTAAATGAACGTCTAATGGAAGGCTCGTTATCCTTCGAATAGCTTCCACAAAGCTGGGACCGAAGGTGATATTCGGTACAAAATGGCCGTCCATGACATCGATCTGGATCCAATCGATCCCCGCATTCTCGAGTTCCAGTACCACATCTCCTATTCGTGTGAGGTCTGCGCTGAGGATCGACGGCACAATGAGGTGTTTATTTGACATCCCGGCAATGATACCTGTGTAAAATGGAAATGACAAGGTGACCTTTGTGGGTGGGGTTTTCAGGTCGAAAATCCGGTTAGAAGGGCTCCGAAATGAGGTATTCCATCGTTTTTGCCCCTACTTGTCTGGCCTAAAGCGTGGCATCTGAGGTGATTTCTTTACTTTTTCTCCGTCGCTAGTTGTCCACATCCTGCATTTATGTCAACACCTTGTCGGACTCTGATTGTGCATGGGATTTTGTGGTCGGTGAGGAAATCCTTAAATCCTTTTACACGTTCTTGTGATGTGGCACGGCCTGCAAAGCCGAGGGTTGGATTGAGTGGAATGAGATTGACATGACAGTTCAACCCTTGGATAAGATCCACCAGCGCTTGTGCTTGGTCTGGGCCGTCATTCACCTCGTGAACCAACGCCCACTCGAAGGTAATTCGACGGCCAGTTTTTTGGACATATTCTTTACACGACGGGATAAGCTCATTCAAAGGGTATCGCTGATTGATCGGGACCAACTCGGAACGCAACTCGTTCGTTGCTGCGTGTAAGGAAACCGCTAAGTTCACTTGCTGGTTTTCTTGGGTGAAACGCTTGATCATCGGTACAATGCCGATCGTTGAAACAGTGATACGACGAGAACCAAATTTGAATCCGGTCGGATCATTTAGTGTCTCGATCGCTTGCATCGTGGCTTGATAATTGTGGAATGGCTCACCCATTCCCATGATGACAAGATTGGTCACTCGTTTATCTTCAATCGACAGGTAGCGTGCGAAGTGGATGACCTGTTCCACGATCTCACCTGGGGAGAGGTTGCGTTCAAGCCCCATCTGACCTGTGGCGCAAAATACGCAACCCATCGCGCACCCGACTTGAGTAGAAACACAAACAGTCCTGCGTTTTTGGTGACGCATTAAAACAGCTTCAATTGATCGACCATCAGAAAGAGAGAAGAGGATCTTCTCGGTGTTACCATCGTTGGATCGAACCGTCGCTTGTGTCTCCAAAGAGGTAAAGGTGAACATCTCCTGGATTCGAAGTTGCAAATCGCGTGGAATATCCGTCATCTCCTCAGGGTTATTGAGAAGCCTTTTATAAACATTGTTCCAGAGTTGACGCGCACGAAAAGAGGGCGCGCCTTGGTTTTGAAGACGTTCAGCAAGGTCTTCGAGGGTCAATTCATAAATCGATATTCTCTTACTCAAGGGAATCCCCCAACAAAGTATGCCTAAGTTGGTGTAGATCATCGAACACAAAATCCGGTTGAATGGGAGAAGTGAGGAGTTCCTCGCGTTGAGTCACGCCGGTGAGGATCAGTGCCGTCATCATACCAGCGCGCTGGCCGCCTAGGATGTCCGTCTCGAGACGATCACCTACAGCAAGCGAATGTTTGGGTCCGGTTTGGAGGTGTGCAATCGCTTGCAAATAGAGGTGTGGTTCGGGTTTGCCGATAATCATCGGTTTCACACCTGTTGCCGTTTCAAGGGCGGCGAGTAACGCACCGTTGCCTGGTACCAGACCTCGCTCGACCGGAAAGGTCACATCTGGATTTGTCCCCAAGAACAATGCTCCTGCCTGTATCGCCAAAGCAGCCTCAGCCAACTGTTCCCAGCTCACTTGACGGTCAAGGCCGACAACAACTGCCCGAGCGTCATTTGCGTCTTGAGCGAGTGAAAAGCCAGCCTTAACAAGCGCGTTTATCAAGGGATCCTCCCCTATGGCGTAAATCGAGGCTCTTGGAGGCAATTCTTGACGGAGAAACTCAGCTGACGCCAAACCTGAGGTGAGAACATCCTCGGGGGAGGCTGCAATACCCATAAGATCCAAGCGACGATTTACCTGTTCTGGTGAGGTCGCTGCATTGTTAGTGGCTAATACATATGGGAGCTTTCTTTTCGTTAACATCTCAAAGAACTCGATTGCACCAGGTAGGGCAGTTTGCCCACGCCACACCACGCCATCGAGATCTATAACCAGGGCTTGAATGTGTGAAAGGTCAGACATCTTGATATTCTCTCATATGATTGCTGATGAATTCGTAGGTTAAATCGCACTTCGATTAACTTCATAGAGGATGAACGCGTAACTCATCATCTTGACTATGTATTTCAGAATTGTATTATCAAGCAGGAGATCAAGCAGCGTCGGGGAGGATCTCGTCCCCATATGCGAGCTCTTGGCCGTGTTCATCGAGGAGCTTAGGTCGATTTTCACCTGTGATGGCGTCCTCGTGAACGGTTACCTGTCGGATCTCGGGGCGTGATGGGATCTCGTACATAACATCGAGTAAGGCGCCCTCAATGATAGCACGTAAGCCGCGAGCACCAGTCTCTCGCTTGAGCGCCAATTCAGCAGCCCGGTCGAGGGACTCAGGGGTGAAGTGTAGCTCGACATCGTCGATCTCTAATAATCGTTGATATTGACGCACGAGCGCGTTACGTGGTCTGGTCAATATCGCTCGTAGGGATTTTACATCGAGAGGGTCGACGCTAATCGTCACTGGCAGACGACCTACAAGCTCAGGGATCATGCCAAAGCGCATGAGATCGTCAGGAGTGACGAGGCGTAACAGAATGCTATCATCAACGTTGCGTGCATCATCGCTTGTCACCGTGCCGGGGAAACCTAACCGACCTTTACGACCGATCCGTTCAGCGATGATGTCAGGAAGCCCGTCAAATGTACCCCCACAAACGAAGAGAACATCATTTGTGTCAACTTGGATGAATTCTTGTTGAGGATGCTTGCGTCCGCCTTGAGGGGGCACATTAACGACAGAGCCTTCAATGATCTTCAATAACGCTTGTTGAACACCTTCACCAGATACATCACGCGTGATGCTTGGATTGTCGCCGGTCTTGCGGGCGGTTTTATCTATCTCGTCGATATATACAATACCTCGTTCAGCTCGGGGGACGTTCAGATCCGAAGCTTGAAGCAACCGAAGCAGGATGTTTTCAACATCCTCACCAACATAACCCGCTTCGGTTAGCGCCGTAGCATCTGCGATGCAAAAGGGGACTTCCAGACTCTTCGCAAGGGTCTGAGCCAACAATGTTTTTCCACAGCCGGTTGGTCCCATGAGGAGGATATTCGTCTTATCCAGCTCCACATCGGTTCGCCCACGGTGCGCAATCCGCTTGTAGTGGTTATAGACAGCAACAGACAAGACCCTTTTTGCATTTTCTTGACCGACGACATATTCATCCAATTGGGAGTATATTTCCTGTGGTGAGAGTGGTGGTCGTCCGGAGGGTGGTACACCCGGGGCAGACCAGGGACTCTCTCCCTCGAGGATGTCTTGACACAGGTCAACGCATTCGTTGCAGATAAATACGCCTTCAGGCCCAGCGATTAAACGCTGCATTTCCCCCTCGTCCCGATTGCAAAATGAGCAACGGCGTGTCTCTGGTGGAGTGGGTCGTGTAGACGACATCGTATGCTACTTGTTTTCCTTTTCTTCTTTTTCTTTCTCGCCCTCGTCGGTAGGATACAGTACGTGATCGACGAGGCCGTATCCCTTCGCTGCTTCACCGTCCATGTAGAAATCACGTTCGGTGTCAGTCTCGATCGTTTCCATGGACTGGCCTGTATGTTTAACAAGTATAGTATTTAATTTTTCGCGTAGACGCAAGATCTCTTTTGCCTGGATCTCGATATCTGTCGCTTGACCTTGAGCACCGCCAAGTGGCTGATGTAGGTGGATGGTCGCATGCGGTAGAGCGTATCGCATATCCTTTGTGCCCGCAGAGAGCAGCACCGTACCAAAGGACGCGGTAACACCGACGGCTACGGTCGATATTGGGGCACTGAGTTGTTGCATGGTGTCATAGATCGCCAAGCCAGCATAGATGCCCCCACCTGGACAGTTGATATACATCGCGATTTGTTTATCAGGATCCTCTCGGTCGAGATAGAGAAGCTGAGCGACGATGAGATTGGAAACCTGGTCATTGATCGGTGTGCCGAGAAAGATGATTCGTTCTCGCAGGAGCAACGAATAAATATCGTATGCCCGTTCCCCACGGCCAGTAGTCTCAATAACCATCGGGATAAGTGATCGAAGGCCTTTTTCAGTCATAATTCTTTTACTTACTCCTTCTCTAAATGATCTTCTTCCGGTGTGGGTTCCTCTTCTGTAGTTTCTGTTGGTTCTGGTGGCTTATCTGCCTCACCTCGGGCGATAGCTACCATTCGTTTAATGGTCTTGTTGGTTAGAAGGTCAAGGGTAAGACGGCGTCGACCTAGCGGATTATCAAATGACTTCCGAAGCTCCTCTGAATGTTCTTTGAATGGGGCGACGATGCGATCGATCTCAGAGGTGACTTCTTCTTCGCTTACTTCAATTTCCTCCAGCTCCACCAGTTTCCCTAAAACGAGAGCGCGTGAAAGCCGTTTTCTCGCCCTGGGTTCTAGCTCAGTGCGCAACTCTTCTTCGCTCTTCTTTTCAATATTCAGATAATCTTCCAGACTGAGATTTTGTCCTTGCAGGCTTTGTTCCAATTCGGCGATTAATTCATTCGTCTCTTCTTGGAGCATGAGCGGGGGGAATTGGATTGTGGCCCCTTCAACGCTAGCTTCGATGACTTGCTGAGCATATTCAGCTTCGGCTTCTTGTTGAGTGCGTTCTTGTAAGTTCTCCCGAAGTTTAAGACGCAAGTCTAACAAATCGTCATACTCCCCGATGTTACGCGCAAGGTCATCCGTCCACTCGGGCACGAAACGTGATTTAACTTCAAGGCACTTTATATGGAAGTCCGCGATGAGGTTGCGCAGGTCTTCGGAGGGGTAATCCTCAGGGAAGGTATACTCGAATTTATGTTCGGATCCAATTTCGAGCCCCAACAAATGCTCTACTATTCCGGGTACGGGCCAGTCGGTATCTTCGGTTACGAGGATCTCGATGCCCTTGTTGTCAAGAATTACGGCATTCTCCCCTTCAGGTGGTTCACGTAATTCGCCTTGAATATCAATCACCACGACATCAGATAGTTGGACCGGTCGATCAACTGGCTCGATCAGCGCTCGACTTTGTCGCAACCTCTCCATGGCTTCCTCTAATGTCTCGTCTGAGACCTCAGGCTCCTCATAAGGGAGTCGAAGCTCGCGATATTTGCCCAAATCAACCTCTGGCAAGAGTGGAACGGTATACCGCAGCACAAGCGGATCTCGGCTGACGATCTCGTTTAGCGATCCTGGGCCATAGGGTTCAAGCTCGGATTGATCTAATGCTTGGCGGTATATCTCTTGACCAAGGTCGTCGAGTGTTTCTTGGAACAAAACCTCCTCACCGAATTTTTGCACGACAATATTGTAAGGGGCTTTTCCTGGTCGAAACCCCGGTATTTTTGTCTCATGACTCAGGCGGCGAGCGGTTGTACGCATTGCTGACTGCAAGCGTTCACTCGGTACCTCAACAGTGAGTTGCACCTCTCGGTCTTCTAATTCTTCGGCTTCAATCTTCAAAGTACACTACCTCCAAGGGCGTGCCACTGGTGGGCGCGCATTCCACACTGCGCTCTGATGGGTGTAAGATGGCTCAAGCGCAGGAGTGGGGAAGGAGGGATTTGAACCCTCACGCCCGTGGGCACGTGATCCTAAGTCACGCCTGTCTGCCAATTCCAGCACTTCCCCTGGTGCGCTGATTATATCTGGCGCCAAATGCGATGTAAAGTAGGGTGGATTTTCGTTTCTGATCAAGCCCATGATCCGATCGAGTTTTGTTAGTTAACTCTCTCCATCTGCTAAAGCAGATCGCAACTGGGCTAGATGGATTAAATCATGCTCAGCAGCAATGTTCATGACCTCGAGCAAGGTGGTCGGTCCAAATAAAGAATGGCGAGCGGGGCGCGACCAATCCTCCGCATCGATCTCCTCCAAGATGGAGATCGTTTCCTGTCGTTCCTCGATAAACGCGGTCAATGCGTTGGGACCCGATTGGCATATATAATCTCGTTCCTCTGCCCAGAGGTCGGTAT
Source organism: Anaerolineaceae bacterium (assembly GCA_020350285.1). Taxonomy (GTDB): domain Bacteria; phylum Chloroflexota; class Anaerolineae; order Anaerolineales; family E44-bin32; genus DUEZ01. The sequence continues at coordinate 1,677,791 of CP070708.1, forward strand.
CAAACGATGAAATATGGGGGTCGAGATCGTTCAGAATAGTCCGAACACGAGGGAGGTTGACCTCGGCTTCAACATCTCTTAAGTGACACACGATCTCAACGGGCGCCCATTCATCCATTTCCACCCGATGGGTCCAGATGGGGTCGTTAAGGTTCTTCGTCATACTGAGAAGCGCAGCGAGATTGCCCCGATGTCGCGCGAGGAGAACCTCCGGTCGGCTTGGGTACGGATCATTTGAATGTTCCGCGAGTCCTTCAAGCCAAGGAAGAACGTCTGCCAACGATCCACCTGGGTACTCATCGGGAGAGGATGGATGAGCATGGAAGACCGCCATTCCCAAGGCCTGGGCGGGTTCAAGATCATCCTCCGGATCGTTCCCGATCATTACCGCTTCATGAGACGGTTTGCCAAGTCGTCCCAAAATCTCTGCGTAATATTCAAGATGTGGTTTTGTGAAGTGGAAATCCTCATAGCTTGTGATAAAAGTGTAGTTGAACTGGTCAACCGGAACTCCAGCCCACTCCAGACGTTGAAGGATGGCTGTTCTTGGGAACACTGGGCTGGTCGCGATAACAACCTCATATCCAGTTTCAAATATAGCTTTCATGAACCGGTCTATATCGGGGTAGCGTGTGGTGATCGCCTGAATGGAAGGGAAGACGGTGGCATAAAAATCAATGATCATATCCCTCAGCTTACCCTCACTCACCCCTAATGCAGGATAAAAGTGCTGCGCAAAGGCTTGCTCCAGGCTGACGGTCGGATCGAGATTATCCATCATCTTTCGAGTACCGGTCATTAACTCGGGGATCATCTGGTTGGGAGGGATGAGATCAGCGAGATGGGCACCCAATTTCTGCAGGTAAAGAGGGAGGAAGGTTTCCATATCGTTGCCGAGGAGTGTGTTGTCAAGATCGATGAGAATGGCGGTGATCACGAATCACCCTCTTGCGTCGAAATTGTGGGAAAATCCAAGTGGCATTGCCCGCAGCCGATTTCGGGTTCTCGAACGATGTCGCCCGATCGGGTACAGTTAGCAGTGATTTCAACCCGTCGGCGGAGACCGAGTAATCCTGAAACAACCCGGGCTTCGAGCACCATGTTGGGGCATGCATTGGCTAAAACAATGCGTGGGATTCGACAACGAGCACAGAGGTCAGGTGAATAGGTTCCGCCTTCAGGAGTGCTTGCGATGAGTCTACATTCCTGATGGCTGCGACCACGGTGGAAATCTTCGTAGTAATAGGGGCATTCGGTACCGGCAGGAGTTCGCATAGCCAATATGACTCTGTTTGGGATTAGACGCGGGTCACGTAATTGCCAGAGCGGGTATCAACCCGAATGGTGTCTCCGCTCGAAACAAAGAGTGGCACTTGAACCTTGAGTCCTGTTTGAGTGGTGACCGTTTTGTTGGCACCGGTGGCGGTATCACCTTTCACTGCTACCTCGGCTTCTTCAACCAACAGATCAACAGTTGTGGGTAATTCGATATCTAGAGCTTCACCTTGGTAAAAAGTGAGTTTAACCTCAAGCCCTTCTTTTAAGTAATTCACCGCATCATCGAGCAACGCGCCACTCACAGCCGGCTGTTCATAGGTCTCAGTGTCCATGAAGTAATACAAGTCACTGTCCTGATACAGGAACTGCACCATGTGGTGATCGAGCCTGATATCCTGGACTCGATCACCAGAGAGAAAGCTCTTTTCCATTACCGCGCCGCTGCGTAGATCGCGGATTTTTGTACGGATGGTTGCTTTCCCTCGACCTGGTTTGTGATGCGAATATTCCAAGACCTTGTAGAGATTGCCATCCAGCTCAAAGGTTACGCCACTGCGCAGTTCATTGACGTCAATCACGTTTATTCGTCCTTTCGCAAAGATGATGCGATTATAGCCTTGTCAGGTTCGCCTCGTCAATCAGGAAGTAGAAAAGACGTGACCATAATGAATATTGTAGGGGCGCACGGACAGGGAAGATCACCCTGCATCTTCGACCGTGCGCCCCTACGAGGCGAGGGAATTTGTTCCGTTCTACTTCTCCGATGTTATTCCGAGGAGCAGGGCGACGAGGAATCCCTATGATGATAATAATGAATTCGATAGATCATAGGATTTCTTCCCACCTAACATCTGTTTTTACTTGCGAAAGGGAATCCATTTGATGTAGATGCAATTCACCGTTCGTACCGCGAGAAACGGTGGCACGCCGGTACGAGACGGCATGAATTGCCCCTATAAAAGACACGATCTAATTGAATGCCGTAGGGGCGGGGTTACCCCGCCCCTACACAAGATAAGGCTTAGATAAGGCTTATGGGTTTGTCGTAGGGGCGGTTCGCGAACCGCGCCTACGCTATGATCGAACAATACCGATGTTGTATGGGTACGCTAAAGACCTAACCACCTCGAGGCTGCGGTGGGTAAGTCTGCTAGATGCCCTTTACGTATCGTACAGCGTGGCAATGAAGTGATGAATGCATCTCCATAATTCTTTGAGAGTACGCGCCGGTCAAATACTGCTACGATCCCGCGATCCGATTTTGTCCGTATTAACCGTCCAAATCCTTGGCGGAAACGCAGGATCGCCTCAGGAACGGAATATTCATAAAATGGCGAATCGTATGTTTCTGATCGTGCGGCGACGATCGGATCGCTGGGCACGCTAAAAGGTAACCGAACGATGACTAGAACGGAAAGAGCCTCCCCTGGTACATCGACGCCTTCCCAAAAGGATCGGGTGCCTAGGAGCACCGCTTGATCTGTAGTGCGGAAATTCTCAAGCAACGCATGGCGCGACATACCAGCACCTTGAGCGAAGGTTTGGATTCCGTCCTGAGACAATGGGTCAGCAATAGCCTGAGCCGTCCGACGCAACTGATCATTGGAGGTGAACAGAACTAAAACCCGACCTCGAGTCTCACGACATAATGCCAACAAGCCTCGTTCGGTTGCCCGTTGATACGCTTGAGTATCTGATGGTTCTGGAATGTCATCGACCAGATATAAGAGCGTAGAGGACTCATAGTCGAAGGGAGAACCGAGGGCAAGTTCCTCAGCGTCATCTGAATTGAGTCTGCGACGAATGTGGTCGAAGTCACCACCTGTGGTCAGTGTGGCGGACGTCATCACGACAGACTCTTTCTCGTGCCACAGATAACGCTCGACAAGGGGACCGACCTCGAGCGGAGCAGCGTGTAGTGATAGACGCTCTTGACCTATTTGAACTTCAAGCCAGTAGATGATTTGAGGATCGGGTTCAAATATCATGTGGTTTAAATTACTGAAGACCTCACCCAAATCCCGAGCGATGATCCGTATGGCAATCGACAAATTTTGGCTGGTTTGAGATCCGTTCTGCTCAAGCTCTTCCATACCGTCGCTGATCTCAGTCAGAGCTTCAACAACAGAGGAGAGAGGACCACGAAAATCTTCCCAAACAATTTCGACCTCCGACCACTCAGGTAAGGTGCGGGTGGAAGGGACGATCCGAAATCGTTGACCGTACGGTCCAATGGGTTCACCCTCACGACTGTGTGTCATGAATTCTGAGAGGGCTTCGAATGTACGCTGTGCTAGGTGAAGACAGTCGAGGGTTCGATCAGAAATGGTGGCGATGGCTTGTTCGATCCGTGGTAAATACTCTGGACTTAGCTCAGATCGTGTGATTTCGAGAACCTGGGCAAGCAAACCTGCATTCTGACTGCCGAGATCCCTCAGTAATTGTAAGACCTCGCGCTGATCTACTTTAAACCTAAGACCGTTTGTTGTGGCATCTTCAAGATGGTGGGCTTCATCGACGATCAAGTATTGATACTCAGGGATTACCCGATTACCAGTGGCGATATCGGCCAGCAATAAAGCATGGTTAACGATCACAACATGAGCACTCTCAGCTGCTAACCGGGCTTTGTAATATGGACAACTGCCTCCTGTTTGTTCGAGGCAGGTCTCCATTGAGCATTCCTCTCCTTCGGCTGAGATTCTTGACCAAATCATCTGTTCCCTCGGAAGGAGATTAATCTCACTTTTATCCCCAGAAGCTCCATGCTGGAGCCATACAAGGACCTTTGCCAGAACGCGAATTTCGTCTGCAGATCGGACTCCAAGTTGGACCATGCCATTAAGGCGACGAGGGCAGAGGTAGTTTCCCCGACCTTTAAGGACGCTTGCCTGGTAGTCCTTACCTAAGGTCCGGCAAAGATCTGGAATGTCTTTATGGATAAGTTGATCTTGAAGGTTGATGGTATTCGTAGAAATGATTACCCGCTCGCCATTTGAGGTTGCCCACGCGAAGGCAGGTACAAGGTAGGCCATGGATTTACCGGTTCCTGTCCCAGCTTCGACCATTAGATGCTGATGATTTGACAAGGCTTCAGCCACGGCATGCGCCATGGTGATCTGCTGAGGTCGGTGCTCATAAGATGCAAACTTCTGTGCGAAAGGTCCACCTAGCTCAAGCACGGACGTTGTTTCCTCCACGTCCAAGGGTGGGGGATCTTCGACGGGTGTCAATGGCTTGGGTAGATTCTCTAAAGGTTGGAAGTAATCATTGAGGTGAATCATGGGAGCAGTATCGAGGGTAGGAGGTTGGGCATAACCCTCGACGATCGAATCGAAGATCCATCCAGCGCCCCATTCGATCTCGATCCCAAGATGGTGAATCATCTCAACCAATTCGTGTGGAAGCTCTAATGCTTTTTCGTATAGCCGAAGAAATACACGACGTGTCGTGTGGGCATCGTCGAGTGCACGATGTGTGATGCGTACGGGGATACCCAATGATCCAGCCAATGCCGCCAAACTATAGCGTCCAGCGGTAGGGAGTAAGACGGTGGCCATGTCGAGGGTATCGAGGCTTTGGTTGTAAGGGAACAAGCCCCGAGGTTGGAGGAAGGCGAGATCGAATCTGATATTGTGTCCTAGGACAGGAAGGTCTCCAACGAAGTTCTCTAGATCCCCAAGCACTTGGGTTAAGCGGGGCGCCGTTGAGAGCATGTCGTCATTGATCCCAGTGAGCGCTACGATGGAAGGGTGGAGAGGGCGACCAGGATTAACAAGCGTGCTCCATGTATCCTCCGTACGTGATCCACGGAATTTTACGGCACCGATTTCAATGATCGTATCGCGCTTAGGATCTAAGCCAGTGGTTTCGAGGTCTAAAGCGATCAGTGGTTCCATCATCGAAGTGGGGGCATTATAGCACCAAGCTTCCCCAGCGGTGATAGAATCTATCCTATCCAAGAGTTGGTCATGAAGGCGTGCAGGAAGTGAGTTAGAATGTGAAAGATAATGTGCGCCGATAAGCTGACTGAAAGTTTGACTGCATCACTTAAAGAATCACAGCCAAGAGAGATCGATTAGCGCGAAGAGAAACCGAACTATGAAACGGGCAACGATCAACATGCAATGGGGTTGTCAATGATGAATTGTGTAGCCCGGCGAAATGGGTCTGATGACGAAACCAGACGTTAGCGATATGGAGCTCGTCCAGCGGGCCGGATCGGATCCTGATGCCTTTGGCGAACTTTACGAAAGGCACGTCCGTCGTATCTATAACTATATTTATTATCGGACGGGCAATCATCACGACGCAGAGGATCTGACTGCACGTGTGTTTCAGAGAGCGATGCGTCATGTGGTGAATTTTGAAGATCAGGGTGTGCCATTTTCTGCCTGGCTGTACCGCATCGCTCATAATCTCGTTGCGAATTGGCATCGAGATCGAAGTCGTCGCCCTGTAGTTCCGCTGGAAGACCATATCATCGGCAGCAAGGAGGGTTCACATCCGGAAGTCGAGGCGATCGTTGAAGAAGAGCGGGGTATGTTGTTGGCAGCAGTCCGACACCTGCCACCAGATCGACAACAATTATTGATCCTGAAATTCGTCGAACGATTGTCAAATGCAGAAATTGGAGAAATCATGGGCCGCACGGAAGGTGCGATAAAGAGTCTTTATCACCGCACCTTAAACGCGTTACGAGATGAGATCTCCTCGTTGGAAGGTTAATCAATAGATTCGAAGGGAAAACCTGAAGTTAAAGTCAATGGCGGTAGGTGGGAAGCAGGTAAAAGGAGATTGGGGTGGCTGGGCGAAAACCGGTGAAAATGGATAGGAAGGAGTTGGAGGCTTGGTTGGCGCAGGTCTTGGTTCCTGTTGAGCCGAATCCTCGCTTTCTCCGCCGTCTTCGTGCGCGTCTAGTGACCTATCAGGGTGGAGGTCCTTTCTCCGGATGGATGATCCTTGTCGTTCTCGCAACGGCATTGTTGCTTGCGATCACAGGTCTGGGATTGGTGATTCGACTTATTCTTGGGTGGTTGAACCTGCTGGGGATTCTCGGGCGTAAACGCCGTGACACGACGGAGCCCGAAACGATCTCAGTTTGATAGATGGGAAGCGATTGTAAGACAGGTTAGAGGCGACCTCTTGGTCGTCTTTATTGGTTTTAAACCACGCACAATCTACAGTCTATTACTAAATGCGTAGGGGCGGTTCGCGAACCGCCCCGAAAAAAATCCCGGCAGGGAAGGCCGGGATCATGAGGTCAGGAATAAACTAGAAAAGTCGCCAATCAGCCGCGGCGCTGTCCTCCATCATGCTCGGTTCCCACATCTCCATCCCGAGTTCGATCACAGTCGGAATCCCCGAGACCTCCTCGGCCTTGGAGCGTGCACTCTCGAGTAGAGCTGGCCCGTAAGGGCAGAAAGGTGTCGTCAGGATCATCTTAACTTCGAGCTGATCATCGTCCATCGAAACGCCCCTAACCAATCCCAGCTCGATAATGCTCATGCCTAATTCCGGGTCCATAACCTGGCGCAAGGCTTGACGAATCTCATCAGCCTTGAGTGGGTGAGTCGAGTCGATTTCCCAGATCAGCTTTGGTGCCTCTTCGCTCATTCCGATTGTTCTCCCTCAGGCAGGTGCACGACGAAGGAACAATGTGTATCGCCTTCCGTGAGACAATTGACACGCTCGAAGGGAAGTGAAAGCGTCTTAGCGATGAGTTCTTGATCGATGAAATCTACCTCGGGGTGGTGATGAACGAGTTGAAGGTAGGGACAGCTGAGCAGTCGAATGATGACTTGGTTACCCTGGATTTCATATTCAGCATCAAACCCTTCGTTTGATAGCATGGTCATCAACTTCGGAAGTCTCTCTTCAATCGGGAGGTGTTCATGGGTCCCAACGAAGTCTTCCGAGATCGAGCTCGCCATACGAGCGAACATGGATTTTACCCTCTCGGGAGACATCTCGTACTTGATTTCATCCAACAAACGGTTGGTCAATTGGAAATAGCGGGTGGGGAAGAGCTCGATCGCCTCATCGGTAAGCGAGAATGCATGATGGGGACGACCCACGCCATGACGCACCTCTTTGGTCGCGACCAGTCCCTCCGCTTGGAGTTGTGCCAGGTGATGTCGCACAGAGACGGGTGAGATACCCACAACCTCAGCCAACTCCTTCACTGTACACTGCCCCTGTGTCCGAATGGAACGCAGGATCGTTTCTCGCGTTGCAGATGTCATAGTTCTCGCAGTATACCCACAAGCTCACGATATGTCAATATTTAAGATATTTATCATTTATATACACGTGGTGGGAGCTTTGATGAGCACAGAATAAGCGTGAATATTTAAGATTTTTATCACAAATATTGACTAGTTTGAGGCTGCGTGCTATAATCCGCCTCATATCCAGAAAGTGGATAATGACTTATTTTACGCTGGAGGCTGATCAATGACATCGACCTTGGAAATCCACAATCTTCATGTTGCCGTTGAGGGCAAAGAGATCTTGAAGGGTGTGGATCTTATTGTGAAGCAGGGAGAGATTCACGCACTCATGGGTCCTAATGGCACAGGTAAATCCACCCTCGCATACAGTTTGATGGGACACCCAAAATACGAGATCACACAAGGTCGAATGATCTTCAAAGGGGTGGAGTTGAATGATCTAGATCCAGACGAGCGCTCACGTTTAGGTTTATTCCTCGCATTCCAGTATCCAGTAGCAATCCCTGGGGTTTCGTTGGCCAATTTTCTACGCATGGCGATTAATGCACAACGCCGTGGGAACGACCCAGATGATAAAGGTATTTCTATCCCTAACTTCCGTGTAATGTTGAAGGAGAAGATGGATCTTCTTCAGATGTCCCACGAATTTGCAGGAAGATATTTGAACGAAGGATTCTCAGGTGGTGAAAAGAAACGCGCTGAAATCCTGCAGCTAGCTGCCTTGGAACCGGATATCGCCGTGCTTGATGAGACCGATTCTGGGCTCGATATCGATGCACTGCGTATCGTAGCATCCGGCGTAAACACACTCGCAGGTCCAGAGCTTGGAGTTCTGATCATCACACATTATCAACGCATCTTAAACTACATCAGACCTGATTTCGTCCACATTATGCTCGATGGGAGAATCGTCGAGTCAGCAGGTGCAGAGTTGGCTGAGCATTTGGAAGAGCATGGTTACGATTGGATTAGAGAGAAGCATAACGGTGATCTTGTGGAGGTATAACCATGGCGACTGAGTCGGATATTAATCGACTCGAAGGGTTAGACAAGTATAAGTATGGCTTCAGCGATCCTGATGTCTCCGTTTTTAAGACCCGTAAGGGGCTTGACCGCGAGGTTGTTGAGCAGATTTCACGCATGAAGGGTGAGCCAGAATGGATGCTGGAATTTCGTCTCAAAGCGCTTGAGCACTTTGAGCAACGTCCAATGCCTACATGGGGTGGTGATCTGAGCAAATTGAATCTCGACGATATTTACTACTATGTACGACCTGCCGAGAAAGAAGAACATAGTTGGGACGATGTCCCAGATACCATCAAAGAGACTTTCGACCGTCTCGGTATCCCAGAAGCGGAGCAGAGGTTTCTAGCTGGTGTTGGTGCTCAATACGAATCCGAGATGGTCTACCATAGTGTACAGGAGCATCTTGAAGAACAGGGTGTGATCTTTGTCAGCATCGAAGACGGTCTCCGTCACCATGAGGAATTGTTCCGGGAATACTTTGGTAAGGTCATCCCGTACACTGACAATAAATTCGCTGCCTTGAACAGTGCAGTTTGGTCCGGTGGTTCTTTCGTCTATGTCCCTCCAGGGGTAACTGTTGACTTGCCTCTCCAAGCTTACTTTCGTTTGAATGTTGCCAATATTGGGCAATTCGAGCGTACGATTATCATCGTCGATGAGGGCGCACAGGTACATTATGTCGAGGGGTGTACAGCGCCTACCTATACCACCGATTCCTTTCACAGTGGTGTGATCGAGATCATCGTTAAGAAAGGTGCTCGTTGTCGTTATACCACGATCCAAAATTGGTCGATAAACGTTTACAACTTGGTCACTCAACGGGCGATGGTACATGAGAATGCCACAATGGAGTGGGTGGACGCCAATCTGGGCAGTCAACTCACAATGAAATACCCATCCTGCTATCTTGTTGGGGAAGGGGCACACGGCGAGATCCTTTCAATGGCTTTTGCAGCCGAAGGGCAACACCAGGACGCAGGCGGTAAGGTAATCCACGCCGCACCCCACACGACGAGTAAGATCACCTCTAAGTCCATAAGCAAAGACAGTGGAAGAGCTTCATACCGTGGATTGCTCAAGGTGTACAAGGACGCGGTGGGAGCGAAATCGAATGTCGTGTGCGACGCGCTGCTTCTTGATCCACAATCTCGCTCCGATACCTATCCTTATATCGAAATCGATGAGGATGATGTAACCATAGGTCACGAGGCATCAGTCAGCAAAGTGGGTGAGCAGCAGCTCTTCTACCTCATGAGTCGTGGGCTGAGTGAGGAAGAGGCCACCACGATGGTAGTTTCGGGGTTTATCGAACCATTGGTGAAGGAATTACCAATGGAATATGCCGTAGAAATGAACCGCTTGATCCAGCTTCAGATGGAAGGATCGATCGGTTAGCCATGAATTTCCTAGCACAGGTGTTTGTAGCAGGTATGTTGAGGTTAACTCGAGTATGAGTCAAAGTACTATCATCCGTTCCAGACGCAAAACCCAACCTAAGGTCACCCCTGAGTTCCCATTTACAGAAGCTGATGTCCTTCAGGCTTCCAACCGTTTAGGTGAACCGACTTGGTTAGTTGATCGACGCCTCAAGGCTTGGGAACGATATCAAAGCCTACCGATGCCTACGACGAAGGATGAACCCTGGCGGCGTACCGATATCAGAAGTCTTCCTGCTGATGAATTGGTAATAAAGTCAGCGGAAGCGACCCCTGTCGACTCGGAGCTGAGCCAACCGCTTGTAAATGGGAGGGATGAATGGTTGCTAACCATTCGTCCGGGTCATCCACCGATACTTGAAGGGACTCAAAAACTGGAGGAACTCGGTGTTGTCGCGGTCGATTGGGCCACCGCAGTGAGAGAACATGAGGGTATCCTGAAGGATCACTTAGGAAAGATCGTTTCAGATGAGGACGGAAAATTCTCGGCTTTAACATCCGCTATGGTGGAATATGGAGTCCTCCTCTATGTGCCTCCAGGCATCGAGATTGAACAACCTTTACACTCGATATTGTGGGTTCCAGGAACCCAGGCTGCTTATTTCAGCCGTTTATTGTTGATTATTGGGGAGGGGTCCTCGGTCACATATGTTCATGAGGCTGCTTCGCCGACGTCCTCCGATGGCGCCTCAGCTCACGTTGGTATTGTCGAGATCCATCTTGCCAAGGAAGCCAAATTTAACTTTATCGAGTTCCAGAGCCTCGGTCGGCACATTTGGAATTTCACCCATGAGAGAGCTCATGTAGGACAGCAGGCGCGGCTGGATTGGATCTATGGAGGCGTTGGTAGCCATCTGACCAAGAATTTCACTGAATTTAATCTTCTCGCCGAAGGTGCTGAAGCTCGGATGTCTGCGTTTTATTTCGCCGATGGTGTACAGCATCTTGACCATGATACGCAGCAAAATCATCTGGCACCCAATACCACCAGCGATTTGCTATTCAAAGGTGCCTTATTGGACCGCAGTCGATCTGTCTGGCAAGGGATGATCTATGTCGCACCTGGTGCCCAGATGACGGATGGTTATCAGGCGAATCGGAATCTAATTCTGAACAAGAATGCGCGAGCGGATTCCATCCCCGGATTGGAGATTTTGGCCGATGATGTCCGCTGTACACACGGGGCGACAGTTGGACAGCTAGAAGAAGAAACGATCTTCTACTTGATGTCTCGCGGCTTACCTCGTCCTGTGGCGGAACGGATGATGATTGAGGGGTTCTTCGCGTCAGTCATAGAGCGGGTGCCATTCGAGGGCGTACAAGCCAGATTTCAAGGTATGATTGAGGATAAGCTGAGTAAGGTTTAGTCATCTGCGAACCTCTCAGTTCTGAATAAACAGTTGGGAGAGAACATTGGCAAAGGGAAGTATTAATTCAGCGGAAGTGAAAAACCTCCACCAGAAACCCTACCAGACTGGTGACCGAGTGGAAGTGTACTGCGATCATAATCAGGACGGCGTTCGGGTCCGTGACTGGCTTCGAGGAGTGGTCGTACAAGCGGATCGAAAGATGGTGGCCGTCCAGTTTCTAGAAGACGTTTACCTCACGAACGGCTGGATGGTGCCGGATCGGGTATTGTGGTGTCTGCAGAACAGCGAAACTATACGACCTGCGGCACGACGTCGTTCAAGACCCAAAAGAAAGTAGCATCGGAGACGGAATATGCACATCGACCCTGACCTCGCTGTGCTGGATATCGAATATGTGCGAGGCCAATTCCCTGTCTTATCACGGGAGATCAAACCAGGTGTGCCGCTAATTTACCTCGATTCCGCGGCCACCTCGCAAAAACCACGGCAGGTGATCGAGGCGATGTCGACCTATTATGAGAGTCAGAATGCCAACGTCCATCGGGGCATACATCGCCTGGCCGAGGAGGCCACAGTCTCGTTCGAATCTGCTCGTGAAAAGGTGGCGCAATTCATCGGGATAGAATCTGCGCGGCAGATCATCTTCACCCGCAATGCAACAGAAGCCATCAACTTGGTGGCACACTCCTGGGCTCGAGCGAATCTGAAGAAGGGGGACCTGATCATACTAACCGAGATGGAGCACCATTCGAACATAGTCCCCTGGCAGATCCTCGCGCAAGAGCGTGGGGTACGTTTGGCTTTTGTCAGCGTCACTGAAGATGGGCTACTCGATCTCAATTCCTTCCATGACTTGCTTGGAGAAAAGCCACGCTTGGTGGCATTCACGCATATGTCTAACATGTTGGGGACGGTCAATCCGGTGAAAGAGATGACGCGTTTATCTCATGATGCCGGGGCAGTGGTTCTCATCGATGGCGCACAAGCCGTACCGCATCTCCCTGTGAATGTTGGGGACATCGGTGCTGATTTCTACGCCTTCTCCGCACACAAAATGTGTGGGCCGACCGGCATCGGTGTACTTTATGGTAGAGAGGACTTGTTGGAAGAAATGCCACCCTTCCTCGGTGGTGGGGACATGATTAAACGGGTTCAGTTGGAGTCATTCACGGCGAACGATCTCCCTTATAAGTTCGAAGCCGGCACCCCACCTATCGCCGAGGGTGTCGGTTTAGGTGCAGCGATTGATTTCTTAACTTCGATCGGTATGGACGCTATTCATCAACATGAAAAGTTGCTGATCGGACGGATGCTGGATCGTTTGGAGGAGGTCCCTGGAGTTCGAGTCTACGGTCCAAGCGCGGACCATAAGGGAGGGGTAGCCTCGTTCTCTTTTGTGGATATCCACCCGCACGATGTGGCACAGATCCTCGACTCTCATGGGATCGCCGTGCGGGCAGGACATCATTGTGCGATGCCCATCCATGAGAAATTCGGTCTGCCGGCGACGACGCGCGCCTCCTTCTACTTATACAATACCGTGGAGGAAGTTGATTCACTGATCGAGGGTTTATATAAAGTAAAAGAGATCTTTAGTTAATCCGACCTCAATCAAAAGCCATCATCCTGAGCCATGGCCTAATGTCTCGCGGGATTTGCGAGAAGCTCGTTGAAGGATCACCGTACGGTTATCAAGGGATGATGGCATGATGTTTTCCAGACCTTGGTGTATCATTCTGAAGCCAAAATAATTAGCGCCTTCGTCATGATCATCAGGTATCATTAGGAAATCTAACGAGGGCTAAATTCAAGAACAAGGATGTTTACATGGATGACTTGTATCGTGAACAAATCATCGATCGGTATAAATATCCCGTCATGAAGGGCACTCTAGAACCGAACGATTTCTCCTATGAAGATGACAATCCTTTATGCGGTGATCGAATTCGGATCGATGTGCGCGTGGATGATGATGAGATCGTTACGGAGGCTGCCTTCAATGGTACAGGATGCGCCATCTCGCAGGCTTCAGCGGATCTGCTGATGGAATCGATCGTTGGTAAGAACCTCAACGAGGTTAAGGGGTTGACAAAAGAAGACATTCTCGAGATGCTCGGGATCCAACTGGGACCTGTACGTCTAAAATGCGCGTTGCTGTCACTGAAGGTCCTCAAGGCTAGTGTGTATGGCCTCGATGAGCTGGAGGAGGAACTGGCTCAGATCTAGACCATAGATCGATGATCTAGAACATACCTAGAAGTGGGGCGGATGTTCAACTACCGAAAATTCGAGGAAGACCAAGTGGAATTTGTAACCGTCGCATCGATTGATGAGTTGGTGAATGGGGAGAGAATGATCTTCGAGATCGGCGATTTGCCGGTTGCTTTATTCAATCTCGGTGGTCAATATTATGCCATCGCAGATCTCTGTTCACATGACGACGGTCCTGTGGCGGAGGGTGAGTTGGAGGGGTTGGAGATCGTTTGCCCGCGGCACGGTGCACGCTTTAATCTTGAGACTGGGGAAGCTTTGACTTTGCCTGCGGTGGTGGATATCCCTACATACCCTGTGCGGGTTGTGGGGAATGAGATTCAAATTGGGATTCCTATTACGGAAGATTGAGGTCTACTGATAAACCGTTGTTTAATTATCCTGCCAATCTCATTTACGCAGGATATTGTTTTTAATGTCATTCCGAGCACCGTGAGGTGCGAGGAATCCCTGATATGTAGCGCATTATAAGGATCATCACTGGAATTCCTCGTCGCGATGCTCCTCGGAATGACACATTTCTAATTGTCATTGAGAATGCCGGAGGCGCGAAGCAATCTCCTTTATTAAAAAGAATTGCATTGTCACCCTAACGGGCTCCTCGCAATGACATATAAAAAGAGGTAGGGGCGACTGGCCAGTCGCCCCTACTTCATATAATAAATAGTGTTCTTCAGATCATGTAGGGGCGGTTGGCGAAACGCCCTATGATAGTGAAATCCAAGACATGATCGTCTGTGAGTGAGATTTTTCTGAGGCATCTTGATAGGAACACTCGAAACTGATTTTCATTCACACGAAACCCTGCGAAATGTCCTGACATCCTCTTATTTTTAATGTATCATTGTGCGGATGCTCTGCGCCGTGCCCGCGGTCGTGGCGGACGCGGCGCGGATCATATGTCTGAGCAATCAGGAGGGATTGAGTGATGTTGCAAAAGTGGGTTTATCTCTTCGACGAGGTCGAAGAGGCGGAGGAAGTAGCGAAAAGCTGGGATGGCGTTCGAGCACTGCTAGGTGGTAAGGGCGCTAATCTGGCTGAGATGACCCGCATAAATGTGCCTGTCCCGCCAGGCTTCACCGTGACGACAGAGGCCTGCAACGCGTATTTAGCGGTCGGTGAAACATTCCCCGAAGGGATGTGGGAACAGGAGCTAGACGCCCTGAAAGCGGTGGAAAAGAAGACGGGTAAAAAATTCGGTGACCCTAAAAACCCGTTGCTTGTCTCCAGCCGATCGGGAGCAAAATTTTCCATGCCCGGTATGATGGATACGGTTTTGAACATAGGACTCAATGATGAGACAGCGAAGGGTATGATCGATTTGACCGGTGATCCACGTTTCGTTTATGACTCCTATCGCCGTTTGGTCCAGATGTTTGGTGCGGTGGTCATGGGTGTTCCGGACGAACCCTTTGAGGAAGTCATCACTGAGTTTCGCGAGAAACGTGGCGTCAAGATCGATGCAGAACTCACGGCTGAGGATTGGATGGCGATCACCGAAGAGTTCAAGAAGATCGTGAAGGAACATACAGGGAAAGAGTTCCCCTTGGACCCACACGAACAGCTCCGTATGGCGACGGAGGCGGTGTTCAAATCTTGGAACGGCAAACGTGCGGTGGACTATCGCAATGCGGCTGGTATCCCACATGACCTGGGGACTGGCGTGAACATCCAAACCATGGTCTTCGGCAACATGGGTGACGATTCCGGCACGGGCGTGGCCACTTCACGCAACGTTTCTACTGGAGAGCATGACATCGAGGGTGATTACTTGATCAACGCTCAGGGGGAGGACGTGGTCGCGGGGATCCGATTGACAAAGCCGATCGCAGAACTCAAGGCGGACATGCCTAAGATCTATTCCGAGTTCGAAGAGATTAACAAGGTTTTAGAGAAACATTATCGAGAAGTGCAGGATGTCGAGTTCACCATTGAAAATGGCAAACTCTGGATGCTCCAAACCCGCGATAGTAAACGTACTGCACAAGCCGCGGTGCGCATAGCCGTCGATCTGGCCGAGGAGGGGTTGATCTCTCAGCAAGAAGCGGTGTTACGAGTGACACCGGATCAAGTGGATTTCTTCCTCCACCCACAATTTGAACCCGTAGCTAAGAAGACTGCTGCTGATGAAGGGAAGAAGATCGCCACCGGTTTGAACGTCTCTCCAGGAGCGGCAGTAGGTCAGGTCGCTTTCGATGCTGATTTAGCCGCCAAGTGGGCTAAGGAGGAGGGTTATCACGTCATCATGGTTCGCCCTGAGACTAAACCCGATGATGTGCACGGCATGCTGGCTGCGGAAGGGATTCTCACCAGCCGCGGCGGTCGAACCAGCCACGCTGCTTTGGTGGCACGGCAGTTTGGAAAGCCAGCCGTGGTCGGTGTCGCTGCGTTGGAGATCGATTTGGAGAAGCGTCAGATGTCCGTGGACGGTCGCACGATCAAAGAAGGCGATTGGATCTCGATCGACGGTACGGAGGGGGAGGTGTTTCTCGGTCAACTCCAAACCATGGTGCCCGATATCAACGATCCCTATCTGATCAAACTCCTGTCCTGGGCGGACGAGTTCCGCCGACTGGGGGTGTGGGCGAATGCCGACTACCCACCTGATGCTCAACGTGCCCGAGATTATGGTGCACAGGGTATCGGCCTGTGTCGCACTGAGCATATGTTCTTCGAGACCGAGCGTTTGCCTTACGTACAGCAGATGATCCTCGCTAAAACAGAGGAAGAAAGAGATGCGGCCCTCGAGAAGTTGCTGCCTTTCCAGCGTTCTGATTTTGAGGGGTTATTCCGGGTGATGGATGGGTTGCCGGTCATCGTTCGATTGATCGATCCGCCATTGCACGAATTCCTCCCCGGTCATGAGGAGCTGCTCGTTGAGGTCACGGAGTTGAGGACCACAGGAAACGATCCTAAGTTGTTGTCCGAGAAAGAGAAGATGCTAACGGCAGTCGAATCGATGCGCGAGGCCAATCCCATGTTGGGTTTGCGTGGTGTTCGATTGGGTATTCACATGCCTGGCGTGACCAAGATGCAGGTTCGGGCGATCTTCGAGGCCGCGTGTAAGGTTGCCAAGGACGGAGTCGTCGTCATTCCTGAAGTCATGATTCCGCTGACCAGCCACGTCAATGAGTTGAAAGATCAGCAAGCAGCCCTTGAAGAGGTTGCCAAGCAAGTGATGGAGGAGCAGGGGATTGAGGTAGAGTACAAGTTTGGGACGATGATCGAGATCCCACGTGCAGCATTGACGGCTAAAGAGATCGCTCAGTATGCACAATTCTTCTCATTCGGAACCAACGATTTAACCCAAACCACGTTCGGTATCAGTCGCGACGATGCTGAAGCCGGATTTCTCATCGAATACATTGAGAAGAGGATCCTGCCGGGTAACCCATTCCAATCCATTGATGGCGATGGTGTCGGTCGGTTAATGCGTCTGGCCACGGATGAAGGTCGCGAAACTCGTCCGGACTTGGAAGTGGGGATCTGTGGAGAACATGGTGGTGATCCAGATTCCATTTTGTTGTGCCATAAGTATGGTTTGAATTATGTCAGCTGCTCACCTTTTAGGGTTCCGGTTGCACGACTGGCGGCGGCGCACGCATCTTTGAAGGAGTAGGAAAAACGACATTTGGTTAGTTGAAGTCTGGGCGCACGGAAAACCGTGCGCCTTTTTCTTGTCAACAGATCGGAGAATCCAAAATAATGAAGCAAAAAAATGCGCATAGCCATAGATTATTGGCAAGGTCAGCTTCTTGAAGCATCCTGATGGTTATAAGACTGGCGTACAAACATGGAATACCGAGAGTTCAAGGAAGGGAAGACGGACTTTGACTTCATTTCTACTCTGTCATATTGAGGGCTATGTTAAAATCAACATTGTTATTTCGAGGACAATCATGAGTTCTATGTTGTTTTGGGTTACCGGGACACCGGTTAATGGGACCAAATAACAAACGCATCTTTAATGCTTGAAAGGACATAAAACCATGGAACAATCGGATCGTAATGTGCTTATCGCTCTACCCATTGTCGTCCTGATTGGACTGGGGATCGCGTTTGCCGGTAGTCAAGGTGGCGCCTCTGCCTTTGGGATTCCGATCTTCGCACTATCGGTCGGACTGGCGTTCTTGATCAACTGGTTGGCTTTTATCCCAGCTTACTTGCTGCAGACGGAAAAATTCTTTGATCTAACCGGCAGCATCTCTTATATCTCGGTGACAATCATCGCAGTTGTGCTCAGCCCAGTAATTGATGGTCGGTCGATCCTGCTCCTGACTCTTGTTTTAATCTGGGCAGCCCGTCTGGGAACCTTCTTGTTCCGCCGTATCCAGAAAGCTGGAAAAGACGCCCGTTTTGATGATCTTAAAACCTCCTTCATCCGCTTCCTCAGCACCTGGACCCTACAGGGGTTATGGGTGACCTTCACATTGGCTGCCGCATTGGCCGCTATCACATCGGACATCCGTAAAGAATTGGGCTTGTTTGCGCTGATTGGCACACTGATTTGGGTTTTCGGTTTCACTTTCGAAGTCATAGCCGACAGCCAAAAAAGTCGCTTTAGAGCCGACCCAGAGAACGAAGGTAAATTCATAAACACTGGTCTGTGGTCCAGATCCCGCCATCCCAACTACTTTGGCGAGATCGTGCTCTGGATTGGTGTAGCGGTCATCGCCTTGCCCATCCTTCGCGGATGGCAGTGGATCACACTGATTTCTCCCGTCTTTGTCACCCTGCTGCTTACCCGGATCAGCGGGATTCCAATGTTGGAGAAAAGGGCCGATGAAAAATGGGGTGGCCAGGATGACTACGAGGCCTATAAAGAACAGACCCCAGTTCTGATTCCGCGGCCTTGATTCTAATTCGCGCGTTCAGTTTGAACGCATAAATAATTAGACAAAGAATCAAATTAGCACGACCTGATCAACCATCTCAACATACAGATATTAGACATTGGGATGGCATCCGATGAACCGAATTATCCACAAAGTTGCAGCCTATATTACCTGTAATGATCAGCTACTCGTCTTTAGACATGTCGATTATCCTGAGGCGGGTATTCAGGTCCCTGCAGGCACAGTTGGAGAGGGTGAGTCCTTTGATCAGGCTGTATTGCGGGAAGCATATGAGGAAACAGGATTACCGGACCTACGCATTGAATCCTATTTGGGGAGATGTGTCTATGATATGCGTCCGATCACCGGCCAGGATGTGGATATCCATCGGCACTATTATCATTTATCGATCCCTGGACCTATTGAAAGTAAGCGATGGCAACATTGGGAGATGATCCCATCAGAAGGGGAGACAGAGCCAATCTTATTTGAACTGTATTGGGTGGATTACCCTGAGGAGATCCCTGAGCTATCCGGAGAATTGGGCGACATGCTCGATAAGCTTATAATCGATTTCTAATGTCTTGTAGGAGCGGATCCGCTGAACTGTTAACATACCAATTGAGTAATTCTTGTGGGACCACTCAGCTTAAGGCTTTTATCCCCTGGGACTAGGTCTACAATGGGAATGATGATGAGGCATTCTCTTGCACTAATTAGGTTTGTTGTCTTCCTAACTGCCTGTACCGCTAGCGATGCCCCAATAATCGAGTCAGCAGTTGATACATCACTATTCGATGGAGATTACACACTGGTAGAGGCTGACACATTTGCCACGCTGATAGAAGAGATTGAAAGAACTGAAGATCAAGAACGAAGAAAAGCCCTTGAAGTGATACTGCAATCTGAGGTCGATCTATATAGTCATTTCGTGATGGAGCACGGCGTTATTCGATCAGGGAAACTCATCATCCAAGAAATCTCTCTGACTTCCGGAACACTCGAAGGGAATACTCTCCAAGGCACTGCAATTTGGCATGAGGATATCCGACATCCTGGAGACATGGCGGAAGTCAATGTTGAGCTTTCTATTGAAGATAATCTGCTCTATTTCACGTATCATGAAAGCGATATACAGGCAGCAGATGCTATTGTTCTGATAAGAGATTCTCAAGACAATTGACCACAGTCTTCAAGTAGTGAAGCGGTTTGTCACATCAAAGTATATAAATAATCGATAGAGCGTCCCCGTCGTAGCTGAAATCGCAGCTAAGGTGTCGCCCTTTGGGAGTCATTTCCTTGGGAGGATCTTCTGGCATTAATGAAATTCAAGGGAGCATGATCTGCATTTCGGCAGGTGTGTTTCTGTATGGCGAGGGGAAGGAAAGGCTCGAACTGCCCGAATTCTGGATAGCCAGAGCACCTGTGACCAATGCTGAGTATGCCCAGTTTGTGATTGCCACAGCGTATGAACCACCGAGTCATTGGAAAGCAGGTGTTCCACCTGATGAGATTTTAAACCACCCGGTGACTCATGTTTCTTGGAATGACGCTATGGCTTATGCGGAGTGGGTAGGCAAACGCTTACCTACCGAGGAGGAATGGGAGAAGGCTGCCCGTGGTCTTGAAGGGTGGGCGTACCCTTGGGGGGAGTGGGAAGAGGGGTGCTGTAATACGAAAGAGGCTGGTGTAGGAACCACTACACCGGTGGGACTGTATTCACCAAAGGGTGATAGCCCGTATGGTTGTGTGGACATGGCGGGGAATGTCTTGGAGTGGACAGCAAGCATGGACGGCAAGTATCAGATCTTGCGTGGTGGGGCATATAATCATGGGCAGGAGCTTGCCTACAGTGCATTCCGCATCAGACACAAACCTAGCTATCGATACAGGAATATTGGATTTCGGGTAGGGAGTACAACACATTGTGCAACGTGAAAGCCCCAACAGAAGCTCTGCTGCGTATTTAAGTAAATGCTTAGGTGGTGTCTAAGCATATCCGGATCACTTCTCAAACTCAAGCTCAAAGGATTTTATAAATGAATAATTCTGTGGGATACGAAGATCACCCATTTGTTGCAGAGTTTTACGATCATGTGATCCCGTATCGGGATCGAGGTGACATTTCCTTCTACTTGGAAGCGGCAGAAGAAACCGCTGGTCCTGTGCTCGAGTTAGGATGTGGTACTGGAAGGGTTCTGATCCCAGTAGCGCGTGCGGGGATCGAAATCGTCGGAATTGATCTCTCTCAAAATATGCTTGATGTGTGCCGGGAGCGATTGGAACAGGAACCTGAAGAAGTACGGTCACGAGCTCAGGTTTTCCAAGCCGATATGCGGGATTTCGACCTTGACCGGACCTTCAGTTTGATAACCACTCCCTTCCGTTCATTCCAACATCTGATAACCGTGGAAGAACAAATTTCATGCCTCGAGTGTGCCAACCGACATCTGGTGGAAGGTGGTCGCTTGATTCTCGATATCTTCAATCCATCCTTGGAAACATTGACAAGGGATAATCTAGGCGAGGAGTTTGGTGAAGGGCCGAGTTTTGAGATGCCCGATGGCAGGCAGGTAGAGCGCGGTCATATCGTTTCCGCAAGGGATCTATTCAATCAAGTCATTCAGGCAGAGCTTATCTACTACGTGACATATCCCGATGGTAGAGAGGAGCGTCTGGTGCATTCGTTCCCCCTGCGCTATCTGTTTCGCTACGAAGCGCAGCACCTGCTCGAGCGATGTGGGTTTGAAGTGGTGGATGTATACACCGACTTTGACAAGAGCCCATATGGTTCTAAATATCCCGGGGAGCTCCTATTCGTGGCGATAAAGTCCCATACCTGATGGTTGATCCAAGCTGCCAAGCAACTCCCAGGAGCGAACATTGATTCAATGTGAAAATCGATCGAGAACAACTTCACCGCTCCCTTCAACTCGAGACTGGTAGACATCTTCAATCATGGAGTAATAGAATCTCCATGACCAAAAGTGAGAGAAGACCATGGACTTTGTAGTAGAAACACATGACCTGCGTAAATATTTTGGTTCTATCCACGCCGTCGATGGCGTGGACCTTTCCGTAGGGCGCGGTGAGATCTATGGGCTGATAGGTCCGAATGGATCGGGTAAAACGACGCTGATCCGTCTGCTCATCGGACTGCTTCGCCCTACATCGGGCAGCATCAGATTGCTGGGTGAAGATATGCCAAATAAGGCCATCCTGGCGCAAACGGGTTACATGACTCAGGCCAGTGCCCTTTACGAAGAGTTGACCGTGCGTGAGAATGTCGCCTTTTTCGCTGACATGTGCGGTAAGTATGACCCGACGTGGAGAGACGAGGTCATCGAGCTTGTGAACCTCCAGGATCGTTCCCGCAGTCTTATTCGAACCCTATCGGGAGGGCTCAGGCAGAGAACATCGCTGGCTTGTGCATTAGCCCACAAGCCACGTCTTCTGCTGCTCGATGAGCCAACCGTAGGCGTTGATCCTCAACTCAGAGCCACGTTCTGGTCCTACTTCCGCAGCTTGGCCGATACAGGGATTACGCTGATTATCTCAAGTCATGTGATGGACGAGGCTGAACGTTGCGATCGATTGGGTTTCTTGCGTCAAGGTAAACTCTTAGCCGAGGGCACACCCGCAGTGTTGCGCAACCAGAAAGGCACAACCACCCTGGAAGAAGCCTTTCTGCAATTCGCGGTTGAAGCCACGGAAGGAGGCGAGTGATGAATCTACGGCGTGTTCTGACCATCACTCGCCGGGTCATGAGGCAGATCTTGCGCGACCGCAGGACAGTTGCATTGATCGTGTTTGCACCGATGCTCATGTTGACCCTCGGTGCGATCCTGTTCCGCTCCGATCCGGCGCCTATTCCCCTTGGCGTGCTCAATGTAGATCAAGGGGTCACGTCTCCCATTGTAGGCACAATCGAACTAGGCCAGCGTATCGTGGATGAACTGGCTGCTAGCGACGATCTCGCTGTAGTAACCTTAAGCCAAGAAGAAGTGGATGACCGGCTGCGTGACGGCACCGTAGAGGCTGCACTTTATTTTCCCGAGGATTTCACAACCAGCTTTGTGGCGAATCGCCAAGCTGTTCTTGACCTCCTCCTGGAAGGCTCGAACCCCATGCGCAGCGTGACGATCACGGCCCATGTGACTCAAGCGGCGATGAGGGGTTTAGCTGGCCTGGCAGGTACAGGTTTTGGTGTACCAAGTGTTCCCCAGGCCACTGAAGGAGAGACTGCATTACCGGTGTCGGTGCAAGCGACCTACCTCTATGGCGGAGAGGAGTTCGACACAATGGACTTCGTGGCGCCAGTTTACATAGCCCTCCTGAGTATGTTCTTCGTCTTTCTCTTAGCCTGCGTCGCGTTCCTGCGCGAGCGTTCACAAGGGACCATGGAGCGTCTAGCGGCCACCCCGGCGACCCAAATGGAAATCGTCCTGGGGTACATGCTTGGTCTGGGTCTCTTTGCCTTGATCCAAGTTGCTGTGATCCTTTTCTTCACGATCTGGGTGATCAAGATCCATTACCTTGGAAGCCTGAGTTTGCTACTCCTCGTTATCGCCCTCTTAGCCATCGTGGGTGTCAATATGGGTATCCTGGCTTCAGCCTTTGCCCGCAATGAGTTCCAGGTCATCCAGTTCGTCCCACTTGTCATCATCCCCCAGGTATTGCTTGGAGGCACATTCTGGGCGGTGCAAGACATGCCCAATTTCCTTCAACCCTTCGCCTACATCATGCCTATCTACTATGCAAATAACGCGCTTCGGGATGTGATGCTCAAGGGTTGGGGTTTGGCGGAGATTTGGCCCAATCTAGCTATCCTCGTAGGTATAACTGGGGTCCTCATCATCCTGAGTTCGATGATGATGCGGCGTGAAGTTTCCTGAAGAGACGAACCATGAATAGAGTCGACCCTAAGCTCACAGCATTGCAATTCAACGAATATATCAATTCCCAAGACATCGATGGACTATCAAGTCTGATGACAGAAGATCACACCTTTATTGACCGCAAAGATGAAGTTGACGAGGGAAAGGACACGATGATCAAGGGATGGACGGAGTTCTTCAAGTCCTTTCCAGATTACAAGAACACATTCGAAAAGGTTGAATCTCGTGGCGATCTCGTAATCCTGTATGGTTTTGCTACATGGGAGAAGGGGTCAGATCCAGATTATGCGATATGGACAGCGCGTGTTGAAAGCGATCTGGTCGCGGAGTGGCGTATCTACGAATACACTGGGGAAAACAAAAGAAAATTCAACCTCGTGTAATTCTCTGAGCGATTGATTCGATCGACAACAACATTGAAAGAAGAGAGAAGATCTGATCGTGGAAATTAATGAATTTGCCACAAAAGCACAGTCATATTTGAAGACCTTTTGTGGTGTGAAACCAAACAGACGGACGGGCTCTCCGGGTAATAGGCAAGCGACGGGTTTCTTTGCAGACATCATCCGCCCGTTTGGATATGAGATCGATGCTACCCCTTTTGAATGTCTAGACTACATCTGTGAAGGATCAGCGTTGGCACATGATGAAGAAGCCTTCGAAGTCTCTGTCAGCCCCTACTCTTTGGGATGCGATGTCTTGGCTGAACTGATCACTGTTTCGACGGTAGAAGAGCTCGAAGCCATCAACTGCGAGGGTAAGATTCTGTTAATGAGAGGGGAGATCTGTACTGAGCAATTGATGCCAAAGAAATTTGTCTTCTACAACCCGGAGCATCACCAGAAGATCATTGCCCTTTTGGAGAGCCAGAGACCAGCGGGGATAATTACAGCCACAGCAAAAAGTCCTGAACAGGTAGGGGCGTTATATCCATTTCCGTTGTTTGTCGATGGTGATTTCGATATCCCAAGTGTCTACTGCCGAGATACTGTTGGTGATAACCTGGCGGCGATGCAGGGCCATTCATTTCGATTGAAGATAAATGCCAGCCGACTACCATCGAATGCAACCAACATCATTGCCAGATTGAACGGAGGAGCAGCAAGGAAGGTGGTTATCACTGCACACATCGATGCTTATGAAGACTCGCCGGGTGCGTCAGACAACGCATCCGGCATTGTCGTGCTGCTTCTTTTAGCTGAGATGCTGTCCGACTACCGAGGGGAGAACTGTATAGAAATCGCGGCTCTCAACGGTGAAGATCACTATAGTGCTGGCGGCCAGATGGATTATCTGAAGCGATATGGTGGTGAATTCTCCAGCATCCTGCTTGCTGTAAACATCGATGACGTTGGTCACAATATTGGGATGTCTTCATACTCGTTCTATGAATGCGCTCCGAAACTGGAGAAAAAAGCAGAAGAAGTATTTCAACGTTTCGATGGTCTTGCTCGGGGCGAGCAGTGGTTCAGTGGGGATCATATGATCTTTGTACAGAGCGGAGTTCCCGCTATGGCTTTCACGTCTGAAAACATGCCCGAACTGATGAGGACTGTGACCCATACATCTTCAGATACGCCTGATATCATCGATTGCGACAAACTCGTTGATCTTGCAGAGTCATTAGATGCTTTGGTGCGATCGCTCTAATACATG
This sequence comes from Anaerolineaceae bacterium, assembly GCA_020350285.1. Classification (GTDB taxonomy): domain Bacteria; phylum Chloroflexota; class Anaerolineae; order Anaerolineales; family E44-bin32; genus DUEZ01. The sequence goes on from CP070708.1 coordinate 1,702,794, forward strand.
GAAAACCCGTTGGTCGTCCCACCATGGGGAATTGCAAACGACCTAGATGGTTATTTGTCTCATATAGAAAGCGAAGCGAAGGTAAGATCGGAGTGAATAAGCACAATAAGGAAAAGTGGCACACTCTGGCCTAATCAGACATACTGAATCGAGAGGAGAATTCTTACTTGACCCAGAAGAAGGTTGATATCTTCACTCTCTCGATTACTTTACTCCTGTTAGGTTACCAATCAGCCCCGAATTTCGCCAGCAGTTCATCGAGCGGTTATTTAGGTAAGGCGCATGTGACATGTTATTCGAACCCGGGGGCGTATGAGGTTTCTAGGCGGCAAGAAACGAGTTAAACATAGCCGTCCGCCTCGCTCATATCTGGACATCTCACAATTAATGCAATGCCGTTGTCATCCGAAGGTTCGGATAGGGAACAAGTGGAGAATGATCATGTTGAAGAACAACTTGATTGAATCTAAGCATTTCACTACCCATCAGCTGGCAGAAGGTGTGTACGCCTGCATCCACAAGCCGGGAGGGGCTGCCTATTCAAATGCTGGGATCATCGATCTGGGCGACAGCACCTTACTGGTGGATAGCTTCTATGCGTTAGTGGCTGGACGCGACCTGCGTCATACTGCAGAAGCATTGTTTAACCGTCCGGTAGAGACGATCATCCTCACCCACGCTCATAGCGACCATTGGGTAGGCGCTTCAGTCTTCGACGCCAACACGACGTTGTTGGCTAACAAGACTGTCCGAGAGGTTTGTCTTCAGTGGGGAGAGGGGATGATGGAAGATTTCAAAAACCCTGCCGGATGGGAAACGTGGATCAATGAAATGGAGCAACAATTACAGACTGAGCAAGATGAACGTGTACGTGTCAGTCTTGAAAACACAATCACACGTGCTCGCTATACCTTGGCCGAAATGGGGGAATTCCAACCACGTTACGCCGATCAAACATTTGAAGACGTGGTTAATTTTCAAGGGATTGCGCGAAACGCTGAACTGCGTTCATTAGGCCGCGGGCACTCGGAGGATGATGCTGTCTTACTGCTCTCAGAGGACAGAATCGCATTCATCGGTGATATCGGCTTCTTTGATTCTCAGCCTTTCTTTGGTTTCTGTGACATCGACCTCTATCGTGAGCAGCTTCTGTTCTTCCAGGAATCTGAGTTTCAGGTGCTGGTTCCCGGTCATGGCCCGGTGGGGGATGAGAATGATATCGCTTTACAGCTCAGATATTTCGATGTAATGGAAGACCTGGTTAGTGAGGTGGCACAAAGGGGAGGCTCGTTTGAAGAAGCCTTGCAGGTTGCCTTGCCTGAACCTTTTGACAAATGGTTGGTAGGAGGTATGGAGAGGTTCGGGGTCAATGTGCGATACTTATTCGCCCATTATGGTGGAGAGGTGCCGGAGGAGGAGTGAGATAAAAAGAGAGTATTACGCTGCTCTCAAAGTGGATTACTTAAATTTGTCTATCAGGAAACTTGAGTTCGTCGAGAAGCATGCTATGAGATTATTCGATGAACTTTTCAGGCCTCGCTTGAAGAATGTATCCACGATTTGAAACGAAGGATACGAGAAGCAATGAATCGCCGACGATTTTTTCTCGGAGCATTAATCACATTTCTTGTCCTCCTCATGGGTTTGGGAATCTTGTATGTCCTCATGCCTAAGATGGGCTATTGCTTTGGTACAGCAGTATCAGAGACCGGTGACCGTGTTCTGGTTACCGCGGGGTACCGCGGGCTCCATTCCTTCGAGATCACGAGGGAAGGGGAATTGGTGCTCCACTCGACTGTCTATGATGGAGGATACTATCGCTACGTGGAGCTACTCGGTCACACGGCATATGTGGCGAACAGTCACCGTGGTTTAATGATTCTTGATGTCTCTGAGGACGAACCTGCGGTCGTGTGGTCACAGTCTGACTCAAAGGCATATGGTGTTCACCTACAGCCTCCATTGGCTTACGTGGCTGCTGAAAAGGACGGACTATTCATTTTCGATGTCTCTGCCCCTGAGGGACCAAAAATCCTTGGTCGTGTTTCGGTGCCAGGCCGAGCCTGGGATGTCTGGGTGGAAGGCAACCATGCGTTTGTAGCCGATGCTGATAGCGGCTTGGTTGTGATAGATGTCTCCTCTCCTGGACATCCACAGGTTGTTAGTACTCTTACGTGGGATCCAGAGTCATCAAGTGCAGAGATCATCGATGGTCGAGATGGCACTTTGTATATAGCTTCGGGTGAATTTGGTCTCATGGTGGTCGATGTCGGAGATCCCTTAGATCCGCTGATTGCGTACCGCTATGATCCTGGCCCAGATAGCTACGGGGAGGGGGTGAGGGTGTACGGTGATACCTTGTACGTCACGATCGAAGATGGTTCGCATCCAGAAGAGAACGGGTTACATGTCTTCAATATCGAAGATCCACTCTCTCCTACCTTGGTCCGGAAAATCCCGGTCTCAGATTTCGTGGAAGCTGTCTCAATAGGGGGAAATCATTTAGCGATCGCTAACACGCAGTCGGGCGTTTTACTCTATGACATACAAATCCCACATAATCCACACTTGTTGACCAGTTATCCCTCAGCATTCTGGCGGATGCTGACGTCACGCCTCAGATGGTGAAATCATTAGAAGGAAATTGAGCTCATTCAGGGAATTTCGCGTAATTACAATTAAGTGTCCAAAGATCACGCTAAAGATTAGCCGCGTGTCTAATTTAAAGATCATCCAGATGACCGATGCATCTGGTGGTCATTCGACATAGATTAATTCAAAAGTATAGAGTCATTATCGCTTCTGGCCTGATTTCTCCCTGGCAGCACGAAGCCCTGATTTCGATTCGAAGGGTAGCGAAGGTGGCTAGTTAAAGCCGAAGCCACCATCTAAAAGTTGCAGTAACCGATAATCTCCTCCTTACGAAATTGAGGTACGAGAAATGAAATGGAAACTGTTATTTACCTCCCTCCTTGCCTCTATCCTGCTTAGCGGTAGTCTTTCGAACAACCTTAAGATACTCGCTCCTCCATACGTTCATGCCGACAATCTCGACACCAATCATTCATGTTCTTCATTTTGTCTTGATAACGGCGATCATTGCATCTTTGGAGCCAATCAGGACAACCAGATCGATATCGGCCAGATATTTGTAAACAAACGCAATGTCCTAAAAACAGCATGGGATCCGAGCACGACGGGCGAATATGCTCGTTGGATATCTAAGTATGGCAGTGTAACGGTCGTCCACGCTGGATACCAAATGGCATGGGCCGGGATGAATGAGGCAGGATTGATGATCAGTACGATGGCGCTTGCCGCAACCCAGAATCCAGCTCCTGACGAAAGACCTCCTCTCGCATCTTCTTTTTGGGCTCAGTATCAATTGGACAATCACAGCACAATAGATGAAGTGATCGCGAGTGATCCGCTGGTCCGTATCCATGACACCGTCGATCATTACCTGGTTTGTGATCGAAATGGTGATTGTGCAACCATTGAGTTTTTAGAAGGTAAGATGGTCGTTCACTCAGGCGAGATGCTACCAGTGAAGGCGTTGACCAACAGCACTTATCGTGAGGCGTTCGACTTCTGGGAAGAAGGGGGTTTGATTAGGGGAATTCTGGTTCATGAAGTGGGGCCTGATAGTCCAATTGGTAAAGCAGGTATTAGAGCGGGAGATTGGATCACCGCAATAGGTGATGTGAAGTTGGATGGCGATAATCCTGTTGCAACGCTCATTTCCGAAATTAACACAAACTACGAGGGTGGAGATGAAGTACATCTTTCCGTTCTACACCAAGGAGATCAGGAACCTGTGACCGTCTCGCTTGAGTTGAAGTCCTACACGACAGAGGAGGGCGAAGAGGTTCTGATCTTAGGTCGAATCGCACTATCCTCGGGTAACTCACTCTATCGCTTTGTCACCTTAGCGGAAAGACTAATAGCCTATGAAGTATCAAATACAGTGCAAGCCGTCACGTATGCCTTCGAGACCTTAGCGGAGGTTGCTGGCGAGAGCAATGCCTGGCAGCTTGTTTTCGATCCAGAAGATTTCATGCTCTATTTGCGTTCGAATGGGAATCCTGCAATCCGCTATGTTGATTTCAGCCAACTTGATTTCTCCTGCCAAACCCCAGTTACTATGTTGGATGTGCACACGGGTGGACCAGGCGCCATCAATAGTGATTTATATCCTTATGACAATAAAGTTAGTTTGGCTCACGCCATCGAGTTTTTCGATCTTTATGAACGGATAGAAATCTCGCCGTTACTTTTGGGTGTCCTGCTTAGCGGTCTTGAACGCTTCCCATGTATGGAGGGTAATCAAGCCGCAATGGAAGAACCAGCGCTTTATCTGGATGAACATCACCCTCTTATCCCCCCAAGGATCGAATGGATCTTCATCTGGATCCTTCAAGGGTTTTGGCCTGTGTGGATCTTCTTGATTGTGGCTTCCCTCATTCTTGTTTTCCGGCGTCGAAACGTAAGGAAGGCCGACTAAAAGAGGGGACCATTGTTTCTGCACATATTGAATAAGATAAGGAGAATCATGTCATCCTATTCTATATTCCATATCATCCACAGACGAACTCCCCGCTTAATTCCCATACTGATGATCTGCTTGACTCTGATAGTTGGGTGTGGAAAAAACGAACCTGCGGTGATTGCCATCCCGATTTCAGCGACACCGGCTCCATCTGCGACAAAAACCCTTCCGCAAACTCAAGTTCCCACAGTAGTGCCTACCGAAGCAACAACGCCCACCCCCAAACCAGCGACGAAACCTGGCGTTAGAACTTACGGTGGGAGTTACAACGATTATCTCTTCGACATTCTGTTCCTCGCTGATGGAGGCACTCTTCTTGCGGGACAGACGAACAACACAGGGCTTTCGGCCCGGATTTCCCCCGGAAACGCTCACCTGATCCGGACAAATTCAGAAGGGGACATCATCTGGGAGAGGGACTACGGTGGTGATGACGACGCCTTGCTCTACTCCCTTATCCAGGTTGGTGAGGACGAATATGTTGCCCTGGGTCAGATCGCCGCGTCGTATGCCAGGGATGAGATGGACATGTACCTGATCAAGATCGATGGAGATGGTAATGAGATCTGGTCTCATACATACGGAGGGCGCGGTATGGATCATTCCATGATGGTCCGCCAGACGTCTGATGGGGGGTATATATTGGTCGGCAGTCGGGCTGATGAGTTTCCCACCGGTAACCAGTACGAAGCTGATGTTGTGCTTATCAAGACGGATGCCGAGGGTAACGAGATTTGGACGCATACCTATGGAGACAAGATTCTCTCTGCGGGGTGGGGGGTGGAACCGACACCCGATGGTGGGTACGTCCTCATTGGTTGGGAGGCAAAAACCTACCCTGACAGAGATGTCATCGCGATCAAGACCAACGAGATGGGCGATGTCGAGTGGTCTCGCACCTGGGATCTTGATCCTGGAGATCGAGACGCGGGACACGATTTGATCCTGACCTCTGATGGGCACATTGTGATCGCCTGTATTCAGTCCATGAACAGTGGCCTACGCAGAGCAGTTCTGGTGAAGGTCGATCTGGATGGGAACGAGATCTGGGTAAAGGATTATGGTGAAGAAAGTGTGGGGAATGAATTCTGGGACATCATGGAGGATAAAGATGGGGGGTACGTTATGGCGGGGGCTACGCTCCCGGGTGAGGTTTCCTCTACCGGACAAGATATCCGCAATGGGCTAGTCATCAAAACCAGCCCGGATGGTGAAATCCTCTGGAAGTACATCCTCGAGATGGATGAATATGATCAAAACATGTTCAGTTCGGCTGTCGTTCTGCCTGATGGTGAATACATCTTCGTTGGAAGAGCTACTCGTAAGGGTGGGCGCTATGCGGACATGTTGTGGTTCAAGCTGAAGAATGATGACATTGTCCATAGCAGTGGTGATGGTGATGATGAACCTACCACAATGACCTACGGCGGATCGTATAACGACAGAGCCTTCGATGTTCTGATGATAGAAGACGGGGGTATGTTGATCGGGGGATTGGCAAACAACACTCATCGTTCTCACCGCATCACCCCAGGAAATGCTCGCCTGATCCGGACTGATATGGATGGCAACATCGTCTGGGAAAGGGATTATGGGGGAGAGGATGACGCCATGTTAACATCCATCATTCAAGTGGAGGATGGTGAATATGTGCTACTTGGCCAGATCGCCGCGTCGTATGCCAGGGATGAGACGGATATGTACTTGGTCAAGGTCGATGGCGAGGGTAATGAAATCTGGTCGCATACATATGGGGGGCGTGGCATGGACCATGCCAAGATGGTTCGCCAGACATCGGATGGTGGATACATCTTAATCGGCAGTCGGGCGGACGAATTTCCGACATCGGGCGTCTACCAGGGCGATATTGCTCTTATTAAGACTGATGCTGAAGGCAACCGGGTATGGTCGCGAAATTATGGAGACGAGATCCTCTACCTGGGATGGGGTGTCGCACAAACACCTGATGGAGGTTACATCCTCACCGGTTGGGAGGCGAAGACGATCGATGATCGGGATGTCATCGCGATCAAGACTAACGAGATCGGTTACGTAGAGTGGTCCCGCACCTGGGATCTTGGTCCTGAGGAACGAGACGGGGGATTTGACCTAATCTTAACTTCTGATGGATACATCGTGATCGCCTGCATTCAATCGATGGGAAGCGGTGCACCCAGCGCGGTCCTGTTAAAGCTTGATCTGGAAGGGAACGAGATCTGGAACAAACTCATTGGTGAAGAAGGTGTGGGCAATACGTTTTGGCACATCATGGAGGATACAGATGGCGGGTACCTTATGGCTGGGGATACCCACCTGGGCAAGGTGCCCTCGACGGGAGAAGACATTCACGGCGGGCTGATGGTCAAAACCGATACAGATGGAGAGATCATCTGGCAACGCGTGTTTGGTGAGGGGCAATATGAGCAGGTATCGTTCAATTCGGCTGCACTGCTTCCTGATGGTGGGTATGTCTTCGTAGGCTATGTCACACACTACGACGAGGAATACTCGGACATGCTGTGGCTGAAAATAACAGACACAGGGGAGGTGATCGCGTTTATTTCCGAACGGGATGGTAATGCCGAAATCTACATCATGAATACAGACAGCAGCAATCCGCAGCGGCTGACAAACGATCCTGCATACGATGCATGGCCTGTCTGGTCGCCCGATGGCTAGGGAAGAGAGGATTCCTGAATGGTGATTAAACATCGGCAGTACAGTGGCCCCGATGATTTTGCGCTGGTTGGGGATTTTCTGATTTCGGTCTACCGACCCGGGAACAAGGACGGTAACTGGCTGCAACCTACTTGGGAATACATGCATAGCCACCCTAACCTCGATGAATCGTCGCTTAGCAAGATTCGTATATGGGAAGAATCTGATGAGATCGTGGCCGTAGTGAATTATGAAAGCACATTGGGTGAGGTGTTCTTTCAGACACATCCCAAGCACACACATCTTAAACAAGATATGCTTGACTATGCTGAAACCCATCTTTATGGAGAAACTGAAACCGGGAACAGATTTGTGCGTGCGTTTGTAAATGACTTCGACATCGAATTGGAAACGTTGGTCCAATCGCGCGGTTATGAGATGGCTGGAAAATACACACGTCCAATTTCAGAGTTTTTAATCCCACAACAATTTCCTCCCGTGGAACTCCTTGAAGGATTTCATATCAAGAGTCTTGCAGATGATAACGATCTGATGAAAATCCATCGTGTCTTATGGCGCGGTTTCGATCATGCCGGAGAGCCACCGGAAGAAGGGATCGAATGGCGTAAGAAAATGCAATCCACACCGAATTTTAGGAAGGACTTGACGATCGTTGTTGAAGCCCCGTCAGGGGATTTCGTTTCATTTAGTGGTACATGGTATGAGTCGGTCAACAAGATTGCATATGTTGAGCCTGTGGCGACCGATCCGGATTACCGTCGCATGGGTTTAGGAAAAGCTGCGGTACTAGAAGGGGTACGTCGATGTGGAGCACTTGGAGCCACGGTAGCCTATGTGGGATCTGACATGAAGTTCTATCAAGCGATGGGCTTCACAAAGAACTTTGACAGTAACTGTTGGATAAAACATTTCTGAGTTTAGACATGTGATTGGTTAGCAGGGCTCGTAGTGAACCGCTTGTTGTTCTGATAAACTGAAATAATAAAATGCACAGAATCCAAAAAAAATCGAAAGGGGTTGAACGATGGAGGAGGAGAAGTATCAGGTAGGCGAGCTGGTGACATTTATAAGTGGAGAGTGGAAGGGTTTTTCAGGCGTGGTGAGTTGGCTCATTACCAAGGATGAGGCAGGTTATGTTCTCGTATGCTCGGAAGGGCAAGTCGCAGGTATCCCTACGTCGTTCGAAGATATAGTGCCAGCTGATGAAACAGCTAAAGGTTACACTCAACTTGCTTACCAGCTCATCAAGCTTTCGAGTCACCTGATCGAAACGACTATCATGTAAACGGTAGCCAGTAGTCAGTAATCAGTAGTCAGAGAGGAGCTGTCAGCGATAAGCTATCAGCTTTCAGCCACCATCGAATAGGTTATCGTCAATTCTTACTTTGAGTTCGATACAGTAAAGCGAAAATATAAAGGTTCATTCTATTAGTTGATGCTTGACCATTGAAAGCTGACAGCTGATTGCTGAAGGCTCATTATTAACATCTGTAAGCTGAAGTCTGACTACTGACTACTGACGTCTGAGTACTGATTTCTGGGTTCCCCCCAATCCTTTACACCTGCTACAATAATGCGGAATTCGATACCATACAAGGAGTTCAGAAAATGGGAGCCGTCCGACGGTTGGTCCTCGACACGCTTAAACCACACACGCCCAACATCATTGAGTTAGCAAAGGAAATAAGTGATCTAGCCGGCGTGGACTCTGTCAATATCAGCATATATGAAATCGACCGCAAGGTGGAGAACGCTAAGATCACTATCGAAGGCCCGGATATCAAATATGCTGCCGTAGAGTCATTAATCCGCGATTTGGGGGGGACAATCCACTCCATCGACGAAGCTGTCGCTGGTCAATCGATTATCGATGACGCCCCTACGCTGCAGGATTGAAACTAATCAGGATAACATCACCCTCAGGAAAATAACTTGGATGCTGTTCGTCGTTTTCTCGACAGGCTTCAAAGCTACGGTCAAATTGTAAACATCGCAGAGATCGCACGCCGTTATTTCGCCATGAACGCGTTTGATGGTGTGCTGACGATCATCGGTGTGCTTATGGGCAACTTCACAGCCGGTGTCGAAGATCCACGCATCGTCGTTACGACGGGTCTGGCGACGTGCGTCGCCATGGGGATTTCGGGATTATGGGGGGCCTACCTCACGGAAGCCGCCGAACGTCAACGAGAACTGCTGGAGCTTGAACAAGATATCCTCACGGATCTTCAAGATACCACGCTGGGGAAAGCCTCTCGAGCGGCCGTTGTCATCGTCGCACTTGTTGATGGCCTTTCTCCCTTCCTGGCGGCTTTAGTAGTCTTAACCCCCTTCTTCGTTCCCCAGCTCTTCCCATCACTCCGTTGGACATACATCACCGCCATCGCCTTGGCGTTGATCACATTATTCAGCTTAGGTGCATTCCTCGGGCACATATCCCGTCGGAACATCGCCATTTATGGGTTTAGGACAGTCATCGCCGGCGGCATCTCCATCGTCATCAGTCTGCTGCTTGGTGGAGCACACTGATCACTGGATGGTGTCTACTGACAAAGGGTATGATATGAACAGCAGCACTCCCGTTATCCGCACCCACGACCTCACCAAACGATTTAAAAAACTCACAGCTGTGGACGAGGTTAATTTTGAGGTCCATCAAGGCGAGGTTTTTGGTTTCCTGGGTCCCAATGGGGCAGGGAAGACGACGACCATCGCTATGTTACTGGGTCTCGTAAGACCTACTACAGGTAGCGCCGAGGTCTTGGGCCACGACATCCGCCGCGACCTGAGTGTAGCGCTGCGCAGAGTGGGTGCCATCGTGGAAACTCCTGCGTTTTATCCTTATATGAGCGGGATCGATAACCTGCGCCTCTTTGCCCGTATCGACGGCGGCGATACTGAGAAACAGATTCCAGCTATTATCGAACAAGTTGGTTTAAAGGGGCGTGGCAAGGACAAGGTTGGCACATATTCGCAGGGAATGCGGCAGCGATTGGGATTGGGTGCAGCGTTATTAGGTGGCCCCGAGCTTCTCATTCTGGATGAACCAACCAACGGGCTTGACCCGGCTGGGATGCAAGAGATGCGGGTCCTCATTCGACGCTTGTCCGATGAGGAAGGCAAAACTGTCTTCCTGTCAAGCCATCTGCTGCATGAGGTCGAGCAGGTTTGTGATCGGGTGCTGATCCTCAATAAGGGACAGGTGATCGCCCAAGGAGAGGTGGAGGAGTTGCTGAGTCAAGCTCACGCTCTTGAGTTGCGGATTGAAGGTGTGGAGAAGGCTGCAGAGGTGCTATCCAATTTGGACTGGGTGCAGGGCACGAGTCATGAAGGTGACTGGCTACACATTCAAGCACCCCCAGAGCGAGCGCCGGAGTTGTTGTCTGCTTTAGCGTCGCATTCTCTCTTTCCTTTCGAAGTTCGACCTATCGTATCGACGCTAGAAAGCGTTTTCCTTGATTTGACCAATGAGAGGGCGGAGGAGACGGATGCGTAGCTTCCTCTCTGCGGAATGGATAAGGATGCGACGGCTCTGGCTGACGTGGGTTCTCTTGGTGTTGATTCTCGTCGTCTTGGCATTACAGGTCAACGGCAAGTTGATTGAACTGGAGGAGTTAAAGACTGAAGTTGAGACAGGTGTCTCGGCGTCTGATGGCTCTCTATTAACTCCTCATCAAATCGAAGGGAATCTTATCTTGATCCAGATTCTAACGACGGATCTGAGCTATCCTGCTTTCATCGGTACCGTGGCCCATCTTTCTACGGGATTCGGTTGGTTCTTTGTCATCCTCCTCACGGTAGTATTTGGCGGTGAGGATTTCAGTCGGCGGACCATCCCAGTCATCCTGATACGTGGCGTCCGTCGGAGCGATTATCTGATCGCTCGCACTCTCGCATTATGGTTAGCGATGGGAGTAGTCGTTGTCATCATCATGATCCTGTCCGCCGCTTTAGGTCCATTTATTCATCGGCAGGTGACTGCTGATCCTATCTCTCTTGAAGGATTGGGGGATGCGCTGCTTTGGGTGCTTCGATCTTGGATAACCTGCCTGCCCTTCATCGTTGCAGTCCTTTTCTGGGCAGTATTGGCTCGCAATATGGGGCCAGCTTTGGGCGTCGGGATTGGTCTGCACACATTAGAGGTCATCTATGGGTTGGTTTTGCCGATTTTTGCGACCATCTTTGCAAATGCTGATCCGACCGGTGAAGCGGTGCCGTGGTTCTATCGTGTGCAAATGCAATTATTTAGCCTCTCGCTTGGATACAACTCCGGTGTATTCCTGAATTGGGGCGCTCCCTTTTCTCGGGATGCGATATTCATTGAGGGAACCCTGGGATTGAGTAGTGAAACCTTACTACCTACGACACCAGAAAGAGGGTTGGCATTCTTGCTGGGTTATACGATCGTTTTCTTCGGGTGGACGATGTGGATCTTGCGTCGGCGCGATATCAGGTTTGGACCATAATGAGTTTGGAAAGGCTATGGATGCCCTAGGAACGCTTTCACGATTGACCCGGATCGAGATCCTCAAGTTCTGGCGCAAATCTACTGCCCGCGTGGTTTTATTGTTTTTATTTGTCGGTCCCATCTTGGGAGAAGCCGCATTGGCGAGTTTTTCTATACGCGATGCGACATTCCCCCAAATCACGCAGTTCATGTTTTCATCCGACATGCTGATGTTGATCGCATTGATGATGGTTGTGGTTTCAGTTATGGCCTTGGGTAACGATTATGAATTAGGGACGGTGACCGTCGTCCTCAGTCGAGGGGTGGATCGATACCAATTCATTTTATCGAAAATCATCGCTACTGTTTCTGCAGCTCTCACCAACGGGTTTGTATTCATGATCTCTGCCTTTGTCTCAACATACGTGGTTCACGTCACATACAGCGACGTGCCATTCGTTGAAGCGGCAGGTGGGGATATCGTTTGGCGGTTGATAGGTGCCATTGGAGTGATCGGCTTGGTTAACTTCGTGCTATCTGGGGTTGTGATGTTAGCGCTGGTATTGGGACGCAACTCTTGGGTGGGGATGCTCGCTGGGCTGGGATACTTCTTCGGAGATTTCATCGTCGGTGTATTAGGATCCGGGGAAGTTCTGGGCGTGAACGATGCTTATCGGTACACAGTCGTCTACCACGCGATCAGTATAAACGAGCTTTTTTTCCCCTCCGATCCAGCGGTATCCTTACCTCGGGCTTGGATCGAAGATGGACTTGCTACCCCATTGAGCGCGGTGATCGTTTTAATCCTCTACGGTGCAATACTCGCTGTTCTCTCAATCCTCCTCTTCCATCGGCAAGATTTAACGACAAAGACCTGATAAGCTGGGGGTTAATGAACACTTGCTGGAAGGTTTTGAAAGTAGATTCCTTTATGGACATCTATATACAAAAACGTTTCCAAGATAATTTCCATGATAACCCTCTCAGATGATTTCACCCGGCGCATCCTGAACAGCTTTGGTGAAGATGGTCGCCTTTGGCTTCAGTCTCTCCCCTCGATCTTGGAGGAATTGACAACCACTTGGGATGTGAAGCTCATGCCTCCCTTTAGTGAGATGGCATTTAATTATGTTGCGCCAGCTATACGGAGCGGTGGCTCAGATGTCGTACTGAAAGTAGGTGTTCCTCGCAAGGAACTGGTGACAGAAATCGCAGCTCTGAAAGCATTCAACGGCAACGGTGCAGTTGCTTTGTATCAAGCAGATCCGGAGATGGGCGCTCTTCTTCTTGAGCGATTAAGACCAGGTACACCGTTATTCAATGTCGATGATGATGATTTTGCGACAAAAGCGGCCTGCGAGGTTATCCGTCAATTGCAGATCTCTTCTTTTGACCATGACGTTTTCCCAACTGTGGGGGAATGGTTTCGCGGTTTTCAGAGATTAAGGGATGAGTTCAATGGTGAAACGGGGCCATTTCCAAACCATCTCGTGGATGAAGCAGAAGTGATTTCTCGTGATCTCCTTGCATCCATGGAGACACCGGTATTGTTGCACGGTGATTTGCATCATTGGAATATCTTATCGAGTGAGCGTGAACCTTGGTTGGCGATCGATCCGAAAGGTGTGATCGGTGAGTCGGAATTTGAAACGGGTGCTTGGATACGTAATCCCTTTCCGAATATCCTGGAGTTGCCCAACCCTTCTATTATGATTGCACGTAGGATTGATCAATTCTCTAATGAGTTAGGATTAAACCGGGAGCGTATCTATGGATGGGCTTTTGCTCAGGCGGTCTTATCTGCCTACTGGAGTTTTGAGGAAAAAGATGAGGACTGGGAGAACTGGCTTGCGGTTGCGGAGATGATTAAAAACTCGATGGGGAACTGATGAGTGTTAGCTTGGGTCGTTATGCTAGTATGATTAACTCAGTCGGCACGACCCAAAATTATTTGTGACGGCTTTCAAATGCCAAACCTCACGAAGTTAATCATTGATGGGGGGATATTCTCGGCGATCGCCTCATTCTATCTATTCGTGATACTTAAAATTAATCCGCGTTTGTTCCTGCAAGATTATCCTGAGGACATCCAAGGAGCTGTTCCTCAAAAGTCACACGAAGAGAAGCGACAGTCCATTTTGTTTGGAATGCCATTTCTGCTCTTGTTGTTTGTTGGTCTTTTGATATCGACATTAGCCTTGAAACATCAAAGTGGAAGTGAACTCACTTT
>CP070708.1:1716798-1738661 GCA_020350285.1 Anaerolineaceae bacterium
GAAGCACGAGCTGCCCAAGCGACCTCGCTGTTGAAATCCCTCTTAGAAACAGAAAACCTCGATCAGGCTCTTCAAACGGCACTTCCCTTGATCGATAACCTCTTCCTGACCATCCTCGAAGCCAACATTCAAGCGGCTAAGGAAGCTGGCGATCAAGAAATGCTCACCAAGCTTGAGGCGATCCATGAGCGTATTCAGCAATGGATCAAAGATTCGCTTCCACCCGGCCTCTTGCTAGCTCAGGAGATCCTTGAGATCCAGGATGAGGATCAGGCCGTTGCCTTGCTTACTGAAGATCCTGCGAAGATCGACGATCAATTTCTTTCATCCTTGATCGCTGCAGCAGAACGCTTCGATGAAGAGGAAGCCGAAGAAGATGCTCAACGAGTTCGTAAACTATATCGTGAGGCGGTGAAGTTGTCGATGCGGGAGAAGATGAAGGCAGAAAATCCGGAGGGATAAGTATAGCAAACGCATAAGCGATTCAGAAGACAGGAGTAATAACTTCTCATCCCAACATCCCGCGAGTTTACATCTCGGGGGATGTTTCATTCATTCCACGCTCACCCCTGCCTTCTCCCCAAGAGGGAGAGCTAGAAAGAATCGGTCGGGCGTGGGAGCCCGACCTACTTCTGGAGTACCCTAACCCTCAGCCCCGCACTCTCTAAAAAAGAGAGAGGGTGAATGGTCTTTATTGACCTATCCCCCACACCTCAATCACACCTCCAGCGCGCTGCCAGATCAGCTGTTTTCCATCGATCGAAAAATCGAAGTCGATCGCTGGTCCGTGTAATCCTCCTAATACCCCCACATATTCCCCATTTGTCGCGTCCCAGATCGTACCATCTTGCCCCACGATGATCCATCCATTTGTGCGGATCTGCATAGCTGAATCCGATGGTGTGAACATTGCGGTTATTGAGCCGTCTTCCAAGTTCCATATCTCACCCGTTGCGGCAAGCAGATATGATCCATCCGGAGTGAACATCAGGGGACCAATTGCCCCACCCCTCCCTTCTAGTTCACCGACGATGGCTTTGGTTTGCATGCTCCACAACTCGACCTTATTACGACGTGCCACTGCTAAGATTTGACCCTCAGGCGAGAAGACTGGCTCGAAAGGTAGGGGAAACCTCCCCAGGTCAAAAAGTGGTCGATCTGGAGAGAGGGAGAATATGTTTATTTGCTTGCTCCCTCCAGTTAGCGCCATGACCGCAAATATCCTGCCGTCCGAGCTAATATCTGAAAACTCGGCCTCTTCGTACCGATCATCGTTCATCGTTTCAACAACACGTCCTGTGTTGATATTGAGAAAAGACAAAGTCCTATCGCTTTGTAAAACCATTAGAACCGAAGGGCTGCTATAGGCCATCCATACTGGATACCAAGGTCCTGAAAAGGACTTTAGAATCTCAGAGGACTCGAGGCTGAATATATCTATACCTCCAATGGTGTTTGCTAGAGCGACCTGCTCACGATTAGGACTGATCGCCATTACATCCATGAAATCAGAGTAGGAACTCGCCCTCGTGGCACCACTCACATCCAGCACCCTCACCACGCCATCCCCTGTAAGCGATGATATCAACTCCTCAGAGGGGCTTAACCCAAAAGCCGGTACGCGTCTCGGCCATTCATTTTCATAAAGTTCCGAAAAGAGACTATCCAATTGAGATAGGTTGAGAATGTTATCGCGTCTCCTGATCACTTTGCCGGTATCGATATCCCATTCAATGGTCGATAGATGCTCGACATAAGTCCGACGGTTTAAACTGCGGTAGAACACCAAGAGCCTGCCACTATTTGTGAATACAACGTCATAGGGCTGAAGATCAGGATGATCAATGCCTGATGGCAATTCTGGCGTCCCATCAGCGTTGATTTGTCGATATGTTCCCCCAGCCAAAAAGTTCTCTACACGTAATACATATCTTGTCAAATAGGCAATGTATCTCCCATCAGAAGATATCGTCGCTGACGACACATTCCCTGTGATTGGAATCCGAACTTGACTCCCGGCTTCAATATCCCACAAATAAATCGCACCTTGGAAAGACTGAGCCAGATATCTAGAGTCCGGTGTGAACTCAAGATCCATCACTTCATCATAACGCCCAGTACCGTTGTTAAGTACATATGGCAAATTATCGTTAAGATCAATGAGCGCAAGTCCATCTACATCGCCATCCGGAGTCACGAGTCCACCGATAGCGAGCCATCTCCCATTTGGGCTATAAGCGGCCGCAGTGATAGCCTCGTACCCGTAGTCCATCACCAATCCGCCTGTCTGGATATCCACCAGTTGAAGAGGTTGACCTCCCCCCAGAAGAACATCTCCATTGGTATCGAAGGCAAGTACACGAGCGTTTAAGAATGCTTCCACTCTCTCAAAAGTGGTACTTCTCAGGATCTGAGTATTTTGATTTGTATTAACCGCAAGATACTCATCATCTGGCGACCAGATTACATTGATCAAACGGCCACGACCGATGTGCGATTGGATCTCAAGTTGTGTTGCTTCCTCTGCTCTTATGGCCTCCTCAAGCGAGACTGATGTGGATTCAAATGCTGATACATGCACTCCCCAGTTGTAGATCGGACCAGATTCCGTTCCCCAAATCAAATGATTTCCATCCGCGGTGAAGCGCATGCTTGTCGCTGATGTGCGAATATCAGTTAACGTATGAATTCGCTGTCCAGTTTCCATTTCTCGAACCGAACCATCATTTCCTACAAAGAAACTTCCATCTGTGCTGATCGCCATAACGTCGGCTGATCCATCGAATCGCATGACGCGATCACCGGTGGAAATATCCCATGCATCACCCGTCGCAGCAATCAGACGGGCACCATCCGGCGTAAACCCAAGGCCCGAAACGACAGCGGTGTGTCCGTACAGGATCTGTAATCGTTTACCGTCGGATAAATCTCTCAGATCGACTGCTGGACCTGTTGAAATGGCCAGGAGCTTCCCATCAGGGGAGAATTGGTATGCTTGTGGAACCTCAGCGGCTCGAAAGGTGTACAACCCCTCACCCGATTCAATATCTATGATGTTTATATAATTGCCACTTCGCAATGTAATGAGCCTATTATCAGGACTTACCAGCAGACCATGTCCCGTTATGTCGTACCTTTGTACAAGTGTTTGACTCTCAAGATCCCAGCGCTCTAAACCTGCCTCTTCTTTCAGGACCAGTAGGTCATCTCCAAGATATGCAACTTCTCGTACCAAAGAATGGTTGAGGAAGATCTGATAACGATCTACAACTTGACCAGTTTCCGGAGCTATGATTACTACTCCTCTATCATCGAGAGCGATTATGGAATTGCCATCTGGTCCGAGGTCATACATGGCGTAATCTTTTGTGCCATACATCGAAGCTTGAGGTTGCATCTCATCAATTTGATATCTCGCCTCGAGAAGGGCATCCGCTCCCCACCATCCAATCAGACACATCTCAGATGCAATCTCCGCTGTCATCGTCTTTAGTGGTGGAGCTTCAACCACATCCACGACCACGGGCATATGTTCTGTAATTTCATCGATCCCATATGCATAAACCGCACCCGTTCCCCGGTGCCAAATCAATTGTCGACCTTGGGATGTGAATGCAAGGTGATCAGCAGAATCGTTTAAATATCCGATGTATTGTCCGTCCATACCATCCCATAATGAGCCATCACTGCCCACAACGAGTTGACCTTCAGGACTGATAGCCAAGGATTCGGTGGTTGTCTCGAAGGATGCGATCCGTTCTCTCGACTCAACATCCCAGACATCTCCACTAGAGGAGATCAACAACTTTCCATCTGGCGTGAAGGAGATTTGTTTCGTCCTGGGACCATGCCCGACATATTGACCTCCAGGCAAACCGTTTTCTGTACTCCACATACGAACGCTTGATCCGGTTGTGATGGCCAAATACTCACCATCCGGAGTGAAGATAAAATCCTCTCCCCCGTACTTCGAACCGAGGCGATGTTTGATTTTCCCCGATCTTACATCGATCACTCTGATGTATTCCTCTTGGACCGCGAACAACTCCCCGTTAGGGCTGGCAGCTATGGCTTGGCCGTAAATGTCATACGTTTGTTTTAACCACCCGGTTGAGATCTCCCATCTTCCCACACGATTTTGGTCGTAATAAGAGCGTCTCCTCACGAGTATCATAAGGAAATCATTGCCCAGGAACGCTATATCCTGGATCGAATTGTCGACCCAAAAGCGGGCGATCACTTCCTGATCAGCAATGCTTACGACCTCCGCTTCTCTACCGCTCCATCCAGCTATCATTGTGCCGTCAGGACTGAATTTGATTGAGCTGTATCCACCCATAGCGATCTGAGGCATGCGTTCTAAGCGCGACACATTCATCGCCGTTATCTGTTCGTATTCAGAGAATGCTATCGATAGGCTGGTTGTTCCCGAACGAAAATCCATAGCTTGCGGATCGATAGCCCATGTCTCCACTTCACCAGTCGTCAAATGTCTCACCAAGTGCATGCCATCCGGGGTGAATTGCATGATATTCACACCCACATCACCGACAGGCATCAATCCGATCATCTCTCCCGAAGAGAAGTCCCAAACCGCGCCGTCATTTCCGACGATCAAGTCATTTGTGGGATGGATGGCGACGGTTCTCGCAGAGCTATCGAAATAGCCCTCCAGCTTCCCACCCGGGACGGTCCAGATGTCCCCACTTGCGGATACTAGGAACTGACCATCTGCAGTGAATTCCAATCCAAGATCTTCAGTCGGCTCACCGTGACCGGAAACCCTCCACACCCTCCTTCTCTTCGCCAAATCCCAGAGTTCGACAGATTTTTCCACCGCGATGGCGAAGTATTTCCCATCCGGCGAAATTGCCACGGCTTGCTGCGAATCCTCTCTGCCGAAGCTTAGCAAGAGCTGTCCTGTTTCAACACTGAAGACTTTGATGTACTTGTCGCGAGTCGCGATATATCTACCGTCACGGCTGATAACGATGTCCCGCCCTGGTATCGGGTACCGTTCTCCACTCCATCTCCTATTTGTCAGATCCCAATAGAGGAATTCATCCTCAAACTTAATCAATATTGAGTTCTCAAATAGTGCCAATCCGAGGATGTCACGATCAACAGCAATATTCATGATGCTCGTGACCGTCTCTCCTGTGATGAGGTCAAAAATATCAACACCATCTTCTACATACATCGCAACCGTCGCACCATCTGGACTCATCGCAAGAGGAACGTTGCGATAACCTCCTCTCCACGATGAATACAGACGCCACCCATGAGCATTGTCGACGCTGATGAGTTCTGGCGAGGGTGTGCGAGTCGGTGTGTAACTCGGAGTCGGCGTTTGGCTTGGTGTGGCAGTCAAACTAATTTTTATGGATCCCTCCACAACGGTGACTATTTGCCTGGTGATTTCAGGTGTCGATGAAACCCTTATGACCACACGCTGAGGCGGGCCTGTGATCATGTTTCGCACCGATAGGATGGTCTCGATTAGATCAGGTGAAAGGATGAAAACAGACGCCAAAGCTGAGGCGAAGAACAGGATCCCGATAATTGCGAAGATCCGATATCGCCTCGACGGTCTACCGATGTCTGCAGGTTCGTCCTCAATGACCTCAGCAATTAATGGTACGGAAAGATCCTCAACCGATGGGTAATGTGTGAAGGTCCGATCTTTGAGGGCCTTCATGAATTCCTCTACATCATGAAAGCGGTCCTCCCGCCTGCACTCCATCGCCTTGACAATCGCTTCTGCAACATTCTTTGAAAGATCTGACTGAAGTTCCTGAGGCGGTTTGAGAATCTCCCTCCCGACCAACCTTTCAACACTATCCGGTGGATATTCACCGGTAAGCAGACAATAGAGTGTCGCTCCCAGGCCATATACATCTGCACGCGGATCGGTTCGTCCTAAGCCGTACTGCTCTGGGGGTGCGAAACCCGGGGTAACACCCCTCGCTCCTCTGCTGGTGGTTTGACCAACCGCTGTCGCTTTCGCGATACCAAAGTCCACCAGAATCGCGTCCCCCTTCGGTGTGATCCTGATATTCGCAGGTTTTACATCTCGATGGATCACCGGAGGATCTCTATCGTGAAGGTACTTGAGTGCGCTACCTATTTGTTCTGTCCAACGAAGCACATCCTCCTCGGGTAAAGCGCCTTCTCGTTCCACTCTTTGATTGAGGTCTTCACCTTCGACAAAATCCATCACCAAGTACTGATGTCCAGCGAGTACAAAGTGATGGGTAACGCGGGGCAGGTTCGGGTGACGCAAAGTCGCCAACAAAGTCGCTTCTCGCCTGAATTGTCTTTCTGACTCGGGGGAGATATTTAAATTTTCTTTGACTGCGCATGGGAGTTCGAGGCGTTCGTCGGTCGCAAGATAAACGGCCCCAAATCCTCCCTGGCCAAGGACACCTTCGATCCGATAACGATCATCCAGTAAAGCGCCGATTTCGAGGGGCATACTTTTGGAGAGATAATGCGGTCTTAATTATGGTCGCCATGCGGGTTGATAATCCCATTCAGAGTGGTCGGTTAGACGAGTTTGGAGTCCGCCGTTGGCGGTCATGATGTAGATGTCATGATTGGCATCTCGCCACGACTCGAAGGTCATCCATAATCCATCGGGGGACCAATCTGGATCCGCATTTGGTCCCCTGGTCGTGAGTGGGTTCGCCCCAAAGCCTCGCCCGTCCCATCTGACGACATAAATATGCGTCTCGTCATACACATAGGCGATCAAATCACCCGAAGGAGACCAATCCGGCGAATTCGACTCTCTGCCGCGTGTCACTTGATCTGGATTGGCTCCGTCAAATGACCCGTCAGATCTTACCCAATAAATCGTCGGTACACCGAGGGCTCGAGAAGTATTGGTTAATGCAATTTTGTCACCACCTGGCGACCAGCTTGACTGGCTGTCATAGGCATTTTCCATGCTGAGCCGCTCTCTATCACGTCCTTGTTGATTGGCGATCCAAATATGGGGTTTGTTATCCTCCAGATAGGTAAAGAGAATACCAGCAGCAGACCACTCGGGATCATAGACACCACCGATCTCAGTAATCAGCGGTTGAATATCGCTTCCATCTGCGTTCATGATATAGATCGCGGCGTTCGCATACTGATCGGCCTTTTTGTTGCATGGAGACACGAAGAGCAATCGCTCACCATCTGGAGACCACGCGGGTTGACATGCACCATCGGACTCATTCGTCAATCGAGTTAGGTTTGTACCATCGACATTAATGATGTAGATCTGGGGTAACCCATCCCTTTGACTTACGAACGCGATCTGTCCCGACCCACCTCCTCGGGGTGTTGCAGCGGGTGTGGGTGACACCTCGATGGTCGGTGTAAATTCAGGCATGGGTGTATCGGTCGGTTCAACAACCGGAATCTCAGTCTCGGTAGCTGTTGCCGTCGGCACTATGGCCACAACTTCTTCGATTTCAGTAGCAGTTGCTGGTGGCACAGGCGTCTCTCCGGAACCATCTAACACACCGGAAACGGTTAACAATCCCCATCCTCCAAAACCAACAGCGACAACGATGAGAAGGATTATAGGTAGAAGACGAAGTCCCCGTCTCGGTTTAGCAGCGGGTGCAGGAACTCCGGGAGCGACCTGCGGTGTTGGAGCTTGTGGGGGTGCTGCTGGAGGGCTGATTTCAGACGGTGGGACATAATCCACCAAAAGAGTCGCTTCATCTTTTGGTGTTGGGATCGGCGATGGTTCGGGGGTTGGAGACAAAGCCTCCAAGAATTCCTCCGCCGAGGCGAAACGCTCCTCTGGTCTTGTCGCTACTGCGTGCTCGATAGCTTCTGCGACGAAGGGTGAAATCGATGGGTTCGCTTCTAGAACTGGAATCAAACGCTGTTGTCCCATCGCTCGAGCTAATCCATCAGCAGGTATCAAGTAGGTAAGTAAGTTATAGATCGTTGCACCGAGAGAATAGATATCCGTTCGTTCATTCGTGCGCCCTTGACCGTATTGTTCAGGCGGTGCAAAACCCGGCGTGAACGCTTTTGCCCCCACAGTCGTACTCTTCATCGCATCGTAGGTTTTCGCGAGGCCGAAGTCGACCAACACCGCCCGCCCTTCCGGGGTTATTTTGATGTTCCCGGGTTTTACATCACGGTGAATGACAGGCTGAGGTCTAGTATGGAGATATTTCAACGCACCAAGGATTTCCCGTGCCCAACGAAGCACCAACTCCTCTGGCAGTGGTCCACCCTGACGATCGAGGATTTCACGTGCATCATCCCCCGGCACGTAATCCATCACAAGATATTGGCCTTCATCTGGAACGACAAAGTGATCCGTCACGCGCGGGAGATTTGGATGACGTAAAGCGGCGAGGAGTGTAGCTTCACGTCTGAATTGTCGTTCAGCTTCGGGGGAAACGAATAGGTTCTCTTTGATCGCTACTTCAACGCCGAGGCTTTCATCATTTCCACGGTATACTGCACCCATGCCGCCACGGCCAAGCTCTTCTACGATCCGATAACGATTGTGAAGAAGTGAGTTGATTTCGAGCGGCATGGACTCAGCGATCCTCGAATGGCTTCATTCCTCGTTGCGATCTCATTATATATCATGAGTGTGCCAAAAATGAACTAGTGGATTTAAGAAAGCGCACAAACCACACTCATGATTGTAGTAACCCTAATAACCTCCGGATTGACTTTAGCTATTTACACAAACCATCTCAGATGTAAGGGCGGGATTACCCCGCCCCTTCATATCAGCCATCGATTGCACCATTGGTGTTACGGATTTCAACACGCGAGAAATTTCAGGTTGGATCCCCTGCTCTTCGCAGTTTTTTGAAATACCCTAAACACTATTTGGGTGTTTGGCAACCAATCAGAATTTAGTCGTCTTGATACTTAAAGGAAACCTTAACTTTGGCTCGGTAGGCCTGAACCTTTCCGTCCGAAATTTGCATATCTAGTTCCACGATCTCGGCGATCCTCAGATCCCTTAAGGATTTCGCAGCACGTTCGACAGCCGATGCGGCCGCTTTCTCCCAAGATTCTTCGCTGGTTCCTACCAACTCGATGATCTTATAGACACTCTCAGTCATTTCTGTCTCCTTTCAAAGTGTAGTCTCTTAGCGATGCTTTGGAATCACTCCTTGTCCTATTCCCTCTGGAGCGATGTTGATAAACATACCATAGCTGATGATAAATACCAACTTCTGCCATCACTCGGAAATGGGTTCTTAATATCTGCTCAGCACTCCGATCCTAAAAACGCTGCCCTCCATAGGTAACTTCTCATCAAGAAAAAATCACCAAAAAAAGTTGCCCATGAGCTGCATGGCCAGCGTTTGTCCGAACACCAACGATGCGAGTAGATCTCTTTCATGTTGGGAAAGAGGATGAGACTTCAGATAAACGGCGATCGGGATGAATAGATAAGGATAGATGAAGAGTGCTGCTCGGGCTGTCTCACCTGTGCGGTAGACACCCATAAGCAACATGACCGCCAAAGTCGACAAGGCTAACCATGTCAAGATTTTATGTCGACGCTGGGAGGAATTTTCTATCAATCCTTTTAGCATGATCAAACTCAAAATCGGACCAAGGAACACAAAGATTTCAATTGAACCCTCAATTCTTGTCGCAAAGTAGGAAACAGGTTCAACCAAAAAGCGAGGGCCAAGAGGATTCTCAAGTTTTGTCGCCACGATGAAAGAATCGATGTAATTGAAGCCTGTAGTAAAGAATAACAACAGGTATGCAACGAAGGTCCCTATGAGGACTTGGATAATCCTCACTGCTCTCTTCTCAACAAGATATTCATAACCCAGTAGAACAGGGACAAGAAAAAGCACACCAAAACTAATAATGGATGAAAGCACTAAGAATAATAAAGGCCAGAATACCCCATACCTTCTCGTAGGGTGGATAAAAAACGATAACACACCCAGCATGCAAGCCGCGATGATCGAATCAATACTTGATGCAAAGTAGATTTGCACTGCGGGTAGGAGGAGGAGGAGTAAGGTTAAGTAACCCGAGAAACCTTCATCCTCCGTCTCATGATTCATCCATCTCCAGAATGCGTAGCCAAATATGAGAACGGAAATTACCGCAAGAAAGATGGAGATGTAAGCTGGGTCTCCAAATATCTTCGCTAAGTAATAGTAGATGAGCACCGCCCCAGGTGGATGAGTTCTCGAGTGTGTTAACAACTCTGGCTGTAGATCAACATAGTCCGAGATGAAATCGGAGACATTCGTTATAGCCGTCGCATCGTTGTAATACTCGTTACGATAAATCCCTACACCAGCGGTAGGCGTAATGAACGCCCATTGCCAACCTTGTGTGAGATTAGAACCAAGGACGAGTATGGTGCTAAAGACAATGATGGGAAATAGCTTGTATTTCATTTTTGATAGAACAACAAGTGTGACCACGAAGACCGCGATTGTGGCAGCGGCAATTATGAGATGTTTAGCATTTGGATAATAGAACCGAGGTGGAACCCGAAACATAAACATACTGAGCGGCCAATTTTGTGGACAATCAAAGGCGATCACATTCAGGCAGAGGTAGCGTACCAATTGGTTCAAAACCACCAGGATGATCACAAATACGATGGTGGTGAGGACAATGGTTTTTGTACTCAATGGATTGGTTAATAAACCTTGCAGTTTCTTCATCTAATCGACAATTCCATCAGGACCATGTGGATCGATCTACTTTACAAGGTAATCACCTTTTCGGCTCGCCACTGGGCTTCGAGGATGTCGCCCATACCTCCAACAAATCCGACTTTCAGCTTGTCTTGAAGCCCGTAATGATTTAGGCATGTATGACACACGATCAACCAAACCCCTTTTTTCTCGAGTGAGGATAATAAGTCAAGAACTGGTGATCCCTCGACAACCAATCTAACCCCTTGCGTAAAGAAACAAATAACCGATGGAAGCACATCGTACTCATTGAGTAAGGTTAAATATGCTGTAATTAATTTGTGCTGAAGCTCTGGTTCAGCATTTCCCATACCATCATTGTTTAGCAGGATGACCGTTGAACTTTTTTCCGTTGAGGTTGTCATCATTGATCTCCTCTAGCGTGTTGTAATCAAACAAGTAGTTTCCTGGATGGCAATCTATCTTCTGTCCTGAGCCTTAATCATGAGCTCCTCGAGATCGATATCTTCAAGGGATGCTACAACCAAGTCCGCCTCCGACATCTTCTGATACTGGGTAATTGGGTTGGGAATCGCCACACAGTAAAGGCCCGCACGTTTTGCAGCCAAGATTCCATTCAGCGTATCCTCGAAAGCGATAGCTTGCGTAGGTTGAAGACCTAAAGTGCTACAGACAGCCAGGTAGAGATCTGGATTCGGTTTTGTAAGCTGTACATCTTCTGCGCACATGATGCACTCAAAATGGGATAGCAGACCCAACCTTTCAAGATGTGTCGTCACCCATGCCCGTTCTGAGCTCGATGCCACTGCTAATGTCAAACCTAACCTTAGACCCTCGTCGAGAAGGGATTCAACCCCAGGAAGAAGCGTCTCGGTTTTTAAGAGCTCCATTTCGCGAGTTAACCGCTTCCTTCGAAGCTGTTCTCGATCGAGAGGTGAACCGAGGTATTTTTCAAGCAAGTCGTATGGACCCTGAGGGTCTGAAAAACTCCCCAACATGGTCCCCCAATCCTCACGCGAGAGGTCATGACCATGTTCTTGATAAATCTCCTGCCAGGATTTGAAGAAAGGAGTCTCCGTATCTAAGATGACGCCGTCAAAATCGAACACAAGCGATCTGATCATATTCTCTTCTAGTAATCCGTTATGTTCCTGGGGGATTCAGGAACATCTTTATCGTGGAGATGGTGTGTTAATCGCTTGATGCATATCCTGAAACTTTAATAAACCGAACGCTATGTTAAAGGTCGATCGGAGATTCTTGAGATCAAATCAGTTCTTTTCGAGATAACTGACTATTTGTAATCTGTTTCTATGTTGCGCTATTTATTTTTGATCCTTTCGTTTTGTGAAACGCAACCCTGACCATGTCTTATCGATGGAACAGATTTTAAAATCCACCAGACCAGCATCAAGACCCGATCTTCTGACCACTGTTTGAGATAGATCAGATACCACCCCCGATGATTTCTTCGGCCAAATAATCCACAAGCCACCGCCCTCTGCATGGGTTGACATCCGTTCAAGGCGATGTTCCAAGTCTGCTTGTGATTTAGGGAACCATAGGGTCAAATCGCGGCGTCCCCGATCTCGCTTACGCAACATCACACCTTCGGGTAACTCACCTAGAGTGTCCTCGAATTTCTCGGGTGCTCCTACCAAGGCTACGATGGAGTCGGTCGTGATACCAAGCTTCTTCGACAATTGCACCCCAGAATAGGCTTCGAACACCGATTCCGGCACCACAGGATCTTCAAGCGGTTTTGAAGTCGCTAGTCTCAAGGCCTCATCGATCCTGTCCCATGAAGTGTAGAACGCGTCAGGCAGGATCTCCTTTATGCGATCCACCTTCTCCTGATCGCCGCCAACAAATAACACTGGTACATTACGGGTGGTTTTATATTTTCGTAGGTTAATGCCCAGATCTCTACCTTGGGAAGGAAGCCGGCTAAGGTCTATTACCACCGCGTTCGGTGGCGCCTCCCGAATATTACGCAACTCATTTGCGTCAAACACTTTAAAAACAACTTCGTAACCAAGATCCGCAATGATTTGGACACACTCTTTGGCTTCAGCGGCGTTCCAGTGGATCAGTCGAACCGGCGTCATCGAGATCTCCTAGATCTTGAGCAGGCATATTCATCAAACACACATCATGTCCTACGATGGTGTGGATTACTCATACTCTCCCAGCAATTGATCAATAGCGAGTTTCAACTCCGATGGCTTGAAGCCGAAAGGACCCAAACCTCCAGCATATACGATGATCCCGATTTTATTAATTAAGTACAATCTTGTAGGCAGGGCAGCATACGTTTTGTTTACAGGATCATCGATCTCATCCACAAGGATTGGGATGCGATATTCCAGCGCCTGTTCAAATCTCTGTGCCACTTTCTTCCGCTCATCCATAGATTTCGGATCGTACACATCAAATGCAGCCTTAGATCCAGAGATCCTCAAAGCTCTCCCCATAAGACCACCTCCAAGCCACCAGCCATCTTTAGGATGAGCTTCACGGATGTAGATCGCCAAGAATTGGACTCGATCTTGATAGAGTCGATATAAATCATGAAGACGCACGGTCTCATTAACAAATGGAGGTCAGGTGTAGCTGCCGAAAATTAACGCTACCGGTTTCTCACCTCTGAAATCGGAAAGCTTTACCGTTCTTTCATTATGCACGTCCCATAACTCAAAATCGGGGGCGAGATCTCCTGCTTTCGGTGCGTTCTTATCGTACTTCTGCTGCCACGCTCTATGTTCTTGCCGCGATCGGATCGTTTTTAGCATTTGTACCTCGGAAAATATTTACACATGAGAAATTTGATTTAAGAAATACAGGTTCCCTTAAGATGGTACTGCCCATGATTTCCGGGAGGCCAATCGACTCGGAGTCCAGTCTATTCTTGCTATCCATCAAAGAGCACGCTACAACAGGTTATACCTGCTTCTGCCTTTCTGAGTTCAGAGATGTCAACCACCCTTACTTCGATTCCTGAATCTTCAATCCGTTTCCGGGTTCCGTTAAATTCATGAGGATAAACCACGGTCCCACCAACTAACAACGCATTTGCGCCAGATGGTTCCGATGGGTCGACATCAATGAGCTTCATCCTCCCTAGATGATCTGCATCAACCCTGGCTCGATTGATCAACAAGGTGTCCGATGCCACTTGACAAGCTGCAGATTTCAGATGAAGGCAATCACGTATTGGAACGCCCTTGACTTTGTATCCAAAAGCATCGAGAAGGTTCCGCAACTGCTCTATACCCGCTCGGTTACTCCTGCTTGATAAACCCACGAACAGCGTTTTGCCAATCCTTATAACATCTCCACCATCTATCGTGCCTGGCGCCTCGATGAAGACCAGGTTTCGATAGGTTTCAAGAGCCTTCGCAACGCTTGATGTCTCGGCTCTGCGAGATTCAGCTCCTGGTCGGGTGATAATCGCCAGCTCATCAAGTACGATGCACGTATCTTCAATAAAGACTGAATCTGGTAATAGAGGTTCAGCTGGAAGGCAATGAATCCTGCAGCCCAGGCCAGCCAAGCATTCCATATACTGATTATGTTGATCACGAGCTATATCGACATCAATCGTCTCACGCTGTTTATAAGTGAGTTCACATTGACCGATATTGGGGCTAACTTCTCGAGTAAGGGCAACGAGCAAGGTTTATCACCTTTGCTTTTAGTAGCGTGATATTACGTAAGATGATCAAAATACTATTCAAGGAGCTTCGATGGTTATCTGTTTGTTGAACTCAGAAATCTTTAAAATGATTGTTGCATGTATTTCTGTAGCTTCATCGCCCGCCTGAATAACCTCCATTTCCACATTCACTTGTCTTATCCATCCATCTTCCGCACCAATCCAGTACACAATCTTACCTGTACCCCCAGCCTCTCCCAAGAGAACCTCCATGGTTTCAGGGGGTAACATCGTTTCCAAATGATATACAGGTACGTTGTCTAGTACTATTTCACCAATCAGAGTGAGGTCCACCATGTTGGCTATGTCACTTTTTTTCAATCCTATAAGTTCCTTTGGAGTAAATGGAGTCGCAGGTTCAGTGGTCATCTCCCACTCACCAGATTCTGGATCTTTTATATAAACATCTTCGCCAATAATAATTACCTCCGACTCAATCGTGAGGCCAAGCATTTGCATGGTAAGTTCTCCCTGTAGACGATCAGGGGCTTGGAAATCACCGGTGAAAGTTATTGGCGTTTCTATTGTTATGCCCTCTGAGACAACCGTCATGTCAATGATCATTTCAAAGTGAAACGATTCCAGTTCCTCCATCGCGGTAACGGCAACCTCTAATATTGCCTCAGGTGAAAGGGTCTCAGGAGATGGCGGAATAGTTGGCGTTACTGAAGGCATTATGGTTGGCGTTGGTGAAGGGGGTATGGTAGGGGTTGGTGAGGGCGTTATGGTTGACGTTGGCGGGGGAGGTATGGTTGGCGTTACTGTTGGTTCGACCACAGCTCCACCACAGCCAACCATCATTAGGGCGATAAGCACAAAACTAATCAAGCGCTTTATAAACCTTGTCTCGCACATCTCCATGCTGTCCTTTTCGCTAAATCTAGTTCCACAGAACGATTATCTAACCTCACACGAATGATCTAAGGCTTCAATTGACATCTCCTAGATGTGTTGAACGAGACATCTGAGTGACATCTCGTCTTTTATCTCGGATCGTATTGGAATTTATTATATGTGAATGAATTGGAAATACTACACGCTTGAATGGAATCGCATCATTTGCCAATGATGTTAAACCGACTTCAGGTGAGGAGGCACCTCGGGGAATTCCTCAGAAAATCGGTGGTGTGTGGTAAAGAACCGGGACAAATAATGAAAAATCAACAACGACAAACCAATCCGACCCTCACCGATCATTTTCAATAGAACCGGTCGTGAGATATCGATCATCTCCCGTTGCTGCATGTGTGACAGGTCAGCATTCATCCAAGTGATGAGATCGCTTGCCATGCGTTGGCGATCCCCCTCTGGAAGGATGCGAAAGAGGAGCTTCGAAAGCGTACTCTTAAATCGTATGCCGAATCTTCTCCACATTGATTTACAAACTACCGCTCCCAAAGACTGCCATCATCTTATTTTCTTTCGGAGTTGATTGCTCCTCCACCACCTTCTGGGTTCCGTTATTAATAAACAATGTTGGCTTGTTCGATATGCGCTGCACCTCGCTGGACGGACTTCCCCCGATCCACCTTGTATACCAAGGGCGAGGGTCGTTCGCCATCACGATGAGATCACAGTTGTTCTCGGTAGCATAGATCACGATTTCTTCCCCTTCACTGCGGCTGCCGATGATCAATTCCGCGTCAACATGCAATCCTGCTTGACGTAAGCGAAGTGCATAATGAGGCAAGCATCTCTCAGTCTCAAGTCTTTTCCGCCAGCCTCGGGAGCCCTCTTCCAGCTGGAACTGACGGCCTAACCCCCCACCACCATCATCTGCGACAGTGATGACCCTTACGAGTTTGACTTCCGCCCCCACTTCCTGTGCCAGCTTTTGAACGTGCGTCACCACATTCTCGTCACTCTCTTTCATACTGAGTACAACCAAGATTTTCTTATACATTCTCAGTGCCTCCGATCCGTATCGCTGTTGAAACCTTTCCTTTGACATCGTTCTTTCTTCTGCGATTACGGTATCGGAATTGGCCGTGACACACATCTGGGAAAATATTGATCTCGTCTCGTACAAAAAGACCGCTTTTCAAGCGGTCTTTCTAAGTCTTTGGGTAGAGTAAGTTCTATATCAATTGATAGATTAACCAATTGGTCATCTGTCCAATATGCGACTCCTCACTCAATCCTCTAAAGGGGCTAAACCTTCCCTCAATGCGTAAAGCGCAGCTTGGGTCCGATTAGCCAGGTGTAGTTTTGAGAGAATGCTGCTCACATGTGAACGGACTGTTCCCTCTCCGATGACCAATGTCTCTGCTATTTCCTGGTTCGTGAGCCCTTTCGCCACAAGTCGCAGCACCTCAACTTCTCTTTCTGTCAGCGGTTCCTCCGTTGGAGGCAGATCGGAGGATCGCTGGAGTTCTCGCATCAACTTCGTAGCGATGTCAGGCGACATCGAGGGTTCTCCGCGGTGCACATTTCGAATTGCAGAGAGCAATGCGATAGGAGAAGCATTCTTCAAGAGATATCCCAACGCCCCTGACCTGATCGCAGGGAAGACCATGTCATCTTCGGAGAAGCTTGTAAGGACCAATATGTGTGCACCAGGGTCTTCAGCTTTTATCTCCTGAATTGCTTCCAGACCGGTTTTGCGCGGCATAGCCATGTCCAGCAGGATGATGTCAGGTTTTAACTCGATCGCCATCCGTACGGCTTCCGCTCCATCGGCTGCTTCACCCACGATCTCCATGCCCGGCTCAGTGCTGATTAATGTCCGCAAGCCCTCACGAACAACAGCGTGATCGTCCGCGATGAGGATACGAATGGCATCTGTCATGGAGTCACCTCCGATCCATCTTGATCGATCCGATCGTCACTTGAAGGTGGACCCTCTTCCATCAAAGGTGCAGTGACTTTCATTTCGGTGCCTTTGTCAGGTGTCGAGTGAACGATCAGCTGCCCGTCGATCTTCTCTGCCCTTTCCTGCATGCTCACCAATCCTAATCCTCCCTTATCCTTCACCTCTGCCGGATCGAAACCTTGGCCATTGTCCTTAACCATTAAGCATATCGTACTTTCCTGAGCCTGAAGTGTGACAGATACTTTCGATGCTGAGGCATGTTTCAGCGCATTGTTGAGTGCTTCCTGTGCGATGCGGTACAACTCCTCTTCTAATTCTGAAGATAACTCAATCTCACCTTCCGTAAACAAACGCGCTTCAAGACCTGCCCGTCGTTCTACAGCTTCTAGTCTTTGTTCGATCGCCTCTGCTAATCCTAGGGTTTCAAGCTCAAGAGGTCGAAGCTCATAAACCATCAATCTCATTTCCTGCAGGGCTTGTTGTGCGATTTCGCCCAGTCGTGCTTGGGCTCCAACAATCTTGTCGATCTCGCGCTCTCTTGCCATCCGCTGCCCCGCTTCCGCTATCAACGTGAGGCTGTATAGCGATTGGGTCACCGAGTCATGTAAATCCCTCGCCAAGCGGCTGCGTTCAGCTGCTACAGCTTTCTCCATTTCACTAACCCGCAGCGCTTCTTCTACCTGAATACGTTGATCGATCTCTTTTTTCAACTCGGCAGTTCGCTCCTCGACTTGGATTTCTAGCTCTCGGCTCCTTTCCTCAATGGCTGCGACGCGTCGACGGTATCCTCTCCAAACACTTCGCGCTACGAATGCAATCGCGATCAGCCAAAACCACCAGGTGCCCCAAAGTGGAGGGGCGATTCTGATATGGACCGAGGTCCCCTCTTCATTCCATAACCCATCATTATTTGAGCCTTTCACGCGAAAGATGTAACGCCCTGGTGATAGATTAGGATAATCAACCCGTCGTTGTGTACCAGCGAAGATCCAATCTTCATCCACCCCCTCAAGCATGTAGGCATACTGGTTCTTCTCCGGAATGGTGTAGTCCAAAGCCGCGAATTCGAAAGATATGAAGTTATCGATATGCGGGAGTGTGAGTTCTTCGTCTGTTGGCAGTTCAGTATATATGGTCTGGTAGAACTTGCTGAAGGCCGTGATCACGATCGGGGGGATGTGCTGATTGTCTCTAATCTGATCAGGATAGAAGATGTCAATGCCATTAACCCCACCAAATAACATCTCTCCAGATTGGCTTTGCAAACAAGATCGCGGGGATAGCGCTCCAGGAGAGACACCGTCACGCTGATCAAAGTTGTGAAAGGTTCCTGTTCGAGGATTAAACTTTGATATGGATGTAAAGGTGTTGAGCCAAAGATTTCCCTCCGAATCGCTCAGCATGCAACCAACGGAGTTGTCGGGCAATCCGTCTTCCACCGTGTAATGGGAGAATGTCTCCGTAGCCCGATCAAAGCGAACCAGACCACCTGACCAACTCCCAATCCACATCGCTCCATCTTCCAAGCTTGGGTCTTCAAAGAATGACCACACAATATTGGTACTCAGACTTTCAGGATCATCCGGATCCCATCGATAATGGATGAACTTGGGATCAGATAGATCATCGGTGTTCTCTAAGAGGTTAATGCCCTCAAAGGTCGCCACCCAGAGTGCACCGTACTGGTCTATGTAGAGACCCCGAATAAAATCTTCACTCAGGCTGTCCGGATTCTCAGGATCATGAACGAATTGGGTCAGAGTCGTCCTTCCGGCATCCAACCGAAACAATCCCTCCCCTATAGTTCCGATCCATAGATTTCCTTTCGGATCCTCAATCATTGCTTCTACGCGAGCCCTACCGAAGCGCGTCTCGCCAAATTGATGGAAGTGATCGAAAGTGTCTGTCTCTGGTTCGTACCGTTCAAGCCATCCACCACTTGTCCCTACCCAGAGCGTATTTGTATGGTCCACATAGATGGCGTTTCCCTGGCCATCACTTAGGCTTTCAGGGTCTTCTGGATTGGGGAGATAGGTTGTTCGGATCCCGGAATCGCGATCCAACTTATCCAGACCCAAGATGTTTCCAGCCCACAAGATACCGTTTTGGTCTTCAGCCATGGCATAGATCTTGTTGTCACTCAAACCAAGCGGTGCAGAGCTACCATGGCCACCACCATCTGCCGCTAAGGATTCGGGCACGACCCGAAGCCGGGTGAATTGACTTACCCTCCTGTTGTATTTGCTGATCCCATTCGCTGTCCCAATCCAAAGGACACCGGCATTATCCTCAAAGATTGACAGTACCGTATCATCGCTTAGGCTATGAGGGTCAAGCGGGTTGTGTTGATAATGGATGAATGGTAGGTCACCGGATGCTCCCACATTGCTTTCAGGCACATCACCAGGAAGGAGTCGGTCCAGCCCTCCATAGGTTCCGATCCAGAGGGATCCGAGATGGTCCTCATAAATGGAAAAAACGATGTCATTAATCAATGAGATTGGATCATCCTCTTCGTGCATATAACGGGTGAATGTGCCTGTCGATCGATCAAGCAGGTTGAGACCACCTCCTTCGGTACCGATCCATAAGTTTCCATATCGATCCTCATGGATGACCGAAACATTCCCTTCTCCGATACTATGAGGGTTTTCGGGGTCATGTAGATAATGGGTAAAGGCACTTGATTCGCGATCGAAATAATCCAAACCTCTCATCGTCCCGATCCATAAATCCCCATTCGGTTCTTCATGCATCGAGTACACGATGTTGAACGAAAGTGATTCTGCACTCACAGGATCATCGGGATTGTGATGGAAGGAGTATTCAATGGTTTTGGCATTAGGATCCATGCCATAGAGACCTGTGGAATCACTAAACCATAGGGTTCCCTGACTGTCCTCAAAAATGCAAATAACATCCCCCCAAAAAGAATATCGGGAGGCTGTTCCAGAATCTCGATGGACCAGATGCAATCCACTTCCAGATCCCACCCACAAATTTCCTGCCCGATCTTCATACATCGCCTGCGCCGCTTCAAAGGCAAACGGCGTTCTCCTGAAAACTGTAAAGTTATAGCCATCGTATTTATTCAGCCCACTCAATGTAGAGAACCACATATAGCCCTGACGATCTTGGAGGATGTTAAATACGATGGGATTAGAGAGGCCGTCGACGGTCGATAATCGCTCAAATCGGATAGGGTGTGGTTCTAAGTATGAGGAGATTGTCTCTTCAAGATTAGTAAATTCATCAGGGAAGGAATAAGATGCAGATTCCGGCTGGGAGGTGGTGGGCGATCCATTGAAGGCAGCTTGAGACCCAATGACTGCCTCTGAACGACATGCCCCCACAATTAACACAAAGATAATTGCTAAAAGGATGATGATAATTCGTGAGCTATATGCTATTAGATTATTCATGTCAGACGATTTTAACTTGCACTGGTAGAGACTTTGCTGTCTTAATTTTATCCTCAACAGAAAGCTACGCACAAAAGAGAATAGTGCAAGAGTATGATTATCAAACCCAAAAGATCAAAATCTATTTATTCCCCAGTCAACCCTTGGAGATGCTCGCTCTTAATCCATCCTTTTGGAAAGGTGGCATCTTTGTTTGTGAGCAGATCGACTGCCTTTCGAGCCTTTGTTCTCATGGCGATGCTTCGATCCTTTAGGATTGGCTCTATTCTTTCGAGAATATGATGACCCTCCTCAGGGTACTTCCTGCCTATGATGCACAAGCTTACGACCGCCCAACTCCTGGTGAAGACGCTCCCGTCGTCTAACAGATCAAGTAATATCGAGACAAGCTCTAGCAGTCTCTCCTCATACATCGCCAAGTGCCCGAAAATCATCGCCAGATGCATCTTAACCATCGCCACATGATCCCCTTCTGCAACCTGGAGGAGCTTGGGTAGGCGATCAATCAACAGATCAGGTCTCGCCCGTGCGATCTTCTCCAGAGCATCAGCCGTCCGCCCTCGGACAACATCATCAGAAACACTCAAACCTTCGAATAAGTCATCGAACAGCTCGGGATTCTTGAGCACAAGATCGGCTGCTTCATTCGACATGCCATCTGATCGGAGATCGCCCTCAGAAAGCCATTCTAAGATTTGCCCCATGAATGAATAAATTCTCCGTAAGAGTGTGAAAACTGGATCTATGGATACGATCAGTTTGTCTGAAAGAGAGTTTTATCCTGAAACAGAACCCCAATACGATTCTTTCTACAAACTCAATGCCTCCCGTATCTTTGAAGGCATGCGAGTTCTGTTAATCGTCATTCGCGGTGAGGATTGATCTCTTAGATCGCCACCACGTTGCGATAAAGAGCGATCCAATCACGAAGAAAGGACCACCAGAGATCAACATCGCAAGGCCTTTATTTCGCCCTGCTACGATAAATGCAAATGTGCTGTGTGCTATGGTAACGATGAGAAGTATGATCCCTCCTTCGAGTTCTCTAAACCAAGCGACGAGAACACCAAATATGGAACTGAATATTAAGATCGCCATAATTGTTGATTCGGTATCCAATTCAGTGGACTCGGTGAATATCGACATCACCACAATAAAAAGCCATAAGGACGCCATCAGAGTTCCAAGACCACGAGCAAGCCACCGGAGGATCTTCGGGCTGCGATCGTTATTTTGAT
>CP070708.1:1738761-1760836 GCA_020350285.1 Anaerolineaceae bacterium
CTCATCACCGCGCCATCCCCGTAGCGTTTTGTGATTTGTGCCAGTGCCTCCGAGAGAACTTCCTGTCGATCGTTGTTGAGCTCACCAGACCCATTGGTCCTTTTCTGTGCCATCTTCCACCCTCCATGAAACCTCTTGATCGAACAATTGTTCTCTTCAAGTATAGCACATTCGTTCTATCTGTCAAGTCGATTCTTCCGTCTCCCCCCTTTCCAACCGAAGGTCATGATCATCTTATTGTAGTTAGGATCCCCCGCTCCCATCACCCTTCCAGCCTTAAAATGGTGCGTCTTAGACATACCCTCTACATTTATATACGTAACAAGCCCAATATTGTCCAAATTACATTGTGACATTTATTACAGTCGGTATGTGACGCGCGTCACTTATTGATGACCCCAATCCAATCTATACTTCACATAGCAACATATTCGAGTATACGAATAAGCAATTTTGAGCGGAAACGGAGAACACCATGTTGCCAACCCTTGAACAAGAGATCAATGAACTCCATTCAAGCCTCTGCGCAGGCTTGGCAGACCCCAAGCGAATCCTGATCCTCTATGCCCTATCAGAGAAGTCGCTCAATGTGTCTGAGTTGACCGAAACGCTAGGTCTGCCCCAACCCACCGTATCGCGCCATCTAAAGATGCTCCGCGAACGGGGATTGGTGCTGGCTCGAAGAGAGGGCCAAGCCGTCTATTACGACATCGCAGATGAACGTGTGATCCAAGCCCTCGATATCTTAAGAGCAGTGCTCGCAGATATGTTACGTAATCAAGCAACACTTGCTCGCAGCTTTACCACGAATCAGCAGGAGTAAATCTATGAAAACGCTTCTTATCCTCGGTGCCGGACCTGCAGGAACGATGGTGGCCAATAAGATGTCGGAGTCACTCCACATCGACGAATGGAAAATCATCATCGTTGACGAGACCGAAAACCACAACTACCAGCCCGGTTTCCTCTTCATCCCCTTTGGGATCTACACCCCTTCGGACGTTGTCAAACCCAAACGGGTTTTCGTCCCACGAAATGTGGAGTTCATCTTCTCAAAGATCGAACTCATCGAACCGGACGCGAATCGCGTTCGACTGGCCAAGGGTGACCGAGTCATCAATTACGACTATCTCGTGATCGCAACCGGCAGTCAGATCAGGCCTGATGAAACACCTGGTCTGAGGGACAACGGTTGGCACGAGAATGTCTCCGACTTTTACACCATTGAGGGCGCGACAGCATTAGCACGCATGCTCAAGTTCTGGAAAGGTGGGCGATTAGTAGTCAATGTGGTTGAGATGCCTATTAAATGCCCGGTGGCCCCACTTGAGTTTCTTTTCCTAGCCGATTGGCATTTTCGTGAGCGTGGCATGCGAGAGAATGTCGAACTCGTATTCGCCACACCCCTTCCCGGCGCATTTACCCGTCCCAGGGCATCCGCTGTTCTTGGGGACATGCTCGAACGTAAGGGGATCCTTCTCGAAACTGATTTCAATATCGAGGCGGCGGATCACGATAAAAATGTCATTCGCTCGTATGACGAGCGTGAAGTGCCCTTCGACCTATTGGTCACAATTCCCACCAACATGGGATCAGAGGTAATCGATCGATCGGGCATGGGTGATGAGTTGAACTTTATCCCCACCGACAAACATACGCTCCAATCGAAGAACTGGGAGAACGTATGGGTGATTGGGGATGCGGCGGACGTTCCCACCTCAAAGGCTGGATCCGTGGCTCATTTCATGCTCGATGTCTTGGTGGAGAACATGCTCCGCCACATGGAAGGCTTTGACCCCTTGCCGAAGTTTGACGGGCATGCGAATTGTTTCATCGAATCCGGGTTTGAAAAAGGCATTCTGATTGATTTCAACTACGATGTGGAACCTCTGCCTGGAAAGTTTCCCCTTCCCGGTTTGGGCCCCTTCTCACTGTTAAAGGAATCGGCCGCTAATCACTGGGGCAAGATGGGGTTCCGCTGGGTCTATTGGAACATCCTCTTGAAAGGCGGTGAACTGCCCTTCGAGTCCCAGATGAGCATGGCTGGAAAGTGGAGCTGAGAGATGATCACAGACAACGATCTAGCCCTCCTTCACGAAAAGCTCGATTACCTCACCGAACAGGTCGAGGCACAGCAGCGACAGCAACAAGCTTTCGACGAACTCAAGCGAGATCTCATGCCAATCGCCAACCACATGATCAAACTCACGATCGATGAATTGGAAGAGATCGGAACCGATTTCGAGCTTGAGGACTTACTTTTCCTCTTCAAGCGTGTGTTACGCGACACGCGAATTTGGGTTTCACTCTTGGATCGTCTTGAATCTGCGTTGGATCTTGCTGACGAAGCCACGATCTTAGGAAAACAAGTCTTTCAGAACACAGTCGAGACCTTGGACAAAATGGAACGAGACGGTTACTTCGCATTCGCTCGCGGCAGTTGGTACATCATCGAACGGATCGTCAGCGAATTCAGCGAGGAAGACCTGCGCATACTGGGAGACAACATCGTCACGATCCTCAACATCGTTCACAGCATGATGCAGCCCGAGGTACTCACATTGGCAAACAACGCCCTTGACTCACTTCAAGTTGAGACACCCGGGAATGGCAAGCCCCCCTCAACCTTGGGGTTGGTACGACAACTATCCGATCCAAAAGTACGTATTGGGTTATCAAAGATGTTAACTCTCGTAAGCTCCCTGGCAGAAGATTCTCCACAGGAGCACAGAAATTGATCAATAGATCAATCGAATAAAAGTCACAAAAGGAGACTATAGACAATGACCGAACTAGCAACCCTCAATATCCTCGATAGCGTCGATTTCGATGATGAAGGCTATATGACTGATCCGAACGCATGGACGGTAGAAATCGCCGAAGCGATCGCTGCGAGTGAAGATATCACCCTCACGGAAGCTCATTGGGATGTGATCGAGTTCTGCCGCCTGCGCGGGACAGAAACAGGCAGCGCTCCCACGCTTCGACAAATCACCAAAGGTTCAGGGGTATCGACGAAAGAGCTATTTACGCTCTTCCCAAAGGGACCGGCCAAGAAAGTGGCGAAGATCTCTGGATTGGGAAAGCCTGAAGGCTGTGTGTAGATTGAATTAATGAAGTATGACGAACATAGAAAACTAAGGAGTTACTCACATGTCGGACAACCATAACAATCGAAAGATGGCGTTTATTTGCTCGAAAGGCAATTTGGATATGGCCTATCCAGCCTTGATCATGGGTTGGGCTGCTTTGGGCAACGGCATCGATGTTACATTGTTCTTCACCTTTTGGGGATTGGATCTCATCCGCGAATCACGCGTTGATCACCTCGAGATTCCACCGGTGGCGAACACCAGCATGAAGATGACAATGATGGGCATCCCTGCAGATAACCTGGGGATCCCCAATCTCATGGGTTCCTTACCAGGTATGACTGCGTTTGCCACGACTTTGATGAAGAAGAAGATGGACGATCTTGAGGTACCCCCTGTTCGGGAGTACATGCAGATGCTGGTTGACGCTGGCGCGAATCTGTACGGCTGCAAAATGTCAGTTGATATGATGAACCTCACGATGGATGATTTCATCCCAGGCGTGAAGGACATTGTGACCGCCAGTGAGTTCATGGATCTCACCGAGGGCTCACAGGTCATCTTTATATAGACCAAGCAACAACAATTAAATATCGAAAAGGACTCACCTTGTGGTGAGTCCTTTTTGATTTCAGACTTCACGATTTCCCCATCGTGTATGTTACGTCTGTATAATCAAGATTCTTTGTCCTGACCTACCAAGTGATGTTCGCTCGGGCGTTCTCCCTCCTCAAAACATGAAAGAACGAAGATAGCGTTTGTAACCGTTGGACCGGGGTTGCGCCATCGATGTTTGAGCCGTGAAGTGAACAAAAGGCTATCCCCAGCTTCCAGCCTAAAGGTCTGATTTTCAACCTGGTATTCCAATTGTCCTCGCAAACAGAGCACAAATTCATGTCCAGTGTGGACAATGGTCTTAACTCCACTGTGAGCACCGCTTTCAAGTGTGATCGCGAAGGGCTCAACCCTCCCGGTAAACATCTCACCTCCAAGCCCCTCCCAAATACCACGTGTAAACGGAACCCTTGTTCGTGCGGCGGCTTTTCGAAAGACGATCTCCCGCCGTTCGGGTTCGTCACGAAACAACGTAGTTATTGGGACACCAAGCGCTCCCGCAACTTTGTACAAAGTGCTTACAGAAGGAGAACTACGACCGCGCTCAATCATGCTCAAAGCATTGGCCGAGATCCCACTCTCACGCGCAAGGGCGCGGAGTGAGAGATTCCTTTCCTCCCGTAGCTTCCGCAGGGCTACACCGACGTTCACCGAAAGTGCATCTGGCCCACCGATCTCCATCGACCGCTCCTCATCCTGATAACCTGAAAACCATCTTCAGTTATCATGCATCTCGATTGTCAACATCTGGTAAGACTTCAGCTTGATATTATAGTCGCTTGGTAGAAATGTGACCGCACCAGCGCGATCGAATTAGCTACAAGATCTGTGACGAAGACACTCTATACTTCCGAATGAACACAACTCATGGAATAAGTCACTTGGTCCGATGCCCATTGGACTAGTGGTTGCCGGTTAGTGAAGGTAACTGGACGAAACTCCGATACGAGGCTATAAACAACCTTTCAGGAGAGAAGAATGTACCGAAAGACGAACGCACTCATTAGCCTACTTGTTCTCTCTAGTCTCCTCCTTGGAGCATGCCAATCAGAAGCCACGACCCAAGTTGAGGTCGACGAGAAGGCCTTGGATGCAGCTTATACGACTTTTCTTCGCGACATGGTTATGTACAACACAATCAGTCTTGATGATCTCAACAAGCTGCTCGCCGAAGAGCCTACCCCCTTCCTGCTCGATGTTCGTGAGTTCGATGAAGTTGCGGAAACGGGTTACATCGAAGGCGCGGTCGTTATCCCCATTCGTGATCTTGGGCAGCGCACAGACTTATTACCTTCATTCGATACCACCATTGTCACCTATTGTGCAAGCGGTTGGCGCTGTACGATCGCGATGACAGTTCTCGAAGCCCTAGGTTGGGAGCATGTCCTCTCCCTTTCAGGTGGCAGCTTCAGTGGTTGGCTCAATGCCAACCAGCCCATAGCAACCGATCTCCCTGAAGCCGTCCCCCTCAACGCTGCTACACCCGATCCAACCATGTTGGCCATCATGGCTGATTTCCTCTCCAATATCCCCGAGGAATTGGGCATGATCACCGTCTATGACGTCAATAACGAAATGATGACGAACTCAGATCTAATCCTGCTCGATGTCCGGCAAACAGAGGAGATACAGGCAACCGGCGCCATCGAAGGTGCCGTTCAAATCCCCCTCGAAGAGCTCATTGCTCGCAAGGCCGATTGGCCCAGCGATAAGGATGCCAAGATCGTGGTCTATAGCAGTCTTGGTTTCCCGTCCATCATCGCGATGACGATTCTATGGTCTTATGGCTATACGGATGTCTGGAGCCTGATAGGTTGAGTCTCCGGTTAGTTAAAGGCGGAAATTGCATTCAAGCGACGATTAAATTAAAAAATAATAAAGCAGTACTTCGATGGTGAGACCCCTTCCCCTGAAGGAGTAAGATTAACCCAAATCCAAGAGTTGCTTTAATCCCTCTCTGGCACACCACTAGGCAATTCCCGGACATCTTCCCAGGCGATAACTCGCAACCGACGCCATAGTTTGTCGTCTCTCACTCGGTCTGAGAAATCCAGCCAATCCTTTTCGAAGGACCGCCATCGTCCTCGAGGGACGACAAGCCAGAGGTGAAGCTGAAGCCGTAACCGCGTGGCCAAGGACCTCCCCACCAACAATGTGCGCGCTAATTGGTAATGACGATGGCAAGGAGGGATTTCCTCTCCGGGTTCAGGTCGTGGACCAAATTCGAGGTAGGAAGTGAAAGGGACGGCTTCGGCATTCCAATAGCGACATATCTCCTCAGGTTCTTCAGTAGCTCGATGGATTTCTGGGCAGCGGTGCTGGGCGTAACGCTTACAACGTCCAAGACCCCCGATATGTTTGGCCTCTACCAAGACCACATTCCGCTCCCCCAGAAGGAAGAGATCGACCTCGGTTTTTAAGCCGGGTCCATCCACCTCCACAAGCACTTCGTCCAAGGACATCAAACGATCACCATCAATGCTGTAACCCCAGAAATACGGTTTCAGTTCGTCTTCAAAGGTTTCGGGTAATTCTAACGTCCCCCACATGGGACGCAGTTTCAGGAGTTTCGTAATGTTTATATTCGGTTGCGCAAGAGGGTAGATCAGATTCCATAAGAGCGCGTTTTCGGAAGCTGGTGACCGTAGGTTTGCCAACACTCTCTCTGGAAGAACATTAAAAATAGGCTCATCCGAGCCGGAAAGAATACGTTTAGGTGAGGGTCGTTTCACCCTTTCTTTCTTTGGACTCAATCAATACCCCCTTCGAGCAATTGCAAAGCTTCACTAACCACAGGTAGAAGATCCTCCGCCTCTTCATCAGGTGTTGGAGCAAAAGCCATTTCCATCTGTCCGGCTTTCCGACTCATCAGTCGTTCTTGTATCCGGCGAAGGTCCGGTCCAGCATCAAGGAATCCGATCTTCCCAATCGCTTTCGCGGCCGCGATCCTGATGTTGATATCAACTTTGCGATTCGCCAGAATTCTCACGAGCGCTTCCCCTGAGAAAGAGCAGGCATTTAAGATATCGCAAACAGGATCGATCAGCTCAGGTGAGGTAGCGATAACTTGTAACACAGCGAAGATCTCACGCTGACGCATTTGACCCAGCACGTGGCGTAACCAGAGGCGAACGTCTTCAGGTGATTTCGCATCCTCCGGCTCTGGCCGTAAAACCGCTGCCAACGCCTCAACGATCCTAGATCTCAAATGGATATCAGGTTCATCGATCTGACGCGCCATGATCGCAGCCACCAGCGGTGATCGGCGGTGGGCATTCGCTTCCAACAATTTTTCAAAGCCGTTCGCTCGAGTAGGGATTTCAGGTCCTACAAATGCTTCCAACGCTGAGAGCATCTCTCCCCGTTGTGATTTGGGGATTTCAGCGAGTGTATCGGTCTTTAGAAACGCTTGTTTTTCCTTCATGATCTCTACGAATCTTCAACATGCAATTGGCCCACTGCCGCTTGGAGTGAGTCAAGGAGATCCCTGATGCGGGGAGGAGAATCCAAGTGAATGCCATAGGCTCTACGCCCTAACCCGAGCAACGCTTGAAGGTCCCCAATAGCTTGGGCATGGTGGAGAACCCCGAATGTTATCTCTTTTCCCGGCAGGTCGAAATCCGTGCCCGGCTCAGTGGTCACCATTAGATAGACCGCTCGATCGGGCCCACCTTTATGCAGTTGGCCCGTTGAATGCAGGTAGCGTGGACCAAATCCCAAGGTTGTGGTTAGACCGAACTGATCACGGATTATACGCCGCACCTTCTCGATCCGTTTAGTTAATGAACGCTCTTGTGGGAGATAGATAAGGAAGATCAAGGCGTCGTGAACCGTTAAAAGTTTTAAGATCGCGGTCAGCACCTCATCCAAAGAGTTTTCCTGGGCAACATAGATAGATCGTGGTTCACCGAAGATGGTGACATTTTCATCCTGCCAAAGAACTTTAGGTTGGGGAAGCGATCCGCGTTTGTTGTAGGTCTGAATGAGATCAACGGTCTTTTGTTTTGAACGTTGAACATCCGGCTGATCGAAGGCATTCACCCCAATGATATGACAGGCCACTGCTGTAGCAAACTCCCATTGGAAGAACAGAGAACCAAATCCCTTTTCGTCCCTCACGGTCTCAAGAACGAGTACAGGGATTTGACTGCGTATCCATCCCCCAATTCTACGATCCAGTGTGCCCTCTTCTCGTAAGTAGACAATCAAACGATCTTCACTATAAACCTTCCCGGGGCCAGGTGGTTCGCCAACGATCGGTAGGAGTCCCAGTCCTTCCTTGCCACTGCTTTCTGCAATCAACTGTTCAATCCAATCAGCCAATGGCTCTAGCCCTGGATCTGCGAGGAGGGTCACTTTATCCCGCCCCTGACGGTGGGCAACCCCCAGCACCGCTCCAAGAAACAGACCCGGGTTCCGCACTGGTTCAACACTGGGTTGACATGCTTCAGCCATGCGGTTTCCACCTTGGAGGAGGTCGCGCGTATTAATCTCCATCAGAGTAGCGGGAAGTAAACCAAATACAGAAAGTGCTGAGTAGCGACCTCCGACCATCTCTGGAGAAGAAAAAATGCGCCGGAAGCCCCTTTCATCTGCGATCATCTCGAGCAATGTGCCAGGATCCGTTATCGCCACAAAATACTTTCCCGGATCTTGATCCTCATGATCTGCAACTTTTTTCCAGAAATAGTCCATCAGGGCAAGAGGTTCGATTGTGGTGCCTGATTTACTCGCCACGATGAAAAGGGTCTTATTGATCTCTAGCCCCTTTGAAATGCGCTGTATCCCATCCGGATTGGTCGAATCAAGAACCTGGAACCGAATCCCATGGTCAGATAGCAGGGTTCGCCGAAACACATCAGCCGCGAGGGAAGATCCTCCCATACCAAGTAGCACTACTTGGTTAATACCATCATGTTTAATCTCTTCCCGGAATTCTTCCCATTCGTTTAGAAACACGCGAGTATCTTGTGGCAATGTGAGCCATCCGAGCCGGTGCTTGATTTCTTCTCCAGCAGCAGATGCCGTTGTCCAGAGGCTTGGGTCACACCCCCAAAGCCGTCGACCCACATCTTCCTCCGCCAAATCATCTAGAGCAGTTTGCACATCCTTCAGCAAGGGACCTAGTTCCTTCTGTGCTGCGTTTGCGCGTGAACGTAGTGTCTTCAACAAGGAGGTGTACGATCGGGTGAACTTGGCAACACCCTCGCGCTCCAACTGGTGTGTCACACTCTCCAACGACACATTGATCGATTTATAAGCCTCAAGCTGAGCACGGGCGACCGAGAGATCACGTTCGAGTGTCCATTCAGCTACACCATGATCACGGAA
Organism: Anaerolineaceae bacterium; assembly: GCA_020350285.1. GTDB lineage: Bacteria > Chloroflexota > Anaerolineae > Anaerolineales > E44-bin32 > DUEZ01. Next base: position 1,747,800 of record CP070708.1, read on the forward strand.
CACCTCTAGAGTCTTCGGAGGTAACGTATTCACCGTATCCGGTCCGATCAAGTTGTCCACATAATAGGTATCAGGATAGGCCGGATTCTTAGTGCTAGTAGATGCCCAGAGCGGTCGTTGGACCTGGGCGCCATGCGAAGCTAAGCGTTCAAAACGTGGACTGCCGAATGTAGCTTTAAATTGAACATAGGCCATCTTAGCATTTGAGATCGCCGCTTTACCCAACAGCGCCGCTGCGCGCTCAGCATTTTGGTCTTCCTCGCGGATTATCGTCTCCAGCAATGCGTCAACCGCTGTGTCCACTCGAGAGACGAAGAAAGACGCTACCGAAGCTACATGGTCCAACGACATCCCTTTTTCAAGCCTGTGTTCTAAGCCACGAAGATAAGCCTTCATCACCTCTGTGTATCGATCGAGGGAGAAAATCAAGGTCACATTAACATTGATCCCCTCAGCAATCGCACCCTCAATGGCTGAAATGCCAGCCTTCGTTGCAGGAATTTTAATCATCACATTAGGGCGATTTACGGCATCCCAAAGGCGGCGAGCCTCGGTCAGCGTGCGGGAAGCGTTATCGGCGAATCTCGGATTGACTTCAATCGAAACGAAACCATCCCGTCCATTGGTTTTCTCATATAGGGGAAGGAAGATCCCGGCTGCAGCGCGGATGTCATCGATGGCCAATGCATCGAAGATCTCATCCGCTGTCCATTTGGCTTGCGCTAGTGGACGAATTGCTGCTGTGTAAAGATCGCTATCTGCGATGGCCTGCTCGAATATCGTTGGATTGGAGGTTACTCCGCGGATATCCCCCTTCTGTATCAATTCTTCGAGCTCACCCGACTCGATCAAATCACGCCGGATGTAATCCAACCACAACGATTGGCCTAATTCAGTAACTCTTTGAACAGGAGTCATAGGACCGCTCATCCTTGATCACCTCGCTCTAAATCTGCAACCTTCGACACACGGCGTACATGGCGCTCCTCCCCTGTGAAGCGCGCCTTTAGAAATGCAAGAACCAACTCTGAAGCCAGCTCGGGGCCGATGATGCGCGCACCTAAAGCAAGCACATTGGCATCGTCGTGCTCAACGGATTGATGAGCCGAGTATGTGTCATGGCACACACCTGCACGGATGCCCCGCATCTTGTTGGCCGCGATTGCCGCTCCCACACCTGATCCACAGATCAAGATCCCCCGATCAACCTCACCGTTCTGTATCGCACGACCCACCTTCACTGCATAATCCGGGTAATCGACTGGGTCTGAGGAATCAGTTCCCAGATCCGTCACGTCATGCCCCGCCCTGCGGATTGTTTCAACGATAATTTCCTTCAGAGGAAAACCCCCATGGTCACATGCAACAGCTACATTCATCCCTCAGCCTTCCCTGTCTCATCCATCGGCTAATAATCGCTCAGCTTCTTCAATGATTCGCTCGACCGTTAATCCCAGGTGCTGATAGACCTGGCGAAACGGTGCTGAGGCGCCAAAACGATCCAAGCCGATAACTACACCTTCGTTCCCCACCCAGCGTTCCCAACCCTGCGTTACACCAGCCTCAATCGCTACACGAGCAGAGATATCTGATGGCAGAACCTGTTGCCGGTATTCAATCGGTTGCTCAATAAATAACTCCCACGATGGGAAGGAGACCAACCGGACTGAGTGACTTTTCGCCACCAATCTTTCACCCGCTTCAATGATCAGACTCACCTCAGAACCTGATGCGATCAGTATCAATTGTGGCTTCCCCTCCCCAAGGTCAGCGAGTATGTAAGCACCCTTTCGTAAACCCTCTGCAGAAGCGAAACGATCTCTATCAAGCGTTGGCACTGCTTGGCGTGTCAGCGCGAGAGCCGTTGGTCCGGTTGTCCTCTCCAAGGCCGCCTGCCAAGCAACGCGAACTTCATTAGCATCTGCTGGTCGGAGAACGGTCAGGTTGGGTATCGTCCGGAGTGCAGCTAAGTGTTCGATCGGCTGATGGGTAGGGCCGTCCTCGCCAACCCCGATGGAGTCATGTGTGAAAACATAAATCACCCGTTGTCCCATCATCGCTGCCAAACGCATCGCTGGGCGTAAATAATCCGAGAAAACCAAGAAGGTCCCACCATAAGGTATCAGGCCTCCATGTAAAGCTAATCCACTCAATATGGCTCCCATGGCATGTTCACGGACACCAAAATATATATAACGTCCTGTGCGGTCTTCCGTTGTAAATGGGACCTCACCCGTGATCGCTGTCTTGTTCGATCCCGTCAGATCAGCCGATCCACCGATGAGCTCAGGAAGGGCAGGAGCTATGGCATTCAAGACAGTCCCCGAGCTTGCACGCGTGGCCATCCCTTTAAGATCAGTGGGGAAAACCGGGAGATCGTCCAATCCTTCAGGCAACCTCCCAACCTGACACCGCTCAAACTGAGCAGCCAAATCGGGGAAGGATTGTCGATAGCGTCGGAACATCTCTTGCCAATCCTCGTACGCTACCTTGCCACGGATTCCTACCTCGAGGAAATGGTCGTGGACATCCTGAGGGATAAAGAAGCGTGGTTCCTGAGGCCAATCCAATCGCTCCTTGGCACCTGCTAATTCTTCCTCGCCAGGTGGTTCACCATGGGCTGCGGCGGTGTCCTGCTTCGTTGGTAAACCGTATCCGATATGCGTTCGGCAAACGATCAACGAAGGACGGGGATCGGCCTTTGCTTTGGTTAGCGCTCGATCAATCTCTTCCAAGTTATTGCCATCCTTCACATTGAGGACGTGCCAACCGTAAGCTTGAAATCGAGCTGCTCGATCCTCGGTAAAGGTCAGATCCGTACTACCGTCGATACTGATACGGTTGTCATCGTAGAGATAAATCAAGCGCCCTAATTGGAGATGACCAGCGATCGAAGCAGCTTCTGAGGCGACTCCCTCCATCAGATCCCCATCCGACACGATGGCGTAGATAAAGTGATTAAAGATGGGGAAGCCTTCGCGATTGTACATCGCCGCTTGATGTTCGGCCGCGATCGCCATCCCCACACCGTTCGCGAAACCCTGTCCAAGTGGCCCGGTAGTGGTCTCCACGCCGGGTGTCTCACCGTACTCCGGATGACCTGGGGTCATGCTCTCCAATTGCCGAAAACGATGTATCTCTGCAATTGGTAGATCGTACCCAGTAAGATGCAATAGAGAATAAAGCAACATAGAGCCATGGCCTGCCGAGAGCACAAACCGATCACGATCAGGCCAGGCGGGTTCGGTGGGGTTTATCTTCAGGTGACGTGTCCAAAGGACATACGCCATGGCTGCCGTTCCCATAGGTAATCCAGGATGGCCTGAGTTAGCGTTTTGCACGGCATCTGCTGAAAGGAACCGGATCGTATTGACTGCCTTGATGTCAAGCTCGGATGGTGACATGAAAACCCCCGTGCCAAATGTATGCTGCTTTCAATTCAAGATGGATAAAAGCTTTCTTGAAATATGAAGTCATAATAACACGAAACCTGGGCCCGAAAGGTGCTCACCCTTACCATGCCCCGTAGTGGGTGGATATAATCAGGTCCATTTAAAGAACCCGACCAAAAAAAGAATGGAAAGCATCCTAAAAGCGGTGCCCAAGCAGGGCAGTGGAGCACATGCAGCATCTCACCCTGTCATTGCGAACCAAAGGCGACGCAATCTCCTCCCCACTTGTCATTGCGAGCCCCGCAGGGGCGAAGCAATCTCCTCAACGAAAAGATTGTTTCGTCGCCTATCGGCTCCTCGCAATGACAAATTGATGGAGGACGCCTCACAACGACATTACTCGGTATAGGGTATTCTCGCTGTCCATAGGGGCTTTTATGGAAACCCCTCCTCTCCCTCGCATTTGGGCTTAATTCAATATAGTCCTTCTTAGCCTAAAGAAAATTGATCACTTAACCAAAGATTTAGACCACGTGCGCACTCAACCCCAAGTTTGTGCCCGATGTCCGTCTCACAATAATCAACATCGGCTCCGACGCTCCGCAACCTTAACACATCTTCTCGTGCTCTTTCGATCGGCACAAGATCGTCCCGCAAACCATGGCCCCAGAACACCCGGGATCCAAGAAGGAGTTGGATATCACCTTCAGGAATGTAGCCAGCAAGAGAAACCAAAGCTGCTGGATGAAGCATACCCAAAGCCGTGCCAGCAAAAGCCAATGCTGCGCCTTGGCTGAAGCCCATGAGCACGAGGCGATCACGATCGAGTCCAAAGCGTCTTTCGAGGTCATCAATCATCCGATGAAGAGCTTCACCCGCCCGGGCGAAACCCATGATTGATGGCCATTCTCCGTTCGTTGATTCCTTCCACTGGTAACCACCTTCTGAGAGGGGATAAAGACCACGTGGGGATGCCACAAGTCCACCCTTCGGCAATACCCCCTCCAATACCCACATCACCTTCTCGTCCCCTCCTTTGCCGTGAAGCATGATCACGGGTGGCACCGATGGATCTTCACCAGCCCTTATCAGATACACAAGTCCATCAACATCGCCGGGGATGACCTTGGGTTCAGTCACTTCTCTCCCTTCGCACAATCCAACCCATTAACCATAAAGATCCGATGATCAATAAAGTTGGTAGCAATCCGATTCCGGTACACAATAACGCGGAACGCCCGGCTTCAGATCCATAAATTAACAATACCAGGCCATTTCCGACAACAACAATGATGAACAGTGCTCCCAAAAGCAGCCTGAATTGCGTCGTACGGGCATACGCTCGTAAATCCCGTTCTCTATGTGGATCTTGGGGCATGATCTGAATATCTTCAGTTATGGGTACCGCACGATATCACGATCTAGCATGAAAGACCGACATATCGTGAGTTCAATCACATTCCAAATCACCAAGTAGCGCATGAACAATCATTTCAGCATCTTCTAATGGATCTTCGCGGTGAGGAAGATCATAAGACGGTGTAACATGTGTGATCAGCCGGTCGGCAGCCTTCCGCAATTTGATGGGCGTATCCTCGAACTTTCGAAACCATCTTAACTGCTGGTAGGCATTAAGGTGTGTCTCTCCTCCTGACCGCCTGTGACGAAAGGCTGCTACAGCCCAACCTGCGGCTCGTCGGGCACAAACACGCGCTCGACCCTCATTTCCACGCGCTCGAAACAGGTAGGCTTGATCCAGCTCAAGCTTTACACGGTCCCGCAATGAACCCTCTTTCATATACAGCACACCAAACTAATTCATATCAAACCAGAACCCATTCCCAAGAAAAGGTCAAGGAGACGACTCAATAACGATTAAAACGATACCGAGCTCGTATCTCTGGTTATGTGAGCCAGAAATTCATTACGGGTGATCTCGTTATCCTGGAACGAACCGGCCATGGCGCTCGTCACCATTCGGGCATTGGCTTTCTTCACCCCACGGATCTTAGAACACAGATGTACGCCCTCAACCACCACCGCCACACCATGAGGGTGAATCGCAGCTTCGATGAAGTCAGCGATCTGACGCGTCATTCGCTCCTGCACTTGCAGCCGTCTTGCGAAAAGGTCGACGACCCGGGGGATCTTCGAGAGACCGATCACCTTCCCTTTCGGCAGATAGGCCACATGCGCTCGCCCGAGGAATGGCAGCAGGTGATGTTCGCAAAGACTGTAAAACTCGATATCGCGTATGATCACCATCTCTTCATAATCGACATCGAACAGCGCCTCATTGATCAATGCAAACGGGTCAACCCGATACCCAGCTAATAACTCGTCGTACATCCGAGCCACCCGCTCCGGGGTCCGTTCTAAACCCTCGCGACATGCATCTTCACCGAATGCTTCAAGCAATCGACGGACGGCATCCTCGATCTCCGGCCGTACCACCCCGACACCACTGAAAAGTTCTGCAGCAGCTTCAATACCATGCATGGTTGCCTCCTAAGAGATTATGAATCGATAGGTTTATAAGACTATCAAGCGAGCAGGGAAATCTATGGCATGTTGTGAACCTGTTCATACCTATAAAATATCACACACGCTCTCCCTCTCAAGCTTGATACGTGTACTCAAAACCGAGCTAAATACTACCATACAGCTTGGTAGATGTCTTGTGAGGTAAAAGGGTTTATATGAGTGAAGTGGAGTCAGGGTAAAATAGCAGTCATGGCTCAAAAGTATGATCTCACAGGCCAATCGGTATTAATTACAGGAGCCGGTCGTCGTTTGGGACGTGCGTTCGCGGAAGCGCTCGCGAGTTGTGGCGCGAACATTGCGGTTCATTACGGTCGGACAGCAAAGGGTGCCGAGGAAACCGTCCAGACCGCACTTTCCCACGGCGTGCGTGCGGTTACACTCCAGGCAGATCTTTCACAAACAGATGAGGTGTCCACCTTGATCGAGCGAGCGGTGGAAGCGCTCGATGAGGTGACCATACTCATCAATAACGCTTCGATCTTTGAACCCCTTGAACTCATGGATACCACACTTGAGGCGTGGCAGAACCATCTAACAATAAATCTCACGGCCCCGTTCCTCCTATCTCAATCCTTCGGTCGTCACCGTGCAGGGAAACAGGGGGTCATCATCAATATGCTCGACTGGCGCGCACTCCGACCTGGACCGGATCACTTCCCTTACACAATTTCCAAATCTGGGTTGGCTGCACTGACGCGAAGTTTGGCCCAGGCTTTAGCCCCCAATATCCGTGTCAACGGTTTGGCATTAGGTGCGATCCTACCGCCACCCGGTAAGGAAGGTTTCAGTGAGGCCGTTATCAAAGGCGTGCCACTGAACCGCTGGGGTAGCGTGGAAGAAACTATTGACGCACTGCTCTTCCTGCTCGCGGGTCCGGATTTCCTCACCGGTGAAATCCTCCACCTGGATGGTGGACGACAACTTACTTAGAGGGTATATCTATGGGAGAAGACCGCATCATCATCAAGGATCTGCTTCTGCGAGGGATCATCGGCATCAATGATTGGGAACGTGAAAAACGGCAAGATATCCTGATCAATATCACGCTCTATGGTGATTTACGGCCAGCCGGTGCGAGCGATGATATCGCAGACACGATCAATTATCGGACGGTGACAAAGAACGTCATTAAACACATCGAGGAGAACGAACCATTTACCGTTGAAGCCCTGGCAGAGTCCATCGCCCGGATTTGTTTAAGCGAAGCGCGAGTGAAACGCGCCCTCGTTCGAGTCGAAAAACCGGGTGCACTTCGATTCGCTCGCTCAGTCGGGGTAGAGATCGAACGGAGGGCAGAGGATTTTGCCTGAGCTGGCATTCATCTCATTGGGATCAAACATCGAGCCCGAGAAGAATCTCATTTTCGGAACGAGGCGATTGGCTGACCTTGGGAAGCTGATCGCTGTTTCAACTGTATATCAGAATCCCGCTGTTGGTCCCACTCTCCAACCGGACTTCCTCAACGCCGCGGCGCTGGTCGAGACCGATCACCCTGCGGAGATCATCAGACGTCATTTACGAAGCATTGAAGCTGATGCGGGTCGTGTGCGGACGCGTGATAAATACGCCCCTCGGACTCTCGACCTTGACCTCTGCTTGCTTGGAACACAAATAACCGAGCGGACGGATCTTTCTCTCCCTGATCCTGATCTACTCACTCGAGCCCACCTAGCTGTTCCTCTGGCGGAGCTGGCGCCATCCTTTCTTCACCCCGTTACTGGAGAAACGCTGCAAGCAATAGCGGATCGTCTTCGTCCGGACGCATCCCTGCTACACCAACCCGAGATAACGGTACGTTTGCAGAGTATTGTGTCGGAGCTTGATTCGATTTAAGCAAATCTATGGGTATGATGACTTTAATCAGTCACTACGATCGTGAAAGATAAATTTCATTCTGAGTGAGCGAAGCGAGCGAAGAATCCCTATGATGATTCTTATGGATTCGATCCATAATATGGTTTCTTCGCGCCGAGAGCCTGTCCTGAGCCTGTCGAAGGAGCGCTCAGAATGACATCTTTATCCGTTTATGTCATCCTAAACAAACTAGGATATTATTCTTAATGCTCTAATCTTGTAGGATCAAAGAAATCCTCATGAAACCTTCTTCCGCCGAAATCGTCATATGCGGTGCAGGGATCGCAGGCATCTCGACTGCGTACCACCTGGCAGTAAAAGAGGGCGTTCAAGACGTCATCCTCATCGATGAGCGCCCACCCCTTTCTTTGACAAGTGACAAATCAACCGAGTGTTATCGCAATTGGTGGCCTGGTCCTGGCAATGCAATGGTCAGTATGACAAATCGCAGCATCGATATCCTGGAGGATTTAGCCCTTGAAAGCGGCAATATATTCCATATGAACCGACGTGGCTATCTATTCGCTTCAGCGAATCCCCAGCGTTTGAACGACTTCAAGAACCATGCTGAAGAAGCCGCTGCGTTAGGAGCTGGCCCCGTTCGCTACCACACAGGACACTCGGATGAACCCGAATATCACCCGGCACCGGAATCGGGCTATGAAGATCAACCCGTTGGATCAGATCTGATAACCGATACTGATTTAATCCAGAAGCACTTTCCTTATCTCTCCGAAGAAACTATCGCCGTGGTTCACGCCCGTAGGTGTGGCTTTTTCAGCGCCCAACAATTGGGTATGTACATGCTCGATCGTGCCCGCGAACGTGGCGTGAGGGTTCTTGAATCGCGTGTGGAGTCGGTTGAGGTGATTAATGGGAAGGTCGCCGGGGTCCGCTTGGCGTCGGGTGAAGTTCCGGAAAAAATTACCGCCTCAAACTTTGTCAATGCAGCTGGACCTTTCCTTAAGATGGTGGGGGAAATGGTGGGTGCTGACTTGCCGGTTTTCTCTGAACTTCACGCGAAGATCTCAATCAAGGACAGCCTAGGTGTCTTCCCGCGAGACGCTGGGCTACTTATCTGGTCTGATCCCCAGTTCTTGCCATGGACCAAGGATGAGCGTTCACTTATAAATCGAGAGGGCGATTTAGATTACATGCTCCGTGAATTCCCACATGGCGTGCATGCCCGTCCAGACGGTCCGCCTGAAAGCCCGATCGTTCTTCTGCTGTGGACATACGATGTCGACCCCGTCGAACCCGAATTTCCTCTGAAATTCGATCCCCATTACCCAGAGATCGTGCTCCGGGGTCTGGCAACAATGATCCCCGAGATGAAAAAGTACTTCGGCAAGATGCCTAAACCCTACGTAGATGGCGGTTATTACACCAAAACCCAAGAGAACCGACCATTGATCGGACCATTACCGGTGCAGGGCTCATGGGTCATTGGCGCCCTTTCGGGCTTCGGCCTCATGTCTGCCCCAGCCTGCGGAGAACTGCTTGCCGCTCACATCATAGGTAAGGAATTGCCGGATTATGCACCATGGTTCTTGCTTGAACGCTACCAAGAACCTGCATATCAAGATCTGCTGCTCGAATGGAGCGATACCGGTCAGATATGATGGGTGATCACGAAGAGAGGCACACTTGTTTATCAATGTAGGGGCGGTTCATGAACCGCCCCTAGGCTCTTCAAAGCAACCCTGACTCAATGAGGATCCGTCGCAGGACCTCCTTATTCTCGTCTCCCAGCGGTAGAAGAGGCGATCGTACCGGACCACCGTAATATCCCAACATGTCCATGGCTGCTTTTAGACCCGCGATTCCATACCTCACCGTGACCGCCGCGTTTAACTCAACCAAACTTAGTTGTATCGCACGCGCAGGTTCAAGTTCACCAGCGTGAACATGTGTCAGGATATCCACGAGCTCTTGACCAGCGATGTTCGCCAGGGCTCCGATCACGCCCACCGCACCAACAGCGAGCGCACCTAACATAAATCCTGCTGATCCGGCGAGGACCTGGAAATCACCCGGGGTCCGATGGACCATCGTGCTGATCTTGGCTATGCTTCCCCCACTCTCCTTGATCCCGATCACATTCGGGTGATCCGCGAGGCGAAGGACCGCCTCAACTTGGAGTTCTACCCCGGTGTTCGCCGGAACATTGTAAAGCAAGATCGGAATTGGTGAGGCCTCTGCAACTTGATGATAATGGTTTTCGAGGGCCTCAGAAGACATCATCGTCTTGTAATAACTGGGGGTAACGACGATGGCCACATCGGCGCCGACATCCGCCATTCGCTCTGTTAACTCCATCGTCGCCCGTGTCGATTGCATACCCGAACCCGCGATCAGGAGACGGTCTGAAGGTGCTGCCTCTCGAACTGCACGGACCACATCGACCCGTTCATCCGAGCTTAGAGAGACAAATTCACCATTCGAACCACCAACAACATATCCCGATAAAGGATGTAGGTTCCAACGGTCAAGGTTAGTAACCAGATTACGGAAATCGATATCCCCGTTTGACTTGAAAGGCGTGGGGATGGGCGGATACACACCATCAAGAGGGAATGGTTTCATTTTATTCATTGCATTGAAGTAGATAGTCGCTCATCATGCGTTGAAATCTTCAACCGCTTCTGCGATGGCTTCGCGAATACGCTCGTTTGGTATATCTTCTACATTCAGGTACCGCTCGCTATCGATCCATATCTCAAGAGATCCATCCAGTGATGTCCCAAAATCTATCACCACGTCGCGAAGGTCGGGGTACTCTCGTAGTTTATGTTTAACCAAATCCTCGATTTTTTCACTCACAGGTGATGCTTGGAGTTCATCCGATTCAGAATCCGGATCAAGATCAGGTTCCTTTTCTATATAAGGATCCGGCATCTACTTGCTCCTTTCTGACTGCAGGGTTCTTCTACAACACCCTATACCCCAACAAGGATAGCCCGCGCGGGTGCGCCATCGCTACCGATGATCTTTAACGGTAGGCAGTAGAGCTTATATCGTCCCTGGTTGACCTCACTCAAATCGAGACCTTCGACAATTACCACACCATTTTCAAGCAAGATATGATGAGTTTCTCGACTTGCCTTAAAAGGTGCGACGGATAAATAGTCCACCCCCACCAACTTAACTTTCTTCCGGACCAACCAAGAAGCTCCACTCGCGTCAATTGCGACGAAGTCTTTCTTGAATTTACGCTCACCATCAGCCCAGTAATTCGAGTTTGAGGTCTTGAAAAGGACTCGTCGAGTTCGAGGCGGGATACCGGATCCTTCAAGCGTGTTCTCATCGATCACGGATACATGGGGGAGATGGACTACATACGCTCTACCAATAAGCACTCGTAGTGGTATCGCCTCAACTCCTGAGGAGCCGTCGATAAAATGGACCGGCGCGTCGACATGAGTTCCGACATGGACACCACAGTCTAACCTGGAGACGTTGGCGTTCGCACCCTTAGCAATTTCCCTGACCCGTTCGATCATGACTGGGGGATCTCCGGGCCAGACCGGCATTTCGGGCGATATTCCTAAAGATATGTCATACGTTCGCACATTCATCCTCCACAGCCGGCGATTATAGATTCGAAGCATCAGAATTGCGAACACATCTTCTCTGGGCGCAATCCATACACATTGCTATTTCTTAGTGGTCATACGAGAGTTGACATTCGCTAGATCATGGGTTCATTCTGCAAACCACTCTTCTTTTTCTCCACTAATTCATGCATGTATTGGCCTTGGTCTCCCAAGTAGCTGGACTATAATCAAGATTGATCCACCGAGAAATCCACCCACGAGGAGGAGACACGATGACCAATATACAAGCCGTTGATACCGCCATTCAGGAACGAATCGATCAAAACCTCGAGGAATTATCACGCCTGTGCGCTCAACCCAGCATTGCAGCCCAAGGTCTTGGTATGGAGCCTTGTGCCGAGTTGGTGAAGGAGATGCTGGCTGCGCGAGGATTTAATGTTCAGATTCTCCCCACGGCTGGTTTTCCTGTCGTTTTCGCTGAGCGAGGTGGACGGTCAAACAAGACACTTCTCTTCTACAATCACTACGATGTGCAACCACCCGAACCGCTTGAGCTGTGGGAGACGCCACCCTTTGAGCCTGCGATTCGCGACGGTAAGATGTACGCCCGTGGGGTGAGTGACGACAAAGGGCACATCCTTTGCCGTCTAGCAGCCATCGATGCCATATTAGCTGTCGATGATGAACTACCCTGCAATGTCACGTTCCTCATCGAAGGTGAGGAGGAGATTGGGAGTATTAATCTCGCACCATTCATCGAGGATCATACGGACCTGTTAGCTGCGGATGCGTGTTTGTGGGAGTTTGGATACGTCAACAGCGAAGGTGTGCCCATCCAATACGCCGGTTTGCGTGGTATCTGTTATGTTGAATTAAGCATCCGCACGGCCAGTCGTGATGTTCATTCCGGAACGGGAGGATCGATCTTCCCCAATGCGGCTTGGCGACTAACGTGGGCTTTAAACTCGCTGAAGACTCCAGATGAACAGATACGGATTCCCGGGTTCTACGACAAGGTCGTACCGCCCTCCGAAAGAGATCTGCAACTGCTGGAAAAACTTCCTGATCCAGCTGACGAGTATAAGGAGCGGTTCGGTCTGCAAGGCTTTATCAAGGGAATCGAAGGGGGACAAGAACTTAAACGGGAAGCGATCTTCACGCCAACATGTACAATTTGCGGATTGACCTCTGGCTATCAAGGTCCTGGCTCAAAAACCGTGCTCCCCTCTGAAGCGAGTGCGAAGGTTGATTTTCGATTAATTCCAAACCAAGATCCTCAGGAAGTCTTACTCCAATTGCGTAATCACCTGAATAATGAGGGGTACAGCGATATTGAGATCACATTTCTAGGTGGAGAAGCACCTGCCAGGACCGATCCCGACGATCCTTTCCTTCAGATGGTAGTTGAAAGCGCTCGTGAGGTCTATGGGGTTCCGATGATGATCCAGCCTATGTCTGGAGGCTCGGGTCCGAATCACGCCTTCATCCACCATCTTAATGTACCGGTAGCGACTGCTGGTGTAGGTTATCCCGACTCACGAGCTCACGCGCCCAATGAAAACCTGGTGATCGAGAACTTCGTCGATGGGGTGAAACATACTGCACGCATCTTGGTTAACTTCGGGGCGGATTAGAGAATTACCACGTTTTTCTGATATGTAGCGTAGGGGCGGTTCGCGAACCGCCCCTA
>CP070708.1:1760936-1849221 GCA_020350285.1 Anaerolineaceae bacterium
GTCGGTGTATCGGATGGCGTCGGTGTATCACTAGGTGTAGGCGTATCCGACGGCGTTAGTGTCTCAGTAGGTGTATCCGACGGTGTCGGGGTATCAGATGCAGTTGGTGTATCCGAAGGTGTTGGCGTATCTGATGGTGTCGGTGTATCGGATGGTGTGGGCGTATCACTCGGCGTGGGCGTATCCGAGGGCGTCGGTGTGATCGTGGGTGTGGGGGTCACCGTCGGTAATTGTACGAATGTATCCTCCAACTCGGTGTTATTGTCCACATTGTTGTCATTCTCATGCCCCACAGTAACCGCTGTATTGATGATCGTTCCTGTCGTCCCAGGATTGATCAAAACATTGATGATGACCTGCACATTGTTCATGCTGGGAATCGTACCGAGATCACAGGTCACGATACCGCCAACCTCGGCGCAGCTTCCTTGATCAGGTATTGCTGATACGAATGTCACTTCATCCGGCAGGATGTCATCGAGCATGATCTGCGTGCCTGGAGAAAAGCTGTTGTTGCTCACGAAAATGGTGTAGGTTAATGGGTCACCAGCTACGGCTGGATCCGGTGAATCGCTCTTGAAAAGGGACAGATTCACAGCGTCCGAATCATCAAACAAAAAAGCCCTGTTGACCCGCTCACCTTGGATGGCGAGCGATCCACCTGGAACACCACATTCGATATCCGCAACCTCATCGTAGACGCCAGTGAAAATTCCTCCATCGTTGTTAAGCCAATCCATATTAAAGAATTTCCATTCCACACGACCATCGTCAAAAAGGGTCAGCCGAAAACTGAGATCATGGGTCGGCCAATCACCATCAAAATCTGTTGTGCCTACCCAGATCACCTCCACATGATCTGAGAATCCCTCGAAAGTCACACCAGAGAAAAGAAGATCATTTGCAGCGAAAAGAGCATCGATGTTCAAAAGCACATGGTTGTTATTAAAGTGGGTTAAACCTGCCTCACATTCAACACAAAATTCACTGTTTTCAAGCAGCTCAACCAAGCCGTGTGTGTTAACGCTGATGGTCTCGATAGATCGACCTTCAAATGGGAAGCTGAAAGGTAAGGGGTATTCGAGGTAAGCTTCGGGCCTCACAGGGATGGTTTCATCGTCGGCGTTCCAGGCGATTTCCGAAATACTCGGACCGCCCGGATCAAATTCATACGCCCTTTTAATTGCCTCTCCTGGACCCGGTGTTCCCCCCGGAAGAGCAAATTCGGTTTCTCCGTCTCCGTCATAAATACCAGAGAAAAGATCACCATCATAGGAAACATAATCAAGATTGAAAAATTTCCATTGAACCTTACCATCACTAAAGAGCGTCGCCTTAAAAGTGAGATCCTGCCCATAATAATTACTGTCGTCCGAGGTCGTACCAGCCCACAAGATATCAACGCGATCCGAGTGCCCAGCGATGAGCACCGTCGTCATTAGGTCGTCATTCGCTGCAAAGATCGTATCGAGATCCCACGCTTCGTGTTGGTCATAAAAGTGAGTCAGAGCATTAGCACACTCGATACAAGTCTCCCCCTCCTCAAGCAACTCGATCAGCCCATTGGTGTTGACATTGATCTTAACGATCTCCCGGCTAAAGAATGGGAAGATGAACGGCAGGGCATACTCGATGTCATCGTCCAAGATTGCGGGGATGCTCGCATCCCTCGGACGCCATGGCATTTCAGAAACACAATTTTCGTATGTGGTGAAGAGGGGAGCAGCGTTTTTCACATTCGGGTGGACCAGATTCTCTGGAATAGAAACGTGACCTCTTGGTGCTGCTCTTTGATCTTCACCAGGGATCGGCAGCGCTATCCCCCCACTTGCTGCCCTGCCAGGTGACGCTCCACCCAGCAAGAGGAACGGCAGGAGGATTCCGATGATTATCAGAATGGCGATCCGACGTAATTTCACGTGTTGGTTACTCTCGCCACCAAATCAATTAAGTACGTAGAACCAGACCAGCTCATTGATCTCACTGAAATATCGTGACCACACACGATCGTCATGAGCCGCTCAATGGTCCAAACCTCGAACGCTTATGCGTACCTGCCGCGTATACCCATCGTTGCGCCGAGATAGAGAGACTAATATCAATATTAGCCTGAAAATGCTTCATCTGTACCAGTAAGTATTGCCTAGTGTTTCTAATTATGATCTCGACTGCCACGATATTTGTGTGGTGAAAATAACAATGATGATTTATGAATAGCTAGAAGAATCTAGGATTGAGAAAGAACTAAGGGAACTGAACAGGTTGCATTAATAGAACATATGTGCTATTCTATACAAGCTGATGGATGATATCAAGAAGCTTGCTCTGACCGCCGATGCGGCAATGTTCGAATCGACTGGAGAACGCCCATTCTGCGGGAGTTTTATCCAAGATACTCGTAGAAGCTCAGGGTACACTCCTGCAGAGTTACGCGATCGCTTCAGCCGTCGCGGCATCTCCAATTACATCGATGTCAACGGAAGGAAGATCCCCATCCAGAACGCCGCAATGCCTGGAGGTCGGAAAATCCCCCTACTCAAAGCGATGCTCACCACCGCCTGTGAACGCGATTGCAATTATTGTGGTTTCCGTGCAGGAAGTAACGAACGGCGGGTTACCTTCAAACCGGAGACCATGGCAAAGACCTACAACGATATTTATCAAGCTGGTCTGTTAGACGGACTCTTCCTCTCATCAGGCATCTTTGCGGGTGGTCCAAACACCCAGAATCGCATGCTCGATGTGGCTGAGATTCTCCGTACTAAATTGGACTACCGCGGTTATCTCCACCTTAAAATCATGCCCGGCGCTGAACGTGATCAGATCTTGAGAGCGATGCAATTTGCTGATCGGATATCGGTCAATTTAGAAGCACCGAATCCTGATCGTCTCTCCTTTCTGGCCCCAACTAAACAATTTACCGATGAGCTCCTCCAACCCCTGAGATGGATTAATGAGATACGGAGAAGCGTCCCCACCAATCGTGGATGGTGTGGTCGTTGGCCTTCAAGCACCACACAATTTGTCGTTGGCCCCGCAGGGGAAAGCGATCTTGAGATCCTCAGCACGGTATCGAAGCTCCATCAAATTCATGGGCTCACTCGAGCATACTTTGAAGCTTTCACGCCTGTGCATGGAACGCCACTCGAGAATCATCCCGCCGAGAACCCTCTTCGTGAGCATCGACTTTATCAGGCATCATTCCTGTTGCGTGACTACTATTTCGATCTCGAGGAACTGCCTTTCTCTCATGATGGACTTCTGCCCATCTCCACTGATCCCAAACTGGCATATGCTAAAAGCACATTGGCTGAGAAACCAATTGAGATCAACAACGCCAGCCGAACGGAATTACTACGCATTCCTGGCATCGGACCTCGTGGTGCGAACACCATCCTACGTTGTCGTCGACAAGGTCGTATACGATATCTAAGCGATCTACGAAAATTCGGCATTATTGCGGAACGTGCTGCACCCTATATCACTCTCGATGGCCATCGAACCCCTCAGCAACTGAGTTTCTGGTGAACAAAATGCACTTACCGAATATTGATGATCGATGGAGTCACATCTCTGTTGTTATCTAAGCCAGCCTGATGAGTATGGGATTGCCCATCAAGCGACACAAACCCTCACCCCTCCCTCTCCCCTGAGGGGAGAGGGGTTGGGTGAGGGGAGATCGAATGGAATAATTCACCCCCTCCCCAACCCTATCCCGTATCCACATGAAAAAAAACAACCGAGGCTGCCTGTAGACAGCCTCGGTTCAATGCGTTTGAATGATATTCCCGAATGAACTCATTCCTCTGCGTGTGGATCTCCATGACGCACGAGATATTCCTCAACGAACTGAAGTTGAGACTCACCAGCGCGTCGAATAACAGTCAATAAAGCATCCATCGTAGAGACTTCCTCAAGCTGCTCATTGACAAACCAGCTTAAGAATTCCTGTGCGATGTGGTCACCCTCTTTGATCGCCATGTCCATCAAATCATTGATCTGTTTGGTGACCTCAAGCTCCCAATCCAACGCCATCTTAGCGGCTTCCTCGGCCGATTCGATAACCGTGGGGGCTGCCCCAATTGCCGGAATCTCTACCTCACCTCCGGCATCCAGGATGTAACGTACGAATTTCAAAGCATGCGTACGCTCTTCATCAGATTGGCGAAAGAAGAAGTCCGCTAACTCAGGGAGTGTCTCGCCATCAAAATATGAGGCGATCTTAAGATATTGATTGGACGCACCCAACTCGCTCCCAATTTGTGTGTTCATCGCTTGATTAAGATTTTTACTGATCAGCATCTGTCTTATCCTTTCGTTTGTTTGGTGCGTTATTATTCAAGTTATCAGATCACCAAAAGGATCCAACTGCACCTATGCTTATCATTTTACCAATATGGATAAAAGTAATCCATTATCGATAAGTTAATTTTGTATAAGCGGGAATTCTCAACGCCCCACACCGAGAAAATCGAGGGCATATTGAGCGTCAAGATAGTTGGGGTTAACCACCAGCGCCGCGCGGAAATCCTCAATCGCTCCATGAAGATCCCCCAAACGGTAACGAGCCCAACCTCGCCAGAGCATCGACTCTTCGGCTTTGTTTGTCCGATAGAGCGTAGCGTCTGCTAAATTGATCACGTCCTCGAACCGACCTTGGTTGAAATATGAGATATAGGGACCAAACTGGTAGCGCGTGAATCTCCACGGCAAACCAAGAGCTAGAGCATTGTCATACGCTTGAGCCGCTTCGCCGTAACGCTCGAAATAGAGCAAATTGGTTCCCAGGTTGAACCAGGCGAATACGTCCTCCGGATCAGAATCAATCATACTTTGGGCTTTCTCTAGGGCACGGCTACGATTGACATCCAGGTCGATATCAGGACCGAATAGGGTTTTTACAGCTTCAGCCTTCTGCACGGGGAAGATCACGAGGTATACATAGTTGAATGCACGCCACCCTTGCTCGACCACTTCGTACGAGACGACCTCATCCGGTCCTTTGAAACTGTCTTGAGCGATGAATACCATACGCTCATCGTCGTAGCCGGTAAACAGGAGATAATGTCCAGCCCAACCAGCATCAGGACCTTCACTCTCAATGATGTACCCCTTTTCAACGATCACTGGATAACCCACTGCAATAAATCGCTTTAATGTCTCCAACGTGCCACCCACCCGATATTCAGCACCTAGCCATCCAGCCCGCGTTCGTACAAAGTAAACCAATTCCTCGATATTGACATTTCGGTCCCCACGATCGGGCTTGAGCAGATCAGAGATCTCAAACTGATCTCCTTCCCAACCGTAAAACCGTAAAGCCAGGGAAAGTGTCGCAGGGCCACAATTATTCCAATCTTGCTTCTCCCACGTTGGAGATGACAGATTAACTGATGCGGGAAGAGGCGTGGGAGTGGGATTTGGAGTTGGTGAGATCTCGAGAGCTTTTGTAACCTCCGGCTGGTGTACTGGGGAGACTGTGGCAATTATGGCCCATTTCGCACCTTCAGGCGTGGGGAGGGTATCCCCCGGATGCAACCAGCTGCGCAGGATGCCCGCGGCGGCATCCAAGCGCCACTCAAGTTGGTATTTCACCGCCGGGATATGATAAACGCCTAAAAGGATGAGCGCCGCCACCGCGGCACCGAAAGCGAACCAAACAAATCGAGATCGCATGCAGCGATTATATCAGCAGGTATCTCAACTGAGTGTGGAATGAACATCCTACGAGAGATCATCCCTGGCTTATTCCTCACCATGACTCAGTCTTGATACGGATCACACGAAGAGGTATCCTTGGAACATGATCCGTATCACACCTACGATCAGCATTGATGAACGCGAATTGCAGCTTGAATTCATCCGGGCTTCCGGTCCTGGTGGTCAGAAAGTCAACAAAGTCGCCACAGCAGTACAACTCCGGTTCGATGTGACCCATTCGCCCTCCCTGCCGAACGATGTCCGAGAACGTCTCATTCGTCTCGCCGGCAAACGTGTGACAGAAGACGGTGTGCTGGTTATCGAAGCCCTACGATATCGCACGCAGGATCGCAACCGTAAGGATGCCATAGACCGTTTGATCTCCCTCATCCGGAAAGCTGCTGTCCCGCCTAAACCACGGCGTAAAACAAAGCCAACCCTCGCTTCTAAAGAGCGCCGATTGGAAGAGAAACGACGCCGTAGTGAAATCAAACGCCAACGTCGCGAGATACCCTCCGCCGACGAGTAATGTCTCTTACCGAAATTTATTTCATCCCGCACCTGCCTAATCGTAACCATAGCGCAATCTCTGATCCCAATCCCTGATCCCTATTCCCCAATCCCCAATCCCGTTTTTCGTCCCTTTTGATCCACCCCCCGATCTGTTGAACTTACAAAGAACCTCGGCAGTATCCCATACGATGGTAAGAAACCTATCCGAGTGAGAACAGCTCATTTCGCGGTAAGATATCTGAGCCACCGAGGGGAATTAGAACATGATCATACTGAAATCACTCCCCCACGATCATGTGTGCGAGGATCACAAACAATGATCAGACCTATGAAATCTCGAACGTTTCTGGGTAGATCGACGATCAGGCATAACCCATGCTGACGAGAAGCGGTAGGGTCTGGGCTCTTGTCTTTGTGCTTATTGCACTCATCGCTTTGATTCTTTTATCATCTGGCCTCTCAGAACTGGAGTTCAGTTACGGCGAACCTTTCTCGATCCCAAGAGAAGCGGAAGCCGAGGGAGGAGGTCTCGAACTTCCTACATTCAGAGGGGGATACGTTCGCATCATCTTGTACATCTTCGCTGGTTTACAAATACTTTTACCCCTCGCCCTTATCTATTTCCTCATCTCGCCTGAAGCTAGAAGGCGGGTAATCCGAACCCTGTTTTCTCTCTTGTGGATTGTCGCCTTATACTTCCTCATCCGCTCAGGTGTGAATACATTTTCCCCACCCGAAACAACTCCACCTAATGCATTACCGCTTGGTGAAGCCCTCTCGACAGATGTTGAATTCACATACAGTGCACCGCAGTGGCTTGTAACTATGGTGACGATAGGGCTGGCGATCTCGATCGCAACACTGGTAGTAGGAATTGCCTTCTACATTAGACGCAGGTTCCAGCGAAAGACGAGCCCGCTCGAACAGTTGGCCCAAGAAGCCCAGGAAGCCATCGATGCAATTCAGGCTGGAGCAGATTTGAAGAACACTGTCATCCGTTGCTATCATGAAATGAGCCTCATTCTCCTCGAGCAACGAGGACTTAAACGAGCCACAGCCATGACCCCACGCGAATTTGAACGCGAACTGGAGGACAGTGGGTTACCTAGCGAGCAGGTTCGTGTACTCACGCGACTTTTTGAAATGGTTCGTTACGGCACGAAAGTTCCTGATGAGGAGGAAGAGATTTTGGCCATTGAGAGTCTCTCGGCAATCGTCAGTTCCATCAGGAGCTCAGCATGAGAAAGACCCTCATCGTGGTCAGCCTTATCCTCCTTATTTCGCTCCCATTGACTTTATTGCTACATGAGTTTACACGCGAGATCCTACTCTCCACACTCTTACGCCTCTCATGGTATACACGTCTCTACATGGATAACTTGCCGCAACCGATCATTTGGGCGGTGTTTATTGCGCTCGCCATCGTCATTACTGCTCGATCGCTGCTCAAACGCAGAAGCACCTCCGAAACGATCTCTGAAGCTGCGAGAGCTCGAATGGGTCGGGTCAATAACTTGATCCAAGCCATCAATCGCACCTCAGACGGTCCTTATTTCAAGTGGCGTCTCGCGCAACATTTGCTTGCTTTAGCCCTTGAAGCGTTTGCTCATAGAGAAAGGACTTCTCCAAATACAATTAGAGAGCGTCTAAAGTCAGGAGGGTTGGACGTTCCCTCCGAGATCGAAGCCTATCTCCTTGCCGGGATGTCCCCAGTCTTATCGACACGAGCAAACCTGATCACAAGATTGAAAGATGCCATTTTTCCAACCCATCAGATTACTCCATTGTATCTTGACACGGATAGAGTAATCCAATTCCTAGAGGATCAATTGGAGATCGATTATGAATGACGAAGCCGCTAAAGTATCAAATCGTACTGACAAGGTCATCCAAGAGGTGGAACGTGCAGTCGTGGGTAAGCGACCCCTTCTTGAAAAGATCATGGCAGCCATCTTGGCCGGCGGACATATTTTGTTGGAGGATTACCCAGGACTGGCTAAAACACTCATCGCCAACAGCTTCTCAACGGCTTTGGGACTCGAGTTCAAGCGTATCCAGTTCACACCTGATCTGCTACCAGGTGACATCACTGGAGGCTATGTCTACGATCGCAGTAAGAACCAATTCGATCTGCGAAAGGGACCCGTTTTCGCAAATATCATCTTGGCCGATGAGATCAACCGCGCGTCACCCAAAACACAGTCCGCACTTCTAGAAGCAATGCAGGAATATCAAGTTACGCTTGAGGGCACGACGATGAAACTCCCCGAGCCCTTCATCGTCATCGCCACCCAGAACCCGATCGAATATGAAGGCACCTTCCCTTTACCTGAGGCACAACTCGATCGCTTCATCATGAAACTCCCGGTTGGCTATCCCTCACAAGATGATGAACAGGAAATCCTTCGTCGTCGACAAGAGAGACGACAGGATGCGTTTCATTTAGAACAAGTAACTGATGCGGAAGAGATATTGGTCATGCGCCAAGCCACTGAACAAGTCTATGTTGATCCAGACATCGAGCGTTATATCGTGACCTTGACATCTGAAACACGGAAAGCTAGGCAGGTAGCTGTCGGAGCCAGTCCGAGAGGTTCATTGGCCTTGTTGAAACTAAGCCGAGCATGGGCTGCCATGAAGAGACGAGAGTTTGTACTGCCTGATGATGTCAAGCTCTTTGCCATTCCAGCTCTCATTCATCGACTGATTCTAGAGCCCGATCTCTGGATGAAACGTCATGCAGCTGACGATGTGATCTCGGACATCCTGCGATCCGTTCCTGTCCCAGTAATTGAGGCTAGCTGAAGGTGAGAAGGCTTCTCTTCCTGAGCGTGCTTGTTTATGTCTTGCTCATCCTGGGTCTCGCAACCGCAAACGGCGTGATCATCGCCTTTAGCATCCCGCTCGTTATCCATCTAGCCGCAGCGTTGTTTTTCGCTCCCCAAAACCCACAACTGCAAGTCATCCGCACATTAAACGCCGATCGAGTTTCCCAAGGTGTTCCTGTGACCATAAGCGTCTCCATCACCAACCATGGCCCACATCTTGAAGAGGTGATGTTGGAGGATGTCGTTCCCGATGGCCTGGAGGTGATGGAAGGGATCTCACATGTTCGGTGCGAAATGTCATCTGGTCAGTCGATTCTGCTCGAATATTCGGTGCGTGGGATTAGAGGCAGGTATCTTTTCCATGACATCAGGGTGAGTGCGAGTGATCGATTAGGCCTTTTCCATCGGCAAGTGGTCCTTCATGCACCTGCACATCTCACTATTCTCCCCCATGTCAGCTGGCTTAGACGGGTGTCGATCAGACCATTACAGACACATGGGTATGCAGGTCCCGTCCCTGCTCGAATAGGTGGTTCTGGGGTGGACTTCTTCGGCGTTCGAGCATATCAAGCAGGCGATCCAATGCGATGGATTAATTGGAGATTGAGCGCCCGTCATCCACATGCCTTTTTCACCAATGAATTCGAACAAGAACGTATAGCTGATGTAGGGCTGATCCTGGATGCCCGTCTACGAAGCGAAGTGAGGGTCAACGGCCAATCCCTTTTCGAGCACGCGGTCCATGCCACAGCGTCCTTGGCAAACGTTTTTCTCAACGATGGCAATCGTGTCGGCCTGCTCGTCTATGGTGGATACTTGGATTGGATCTTCCCAGGCTATGGAAAGTTACAGCGCGAGCGGATACTGCAAGCTTTAGCCCGGGCTGAGCCTGGTGAGAGCATGATCTTCGACAAACTGGAGTACATCCCGACACGTTTCTTCCCAGCACGTTCGCAAATCGTTCTAATCAGCCCTTTATGGGTGGAGGATTTACCGATCCTCATCCGCCTCAGAGCACGAGGGTATCAACTCCTCGTCATCAGCCAAGATCCAGTATCCTTTGAGGCACAGGGCTTAGGATCCGATCCTAAAGCATCCTTAGCTATGCGTATCGCGCGATTGGAGCGGACGTTGTTGCTTCGGAAAGCTCATCAAATTGGCATACAGATCGTCAACTGGCAGGTCGATCAATCATTTGATCATGCAGTTCATTCTGCTCTTGGCCGGATCCCACTTTGGTTCCGTGCAGTCGGATTGGGATTACGAGGATGATCCGCAAGCTTTGGTACATCAGTCTTGGTTGCGTAACGTTTGCGCTTGTAATTGGTTACGCTATAGGTGGTCTCTGGATTTGGACACTCCCAATTATCGGTCTTGCCGTGCTTTGGTTAGCGGGTCAAAGGCGCGGCCTGAAATGGGTCGCCTCGGTCGATTTCACCCTCTTTGTTGGATTCGCAGTCATTGGTATATGGCAAGAGTTATCCTTTGCATTGATGTTGCTGGGGATGATCGCAGCTCTCGCTGCATGGGACATGGATTACTTTCAGCAACGCTTGGAAGATATGGAAAGGGTTTCTCAGAGGGAAGTTTTAGAGCGAAAGTACCTGCAACGTCTTCTGATCATCGAAGTTTCTGGAGCGGTACTCACTTTCACTGCTGTGAGCCTCACGGTGACCTTCAGTTTCGGTTCAGCGCTGCTGCTGGGTTTGCTTGCCGTGATTGGCCTGAGCCGTACGATCCGGTTCCTGCGCCACGAGAGCGATTGAAATCTCCTCCCCATTGTTTAATTTTCGGATAGTAGTATCCTATTTAACTCAAATCCTTCTCCATTATTGACGTTCCTCATCGCAGCCTGTATGCTAATGATCCGATGAACTCAGCGATGGAATACGAGACCGCTCTCCTGATCATCCCCCCTCCAAAAGTACAAACCTTTGCCTTTTCGATTCGTGAACAATATGACACCGAGTGGTTCAATCGTGTACCGGCACATATCACTTTGCTTTACCCGTTCGTACCCTCCGATCAAGTCGATGAGACAACCACTCGACTGAACACGATCTGCGCTGATCTTTCTCCCTTCGAGCTCACACTCGATAGATATGGAGAATTCGAATACGCAATTTTTCTCGAGCCGTCAAATCCCGAACCGATTCTCGAGTTGTACCAGCATCTATCAAAGGCTTTCCCTGAATATCCAATCTACGAGGGCGAGTACGGAGAGAACCTTCACCCACATATGACTCTGGCGCGCTTTGAGGACCCAGAAGAAGCTGAAAAAATCGAGCTTCCCCCTACCCCTGTCTTTACCTTCATTGTCAACCGTCTTCATCTCTACCTCGGTTCACCAGATGCCAGTGAGCCCTACATCCCTATCTCGGTGATCCCAATAGGGAGTGAGGATTAGACCTGTCTGGTGATCTGTGTGTCCGACATAAAATGGAACATCTAAGCATTCCATGATGCGCTCCATTGTAATTCTGAACTGAAGATCAATAACTTTACGGAGGGGCGATCCATCCAATGATCGAGGTCATCAAGGAGTATCTTGTACCGGGTTCGATACCGTTTCTCCTATTTGGTTTGACCATTGGCGTGATCCTTCTCTATCGTCGCTCTCTCAAGGTATGGGGGATCCGTTGGCTCACGCTATTGGTCGCGGTCTACATGGTTCTAAGCATGCCACTGAGTTATAAAGTCATGGAATCCATTCTCAGTCGTGGCTATACCGAACAAGTCGACATCACAGATTTAGATGGCGTTACGGGGATCGTTATCCTCGGAGGAGGCAGTGTTACGATACGATCAGGCAGTGATGAGATGAACACCCTCAGCAATGCTGGGGTTCTGAGAGTTTGGGAGGGTGTGCGTCTATATCACAAACTAGACGAACCCTGGGTCATCGTTTCCGGAGGGGTGAACGAACGCATCGGGATGACAACCCCCGAGAGCGTACCCATGCGGGATATCTTGATCCAAGGAGGTATACCAGCGAGCCGGATCCTGCTTGAATCCTCCTCCAGCAATACTTATGAGCAAGCGATAAACCTGAGTTCGATGTTAGAAACCCGTGGCGTGGAAAGATTTGTGATGGTCACCTCACCAAGCCACATGCGGCGTGCGGTGGGGACTTTCACCGCTCAAGGTTTAGATCCTATCCCTGCACCCTCAAAACAACATCCTGATAATTTCTTGGCAGACCGAAGTAATATCTTGCCCAACAGTGAAGCCCTCGATGAGAGCCGTATGGCGATGCGTGAGATCATGGCCTTGATCTACTACGCACTTCGTGGTTGGCTATCTTCCCCTTAATACCCCCTGTTGCGCTCCATTGAAATGTACAAAGCGTTTCTTATGTCCTACCTTCGTATGGATTTGTACCATCCTGTGACGTGACGAGTCGGGCCGTTGTACGAATGGACCCAGGCTACATACTCTAGGGTATGATAGACTCTCCTGAACCTATTCACCGACCCATTCTGTATATGAAAGCGTGAAGATGTCTGATTTCAAACCATGGAAAATCATCCAACGGAAGCTGATTCTTGATCGTTCACCCTGGTTGCAGGTTCACGAAGACCAAGTCGAGTTGCCTGATGGTCAGGTCGTAGATGGCTATCTACACCTGGAGCAGCCCGATTTCGTCATCGTTGTTCCTGTCCAATCAGGGGGGCTAATCGTGATGATCCGAAGCTACAAGCACGGTGTTGGTGCGCTTGATCTTCATCCGCCTGCCGGATATCTTGAGAATGGTGAGGACGCATTGAGCACTGCGAAGCGCGAATTACTGGAGGAGACAGGATGCGAGGCGGAAGGTTGGGATGAGCTAGGAGCCTTTATTGTCAGCGGAAACCGAGGGTCAGGATCGGCCCACATATTCTTGGCTACCGATTGTCACCAGGTAACCACGCCGGATTCGGGGGATCTGGAAGAGCAGGAGGTGATTTGGCTTCCGGTGGATGATGTGAACCAACTGTGGGTTGAGGGTAGTTTTCGTCAGATTGCCACCGTCGCAGCGATAGGTTTGTCGCTCGCCCGCTTGAAGATGGAGTTACCGTGAGCGATGACCAATTGAAAGCCGCCATACGGGGAGAGCCCTCCTATGTTTGGCGAGCTGGTCAGGAGCGACGTCTGCAGATGATCCGAGAGGCCGCAGGTGCTTGCATTCATGGACGGGTGCTCGATAACGGCTGTGGCATAGGGGCTTACCTGTTGAGGTTGGCCCATGACACGGACACAGCGTTTGGTCTTGAATTCGACATGGAACGAGCGCTTGAAGCCACTCGCGAACTCAACACTGTTGTTCAAGGTGCCGGCGAACACCTACCCTACCCCTCGAACACGTTCGATCTTGTGCTTTCCCATGAAGTGCTGGAGCATGTCCGGGATGACCGTGCAGCGGTAGAAGAGATCGTTCGTATCCTAAGAAAACCCGGGGGAGACACAAGCGAAATCGGCGGTCGTTTGATCCTTTTTGTCCCCAACCGTGGCTACCCATTCGAAACTCATGGGATCTATTGGCGAGGTCGCTACCATTTTGGCAACATCCCTCTCATCAACTACCTTCCACAGAGATTCCGTGAACGATTCGCACCTCATGTACGCGCTTATACGGGAAGAGATTTGCATCATCTCCTTGATGGGTTACCGGTACGTGTATTGAAGCGCACAACGATATTCGGAGCATATGACAACATCATCGCCCGCTGGCCTAGATTGGGTCGCCTCCTAAGAGCTGTCTTGCATGCCTTCGAACGAACGCCTCTTCGCGCATTCGGTTTGTCACACTTCTGGGTCATTGAAAGAATATAGCCAAAATATCACGGTCTCATAATGTGCCCTACCTAAACTTACAAAGTCTCTCATTAAATAACCATCCCGGGAGCTTATAGCTCCCGGGAAGGATAAAAGGGCAACACTTCACCAAACTTAGTCCTCAGCCTCGAGTTCTCCTACCTCCTGAACATCCACCGACACCCCCTCAATCTCCCTCGGGATGATATCATCCGGTTCAAGCTCCGAATGTGGGACCTTATGGGTAACCATAACGATCAGTGACATATCACCAGTCGGCTTTCCCTCACGCATTTGAAGACCGATACCGACCCCCTGCACGTTCGCCTTTCCCATTAACTCATCTTCATACTTCTGCTTTACAACTAAAGCCCTTTGTAAATCCGCCTGCCGCCCACCATCCTGGATGTTCGATGCGTTCATATCATCACCTCCAGACCGTTAAGCACCTCTTGGATCGGATTGTAAACCGTCGCCTGTGTTGAACCAGCGAAGAGCAGTCCAACGGCAAGAAGGCTATCACCAACGACCAATAATGAACCCGAATCACCTGGTTCTGACATCGGTCCAGTGACGATCTGGCCCTCAAAACGGGCGGTTCGATCACCATATTGGATATTAACAGTGGTTTCGAGGACAATAATTTGGCCACTTGTCAGAGCCGTTGTTCGGCCAGATTTTCGTACATTCAACCCGAGCGAGGCAGGAGCGACACCCCCGATTACCCCAATTTCAAGGATCTCATCCAAGATTTCAACCCCATCCAACGGTTGAGCGAGCGCCGCATCTATCCGGTTGGTAGCCTCTGGATCGCTCTGAAATACCTTGATGCGATGCTTTGACTTCAATATTTTTCCTACAGCATTCCCAAACTTGGCATAACTTTCAGCCAAACCACATGTTCCTGGTCCTGTACTAAATTCAATCGGCTCAAAGCGCTCAAGTTCTGCGATCATATCTCTCGCCACCCGCCCCCCGTCTGCTGGTCCCGGTTGAAGGATCGGGTCACCCGGGCGAGCGTCATTGCTGTTAGCCAAAACATGGTTGTTGGAGAGGACCAAACGAGCACCCGAAGATCTGTCTCGGACAATACCCCCCAGTGTCCCGGCGGTCACCTTGTAATGACCAACACTAACCCCTCCAGGAACTGGGCGTTGGCGTTCCGTTCGGTCTGCGAAAGCTCTCAGCGTACCCACCTGTATGACATCCGTCGATACCCCCTCGATTTTTGAAGGAACGAGAGCTTCGGGAGTGAGTCCCGCCTTGGGTATCTTCTGTCGAACCAAGGCTACGGCACAAATCTCATCCGTCCTTCGACCTCTAACCTCCCGAAAGCCAATCCCAACCCCGACAACGTTCGGCTTAGAGAGGATGAGTTCTCTGTGAAGATCTACGACCCTCGCAATATCACGTTGATCTAGCATCGACTTCCTCCATCGATGGACTACACGGATTTGTACATCTGAATAAGCTACTGCATCCCCAAAATAGTCAGGTCACGCACTTTAGATGTGGATCGCATGTCCTTCTGCATCATGAGCGGCTTCCATAATCACCTCGCTCAATGTTGGATGGATATGAACATTACGAGCGATCTCAGCTGGGGTGAGTTCCATTAGCTGCGCCAACGAAATCTCTGCTAACAACTCAGTTACTTCTGGGCCGATCAAATGGGCACCCAATATCTCTCCATACTTCGCATCAACCACAAGTTTAGCCCATCCATCATAATCACCCATGCCAAGCGCTTTGCCGCTAGCTTGGAAAGGAAAACGCCCTAAAGCTACCTCGTAACCTCGCTCTTTAGCTTGTGCCTCCGTTAGGCCAAAGGAGGCGACTTGTGGGTGGCAGAATATCCCGCGCGGCAACATCTCGTAATTGAGTTTCGTCGTTTCGACACTAGAGATATTCTCCGCGCACACTATCCCCATAGCCATGGCGACGTGAGCCAACATCAACTTACCCGTAACATCCCCGATGGCCCATACGCCAGGGATGTTCGTAGCCATACGATCGTCGATTCCGATGCTCCCATCCTCGCCTAACTGTACGCCGATCCCCTCCAAGCCCAGCCCTTCAGTGTTGGCTTTGAAACCAACTGCCACTAATGCCTGCTCTGCATCAAGTGTCTGGTCTCCATCAGGACCCGATACATTGACTTTAACCTTGGTCTTCAACGTTTCGGTGCCTACCACTTTCGTGCTTGTCAAGACTCGAATACCCTGTTTATCAAATGCCTTGTTCAATTCTTCACTGACTTCTTCATCTTCAAGTGGGGCAATGCGTGGCAGCATTTCCACCAATGTCACTTCTACGCCAAAACGATGCCAAATTGTGGCAAACTCAAGCCCAATCGGGCCTGCACCAATAATTACCACCGATTTAGGTAGCTGCTCTTGTAGGATGGCCTCCTGATAAGTGACAACGCGCTCCCCGTCAATCTCCACACCGGGGATCTTGAAAGGCGAAGCGCCCGTAGCGATCACGATATCTTTTGCGGTTAAATCATTCTTGCTGCCATCATCACTCGTTACCGTGACCGTCTTTGCGTTCGTAAAAACCGCCGATCCCATGTGGACATCGATTTGGTTTTTTCTCATCAAGAAACCGACGCCCTTCGTCAGACGGTTCGCCACCCGCCGACTGCGTTTGACAGCTGCGCTGTAGTCCAGTTTCAAATCTTGTATCTCAAAACCAAACTCCTTACCCCCATTACGTAGAATGTGGGCGATTTCAGCGTTCTTAAGTAAGGCTTTGGTCGGGATACAACCTACATTCAAACAAACACCACCTAGCCACTGTTTCTCAACAATGGCCACCTTTTTGCCAAGTTGAACCGCGCGGATCCCACAGACATATCCACCGGGTCCAGCTCCAATAACAATGACATCGTAGTCTGACATGGGGAAACCCTCCTCATTCACATGACCCTTATTCTATCGCACTCATTGGAAAAGCGAAGCGCGGTTGGTGGATTGGAAGGGAGGAAAATGGGGATTTGGGATTAGAGCTTAGGCTGAAGATCATGCGCTTGTCTCTTGAGCCTTATCATAATGACAAAATCGATCCTGTGATAAATAAAAAGGCGCCGCAGGGCGCCCTTCAATCGAATTACTACGCTTAAATCCAGATCAAGCCGCTTTAGCCGATGGAGTTCGTTCCAAAACATGCTCAACCGCTTCGGCATGAAGATGTGCCTGAATCTCTTCAAGAGCAAGCGTATAACGTGTTAAAAGTTCCTGATCCGGCTCTTTGTAACGCCGCAGTGACTGACGGGCACAAGCGGTACAACCGCGCATCGCCCGGTAGGAGTCCGTCTCGCATCTGAGGCACCCATTTAGATGGATCATCATAAGCGAAAACGCGAGACTTTCGGGATCATCTTGTGGTAAAAGTGCGACCCGATCAACTAACTTTTGCCAGGCTTCACCTTTAGAGTTTCTCAAGCGTGAGACAACGTATGGCGGGAAAAGAAGTTCGTTATCGGCATACATAACAGCACGTCTCCAAATTCTATTGCGAACACCACCGGTTTAACTGACTTCATTGTAGATGGGGCTGGCGACTATGCGCAGAGTACTTTGGTCCTAAAATCCCCCAAGGAAAGCGGTTTGCTTAATAACGGTGGCTATATGTGGGAGCTTCCCCCCTAGTGGTGTAACTTTAGATCAATCAACGATTGTCGCGAGTATGAACCCCCTTTGTACCTGATTAGAGCGGTTTATTCTCTAAAAGTCAATAAGCAGAAACATTAATATCATGCCCCACCAACACCATACTGCTCAGGCTCGGTTGGGGTCTCACCCGACGGATCGAATACATGCACCCAGGTGCCTTCCTCCGCCCAATTGTAGAGCCAATGTGCGTCGATGAGCGATAGATTGACACAACCATGAGAACGAGGGTAGCCGAAGCCGTTATGCCAATAGGCGCCATGCAGCGCGCGCGCTTTGTCATAATAGAGCGTCCAGGGAACATCTTCCAGATAGTAGAAATCAGAACGGTCCGCTTCAAAAGCTCCCATCATGCGATCACCATCAAATTTTTTATATACCTGGAATACGCCCGGCTGGGTCCACCAACCTTTCAATCCACTTGAAACAAGGGTGGCGTACACCAACTGCCCTTCTTCATACACCATCAGTGTTTGTTCGTAGAGATTGATCGAGATCCAGCGATTCTCCTCGACCCCTTCGGGTATCGTCAGGTCTGGATTGACCACAGCGAGTAACCGCTGTTCAAGCCACTCATTAGGTCCTACTTTATACCAATCTAAATTGCCGACCCGCTCCACATCATAAATCCAAACCGTTTCATAGCGGTTTACCCAGTGGTTGGTTAGAGGTTTGCCGAATCCCGGTTCGCTGACAGTTCGAGTGGAGGCCAACACCCAAGCGAAGGGTCT
Source organism: Anaerolineaceae bacterium (assembly GCA_020350285.1). Taxonomy (GTDB): domain Bacteria; phylum Chloroflexota; class Anaerolineae; order Anaerolineales; family E44-bin32; genus DUEZ01. Next base: position 1,779,177 of record CP070708.1, read on the forward strand.
ATCGGGAGTCTGGCGTAGAGCTACGCCATGGAAATTAGGAAGGGAAACGCGGCTGAGGCCATTTCCATTGACGTAAGCCCCTGGGGTGATCATGTAAACGATCTTGCCATCTTCTTCATAGCGATCGATCCAAGAGAAGAACACAAAACCTGGCTCAACCGTCCAAGCCGGATTTTCTTCCCTCAGCGCGTCTTGATAGTTACCATATATATGTGTTCCGTCGTCTCTCGTCGATCTCAAATAGACATAAGGCACAACCCCTAACTCAGGATCCAAGCTGTAGCTAGGCAGTGGTCGTTGGGGATAATACCCCTCAATCGCGAGCCTGGTCAGCTCTTCACGCGCACCACCCCTCGAACAGAGTTGTGGATGACGGAGTTGAAGCCGAGACGGACAAAGTACCCCCAACTGATCGTCAGAGGGTTGAGCCTCAACGAGCGAAGTTGAAGCCAAGATTAACAGCACGGGCACCATCCCAATTAATCGCAGTAACATATGAAATCTCCGCAGATACCTCGATAGGTTTGTATTATAGCCATCCCTGCGCGCTCTGTCAGCAACCTTACTCATGGTTTAAAGTAGCCCTTTTGAGCTAGTCTTTATTTTAGAACAATATGAAGTAGGGGCGGGGTAACCCCACCCCTACTATCTTAAATCACGATCCCAATGTCCTAGGGGCGGATCGCGAACCGCCCCTACGAGCATTGAAATATTACCCACAACGGATTTGTAAACCGCTCCTACCTTCTATCTGATGTGAAGTGTTACTTTTGAGACTGAATGTCTTCCGCCGCGCGGTTTAAGAAATCGCTAACAGAGAGCGCACCTAAATCCTCGCCCGACCTCAAACGAACCGCAACGGCTCCATTTTCGACCTCCCGATCCCCAACGATCAACATGTAAGGCACCTTTTGGAGCTGAGCATCACGGATTTTGGCATTCATACGTTCACTACGCTCGTCGACCTCGATCCGCAAACCTGCCTTCTTCAGCTGATCGCTGACCTTATTCGCATACTCGATGTGGCGATCAGCAATGGGGATCAAGATGGCTTGCACAGGCGACAGCCAAACTGGGAAAGATCCCGCATGATGCTCGATGAGTGCCCCCATGAAGCGCTCCATGGAGCCTACCAAGGCACGGTGAATCATGTAGGGGCGATGTTCTTTACCGTCCTCGCCAACATACGTCATGTCGAGGCGCTCTGGAAGGATGAAGTCGAATTGGATCGTGGAGAGCTGCCACTCTCGGTTCAACGAATCCTTGAGCTTGAGATCGATTTTAGGTCCGTAGAACACCGCCTGACCCTCATCGATCTGATAAGGGAGCTTTGCCCGTTCGAGTGAGGCGCGCAAAGCCTCCGTGGGCGCCTCCCACTCCTCCGGTGTTCCGGCGAATTTCTCCGGATTGCGCGTCGACAGGTACGCATAGAAGTTTTCAAAGCCGAAAGCCCTCAGGATATCCAGGCTGAATTGCAGAGCCATGTCAATCTCCTCAGGCATCTGATCCGGACGGCAAAAATGATGGGCATCATCCTGCGTGAATCCTCGCACGCGCAACAATCCATGGAGTACACCGCTTCGTTCGTAGCGATAGACCGTACCCCATTCAGCATACCGCAACGGTAGGTCACGGTAGGAACGCGTTCTGCTCTTGTAAATCTCGACGTGGAAGGGACAATTCATCGGTTTGAGGTAATACTGTTGGCCCTCAATTTCCAAAGGCGCGAACATGCCCTCCTGATACCAATCTAAATGACCACTCTTCTCCCACAGATTCGCTTTTCCGATATGCGGTGAGTAGACGAATTCATATCCAGCCTCTAAGTGTTCGGCACGACAATAATCCTCAACGATCTTACGCACCATCCCACCCTTGGGGTGCCAAAGGATCAAGCCCGGGCCGACACCTTCGCTGACACTATAGAGGTCCAACTCCCTCCCCAGACGTCGATGATCTCGCCTTCGAGCCTCCTCGAGTCTCCAGAGGTATTGTTCCAATTCATCGGCCGTGTTCCACGCCGTACCATAAATGCGCTGCAGCATCGGTCGTTGTTCGTCACCTCTCCAGTAGGCACCAGCGACGTTGAGCAGTCTAACCGCATCAGGGTTGATGTTGCTTGTATCCTCGACGTGAGGACCACGACACAGGTCCGTGAACGTATCGTGCGTGAAAACAGAAATTTCCACCGGACCCTCAATCGACTCGCCATACTCGTCTGTACCCCCCTCCTCCAATCCTTCAATCAATTCGATCTTATAGGGTTGGTCAGCGAAAAATTCGCGCGCTTCATCCGCCGAGAGTACTTCTCGCTGATATTGGTGATCACCGGCGATAATCTCACGCATTCGACCCTCGATCACCTCAAGATCTTCTGGGGTTAATGGGCGCGGTAGATCGAAGTCATAGTAGAAACCATCCTCGATCGGCGGTCCAATGGCGATTTTCGCCTCGCCGGGAAACATCTCCATCACCGCCTGGGCCATGACGTGCGCCGCCGAGTGCCGGATGCGATAAAGCTCTGACTCCTCATACTTTCCACTTTTTTCCGCGACCATGTTTTCACCTCCTAAGGTCGTGCATCATGAAAAAAAGTAACTCTCGCCCTTCTGGGGCGAGAGCCAATTCTCACGCGGTTCCACCCAGATTAACTGGTATACCAGCCATCTCTGACAGCCCTTAACGGAGCTGACCCGCTCCCCTTACTCAGTCCTTGATTCAGGTAGACTTTTCCGGTTCACGCTCGCGGGTGGTTTTCACCGGGTGGATTTCGGAGGGGATTCTCAGTCTTTGATCCCCACTCCCTGTCGGATCCAGGCACCGCTTACTCGTCCCGGTCATCGCGTTGTTTATAGCTCTGTTGGAAACATTATACCGAACCGGTCAAAGAAGTCAACGTAGGAAATAATGGCTGAGCTTCATTCATCCGAGATGAACACATCATCTGGCTGGTTTTGTTCGTAGATGTTGTCATCCGGTGTCCTCAGGATCGAGATAGAATCCTTCGACATCCAGATCGCACCACCGGCTTCCGTAGCGACATTCAGATGAAACTCGTTTGCAACAACAGGTAATGTTGCCATTCGTGCTGCATATATTGCCCCACCCAATCGTGCCTGGTTCTCGTGAAAGATATTGTTTTCAACAAATGAGGAGGTACCGCCGCGAAGCATGATGGCTCCGCCGAACTCCGCCCGGTTACCAATAAAGGTGTTACCTTCTACCGCCGCTCTGCAATCATCTGACATATCGATACCGCCTCCGGTGAAAAATGCATCATTTTCGATGAAGGTGTTACCCGTAATGGTCAACTCGGAGTCAATCTCCATAATGATGCCCGCGCCGATACTGGCTCGGTTCCCCCGAATGGTATTGTTTTCTATTGTCACGGATGAATTGACACCCACAAAGATCGCTCCCCCATTTTGCCGGCCCATGTTATAACTGATGTCGTTGTTCCTGATCACTGGTGAGGCGTGATTGAAAACAATGATTCCTGCTCCAACGACCGCTTCATTTTCGCTGATCGTGTTGCCCTCAATCCTTGGAGCAGACCCCAGATCCACTAATAATCCACCACCTGGGTAGTTAGCATAATTGTTGCGGATCATGTTGCCCTCGATGATCGGCCAGGATTCGTAAACTACATGAATGCCTGCCCCACCCGCGGCCCGGTTTTCAATAATGGTGTTGCCCCGTATGGTGGGAAATGATCTCATGGTTACAAAAATCCCTCCCCCACCATGTTGGACAGTATTCTCGCGGATGACGTTGTTCTCTATGGTCGGCCAAGAATTGTCCACAACGATGCCCCCACCGCAATAGCGCTTCTCTTCACCGGAGTCAAAAAGATCTCCCCTGCAGGCTTGTATCTCCTCAGCTTGGTTTCGCCGATACAGGTTGCCGCTGCCATTGGTGATGGTGAAACCCTCCAACCGGGCTCTGACCGTCTCTCCACTTTGAAAAGTCACGACGCTGCCATTACCTCCCCCATCGATGATCGTTGCGGCCACGACATCTGGGTCATCAGGATCCATACTTTGTAGGGTGATTTCCTTCCCAGTAAAATCGATGTTCTCTTGGTAAGTCCCTGGCGAAACGATGATCATGTCCCCTTCGTGCGCTGCATCAATGGCAGCCTGGATCGAATCATGATCCTGCGGCACGCGCAGAATCACCTGGGTTCGTGATGTCGGCGCAATCGTTGCCGTTTCGGAACCTGAGTGAAATGTGGGAGAAGGGGTGTGAATAGGTTTTCCCTCCAGGGACGTTTCCGTCTCGGTTATCTCCTGAACGGGCGAGCAGGCGCTGAGTAGCAGCACAATGATCACGAGAAGGACAACCTTGTTTGTAATGCCTTGACGAATCTGAGAAGTTGACATCTCTCCCTCATCTATCAAATGCTAATGTACATAAAAACCAATCTCTCTTCACATTTGTATTTCAAGTGTACGACATTGGACTCAGCCTTCACTGCATATCCTATCCTTTGGTGGTAAGAAAAATCCACGGAGTCATGAGGCACGAAGAAAAGATCTACTAAGAATGATAGTTATCCTGCTAAAAATCAACAAGTAGGGTTGGAGTTACCAATATCTTCCACAACGAGGATGAAAGATACCATGTTATGTCCACGCATAACCATTATCATTGGTAACCGGCGAGGTTAGATATTCTTCCATGTCGACCCAAATTCTCACCACAAAACTTCATATTCCCTATCCAAGTTCGAACCTGGTTTCGCGCCCTCGTTTGCTGAAGCGCTTGAATGAAGGATGGAATCGTAAGTTAACGCTTATCTCAGCACCTGCTGGATATGGAAAAACCACACTGCTCAGTGAATGGATCAGTACGAGCGAAATGCCTTTCTGTTGGCTCTCTCTTGATGAACAGGATAATGATCTCAATCGATTTCTGTCTTACATCATTGCCAGTTTGGATTCGATTTTTGAGTTCGATGAACAAATTACTAGCGAATATCAATCTCATTCTCCGGATGACTTATCAAGACTTATGATCCCTTTGATCAACCAGGTTTCAGATTCTGAAGGTCATTCTTCCCTGGTCCTGGATGATTATCACCTAATCGAAAACCAACAAATTCACGAAGCCGTTATCTTTATACTGGAAAATATCCCCCCAAATATGCATTTGGTCATCGTCAGCCGAGCTGATCCGCCAGTTCGTTTGGCACAATGGAGGGCGCGCGGAGAGTTGAGTGAAATTCGGGTCGCAGATCTGCGATTCACGATTGAGGAAGCCATGCATTTCCTCAATCAAAGCATGGGGTTGGACCTAACGGTTCCCGATGTCACCACATTAACGGATAAAACCGAAGGTTGGATCGCGGGTCTTCAGCTGGCTGCCATTTCCCTTCAAAACCACCCGGACAGACCTACATTTGTATCTACCTTTGCAGGCGATGATCGCTACATTGCGGATTATCTCCTCGATGAAGCACTGCAATGGCAACCAAACCATATCCAAACCTTCCTGCTGCAAACTTCGATCCTCGATCGGCTGTGCGCACCGCTATGTGATTTTGTCACCGATCGAAACGATAGTCGTGGGATTCTTAAAGAACTTGAGAGGTCCAATCTCTTCCTTGTGCCTCTAGATAATCAGCGAAATTGGTATCGTTATCACCATCTCTTTGCCGACCTATTGCGCATCCGCTTAAAACAAGAAGGTCGTGAATCTATGGTCGATCTATATCAACGTGCTAGTTCCTGGCACGAGCAACGGGAAATGCTCTCTGAAGCAGTAAGGCTATCGTTATTGGGAGGCGATGCTGAAAGGGTAGCCAGGTTGATGGAAGGGCACCTATTGACCATCGTTTCTACCAGCGAATTGTCCACACTGAATCGGCTACTAGCCACCTTGCCCAAGAGCACGATCAGCGGTAATCCTTGGTTGATATTAGCAATGGCATGGGGAATGGTCTACGAATGGAAATTTGAAATTGCCGAACTGTTACTCGATAAGATCGCATCAACTTTGCACGTTTTGGATGAGATTACTAAGGACCGGCTTAAGGCGAGAATTTCCGTGCTCCAGTCCTACATAGCGGGATCAAGAAGAGATTACGCACGTAGCATCCGAATCGCCCAAAATGCGCTGAGAGACATACCGGACAACGATCTATCAATACGAAGCTTTACTCTCCTAATCATAGGTAATGCCCATCGATTTGAAGGAAATCTGTCGCGCGCTCTCGAGTTCCATCATGATGCGCTACGCCTTAGTGAAGAGGCGAGAGACACAGCCCTCTCTGTGATTATCCTCAGTCGCTTAACCGATATTTCCAGGTTAATGGGGCAGTTGAATCGCGCTTATCAGTCTGGAAGGCAAGCGCTTGAGATGGTTGAGATTTATCAGAAGCAGACCGGTACCCAATCATTCATCTCAGGATATCTCAAACTTCGTTTGAGCGATGTATACTACGAGCGCAATGAATTAGAGATGGCTCTTCAATATGTAGAAGTCGGATTGGATTTAGCGCGGCAATGGGGAGCTTACGATAGTACAAGTCTGGGGTATTTCAATTCTTCCAAAATAAACCAAGCCTTGGGCAACTATAGACAGGCCCATAACTCCCTGCGAGAGTTTAAAGAAACTTATCCATCGGAACAGCGCCGGCAATACCAGATTGCTTCGGCTCTCGAAGCTGAAATTCACCTCCGTACTGGAAATTTAGCAGGGGCGAATGAATGGATGGATACTAGTGGATTAGGCCTCAGTGATCGTATTCAATTCCTGGATTTCCAATTTTACGATGTGTTAACCCAGGTTTTATTCGCTCGAGATCAATTGTCGGATGCTCAAGTCCTGTTAGAACGGTTATTGAAGATCGGTGAGGAAACCGGGGCTGTTGAATACGAGATCCGAATGCTGGGGAGGATAGCATTGGTTCTCCAGAAGCAGGGTGATGAAGATGAAGCCATCGATTTACTGGCGCGCGCCCTTAACCTGGCAGCACCGGAGGGTTATCTGCGCACCTTCATCGATCAGGGAGAACCTATGGCTCAACTGGTATATCAAGCTTCACTGAGGGGGATCAATCCAGCATTTTGTAATCAACTACTCGATGGATTTCCTATTCCTGTAGTACCTGATCAGGTTTCGCAAGATGACCTGGTTGAACCACTCAGCAATCGCGAAGTCGAAGTCCTGACTCATATCGCTGAAGGCGATACCAACCAAGAGATTGCCCAGAACCTACACCTATCGCTTTATACCGTGAAATCTCATGCCCGCAATATCTACAGTAAGCTGGGGGTCAAGAACCGCACTGAAGCCGTTGCCAAGGCGCGCTTATTAGGCATCTTGCCAAAAAACTCATAGTCATCCAGTTATCAACTCCACATTCGCCCCTCATAATGACAAAAACGATTTCCTCCATAAATCCCTCTTAACTCATCCTTAAGAACGTTTTATTCAACCCCTGATTTCTCTATCCTGTAAACAACCTTTAAATTTGCCTGGCGCGAATCTCTACCGCCTGGAACCGGGAAAGCAAAATGGATAGCGAAACCTCCAACAAAACAGACATGTCCTTTCCGGCAACTTATCAGATCACCATCAAAGGCCTACTCAGCGAGCACTGGACAGATTGGTTCAACGGCACGCTGGTCAGCTCTTTGAATGATCCAACAGGAAAACCACACACCATTCTGACGTGCCAAGTCAGGGACCAGGCTGAACTCCATGGGATCTTGAATCGTCTAAACAACCTCAACATGCCATTGCTTGAGGTGACTTATATCAGTGACAAAGGAGAAGATCATGTCTGAAAAATCGAAAAACCAATCCTCAGTGAGAATCACTTACAAGGGTGTCGGCATGGAAATTGGTCTGATCTTGGGTGGATTGATCGGGCTAATAATTGGAAATCTGGTCATTTTCGCTGGAGGTGGCATGGTAGTTGGCTTCGCCATCGGTGCCGCGCTGGACTGAAGGGACAAAAATCAACAACGCCTAAGTGCATATGTAGTTCTCTTGCTTGCTGTAAGGAGAGTGAACCATGACAAACTATGCCATCTGTATCGAAAACCTTACCAAAGATTTTAAAACTGTAAGAGCGGTGGATGGCATCTCTCTGGAAATTCCAACGGGCATCATATTCGGATTCTTGGGACCGAATGGTGCCGGAAAAACAACTACGATCCGCTTGTTGCTTGGTTTATTAGAACCCACATCCGGACAGGCAAAGGTTTTGGGATTTGATACCCAAATCCATTCAGGTTATGTGCGCGCCCAAATTGGAGCTCTACTTGAACATACCGGCATCTACGAACAAATGAGTGCCGAAGATAACCTGGAGTTCTACGGTCGAGCGTTTCGCATGCCCACTGCCGAACGCATGGCGCGCATTCAGGAACTGCTTACACATTTGGGATTGTGGGAACGCCGCAAAGAACGAGCGGGAGATTGGAGTCGGGGGATGAAACAAAAGTTGGCACTAGCCCGTACGCTGCTCCACCAGCCAAGTCTGGTCCTCTTGGACGAACCTACTGCGGGTCTAGACGTCCGTTCAGCGGTTGCCATCCGTGAAGATCTGAAAGGCCTAGCTTCGCGTGAGAATGTCACCGTCTTCTTAACCACCCATAACATGGAGGATGCCGAGAAACTTTGTGATCAGGTAGCAGTGATCCGTGAAGGGAGATTGGTTGTAGAGGGGAGCCCCGATGATCTACGGGCGCGTGCAGGCGGCCCGCGGGTTGAAATTATTGGACGCGGGTTCAGCGAACATGCGCTGAGATTGTTACAGGCGCATCCTCAGGTGGGAAGCCTCGAGAACACAAATAATCACCTATTGATCGATCTGCTCACTGAAACAGATACGGCTGCCTTGGTCAACATTCTGGTTGGAACTGGCGCTCAAGTAGAAGAAGTCCGACGCGGTAAAGCCAGTCTGGAAGAAGTGTTTTTGTCATTCACAGGAGAGTAAGATGATTGAAGATCTATTGACCGTGATATGGAAGGAAAGCAAAGGCCTGCTTCGCTACAGCAGCAGCCGCTGGAAGGCAATAGCAACCCTATTGACCCCAATTGCCGTATTTGGTGTCATCTTCCCGATCCAATTTCGGAATGAGTGGTTGACATCAGGCTGGTCTGTAGCAGTATCAGGGATCACCCCTTTGTTGCTGATTGCCTCTACCATCTCTGAATCATTTGCTGGTGAACGGGAACGACATACCCTGGAGACATTGTTAGCAAGCCGCTTACCAGACCGAGCCATTCTGTTTGGTAAGTTGCTGACATCTATCCTCTTTGGTTGGGGGGTAACCTTGTTTCTGTTGCTCGTTAGTCTGATGATGGTGAACATCATGGAATGGAAGGGTGGCTTCCAAATCTATCAACCCACGATTTTATGGATAAACATCTCCGTGAGCCTGTTGATATCTGGGATGGTAGCCAGTCTGGGCATCTTGATCTCACTGCGTTCAGCAACCGTTCAGAGTGCAACCCAAACGATTATGCTCACGCTCTTTATGCCCTTTCTGCTATTGCAAGCCGTGGTTTTCGTACTGCCAACATTCCTTCCGAAAGATACGGTCAGGGCTTTTCTCGACCGGATGGACCTTACCAAGATTTTGTATGTTCTTCTTGGTGTTTTAGTCGTAGCGAATATAGGTCTGCTCTTGGGGGCGATCGCATGTTTCCAGAGAGCGAGGTTGATTCTTGCAGATTAGCGATTCATCTGCCTAAAAAGGCTAGAGAACGGGGCTAAAAATCCCGTTCTCCGAAAACAATACTACGCATCCTAGCTGTGGGCGGTATTGGACTCGAACCAACGACCTTTGCGATGTCAACGCAACGCTCTGACCAACTGAGCTAACCGCCCTGAGTGTTGGCATTATAACGGCGCGCGCTCGAAATCGCAATATTTTCCCTTCTCTCAACCAAATTCCCACAGAATAAACAAGACGATTATGAGATCATGTCAATTCCGGGGAAATAATTAGGATCTTACCGGCGGATTTGACATCTTTGTATCCTGTGGTATACGTTCATCTGAACATCCTCTCCGCAAACCAAACAGCGGTGATGGAAGTATTAATCTTAACCGGACTATTTCCAACCGCTCACTGGAGAGTTCAGACGAATTCCTACATTATTGTTAGACATCACCAAAAAAGCCTGACCGAGATTACCTTCTATGCCTCAGCATCAATCGCGATAACCACCCAACATCACACTGAGGAGTCCACCACATGAGTCGATATCTCCTAAAGCAAGCTGTTTTAAGCATCCTCAAACTTTTCCTATTCGTATCGATCATGTTCTTCCTCATCCAGGTCCTCATGCCTGGCGATTTTGTCGATCAATTCGCGCTTGGACTCACTAGAGCCCAGCGTGAACGCCTGCGCGTTTCTCTCGGGATGGATCTGCCTCTCTGGCAACAATACCTCAATTGGATCCGCGGCGTGTTCACTGGCAATTTGGGAACCTCAGGCTATGGCTATCCCGTATCGAATGTCTTTCGCTTCATCCTACCTGCGACCCTGTTTGTATTTCTGCCAGGGACGCTGATCTCTTTTTTCATCGGGCTACGGCTTGGGAAGGTGACTGCATGGAAGGGCCGATCGCCACTATCAAGCGCCATCACACTGGGGGGCATTACCTTATCGACCTCCTTCCCTCCTTGGTTAGCTTGGCTCATTGCCTATTTCTTCGGTCGTCAAGCGACTGTTTCTAGAGGAGGGACCGGTGGTATACGGACATTCACCTTCCCGAACGTTACCCGCTCTATATGGATGAACACAGACCTTCGTCCCCATATGATCACAAACTATATGTTTTTCACCCTGATAGCGGTTATGCTCCTGTTCATTGTCGGTAATGTCATTCTCAAGCGTTTGACGAAACGGAGCATACCGGGATTCCTTCTAGGGATCCTAATCACGGTGATAACCATCGGCAGTTGGTATCTCTTTGGATTCGAAGTCCTGGCACTCGATCTCCTTCAATCATCCGCTCTTCCCTTTATCACTTATATATTGCTCACCTTTGGGGAGACGATGACCATCATGCGCTCCAGCATGACAGAAGTTCTCAAGGAGGAATATGTCACCACCGCCCGTGCGAAAGGGCTTCCTGCTTCCACAGTCCGCGAAAAACACGTCGCTCGCAATGCGTTGCTGCCTGTTCTAAGTAGGCTCGTCATCACTCTCCCCTATCTGCTCACAGGGATCGTGATCATCGAAGATTCGTTGAATTGGCCAGGTGTTGGTAGTTGGATGTGGCTTTCCCTCTACTGGCAGGACATCCCTGTCGTGATGGGCATATTATTGGTCGTCGGCTTCATCTCCTTAGTTGCGCGACTATTCCTTGATATTCTCGCTGCTTACCTCGATCCACGCATCCGCTACGCTGAAGCTCAACCTAGGCTTGGCCAAGAGGTGAGCTCATGACGACCAAATGGGATTTCACTCCACTTACAGAGACCAAGTTCACCCGATGGGAGAGGATGCAAATCCGACTCGAACTAGCTCGAAAACGCATCAACATCGATTGGGAGATCTTCGCCCAGGATCGGCTCGCGGTTTTTGGCGTGATCCTCATCGTGATCTTCGCATTAATGGCCATCGCGCATCCCATCCTGATGAAGACTGTCTGGCCGAGGCGTATCTATGATCCCTACACTGGTTTCGATCTCGATGTGATGCCGCACCCCACCGCACCTTCTGCAACACACATCCTCGGAACGGACTCCTTGGGCCGCGACGTGCTGAGCACCTTGCTGGCAGCGACTACACCAACTTTCGTCATCGGACTGACCGCCGCTTTCACAACAGCGGTGATCGCTACATCCTTCAGCATGATCGCAGCCCACTATCGAGGCAAGATCGACCTTCTCATCACGAACCTCGCGGACGTGGTCCTCCTGCTTCCCCCGCCCATAATCATGATTATTATTGGCGCTCGTTTCCGTGATATAGGCCCCGTGCCACTGGGATTGGTCTATGGCATTACCACAGGTGCTGGAGGTGCGACGCTCGTGCTTCGATCTCAGGCTATAAAAGTAGCCGCGAAACCATTTATGGAAGCATCACATATCGCCGGTGGAAAGGGCGGACACATCATATTTAAGCACTTCCTTCCCAACATGTTGCCCATGGCGGCATTGCAGATGATGCTCGCCGTAACCGGCGCTGTGGTTGCAGATGGCTTTATTTCCTTTTTCGGACTTAGGAGGCTGACCAGCAACTGGGGGACACTGATCTATGATGCGTTCCTTTACGCCAACATCGGCGGTTCAGGACCACAGTGGCACGTTTTGATACCCACCGCAATGGCGTTCACACTCTTCGCTCTTGCCTTCTATCTGGTATCAAGGGGACTGCATAAAGTAGCTGATCCGAAGATCAGGGAGGATTGGAGTTAATCATTTCACTGTGAAGATACTTGGGTAACCACAGAATGAGGGATCTACCCCCTCCCCAACCATAGTATTCAATCCATCTATCAAGATTATTGACTTGACCTGATCTTAAACTTCGTGTTGCATATCACCCGGAACATGAACCCGGATAGCCGCCTCGCCTTCGACGGGACACTTGTATTCACAAATACCACAACCAATACACTGATCTTCCAGAACCTCGGGCCGCTGCACGGTAACGATGTCTCCATTGACTCTGTTCACTTCCACTGTTTCTAGCACGATAGCCTTCTCAGGTAAGGGACACATCTCCTCGCAGACGATGCAATCCTGCTCCTCAGCCCACGGGATGCATCGGTCCTGATCAATGATCGCTTGACCGATCACTTGAACGCGCTTCTCCTCCAGGCTCAGCGTGGGGATGGCATTCACTGGGCAACTCTCCCCACAGGCGTTACATGAGTAGTCGCAATACCCTAGCCTTGGAATTAATACCGGCGTCCAAAGCCCCTCGATCCCCGCCCGGGTCAGTGCTGGGTGCAATCCGCCCGTTGGGCAAACCCTGACACACTGCCCGCATCTGACACAAGCGGACATCAGATCCACCTCCTCCGTGCCCGGTGGACGGATGAGATCGGTAGTGCCACGATCAGTTGAGGAGCCAATTCGCAACAAACCGACGCCAGCGACTGCAGCTCCGACAGACAAGAGAACTTGGCGTCGATCAGGGTCATAAGATTGAAAATCAGCTAAGCCGACATGAGCCGGGAAGTGCGTCCCACCCACAGGACAACTCTCCAGACAGTCCATACACATGGTGCACTCGGCCGGATCACTGGCATAACCAAGATCGGGATTGATCGTTCCTGTTGGGCAATCTCGAACACATAGGGCACATCCTGTACATTCTGTTCCCACCTGACGACGAATAATGGCTACCCTGCTGATCAATCCCAACATCCCTCCCAGAGGGCAGAGATAGCGACACCAAAAACGTTCCGCGACCAAGTTGAGCAGTATGATGATGATAAAAACCGCCCCAAAGATCTCTGCCCCGCGCATGCCCTCTGGCATCAGAGGGAACAGCGATGGTCGGATGAGCCTGTCGAAGGATGATATGCCTTCACGTAACCCGGGATAGCGATACAAGCTAGTCTCAACAAAAGTCACCAAGCGGTCCAGCATCGGCCAAAGACTTTCCGTAAAGGTGCGAACGAGGATGGTGATTGGATCGAAAACCAACAGCGTGAGGTTTCCGAGCAGAGCGGCAGAGAGGATGAAGAGCAGGATGCCGTACTTAACCCCCCGCCAACGATCTGGAGGAACCCGATTCATCCTCCACCGGTCAAGTGAAAACAGATCCAGAATTGTACCCAGCGGGCAAATCCACCCACACCAAGCCTTACCGAAGACAAGTGTTAGAACGAGTGTTACGAGTCCCAAAGCTGCCCCAGCTATAAGGACACGGCTAGCGAGTAGATTTGCGAATCCAATCAAGGGGTCTAAGCGAAGGGGGACATTGGTTAGAGATCCCGACCAATTGTTTTTTGGCGCCGCGATAAAGAAGATTAGGAACATGAGCAGGAATAGCGTCTGGACGACCTTACGGGTAGTCGTCCACGCTCGTTTGGGGAGGGTTGTCTCCCGATCAAACTTAGGCACCGAGAGTGATCTCCTCGATCTTCATGCCATCGAGATCACTTCGTCCTAAGCCCATTTCCGTCCCAGCCACGACATACCTGAGATGTTCCGGCCTAAGCCCAAACAAGGTGGCCGCGTAGCTGTCGGCAGCCACGATATCAGGACTCGCGATCAACGTGTCGATTTTTTGGACATCGTTCAAGTTCCCACCGGCAGGGCCATTGTCCCTCAAGATCCGCACCGCATCGACGATCGTCAAGGCAGGTCGGATTCGACTGGTAAGATCAGCTAATCGTTGGCCAAGGTTGCGATGCATCGCCGGTCGGTCTTTGATGACCCCCATGAGGTTTTTCATGCCTAGAGTTAAACGAGCCAGGCCGTGGTGCTTTGCAATCGGCACATTGATCACCACATCCGCTGCAAGAACGTCATCATAGATGTCACAGACACGCAGGTCGACCGCTTCAGGTATCTCAGTCCGTACGAATTTAAATGATGAGATCATCTCCATCATACCGCCGGCCGCAAGAACTTGATCCTGAATACCGCTTCTGATATATGCCCGCTCTGAAGTGCCTCCAAATGGATAATCCATCACCCGCACTCGTCCTGCACCGGCCTCCCAACACAATTTCACCAACGCTCCAACAACCCATGGGTTGGTTGTGGATGCATATTCATAGGTGTGATACGCGACGCAAATGTTTGGTTTGATGATCACATCATCCCCGGAGTTGACAAACCTTCCCATACCTCCTAACGCAGCGAGGGCCGTCCTCACCAGCTGTTCTGGTTCGCCGGCGCGCACTACGGCTAGATCTGGATAACTCAGTGTCGGTGTTGGTTCCGGGGTCGCGCTGGGCTCCGGTGTCGGGGTTAATTCCGGAGAAGGTGGGACTTGCTCAGGAGTTAATGTTAGGGTCGATTTATCAGGCGGTGGAGCAGCTTGGCGTTGGTCGTCAGCCTTTCCACAAGCTGTGAGGATCCTCGCGCTAGTTATAGCTCCTGCCTGTATCGCAATCCAACGCAGAAATGACCGCCGTGACATCCTTGCCATACCAACCCGCTCCTTTCAGACCTCTGAATGTGGAATGAGTGATGGAATGTGCTCACTCCGTAATTGGTTATGTCTTAAGAACTTACAAATTGTACCCTAAGCCATGCATACGTCAGCAACACAGAACGAGCATACTGTAGCGTCACTTCAGATTCAATTTACGACTAACAACCTTCCCGGGAGCTCAAAGCTCCCGGGAAGGTAAACGGTAAATCATCCATCTTCGACTCAAAAGTTCATACACAGAATAGAAAAGACATGATCTCCTTGATGAGTACCTCAGCAGGTCACGTGGAACAGTCCGATAACCTTGCCCTTGGATTTATTCCAGATGGTTGCGGCATCTGGCGTGGCTGCCAATTTCACCTCGCAGTGATGTTTCTTGAAATAATCCGCCGCCTCATCAGACAAGCGTACTGAGTCAAATTGTCCCGTTCCAATGATGAGAAGCTCGATCCCCTCCTCGTACACATACTTCGCCTCATCCAAAGAAATGACATGTGACGTGCCAAAGATCCGTTTCGACAGCTTCTTCTTACGCTTCTTGATCTCGCCTCCCAGACTCAGTATGACATCATTCCGGATCTTCCGATCCCCAATCGTGATCGAACCGAAGCTTGTGGTTTCGATCTTTGGTTTCATCCTTACTCACCTATGTCAAATAACACTGAGGAGAGAATACATGCTTCTACTTCATCAAGCTACGCACGACCTCAGATAAAGCAGAGTTGACAGTTTCAATATCCCCTGACCCATCCACTTCCGTTAATAAACCGTATTGCCGATAAAAATCTATCAGCGGCGATGTCTGTTGGTGATAGACCTCGAGACGCGCCCGCACCGTCTCCGGCTTGTCATCATCCCTTTGATAAATATTTGCACCGCATGTATCACACACCCCTTGTTTTTGTGGAGGTTTGAATTGGATGTGATAGGGTGTCTGGCATCGCCGGCAAATCCGCCGACCGGATAGCCGATGAACCAACTCCTCATCGGGAACTGCGATGTAAAGCACACCGTCCAACGTTCGACCCAACCCGGTGAGAATTTCTTTTAAACCCTCGGCTTGAGCAAGCGTGCGAGGAAATCCGTCCAAGATGACGCCGTTCTCATACTCGGGTCGCTTTATTCGATCCCGTATCATCGCGATCGTAACATCATCAGGAACCAATTCGCCTTCAGCGATATACCGATTAGCTAATAAACCTAGCTCTGTCTTGTTCTTCAGGTTTTCACGAAAGAGATCACCGCTCGCCACATGAGGCAGTTCGAACTCCTCTGCCAATCGTTCTGCTTGGGTTCCTTTACCGGCTCCGGGTGGTCCAAGCAAGACAAGATTCATCATCACCTCCCATTCGAGGAAGCACCCTCTGTACATCGGTATGGATATGTACAGATTGATCTCTGGTAGATGCATAGGAGACCAAGGAACGACACATCCATGGTGATCGATTGTTTAACCTAAGACCTGATATCGCGCATCAGTAACGATAGCACAAAACGCTTCGACCCGTTACTCTCCTCAACTCACCCTTCAAGTATATGGTATAGGGGATCATTCATCCTCTCCCTTTTAGGGAGAGAGTCGGGGTGAGGGTGGATATAGTCAGCCAACCTCCCCTCACCCTACCCCTCTCCCCACAGGGGAGAGGGGATCAGATCTCACGGAATGATGATCGCATCCGCTGGCATGCCCGGTTTTACTCGTCCATCAGGGTCGTCAATCAGGATCTCAACTGCAAAGACCAGCTTCACCCGTTCCTCCTCTGTTTGAACCTCCGTTGGTGTGAACTGCGCTTGATCAGCGATGTAGCGCACGCGCCCCTCGAAAACAGCTTCAGGGTAGGCATCGACCCTGATCTCCACCTCATCACCCACATTGACTTTGGCTACTTGTGCTTCAGGTACATATACCGTTAATGTCAGGAAAGGTGGATCCAGTATGGTGGCCAGTGGCGCACCAGGTGCAGCCACCTCTCCCACTCTTACAAGCAATTGACTCACAATGCCGGTAACCGGGGCGCTCAGAGAAAGCTCATCCAATTGATGCTCGACCAACTGCAGGTTAGACATCGCTTCGTCTACCCCTGCTTTTGCTATATCTAGATCTCCTTCGAAGGGCCCTGCTTCAACTTGCGTAAGTTGAGCCTGGGCGAGTACTACGCCTGCGCGCATCACCTCTACGGCAGATTCGGCAGCATGTAGCTCCGCCTCGGGCGGTTTGTAAGGCTTGTAACTCTCCTTTAATAAATCCAAGGTCGCCTGCGCAGCATCCAGATCAGCCTTTGCCGCGTTGAGTTGAGCCTGGGCTTTTGTAAGATCCTCCGGTCGCGGTTGATTCTCGAGTGCACTCAAAGCCGCTTCCGCAACTATTATGCCGGCCTGCGCTAAATCGTGGGCACGATCCAATGCTGACGTGTCAAGAGACACTACAGTATGGCCTATTTGAACCCTTTCCCCCTGCTTGGCCATGATCTCATTGACCCGCCCACCAAAGGCTGAGGCGATCGTGTATTCCCTTCCTTCAATAAAACCAGAGGCGCTGATCTCATCCTGATCCGCTGAGGAAAATGCCTGACACCCTACCAGGAGGGCTACAAAACTTAATGAAATGAGGAATATGAATGCACGTTTTGAGATCATGGACTTACTCCGAAAGTGACGTCCGCTGGCAAGCCAGGTTTCAACGCTCCGCCTAGGTTAAGGACGAGGATCCGGACTTCGTAGACCAGGATCACTCGCTCTTCCGGCGTTTGGACGTTACGCGGTGTAAACTCAGCTTGATCAGAGATGAAGATGACCAAACCGTTGAAGGTCCTCTCCGGGTATGCATCTACTCTTACCTGCACGGTGTCGCCCACGTTCGCCCAACCCAAGTCGGCTTCGGGCAAATATACCGATACCTCAAGCTGATCTAGGTCAGCAATGGTAGCAACTGGCCAACCAGGCATGACCAATTCACCAGGCTGGAAAAATCTATCGAGCAATACTCCATCGATAGGGGATCGTATCTCGGCCCGCGAGATTCGGTCGTCAAATTGAGCCAATTCGGCCGCCGCGGCATCAACAGTTGCGCGCGCGGCGTCTACATCCTCTTCCTTTGGACCTTCCTCTAAAGCCCCCTGGATTGCTTCAGCGGCTTCCAACGCGGCTCGGGCTTGGTCAACACCCGCTTGGGCGATGGCGGTCTGTTCATCCCTCACCCTCCGAGGTGTATCCTTTGCGTCTTCAAGCGCTATGAGTTCTCCATCTAACACTGCCTGTGACTGGTCTACAGCGGCTTGAGCGACTGCCAGATCTACATCACGCGGTCCAGCTTCAAGCATCTCCAAACCTGCTACCGCTGCCTCGTATCGTGCATGAGCGGCAGCTCGCTGAGCTTGAAGGAGTGAGGTATCGAGGGAAATTACGATCTCACCTTGCTTGATCGTCTCACCCTTATCCACGGCATACTCATCCCAGCCCCGACCATCAAAGCTCGCAACTCCCTCATTGGTGTCGAACCAGACCATCCCCTCTTCGTCGACCACGATCGAATGAATGACGTTAACTATCAATCCATCCTCTTTGGTGTAGGTGATCCAATTCTCCCCGTCAAACTGGGTGACACCTCCACCATCGGTGCCAAACCACATTTCACTCTCTGAAGCAACGGCGATGGAAAGGACTCGACTCGCTCCCAAACCGTCTTCAGTTGTGTAATGGATCCAAGTATCACCATCAAAACGACTGACACCACTCTCTGTACCAAACCACACAAAGCCGTCAGAATCCACAGCGATAGCTTCTACCTCGTATCCGCCAAGACCATCCTCAGGTGTATACGTTTCGCTTGTTTCACCATCGAATCGCGAGACGCCTCCCTCAACAGCCATCCACATTACACCATCAGGCTCCATTGCCACAGGCCATCCAAGATCCCCCTCGATAAGCTCGCCAAATGGCACTGTTTTCACCCGACCTCCATCTTCAGGAGCCAAGGAGATGATCTTTGCCTCCAACATCCCCATCACGGTATATCCCCGCGCTGTCGGCGCGGCCAGTTCCAAGTCCTCTAAGATCTGTTGCCCCGCTTCCGGAACGGACACGAAATACGCGACCACAATGAGAATGATCAGTACGGTAGTCAAGATGATAATGGTTGATCTACGCATAGAGACCTCATGTCCAACTTCCCGGGAGCAATAAACCCCCGGGAAGCTTAAATAATTCAACGCATACAAGCGACAAAGACGTCCTCCAATGAAGGCTCAATGACAGCCATTTCACCGGGTTCAACCCCCGCACCTCGCAGTTCGGCTATGATGGTAGCCATATGCGTCTCGATCTCAGGGGCGACAACATGTACCAATGCCCCATAGAGAGCTACCTCCTCCAACGGCAGGCGTCCAGCCTCCGAAGCTTCACGTAAGGCTCCAACCGCCCGACCGGGATCATCGGGCGCGATCTCAAGGACCTTGCCTCGCATCATATCTATTTTGATTTGTTCTGGTGAACCACGCGCGATGATATGGCCGCGCTGCAGCAAGGCCAATCGATGACAATGTTCGGCCTCGTCCATGTAATGGGTGGTTACGAAAACCGTGATCCCCTCGGCTGCCAACTCATAGAGCAAGTCCCAGAATGCTCTTCGGGATAGAGGGTCAACACCGGCCGTCGGTTCGTCAAGAAAAACGAGCTCGGGTCGATGAAGAATAGCAGCCGTGAGTGCTAGGCGTTGTCGCCAACCACCTGCCAAGTCCCTTGTTCGTACGGACTCGCGGCCCTCCAAGCCGGCCATGTGCAAAGCATCATTGATCCTGTCCACCATTTCGGTGTCTGTCAATCCATACACTTGTCCATAAAAGCGCAGGTTTTCGATCACCCGCAGGTCATTATAAAGACTGAACTGCTGCGACATGTACCCCACGCGCGGTCGAATACGCTCTGGTTGGCGAGCAACTGGAACGCCCAAGACCTCGACTGTCCCTCCTGTGGGTTGAAGTAAGCCGAGCATCATCCGAATGGTGGTCGTCTTACCAGAACCGTTTGGACCAAGAAAGCCGAAGATCTCCCCGTGGCGGACATTGAAGTCAATCCCGGAAACCGCGGTGAAATCGCCAAATTGTTTCAACAAACCTCGGGCCTGGATCGCATGTCCGTTCGAGACCATTGAACCTCCTATGCCAGCGCTCTACGGACAAATCGCAAGGAGAAACCTCCAATAACTATTCCCAATCCGATCAAAGCCAATAGATGTGGCCAAAGTACCTCCAGTCCCACACCTTTGAGAAGGATCCCTCGCATGATCGCTAACCAATGGTGGGCCGGAATGAAGTTCGCAAAAACTTGCAAGATGCGGGGCATCGACTCCACCGGCGCAGCATAACCGGTGAACATGAAATCCACCATCCCGATCAACATCACCGACAGAAAGGCCTGATGCTGGGTGCGAGAAGTTACAGAGATCACCAAACCTTTCCCCAGCTCCACAATCAGATACCCAAACGCAATGATCAACAGAAGTAGAAGTGAACCGCGAACTGGAACTTTGAAGGCAAAGTGCACAATACCAAGCATGACCACGAAATCGATAAAAGCAACCAAAATGGCTGGGATGGACTTGCCTACGATGATCTCCAAAGACGAGAACGGCATCACAAGAAGTTGTTCCAGTGTACCCAACTCGCGTTCGCGAGCGAATGATAATGCCGCGAAAACAAGTACCGTGAACTCCAACATCAGCGCTAACTCGGCTGGCGTGGTATACAATGCCTCGCTCAATGCTTCGTTGAACCACACCCGTATGCTGGGGTTAAATCCCGACAATAAGTCCGGGGGGAGGTTCAAACGAGACAATACGATCTTCTCGTTCCACGATCGAACTACACCTTCAACCGATCGTAGGGCTGAGGTCGCGGCGATACTTTCGGCTCCATTGAGCATGACGATAAGCTGAGGCTCTCCCATGATCGAAGCGATCTCGCGTGAGAAACCTGGGGGGATGACCAACGCGGCATTGACCGCACCCCTAGTGAGAGCACTTTCGATTTCCTCCAAATCCGACGCCCACGCTGTGATCTCGAAGGTTGTCGTATTTTCTAATGCTGTTACGTTCTCTCTACTGGCGTTGCTCTGGTCCTGATCGAGCACCATCAAAGGTAAGTTAGTGATCGGTCGAGAGGTTGCCCATCCGATGAGAAGCAATTCCATTGCACCGCCGATCACCATGAAGGCCGGCATCCACCAATCACGCCTCAAATGGATAAACTCTTTTACCACCAACGACCAAATTCTTCGTATCATGCGAGCTTCTTCCTGAAAAAGAACGCCGCAACAGCGGTGAAGGCGAACCCTAACACGATCAACGCTATCCCATAAGGCCAGAGCACATCGAGGCCAACCCCTGTAATGAACAGACCCCGAGTGATGATCGCGTAGTGTGAACCAGGTAAAGCCAAGGCCTCCATACGCACGATGGGAGGCATCGAAGCCAGAGGGAAAAAGATACCGGTCAAGAAGAACCCAGGCAAAAAGACAACTAGGAAAGTGAGCGCCATCGCTGCGGCCTGGGTACGTATGAAGACACCAACGATCATCCCCATGCTGAGAAGAGCGAAAAAGAAGAGGATCGAGAGCCCCAGAAAGAGCACAAAACTGCCATGAAAGGGCACATCAAATAAAATCATCGCAATCGCAGTTGTTATAACGACATTGAGCATGCCACTGATCATGTAGGGCCCCATCTTGCCTAATAACAGTTCTGCACGACCGATAGGTGTGGCAAGTAATTGCTCCAAGGTGCCGTGCTCATGTTCGCGTGCCAGAGTCAACGCCACTAACATCCCCGGGACGCCAAGGATCATCGAGACCAGTCCTGGTATCAGGTCTACTCTTGCCTCCAAATTAGGGTTGAACCACGTTCGAACTCTTAACTCGATTGGAGCCATTGCCTCTGGATCGATCCCTAGAATGCGAAGCTGATTGGTGAGCATATCTCCGGCAAAGGTCTCTGCCCTTCGAGCGATATGATCGACTGCAAATCCGCCTGTTTGCGGTTCCGTGCCATCGATGATGACTTGCAGTGGCATACTTCTCAGCGCGAGCAAGTCGTTTGAAAAACCAGGGGGGATCACGATCGCAACATCCACATCCTCATGCAGAAGGGCGTCTTCAATCTCATCCATCGATTGAACGCGGGAATGGAGATCTAGGTCGTCACCGAGCGTGATTTGTTGGATGAAAGCACGCGAAGTCGGGCTTTGATCCAGATCCAACACCGCCAAGGGAACATGCTCGACATCGGATGTAACTGCGTAAGCAAACAACAAAAGCAACAACGTCGGGGTAAAGATGACCAAGAACAATGTGGCCCGATCGCGTTGAATGTAGCGCAGCTCTTTACGGGTTACAGCCCATATGTGATGAAAGGACAAACTTATACCTCCCCCAATAAACTCAGGGGTGTTCTTCTTTATTCCTTCGACCTTCACTCCCTTCAAGGTCTTCCATGCTAATGCTCACAAACCTCCTTTCCACTACCATCAAGCGACGACTACGCATAAGCGTGAAGGCTTTCTCACGTAGTCTCAGGTGAATCCATGCCTCGAATGAGCGAGATAAAAGCTTCCTCCATACGCGCCGGTGCCCTTCGTAAACCACGATACGAAATCTCAGCGTCCCTCAAAGTGGCCTCGATGAAGGGTAAACGCTCCTCCACTGAATCAAGAAATACGTGCAGCATCTCACCGTAGGTCTGTACCTCAAGCACACCTGGTAGCCCTTCGATCAACTTTGTTGTCCGACGCCAGTCTTCCGGTCGGAATTCAATGATCTCTCCCTCCACCATCTCGCGAATCTTTCGGGGCTGGTCACATATCACCAACCGCCCACCATAGATCAGGCCAACCCTTGAACATCGATCAGCTTCATCCATATAAGGTGTGCTGATCACGATTGTTGTTCCAGCCATGTGCAGATCGGTGAGGATGTCCCAAAACTCGCGACGGGAGACCGGGTCAACACCCGTGGTCGGTTCATCGAGGAGAAGGATCTTTGGTTCATGGATCAACGTGCAAGCCAATGCTAATTTCTTCTGCATACCACCTGAGAGGTGCGCCGCACGACGATCCTCAAACTCCGTCAAACGGGCGAAGGTCATTAGCCGTCGAACCCGCTCTTGCCTCACCTCACCCATAACATTGAAGATATCGGCAAAGAAAGCCAGGTTCTCTCGGACAGTCAGTTCACTGTACAAACTGAATTGTTGAGCCATGTACCCGATGATTGCCTTGACAGCCTCCGCGTCGCTGGCGAGATCGTGACCATCCACGGTGAGGGACCCCTCGGTGATGTCTAGCAACCCCGCAAGTAAACGCAGGATGGTCGTTTTCCCCGCACCATCAGGACCGACCAATCCAAAGATCTCTCCCCGTCTGATGGACAGGTCCAAACCATCAACCGCTTTAGTCTGGCGAAAGGTGCGGGTGAGGGATTTACTCTCGATGATGGGAGGCGTATCGTTCATGAGTAGTAGTAGGGATCAGAGATTAGGGATAAGGGATCAGGAAATTGTGTCGTCTACATGCTCTCTCCTGATCCCTGATTTTCAATCCCTAATCCCTTCTTTATCACCCCTTCCTAATAATCCTCATAATCCACAGTGCGAGCAGCGCTACGAGTGCTGGCTCTAGCACCGCGGCGACAAACTTAAGCGTTCCTGTGATGCCGATCATGGGTAGCACATACCAATCGAGCAGCCCCGTGATCACAGATGCGATGATCGCGACGGCATAATCCGTGAGTTCACCATACGGTCTGCGACCCTTCCAGATAGGGTCGGCGAGGGCTCCTGCCAACACACCAATCACAATCCAAATCAAGTAAAAAACAAGTGGGGGCATTATCCTCTCTCCTTCGATTGAATATCAAGACACATCTTGGATACTGCTCCTACGAAACTTCGCTGTAACGCGTTCTAACCACAACCGCCATTCCGGTAGGAGGACGAACGGTTCTGAGTCCAATTTCTTTTGAGTTAATTCCCGACCACGACGGAGTAAGGGCTCTGGCTGTTCGTAATTCCAGAACTCCATCTTATCCGGTACAGACAGGTCGATCAGGTAGATAGGATACCCGACTGTCGTCGCCCACTCGGCCTCCATCTGTTTTAAATATTCCATCATGAGAGAGAGGGCATAGCCACTGATACCGATCATGCCATGCGCGCCTTCAAGGGTACCGAGGGGGTAACTGATATCAAGGGCGACAATCTGCGTAGCCCCTCGCTCGATCGCTACTCGTAGAGGAAGTTTGGACAGCACCCCGCCATCCAGATAACGCTGCCCCCCCACCTCCCATGGCGGGAAATAAGGCGGAATAGCTGTACTAGCCATTACTCCGTCCAGGATATGATCTTCTTTACGATCTCCGAACACCTCCAGCCGACCTGTTTCCATACTTACAGCGACGGTATAAACCTGTATCCCATGCATGGCTGCCAATTGGCTAAAAGTATCCACATTTTCCGGGAGTTTCTGTTTCAGGAACTCGGCCAACGGCTTGCTATCGATCAAACTATCTTGCCTGGTGATCAGGCGACGGATGCTGGTGAACAAGCTCGGCATCCCCACCTGCTCTTCCCCTACTTCACACCAAGATTCTGATAAACGCTGGAGCCCTTCCAACGTCGGATCTGATGCAAAAGAGACCGCGTTCAATGCGCCAGCCGATGTCCCGACCACGAGTTGTGGGTGAAATCCAGTTTCCAGCAACACTTCCAAGGCGCCCACCTGCATGGCGCCAAAATTCCCTGCCCCACTCATCACCAGTGCAAGCACATCAATTGCCCTCCAATCTGGTTACCTTCACCAGACAAGTGATCAGCCTTCACGCGATCGGAAACGAACCACAAGGAGTTGTCGAGCCAGTTCACGATAGCCCTGCTCGGAACCATCAACCTGGTAACCAATTAAACGAGGCAATTCGCGTGCGGCGTACGGAGAACTTCGGGCGTAATCCACAACCTCGCTTTCTGCATCAGCCACTGGTAAGAACTCCGCCGTCACCGGTAATTGACGACCTCCGACTGTGATCTCCGCCTCCGGATGCGCGCGAAGATTGCGAACCCAATCAGACTCCTCACCGAAACCGGCAAGCACATAGTGCGCCTCTTCAGCTTCATCATGTCGAATAACCTCAAGTACTGCGTACCGTGGTCGTCCACTGATTCGACCTCTATGCCTCAGCATAAGGAAGCGTCCACCCAACAACCGTCCTAAGCCAACCTTATAAAGAAGGATCGGAAAGCGGTAGAGAAGTCGGCTTAGACCACGTGGGGGTCTAACTTGGCGGATTTGTTCAGCCACCGGGGACCTCCAATTCAATAGCACCCTCTGGACACTGGAGCACACAGGCACCACAAGCGATGCAGCGTTCTCCATGATGGAAGATGACCACTGATCCCTCGTAATCCGGTTCCCAGCAATCTACAGGACAAACTTCGTAGCACTCCCAAACACCCGAACACCGTTCAGGATCGAAGCGAATTTCTAGCTTTCTCAGTGTGCGAGCGAGATTCCAATGTTCTCCAATCAACGATCGTAGCGTTGGGCCTTCGGTCATTGCCTTCACCTCCACCCCAAAGCTTGAGGAACTAGCCAGTAGGTCAAGCCAAGTGCTGCGACGATGATCACTTCCCATCCCCAATTAGCCTGCTCACCGCGCATTCGTGGCGACATCCCTTGTAGTTCAGCCGCGGTAAATACCGATAACCCGATAAGACCCAGCGACCAGTTGAAGATCCGTGGCCACGGTAATGGTTCCCAAAGTAGAACGTAAGTCGCCAGTCCGGCTAAAGCGATTAATGCCAACGGAAGGCTTTTCATCAAGCCATCTCGACCCGGTAACCAAGGATGGATGACAGCATAGAAGTACGAAAGACCAACCAAGCTGATAAATATCGGCCAAAAGAGCTCCCGTAAGAAGATGGCTACAGGGATTAGGATGATCAAACCGTAAAAACCGAGTGTCGCGGTCACCATTTCCAGACGGTCCTTGAGCGGGAATCGGACCCACCGCATAGCATCGGTTTTATCCTTGCCAGCGACGAGATAATCCGGTAGGTCCTCAGCACGGACAGGTCCCCAATGAACTTCCCAACTTGCCTCACGGCGGATAAGCCAGCCATCGACGCCATTAGCGCATAATTGCGGCAGAATAAGGTCACGATGGTGTACGATCTCCTCCAATTCGCTCACCCGTAGCGCACCGATTACCCGCTCAGCATTGAGAAAACCACCTCCGGCCGCACACCATACGTTGATCCCCGCTGAGTCAACGACCAATACCCACGCACTTACCTTCCCTTCGATCGCCTGCACAAGGCGACGCACCGTCAAATCAAAATTTCCCGTCACCAGCACCACCGAGTTTGGATCCGGTCGACCGACGGCGTACAAGCCTGGTTCGATCTTCGGATAGGGCGGTAGTATTCGAAAGAACGTCGCCCAAATGTCGATTAATAGGGTACGTAAACTAGTGTGATGCTGAAGTCGACCTAGGACCGTTCTTGGGAAAGCCATACCACCAGGCTCTTTGCCTGGGGAAGCGATCATGAGTTGTAGACTTCCACCGAGTTCCGAGGCGATCACCTCGGTGGTATATCCAGCATGCGAGAGGGTGGTTGTGAAATCTCTCAAAGGATGAGTGGTAGTGCGAGTCAGCAACCACGTTAAGAACCTGAGGGGAATTCGGACGGCGGAATAGAACAATCGAGCGGCCAGCTTCTCTGGCAGTACCTCGTCCAAAATCGCTAATCTACCGCCCTGAGCCAAAAGGGTCAGGCATGTCTTGAGCACATACGCTCGTACTTGAGTTGTCATCTCACTAAAGGTCAGGCTACTCACAATCAACTCGAAAGAACCACCATCAAAGTGATCACCAACCAGCGCAGCATCTAGTACTTTGAACTCCACCCTATCCGCAAGTCCAGCCTGATCAACCTTTCGCTCGGCCTCTGCCAGCATAGGTGGGGAGATATCGATCGCCGTTACTTCCGCGCCAGCCTGCGCCATGATCAATGTAAGTTCTCCTGTGCCACACCCGATCTCAAGGACACGTGTCTCCTCAAAGATCAGATGATGGACGATCTGCGCCTGAAGAGAACCCAATTTGCCCAAGGTAAGCAGTTGGATACCTCGGTCGTAATCCTGTGGTCGCCTCTCGAGCCACTTCATGAACACTGTCGCCATTTACCGCTCCGGAGACCGAAAACGATCCAAGAGAAGCTTCGCAGGCAACTCACTGATGCCCTCCCAATCGACCCAGTCTGGATCAACAAACCAGAGCATCGCCAGACCTTCCCCGAGGCCGATGAACGCTAACGCAGCTTCGTTAGGATCGAGATCGACAAACTCACCCGAATCCAAGCCCTGCTGCAATATCTGAGAGAGCAATCGATGGTAGCGCTGATAATACTCGCCTAATTTCGTTCGCACAGACTTCCTTCGCGCAGCTAAGGCGACGAATTCATAGATCAGAGGCATCAAGTGTTGGAAGCGGGTCATCTCTTGCACCACGACCCGTGTGAGTTGTTCTAGACGTTCGCTGGCCGTTCCCTCGGCGTCAACGAGCTTCTCAAACTGAGCCATCTCCCCCATAAAAACACGATCGAGCAAGGCTATGATGATGGCGTCCTTACTCTTGTAATACCAATATAGAGCGCCCTTCGAGAGACCAGATTCGACCACGATGTCATCCATCCTGGCCTTATTGAAGCCGCGACGGTTGAAGACCTTCTCGGCGGCGTTGAGGATTTGTTCTCGTCTCTCAGCAGTGAGATTAGATTTTGGGGGCATAATAGACTGACCAGTCGGTCTGCTATCAGTATAAGGCGGATTCATTGACTGTCAAGTCAAACATCCAGGGAGGACAAGTAGCTATCCCGTATACGCTCCTGAAATATTTGTTGGAATCTTCAGCGTGTCGGTCGGCGAGAGTTCCCCCGGAATCCCCTACCCGCATCCATTTCTACCAGGTCGATAAAAGTGCTCTGTTGCCAACACGCTGTGCTATAATCCCGCCATGTCTAAGCAGAGAGAACGACCTAATCATTCAGATCCGGAACATGAAACACCGATAAAAGAGGTTGGGATGCGGATCCCCCAGAACCACCTCTTCACCGGATTGTTGGCTTTTTTGGCCTTCGTCGTAGGGATAACCGGTGGTTATCTCATCTGGGGTCGAGGAGCCACGAGGCCGGAGGGAGAAACGGTCTCCCAAACCCCACCGCCTCAACCGACAGCTCAACAAGCAGAAATCCCCGGCGAGACAGAAGCTCCCATGCGTTTTCCGGTCGGCGTCGACGACGACCCCGCTTTTGGTCCAGTGGATGCCCCAATCACGATCATCGAATTCGCCGATTTCAATTGCGGATATTGCCGCAGATTTTTCGAACAAACCCTCAATCCATTGCTGGATGCTTATCCAAACCAAATCCGGTTTGTATTCCGAGACCTGCCTCTTGTGGGCGGTTTCGAAGCAGCCCAGGCAGCCGAGTGCGCTGATGAGCAAGGCGCTTTTTGGGAGTACCATGATTTGCTTTTCACGTCGGGTCTCGGTGAAGGACGACCTTCCTTCATCCAATATGCAGAGGAATTAGAGCTCGATTCGGAAGCATTATCAGAATGTCTTGAGCAGGGACGATACGCGTCGGAAGTTGAAGCGGACGCACAATTTGCCCTCAACCTTGGGGCAACAGGAGTACCGCTCTTCTTCATCAATGGGATCCCCTTGGTTGGCGCTCAGCCACTACCTGTATTTATGCAAATCATCGATGAAGAATTAGGCGGGTGATTCAGGCGACCATTTATCGTTCAATATTAAGTAGGGACGCAATGAATTGCGCCCCTACAATGGTTTGGTCTATGGATACCTCCCCGCGCGCTTCGAGCTCGCGGGGAGGTTACTCCAATGCAGTCGCACCCTTTAGGGTGCGTAAAGATCTTCCAGCAAGCTAGACTCCCATGTCCGATTATCGGCGGCGTGGGAGCCGCCTCTATTGTACAAAGAAGCCAAACCAAAATCCTCTTCTCACGGAAACGCCACCTCTACCACCACCATGCGGTGATCCGAGGCCAGCGAATCCGAAACCCAGGCACGCAGCGGGGTCAAGTCACGCAGCCATACAAAATCAATGCGTCCTTTAGGATTGATCGCCGGGCTGGTGGCCGGCGCTGGTTTGATATCTAAAGCCACAAAGGGATCGATAAAATCAGCTTCTTCAATAGCCATCGTTACTGGGCTGTTCGGCCTTGCGTTGAAATCACCACCGAAGGTCGCAGGGGAGTTTTCACCGATGAATTGCAGGGCTTCCGTGATCTGCCGCTGCGTATCCTCATTACTTAATCCCATCCATATGCCATAGGAGTAAATAGATTTTTCTTGCACCTCTAGTCGCACACCGATGATTCCTGTTTGTTCCTGCAAACTGGTCAGCAGCCTCTGATCCATCGCAACCTCAGGTCCTCGATAGAGCACTGCGATGCCCGT
The DNA here is from genome assembly GCA_020350285.1 of Anaerolineaceae bacterium. GTDB lineage: Bacteria > Chloroflexota > Anaerolineae > Anaerolineales > E44-bin32 > DUEZ01. The sequence goes on from CP070708.1 coordinate 1,808,792, forward strand.
CAAGTGCTCAACCGCTGGCAGGTATGCGACGTTCATTCGCAAACGACGTCCAAGGTACAGCGCATCATCGACGGAGTAGCTTGTCATGCGCCCGGTATCGACTTCCTGCAAGGCGATCACATCCACATCTGCCGCTTCGATCGCTTGCGCCATCTCCTCAAGCTTGAAGTGCCAATCATCATCGTAGCCATAATGGATATTGTAAGTGGCAGCTCGTAGACTCCCATTGCTTGATAATGGCGCAGCTGACTGAGGCCAGACCATCAGGATCGAGAGAGCGATCGCCCCAAGTGAAACCAACCCGATCAGCGCCGAATCGCCAATCGTGGGTTCCGGTTTCTCACCGATGACAACGCGCAACATTCGAAATCCTATGATTAACACGGCCACCAGGTAGATAACCCAGCCCAGCCCGCGCATCACAGGCAAAACATAGGGATAGGTAAATGCGAACGCATTGAAGAAGTTTAAGAGAAGCATAAAGATCATTCCGAGTGAAAATTGCAGACCCGCCCGATCTGCCTTCCCGGATTCGACATTGAGGACACAAAGAAAGGATACGAGTGTGGTCGCTTGAACAGCGATCAGTAGTAATCCAGAAAGAATACCTTCCGTAAAATACCCGATGATCAGCCCTAGGATCAGGATCACCACCAAACCAATCCGCACAATAGCCCTCTTACACAATTCCACAACCCATGTTTGAACTTCCGGGAAAAGTGCCGAAAGCGTGATCGTCAAGAGTAAGGGAGCGACAAGTGAGTAAGGGATATGGGTCCAATGCGCGATTCCGTTTGGCATTGCAAGTAAGGATGTTTCAAGAAAGAAGAAACCGCCAAGAACCAGACCGTCCAACCAGGTCATACCACCATCCGATTCACCCTTCACATGATTGCGGCTGATCCAAAGAGCGACAAATGACACAAGTACCGCCCAGATTATTACGGCCGGAAGCCATTCAGGGCGTAAACTCAAGTCGTAGGTGTACCCCACAACACGCAGAATTTGATCAAGGGCAAGGGCACTCACCAAACCTGAAACAAATAATGAGCGGTCCTCCTTCAACAATCCCACCTGGTACAACCCGCCGAAGGCTAGCGTGAGGAGTGCACCCCAATAGCGAACACTCGCGTCGTTCACTGATAAAGCAACACGCGCGATCGCTGTGAGGAGAACAAAAGCGGCCAGCCACTTATTTGTGATTTTCTTCGGTGCCAAGCTTGGTGCTATCAGTACGACGACCACCAAGAGATTGCTTACGATCAACCAGGAGTTCATCGGTCCTTCGAATACCTGATCGTAGATGATCCCGAACATCACGGAGAAAATAACCCGCAGCCCCTGGATGAAAAAGAGCAGCACTGAGGCAGCCACGAAAGTTCGTGGAATCCTTATTCGAAGCATATGATCTCCTCGTTCTTACATTGAATGAAATTGGGTAACCTTAACCATTAGGATCAGGATCCTAAGCGGTTAGGGTTATTATCTGTTTCTTTAGAGGTAGAAATCCTTAAGATTCATCGCGGGTAGGGTTATGAGACCTTCTTCCACATCACCGACCTGACCCACTCGATCAGGTTTGACGCCCACCAGATAGGCGGTGTAGGCCGTTACAAGAGCATCGAGTTGATCATGCTCATATAGGCCTCCAAGCGGCATTTGACCCGTTAACAAATGGTGTCGCGTAATTTCTTCGAGAGCATGCATCGGGTTTGGGATATCTAGACCCTCGAGATACAAAACAAGCTGCCGTTGCATCCTTCCTTCAAGATTTCTCTTGAGAAAAGGGCGACGTTCAAGAAGAACAGCGAAGGAGGCGTGTGGCTGCACCTCGATTACGATTTGTCCCTTCATCCCATCTTCAGCATAGTAGAACCGGAAGCCCATCGATTGCAACCGTTTGAAAAGAGTAAAGCCTGTCTTCACCCAACCTGGGGCTGCTTTCTCAGAGCTCGGGGTATTGTACATTCTCAGGTTGCGACGTCGAAGCTCATACTCACACACCCTCCACTTTCCCCACTTTCGACCACCTGGCTGCAGATTGAACTTGCCACGAACTTCTTCTTGCAACATCAGGCTTTTGTTAGGGGCTTGAGGCGCACCAACCCCAACTACTGCAGCTTCGAGTCCACCGATAAAGGCTAGAACAGTTTCGACGTCCCCTCTATCGAGCGCAAGGAGGCGTAAATTTGCATCCAGTGCTGCATAATACATTGGTCGCACACCAGCCGTTGGATCAATCCCTACATAAACGGCTTCTGTAAACAACATAGTATCCTCCTTAGAACGACGTCGTGTGATGGTTGTTTGTCCGCAAAGGCTCCAATGATAATGCGCTCAACGATTCAGCAAAAGCCTCCCATGCTTCCTCATCCGTATGATAGGGCGAGAGCCACGGGAGGTCAGCGGCTTGGCGTAAAGCAGCACGCACCGAACTCCCAGCGATTATTAAATATGCCACATATGCCCAACGTGTTCGGTGACGTCCAAGGCTGCTATGAAGTAGAACCCTCCGACCCTCTGCCACACACTCAAAAAGGAAACGACCTGCAAGCAATCTTTCGCTCGAAGTGGTCTGGTTCTCATCTGCAATATTCAACCAGAGGAACACCTCGGGAGATGGACCTATAAACTTGGCAACGCGATCAGGTGCGAGATGTAGAATCCCAGTCACACCTGTTTGATCGGCAAAAGCATCCCAGTTCGATGGGATGTGCATCCCACCTGCTGCATAAATGTTATCATGGACCCAGGTCAAATGACCTCCAATGGATCACTCGGACTCATGAATAGATTGAATTGAGTATACATCGCCCTTTTTACGATGGCGAGGGTTATCGTTGTAATTCCCTTGAAATAGGTCGAATGCGGGAAGATGGGGATGTCTAATTAGCTATACTCTAGTAGAGCAGTGCAGCGTTTGTAGAATCTCTTCTTATCATTGCGAGCACCCCTTCGACAACCCTTCGGCAATCCTTCGACACGCTCAGGACAGGCTCCAGGGCGAAACAATCTCCCCCCCGTCATGTCATTGCGAGCCTTCCTTCGACACGCTCAGGACAGGCTCTGGGGCTAAGCAATCTCCTCACCGAAAAGATCGCTTCGTTGCCTGTCGGCTCCTCGCAATGACATTAAATTAGAGTGTAATTTCACTGCCCTTGTAGATCGCTATTGAGAAAGCCCACCAGCTCCTTGCGGGTGATTTTTTCAGTGCACTCCGTTATACTTTGATCACGAAGCAATTTCTTCGATGACCCGGAGGAGGATCAAGTGGCGAAGAAAAAAACAAAACGCAAACCTTTTGTGCTTACCTATGCAACGATGTTCGATCCTCCTGAGGAGTTACACAATAACTTCGAGCGCGGATTGGTAAAGGTTTTAAGCGAGATGGGCCAGGAGCATTCGATGCTCATCGGAGGGGTGGATGTCAGATCTCGCGGGAAGTTCGAAGATAGGTCGCCCATCAACACCGATTGGAAGTTAGGAACTTTCCAAAAGGGGACCTCCTCGCATGCAAAGCGAGCCCTAAACGCTGCCCGGAAGGCATCCACTGGTTGGGCGCGGACGCCATGGCAAGAACGAGTGCAACTTCTGCGTAGAGTTGCCAAAAGGGTTGATAAGCGAATTTATCAGATCGCGGCAGTGATCTCACTCGAAGTTGGGAAGAATCGTCTGGAAGCCTTAGCTGACATCGCCGAGACCGCGGCATTAATCAGGTACGCGTGCGACCAAATGGAAGCCAATAACGGGTATCAAGTCCGAATGGGAGCTGACCCTCTCAAAGGCTACAAGGCGCAGAACCGTTCACTCCTGCGGCCCTATGGCGTTTGGGTTGTCATCAGTCCTTTTAATTTCCCTGCCGCATTGACCGGCGGTCCCGTCGGCGCCGCTCTAGTGGCAGGCAATACCGTTGTCATGAAACCCGCAACAGACACGCCCTGGACCGTCCGCCTATTGGCTGAGTGCTTCCAGGACGCAGGGCTGCCCGAAGGTGTGATTAACTATGTAACTGGTCCCGGAAGCACCTTGGGTGAAGAACTGGTCAACAACCTTGAAGTCGATGGGATCACCTTTACCGGATCGTATGAGGTCGGGATGAAAGTCTTCCGCACTTTCGCCCAAGGACCTTATCCGCGACCCACCATTCTTGAGATGGGCGGTAAGAATCCATCCATCGTCTCCCGCCATGCTGACTTGGAGCGCGCCGCGGCTGGGATTATTCGCTCAGCTTTTGGGCTCCAAGGTCAGAAGTGCTCTGCTAACTCTCGGATTTATGTCGAGCGACCGGTTTATAAGAAATTAGTGTCGATGCTGGTGGATCGCATCGGGGAGATCACGATCGGTGATCCAACCGATCGGGTCATTTTTAATGGGCCTGTGATCAACAAAAAGGCATACAGTGATTTCCAAAAATTCACGAAGGAACTTTCACGGGTGGGCACGATCCTCGCAGGTGGAGAGGTAATAACAGAAGACGGTTACAGCAAAGGTTTCTTCTGCCAACCAACGCTGGTGGCAGATGTCCCACTGGATCATCACCTATGGAAGCATGAGATGTTCCTGCCCATCACCATGATCCACCCAGTAAGCAGCCTGAAACAAGCCATGGAACTGGCGAACGACAGCCAATACGGATTGACGGCGGGTTTTTATGGAACCAAGGAGGAAACAGCCTGGTTCTTCGATGAGATCGAAGCTGGGGTGACCTATGCGAACCGTCCTCAGGGTTCCTCGACCGGTGCATGGCCTGGATTCCAACCCTTCGGCGGATGGAAAGGCTCGGGCTCATCGGGCAAGAACGCAGGCGGTCATTACTATTTGCCACTTTATATGCATGAGCAAAGCCAAACACGGATCCACTAATGTTTTCAAGCCTATTGGGGAATATGAGATCATTAGCCGAATGGTGTAATAGTGAGGGTGTGGTCAAGACGAATAACTCCGTAGATACACCTCCCGCGCTCCCATGTGCGGTTATGGCTGACTCACTCTGAGCAAGTTCGTCGGCATCTGTTCGGAGGATACTTTTTCTTTATGGCTTACCGTTTTGGTCTCGCGTTGATTTTAATCGGATTGATCTCCCTTATGGTTTTCGTGGTAACGTATCTTAATCATGAGGGCGACGTCCTTACTTTATTGCTTGGGGCAAGTTTGTGTGCACTAGGCCTAATGGTCCGACGTCGCATAGCACATCGGAACCGTATCGACACCGGTCGGTTCAGGATATTCCGCCGTTTTAGTGAACGATTCCCTGATGAAGAGTGACATCGTATTACGTTGTCCTTGATATCATTCCTGCAACGAGTTGAGACTCGGTATTCTGAGGTGAGCTACCAATTCTTCGGCTATAGACCTTCCGATCATAGGAGAAATACCATTCCTACATAATTCATCCCACCTATCCTTTGGGTTAGTGAATGCTCAGAGAAATCTACAACTTCTTATCACTCTCAGATACCATCGCCACCGCTGGCCAGCCCACCGAGGGGCAAATATCAGCGATCGCTGAGAGCGGTTATGATCTGGTGATCAACCTCGGTTTGGCTGATGCAGAGTATGCCCTGGATGATGAAGAAGCTATCGTAAGAGCTCATGGGATGCAATATATCCATCTGCCGGTTATCTGGGAGCGACCTATTGCACTCGATTTGGAAGGTTTTATTGATGTCATGGAGGCCAATAAGGGTAAGAAGATATTTGTTCACTGCGCCGCGAACATGCGTGTTTCGGTCTTTATGGCCTTGTATCGGATTCTGCGGCTAGGATGGTCGCAGGAGAAGGCTTTTGAACAGGTCAAACGAATATGGGTCCCAAATGCCACATGGCAAACGTTCATCGACGACATCCTGGAGCAGAATAACTCAAATCCATGATCGTCCATTATCCCATCAGGGAATGAACCTAAACGTCATTCTAATATTGCATCACTCTTGAAGTTTGGTAGACTTCTAAAGACCCATGAATAAGTCCACTGGAAAATAAATTCCGCCGAGAAGCATGAAGATAGGTATATGTGGGTCAGCGCCCGCAGCCCCACATATATTAGTCCTCTTCTCACGGTTGATTTTTTTCAGTGGCGTCATAAATCTCATCACTGGAGGTGCCTCATGGCAGACGTTATTGATCACAAAATATATGGAGACGATCTACAGCTCGTTGAGATCGAACTCGATCCCGGCGAAGGGGTGCGCGCTGAAGCCGGTACGATGACCTACATGGAAACCGGCATCGAAATGCAGACCACAACCGGAGGGGGTATTTTCAAGGGACTCAAGCGGGCAATCACCGGCGAGAGCTTTTTCATCACGACCTTCCTGAATAACGGCAATGGGAAATCACATGTCGCCTTTGCGGCCCCCTATCCGGGAAAGATCATTCCCGTGGACATGACCGATTTTGGTGGACAAATCTTATGTCAAAAGGATTCCTTTCTCTGCGCCGCTCAAGGCATCGAGATAGAGGTCGCCTTGACCAAGCGTATCGGTGCGGGCATCTTTGGCGGGGAAGGATTCATCCTACAGCGGTTAGAGGGCGATGGGATGGCTTTCATGCACGCCGGGGGCACCGTTATCGAAAAGGATTTGGCCGCTGGGGAAACTTTGCGCGTTGACACCGGCTGCCTGGTGGCGTTCGGAGCCGATGTGGACTACGACATCCAATTTATCGGTGGCTTCCAGAACGCCCTCTTCGGAGGGGAAGGCCTGTTCTTAACCCACATGACCGGACCCGGTAAGGTCTTTCTGCAAAGCCTCCCCTTCTCTCGGATAGCTGATCGTGTCCTGGCGGCAGCTAGGTTTAAACAAATTGGTGAACAAAAGGGAGTCGCGGGGCTTGGAGGCGAAATTCTCGGCAACATCTTGAGCGGGAATTAGATCCAACCCGGTTAACCCATTGGAAGTGTTTGCCATAGTATCTCCAAGGACCTGAGTGGAGAGTTACAGCACTATCTAGGTTCTGTGCTAGTTAATCGCTCAAGACTCAGGTGAGTGGAGCCTATTCGATCTTAACGATCTCGATACATCGACTCGAGTGTGGTTCAGATGGCAGGTTTGACGGACAGAGCCGGGGGCGACCATCCACCAGGCGGCGACGTCATCGAGCAAGCGCGCCATGCGTGGCAAGAAAGCATGCTGCGTCAGATCGATCGCTTGCGGAAATCAATTCAAGCCTCGGCACCTGAGAACATCGCCGATCGGTGTGGCGGCTCATTTGATGGTGCCAATCTGGGACTGACATTCTGGGGCGATAAGATCACCCTGTCCTGGCCCGATCTGAAAGCCTGCCACCTGTCTGACGGCTCGCCTTGTTCGACCTTCGATTCCGCCATGCTGCTGTACTACTTGGTAACCGCTGATGGCGCGCCCATGACAGATCGGTGGATCAGCTTTCGCGAATTACCTGATGGCGCCTTCTATCACCAGGCATTCCAAGGCTATAGCGGAAATGTGATCGCCCGTACCTTCAGTGGTGATTTTGAGGCCTTTGATCGGGCGGCAAAGGTGCTAAAGGGTACAGCGCTGCCAGCTCTGGCGCCTTTCGCGTTCGCTTTTCAACCCCTTCCACGTATCCGTATCGCATGTGCGCTATGGCCAGGGGATGATGAATTTCCTACCCGGGCTTCCGTCCTTTTCGATGCTGCTGCTAGCCACTACATGCCTACGGACGGTCTTGCCCTGCTTGGAGCAGGCTTGGCGCGACGATTGATCAAGTTGGCCAATCCAAAAACATCTTAGCACCGATCAGAATCCTCCCTGACGCATACTTGCGCGGGAATCAATCGGGCACGAGGTCATGACCTCGTGCCCATCTGTATTAGATCACTGAAATTCGGTTTCACTCGTCGTTAGAAGATTCACCCAAGATGCCAGTTCCTAACATCGAATCCGCTACGTCGTATGCCTCACGCACTTGCGACAGATAACGAATATTCGAATGGCGTAAGCGATTGCTCAGAGAGTGGGCTAATCGGTGCCACAACTGAGACGCAAATTCTGGTGACTTGGACATCAACTCAAATAACGACTTACGGTCGATCGTGATCACCTCGGTCGGCTCCGAGGCCGTCACGGTCGCCGAGTGAGGCTCATCAATAACCATCGATACCTCACCAAGCATCTCTCCTTCACCCACCTCGATTAACTCCATCTCCTCATCAGAGTCGTCGCTCAGCAGGATACGTACCGCGCCTTTGGTGATGAAGTAAAGTTTGTGGGCTTCATCACCTTTCTGTAAGAGAATCTCGTCTCTTGAGTAAAACTCCCGCCAACTGATGGAGCGCAGCATCTCGATATATTCAGGGGCCAATCCCGTAAAGAAAGGAACGTCCTCCAGCGTTGAAGCACGCATCGCTTTGGTGGTGCTCTCAAATTCTGCACGTCGGGCTTCTTCCAACTGTCTCTCTTCTTCGTAGTAAATCTGACCCCGCTGAATGATCGAATAAAAAACATCGCGTAAGTTACGTGAGGTGAGTTTACGCAGTGCACGCCAACGTCGTTGAAAGGTCAGATACATTTCAAAGGGATTGTCTTTGGGTATAGCCTTAGTCCTCGCCAACCAGATGTTGCGAATGGTCTCCTTGGTGTCCTCAACTCTATCATTGGCGAGATAATCAAGAGCAAGGATGAGGTTAGATTTGAGGATCTTATCGTCCAGGGTGTCCTTAAGGAACTCTCCCGGATAGGGATCGAAGTCCTCCGCATCGAGGATGGTCATATTTGTCTGTAGCGTTTGACCATTAATTTTGGCCCGTTCATGAAGCAGGCGGAATATGTCCTCGCGAAAGCGCTGCCAAGTGGGGTGAGTCTTCGGAGGAGGTCGGTGCTGGATGTAGAGTTGGTTGTCGAGGAAAAAATTAAAGCCGAACATTCGGGCGTTGATCACGTAATCGATGTCCTCGCCGCGCGTTATGAGAGGATCGAAGGGAACGCTCCGGAAGAGCGAACGATGGATGACCATACAGCCACCAAAAGCAAAGGGCGTCAATTTTAGGCGCGGCTCCCCTGGGATGACCAAGTCGAATGCCTCCCGTTTACTGCCAAAACGATCCCAATAGGTCATCCAGTGAATCTCCTCCGGAACGTCGTCATAGTAGGTACCCTTGCTGTTGATATAGTAACCAGCAACACCATCGATGGTTTGGCCCATGAAACGACTGCCGACAAATTGACGGGCCTTCCTCATGAATTCAGGATCATCAAACAACTCATCATCATCGATGAGCACCGCAACCTCTGCGCCGAAGACATATGGCACAAAGAGGCACATATTTCGGACATTGGCATAACCCGACAACGAAAGGACATCAACTAAATCGTCCCTCCCGGTTGCTGCCAACGCTTGATGGAGCGCCTGAAGGTGAGAGTGAGAGACGACATAGGTCTCGACGGGAGGTTTAGCTGCTCGCACCAAATCGGTGACCCGCTCCTCTACAGCCTGTTCAATATCCGCCGCGGTAGAACAAGCCAAAATAACTAACGAAAAGTCAGTATCTGCCAATACATTCAAGGATTCCAACGCCTTGGGAAGCGTGCCCTCTTGGTCGAGAGGGGTAGGATGATCATAGACGGTATCACCCGGTTTCCAGCTGGCCTCTGAATCGCGTGACCAATAGGTGGGAATGACCATGACGGTCTTCATAGAGATTTACGGCGAGTGACCGCTGTCCATTAACAGCGGAAATCAGCCGTTTCCTCCTTTCCACTTACACAGTTGGTCTATGAACACTTCACAATCCCTCTGAAATAAACTGCTGCTTGTTTTCTACACTAAGGCATACAAGGTGGCAAGTTTTTCCCTGAATACCCAGAAATCAAGACGCTCCTTCTCACCTGATTATGCCGCCATCGGTGGTTGATCCACCATCTCCTCATCCGTTTCGGTCGGAAGTTCGCCAGGAGTTAACGCGTTGATCAACTTCTCCCAACCTCCCGTAAGTCGTCGGTAACGCTCGATGGATTCAGGAAGAGTCGCCATGGAGACTTTCAAAGCTTCCGGCAAGCTCTCAAATTGCGGATTCTTGAAGAAACGAGCTGCATTTACCGCGCCTTTAGATAAACCTTCTGCCTGACGCTTCATTTCCTCTTTAAAACGAGCTTCATTCCCACGCATTGTGGAGAGGAACCAGTTCAAGAAAGGATTGAGCCCAATCCAACCCAAACAAGCATAATAGACACGAGTCTGAATATCTTTGCGAGTGATATCTGGGCTGGTAGGGAATTCGTCGAAGGTGTCGTGAAAGATACGTAGGTCCACATCCACCATCTGCCTCTCGTTCAAAACCAATGCCTGGCCAAGCAGCGTATCCTCGCCTCGACCCTTGATACATTGATCATCGAACTCATACACCGTGGAGAAAAATGGGGCCAAATTCCAGGGTTGATTCAGGCTGAGGCCAAGGTTGCCACCAAGAAGTTTATCGGTAAGCACCGAGGGACCTGGTGTATGGGAACCAAGGTTCAAGCAACCATGGATGTCACATAAGCTCACATAATCTAGCGATAGCTCTTTACCGAGACCGATGAGTAATTCAGGTAATCCATCAAAGGCCATCGGAGGGATGATGTAATAACCAGAATAGTCACTCGTGGTAGCTAAGACCTTAGGTTTCGCTAGATGAGCCAGATGGCTTCCGACAAAATCAACCTCCTGCCATTGGGGTAGTCCATCCTTGAGCTCGGTCAACACTGAGGGTTTAACATCGGAATCAAAGAAAAGGAGATAATCCATCCCTTGGAGGATCGCATGTAAAAGAACCGCATTTCGGTAAGCACTGTAGGGAACTTCATGGTGGCACGACCAGCTAGGAACTTCCAACAAAGCGTCCACAGCATCGGATCCGAGACCGAGGGCATGCAAACTCTTATGTAAGTACTCATCGCCATGCGCACAAATCAAATCTACCTTCACCTGACGTTGCAGTGTTTCTACAACCCCACGATCTACGCCATGTGAATAGGCGATGATGATCCGGTCAACACTGTGGCCATATCGTCGGGCGTTGGTCAAGAACCTTATTGGTGTCCTGGTATCATCTACCCGACGAGTAATAAGACCAAATGCCGTCTTTCCTGCTTTTCGGCCCTCCACTGTGTAATCTCTCCCCTAAAACAATACCCTATAATCTGGCTGCCCCTCAATCTTCCGTGAGTACCTCCTCGTAAATCGCGATCATCTTGTCAACCTGGCTGGACCATGAGAAACCTTTGTGAGTGTATTCAGCAATCCAGGAGCCCTTCACCGCTTTAGCCTCACCTTTGACCTCATCAATGATCTTCGTCGCTAACTGATCCGGGTTGTCGACATCCACAAGCGCTCCCACTCGGTCATCTACAAAATCAGGTAGACCACCTTCATTCGTCGCGATGACCGGCGTACCACAGGCCATCGCTTCAACCGCCACCAACCCAAAGGGCTCAACTCTCGAGGGGACGACACTTACATCTGCCATGTTGAATATCTTCGCCACCTCAGGCTGAGCCTGGTGGCCCAGGAAATAAACTCCACGCAATCCCAATCTATCGGCTTGCCCTTCAAGTTCTGAGCGCAACTCACCATCACCGACAATAAGTGTCAAAACCTCCCCAAGTTCGCGTTCGTATGACACAGCTGCATCGAGTAGGACATCGACACCCTTGAAGTGGGTTAACTTCCCCACAAAGCTGACAATGTACTTCGGGTCAGCTGGTAGGTCATATAGGGACAGCACCTCGTCCCTCTTTACCGACATCACATGGAAAATTCGATGATCAAAACCATTCCAAACCAAACGAACCTGTTCGTTCTTCACACCGTAAAGCTCGATCGTGTCTCTAGCGACCTGCTTTGAGACAGCAATAATGATACCTGCGCCGTGTGCGCCTTCGAGCGCGACGGACTTCCACTTACCATACTTGCGGAAACCCATCAGATCTGTGCCGTGCGCCGTCACAACATATGGGATGTCCGTCTGCTTGGCCGCATATGGCGCGACCCACAAATGCTGGGCGTGAATGACCTCCGGTTTCCACTCATGGACCGTAGAATCTATCTCTGAGCGGAACGCCTCGATGTATGATCCCCGTTGTGCATCATCGAGATCTGCGTACGTCGTCGTGCTGAGAGGATGGGTTGTAAAGCAGGGAAAATTAAAGGGCAGGCGTTCGGTTTGTGAAGACTTTTCTTCATCAGGCGAAAACAAGATCGTGCGTACCTCAAAAGGGAACCCGGTTTGTTCATCGTGCCCGGGAGTGATCGTCAGTGCCTCGTGCCCCTTGTTGACGAGCTCACGAGCGACATTTTGAGTGTAAATCCCGCTTCCTGATCCCTCGAGCGGAAAATGATTTGGTATGAGAACCCGCATTTATAATCCAGTCTGTCGGTTTGGTGAGGTGGTTTCAATGGAAGTGCGGTGAAGAAGGAGACGAGAAACGCTCTTCGTACGTCCACAAAATGATGGTTCACATATTATACTATCACCATCTGAACATCCATTTCTCCGTCATGGGGATACACCTAGTGGCAGTGGGTCCTCCACACATCTACTGATAATGCAGTCCTTACGCTCATTTTTCAGACGCCTTTTCATCTCTCCTGATGAACCCCGTTTACGTTCTGGCTGGCGGCTTCTTTTCCACGCCTTTTTGATCGAGGTGGTCGCACTCATCGTGTCCATCCTTTACGACTGGGCTATCCATATCGACGATCAAGAGATAATCATTGAATTACTGCTCATCGTTGTCCTTCAATTGATCATCATTACGCTGACCACGTGGGTCGCTAGACGATACCTCGACAGAAGGACCTTCCGTTCATTGGGATTCGGATGGGATATGTATTCTATTCGTGACCTGGCTATTGGTTTTACATTGCCCGCCCTATTGATGGGATCAATTTTCGCCTTCGAGTGGGGTATCGGCTGGCTTCGGATCGAAAGCGTAATATGGAAAGAAGGGTCTTCCACGACATTCATTACAATCACCTACGCATTTGTGACTTTCATTGCCGTCGGTTTTTACGAGGAATTGCTCTTTAGAGGCTACCGACTTCAGAACTTGATTGAAGGACTCAACCTCACTTGGGCTCTGGTAATCTCCTCAGCGATATTCGCTCTTGAACACCTCCTAAATCCTCACAGTTCTTTGGCGTCTACTTTAGGGTTATTTGGGTCAGGGATTTTCTTGGCTTATGCGTGGATGCGGACAGGACGGTTGTGGCTGCCCATCGGGTTGCATATCGGATGGAATTTTTTCGAAGGCGCTGTCTTTGGTTTCCCTGTGAGTGGTCTAAACTTCCCCGCGATCATCCAACAGACCAATATCGGACCAGTCTTGATAACTGGAGGCGCTTTCGGACCGGAAGCAGGTTTGGTGATGCTACCGATGCTAGCCTTTGGTGGGTTGTTAATTTATGTGTACACGGGGGGAAAGCGTGCTCAACGTAGTTGGAATAGATCTACCGAGGGATGAGTTTGGGAATTTAGCATCCCACCATAAAATCTTGCTCAAATGATGTAGGGGCGGTTCGCGAACCGCCCCTACATCGTACATTGTGCTTCATTTATAGGGGCGGGGTGACCCCTGTCTTTAAGCCAAACCGTGACGCAACCTGACCTCATTCCTTTATCCGAAATCAGGATTAATCCCACAGAGACGTAGGGGCGACCAGCCGGTCGCCCCTACATCGTACATTGTGATTCGTTATTTGTAGGGGCGAGGTCTCCCCGCCCTACAACATTGTGGATCATACATCACTTCCTATAGGGGCAATTCACCGGTCGTGCTGCGAGAACTGGTAAGCCGGTTCGAGACGCCATGAAACGCCACTACAACACTCCCCTCAGTACCACTTGACAAAATAGAACGAATGTTCTATACTGTCGGCGCATGGAACATATGTTCGCACAGGAGGTTCACAATGTCCGCAACTTCACCTCATATCCACTCATCCGCATCAAGGTTCAATGTCGGAACAGCCAGCCAATGGCTCGCTGAACGTTTACGGATCCAATTGCAGCTTGGCTCCATTTTTGGATTCATCATCATCGGCGCCTTGGTCGCATTTGAGATCTTCAATTACAGCACAACCGAATTCGCCTTGAATGATCTGCTTGGCGACCTACAGTTTGCAGGTTTGAGGTGGTCCACCATCTTAGCTCTGGCCTTCTGCAGCATGGACTTTGCCGGTATCGCCCGCTTGTTCACACCGGATAAAGAGAGGGTGAACTCGGTTGCGGTTTGGTACCTGTTAGGCGCATGGGTTCTGGCTGCAACCATGAACGCGATGTTGACATGGTGGGCGGTCTCACTAGCTTTACTCGGCCATCATGGACTAGGGAACGAGTTGCTCGGAAGGGAATCGCTCATAAGTGGTGTGCCCATCTTTGTGGCTGTACTTGTCTGGTTGATTAGGGTACTCATCATCGGCACCTTCACGATGACGGGAGAGCGCCTCTTCCCACGAAGGGTCTCTCGACCTCCGCTTCGTTCTAAACAATCCCACACATCAACTCCAATGATGCCTTCACGCGTTCCACGTCGCTCCAGCGACCCTAAAAAATCCATCCGGCCTGCGCCAAAACCAAAATCTCGTCGAGACCCCACCTACAGTCCTCAACCGATGCAGGCGAAACCAAGCTCGCGTCCCTAAGCGATCATGCGACGAAGATGGATCGAGAGTAACGAAATGGACCTAGGCGGCCGTCCGACCGCAACCTCTACAGATTTCCCCCTCCGGACGGCCGCCATATCCTCACCTGTTCGATGGATCCCTACCCTTCTGACTTTCCTTCTTATCCTCGCCTCTGTGAGATCGTGGGGAGCATTGCGGTCAGGCTTGGTTAACCTTGCCCATCAAAGCCTTTACCAGGCAGACACTTCGATCGCGAACTTCGAGTATGAGTTCGGTCTAGGGCTCCCTGGAGTGTCTTACGAAGCAGGCGGCATTTCTCCCGTTTTTACCCCTCAAGTCCGCACATGGTCGGCAGAGATCTCTCAGTGGGCTGTAGAATTTGAACTCGATCCGAATTTGATCGCATTGGTGATGCAGATCGAATCCTGCGGTCACCCAAAGGTTCATAGTCCAGTGGGGGCAATGGGCCTTTTCCAGGTGATGCCATTCCACTTCAAGGAAGGAGAGGATCCCCTCAATCCTCAAACCAACGCGGTGAGAGGGCTTTCGTACCTCGCACGATCGCTCGATCTTTCCAACGGTCGGGTTGACTTAGCTCTTGCTGGATATAACGGAGGTCATGGCGTGATTGATCGGGAACCCAACACCTGGGCCCCTGAAACCCGTCGGTATGTTCAATGGGGAATGGGAATTCTTGAGGATATCTTCAAGGGAGAGCGTAAGAGCGCTAAGTTAGACGCCTGGTTAGCAGCAGGTGGTGCGAATCTTTGTCGACGAGCTTCCGCTGAATTAGAAGGGTAAATTTAATAAAGGTAGTCCAATACTCTGAGCCATGACGACGAGGGGTGAATCTCTAGTCGCTATTATCTACCTGTACCTGTTCCTTGGAACTACCGGTGAGTCTCGGCAACCATACCGAGAACTCAGCACCCCGCCCTACCTCAGATTCGACTTCAATCCGGCCACCATGGATTCGGGTTATCCAATAGGCGATCGATAAACCTAAACCTGTACCTTGTGATCCTACTGGTTTACCTGAACGATCGAGACGTCGAAAACGCTCGAAGATATTCGGGATATCCTCCTGTGGGATTCCAGGACCTGTATCAGAGACGACTACTCGCGCCCATTCGTCCTCACAGGTCAGGCTAAGGTCCACCTTCCCACCTTTGGGCGTATGATCAATGGCATTTGCCACCAAGTTCAGTAGAACTTGTTTCAACCGATCACGATCACCCAGTACGCGCGCTTGATCCTCACCCCCAAGACTCACTTTAATTTGATCATTCGCTAGCACTTTTGCTTGCTGAAAGACCTCCAACATGAGCGTGTCTAATTCAACGATCTCCTGTGCCAAGGGGAGTTTTCCCGTCTCTGCTTGTGCGAGGAAAAGCAGGTCCCGCACCAAACGCGTCATGCGATCGACTTCCGATGTTATGGCGTCCAACGATGTCGGGTCCGCTTCACCCATGTGTCGTATGAGGTCGATGTTCCCACGGATAGCGGTCAATGGAGTCCTTAGTTCGTGGGAAACATCCGCCAGAAATCTACGCTGTGTCTCAAAGAGAGATTCAAGACGCTCAAGCGTTTCATTAAATGCGAGAGTCAATCTTCCGACCTCTCCTGTGGGTGGACTTTCTAGTGAAATTCGACGCGAGAGATCGTCGGCGCGAGTGATCTGCAATGCTGTATCGGTTACATGGTCGAGTGGTCGTAACGCAGAACGGGCGGTCATATAGCCTACCGCACCAGTGACAGCGACCGCCAGTATCCCCACACTGAAGAGGACGACGATCAGCATCTGCCGAGCTTGGTCGACCGAGTCTAGCGAGGTCGCTAATTGCAGATAACCCACAACCTGTTCCTCAGGAAGGATGACTACGGGCACCGATAGGACACGGAGGGGGGTTGAGCCAAACTTGACACTTGAAAATGTGCGTGCCTCAGCAGTGAGAGTGGTAGGATCAAAAGGTTGATTGATGGTTGAGAGGTTGGTGGCGATTTGGGTCAGTTCTCCCCCTTCATCTAAACCCCAAATCTGGACATAAACACTCCCGGTCAGATCCAATCTGGGCAGAGTGACGCCACTCATGTCACGCCTACTGGCGAGCAAGATGTCGTCGGCGGCCTCTTTCAGCGTCTCCTCGATCTGCCCGGTCAAGCTATTAGAAACCAACACATAAACCGTCATTCCGAAGAGGGACAACAACCCGATGAGGATGGCAACGTACCACAAGGTTAAACGTGCTCGAAGTGTCACACCGTTTCCCTCAAGACATAACCCACACCACGCACAGTATGTAATAACCGCGGCTCCCCAGCTTCTTCAAGTTTCTGCCGTAAGTAGCGGATGTACACTTCGATGATGTTGCTCTCACCGCCAAAATCATATCCCCATACCCGATCGAAAATGACATCACGTGTGAGCACTTGGCGGGGATGGTGAAGGAACAGTTCGAGCAACTCAAATTCCTTTGCTGTCAACTCAATTGGCCGCTCACCACGGAAGGCTTGATGCGTCCCGGTGTCCAGTCGTAGATCAGCGAAGGTCAGCACCGCAGGGCTTTCTAAACCGCTTCTTCGCAATAAGGCACGCACACGAGCGAGAAGCTCGTTGAGAGCGAACGGTTTCACCAAGTAATCGTCCGCACCTGCATCCAGTCCGCGCACACGATCCTCGACCGATTCTTTCGCAGTTAACATCAAAATGGGTACGTCACCAACATCCCGTAGACGACGACAGACTTCCAGGCCATCAAGGCCAGGCTCAACCTCCGGAAGCATCCAATCCAGGATGACCATGTCTGGAGAGGTGTCATATGCCAATATCAGACCTTGTGAACCGTCAACAGCTGTCTCAACCTGATACCCTTCGTAAGTCAGACCTCGTCTTAAGAAGTCGAGGATGCGTTCTTCATCCTCAATGATCAAGATTCGTTTACTCATGTCATTCCCACCGCAGTCGTTATGTAGCAATCAGGCGAGAAACTCTCAGAGCCGCCAATGAGAGGCAGCTCCGAGATCAGCAGCTTAGTATCTAAGCAAGTACTGAAAAATCACTCTCGAGGAGTATGAAAGGTATTGATGAGGTGCGGGTTGCGTCCGCACCTCTATTCCCAACCCTCTTCTCGCGGTTGATTTATTTCCCAGTGGGGTCATCTAAGCCAGTTCAACAGTTGCACCGGCACCTTCGAGTTTACTCTTCGCATCCTGTGCGGCTTCTTTACCCACCTGCTCAAGCACCTTCGCACCTGGGGTTTCAGCCAATTCCTTGGCATCCTTCAAGCCAAGCTGAGTGATCTGACGGACGACCTTGATGACATCAATCTTCTTCGGACCGACATCCTTGAGGATGATATCGAACTCTGTCTTCTCTTCAACTTCCTCACCCACGGCCGGAGCTGCGCCAACAGCAGCAGCAACTGCTACGGGAGCGGCCGCCGAAACACCCCACTCCTCTTCCAGCATCTTGGTTAACTCTGCTGCTTCGATGACGGTAAGCTTACCTAAATCCTTTGCTAACTTCTTCAGATCTGCCATTTTTTATCGTTCTCCTTTTGATTAATGTTTCTGCTAAGAATGCTGCAATCCGTGTGAGAAAGCAGATAGATCGATACTGTGGTCATTGTATACACACCACAAAAATCGTCTCTCCCACGCAGCCTATTTTCTTTCAGCAGATGCATCGAGTCCTTCTGCAGCTTTCTCTATGTTCCAACATTCGATCCATATCCGTTTAAATTACACTTAAGCAGCCGCGGCTTCAGTTTCCGAATATGCATTCAGTACACTGACCAATTGACGCGCCGAACCAGCCAACACTCCAGCAAGCTGACGAGCAGGAGCTTGGATGACACTTAACAACTGAGCCTGTACCACCGGAAGAGGTGGTAAATCGGCCATTTGTATAACCTGTCTATTGTCGTAAATGACACCATCGATCACTGCGCCCTTCACATCAACAAATTCCACATCCCGAGCAAGATCGACGATCGCCTTCGCGACCCCCAGGATATCCTCGGAAGCGAACCCAATAGCGGTTGGTCCCATCAGGGCGCCCTCCGGTATGGGCACACCTGCCTCATTAAAAGCTCGCTCAACCAGATTGTTCTTAACGATGTGAAAGCTCCCACCTGCGTCCCGAATTTTGGATCGCAGACCTTGGATCTCCTTCACACTTAATCCGGAGTAAGCCGTCATGATCAATGCCGAATTGCTGCTCAGCAGCTCTTTGTATTGAGTCACGAGTGCTTGTTTACGTTCTTTTGAGATTGCCAAAGTCTCTCACCTCCCTTCAACAAAAAAGTCTTTGCTTGAGGCATAACGCCGCCGCAAAGACTCACACAAGCTGTTGGCTCTTACAGAGCACAATCCACTGGTCCTTGCTTCGGCAGGAGATTAAGCCATTTCAAGCATTTGGCGCCTGCTGTCTCTAGCAAAGCTTGTCCCTATTGACTACATTCTACCAGGGACGAAAGATTCAATAGAATTCACTCCCTCACATCGCTTGAGCTTCGATCGGATCGATCCGAATCCCGGGTCCCATCGTGCTGGTCACAGTCACCCTACGAATATAAGTCCCTTTTGACGAAGCGGGTCGGGCCCTATTGATCACATCCATTAAGGCCGCCATATTCTCATAAAGGCTTTGCGTGTCAAAGGAAGCCTTCCCGATCGGCACATGTAAATTGGCTGTTCTGTCGATACGGAACTCCACCCGCCCCGCTTTTAGCTCCTGGATCACTCGCGGCAGGTCTTCTTCTTGTACCACCGTACCGGCTTTAGGGTTCGGCATCAAGCCTCGAGGACCAAGAATCTTGCCCAATCTACCGACTTTACTCATCATGCTTGGTGTTGCCACTGAAGCGTCGAAATCGACCCATCCATCCTGGATACGCTGGATGGTCTCATCATCAGCGATGTAGTCTGCCCCGGCCTCTTTAGAAATCCGAGCACCGTCGCCCTCGGCGAAAGCCAGTATCCGTACGGTCTTCCCAAGTCCGTGAGGCAACATGACTGTGTCGCGCACCTGTTGGTCGGCATGTCGTGGATCCACGCCAAGACGGACATGCACCTCGATGGTCCCATCAAAACGGGTGAAAGAGGTCTCCTTGGCCAGACGTAAGGCTTCCTCTGGTGAGTAAAATTTGTTGCGATCAATCTTCGCAATCGCTTCTCGATACTTCTTTCCGTGCTTCGGCATTTTTGCTCCTCGTGGTGTTAACGGGCTGTACCTAGCCAACCCTCCCACAATTTCTTAATCCTCAACCACGATCCCCATATTGCGTGCCGTGCCTTCGATCTGCCGCATGGCACCTTCGAGGTCAATCGCGTTGAGGTCCTTCATCTTGATCTCTGCGATATCTTGAATCTGGTCCCGAGTGACCGTACCGACTTTCTCACGATTAGGCTCGGCGGATCCTTTTTCGATACCGGCCGCCTTGCGTAGTAGAACCGCTGTTGGGGGCGTCTTTAACACAAAAGTGAAGGATCCATCCGTGTAGATGCTGATCTCAGCCGGGATAATCTCGCCCATCTTGCTCGAGGTGCGAGCATTATACTCCTTACAGAACGCCATTAAATTGATGCCATGTGGAGCCAACGCCGGACCGATCGGCGGCGCGGGGTTAGCTTTTCCGGCCTCAATTTGCAGTTTTATTTCCGCTTTTAACTTCTTAGCCACCTGTACTCTCCTTTTGTGGTGTTAGCGAGTAATTGGCCCACTCTCCCACACGGGCGAAAGGACAATCGCCCTTATGCTTTCTCTACCTGTAAGAAATCAAGCTCCACAGGGGTCTCCCTACCAAAGAAGGACACCATCACGCGCACTTTCGCGCGTTCCATATCGATATCAGAGACGGTGCCAATAAAATCGTTGAAAGGACCGTCGATAATGCGGACTTTTTGCCCCAGCCTATAGGTGACCTTGATGCGGGGAGCGTCAGCTTCCATGCGCTTCACAATCTGGCTCACCTCTTCCGGCCGCAGAGGCGTGGGTTCGTTTCCCATACCCACGAAACCTGTCACGCCGGGGGTATTCCGCACGACATACCAGGAATCTTCGTCCATGATCATCTGGACAAGGATGTAACCTGGGAACACACGACGCTCAACCGTCCGGCGTTTACCATCCTTGATTTCGATCTCTTCCTCGGTGGGCACGACGACATCAAAGATCTTGGCCTTCATCCCCATCGTTTCGATTCGCTGTTCCAAGTTGTGACGCACTTTATTTTCATAACCTGAGTAACAGTGAACCACGTACCACAAGCGGCCGTCGTCAGGTTCTTCCACGACCACAGGAGTTGTTACCAACTCTTCGCTTAACTCTACCTCACCCTCTGTGGTAGCCTCCTCGAGCGCATCACTCTCTTCAACAGATAGCTCAACCACAGGTTCCTCATCAACAGGTAGGGTTTCAAGGTCGCCAATATCCTCGACAACCTCTGCTAACTCTTCAGCTTGCGCTTCCACCATCAGCTCAGGTTCTGGTTCCATCTCTTCGTCTACCACAGGAGGGACCTCATCAGTCTCCTCGGAGATCTGATCCTCAATTGCTACCTCTTCAATTTGGGATGCCTCATCTGAAATCTCTACCTCTGACACGGGTTCATCAGAAACAGCGATCTCCTCCTCAAGTGAGGTGCTATCTTGAGTGGTTTCGGTGACCAATTCCTCTTGTGGTTCTTCTACAGAATCTGTATCCCCAACAGAAGTATCCATTTCCGTGCCGATCAACGCCTCCTCAGGGGAGACAGGATCGCCCTCCATTTCAATCTCCTGTTGGTTATCCAGGGTTTCGTTCTCGTTCTCGCTCATTCGACAAATCCGTCCACTTGATTAGCACAGAAACGACGATCGCTTCTCTGTCTCTCTCTACACAACCACCAAGATCTGAAGATTTCCAGTCTTTCAGCCAAGACTCACGATGAAGGCAAAGAGCTGAGAGAAAAGATAATCCAACACTCCTAACAATGAACTCATGAGAAAGATGACCAGCAATACGAGAAGGGTGAGTTGAGTAGCTTCCTGGCGTGTCGGCCAGTTCACCTTACGTAACTCAGCCACAGTCTCTCGCAACAAACGGACGATACTGTTTGGCCGTCTTTTCGCTCTAGCTTTCGATTTCGCCACTCGAAATCTCCTTCAGATCAAGCGACGCCGACCATTGACGGCGTCGCACTCCGATCAGGCAGGCCAGGTAGGACTCGAACCCACAACCCCCGGTTTTGGAGACCGGTGCTCTGCCAAATTGAGCTACTGGCCTTCACAAGGGCTTCCCACAGCCCCTCACTTAGTTTCGCGGTGCAGCCTATGCTTACGACACCGCGGACAATACTTCCTCAACTCGATCCGTCCAGGGTCATTGCGACGGTTTTTCTCGGTTGTGTAATTCCTCTCCTGGCACTCCGTGCACTCCAGGGTAATCACCGGTCGAACATCCTTCTTAGCCATCAATTAGCACCACATCTGCATCTCACAAGACGCAGTTTCCTTTACTCTAAGATATCGGTGATCACGCCTGCGCCCACCGTCAAGCCACCCTCTCGGATGGCGAACTTCGATCCCTTCTCCAACGCCACCGGGATGATCAGCTCCACCTGCAGATTGACACTGTCCCCAGGCATCACCATCTCCACGCCCTCCGGCAGCTCCACCGTCCCCGTCACATCCATCGTCCGGATGTAGAACTGCGGTCGATACCCGTTGAAGAACGCCTTGTGCCTGCCCCCCTCTTCCTTCGTCAACACATACACCTCACTCATGAACTTCGTGTGTGGTGTGATCGATCCCGTCTCCGCTATCACCATCCCTCGCTCTACCTCATCCCGATCGATACCCCGCAGCAGCAGTCCCACATTGTCTCCCGCCTGTCCCTGGTCCAATGTCTTGTGGAACATCTCCACCCCGGTCACCACCGTGTTCATGCTCTTGTCTCGCAGTCCCACGATATCCACTTGCGTCCCCGTATCGATCACCCCGCGCTCGATCCGCCCAGTCACCACCGTCCCGCGTCCCTTGATCGAGAACACGTCTTCCACCGACATCATGAACGGCTTGTCCATCTCGCGCACCGGCTCCGGGATGTACTCATCGATCACCCGCAATAGCTCCTTGATGCTCTCATACTCCGGTGCATCTGGATCCGTGCTTTCGCTTTCCAACGCATGCAGCGCACTCCCCCTCACGATCGGTATCTCGTCTCCGGGAAACCCGTACCCATCCAGCATCTCCCGCAGCTCCAGCTCCACCAGCTCCAATAGCTCCGGATCGTCCATCATGTCGATCTTGTTCAGATATACCACCACCGACGGCACTTCCACCTGCCTCGCCAACAGCACATGCTCACGCGTCTGCGGCATTGTCCCGTCTGGCGCTGCCACCACCAGGATCGCACCATCCACCTGCGCCGCTCCCGTGATCATGTTCTTGATGTAGTCCCGGTGTCCCGGCATGTCCACGTGCGCATAGTGGCGGTTCTCCGTCTCATACTCCACGTGTGCGATCGCGATCGTGATCCCGCGTTCCTTCTCTTCCGGCGCATTGTCGATCGAATCGAACGGTCGGAATTCCGCCAGCCCCTGGAAGGAACACCATTTCGTCATCGCCGCTGTCAACGTCGTCTTCCCGTGGTCGATGTGTCCGATCGTGCCCACATTCACGTGCGGTTTCGTGCGCTCAAATTTCTTCTTTGCCATGTCTCTTCTCGCTCCTCAATGCATTCAATAATGTCGTAGGCTTTCGCATGTGTTCTGCGCACCCTTCAGGATGCAGTTTTGGACAATGAATAAGTATAAGATCCTTGGTTCGATTATCGAGCTCCCACCAAGATCGCTTTCGTGACCGAATCCTCCACTTCAGCGTAGTGATCGTATTCCATCGTGAATACACCACGTCCTTGGGTCATAGAACGCAAGTCAGTTGCATAGCCGAACATCTCTGCCAAAGGCACCATCGCCCGGATGGCCTGAATCCCACCTGCTCGAGCTTCGATCCCTTCAATCATCGCTCTCCGAGCCGCAAGGTCGCCGGTGATATCACCGACATGATCTTCAGGGACGACGATTTCAGCATCCATGATGGGCTCAAGAAGAACAGGATCACCATCCTGAACACCTTCTCTGAAAGCCATCGAGCCAGCTACTTTGAAGGCCAGATCGCTCGAATCGACCTCATGAAATGAGCCATCGTAGACCTTCACTTTGACATCCGTAACAGGATACCCAGCCAGCACGCCACTCTCTGCCGCTTCCCGCACACCTTTCTCAATCGCCGGGATGAACTCGCGTGGGATTACACCACCTTTGACACCATTCTCAAATACGATCCCCGAAGCCGGCTCCCCTGGGTCGAGGGACATAACGACATGTCCGTATTGACCACGGCCACCCGTTTGTTTGATGTAGCGATGCTCAATTTTGGGCACCGGGCGTGAGATTGATTCCTTGTAAGCTACACGAGGGCGACCCACATTTGCCTGCACCTTGAACTCTCGCAACATGCGATCTACTAACACCTCAAGATGAAGCTCTCCCATCCCCCAGATCATTGTCTGTCCGGTATTTTCGTCGACGCCGACCCTGAAGGTGGGATCCTCCTCAGAAAGTTTGTTCAAGGCGCCGGACATCTTATCCTGATCGGCCATCGTTCTCGGTTCGATAGCCAAGAAGATGACCGGATCTGGGAAGGTGATGTCTTCCAGGACGATAGAGTTTGCTGCGTCGCACAACGTGTCTCCGGTAAAAGTATCTTTCATGCCTAATACCGCACCGATGTCACCGGCCAAGACTTCGTCAATGTCCTCCCGATGATCTGCGTACATCCGCAGCAACCTGCCCACCCTCTCACGCTTTCCCTTTCTGGAGTTATAAACAGAAGCGCCCTTTGAGATTTTGCCTGAATAAACTCGAAAATAGGCCAACCGTCCGACATAAGGGTCGCTGACGATCTTAAACACCAAGGCGCTTAGGGGGGCATCATCCGATGGCGGACGAGTGATTTCTTCAGTGCTCCCAGGCTTGAAACCTACAACATCCGGGATGTCGATCGGAGAAGGGAGGTAATCAACGATCGCATCCAATAATGGTTGCACACCTTTGTTGCGCAGGGCAGAACCACAATAGACCAGTGTAGCCTTGCCCGCTATGACCGCTCGTCGAATGCCGGCTTTAAGCTCCTCATTACTGATCTCTTCACCTTCGAGGTATCTGAGAGTTAACTCCTCATCGGTTTCGGCAATCTGTTCAATCATCGCCGTGCGCCGTTCAGCAACCTCGGCCGCCATATCAACCGGTATCTCACCCAGTTCTGGATCTGTCCCCAATTCATCCACCCAAAGAATGGATCGTTCCTCAATGAGATCAACCACGCCTTTGAAATCTACCTCAGCGCCTATTGGCATTTGGACCGCAATCGGTACGGCACCTAACCTTTCGCGAATACTTTCAATCGTTTTTTCATAGGACGCACCCACGCGATCCATCTTATTCACAAAACAAATCCGTGGCACATTATAAAGATCGGCCTGGCGCCAAACTGTTTCTGATTGTGGCTCGACGCCCTGTACAGCGTCAAAGATCACCACACCACCATCTAACACCCGTAACGAACGTTGAACCTCAGCAGTGAAGTCAATGTGGCCGGGTGTGTCAATAATGTTGATGATGTGGTCACGCCACATCGCTGTCACAGCAGCAGAGACTATGGTGATACCTCGCTCGCGTTCCTGCTCCATCCAATCGGTGACCGTAGTGCCGTCATCCACCGAACCAAGGCGATGTGTTCGACCGGTGTAAAACAAAACCCGCTCGGTAGTCGTCGTCTTACCGGCATCGATATGAGCAATGATGCCGATGTTACGATGGTGTTCGAGGGCATACTCGCGAGCCATGACGGTCTACAATCAGCCAGTTCGGCTGCTCTCCTTCTGGATTACCACCGATAATGAGCGAAGGCGCGGTTGGCCTCCGCCATACGATGGGTATCTTCGCGCTTCTTGATCGCCGCGCCGGTGTTATTGGCGGCATCCATCAATTCTGCAGCCAAACGCTCGGCCATCGTTTTCCCTGGTCGATCTTTTGCCGCTCCCAATATCCAGCGCATGGCAAGCGAAATGCGTCGATCAGGTCGTACCTCTACGGGCACCTGATAGGTCGCGCCACCAACTCGCCTGGGTTTTACTTCAAGCACGGGTGAGGTATTCCTCATAGCCTGCTCAAAGACTTCAACTGGGTCGCGTTTCATCCGCGCCTCAATCAGATCAAAAGCATCGTAGGTGATCCGCACCGCGAGGCTTCTCTTCCCCTTCCTCATCAGCCGATTGATCAATCCCTGCACCAGCTGATTGTTGTAACGTACATCACCACCGATCTCTCGCTTTTCAGGCTTGGTCCGTCGCATCTACTTGCTCCGTTCTTGTCACAAAAGGATGATCGATCGCATCCTAGCGACCGATCAACCAATTACTTGCTTACGAGGTCGTTTACCACCGTATTTCGAACGCCCTTGCATGCGATCCTCGACTCCCATGCTATCAAGGGTGCCTCGAATAATGTGGTATCGAACGCCAGGTAAATCCTTCACACGACCTCCACGCACGAGCACCACGGAGTGCTCCTGTAAGGAGTGCCCCTCGCCGGGGATGTAGGCGGTAACCTCGATCCCGTTTGTGAGTCGAACACGTGCTACCTTACGAAGCGCAGAGTTAGGTTTCTTTGGTGTTTGCGTTCGAACCTGAGTGCAAACGCCGCGTTTCTGCGGTGCGCCTTTTCGCTGCGTGATGCGCTTTTGTTTCATCGAATTAAAGATGTATTGCAGCGCAGGCGATTTCGTCTTGGCGCGCTTTGGTTTACGACCCTTCCGAACTAGTTGATTTATTGTCGGCACGGTCTTCCTCCAGGTGATCTCAGGGCTAACACCCTGGATCCATTCCCGCTAAATGAGGCCATCGTTCGAGCGCGATGGCCTCTGCAATAATCAACCTCATATTCGATTCGGGTAGGCATTATCGTGGGCTACGATGGTGTTTTGACGAAGTCTTTAATCAAGACACCATCACGAACAGATGCCTCCCGCCGAATTACGGGTAACGAGCGATTATTCTAACACGCTGCTTAGTAACAGTCAAGCATAGTGCTTTTCATTATCCGTTCAGTGTAAAGACAGGGTTTCATCGAAGCTAGGGGCGATTTCACGCCTGATTGACAGGCTCCTGCCGATTTCCTCGATCCCGATTCTTGCGGCGAGAGACCGAATAGAGCCTCAATTTGCTGATAAGCTGGGCATATATCTTGGATATAACAAAACCGCCGAGTCTTTAACCCGGCGGTAAAGGAAATCGCATAGTTTCATGTGATACCATGCGAACTATTGGCGAGGATCCATGTCTAACAAACCAAGGCCAAGGCGTAGAGGGCGTCGATGCTCTTCATCCTTGCCAAAGCGGATGATATCACCTTCATCGCTAACCGCTTCAACCGATAAGCCTAAGCTCTGGAGCTCCTTCACCAAGACACGGAATGACGCTGGGACTCCAGGTTCCTCGACTGGTTCACCCTTGACAATCGCTTCGTAGGTTTTCACCCGACCTTGCACGTCGTCCGATTTAACCGTCAGCATCTCCTGCAAGGTGTGAGCTGCGCCGTAAGCTTCGAGAGCCCATACCTCCATCTCACCGAAACGCTGACCGCCGAATTGTGCCTTCCCACCCAATGGTTGCTGCGTCACGAGGGAGTAAGGACCTGTGGACCGTGCGTGGACTTTATCCTCAACCAAATGATGCAGCTTCATCATCAAGAGTTTCCCGACCGTGACGGGCTGATCATAGGGTCTACCCGTCTTACCGTCAAAGAGAGTCTGTTTGCCTAAGATCGGAAGCGGTTGCTTCGTCTCGGCCATGATCTTCTCCGCCAATTCACGCAAGGTCTCTTGCGATCTAATATTGCCAGTCTTTCGACCCATGGCCTCAACCCACAGTCGTAAGCATGCTTCGATGGCTGCCTCATCATAGGTTGATCTATCAAGGATCGGAATGTCGCTGTCCTCGAAGATGATGATTGTATCCGGGTCATAACCCTTATCACGCAACCATTCTCTCAGGGATGCTCGACGGGCATAGCGCGTATCAATGGCTAGCATCTCAGGGTCGTAATCCTTTTCAACCAACCAGTGCTCAAGGTAAAGGCGGCGGACTTCCTCATCATCGACAAAAGCCTCTTCGGCGTAATATCCCTCATCCATAACCCACGCCCAGGCTCTTTCGCCAACTTCCTGCCAGGCACGTTCGATCATCCAAGCTCGTGCCAACTCACTTTCGATTTCAATTTCGTCAGCCCCATCAAAAGCAGGGGTCACAGCTCGGAAACCGAGTTTATCAGCAGCCCAACCGAGATGAGCTTCAAGTATCTGTCCGATGTTCATCCGTCCGGGAACGCCCAGAGGGTTCAGAATTAGGTCCACCGGAGTTCCGTCTTCCAGAAAGGGCATATCCTCGACAGGGACCACCTTGGAGATCACTCCCTTATTTCCATGGCGGCCTGCCATTTTGTCACCCTCTGTGGCTTTACGCCTTTGGGCGACCGCAACCCTGACCATCTTCTCTACCCCAGCTGGTAAATCACGATGTTCCTCTCTGGTGAACACTTTGACGTCAACAACCTTGCCCCGCTCACCATGAGGCATGCGCAGTGAAGTATCTTTCACCTCACGCGCCTTTTCACCAAAGATCGCCCGCAAGAGTTTCTCTTCCGGGGTCAGCTCCTTCTCACCCTTGGGCGTGATCTTGCCCACTAGGATGTCGTTCGGTCCGACCTCCGCTCCGACACGGATGATCCCATCTTCATTCAGATCCCGCAGCGCATCGTCTCCCACATTGGGGATGTCGTAAGTGATCTCCTCGGGGCCGAGCTTCGTATCACGCGCTTCGACTTCATGCTTCTCAATGTGCACGGAGGTGTAGAGATCGTCACGAACGAGCCGTTCTGAGATTAGGATCGCGTCCTCAAAATCACCACCCTCCCAGGAGATGAAGGCGCAGAGGACATTCTGCCCCAAGGCGAGCTCACCCTCAGCGGTAGAGGAAGAGTCAGCGATCACATCTCCAGCACGCACCCTTTGACCTTTTACTACCGCTGGACGTTGATCGATGCATGTGCTCTGATTGGAGCGGTTGAATTTCCTCAAATTGTATATATCGCGACCCCCACGGGTCTTAACAACCACTCTGCTTCCAGTGACGGATTCCACCTCGCCGCTCGACTCAGCCAAGATCACTTGGCCTGAATCGAGGGCCGCATGGCGTTCCATCCCCGTCGATACAAGTGGAACTTCAGGTTGAACCAGCGGCACAGCTTGGGTCTGCATATTGGAGCCCATTAAGGCCCGGTTGGCGTCATCATGTTCCAGGAACGGGATCAGGGCAGCACTCACACCAACGATTTGTCGTGGTGCGACATCCATGAAATCGATCCGTTCCGGTCGGAAGAATTGGAAATCACCACGATGGCGACAGGAGACTCGTGGGCGCACAAACTCACAGCGCTCATTGAGAGGTGCGTTTGCCTGGGCAATGACATAAGTGTCCTCATCATCCGCTGTGAGCTACTTGATCTTGTCAGACACAAAGGGGACGATAGGGATAGGATCCTTCAGCTTGGCAAATCTCTTTGCGAGTGCTGCTGTAATCTCCTCCCCGTCCTTCGCCATCACCTTTTTGCTTTTGGGATTCTTGATATCACCTCTCATCCGCTGCCCAACCAGATTGGGATCATCGGGTTTCATCTCAGAGATAACCCTCCGGTAGGGCGTTTCAATGAAACCGAAATCGTTGACACGGGCATAGGAGGACAGGCGCCCGATCAAACCAATGTTTGGTCCTTCAGGGGTTTCAATCGGACAGATACGACCATAATGCGAGTGATGCACGTCACGCACGTCGAACCCTGCTCGCTCACGGCGTAGGCCTCCCGGTCCCAGCGCTGAGAGGGTGCGCTTGTGGCGAAGTTCCGCGAGAGGATTGGTCTGATCCATGAACTGGGAAAGCTGACTGGAACCAAAAAATTCTCGCAGGGAAGCCACGACCGGACGGATGTTGATCAAAGACACTGGAGAGATTTGATCTTGATCCCGGATCGACATACGCTCCAGGATCACACGCTCCATCCTTCGTAATCCGACACGTAACTTGCCTTGAATGAGTTCACCGACTGTCTTGACACGGCGATTCCCAAGATGGTCAATATCGTCCGGGTCAGCTGCACCGTTGTTGATCAAAATCAAACGCTCGATCAATCGGACGATATCCCAAGTAGTGACACAGCGATGATCTAGGGATACTCTTCGATGGAGGTTCAGTTTCTGGTTGAGTTTATAACGACCGACACGCTCAAGATCATAGCGACGCTGCTCGAAGAGCTGATCTCTGAGATATTCGCGAGCGTTGTCCAAGGTCGGCGGATCACCGGGACGCATCCGTCGGTAAAACTCGATCATCGCCTCTTCGGCTAGTGTTCGTCCTTCCTTGACCTCCCAGGTCGGTTCCTGACGTATGGTTGTGGCGATATAGGGGTGATCGGGGTTTGAATCAGCCTCGGAGAAGATGGACAACAACTCCTCGTCGGTGCCTTTTTTGATGGGCGTTTTTCCTAAACCATCATCAACAGCGGCCAAAGCCCTCAACAAGATGGTAATCGGGACGGTGCGCTTGCGATTGAATTTAAGCGTTAAATAATCGCTCTTTCGTGTTTCAAATTCCATCCAAGCGCCCCGGTCAGGAATCAATTTGGCGGTCGCCAATCGACGGCCCGTCGCTCGATCCTCCGGTGCATCGAAATATACACCCGGTGAGCGAATGAGCTGAGAGACGACAACACGCTCTGTCCCGTTTATAATGAACGTCCCCTTCTCGGTCATGATTGGGAAATCACCGAGAAAGATGTCCTGCTTGATCGGTTCAGGGATTTCCGACCCCGCCAGAAGCACTGAAACGTAGAGCGGCGCCGCGTATGTGAGATCACGCTCGAGACACTCTTCAATGTCATGCTTCGGGTCATCGAACCAATAATCAAGCTCAAACTCTTCGCTCTCAGGACTATTTCCGGGGAAGAAGAGCTTCATTCCACCGTTGTAGGAGATGATCGGAGAGATCTCATCGAACAGCGCAGCGAGACCCTTCTCCTTCAACCAGTTGAAGGAATCAAGTTGAACTTCGATCAATCTCGGAAGAGAGAATGTATCAGGGATACGCGAGTACCACTTCTGACCCATACCAGATGCCATTCAGCTACTCCTATTTCTCATTAAATCGTTCTGCATTAGAAGGAACTTAACGGATGAGAGACGATAAACAACAAAAGGCGGGGAGCCGCGATTCGATAACCTGGCTGTTTCCCGCTTCACTATTGTGTAATAACGCGCCGACACGCTCGTTGTTTGGCCCCTCGACACTTGACTACAAACCTACAGTTTACCATAAGAAATATTATTTGTCGAATAATTTTAATGAAACCACTGGCAAATAGATGAATTTCGAGAATTGAACCAGATCCGTGCTGTTTTTTTTGAAACCCCGATAGACGGTAACCCTATGCTACGTAAATGCCATTGGGAAGAGCCTGTGTTCCTCGCTCAGGGTTCAATGTACAAAGCTTGATAGTTCGTAAACGCCCAATAGATGTTACGGATGTAATTTTGGGGTTGTTGAAGGCGAATGACTTCGAGGAATAGATCAGGGTCATCTGGCGCGATCGCTTTCCAAATAAGCGCGTTACCAGGACCAGCGTTGTAGGCAGCCAGTGCTGCATACAGATCACCATCAAAGGTTTCACGTTGCGTAGAGAGATACTGGATCCCTAAACGTACACTGACCACAGGTCGATAGAGATCGAACTCCGTGTACCCTGGTGGCCATCCTAATTGATCAGCGAGACCTTGCCCTGTACTCGGGATGATCTGCATCAGACCACGCGCATCAGCATAAGAAATCGCAAATCCTTCGAAGAGGCTCTCCTGGCGAATAACAGAGAGAATAATGAGACCGTCAAAATCGTGACGCAATGCTTCGGGCAGGATCAAATCACCGAAGTATGGACCAAAGCGGATTCGACTGAAGTAGATCGGTGCAGCGTTAATCCCCATCTCTGCGAGGTCAGCCAGATCCAAGATCCGCCAGGCTGCATATATCGCCGGCTGGTAGAACCCCAAATCTAAGAAATGATGCATCAGTCGATAGGTAGCTTCCGCATCGTTCTGTTTATCCAGACGAAGCGACTCATATTCTGCCTTTGCCTGATCATAGAGGCCAAGCTGCCAAAACTCATAACCTCGCACAATGCGGTCATCATTTGCTAGTACTGGGTCCAGAGATGAAAGTGGATCAGGACCTGCGATCGGAAAGTGCGCTCGCAACCACTCTTCAGCTTCAAACCGCTCGGCTTCCTCGTCAAAACGAAAATTAAAAGCACCGGCGGACTGAAAGGGTTCGCGATCTAGCAAGAGATCTCCCGCTCGAATTCCATAATACCCATGAGTATGTGACTCGACCGCCCTCTGCCAAGCTGTCTGGGCACTTACAGGGTCACCTCGTTCCATGTAGGTTTTACCGAGCCACAGGTATGCAGCAGCGAGATCGGAGGGTTCCCCCGCGATCTCTACACACTTCAGAAACAAATCTTCGGATCCAAGAAAGTCTGAAATACGGTAACGAGTGACTCCCGCTAAGAAGAGAGCACGATATGTCCATTCGGAGTTCGGGTATTCCACCTCGAGGCGTTGCCATATCGACGCAGCATCGTCGAGTTGATCAGCGCGTTCTTTGATCCGCGCGGCATCATAAAGGAACTCTGCAGCTCGGGTATGGTCCGGCACGGTGGTAACGAAATCTAGTAATGTCTGAGCCGCAGCATTATATTGATCGAGGTAAGCCCATTGGGTAAAAGCTTTCTCCTCCCATGCTTCATCCCAGAAGCGATCCAATGGGTGGGTATCGATAAGTATGTCCCATTCATCGATCGCATCTGCATATGTGCCTAAGGCTCGTAGGGATAGGCCTTTGTAATAGTGCACTGTGCCATCGTGATCCAAAGGGAAGGCATTCAAATAACGATCGAAAGCGGCAACCGCCACTCCATGTTGCCCAGCGTAATAATCCACCAAACCACGATCCAGTTCGTTGACCAACACACCGGCTTCCACCAACTCCACCAGGCCAAGATATGTATCATGAGAGAGAGGATAGTTTTCCACTGCATGGAGATAATATCCATATGCTTCTTCGAACTGGCCGAGAGCGATGTGCACTCGTCCCCTGCTGTAATCCATCTGCGCTTTGGTGTAGTCACTGGTTGCGCGCTCAAATACATCAGTGTATTTCACCAAAGCTGCGTTGTAATCACCCATATCCACGAGTGCTCGTCCAATCTTGATTTCGAGTTCGAGATCGTCGCCCAATCTCGGTGAAACCATAGCGTTCTGATAAGCGACGATCGCATCTACTGGGTTACGCGCTTCTCTCAAAGCGTCTCCCTGACGCTCGTACACAAAACTGTCGATCAGACCCGATCGTTGGAGGAGATATTGACCATAGTCATTGGCAGCCGCTTGGTAGTTTCCCAGAACCTCTTGTGCCTGTGCCCGGTGGAAATAGCCCTGGCCGAGAAGATCATGGACAGGGTAGGATTCAATATAGACCGTCAGAGCTTCGACAGCGTCCTGAAATCGATATGATTTAAGCATTGCTACACCGATTCCGAGTTGAGCTGTGGCCTGCTCATCCGGGTCACTCGCGTTTGTTAGTGATATCTGATATTCAGCAACCGCCACGTCCCAATCGCCTTTGAATAACGCCCACCATGCGGAATCCAATCTTGCCGAGGGTATTGGGGTCGGAGATGGTGTCGATGTGGGTGTAATGGTTGCTGTTGGGGTCATACTTGGTGTGGCTGTAGGACCGACAGCAAGAAACTCGGTGACATTGCATGCAAGAACAGAGGACATCAAACAGAGGAGGATAAAGACCTCTCGTAACCGTGGTTGATGCATGGCGCCCATCATAAAGCAGGTAGAATGATGAGTCAATCTTGCGACTTTCCATCCCCCATGCTACACTCAAAACGTAAATCGCTGCGCTCTCCCCTGAGAGCGCCTTTTTTGCGAGATGCCATTATGCGAACGGTAACTTGGGATCCGGAAACCCCTTCTGTACGCATGATTGATCAGAGACTTCTGCCTGGGGAACTGGTCCTGATCGATCTATGGAGCCCGCAGGAGGTAGCTGACGCCATTCGTCAGATGTCCGTACGCGGCGCGCCTGCAATAGGTGCAACTGCGGCCTATGGGTTAGCGTTGGCCGGTCAACTGTCAAAAGCGCAGACCGCTCAAGAGTTGTGGCACGACCTTGAAAACGCAGCAGATATCCTACGTAAAGCGCGGCCCACAGCAGTCAATTTGAGTTGGGCGCTTGATCGCCTGCTTAAAAGTGCACATACCCTATTTGAAGAAGGGCCTTCAGCCATGCGGCAGAGGTTGGTAGAGGAAGCTCAACGGCTTGCTGATGAAGATGTTGAAATTAATAAACGGATGGGGGCAAATGGCGCTTCCTTAATTAACGACGGTGACACGGTGATCCATCATTGCAACACCGGTGCCCTTGCAGCCGTGGATTATGGGACCGCACTGGGGGTTATCCGCTCGGCACATGAACAGGGAAAAAACATTCATGTTTTAGTCGATGAAACCCGACCTCGTCTTCAGGGCGCACGTCTCACAGCGTGGGAGCTTGAACAGTACGGTATCTCTTACGAGATCATCACAGATAACGCGGCAGGCTATTTCCTAAGCAGTGGTCAGGTTGCAGGGGTCTTCGTCGGAGCGGACCGGGTAGCTGCTAACGGTGATGTGGCTAACAAGATCGGTACCTATATGCTCGCCCTCGCAGCACAAGACAACGATGTCCCCTTCTACTGTGTCGTTCCCACCTCCACCATCGACCTTAGTTTATCCTCAGGGGAGGAAATCCCCCTTGAAGAACGAGAGCCTTCCGAAGTGCTTGAATTGACGTTGAAAGGCAGACCCGTCTCACCTGAGGGAAGCCAGGCACGGAATCCGGCTTTCGACATCACGCCTAACCGGCTTGTGACTGCTTTCGTTACCGAGGTGGGTGTCCTCCGGCCACCATATAGCGAAGCGATCGCTCGCGCAGTGAAGGAGACTCAAATAAAATGAAACTCGTCCTGACCGGAGGCATTGCATATGATTACCTGATGACATTCCCCGGTCATTTCAGCGAACATCTCATTCCTGATCGCCTGGATAGGGTAAGTTTGTCATTCCTGGTTGATTCACTCACCCGTCGTCGAGGTGGGATCGCAGCTAACATCGCCTACACATTGGCTTTGCTCGGTGAAAGGCCCAAGGTGATGGCGACAGCAGGGGATGATTCTGAGGAATACCTAGCGTGGATGGAGGAGCAAGGCATCGATACCTCTGCTATTGAGATCATTCCAGGTGAAAGTACAGCTTCTTTCTTCGTCACCACGGATCAATCCCAGGCTCAAATTGGTAGCTTCTTTGCGGGCGCAATGGCGTATGCTTCCCAACTTTCCTTTACCAACTTAGATCAACGACCCGATCTGGCGATGATATCACCCAACGATCTCGAGGCCATGGTGACTTACACTCAAGAGTGTCGCCAATTGGGGATCCCATATTTCTACGATCCCAGCCAACAGATCATTCGCCTCAATCGGGAGGATTTACGACAGGGGATCGAAGGTTGTCAGGCGTTGTTTTCCAACGATTATGAATTCCGAATGATCGAGGAAAAGACGGAACTTTCCCTGGATGCTATCTGTGCCTCGGTGGATTTTTTGATCATCACACGGGGTGAAGATGGGACTGACTTATATACAGATAATACCGAGGTACACATACCTGCCATCAAACCTCAATCCATCGCCGATCCCACGGGCGTGGGGGACGCATTTCGGGCTGGTTTCCTCAAGGGTTACATGAACGGTCTGCGTCTAGAACGCTGCTGTCAGATGGGAACATTAGCTGCCACCTATTGTCTTGAAGCAGACGGGTCAATGGGTCACTCCTACAACTTCGATCAATTTAAATCCCGATTCCAGGACCATTTCAACGACCATGGTGAACTGGATCAACTGAAGTGAGTGAGAGTGAGCGCCGCCAACACATAAAGCGTTTGCTTGAAGGTGATCGCGTCTGGTGCGCATACGCGCTCGCCGATCTCGATCCGGCAGAAGCCGAACGATGCATCTGGTTGACCAACAAGGAGGGTGTGGTCCTGATCTATAAGGGCTTCGACCCGGCAGTCCTCTTCGCACATGGCGAGCCAGATATGCTTCATCTGCTTTTCGATCAGGTACCATCAGATAATTACCTTTACACATTAAAGGAATCGTCTCGTAAGATGCTCGATCCAAATCTTGAACCGGTATTTGAGGCGCGAATGTGGCGCATGTTCCTCGATCGCGACAAATTTCCGTCACTCTCAATCACTGGGGTTGAGCGCCTCGGTCCAGATGACTTGTCGGCCATCCAACAGCTCTACGGAAGATACTCCGATCAACCTGATGCTTTTCAAGAGCGGCAGTTGGCAATGGGACCATTTTTCGGGATTCGCGAAAATGGTGAAATCATCTCCATCGCTGGCGTACACATCGTCTCCCCTTGGGCAAGCGTCGCTGCAATTGGTAATGTGTTCACCCGACCTGATCGTAGAGGGCAAGGATTAGCAACCCAAACAAGCGCCGCCGTTGTGGAAGCTGTGCTTGAAGATGGAATAGACACGATTGTGTTGAACGTAGCGATGGATAACGAACCGGCGATTCGGTGTTACGAGAATTTAGGTTTTACAACGCATTGCGACTATTACGAAGGAAGTGGGTACTTTAATCTCGCTCAGTTGAGCTAAGGTTTTTATCTCAAGAGATCTACGAAGGAGGTAATCGGTGGAATATACAAATCTCGGTCGCACCGGTCTGAAAGTAAGCCGACTGTGCCTCGGCACCATGAACTTTGGCCCTGAAACAAGTGAGACCGATAGCTATGCCATTATGGACAAGGCACTTGATGAAGGGATCAACTTCTTCGATACGGCAAATGTCTATGGCTGGGAGATCGGAGAGGGGATCACTGAGGGGATCATCGGGCGTTGGTTGAGCCAAGGCGGAGGTCGTCGTGAGAAGATCGTCCTCGCCACCAAGGTGTACGGCCGAATGGGTGAGGGACCCAACGAAAGACGTCTCTCAGCGTTTCACATCCGTCATGCATGTGAAGAAAGTCTGCGACGGCTACAGACCGATCACATCGATCTATACCAGATGCATCACATCGATCGCGAAACCCCTTGGGACGAGATCTGGCAGGCCATGCAGCAACTCGTGCGTGAAGGGAAGGTGCTCTATGTAGGCAGCAGCAACTTCGCTGGATGGCACATCGCGCAAGCACAATCTACTGCAGCTTCACGTAACTTCTTGGGATTGGTATCAGAGCAGAGCCTCTACAACCTCAGTGCCCGAATGATAGAACTTGAGGTTATTCCGGCCTGCCGCGAATACGGCTTGGGACTCATCCCATGGAGTCCACTGGCCGCTGGCATGCTTGGTGGCGCGCTTAAAAAGGCTACGGAAGGTCGCCGTACAGGCAAATATACGAAAGAGCTGATCGATGAACACATCAATCAACTCAAAGACTACGAAGCTCTTTGTGAGGAATACGGAGAACAACCCGCAGACGTGGCTATGGCATGGTTGCTGAACAATCCCGATGTCACAGCACCCATTATCGGTCCGAGGACATTGGAGCAATTAGAGGGCAATCTTAAAGCGCTTGAGCTCGAATTGGACGATGAAATTCTGAAGAAACTTGACGAGATCTGGCCCGGTCCAGGCGGCGAAGCACCTGAGGCATACGCTTGGTAATTCGTAAGGGTACAATTCATTAACCTATGTGATCATACGGGTGATAAGCGAAGTTCAGCGGATGTTCCTGACTGGACCTGAGAATGGAGTAATCGATGAGTTT
Source organism: Anaerolineaceae bacterium (assembly GCA_020350285.1). Taxonomy (GTDB): domain Bacteria; phylum Chloroflexota; class Anaerolineae; order Anaerolineales; family E44-bin32; genus DUEZ01. The sequence goes on from CP070708.1 coordinate 1,846,439, forward strand.
AGAGTATGACGTAAGAGATCTAAGTTTAGCCGAGGGAGGTCGTCGAAGGATCGAATGGGCCGATGGTGAAATGCCCGTCTTGCGCCATGTTCGAGAGAGATTTAAGAAAGAACAACCTCTGAAAGGCACCAGAATATCAGCTTGCCTGCATGTGACCACAGAGACGGCCAATCTCATGCGTACACTGCAGATCGGTGGTGCAGATGCGATCCTATGCGCCTCGAACCCATTGTCTACCCAGGACGATGTGGCAGCCTCCCTCGTCACCCACTATGAGGTTCCTGTTTTTGCGATCAAAGGTGAGGACACCGAGACATATTATCAGCACATCCACGCCACACTTGATAACAAACCTCAGATAACCATGGACGACGGCGCCGATTTGGTGAGCACATTGCACAAGGAGCGGCGGGATATGCTTGAGGGCGTCCAAGGTGGAACAGAGGAGACCACTACGGGCGTTATCAGGCTAAGGGCGATGGCCGCTGATGGAGCACTAGCTTATCCCATTGTTGCCGTCAACGATGCGATGACAAAGCACTTCTTCGATAACCGCTATGGCACCGGGCAATCGACGGTTGACGGTATTGTGCGTGCGACCAACATCCTCCTGGCAGGTAAAACCTTCGTCGTCGCTGGTTATGGTTGGTGTGGTCGCGGGTTAGCCATGCGTGTTCGAGGCATGGGAGCCAACGTCATCGTCACTGAAGTCGATCCGTTGGCCGCTTTGGAGGCCATCATGGATGGTTTCCGGGTGATGCCGATGATCGAAGCCGCGCCTATTGGCGACATCTTCTGCACGCTTACTGGTGACATCAACGTAATCGACAAACATCATTTCGAAGTGATGAAAGACGGCGCGATTGTCTCTAATTCCGGGCATTTTAATGTCGAAATTAACATCCCCGCTCTGGAAGAGATGGCTGACGAGACACGAAGACCCCGTCAATTCGTCGAACAGTTCATCTTACCGGATGGTCGTCGCATCAACTTACTTGCTCAGGGCAGGCTGATCAACCTGGCAGCAGCTGAAGGTCATCCCGCCTCGGTGATGGACATGTCGTTCGCCAACCAGGCGCTCTCCCTGGAGTACATCCTGCAGCACGCTGGAGAGCTGGAAAATAAGGTCTATACCATCCCTGAAGACATCGATCGCGAAATCGCTCGATTAAAACTTGAAACGATGGACATACAAATTGATGTGCTGACTGAAGAACAGAAAAAGTACCTCTCCTCGTGGGAAGAGGGGACTTAAGAAGTAACTCTGGTCACGACATAAGGGCTGTCTTTAAATAGCAGAAGACAGCCTTTTTTGTTAAAAATAAAGCTATACTCCAAATTCTGTGGAAAGTGGACATAAGTTGATCTTCTTCAGATAAGTGTTCTGACATTGGATCAAGCTTCTCCACCTTTTCCTCCCCGGATGATGTCCAGAAGGGTTGCCCAGGTCATATCGGAGAGCATAACCATAGGCAAGCATACACCAGCCATCGCATCCTCGGATTAATCGTAGGGACGCCCCGATGGGGCGTCCAGCACCTCAACGACGCCCTACCAGGGCGTCGCTACGAGTCGTCGTTCCATAACGGTTTCACTTCAGGAAAGGCGATGAACAGGACGGCGGCCCTTCGGCATTGCTCAGGACAAGCATGGGAGCCGCCTCTACTGAAATAGGTAGGTCGGGCTCCCACGCCCGACCGATCCTTACTCCCTCTCCCTTTTGGGAGAAGGTGGGGATGAGGGGGGGAGCATTTGTCGCCCAGCCCTCGTGTGGAAAAAATTCACCTTAGAGGGTTGCTATGGCGTCGGAGAGGGTGAAGGTCTTGGCGTTGGGGTTGGTTCACGTACGGAAACAAAAAGAAACACTTCGTCGCCGAACAAACTGCCTTCAGGTGTCATCGCCTGCCAACGACTGAGATAATTACCTGGTTCTAGTGGTGCGGTCAAGATCACCTGCCACACCGCTGTTGCGCCCGCACGGGCCGGGTAAAGCGCAAGCTCATCCTTTCCATCGAGCGGATCATCCCCGACACGAACGAGGTGATAGCCAGGTCCCCAGTCACATGTCCCGCTGTTTAAGACAGACCAACGTTTATCGATCTTTTCACCTGGAGAGATTAATGTGCCGTCGGGGATAGAGAGATCTTCGAGGAAGAATGCGTTGTTAAGACAGATCGAAGGTGTAGGTGATCTCGATTGGAGAGACTCATCAATGGAGGCGGAGGTAGAAATCAGATCTGGGATCGGGGTCCAAGAGATCGTGGGAGTAGCCTCCGCACTTGGCTGACAACTTGCCAGCATGAGACTCGCGATGAGCAGGATAACGATCGCCCACGCCTTATACGCATCACTTTGCATGGGTCGCATTATAGCCAATGCTGCGCCAACGCCCAAGCCCTACAAAAATCAATCTGACTATAAAAATCCCCAAAAGAAATTAGAGTTCAACTGAGGAACCCGTAGCGGATAGCCCAGTCGTCTCGAAACTCAATTCCTCGTAATCTTCCCCCAAGCCTTCGTTTGAAGTTTCGTCCTCAAGAATTCCTTCAGGATTTGTCCCTTCATCCAATCCTGCAGTAGCTCTGATCGCCATCTCCAGTTCATGTGAGAGTTCTGGGTTCTCCCTAAGATATCCCTTCGCGTTCTCCCTCCCCTGGCCTAAGCGTAAATCACCATACGAGTAGAAGGATCCACGCTTGCTGATCAACTCCATTTCCACACCCAAATCCAAGATATCCCCGACCTTCGAGATCCCCTCGTTGTACATGATATCAAACTCCGAC
>CP070708.1:1849321-1858706 GCA_020350285.1 Anaerolineaceae bacterium
CTTTAAAACAAGACCATCCCCTTCACCCAGGTGCCTAAGTGCCAAAGTGCCTAAGCGCCATTACACCAACCCATAAATCTCACCGTACTTCTTCTCCAAGTAGTCAATAAAGGGCTCAGAGGTAAGGCTCTCCCCAAGCGCTCGTTCTGCCATTTCGGGCAAGGTGTATTTCCCTCCGTGCGTATGGACTCGCCTTCCAAGCCACTCAGTGATCCTCATGTACTCCCCTGCTGCCATGTCCTCGGGGGTCTCAGGAAGTTCCTCCAACAGCTTGTACCACAACTGAACGGCAAAGATGCTTCCCAGGAGATAGGAAGGGAAATAACCCATTCGGTCTGTCCAATGGACATCTTGAAGCACGCCCTGTATGTCACTCGGAGGTACGACCCCCAGGTATTCCTCCATCTTCGTATTCCACAATTCCGGCAAATCTGCCACTTTGACCTTGCCGTTGATCATCTCGTTTTCTAATTCGAACCGAAGCATGATATGAAGCCCATAAGTGACTGGATCAGCCATGACGCGGATCAAGCCTGGCTCAACCTTGTTGATCGCCCGGTAAAAATCTTCCACCCCCACGTTTTCCAGCCACGGGAATCTATCCTGCATTTGAGGGTAGAAGTGAGCCCAGAATTCTCTGCTCCGACCAATAATCATCTCGTACGCGCGTGATTGCGATTCTCCTACGCCCATTGTGTATCGAGAAAGTAGAGTTCGATAGAATTCAGGGCTACATTGTTGTCGATGAATAGCATGTCCTGCCTCGTGAATGGATGCAAGAATGGTGAAGATGGGATAATCATCTTGAAAACGTGTGGTAATACGAACATCACGGAAAGAATTTCCCATGGTGAATGGGTGTACAGTCAGATCGAGTCTCCCTCGCTCAAAATCATAACCAAGCTTCTCAGCCATCAACCTACTCATCTCGAGCAGGTCATCTTCCGGAAACGCACCCAGAATCGGACTTTCATCCACCTGCTCGACCTCTCTGGTCGATCTCGTAAGATCTATCAATTGTGGTTTGATCGCGGTGAATAGCGCGTCGATTTCACTGGAGGTCATCCCCGCTTCATAGTATTGGATCAGTGGGTCGTATGGGTTCTCCGCGCCGTTTTTGAGGAACTCGGCGAGTTCGAGCTGCAGATCAAGCAGCTTCTCAAGATGCGGTCGAAAGATCTGAAACGTATCCTTCTCCCGAGCTTCCTTCCACGCTTCGTGTGCGAGCGTACTCGCCTCAGAGAAAGTTACCCATAGATCTGTGGGGATCTTGGCGAACCATTGGAACTCGCGCCAATTAACTCGGATCATACTGGCATCGTCCGAATCGAAGTCCAACTCATCCAAATGGTTGTTTAGTTCCATCAACAGACGCCCGAGTTCTTCATCCGTCCGCATCTCGTGAGCCAAACCTCTGATGGTCGCGATTTGATCTGCTCGAGTTTGGGTGGCTCCGGACGGCATGTAGGTCTGCATATCCCACACCATCAGTCGCCACGCACCTTCAATGTCTTCAATGCGTGCTAAGTGCTGTTTTAATTGCGTTAGTTTTTCTTCCATGTCACATCCTGTCGAATTTAGATTGAGCGCGCTCACTTATCGGTCCTGAAGCGCCTGTCGATAGAGCCTGAGTAAGGTCGTGGCACGTTGGTCTTCCGGAAGAGGTTCAGAGGACTTGATTGAAGGGAGAATATAACGGTGTAGAAATTGGTCGGGGACATAAAAATCTTCCTCGGCCAAATCGCTGACAAAAACCACGACCAAGTCCTCTTCCGGTACGACAACGATATATTGGCCCCCGTACCCCAACGCCATATAGATCCCCGATACATCTACCCACCATTGATAACCGTATCCTTCTTGAAGGGTCGCGGAGATATATTTGTGCGTCGAATCACGCACCCACGCCGAGGGGACGATCTGCTCACCATCCCAAACCCCCTCGTTCAGGTAGAGGTAACCGATTTTGGCCATGTCTGCTGGCCGCAGTTGGAGATCTGAATAACCGATGGAGATCCCTTCGGGATTGGATGGCCATTGTAGATCTGAGATCCTCAACGGTCTGAATAAATGTTCCTGCGCGAATTCAAGGGCGCTTACCCCGGTCGCTTCGTGAAGTATGGCAGACAGCAGGAAAGAAGCGCCATTGCAGTATTCAAAATAGGATCCAGGTTCCTCCACCATCGGTAGATCCAGCACGAATTGCACCCAGTCGGGGCTTGACCGCATCTGGTACACCCCATCCCAACGGTAAAGATACGAATCACGGCAATTCAAACCGGTCGTCATGGTTAAGAGGTGCTCAAGGGTCATATTCTCTTTGCGCATGTCCATGTTGGCGGCAGGTTTATCAGTGAAAAAGCTGAGGACGGTCTGATCCACGCCCTCGATATACCCCTTCTCGATCGCGATCCCAATCAAAATCGAGAGGACGCTCTTGGTGCAGGAATACACATTGTGCCTGGCGTCCGGGGTGATGCTGAATGGGAAAACCGTGGCATCCAACACGATATAGCCGTTACGTACAACCACCAAGGCCTCAATCTCGGTCCCCTCGTTTTCGATGCTTTTCAACATCTCGATCAGTACATTGGAGTCCATCCCTTGTGATTCGGGGCTTGTTCTTTCCCAGGTTTCCTTAGGCCATGGATTGGATCGGGGGCTGGGGATTGTAGTTGGTGCCGGCGTAGTAGTGACTTCAATCCTGATGATGCGCGGGCTAACACAGCTCGGTAAGAGGAGAGTGGTGAGTAATAGAAGGAGGATCTGTTTGGCGTGATGAGGCTTCATGGTTTCTACGAATCCTTTTCTCACCATTGATTATTTGGGACTTATATTCATTACCGCCACTTTGTATACCCGGTTCAGTATGATTTGACTGAAATGTCCTTAAACCAAAAGCATATATAGTTTAATCTATTGCCCACTGAATCATCTTTCAGTAGTCAGAAATCAGTAGTCAGTAGTCAGATTAATAATCATGAAAAGACTTAATAGATTTCTCTGGATTCAGGAACAGCTATGATACTTACCTACTTATCTTTCACCCCTGCTGGGTACCTGATCCCTGATCCCCAATCCCAATTGACCTTCGAAGTAGGACGATTTAATTCATCCAGGCTCCGAAGTGCCCAAGCGCCTAATCCCCTATCTCTATCCTCACATATGAGATTTCCTCCCATTTATTAATTTGACAAAAAAGGTCCGATTTAGTATACTGTGCCCTCTTTTCGGAACGATTTAGTCACTTACTATCCAACCAGGGTCAATGTACATAACTAACACTCAGATAGGATACAGAGAAATAACGTATGTATATACACCAAGAGTGGATTTACAGAAATCAGGAAGCAGGTTGGGAAGTAAGAAGTCTGTTGGGAAAGGAAGGTTAACATGATTAAAAGTCGTTCACTCAGGTTCAGCCGAATTCCAATCGTGCTGATCGGTATTGCCCTAGTTTTCGTCACCTTATTCACAACCGCGATGGCATCTGGTCCAAGTGTGAATGAGGCCCTCTCAAGCTCTTGTGCTGTTCCACTTAGGGTATCCGCTAGGGATTCAAACTTCGATTTAATAGGCACGGATATCGATGTGCGGCTAGCGGGCGAGTTAGCCACCGCAAGATGTGCAGCCAATGAGTTACTTTCCAGAGCTGTCCTCCTTGGTATTGAACAGGATCTTCGATTGGCTGAGGAGATCGCCAGTGCAAGAGATGCGGTCAACAGTTTGATAGCGGAAACTGCTCATCCTATCGAACTCTTTGGTGGCTTATACAATCTTCGATTAGCTGAGCAAATCGCCGACACAAGAGTTGCAGCCGAGGGTTTGGTTGAAGAAGCTGCCTCAGGTATCGAATTCCAAGGTATCGCATTCGAACTTCTATTGGCTGAGGAGATCGCTAGTGCAAGCGATGCAGCCGACAGTTCGATCGAGAAAGCTCTTCAGGATATCGAATCCTTTGGTGGCCTATACAACGTTCGACTGGCTGAGCAGATCGCCGGCGCAAGAGTTGCAGCCGAGGGTTTGGTTGGAGAAGTTGCTTCAGGTATCGAATTCCAAGGTATCGCATTCGAACTTCTATTGGCTGAGCAGATTGCCGCTGCGAGCGATGCGGTCGAGGGTTTGGTTGAGGAAGCTGATTTAGGTATCGCGCTGGATTATCGAGCGGCACAAGACCTAGCTGCTGCTAAAGTAGCTGTGGCTGAGCTCAAGAAGAGTTTATGTTGTCCGAAATACTTCGTTCCGTGGAAAGTGGTGTCCGATCCGAGATGGATAAGTAGCTCTTAGGTTGTTAAGACTACTCAAAAACATAAGGATTTCCAAGCGCATTGTAGGGGCGGGGGTACCCCGCCCCTACCACATTTCAAAGAAACACTCTCTCTTCCTATTTAGATTTAATATCCTCATTGAACATTAATATCCATAAGGAAGATTTCAAAGCTCCACTTTTTTGTGCACAGTGGGAGAAATGAGTTGAGATATACTTATGAGAACGATAAATTCGTGGTTCTTTTATGAATGATCTAATGCAACTTCTATCGCAGGTGCCCCTATTTGCCTCGTTAAAGAAAAGTGAACTCGAACATCTAACAACCGATCCTCACATTATTGAAGTCCCACCGAAAGAAGTCCTCTTTTTCGAAGGGGAAATTGGTGAGCGCTTCTATGTTATCCTTGAAGGTCGGATTGAAGTGGTTAAGCAATTAGGATCGGATGACGAACAAATTCTTGGTGTCCGGGGTCCAGGTGAATTCGTGGGCGAGATGAGCCTACTACATCGTGATGGAAAGCGTACGGCCAGCGTTGTTACGCAGGAATCGTCAAAATTACTTGAACTGACGCGGACGGATTTCGATGAGTTGCTGACTCACGAACCCATGATGGCCTACGAGATGGTGCGAGTATTGAGTTCGCGTTTGACCACCGCGCATGAGACACATATAAGCGATTTGCAGGAGAAAAACCGCGAGTTAAGAGAAGCGTTTGAGGCACTAAAAGCAGCTCAGGCCCAGATCATTGAGAAGGAGAAATTAGAGCGCGACCTTAAGCTAGCCAGCGATATCCAGATGAGCATCCTCCCGCAGACCTTGCCTCGCGTGGAAGGGTTTGATTTCGGTGCGCAGCTTGTACCCGCACGGACGGTCGCGGGGGACATGTATGATTTCATCCCTCTCGGCCATAATAAAGTCGGTATCGTTGTTGGTGATGTGACGGATAAGGGTGTATCGGCGGCGATTGTGATGTCACAGACCCATGCCCTGCTGCGGGCTGAGGCTTACCGAGCCTCTTCACCCCTCGAAGCCTTAATGAGTGTGAACCAGCATCTTCTCGAGATCAATTCGAGCGGTCTTCCTGTTACGGCGATCTTCGGCGTGTTGGATGGCACAACCAACGAATTCATTTACGCCCGGGCTGGCCATGAGCTGCCACTGATTTGCACGGGTGAAGGTGAGGTGACACAAGCCGAAAAAGGCCTAGGACAACCCTTAGGCTACTTTGAAGAACCCAAGATTGATGAAAACACGATTTCCCTTCCAGCCGATGGTACATTTCTACTCTATACCGATGGCGTGACAGAAGGACTCGACGATTTGGATCTTGCTTCGATGAACGAATCGCTGATGTCCGAGATAAGTCTCTGTAAGGGAAAGAGTGCTCAAGCCATATGTGATCACGTGCTTGAGGTCACAACGAGCCGTCAAGGAGATCGACTCTTGCTGGATGACGTGACCCTCGTCGCTGTCCATCGGTTAGGTTAACCCTCGTACACCAATCTTTATCGTCATCGATCCCCAAGAACTTGTTTTTCACATATTTCAAATTGGATGCAACCATTCGGTACGACTTTGTTTGTAAATCATCCAACCCCAAATTCTTCAACAATTCCGTTGTAACAACCTAAGAAAAAAACCAGAGGTTTCGCTCCGGTTTTGAATACTTGGTGATCCTTCAAGGGCTTTTCAGGTTCGCTAGACGGTTAAATGCACTCCAATCGCGATCACGAGTGTCACGATGATATCAGTCACAATTGCACGTTTACGGTAGGTGCCTGAGAGATATGGCATGGTAAAAGAAAAGACCAATGGCCCACCTTTTAGTCCCTCCCCTGCGAAGAGCCATCCAGTGAACAGAATGGCTCGTATGATCATCCGAGACCATCTTGCTCCGTTGATCTCAGCTAGAATAGTTCTATCCCTTTCAAACGCAATCCGTTCAGTGATATACCACATATAGGTTGTCAACAGATACCCGCTGGCATAGATTAACCAAACGACATTAGCGGATGTAAACGTTAAGGCGAGATCTCCTTCAATCCAGTACGCTACGAATCCAAGGATCATAATGTGAATAATCTGATCGATCACATAAGATAGAGTGGTGTTTATCTCTGGTAATTCGGTGAGAAGGCCTTTCGCCCAATCCATGATCAGATGGATGATGGCCAAGACGAGGAGTTTTATCCACGCCCCCTCGTTAGTAATGCCTACCAAAAGGAGCATCGTCACAAAATGGATCGCCGCATGTAGGCTTAAAACCCAGATGCGGCGTTTGTTCACAACGATCCAATGTGGTTGGAATAAATAATCTCCGAGTAAATGTGCAAGAAATAATCGCCAAAACATGGGTCTACTTATGTGCGTGAGAAGCGATATTATAACGGAATTCGTCCTACATTACCGTACACTTACTAGAATTCTGTGAACATATCGACGATATGAAGCAAGCTTAACCCTGGAGTTCCTGTATCACTTATACCCTGATCAGGTCTAGTGGGCTCTCATCAAATCAATCTTCTACAATTTAAACCACTGGGAAAAGATTTTAAAAGTGCTTGAGTCGCACCAAACATATTTCTTATCAATCTATCTAAGAAAAACCGAATGTTGTTACGATTCTTGCTCGGCTTTCTGAGCAATTTCTCTTATCATCCCAGCGAAGATCAAACGATGGATAGGGTATAGCATGTACCAATATAGAAGCCCTAAGAACCCTTTGGGGGCAAAAAATGCGATTTGGTTTAGGCGTGTCATCTCTTTCTCAACAGGTTCTACTTCCAATTGAAGCCAAGCTTGACCTGGAACTATCATCTCCGCACGCAACCGGATTAATCGACCAGGTTCTAGGGCTTCAACGCGCCAGAAATCAAGCGCATCTCCCACTCGTATCCTTTCTGGATCACGTCGACCGCGCTGCAACCCAATCCCACCGCTCACACGGTCAATAATTCCACGAAGACGCCAAGCCCAATTAAAGAAGAGCCAGCCTTCGCGTCCACCTAAACGAGACATAACACGAAATACGGCATCTGGAGGAGCAGAGACAATCTGTTGCCGTTGTTCGATGATCATTCCCTCTTGATCAGAGAGCATAGTAGGCACAGTATCTCCAAGACTTGAGGATAAGGCGTCTCGCCAAGAAGTCTCTACTTGGCCTGCTCGTAAGTGTTCTAGCGCTAATTGCACAGTAATTTCGTAATTAACTGGCTGGATGTTTGGGAATAGGTCTGAAGCCTTATTATCTTGCAGGGTGGTTTCATTGCGTAACTCATCGATCAACGGACGAGCCATGAAGGTTGGTATAGGTGTAGTTAGGTGGATCCAATTGGCTGAGAGATTTGACAACATGATAGGCACCTGAATCAACCAGCGACGTAAACCTCGTACCTTTGCATAAGATTGGATCATTTCACAAAGTGTAAGCTCCTCTGGTCCACGGAGTTCAATAATCTGATCTCGACACTGAGGGGTTTCTAGGGCTGCGATCAAGTATTCCAGTACGCTTTGGATTGCGATCGGTTGGGTTTTGATATACGCCCATCGGGGAAGGAACATGATCGGGAGGCGTTCTGTCAAATAACGGATCATCTCAAACGAGGTGTTGCCTGATCCTATGATCATCGCAGACCTGAATTCAGTTACGGGCACACCTGCTTCGCGCAAAGCAAGACCCGCGAGTCTGCGTGAGTGTGGGAAGAGCGGGGAGTCAGCAATTGTCTCTTCCAAAGCCCCTAAGTAAATGATGTGTTTAATACCTGCTTGCTGAGCAGCATAGCTGAAATTCTCTGCTGCAAGCAGGTCTTTATAATCAGTTTCATTAATACGCCGTCTTTGAGTGATCAAATAGTAGGCAGTGTCCACACCCTCTAATGCCGGGAACAGAGTTTCGGGTTTTAGGGCATCACCTTGGAATAGCTCAACATTCTCCAGCCATGGACGTCCTTCCAATCGGGATACATCACGCGTGAAAATCCGAATCCTGTGATTCGCATTTACCAAGCGTGGTACAAGTCGTCCGCCCACATATCCTGTGGAACCTGTAATGAGTAGTAGTCGGGATTTAGTCATCTAGACCAACTCATGACTTGTTTGGTGCTAAACATTCTCGATTGCTGAAAATAGACACAGAATATTCAGCATCAAGCTCAAGAAGATAAGTCGAAAATAAATCATGAAGACCGCTAATGAGTCTTTGTCTGCTTGTCCCATCACCATCGTTACTCATTAAAGACGCTTGCGTTTCTCCATTCACCATCTTAATGAAAAACAACATTGGACACCCATCATGATTTATCATGGCCAGCTCTTTAAGCCAATGATGAGCGGTTTGCCTTACCGCTCCGATTTGTTCCTCTCGATTTCTTGGGTTAACTCTGCTTGAAGTTCCCGTAGCCGTCGTGACATGGTCTCAACAATTCTAAATGCAAGCGCAGGATCTTCATGTATCCTGCGCAGAAAATTTTTCTTGTCCACGGTCAATGCTCGGACTTGACCCATAGCCCGGACTGTGGCCGAGCGAACATCTCGGTCAAAGATGGCCATTTCACCAAAGAATTCACCCTCACCCCGCACTGCCAGATGAATCCCTTCCCCACCCTCTTCTGCAATGACTTCGACCTGTCCCTCCTGGATGACGTACATGCAGTCTCCAACCTCTCCCTGGCGCACGATAATTTCATTGTCTTCGTATACTTTTCCTAGTGCACCTGTGTCCATAGTGTCTCTCCTCTTCTAGAACTCCAATACCATAATTGACGGCCTCTGGAAGGCTACTTACCACTGAATATAGATTTCGCGATATTACTAAACAAACGAATCCAAAACACTGGCTGTAGCGTGCGTATAAAGATATCTCGATATGGCGCACTTCCGGTGAACATATCCCACAGCACTGTACTCATCCGTCTCTGAGGACCTTCTTTCTGTTGCTCATCGGAAGTCATACGCAAAACCGCGCGTCGAGCAAAGCGTAGTTTCTGGATGAGACGTGTGACAAGAAAGATCACCTTTCCAATTCTGTTATCCGTCTCGATTGACCTGCATGCCGGCCAATAATACTGTTGAAAATCTTGTGCGGATACACCCTGAAATACAGCGGTCGTAGCGGC
>CP070708.1:1858806-1863335 GCA_020350285.1 Anaerolineaceae bacterium
GAAGGTTCCAGGCTGCCACCTCAGCAGTCAGGTCAGACCCGTCATGGAATTTGACGCCTTTCCTTATGTGGAAGGTTATCGTCAGATTCTCCACATCTACGTCTACCGACTCGGCTAGAACTGGCTCTACTCCAGCCGTAAATGCTCCCCTTTCCTCGCTAGTGTCTACCAATGCTTCTGTGCCAGGGAATATGAAGGAGCGGTCGGTTGGGCCCATCAGGGGAACATAGCTCAGAACCTGTGGGCCAGCAGCAGCAACGATTCTCAGGATGCCGCCATGAACCGGCCCTTCTTCGGCTGGGGGTTCGGTAGGGGGTACTTCCTCTGGCTCAGCCTCGGTGGGTGCAGGGGCGGCTTCCGTAGGGGCTGTTTCCACAGTGGGTGCTGGCGTATCCGCAGGACCACAAGCTACCAATAATAGCATCGAGACGACCAGTGTAAAAATCGTAAAGACAGATAGCTTTCTCATTTTGTTCTTCTCCTCGCGGTAGTGACCTTGGTGACCAGGGTACAACGCGGACCTTGGTCAACGACAGAGACAGAAACATCTATACCGCAGCATGCGTATGTGTATAATCACCTCCCTTCGCGTTCTAAGGGGTGGTTCACTTCTTCCCACAATCCGGAAGTAAAATGTCTAGTGCAGAAGCCACAGTTTGGAGCCCATGTCATCCATGGTTGAATCAGGGCAAATCCCTTCATAGCCATGGACTGTATGGTCGCCAGGGTAATCCTCCACCGACAGGTATGCTTGCCCTCAACCCCCGCAAAGCATGGGAGCCTGGCGACCCGCATTCCTAATATACACTTATATAGACAAGTCTTCAAGCCCAACGGGTATGCTTACCCCAAACCCCCGTAAAGTACGCAAGCCTGGCGACTCGCATTCCTAATATACACTTATATAGACAAGTCTTCAAGCTCGACAGGTCTGGGTGCCCGATTTGACCTTACGATCCTGGTGTTACACACGTGATGGTCAGTACACGAGGAGCCGAATCACCGTGACCACGTCTACGAACGCGAGGCCCACTATCTGACCCGAAAACATCACTACGGTCTGGCAAGTAGAGGTAGCTCTGCCATAATTGTGGTCTCGCGGAGTGGCGGTTTACTCACCAATGATCTTGACCAAAGCCCGCTTTCGACGACCTCCATCGAACTCCCCATAAAAGATTTGTTCCCAGGGACCAAAATCTAGCGCTCCCTCCGTAATTGCGACGACCACCTCACGTCCCATGATCTGTCTTTTCATGTGGGCATCAGCGTTATCCTCACCCGTACGGTTGTGGAGGTATTGACTGGTCGGGGCATGAGGTGCCAACTTCTCAAGCCAAACCTCATAATCCTGATGTAAACCCGATTCATCATCGTTGATAAAGACCGAGGCCGTGATGTGCATCGCGTTCACGAGGACAAATCCCTCCCTGATCCCACTGTCCCGCAAACACTCCCTCACCTGCGGTGTGATGTTGATCAATGCCCTGCGCCCTGGAACGTCGAACCAAAGTTCTTTCCTATAGGACTTCATCGCAGTGAGCCCCTCCTCTTTGAAGATCTCAAAAATTACGAATGATGCCTTTATTGCCAACGCAACAAAGTGAATCTATTCAGCACTACCTAAATATATTGTAGGGGCAATTCACGAATTGCCCACCGCAATGAGTAGGACCCGGATACACAAACAACCGCATATCCTAGATAACGTATGGGCGGTTCGCGAACCACCCCTACGAAAAGGCTAGGAATCCGTTGATCGCCTCCTAAGCTCGTGAATAACGCCTCATCGATTGAGGTCTCAAACTTCAAACCCCCTCGGCAGGGCTTCGCGACATTTCAGCCATTCAGCAGGTATGATCGTTCTGAGGGCGACAATCCCCCCGACGATGGCACACGTTGTGTCCCGATCGCCTAATCCCGCCACTGTCGTCCATAACGCGGTTTCGTAATCCGGGGCGTGATGTGCCACGATCCACAAACAGTAGGGCACAGTATCAAATGCGGCAACTTGCTCCCCTGTACCCAAAACAGAGATAGCCCTTTGGTGTTCACCTGAATCGATATGCGTCGCTTCAACAATACCCTCACGCGTTTTCGACGCGGGAACGTGGGCAATGACCTCTCGCAAGAGTGCAACTCCCATTGGTTGGAGAGGAGAGGACACGATCGCAGCCATCGCCGCTACAGCCATCGCTCCGGCTTGACCTTCGGGGTGCGCGTGCGTTACTGCAGCGGATTTTCTGGCCTCTGCTGCAGCTTTCTCCGGTTCCGATGTGAAGTAGGCACCAATCGGTGCAGCACGCATCGCCCCACCGTTTCCGTAGGAACCCCCTTCGAATACTCGAGGTGCCTGATCTCGCCAATCGATTCCCTGTGAATATTGGACGAGAAGGCGCTGTGCACCTCCCGCGTAGCCACGCCATGGTTCTTGAATGAAGCGAAGTCCAAAAAGACGGGCAAGCTCGTCCTGATGAATAGCACCATAGGTTAATAAGACTTGTACAATGGACAGCGCCATATGCGTGTCATCTGTCCATGACCACGGACCTTCGGGTAGTTGACGGCTACGAATGGTATGAGGGGGGAGGGTGAAAAACTGTTGTCCGAAAGCGTCGCCTACCGAGAGACCTGCCAAAGATCGAAGAGTCCTCTCCTGCTTTTCTGCGGACATCTACCTTGCCTGTCCTTCTCCTAACGAAACGCTAAATCCTGACTCAAAATATAGAAATCAGAAATCGACTATGACCCTCACCTATCATAACAGAGGTCCGTATCTGGTCAGCGTTCAATCCAGATCGATGCGTGTTGAGGTACGCCGATAGGCGATGGAACATAGCCCTTAACATACGGTTTCCAGACACCATAGGAGGGCGCGCTGTGATGTAAAACGAGGATCGGTGCGTCGTTAAGAAGCATTTGCTCCGCTTCACGATAAAGTTCCAAACGTTGATCGATATCTGATTCCGATCGTGCCATCTCAATGATCACATCAAAAGCCGGAGCATCGTAATAGGCGTGATTTTGCGCCGAGTCGCTGTGAAAAAGGACATCGAGGAAGTTCTCCGGATCGGGATAATCAGCACACCAACCTTCGTTCAGTAGTTGACCGTACAGTCCGGCGTCAATCTGATCGTTGTAACTCTCCCAATCGATCCCTTCCACAAGGATGGTCACGCCCAATTCCTGCTCCCATGTGTCGACCAAGAACTCCGCCGCTGGGGAATAGTGACCTGCTGAAGTTGGCAAAGTCCAGATAATAGGTGGAGTATCCTGTGAGGCGTCGAAATACGAAGAGGCGGCAAGCAACTCGCGAGCTATCTTTGGATCATACGTCGGGAGTACAACCTCGTCGCTATATCCAGGCATCCCTGGAGGCAATAAACCTCTTCCGACGACAGATTCAGCGTTGGTGATAGCTTCAACATAGCGTTCGCGATCGACGGCATGAACGAACGCACGGCGCACATTCGGATCGTCAAATGGCGGGAGTTTTGTGTTGAAGGTCACATAATAAGTACAAAGCCCGGTGTTGGTGAAAACCGTACCGAAGAGCCCATCGTCCGGATTGGATGCTCGATCAAGCTGATCCCTGGTGAGACCAGCGTAGTCGACCTCTCCTGTTTCATACAGACGCTGGGTATAACCAGCATACATCAGATAGACAACATACTCTAACCGTGGGGGTTCATTGTAATACCAGGGATTTCTCTCAAGGATAAAAACCTCCTCCTCCAAATGCTGTAGATGACGAAAGGGGCCGGTGCCATTGGGGTGAGATTCCCAATTGGGTAGGACCACATTATGCCGGTCCACTACCCAGGCAACCGGGTAGGTAAGTTTTGCCAAGAAGTAGGGGATCGGCGCTTCGAGGCGGACCTGGAGATTATGTTCGTCGATCACTTGCACGCCAACGATCGATTCCTCTTGACCATTGTGAAACGCTTCCACCCCCACGATGTCTCCCATATAGAGTATGACGGTTTCTGAGTGTGTATCAGGATGAGCTGCCCGCTCCCAACTGAACAACACATCCTGCGCCGTAACTGGCCTCCCGTTGTGAAAACGCGCTTGTGGATTTAGGTGGAAGGTATAAAGCGTGCCCCCCTCACCCACTTCCCAACTTTCAGCCAATCCTGGTCGAACTTTCAATTGCGTATCGAGGGCAACCAGGCCACTAAACAGGTCACCGATCAAGCCACTTGCACCGTAATGAGTCAGCGCTGGGTCGATGGTGATCGGTTCACCGCTCGAGAGATACAAAGCGTTGTTGCGTTGTACTTCGATCGGATCCACATCTTCGATCTGTAACGAGTCAGCCAAGCGAGCGAATGCAACATCTATCTCTTCAGATCCATTTCCAGCGATGCGTAAGGAGAGATGGTAAGCCGTGCCGTCATCGAGAACGGAGGCCAACGCCCACCGCCCCGTCTCATCCTCAGTCTCACCCACGTCATGCAGAAATCCCGCACGAATCCATCCGGGGTGACCTTGTGAGGTCACATAAGCGCTGTCATGGGTGACAACGATCT
>CP070708.1:1863435-1873284 GCA_020350285.1 Anaerolineaceae bacterium
AATATTAAGATCTACAATTTCATACCTACTACAAAGTAAGCGATCTTCAACCAATACCATCGGTCCACCCTCCATCAAGGCCCTATCGCCTCATAAAGATGAAGTGGTGGCTTGACCTCCTCGTCAGAAAAACTGAACGCCTGAACCAGTCTCTTGACCGCGGCGTCGCGTTGATCTTCACTGTTCGCGTGGACGGTAAACAACGAATCGCCCCGCTCCACCCGATCACCAATTTTCCGGTGGACTACAACACCAACGGAATGATCGATCGGATCCCCTTTTACTGCACGACCTGCTCCAAGCCCCATCGTGGTCAACGCAACCTCCTGGGCATGGATCCCCTCGATATAACCCGCTTGCGAGGTAGCTACGGTTTCGATCACGGACGCACGCGGTAGCTGTTCAGGATCCTCAACCACCCCTACATCACCACCCTGTGCTACGACCAACTCCTTGAACTTCTCAAAAGCCGATCCGTTATCGAGCGACTCCTCTATCAGTCTCTGTGAAGCTTGAACGTCTTCCGATCCATGTGCAAGAGCCAACATATGCCCTGCGACCAAAAGACAGTGTTCTCGGAAGTCCTTCGGTCCCTCACCTCGAAGCGTCTCGATCGCCTCACGGACTTCCAAAGCATTACCAACGGCATACCCCAGCGGTTGGTTCATATCCGTGATCAATGCCACGACCCGCCGGTCACCACGACGACCGACCTCGACCATCAACTGCGAGAGTTCGACCGCTTCCTCAACTGTCCTCATGAATGCCCCAACACCAACTTTTACATCCAGCACAACTGCGGGAGCTCCGGCCGCGATTTTTTTGCTCATCACCGAAGACACGATAAGCGGTATCGGGGGTACGGTCCCCGTTACATCTCGTAACGCATACAGTTTTCCATCCGCAGGTGCGAGATCCACCGTCTGACTGCAAAGCACCATGCCGACATCCCGTAATTGTGTGAGGAACTGCTCCGTGGTGATGTCCACACGATATCCGGGGATGGACTCAATCTTGTCCAAGGTGCCGACTGTGAATCCCAATGAACGTCCAGACATCTTACCAACCGACACCCCACATGCTGCCACAGCAGGCAACACTACCAAAGTAGTTTTATCCCCCACACCCCCCGTGGAATGCTTATCGACTGATACCTGCACAATTTCGGTGAGATCCAGTTGGTCCCCAGAAGCCGCCATAGCCAGTGTGAGATCTGCAGTTTCCTGGATTGTCATACCCTGAAAGTAAACCGCCATCGCCCAGGCAACGGCTTGATAATCAGGGATCTCGCCCCGGGTGAAACCCTCGATGAAAAAGTTAATCTCCTCACGGCTGAGCTCTTCCCCGTCTCGTTTTTTGATGATGATGTCGATTGCGCGCATTTTTGGCCTCGTAAGGGGATTATACCAACCTGGAGTAAAGAAGGAATTAGGGATTGGGGATCAGGGATCAGTTTTGCAGCATATTCTCACCTGATTCCTGATCCCTCATCCCTGATCCCTGATCCTTATCCCTTCCCCAGGACCTGCTATAATCAGCCAAACCCAAACGAGGTAATCCATGCCAGAAGTTGATCATATCCTCACGAATGCCACCGTCGTGACCATGGATGATAACTACCGCATTATTCCC
The DNA here is from genome assembly GCA_020350285.1 of Anaerolineaceae bacterium. Taxonomy (GTDB): domain Bacteria; phylum Chloroflexota; class Anaerolineae; order Anaerolineales; family E44-bin32; genus DUEZ01. The sequence continues at coordinate 1,865,068 of CP070708.1, forward strand.
GATGGAGCGGTGGCAATCCTGAACGACAGAATCTTCGCCGTGGGTCCGAACAAAGACATACTTGCGTCTTACTCGTCTTCGGAGATCATCGATTGTGCTGGGAAAACATTGATCCCGGGTTTAATCAACACCCATACCCATGCAGCGATGACGCTCTTACGTGGTCTTGAAGATGACCGCCGATTAGACGTTTGGCTGTTAGGCTACATCATGCCGGTAGAGAAGGAATTTGTGAATCCAAATTTCTGTCGCTTGGGTACTCAGCTAGCATGTGCGGAGATGATCCGAAGCGGTGTGACGTGCTTTGCGGATATGTATTACTTCGAGGATGCCGTGGCTGAAGCCGCGGCTGACGCCGGATTACGAGCCGTTTGCGCCCAAACCGTCCTAAAATTCCCCTCACCTGATGCAGATTCCTATGAGGACTCATTGGGTGCAGCCCGCGAGTTCATCCAGCGATGGACCGGTCATCCTCTCATCACACCCGCTGTTGCACCCCACGCGGCTTATACCACCACCCCAGAAATTATTACTGCCTGCAAAGACCTGGCGATAGAGTTCGACGTACCGCTCCTGATCCATATCGCTGAGACTCAAGGTGAGGTTGAGCAATGGCGCGAACAATACGACATGCCAGTCATCCCATGGTTAAAGAAGTTGGGTCTTCTCGAAGTGAAAGTCCTTGCAGCCCATTGTGTTCATATCGATGAGGGCGAAATTCACACTTTGGAACACGCTGGTTCTGGTGTAGCCCATAATCCTTCCAGTAACTTAAAGCTTGCGTCTGGTTTCGCCCCTGTAACTGAGATGCTCGAGACGGGCTTAAACGTGGGCGTAGCTACCGATGGCCCAGCGTCGAATAATGATCTCGACCTCTTTGAGGAAATGCGGTTGGCAACTTTTATTGCCAAAGCCGTAACGAAAGATCCAACAGCTTTACCGGCACGACAAGTTTTTGAAATGGCCACCTCCATGGGTGCGAAAGCCCTCCACCTCGGTCATTTGACTGGATCACTCATCGCCGGAAAACGAGCCGATTTGGTTTTAGTGGATCTAGAAACGACACATAACTCGCCTCACTTTGCACGCGATCCCGAAGCGGTTTACTCACGTTTGGTCTACGCCACCAAATCCACCGATGTGACGGATGTGATGGTTAATGGGAAGTGGCTGATGCGTGACCGGGAGCTTCTTACATTGGATGAGGATCGTCTACTCCAAGCCGCAGCGGAATATGCGCAAAGGATCGATACCTTTCTTATCGAACGAGAAGGATCCGTTCTTTCCAAACTCATAGCGATTGGTGGTGCTAGGCAGGAGGAGAGCTACGAAGTCCAGGTTAAAGTCCGTCTTCCTGATCCGGACCCAGTTCTGGAGAAATTAAACTCTGGGGAGTTTGAGATCATTCGTACCGCACATTATCTTGAATACGACACCTATTTCACCTTTGACGACCCCGATGAAGGTCGGTTACGTTATCGAGAGGACGAATTTGTTGACGACGAGGGGAACATCTTCAACATTCGATACCGGCTTACATTAACCGGACCCGCAGCTGAGCACGAGTATCCCGATTCAGTCCTACTCTCTAGGTCACGGTTCATTGCTCCGGCTCAGCATAGTGCTCGCTTTTATCACGAATATTTCAACCCCTCTGGCGAAATCGAAATTAATAAGGATCGATTAAGGTGGTTGCTTCGCTACCAGGGAGTGGAATTATTCGTGAACATCGATCGGGTTCTAAAACCTGAGTTGGAAGGTTCGTTCCTTGAGATCAAAAGCCGTACCTGGTCAAGGCGTGATGCAGAACTCAAAGCTGAGAAGATCTCCGAACTCCTGCGTGAGCTTGGTGTCGAAGATGCTGTTCCTGTCCCACAGGAATATCCAGATTTTGTGGCAAAGTAAGATGGGGGGACTTTAAATAGGATATAACAAAGGTTACCCGTGTTTATTTAGGTATCCGTTTCTTCCTCATCCGATTCAAGAAATCGCTGTTGCCATTCGTAAAGTCGATTCAACGCCTCGAGCGGGGTCAACGAGGTGACGTCGATTTTCTCTAATTCCTCAAGCAGGGGATTGGTCTCAGGGAAAAGCGCCATTTGACGGGCTGGGATCTGCTCCCCTCCACCCACTTCACGGGTTTCTGCCTCAAATAGCGCCAGGATCTCCTGAGCTCGGTTGATCACAGGACGTGGAAGCCCCGCTAATTCAGCGACGTGGATACCGTAGGACTTATCCGCTCCACCGGGCACGATCTTGTGAAGGAAGACCACATCTCCACCCTCATCGGACACCGCAACGTTGTAGTTCCGGACAGCAGGCAGAACATTAGAGAGATTCGTTAACTCATGATAGTGAGTAGCGAATAACGTCCGTGCCCGTAGGCGAGGATGGTTGTGAATATATTCCACCACAGCCCACGCAATTGACACCCCATCGTAGGTGCTCGTACCGCGCCCTATTTCATCCAGAATCAACAAGCTGCGATTCGAAGCGTGGTGCAGGATGTTGGCTGTCTCTACCATTTCAACCATGAAAGTAGATTGTCCGGCATGAATCTCGTCTTGTGCTCCAATACGGGTAAAAATACGGTCGATGAGTCCCAACCGAGCTGATCGAGCAGGGATAAAGCTTCCCATTTGAGTCATCAACGCGATCAGAGCGACTTGCCGAAGGTATGTCGATTTACCACTCATGTTCGGCCCGGTGATGATTCGTATGCGCTCACTCTCATCGTAAACCGTGTCATTGGGGACGAAGCGTGTTCCTGGCAAGAACTCTTCCACGACAGGATGACGACCATCGCGGATTTCAATCATGTCCGCCTCGACGACCTCGGGTCTCACATACCCCTTTGTGGAGGCGGTCTCCGCCAGGGATCCTACGACGTCCAATCTTGCCAACGCGCGGGCTGTTCCTAGGAGACGTGAAGTATGTTCCCCCACCAGCTGACACAACTCTTTGAACAACTTGATTTCGATCTCACGGATCCGTTCTTCTGCGGTGAGAACGAGGGACTCATACTCCTTCATTTCTGGGGTGATATAGCGCTCAGCATTGACAAGTGTTTGTTTGCGGATGTACTCCTCTGGGACAAGGTCAATATTCGATTTTGTCACCTCGATGTAATAACCAAATACCTTGTTGTATCCCACTTTGAGGTTCTTGATGCCTGATCTCTCCCGCTCCACTGATTCCAGTTGAGCGATCCAATCACGCGCTTCGCGTGAGGAATCAAGGACGGCATCTAACTCATCGGAGTATCCCTCTCGGATCACGCCGACATGGGCAAGAGTCGCTGGTGGTTCGTCTGGCACAGCTCGCTCCAACAAATCACCCACATCCAAACATGGGTCGAGACTCGACACGATCGAACCTAACGCCCCATTAACCTGTCCTTTGAGCAAATCGATGATTGGTGGGAGGCTTTGGATAACTTTTCGCAACCCGACCAGGTCACGCGGACCAGCAACACCCGCCGCGATACGATTCGTCAATCGCTCTAGATCACCGAGAGCACCTAGAGATTTCCGTAGTTCAGCCCTTAGCAGACCATCTGAATGTAGCGCTTCGACTTGATCTTGACGAAGACGAATGCGATCCAAATCCAGGAGGGGTTTTCCTATCCATTGGCGCAGCATCCTTCTACCCATTGGTGACACAGTTGAGTCGATCACGCCCAACAACGAACCTCTCACCTCACCCGTTCGTATGGTTTCTGTTAATTCGAGATTCCGGCGTGTGGCCGCGTCTAAAACCATGAATTCATCCAACGAATAGGTTGAAAGACCTGTGAGTAATTGGAGCGCAGCTTGTTGGGTTTGTTTTAGATAATCCACGATCGCACCCGCTGCACGTGACGCAAGAGGGTGCTCCCCTAAACCGAAACCATCAAGCGTAACCGTTCCAAAATGATCCTTTAACGTCTCAACGGTTCGATCTTCTTCGAATTTCCAATCTGGTAATGGTGTGAGGTGCCCATCCCATTCATTCTCAAGCGGTAGCGATTCCGGAAGGATCACCTCAGCCGGTTGAAGGCGTGTAAGTTCGTGGCGAATCACGTTCAACGGGATCGACGCTTTGATCTGTGTAGTTGAGAATTCACCAGTCGTGATATCAACAAAGGCTACCCCAACGGATCCCCCATCCGTAACAACTGCCGCAAGGAAGTTGTTGGCGTCACTCGGTAGCATGTCCGGCTCCACCACCGTCCCAGGTGTAACCACGCGTACCACCTCGCGTGGGAAAAGCCCTTTCACCGGCCCATCCCCCATCTGCTCGCAAATTGCGACGTGATATCCTTTTTCGATCAACCTGGCCAGGTAGCTATCGATCGCGTGGTGCGGAATACCGGCCATCGGCACCCGATCACCCTTCGCCACATTACGTGAAGTGAGGACGATGTCTAACTCGCGGGACGTGATTTCTGCGTCCTCGTCAAAGGTCTCGTAGAAATCTCCGAGCCGGAAAAAGAGAATAGCGTCCGGATAGCGACGCTTGATCTCTAAGTATTGTTTCCTTATCGGTGTTATCTTCTTGCTCATCACAAATCATTCTAAGCTGAGGTATGCCAAACATCAAGCCTATATGATATACTCCTCGCATGTCTCAGTTTATCGCAGTCGACCTCGGAGGCACCAACATCCGAGTTGCATATTTCCCCAAGGCAGAACTCCCCCCTCTTACTCAAAGCAAAACACCAACTTTAGCACCCGAAGGTCCGGATGCTGTGATCGAGCGTATGTGTCAAGCTATCGAAGAACAACTACCAACGGATCGATCAGATCTATCCATAGGGATCGGTGCACCCGGACCCTTAGATCCCAGACACGGAATGGTGCTTAAGGCGGTCAATCTGCCTGGTTGGGAAATGATCCCCCTGAAATCGATTCTCGAACAACGATTTGTGTGCCCTGTTCACGTAGGAAATGATGCGAACCTCGCCGCACTTGGTGAGTGGCGCTTTGGCGCTGGACAAGGCACAAATGATCTCATCTACCTCACGATCAGCACCGGGATCGGCGGTGGTGTCATTATTGATGGCAGGCTTCTCGTTGGCAGTTGGGGTTTGGGCGCTGAATTGGGTCATATGACGGTTGATCCGGATGGTCCAATTTGTAGCTGCGGCAGACCTGGACATTTGGAAGCCGTCGCGTCAGGTCCCGCTATCGCCAGGAGAGCGACGGCCAGAATAGAAGCAGGGGAAACCTCAAGCCTGACCGAGCAATTAAAAGCCAGCGGATCTTTGACGGCCGTCGATGTTGGTGATGCGGCACAAGCTGGTGACCCGATGGCCCGTGAAGTCATTGAAGAAGCAGCGGAGTATATCGGCCGTCATATGGCAGATTTGGCACATGCATTCAATCCAGAGATATTTGTGATAGGTGGCGGTGTATCACAACTAGGACCACTTCTATTTGAACCTATCGAGCGCGCGGTTGAAGCCAATGTCATGACCCTGGCTTATATGATGAACGTTCAAATCGCTCCGGCAGCCTTAGGTGATGACGCAGGTCTTATCGGAGCCATGGTGCTCGCCAGTCAAGAATGAAACACCGTCTAGCCCCACTGCTAATCATCCTCTCCCTTATCTTCATCTCGAGCGCGACAGCCTGTTCTATAGGGTCCAAGAAACCATCGACCTTAATCTATGGATTAACCCTCGCCCCCTCAGGGATCGACCCCCATCTTAACGCTTCCTCGGAGCTAGGTATCCCACTCGCATCTGTCTATGACACCTTGATTTTTCGTGATCCCAAGACAGGTGAATTTGTCCCCGGTCTTTCAGAGAGCTGGTCGATCTCACCCGAAGGTCTGGTGTACACCTTTTACCTTCGGCATGATGTGACCTTCCACGATGGCACCCCTTTTAATGCCCAAGCAGTTGAAGCCAACTTAGATTACGTGATGAACCCTGATCACCACTCCCAGAAAGCTCGCTTCATGCTCGGGTCGTTCCAAGACGTTGAGATCATCGATGACTATACAGTAGCGCTACACTTATCTGAACCGTTCGCGCCGTTACTCGATTCCCTCTCTGATGTCTACCTGGGTATGGCATCGCCAACCGCTCTCGAAACCTGGGGGCCTACTGAGTATCAATTCCATCAGGTCGGCACAGGACCCTATCGTTTCGATGAATATATCCCGAACGATAAAATCACCCTCAGCCACAATCCAGATTACGCATGGGCACCTTCGATCTATGAAAACTCAAAGGCCCAAATCGAAACCATTGTTTTCCAGTTCTACCAAGACCCTGCTACTCGTGCGATCGCTCTAGAGAGTGGTGAGGTGGATATCATCGGCGAGGTCCCAACTCATGACGCCAGTCGATTCGACGTCAGTACTGAGTTCAACCTCTACCCAATACCTATCCCGGGACAACCGATGCAATTCTTTTTCAACACCAGGCGAGCCCCGACGGATGATGTACGCGTGAGGCTGGCTTTAATGTATGCCGTCAATCGCCCTCAAGCCGTGAAGACCATCTTCGATGTTTTTTCTCCCGTCGCTCAGAGCCCATTCCTGGCAAGCTTTTTTGATCTCGAACCTCAAGAACCCTTCCCTCCATATGATCCTGACACCGCGAGTGCACTGTTGGATGAGGCGGGGTGGAAAATCACCGGCGATGATAACCTTCGAAGTTCAAATGGGGTCCCATTAGAGCTCCTTATCGTCGCACCACCCTGGGGTTCTAATCCCGAAATGGCGCAATTGATCCAGGCAGATTGGGAGGCGATCGGTGCCCGTGTTACGTTGGAAATCGCGCCTGGGTTTGGTCCACTCAAAGAAGCCCAAACAAAAGGTGATTATCACGCGATCGGTATTAACTTCTTCGGGACGGATCCGGATATATTGCGCTCTTTCTACACTAGTACAGGCCTATATAATTGGTCAGGATTTGAGGATCCAGAAATCGATCAGCTACTGACCCAAGCCGCTCAGATACCGATCGATCTGGAAGCACGACTGCAGCTCTATGAACAATTCTCTTCACGCGTGCGAGATGAAGGACTCGTCCTGCCCATCCGCAACTATGTCAATCTCGTAGCCGTCAACAATCAAGTAGAAGGGTTGCATTTTACTGCGCAAGGATGGTATCCCATTCTGATCGACCTTCAAATGGCGCCTTAGCCACCGTTAGTCGACGTGTCATAGAAGGTGCCCTCACCGCCTGGGCTGCGGTCAGTTTGACATTTTTTGCCTTACGCCTCATCGCGGGTGATCCAGTTGCTAGTCTTCTCTCACAAGGCCTCGCTTCTCCAGATCAGGTAGAGGGTCTTCGAAGGTCACTTGGTTTAGATGCGCCTTTGATCGTTCAATATCTCAAATTTCTCGGTGGTATCTTCCGCGGGGATCTAGGAACATCACTCTACACCGGTCGACCTGTAAGCACTGTAATCACAGAACAGCTCCCGGCAACGGCACAACTCGCCTTAACCGGACTGGGTTTCGCACTTCTTATAGGGCTAACACTTGGCGTGATCTCAGCATGGAAAGAGAATACATCGCTGGGACAACTCGCGGCGAGTACCGCAGGGCTTGCCACAGCTCTTCCGATCGCATTTACGGGCATTCTTGGGTTGATTATGTATCGACAACTCTCGGGTCTAATGCCGATCCTAGGTTATGGCACATTGAGGCGCTTGATCCTCCCTGCTTCCCTGCTTGGTTTTGCTTCAGCAGGAGCGATCGCCCGCGTGGTTCAGGCTGGGTTAAAGGAGACGATGAAAGGACCTTACATCCTAGCGGCTCGAGCAAGGGGAATCGGGTACGGTTTCCGCCTGCTTTGGCATGCCCTCCGACCGGCCTTGCCTCCCGTTGTATCCCTGATGGCTCTGGAGGCTGCGTTTTTATTCGCCGGAACAGTTGTAACGGAAACGGTATTCTCGAGGCCAGGTCTTGGACGTCTCTTGGTCACCTCCATCCTGCAAGGAGATTATCCTATCGCACAGGGGTTGGTCGCTCTGGCTGCGATCTTCTACACAACCAGTCATATGCTCGCCGACATCCTTGCTTTTACGATAGACCCTCGGCTGCGGAGGGTGACATGAGAGGTCACCTGTCTGTGGTTTTATCTGTGGGTTGGTTAATCCTTGTATTGGGGGTGAGCATCCTTGTTCCGCTGTTCTTGGATACGAACCCTCGGCAACCCGTATCCGAACCCTTATTATCTCCCACACAACATCCTCCCTTAGGAACGGACGCTTTGGG
>CP070708.1:1873384-1878542 GCA_020350285.1 Anaerolineaceae bacterium
CCATGGTTGAACATTTGAAGCACAGCGCCATTGAGGGCGATCACCGCATCTGCACTCGATAATGTGCCGTGAGCGTAGGCTGCAGCAGCTATACCAAGCACGACGAATCCCATGTGATTCACAGACGAGTAAGCCACAAGCCTCTTGAAATCATCCTGGCCCCATGATGCGAAAGCTCCGAGGATAATCGCTAAGGTCGCAAGTGCGCCTAACACACCCGCATAAGCTTTGGCCTCCAAGGGGTAGAGTGGCAAAACCATCCTTAAAAATCCATAGGCGCCTAACTTTAGGAGCACCCCTGCTAAGATCATCGAACCAGCTGTCGGTGCCTCAGTGTGAGCATCAGGTAACCATGTATGAAAAGGCCAAATAGGCACTTTAATGGCAAATGCAATGACAAATGCCCAGAAGGCGATCCTTTTCACAGCACCGATAGATAATGTAATTGGTAATCCCAGCAAGGTAAGTGGTTGATCGAGTGATACCCACGTCTCAGTAATTTGGATCAGATCGAAGGTGCCGGAGGCGACTCCGATCAATTGGATTGCAAGCAACAGTCCCAGTGAACCGGCCATGGTGTAAATGAGGAACTTGAGGGATGCATACTCTTTATTGCCGCTACCCCATTGGTTGATCAAGAAGTACATCGGCACCAAGCCGATCTCCCAGAAAACAAAGAAAAGGAGCAAATCGAGCGCCATAAATACACCGAGCATCCCGGTCTCGAGGAAAAGGAAAAGCGCCATATAGGCAGGCACATTCTCTTTTATATTCCACGAGATCAATACCGCGAGTGGGGTAAGCAGTGTGGTTAACAGCACCATCGGTACTGATATACCGTCGACACCGAGGTGATAACTCGAGTTAATGGCTTCATACCAGATGGCAGATTCGACAAATTGGTAGCCCTGTAGTGTGGGATCATATGCAAACCATAACCACAACGATAATCCCAAAGGGATCAGGCTTGAGATGAATGCAAACCATCGAATCGTCTTCAATTGTTCACGAGGCAGAAACAGTAGGGCAACTGCCGCTAATGTCGGGGTGAAGAGGATCAGCGAAAGAAGATGATTTTCTATGAAACCCATAAGACCAACTCTCTAACCGTATCCACCTAGGGCTGAGCTAGCAGAAAGTAGGACAGTAAGAGTCCAGTGAAGACTAGCCCGATGATTAAATACTCCTGTACACGCCCAGTCTGGATAACCCGGAACGTTCTCCCTGCCCATTTCACACCTTCGCTAAACCTATCTGCCAAGCCGTTAACGATTGGCAGATCGATAGCGTTACGCAGGAATGATCCAACCCTCAATGCTGCTCGACCTACGGCGTGTAAGAACCCATCAATCAAACCTCGATCGATCCAGCGGTATGTGAAGGTCTCAGCAAACCAGTATGCGGGGCGTACGAATAGGAAATGGTACAGTTCATCAAAGTAATACTTGTTTTTCAACACAGTGTAGATCGGCCCTAACCACCTTTGGAGTGGATCAGGAACACCAGCAGGAACGCGACGATAGACAAGCCAACCCATGGTTAAACCACCTAACGCCACACCGATTGAGACCAATAGAGGAACAGGATTAAAGTCCAAGGCATGGGGATGTTCAATCAGCGTTCCACCCACATAATCATGGAACCAGTTGGGGATTATTCCGCCTACCAGGGGGAAATGTTCCGGGATGCCCACCCATCCAATTCCAACAGCAAAGACGGCCAACACAACCAATGGCAGGGTCATCGTCCATACCGACTCGTGAGCATGCTTAGCAGCGTCCGTTCGTGGTTGGCCTAAGAAAGTTAAGCTGATTTGCCGCATAGTGTAAAAGGCCGTAAGCAACGCTGCCAAAGCCAGTGTGATGAACACCAACAAATAACCATGGCCATAAGCATCCGCCAGGATCTCATCCTTCGACCAAAAACCAGCCGTCACAAGAGGGAAGCCAGAGAGTGCAAACCCTCCAATCAAAAAAGTCCAAAATGTGATCGGCATCTTGCGCCGTAAGCCGCCCATATTGAACATATCTTGTGCATCGACATGTTCGTGGGTGTGATGGACACCATGTTCCATTCCGTGAATGACTGATCCTGAACCGAGGAATAACAAAGCCTTGAAAAAGGCATGGGTTATGAGATGGAACGCACCGGCGACAAAAGCTCCAATGCCTACCGCGGCGATCATATAGCCAAGTTGGGAGATGGTTGAATACGCCAGAACGCGTTTGATATCCACCTGCGCTACAGCGATCGTAGCGGCGAACAAGGCAGTAAATGCGCCAACACCAGCAATAAGGAGCATGGTTGGGGTGAGTGAAGCTCCCTCATGCCAACCAGCTGTTAATAAGGGAAAGAAACGCAGCACAAGATAAACACCGGCAGAAACCATGGTCGCGGCGTGGATCATGGCTGAAACTGGTGTCGGCCCTTCCATGGCATCCGGTAACCAGACGTGGAGCGGCCATTGTGCTGACTTTCCTACAGTTCCAAAGAACAGAAGAATTCCTATCAATCCAGCAGTTGAAAGCCCTCCGATGATGGACGGGGTTTCAGCTAGGGTATGCAAAACATGCTCATCAAATAAGATGTCTCGGAAGTTAAGAGTCCCCGTTACGGAGTACAGATAGGCTAAACCGAGCAGCATGAGGACATCACCAATGCGAGTGGTGATGAAGGCCTTGACCATGGCATCTCTGGCGGAGGGTTTGCCGTACCAAAAACCAATCAGAAGGTAGGAACATAACCCCATGATCTCCCAACCGATAAAGAGAAGCAGTAAGTTATCCGAGACGACCAATGTCAACATACCGAAGGCGAAAAGGGAGATGAAAGCGAAGAAACGCGCGTACATCGGTTCGATGCCACCTGCTTTAGGGGGCAAACCCGGTCGATCGTCAGGATCACGCTTTTTGCCAAAATTATGATAGCCAACACTGTAGAGGAAAATCGCCAGGCAGGTCCAAGCGACAAAGAACAACGTCACAACGCTCAGAGGATCAATAAGTATCCCAAAATGAAGCGAGGTTTCGCCTGTAGGAAGCCAAGGGATCGAGGATACGATGGGATGATGACCGAGATCTTCAGCCTTTATAGCGACCCAAAATAACACCATCGCCAATCCCCAAGAAATCAACATGGAACCAACTGCGATGGAGTGACTTAAACGATTATTTCGATATGCCCAAAGGATGATCAAGAAGAAGGCCAAGATCGGGGGGAGTGGAATGAGCCATGCGAGGATTTCTGGTTGCATCAGGTATTTCCTACCACTTCATCATGTCGATATCTTCAGCCGCTACCGTCGAGCGTCTACGATAGATTGAGATAATGAGCGCTAAACCAACTGCAGCCTCTGAAGCGGCTACAGCTAAGACGATAAGTACAAAAACTTGACCGCTGATTAAATTTGGGGTCAAGTAACGCCAAAAGGCGACCAGATTTAGGTTTACTGCGTTTAGCATCAACTCGATGCCCATCAAGATCGCAAGCGCGTTACGGCGCGCTAACGCTCCATAAAGGCCAACACAGAAAAGTCCTGCAGCCAATATGAGGTACCAAGAAAGTGGGATCATTGATCACCCTCACTTTCTGCTTGACCGCTTAGAGGCCAGGCGATCATGATCGAGCCAATGAGGGCTGCCAGAAGCAAGATTGAAGCAACTTCAAACGGCAAGATAAACCGATCCACATCCACAAGCGAGCGACCCAGATCTTTAAGCGTTTGATCTGCATCAGCAATTGTTGGTAACGTATCGATTGCCATTATCGGCATCATGTTGAGGAGAATGAGAAGTCCCACGAAAAGAATCAGCGCCGATATCGCTCCCAACCACCAATTGCGGGTTATTTGTGTATCTCCGCGTATCATCACTCGGCGAGTTAGCATGATGACGATGATGATCAAGATCGCGATTGCATCGATGTAAATCGCCACTTGTACCACCGCAAGAAAGCCGGCCTCGAGCAGTACAAAAAGAACCGCCGTTCCTGCCAGCGATAAAATGAGCCACAAGGCAGCATGGACCAACCTCGGGCTGAGGACAACCATCAGCGCCGCTCCTAAGGTCACCGCACCTGTTATGAGGAACACGAATTGCGTAGTTGTCATCGATAACTCAATTCCATCCTGATTCTTAATCTGTGCTTAGGCTCTGGTGTGTCGATTGAGCTTGTGTACTCCCAAAGCCACCGACACGTTTCCTTTCCACACGAGCATAAGCCCTCAATGCTCCCAGCGTTAAAATGAGGATCAGCAGGTTTGCCCCTAGATGCGCACCAATACGAATCAAACCCATATCAACAACGAGTTTCTCAACTACAGCGGTGACCATCAAGCTGACGAGAGCCAGAGGAGTTATAAATTTCCAATTCAATTGGTTCATCTGATCAATACGGATGCGGGGAAATGATCCACGGATCCAGATGCCCACGAAATAAACTAAGGCAGTTTTGATGCTGAAGTACAGCAGACCCAACAACGGATACTCACTTGCGCCTGGCCCCTGCCAGCCACCCAGAAATAGCGTCGTTGTTAAAGCAGATATAGTAAATGCGTGAAGGAACTCCGCCACAAAGAACATCCCAAATCGGAGACCCGAATACTCGATATGGAAGCCAGCCACGATTTCTGACTCAGCTTCTAGCAAGTCAAAGGGAGCTCGTCCAACCTCAGCGATGGAACTGATAAAGAATATCAGCGCTGCCACTGGCGCAATCACCAGAAACCATATTGAACGCTGCTCTTCGACAATTTCTACCATGCCCATCGAACCAGCCAACAATGTCGGGACGATCAGAGCCAAGACCATGGGAACGGCATAGGAGACCATCTGAGCGACTGACCGGAAGGCACCGAGTAGTGCGTACTTGTTGTTCGAAGATATGCCAGCTAGCATGATTGAGAGGGTGCTAATTGCACCGATCGATACGATATAAAGAACGCCGACATTGATGTCAGCGCCCAGCAGTTTTGGTGCCAAAGGAACCACCGCCCATAACCCCACAACTGACATCACTGCGAGCAGGGGTGCAAGGTTATAAGGTCCAAGATCAGCACCGACAGGGACGATCAACTCTTTTGTGATCAACTTGACCAAATCAGCGACCGTTTGCAGTATTCCAAAAGGTCCTACCCGATTTGGACCCAAGCGGTCTTGGA
>CP070708.1:1878642-1881317 GCA_020350285.1 Anaerolineaceae bacterium
CATCGACCGCATGGGGGTCCTGGCTTTCAGCGAGCAATCCGGTTTTACGAGATGTACATGAGTACATCCTGGTCTTCTCAAAGGATTCGTTCTCACGTCCCGCACAAAACCGGGAAAGTACAATTGAAAAGGATGATTTTCTGACTTGGACGAAAAGTGTGTGGGAATTTCCAGCTGTCTCAGCAAAGCAGGTTGGACACCCGGCTCCTTTTCCCGAAGAACTGCCGCGCCGTTTAATCGAACTCTACACGTTTCATAATGATGTGGTGCTCGATCCCTTCTGTGGTTCCGGGACCACATGTCTCGCAGCCTATAAGGCCAATCGACATTATGTAGGGTATGAGATCAATCAAGAGTACATCACCCTCGCGGAGAAACGACTCGAGGCTGTGAAAGAAACCCATGAATCAACCACCGACACTGATAGCCTACAACCTTCAGATGAACCTTCTTGAGAAACCATGACATATCAATCGCCCTTCACCATCCGTTACGGCTCCGACACGATGCGCGCTTTATGGTCTGAAACAGCGAAGCGTCGTGCCTGGCGTCGTGTTTGGATCGCTGTAGCTGAAGCCCAGGCCACCGCCGATCTCATCTCCCCCGAACTGATCGATGAGATCAAAGCACATGCGCTGGATATCGATCTCAAACGATCGGCCGAGATCGAAAGGGAAATTGGACACGATCTGATGGCCGAACTTAAGACCTTCGCTGAACAATGCCCACTCGCAGGTGGGGTCTTGCATTGGGGCTTAACCTCCGCTGATGTTCAAGACAACGCGGATATCGTCCGGCAAAAAGCAGCGCTTGCCATCCTGCTAGGACCACTCAGAGATCTGCTGCTTCAATTTGCCGAACGTATTGAAGCCACGGCGGATTTAGTCATTATGGGCTACACCCACCTACAACCAGCCGAGCCAACGACATTGGGATACCGTCTTAGTGGCTATGCTCAAGATCTGTTAGCCCACTTCAATGCTTTGGCTCGCTTGCGTCTGAACTTGAGGGGAAAGGGCATCCGGGGCGCTGTCGGTACAGAAGCTACCTTCGTCGAGATGCTCACCGATTCAACCATCACCCCCGAAATGTTCGAGGCGACAGTGATGGACTCGCTCGACATCGAGGCTTATCCGATCACAACTCAAACTTATCCCCGCCTCCAAGACTACACCCTGGTTTGCCATCTGGCTGGTCTGGCATCTACGATGCATAAATTTGCCTTTGATCTCAGACTGATGCAATCTCCAGGTTTTCGAACCTCAGCTGAACCCTTCGGTGAATTCCAGGTTGGATCCAGTGCGATGCCGTTCAAACGAAATCCGGTCAAAGCTGAGAAAATCTGCTCATTAGCCCGTCAGGTAGCAGCCAGCGTGAGCATCGCTTGGCATAATTATGCGACCAACCTTCTCGAACGCACATTGGATGACTCAGCCAGTCGCAGAAGCCTCATCCCTGAGGCATTTCTAGCTTGCGATGAGATGCTCCACACAGCGCTAGAAATCGTAACCGGATTGGAAGTAGACGAAGTCGGCATAAGGGATCAGCTTACGCGGTTTGGACCATTCGCTGCTCTTGAACGTGTTCTGACGGCACTGGTTCGTGCCGGTGCCGACCGTCAGGCAATGCATGAACGGCTGCGGGAGCACAGTATGTCTGCCTGGGAGATGATCCAAAGTGACAAGCCCAATCCTCTGCCTGATCAGCTTGCAGCTGACACTACGATACTCCAGTATCTGCAACCCGCACGTATACGAGAGCTGCTCGATGCGCAATCCTACGTAGGAACCGCACCACAACGCGCGCGGGACATTGCTTCCCGTATCCATGAGCGTCTGGGATCTTCAGAGATAACTGAAGAATAGACGTTAGAGATCACACCCACATGGATAAAGTTGAGTCACGAAGTTGTAGATTCGCTACTTCATTAGAGATCTCTGTACGTTGACAGCTTTGAGATCGACATCTAACTTCTATGCTCATCGAGAGTTGGGAACGAGAGACGATAGATGACGCTTTTATTCATTCTTTGCCTTGCCTTCGCAATTCTAGATTGGATCGCTGTTACACTCGATAAAAAACAACTGGAATATGTGGCCAAACCTGCCACGTTGATCTTGTTGATCTTGTGGTTTGTGTACCGATTGCCAAGTGATCCTCCCTCATTGGGATGGTGGTTTCTAGGCGGGTTGGTGTTATCACTTGCGGGTGACATTTTCCTCATGCTTCCGGGGGATCACTTTCTTAAGGGGTTGATCGCGTTCTTGTTTGCACATATTTGCTACATCATCGCGTTTAACCTCAATGGTTTTTTTCTCAATTGGACGTCTCTTCTCATCGCGCTCGTGGTGGTTGCCATTGCTGTGATGATCCTTCAAAGGATCGTGATTAGTATGCGAGTAGCAGGAAGGACTGCTCTCGTCGTCCCCGTGGTGATTTACGCTTTTTTCTTGGGTTTAACCTTGTGGTCAGCTACGGGAACACTCTTAAGACCTGAATGGCCAAAGGCTGCTGGTTGGTTGATGGCTATTGGAGGGACACTCTTCTTCACCTCCGACGCAGGGATTGCATGGAATCGCTTTGTAGGACCGCACATAGGTGGACGCTCCCTGGAAATGATCACATATCACTTGGCACAAATTACCCTCTCAGCAGGCGTGCTGATGTTCATCGCC
>CP070708.1:1881417-1895023 GCA_020350285.1 Anaerolineaceae bacterium
TTCGATAGGACAAGCCAGCGCAGATGATGTTTGGACCTGGGTCCTCAATCACTTCGGTCTTCCCGAAAGTGATCGCCTTGAACTTCAGCATGACTTTACGGTCGGAGATGAAGTGGATGAGGAATTGGTTGCCTTCATCCGAAGTCTCCGACCCCCTTACCGAACGGGTGTGATTTCGAATGCATGGCCCGAGGCCCGTCATTGGCTTGAAAACAAAAGGCGGGCAGCTGATGCTTTCGACCACATCGTGATCTCAGCTGAAGTCGGCGTGACAAAAACTGATCCCAGGATCTTCCACCTGGCTCTTGATGGTCTTGGTGTCACCCCCAAAGAATCCGTGATCATCGATGACTTTGCTGAAAACATCAAAGCTGCGAGCGAGATTGGCATGCACACGATTCTCTTCAGAGATCCAGAACAAACCATCTCAGAGCTGCGGCAATTACTCAGCATTAACGAATGAAGCTAGATGATAAGCACGATCTGTAGGTAATTTAAGTGGGGGAGATGAACGGGTAGTTCTTTTTTCGGTCGGTATGGAACATCGACAGATGTAATTTCGGAAATGGTGCTATCTTAAAAGCCACTCTCCTGGTCGATGATTGGAAGAGTTTCCGGGTATGTCTTTGTGAGAAAGCCTCCATCAATCTGTCATTGCGAGGAGCCGTAAAGCGACGAAGCAAACTTATCATTGAGGAGATTGTTTCGCCCCGGAGCCTGTCCAGAGCCATGTCCTGAGCCTGCCGAAGGGTTGTCGAAGGAGGGCTCGCAATGACATAAAATCCCCCGCGAGATAGAAGCTCACGTGGAGCTAATCTTATAAGCTAGAGCGTTCCAAGATCAAAAACCAAAGTTTAAAAGCACGAACCACTGCGACAAACCACATCCAACAACACGTCATCCTTGTCACTCAATCACATAAGTGGGACAATAACTGCTCATGTTGGGCGATCTCTTTTGCCCGATCTAGTCCTTGAGGCTTTGCTTCTTCGCTTAATATGGATATCTAACACGTATAGGAACCGTTCAAAGATCCGATGCAGGAAACGCCTAAGCGGCCACTGATATCCTTACCTCTCGCGTTGTTCCTCGTAGGAATCGCGTTCGCCGAAGCCACGCGCGCAATGACCATAGTGCAGGTGCCGATTTTCCTACGTGAGCTTGGTGCTGATATCCGTCAGGTCGGCTTATTTTTCACCATCTCATTGATTTACCCATTCATTCTGCGCATTATAGGTGGGTGGCTATCGGACAGCATAGGGCGGTTGAGAGCGCTCTGGCTGGGCAGTCTCGCTGGAACATTCGCTTATGTCCCATATGCGATCGCTACTTCCTGGCAGGTAGCTTTGTTGGGGCCTGCACTTCTTGCGATTGCGGGAGCGTTGATCTACCCCTCCTATCGAGCGTACATCGCGGACAACACTGATGAAGAGAGGCTTGGTCGCGTCTTCGGCATCGCTGAGACCGTTCGCAACATAGCGTGGATCATCGGGCCTCTTTATGGAGGTCTGCTGGCGCAAAACCTTGGATACCGGTGGATGTTCATCGCTGCGATCATGTCCTTCGGTGTGGCGACGATCATCTTTCTTTCTTTAACCCTCACCATGGATAAACCAGCCTCAACACCTCTTGGGAAGCCAAGTTTGGGCACCCTTCGAAGCTCCTTAAGTGAGATTTTCATCCTTGTCACATCCGGAGGACTTATCACCTGGATATTAATCACAGACGGTGTATATGATATCGCCTCTAAAATGTCATTCGATTTAATGCCCGTATACTTGAGTGACATCGCTGGCCTCAGCAAGCAGGCTGTCGGTTTAATAGACGGCATCCATGGTATCGCGTGGGTTGCAGTTGGTCCTCTGGCAGGTGTACTCATAGACAAGACCAGCGAACGGTTTGCCGTCGTTAACGGCCTCATCCTGGTGATCCTCTCGCGGCTCGTCTTCGCTCTATCCTCCAGCTTCTGGGGATTTACCTTCTCCTGGATCTTGTTAGGATTAGGTGGTGCAGTGCTGAGTCCGGCACTAAATTCTCTCGTCGCCAAAGGTGTTCCTTCACGACTCAGAGGAATCACCTATGCATTTATCGCTACGAGTTTAAGCCTGTTCGTCTTACCCTTCCCCTGGATCGGCAGCTTAATTTGGAACGCTATCAATCCCAAAGCCCCGTTCTTTATCACCGTTATCGTTGGAAGCTTGGCTATCATCCCCGCTTGGATGAAACTCAGGGTTCAAAAGAGCCCTCCAGACGACGCCTTCTCCGAATTGATCGAACTCGATTGATCCAAGTATTCCTACAACTCCTTACCCCGCTTGGGGTTAGAAGCAATGAAGGGCATGTTCTTCGCGTTACTTTACATATGTATTCTATAAAGCGCGCGTTGAGCACCTGCTCTAAAACCTTGTCCTGAGAGATTCTTCGAGGAAATTGGATTCTAGTGGAACATAGGGTAGAGGACAGTAACCGGATGGAGATATCGATTAAAAGGATGAGCCCCCTGCCATCCTCCGGACGGCCGGCACTGCCGCTCTTGCCGGGATGTCTATCATCGTTCAACCGTAACGGAAGGGCGCTTCTCCGACCAGTCGGCGCTATCTTTTTCCTGACCTCTTCTTCCAAGGGGTTCAGGTCGTTTGGCCGGAGCTAGCCACGGCCGATGATGACAAGCAGTCCTTTGGTGCCCTGGGACTCAGTCTACCAACAATTTATACAGCCATTACGCGTAAGTCAATGAACGACTCGCTTAAAAAAAGTACTACGGAAGAAATCATCTTCAATCATAACTGAGGGATTATTTTATAATCACCACACCCATTCGATAAACACCAAGGAGACCACTCATGAAATATATCCGATCCAATAAGGAAACCTCGCCATGAGTCAACGCATTAAATTAATCTTTAACCCACACGCGGACCGTGGTCGTGCCTGGGACATCGCTTCATCACTACAAGCGATCATCGAACATCATGGAGGCGCCTCGTGGGCGTCAAGCGAATACCCGACTCATGCAACTGAACTTGCAGAGCAGGCCGCCTTAGAAGGATATGATGTCGTCGCCGCTTTAGGAGGCGATGGCACCGTTCACGAGGTCGTGAATGGTCTGATGCGTATCCCTGCCGAGAAGAGACCGACGCTTGCCGCTGTCCCTTTGGGTTCAGGCAATGATTTCAGTTCCAATGTGGGTGTACGGCAAGATGTTGATATTGCGATGGAGCGTGTGTTTCATGGGGAGGTAAAAACGATTGATATAGGTCAAATATCCGATGCTAGCGGACGGACAGAATACTGGGACAACACACTCGGCATTGGTTTTGACGCTTCCGCTACGATCCACTCACGTAAGATCACGCGCCTCCAGGGTTTTATGATGTACTTATGGGCCGTGATCTTGACCATCCTTCGCAATCATGACGCACCTCTCATGAAGATCATCACCGATGAAGAGACTATCGAGCAGAATGTGCTCATGATCGTCTTGTGCAATGGTCCGCGCGAAGGGGGTGGTTTCTTTGTGGCACCTGGCGCCGTACCGGACGACGGTGTGTTAAACTACGCCATGGTAGAGTCGGTCTCGCGCCCTATGATGCTGCGTTTGGTTCCCGAGGTGATGCGAGGCACCCACGGTCGTTTCAAACAGGTTCGGTTGGGCACATTTCGAGAACTTCAATTAACTTCTGAAAGACCGATCACGATTCACACAGACGGTGAGGTCTTCGCCGGCTTCAGCTCCGATGTGCAGGATATCCACGTTAAAATCCTGCCCAGTGAATTAAAGATGATCGTGTAAGCTCCAACCTTGAGGTTCGACCTTTTCATCTCATTCACCTCAATTGCAGTTTAAGTGATAAGAAACCTATGCGATCACTTCTGCACACACTCCAGGATTATGATCTGGGACATTTGCGGATCGTTGCAGAACTATGGGGAATTGACCTCCCGCAAGGGCCTGCGCGACAGGCTGCGGAGGCTATAGCGCGAACAATGCTTGATCCAGCTACTGTGACAGAGATCACCGAAAGCCTCCCTCCGGCCATCCGTGAAGCGCTCGATCATTTACTTCACATGGGTGGACGCGCGCCTCTATCAGATTTCGTGCGTCGCTATGGTCCATTTCGAGAAATGGGACCAGGTCGTCGCGATCGTGAGAAGCCATGGCGCGACAGCGCTTCGCCTATAGAGTCCCTCTGGTATCGCGGCTTGATCGCACGCGCATTCATCGATACCCCATCCGGTCCACGTGAATTTGTTTTTATCCCATCAGATTTGGAAGCGCTGCTGCCAGTACCTGCCCCAGCACAACATTCTGGATCACCAGGAGGGTCAATCGATCCCCCTCCCATTTCGCTCCCAGCGACCTCAGTTGCAGTGGACGATGCGACGACTCTCCTTGCCGCCTTACGGCGTTATCCAGGCGATGATGGCGACACAGCACGAGCCCGGCTTGAAGCCGTGTCGCCTTTCCTCCACCAACCCGAGAGTCTGAACCTGCTCTTAACCTTACTGCGCGAAGAGGGGATCCTGATTCAACCTTCTTTGCAACCAGATCCCCAATCGGTGCGGTCGTACCTCGATACACCGCGCACAGAAGCCTTACGAAGGTTAATCCTGGCTTGGAAGCGGTCATCAGCCTGGAACGAGCTCGCACATGTCCCTCATTTGACATACACGAGCGAGGAATGGCCAAACGATCCTCTCCCCAGCCGTCGAACTGTGCTCGAATACATCACTCAAATCCCGTTGCGATCTTGGTGGGACTTAAGTAGCTTCATCGCAACGATCCGAGATCAGCAACCCGGATTTCAACGACCGGCTGGGGACTTCGATTCATGGTATTTACGCGACATCAGAACTGGGACCTTCTTGCGCGGGTTCGAATATTGGGACGCCATCGAAGGCGCTTTGCTCTACTATCTAATCACGGGTCCGATGCATTGGCTCGGGATCGCTGATCTGGGAAGAACGACTCTTGAGGGAGAGATCACCACTTTTCGACTCACGCCAGCTGCAGCTGTTCTCTCCGATCCGGAAACACATCTAACGATTAAGGAGAGTACAGCTTCCGCGACTATCCATTCAGATGGCAGGATCTTCGTGCCCCGCCGTGCGTTACGTGCTTTACGCTATCAGATCGCACGCTTCACCTCCTGGGAACCTATTGATGATGATAATTATTCTTATCGCCTGACGCCCGTAGGACTCAAGAAGGCGTTCGACCAAGGTCTCGAGTTAAGCCACGTGTTTACTATCCTTGAATCTGCAGGGGGTGAAACACTGCCGACATCGTTGAAAAAAGCGCTAGAACGATGGGAATCGCACGGATCAGAGGGGCACTTTCGGAGTGAAATGATCTTGCAATTGCGTAGCCCTGAGGTGTTGCTCGAACTGCAAGGGGATCGGACCACAGCTCGTTATCTGGGGGAGGTACTCGGTCCGACAACCGTGACCGTTCATGAAGGTGATCTTTCCCGACTGCGCTCTGCTGCAACACGTTTGGGGATACTGCTTGATCCCCCACCCACGCTACTGGAGTCAGAACCATGATCCCACCCGACCATCTCCTATCTAGCTTTGCGAATATCTATCAGCAGCCTCCAACATTAATCGCTTATGCCCCAGGAAGGGTTAATCTCATTGGTGGGCACACGGACTACAATGATGGCTGGGTGCTGCCAGTCGCAATCGATCGCTATGCTTGGCTCGCTGCTCGCCCATCCTCTTCGGACATAGCAACGATTCATGCCCTCGATTTAGATGAGAGTGTTTCGTTCAACATCCATCAATTGGATGACAAGATCGATATAAAAAACCGTCCGCTTCCCAAATGGGCTCACTACCCAGCAGGGGTTGCATGGTCGCTCCAGCGAAATAATCTGACGCTTACTGGTTTCGATGCCGCGCTTACGTCCACGGTCCCCGTCGGATCTGGTCTTTCGTCCTCAGCTGCCGTCGAGGTTGCGTTCGCGGTCACCTGGGAAGCGATCACTGGATGGCAGGCAGACCGCATGAGCCTTGCTCAGCTTTGCCAAAGTGCAGAGAACCAGTATGTAGGCGTGAATAGCGGTCTGATGGATCAGTTCGCAAGTATGCACGGCGTTGTTGGTAATGCGCTCTTCTTTGACTGCCGGACGCTTGAGTGGGAGCCGGTACCGTTACCGGAGAATGTAGCACTGGTCATAGCAGATACGACCGTCCGACGTACTTTGGGGGATTCCGCTTACAACGAAAGGCGCGCGGCGTGCGAAGAAGCGGTTCGCATCCTCTCTGATCACTTACCCAATATTACCGCTCTACGCGACGTCGAGGTTCAGGATTTCGAGACCCATCAACATCTTCTTCCGCCTGTTATTCGACGCCGTGCAGAGCATGTTGTTCGTGAATGCGCTCGAACACTGAGAGGCGTAGAGAAGCTTCAAGCTGGGGATGTCTCAAGTTTTGGGGCCTTAATGATCGAGGGAAATGCAAGTTTACGGGATTTGTACGAGGTAAGTTGTCCTGAGTTGGATGCTCTCGTCGAGATTGCGACCAGCCTGCCGGGTTGCTTCGGATCCAGACTGACAGGTGCTGGTTTCGGTGGCTGCACGGTTAACCTGGTCGAACAAGCGCATGCAGAATCATTCGCTCACGAGCTGACTGCCGAATATAAAGTCCGAGTGGGGAAGGACGCCACCATCTGGATCTGCCAAGCGGCTGAAGGAGCAGGAGTTATCGAGTGGGGTAGTGAGTAGGGAGTAGTTATTAGTGCTTGATGGGGAGTATAAGACAAATTAGGACTGCAAATCGGCGGCGTGGGAGCCGCCTCTACTAGAATTTGTAAACCGGGCTCCCATGCCCGGTATTACGGCGGTGTGGAAGCCGCCTTTAGAGAAAATCCACAATCTAAAGGGCAGTCCACGAACTGCCCCAACGCTGTTGAATCTACTTGTGCGGGAAAAAACCAATGAACGATTGAATCCTCCCCATCTAGACCAGCTACCCACCCCCCATTGCCCGTTTCAGGGCTTCTTCCAACTCATCGATCGTCACCGGTTTAAAAACGAAACCGTTCGCTCCAAGCTCTATCGCTTCATCCACTTGAATGTCCGTCGTCTCTGAAGAAAGCATTACGACCGGGATTTCCTTCAATTCGCTTCGCATACCGAGAAACTCAAGGAAATCTATCCCACTCACCTCGGGCATATTGATATCGAGCAAAATCGCATCCGGGCGATCGCCGCTCATTAAATGGCGCGCGGTGGTCCTCGCATCTCGAAAGATCTTCACTGAAAACTCGAGCAACTCCAACATGAGCTTGACCGCGTGGCTCATCTCATCATCATCGTCAACGATCCATACGACCCGCATTCCCTGCTCCATCTAGAGTTCCGCCTTCACCCTCTCTGCGAGGCTACGAGTCACTCCAGGGATGGCGATCAATTCTTCCACTTCTGCTTTGCGAATTCCCTCCAGATCGCCGAAGGCCTTAATAAGCGCCTTTCGACGAGCTGGACCGATTCCTGATATCGCATCCAATCTTGAAGCAAGACCCTGACGGCGACGTTGAGTTCGATGTTGCCGTAGAGCAAATCGGTGGGCTTCGTCCCTTATGCGCTGCAGGAGGTAAATCCCTTCTGATCGGCGTGGCAAGATCACAGGATCCGTTTCGCTAAGCCGGTAAATCTCCTCATGCCCTTTAGCTAGACCTACCAATGGTACCTCATGCAATAAGCCGTACTTCTCAAGGACCTTAGCTGCCCGTCCCAATTGACCCTTCCCACCATCAACGATAAGCAAGTCAGGTAGTAAACCAAATGCTTGATCTAATTTCCCGCCAGGCTCTCGAGCTTTTTCATTCGTGCTTTGCCACCGACGGAAACGCCGATCTAAAACCTCTTCCATGCTGGCGAAATCGTCCTGCCCACTCACCGTTTTGATCGTGTACTGACGATAGAACTTTTTATTCGGCGCGCCTTGTATGAATACCACCATCGAACCCGCGGCCGCTGTACCCTGTAGATTAGATATATCGTAACATTCAATTCGGTTCAGGGGATCAGGAAGGTCTAGAGCTTCTTGAAGTTCCGCTAAAGCCTGGACATGCTTGCTGCGATCGGCTTCCCAACGAGCTCGCAATGAAGTGAGAGTCTCCACCGCATTCTCGGTAGCCAATCGAACAAGTTCCTTCTTCACTCCTCTGCGAGGGACCAACAATTTAACTTTAGGACCGTTCTGTCGAGATTGCAGCCAAGTCTCGATGATGCGTGCCTCTTCAATCTCGGTGGGCAAGATCACTCGCCGCGGGATATGCACCGCTTCGGTGTAAAACTGCTTAACAAAAGACTCCACCAATTCGCTATCCTCAGCTTGATGGGTCCCCGCCAGTACGAAATACTCCCGACCGATCAATTTACCTTCACGGATGAAGAAAACCTGAACACAAGCATCCTTCTCATCTCGAGCAAACGCGATGACATCTGTATCGATCTTGTCCTGCGTGATGACTTTCTGACCTTCGACCACCTTCTCGATGGCGATCAATTGATCACGTAGCGCAGCCGCTTTTTCGTAATCCATAACCTCCGAAGCGCGCTCCATTTCTTCCTTTAATCTCCCAACAATCGGCTCGGTTCGACCACGGAGAAAACAACCCAGATCATTGATCATGGCCCGATAGTCCGTCTGATCAATTGCCCCTATGCAAGGTGCAAGGCAAAGCTTGATGTCATAATACAAGCAGGCACGAGTATCCTCTCCAGTTATCACCCGATCGCATGTCAGAAAGGGAAAGATTTTGCGCAACACATCCAGTGTTTTATGCACCGCCCACGCGCTGGTGTAAGGTCCGAAATAGCGATTGCCGTCATCTTTTACCCTTCGAGTTACGGTTACCTTGGGAAAAGGATCGGTCCAATGTACTTTGATGTACGGGTATCTTTTATCGTCCTTAAGGTGCACATTGTACTTCGGCCGGTGGCGTTTGATCAGATTCATCTCGAGGATCAAGGCTTCAAGTTCTGACCCAACCACGATCCACTCGATATCTACGACCTGCGAGACCATTTCGCTTGATTTTTTGCCCAGGTTCGCAGAAGGTTGGAAGTATGAACGTACCCGACTACGCAGGTTTATCGCTTTTCCTACATAGATCACATGCCCGGATTTATCCTTCATGAGGTAGCATCCGGGTTTCGCAGGTAATCCCTGAAGAATGGGTGAAATTCGCTCTGAAACCATCATCTGCTCCGATTTTAGCACAAGAAAATTGGGGGGCCTCATCCTCACCACTTGAAAGTGGCAGGCTGCGATCATCCACAGGAAAAGCTCGACGAATTTCCCAACAGAGCTTCAGTTTGAATAGATCCTGCGATTTGGAGTAATAACAACCTGATATTTCACAGCTCGATGATCATTATCTCCACACAGATAAGAAATCTCGAGAACAAGGCCATAGGAGTGTTTTTGAAGTCCAGGTCACTGCGTCTACATGCCCAATCTACTATGCTACATTGCAGGTGTCTCAGAAAGTTATCTTCATTATCCACTCAGAGGGCAGTATAATCCTGTAAGCATGCGTACTCTCAGAACATTACTCTTGGCAATATTCATATTGTCGCTTACGTCGTGCAGCCAACCCACTGTACAGACAACTCCAAGCACTCCGTCAGTGGAAGTAGGGTCGGCAACACGAACACCTCAGCCACTTCAACCATCCTTGACCCCAGAAAGAAACTTAACCATCTGGCTTACACCAACTTTCGCTCCTGATCCGTCCACACCAGCTGGTTCCTTGCTCGAAGAACGGTTGCTCGCATTTCAAGAGGCCAACCCCGGTATCGTTGTCACCGTAAGGATAAAGGCTGCACAAGGACCTGGGGGGCTTCTGGAAACCCTACTGGCTGCCTACGATGTCGCTCCATCCGTACTACCCGATTTGATCGCAATGGATCCAATCGCTCTCAATAGCGCAGCCTTGAAGGGATTATTAATCCCTCTCGACGGATTAGTGACGCAACCTAACGCTCCCGAATGGTATGATCACGCGATTTCAACAACCAATGATCTGGGAAGTTTCTTCGGTTTAACTTTCGCCAGCGATGCGGAGGTGTTGGCTTACAAAACTGACAGATACCCAGAAGCGCCATCGACGTGGTCTGATCTACTCGCTTCCTCCGCCAAATTCAGCTTTCCAGCGGGTGACCCTAACGCTGCATTCACCTTGTTTCAATATATGGCACTTGATGGACAACTATACGATGACAGTGGCATGCCCACGCTTGACCCTGTCCTCTTGAATGATGTGTTTACTTTTTATCATTCCGCTAATGTGTCGGGAGTCCTTCCCCAATCCATCTTCCAGCACCTCTCAGCAGCTGACTCATATGATTCCCTCAAGTTAGGTTTGGTTTCAAGCGCCGTAGCTCCATTGAGTTCGTATCTAACGGAAGGAAATTCAGAGACAATCGCTGCCATTCCCTTGCCTTCTCGTACTCAGCCAGGAATCAGCCCCGCTGAAAACTGGTCGTGGGCGATCGTAACCTCTGACCCAATACGCCAAAGTATGGTAGCTGAGCTCATTATGTGGCTCACAGAACCGGAGTTTCTCGGACCCTGGACCTACGCTTTAGGTATGCTCCCTCCGACGACCTCGTCATTAGCGCTTTGGCCAGAAGATGTTGAAGCTGCGTTGGTAAGCAGTCTGGTTACCGTTGCTCAGTCCCGACCAACAGCAGAGGAATTAGCCACATTCGGGCCCATTCTTCATTCAGCCCTAGAAGCAGTCATGCTTGGCGGAGTGACACCTACAGAAGCCGCTCGTAACACATTAGAAGAACTCAGAAGCCCCTAGCTTGAAAGCTCCTCTATGAGCGATTGGAGATTCATGCGCCCTCAATTTAGGGATCACATCAATCATTTGGCGGAGATACGGGAATCAGCCCTAACTGCCGCTGATCCAAAGCTGGCGGTCGCTCGTAATCTAAGCCTACGCAGATCAACACTCATCGCAGGATCCCATGAGATCCAGATCCATCCGACCACGCGAATCTTCCTCGTTGCGTTGGGAAAAGCTTCCCACGCAATGAGCCTCGTTGCAGCAGAGATCCTTGGTGACCGATTAGTAAAGGGCGTAGTAACGGTTCCACCCGATCTTCGCGCTTCATTGCCCTCAAAGATCTCCCCTATCCATGCAGGGCACCCGCTTCCAGATAAGGGCAGCCTTGCAGCAGGCTCAGCAGTTCAATCCATGCTTGAGGACACGAAACCAAACGATTTGGCTCTGGTTTTGATCTCCGGTGGCGGTTCGGCCATGCTTGAACTTCCGGTACCGGGAGTGAACCTCGAAGATCTCCAAGCAATAAACATGCTCCTTCTACACTCTGGTGCACCGATCGAATCGGTTAACACTGTTCGACGTGCGCTCTCACAGATCAAAGGTGGTGGTTTAGCGCGCATGGCTGCACCTGCACGCGTGGTCTCGCTGATCATGTCCGACGTCGTTGGCGATCGTTTAATCGCAATCGCTTCCGGCCCTACTATTCTGTGGAGACGAAGCTCAAAACGATACAAAAACGGGACGAAAAGGACCCTTTCGGCCCCCGATATCTTGAATTTCTATCAGATATGGGATCAAGCGCCTGAAGGCGTTCGTGCCGCTCTCAACCGTCCAAGTGTATCTCTGCCCTCAGCACGTCGTCCGCTTAATATCTTGGTAGGGACCAATCGACTCGTCATTGAAGCCGCAGCTAACCGAGCCGCGAGTTTGGGATTTAAACCTAAGCTGATCAATACCCGGCTCCAAGGCGAGGCGCGCTTTGAAGGACAACGATTTGGCAAGTTACTCTCACATACAAAAGCACCTGCGTGCCTATTGATGGGAGGGGAAACGACAGTCACCGTGCAAGGTGACGGTAAAGGTGGTCGCAACCAAGAATTCGCGCTTGCCGCTGCTCTTGCCATAGAAGGTTTCTCAAATCTGGCCGTGATGGCGATGGCTACGGATGGAATTGACGGTCCAACCGATGCCGCTGGAGCGATTATCAATGGTCAAACCGCATCAACAGCGCGCGCTATGGATCTGGACCCCGAAGACGCGCTGGAGCGTAACGACGCTTACCCGCTGTTGAAAGCGGTTAGATCCTTGCTTGTCATCGGTCCAACGGGGACCAACCTCAATGATTTAATTGTGGGATGCTCATATGCTTAGTTAAGCATATGAGCATCCTTACAATCAGTGATGACGAATCAGCAGCTAAACTTATAGCTATCAGGGTATGTTTCAATTTCGCACCCGTGAAGTTGATACGATGACACTACTGAATAAGGAAAATATACGAGTAAAGCACAGAGGCGTGAGGATGATACCCGCGCACCTACATTCACCATCCCCGCTCCTCGTGTCTGAGGTGCTCGGATTATTTATCATATGTTCTTGGGTTGACCGACTGTCGGGTGCCTGCTACAATCCCGGCGCTTAACCCAATGCAAAGGAGAGCTAATGCCGATCCATTTCGGAACAGACGGTTGGCGTGCTGTGATATCCGATACCTTCACCTTCCACAACCTGAGACAGGTATCACAAGCGATCGCGGATGCTGTCGCATCGGAGGAATGGTTGAACGGAACCCATGTCAGCACTCAACCCGATCCACGGCGGATGGTCGTTGGCTTTGATACTCGATTTCTCTCAGATCGCTATGCTGTTGAGGCCGCCAGAGTTCTGGCAGCCAATGGCTACAAGGTCTACCTAACCTCTGCAGATGTTCCCACACCTGCCGTTTCCCATTCAGTTCGTCACCTTGGAGCGATCGCCGGGCTGATGATCACTGCGTCCCACAACGCGCCTCGGTACAACGGTGTCAAACTCAAAGCTGCGTACGGAGGATCCGCCGTGGGTGAACAGTGTCGTCGTGTAGAGGTGTACCTAAACGACAATGAAGCACGCGGGCGAGGTCCAAACCTTATGGACTTTGATCAAGCTCGCGATACTGGGCTGATCGAGCGTTTCAATCCTACACCTGCGTATCACGATCACTTGAGGACCTTGATCGATTTCGACGCCATTGCAGACAATCCTCAGCATTTGGTGGTCGATTCGATGTATGGTTCCGGTCGAGGTCAGATCAAGGGTTTCCTGCAAGGCAGCAGCTGTGAGGTTTTTGAAGTAAGAGGTGAGATGAACCCTGGCTTCGGCGGTATCCACCCAGAACCGATCGCACACTATCTCGGCGCCTTGGCAGGTGCGATCGCGGCAGGACATGGTCAATTGGGATTAGCCACCGACGGGGACGGAGATCGCCTTGGGGCCATGGATGGTCGAGGGCAATTTGTCGATCCACATCGCATTATGGCCTTGGCATTGAAATACCTGGTTGAATCGCGCAGTCTTACAGGTAAAGTTATAAAAACCGTCTCCACAACCCAGATGATTAACACTTTGGCGGATAAATACGGTTTGGAGGTCATCGAAACCCCCGTCGGTTTTAACCATATCGCTGATTGGATCCTGCGCGATGACGTGCTTATCGGGGGTGAAGAATCGGGTGGGATCTCATTCAAAGGGAATATTCCCGAAGGCGACGGTATCCTCATAGGATTGCTTCTCATAGAGATGGTCGCTTCCTTGGAC
>CP070708.1:1895123-1906072 GCA_020350285.1 Anaerolineaceae bacterium
ACGCCGTAGGGGCGGTTCGCGAACCGCCCCTACATCATTTAACATAAACCATGTATATGAGTATGCCCTAGAGCTAAATCGGAAGAAACCACACTAAAATTCGACGATCACTCCTCAAGCTCGAAGTCGGTCTCCACATAACCTCCCGCCTCATCGGGAACGAGTTGCCGTAGCTTAAGCTCGGCTTGCTCAAGTAACTCACTGCAACGGGCGGCTAAGGCTTGGCCGCGCTCAAACAACGCCAGCGATTCCTCCAAAGCTAGCTCGCCGGATTCGAGGCGCTCGACCAAGGCTTCCAATTCTTCGAAGGCCTGCTCATAATTCAATTCTTCGGGCGGTTTGGCTTTACTCATCTCCCCTCCCCGTTCACCACCAACATCTATTGTGATGAAATAATAATTCTTCAATCACCCTTTTGCGGTTTGTCGTTCTCGTCGGACGAGGTGACCTGGGCACCGAAAGTGCCATCGCTCACGCGAACATTGATCCCCTCATCGGGTTCCACCTGCCCGACCGAACGCACCACGGCTCCGTCCTTTACGCGCGTTACAACCGAATAACCCCGCGCCATCACGGCTGCGGGTCCCACTGCGCGTAACGTCTGGCTTAACCCGGCGACGGCCGATTGGCGAAGAGCTAGTTGGTGTCGAATTGCGGCTTCGATGCGGTGCGACCCTTCATCCACGCGTTGTCGTGCGTTGGCCACCTGCGCTCGTGGGGAAGCAAAGCGTAATCTGACCATCCAGTCGCGATGCATACGGCGCAGTTCCTGGAGATTGTCACCGAATGCGCGCTCCAAGGCGTTGCGCGTCTCCACCAGTTCATCCGCCAACACTTCTCGATCCGGGGTCGCGACCTCAGCCGCCGCCGATGGGGTGGGTGCCCGAACATCGGCAACATAATCGGCGATGATGACGTCCGTCTCGTGCCCGATCCCAGAGACCACCGGCGCTTCTGACGCCGCGATCGCCCTGGCCACCCCCTCATCGTTAAACGCCCACAGATCCTCGATCGAGCCACCACCACGAACAACCAAGATCACATCCGGTTGGCTGTAGGTATTGAGCGCAGCCAGCGCGGAAACGATACCAGCTGGAGCCTCATCCCCTTGCACCGGGGTAGGCGCCAAGATGACTTCTACCAGTGGGTACCGCCTACGAAGGACATTTATCACATCGCGCAACGCAGCCCCTGTAGGTGAGGTCACCACTCCGATCCGCTTTGGCCATGCTGGCAGTGGTCGCTTGCGTTCTGGATCAAAAAGGCCTTCCTCCTCAAGGCGGTCACGCAGACGGAAGAACTCCTCGAAAAGCGCGCCTATGCCTGCTGGTCGGATGTCATCGGCATAAAGCTGGTACTGCCCACCCGCTTCGTAGACGCTGATGCGACCGTGCACCTCGATCGCCTCTCCATCACGTGGTAAGGCTGCCAAATCAGCGACCTCCGAGCGCCACATCACACAACGTAGCGAGGCTTCCGCATCCTTGAGCGTGAAATATAGGTGACCTGAGGAGGGGCGTGAAACGTTAAAGGCCTCCCCCATCACCCACAGATCCTGCAAACGGTAATCCGTTTCGAGCGTCTGACGCACGTAGCGGGTCAAATCTATGACAGACCAGATCTTTGGTTCTGATCCAAAGGTTTGAAAGTAGCTCATTATTCGAAGCATACCCAACGTGAACTTGACTGTCAACTGGGGAGTATAATGGAGTGCGTCTCATGATCTGTAGCACCTGGAGCACAGGCATTTATTGGGCGCGCTTCGTGACAGAATGGGTGGGGTGGGCATCCGCAAAGGGAGCGAACCCTGCAACCGGAAAAGAATACCGGGAGGCAACAGAAGATGGGTGAATCGATTGAGATGGTATTAGGCCAGGCACTGCGTGAAAGGGGATTGACATTCGCAGTGGCCGAATCGTGTACCGGCGGGTTACTCGGTCATCGGATCACAAACGTTCCCGGCTCATCAGAATATTTTTTGGGCGGGGTCGTGGCCTACGCTTATGAAGCCAAGGAACGGCTTCTGGGTGTCGAACACAACACCCTCTATGAGCACGGCGCTGTCAGCCGGGAGACGGCGCTTGAGATGGCGCGCGGTGCTCGCAGTGTATTTGGTGCAGACATTGGACTGTCCGTCACCGGCATCGCTGGTCCCGGAGGTGGTCTGCCAGAAAAACCAGTGGGGTTAACTTGGGTTGCGGTGAGCATGCGGGAGGGTGAGTGGGCTGAAAGCTATATCTTCGAGGGCGATCGCCATGCCAACAAAGCGCAATCCGCCGAGGGCGCTATGGCGTTGCTACATAAGATCCTTGAGGGGTCGACATGAGCGAGACCATCGCTGTCGAGGCACGTTTCGAGGCCGATGGTACCATCCACCCGCTAGTGTTTTTCCATCAAGGTAAACGGTACCAAGTGGCATCGCTCGGAAGACAGTGGGTGCAGGGAGACGAGCGGCACTTTTTGGTGATGACACCCAGCGAGCAGGTTTACGAGCTTGTGTATCATCAAAGTGAGGGTTGCTGGAAGCTACAGCGGCAGCCCAAGGATTTTCGCCCCCCAATGCGTGTGGTTTAACCTATCAATTTCCGCTACTTTGAAGCAGGTCGGGCTCCCACGCCCGATCAATTTATCCCCCTCTCCCCAAAGGGGAAATGGGATTTTTTCTCCCTTTCCTAGGGAAAGGACCGGGTTGTGG
This sequence comes from Anaerolineaceae bacterium, assembly GCA_020350285.1. Taxonomy (GTDB): domain Bacteria; phylum Chloroflexota; class Anaerolineae; order Anaerolineales; family E44-bin32; genus DUEZ01. The sequence continues at coordinate 1,897,819 of CP070708.1, forward strand.
GTGATTTCAGCGGGTCATTTGATAAATAACAAAAGGGGCCGTCCCAAGAGACGGCCTCTTTAAGTGACAGATAATGGTCCGCAAGCTACCCCAAATAGTCCCTCAGCTGGCGTGCCCGACGCGGGTGACGAAGCCGGCGCAAGGCCTTGCCTTCAATTTGGCGAATGCGTTCGCGCGTCAGGCCAAATTTCTGACCCACCTCCTCCAATGTATACGGTCGTCCATTTTGTAAACCGAAACGCAGCCTCAGGATGCGGGCTTCACGCGGGCTCAAGGAGGAAAGCACCTCCTCGACCTTATCGCGCAACAAATTCTGATAAGCCGTTTGGGTGGGCGTAGGCGTGGATTCATCCTCGACGAAGGATCCCAATTCGGTGTCCTCTTCCTCGCCAACCGGGCTCTCTAAGGACAGCGGTCGCCAAGAGACGCGCATCATCCATTGAACTTTACGCGAGTCAACTCCCATCGTCGACCCGATCTCCTCAGGAGTCGGTTTACGCCCCAGGTCCTGCTCGAGTTGGCGAGCGATCTTGTACAGGCGGCGGATGCGATCGGACATATGCACCGGAACCCGAATGGTCCGACCTTGATCTGCGATCGAGCGCGTGATTGTTTGGCGGATCCACCAGGTAGCATATGTGCTGAAGCGGTAGCCGCGATGATAATCAAACTTCTCGACCGCTTTCATCAAGCCCAAGTTGCCTTCCTGGATCAGGTCGAGGAAGGGCACTCCACGGCCCATATATCGCTTAGCGATGCTGACCACCAAACGGGTGTTGGCCTTGATCAGATGATCGCGAGCTGCGCGTGCGTCCTGCACGTGACTATGGAGTTCATCTCGCTCTTTTATTGAGCAATTTCCGTCGAGTTTGAAAAGCCGATCTTCGGCCTCCTTGCCGCGCTCAATGCGCTTGGCAAGGTCAACTTCCTCATCGATGTTGAGGAGCGGAACACGGGCCATCTCCTTCAGATAGAGACCTACGGTGTCGTCACTCGAGATGGCGCTGAGGTCGAATGTGTAGGGGTCATCAGGTCCGACCTCCACCCGCATATGAGGTGGCACTTGTGATAAGTCCTCATAGACCTCGATTCCGGCGCCGCGGAAGAAGGCCTGCAGGCGTTCCATGCGCTCCTCAGCATCTTCGGTCTCGGGGAAGACGGTGATGATGTCCTCTGTGGTTATGTACCCTTGGTAATCGCCCTTCTCGATTAACCTTGCGAAGGCTTCTCGTTTCTCCCACCTTTTCGCCGAAGCACTCATCCATACCCTCCTAAAAACAACTCGTCCAAAGATTTCATTACGGGGGTGGATTTTTCTGATCTCCCTCCTTACTTATTCCTCTTCCGACAAGAGCGTCTTTAGCGCCTCCAGCCGCGGATCGATTTCAACCGGTTCGTGCTCACAGACGCTCTCGTTCAGATTACCTCCACACTCGGCGCAAAAACCCTTACAATCCGCTTGGCAGAGCGGCTGGATGGGGATGTCTAATAATAAGTATTCCCTGATCAGTGGATTGAGATCCAAGATTCCATCTTCGGGGATGCTCAAAGATGGTTCCCCCGCTTGAAGCGGGGGGTGGTGGAACAAGTCATTGAGATTGACGGTTAAGAGCTGGTCGAAGGTCGACAGACAGCGCACGCAATCGAGGCTGATCCGTGCCTGCAAGTGGCCTTGAGTGTACACCCCTTGGCTAGTTCGTGTCAGTTGAATCGAACCGCGCAGCCCCGTGACATCTACATCATCACCCACGCGGATGGTGTGGTGATCAAAATCAAAATTGCGGCTATAGCCGACATTCTTGTGGAGCAAGAAACCGACATTGAGCCGCAACGGATGACGGCTTTTATTCAGGAATGCACCGCCTGGCAACCGAGTTTCCAAAAAATCGCCCGCATTATAACATAGTTAGAATCGAAGGTCAAGAAAAGCCATTAGTACTAAACATAATTTACATGATTCTGGCATCATAGCCCAACATGTGGGTCATCTAACATAGGTCATGCCTACAAATTGGATACAAGTACTGTTCGAGTAGCCATCGCCCTGGAGGTCAAAAAGTATGAAAAAATTGCTGCTCGCCAGCGGTAATCCGGGTAAACAACACGAGCTGCGCGCTCTGCTCGACATCCCCGGGTTGGTCCTTCTAGATCCCTCCTCATTAAACCTAGACCTCCAATTAAGTGAAACCGGTGAAGATTATTCATCCAACGCAGAGTTGAAAGCCTCAGCCTACGCCCATGCAAGTGGGATGTGGGCTTTGGCGGATGATTCGGGTTTAGAGGTTGATGTCCTCGAGGGTGCCCCTGGTCCACGATCGGCTCGACTCGGTGCCTCACACCTCTCCGACGCTGACCGTCGCCAAGTGCTCCTAGAAATGCTTCACCCCCACCCTCGACCGTGGAAGGCTCGCTTCTGCGCCGTAGTCGCGCTTGCTAGCCCAGAGGGGGTGATCGATCTCACTGAAGGGATCTGCGAAGGCGAGATCATCAGCGAGGAACGCGGCACCGGTGGTTTCGGCTACGATCCGATCTTCCTCGTGCATGGGATGGATCGCACCATGGCAGAGCTCAGCATGGATGAAAAGAACCAGCTCAGCCATCGATCTAAGGCAATCGAGGCCTTGATGCCGGTCTTGAGGAGAAGGTTGGGATTGAAGGAGGGATGAAAAGGGATCAGGGATTGGGGATCAGGCAGGTGTTAATAGTCAATCAGAAGTCCTGATCCCTGTTCCCCGATCCCTAATCCCTTTTATATACCCCTCGAATAGATCTTTATGATAGCTTCGACCAGGACAAGATTCCTCACCCATAGACCTCATCCATAAACCCCTTCACAGCCTGGGCCACCTCCCCCGGCTGCTCTAACATCACCATGTGACCTGCACTCTCAACTGTTACCATGCGTCCATCAGGGATACTATCCACCAGGAAACGACTGTACTTGAGGGGCGTTAATTGGTCTTCGGTGCCGCAAACAACCAGCGTCGGGACGCTAATCTCACCCAATCGATCCATCACATCAAACTGATCACAGGCCAGAAAATCGCCATACATCACCTCTGGCCGCGTCTCGGACATCCGCGCTCGGGCCAGTTCAATCATCCGCGAGGGCGCCTGAGGGCTGATGGCATAAGATGCAACCAGCTCGACCGCCTCACGGAAGGTCTCCGGGTTGGAGGTCAACTCGAGGATCGTTGTGTGTACCCGAAGCCGCCCCCCGGTCCCCACCAAGATCAGGGCCGCAACTCTCGCCGGCTGCTCCAACGCCATCGTCAACGATATCGCACCCCCCATGGAATGGCCCACGAACACGCCCACATCCAAGCCTGTGGCATCCATCCAGGAGCACACGCCTTCGACATAACCTTCAATCGTCCGCTCCCCTTCACCAAGGGATCCACCATGGCCTGGCAGGTCGAGCCCGAAGACCCATTCGCCCTCCAATCTACGGAGATTAGGTGGCCAATGCAATCTGCTCCCGCCGGCTCCATGAATCAAGATCAGCGGCGGATGCTTTCCTAAGGAGTCACCGCCGCTGTGCTCGCTGTATGACAGTTCAGCCGCTTTGCTCACGTTGCTATTCACGCTCCTCTAACCAACGCTCGGTCATCATCGCCGCTGCACAACCCTGACCGACCGAGGTGGCGACCTGACGAAAGATTGGATCCTGGACCTCACCGGCAGCGAAAACACCCGGCACACTGGTCATCATGCGATCATCGGTAATTAGGTAATTTCGGTCGTCGGTCTCCAACTGCCCTTCGAAGATGGATGTGTTCGGGTAATGACCGATGTAGATGAAAACCCCATCCGTCGATAGCTCACTGATCTCATCGGTCTGCACATTGCGGGTGCGTACGGCTTCCACCTTCCCGTCCCCCACAATTTCCTCAACTACCGTGTCCCAAACGAAGCTGATCTTCTCGTTGGCAAAGGCACGGTTCTTGAGCGTTTCACCCGCTCGCAGTTCATCTCGTCGATGGATAACCTTCACCGAGCTGGCGAAGCGGGTGAGGAACAGAGCTTCTTCCATCGCGCTGTCCCCTCCTCCAACCACCACGACATTCTTGTCGCGGAAGAAGAAACCATCACAAGTTGCACAGAACGAAACACCACGCCCAATCAACTCCTCTTCGCCCGGCACGCCTAACCTGTGTGGTGACGCGCCCACGCAGACAATGACCGCTTCCGCTTCAAATGTGTCGCCGTGGGTCTTAACGCTGAACGGGGATCCATCCTTGAAGTTGACTTCCGTGACCTCGTCGATCAAGAGGCGGGCGCCAAATTTCTCGGCCTGCTTCTGCATGAATTGCACCAACTCTGGCCCTGTGATCCCCTCCGGGAAACCGGGGTAATTCTCGACCTCGTTGGTGATCGAAATTTGACCGCCAAGTTCACTCCCAGATATGACCAAAGGGTTGAGCATCGCGCGGGCGGTGTAGAGTGCCGCCGTAAGACCTGCAGGCCCCGAGCCGATGACGATGACTTTCTCTTTCTCCATCTATTCCTCGCTTATGGTGAGTATCCTTTCAATCTTGCTGAGTGTGCTTCGTTATCCGGGTAACCGAATGTTGTAACCACCACAAGGGTGCCCGCGTCCTCACCATGCCGCCTTCGATCAATGGGCGACGACAAGGGTCGTTGCGTTTACCTGGACAACAATGCAAACGCTCCGTCCCGCATTCTGAACAGGAGCCGGGCGAATCACCGGGTGTAAGGCAACTTGGGCAGAGATAAAACTCAACAACATCATCATTACCCATAACAACCCTCCTACATCACACGCTCTCATTTTAAGCGACACACCATCGTGAAGCAATGCTATCGAAACTACATAAATCGGATCTCTCCTAAAAGCACCGAGTTACTCCTAGGGTGCCATAACTAAAAGCGCCCCCAACGATCGCGGGGGTACTCAGAAATACTTCTCCACTCAGACGGGTTATCCTATGGAGAGCCCTGTGAGAAATCAGCGCGAGTCAGGTCCTCCTAATTGCACTTCGGTCGCTGCTCTGACGGATCACCTCAATTCGCAGAACCGGGTTGATGCAACCTCTCTACACTCGCTTCCATCAAGGGCACGATCACGGTGATGCATGTACCGTCGCCTTCAGAAGACCTGATGTTAAACTCTCCATTCACCAACTCGGTACGCTCGCGCATGTTGACCATGCCCAAGCTTCCGCGTTGCTCGTAATTGGAGTCAACCGCGCCGACGTTAAAACCAACGCCATCATCCTCTACTTCCAACACGAATTGATCACCCCTGCGCTTCAAGCGTACCCAGATGTGCTCCGCCTCGGCATGCTTGCGCGCGTTGTTGATCGCTTCCTCAGCGATATAGAACACCACGCCCTGTTTGCCCAAATCCAGGTCGTCGGCCACCTCTGGTTCTGCCTCGATGATCACATTTTGCCTGTGCGTATCGTGCATTTTCTCAGACAGTTGACCAAGCGCCGCCACCAAACCCCTCGATTCGAGGATCAAAGGCCGCAGCGTAAAGAGCATGTGACGTATCTCTCTCGTTGTGTTGCGTGCTAAAGTCTCTACTTTGAGCAGTTCTTCCGTAGCCGCCTTCGGGTCACGTTCGACCAACCGACGGGCAAAGTTGATCGTCATAGCAATGGCAGCCACGGTCTGGGTTGGCCCATCGTGCAGATCACGCGCCAGCTTCTTGCGCGCTTCGTCCTGGATCTCAGTGATACGCTCTTTCTCCTGTTCCAGTTCTCGATACAGTTGGGCGTTCTGCAAGGCGATCGTGATCTGATGGGTAAGGGCTTCGAGAAGCTCGACACGTTCAACGCTGAAGTAACGAGGTTCGGGATGAGCAAACAGAAGCACGCCATACGTCTCCAATGTAGACGCGATGGGGATGACCAGTGCCTCATGGCAATCTCGCAACGCAGCCAGATGCCTCAATTCAGGGTCGCTTCTCGGTTTCCCGGACAGGCGAGGGGCGGCTGCATTTACCGCTTCTCCGATCACACCTTGATCTCCATTCAAAGATACCCGCCAGTCGGCGTGATCCAGGCGACGAGCAGAAGCGACATACAAGCGATCGTCAGTGAAAAGCAGGAGGGCGCTCACCAATTCCGTATCCACTGAGTCTGCTTCGGAAATGGCCTGAGCACAGGTATCGAGGGCAAGGTCTAGCACCAGCTCCAGATCTAAGGTCGCGCTGAGATTGGCCGCCGCATCGAAGATCCTCCTCGCCCACTGGCGCTCAAGCTCCCAGGTCGATCTTGAACCGATCCCCTGCTGCCTTTCAACCAAGTACGCAATTTGTCGCACCTGTACAGCAAGCGCCCCCACGATGGCCGTGGCAATCATTAGGACACCGGTGAACATCCCAACCGGTATCAGCGCCCAAAGGCCAACTCCGCCTAAGACCACCCCCACCATCGCCAAGAGGGCTAGGCCAAGACCCATTGTCAACAGCATGCTTGGTAAACCAAAGATCAAACCAGCTCTTAAGGGTCCGATCAACAAGCTCCACCAGAGCGGGCTGTCCAAGAGACCGGAGAGACGGATCGCGGCCACCGCGAAACCGATGTCGAAGGCGATCGTCACGATCTCCAACCACCTCGACTCCCTGCCACCCCTTCGAGCCAAGCTGATGAGCACCGTAAAAACCAACCACACAGCGAGGAGGTATATCAGGAGGCTGGATAGTTTCCCGTAGAGACCGGCCACAAGCGGTAAGGCTGCCAGAGCGAGAGCCCGAACGCTTAGGTTGATCCAGTCGATGGGCACCAATGGCGCCCAGGTTCGAAGTCGATCCATCAGTTCAATGATATCAAGTTCACCAACGAGCGCAACTGCTGTCTACCGTAGAATCCAGCACTGTTGGCAATTGCATATCCCCTTCACATGGGGGAATCAGGATCGTAAAGAAGTTGAAGTTATCAATGGGGTATATACGTCAAGCTCACAGCATGCTCGGGCCAGTGAATCAAGACACCATCGTGTCTTCTCGCCTTGCACGCAGCCGCGACCATATCACCCCGCGCTCAGGCGCAAGAAGAAAGATCATGATGAAGATCGCAGTTTCCGCCAGCACGATCGCTGGACCGGATGCCACATTGGCATAGTATGAGAGGTAAAGGCCGATTAATGAGGAGAAGGCGCCGATCCCCGCAGCTGACAACATCATGTAGGGTAAGCGACGAGTTAGCAGATAAGCAGCAGAAGCCGGTGTCACGAGCATCGCGAGCACGAGTGCAACCCCAACCGATTGGATGGAGATCACGATCACGACAGCGAGCAGCACCAGGAGCAGGTTCTGTAAAAAAGTAACCGGAAGCCTCAAGGTAGTCGCTAAGACGGGATCAAAGGAGAGGACCAGGAATTCCTTGTAGAAAGCGAAGATCGTCAGCAACACCAGGGTGCCAAGCCCCGCCATCAACCACAGATCAGAACTCGAGACACCCAAGAGATCGCCGAACAGGATGTGTGCCAGGTCAACGGCATAACTACGTTGGAGTGAGATCAGAGCAACACCGAGGGCAAAAGCACCAGCGAACACAATGCCGATCGCCGCGTCCTCTTTTATCTCCGCCCGTTTGCTTATGGCTCCGATGGCCAAAGCCGCCAACACGCCAACAATAAGCGCGCCTGCGGCCAAGGGCCACCCCAACAGGAAGGCGATGACTACACCTGGCAGGATGATGTGGGCTAGCGCATCGCCCAAGAAAGCCATCCCCCTCAAGACCACATAGGTGCCCAAGGTGGGACAAACGACGCCCACAATCATGGAAGCCATTAAGCCGCGTACCATGAAGACATAACTGAAGGGTTCGGTGAGCCAACTGATGATCTCACTCATGTTGATGGTGCTCCTCCTCACCATCACAACAGGTATCCGCAAGCACAACCGCTCCACTCTCATCAGAGATCACATGCACCGAACCGCCATACGCATCAAACAAGTGGGGTCGGGTGTACACCTCATCCGGGGTGCCGAATGCGATCAGGCGACGGTTAAGCAGCATGACGAGGTCGAAACGTTCAGCAGCCAAGTTGAGATCATGCGTGGCAACCATGATCGCAACACCATCTTGCTTCAGTTCGTTCAACGTGGTGAAGATCGCCTCCTGGCTGGGCAGGTCAAGGCCGGTGAGTGGCTCATCTAGTAGAACGACTTCGGCTTCTTGGGCAAGCGCCTGCGCTAAGAACACCCGCTGTTGTTGGCCGCCTGAGAGCTCACCGATCTGTCGGTCGCCTAGATCAAGCATGCCCACCCGGTCCAATGCTT
>CP070708.1:1906172-1960536 GCA_020350285.1 Anaerolineaceae bacterium
GATCCCCAACCTGGGGATTGTAAATCTCCTTGAATCCAGGATAGTTTTCCTGTAGCCGCAGGCTGTAGCCTGCGCATCTTGGTTAAAAGTAGAGGCGGCTCCCACGCTTGTCCTGAGCCAGCTTCGTCCTGAGCCTGCCGAAGGATCGAAGGGCTGCGGTCTAGAAAATGTTTCATTGTGCACCCTAAAGGGTGCGCCCACATTGAATATCCTCCATACAAAAAGATGATTGCTCCCTAGAATCGTCGTAGGGGCGACTGGCCGGTCGCCCCTACATTGTTGAATTAAATTGCGGGGGTTATTCTATAACCGTTATACAAATCGCTCCCGCAGCGTCGAGCTGACAAAATCCATCGTCGCCACGACGATGGCGATCGCGATCATCTGTGCGCTAGCAGCACGATAATCGAGCAGATTGATATTTTGTTGGAGAAGGAAGCCGATCCCACCACCGCCAGCGAAACCGATGATGGTGGACATACGAACGTTAATATCCCACCGGTACATGGTGAACGATATATAGGGCGGGATAATCTGCGGCACAACTGCGAACGCGATCAGTTGCATTCGATTTGCGCCGGTGGCTTGAATTGCTTCCAGTGGTCCGGGCAAGATGCTTTCTACCTGCTCAGAATACAACTTGGCCAAGGCAGCCACGGTGTGCAACGCTAACGCCAAAGCTCCGGCGAAAGGCCCAATGCCGACCCAAACAGCGAAAACGATCACCATTACCAACGATTCAACGGATCGAGTGGCGTTGAGTATGGTGCGCGTAATGAAGTAGATCGTGGTTCCGATCGGCAATGCGGTCTTGGGTGCCGCCCGCAAGGCTAACAACAAGCCCAGTACTGCGCCGACACCACCTGGCCACCAGTAGATCTTTACAGGATCATTAATCTCGTAGAACCAATTGATGATCAGAGCGAGAATAATGAAAAGTGTAGCTCCGGCAATTGCTGCCAGAATGATGTTGAGTGTTTTAACGACGCTTCTGGACAGACGATCACTGATGGATTGTCCCAACGAACTGAGTGTATTCCCAATCACGGCCCCACCTCCAAGTGCGACAAGGGCCGGAATGATCATGTGCCCAACATCACCCAATTGGGAGATAAAATTTCCCAGAAATCCGAGAGAGCCCAGAGGGCCGACAAGAGATTGCCCTACGATCAAAGCCAAATCAGCGAGTATTTGAAAAGTCAAAATAAGAAGCCCAACGATTGCGAGTAAGGTAATGATCCTGGTGATCTGCATCCCTCTACTTGGCTGTTCGGATTCTGTTTGGGGTAGTGCCCATCGGACCAATGCATATGCTGCCACAGGTCCGATAATGACCCCACCGATATATACTCCGGGAATAGTTGCGAAGAGACTGCTCACTTCACCTATCAATCGATTTGCAAGCATACCAAGCCCAATGCCCAGTGGCCAGCCAATGATCATTAAGGCAATACTCGAAAGTGAACTCTTAACATCGCTCATCAAATTTCGTGCAGCAACAAAACTGATTGGGATGGCTAGAAGGGTGCCGAAGGTGGTTGCTAATAGAGCTAAGAATACAGTCTCAACGATCTTATCCCAGGTGACTTCCGCTGTCTCAGTGAATTTAGGTGCTCCGATAGGAACTCGAGCTGTAGCGCGTATATGTTGAGCCTCGGCAACAGGTTGGCGAGTTGGTATCTGAATTCGAGCTTGAAAAGATCCGTTATCATCAACTTCAAAGTTCCCTAGCTGCAACATTGCTCCAGAGGCCGTAATAAAATTAATCGGACCCTTCGCATCTGGTGGGAGATTAAATCCCTCAATATTGATGAATTCTTTAGATGACACACAGGGAACATCCGTCACCAGATAGGGTCCGCTTTTATCCGGTTCGGGTATAACGATCTCTGTGTCTGGGCAAGGGAGATAGAAAGGTATTTCAACAACCAGTTCCTCTTGTTCATACTCGAATATATCAGGGTGGGCAAGCGCCCGAAGGATCCTGGTCAACTGTGTCAGACGACGCTCAGAACTCGTCTCCGCGAAATTGACTTTCGTAACTTGGAAACCATATGCATACACGACAAGAACTAAGAGAATGGCTAGACCTAGAAGTATGGATCTGAGGAGAGATCTTTGAGTTTTCATTTTATACTCCTCACCCGACTCGCTCGGCTTCTTTGCCGTAGATTTCTTTGAACTTATCGTCGTCGATTTCCTCAGGCGTACCATCAAACATCAATTTGCCTTCGTTGAGGGCTATGGCTCGGTCTGCGTAACGGTGAACCAGATCCAAGAAATGAAGACTGCAAAGCACCATCACACCGTCTTCCTTGTTGATCTGTTCGAGGTATTGCATGATGGAGTGCGCGAGAACCGGATCTAGACTAGCGACAGGTTCATCTCCCAGGATCATTTCCGGTTCCTGCATCATCGCACGAGCGATGCCAACACGCTGTTGTTGCCCACCGCTTAACTCATCTGCGCGTTTATAGGCTTGATCTGCGATGCTTACGCGATCAAGTTGCTTGAGTGCCATTTCTACATCGCTCTTAGGAAAGCGGTTGATGACACTCATCGCGGGATTTACATATCCTAGTCGCCCCGCAAGAACGTTGATGATCACTTTAGAGCGAGAGACGAGATTGAAATGTTGGAAGACCATGCCTATCTTTCTGCGAATAAGGCGCATTTCATCCTGACTCGCTTTGGTGATGTCAACATCGTTCCAGATGATTTCCCCTTCGGTCGGGTCGATGAGACGGTTGATGCATCGCAAGAGGGTGGATTTCCCTGATCCGCTTAACCCAATACAGGCTAAGAACTCTCCCTGTTCAACTTTGAAACTTACATTGTCAAGGGCACGGACTCCACCATCATAGATCTTTGTGAGATTTTTTACTTCCAACATGGAGGTTTTAAACACCTACCTTTCGGGGGATGTTGAATATCAAGTCGATGGTTTTTTTCAGGGATGAGATAATTATTTCTGTTTTTTTAGTTATCGGATAATTTATCCTAGAATATGTGTCAACCATTAAATAGATTCTATAGATTCTAAAGAAGATCCTGAAGCCCTAGGAGCCTTCCCTCAATCTGTCATTGCGAGGAGCCGTTATGCGACGAAGCAATCTTACCGTTGAGGAGATTGCTTCGCCACTAAAGGACGCGCACTTACACTCAAAGAATGTGTTATTTGTAGGAATCCTTGAATTTAACCCCGGACGGTTTGTTGTCCGGGGCTAAATATTGGACGTTCAAGGTTGTTTACTCGCCGATGTTCTCCAGCGTGATGCCCTGGGCTTCCATCAATATTCGGATGCCATCGAAGTTCTCATCAAAGATGGGGGCAGCGCCGGTCCAGTCATAGAAGCTCTCATTACAGAGCGTTTCTGCGCAGGCATCGGAAGCGACGTAATCGATGACGGCTTGATTGATGATATCACGCAGGTCTTCAGGGAAGTCAGGCGCGTAGGACATGGTGTCATTCGGGATTTCATCCGAGAGGGCAAGGATGCGAACTTTCTGCACCACATCCGGCGCCTCTTCGCGTATGGCTGCGCGAGCGTCAAGCACGCGATATCCTCCGCACCATAGTTGACCTTCGTCATTTAGTCCGCAATCATTCACCAGTTCATCGGGGATGTCCGGATCCATTTCCATGGTCCAATTGCCTTCAGGAAGTAAGGGGGCACTGAAGTAGCAGGTTCCGACGTCTGCCTCCCCGTTGTAGACCGCCTTCACAGCCTGAGGGTGACCACCTGCCTCGACTGTTTCACCAATGGTTATGCCCAGGTCATCGAAGATGGCGCTGGGGTAGAGATAACCGGAAGTCGAGCCGGCATCCGGGTATGCCCATGTGGCACCTTCAAGATCTTCAAGGGTTTGGAATTCGCTATCGCGGGCGACGACGAATTGGGTCCAATACACATTCCAACCATAACGTACGGAAGCTAGACCGGGCTCTACACCGCAAAGTTCACTGGCCAGCGCGTATCCCATGGCAGGGATGAAGCCGATCGTGTCGTCGGGCGAGGCGCACATCTCTTCGATGGTGGCTGCATAGGATGTCGGGACACTAACTGTGAAGACCAAGCCAGTGGCTTCGTTCAAGGCTTGCTCAATCAATTCGCCACCAGCGATCATGAAGTCCACATCAACAGAGGGTACAAAGAGGACTTTGATGGGACGTTCTTCACTGCCAAGTTCAGCAAGCGGTTCTTCGGTGGGCTGGGCGCAGGCAGCCAGGATCATGGCCATGGCTACCATCAAGCTAAAAACTAGGAACAAGCGGTTTTTACGCATGTTCTTCTTCCTCCTCAGTATAAGCTGTCAAATTATTGTTAAGACGCGTCTTCTTTGGTTGAGATCAGCTTCCTGCGATAGCTTCACCTCCTCCCCGGTCGGTTTTTCTAGCTTGTTTCATCTTAGCGCGAAATTAGTGCAGATGCAAGGGAAGAGGTCATCTTCGCATATGAGAAAGCGCTTAAAATGCCCCTGCCAACTGGTTTCTGTACCGATTGCTTCTTTCAACATTCATCTGAAAATTTTCGGGCATATGCTTTGTTAACCTATATTGGTGCTGTCATCTTATCCCCATTAAAATTAGGCCCATAACCGGTAAAAGATGATGCTGAAGTATAATGAAATTGTTCCACCCAAAATGATGTCCAACCATTGATAAGGTCAAGACCGTGCTTGAGCAGTTGTTCATCGATATTCACATCTCAATCAATGTCCTCTTCATTGTCATCGCGCTCTTCATTGTCACCCGCGCCGCGCATTACCTTGTTGACGGCGCGGTTAGCATCGCGCATGAGTACAACATCAGCCCACTGATCATCGGCGCGACCGTCGTCGCGATGGGTACAACTTCAGCAGAAAATACTGTTAATCTGGTTATCGTCCTCACGGATGGTGATCCTTCAACTGTGATTGGGAATTTACTTGGATCCAACCTCGTAAATTTTGGCATCGAGCTTGGCGTTTCCGCCCTCATCGCCGGGTTGATCATGGTGCCTCGCGGCGCATTTGAAAAGGATATCCCGCTTTATTTTGCGACTGTAGGACTGATCACTGTCTTCGCTAGTGACGGTCAGATCAGCCGAACAGAAGCTTTGATCGGTCTTGTCATCTTCGTGACCGCTCTTGGTTTGATCATCCAGTATGCCCGCTCGAGGCGGGGAAGCAGTGTGCTTCTGGTTGAAGCGGTGGAGATCGAAGCCATCTCCCACCCGACTGCGAGACGCCTGACTCGTCCACAAGCGCTTCTGACCTTGTTTGGAGGCCTTATCTTCCTGGTCCTGTCATCAAGGTTTTTGATCCTTAATACCGCAGCAGTCGCAACCGTTATGGGCATTCCTGAATTCATCATCGGCTTGGTGATCATTGGGCCAGGGACTTCTATGCCTGAAATCGCCTCTTCTATCCAGGCCGCTCGTCGAGGACACGCCAGTCTGGTACTGGGTACAGTGTTTGGTAGTTGTTTGTTCAACCTGTCGCTCGGATTGGGGTTACCGGCTGTCATTCAGCCTCTACCTGTCGGAGAGACGGCTATTTTAAGCCTTGTGTTTATCAATGTGATCAATCTCTCGCTGCTTGCCTTGCTCCTCATAGATCTTCGTTGGATAGGCCGAGCGAGAACGATTACCCGAGTTACCGGGGCATATCTCGTGATCACCTATATTGGTTTTATCTCTTACCTTGTTGTGGATGCCGCCGGAGGCAGCTTTGAGAGTTGGGGGAAAGCAGCCGCGTTGGTCCTGGCCGTGATGGGCTTTATTCTGGGAGTTCGTAGAGGCATAACAGCTTTCACCACGGCGAGAGCGGCGAGAGATGCCCAGAGGGGAAGGATTTTATGTGCTACACGAGGAGGACAAGCAAGTCAGCCCACCCACCAGAAAGCCATTGAAATCGCACTCGAACGGAACGCGGAACTGATCTTTCTCTATGTATTCGACCAACGGGCTGTCCAACAAGTTGCGACTCCAATCGTGATCAATGTTTCTTCACAAATGGAGCATATGCGAGTATTCCTACGGAATACCGCTCAGAGGCAAGCCACTAAAGCGGGGGTTCGAGCTAGGGTTCGTGTTCGTGCAGGAAGCCTTCGGGAACAGATCCAAACGATCGCAAACGAGCAAGATGTTGATTTGATCGTCATGGGTAATCCGAGCGAGAAGACTAGTTTATTCAAACGTGAGGCCTTGCGAGCATTAGCGGACGAGATCGAAGCTGAAACGGGCATAGAAGTGCTTGCATTAAGCGGTCAGGAGATCAAGTCCTGATTCGTATCTTCCTAGGAGAGATATTGAGGGATGCTACACGGCGCAAACATATATAAAACCATCACAGATACAACATTTATCCTTAGGATGAGCGACCCACATCCACACATCCTCATGCACCGCAAATGCGGTGTATTTTTATTGCCCAGCGATCACGATGTAATGCCAAAGGTAGCCTCTTTCGTTGTGTGAGTCACTTTGAGGGTTCTCAACCCGGAAACTGGACACGACTTCTCCGAAATGAGGATATTTGTATGTGGGGTGTATGACAGTCAGCACTGGAGGAGTTCTTAACGTAGAATTATTCTGTGTGTGGAATCTGATGGAGGCATATCTATGGCAAAAGGACGCATCGTCGTCAAAGAGATGTATTGTAAGGGATGTGAATTATGCACATCCGTGTGTCCTCAGGATCTGATCCACATGGCGCTGGATCAATTGACACCCAAAGGCTACCATCCGGCTGAGTTGGTGGACCCTGACGGCGAATGCACTGGCTGCGCGATTTGCGCAGTCATTTGTCCTGATTCTGCAATTACCGTTTACCGGATGGTTCCAGAAGATAAAGTGAAGACTACCACAGCTTGAGGAAGGACGGACGAATGGCAAAGGAATTGCTCAAGGGCAATCATGCATTTGCAGAAGCAGCAATTCGGGCCGGTTGTGAGGCTTATTTTGGTTACCCGATCACGCCCCAAACAGAAGCCCTGGAACATATGTCGAAACGCATGCCTGAGCTCGGACGGGTATTCCTGCAGGCTGAGAGTGAGGTCGCTGCGATCAACATGGTCTATGGAGCTGCATGCGCGGGTGTTCGAGTAATGAGCTCCTCCTCCAGCCCTGGTGTGAGCTTAATGATGGAGGGATTATCCTATATTGCTGGTTCTGAATTACCTGTAGTGCTGGTGGACATCATGCGCGGTGGTCCGGGCTTAGGCAACATCGCACCCTCTCAAGGCGACTACAATCAAATTGTCAAGGGAGGGGGGCACGGCGATTATCGTCCAATCGTTCTCGCACCCGCATCAGTACAAGAATTTATCGACCTCACTGTCGAAGCCTTCGACCTTGCTGAAAAGTATCGCTGCATTGTCATCATCCTCGCGGATGGCAGTTTGGGTCAAATGATGGAACCAGCTGAACTGCCAGAGATGCGAGAGGTCCGTCGATTTGAAGAACGACCGCCTTGGTCGTTATCCGGTGCAAAAGGCAGAACCCCGAATGTCATCTCATCCTTCTATCTCGACCCCCTAAACGAGGAAGAAGTCAATCGAAGATTGATGGCAAAACAAGCCGAGATCGAGGCGAATGAGATTCGTTTCCGAGAGCTCATGCTCGATGATGCTGAGATTGCGGTGGTCGCCTTTGGCACTTCCGGAAGGATTGCCCAATCAGCGATTAAAAATGCCCGGGAAGAAGGCATTCGCGTCGGCTTATTACGACCAATCTCGTTATACCCATTTCCATATGAACGCATACGTCAACTCGGGGACAATGTAAAAGAGATCTTGGTAGTCGAGATGAACAGCGGACAAATGCTGGGAGATGTGAGAATTGGGATCGAAGGAAGGATCCCAATTTCATTTTATGGAAGACAAGGGGGCGTTGTCCCCATGCCGGATGAGGTCCTGGAAGAGATCCAAAAAGTCAACTCAAGATCAAGCGCCTCATAATAACCTGGGAGATTCATAGATGACAGACAAAAAGATGGTTGAAACCCTTATTTACACCAAATCAGAATCATTAACTGAGCTTGGGACTCATTATTGTCCCGGATGCACGCACGGGATCTCCCATCGGTTAATCGCCGAAGTGATCGATGAGATGGGCGTTCGGGAGGACACGATCGGAATCGCGCCGGTTGGTTGTGCGGTCTTCGCGTATGACTATTTCAACATGGATTTCGCTGAAGCAGCCCATGGTCGTGCTCCAGCGATGGCTACGGGTCTTAAACGTGTGAACCCCGACAAGATCGTTTTCACCTACCAGGGTGATGGTGATCTGGCGTCTATTGGAGCAGCGGAGATCATGCATACCGCGGGTAGAGGGGAGAACATCACTGTCATTTTCATCAACAACGCAATTTATGGAATGACCGGGGGACAGATGGCACCGACGACCTTACCTGGTCAGAAGACGACATCGACTCCACTAGGACGCGATATTGAAATGCATGGGTTTCCCATGCGGATGTGTGAAATCCTGTCTCAACTCGATGGTGCCTCTTATGTGGTGAGACGAAGTCTGCACAATGTGGCCAATATTCGTAAAGCTAAAAAAGCTATCCGGCAAGCCTTCGAGGTACAGCGTCAAGGCTTGGGCTTCTCTATGGTTGAATTGCTCTCTAGCTGTCCGACGAACTGGGGGATGACCGCTGATGAGGCGCTTAAATGGGTTGGAGAGTCCATGGTTGAGGCTTATCCGCTCGGCGATTATAAGGTGAGCCCCGAGATTAAAGGGATGAAGAAAGGCGGAGGTGGGTAGGATGCAGACTGAGATCATCATCTCGGGATTTGGTGGACAAGGGGTGCTCTTCGCCGGGCAGTTACTTTCTTATGCGGCTCTTGAGAAGGATTTGCACGTCACATGGTATCCGTCCTATGGCCCTGAAATGCGAGGAGGTACGGCACATTGCACAGTGATCATCAGTGATGATGAAATCGGCTCTCCTGTCATACGCAATCCAACTGCTGTTATCGTGATGAACCTTCCCTCCTTGGATAAATATGAGCCCTTGATCAAGACCAATGGTGTATTAATCGTCAATACCTCTTTAGTCGATCGGGATCCCGAGAGGGAGGATCTTCGAATCGTTTTAGTTCCTGCAAACGACATTGCTGAGGAATTAGGCGATAAGCGCATGTCAAATTTGGTTATGTTGGGTTCATTGGTCAACAAGTTGGATATCCTGTCGATCGAGGATATCGGCACCTCACTCGATCGTCACATCCCCAAACACCGTCGAAATCTTTTAGAAGGAAACCTGAAGGCTTTAGAGCGGGGAGCTGCTCTCGCGATGGGGGAGAAACTAGCTACCTGAGATCAACAAATCGAACGATCGATCGTACGGGCGCACGGGCAGGGAAGATCACCCTGCGATCCTCGACTGTGCGTCCTTACATCTTCGGATTTGAAACATCCCGCGAGTTTTCAGCTCGCGGGATGCTGATTCGTAAGTTTGAGTTAGTAGCTGTTTAAACAATCGGTGAGTTACATTGAGGGCAGGTGATCGTTCCTGCGACAACGATGAAACCGCATTCTTGACAAGCCATGGGCTGAGCGTGACCGAGAGGAGCACCGCAAGCGACACAATGAGGTTCTCCAATAGGATTCGGTGTATCACAATATTGAAATACAAGTCTGCGTAGCCGTTAAGAGATTTCTTAGGAGGCTCCTAATCTGTCAGCCGTTCTCTCCAATGTCTCCCATACCCTCTCGGTAAGTTGGATAGAGGCGATATCTTGAGCTAGATCATCCAATCGACCGATCAAACTCAATGGATTACGTAAAGCAGCAAGCGCAGTGATTCCCAGGCTTGCTACAACCCCCATCCAAGCTTGCTGACCTATCCTGACGAGGACACCATCTTCGACTTTTGAAAGGTGTACAGTGATCGCAGTGCGTCCTCCAGAGGTTGGGATTACCCGACTGGCTATCTGGACAACCCTGTGGTCACCCCGACCTACTTGTTTCGTGGTTAAATTCCCCTGATCGAATTCTGCGATCAATGCACGTCCCAGGTCATCTGGTTTGATTGGACCGTGAAAGATCCTTTGCGGGCGTTGACGGTTAAGTTCAAGCAAGGTGATCATCCTCTCTTAGGAATTTTTTGTACCTGCCCTGTAGTATAATGCGCTCGAATTCAGTGGGCAATATAAAGAGAGGTAAATCCCACATAATTCCAAATCATCAGTCTCCAAATCTCCACTCTCTCATAAAAAACCTACGCAATCGGTGTTGGGATACAGCTTCTTATATCATACGTTTGCGCAGGTTTCTGATCGCATTTTGTGGTTTGATCCTGATCTCATTGGCACTGTTGGCTGCCTCACCTCCACAATCCACACAATTGATGGTTGATGCAACGGTCACAGGGACTCCGGAGGGTCCTATGATCGTTGTGCCAGATCAAGTCAACGTCAGGCTCGGACCCGGCACCAATTACGCCAAGGTCGGAGTGTTAATCGCAGGTCAAGAGGCACCAGCGCTTGGTCGATCTCCTGGTGGTGAATGGATCCAGATTGCATACCCTGGTGTGCCGGGAAATGTAGCGTGGGTCTATGCGCCATTCGTTGTTCTAGACGCCGGGCAGGAACTGTTGCCGATCATTGAGCCCCCTCCAACGCCAACCCCTCGCATCGCGCCGACCATTGACCCTACACTGGCGGCTCAGTTCAACCTCGGAGAAGCACCTGCGACACGTTTACCAACCTTCACGCCCGCAGATCCAGTGATCTACCCGACTTTGGAATCCTTGGAAAGTGAAGTCGGACAGGGTTTCCCCCCGATATTGGCTATTCTTGGACTGCTCGTTGTGGGGTTGTTCGGAACGGTCGTCTCTTTCTTGCGCGGAAGTTAAGTCCTCAAGCGTTTCGAGTAATCACCGTAGGTCGTCCTTGTGACCTGCGGTGATTCTATTTATGTATGCAGGATGACTGCAGTAATCACATCCTGCAGCAACTCCCTCTTGATCCTTTTCCTTATCGAATGAATATCTCCCACCCTTAACTTTCCGCAATATTCGGATCCTCGATATTTATTTCAGCAGATGTGAAATCTGGACTCTGATCGATCATGGAGTTGCTTATGACATGCTTCGCTAGGGTAAAAACCGGTGTTTGGGGATGAGAACGATACCTGGATGGTATGGATTCAACAAAGATACATTGGTGGAGGAACAGCAATCCATGCTAATGAATACAGTCAAAAACTGTGAATCCTTGACACCCTTTAACCGCGAAGTATAATCTTTCAAGGGTGGGGGGCCTGACGGCGAGGAGGCGCCAGGCCCCTTATCGCGGAGGGTGGAATGGGTGAAGAACTTCACAAACCTGAGTATCAAATTCCGGATGAGTTACGTGGGAACATAGCCATCACGACACTGGACAGGATTTATAACTGGGGTCGTCGATCGTCAGTATGGCCAATGATGTTTGGTCTTGCCTGTTGTGCGATCGAAATGATCTGCGTTGCAGCCAGTAGATACGATTTTGCTAGATTCGGCATGGAAGTGATGCGACCAAGCCCTCGTCAAAGTGATTTGATGATCGTCTCTGGAACAGTAACGAAGAAGATGATCCCCCTTGTGGTCCGTTTATACAATCAAATGCCTGAACCAAAGTATGTGCTTGCCATGGGAGCTTGCGCTTCAGGTGGAGGTCCTTTCAAAGAAGGTTACAACGTAGTCTCGGGAGTGGATAAGTTTATCCCGGTGGATGTATATGTCCCGGGGTGCCCTCCGACTCCTCAAGCATTACTTAACGGCTTGATTACGCTTCAAAAGAAGATTGATAAACAGTCAATTCGGACAGTGCGTTGGTACAAACGGGAAGCATCAGAACCGATCCCCATTCCTGTGTTAGGCCCGGATCTCATTGACCCTCGTGATATCCAGATTTTTGAATCGATAAATTCCTCGGCAGAAAAGCCGGACACTAAAGACGATATCTAAGCTGTCGTTGATCAAATCATAGGATAGAGAATCGAATGAGTGGAGATAACCGTCAGAAGACTTTAAATGCGTTGGTAGATCGCTACCCCGGTATGCTTGAGCTTGATGCACGTGAAGGTTATGAAGGATATATCATCAGTAGGGAACGTTTGATAGAGTTCGCTCAAGCCATCAAAGATGAACTGGGATATGATTACCTTTCCTCGGTGACAGGTGTGGATTACCTGCCGGATGAAAAAATTGAAGTTGTTTATCATGCTTTTCGATCCGATGGTGGTCCCGCGTTAGTCTTTAAGGTTCAAACCCCACGTGCGGATGCTTCCGTACCTTCGTTAGTTTCTGTTTTCCCCGGAGCAGATTTTCAGGAAAGGGAAGCCTGGGACCTTCTCGGTATTCGATTTGAAGGTCACCCTAATCTCAAACGGATATTAATGTGGGAAGGTTTTCATGGGCACCCTCTTCGAAAAGATTGGGAAGAACCTTATTTCATGGAATCGGGAAAACCCTTCAAGAATCGTTGGCCTGAGGGAGATGCTGTCCGCAGCGAGGAGATAAATCCGTTTAAAAAGAATGTCCAATATCCGCCTGAATTTTCACCCGATGGCTGGATACCAGAGGCTGACGAAGCTCTGTATTCAGGGATGGTTCAACTCGGTGCAAAAGATTCAGGTAATGGGCGTACATTGGAGACGGATCAGATACTCGTTAATTTAGGTCCCCAACACCCTTCGACTCATGGGGTGTTCCGGATGATCGTGAGTCTCGATGGTGAAGAGATCGCCGATTTGCAGCCGGTTCTGGGTTACCTCCATCGTAATCACGAGAAAATCGGTGAGCGGAACACCTACATCATGAACATGCCTTTTACGGACCGCTTAGACTACCTCGCTTCTATGGGGAATAACTTTGGTTATGCATTGGCGGTTGAAAAATTGATGGGGATCCAGCCTCCGGAGCGTGCGGAGTATATTCGGGTGATGATGGCCGAACTCACCAGGATCGTTAGCCATCTTTTCTCCATTGGAACCTTGCTCAATGACTTAGGCGCTTTCTTTACCCCCATGCTTTACGCACTTACAGAACGTGAGCTCATTCTTGACATCTTTGAAGCGGTCACAGGCTCACGAATGATGTGCAATTACTTCCGTTTCGGAGGTGTCGCTCGTGATCTTCCCGAAGGTATTCTAGGGAAGGTGAGCGAATTGGTCACAGAGCGTTTGCCCCGTAAGATAGACGAGTTGGATACCTATCTGACGGATAACGAGATCGTGCGATCGCGGTGCATTGGGATCGGTGTATTACCCCGAGAGCAGGCGCTTGCTTATTCTGCGGCGGGTCCTGTCCTCAGGGCATCCGGTGTCGACTATGATGTGAGACGGGCTGAACCCTATTCGATCTATGATCGTTTCGACTTTGATGTTATCGTCCGTCACAATGGTGATATTTACGACCGCTACCTCGTCCGCTTGGAGGAGATGCGACAAAGTTTGCGCATCTTACAACAAGTCGTACGAGATATTCCAGAAGGTGAAATCCAGACAGGTAAATCACAATATCAGGTTCGAGTACCGCCTGGCGAATCGTATGGACGGGTGGAAAATCCGAAGGGGGAATTAGGTTTTTATCTCGTTTCTGATGGCAAACCCAACCCATGGCGCTACCACATCCGTTCACCTTCATTTATTAATTTGACGTCGTTTGGTGAAATTTGTAAGGGGCATAAGATCGCTGATGTGGTTGGGATCTTAGGGTCCATAGACATCGTATTGGGAGAGGTTGATCGCTAACCGGTTTCTTGAATACGGTACGTAGATGTTGCGGAGAATTTTATGTATGGTCTCGGGTTGATCAAAGGTCTAGGTGTTACCCTCAAGCATTTCATCGAAAGTTATCTGGATGATATCCGGTGGTTGGGGCGGCGTTATTACCGCGAGGGAGCACTTGCTGAAAGACAAGGACCCAATGCAAGAGGGGTCTTCACAATTCAATACCCCGAGGAGAAGCTCCCGATTCCTGAGGAATTCCGCTACATTCCTTTCCTTGTGTATGAGGAAGGTGAAGATGGAGATCGGGAGCTTCGTTGTACATCTTGTGGTATTTGTCCGAAAGTCTGCCCACCGCAGTGTATTTGGATAACACGTTCAAACGATCCGAAAACAGGTCGTCCCATACCCACACCAACAAATTTCTTTATCGACATTGATGTCTGTATGAATTGCGGATTGTGTGCAGAATTTTGTCCATTTGATGCCATCAAAATGGATCACGATTATGAGTTGGCATCCTATGATCGCTTCACGGATCATATTTTCAACAAGGAACGACTATCAAAACCCCTCTCGTATTATCAAGCGATACGACCGACAAATTTCGCTTTCGAGGAGGCTGAGCGTGCGGAAAAGGAAGCCGCAAAGGAGGCTAAGCGTAAAGCGAGATAAGCACTTTGTCTGGTTGATTTATGCAGGTAGGTGAGTAGGTGTATCACAGTGATACCGAAATAATCTTTCCCATGCGCGTTGCGCCTTATCTGAGGGACTTGCGCGGTGTTGCATGGAGGGATCTTGTTGATAAGGTTTGTTGGTCCCCTGATGCCTCGCTCGATCAACTGGCTTTCAGCTTACTTCTGGTCCGCTTGTGTGGTTGCCTCACTTGTTACACGCATTCATATCGAGCTCTGAGAGGATGTACCCTTTGCGCGACTCAAACCGTCCGACGTTTTCGCGGTGCTGATTCTGAATTGGTGAGGCTCTTTCAGCTTTCCCGATCCGAAGTCGTTGAGTTTGAAGAAAACGGGCAACCCTTAACAGAATTCTTCGAGCATCAAATTTCTGGAGGAAAGCAATGAGCACAGACAGCGGTTCTCTTTCAACAGAGGATATTGAATCGGCACTCCGCAAAGTGAATGATCCTGAACTTGGCAAGGATCTCGTTAGTCTCGGTATGATCAAGGATTTAGCGGTTGAAGATGGCAAAGTTACCTTCACCATTGAGTTGACCACCCCAGCTTGCCCCTTGAGATCGCAAATAGAAGCAGACGCACGACAAGCCGTTGAATCACTCCCTGGTGTTTCAGAAGTAGAGATTCATCTTACTTCTGATGTCCCTATTGATGACCAGATTCAGGATCGCCTTCAGCGACCGATAAGGAATTCAATTGCGATTGCCTCCGGAAAGGGAGGTGTAGGAAAATCCACGGTTGCCGTGAATGTCGCGGTCGTGTTGGCTAATCTTGGTTCGCGCGTTGGTTTGTTGGATGCCGATATCTACGGACCCAATATCCCGACTATGATGGGGGTAGATACAATCCCTGCACCCGAGGATAACAAACTGCTACCAGCAGAGGCATATGGCGTCAAGCTCATGTCGATCGGCTTCCTCGTCCAACCTGGTCAGCCATTGATCTGGCGCGGACCTATGCTCCATAGCGCCATCCAGCAGTTCATCAACGATGTGAAATGTGGAGAGCTGGATTATTTGATTATCGATCTCCCCCCTGGTACAGGGGATGCACAATTAAGCCTCGCCCAATCCATCCCTCTTTCGGGTGGTGTGATTGTGACCTTACCCCAAAAGGTTTCAATCGAAGATGCGAGACGTGGATTGGAAATGTTCCGAGTGATGGATATCCCCATACTAGGAATCGTTGAGAATATGAGTTATCTTGAGTTAGCAGATGGTAGCCGTATGGATGTTTTTGGTCAGGGAGGTGGCGAACAACTCGCCCAGGTTACCATGGTGCCGTTCATCGGTGCCATCCCTTTAGATCCCACTGTTCGCGAAGGTGGTGATGTCGGCGTTCCGGTCGTGGTCTCAAGACCAGATTCCCCAGTAGCAAAGGCATTAATCGCAGTAGCTGAGGATTTGACGGCCAAAGTATCTGTCCAAGCCAAAGGTAAAGGCAAGGGCGTTCCTATTGAGATCATTGATTGATTTTATGGTATGGAAAGATTTTGTTACACCTTGTAGACACGGCGAATTCATCGTATCGGAATCGAGTTTAAATTCGATCCTTTTAGCAACCTGCAGTATGATGTGTGCAATATATCCAACCAAGATGCCTATTACTGTAAATAAATCATGACAAACAATGTTGCTAACACCAAAATCGTAGCCATCCGATTTCAACCCATCGGGAAGGTTTACCATTTTGATGCATCTCATGTCGAGGATATCAAAGTCGGCGATTATGTTCTCGTTTCAACCAGTCGAGGCAAAGAGTTGGGAAAGGTTGTCAGCTTGCTGACCAACCGATCTGACATGGAAGAAGAGGGTGTGAAGGCAATCGAGCGTCTTGCTACAGCGCAGGAAATGGTGATGCGGCGGTTATGGCAGGAGCGCGAGCTTGAAGCTTTAATTAATTGTCGGGAGGAAGCAGCAAAGCTTGGATTAAGAGGGGTGAAATTTGCGAAAGCAGAATTCTCGTACGATGGTTCACGATTGACCTTCCTGTATAACGTTGAGGGCGATGAAAGCGTTGATTTAAAGGAATTACGTAAGCAGATGCGAAAAGCCCATCGGAAATCAAGGATTGAGATGCGGCAGGTTGGTCCTCGTGATGTGGCGAAGCTCTACCGAGGAATGGGGGCATGCGGAATGGAAGAGCGTTGCTGCTCGAAATTCCTTTCCGAGTTCAGTCCAGTTTCCATCCGGATGGCAAAAGCCCAGGGTGTCTCTCTCAATCCTCAAGAGATTACAGGGTTGTGTGGAAGACTTCGTTGTTGCCTGCTCTATGAGTACGAGGAATATGTCGAGGCACGTAAACACCTTCCCAAACGGAACAAACGTGTTGTGACTCCAAGAGGGGAGGGTAAAGTTGTAGATGTTTTGCCACTCAAAGATGCAGTGATTGTTCAGCTCGATGATGAACGTAAGATCGAATTCTCACGTGATGAGATAGAGCCTTACGATGAGCTTCATGCGTTGAAAGATAAGGCAAATCAACCTTGTGAAATTCATCCCAACGGCGAATGTACATGTGGGAGAAGATGAGGAATCCCTGTGATGAATTCTGATCAACCTCTCCGGGTCCTGGTGGTTTTAGCACACCCCGACGATCCGGAGTTTTATTGTGGAGGTACGGTTGCTCGCTGGGTCTCGGAAGGACGTGAGGTTACCTATTGCTTGTTGACACGGGGCGACAAGGGTGATGATGATGTGGAAACCGACCCCGAACAGCTCGCTCAGAAGCGGATGGCCGAACAACGTGAGGCGGCTAAGGTTCTTGGTGTCACGGAGGTTATTTTCCTCGACCATCCGGATGGCTATCTCACACCCGATCTTACTCTGCGTCGTGATGTTGTGCGCGTCATTCGTCAGGTAAGACCTGAGATCATCGTTACCTGCGATCCAACAAATTTCTTCCCCAGCGATCGATACATAAACCACTCCGATCACAGGGCTGCAGGCCAGGCGACATTAGATGCCGTATTCCCTGCGGCTGGCTCAGGATTGTATTTCCCTGAGCTGCTTCAAGAAGAAGGGTTGCATCCACATAAAGTGGAACAGGTCTATGTCGCGGGGGCACAACATCCGAACACGATCGTAAATGTGACAAAATTCTTCGATCGTAAATTATCAGCATTAAAAGAACATGCCAGCCAGATCCCGAACATAGAAGCGCTTGAGAAAAATCTTCGTGAAAGAATGCTGGACACTGATAGCCCACCGGATGCCCCACGATATATCGAACGCTTCATGCGGATTGATTTAAGGAGATAGAATCCCAAGATGGATTATTCGCAGTTAGTCCAGGGTGCCGAAACGCTCGCGGAAGAGATCATCGCCCTACGTCGGGATTTTCATCGTCATCCTGAACTTGGATTTCAAGAGCATCGTACCGCAGGTATCGTGGCGAGCGAGATGGAGTACCTTGATCTCGAGGTTCGTTCAGGAATAGCGGAAACAGGTGTTGTGGCATTGATGGTGGGTGAAAAACCAGACCCTACTGTCCTCTTGCGATTCGATATGGACGCGCTACCCGTGCAGGAGGAGACAGGTACACCTTATGCCTCGATCCATGACGGCGTAATGCATGCCTGTGGGCACGATGGACATACAGCCATTGGGATAGGAGTGGCAAAGTTGCTCCATAACCACCTGTCGGACCTCCCAGGGAGGGTTAAGTTTGTATTCCTACCTGCGGAGGAGGGTTTGGGTGGAGCGGAACGCATGGTGGCGGAAGGCGTTCTAGAGAACCCTAAACCCGACTATTCCTTGTCGATGCATCTTCGGAACGACAAGCCGCTGGGTTGGATAGGGATCACATCGGGTCCAGCAATGGCAGGTGCTGAGAGATTCAAGATTGAAATCCGAGGAGAAGGTGGGCACGGAGCCGCACCGCACAAAACAATTGATCCTGTCCTTGCCGCTGCTCAGATCACGAACGCGCTGCAATCGATCGTCTCTCGTAATGTTGACCCACGTGAGTCCGCTGTCGTGAGTGTGACACAATTTCAAGCAGGGGACGCGTTCAATGTCATCCCATCGCATGCCACGTTGCAGGGGACGATCCGCACCTTCACGCCGGAAGTGCGGGAACTGATTTTAGCACGGGTTGAGGAAGTATCCTCTGGCGTGGCGACTGCAATGGGCGTGGATGCACACGTGGAGCTTACGCGGCTTACACCTCCGGTCGTCAACGATCGTGAACTAGCCGCAAAACTCCATTCTCTTGCTGAATCGATGTTCCCTGAAGCGACCATCAGCTCAAACGAGATCACCATGGGGTCCGAGGATATGGCTTTCTTCATGGAGGGGATCCCTAGCGCTTATCTCTTTGTCGGCTCGAGCGATACTTCTCGATCCTTAGACGCACCCCATCACAACCCTCGTTTCGACTTTGACGAAGGAGCGCTTTCTATGGCCACCTCCCTCATGGCCGCATCCGAGTGGAGCTTATTAGAGGCGTCGTGAGCGAGCCCCGTCAGGTCTTTCGTCGACCATCCACAGAAGGTTGGCTTGTCCTCTCCGGCCTTATCCCATCACTTAACAGCGAGATGCCTCAATTGGCGGAGAACTTCCTTCCGAGACTTGATCTCTCCAGGTCGCCTTTTTGTATCTCAGGAGATAACGCGATCAGCGATGAACTTGAAGCCTTTCTAGAGGACATCGAAATTCTGCTTGATTCTCCAGTAACAGTGCTGCGAACACATCAATTAACCCCCACCACATTTCAGGAGATCGTCGAGACCGCAAACATCTTGGTGATGGCGGGAGGGGATGTGCATCGATGGATCGATGTGCTCGATCCTTTGAAATCAGATATTGAAGTTGAAGACTTGTTGGGTGGAGGGAAGCTTGTGTTTGCTCTGGGTTCTGTTTCGTCAGCATTGGGCTCGTGGTTCCTCTCTGGGGATGATGAGCCGACTGATGGACTTGGATGGCTTACCGGCGCCATCGTCCTTCCTGAGATTGAAAAACCAGGGGAGATACCTGCTGTAAAGGATTTTCTATCCCAACACAAGTTCTGCTACGCACTTGGGTTACCAAGAGGTGCTGTGCTGGCGTTGGGTCCCAATGGAGAAATCGAGGTGTGGGGTATCGCTCCGCCTTCTGTAGCGTTAGGGATTGCTTGGGGAGATAGTGAATGAAAGATCCGCGTGATGGTACACATGGCGAGGTTCCGGGCTCTACAGGCAAGCAGATTCGTCTTACCAGCCTGGCGACATGTGCTGGTTGAGCGTCCAAGATGAGCGCAGAAGCTCTGTCGCACGTGTTGCGGCCATTACAGGAGCTCTTCAGCCCGGACGAGTACCCGAATTTGCTTGTCGGTCTTGGAGTACCGGACGACGCAGCAGTATGGCGTCTAGATGATGATCGAGCCCTAGTGGTAACGACTGATTTCTTCACACCAGTTGTAGATGACCCATTTGATTATGGTTCGGTCGCTGCTTCAAACGCTCTCTCCGACCTGTATGCTATGGGAGCGACTCCCATAATGGCATTGAACATCGTTGCCATGCCCCCAAATCTGTCTGAGGGTATTGTGAAAGAAATATTGCGAGGAGGGGCGGAGAAGGTTAAAGAAGCGGGTGCTGTGATCGCGGGAGGCCATACGATCCAAGATCCGGAACCCAAGTATGGCCTTGTAGCAGTGGGGACCTGTGTGTTGGATCGATTGATGACCAAATCTCAAGCGAAACCAGGTGATGCCCTCGTCCTGACAAAACCGTTGGGGACTGGGGTGACAACGACAGCATTGAAGAACGATAAAGCCGATTCGGCTGATGTTCAGCAGGCTGTAAATTGGATGAAGAAATTAAATGCTTCCGCCGCTCACCTTGCTGCGGAATTTGGTGTCCAAGCTGCCACGGACGTGACTGGATATAGCCTTCTGGGTCATGGGGTAGAGATGGCGGAAGCTTCGTCGGTTGCATTTCGTTTACACCTGCCTTCCATACCCTTTTTATCCGGTGCTCGTAAATACGCCGAGGGAGGAAATTTCCCTGGTGGGAGCGCGGACAATCGTTTGTATTTCGGTGATCGAGTGGATTTCGCAGACTCGATCGACGAATACAATCAGATGTTGTTGTTCGACGCACAAACTTCGGGAGGTCTACTTTTGGCGGTAGGGAGGCGGAAATTGAACTCTTTTCTTGATCGGGCGGATGATAAGGGTGTCGATGTTTGGCCGATCGGCGAGGTCGTGGAGGGGGAGGGGATTGAGGTTCTGGATACATCCTTCGGCGATTGGCGACGTCGAGACGCTGATCTTTGGTTCTCAAATTTTGAATCATGAGGGGTGTGTTTGAAGATTGGATTGTTCATCTGTGAGATTGGAAAGATGGTCTCGAGTGTTTAACTTACAACTTTAGTCGTATCAACAATGGAGGAGATATGGCGAAAGTAAGTATTATTGGTGCGGGGCAAACGGGTGCAACGACGGCACTTTGGCTTGCCCAAAGAGAATTGGCTGACCTGGTTCTGGTAGATATCGTTGATGGTATGCCCCAAGGTAAGTCGCTTGATATGACTGAGGCGATGCCAGTGGTTGGCTCTGATGTGAAGATCAGAGGATCGAATAGTTATCAGGAAACTTCCAATTCCGATATTGTTGTGATCACAGCAGGTGTGGCGCGAAAACCAGGGATGAGCCGGGATGATTTAATGGCTACGAATGGTGGAATTATCCGCGCTGCGGTAAGTGAATCGCTGAAGGTCTCACCTGAGGCGATTTTTATCATCCTCACCAATCCCCTGGATGCGATGAGTTACCTCGCGATGAAGGTAAGCGGTCTGCCGAGGGAGCGGGTTATTGGGCAGGCGGGTATCCTCGATTCGGCGCGCATGCGTGCGTTCGTGGCAATGGAGTTGGGTGTCAGTGTACAGAATATCCATTGTTATGTTCTCGGCGGGCATGGGGACAATATGGTTCCGTTAACACGGCATTCGAATGTTGCTGGTGTGCCTTTGACGGACATCTTGTTACCAGAGCGCTTGGATGCGATTGTAGAACGAACGCGTAAAGGCGGTGGCGAGATTGTAAGTCTGCTTAAGACTGGAAGTGCATACTACGCACCAGGAGCAGCATTGGCTCAAATGGTGGAGGCGATTCTTCTCGACAGACATCTGATTGTCCCGGCATCAGCTTATCTTGAAGGCGAGTATGGTCAATCAGGGATTTTCTTTGGTGTACCGGTTCAACTAGGGCGTGGTGGTCTAGAGAGGATCATTGAATACGTTTTGACCGATGAGGAGCGGCAAGCGTTAGAGAGATCTGCTTCGCATGTACGGGAGACGATTGCGGGTTTGGATGGGTAAAAACTGCGCATAGCCATAGGGAAACGCTTGTATTGCCCACTTATTGGCGTAAAAAGTTGACATAACTTAAATTGAATATACAAGAAGGTAGGGGCGCAATTAATTGCGCCCCTACGCTTTTTGGGGGAAAAGTGATCTCCTACGGAGACGATATACGCCATAACCGCGTTATTTAGCGAGTATGGATACGCGGGCTAAACCTTGCGACTACAGAAATTCAGGGGTTGTTAAGGTTTGAAAATCACAGCGTTAGGAATAAACCATGTAGGGGCGCACGGCCGTGCGCCCCTACGTTTCTTTGAAAGGGGTCATTCTCTCTGGAAAGTGATATTACAAAGGTTCACACTTTAGCGTGCGCGATCCATCAGGTGATACGTAACACTCTACTCGAATGTAAAAGAGAACAATCACTACGGCGTAGGCGTCGCACCGGGAACTGCGCCTGACCAGGTGAAATCCCGCTTGAGGCTGATCGCACCGGCGGAGCGGTAGGTCGGTTCACCCTCTTCTGTAACCCCGACCTGCCGGACAACCTGCACCCACCAGCGCATTATGTGCGGGACAGGTTCTGAAGGCCGCATCAAAGTCGGCACGATGTACTTGGTGTCACTGACATAAGCTTCAAGCCGTACTGTGCCCGATCCTTCCGTGATATCTTCGACTATCACCCGATACACTTCGTTTTCCCGTAGTTCACCAACGGAAGCCCATTGGAGAGTAACCGTGTCATGAGCGAGGGTGAATGGAGCTCCGTCTTGAGGTAGGAGCAGATTAGGAGCCGGATGGGGTGGTGGAGATGTTGCGGTTGGAGAGGGACCAGGTGTAGGCAACCGTTCACAAAGAGGGATGATGAGCACTTGGCCAAGGTAGACCGTTTCGCTGGTCATGCCATTAAAGTCCATGATCGATCGCATACTGACATTGTAGTTTGAGGCAATCCCGCCCAGAGTGTCGTTTGCTTGTACGGTATACGTGATCGTCTCACAAGCAGCTAATGTGGCTTCGGCGGGTGGTAATGTGGCCGTCGGTTCTGGTGATGGTGTGGGAGTCGGTTGGGGAAGGAAGATCGTAGTTCCGACCGTTAACGCCTCACAGATCAAGCCCGGATTCATGAGCCTGATGGATTGGACCGACACATCGAAGTCAACCGCGATGCCTAAACAAGTATCACCGACGACTATCACGTATGCGAGGGTGGGAAGTGGCGTTGGGCTGGGGACGATTGTCTCGGTAGCGGTTGGCTCAGGCGTGAGAGACTGTGTGGCTGTGAAGGTCGGACTTAGCGTAGGCACAGTCCCTTGATCGTCGCCTAACAGGGCTGTTGCACCATACGTTAAGCCAGCTGAAACAAGCGCAAAGATCGCGATCAACAACAATGCAAGTGGTAGGGGGAGCGTTACTTGAGCCCTGGCCCGAGGTTTATTGCGCCCTTTTGCCGTATGTAACACCGTCCCACAGACAACACATCGAGATGCGTTTTCTGCTAAGCTAGTGCCACAAGTCGGACATAAGAGACGATCAGAAGAAGGTTCTTGCGCTTGATCTGTCATTTTCCTTGGTGGTCAAAGGACCCCGAAAGCCGTCGAATTATACCAGTAGCTTGTAAAGTTCCCAAGGATCGTTGATTTAGCAGGTTGCAGAAGATCAGATGATGTGATGTTCCACCCAGGTCGTCAGGTCATCCTGCCCCGTCCAGCCCCAATTCATCGGCTATTGTTCGCATCGCTTGAATGACGCGATCGACATGTTCCCAGAGATCTACACCAAGTTCTTCCGCGCCACGCGCGATCTGATCTCGATCGACATTGGCTGCGAATCGCGGTTCCTTCCATTTCTTGCGTACAGATCGCACTTTTAAGTCATGCAGCGAGCGGGAGGGGCGTACCAGGGCAACAGCGACAATTAAGCCGGTTATCTCGTCGCAAGCATAAAGCGCACGTTCCATGAGAGTTTGACGAGGGATACCAGTATGGTCTGCATGGGATTGGATGCAACGAATAATATGGTCTGGGACACCACGCTCTTTAAGAATCGGCGCACCATCCTGCGGATGGCTCTCGAGTGAGGGATGTATCTCCCAGTCGAAATCGTGCAGCAAGCCCACAATCCCCCATTCATCAGGATCTTCCCCATAGAACTTCGCATAGTCACGCATTACAGCTTCAACGGCAAGCATATGACGCCGAAGGTTCTGATTCTTCACAAATTCATGCAGGATGGCTATGGCTTCGTCTCGTTGCATGCTATCAACCCTTTCTATCTTCAGGCTCTTGGGAGATGGAGTTGAACGCTTTGTATTTGAGGGCAAATGCATCCCATAAGGCTCTCAAGGTGGCGGGAATCTCTCTCAACTCCCATACGAATCTCGATCGATAAGGATGTAAATCGGAGCTGACACCTTCCGCGGACAGGCCAATTGCGTCACAGATGACCAAAGCTCTTGGAAGATGAAATCTTTGGGATATGAGGAGTGCTTGTTCGACCCCGAAAACCTGACGAGCTCGCTGGCAGGTGGAAAGTGAGCGAGTTCCACCGGTATCGATCAGAATATCTTGATCCGGGACACCTAAGTTTAAAGCAAGTGATCGCATGGCAGCTGGCTCATTGTATTGATCCCCATCAACAGACCCGCTCATAAGGATCCTTTGAACTTTGCCTTCACGATATAGAGCTGCGGCAGTCGACACTCGATCCGCAAGCACGGTAGTTGGGGTGCCGTCGCGACGCAATCCGGCTCCGAACACAATGGCGGTTGTTTTTTCCGGTGCGTTTTCTATCGAATGGATGTGTGCATTATAACGTCGGATCAAAAGCCAGCGAGGGACAATGAGAATCAGGGAAATGAGTATGCCAAGGATGACCCATCTTAAGGGAGGTGAGAGTGTGCTGAACATGCACGGATTCTACCAAAGATGGGATTGATGGGCATACATTGACAGCGATATTGAGGGTATGATACACTGCCAAAAGCCGAAATCATATGATTTATTAGATAAATCATATGATTAAAGGGATTTGAGGTGATCATGTCGCTACAAGTTCAATCCGAATTCCTTCGCTATTTGGTTGACCTGGATGGAAAACCTGATCAGCGACTTCCCGCGATCCAAGAACTTGCTCAGCAATTGGGCATAAGTAGCAGTAAGCTGCGAGAGCAGCTCGAGGTGGCTCGCATGATGGGGCTGGTGGAGGTTCGTCCGAAAACTGGAATAAGAACACGAGGGTATTCTTTCCTGCCATGCCTCCAGGCCAGCCTTAGCTTCGCCTTGATGATCGATCCAGGTTATTTCGAACTCCTCGGGAGTTTAAGGGATCACTTAGAAGCGGCTTACTGGCATGAGGCAGTTCGATTACTCCGAACCGAGGACAAACAACAACTGCAGTCATTAATCGAGCGTGCATGGCAGATGTTAGAAGGTAATCCGATTCAAATTCCCCATTTGGAGCATAGGAATTTGCATCTCACGATCTATTCAAGGTTGAATAATCCATTGGTTACAGATTTGTTAGAAGCCTATTGGGATGCATACGAAACCGTCGGATTAAACGTTTACTCGGATTACAAGTACCTTAAGCGCGTGTGGTCCTATCATCAGGAAATGGTCGACGCGATCATCGACGGTAATTACGATGCCGGACACCGAGCGTTGGTGGAACATGTGGGGATGTTGCATTACCGTCCTGAACTGAGTGCAAGCGTACCGAAATCAAGGTTGGGCGAGAAGAGCGATCTAAGGGAGAGGTAGTGAATGGCTGAATCAAAAGCTTCTGTGCGCGAAAAAACTGATACAAAGAAGGACAAAGAAACCATCGTTAATGATTTCTCGATGGTCGTGGCAACTGTAAACGGATCGGGAAGTCAGACCTCAAATTTGGCGATTATCCGTTCCTTGTTCAGGATGGGTATTCCCGTTAGTGGCAAGAATTTGTTCCCCTCCAATATCCAGGGTTTACCCACATGGTTTACCATCCGAGTAAGTTCTGAGGGTCATACAGCCCGTCGAGAGAACAACGAAATCCTTGTCGCTATGAACCCGACCACATTTTCCGAGGACCTACGAGATCTGGGTTCAGAAGGGGTTTGTTTTTACGACGACCGATTTAAGATCACGGAAGAGCGACCTGATGTCACCTTCTATCCCATGCCTGTACGTGAATTGGTTAAAGAGATTAACCCACCTACAGATTTACGAGATTACATCGCAAACATGGCTTACGTCGGTATCGTTGCGGAGATGCTCGGTATAGATATGGATGAAATCCGAGGCGCTCTTGAGACGCACTTCATGGGTAAACAAAGTGCTGTGGATTTGAACATGCGAACGATTCAAGCCGCATCATCTTCGGCAGAGGAAAATCTAATTAAGCAGGACTCGTATTACCTTGAGCGTAGTGATCAAACTCATGATCTGCTCCTCATTGATGGCAACACCGCCTCTGCGTTGGGAGCTATCTATGGTGGGGTAAGTTTTGCCGCTTGGTACCCAATCACCCCCGCCTCAAGTTTAGCCGATGCCTTGGAGCAATACCTACCTCAACTTAGGATGGATGAGGAAACCGGAAAAGCTACCTATGTCGTAATCCAAGCTGAGGATGAGTTAGCAGCGATAGGGATGGCCGTTGGTGCGGGATGGGCCGGCGCACGGGCGATGACTTCAACCTCAGGACCAGGGATCTCTTTGATGGCGGAATTTGCAGGACTCGCTTTCTTTGCAGAAATTCCTATCGTGGTCTCGGATGTTCAAAGGATGGGACCGAGCACTGGCCTTCCGACACGTACATCGCAGGGAGATATCCTCTTTGTGCGTTTCCTTGGGCATGGCGACACAAATCAGGTGATGCTGCTTCCTGGCTCAATCGCTGAGTGCTTCGAGTTTGGCTGGCAAGCATTTGACCTTGCAGAGCGTCTACAAACCCCGATATTTGTACTCAGTGATTTAGATCTCGGTATGAATTTATGGATGTCAGAAAAGTTCGCATATCCATCCCAATCCTTTGACCGAGGCAAGATACTCGCAGCTGAAGATCTCGATCGGATTGGTAAGTTTTCTCGTTACCAGGATGTGGATGGTGACGGAATCACCTATAGGACGTTACCAGGAACGGATCATCCCCTGGCGGCGTACTTCACCCGTGGAACTGGACATGACGAAAATGCTATCTATAGCGAAAAACCCGATGATTGGGAGATGAATATTGAGCGGATCTGGCGCAAACTGGAAACCGCACGGGAGATGTTACCTCGTCCAGTAATCCAACATACCAAAGACGCACACATCGGACTGATCGGCTATGGCTCGACGGATCCTGCGATTCAGGAAGCCTTGGATCGCTTGAATACAAAAAATATATCAGCGGATTATCTGCGAATCCGTGCCGTGCCTTTCGTTCATGAGATAGAAACTTTCATACGAGAGCATGATGTCGTGTATGTCATCGAGATGAACACCGACGGACAGATGTATAAATTGCTGCAGTTGGAAGTTCCTGATCAAGCGGAAAAACTCCATTCGCTAACACATAACAACGGGTTGCCCTTGAGTGCACACTGGGTTGTCGAGGCGGTACTTGACCGTGAGGGAGGTTGATATGGCTACAACTGTTTCGGAGATTGATGGTTCTGGAAAAAACGTGAACAAATTGGGTCTGAAGAAATCAGATTACAAAGGATCACCGACGACCTTATGCCAGGGTTGTGGTCACAACTCAATCTCGAGTCAGATCATGGCAGCCCTGTTCGAGCTGTCGATCAAACCTGAAAAGATCGTTAAACTTTCCGGGATTGGATGTTCCAGCAAGAGCCCGACCTATTTCCTGAACCGTTCTCACGGCTTCAACAGCCTACATGGGCGGATGCCTTCGATTGCCACCGGAAGTGCATTAGCAAATCGGTCGATAAAATTAATAGGCGTTTCAGGGGACGGTGATACTGCGAGTATCGGAATCGGTCAGTTTATCCATCTGGTCCGGCGGAATGTCCCCATGGTCTACATCGTTGAAAATAACGGGGTTTATGGTCTCACAAAAGGACAGTTTTCTGCAACCGCGGACAAGGGTCAGGTACTCAGGAAAATTGGTGTGAATCCCTTCATGCCGGTTGACGTGTGTATGGAAGCACTGATCGCTAATTGTGGGTTCGTCGCCCGTTCGTTTGCAGGGGATCCGAAGCAGTTGAAGCAATTACTCAAAGCGGCGTTGAGTTTCCAAGGGACAGCCGTTTTAGATATCATCAGCCCTTGCGTGACCTTCAATAATCGGGGAGAGTCGACGAAAAGCTATGCATGGGGGAAGGCTCACGAATATCCGTTGCATGACGTTACGTGGGTTCCCATGCGGGACGAGATTGAAATCGAATACCAACCCGGTGAGGTCACCGAGGTCGATATGCACGATGGCTCCACGCTTTTGTTCAAAAAGCTCGAACAAGAATATGACCCAACCGATCGGATGGAGGCGCTCAAGATGCTTGAGGAGACCTGCTGCGGTGGTGTTTTAGTCACCGGTCTGATCTTCATCAGCGAAGAGCAACCCCCATTACCTGAGATCGAGGAGATGGTTGATACCCCGTTGGTACACCTTACAGAAAAGGAACTTCGACCATCGAGAGACAGCCTGGAGCAGGTTATGGAGGCGTATCGCTAAACGCGTCACAAGCCGCAAGCCTCAAGCCGCAAGCCTCAAGTTGCATAATTCAAGCTTGAGGCTTGTTCCGTTTTATAGTGTCCACGGTAGGATGACACTCATGCTGAAAAAGTGAATACTCTTCCAGATGATAATGTGATCTGGCTCCATGAGTAAGATTGCTATCGTGGTCTAGGGCTCGTGAGTATAATCGCTTCCCATTGAGGTGGCTGTGCGAACCTATGGTATTCTCGCTGGATTGACAGCGGCCAGTATTTGGGGTGGAATGTATGTCGTAAGCAAAGTTGTTCTCGACATCATTCCACCTTTCACATTAGTAAGCATACGGCTTATTCTTGGCATCGGTTGCTTGGCCCTCATCTTAGCCCTCCGAGGTGGATTTCGAGCTGATAAACGACAGATGGGTGAAGCCATCGGTGTCGGTTTCATTGGTTTTGGTATTTCAATCGGTCTACAGTTCCTTGGCACGAAACTTTCAACTGCTGTAAATGCTGCGCTGGTAACTTCGGCTTCTCCAATATTCATGGTTCTTTTTGGGGTGTGGTTGCTTGGGGAGAGGCTCCAACTTGAGCGTGTCGTGGCGTTAGTACTGGCGACTCTGGGAGTGATAGCGGTAGTAGATCCTGGGCAAGCGTTGATTGGAGGGGTGGCATTCTGGGGAAATATGGCCCTCTTTGGGGCTGCTGTGACCTGGGGTTTGTATTCTGTTCTGGTCAAGCTTGTCAGTCAGAGGTTAAGGGTAATGGAAGTCAGTATGTATGCCTTCATAGGAGGATTGTTCGTCAGTATCCCATTGGCGGGTGTGGAAATCATGGACATAGGCCTGGGTGAGATCACCACTACCGTCATCCTTGGAGTGCTTTACCTTGGATTAGTCTCAACAGCACTGGCCATGTACTTATGGAATAAATCTCTCGCGCTGCTCGAGGCTGGATTGGTTTCGGTGTTATTTTTTGCCCAACCGATCGTTGGCGTTGGTTTAGGGGCGATATTCTTGGGTGAGCCCATGGGATTGGCCTTTTGGATCGGCGCATTCCTCATCAGTACGGGGTTGATCATCACGACAAGATCGAAATCACCCTTAGGAAATGTCTAAGTGGGTGTGTGCTCACCTGAAGGAGTGATACGATGTCTCAATCGAACGGTTGCCTGGGAACCACAATGAAGTTGCTCGCCGGACTTCTGGCTCTCCTGGTGATATTGACCTTACCGCTCACACTTCTAATCTACGACATTTCGCGTGTCATGTTTTCACCAGAAATCTTAAGTGAACAACTTACCTCAGAGTTGATTGAGTCGGGTGTCTTGCGGTCATTCGTTACCGATCAGCTTGTCTCACCGGATTTCTTAGAGGAGATGGGTCCTGGTGATATTAATCTCATGCAAATTCTGAAAGACCTTTCCCCGGGCGATCGGGAAGCCATGGTTGACATTGTGCTACCACCTGGATGGATCAAGGGCCAGATCGGGGCAGTTTTCTTTGCGATAAACCATTGGATTGACAGTGAAGAACCCTTTCCTAAACTTGTTCTTGACTTACAACCCTTCAAAGATCGGCTAATGAGGGGAGGTGCCGAGGAGATCCTTGAGATGGTGGTGGACTCCTGGCCCAGCTGCACGCCCGATCAGAATGCAGAACTTCGCGAGGCGCTCCAGGGATCTGAGGAGGTTCCCATCCTTCTATGTGAACCTCCTGAGCCGTATCGTGAACGTCTCATGGGTTCTGCCACCGAGATGATGATGGAGGCCTTGAGGGAAATACCTTCCGAATTAGTTGTCGGTGGAGAGGAAATCGACCCTCAGGAAGCGGCTGATTTGCTGGCCTTAAAGGAGTGGATCCGCTTAGCCCGAACACTCTCACGATCTATCTGGCTTATTCCTATCGCGATGCTTGGCCTGATCATGGCTCTCGTTATTCGATCATGGAGTGATTTGGGCAGGTGGTGGGGGATTCCACTTCTATTGAGCGGGATCATCATATTTGGATATGCCCTCCTGTCTCCCTTTGCGCGTGAACAATTGATACCTCGGCTGCTCTCGGATATTCGCTATGAATCACCGGCGATATTCGAGATGGGTAGATTGGTCATTGAAGGTTTGATTGAAGTGATCCTTGGTCTGTTATTGTTCCACGCGCTGATTATTGGTGGTGTCGGATTGGTACTTCTCGTGGTCGGCTGGTTGATCGGACGCCGTAAAGTCATTGGTCCGCCCATAGAGAAGATACCTTCACCTATTGGTGAATCACCTCCCGAAGAGGAGCCACCCGGATCGCAGATTTCACCACCGCCCCCTGTCTCACCGATGCCTGAAGATGAGACACCGTTCGAGGGTCAAGAATAGTACCCGTTTGATAATTCGATATGGATCAGCGAGAAGCCATCCTATGGTTCATGGGATGGCTTTTGGTTTCCTGGATCCAATAGAAAGAATTTTGTGAGCAGAATAATTGTAGTCGCACCCTTT
The DNA here is from genome assembly GCA_020350285.1 of Anaerolineaceae bacterium. Taxonomy (GTDB): domain Bacteria; phylum Chloroflexota; class Anaerolineae; order Anaerolineales; family E44-bin32; genus DUEZ01. The sequence goes on from CP070708.1 coordinate 1,936,980, forward strand.
AGGGTGCGCAGATACGCAGGCTGAAACCTGGGGCTACAGTGATGGTCCTGAGAAGAACTGTAAGGGCAACCGGCCGGTCGCCCCTACGCCTTAACCATCCCGCGAGCTTTAAGCCTATGAGAGGGTGATAAAACACTATAGGGGCGCACACCCGTGCGCCCCTACGATGCACTTGGGTTACTTTGTTTATCGATCATAGATCCGCGACCAGCAAAGCCATGTAGTCGCTGAGATCAGAAACGTCTTCAAAGTTCCATGTCGTTTCGATGATCTCGTCTATTCGCTTATCACTTACGATACCACTTGCATTGGCGCGGAACTTGGCCTCGATCTCATCATCGCTCAGCGGGTCTTCGGGAGAACCCTTTGCCACATCTGTTTGTGCCTGATGCGCATAGCCATCCTTTGTTGTGATGGTTACACGCGCACGCTTGATCTTGGGGAAGAGGCGATCGATTTCCGGATCAGCAATGACTTTTATTTTCGGCAGCATCTCCCAAATGCGGGGGTCACGCAACTTCTCGTCACTAAAAGCTTCCGGCAACACATTTCCATCCACGGCCGCGACTGCGATAACGTAGGGTAAGCTGTGGTCAGCCGTCTCTTTCGTTTCAGGTTTGTATTTGCTCGGATCTGAAAGGATATCTGCACCACGCGTGGTTGTCTCGATCAGGATCTCAGCAATATCTTCATGATTGATCTGGTGTTCACGACACACCTGAAGTGTCGCGCTGATGGGCTGATGAGTGAGGGCTTCGGTAGGAAATGCTTTGTAGCTGCAACGGGTGATGATGAATTCATCCCCGAGATCTTTGAGCAGCTCATCAACGTGCCATGTGACATTCGAAAGCACTTCAACTAACCCCTCTTTACCCTCGATCACTTCCTCAGGGCCACTATAGCCTTCTCTTGCCATCATCGCGGCATAAACACCTGCTTGGGATGCAAGCGGGTCAGCGGTGTTCTTCATATTGGTAAGGTGACCAGCAACGACACCCCCGAGGGTGAAATGACTGCTTCCACTTATTCCGACCGCGGCTACAAGTTGATCGAGGTCTAATCCATACATGCGACCAGCGACCAATGGGCTGACGAATTGGGTCAGGGAGGCGTGATGCCAACCTACTTCTCGAATACCCGGCTCAGCCGCGTGGCACCAACGCATCTCCAGTTCATATGCGATGATGATCCCCACGATGGCTTCCATACCGTCAAGCCCGTTGCATTCTCCGGCAGCGAGGGCGACTCCGATGATGTCTGAAGGGTGACTCGGATCTTGTTCCCAATAGATGTCGTTGTAATCCAAGGCTCGAGTTAGAAGACAGTTCATCAAAGCGGCATTAGGGGCGCTGGTGCGGAGACCGCTACCGATGACGGTTGCTTCAGGCGGCCCGCCTAACTTCTCAACAAATCGGTGCATCGCCAGCATGTCTTCATTTCGTATAGCCGTAAGCGCACACCCCATACTGTCTAAAAGGAAGCGTTTCGCCTCGTGGACGGCTTCGTGCGGTATATCTGAATAATTCAGCTTGTGTGCGAATTCTGCCATTTGACGGCTGATAGACTGCATGTCGTACCTCCAGATGTCAGTAATCAGTAGTCAGAAGTCAGTAGTCTGCTTACTGACTACTGACTTCTGACTACTGAAAGCTTATAACTTTCCCACAATAGCATGTGCTACATCTAGCGTAGAACTATCACCGCCCATATCGTATGTGCGGACTTTACCTTCTGCAATCACCTTGGCGATCGCGGACTCCAAGACTTCAGCCATCTCAGACTCACTTAGCCAATCGAGCATCAACTTGGTCGCAAGCAGCATTGCGGTGGGGTTTACTTTGTATTGTCCGGCGTACTTTGGTGCTGAACCATGGGTGGGTTCAAAGACAGCGAATTCATCTCCGATATTGCCGCTTGAGGCGAATCCGAGGCCACCCACGAGCTGTGCTGAAAGATCGGACACGATATCACCGAACATGTTGCTCGTAACGAGCACACCATAATCGTCTGGATTCTTAAGCAGCCACATCATCTGGGCATCGATGTTTGTTTCCCAGAGTTCGATATCGGGGAAATCCTTCGCCACATCACGCCCCACGCGTGTCATCATTCCACTGGTTTCACGCAGCACATTCGGCTTCTCAACGAGTGTCACGGTGGGGTATCCAAACTGTTGAGCATATTCGAAGGCCTTCTTAATTATCCGTCGCGCCCCCTTCGTAGTTATAACTCGTAAGCTTACGGACATATCATCCCTGGCAATGTCTTCGAATCGAGACATCCTGGGGTTATATTTTGTGATGATCGTTCGAAGCTCATCTGGGAAGGGGTGGAATTCTACTCCACTGTAAAGCCCTTCGGTATTTTCGCGGAAGACGACTAAATCGATGTCGTCACGGTAATTGAGGGGGTTACCCGGATAAGCTTTGCATGGACGTAGATTCGTGTAAAGGTCGAACAATTGACGGAGACCTACGATCGGGCTGCTGTATACTAACCCTTTGCCCTGTAATTCCGGGGAGAGTTCTAATGCAGCTTCATCCTTGGGTTTTGATGTGATGGCACCGAAAAGCCCGCAGGTGCATGTCTGTAAAATCTCAATTGTCCGTTGAGGTAAGGGGTTTCCCTCTCGACACCAAAACTCCCAACCGATATCTGCCGGAACATACTCCGCGTCAAATTTCAGCGCGTCCAGGACGATCCGTGTGGCTTCCATCACATCCACACCAATTCCATCGCCTGGCATCCATGCGATTCGATATTTTGTCATTGAGTATCTCTTCTCCAATGAAGTTTGCTAGATCTGATTAATTCCCGGTGACTAGGGTTTTAATCGGTTTGGATTCACGCAGCACGATCGCGACGAGAAGACCACCAAGAAGCAACACAAATGCGTTAAGATAAAAAGGTGTCCCATGCCCATAGGTATCATACAACCAACCGCCAATTAAGGGGCCAAGCACTGCCCCAAGGAAATACGCGAAGGTATATAGACCATAGCTCGTCCCGCGCACATCCTCTCCGGCGATATCTGCAACGAATGCCCGTTCCGCTGGTAGCAAAGCGATGTAGCCCAGAGTTTCAACCGCCCACAACGTTGCCAGACCGATGATACTCCTTAGTTGTGGGATCAACGCGGATGCGATAGCCCCCACCACGAGACCGGCGATCATAGGTGGTTTACGTCCCCATCGGTCAGCGATCTTCCCCATATGTGAGGGGAGATAGGCGCTGAGTAATGCAGCTGGTAGGTAAGCCGTTGCCAGCGCCCAAACCTCTGCCTGAAGGATGTCTTGCAGAAAGACCATCAGCAGTGGCCAGACCATAGCTGTCGAAGCACCGGTGATAAAAACGATGCTCATCAGCGCGAGCAACTGCCCAGAAATGGGTCGACCTTCTACTTGAAGGGAGCCGTTCGCTGGTCTGGTTTCCCCGACGCCACGCCAACCGAACCATAAACCCAGAATTGACAGCACAGCGTAACAAGAGAATAGCCAAAACCAAATCTGCTTCCATTCAACGCTAGTTAAGTTCATGATCGCCGTAAAACCTAGAATTGTGCCGATGATCGCACCACGATTTGCAGCCTCATCGATGAGGCCGAAATCATGTCCGCGTCCAGTTTCTTTAGCCTTATCCGCGACGATCGTATAAGCAGTCAACCAGAGGAATGCCGTCCCTAAGCCTTGCACAAACCGAGCGACAGTTAACATAACGACTGTACTCGAGAACGAGAATGCAATCATGGCTACGGCATGGCTTAGAAGCCCTATCAACAGGAAGGGACGCCTTCCCCATCTATCTAGCGCACGGCCAAGAAATGGTCGCACAATGACAGGAATGACGGATAAGGCGGAGAAGAAACCTCCTATTTCAAGGGCGGAAGCGCCCAAGTCCTTGCCGTATATGGGTAATACGAATGAGAGGATACCAAAGGGGAATGAAACCCAGAAGATGGCTTTCCACAGGGATCGTAATGTGGCTGGTCTCTGCAGCGATTCGGTGGATGTTTCTTGATCCATTTTCAAGATGGTTTGCCCATAATGAGATTGGTTTTAGGTCTATGTTCGGGGTGAGATCCTTATGATCAAGTATCAGGTTTTCTTCTACCCTTCCTTCTGATCCTTTAATCTTTGGTGTGTATATGGTATCAATCCACCGGCCTCGAAGATCTTCATCACTGTCTCAGGGAGGGGTGGAAAGGTGAAGGTCCCAGCTGAGCAGTGAATCTCCCCTCGCTGTAAGTTGATCTCGATCGTTTCACCATCTTGAATCGCGTCTACGGCATCTGGGCTGATCAATGCCGGAAGCGCAGCGTTGAGGCAGTTCCGGTAATAAATCCTGGCGAAAGATTTCGCCACAATGGCACCTAATCCGCTTTCCTTGAGGCACGTCACGGCTTGCTCCCGTGATGAGCCACAGCCCCAGTTGGTTCCCGCTACGATGATATCAAAAGGTTGGACCTGTTCTGCGAAGTTAGGATCATGGTCTTCTAGCGCGTATTGCGGCATTTCGGCAGGATCGCTAACGGTGTAAGTGTATTTACCTGGAAAAATCACATCGGTATTGACATTGTCGCCGTATTTCCAGACGCGACCTTTGATCACGGTATTTGTGCTCATCACAGCAGATCCTTTGGATGAATAATTTCGCCCGCGACTGCCGAAGCAGCGACAACCTGAGGGTTTGCTAGATAAATCTCACTTTCTTTGGTACCCATGCGCCCCCTGAAGTTCCGGTTGGCGCTGCTGATGGTGACTTCACCAACGGCAGGTACGCCCATATGGTTGCCCATGCATGGTCCACATCCGGGGCTTTCTACAACGGCTCCAGCGTTAAGGAATATCTCTATGTATCCTGCGAGTAAAGCTTCACGATAAACTTCTGCAGAAGCGGGAATGACGATCATTCGCGTGCTCTTCGCCAATTGACGACCGGTTAATACCTCTGCAGCCATGGCCAGATCTTCTAAGCGACCATTGGTACATGTCCCGAGGAATGCTTGGTCGACATGTGTACCTGCAATCTCGGAGAGGGGTTTCACATTGTCCACGGTGTGGGGGCAGGCAATCATTGGCTCGATCTTTGTGGCATCATATTCCTTCACCATCGCACACTGCGCGTCCGGATCAGACAAGATCGGTTCGTAAGGTCGCTTAGCTCTCTCCTTGAGGTAATCGAAAACCTTCTGATCTGGAGGGATGTAGCTGTTCTTTGCGCCCATCTCCGCAGTCATATTGGGCAGGACCGCACGTTCAGCGATGTCAAGCGCTTCAACTCCATCTCCATGCCATTCGACCGACATGTAGAGAGCGCCGTCAGCGCCCAAATTACCGATGACGTGGAGCGCCAGATCCTTGGATGTTACGCCATCTATGAGTTGTCCATCAACGACGATCTTCAAGGTCTCAGGAACGCGTAACCAAAGGTTACCGAGCGCCCAAATGGATGCCATTTCACTCCGCCCAATCCCTGCTGCGAACGCACCCATCACACCTGCATGCGGTGTATGTGAATCAGAGCCCAAAACCAACTCACCAGGAAGAGCCAAGCCCTCCTCTACCAATACCTGATGACAGATTCCCCGACCAACGTCGTAGAAGTGTGGGATCTCCTGATCACCTACAAATTGACGGATTTGGTAGTGGTTTTCAGCGTGTTTGGTTGTTGGAGCTGGTGCGGCGTGATCGAGGATAATGGCATGCATTTTTGGGTTAAAAACGCGATCGCCTCCCATTCGCTTGAAAATCCCATAAATGGCAGCCGAATTGTCGTGTGAAAGTGCGACATCGGGAGTGACCTCAACAATCTCGCCCGGTTGTACTTTCTTCACCCCCGCTTTCTTGGCCAAGATCTTCTCGGCAAATGTCTGTCCCATGTTTCTCCCTACCACTTATTTTTAGTAGTTATGTTACTTAAAATGACTTAAATCCAAGCGCCTTGGTGTCCTGGTGCCTAAGGGTCTAAAATTACCCCCAATTCTTCGTCAGATCAAAATCCGTGAAATCAGCATGGTGGAAGATGATAGATTCCGGACGCCGCTTAAATTTATCCCCCTCCCAGGAATGCGTTGCAACGATGTGCATGACCGCCTCGGGGATATCGTGCTCAAAACACAGACCAACTCCGGTGAAAGGGTGACGAAGATACTGATACATACTAGCCCATTGATAGTCATCTCCCACCTTTCGAAATTCGATCAGTTTTCCCACATCAGCCAAGAGCGCTCCTGCAATTAGAGTGTCATGGCTGATCTCATACCGTTCGCCGTAAGCGTCCTTAAGCACCGATTCCATAGCGATACACAAACGGCAGACCACGCTGACATGTTGAGGGAAGGTGATATCCACATCCTCTACCAATAATGTATAAGGCATCTCGCGCAAATCTTGAGGAGACCATCCTCCGATCTCCATGGCGTCAACCCAGACATTCAAGACCCGCTCACGAAGGTCATCATCTTCAATCGCATTGAACTCGGGGATGAGTTCGATTAACTCTTTTTGCATATTGTTATCTCCTCGAATGAGTTGCTATGATAGATCCCTCGGTGCAGGACCGTCATAGGTGTGATCTGAAGGGTGGATGCGGCGCATTGGCCGCTCACGTGTCTGTTCCTCATGGATATGAGTCACCAGACCTGGTACGCGAGCCATGATGAAAAAGGCGTTGGCCAACTCGCGCGGCATCTTGAGATCGATGAGCAGCGCTGCGATCGCACCATCGACATTAATCGGCAGATCCTTACCAGATTCATGGAAAGCCTTCTGAATAGCCATCATCATCGCTACACCTTCACCGGCAACACCTAACTCTTCCGCGAGGGAGAACAGTCGGGCGGTCCTTGGATCGGAGGTATGTATGCGGTGGCCAAACCCGGCTATCCTTATCTTTTTCTCCCGGTATTCGGCGAGCAGTTCGACCGCGATGGTTTCCATGTCCTTACCCGCTTCCTTCACGAGATGTAGGCCTTCCTCGAGGACCCCCATGCAATCGTAAATCGCGGCGCCGTGGTACCGATTGATGGATAGTATTCCCGCTGCAAGAGCGGCATTGAGAGGGGCACCAGTCGAGACAGCAGTCCGTGCAGCGATTGTGGATGGCGGTGTCGCTCCGTGATCAATCGATGAAACGAGCATCGCGTCAAGCAATTTTGCGACACCTTTCGTGGGTAATTCACCTTTCAGGGCCAAGAAAATAGCTTGAGCATACGTGATTTCACCCATTAACTCATCGATTCGGTAGCCTCGAAGCCTGACCTCGTTCGGTTTGATCTCTGTGATCGCTGTTTTCCAAGTTGTATCGGTCATTTCATTATCCCGTGTTCTCTAAGAACAGCCTTCGTCGCTTGGGGAAGTTCTCCGAAGGCCTCAACGATTGTTACACCGACTTCTCTCAATCGATTGACCTTTCCTTCATAGGTTCCTCGACCGCCTTCGATGATCGCGCCTGCATGGCTGAACCGAGTCCCGCTTTTGGCAGCTTTTCCGCCTATGAAAGCGATAATAGGTTTGGTCACCTCACCAGCTTCGACCAAATCGGCGACCTGCTCCTCTTGACCCCCACCGATTTCTCCGAACATCACAACGGCTTTTGTTTCCGGATCGTTTTCAAACAGTTTAATGACCTCGGGGTGAGGGAGTCCTACAACCACATCCCCACCGACATGGACGAGTGTTGTGGCTCCAATGCCTTCTTGGGCCAGATAGTAGGCCATGGAAGAGGTAATTCCCCCGGACCGTGAGGTTATCCCGACTGGACCGGTGATAAACCATGCCCGTGCAGACGCCGCTCTACCACCGATCATCCCCAAGACAGCCTTCCCTGGCGAGAGTACACCTAGGGTATTGGGACCCACGAACTGGGCTCCCGCCTCTTGAGCAGCTTCAGCGATCTCGAGGACGTCATAGATAGGCACGCGGTCGGGGACGATGACCAAGAGTTTTATTCCTGCATCGATCGCCTCTAGAGCTGCACTTTTCACGATCGGAGCTGGGATAAATAGAACGCTGATATCGATTTCCCCTACGTTCTCCCAAGCCTCTCGAATGGTATCAAAGACAGGTACACCGTCGACCTCTTGGTTCCCCTTACCGGGTGTCACGCCAGCGACGACTTGAGTTCCGTATTCCTTCATCAGACGTGCTCTCGCGCGCCCTTCACGCCCGGTAATGCCTTGGACAAGAACTCGTTTGGTTTGATCAATCAGGATGGACATCGTGATATCTCGCTTCATTCATCTGGGGATGGTAATAAATGCGAAGGTGTCACCTCGTCGATGTATAGGATCGCATCAAAAGTCGTAGGAAGATGGAATTGAATGAGATAGGCCTCAGGGTCATCATCACGATAATACTCGCCTATGCTGTGAAGATAAAGAGGTTGATCCAACCAAATTGCGCCTGGATGGCTCAGATCGATCCCTCTTAAATCGAGTAAAAAAGCCGGCCAACCGAGTTGATGGGCAATCCACTCGAATGAGCCTTCCGGTGAGGGATGCACATCTTGTGGCATGATCGGGTTGCCCATCCCAAAGGTGCGCGCGTTCACGCTCCCGGAATTGAAGGCGAATCCAATGCTGAGTAGATCATCACCATAAAAAACCTTCAAAAAATCACCTAAGCTAACAGGGAATCCTGCCGAAGATGTATCAACATCGGCAATGGCGATGTTATCCGTCCAAATGATCGCCTTGTTCTCACCTCCGCCCTCTTCAACCAACCATTGTATACTCTCGGCAGCGTTACGGATGTTGGCTGTTTCTAAAAGGATCTCTCCCGCACCCGTTCTGTAAGGAGCTTCAAAATGGGCCACCAATTGGGCGCTAAGGAGGGCAAAAGAAAATTCATCCAAACTTGAAGCGATTTCGTATTCATCTTGGTTGGCAATCAGGTCCTCATAGACAAACTTTAGATCATCGCTGCATTTTAGCTTCTGGTCATGTGAAACCTCAGCGTACATAAACCAATTCGGTGCATATCTCCTGAAGCAGTCGTAACGCTCTAGCGCTTGCTCAGCGACAGCAGGATCAACCCTCTTGAGGAACTCGATTACCTGATCCATGGGGAGGTCAGGACTGAGGTTGTGGTACCCAGCTACAGTTACTGATGGCCATGTTTGATATTGTGCGTTGCTGACATAATGCAACATCGTGAATAAATCCGTCATTTCCTCTGTACTCCAACTTGCATCATTCAATGTTGCCAAGATCTCAGCTGGGTCGTCTAAACCTTCAGTATTTTGGAGGTAATCATTCAGCAAGTTGGCAGTTTCCCAATCGATCGCGAAGATGATTCGATTGAAGTCGAACTCGGTGATCAAGAATTCCACAAGCATGAGTTTCAATAGAATGGATTCACGAGTCCCATGAGCTGATTCACCCAATCCAACCACGCGAATATCTTTAAAGACATTCTTGGCAAGTAGTAAGTCATCGTAATATGCTCTCGGTGTAATGCTTGGAATTTGGATTGCGTTCTGGCGAAGCCAGGTAATGTTCCTTTGGTTGATGGTATATGGGGGTTGTATAGAAACAGCTTGTAGGCGAGACGGCTGAGGTTGCCAATCAGGGAAACCGTCGAAGTCTTCATGTTCCGTGATCTGAATTTGGTTGGTGCCATTCGCGTTCATCACATAGATATCAAAGTTGCCACTCCGATCGGAATAGAACGCAATCAACTTACCGTCTGGTGACCAGGCCGGGTAGGTATCCTTCGCCAAACTGTTGGTAAGCCTTATGGGATCCGAACCATCCGAGTTCATCACATAGATGTCTTCAAAGCCCTCCCGATCTGATACAAAAGCGATCTTACTTCCATCGGGCGACCAGGTAGGATCCGTATCGCTTGCAGGATTGTCCGTTAAATTCCTTTTGCCTGAACCATCGGCGTTCATGATGAAGATCTCGTTATTATCGCCCCGTTGGGAACGGTAAACGATCTGTTCGCCATCAGGGGACCAATCGGGGCTCGAATCAATACCCAGATGATCTGTCAACTGCGTTTGTTGGAAGCTGGCCAGATCCATCGTGTAAATGTCAAGAGATCTGTGTTGGGAGGACGCATATGCGATCTGTGAACTATCAGGAGACCAGTCCGGCTCAATGTCATAGGAGCCAAAGTTGCGGGTTAGTCGGATCTGATCCGAACCATCCGCCTTCATGACATAGATTTCCAAATTCGTGGGCCATTCACGCCGGACGTAGGCGATGTGACTGCCATCAGGTGACCATGCAGGTTGGTTCAATCGAGCTTTATCCTCGGTAAGTCTGACTATCCCCGATCCATCTACACCCATGGTGAAGATCCCTGATTCTCCCTCACGGTAGGAAGAAAACACAAATCTGCCTGAACCGCCTCCATCTACCGTTGGCGTCGTTTCAATTACCGCTTGGGGGAAGAGAGTAGGAGTTTTCCTTTGGACTTCAACGACTTCAGGAGCACATCCGGCTAGGAGGAATCCGGAAAACATCCAGAGGAGTAGTTGTGTCGGTCGGATTGGGATTATCCTCATAAATGTACCTGTAAAGATCAACTCCCTGGGGAGAAGATCATCCTTTTTGCAGCTCTGGTAGTGGGAGATCGACATACCCGCCTTGGTTACCCTCGAAATAACACTCAATTTGGCATGCTAAGCATTCGATACATCCACCCTTCTTGGCTTCCTCGTCGGAGATCTTCAACACAGGTAAATCATTCTCAAGCACGAGGATGCCTGGTACACAAGTCTCGATGCAGATCTTGGATACACATTCTTTGCACGCACTGTGATCGAGGGTGACCGTCCCACCGGACACTGTCTCGAAGGCATAGGGTTCTTTTGCCTGTGGATACTTTAATCCTATAGCTTCGCCCATCGGTGCCATGCCAGCTTTGATGAGTGAATCCAGACGTTCGGCACAGAATTCAGGGGTGTCATCCTTGCCATACCCTTCCACTGGAGAAGGGATTTTCCCCTGCGCCCGTTCCAAAATGGCGATCGCACGCTCTTCAGCGTTCCCCCCAAGACGGATCACAGCCGGAACGGTTAGCGGAACTTCCATGAAAGCTTTCACCAATCCCCGGGCGCTGTGAAACTGCTCTTGCGATGCTACGCCTGAACCTGAGGCAAAATATCCGTCGATACCCTCTTGGGCGAGGATGATTTGCGCAGCTCGGTAAACCTTGGATGCCGGTGGGTTACCACTTGTGTCGACGAAATTTGCTAACTTGTAACCGCGATTGAGAATCGCGTCCATGCTCATCATCGAGCCTCCGCCACCTGCGCCGTGGAATCCGATGACCCCATCACCCTTCTTGAAATCCTCTTCTAATTGTATGAAATAGAAAGTCCCTCGGTAATCGTTTTTCTCAACCTGCCATGCGACTTTCTCCAGGGGTGTTGGAGGACGGTCAAACTCACGTGCGATTTCGATCCCTAGCTCAGGGTGTCGATAGACAGCGTTGTCGTCGACGGCGATCCGACAATCGGCCGCGAATAATTTACCATCGCTAGTGAGTGCGATGGGGTTGATCTCTGCAGAACGAGCATCATACTGCCGAGCGACGCTATAAAGACGGGTCAGTAGAGTTCCTAAACCTAATTGGAGCTTACCGTGTATCCCGACTTGGCGCACGAGGTCACGAGCTTGATAATCGAGCAACCCTGTCCGTATATCGATCACCGCTCGAGCGAGGGCTTCCGGATGCTCTTGGGCGATTTCTTCAATTCCGCTTCCGCCAACGCGGCTGAAGATGACCATGGGTGCTTTCGAGACATCGTCGATGATGATCCCTGCATAGAATTCGCGCTCGATGTCTAATTTCTCTTCCACCAACACGGTGTCGATGGAAATCCCTTTGATCTTCGTCCCGAGGATAGCGGCGGTTGCTTCGCTGGCTTCGGGAGGGGTCTCTGCGAAACGGATCGCGCCCAGCGCTGCTCTTCCGGTCAACCAAGCTTGTCCTTTAATCACCACCGGACCATCGATTTCTTCAGCGATCTTTTTTGCTTCATTAGGGGAGCTAGCCGGACCGCCTTGCGGTATGTTGATCTTCTTTTCACTTAAGAGTGCCTTGCCTTGATATTCATGCAATCGAGCCATTGAAACCCTCGCGGAGGTTGGTTACAAAAGTATATTGCAGTTCATAATTATCTCAAGTCGTTCATTCCTATGTCAGGTAGAATTCCTGGTCGAATCCTTTGAGGACATATTGGAGTACGCAAGCTCTGCTTGCGCCTCTGTTTACGAATGCCTAATGGGGAACCTCCCCGCGAGCTTAAAGCTCGCGGGGAGGTTTTATCCGATGTAGCCGTACCCTTCAGGGTGCGGGATACGCAGCCTAAATCCTGCGGTACAGAATTAATATTCGTAATGAATAATTGCCCAAGTTTCATGCGATATGAAGAAAAGCCGTAGGGGCGACCGGCCGTGCGCCCCTACAATTTCTTGGATGACATCTAGATCTCATACAATCCCACACTTCAGGGTACGCAGATGCGCAGCCTACTACCTGCGATATGGACGCAGGTTCTGACGATAAGCCTAATTTTCGCTGACAGTTGATACTTGCTACAATCCAGGTTTGACACTACTCTGCACTAGGAGCAGCGACCTGGCAGCTTATGCTGAAGATTGTTATTTTTAATAGTGATGGTGTAACTTGTCCGATCTGTTCTAGGCTCGATCATCAAGTACAAGCAAGTTTGAGCTGTTAAATAGATTCGAGTTAGGCGTTTGGTGAAACGATGAGAGTGTTTGCTAGAACACCGATCGATTGGGCGGAGGTACGCGTACCACGTGGGCAGGTGTATCTCATCCCTGAACGATGTAAGGGTTGCAACATCTGCGTTGAATTCTGCCCTCAAGACGTTTTACAGGTTTCAGATCAGACGAACGCCAAAGGTTACCACCTCCCAGAAATTGCCACAGGTAAGGAACGCGCGTGCGTTCACTGCGAGTTTTGCTCAATCGTCTGTCCGGAATTTGCGATTTTCACCTTGGAGGTCGATGAATGACCTCGTCAGGTGTGCTTACGGGTAAGCATTTCTTCCAAGGTGACGAAGCGTGTGCCGAAGGAGCTATCGCAGCCGGGTGTCGCTTCTTCGGTGGTTATCCAATTACCCCCTCAACTGAAATCGCTGAGCGATTGGCCCACCGTTTCCCAGAGATCGGCGGTGTATTCATCCAAATGGAGGATGAAATGGGAAGCATGGCCGCTGTCCTCGGCGCTTCCGCCGCGGGTGCGCGTGCAATGACCGCGACATCAGGGCCAGGCTTCAGCTTGATGATGGAAAACATCGGTCTGGCTGTGATGATGGAGCTTCCCTGTGTCGTTGTTAACGTGCAGCGTGGTTCACCGTCAACTGGGCTTCCCACATTGCCTGGTCAATCCGAGGTCATGCAAGCTCGGTGGGGCTCGCATGGAGATTATGGACTTGCAGCCTTCTCACCATGGTCTCCTCAGGAGATGTTTGATCTTACAATCCACTCATTCAACGTTGCCGATCGCTATCGCATTCCAATCCTACTTATGGCCGATGAGGTGGTAGGACACATGGTTGAGCGGGTTGTGATCCCGCGTGAAGATCAGATTACCAGATGGGAGCGTAAACGCCCCGATCCGAATAATAAGGACGCCTTTGAACCTTTTCTAGCTGAGGATCCTGACCTGGTCCCGCCTTTGGCGTACGCGGGAGAGGGATATCGTGTCCATTTTACCGGTTTGACGCACGATGAACTCGGTTACCCCGATATGTCGGCTGAAACCCATCATCGCTTGGTCACCCGACTGGTGGAGAAGATTAATTACAACTCAGAGAAAATTGTACAGACGGAAGATCACTTCATGGACGATGCTCGCATCGTCGTTGTTTCTTATGGCAGCACAGCTCGGTCAGCGCGTCGGGCGGTGAAGGATGCTAGGCAGGAGGGTATTCCAGTAGGATTCTTGAGGTTGGTATCCCTTTGGCCATTTCCTACCAATCAAATCCGTGAGCTTGCTGACCATGTAGACTCATTCATTGTGGCCGAGATGAATCTGGGGCAGATGGCTCTCGAGGTCGAGCGGCATGTGCGCCGACCCGTGACTGGTGTTCATCATGCCGGTGGGGCCATGATGGCCCCCGATCGAATCCTCGATGCCATCCGAGAGGTAGCCAACACTGGCTACACCCACCTTCGTTGACAGTCATCCTTTGGATGCTATCTTGCGTTCTGATCGGATACCCCATATCTGGTGTCCTGGTTGTGGGATCGGGATCGCGATGCGTTGCTATGCTCAGGCCATCCTTGATTCAGGGATACCTCAAGATAACCACGTTGTCGTTTCAGGGATCGGGTGTTCTGGGAGAGTGGCTGGGTACATGAAGATCGATTCATATCACACCACTCATGGGCGAGCGATCCCATTTGCCGTAGGTCTGAAGCTCGCCAATCCGGAACTTACCGTAACGGTGTTCAGTGGAGATGGCGATTTAGCCGCAATTGGTGGTAATCATTTGATCCATGCCGCGAGACGAAATGTTGACATCTCTGTAATATGTGCCAACAACTTCAATTACGGTATGACCGGAGGTCAATTAGGTCCAACGACACCCTTCGGTGCTCGGACCACGACCTCGCCCTACGGAAGCCCTGAATTGCCCTTTAACCTCCCTTACTTGCTAGCTGCATCGGGAGCGAACTTCGTTGCGCGTTGGACCACTATTCATGTCCGTCAGCTAAAGCGCGACATCCTCTATATGTTTAGTAAACCTGGTTTTTCGTTCGTCGAAGTCTTGGTACCGTGTCCGGTTGGTTTTGGGAAGATGAATTTCATCGATGAAGGGTTGGATGAAATGCTGCTCTACAAAGAACGGTGTGTCATCGCCGATGGAATTCCCATCGATGAGCTTGGCATCGACCTTCGAACCGATCAGCCGATCTATGTCGGTCGGTTTATCGATCGTGATCTTGCTCCCTATCGACCAGTAAGACTTGAGGATATTGAATGAGAACAGAAATCCGTCTTGCGGGTTTTGGTGGCCAAGGTATCGGTCTGGCGGGTTTGATATTAGGTAAAGCCGTATCCTTGTACGATGGCCTGGAAGCAGTTATGACACAGGCTTACGGACCTGAAGCGAGGGGGGGTGCTTCAAGCACCAATCTGGTCGTTGCAGATCGTCCAATAGATTATCCATTTGTCCAAGAAGCGGACATTCTCGTCACGCTTTCGCAGGAGGCTTACACACGGTTCCGAGATGAAGCCAAACCTGAAGCGTTAGTAATTATCGATGAGGATTTGGTTCAGCCATCCCCACAAGACAGTTGTCTTAAAGTCCCAGCGACCAAACTGGCAGAAGATCTAGGCCGGAGGATTGTGGCCAACGTTGTAATGTTAGGTTTCTTAACTGCGACTACAGGTTTAGTAGAGCGTGAATCGATTGAGGATGCGATCAAGTCTTCTGTCCGCGAAAATGTCCTTGAGCTAAACATGAAAGCTTTCGCAGCGGGTTATGAATACGCACGCAAGTTGAAGGCGGATCAGTGAGTGACTCGGTACTCGTAATCGGTGGTGGGATTGCAGGGATCCAGGCTGCACTGGACTTGGCGGATGCTGGGGCACGCGTCATCCTCGTTGAGCGACAACCCACGATCGGCGGGATCATGGCCGTGTTGGATAAAAATTTTCCAACACTCGATTGTTCCATTTGCATCGAGGCACCGAAGATGTCGGAGGTCGATCTGCATCCTAACATTGAGATCATCTCCATGGCTGAGGTGGAGGGTCTTGAAGGAGAAGTGGGTGATTTCCGTGTTCAAATTCGGCAGAAAAGTCGTTTCGTAACCGATGAGTGCACGCGCTGCAATGATTGTGTGGAGGTCTGCCCTCTCGTTTTGCCGAATGAATTTGACTCGGGTATGGCTTCTCGCAAAGCGATCTATACGCCTATCCCACAATCCGTACCTGGAACTTACCTCGTTGATATCGACCACTGTCTCAATGATCCTCCAAACTATCTCCCATGTGATCGATGCAGCCAAGCTTGCTTGCCCAATGCAATTGATTTCCTCACCCCTCGAGAGTCGATCCTGACGCGAGAGGTTAGCTCGGTCGTTGTAGCGGTCGGGTATGACAGCCTCGATCCAAGACGACTGCGGGAGTTCGGCTACGGAGTTCATCCGGACATCATGACCGCACTTGAGTTTGAGCGGTTGATCAATTCGGCTGGACCTACGGGCGGGGAAATCATCCGACCTTCGAATGGTGAACATCCAAAGAATATCCTCTTCGTTCTCTGTGTGGGATCTCGCGACCAGCGCTTCTTCCGCTATTGCTCACGGTTCTGCTGTATGTATTCGATCAAACATGCTTATCAAGCCCTTGACCATGGGATTGAGGATGTCTCGGTGCTTTTCATGGATATCCGGGCCTATGGGAAAGGTTTTGATGGGTTCTGGAGCCGTACAGAGGAGGCCGGTGCACGCTTCCTGCGCGGACGACCCTCGCGCATCTCAGCCAACGGGGCAGGTTCAATATCTGTCAACTACGAAGATACGGACCTAGCCTCCAATGTAAAGGAAGATTACGACATGGTGGTGCTCGCAAATGCGGTTGCACCACCGGAAGGGTTAGCTGATTTGGCTGACCGTTTGGGAATTGAACTGGACGAGGATGGATTTATTCGAACACTCGAGGTAGAGGGGGGGTTGGTCGTAACGTGTCGGCCAGGAATTTATGCCGCTGGGTGCGTTTCCGGTCCGAAAGACATCCCTGATAGCGTTGCTGAGGGGAGTGGCGCAGCGTCGCTAGCGTTGGGGCATTTATCCGAACGTTATTGGCCAGAACCAATTCAGGTTGAACCTGTGAAGGATATCGAGATACCTCGCGTGGGGGTCTTCGTTTGTCACTGTGGGAGCAACATCGCGGGAGTGGTTGATGTAAAACAAGTCGTTGAGCATGCGGTCACCTTACCAGATGTGGTCTTCGCCTCTGATCAGATGTTTTCCTGTGCCGGTAATACACAACGTGAGATTGAGGACGCGATAAAGTCGGAGGGGATTAACCGGGTAGTGATCGCAGCTTGTTCACCAAAGACACACGAGTCCATTTTCCGTGGTGTATTGATGAGGTCCGGGTTAAACCCGTTCTTGCTGGAGATGTCGAACATCCGCAATATGGATTCATGGGTTCACAAGTTCGATAAGGAAGCCGCAACCACGAAGGCTATGGAAATGGTTGCGATGGCGGTGGAAAAGGCGCGGCTTCTGGTCCCCTTAGAGATCACTGAGTTGCCTCTAAAACAGAGTGTCCTGGTGATAGGAGGTGGTGTCGCCGGGATGACAGCAGCACTCTCGCTGGAAAAACAGGGCTTTGAAACCCACCTTATTGAACGCTCAGGATCACTTGGCGGCTTATTGAAAGAGTTGGATGACATCTCACCAGCCGGGATAAAAGCACGGTACTTATTAGAGGTGAAAACAGGTGAGATCGACGAAAGTGGGGTTGACACGCATATCAATGTAGAAGTGGAGACCATCGGTGGAATTGTTGGAGACTTCCATGTAAGGCTCACGGATGACACTGAGTTAAATGTCGGAGCCGTGCTTCTGGCTACGGGATCTGAACCTTACCAGCCCACAGAATTTGGGTATGGTGAAGATCCTCGGGTGATCACGAATTTAGATTTGGAACGATACCTGGAGCAGGGGGGATTGGATGCGGAGCGGATTACTTTTGTTGCGTGCGTAGGTTCGCGTCAAGAACATATGGGGTGTTCACGCTACTGTTGTACATCGATGATCGCACAAGCTTTACGACTTCGACGGATGGGTAAAAAGGTTCGCGTCCTCTATAAAGATATCCGTACGTATAGCCGTCAGGCTGAGGAGATCTATGAGGAAGCGATGCGTGCGGGTGTGCAATTCTTTCGCTACGATGTCAACCTGAGCCCACAAGAGGTGATCACTTCCACGGATGGACATGTTGAAGTTTTTGATAGCCTGCTTGGAGCCAAGATTCGTATTCCGACTGATCTCTTGGTGTTGGTCGTGGGGATGAGCCCTGGTGAAAGCGATATCGTTGACCAATTGAAACTGTCCCGTAGCGAAGATGGCTTTTTAATGGAGCTGCATCCGAAATTAGGACCAGCAGAGACAGCGTCACAGGGGATTTACCTTGCAGGTACTACTCAAGGTCCTAAGGATGTGCGTGAGTCGATGGCGCAAGCCTTGGGCGCTGCTGGTAAAGTTGGTGCCTTACTATCGCGAGGGGTGATTGAGAAGGAACCTCTTACAGCTGTCGTCGATGAGGAAGTATGTACTGGATGCATGCGCTGTGTGAAGGTATGTCCTTATGGGGCGATTGAACAAATTGGACCGATCAAGGAAGGCAAGGTTCGAATCATAGAAGCCGCTTGTATGGGATGTGGTACATGTGCCGCTGAGTGTAACTTTGATGCGATAGAGATGCCTTACTTCACGAAGAGTCAAATCATGGGTCAAATCGATGCAGCGTTGGAACATCAACCTGAGGGTAAATGCATCGTTTTTACGTGTAACTGGTGCTCGTATGCAGGTGCGGATCTGGCAGGAATCGAGAAACGTCAATATCCGACCTCTGCACGTATCGTGCGGACCATGTGCTCCGCACGATTTGAAGAGGATTTCATCGATCGCGCATTCGAGAATGGTGCTGGCGCTGTCTTGGTTACAGGGTGCCGATTAACGGAGACGGGATCTGATTGTCACTACAATTACGCTAACCGCCTTACATACAAACGTTTTCAACACTGGCAAAGGAAATACAAGCGAAAGGGGATCGATCCCGAACGGTTGCAGTTGGAATGGGTCTCTGCAGCGGAGGGCAAGGAGTTCGCTGAAAAGATCCGAGAGATGGATGAGGTTCTCCAGAGGTTTGTCCTTGACATAGGTCAGAAGACGAAAGAAGACGAACCTGCATCCGATTGAAGATTAAACAGTTTGGATATGTGGGAGATTGAGTCGGATTGTGATGGAAACGGTTGATCACCTGGTCCTCGATGATGAGTGTTGGGAAGAATTACTGACGCTGACGGAGGGCGAAGCTGCCCCCTGTTTTCAGTGTGGCGTGTGTACCGCGTCCTGTCCGTGGGGGCTAGTTCGCGACGAGACCTTTTCCGTGCGAATGCTTATTCGGAAGGCTCAATTAGGTATTCTGGAAGAACAAGAAGAATTATGGTTATGTACAACATGTTCCCAATGTGAGCCTTACTGCCCGCGCGGTGTGCCGATCATTGAGGTTATCCAAGCGTTGCGTTATCTGATGTGGAAACGTCGAACAACATTGGATGGACTGCCCTCCCTTCTTTGGTCCGTATATTGGAATAACAACCCCTGGTTTCAGCCCCCTTCCCAGCGGATGCAGTGGGCAGCAGCGCTTGATCTCCCTGACTATGATCCAGATCAACACGAAATCTTACTTTATATCGGATGCACCGCCTCTTATGATCGGCGCGCTCAACGACTCGCTCATTCATTGACACAGATCTTAAGAACGCACCAAATCCCCTTTGGTGTGCTTGGTGAAAACGAGCCATGCTGCGGTGAGACGGTCCTGAGACTCGGGCATCTTCCTTATTTCATGGAAATCGCGGAGGCAGGAGCTAAGATCTTTCGCGACAGAGGGGTGGGGAAGCTGATCGCGATTTCGCCACATTGCTATGATGTATTTCTGAATCATTATCCAGAGGTGAACGAAACCTTTGAACCGCTTCATTACACTGAATATCTCACCTCAATTATGGATTGGGGTGAATCGCAATTCCAGGGGTCCTACGATCGGATAGTTACCTACCAAGACCCATGTTTTCTGGGTCGACGAAACCAATGTTTTGATGCACCACGAGAGATTTTAAAAAACATTCCAGGATTGACATTGGTAGAGATGGATAACTCGGGTCCGGATGGCTTGTGTTGCGGAGGAGGTGGGGGGAGGATGTGGATGGAGACAGCCCCGGATGAACGCTTCTCCGACCTCCGTGTCCAGGAAGCCGCGTCGACTGGCGCTAGCATCATCGCAACAGCATGTCCCTACTGCATCACGTGTTTGGAAGACAGCATTAAATCACTTGATATCGAAGGGCTGGAGGTCTTAGATATCGCTGAAATCGCAGCCAAAACCCTTCCGAGATGATCCTTTACTAACTAGTGTTGTATTTAATCAACTGAACTGAACGAGTTATTCTCCACACCTATCTGTTATGACATCCTCCCAGGAGGTAGTAATTGGTCGCTTCGTTGTATGGCGTAGACGACGAACGAAAAACCATCTGGGTCTTCCTAGAACAAAGGGATGGTGAATTGGAGAGGGTTTCATTGGAGATCCTTTTCAAAGGAAGACAACTCGCGGATGAAGCTGGTTGGTCGCTCATCGGTTTACTTCTTGGCCATCAAGTTCGTGATCAGGCACAGCGAGTGTTTGCATATGGCGCAGACGAGGTTTGGATCGCGGAACACCCACTCCTCGAGCACTTCACTGTGGATGCTTACAGCCAGGTCGTTGAAAAAGCATTGATGAATGGTCATCCAAGTGTTTTCCTATGCGGCGCGACCCCCAATGGAAGGGATTTGGCAGGACGACTGGCGGTTAGGTTAAGAACGGGACTTAACGCCGATTGTACAGATTTACGGCTCGACCCACAGAGTGGTTTGTTGACATCAGAGGTAACAGGTTTTGGGGGAGGGGTAATAGCGTTACTCGAGTCGCCTCACCACCGTCCTCAGATGTCTACCGTACGGCCAGGTGTTTTCCCTTTGGGTGAGGAGGATCCCGATAGAGAGGGACACTCCCATATGATGGAGGTCGAGCTTTCAGAAGATATGATCTCTACAAAGTTGATCGAACGTGTCATCGGGGAAGGTGTTGATCTAACTCAAACGCCCGTCCTTGTCTGTGGAGGACGAGGGATCGATGGAAAGTTCGATATGCTCCAAAACCTGGCCGATATGATGGCGGGAGAGGTTGGTGCGACACGCCCTCCTGTTGACGAGGGGCACATCGAACGTGAACGACAGGTGGGACAAACAGGCGTTGTATGCCGCCCGAAGGTAGCATTTGCTTGTGGAATCAGCGGCGCATTCCACTTTGTGGTTGGAATTCAAGATGCTGACTTCGTTGTCGCGATCAACACAGATCCCAACGCTCCGATCTTTGAATACGCAGATTTTTGCATCGTCGATGACGCCCTCCAATTCATCCCAGCATTGATCGAGGAGATTCAAAAGGAACCCGAATTGGCAAATGACTGAACTCATGGTTGTCGTCTGCATGAAGGTTGTCCCTAAACCGGAGGAGATCCGAGTTGATCCGGAGACACGACGGATCGAGCGAGGCCAAGTGCGTTCAGAGATCAACCCTCCGGACATGAATGCTTTAGAGGTGGCTCTTAGATTAAAAGACCTTCATCAGGCGCGGGTGGTTATCCTATCGATGGGTCCTCCTCTATTCGAAGAATATCTCAGGGTCGGTTTGGCGATGGGTGCAGATGAGGTGGTCCTTCTCAGTGATCAGCTTTTTGCTGGAGCGGATACGTTGGCGACGACCTATACACTGGCGAAGGGGATAGAAAAAATCGGTCAGCCAGATTTGATCATTTGCGGTGAAGAGTCTTCGGACGGTGCGACGGGACAAGTTCCGCCGGGAATCGCAGAATGGTTGGATCAACCACAAATCACTCTCGTGGCTGATTTGGAAGTGGATCTTCAACGGCAAGTTGTAAGGGGACGGCGCGAGATCGGAGGTGGATTTGAAGTGTTGGAAGCCCCTATGCCGGCGGTGATTTCAGTAAAGACAGCTTCGAATGAACCTAGGTTTATGGACTATGAGATCAAAGAGGATGCCTTTACAGGTAAAAATTTAACTGTATGGACACACGAGGATATTGAGTCGGATAAGGAATACATTGGTACACCTGGATCACCGACGATTGTCAGTGGATTTGAGCAGGCCGCTGTCCGAGAACGAAAACGCCAGTTCCTCACTGGAGCGCGTGATGAGGTGATCCGAAAGTTGGTCGATGTCCTTCGAGAGTATCTGTGATTCAAACATAGGTGGGCCAGTAGCTAAGACTTCCGCGACGAATGTTCCCTTATGGAATGAACGGTTCCATATCAAGCAGGGGCGGGGTTACCCCTCCCCTACTTTTCTTTTAATCCCCTTGTTTTGGCTAGTAGCGGCCTCGTGCGACCTGTGCTAACATTCGCCGATTGTCCCGAACCGGGCAATACTACTGGCACACAAGCGATCTTCTTGTGAAAGGTGACACGATGGATTTGGATACAACTTTAATCATGCTCACGCCTAAACGACGTGTCGCTTTGGCAGAATGGCTTGGTGTACATATTCCTGAGCGTCCTGATCAGATTGAGCCAGGTCGGTGGTTCAGTCTCCGGAACGGGATTACAGGACATCTTACACTCCGAGAATATGGTGCCATGTTTCTGGTTTCCGGGGATGGAATTTCTGATGTCCTGAACCATCCTACGGCGAGTGAAGAAAGTCTCCTGCGGAACGCGTTGATCTTGATGACGGACAACCTGGTATAAACCAGGCAACATTTAGTCCTACATCTTCCCAAATTGAATCAGCTAAGAAAACCGTGGAATCTAAACATTCTACTTATCATTTCAGGAGAGGCGGCTCCCATGCATGTCCTGAGCTTGTCGAAGGGTCGTCGTATGGTTGGGCATGGGAGCCCGAACTAATTATTCGATCGTGTGCAGGAGGGTGAAATTGGGTGGTCCCATCGCGCCTGTCGGGAGGCTGGCTACTAGCACGACCTGTTCGCTGGAACGCACAATGCCAGAGGCAAGACATGCCTCTCGTACGCGATCGATCATGTCTTCCACCGAGTGGGCCATAGGAACCTGGTAAGGGATCACACCCCACAGGAGGGCATTCCTTTGGTAGGTAGTTTGTTCAGGTGTAAATGCTAAGATAGGCACATTGGGCCGCGCTTTGGACATCAACTGTGCTGTCCGTCCAGAGCGGGTGAAAACGGCGATCGCGGCTACACCCCGATCCTGCGCTAGCGCTCGAGCAGCGTGTGTCGTCGCTACCGCATCGTCCTCGGTGGTAGCAGCTTCAACTGCGGGACGATAACCCCATTTGGGGGCATGTTCCTCGGCGTCAATGATGATGCGGGACATCGTCTCGACTGCCTTGATAGGGTATTTACCAATCGCGGTTTCCCCAGAGAGCATAAGCGCATCACTGCCGTCAAAAACAGCGTTAGCAACGTCTGATGCCTCGGCACGCGTTGGACTTGCATTATCGATCATGGTCTCAAGCATCTGCGTGGCGGTGATCACACACTTAAGGTTTGTGTTTGCGCAATTAATGATGTGTTTCTGAAGTGAAGGGACACGTTCGGGGGACATCGTGACTCCTAAATCCCCTCTAGCGACCATCACCCCGTCACACTCTTCGAGGATCGCATTAATTTGGTCAACAGCTTCGGGTGTCTCAAGCTTGGCGATGATCGGCGTCTCTTGGGCTTTCGGATCCTGCTCTGTCATTATCTTCCGAAGCTCGATCACATCCTCTGCGAGCCGCACATA
>CP070708.1:1960636-2042145 GCA_020350285.1 Anaerolineaceae bacterium
CCAGTCGCCCCTACACCTTTAGAATGTCATTCCGAGGAGCCTCGCGACGAGGAATCCCTATGATGAAACTTTTTTGTCCGATCCATCATAGGGATTCCTCGCTCATATTACTCGCTCGGAATGACATTAAGGGAGGCATTATCTCTATAGCCGCAGGTTAAAGCTTGCGGCCCCAAAAACTTTAGGGCACCTGGGCACCCACGTACTCAGTGACTCAACCGTTGCACACCAAGGTGCCATGGTGCCGAAGCGCCCAGGTGCTTTATCCCTGATTCCTAATCCCCGATCCCCTTTAACCTATAGGAAGCAAGATATTTTTCCTTTTTACAAAACGTTAGCAAACCCACAGCATATGGATAACGCAATGGCGCTAGAATAGTATCGATGGACAACAACCAGCCGCGACGCTTTCGAACCATAGATTATGCTCTTGCGCTTCTGCTTGCAGGCATCGCTTTTCTTTTCTACTACGTAACCCTTACCCCAAGCCTCTCCTATCTCAGTCCTGACGGAAATGAATTGGCTACCATTCCTTATGTCCTCGGGTTGGCTCATATGCCTGGCTACCCTCTCTATACATGGCTGGGTAAAATCTTCACCTTTTTACCCTTCGGTGATGTCGCTCACCGCGTAAACCTGATGAGCGCTGCCCTGGGAGCAGTGGGGGTTGGGGGTCTATACCTGATCATTACATCTCTACTCCATCAAAGAGCCGCCTCCCCGATCCTCCGTCGTGCAGGGGCGTCCCTGGCGGCTGCTCTTTTCGCTTTTTCACCCACCTATTGGTCCCAGGCTGTGATCGCTGAGGTATATGCACCCAACATCGCCATGGTGGCGCTCACACTTCTGGCGCTCCTTCACTGGGAACGAACTCGTCGCGACAGGGATTTCTTCCTTTTTGCCCTGGTCTTTGGGCTTTCCCTGGGCACACATATCTCTAATCTCGGCTTCGCGCCGGCTTTTGCCATCTTCATACTCTTGACTGACCGCTCAGTACTCAAACGTCCAACCTGGTGGATAGCTGGACTAGCCGGTTTCGCGTTGGGAGCAGCCCAGTTCGCATGGCTTCCATTGAAAGCGAGCACGCTCAACGATCGCATCATGCTCGAACATGCGCCCACGACTCTCAAAGGAATCTACAATTACACCCTAGGCGCATTCCCCCAGTTCAAATTCGCCTTTACGCTGAGCGAAATCCCAGATCGGGTGGTGGTTTACCTCTACCTGCTGACACATCAATTTGGACGACTTTCCCTCCTCCTTGGTGTGATCGGCATGGTGGCATTGCTTCTACGTCGATCTCGACACTATTATCTACTTGTAGGGATGTATCTCGTCCATGTATGGTTCTTCATCCAGTACCGCGCCTTCGATCTGGAGGTTTTCTTTCTCCCAGCGCATTTCATCTGGGCGATCTTTCTAGCTTTCGGCATTCCTGAGGTTTTAGGCTGGCTAGAACGAACCATAATCCGATTGACCGGTGGCCAACCCTCTCGCCCGAGCCAATGGGCCATGGCGATCGTTACCGTTGGGCTCGCATTAATCCCGCTGGGACACAACCTATCCACCAGTGATCGCTCTTACGATGTTTCCATTAACGACTTCTACGCGAACGTGTGGGAAATGCTTCCGTCAGATTCTGCCCTTCTCACCCAAGGTGGCGTCTTCGGTTATGATGCCTTCTACTGGCAACTGGTCTACGGTACCCGCCAGGATGTTTTGCTACCGGCCCTCCCAACACCAAACCCCGCCCCGAAGGATATCCTTGGACGTGATCTCTACAGCACAACTCAAGTGATCGGTCCGAATCGTGCGCGCGGTCCCGGTGGTTTGCCGCCTGATTTGGTTTCCAATGAGCTGTGGCAGATACCCATCCTGACCGGGGCGCAATCGGGAACAAGTGGCCTCAACCCTCGCGGTCGACTGGTGCTGTATCAACTATCCGAGACACCAGGAAACCTGGTAGTCGATGAAGCGAACCCCACGATACCCCTCGACGTGGATTTAAAAGGTTTAACGCTTCTGGGCGCCGATGTCGACCCCATGAACGTTGAAAGCGGCTCCCGAATCCATCTAACCCTTTATTGGCGTTTAGATCGTGCGCGCCCATACCAAATTGAAACCGCTCTCGATGGCAGATCGGTCGAAATCCACGATCTAGGTCTCGGCAATCTGGAGCGATATCAAGCCGAGATCGGCCCGGTATTGGACAGGGTGATCCTGGAGGACTACTGGTTGGTGGTACCGTCCACAACCCCAGAAGGAACCCTCGAACTCACCGTGAGGATCGTGGGACACGAGGAGACAATCACAATCACCGAGTTAGCGGTGGTTGATCAAGAGGAGGCCATGGAACGATGGCTGAGAATCGCTGGCAAATCATCCTCGGTGCCGTAGTGCTCTTGGTAATTCTATTAACCGCAGCCTTCTCGCTCGGCATTTATGTCGGCCGACACGGTTGGGGCGAAGAGGGACTACGTTACCAGCCGCCCGGACCAGAGGGAGGACCAGGTGCAGCTCCCGGTCAAGACTTTGCCGCAAATCCTCCGGATCTGGTAGGTCGCATACGCGCCCTTTCACAATTGGGGATCCAACTTGCGACTCAAGATGGACCAAGAATCGTCGAAGTGAGCGAGAACACACGTGTCGAGGACAAGGATGGCACTCCGCTAAAACTAACCGACTTGCGCCTCGGTGACTTGGTCGCGGTTTTTGGAGAATTCACCCCAGGCAATGGACAGCGTCTTGTGGCATCCCAGATCGTACGTTTACCTGAACGAGCACCTCAACAACCATGAGAAGGGAAGGTATAATCTCCTCTTGAACGTATCATAGTGAGGAGATATCTTGAGCGACCCTTCCCCCAAAAAAATCACCCCCCGCGAACCTGGTTTCTTCGATAACTTGACGCTACAAATCAAGCTAATCTGGGCCTTATTTACTGACAGGCGAGTCAACCCACTGCTCAAGCTTCTACCCATCGGGGCATTGGTTTACGTGTTCTTTCCTGATATCGTCATCGGTCCCATCGACGATGCCCTGGCGATCTGGTTGGGCTCCGCTCTGTTTATTGAGCTCTGTCCTCAGGAAATTGTGAGAGAGCATAGGGATGCCTTGACCTCCGTAGTCGAAGGTGAGTGGCGTGAGGTTGAGGAGGACGAGAAAGCTGATTCAGATCAGACTTCGTTGCCCAGCGGTTGATAGGCCTGTTCTGAACAAACCTTACAGCACTCACCGGGGATAGTTTGGAATAAATCCATCCTTACTATCTCATAGCCTACGAATTTCAGATTCTTTACATCATATCTACAAAATGAGTGACGCGAAGGTTAGATAGTTACTTCACGTTTGAATTAGCCATAGCCATGTCGTTTCGGGATTTGTGCTTTGGGGGCTATTTTCTCGATTCCTTTATCATGAAACTTTTATTCAGTGATACCGATCTCTTCACTCGTTTATCCACCCTCGGGATCCAGGAAATGTCTAGCCATCCCGAGCGATCGATCTTCAACTCGCGATTGGAACGTACACCACTCTCTTGATCAAAAAGCCTAAGCTGACTGAAGCTGAAACGGATGACTAACAAGGTGATACAACAACTCATTGCGACACAGAGATTCCATTAAGGAGGCCATGATAATGAGCCATGAAAAGAAAAAGATCCGTTCGGTTGTCAGACGCGAGAACGCCGAAAGCTATTTGTTGATCTCCCTGGTTGCATTTGGCCTCACGGTTATCCTCACCCGCGTGGGTCTTCAGTTGACCGGCTTTCCCCAGCTCGGCACAAGCGTGTTGCACATCGCCCACGCGATATGGGGTGGGCTCTTGTTATTTGTCGCTGTCTTATTGCCTCTAGCATTTGCTAATCGTTGGGCTATCCAAGCCAGCGCGTGGCTAAGCGGGATTGGCATCGGGCTGTTCATCGATGAGGTGGGTAAATTTATCACTCAGACCAACGACTACTTCTTCGCACCAGCACTTTCTCTAATCTATGGATTCTTCCTGCTAAACGTTTTCGTGTACCTCTACTTCCGTCGGCCGGATCAGGACGATCCTCGCGAAGCCATGTACCATGCCCTCGAAGGATATCAGGACGCCTTAGATGGTGATCTGGATACGGAAGAAGCAGCCCGCATCGAGGCCCAACTGGCCATCGCTAAACAATCAAATCGGGGCGAGATCGTGTCTCTAGCGAATGCCATTAGCGATATATTGCTGAGGGAAAAGGAACACGTAAAACCTGCTGAACCTGGTTTCAGCAAGCGATTTACATTGTGGGTGGATGACCTTGGCCAACGCCTCGGTCGCCGCACACACCGAACCATCATTTCCTTCATCCTGATCCTGTGGGTGATTTTTGTGATCGGCTTTGTTGCAGTACTGGTCCTGGAACTACCGACCATCGAGTATCAAGTTCTCCAATGGCGAGGGGTGCTCACCGGGATTCAAGTCGTGATAGGCGGCCTTATGATCCTCGCTTTGATCGCCTGGCTGACCAGAAATGAAAGACTCGGCTTACAACTATCGGTCTATGGTTTTCTCTTTTCGTTGGTCGCTTTACAGACAATCTACTTCTACCTTTCTCAATTCTCAGCAATTACCTTCACACTGCTTCAACTATTAATCCTGCAGATACTTTTCACCTATCGTCGTTGGTACTTGCAGGGCTCTCCTTCAGGAGCATTGAATGATTCACGTGCGGGAGTTTAGATTATCGACATTTATCAGATCATTTAGGCGCACATCTGCAGAAGGCAGACTAGGTCTTAGTGTTTCAGAGAAAGCTCCGACTAACGAAACAAGTTATAAAACATTGAAACATTTGTAAACAGGTACCAAATCATATTCTTATTGATCTTTCATTCCTCGAGAAAACCAGAGGAATCGAATAAGGTAGATATCTTCACGAAAACGTTCGTAAGAAGAAAGGAGTAAATGTGATGAACGACGAAGAAACGAGAAAGAAAGAATGGGAGGAGATCTTTCGCGACATCGGAACCAAGTTCAGGAAAGAGGCCGCAAGATTAACCGGGGCTGAAGAAACGGATGATTGGGAGACCATTGGTCAGAAGATGGAAGGAAAGGTGCGAGCGCAGGCATCGAAAGTCGTGGGGGGTGAACCGGAGGAAGATTGGGAACAGATAGGTATGCGACTTCAAGGCAACGTCAAGTCCGAGGTGGCGAAAGTCGCGGATGCCGATGAAAGCGACGACTGGGACACCATCGGACACAAGATGGAAGGAAAGATCAGATCTGAGGTGGCGACGGGCGTGGGTGGCGAGACAAATGATAGTTGGGAGCAGATCGGTAAACGTATCGATCAGGACGTTCGAGTGGGATTGGGCAAATGGGCTGGTGCCGAGCCCGAAGACGATTGGGCAACCGTCGGACATAAGATGGAGACCAAGATCAGAACGTCCTTGCGAGACTGGCTCAAGGGAGAATGAAGAAGGAAAACGCTCAACGTATAATACTTGAAAGCCGTCGCGGTCGGCATGTCCGTTGTCAGCATCGTCATGTCCTTTATGCCAGATGTCGGCGATGCTGAGACACAAATAACGCTTCTAGGAATCGGTCTCTTTGCTCTTGCTCTGTCTGCACTGCAGAGAGAAGAATAACCATCAGGTCCACGAAATAAATCTGTGCGATTGAAGTTCTTCAGAGTCCGGCAGATTTACTTCTGCCTTATCCCGTCGATCCTGAGCCTACCGAAGGGAGTTTGTCGAAGAAAGCTCAAGCAGAGCTTGCATAATCCGGAATCTGAACATTCATTCTTTCAGATTGATGTAGAATTGATCGAATCAAACGAGTATACAAGGGGATATCCATGGAAGATATTGTGATTGAAGTAAGAGATTTCCGGAAGACTTATGGCGATTTCGTCGCGGTCGATGGCATCAGTTTTGACGTCAAGCGGGGCGAAATATTTGGCCTACTCGGTCCCAACGGAGCCGGAAAGACCAGCACGTTGGAGAGCCTAGAAGGTTTGCGTGAACCAAACGGTGGTTCGATGCGGATCACAGGCATCGACCCAACGCACGAGCCCCGTAAGCTGCGCAACATCATTGGTGTTCAGTTGCAGACCTCAGGTTTACCAGAGAGCATCACCGTCGACGAGGCGATGAAGTTCTTCTGCGCCTACCATGGCGTAGAACCACGCTACGACCTCCTCGACCGCTTAGGCTTGGAGGAGAAAAGGAAAGCACAGTACCATCAACTTTCTACCGGTCAAAAGCGACGCCTAGCCCTTGGCTTGGCACTTGCCCACAACCCTTCTGTGCTCTTCTTGGACGAACCCACCGCTGGATTGGACGTAGCCACGCGAGTCGAACTACACAACATCATGCGCGAGCAGCAAGATGAAGGCACATCGATCATCCTGGCAACACACGACATGGCCGAAGCGGAGGAAATGGCTAACCGAATTGCCATCTTGTTGCGCGGAAAAATCGTCACTACTGGAACACCGATGGAGATCACAGCAACTGGCGCAGGATTGACCAAGGTTTCTGTTCGCACACAAGGCTCAAGTCTATCCGATCCTGGCGCTACATTTCCAGCAGTAAGCCAGCATGTTTCTAAAGATGAATACGACATCTATTTCAGCACCGATATCGGTCCCACAGTCTCGGCCATTATCGCTCATGTCCAAGCTCGACAGGATACGCTGATCGATTTGCGTGTCGAACGACCGTCTTTGGAGGACCGCTTTCTGGAGATTACAACCTCGGGAGACGCACAATGAGCGCTTTTATCAATCACTTCTCATTCGAATTCCGCACCGGGATCCGCAACAGAACCCTGCTCCTCATGAATTACCTTTTCCCCCTAGGCTTCTACCTCATGATGGGATTCATCATGCCGGCGATCAACCCGCTCTTCCTTGATACCCTTATCCCGGCATTGGTCGTATTCGCCATCCTGGCAGCCACGCTACTGGGTATGCCGGATCCACTTGTCAGCGCCCGTGAAGAAGGCATCTTTCGCAGCTATAAAATTAACGGCATTCCCTCCATTTCGATTTTGACCATACCAGCTTTAACAACAATATTGCACCTGATGATTGTGGTCATCATCATCACCGTCACAGCACCATTTCTCTTCGATGCACCATTGCCGATGAACTGGGTCAATTATGCCCTGACCTTCATTGCCATGGCTGTTGCTTGCGTTGGTATAAGTTTGTTGATCGGCGTCATCTCAGCCAGTACGCGCATGACGGTATTGTGGTCTCAACTGATCTTCATCCCTTCAATGTTGTTGGGAGGGCTGATGATCCCTTACGACTTGTTACCAGATGTTGCTGGAAAGTTCTCCCAACTCTTGCCCGCCACCCATGCAATGAACGCATTCAATGGATTAGCCATGGGCGCGGCTGATTACTCCCCATGGGGTGCTCCATGGGGTTCGGTCATTGTTTTAACCCTCAGTGGCGTGTTGGCATTCGCACTAGCGATTTACATGTTCAATTGGGATAGGCACAACACGACGCAGCGTGGCCATCCTATCTTTGCCCTACTGGCATTACTCCCTTACGTTGCTGGAATATTCTTGCTCTAGGAACCAATGCTGCTTTAGCACAAAACCGCAAACAGAATAGCGCATCTCAATTGATCTGCTCGGTATGTGCTAAACCTTTAGCTATTTAAAGAAGAGCAGAGGGTGCTAGGTCTCGAATTCGTGATCCAGGTATCATCGAAGGATGTGGCTAATCCACACAACCAATGAAGAATCAAATCAACTAATTTATCTACCCGATCGATAATTGGCCCCTTAGCTCACCACCATTACATCGTATCCTAATCACCTTTAGACTGTTTTATTAATTAATAGAACCCTCATCACACGCTACGTTCCCCAAGAATATGGACCATGCATGTCTATATTAAGTCGCTACTTCTTTGGGGGATGGGTGTTATCCGTATAAGCCGATGTTGCAAAGAAGGGGCAAGCGGATGGAAAGACAAGTTGTCATCACAGGCCTAGGCGTAGTCACACCACTTGGCAATGATGTAGCCACCTTTTGGGAGGGGTTACTTGAGGGGCGTAGTGGTGTTGACCTCATCACGCTGTTCGATCCAGCGGATCTGGATGTGAGGATCGCGGCCGAGGTCAAGGATTTCGACCCGGTCGCACTCTTTGGAAAAAGAGCCGCTCGTCGAAACGACCGCTTTACACACTTCGCCCTTGAGGCCACTCGTCAAGCCATCACCGACGCCGATATAAAGTTTGAAGGAAGTGATGGTCAGAAGGTTGGTGTGCTCATCGGCACCGCTATCGGCGGATTCATCACTCTGTTGGATAACTTCGAAGTTTTCAAAATCAGGGGTTCTCGAAGGGTAAGCCCTTTCATGGTGCCCATGATGATGCCCAACGCGGCCTCGGCCGCAATTGCCATCACTTACGGATTACATGGCCCCAATCTCACAATCGCCTCCGCTTGTGCCACGGGTTCTCATGCCATCGGTGAGGCAGGAGAGATGATCCGACGGGGGCAATCCGAGGTGATGATCTGCGGTGGGAGTGAAGCCATTATCGCTCCTATAGCCTTAGCCGGATTGAAGAACATGGGTGCACTTTCCACTCGCAATGACGATCCACAGCGAGCTAGCCGACCTTTTGACGCCGACCGTGACGGGTTCGTCATAGGGGAGGGAGCTGGAGTGTTGATCTTGGAAAGCCTGGAACACGCCAGTGCCCGTAAGGCGCGCATTTATTGCGAACTCACCGGGTATGGAGCTACATCTGACGCCTTTCACATCACGGCACCTGACGAGACTGGGCAGGGAGGCGCGTGGGCCATGGAACAAGCCCTCAGTGATGCTGCCATAACTCCTGAAGAAGTCGATTACATCAACGCACATGGCACCAGCACCCCTCTCAATGACCGAACCGAGAGCATCGCCATTCGTACGGTTTTTGGTCCTCACGCTGACCAAATAGCCGTCAGTTCAACCAAATCGATGATTGGCCACCTTATCGGGGCCGCAGGTGCGGTCGAGGCTGTTGCATGTGTAAAGAGCTTAGAAACCGGCTGGGTCCACCCGACGATCAATTACGAGACTCCCGATCCGGAGTGCGACCTAGATTATGTCCCTAACCAAGCGCGCAGACTTGAACCAAAGGTGGTCCTTTCAAATTCCTTCGGCTTCGGCGGTCACAACGGCTGTGTGATCCTGCGGAAATGGGATGAGACAGCTTGAGTTCTCATCTCGGCTGAGGGTAAGCAATAGTTGGAATGGTGGTTGGAGGAGAAACAATGGCGGAGTCGCCATTAAAACACCTTGAAGATATGCAAGCTAAAGCGCGTCGGGGTGGTGATCCTGAACGGGTCGAGAGGCAGCACGCCCAGGGGAAATTGACGGCGCGCGAAAGGCTGAACATCCTTCTCGACTCGGATTCCTTCTTCGAGACCGACACTTTCGTCCTTCACCGTGCGACAGAGCTTGGCTTAGACCAGGAAAAACCGCTAGGCGACGGCGTTATCACGGGCTGGGGTGAGATTGATGGAAGGTTGGTTTACGTCTACGCTCAAGACTTCACCATCATGGGCGGCTCGGTAGGAGAGGCTCACGGACAAAAAATCTGCAAGCTGCTCAATTTAGCGTTGGAGAACGGAGCCCCTGTGATCGGACTCATGGATTCTGGTGGGGCACGTATTCAAGAAGGGGTGTCCGCGCTGGCAGCTTACAGTGATATCTTCTACCACAACACGTTGGCCTCCGGGGTGATCCCTCAAATCTCCGTCATTATGGGTCCTTGTGCCGGTGGAGCGGTCTATTCTCCAGCCCTTACCGACTTCACGATCATGGTGGAAAACACGGCACGCATGTTTATCACTGGTCCTGATGTGATAAGCGCTGTGACCCATGAAGAGGTCACACCTGAGGAATTAGGCGGCGCTCATACCCATCACCAGAAAAGTGGTGTAGCACACTTTACCGCCCAAGACGACGCTCAAGCGTTGTCCCTCGTTCGACGGCTTCTCTCCTACCTTCCACCGAACAACGCAGATGACCCGCCCTACCTGCCACCCACCGACCCTCCTGATCGAGCCGACGAGGAACTAGACCATCTTGTCCCTGAGGATCCCATAAAGGAATACGACATGTCGGAAGTCATCCGGCACATCGTGGACGATGGGGAGTTATTTGAGGTGCAGGAGAGTTTCGCCACCAACTTGATCGTAGGCTTCGCCCGTCTCGGAGGGCATGTCGTTGGTTTGGTGGCGCAACAACCAGCTGTGCTCGCAGGTGTGCTTGACATCGATGCCGTGGATAAGGGAGCACGCTTCATCCGCTTCTGTGACTGTTTTAATATCCCCCTGATCACATTCACCGACACGCCTGGTTTCCTGCCCGGGGTAGCTCAGGAGCATGGCGGCATCATCCGACACGGGGCGAAAATGATCTACGCGTATGCCGAAGCGACGGTGCCGAAGCTCTCTATCATCACCCGCAAGGCCTATGGTGGAGCCTATATCGTTATGAGTTCCAAGCATTTAAGAGGAGACATTTGTCTCGCGTGGCCCTCAGCTGAGATCGCCGTAATGGGCCCTGAGGGAGCGGTAAATGTGATCTATCGTCAAGAGTTGTCGCAAGCGGATGATCGCGAAACGGTCCGTGAACAGCTCGTGAAGGATTATCGGGAGCAATTCGCTAATCCTTACGTCGCCGCTGGCCGTGGCTATCTGGATGGTGTGATCCCTCCCTCTCAAACCCGTCCGACGCTGATCGATTCGCTCCAGATGCTACGCGGAAAACGAACCCGCCGTCCGCGCCGAAAACATGGCAACATGCCGCTGTAGAGGATCTGTGAGAAGAAGCCCATGATTAAAAAAGTGCTTGTGGCCAATCGAGGAGAGATCGCGGTTCGGGTGCTGCGAACCTGCAAGGAATTGGGTTTTGAAACAGTGGCGATCTACTCCGAAGCCGATCGAGAAGCACTTCACGTTCGCTTCGCCGATGAAGCTTATTGCATCGGTCCACCACCGCCAAAGGACAGTTATCTGCGAGGGGATCACATCCTCCAAGTGGCGCTAGAAGCAGGGGCTCAACTTATCCACCCCGGTTATGGATTTCTGGCCGATTCTCCTGAATTCGCACGAGCCTGTAACGATGCTGGGGTAACCTTCGTCGGACCTCTACCAGAGACGATCGAGCAATTGAGCGATAAAGCGGCAGTTCGTCGTTTAGCTCGCCGCCTACGCCTCCATATCCTGCCGGGAACTAAGCGATCACTAGATGATGCTCAGCTCTTGGCATCCGCAGACAAGATAGGTTACCCCCTCTTGCTCAAGGCCGCGGCGGGTGGCAGTGGTATAGGGATCCAAATAATCAACTCACACTCAGAATTGGAGACTGCCATCCCCACCGCTCGTCGAGAAGCACGAACTACCTTCGGTGATGGGGCGTTATACCTCGAACGATTAATTGAGAACGCTCGACACATCGAAGTTCAGCTGTTAGCTGATGCAGAAGGTCACATCATCAACTTAGGAGAACGAGAGTGCTCCATCCAGCGACGTCATCAAAAACTAATTGAGGAGGCCCCCTCTCGAGCTCTCGATTCCTCACTGCGGAGAAAGATCTTAAGATCCGCGGTACGTATCGCACGAACTGTGGGTTTCATCGGCGCTGGAACGGTTGAGTTCTTGCTTGATCCAGAAGGAAGATACTACTTCCTCAAGGTTAACCCTCGTCTGCAGGTAGAGCACACAGTGACAGAGGCCGTCACAGGAGTTGACATCGTCAAAGAACAACTAAGGATCGCAAGCGGGCGGAGTTTGAGGTACTCCCAGAAAGAGGTTAAGCCTCGCGGTTGGGCGTTGGAATGCCGCATCTTAGCCGAAGATCCATTCAGGAATTACACTGCTAGCATAGGTCGCATCTCTCGCTTACATGAACCCGGTGGACCAGGTGTAAGGGTGGATAGTGGAATATACGAAGGGTTGGCGATCACGCCCTACTATGACTCATTGCTCGCTAAACTCGTGACGTGGGGGGAAACAAGAGGCGTAGCGATTGTACGCATGCGAAGGGCGTTGGAGGAGTATCGAATCCACGGCGTGATGACCAATCTAGATCTACACCGTGCGCTCCTCAACAGCCACCGTTTCTTTGGTGGTCAATTTCACACACGCTTCCTGGAGGAGCAATTCGTGCCCAAGGAACCTGAGGAGGAGGAGTATTTAGCAGCCGCACTGACTACAGCATTGCTGGACTGGCGCAGACGAGCAGGAGCCCAAACACAATCCAACGGTGTAGCAAACCGCTGGAAGATGTTAGGTCGTTGGGAACTGCTAGGTGGTGGTGATCCGTGAGATATCAAGTCACCGTAGAAGGACGCACCTTCGATATCGAAGTCACCCCTGACGGACAAGTGTGGGTGGACAACCAGCCGCTACATGTCGACCTGGAAAGCATCGATGGATTGCCACTCTACTCCCTGTTGGTTGATCACCGCTCCTATGATGCACATGTGGAGAAAAATGAAAACGGTGACCAACAGGTGGTCGTCGCAGGGAGACCCTATCGAGCTACGATGCAAGGGGAAAACATCCCTACCACTCAGGTTACCCAACACCAAAAGGATGAAGGCCCTTCAGAGATATCAGCCCCTCTACCTGGTTGGTTGGTGGATGTGAGGGTGGCTGAAGGAGAATCAGTTGGAGCCGGTGATGTGGTGGCTGTATTAGAATCGATGAAGATGCACCTTGAGCTACGTACTGCCAGAGATGGAGTTGTGCGTTCCATTAGCGCTAGCGCTGGCCAAGTGATCTCCCAGGGGGAGATTATCGCTGTCATTGATGATCTTCCCAGGGCATGAGATAAAAGACATCAAGGGGATAGATCATCTGAACATGAAATGACATCAGGAGGTTTGGCTTGAGGGAGATCGAGCAATTACGAGGAAAACATTTCGAGGAAATAGCTGTCGGTGATATAGCAGAAAGCCCAGGGCGAACGATAACCGAGAACGACATTATGCTTTTCGCTGACTTTACCGGTGATCACAATCCCGTACACACCAACGCGGAGTATGCAAAAGGGACGATCTACGGTGAGCAGGTCGCCCATGGTTTGTTAGGGTTATCGATCGCGGGTGGCCTGGCGTGGCATACGGGTCTACTTGAAGGAACGGCGGAAGCCCTTATCAGTATGGATTGGAAGTTTCGTAACCCGATATACATCGGGGACACGATTAAGCTTCGCGCTGAGGTACGGAAGAAGAAAGAGATGCCCCGCATGAACGGCGGCTTCGTCACCTTTAATGCGACCGTACTAAATCAGAAGGACGAGACGGTTCAGAAGGGAACTTGGACCTTATTAATTCGCTCTAGATTTGGGGAGAGAGAAAAGTAAAAGAGGGATTAGGGATCGGGGATCAGGGATTATGAATGAAAAAGGTGCTTGGGCACTTAGGCACCAAGGCACCTGGGTAGGAAAGTTAGGATCCCGGAGATACCCAGGTGCCTTGGTGCCTTATCAGCTCCTGATCCCTAGTCCCTAATCCCTGATCCCTACGGTATTCCGTTTGGAATGGCACCACATCTCCGGGAGATAATCCAAGAATGATAACCTGTTCGGGTAACAGCCTAGAACTACACCAGAAAATCAGTTATCCTTGTTGCTCGTTTTAATGTTTCCATCGAATACGATGGTCAGGAGGAAGACATATCATGAAATTGCTCGAGGGAAAGACCGCTCTGATCTTTGGGATCGCAAATGACCACTCAATTGCTTGGGGTATTGCCCAAGCCATGCATGCCCAAGGCGCCCGCATGGCTTTTTCGTATTCCAGTCCCGCGCTCGAAAGGAGAGTGCGACCGCTTGCAGAAAAAGTTGACGCCGTGTTTATAGAAAAGTGTGATGTGAGTCGTGATGAGGAAATCGAGGCGGTTTTCGCTCGAACAGCGGATGAATTGGGCACCATCGACATCCTGGTCCACTCTATCGCCTTCGCTAATCGGGAAGAGCTGATGGGGAACTTCTACGAAACCAGTCGAGACGGATTTCATCTCGCGTTTGACATCAGTGTCTATTCCTTCATCGCCCTTGCCC
Organism: Anaerolineaceae bacterium; assembly: GCA_020350285.1. Classification (GTDB taxonomy): domain Bacteria; phylum Chloroflexota; class Anaerolineae; order Anaerolineales; family E44-bin32; genus DUEZ01. The sequence continues at coordinate 1,974,700 of CP070708.1, forward strand.
GAGCAGCCTTACCGCTCATGAATCAAGGGGGGTCGATGTTGACGATGACCGCCAATGGCGGCGAGCGGGTGTGGCCAAATTACAACGTCATGGGTGTGGCTAAAGCCGCTCTGGAGGCGACAATGCGTTACCTGGCCGCGGATCTAGGTCCCCGAGACATCCGCGTCAACGCCATCTCGGCTGGGCCCATACGAACTCTATCAGCGGCCGGCGTGAGCGGTTTCAAACTTATGTATCGGCATTTCCCCTCCATCGCTCCCCTACGACGTAACATCACGATCGAGGACGTCGGAGAAACGGCGGTTTGGTTGTCTTCGGATATGGCACGTTCTGTCACCGGTGTTGTCCTGTTTGTGGATTCCGGTTTCAATGTCCTCGGGGTGCCGACCATCACGGATCAAGTGTAACTACAATCCAGGGATCGGGGATCAGGATAGGTATTTGCGGCAGGAATGTGATCCCTGATCCCTTCTACATTCCAATTGCCACAACCTTCTTGAAAAACACCAATCCCCGAAGCCTAGATCATCAAGATCAGATCACCAACACACGCAGCCCAAGCACAATCACGACCAGATTCCCCAACAAACTGATCAACACCTGTAAGCGAGGTGAGAGGTTTCTATGAAGCGTGGCCCCAAAAGCAGCCAGCAGTGTTTGCCAGGAGAAGGACGCGAGACCTACTCCGAGAACAAATGAGAGTTTCTCAACGAGCGTAAATGCTTCGCCCATCCCCCTACCCAAGATCAGCGCACTGAAAAGAATGAGCGTCAGCGGATTTATCGCTGTCAGACCGAGAAATTGCACAAAGACATGTAGATGGTGCTTTTTAATCTTCCGGTCTGACTCTTCAGGGCGCGAGAGCCTACGAACTCTCCAAATGCCCGATAACCCCCAACCAATAAGCACCAGTGCACTCATCACCCGAATTCCGACAGCGAAAGGTGCTAATCGTGGCGCCAGCACTTCCCCTGCCAGGGCAGCTAATCCAGCGAATACAAAGTCCACCACAGCCGTGCCCGCGCCCGCAATAAAACCATGTGAAAAACCACGCCTCAGGCTCATCTCGACGATCAAAATGGTGATTGGACCTACCGGCATAGCAATACCGTAACCGGCTAAAGCTCCTTCCAAGAAGGCTCGCAAATTTCACGCTCGTTTCATGAGTAGAGATCCACTTGGGGGTTTACCATCGATGGACATCTGATCCTAGATATGCAAGGGGCTCACGTATCCAATCTCATCAATACAGCTCATCTAAAAGTTGATCTAAGGATTGCATAAATTACAAACGTCGTGGTGAAAACTATCGACCACGCCAACACATCTTTATGTCTTAGGAGTTCTTAAGCTGAACCCCTGTTAGGTCGTATGGCATCGCACCCGTGATTTGTATAGGCACCATCTCACCCACAGGGATCTCACCCTCTACAATCACCATGCCGTCAATCTCGGGTGCATCACGAGTCGATCGCCCAAGGGAGATCCCATCACCGTGACCTTCAATAAGCACCTCAAGCCTCTGACCTATGAGCGCGAGGTTGGTCTCGAGTGAGATCCGCTGCTGAAGCTCCATGAGACGCCCCCTTCGCTCCTCCTTAATTTCAGGGGGGATCGGATCTCCCAACGATTCGCTGGACGTTCCTGGTTCAAAGGAGAACGTAAAAACCCCTACTCGATCGAAACGTAACTCCTCCACGAACTTAAGTAACGCTTGAAATTCCTCCTCGGTTTCCCCAGGATAGCCCACGATAAATGTTGTTCTCAGAGCGAGGTCCGGTATGACGGCGCGCATCTTATCTATCGTACGGTACACCCACTCAATATTCGCAGGTCGGCGCATTCGACGAAGCACATCTGGGTGGCCGTGCTGCAATGGGATATCAAGATACGGAACAATCTGTGGGTGATACGCCATGATGTTGATCAGACGTTCGGTTACACTACCAGGATAGGTATAAAGGATGCGAATCCAATCAATCGCAGGAGCGGCCTTCACCAAGTCCTCTAAGAGCATGGACAACCCATCCTCTATCCCCAGGTCATGACCATAGTCGCTGGTGTCCTGAGCGATGAGGTTGATCTCTCGCACACCCCTCTCCTGCAGGAGCCGTGCGTCTTCTAGGATCGCTTCTGGTGGTCGACTAACAGCTGTGCCTTTAATCAACGGTATCGCGCAGAACGCACAGGGGCGGCGACAACCATCCGCGATCTTAAGGTAAGCACTGGGACCTTGCACAGCGATGCGAGACATTCCTGAAGGTTCCGTTTTTAAAATCTCTGACTCGGGGAGGTGATAAAGCGGTCGTGGTTCATTCCCGTCGTGTAATCTACGCACAACCTGTAGGATGTCCATCCAACGCCGAGTTCCCAACAACCCATCAATCCCAGGCACCTGACGAACGACTTGCCTGCCGTATCTTTCGGTTAAACAACCCGCGGCGATTAATACTTGATTCGATGACTTTCCGTCTGCCAAACGACGAAGCTCGGTGTACGATTCTTCCCTCGCCGGCTCGATGAAACCACATGTATTAACAACCAAGATATCAGCTTGCTCTGGGTGTTCGGTTACCACATAGCCAGCACGGCTTAGCAATGCTGCCATCGACTGAGAATCAACTGTATTCTTGGCACAACCAAGGGAGAGAAAATAGAACTGCGCCCCCTGCATATCAACCACTAGGCGTTGGGGGAGATGTGGTAGTTGGGCTAGGGGTTTCACTGATCCTAGGAGTTACGCTCGGTGTCCGTGTAATGGTCGCCGTCGGTGTCAGGGCTCCTTCCAATGTCCAGAGGCGGATTATCACTTGCCCCACATCCCCTAAGATGCCATGATCCTGCCCGTTATAGAAAATATGGATCGCAGCGCCGTTGCCAGTGATCAACTCGACAACTTGGTCACCCTGGAATTCAAACACGTCCCCGCTCTCCACCCGCCCCTGAAATGCCTCTTCGTCGTCCACCATCACCTTCAACCAGGCACTTAATTCCACAACAACCGTCAAATTTACTTTATCAGCTACACCGAGGAAGAGAGGCTGTGTCGGTATCGGGGTTTCCTCAAGATCCGGTTCTATGGACGATTCGGTCCCCGGACCGGATTGAAGAGGTGTTTCTGTCAATGTGGGTGTAGTGGTGGGGATCAGAAGTCCCAAGGCTGCTTGCGGGGTCTCTGTACGCTGGCGCAACACAGTTATTACCCGACTCCCACCCCAGATGAGCACCGCAAGGATGGCCAAAATGATCGTCGTTGCTATAAACAGATCGCTTGAAAACCAGCGGGGGCGACGGGAAAGGATACGGACCGATGGGCCAGTCCCGGGCTCTTTGTAGGATGTTTCAGGTAATAACCGAGATCGGCGAGATTGCAGCGCCTCCGCGTATTGAAGGGTGATCGCACCTGCATCGAGTCCAAGGAACTCAGCATAATTATGCAAAAATCCACGTGCTTGGACCGGAGATGGTAAAGCTTCCATCTCACCGCGTTCAAGTGCTTCCAGGTGATAAACACGGATACGAGTCGCTCGTTCGACTTCGTCCAGCGACAGCCCTAGCTGCTCACGAGATTCTAATAACAATCGACCGATCTCTTCCATTTTTAACCTGATGCATCGCTGTGGGCTGCATCCTATTACGTGTTTGACAGCTAGATATGAGTGATCACATATGCAAAACCACCGGCATGCGGAAAGCCCGCTCCCTGCCGGTGGTTATTTCTAATATCATATTATGCCTGGTCAGAGATTTCTTCCTGTACTTCTTCAGCGGTGCTCTCTTCCCCTGGAAGCGCTTCGTCCTCAACGGCTTCAGCCAATTCTTGAGCTTCCAACTCCACTTCTTCAGCTTCAAGCTCAGCCCGCAGTTCTGCGAAGTCCTCCACCGCTTCAACTTCTTCGATGACCTCTGGTATCAAGGCATATACAGATTCAGGCGTTTCTCCCTCACGATGTACAACCACCGTTACCTCAGGGTTCAGGTCCATGGTTAAACGTATAAATACGCTGTGTACACCCAAGGTCTTGAGAGGCTGGCTATCCACCTGCCGTCGAGCGATCTGAACCCCAGTTGCCTCTTCAATCGCCTCCGCGATCATCGCAGTTGTGACCGATCCATAGAGCCTTCCCGTATCACCAGCCTTGACTGCAAAGGGTAGCTCTAACCCCGATATCCGTTCGGCGACCGCACCTAGCTCCTGATTCAGGCGCGCTCTTTCTTGAGCCGCACTGTCACGAATACGTTCAGCTTGTTTCATCACACCCGGAGTGGCCAATACAGCCAGTCCCTGAGGGATGAGGTAATTACGACCATAGCCATCGGCGACTTTCTTAACATCACCGGCTCGACCAAGGCTATAGACATCTTTCAACAGCATTACTTTCATCGAAATCCAAGCCCTTTCTGCAAAGTTTGAGCGCCGCGGACGGCGCTCTTGGGCGAAGGGTACAACGCCCGACGAAAGGCATTCTACCAGAGAGTAATAGGTTGGTCAAAGGTCATGCATCGATACGTCTTTAACTGATCATCCAACAGACATGATCTTTTCCGCGAGTCGAAGCATGGAAATGAGCCCAGAAGAAGTAGATCAAGCCTTCCTTACCGCACCTTCTCCATGATAATCGCATCCTCACCATCACGGTAGTAACGTTTCCATGTGTCAATACGGACATAACCGGCCTGCTGGTACAGTCGCAACGCGGCATCATTTGAACCTCGAAGCGATAAGCGAACTCTGGGCATCCCCAACAAATCCTCACACGCTACCAACAGCGTCCGGCCGATCCCACGCCTCCGATAATCGGGGTGGACCCCAATGGATGCGATCCACCCCGTTCGTTTCAATCGCCTCTGGTCTCCGAAGATGAAACCCACCACAAACTCATCGCTGACCGCTTTAAGGCGCACAGTCTGGGGGAATGTCAACGCAGCTAACGTGTCGATCCATGGCCAGGCATCGCGACCAAAACAGAGCTTCTCCAACTCCCGTATGGACGATAGATCTCGCCACGACGCTGGTTGGACATCAACTGGTGGGGCAGGTGAATGTGGTCCTTGCAATGTGCCGGTCTATTCTGTTTTCTTGACGAAGTTCTCCAGTAGATTGGTGAACTCCATAGGGAAGATGAACTTCGTCGCTGGGGAGGTCCCCATTTCCTTCAGCGTGTCGAAATACTGCAGCGTCATCGTCTTGTGGTCCACCGTCTGCGCAATATCATAAATCCTATCTAACGCTGCGGCGTAACCCTCAGCACGCAACAATTGCGCCTCGCGATCACCCTCAGCCCTGAGAATATTGGCCTGTCTATCCCCATCGGCTTTGAGAATGGCAGCTTGTTTCTCACCCTCGGCGACATTGACCGCAGCCTCACGCTGACCTTCCGACTCGGTCACAACCGCACGCCGAACACGTTCGGCCGTCATCTGACGGTTCATGGCATCCTGGACCTCGCGCGGCGGGATGATCTCCCGGATCTCGACGTTGGTCACCTTCACACCCCATCGTTCCGTGACCTCATCCAGCTTCACCCTCAGCATTTGGTTGATATGTTCTCGTTGCGAGAGCACATCATCGAGCGGTATTCCACCGATCACCGAACGCAGCGTCGTCGTCGCCATACCCTCGGCTGCCGCCTCGAAGTTGCCCACCTGAAGCACACTTTGGCTGGCGTCGACGACCTTGAAATACCAGATGAAGTCGATGGCGATCGGCGCGTTATCCAGCGTGATGGAGGTCTGGTGAGGTATCTCACGCACAAGTTCCCGTAAATCAACCTTCATCCCTCGATCAATGAAAGGGATCAGCAAGACCAAACCCGGTCCTCGCTCGCCAATACAACGCCCGAGGCGGAAAACCACCAAACGCTCAAACTCCTGGACAATACGGATCGCAGCCGCCAGAATCGCCAAGCCGACGAGCCCAACAGCGCCTACCAAACAAGCTAACGGAAGAAAATCCATCTCCTTACCCTCCTTCTCCGGATATATCATCTTCGGATGGCTCAATGGGTTCTACGGATAAGATCAGGCCTTCACGGCCCAGAACCCTCACAGAAGCTCCAATCGCAATGGGTGCATCCGCACGTGCGGTCCATAGTTCTCCTGCGACATAAACCGAACCGGTCGGATCTATCGCTGTACGAACCTCACCGATCTGGTTTACAACGAACGCAGGATCGATAGTCGGTCGTACCTGATGTGCGAGTATCGCGTTTCGGATTGCCAGCCAGAAAAACCCTAAGGTCATCAGAGAGACCAAGATCGCTAACAGCGGGTGAACGGCAGGTCCTCCCTCCTCTAGGCGGAAGAGAAAGACCGAGCCCAGACAAAAGGCTACGGCCGATAAACCTAGCCATATTTCAACCCGTTTCATTCTCAACGATAAGACGAGAAAAACGGCACCCAAAATAAGAACGATAACCGCCCAACCATTCGGCGGAAGGATCAAAGTGCCGAGACCAGCCCCCGCTAAGGCGAAAAAAGCCAGGACTTCCAGCGTCCCCGTTCCCGGGCTGACGATAGCAAGCGCGGCTAACCATAAACCGGCCACCAAAAGCAAGTACAACAAGTTAGAAAAAATAGGGGTATTCAGCACCGTCATCGGGCACCTCCTTGCCACCATTGTCCAACTTCAGGTTACAGGCTACCCTAAAAGTGCACATGTCCCCAAACCGACAACTAGCCGACAATTTGGATCACGTCTTGGGACGTGGTGACAAATTAGGAAATTCACACGACTGTTAGATATTCTAGGAAAATCTCGTTTCTTGCTTGATTATACTGTTTGAATCTACCGAAAAAAACGTCATCCACGAGAAAGGAAACGGCACATTAGGGGGGTGGTATGATTCAGTGGACATTAGGAGCTGTTGTGCAGAACGCCTTCCCATTTATCTTCACCCTGGGTGTGATCGTGAGCCTACTATGGCTCGGTTTGTCAAGGACAAACCAGACCTCGGTTTCTCGGCTTCCATCAAGAACATCACTGCCCATCATCCGCATCGACGCCGGCTTGGCCGCCCTGGCAGTCGGATTGATTTCAGCCCGATTAGGTTTCGTCGCCCTCCATTGGGAGTACTACGCCAGTAAACCTATTGAAGTGCTGTGGTTCTGGCAAGGAGGATTAAGTTGGGTGGGCGGTGCGCTTGGAGCCATCCTCGGTCTGGGATTATTTTGCATACTCACCCGTCACCCTTTCTGGCCTTTAGCTGACACGCTGGCATTGCCAGGGATGGTCGTCGCTCTCGCCTGTTGGTCAGGTTGTCTTGCTGATGGCTGCGCTTACGGAAGAGCACTGGACTCGCCTCTTTGGGCATCTCCCACACCGGACATGTTCGGTTCACGGAACCCGCGCTGGCCGACACAAATGATCGGTGTGGTTTACAGCTCACTCGCCCTCGTGCTGCTATACTGGTTGGCTGGCCATCACCCTAAACCTGGCATCCTGGCTTGTATCAGCCTCTCTATGATCGCAGCTGGCGCATTTGCTCTCAGCTTTACGCGTAGCGACCCGATCATGCTCCTCAGCGGTTTGCGTCTTGACACTTGGGGGTCGGCTGCGATCCTACTGCTTGGGGGAGCAAGTTTGACCCTTTGTGGTCTTCACCACCGCAGGCGAAGTGATGGCATACCGAAGCCTGGGGAATGAATGAACAATATTACGGAGATCCGCTTATGAGTCACCTTGCCACAAATTTGTTCAAGGATCAAATGGACGAAGCCTGGGAAAATCTCACGGGTCTGCTAGAAAATTTATCAGACGATGAATTTTTCTGGGAACCCGTACCCAACTGCTGGACTGTACACCCGGACGAGGATGGTCGTTGGGTAGTAGATTATGAAAAACCAGCACCTGATCCCCCGCCTTATACCACCATCGCTTGGCGGCTCGTCCATCTCGCGGCCTGCAAGTGGATGTACCATGAGTACGCCTTCGGTCCCGCGAAGTTAACCTGGGATGATATTGATATCCCTCACACAGCAGCAGATGCCCTATCCCAGCTGACGGATGGCCAAAAGCTCCTAAGAGAAGCCCTGGAAGGCATGAACGATGATGGGTTGCAGGAGATGCGCCTCACCAATTGGGGAGATTCTTGGCCCACCTGGCGTATCTTTTGGACCATGATTTTTCACGATCTGCATCACGGAGCCGAGATCGGTTGTCTGCGGGACCTTTATCGAACCCGCCAACACGAGTGAAGGGTCAGATAAAGATTTTTGTAACACCTGAGGATTGATAGGAAAGCCTCTCTCGAAAACCAACGTGATCGCATGGAGATTAAAAGCATGGCTCAGCAAGCATTGTCCCTCGAGATCGATCCGGAAATGACACGCAGCAAGATCGCCGAATTCATTCATGCGCAGATCCATTCGGCCGGTTTCCAGCGCGCTGTCATCGGAGTCTCGGGTGGCGTGGATTCAGCCCTCACCTGCTACCTTACAGCGGAAGCACTGGGACCGAAAAACGTCCTCGCCCTCCGCATGCCGTATAAGACATCGACCGCCGAATCGATGGAACATGCTGGGCTGGTGATCGAGGCCACAGGGGTTCACGAGATCACGGTTCCCATCACCGACATGGTCGATCCGCTCTTTGAGCAATTTCCAGAAGCGGATCGGGTGAGGCGAGGGAATGCTATGGCTCGGGCGCGAATGATTGTGCTCTACGATCAATCAGCCGCCTTTAAGGGCTTGGTCGTTGGTACAGGTAACAAAACCGAGATACTGCTCGGTTACACCACACTTTATGGAGATGCAGCCTGTGCTTTCGTCCCATTGGGTGATTTATATAAGACCCAGGTGAGACAACTAGCCCACGCTATCGGTGTACCGGAGGTTATCATCGCCAAACCGCCTTCAGCGGGGCTTTGGATTGGACAAACCGATGAAGACGAGTTGGGATTCACCTACGAGGATGTCGATCGACTGTTCTTGTACCTTGTTGACGAGGGCTACTCACCTGAAGCCTGCGTTGATGCCGGTTTCGACCCAGCGTTCGTCAACGCCGTACTCGAACACATACGACGGAACGAGTTCAAGCGCGCATTACCTCCGATCGCGAAACTTGGGGGCAAGTCGGCTTATGATTTTCAATTGCCAAAGGAATGAGAGGGGTGAATTAGGGGGACGGGATCGGGGATTAGGGATCAGGGATTAGGAAAAACTCAGGCACCTGGGTCTTTCCTAAGTGCCCCGGTGCCTAGGTGCCCAAGTACGCATGAATAAATCTTACAAGTGCTCCGCGTAGGCCTCCAACGAAGAGTAGAAACTTACATCCTATAGTCTTTCACCTTCCTACCAAGCGGGTTCTTTCACGCGGCAGGCTTAAGGCACGCAACGCCATCCATTCCTCCTTGTCGATGGAGCGGAAAGCGTCTACAACCTGGGGGTCGAACTGCGTACTCCGACAACGTAAGATTTCCTCGTATGCGGCTTCGAAAGACTGCGCTTTACGGTAAGGACGATCGGATGTTATCGCGTCAAACGCATCTGCAATGGCAAAGATACGCGCTCCGAGTGGAATCTGATCACCGACCAAACCACGAGGATAGCCACAACCATCATAGTGCTCATGATGTGAGCCGATGATGTCAATTGCACCTTTGAAGAAAGTGATATCTTGAAGGATGCGTAAACCTTCCTCGGGGTGACGGCGCATCACCTCCCATTCTGCATCGGTAAGAGGTCCTGGTTTCTGCAAAATAGCATCAGGCACCCCAATTTTACCGATATCATGCATCAGAGCTCCTCGACGGATCTCTATTAACTCGTCATCTGACAGCCCCAGTTTCTCCGCTAATGCCATCGAATAATCGACAACACGTCGGGTATGCTGCTCCGTTTCTCTCTCCCGTGCATCAAGTGCGGTAATCAATGCTTCCAGGGTCTGATCATAAGACATCGATAGATCATTGAAAAGTTGAGCGTTCTCCAATGCTGCAGCCGCCTGATTGGCAAACGCAGAAAGCAAGAAGCGGTGATTCTCAGTAAAGATCCCTTCCTTAACCCTGTTGTCCGCATAAATCACGCCAATCAAATCATCCTTAACTTTCAAAGGCACACAGAGAATGGAGCGCAAGCTGTACGCGACCACACTTTGGATACCATCGAAGCGAGGGTCCTCTTGAGCGTTCGTGGTTAGCAAGGCCTCTCCATCCTGTACGACCCGATTGATCACTGTGCGACTGATCTCGTGCTCCCCAGGGCTCAATGACTCGAGCTTCCAATTTCGCGCGACAACTGTGTAAAGTTCGCCCTGAGCATCTTGTAACATCAGAAAGGCACGCTGGGCTCCTGCCAATTGGATGATGGTATCCATCACCTCACTTAAAACGATTTGAAGGTCAAGTGAAGAGTTGACAACATAGCCAATTTCAGCCAGCGCACGTAAGCTGCCCCGCTCTCGCTCGAGGGTGGCAACATTCTCCTGTAACGAGATCAACTTTGAGCTGAGTTGACGCACCCCGAATATCACATCGGACGGGATCGCGACCTTAGCTTTCGCAAGGGTGGTCTGAAAAGCGTTCAATTGAGCGTGAAGTGTCTCGACCTCCCGGTTCAGTTGAGCCACTTCATCTACAGTTTGCGGGAGAGTTTCCGTCTCATCCAAATTTTTAACGCCTTGTAAACCTAGATATACTTCGTACAGATAGAATGAGTATAAGACACCCATACCGTGGGTTCAATCAGGAAATAAGTCGTGGGGTCTTTAAGGCCCTTGAATCGGGCCCCTGACCCTAAAATCTCATCCTCATTCAGTTATTGACCCCTCAATTTCGGCAGTGTACATTTATAGATGTTCGAATGGGGAAATTCCATGCGCAATCCAAAAGACCGTTCAGCGTTCAACGACCTTGTTTATGAGATCGTCAAGGCCATTCCTCGGGGTAAAGTAATGACTTATGGTGGTATCGCCGCTCTCATTCCACACCCTATAAGCGTTGATCCGCTCGCTTATTCAAGGGTTCGAGCTCGTTGGGTGGGTTACGCTATGGCAGACTGTGGTGAGGATGTCCCATGGCACCGGGTGATCAATGCCAAGGGGCAGGTCAGCAACCGCCCCGGGCACGGCCCTCATGTCCAACGGCGTTATTTGGAAGAGGAGGGCGTGGTTTTTAATGCAAAAGGCCGGATTGACTTGGAAACTTACCGCTGGGATCCCCCCACAGATTGGTTGCTCGCTCGTGGGTTGCTACCCCCGCCTGACGAGGATCCATCGATTACGATCCAAAAGAGATTGTTATAAAATCACTCGTCCAGAGGCCGGTCGGGTTTATCCTAACGCCCAATCGAAGCGAATGTGATAAGGCAAACCATTTTCATCGATTTGAAATAGAATGTCACGAAGGATAACGATCATGGATGCCGTAATCCTCGCAGGCAAAGTTCCCAGCCAAGATGATCCTCTTTACCTCTACACTCAGGGGCAGGCAAAGGCGATGATCGATATCGCCGGTAAGCCGATGATTCAATGGGTTCTTGACGCGCTGGGAAATGCCGATGATATCGGTTATGTGCTTATCATCGGGCTGAACCCAGATTGTGACCTGACCTGCAATAAATCCATGCACTTTATCCCTGATCAAGGGGACCTGTTGCAGAATGCCAAAGCCGGGCTGCAGCACACCCTTACTCGAAACTCGGATCCTCAGCATGTTCTATTTACCTCTAGCGATATCCCGACAATCACATCTGAAATGGTCAATTGGCGAGTAGAGGAGACACGAAAACAGGAGCAGGATATTCATTTCACCGTCGTTGAGCGTCACACGATGGAAACCCGCTTCCCGGACGCCAACCGTTCCTACGTCAAGTTGAAAGATTATGAATTTTGTGGAGGCGACTTGCATTTCATACGCCCAGCACTCGTTGAAGAGGATGAGATTTGGCGGCGACTCATCGCAGCCCGTAAAAACCCGCTCAAACAAGCCTCACTGCTCGGCTTTGATCTCCTTCTCCTTCTGCTGCTAGGTCGCATGACTCTCAAAGATGCCGAGCGTCGTGTGTGTGAACGATTAGGTGTGAGTGGACAAGCTTGCATCTCGCCATACGCCGAACTCGCCATGGATGTCGACAAACCCCACCAAGTCGAAATTGTCCGCCAGGAACTTTCAAAGAAGCGCATCCCTACTGTATGAATCTAAAAACGCTACTCCACACTGACGCTCGTTTGTCGGCGCGATTGCAGATCGCCGAACAGCCTGGTCACCCAAGAACATTGGCTGCCATCCTAGCTCATTCGGGTGATTCCTGGTTTTGGATTCTTGGATTAATACTCACATGGTTGTTGGCTGAAGAGCCCTGGAAAGCATGGGCTCTCCGCATGCTAGGGATGATCATCGTTTTAGCTTTGATCGTCACAACTCTCAAATTCAGCATTCGCCGACGTAGGCCTGAAGGTGAGTGGGGCGCGATCTACCGCAACACGGATCCGCATTCCTTTCCCTCCGGCCACGCTGCGCGCTCAGCTTTACTCGCTGTCTTATCCCTAGCATGGGGTCCATCATGGCTTGGGGTAACACTCACCATTTGGGCCCCATTGGTCTCGCTCGCTCGGGTCGCGATGGGCCTACATTACCTCTCCGATGTGATCGTCGGTGCGATCTTGGGCGTGCTCGCTGGTGTACTCGGGGCTTTCATCTTGGGTTGATTTGATAACGATACATAGAGAGCAAGGATCGCTAAGCCTCACGCCGTCGCATAGACCATAACACCGCGCCGAACAAGACCACGCATTCCACGGCCAATATCACGAGGTTCATCCAGACCTCTCCCCCTTCTCCTGAAAGCGACAACCCGAGCCCGCGGACGAGATGATAGGTGGGAACCACCTGCAAAGGGATCGTGAGCGCAGGACCGAGGGTCCCCAAAGGAACTCCGGCAAGGATGCCAGGCAGCATCAATGGCAACATGACAAAACTTCCCCAAGTGTTGAGCGTTGTAAGATTGTCAATCAAACCGCCGATCAGGAGACCGATCAACGTTAAGGCGACACTTGCGAGCAGCACGACCGTTAATGAGAAACCTACATCCCCAGCGAATCCTTGATTGAGGGCCATCACGGTCAGCGAGGTCAGAAGACAGTAGAGCACACCGACCAGGACCTTCCCCGTAAGGACATCAAGATAATTTGTCGGCGTCACCAATATCGCGTCCAAGGTCTTTTTATCCTTTTCTTCCACCAAAAGAGTGGGCACAAGGAAGGACCCGTTCATGGTAATCCCCATCATCACCCAAAGAACAATGAAAAAGCTCTGCAGATCGATCTCCCTAAAGAAGGACATCGGTTCCCTTGCCTCCGCCTCCTCAGCACTTCCGGGAGGTTGGAGTGATCTTTCGATCACAGAAACGATAGGTTGCCGTCCGGAGATCTGTTCGATCGTCTGAAGGATCATCCTTTGGGTGCCGCGTGCGTCTTCTGGATTTTCACGGTAGATCAACTCGAGTGCCGGTCTCTCACCAGCTCGAACTGCCAGATCGAACTGGGGTGGCAGCACAACACCGACGATCGCCTTTTCCTCTTCCAGTTTGGTCTCCACCGCCTCAGGGGAGTCGACCACGAAAAGTGACACAGCATCAAGTTCACTCAAAACTGATACCATAGATGAAGTGTCCGGGCTGTAAATGACGATCTCCATCGTGTCTAGAGTGTCGCGAAACAGGTAGCCATACAAGACTGAAAATCCAATCGGCATCAGAATGATGACCAGCAGCCTGGCATTCTTCAGGGCATCCAAGAAATCCTTTCGGGCAATGGCCATCGTGGCTCTCAGATTCATTGGAGTTCCCTCCCAGCTAAATGGACAAAGACATCCTCAAGCGTGGCTTCCTGTGAATGAACTGTGAGTAACCTGCCCGCCCCCATCCAATCCGCCATCTGGTTGGCATCCGCTGGATTATCAAGGGTCAGCTCATGCTGGCTCTGATCATCAAGCAACACGCTCACCTTGCGTAACCCGTATTGGAGCTTAAGGGCTCGAGGGGTATCAAGAGCAATGAGCTTTCCCTCACTGATGAAAGCAACTCGATGACAGAGCTGGTCGGCTTCCTCCATATAGTGTGTGGTTAGGAAGACTGTTGTTCCCTGCTCCCCTAGTTCTCGTATTGTCCTACGAATTCCCCTAGCTGAGGTTGGATCTAGCCCACGTGTAGGTTCATCGAGAAACAGGGCTTTGGGATGATTAAGGAGCGCCCGCGCGACCAATAAGCGCTGTTTCATGCCATTTGAGTAAATCTTGATTTTGTCCTTCGCGCGATCTGATAAGCCTACCATTTCCAGTAATTCATCAACACGCTTGTCTCCCACACCGTGGAGCTCAGCGAAGAATCTCAGATTCTCACGCCCACTCATCCTTTCATATAGATTCTGATTCTCAAAAACCACGCCGATCATCGGCTTGATTGCCGTCCTTCCCTTCACCACGTCATGCCCATCAATTGAGGCATGGCCACTCGTTGGTCTGAGTTGGCCTGTCAGCATACGCACGGTAGTCGTCTTTCCGGCTCCATTATGGCCAAGAAAACCAAACACCTCTCCGCGATCGACGTGGAAGGACACTTGGTCGACTGCGATCAAGCCGTTGAAAACCCGTGTCAAATTGCTTGCCTTGATCATATCTCCTCCATGAAAAACCTTTGAGGGATAAATATAAGTTCTTACTATCTTGTCGCCTAATCAGATTACCACACCTAATCAAACCAAATCCAAAGCTATGAAATTGATCGAAAAGTCTTCGTAGGGGCACAATTCATTGCACCCCTACACTTCATCATGCTTAAAATCACCCATATCGGACTTCTGGACAAGCAGGTCCGACTCATCAACCTCCACCCTGGCAGGTCAAATTTACCGTGAAAGTTTGGGTAAAAGTTCAGGCCAATCGTAACCGATGATGATCGCAACATCGATCTCGGAATCGGGAACAGACTGGAAGAGGATCTGACTCTGTGACAGATCCATTAACTCCATCAAGTACTGGGTTGTATAAGGATTGCCGGTGTAATCAAAGACATGTGTTGTCAGATAGTTCCAGCTATCTGCGTTTCCAATCTCGACCACGTTAAAGCCAAGTTTGGTGAACACCTCGGCCATCCTTCCCGCCAGTCCCTCTTCCCCGGTTCCATTGAGGACCGCCACACGTGCGGTCTCCTGGTCAGCAGCGGCCGCCGCATCTTCAACTGAGATCGAGGGGCCAATCGCCCCCATCGCGGTGAAGATCTCATCGCGCAACATGCGGATCTGATTCGGCACCGGTTTTAAAACCTCTGCCTCCTCTCCTCCATAATTGACCAATTCCAATGTAACCATATCAGGTGGGCCAATAACTGCACTGCGAATGTCTTCGGGGGAGATTTGGAGCGCCAACATGCCAAGCGCGACCATCTGGTCTAACGAGAGATTGGTGCGTATCCCGGAGGCCAACTCCTGGTAAAGTGCTGGTGCCTTTGTGACCAGTGTTGGCACCATCCCGGGCAGTTGATCGCGGAGGGCCATTGCTAGTTGCTGCTGACGAAGGGCGCGGTCGAAATCCCCTCCCTCCGTGTGTCTGGCGCGTGCGTAAGCCAAAGCCAAATCTCCTGAGAGCGTCGTAACGCCAGGTCCTTTCACCACCGTATTGTTCGGTCCAATCGGATCGATCGTGATCCAATCCGGAATATCGATCTCTACCCCACCAATCTCGTCGATCATGCGTACAAATGCGCCAAAGTCAAGCTGTACATAGTATGGAATGGGAACCCCTAGAAACTTCTCGACCGTTCTCACGGCTAGTCCCGGTCCCCCACCAGGTAGACGGTCCTGCTCTCCAAGAGAATATGCGGTGTTGATACGGCCATGGCCGTAAGCAGGGATCTCAACCCAAAGATCACGCGGGATCGAAAGCATACCGGCCGTCTCGCTGATAGGATCCAATGTCACCAGCATCATTGAGTCCGTCCGGGGTGCGCCCTCGCCACTTTCCCAATCGCGATAATCCAGCCCCATGAGTAGTATCGTGACACGACTGGTGCCACTCCACGATTCAGGAAGTTCATCCAACAGGACCGCGGTCGGGGTGGTCCCGGGTCCTGCTGTGGTGTCTACAATTTCCCCCCCAGAGATGTTGAAGGAAGGCAGTCCAGTTCCGCTCCAGGCGGCCGCCAAACCTCGAACCATCACAAATACCAAGTAAACCGAAAAGATCGCCGCCAGGATGAAGGCGCCTGCAAGGATCTTAATCAACCATGGAGGGAACACGCGGCGTGTTTTTACCGCATGTCTGGGATCCGAATCCATCTTCCAATACTCATCTCTGCTTCAAGTCCGGCGGATTATATCACGCGAGCGCCTCACCCCGCGCCAAGCGTTCCCAGATGGCAATTTGCCTCTCCAGATCCGCCTCCAGTTCCGTGTAGCGATCCCCCAATCGGTGGAGTTGTTCAACGTCATTACCCGCTTCTTCGAGTTGGCGCGTTACTTCAGTCAACGCTTCCTCCAGCGTTTCAATGCGCTCCTCTACTTCAGTTAGACGTACACCAACTCGTGAGTCTTTTGATGTACGATCTCTCTTCGAGACCTTCTTAGACACCACTTTTCGAGCTTCGGTTCTTAACCGCTGGGATTCCAAGTACGTCTCATAACCGCCCGTGAAGACTTCCAGCATACGGGCTTGTCGGGTGATGGCCCATACTTGTGTCGCCAAGGCATTGATCAGATACCTGTCGTGGGACACCAGCAGGATTGTACCTGGAAAACCATTGAGCGCTTCTTCTAAGATTTCTTGAGAGGGTATATCGAGATGGTTCGTCGGCTCATCCAACAGTAATAGGTTAGCCCCCTCCAACGCCAGCTTTGCTAGCGCTACACGGCCCCGTTCACCACCCGAGAGTATCTCGATCGGTTTATAAACACTGTCCCCGACAAAAAGGAACCGCGCCAGCCAATCGCGCGCCTGAGATACTTTCATCCTTGGAGCAACGCTGAGGATCTCCTCTAACACAGTTTGTTCAGGGTTTAAATCCTCATGTGCTTGCGCGAAGTAGCCGACCTGCAGACTAGCACCCAGCTTCACCTCTCCAGCCCACGGCTGAACATCACCCAATAACGTTTTCAGAAAGGTGGTCTTTCCTGCACCGTTAGGCCCGATCAGGGCGACACACTCCCCCCTGGTGAGAAGCAAATCGGGAACCCCAAAAAGAGGTTGATCCGAGTCTCGATGTCCAATCACTAAATCATGAGTCTCTATGACGTGATCACCGGATCGATCCACCTGACCGAAATCGATGCTCACAGCGCGCTCTTTCACCGGACGGGCGATGCCCTCATCACGCAGTAAGCGCTCTAATCGTTTGCGGCGGCCTTGAGCTTGACGGGTATTTTGACCCGCAATATTGCGACGGATATATTCCTGCTCACGCTGGACATGCTCCTGCTGCGCACGATAGCGAGCCGCATGCTGCTCCTGGCGTTCTGTACGCTGCTGCGCATACGCCGAATAATTACCTCGATAGAGCTCAACACCCTGAGGTTTCAGTTCCCACACTGTGTCAACCAGCCGATCCAACAAGAAACGATCGTGGGATACCAACACCTCAGCACCCGGCCAGTCTCGCAACCACGACTCCAGCCACTCAATTGCCGCGATATCCAAATGGTTCGTCGGTTCATCCAGGATCAGTAGATCAGGCTCCTCCAAGAGCAGCCTGGCAAGGAGTGCTCGCGTCCTCTCACCACCTGAAAACTGTTCCAACGGACGCCCATACTCGTCGGGCGTGAACCCCAAACCATTGAGCACTTGACGGATCCGGGAAGGATAGGTGTATCCCCCTGCATGTTCGAAGGCCTCCTGAATCGGGCCATAGCGTGCGATGGCCTTCTCCGCCTCGCTCGGATCAGCCATCAGCCGCTCTAACCGAGCGAGTTCAGCTTCTTGGGCGCGAATCTCGCCGAAGGCATCTAGACAGGAGTCCCACACTGTCCGCTTCAACTCATCCTTGCGTGATCGAGAATAGCTTACTTCCTGTGGCAAATAACCGATGCGTAACCGACGCGCCTTCTGTATCCGCCCTTCGTCGGGTTTCTCTAATCCCGCTAGCAGTCGTAAGAGGGTCGTCTTACCGACTCCGTTCGGACCCACCAGTGCAATACGTGCTTGGCGGGGAATAGCAACCGACACGCCCTTAAAAACATCTTGGGCGCCGTAAGATTTTACTAAATCCGTGGCCGTAATGAGTGACATTGGGTCCCTCGGCGGATTATACCTCAGGGACAATCCCTGCCCCTGATAGGCGTGGTGCAATTCCGTTGCCAGGCCTTATCGTATGCATGAAGCATGCGTGTTTTTACTGTGAAAGTGAGACTCTCCAACAACCCTTTGGGTCTTTCCATCATTTATGCGTAAATCTCTCTATCTGCACCCGTCTTTCAGAAAGGAGTTTCCAACCCTATTAGCGCTAGGCTATAATTCAAATCTGACAAAAGAGGACTCTAGAGAATGTCCGATGTACCTTCGCCGGATTACCGGAGCCTGATCATTGCCGCCATCATCCTAGCCGTCATCGGTTGGCTGGGCTTGTTTTTCCTATTATCCAGCACGCTCCCCACGGTCGGGCCTCGATGGCTTTTTTTCTTCTTGTGGACCTTGGCCGTTACTGGCACAACACTGCCTTTCGTTTGGATGCTTCACCGTCGCTTTAGCGCAAACCGACCCCTTCCCCCTTCGACTCTGCTACGTCAGGGATTATGGATCGGTCTGTACACCACCCTCTGCATTTGGCTCCAAATCAACCGCAGCCTAAGTCTTTCGTTAGCAGTCCTACTCGGTGTAGGCTTGGTGGCCATAGAGTGGTTCCTGAGGATTCTTGAGCGCAGTGCATGGAGGCCGGGTCGGTGAGCTTTCGTGATCTGCCTTCGGTTGAGCGTTTGCTACAGAGAGCTACTAAGCTCGAAGCTATGTATGGTCGTCCACTCACATTGGAGGCCATCCGTGATCGGCTGGATGCAGCCCGTGAAGCTATACGCGAAGGTGAACCTCCCCCTGAGGAAGGCATCCTTATTGAAGAAGCGCACAAGACCCTCGAGCTTTGGCTGACCCCTACGTTGCGACCAGTGATCAACGCCACGGGGGTCATTATCCACACGAATCTCGGCCGCGCGCCTCTCAGTAAAACCGCACGCCAAGCGATGATCGATGTCGCAGGTAGCTACAGCACGCTCGAGTACAACCTCAAACGCGGTGTGCGCGGTAAACGGGAGGATCATGCCGAAGAATTGCTCACCCGCCTCACCGGTGGCGAAGCCGCTTTTGTCGTTAATAACAACGCCGCCGCAGTATTGCTGGCCTTGACTGCTATGGCACGTCGCAAAGAAGTGATCGTCTCACGCTCCCAATTAATTGAGATCGGTGGCGGTTTTCGTATCCCCGACATCATGAAACAATCGGGCGCAAAACTGGTCGAAGTCGGCACCACCAATCGTACGCATTTAAGAGACTACGAAGCTGCCATTCATGAACGCACAGGATTGATCCTGCGAGCACACCACTCCAATTTCAAGATCATCGGATTTACCACCGAACCTTCTTTGGGTGAACTGGTTGACCTTGGCAAGCGCCACGACATCCCTGTTCTCGACGACCTCGGTTCCGGCGCGCTGCTCGATACGGTTCAGTTCGGCCTTGGGCACGAGCCAATGGTACAAGAGTCTATGGAAGCAGGCGCTTCGCTGGTCGCATTTTCGGGAGATAAGCTGCTGGGAGGACCTCAAGCAGGGATCATCATCGGTAAGAAATCATTCGTCGACCGATTACGAAAGCACCCACTAGCCCGAGCCGTCAGACCTGACAAGCTTTGTTTGGCAGCACTCGTTGCCACTTTAACCCACTATCTCAGGGACGCTGCGGTTCAGGAGATTCCCATCTGGCAGATGATCGCTGCCCCACTTGATCAGTTGCAAACACGCTCAGAAACTTGGGCAAAGAGGCTTGGTCAAGGAGAGGTGATCTCGGGCCGATCAACCGTGGGAGGTGGAAGCCTGCCGGAGGAAACCCTACCCACAAGCATGTTAGCGCTCAGTGTGAAGTATCCCAATGCCTTCACTTCACATCTGCGTAAGGCAGACCCACCGATCATCGCCCGTATAGAGGATGACCGAGTAGTGTTGGATCCGAGGACGGTCTTGGTGGAGCAGGAGGAGGATTTGTTGAGGGCACTTACAGAGTTACTTTAGGGATCAGGGATTGGGGATTAGGGATCAGGAACGGATGAGGCACCAAGTCGCTTTGGAACCAGGGCACCTGGGTTGATATTACTTGCTCCTGGAGATACCCAGGTACCGAAGTGCCAAAGTGCCTAAACACCTTATTATTTCCTGATCCCTAATCCCTGATCCCTTGAAAGACCAAGACGAGACATTAGGAGAATCTCACATGAAAACCGACATCGACCAACTGATGGGGGAGGCCAACCTCGACGTTTTACTGGTTTCTGGTCCTGCGGGTCACAACCCATACATGACCTACTTCACAGGATTGGTTCACGTAACCCACAGCTATCTGCTTGTAAAACGAGGGGAGAAGCCGATCCTGTTCCACGGTGCCATGGAGCGCGATGAAGCCGCCTCAACCGGTTTAGGGACGGTGGATTTGACGAACTACGATACGATCAAGATCTTGAAGGACGCATGTGGCGATCAAATTCGAGCGAGGATGATGCTATTACAGCGTATCTTCCAAGACCATGGCGTACATGGCCGTGTGGGGGTTTACGGCAAGGTCGAGGTAGGCCCGTTCTATGCAGCTCTCAACCTGCTCGATGAAGCAATGGCTGAGATCGAGATCGTCGGCGAAGCACCTGATCGGTCAGTGCTCATTCGCGCACGCACAACCAAGGATCCTGATGAAGTGAAGCACATCCAAGAGGTGGGCAAGATCACGACCTCCGTGGTCGCTGATGTGGCTGGCTTTCTTACTTCACATCAAGTAAAGGATGGTGTACTCGTTGATCGTGAGGGAGGAGCACTAACGGTGGGTGACGTCAAACGGCGGATCAACCTCTGGCTGGCGATGCGTGGTGCTGATAACCCGGAGGGATCAATCTTCGCCATCGGTCATGATGCTGGAGTGCCTCACAGCACCGGTAAAGACGACGACCTGATCCCTGTCGGTAAACCGATTGTGTTCGATATATACCCATGCCAAACCGGTGGCGGATATTATCACGACTTTACCCGTACTTGGTGTCTAGGACATGCTCCCGATGAGGTGCAGGAAGTCTACGAAGATGTGCTCGATGTCTATGAAACCGTTTACGCTGCGATGGTGCCTAACACACCTTGTCGCGATTACCAAGTTATGGCTTGTGAACTTTTTGAGAAGAAGGGGCATCCCACTGTGCTAAACACCCCTCAAACAAAAGAAGGCTATGTCCACAGCTTGGCCCATGGTGTGGGCCTCGCCATTCACGAGGCGCCGAGTTTCAGCCATGTGGAAACCAATGAGGATCAACTCTTGCCAGGCTCGGTGATCACCCATGAGCCAGGACTTTACTATCCAGAGCGTGAGATAGGCGCACGTATCGAAGATACAGTCTGGATGCGACCTGATGGAAGCTTGGAGGTCTTAGCAGAATACCCGAAGGATTTGGTCCTGAAGATGAAGAACGTATAGATGGGCACCACGGCACCTGGTCACCAGGGCACTTGGGAAAGACCCAGGTGCCTAAGTGCCAAGGTGCCCAAGTGCCTGTACAATGGTAAAGACCAACCGAATTTGAGTATCACAAGATGAGCGAAGATACACGCATTCTGGGTATTGAAACGTCATGTGACGAGACCGCTGCTGCGGTTGTGGAAAACGGACGGCACATCGTCTCAAGTATTGTGGCCTCGCAAGCATCCATGCACGCACAATATGGCGGTGTATTCCCCGAGATGGCCTCTCGAGCTCACATCGAGACCATCTACCAGGTCATCTCAAACACTTTATCGCAAGCTCATGTAGGATTGGAGGCCGTCGATGCGATAGCTGTCACTCGAGGACCTGGTTTGGCTGGTTCACTTGTGGTGGGGATGAACATGGCCAAAGGATTGGCCTTGGGCTCTGGTTTACCCCTCTTGGGGATCAACCACCTCGAAGCCCATCTTTATTCGATCTGGTTGGTTGAGGACGAACAGGAACCAAGTTTCCCGCTTCTAGGGTTGATCGTCTCCGGTGGCCATACCGAGTTGGTCTTGATGCGTGATCACTTAACCTACCAACGGCTTGGTGGGACCCTTGACGATGCTGCGGGTGAAGCATTCGACAAAGTCGCACGCCTGCTTGGGCTGGGGTTCCCCGGCGGCCCTGCCATTCAGGAAGCGGCAGAGAAGGGCGATCCTGAATCCTTCAAGTTCCCACGTGCTTGGTTGGAGGGCACATGGAACTTCTCGTTCAGCGGTTTGAAGACCGCTGTCTTGCGCGAAGTACGTGAACGACAACCTGAACTTGAGGCCGGAGTGGAAGCACCCCGCCCCGGACTTCCCATCGCCAATCTGGCTGCTGCTTTCCAAGCAGCAGTGGTCGACGTATTGGTAGGCAAGACGTTGGCAGCGGCTGAAACCTTCGAGGCCAAGGAAATCCTGTTCGCCGGAGGCGTCTCGGCAAACAAACCCTTGCGCGAGGCTTTTCAATCCCAAGCTAAGATCCCGGTGCGGATGCCGCCTTTAGAACTCTGCACGGATAACGCGGCCATGATCGCCGCCGTAGGACACAGGAGATTCCTCGCAGGGCAACGTGACGCCCTCGATATCGATGTGCTACCTACGTGGCCGATCACGGGATAGATAACGTGGATGCCTAAAGAAACGTAAGGCGTGAAACGTGATGCGTGACAGTTGATTTGCTGCTTGTGACTTAACTAGTACCGTATCCTAGTACCTCGAAAGTCTCCCTCCCGACCTCCAAACTCCAATGAGGAATCCATGCCACGCCAAAGAGCTCGAGGTGGATGTTCTTCTTATATGGCGTGATTACCGTTTCCTCAATCTCCGCAGCCGCTTCACCCCAACGCTCCTTGATCTCTTCAAGCTCTTCAACCAACTCCTCTTCCATCTCGGCTAAATCCTGCTTTAATTCCTCGATCTCCTCCATCGATTCTTCAATGTCTGCTTCTGCTTTCTTCGTCATTCGCTGCTTGGACATCGTGGCAGATATGCTGCGTCGACTACCAACGCCCAAAAAACCAGCAACAGTCTCGCCGATGCTGATATATCCCTCTACCTTACGGGCTTTATGCTCCGCTTGATCTTCGGATAACTCACGTTCTTCCTTGACCAATTTATCCTCGATCCTTTCAATCTTCTTTTTGTATTTATCTCTCAATTCATCTTCCTCGGCTTCCCGAGCTTCCTGCGCAGCCTCAGCACATTGCTTCCGAAACTCCTCTTCCGTCATATCCGGCTGCGCTACCAAGTTAAGCGCGGGATTGGACAGCAAACGCAGACCAGCACTGTGATAGATGTAGTCGAGGAAATCCGCTTTAATCTCTTTTAAGATCGTCGCGTCGTTGAGAGGAGCTCCTAAAGCGGCGAAACGCGCTTCAGGAGCCGCACCGCGATCGAGGGACGTTATCTCAACGCTTTCCTTTAGGACCTCTTCCCAACGAACGACACCCCTGGGAGAGACATCAGTAGTTAGTGCCGTCACCGTCATATCATGGTCGAGGCCGATCTTGCGGTCGAGATAACGCACAGCCGCTTGAGCCAGCAACGCGGGTCGATAGACCAAACCCCTCACCTTCGCCCCAGGGGCATCCTGTCCTGCGATCTTGAGCGCCTCCGCGACGGTCAAATTATTCGGTAGAAACAACTCCTCTACCCGCTGAGGAACTGTGGGTTTGGTAAGGGATGCATCTTCATCGGACGGTGGGGTCCAAGGTGCGGCTTTCTCCATGGTCTCTACAACAGCATGGACCTCTCGCTCCACTGGGGCTACCTCCACTGCAGCGCCAACGAACTCGTTCAACTCACCCAGCTTGGTGCGAGTGATGGGGCCGCGAAGATAAGCCATGGCCCAACGGGTGTGGAAGATCTGAGGTTCCTTCTCGTGCACGTTATGAAGCAGGAAAACACGCTTCCCTAGTGCTGAGATTAACTTGTCAACCTGAGTGCGATCAAACTCCCCTTCCTTGACATCCACGCCTTCCAAGCCATCCAATAATCGCGCTTTGTCCTGTTCTGTTTGCAATTTTCCGATGAACCAGGTGCCAGCGTTACTCAATGCCTTGTAGTCTAGATCAACTGGGTTCTGCGTCGTGAGCAACAATCCAAGGCCAAAGGCTCGTGCCTGTTTCAACAGGCGGAGCAATGGTGGCTTCGAGGGCGGATTGGCCACCGGCGGCAGGAACCCATAGACTTCGTCAAAGTACAACAGCGCTCGTAAAGAAGGTGAGCCGGGTTGGGATCGGACCCACGCCTCAACCGCGGTCAGCAGCAGCGTGACGAAGAACATCCGCTCGTTGTCTGGTAGGTGCGCCAGGTAGAAGACGCTCTGACGTGGCTTCCCCTCGGGCGTCCAAAGCATGGCCTGGATATCTAGCGCCGTACCCTCCGTCCAGATTTCAAATGCTGGGGCTGCCAACAGGTTGTTGAGCGCCATCGATAATTCAAAACGATCTTCAGCGGGATAAAACTGCTCTACTTCAAGTGCGCCAAGCTTCTCAAAGGGTGGATTCTGCACTTGACGGATCAATTCGAGCATGTTCAAATCACGTCCCGCTTGCCATGCATCTTCAAAGATGTTGGCAAGTAAGATGTGCTCTCGGGAACGTACCGGGTCGGCCTCGATCCCCACCAAACCCAACACCGCAGTCACGGTGCCGGAGATCTTCTCACGCAGGAGCTCTCGATTTTCGTCCCAGGAGATCGAAGGAGCTTCAAGCGAGGCCAGGATACTGACTGGGAAACCTGCATCCGAGCCAGGGGTGTAAATGGCATAATCGACCGCTCGCCTCACCCGATCGATCCTCTCCGAGGTGATGTCCCACTTATCTAATCCCTTGGACCAAAGCTCAGCGACCTCTGTTGCCAGCTGCTCTACGGATTTTCCCTCCCGACGTGCCTGATCAGGGTCGACCCAAGGGAGGAAGTCTTCCGGTGCAAGGTTTGGGAAATGGAGAAGCAGGTTGGTGAGATCGCCCTTGGGATCGACAAGCAGTGCGGGAATCCCCCTAAGCGCCGCCTCCTCCAAGATGTCGACACACAAACCGGTCTTACCCGAACCCGTCATGCCAACCACCACCCCATGTGTAGTTAGGTCATCCGGGTCATACAAAACAGGTTCTTGGAGAGCCTGTGTCTTCAGATCATAGCCTCGCCCAATGTAGAATTTGCCGTCGTATTCCACTTCAGCCTCACTTTCCTCATATTCTCATCCCCTATGGGATGGTATTTTCAAAGATCCGTTTGAATTCTAACAGGTATTCTTCACTTAACCTTACATCATACAAGATTAGGACATTCTCGTCATTATATTCTTCCGCGCTGCGGCTAAAGTTGTACGATCCGGTGATCACGATCGAATCATCGATGATGATCACCTTATGATGCATATTGCGCGGATTGCTATCCAGACGGATATCCAAACCTGCTTGTCGAAATCGCTCGTAGTCACTGCCAGGATTGGGTGCTTGATCCCTTTCAATGACCCCGCGCACCTCGACCCCAGCCCTCGCTCTCGCTAGTATCGTCTCCGAAAGTACATCTGAGGTGAACGAATAAACCATAAAATCTATGCTCTTCGATGCTCCACGCAACACTTCATCGATGCGTTCCTCGACCCCATCATCGGGCGAGAAGTACACCTCAATCTGGACTCCATCGAGGGTCACGATAGGGTAAGGCGTATCGGCTTCCGAGAGTGCCCCGAAGCGCTTGTCGAGGTACATCTCTTCGAACTCGTGGGTGTAATCCTGTCCAACTCGACTCGAGCGAATTCGGATCAGATTGTTGTTGTTCCTGTAAGCTCCACTGACGGTGAAATTCATCGAACCGGTCCAAACATCGACCCCATCGATGACTGCGAACTTGTGATGCATTAGTGGCTCGCGTTGATCATCCATGAGGTTGATCCCCGCTGCTCTCAAGTCCAAGATCTCCGCTTCATCCTGATGATCATTGTCGGTGATCACTCGCACTACAACCCCGCGCTTGTGGGCTCTGATCAAAGCATCTCGGATGCTCCACAGGTCAAGCCGATAAATAGCCATATCGACGCTATATCGCGCTGAGTCGATCGCCTCGGCCAACGCTGCGTCCGGTCCACCGCGCAGGGTGGATGCCGCTGGGCTTGTTGGATCGGTGAAGTGGATTGCATAACGACCCATATTTGAGACTGTTTCGGATGGGTGTGGAGGTGGTTCATGCTGGGTTTGGGAATAAAAAACGGAATAGAGCCCAATTAAAATGATCACAACCAGGATGGGGATGATCGAGGCGATCAAACGTCGATGAAAGTGAGCGGACAATAAAACCCCCTGAGTCTTTCTCACACCCTGTCGTCAGCACAGACCTCGGTGGTGTATCACCAAAGGTAATCCGCGCCAGGAGATCGCATAAGACGATTATAATTGCTTTATACAATATATCCGAAACAAAGAGAAATTAAGGAGGAGAATCAATGGTTATGGATGAAGGCATGAGACAGGCAATGGAGGCCAGGAAACGACAGTTGGAGGAGGCCCGCAAGAAGGCAGAGCAGAAGATCAAGGCGGTGCACACCGTAGCTGAGGGTGAGACCCTGAGTGGGATCTCCTTAAAGTATTACGGCTCTGCTGTGAAAGAGAAGTGGATGATCATTTACGAGGCCAACAAGGATGTGATCGGGGATGATCCCGGTCTCATCGTGACGGGCCAGGTCCTAGAAATCCCGGAGATATAGTCAGACATTCTCAGGGAACACCTCAGCCTCCCGTGAATATGGGAGGCTGTTTCTATTCCTACAACCCTTCCAAGATCCCGCGCACCAAGCCCGGGCCTCGATAAACGAGCCCTGTATAAACCTGGATCAGTGTCGCCCCAGCCTCGAGTTTCTCACGGGCATCCTCTGCGGAGAAGATCCCACCCACACCCACGATGGGCAGTTCACCCCCGGTAAGTTTATGGATATGCCGCACCATCTCCGTCGAACGCTCTCTGAGCGGGTTGCCGCTCAATCCCCCCGTTTCATCACGAAAGGGAGAGGACAATCCCGATCGATCGACGGTTGTATTGGTTGCGATGATGCCGTCCATCCCGGTGCCTTGTACAACACCAACGGCGTCCTCTAGTTCGTCATCATTTAGATCCGGTGAGAGTTTGACCAAAATCGGGACGCTACGTCTTTCGGCAACCTCCAATTCGGACCTTGCCGAAGAAAGGGCTTCCAGAAGTTCCTCTAGATATTCTCTCGCCTGCAAACGGCGAAGCCCGATCGTGTTCGGTGACGAGATATTGACCACCAAGTAATCTGCAACAGTGTAAAAGGTTCTCAACAAAATCAGGTAATCATCCGACGCCTCGTCGAGTGGGGTGTCAGTGCCTTTGCCAATGTTGACCCCTAACACAACACCCGGTGGGCGTCCCCTCCGTTGGATGCGCTGCAGCAACTCTGCACAACCCGCATTTGGGAATCCCATACGATTGATCAAGGCCTCGTCCTGGGGTAGACGGAAGATACGTGGCCGTGGATTCCCCACTTGTGAATGTGGGGTCACGGTGCCTAGCTCTAAATGTCCAAAGCCCAGACACGCCAATCCATGGAAGGCGCGACCATCCTTATCGTAGCCGGCTGCCATTCCAACAGGATTAGGGAAATCCAATCCAAAAGCATGAACATGTAAATCCGGTTTCTCAAGAGAGAAAACACGTCGCATCCAAGCTCGAATGGGTGGCAAAGACCCTGCCAATTCGAGGATACGCAATGTCAGTTGATGAGCCCTCTCAGGATCGAGTTTGAAGAGCAGGGGTTGAATGGATTCATAATTAGACATAGCTTGTAATTAGGGATTAGGGATCAGGGATTAGGCGTTGAACGCACACTAATCCCTGATCCCCGATCCCTGATCCCTTTCCTGCTCCTCGTCCCGACGTGCCAGCTGAACAATCACCGTACCTAAACCTGCAAGGACCAATCCAATGATTTCCTTCAAGTTGATCCTTTCACCAAGGAATAATACAGACAAGATGGGAATTTGTATCAACATCGTATTATTGATGATGCTCGACTCCATTGCCGAGAGTGTACGTAAGGTGCGGTTCCACAATGTAAAGGCAAAAGCCGTGTTGACCACCGCAAGCCAAGCGATAATCCCCCAATTGGTCAGCGAAAGCTTAGGCAAACCCTGATATTGGATCCCGATTGTTAAGAGCACAAAGGCCCCGACACCCATGCTTACCAGTGTCACCTGAATGGGATCGAGGTCTCGTTGACGATTGATCTCCCGTCCAAGGATCGAGGAGACTGAATTCGCAAGCAGGCCGACCACAGCAGCGGTGATACCGATGATCTGGCTAGCAGGGAACGAGACTGGATAGAAATAAACGACCGCTCCAATTATTGCGACCCAAATCCCTGCCCATTGAAGGACTGTGGGGCGTTCACCAAGGGCTGGGATGCCCATCATCGCTACAAAGATGGAAGTGAGACTATACAAAAGATTCACCGAGACTGCTGGTAAGTAATTCAGCGCCAGGAAATTGCCCCCTTGGGTCAAGGTGTAAAACGTCAACCCTAGCACAATCAATCGAAGCCAGGTAGACAGGCGAATGCCTCGCAAACCCTGAATATGGCCACCGCGAATAGCCAGGACCAGTAAAACGAAAAATGCCAACGCATAACGTATGCCTGCAAAAGTGAGCGCTGGAATCTCGCGCAAGCCGATCTTGACCAACACATAGGAGGTTGACCAGAGGAAGGTTACAAAGAGCGCCTGAAGGACGACTGCGCGGTGGGAGGATTGTGCTTTATTCAAGGTAATCTCGGATTATAGGGATCAGGGATTAGGGATCAGGGATTGGGCGGTGAACACCCACTAATCCCTGATCCCTAGAAATTCATTAACCTCATCCGCTTGTTGCTGCGACACCTTTCCCGCTCCAGCCCAATGTTCGATCAATTGCGACAAGGTGAACACCGCATGCAGCTGGTAACCCGCTTCAGCGAGGTCTTGCACAGCACCACCTTGACGATCGATCAGCACCACCACGTCAGTTACCTCCAAGCCAGCGGCCTCCAAACGTTCGATCGCTTCGAACTTGCTTCCGCCAGTGGTCGCCAAATCATCGATCAAAACGACCTTATCGCCACGCTCGAAACCTCCTTCGACCGCAGATCCTGTGCCGTAGTCTTTGACCTCCTTACGAGGGTAGACCATCGGTCGACCGATCTGTAGCGAAATGGCGGTAGCGATAGGTAAGGCAGCATATGGTAGGGCGGCCAGCCGATCATAGCCTAGGTTCTTGAGAACAGGGAGATAAGCGCTTGCGACACGAGCCAGCAATTTGGGTTGAGAAGCCAAAAGCCGCAAATCGATGTAAATCGGTGACTTCACTCCAGATTTTAGCGTGAACTGACCAAAGCGAACACAGCCAGCTTCGAGTAACTCATCTGCCAGCGCGGTGAGATTTAATGGCAGAACAGGGGCGGTACTTTCACTCAAGGATTCACGAACGCTGTTGATCATCTGTTTTAATCGAATGGCCTCGACGCGTGGATCTTCCGCCCTGGCAATCCCACGTGAAACGGGAATGACCATCCCAAGCCCGTCCTGTCGTAGCCCAGCTTGCAGTACCGCCTCAAGGTCTCCACCTTGAGCGCCCACTCCCGGAGCAAGGAACCACATATCAGGAACTGCCCTCCGTAACTGCAATAACGCAACCGGGTCGGTTGCGCCAACGACCAGTCCCAAGTTATCCATCGTGTTCCAGGCAGAAGCCATTCGAGCGAGCCGTATATAGAGCGGTTCTACCCCCTCGATGCTAAGCGCTTGGAGATCATCGGCTCCAGGGTTGGAGGTCTTACAAAGAAGAAAGACCCCTCGTTCCGGGTCGGCAAGAAATGGTTCTAAACTATCTCTTCCCAAGTAAGGGCTTAGGGTGACCGCATCTGCACCTAGCGTTTCGAACACAGCCCGACTGTAAGCTTGACCAGTAGAGGCGATATCCCCGCGCTTGGCATCGAGAATAACCGGGATCCCCTCAGGCACTGATACGATCACCTCTCGCAAAGCCGTCCATCCCTCAGCGCCGAAGACCTCAAAGAAAGCGCTGTTGGGCTTAAAAGCACAGGCTTGATCGGCCGTGGCTTCGATGAGTTTCCGACAGAAATCACGGGCCTCTTCGGCCGTCGCGCGAGGGAGAAGTTCTGGGTGGGGATCGAGGCCAACACAGAGGAGCGAATCAGCTTCTTGAATTCGGTTGCTGAGATAATCGAAGAACGACATAGCACTCCCTAAAGTTGCTCATAGTGATTAGGGATCGGGGATTAGGTATTAGGTGTTGAATGCCCACTGATCCCTGATCCCTTGTCCCTCATGCCTTTCCCAACACCATCGCCAACAAAGCCATCCGCACATAGAGACCGTATTCCATCTGACGGAAGTAAGCTGCGCGTGGATCGGAGTCGAGCTCTAAACTGATCTCTCCAACACGAGGCAGTGGATGCATGACAATCATTTCTTCTTTAGCCTCTTGAAGCGTCTCCGGACTGATCAAAAAAGCTCCCTTCGCTTTCTCATAGTCATTTAAATCTTCGAAACGCTCCTTCTGCACGCGTGTGACATATAAAACGTCCGTCTCCGCTAGAACCGGATCGAGGTTCGTGTACTCCTTCTGTGAGACGCCTTTGGCAGCAAGTTCCTCGATCAGGTCAGCAGGCATATGAAGGATATCAGGCGATACGTAATTCAACCTCACTACAAACAGGGACAGTAAGCGGGCCAATGAATGGACCGTACGACCATACTTCAGATCACCTAGCATGGTCACCGTCAAGCCATCCACCCTCCCCAACTCCTCCTCAATCGTGAAGAGATCGAGCAATGCTTGGGTCGGATGCTCACCAATACCATCTCCACCATTAATGATCGGTTTGCGAGCGTACTCTGCAGCAAGTTTTGCAGAACCGACCTCCGGATGCCTTATCACAATTACATCAGCATAACATTCCAGCGTGCGGATGGTGTCGGGTAATGACTCGCCCTTAGCAACCGAAGAGTAGGTTACTTCGCTGATCGGTATCACACTTCCACCAAGACGCTCCATTGCCGACAGAAAGGAGGACGAAGTGCGGGTGGAAGGTTCATAGAACAAGTTGGCTAGGATCTTCCCTTTAAGTAGGTCGAAGGTGCCGACCCGCTCTACCATGGCTCGCATCTCCTTGGCGACACCGAAGATGTATTCAAGATCATCCCGGGTGAACTGGGAGACGGAGATAATATCCTTGCCATAGAACGGGGCCTCCCGATGGTCACCGAGAGGAAGATGAGGGCTGTGTACGCGTCGTTCATTTGGGGGGACAAAAGCTGCCATAGATACCTCCTATTCGATCTTTTCGTGGATAGCAGGTGTTAAGTCTTTGCCATATCCAGGTGGGACTAGGACCTCGCCATCAGCGTAGGCCAGTCTGCTACGCAAGGTCACACGGCGTACCTGACCCTGCAAACGCATACCCTCAAAGGGTGTCCAATCGCAGCGCGTGTGCATCTTTGTGGAGCGCACCTCCCAGACTGCGTCTTGATCGATCTCTATAAAAGTCTCGTGCTGCTCAGGCAATCCGTAGATTCGCCGCGGATTGGTGTGACTGCGTAAGATTAGGTCATCAATTGTCAACCGGTCTTCACTCACGGCGGTAAGCAGTAATCCTAACGCTGTTTCCAAACCAGGGAAGCCTGGAGGGGGATCCTCTCCGTCCTTTTCGGATCGGGTATGAGGAGCATGATCCGTCGCGAAACAATCTACGATATCCAGATTAGCCCACAACGCGTCCCTATCTGCAGCGGTGGACAATCGCGGTCGCACCTCCCCCTTCCCCGCTCCCAATCGGGGGACGTCATCTTCTGTCAGGAATAGGTGATGTGGCGTGACCTCGCAGGTCACGGGTAAACCGCTCTCCTTTGCTTTCCGAATGAGGGCAATCTCATCCTTGCGGCTGACATGGCAAACATGCAAGGATCGTTCATATAAAGTGGCGATGAGAAGCGCGGCGGCCAGACTGCGACCTTCAGCGTGGACCGCAAGAGGTCGATCAGAGGGCCAGTTGCCGATATGGTCTCGAAGCATAGCAAGACCCTCCAAGCGGAGTGGACCGTAAGTCTGATCGAGATACATTTTCAAACCACACGCTTGCGACGCAAGTTGTGAGACCGACGAGAGATTATCAGCACCCGCTCCGAGGAAGATGCCATAGTCACAACGCGCCTTGGATCTGGCCGCTTCTTGAGCCTGCCTCAAGCTGGGCTCATCAGTCAGGGGCGGTTGGGTATTGGGCATAGCCAACACAGCGGTGAAGCCCCCTGCGAGGGCCGCAGCAGTGCCGCTATCGAAGTCCTCCTTATGGGTAGCGCCCGGTTCACGTAGATGGACGTGGGG
Source organism: Anaerolineaceae bacterium (assembly GCA_020350285.1). Classification (GTDB taxonomy): domain Bacteria; phylum Chloroflexota; class Anaerolineae; order Anaerolineales; family E44-bin32; genus DUEZ01. The sequence continues at coordinate 2,007,272 of CP070708.1, forward strand.
GTCGATTAAACCAGGAAGACGTATCACCCTACACCTCGGCCTTGAGCCAACGCCAATTGACAAAAAAAGAGAGCCGAACGGCTCCGTTGAAGGTGGTGATAAAACGCCCGCCGGGAGGTGTGAACCTCTGGGCGGGCACATATGGGCGTTGAACCAAGTTTTCTACCAGGCATAACACATTCTCAAACATTTTAGGACAAAGAAAACATCTGTCAAGAGGCGCGAGGCTTAAAGAATTTAAAGGGATTTGGGATTAGGGATCAGGAACTGATGGGGCACCTAGTCGCATTGGCACTCAGGCACCAGGGCACCTGGGCTGATATTTCCTGATCCTGGAGAACCTATGTGCCGAAGTGCCCAAGCGCCTTACTTATCCCTACTCCCCGATCCCTGATCCCTATCTTTCATCGTCTTCGAAGCTGATTTATGCGCATGAAAATTCGCACCACTGCATAAGCATAAAGAAGCAAAACGACCGCGCTAAATAACTTCATCACACCGAAAAAGGGGTATGCCATAGGATCCCCAATCCTGGTAAATAACACGATCATGATAGGAAGAAAGAGCATCAAATAACCGAGTAATCGCTGGTGTCTCTGGATCTTAGACTCGGGATCGGTGTAGATCTCGTTCATCCCCTCGGCTTCAGCCGGTTTGCGGAAGTACTGCCAGCCCACAAGGGAGCCGAGGTGTTCCCAACCAGCATCCTGGAAGAGTTGTAAATACTCATCCATATCGATCTTGGACGTGGTGAAATCCAATCGGTAGACCACATCCCGTGGTTCCCCTCGAGTGAAGTTGTAAAATCCTGGCAACCCCAAAGAGAATAGGTGCCATCCCATTCTTGCCATCTCTCGCAGCCAGTCTTCCTCCTTATCATCTTGCCAGGCGAAAAATAACTTAAATTTTCGAAGCCTATTCTTGTCCATTGTGTTCATTTTTCCATCTCTTTCAGCCAAGTCTCGAAAGGAAATCCGATCCTAGCTTGGTCATGATCTGCAGCCTTTGGATCTGTCCTCGAAGCACCTGCATCCCTTTGGATGTTAAGGCGTATACCTTGCGGCGGTCCTCTTTCTTGACCATCCGGATCAAACCCTCCTCCTGAAGGGTTGAGAAGGCGCCGTAGAGCGTACCCGGGCCCACGTCAACCGTCCCCTCACTGGTCTTCTTAACCTTCTGCATCACTCCGTAGCCATGAAGAGGTTCGTCGAGCGCCAGCATGATGTAATAAGTTGCTTCGGTGAGTGGCAGATACTTCTGCATCTGTTTTTCTTCAGACATGAGGTTCATCCTTATATATCATGTATCGTTATATCATTATCCGTTATATCGTATAACGATATATTAGCACACGATATATCGGTTGTCAATATAGTTTTTTGGGGAAAAGGGATAAGGGATTTGGGATTAGGGGATCAGGGATTAGGGGACACAAGGCACTGTGGCACGTTGGCACTAGGGCGCCTGGGCGTCGCTAAGATCAGGAATGATCACCCAGGTGCCTAAGTGCCAAAGGAACTTGGTGCCCCGTCCATGCCTGATCCCTAATCCCCGATCCCTGGATATTACCACCCGCTATCCCGTGATTGCTCTCGATAGTGGCAATATCCACATTCCGGGCCTGGTGATGGAGGTTCCAATAACTCCAGAATCGACAGAATCTGGTCAATGAAACCCAAGAACTCCCCCTCATCCTTGGGGATTTCCAACCAACTCACATCCCCGATGTAGGCCACTTGATCGTCCCGATGGCGATCCATAGCAGTCGGCTCTACACAAAGCAAACCCAATGTAGTTATTGGACTCAACCTAAATCTACGTGGGGCGGGATGTTCCAATGCGTAAGCATATGCATGGAGTTGGCGGCTGTAGAAAGGTACATGCTTGGGAGTAGGCTCAGTTGTCTTAAAATCCACAACGCCGTAGGTGGAATCGACAAATTCGACGACCGTGTCGAACTTCCCAAGGATGAAGCAACTTGAGTCGTGGTTCGGCAATTCGATAGGTTGAGATTTCACCCACTTATCACCAAACTTGACCACACCATCAGGCAGATCGGGTGAGATCTCGGCAGTCGATCTGCCTTCAAAATAGGCCTGCATCAAACGGTCAATACGGGTGAAGATCCTGGGAAAGGGAGCCGCTGGGCGTTTAAACCCGTGGACGACCTTGAGATAAAAGCATCTACGACACTCACTCCAGAGAAATGTCAAGTCCGATGGGCTGAGTTTCCACAAGTTTGACATCTGGCTCCCTCCCGTATTGTCTGATGACCAAGATCGGACAAGTTCCAATACGATTACGGTTGTTCCCTCATGTTTGTATCCCCCATCTCGGATCGGCTCGCCCTCTGGAGCCAATCCACGATGTCTGCTTGAACCTGCTCGCGATTTGTCCGATCGATCTCGATCACGTGGACGTCTGGATGTCTCTTGATCGCATCCGTGAAATCCGTTCTACGCTTGACGATCGATCCCAATACGGCCACATCGCTTTCAAGCACCTGCATCACGACCTCTCGGAACTTCTTGGATCGCAACTCCATCGGCCCGATTTCATCGATGACGACGATATCCTTATCGGCCATCGCACGCGTCAAGCAGTCAACCGCGATCCCATCCATGACAGAAAGGTCCACCCCATATTTGCCAACGCGCGGGGCTCCACGGATTCGGACGTGAGCCAACACACCACTTCGCCCGTCTAATGTAATCAACGCGAATCCGGTCCGTCTCCCGCCCTCACGTATCTCCTCAGTGTAGAACCCTCCTGCGTCACCTGAGAATTGAGAGAGGATCTTTTGGATAGCCGTCGTCTTTCCTGATCCAGGCGAACCGGTCAGGAGAAAGACCCGCTTCATGTAGCCTCCTGTTCAAGCCTGCTAAGATGACAACAAGAACGCTATGGTCATAATTTCTTGCCCATTCAGTATCGTTATTGACCTGGTTATCCAGTAGGTCAGGCTCCCACGCCTGACCGTCGGTTGCCACCTCTACTGAAATATCATACCGTTGCGAAGAATAATCATTTTTAAATAACGATGGGACTCTCCTTATGTCATCCTGAGCCCTTCGGCTACGCTCAGGACAGGCTCCGCGAAGGATCCCTATGATGATCCTTTTTTATTTCAAAATATCACAGGGATTCTTCGCGCCTTACGGCGCTCAGAATAACAACCTCCCTCAAACTGTCATTGCGAGGAGCCCGTAAGGGCGACGAAGCAATCTTTTGGTTGAGGAGATTGCTTCGCGCCTCCGGCGCTCGCAATGACAAGTAGAAACGTGTCATCCTAAGCTGGTCGAAGGATCACTATCGTACACACCCTTCAATAGGTTATATCCTGAGCTTGTCGATGGGCTCAGGGTGCTTTTTCGCCCTTATGATTCAGATCTTGGTTGACAGCACCACAGCAGCAAATACCCTACGGCCTCAACTGCTGGAGAATGGGGATGGTCGAGATCTTATCTTCAGTAAGCAAGTGCCAGTAGATACCTCCCGGTCTGGGAATCGAGTGATCTGTCTCGACCACCTCGTCCGGTGTGATCAAGATGTCCACAGGGATATCATGCTCCAGCATAGGAATGGGTTCATCCAGGATTTGAAGCGGATGGACTGTAGTGACAACAGGGGTCTTCTGACTGATAAGATTAAAAGCCCATCCCAGGGCATATTCCAGATCCGAATATCCCCCACCCTTGCCGACACGTTCTCCCCTCCTATTCACGGCTACGGAGCCAGCGACGATCAAGTCCACGGGCTGCATTTCAGAGAACTTCACCAACCTTCCTAAGCGAAACGCGCCCTTGATCGTCCCCGCTCGACGAAGATCATCTCCTTCGAGCCGCTGGGGATCCAATTCGATGAAGCAGCGCCGGTCACGTAACCGGGGCACGGCCATATAGACTACCTTACCTGCGCGCAACGCTCGTTCGCGCACCGGTCTTTGGGGAGAATCGGGGTTGCACTTCAGGACCTGTGCGTTCCGCCATACCCCTAACTTCGCCAACCTATTGGCGGCACCTTCCGCCCCATGGAAATTTGGGATTCGTCCTTGTGCTCCGGGGGATCGCGCCACACCGGCTCGCGTCATCGATTGCCAAACTTGCTGGCGGATATCCTGCTTGTCCCTTTCCATTTCGCCATTCAATCTTCAAATTTGATGCAGTGCAGATGATGATCATCCACGTTCAGGAATGTCCAAGGTTCTACTTCACCCTCAGGTCAATGGACGCTATGTGATCTAGGGATGTGTTAATCCCGCCGCCGTCAGCCTACCGCCTGGGCATACGTCGCTCGTAGATCCAATCCTCTACCCGTAAGTATCCGCGGATCCCCTGCGCTAGGACAATACGTAAAGGTTCTGGCGGCCAAGGGATTACCGTGCGATTGATAAAGGGACACTCCAGCAGGTCGCTCTCACGCTCGAGCAGCAGGTCCCGTATTGTCTGAGCGTTAAGATGGCTTGTGGACACACCATGCCCGATGCATCCCAAACTATACACGGTACGTTTATCGCCAAGGTAACCCAAAGCGGGTGTCAGATCGAGAGTGACCGAGAACGGCCCTCCCCAGCGGTGGGTAACCTTGGCACCCTTAAAGGAGGGAAACAGCAACGCCATATGATCTTCTAAATGCCTCCAGGCCGATTCACTATCATCTGCGTTGAGGTCGTTCGCGTAGGTTAACCCAACAGGGCCCCCACCAATGATCAATCGATTGTCTGGCGTGATACGGTAGTAGTGGATCAGGTTGCGTGCGTCTTCTACCCCTTCACGACCACCCCAACCCACAGGCTCAAGCTGCTCAGGGGTAAGCGGCTCGGTAGCGATCATGTAGGTAAAAGCCGGCACCTGTTTGCGCCTGAGGTGTGGGAAGAGATGGGAGTAAGCATTCGTGGCAAATACAATTTTCTCGGCTTTTACCATTCCACCGGGAGTCCTCAAACTGAAGCTTGAGTTGGATGTGATCTCCATCACCGGTGTGTTTTCGTAGACCGCAGCTCCTGATCGCATGGCCAGTTGTTTTTCCTCGCGCACAAGTTTCGCAGGATTTATCAATACCAAGCGCGGCTCCCACATCGCACCTAGGTACAGTGGAGAATTGACCCTTTCTCTCACCTCATCGCGATCGATCCAATAGATGCCATCAAAACCTAAGGATTGCATCAACTCAATATCATGACGGATGCGCTTCACATAGCCCGATGTTGTCGCGGCACGCAAAAAACCTGGTCGACTGTAATCACAGTCTAGGTTTTCGCGCTGGATGAGCTCGGTCATACTATCCACTGCGCGTTCCATATAAGCATGCGCTTCCTTGAGGAACTGCTTCCCGCGCAGCATCGCTGTGACACCGAAACCAAGGCCGATCACCGTCATACCGAATGATCCATTCCGTCCACTGGAACCGTATCCGATCGACTTGGCCTCTAGGACGGCTACCCGGAGAGTGGGCTCGACTCGCAACAACTCATAAGCTGTTACCAACCCAGTGTATCCTCCACCAATAATGGAAATATCGACGGTCACCTCGCCCTTTAAGGACTCCTCCGGTTCATATTCACCATACGTATCCAGCCATAACACATTCGGGGGATCAGGTAAAGCGATCATGGATCTCCTCCTCCCAACTACTGTCTATCGCGGTAGCACAAAAATCCTTTTAGATTGTCATCAACTTGAGTTCTAATCTCTAACTCTTCGACAGCTTCACCTCGACCTGCTATGCGGTATGCAAGCCGAGTTAATGGGGATGAACAGGACGGACCCTCCGATAACCCTCAGAACAAGCTTTACGATGGATCATCTCATCCAGATCAGGCCTGAGCTGCCTCCATCGCGGCTTTTGCCTCTTCCTTCTTATATCCAATCAATTTCATCAGGTCGTTGACACCTTTGGTCCCTCCGGTTATGAAAAGGGTTGTCAGGATTACGTCGATCCATGGGAAGCGCGTGATCCCGAAAGGGGCCAAGATACGCAACCCAAGAACGAGGGTCAAAACTAATCCAGCGATAAAAGCCACAACGCTTAGCATCCATTCCTTGTGCGGTTTGATCACCGCATCCAAGATGGGGTCAAGCAATTCGATGAGTTGTTGGATTGCGAAGCTGGCAATAAGAATCGGTGCCAGGGCTTCAATTAACTGATTCATCTCTCCTCCTCTAAGGGTGGGGCTCCGGCATCTTTTGGTTCTACTCTACATGAAGATTTTGGATTGATACATACGCCCACGATTGTGAGCGATTTTCACGAATTAGGATATCGCCAATCGAACTACGGTTACGCCATCTCCTCCTTCTCCTGGTTGTCCCGGCTCAAAGGAAGAGACATATGGATTATCTTTCAAGGCCTGACGGATCGCCTCGCGCAAGCGTCCCGTCCCCTTGCCATGGATCACACGCACGAAGGGCATCCCCGCCAAATAAGCAGCGTCCAAACGCCGCTCGAGTTCCTCCAGGCCATCCTCAACCGTACGGCCTCGAATATTCAATTCCAGGGGTGGTGCTTGCGGGACCCCTCTACTCACCACCTGAGGTCGAACCTCAGCCGGACGATGCTCAATCGATAGGTCATCACGAGCTGGGATCAACTCGTCCAATCGAGCGCGGACGCGCAATCGACCGACCTGGACCTCCGCTTGTTCTTGATCGAGACCCGTAATAACTCCCTCCGCATCGATGGTAGGCAAGCGCACCCGATCACCTACGTTCAAGGGTTCTTCAATTAAGTCCACAGCTCGCCCAGGCAGATCAAGTCCTGTTATCTGACTGGAAACAGATTCAACGACTTGCTCCTCTAGCTCCTCAATCTCCGTCTCGATCGCCTTCAACTCCTCTAACGGTTTTCCCGCTTGAGTAAGACGACGGCGAAGGCTGCGTAAGTGCTCACGAACCTCATCTACCTCCGCCTCCACATCAACACGCGCCTGTTCCAACAACTCCAGCCGCTCATCATCGATCGCTTCTAAGCGTTCTGCCAATTTGGCTTCCAACGCTTGAACTTCCTTGCGCGCCTGTTCTGCCTCCTCCCTATCCGCTCGAATCAAATCCCTTTGGCGGTGGATTTCGTCCAGCAGACTCTCGGCGCGTAAATCTTCTGGCGAGACCATCTTCCGGGCGCGCAGAATGACCTCCTCATCCAATCCAAGACGCCCAGCAATCGCCAACGCATTCGATCGTCCTGGCAAACCAATGGTGAGATGATAGGTTGGTTTTAAGCTTTCTAGGTCAAATTCGACACTGGCATTACGCACCCCTGGTGTGCCATGTGCGTAAACTTTTAATTCGGGATAATGGGTGGCGACCAAAGTGGTCACCCTTCGCTCCAATAAAAAGCCTAGAATGGCGCGTGCTAATGCTGCTCCCTCCTGAGGGTCGGTGCCGGCGCCCAATTCGTCGAGAACGACCAAAGAGCGGGAGGTGACCCCTTTGAGAATGTCAATGATGTTGGAAATATGGGATGAGAAGGTCGAAAGGGATTGTTCGATGGATTGTTCGTCGCCAATATCTGCGAAGACCGAATCGAACGTCGATAACTCCGAGCCGGAGAGAGCCGGGATGTGCAGTCCACACTGAGCCATCAGTGATAACACCCCAGCGGTCTTGAGCGAGACCGTCTTTCCGCCAGTATTTGGGCCGGTGATGACCAGGGCAAACGTGTCCTCGTCTAGTGCCAAATCAATCGGTACGACAGTCTCTGGATCAAGCAGAGGGTGACGAGCGTTGAACAATCGCAGGGTCGATCCGGGGTGACCGTCCTCCGCCCGAGTTTTGAAGGGCTTCATGATCGGTTCATTGGCGTGCATCGCTTCAGCGTAGCGTGCTTTCGCGAAAGCGAGATCGATTTCGGCTAACGCTTCCACGCTTCGGATAATGTTTTCCGATTCTCCCCCGACCTGTCCTGAGAGCTCTGCCAAGATGCGACGCACCTCATCGCGCTCAGCCAATTGAAGTTCGCGCAGCCGATTGTTCAAGTCGACCACCGTGAGAGGCTCAACAAACAATGTCGCGCCAGAGGCGGATTGATCGTGGATGACCGACTTCACCTTCCCCTTGAACTCAGCCCTCAACGGGATGACAAATCGACCATCGCGCTGGGTGATGATCGGTTCTTGGAGCATAGGGGCAACCTTTGAATCACTCAACAGGCGTTGAAGCTTTCCCATCAAACGGTCATGCGACACCCGTAGATCATGCCTAATAGTGGCGAGTTTATCTGAGGCGCTATCGAGAACTTCGCCGCGCTCATCAAGCGTCATCGTAATGGCCTCGATCAGAGGCGAAGATCGTTCTAAACCGAGTGCCAGAGTCGAAAGGACGGGGTAGGATTCCCCCTCTTTATCAAAACGGCGTCGCAGCGTACGAGAAGCGATGAGCGTGCTCTTCACATCGAGCAACTGATCCGATTCTAAAATCACGCCTCGAGTGGCCGCGGTAACCGCAGACCTCACATCGCGCGCTCCACCAATTGTGAGGCCAGGCACCATGCTGAGCAATGTGCGCGCCTCCGTGGTCCCCGCCAAACGACGACGTACGTCCTCTACATCATCCGTGGGTTTCAAGGCATGCGCCAACTCCTTGGAAGCAGAAAAAGCTGCATGACCCGCTAAACGGTTGAGGACGGTCGGAAGCTCAAGGGTATTGATTGATTTCGCATCCATACCGAAGGCAGTGTAACATGATTCCCGGCGTATTTCATGAAACACGGGCTTTCCCGGTGTGTTTTAAGAATTGCGGTTTATATGTGCGTGAAACGTCCAATTTGCGAAACGTTTACCTGTGACAGAAAGTTTGGCAAGCGGACAGGAGGCTGATAGACTCACTGACCAGTCTCATACCTTATCGACCCATTCGTAGAAAGGGTGAGACATTCTCATCGAATAACGCTCGAACCAGGTACAAAATATTCATTGCCTATCCATGACATAATTTCGAGTAGGCGGTGGCATTAGCGCCGGATCACAAACGATCGAATAAAAAGAAGCCACATGTCTAGCAACCCTGAATCATCCAGTCGAGTCGACCCGTCAATCGTTCCATTGATGCGAAGTCTTGCGCTCGAACTTGTCATCTATGGACCGATCGTTACGATCTATTTTTTCCTTGTGCTCCACAGGACAAATAACTGGCTTACCAACATATTCAATGCCTCATCCACCGAGTATGCGATTGTCGCAGTGCTGCTCATTGGCGGGCAAGGGGTGATGCTCGAGATGTTCACCTCTTGGTTGCTACGTAGGATTGGGCTCAGGCATTAAGCTATGTGGTTCCCTATCTCACAGGTAACGATCAGCCCTCTCCTCCTCGCCACCATCGGCTTTGTCATTGGTGTATTAGGTGGCTTCTTCGGTGTAGGCGGAGGGTTCCTTGCTGGCCCGATGATGTTTTGGACCGGTGTGCCGATCAACTTTGTCGTCGGCACCGATTTGGCTCACATGACGGGAAATTCGATCGTCGGCAGTCGCCGTCATCGCGCGCTTGGCCATGTCGATCTACGTCTAGGTGCTTTGATGATCCTCGGCACCATTCCCGGTGTCGAAGCCGGCGCACAATTGATCGAATGGCTTGAGTCGATCGGTAACATCGAAGAAGTTGTCGGTCTATCATATGTAGTTATTTTGACCACGATCGGCCTTTTCACAGCTTGGGAGAGTTTACGCGCGATCCGCATCAAAAGGACTGATCAACTCGAGATCCGGGAAGTATTGGGGATTCAAAGTATGTCCCATCGATCGCGCCTGCTTCGAATCCCACCCATGGTCAAACTACCTGTATCGGGTATCGAGGAGATTTCGATCTGGACGATCATCTTTGCAGGAGCCCTGACTGGTCTTCTCGCTGGCTTCCTCGGCGTCGGCGGCGGCTTTTTACGCTTGCCGCTTCTGATTTACCTGATCGGTGTTCCAACTCACGTTGCTGTAGGCACAGATTTATTTGAGATCATGATCTCGGCAGGCTTTGGCACTTTGAGCCATGCCCTGAAAGGAAACGTGGATGTTCTCATCGCCCTCACGATGAACATCGGCGCGGCCATCGGCGCCCATGTAGGTGCGGTTACGACCCGCTATTTCTCCGGTCCAATTATTCGCTTCCTCTTTTCGTTTTTACCTCTGATCGCTGCCGTGCTGGTCTTGCTGCGCATCACGGGCTAAACTGGAGGATAAGGAATTTATGAAACAAACAGCACAACCTCAAGGAGAAGGATATTCCCTCATCGGGATTGGAAGAGAACCGCGCGATCCGAACGACATGCGGTACGCCGAAGCAATCTCAAGAGCCCTGGGGTTGCGTCCCGTCCTCTTTCATGTCTCTCCACCCGATGAACCGCTGGAAGAGGGCAAGAGACTACTGACAACTGCACGCACCATGCTCTCACCTGAGGATGTCGAGGTCCTTCATGTTGAAGGTAATGTAGTAGACGAGATCGTGAACGAGCTAAAAAGCCGACCTTATCAACTCCTCGTGATGGAGACCTCAATCAGTGATCCTGATCAACCCGCATCGCAACTTAGCCAGCGCTTGGCGAACAGGGCCAAGGTAAGTGTGCTGCTTGTCCGCAATCCACCGCAACAGATCAAAGAGATTTTAATTTGCACTGGCGGTCACCCTGAGTCCACCCGCGCCGTGTCCCTAGGCATCAAACTGGCGCAGGCCACCAAGGCAAACGCCACCATCCTTCATGTCGCCTCCAGCACCCCATCGATGTACACAGGGCTCCCTGCGATCGAGGAGGGATTGGAACAAGTTTTAACCCGCGAGAGTCCACTTGCCAACCATCTGAAAGAAGCAGCGTCGATAGCCGAATCAGCTGGAGTAGAGACGAAGCTAGAACTTCGTCACGGCGTTGTTACCGAGGAGATCATACGAGCCTGTGAAATAAAACCAAACGACCTGGTCGTGATCGGTGCTCCTAAACCAGGGGCATTGATCGAGCGGTTACTTTTAGGTCGCGTCGCCCCACAATTGATCACCAGCAACAAATGCTCCACTTTGATCGTTCGAGACAACGGCGCTTAAACCAGCCGGTTTCCTCAACCACGATACCCAGCAGTTGAGGACTGGCCGTTTGTCACTACCTGCTAAAGGTTTTTCAGACCAAAATAGAATCATAACTCCTCCGAGAAAAGATAAACCGCGAGAAAAGAAACGGTAGTGAGGGAAACATGGACGATCTAACCAGCGCATTTCTCGAATTAATCCGTCTCACATCAACCGATTTGTCACCAGACGTTGAGCAATCCCTGATCCAGGCACGCGATCGGGAAGCAGCCGGTTCAGCCGCCAAAAGCGCCTTGGATGCCGTCCTGCAAAACGTGACCCTTGCGCGCGAACAATCCACTCCCATCTGTCAAGACACCGGAACCCCGATCTTCTATGTCCAGTACCCTCTTGGTTGGAGCACCAAAAAATTGCGAGAACAGATTCGATCTGCCGTAGCCGCAGCAACTTCTCTCGCCTATCTAAGACCGAACGCTGTTGATGCGATCTCTGGTGTTAACAGCGGTAATAACCTGGGTGACGAGGCCTTCCCCACCATCCACTTTGACGAGATCGAGGGTGAGGAGTTGATCGTCGATTTAATGCTTAAGGGGGGCGGCTGTGAAAACGTCGGGGCTCAGTATTCGCTCCCCGACCGACGCCTTGACGCTGGGCGAGATATGGAGGGCATACGCAAAGTTGTCCTCGATGCTGTATGCAAAGCTCAGGGCAAAGGTTGCGCCCCTGGTGTTTTAGGTGTGGCCGTTGGTGGTGATCGCGGCTCCTCGTATTACGGATCCAAGGAAGCCCTCTTCCGGAAACTGGATGAACCCAACCCGGATCCAGACCTGGATTCCTTTGAGGAGCGGTTGACAGAAGAAGCCAATCGCTTGGGCATCGGCCCCATGGGCTTCGGTGGAGCGACAACAGTGCTCGGGACGAAAATCCGTGGCATGCACCGACTTCCAGCAAGTTTCTTCGTCTCCGTGTCCTACATGTGCTGGGCACATCGACGTCGAAGAATGACCGTGCGTGGAAGCGATATTCAGTACTCATAGGAGAGCGAGGCATGTACAACCTCACCATTCCCATCTCAGACGAACAAATCCGTGAACTTAAAATCGGCGATTCCGTCTTTCTCTCCGGCGTCATCATCACCGGACGCGATACCGTTCACAAATGGATGATCGAGACATTCGTCAAAGAGACTCGCCAACCAGAGGGCGATGATCTTGAGGTTTACGAAGCTATAAAACCCCTACTCGATGGCGGCGCGATCTACCACTGCGGGCCGGTCGTAGCCGGACTTGACTCCGGCGACTACCGCTTCGTGGCGGCTGGCCCCACAACCAGCACCCGCGAGGAACCCTATCAGGGCGACGTGATGCGCCACTTCAACATGAAGGCGGTGATCGGAAAAGGTGGTATGGGTTCACAGACCCTCGCCGCCTGCCATGAGGTTCCTGGTGTTTACTTACACGCCATCGGAGGGGCGGCTTCTTTGATCGCCCAGTCGGTGCAGCGTGTGATCGATGTACACAAACTTGATTTCGGGGTGCCCGAAGCGATGTGGGTGATCGAGGTCAAAGACTTCCCCGTTGTCGTGACCATGGATTCCCACAACAGCAGCATACACGCCGAGGTGGAGACGAAATCCATGGTGGAATTGGAGAGGTTGCTGGCTTCGTAAAACCCTTGAAAGGAAATCAAAACCGATGGTGTGTCGACCGCTTTTGATAGCGGTCGACGTTTCTTTCCCCTAGGATCGTTCTTGAACTTGTTGTATCTGGTTGATCTGAGGTTGCGGTCCCCAACTACTATTGATCAATCGAGCGAGATTTTTGCCAATACAGCCCTGTGATCAGAGTGGGGGCCATCGGGTGCATCTAAGTGACGGGCTTCTAATACTCTCCAAGGAGAGTCACCGGGAAAGAAAAATATATAGTCGAGGCGTCTGCGAGTCGCTCGGCCCTTCGAAAAGAGGCGTAGCTCGTGTGTTGTGCCATCCTTCTTAGGGTTGATATGTCGATAGACATCGAGCCATGTATGCTTCATATGTGCGATCTGCGCCGCGTGTTCGTTGGCGTTGAAATCTCCCCCGATGAGTGCTGACCTGCTTCCCGCGACGGAGGTGACCCAATCTTGCAGCAACTCCACCTGCGCCGCGTTGTGGCTTGGAATCAAGCTCAGGTGGACCGAGAATACCGGCAGCCTAGTTCTTGGTGTCTCTACCTCAGCGCCAAGCACCAATCGACGCACAAAAGGTCGAAAAGTTGGTTCTAGATGTCGGAGGCGAGGCTCCTTCAATGGATAACGACTGAATACCGCTAAACCCTCCTCAAATCCAATTCCCTTGTGATGGCCATTGGCTCGAGAGTAGACATACGACATGTTTAATCTCTCTGCGAGCCACTGATCGGTATGCACCTCCGGAGTGCGGGCGACTTCCTGCAGCAGGAGGATATCCACCTCTTCTGTTTCGACCAATCGGGCGAAGGCCTCCAAACGTTGAAGCAGGCGACGATGACGGGGCCAGTCATGCCACAGATTGGCACTCAGCACCGTGATTGCATCGTTTCCATGATTTGAGGCGCGAAGCGAACCAGCAGGTGATGTTCCCCTGCCGTTAGGTTCGACAACGGAGATCTTCTGATCGATTACCGGACTCAGTAAACGAAAAATGGGGTGCCCTAGAGCCTCACGCACCCCGCGCATCAGTTTCGCAAAAAAAGACGCGCCGCCTGCCGGCTGCGCGCTGTTATGGGTTTCACTCGATTGAGACAAAAACAACTCCACAGCTGGGAATCTTCCCAAAATGTGGGTTGTTTATACCACTCTCATAATTCTTAAGTCCATAGGACTTCGGAGCCCCTACCTTCCTCCTTCTCCCCGCTCATCACGAACCATGGCCTCACGCATTCCGGTTAAAAACCCGGGAATCACCTCGTTGGGGAATTTTGGCCAGGTGATCACAAGCATCACCAGGATCCACCCCACCAACCACCAGCCAGTCGCCGGAGCTTGACGGAGGGTCGTCCAAATAAACCAGCCATATATCGGCGCTTGGGATAGCATACCTTGTGAGCGCGGTATACCGACACGGATGAAGTACAGAATCCAAATCAACATATATAAAGCCGCAACCCGCGGGTTAACAATCCCTGCTGCAGCCATATAGATCAAGAGACCAGCCGCCACCAACATATCGATTTCGAGGTCGTGATCCCCCACCCATGTTCGGTAGCGGACACTGCTACGACGGGCTAGCGGACCATCCAGGCTATCACTCGTCCAGGATGCGATGAGCAGCCAGCCCGCGAGTGGGAGTGCCGCTTCTCCTTGGGCGAAACCCAACCAGACAAACACCCCGGCCAAGAAGACGCGCAGGATGGTCAGTAAATCCGCTACTTGCTTTGCTACCAGCATGTGCCCTCCCTCCGAATCAGGAAGGCCAACCCCCATCTTGGCACTTTTGCTTCTGTACTCATTTTAACCCCATTCTCGAGCCTTTTAGCTTCCAGTAAGCTGACAGGCTCGTTCTTTGTGCCTATTAAGTAATTTGTAAGTGAATTGCCGTTGTATTTTCCTTACTCCACAAGGCGACCAAGTCGTAGTGGCAATTCACCGTTCGTGCCGCGAGAGCAGGCATGAATTGCCACTACCCATTATCGAAGGACCTGCTATGTAGCTAAAGGACACAACATCCAAGAGAGAGCGAGAGATAACACATCCCCTTGCTCCCAAGCAGATCTCGTGTTACGTTATCTTTGAAAAGGCCTATTGCGGATAAAGATGAAAGACCTGTCCTCGATGTTGGGACGTGTCTGGCATTTCAGACACCTCGCGAAAACAGATCTGCGTATGATCGTTACCGCAGGTCAATTGAGACGTTACCGGGAGGGAACGATCATCTTTCAAGAGCACTCATCTAGTGCAGGTATGTTCGTACTTTTCAGGGGGAAAGTACACCTCTGTAAACTCAGCCACACCGGACAAATTCAGATCATCTCCGTCATCGAACCGGTGATCATGTTCAATGAGGTCACAGCGATTGATGGTGGTCCCAACCCATTTACCGCAATCGCGGCAAAAGACTGCCTCACATGGAACATCAGTCATGAGGCCTTCGAAGATTTGGTCCGACGCTACCCTGACCCGGAGATCGGATTAGGGATGTTGCGAGTATTGGCGGGTCGAACGCGATTGCTGATTGATCGCTGTGAAGATCTATCCTTTCGACCGGTGGTGGCGAGGACGGCCAAATTGCTCCTCGAGTTGAGCAATCATGGCGCCAGGGTCATCAATCGACGCGATCACCCCATCAAGGACATGGCGGCCGGTATCGCTACAGTCCCCGAAGCCATCAGCCGCTCCCTAAAATCCCTCAAGGAAGACCAACTGATCGAGTGTACCCGTACAAAGATCACAGTCCTCAACCCTTCCAGCCTCGCTGAGCTCGCTTGGATGGAACCCCTCTTTACCACCGAATAACCCCCATCCCCTGTTCTTATCGTATTAATCAAACTCCACTCCAGAACTGTCCTAATTTGACGTTTGACAATGACTCTTAGATAACTTTGTGATATTTTCCACAATAAGAGAGATATTCAATACAAATTGTGCATTTTATTGGGGATTTGCCGGATTCGTCATCGGTTAAAAGATAACGAGAAGGTGTGCCTGTCCATAAGAACGAGTCGGGTTCGTGTTTCGAATCACAGCAGCATGAGCTCTTCCTTCACCAAACCGTCGCAAGGGAAGGGCTTGAAGGAACCTAAGAAGAGAGGAGAATGCCTATGAGATTATTTGAGAGGCCCTGTACCAAGGGTTCGTCTAAACGAACCCTTATCCTCGGGGTTGGCGCTTTGTTACTGTTGACGTTGGCGCTGGGGGCCTGCCAGCCCGCAGCCACTCCCGAGCCCACGGAACCGCCTCCGCCCCCAACCGCGAAGCCCACTGAGCCGCCACCGCCGACAGCGACACCGTTGCCCGATCAGTCGGCTATCGTTGCTGCTTGGGAAGGCAGTCAGCATAACTTCTACGACCTGGGTCACGGACCCAACACATGGTGCGCCCGCTGCCACTCCCCCCAAAACTGGGATCCGGAGGCATTTCAAGGACCACCCCCCGCATGCTTCACATGTAAATTCGATTTTGATGAAGAGTTGAGAGTGGCTGAAGGCAATCCATTCGTGCCCGAAGAGGAATGGGTCGGCATCCCCTGCGAAACCTGTCACCGAGTCGATGCAAATGGAATCGCCGATGCAGCGATCGCTTGGTTCAATCCAATCCAAGAGGAATATCAAGAGGTCAATTCCCCAACCGAGTTGTGTGAGAAGTGCCACGTTACCACAACAGGCAACTCGTTCGGTTCAGCCGTAACGCACAAGATTACGCTGGGCGGGAGTGCCCATCTCAACTACGGTGGTTTTCTAGGGGATGCACCTCCACCCTCCTACTGTTCGGATTGTCACGACCCACACAGTCTCGAACCGAAACAATGTCAAGATTGCCATGCTGACGTGCTCACCTCAGACACACATATGAAGGGCTACAATGCCATCATGCTACCGAGAGTGACATGCATGGCCTGCCACGACGCTGAAGGCTATGATGTGGGACCACACCCGGATGAGGAGATGGGTGGCATTTGGGTGACGCAGGAAACCACCATGGGGCGCGGTGGCCCAAGTACTACTGTGATCCTCTCCCACAGCATCGTTTTTGACGTGGCCTGTGATCGCTGCCATTCCAAGGGAAATGTCCATGGTTTAAGCACCCTGGACAGCGACGGTAATCCCGCAGAGGAGACCATCTGTGTAGAAGGTGAGACTTTGACCGTCCTCTATGATGACCTGGATACATATGGTGTCGTGGATGAAGATTACACCATGGGTGAATGCCCGACTGAAGATTAAACAAGGGTGAAAGCAAAGCCGCTGATCGTGGTGTACTCACAGCGGACGGTAAGAAACCTCCTTTGGGAGGAAGGAGAAGAAGGCGGATAAAAATAGCTTTGAGATGAGACGTTCTACGCCATTGAGTCGTCCTGAGGCAGGGTTGGATTTCGATCCATTAACTCATGAACACGTAGAACGTCTCATCGGATATTGGCACATTTTTTCGCACATTGCAAATTGTCTCATACGAGGAACATATAACTACGATCGAAGGTTCCACTCAAAGAAAGGGGACGCAATGGTTTCACGATCCAGCTATGCGACGATGAAACCTTCCCGACCTCGTGGGATGGCTGCGGGGGTTGTCAATCTCGCCATCATGGTCCTCGTTGGCTTCACGCTCGCCGCATGCTCGTCCACTGAGGGCACACCTACAGAACCTAAAGGACCTGCGACACAAGAACCCTCAAGTCAAGTCACAGGGATCCCTCAAGAAGCAACGAACCCGCCCGAAGATCAAGATACCCTCCAAATCGCATGGGCAAGCAGTTCCCACTCCGACACCTTTGTCGTTTCCGAGGCCGGAACCAACAGCACCTGCGCTCGATGTCATGCGCCAGTGAATTGGGTACCGACCATGGACGACATGCCGGAGAGTTGCTTGGTCTGCAAGTTTGAGGTCGATCCTCCGCCCCCTTTGATCCCCGAAGCTGAGTGGACGCACGTTGAATGTATGGTTTGTCACAAGGTAAAGAAGGACAAGGTGCAAGCCGAATACGCATGGCTGGAAATCGCGCCCATTGAGGAATATGCTGAGGTGGTCTCAGTCACAGAGCTTTGCGATAAATGCCATCTCGGTGACTCCCTCCCTGATCACGCCACGGTGATCGTTGGGGGAGCCCATCAAGGTTACGAATGCACCGAATGCCACGACGCCCATGACACGACGGCTAACTGTTCAACCGATGGTTGTCATGGAGATGTTCTCGCAATTACAACTGACATTCCAGGCCATGACGAAGAGCACGCATCCGTCGCTTGTGTCGCCTGCCACGATGCCAGCGGTCTCGAGATCGGCTTGGATGAAATGCGTGGAATCTGGTTCACATTCCTCTCCCCAGAGACTGGAGGAGGGCCATTCTCATCTCACAATATCATTCTCGAAGCTCCTTGTGAACGTTGCCATTATCCTGAGAACCCTTGGGGTCTGATAGAATCTGTTTCCACGGAGTAGTTTTTATTACTCTCAATCAGAGGAAGAGAGGAGATGACCCTATTAGATCGAATCTTACTTCTGGCTACCGGCTTGGCAGCGGTTTACCTGATTTGGCGTTTCTACACTCGTTATTCAAAGAACAAAGCTCTCCACGATGTGTACTACCTGATGGGCTTCATCGTTCTGTTTGTATCTGGTTTGTTGTTGATCCTCTTGGGCTGGGATATCTTGGCTTCTCCCTATGTGCTGACGGTGGCCTCATTGATCCCATTAGGCATCTCAATGGGTTTGATGAATCAGTATTTTCCGGGGTGGAAAAGAATCTATTCCTGGTTCGCTTTGATCGGCTTATTGGCGATCGCCATTACCAGCATCGCCGGATTTCCGCTCAAAAAGATCGCAGTTCCTGTGTTCCATGGGGTGGCCGGTTTGATCATCTTCGGTGGTCCGATCAAAGTGAGCCTCGATGACAAGGCCCCCAAAGGTTTCTGGTGGGTAGGGGTAGGTGGTGCGCTGATAGGTCTTGGCGGGATCGCTTTGGCGTTCCTAACCGCCGGTTCACAGCTGCTTTTCTTCAGCCAAGAATTCGTTCTGCAGATCCTGGCTCCACTGCTCTTGCTGATGACGCTGGCCTTCACATGGGGCTTTGTCAAACAGATCACCGCTGAAGGATAAGCGATTCGCTCAAGAAACTTACCAACATGGGTCAGATCCCTATCCAGATTTAGTGGAATCCATGGCTAGTCAGCCGAAAAACTTGACTTTCCGCAAAGACTTTCACTGGTCTGGGTGGTAACCTAATTGTTAACAATTTCACAAGAATGAGGCACAACTGCGACTGTTGTGCTTCTCCAGTGAGCCTTCAAATATACTTTTCTGAAGGAAGGGCATTGATGCTTACAAAGCGATTTCATTTCCTCTTTCAATCTACCAAGGGTCTAGTGCTCGTAGCCGTCGCGATGATCTCGCTCGTTACCGCCCTCTGGGGCATGCTCTCTGGTCCCATGGTCGAGTGGGGTGTCACGGATGCGATCGTCAATCTGACAGGGATGGATCTGGTGCCAGCCGAGCGCGAAGGGCGCATCATCCTTCTCTATCACACCATCGCGGTGACGGTGGTCGCCATCGAGGTCTACCTGATCACCGGCATCTTGCCGATGAGGGATCACGAGCGCACGATGATCAATGGCACCATCACTGTCGGATATCTGACGACGATGATCTTCGGTCTATGGTTCGGCTATTTCGGTCACAATTTCGTCTTCCATGGCCTCTATCTCTTCGGTCTATCGCTGGTCTTCTTCGCCGGCATTCTGCTAACGATCGCCCTTTGGCCTTTTAGGAAGGAGTACTACGTAAAGGACCCTGCCTACGCCCACACCAGACGAGGTGTTGACCTCGAGCGTTTGGCCTTCTTCACTATGGCGGTGGCAACCTTGGGGTCCGCACTCTTCGGTGCGGTGACCGGTTCCTTCTGGGGCAGTGGCCATGAGGCCTTCCTGGCTGAAGATCTTATCCGCGAGCCACACAAAACGACCTTGCAGTTGGCGATCATCGGTCACCTGCACATCATGTTGACCCTGATCGGCGTAGCGATCGCACTGATCATCGGCCGCTGGTTCGATTTCAAAGGACCGCTCCACAAGATCGCCATGCCCTTCATGATCATCGGCACCCTCATCATCACATTTGGCGCATGGGCGGTGGTCCCATTCGAAACGATCGCCCACTACATCATTTACGGCGGATCGGTGCTCGTGTTGCTTTCGGGATTGTTCCTGGTGATCTTCGCCTGGCGCAAATTGATCCGTGATGGGCTCGCCGAGAAGGGGATCGAAAAGGGGAACTTTGTTCAGGGGCTCAAAGCGCTGTTGCGCGATCCGCTGCGCTTCGGTTCTACCTGGCAAATGGTCTTCATGAACTTCAACGTGAGTTTTGTGGGCATCTTCGTGGCAGTGAAATTAGATGAGATCTTCCGCGTCTGGCCCGCTCGGGAAGAGCGGATCATCCTCACCGGCCATTGGCACGTCCTCTCAGCGATCATCGCCACCATCATCCTTTTCTATTATGCCGACCTTGCGGGATTGAAAGGAAGGGCGCGTCAGATATTCGGTTGGGTGCTCATCATCGCTTCAGACGTAGCCTTCGGCGCAGCGACGGTGTTTGAAATGAAGCGCCTCTTCGTTAGCGAAGCGGAGCAACAACCGATCGTCAATATGACCATGCTCTTGATTGAGATCGGGTTAGCCCTGGTGTTGATCATCCTTGCAGTCTTCATGGTCTGGAGATTGGTGGACCTATTTAAACGCAAAGGACGATGGACAGCCGAACTGGCTGAGGAGGGGTTGGACACCCTCCCGAAATCGCCTATCTCATTGACTACTCCTCTAGGGTCCAATCCGAAGTCCGAGGCGGAGGTGCAGTCATGAAACGGACCTTTTTGTGGCTCCTCTTGCTCCCAGTTTTCGCGATCGGATGTGCTGCTCCTGCGACCTCACCTGCGGAATCTCCTCTCACCTTCGATACCGGCATCAATCCCGAAGGATGGGCGTTGGTACCTGCAGGTGAATTCTTAAGGGGTCTCCACGACCTTGAAACGGTGGTCGACTACGACTACGAGATCATGATCACAACTGTCACAAATGCGCAATACGCTAACTATCTAAACGAAGCGTTAGCTGCTGGTGCGATCAAGATCGTGGACGATCAGGTGGTCGGTTACTATCCTGGCGACGAGTTTCATGGCTACCGTCACGAGGAGGAGATCGCCGCAGACGATTGGCCGCATATCTCCTTGGATGACCCTGGCTTGAGATTGCGGTATGATGGCAAGACATTCAGTGCTATGAACGGTTATGAGAATCGTCCCATGGTGCAGGTGACATGGTTCGGTGCCAGATCCTATTGCGAATTCACCGGCGGACGGCTTCCAACAGAAGTGGAATGGGAGAAGGCCGCCCGCGGCACGGATGGTCGACCGTTTCCCTGGGGGCATGAGATCCAACCCGAGAACGCAAACTATTACAGCAGCCACGACATCTTCGAGAAGATCGTTGGTAAATTAGGCGACACGACACCTGTGGGTTTCTACAACGGCAACACCTACGATGGCTTCCAGACCATTGATTCGCCCAGCCCATACGGCCTGTACGACATGGGCGGCAACGTCTGGCAATGGACCGGCGATATCTACGAAGGAGCTCACTACCGTTATATGCGTGGGGGGAGCAAAGCCGATTATGGGTACAATCTGCGAGTATGGACGAGAAACAACTCCCACCCTGATTATGTCAGTCCCAATGTCGGTTTCCGCTGTGTGCGGTTGCCAGGCGATTGATGATATGAGGATAAGACAGTTAAGATGATGATTGGGTCCATCGGTCAACAGGTTCGTAGAAGATTCAGAGTATATTGGAAACTCATCAAGAGTCTCCAAACTGGACTGCTGCTACTAACCGGCCTAGCTGGATATATGAGCGCCCGGTGTCCGGTGATCACCTGGCAGACATTGCTGGCGCTGACGGGAAGCCTGTTCCTGGCGATCAGCGGCAGCACGGTCTTGAACATGGTCTACGACCGGGATATCGACGCCCAAATGAAGCGCACCTGCAACCGACCCCTACCCCTGGGACAGGTAAGTGTGGTTGAAGCGCTTTTATTGGGTGCTACGCTTAGTATCCTAGGAATAGGATGGGCTTTTACCCTCTCCCCGCTCTACGGCTGCGTGGTCTTCGCGGGTTTTTTCTTTGATATCGTTATCTATACGATCTGGCTCAAGCGAAGGACGGCCTGGTCGATCGTGTGGGGTGGCATCGCTGGCGGTATGCCGATCCTGGCTGGTCGTGTATTGGGTTTTGGACAATTCGATTGGATCGGCCTCTTGCTGTCCCTGGCAGTTCTTCTTTGGATCCCTACCCACATCATGACCTATAACTTACGTCATAAAGGCGATTACAAGCGCTCCGGCATCCCGACTTTTGCCTCCATCTACGGTGACAAACTGACACATCTGGCGATCGCGCTTTCTAGCGTGGTCGCGTCGATTGCCATGGGTCTCGCTGCCTACGGCATCGGCATGACATGGGGATATCTGCGCATACTCGCCGTGCTTAGTGCTGGTCTGCTCTTCCTCGCAGTGGCCAGTGTCGTTCGACCATCAGAGAGATTAAATTTCGGTCTCTTCAAGTTCGCCTCGATCTACATGCTGAGCTCAATGTTATTGGTGTTGATTGAGACCATGTGATGCGGAAAATATCAGTGCTTGATCGGATATTGCTACTAGCTACCGCATTGCTGTCAGCTTACCAAATCGCAGTTGGGATCGAAGGTCTTGCAAGTCTGACTGTTACAAGTTACACGATCGCTTTTGGGGTGCTCCTTGTCGCAAGCCTGATCATGATCATCCTCGGTTTTGAGGCCATAGAGAGCCCGTTGGTCGTTTTTATCGCTGCACTTATCCCACTCAGCCTCTCGCTGGGCTTGATCTCTCAATACTTTCCTCCTTATCAGGCTGGCTATATGGCGTTTGCCGTTTTAGGTTTTCTTGCCATCGTCCTTACACGTTATCTCACCTCCGGAAAGACAGCCACAGTCACCTTGGCTCTCGTACACGGCACGGCAGGATTCCTGATCTTCATTCTTCCCATTGTGCTCAGCCTACAAGGTGAAACTCGGCCAGGTTTCATACTCGTTGGTGTTGGGGGTGGACTGATCGGAATCGGCGGCATCCTTTTTGCCTTCTTGCGCGCCGGTCAGCCGATATTGTCTGAGAAGACAATATTCGCCGTACTGCCGGCATTGTTGCTGATCATGACGGGCTCCTTTATGACAGGGTTGGCCTTAGCATGATGGAGAGACTCGAGCGGTGGAAACCCGCACTCCCAAGGATTTGGCTGTACCTGCTCTCCGGACTAATGTGGAGCGCGGTGGGTCTAATGCTTTGCACTCTGGCTTACGGTTGGCTCATCCAGGTCGAAGTTCTGAATGCACTGCTACTTGCAGCGGCTGGGATTCTGTTGGGTACGGTGATTTACCGTTTCGGTTTTCTCGGGCTCGCAATCAAGAACATCAACCGCATTCATCTCCTACCAGAAAAAGCTTGCCTTTTCGCATTTCAGGAATGGAAAAGCTACCCACTAATCGCGGTGATGATCGCGCTGGGAATCACGCTTCGTCATTCGCCCATCCCAAAACCCTATCTCGCGGTTCTATATATCGGCATCGGTTTGGGCTTATTCTTGGCAAGCTTGCAGTATTACTTTTTTCTGATAAAGCGAAGGGAATCCCAGACAGAAACTATAAGCGAGCAAGAGTTTCGAGGTCATTAATTGATACATGGAAATCGACAAAATAACTGCTCAGGCTAGTTCGTAAAGATGAATTGTCCTACACACTGGCGGCTTCGTCACCTACGCTACCGGCTTCTCGGCGCAAGATGCGTCGGTTGCGATCAACCCCTCTTCCCGCCGCGACCGTTGTGCCCGACCTGTACTAGTCTCTCACTAGTAACATCAGCTTTGACAGGCTTTGAGGCTATTGTTGATTATCCACTCAGGAATTTGTCTGTCGGGAATGAGGGGCTACAGGAGGTTGACCTAAGCTTTGACTACCTTGATGTATTCGATCAGGATGTCTTCAATTGAAGCAAGGTGGGAGATACCTGAACACATATCGTATCCAAGTTTATCCCACACACGCCCTTCACCGACCGTATCCTAATAAGGATGAGACTTAATCAGAAACACGGTTCGCAGAATTTGAATGGACAACCTAATGATAATCTAAATCTACTATCCAAGGAGGATCGAGCGCCATGAGAGACACAACCGCTAAGACCATTCGAACCGTCGCAATTGTTTTCATGGGCCTAACTGCCGCGATGAATCTCCTCGGTGGTATAGGCACCGTATGTGCGGCATTCTTGACGAAGAATTTCCCCCCGATGTGGGCCTTTTATGATTATCAGTTGCGATATCAAATCTTGATGATCGTGACGATCATCATCGGGATTCTCTGCGTTTGGGCAACTATGGGGCTGGTGCGCGGGGGAAAGAATGCGTATCGAAATGCCCTCGTCCTGCTAATCGTTGGCACCGTTGTCGGTGGAATCCAGTTTTTCTCCTCGCTGGCTATTCGCGGTAAGGCCACACCGGCGAATATTAAGTTCTTCACCAACGCGATCACTTTGTTGATCTTCCTGCTCATCAGGCTTCCTGGTATTCGCGAGCGGGTCGATTTCTCGCAATCGGGCGGCGGACCAACCGAAGCCACCTCTGGGGGACTGACGGCCATTGTGGTGGGGTCCATCTTACTTACCACCCCAATCTGGGTCGGTTCGTCCCACATGTTTCAGGGAAACAACTGGGTCGATGTGTTACGCGTGCCGCTCATCCTCGGAGGGACAGTCTTTGTGTTCGGAGGCCTTGGGCGTTTACTATGGTCAGCCCTAAGCGTTATCCCACAACGTCGCCGAGGATGGATTTCTCCAAAAGAAAGTATTCAAACGATAGATTAAGTTTTATCGAGCGCTATCCACCCAAACAATCAAGCCGATGTAGGGGCGACCGGCCGGTCGCCCTTACTGCTCTAAGGCATTAATCCTCGATTCGGGGAATGTACAAAAGTAGGGGCGGTTCGTGAACCGCCCCTGCAGGTTAACCACGAGAGAGTTGCGTAGGGGCGCACGGCCGTGCGCCCCTATTTCTCCAAGGACATCATCCTGAACTCGAGAAAGTAACGATGTAGGGGCGGGGTAACCCCGCCCCTACATTGGTCATTCGAGTACAAATCAAAAAGGCAATTAAGAATCAACAAGTCCCATTACTACAGGCCTCGTAAATGTGTCCCAAAGATAAATCAACAGCAACGGCTGGTCTCGCAGACCCTAGGCTGACTCTTTGGCCTCCATCTCTTCAAGCAAATCCAGATCCCGTTTCAGGTTGCGAAAACGCACCACCATACTCAGTAGAAAAAGCCCCATACTTCCCAGGATTATAGTAAAGCCAAGGACCATATAATCAAAGGTTTCTGCAGGCGGGGGTTGGGCAAACATATTCTGCAACTCCTTATAACAACATCACACAGATAAGATCTTCATTTTCATCTGCTCCACCTTCTCGGAAAATCGTTGCAAGCGCAGCCGATGCCAGAGCAGTGTTGCATAGACAAAAGTGAAGGTGAAAAGGCTGAAAAAGAAAGCCACGCGCATGTTCGGGCTCATATCGAAGGCGCCCGCAGCCGTTGGGTCGCCGCTTCCGATGACCACCGGATGGATGGTCCGAAAAATGCGGATCGAGAGAAACGTGAGCGGGACGCTGAGAAAACCCACAATACCGTATACGGCCCCAAAGCGTGCTCTTCGATCCGGATCCTCAATCCCCTGCCGCAGCATAAGGTAGGCGATGTAGACCAACTCCATGACCGTCGCCGTCACAAGGCGCGGATCCCAGGTCCACCAGGTATTCCAGATCGGTCGCGCCCAGACCGAACCACTGACGATGTTCGCAAAGGTGAAAACCACACCGATCTCCACCGAAGCCTGGGCGACGAGATCCCAGCGACGCTCACCGCGTGCGAGATAGACCCCGCCGGCGATCGCGGTCACCAAGAAAGCCAATGCTCCCACCCAGCCAGCAGCGACGTGAAAGTAGAAAACACGCTGCACATCACCCATGACCGCTTCGCGCGGGGCGAAGATCAAGACCAAGTACAAAGCCACGACGAAAAGCGCTCCTGTGATCCAGTTGAGGGCTTTTAGAGCCTTAGGCATTGGTTCCATAGGAATTCCTCCATTCTTAATAGGGATCGGGGATCAGGGATTGGGGATCAGGAAAAACTGGTAACTATCCTAATCCCCGATCCCAGATCCCTAATCCCTTTCACTCCTCCACCACATAATCAAACACCATAAATGCCACAGCCATAAAAATGACGTCATAAACGATGAGCAAATTCAACCAGGGCAATATTTCAGCCATCTCAAAACCTTGCAGAAAGCCGTTGCTCGCCTTTATGGCGGGCACCAATACCGGTAATACCACCGGGAAGAGCAGAATCGGCAGCAACACGTCTCGCGTACGGGCATGCACAGCCATTGAGGAGAGCAACGTGCCTACAGCTACATACCCAATCGAACCGAGCAGGATTACCGCGAGCAACCCTGGTTGAAAGAGATTGATGTTGTAGAGCACACTGTAAAGCGGTAGCACGATCGCTTCGACAATGAGCATAAAGACCAAGTTGCCGATCACTTTCCCAAAATAGATTGCGGTTCGATCTACCGGCACCAGCAGCAGTCCGTCCAAACAACCTCGATCCTTTTCAACCGCCATCGAGCGGTTGAGCCCTAACGTTCCCGCGAAAGCAAAGGTGACCCACAACACACCTGAGGTGACCGTCTCTCGCGTTCGTATGTCCAATTCGAGGGCGAAATTAAAGATCAAGACCACCAACAGCGCGAAGACCAACATCGCGCTGAGCAACTCCCGACTCCGCAATTCTGCGACCAAGTCTTTCCAGATGATGGCACCAATAGAACGCAAATAGGCACCGAGGCCGCCTGTTCGACGATGGACCACAGGTTGATCCCCCACAACTCTGGTTGAACCCGCCTCAGGCATGAGTCACCGACCGATAAAGTTTCGGTAAATCCAACGGATCGATCTCGTCCCGCTTTATCGAAGCGGCGATCACTCCCTTGGAAAGAATGTCAATCCGCTCGGCGAGATCAGCGGCTCGATCAAGATTGTGGGAGGTCATCACCACGGTCCTGCCACGCGCAGCCACATCCTGCAACAGTGTGTCGAGCATCGCCGCTGCCTCTTGGTCAAGTCCAGTATGAGGCTCATCAAAAAGTAGGACATCGGGGTCGTGCAGGATCGCCCGGCCGATCGCTAAACGTTGTTGCATACCCCGTGAATACTGGCGCACGAGGTCTCGCCGGCGAGCATGTAGACCGACCATTTCTAGGATCGCTCCTACACGATGCTCGAGATCGGTCAAACCATACATCCGGGAATAAAAGAAAAGGTTTTCCTCTGCCGTCAGGTCACCATAGAGCAAGGGCTGGTGCGAAACGACACCTAAACGAACACGTACAGCGGCGGCTTGGGCAGGCAGGCGGTATCCCGCAACACGCACCTCGCCCATGCTAGGCCTCGCAAGCGATGCCAGGATGCGCAGGAAAGTGGTCTTTCCTGCTCCATTCGGACCAACCAGAGCGACGAACTCGCCACGATCGACATGGAATTCTAGCCCACGCAACACGGACTTGAGCCCAAAGGTCTTAACCAACCCACGCACATCAATCATGGGTCTCTCGCATCAGGTCCACGATTCTCCCTTTAAGGGTTTGGCGACGGCGACGGTATTCGTCTTCTGGGATCGTCCCCGCCTCGAAGCTGTCGTCCAGGTCAGCGATGGCTCGAAGCAGGCCCTCACGATCAGAGGGGATCCTTTCCACAGCCATCGCTTGCGCCTCACCCCTCGTCCTGAGCCGGTACCACCATACGCCAGCGACGGTCAACGCCAGGCCGAATAATGCAGCACCGACGATAAGTCCTACTTGCGTTACATCCCCTCTCGCTGAGGATCCTCCAGACAATCTCAATTCGATGGAATCCCCGACTGAGATCGAACCGAGGTTATATCTCTGACGTCGTATGCCGCCGAAGTCCCCGACCCCCAAATCCTGCAATCCGTTTGCATCCACTGTTGGACCATTCTCGGGCATCAAGATCACGGTGGCGCTGACCGGATATGTCACCGGTTGAACAAAATCAAGGCGACGATCGAAAGGCAATGTGAAGCTGAAAACTAATTCTGTGCCCTCGGCAGGCCGCAGAGGACCACGATCGAAAAAACCCCGATCCGTGATAAGAAATCGACTCTCAGAGGCCATTTCGTTGAAAAAACGAAGGTCACTGAAACCTGACGGCAGGGTGAACTCCAGCCCTCCCTGGCCTTCTGAGGGGACGACTGTCTGGTCTCCCTGATTCGAGAGGACCCAAACCTCCATAACTTCAACCAAACCCTCAACAGTGAAGTCGAACAAGAGGTGTAAGCGATCGACATGGACCGTCCTCGTGTCAGGGGTTGTCTCATAGACGATCAGCGGTAAATCGATGACCTGACCTGAAAAGTGTCGCCCTTCCGAAAAGTACTCCACCCCTTGATACTCAATATAAGTGCCGAAGATCCGACCGGGCACGATCTCCAACTCCTCAAAGGTGAACTCGCCGTCCGGATCGGCCGTTGTTGACTCGCTGAATGTGAGTGCCTGACCGTCAATCCCAATCAAGTGGACTTCTATTCCGGTAGGCACCGTATTTCCCGTCGTTCCATTTATCACGCGACCGCGGACCGTGCCCAGTGATGAATCTCCCTGAGACGCTGTAGTGGGTTCCTCCGTTGATTCAGTCAGCGAACGTTCAGCCGTGGCTTGTGGTGTTGGAGGCGAGAACCCCTCCGTTGGCGAGGCAGCTGGTCCAATCGCCTGCGATGTGGCTAAGGCAGGGGGAGGGGTGATGTCTTCGGCTAAAGAGCAGCCGGTTAAGAAAAGCGCGACGATTAACGCCATATAACAAAACCGTCTCACGTCCCCTCCTCAAGGAGCGAGGCTCCACAGTGAACGCAGAACCGATCACCAGCGATGACCTCTCTCCCACACGAACTGCAAGTTTCACCACTCGCATGATCCTCACCTCGGCGCAATCGGGCGACCGCGCTTTCGATTTCAACCTCCAAATCCGTCTCCGGAATAACCTCACCGACGGTGCCGCGAAGCTCATCCATCTCCCTGAGGATCTCAGCTCCGTATCTTACCAACATGCCACGCTGCGTTTGATAATCCTCCTGAAGGACCTTCCCCATCGCAAAATCCATATCCAAATCTTGGAGCGTTGTCAACACGCGATCTCTTTCCGCTAGCAATTCAGAGAGATGGCGTTCTTCCTTCATTACACCCAATCCACGCCTCCCCATGAGAGGCTGGGCAATGAAGGCCGCAGCCATTAAACTCAATGCCAGAATAACAAGTAACGAACCGAGATCCATGCTATCGCTCCCGAGCGAGCCAAAGCTGGCTCAATATGAAAAGACGGTCATTCATCATACACACTTCCAGGCGAACACCCACAACGAGGTGATCATTGACACCTCCTTGGGGCGATCTACCGCCCCAAGACCGTTTCGATGTCTTGAATGATCATCTCTACGGATGGGTAAGGGCCGATCATGACATCTGCTACTCGACCCTCAGGATCTACAATGAACGTCTCAGGCACCCCACGAATGCGGAACGCTTGAGATATCCGAGTGCGTTTGTCCGGGCCGTTCGGATAAGTGATGCCATACTTCTCCAGATAGGCTAAGGCCGCAGGTTCTGAATCGACATAGTCCACACCCAGGAAGACCACACCGCGATCCTTATACATCTGAAAGACCTGCTCCAGCTCTCTTGCTTCCACTTCACACGTCTTGCACCATGAAGCCCAGAAGTTAATGAGCACAACCTGTCCGCGCAAGTCAGCGATGTGAATCTGCTCACCCTCAAAGGTCGTTAAGGTGAAGTCCGGAACACGGGTTCCAACTCCGATCGATCCCTGCTGAGCACGCACCAAACCAAAACCTAGTGTGCCCAACAAGCCTATAACCAGCGCCCACGCGAGGATGACACCCCATCTCAGCGGGCGTGTTGAGTGATTGGTTTCCAGTTGATTTTCTTGCGTCATCATCATTTCCTAACTAGGTCCAGCAGCGCATACCGTCTCGTCCGCTTCAAAAAAAACCGCTAACACTCTATCAGCCGTCAGCTTTCAGCACTAATATTCGGTGTTTCAAAGGTACAAGCCTTAAAACTTTCTCTCAAGGCAGAAAGCTGATAGCTAAAAGCTATCTGTCTCGCTTCTGAAGCTCCTCCTCCAAACGCGCGATATAGGGATCCTCAGGCGCCGTCGGTGGGAATGACTCCTCCGCCATCGCCGGCTGTCTCCAACCTCTGATGGCACGGAAGAGAATATAGGCCCCTACGACAAAAGCCAATGGTGGCAATATGTACACCAACCAATTCAGCCCTCTGGCAGGTGGCGTGGCCAGTACACGATCGCCATACTGCTCAACGAAGTATTGCTTGATCTGATCTTCCGTCCACCCCTCGGATAATTTTTGTCGAATGATCTCTCTCCATTGCTCACACGCTAGAGTCGGACAGACATCCAGAGGGACGTTTTCACACACCGGACAATAGAGCTCTTTGGCAATCTCGTTCACCTCATCGTCCGTCGGTTCACCACCCTGCGCAGCTACCGCTCCGGGGAGAGTGAGGAGAGCCAGGATTGAGATCATCATGCTTAGAGTCAAGGTGATCTTTCGCATCGTCATTCCTCTGATCAAGATCGCGCGGTTGCAGCGCGTTTCCTAGCAAATTTCAACACTGATTCAGACTCGCGAGCCGGCCATGCTGCGACCATGGTCCCAAGGATAAAGACCAACCCCCCGATCCATAGGAAATTGACCAGTGGGTTATGGAAGACCTTGAAAGTCGCCCCACCGAGCCCAATCGACTCCCAACCGACAAGCAGTACATAAAAATCGTCCTCCAAGGTGGAACGGACGCCAGGGATGGTCATCGGCTGCTGGGAGGCGTAGTAGAAGTCTTTTCTTGGGTAGAGTTCACCGACGTATTTACCATCGCGGTAGACCGAGACCACGGCGCGGGTCACATTGCGACCATCCTGGGTATCAAACTGTGACAGTGAATCGTAGATCATGGTGTATCGGTCAAGGGTGAGTTGCTCACCTTGAGCAAGCGTTCCCTGGGTTTCCGCCTGAAAGATTTCGATCCCGATGATTCCAAGGGTCATCAAGACCACACCCAGATGGATCACATAACCACCGTAGCGTCTCCGGTTACGGCTGGTAAGTTTCCACAATGCTGCAGGAAAGCTCTCTCCATGTCGTTGCCGACGGGCCAGTGCGCCACGCCAGAACTCATAGAGTGTTACCAGAGTGATCAACGAAATTACCCAGTATCCAATCAGGGCGCCCAAATTGGTGGTCCCTCGCAATATGGAGAATATCGGCACGAGAAGTGATAGCGCGAGTGGTTTCCACAACGCTTTACCTAGGAGCTTCCACGAGGTCCGTCCAAAGACCGAGAGCGGTGCGATCGCCATGAGTAGCAGCAATCCTAACCCTAGTGGGCTGTTAGCCCGCTCGTAAAATGGCGGGCCAACGGTCACCTTCTGACCAGTGAACAATTCCGAGATTAATGGGAAAATCACCCCCCAGAAACAAACCACCAGGATCCCCATGAATAGCAGATTGTTGAACAAGAAGAGCGCTTCGCGCGAGATCAATGAGCCCAGTTGGTTCTCAGCCTTGAGATCGTCCCAGCGTTTGACCAACAGACTCAGCGACCCAATAAAAGTCGCTCCAATAAAAGCGAAGAACAACGGGCCGATGGCGGATTGGGCGAACGCGTGAACCGATGAGAGAACTCCCGAGCGGGTCAAAAAAGTACCGAAGATGACCAGCGCATACGTTAGGATGATCAGGATCATGTTCCAGCGCTTGAGCATGCCTTTCTTCTCCTGCACCATCACCGAATGTAGGAAGGCTGTGCCCGTGAGCCACGGCATGAGCGCTGCGATCTCCACCGGGTCCCATCCCCAATAGCCACCCCAACCAAGCACATCGTAGGCCCAACGCCCACCAAGGATCAATCCGAGCGATAGGAATAACCAGGCGACCAAGGTCCATCGACGCGTGATTCGGATCCATCGGTCGTCGGTTCGCCCGGTGACCAAAGCCGCAATGGCGAATGCGTACGGGACCACAAAAGCGACAAATCCCAAATAAAGCGTGGGTGGGTGGATGATCATCCCTGGGTGTCTTAACAGTGGGTTCAGACCCTGACCATCTGGAGGGACCAGCGGTGTTGCTCCCCTAGGTTGGAAGAGGGCGGTCACTTGCTGGCCTTCGGGTGATAACCACAAGCGGGCAAAAGGATTTTCGTTTCCGACAAAGATCACCAAACCAAGGAAGAACGCCAAGGTGACCATCGTCACCACCACAACCCATGGCAACAAGTCCCGATCCCGCCTCCATTTCCGCAGACCCACCGCACTGGCAAATGCGGCCATCAGCCAAGACCAGAAGACCAGCGAACCAGCTTGCCCACCCCAAAGGGCAGTGATCTTCAAATAGGCAGGCATACTGTTGCTCGTTACCGAAGCCACATAACGAATCTGATACTGGCCATTGACAAGGAGCCAGATGATCGCCAGTGCCGAAACGGTCACCAGAGGCCAGGTGAGTAACATCGCATGGCGTGCGCTCTCGATATACCGCGATCTTCCACTCCGCTCACCATATACGGCAGCGATAGCGCCGTAGAGAGCCACTAAAAACGCCAAGACCAACGAAAAATATCCTACGTTCGCAATCAACTCAGTAACCTCCCATCAAAAGACGAAGGCTTAAGGACAATCCTTTCCACCTACCTCACCCTTCGTCTTCGACCACGTCCCTTGGTCTATCTTTTTATAAGCTATTCTTCAATGTCTTCCGATACAGTGTTTCCAACAACGATCGATCTATTCACGTAATTAAATTCAACTTTCTCTCATAAAGAGGGACTTAAAGATCATCCCTCCTCAGATTGCATGGGAATCTCCTCCTCATAACGCGTGGGGCACTTGAGAAGCAGTTCGTCCGCCTGGAACACGCCGTCGGTACCCATGCGACCCGTGAGGATCGCTTGGGCTTCGTGGCGCAACAAATCTGGCATCGGTCCGACGTACAAGACATCCATACGTGGTTCGCTCGGATCGGACACCGCTTGATGTAGAACCTCCGCCAGCCCTCCCGCACGTTCAATTTCGTCCAGATCTCCAGGGACATTCACAATCGTGAAACGAAGCTCCAGCGACTCGGCATCATATACGATCGAATCGCCGTCCACGGCACCTGAGACCTTAATGTCTCGATCCAGGACCGAATCACCTTTGGCGATCAACTCCTCAATCGTGAGGTAATACTGGGCGGCGGCTTGAGTAGATGAGGCGATCAGATAGATCACTGCTGCGACGATCACAAAACCCCCAATGAGCAGCTTCCTCCGCCCACCAAGACCCGTGTCCACATCAACCCGTTCGATATCGTTCATTCAAAGACCTCCAAACACTTCCCAAAAACGAATATAGTCCAGATATTCAGCGTTGAGACTGTCATTTCTCAAACACGATCTCATGAAAAGGCCTCCTTCTATTGAAGAGAAAGGCCTTTTCTCTTCGCGAATCTTCTCACAATCACATTAATCGGAGATGAGTCTTGGGACACGAAAAACAACTACGAAAGGGCAAGTGCTTTGAAGAAACTACCATCCTGGATTTAGAGAAGGGTAGGTGCGTCCTACCCCTGAATACCTTATCGAATGTGTCCCTCTCTGAGAAATGGTGGTAATATTGACCAGTTATCTTATAAGCCAATTTGTGTCCAAATAGGCGGATGACATTCGTCCTATAATCCTATGACAAATTCCACGGATTCTTATGTGAAACCTTGAACAAGCAGATTTCTGGGTTTATAGTGGGCAGGTTCACCCATAGGCGTGGGTCAAACGCCCCAAAAGGGTGAGGGGAAATCACTATGCCATTACTGTTTAGGGCCAGGATAGGGTAGGGAACAAGTGGATAAAACTAGCATCATCGGAAGCATCCCTCTAAATCTACTCATCGTCATCACATCCCACAGCAGCTGAGCCACAGGAACAAAAGGCATATTATCAATGAAACGAGTTCTCTTGATCCTCTGTCTAGCTGGACTACTCGTTGCGGTCATTGCTGCACTGGAAACGTTGCCCGCTACGGCGAAAACTACCGAGGTGGTCCCGCTCGCGCTCGAACTTTCCACGGAAGCTTGCTTGGCCTGCCACGAGACACCTGGGATACAAACCACACTCCCCTCTGGTGAACCGTTATACGTATCCGTCGATCGGAAGACTTACATGGAATCGACCCATGGCCGTCTGGGTTACGCCTGTGTCCAATGTCATACAGATATCACCGACTTCCCCCATGATCCAGTGACGGCTGCCACACGGCGTGAGTTTACACTGCAGCTCTACACCTCTTGCGCCCAATGCCACCAAGGGATGTACGACGCCACACTGGATAGCGTTCACCAAAAAGCCCTTGCAGCGGGAAACCCAGAAGCAGCTGTATGCACCGATTGTCACGGCGCCCACGATATCGGCCCACCCGATCAACCTCGGACTCTCATTCCTCAGACCTGTGAACGATGCCACTCTCAAATCTACCAACGTTATGAAGAGAGCGTCCATGGAGCGGCGCTGATCGGAGAGGGCAACCCCGATGTGCCTTCGTGTATCGACTGCCATGGCGTGCATGATATCCAGGGTCCCTCCACCGGTCCCTTCCACCTCTTCTCACCCCAAATATGTGCCGAATGTCATGAGGATGAAGAGTTGATGAACCGCTATGGTGTGAGCACTGAGGTCTTCGAAAGTTACATAGCTGACTTTCATGGTACGACGGTCGTCCTATTTGAAGCTATCGCACCAGATCAGGAGACCAACAAACCGGTCTGCATTGACTGCCACGGTGTGCACGACATGCGTCCTGTCGACGATCCCGAGAGCATGGTCATGAAGGAGAATCTGCTCGGGACGTGCCAAAAATGTCATCCTGATGCCTCTGCCAACTTCCCCAACGCTTGGCTCAGCCATTACGAGCCCAGCCGGGAAAATGCACCCCTTGTGTA
>CP070708.1:2042245-2057835 GCA_020350285.1 Anaerolineaceae bacterium
CTCCGTGGGGCATCAAATGCCGGCCAATGTTGATCAACGCAATTCGCCTCTCATCGTCGTCCAATAAGTGATCGAAGCTCCCCGAAAGAAATGCAGCCGGAAATTGACGCCCCACATTAAAAGACTGAGCATCACCAGCGAGAAGCGTGATCCTGTCTTGTAAATGGGGATGTTGTGAGAGTTTATGTTGGAATTCGTTTCTCATCGCAGGCGACGGTTCAACACACGTTACGGCGACGCCCTGCTCGGCGATCGGAATGGCAATCCGGCCCGTTCCAGCACCAATATCCAAGATCTCCCCGGCCTGAAGAGCGTAATGAGAGAAGAAAGGGATATTCTCTTTCAGATCGAAGAGATCGTACAGGTGAGCAACTTTCTCATAACCTCGGTCAGATGTTGGTCGCTTCATGATCGCTTCATCTTGATCATGTCAATCTGAGTATCTGCAAATAGGAACACACAAAGCTTAGAGAATATTGTAGGGGCTATTCATGCCGGGGCTAGACGGCCGGCGTGCCACCGTTGTTCGCACCACGAACGGTGAATTGCCGCTACACTTATAACAAATGACCTCAAATTTAACGTCCTAACGCACGGATTGTCGCGCCTGGATCGTCGCTCAATACCACATCACACCCCAACCAACGATAAAGCCACAACCTCGAGTCAGGCGTCGGATCGAGTGGGCCGACCATCTGGCCTCGCAAGTGTGCTAATCGGACGTAAAAAGGATTTATTATCAACAACGGCCACAATGGGCCGAGAAACTGAAACCCTCTTGGTGGCATGGCTCGGGTATAGGTAATCAACCCAACAGGAATATCTGAAGCGACCGATCGTAAAGTCAGCAAACGGGTCACGCTGAAAGACAGCATAACTGTCCGCTCCCTCAATCCAGCTTGATCCAACTCGCTTACCAACCGCCGACATACATCAGCCACAAGGAATTGATCCGCTTTCAGCTCGAGGACTAGAGGTATACCGGGAGGTAGGATCGCAGTAAGCTCGTTGAGTGTTGGGACCCTCTCAGTCTCGTACTCCGGTTTACCATCAGCTGCACTGAGGGTTTTTAACTCACTCAGCGTCATCGCCGAAACTGCTCCGGAGCCGTTAGTCGTTCGATCCACAGTTGCGTCGTGAATGCATACAAAAACACCATCAACTGTTAGGTGTAGATCCGTTTCGAGAATGTCCGCTCCCTCATCAAGCGCACGTCGGAAGGCTGCCAAGGTGTTCTCAGGGCATGCTACCCTGTTTCCACGATGCGCCATGACATGGGGCTTTGGTTTGCCGATAAGACCAAGAGGGTTGTCGTTTCTCATCGGTAAATGCTCAAAGATTATCGTTTTATGAATGATGGTCAACCGCTCGGTCAGATTGACACAGAACCGTCAATGAGCCGTGGCTCGAAGCTATGCATCTGATCTTTTTTTCGGACGTATTCTCATCAACAACCATAAAAAACCAACCAGTCCCACCAAAATGAGATATGGACGGGCGCTGACCCACAGGATCACCCGCAGTCCCCTGCGCAACCGATCAATCACCCTGGCATTTTCGTAAGGTATCTCAACCGGTCCATCCCAATTAAAATCGATCAGTCTCGCCAAGAATTCACCCTCAATGCACCCCTCCAGACTGAAAATATGGATTTCATCACTCCAGTATCTCGCCAAGCGTAGATCGCGGGCGAGTTCCTCCCAATCAAGAGGAGGCACCTCGCTCAGACCAGCTACATCAACACCTCCACCCGTGCTTCCTATCCCAAGGGATTGAGCATCTGCCGCGTAACTCCATAAGATTCCTGGACCATACGGTCGCAGGAAGCTCGTATATGGCATCAGCACTTCTCGATCGGAGGGCACATCCACCAAACCAGCCACGCGTTGCAACAACGTGGAACCGGTCCGGCGCTCATCAACCATGAGCGGGATATGATAGCTATCGACCTGATAACCATCCAGCTGCATCTTGTTCACCAACGCCTTATACGCTGCTTGAGCTGCTCGAAACCTCTGATTGTTGAACAACCGGTATATCAGAGTACGAAGTAAGCGCGGTCTATCTGTAACGAACCTCTCCACCTCTCGAATATCAGGTTCGATATCCAAACCTATCCCTGCCCAGAGTAAACCGTATTCCTCTGTCCAGCGTTTGAATGCATGATAACGAGCGGCAGCTTGGAGCGCGTTGTTGACGTTTAACCAATAACCTTGTTCCATCGGGAGTAGTAACCACGCGACCACCGGAATACCGGCCCCATTTAATTTCCGAACAATCGACGCGCGGTTAGGCGTGAGGTCGAGAATGCCCAACCCTACCCGAGCATTGAGTGCGCGCAAACTATCGATCACAGAACCATCAGCGAACAACGACTTCAGTTCGTTCGCCCCCAATTCGCAGAAGAAAGTTAAGCGTGGTTTTCGAATGGCTCACCTCAACTTATTTCGGCTTCCTTCCGATAAATAGGCCTCGATCGGTTAACCCCTCATCATCGTAGGTTACTTCTAGCCCAGATCCTTTCATCGCCGCGCTCATTTCCTCTTTTTCAAATAAGCCGAGCTCATGGCGCTCGACAAAATAGTCCACCCCCTCCGGCGTTCCAACGAGATAATGGAAATCAAATAATGACAGCCTCCCCTCGACACAGCTAATATTAATACGGGCGATCTTTAATTCTGGATCATCAACGTAATTCGCATGAACGGTTCCTGGGTTCCATGCATCGGGTGGAAACCAGGGTTCGATGATGAGGATTCCTCCCCCTACCAGGTGGTTCGACATACACTTCACTGTCCGGTGAAGGTTATCCAAGGTTTTAACATAACCGATCGAGCTGAAGAGGCACATCACGACATCATATTCTCTTGCGAGATTAAAATCCATCATATCCGCATGGTGGAAGAGAACATCGGGTATGCGTTCCCGAGCGATATCAAGTAGTTCCTGGGACAGGTCAAGCCCTTCGACCTCGTAGGTCTCCCTTAAGAATTCAAGATGCCTTCCCGTACCACAGGCAACATCCAACAGTCTATTGCCGCCGGATAGTTGGTGCTCACTGATGATTTCCACAATGCGTTGAGCTTCCCTTTCATAGTCTTTAAACGCATAAATAGTATCGTAAAAAGCGGCCGATTTTGTGAACATCTTGCTCTCCGTATTCAGATTTATTGAATGGCGAATATATGCTGGAGGACCTGCACCCAAGTGCGTTTACAACTCGTCGAAGATACCCCGCAGACCACTGGGTGATCTCGATTAGATAGACGATCCTTTTAGAATCACAAGAACGATCGAAAGGCCTGGCTTATAGGCTTCGCGTCTTTATCCCTCGACCCATACGCCAAAATTCAGATTAAAGGTCATTCATCGGGTAACGCTGAAAGGAAGATTACATACCAAGATCCCGTCTACGATGACGCGTACCACATAGCTACCAGGCTCAAATGAGCCTAGCGAAATAACCCCCGAGCCGGATGGTAAATCTTGTGTCTCATCAAGCGCGATCTCCCCCCCTCCTTTCCGTTCCTCGACGCATGCTCTAAGCGAGACTTCTTGAATATTATCCAATGTGATTGTTAATTCGTCTGATGACGAAAATTGGAAGCCGCCCTCTTGATCGGGCTCACCGGTGGAACCTGTTGCTTCGTTGATAATCTCCATCCAAGTGAAATGCTGGGTAAATTTCGTCTCATCTGCTGTGCCACCGGCGCCACATGATTCAGGTGGAGAAAATGATCCGCACGCCGTGAGTAGAAGCATGGTGACGATGAAGACACCAGTATACAAACGCTCTCGAATCATGGTTCCCTCCGATCTCGCCTCATGATTAATTTCTGTCCAGGTCTGACACCCATCCCAGATCAGCTTTTCTGCTGACCTCATTTGCAAGCCCAATATTGTTTGTACCTAAATAACGCATAAACCCCTTCATGCAAGTTGTCAGCGCCACCTTCATCTTACCGTCAGGTTGAACCCCATCCTCCCACCACCAATTCTTGATCGTAAGTTTATTTTCTTTCCTATCAAAAACAGGTTCCACTCGCGCCACAAAGCGGTCACCATAGAGAACCGGGAGTACATAATAGCCATACTTACGCTCTTTTACCGGCTTGTACACTTCCCATATGTACTCGAAGTCGAATATCCAGCGAAGCATTTTGCGATCCCAGATTGCGTTATCCAACGCGCCAATCAAAGTCGCCCGCGCTTTGGGTGCCCTCTTTGTCCTCACGAGTTCCAATGTTGGTAAATCTTGACTGCGAACAAAGAAAACTCGATCGGGGACACCATCCACGGCCAGGATAACCAGATCGCCTCGTTCCACCAAACGCACCAATGTGCTCCGAAGGATGTCACCCTTCACACCGAGCATCGCTAACCAGAGCTCAGACGCACTCGGGTTGGCGAGACCCACGCCACCAATCCGACGCAATACGTGCCATTCCTGATAGTCCTCCATGGTTGCGTTCGGATCCGGTGTAGAGATCAGGTCGGGTGGAATTAGACGTTCCGTCAGATCGTAAATGCGCCTGCTCCCGACTCTGTTATGGACCAAGACCTCGCCCATCGCATACAAGACATCAAGCGAGGCTTTAGCAAGCCGAGATTGATGTCCCCAAGACCAAGCGACTTTATCATCCTGTTTAAAATCGATCGAAGAAAGCGGTCCACGTTCACGAATTGCATCCAAGACCATCGGCGCAATTTCCATAGGAGGGTTCGAAGGGTCCCCATGCCGTTCACGCATAAGCTGCCGATGGCGGGAGAAATACGGCCAGTCTTCGGCAAGAATGATGGATGAGACCTTGTCCCATCCATCCAGCAACTGGCGATCGGAATAGAGAAGCTCCTCCAACATCACCGGTCGATACTTATCAACCCGAGATTGCAGCACCAGGTCCGGATTTCGTCCGACGATGTTGATCGGATCAAATTGTATACAACCGACATGACGGATGAACTCTAGGATACCGGCCTTTCCACGCAACTTTCGTGGGGGCCACAACCTTTGGTGGGCCAATATAAAGCGTCTTGCATGCGTTTTGTTCACCGTCATCATCGGCGATGGAAACTGAATTCTGGCCATTGTCAGGTCTAAAGAAGTCGGACTTGATGTATCTTCGCCCGTTGATTATCCGGTTGAGAGGTTCCTTAAGCTTACGAGGTCGTCGTTATTAAGGTTGCCAAGATGGAAAACCATCAAAATCCGGATGGTCGGTAAGCTGTGTGACTCCCGATCCATCGATCGCCATCACATAGACCTCAAAGTTTCCGCTTCGGTCTGAATAGAAGGCGATCATACGTCCATCGGGTGACCAAGTGGGGCGTTTATTCCTACCCGGATCATCGGTCAGCCGAGTGACGTTCGAGCCATCAGCGTTCATCAGGTAAATTTCCTCATTTCCGTCACGGTCTGAAGTGAAGGCGATCATTTTTCCATCCGGGGACCATGAAGGTGATTGGTCATCCGA
Organism: Anaerolineaceae bacterium; assembly: GCA_020350285.1. Lineage (GTDB taxonomy): Bacteria > Chloroflexota > Anaerolineae > Anaerolineales > E44-bin32 > DUEZ01. The sequence continues at coordinate 2,047,720 of CP070708.1, forward strand.
GGGATCGTTCGTCAGGTTAATTTGACCAGATCCATCAGCATTCATGATGTATATTTCTAAATTTCCATCTCGATCAGTTTGGAAAACAAGGTTATCTCCATCCGGGGACCAATTAGGGGCCATGTTTTTGGCTTCGGTATCCGTTAATCGCTCCACGCCTGATCCATCGCTGGACATGACGAAGATGCTGAATACGGACACCAAGCCTTGTGTCATATCGGTGTAGGTATCTTGGCCCGAGGCGAAAGCGATCTTCGACCCATCCGGGGACCACGTAGGATCCGCCTCAATGGAGTCGAACTCCGTCAAACGGACCAAATTTGAGCCGTCCTCATCCATGAGGTAGATATCGATATTATGGCCCTCCTCCTCCTTGGACAAGACGAAAGCTATTCGCTCGCCATCGGGGGACCAGATAGGCTGCTTCGCTCTTACCGAAATGTCCGTCAGCGTGTTTGGCTCCGATCCGTCGGCGTTCATGATGAAAACCATCGATTCGCCTTCACGAAACGAAGAAAAGGCTATCCTTCCCGTACCACCACCTACTGGCGTGGTTGCAGTAGAAGCGCAGGCAGACAGAAAGAGTGTAAGGACAGCAAGTGAAATCACTAAGGTCTTGGTGGAAGGTTTGTTGGACATTTCCATCTCTCTCATCCCCTTCGAATGTGTAGAACCATGGTTGATTGTACCAAGGCTTAGAGGCAATAAGCCAACCATCTGGACATCTTTCTAACAACTATTCTCGATCATTCCTGCAATGCTAGTTAAATCGGATCCCATTCCTTTAGGTTTCCTTTCTCTATCTACCTCTATCTGACTTCTGAGGGTGTGTTCTCCATCTGCTGAAACGGACACTTCTTCCTCACCCTATGATTTAGGGGGATTCGTCCTCTATCCGACCCCATATCTCATAACAGGAGCTACGTCCTAAATTGTCAAAACTCGATCCCACTCCTGGTTCTCTTGGATCAAAGTCCCGTGGGTTGAACGAGGCGACTTTAATATACTGAGTTGTAAGCACATGGTTGATATCCTTGAACTGGATATCTATAGAATCATCACAGTGGATAAGGATATAATCCGGCTGAAAGAAACCGATGTATTGATCCAACTCAAAAATCCCTCGGCGTTTCAGATCCACCATCTGCGGTGTAACTAAGCCTACCTCATCGATCATGACCCTCTCGGCATAATAACCAATATAGCCCAGCGGCTCAAGCTGGACCCTCGCTTTCGGATCTGAATTTTGACGTAACCACAGACCTGCAGGTTTTAAGGCCCCGTCATGACGATAGATTTGCGCATCTCGAACCCTTTCGGCGGCTCGAAATCCTAAGACAAGGAAGATGATCAGAGAAACCAAGCCGGAAAACCATAGAAGTTTGCGACCGGGTCGCACCTTTATCAAGAGTGAACCCAGTCCCAAACCTAACAAGATCAAAACGGCCCAAAATGCTGGAGTGAAGTAGCGGCTGAATATCGTCGCCCGGGAGATGACAATCCTGATCACTTCCAAGCATACAAACATGGGGAGGACAACAAGCTGCTTCTCCTTATAGATACGGCTTGTTTTCCATACAGCTACACCTACGACACCGAAGGCAACGATGATGCCCAGTAGTTCCAATTGATCTGGGAAATGAACCGGATTGAGCCACTTGACGAGCACCATTAAATGGGACAGATAGGGATCCTGGTTAGGCTGAGTATAGGCGACCCACTTCGCGGTGATCGTATGAGGGATGGGGGAGCTGAAATACAGCCAAGCGAAAATCACCCACGGGAGGTAAACAAGAATTGTAGGCCATGCGATCTTAAGACCGCTCTTACCATTTGAGAGGGTTTCGCTAATACATAAGGTTACTGGCCAGAGAATAAGGTCGACTCTGGTCCACAGCAACAAACCACATAGCACACCCGTCCAGCTCAACCTCCTATTTACATATGCATACCAAGAAGCGGCCATCAGAAATATCACGAGAGGTGTTTCCATACCTCCCGTGTCTTTGACCCATAACTTAGACGATAACCCAATAAGCCCAATCACAAACAATTGTTGGAGTTGCGTGGTTCGCATTCGACGAAGGGTCAGCAGAAGAAAAAACAGTGTCCCGATAGACGACGCCAGCCCGATCCAGCGGGCGCCGGCTACAACCTCAGTGCCCGGTATTACAAGCCAACCAGCGAGCAGTAACGTGAAAAGAGGGGTCGTTGTACCGTAGACGCGCTCGCCTGGGTTGTAGACGAAACCATTCCCCTCAACAATTTGATGTGCGTACCGGAAGGTGATGAATGCGTCTTCATAGATGAAGTCGGTATATACGATCCATAGCAGCCGGAATAGGAGTGCGAGGGTGATGAGAGCGATAGGAGGATAAATATGTGAGGACCTTATCCTGCCTACCCATTTATTGAGGGAATGTAACTTACTTGACATTTTTGTTACTGCGATTTGTGTTATGCCTAACAATCAGATCTAACGGAACAATGAGCGCGTTATTTCGATGATCCAACACAACAATCCGCTGATGCGTACCCGGCGGTATTAATCCTAAGGATCAAAATCAACCAATCGCATTATCCTAATGGAAATCTGATTTCGGAACAAATACATGAGGTGATGGGGGATATCGTATTTGCCCATTAGATGCATTTCTCGTAGATGGAAGTGATCCTCAGAATGACGATTAATCCTCCTGGACGAGATTTATAAGGTTCTCAAAGAGTCGTAGGGGCAATTCGTGAATTGCCCCTACCCTAACGAGATGCATCTTACACAGGTAGGGGCGGTTCGCGAACCGCCCCTGCTCCGCACCTCAAAAATAACTATTTCCCGCATGTCATCCTGAGCGATGCGAAGGATCTCGTTTTCCGAATGTAATTAGTGCTATATCCCAACAACGAGATTCTTCGGCGCTTCGTGCCTCAGAATGACAACTACTCTTGAGCATGTCATCCTTCTACAGACTCCGGATAATATACTCAAGTCGCTATACACTTCATATTGAAGTAGGGGCGCACGGTCGAAGATGCAGGATGATCTTCCCTGCCCGTGCGCCCCTACCCTGATGTGATGCATCTTATACAGGTAGGGTCTGTTCGTGAACCGCCCCTACCCACTTGAAACGTCATCCAGATGTTATCGAGCGTTACCCTTCAAGAACAAAGCGTTGCCTCCTCCTAGCAAGAGGATCCATGGTGTGACAGCCACCCAATGGATGATCATAGGTGGCCAGATGGATCCGGAGATCAAATAAGCCGCTGTGCAACCAATCCCGAGAAGCCCGGCAAAAACTAAGAACAACGGATCCGTGAAGAGCAAGCGCGCACCCTTGCGGACGAATAATCCGTTGATGGGATGGAACACGATGAAGAGGAAAAGGCCAACCCCGGCCCAAAGCAGGGTTATCCGAGGCGGATATCCTTGTGCCGGATGCGGAACGAAGAGGATCCTGAAGATGAGTTCCTCAATCAAGGAAGGCCGGATAATGAGGGTCAACGCGATAAGGACAAACCTCCCATGTCCACCCGCCATGGGTTCAACTCGTAAGAAACCAGTCCGAAAACCAATCGGAAGCACAACAACCGCCAAAAGGAGCAGAATTCCAGCGGTCCATAGCCAGGCCTCAATGCTGGGGGAGGTCGTGAATGCCAAGATCAAGCCCTGAAGGCGCTCAGAGATGAAGTCTTCCATCAAACGTTTGACCAGAATAACATTTACAAACGACATAGAAGCAGCGGATGGATCCCCAATGGTTTATTCGGTCCTTCGTCGTGAGAACATTGACACCACAACACCGATTAAGATGTAAGCCAAACCTGCTGCTACGATTACGAATTTAGGGGCTGCACACCATGCGGCGACCTTCGGCCAGAAAGCCAAGTTGGAACCTAAGAGGACACGTATCAGCGCATAATTCTCGACTGCATCTAGAAGTGCAGCCAGTAGTAACGCCCAAGCTAACATGATCCCGATGTTGTAGAGTTGTTTTGTGCGCTTGGATACACTACGTGTAACCAGCACGCATCCCATTCCGATCGATCCTGCATAAGTTAGGAGAAATAGGTAATCCAATCCGAGACTGAACCCAGCAGCGATCCGACCCCTTCCGCCCCAAGACTCGGTCATCTTCTGTGCGGTAGAAAGATCTCCAGCGAACTCAAAAGAAAGGATACCTGAGGGCGCAAGCTCACTCTTCAATAGGGTGTCAATTACCTGCATGGATGCCATGACGATGATGGTCACAACAAAGAGCACCCAGAAGGCGCGCTTTTGGGCCGATAGGGAGTTCCATTCGAAGGGATGTCGTAACTCCATTTCCTCATCCTTTCATTTCACTGGTTGTGACTCTCAAGAGTTCGATATCCTGATCAAAGATAATGTGTTCTCAACATAAAATATCTAATAAATGGGGGGAAACATGAAATATGTCCGCCCGACGTAGTCATTCCACTCATCACCAAAGGCCTCCGCCATTGCCTTCTCCTCAAGTTTCGCCCGATAAACACCAAGAGGGACAAAGAAAAGGATGGAACAAATCAATCCCCACAGGCTTTTCATGCCCAAGGAAAGACCGAGGACAGTGATCACCATACCGAGATAGACTGGGTGGCGTACGTATTTGTAAGGACCTGATGTAATAAGCGTTTCTGTAACCGGCTCAACATTACCAAGGAAAGCGGCCCGCAGGGAGGCCACTGATAAGGTGAAGAACATCATACCTAGGACGAAGATCGCAAATCCCAACGGTTTCAAGAAATCTATCGGTGTCAAGAAATCCGATTTTACATAATAACTAATAACCATCACCGCAACACCTGTCAATGCATGGCATAGGGCGACAAGGTTTTCTCGCTTCATCACCACCCATCCTCTGTGTAATTGAAAAGGAGGTCCCTAACTAATGAAACGGTTTCCTGAGATAAGCGGTCTATGTGTGCTGACCTCAAAATGATCACTGAGTAAAAGTTTTGATCTTTGCCTTGTATCCACTCAAACTCAACATCGACCGGGGGTAATTATCACCTCCCCCAAATGCGGAAACAAAGCATCAGTCATCTTTCCGTGATGAAAACAGAGAATGAGCGGATTGCCCAAGAACGCGTAATGCCAGTAGGTGCCAGCAAACGCCTGAGTGCATCTGCGCCCGCTGACGCAAGATGACTCAATCAAAGTTCCCTTTGCTGCCCAACGGGAAGGCTCACCCGAAGGGGCTTCGATTCTCACAACAAAATATCAGATAAATTTCCAACACCATCCCAAGCCTGACGCTCCTCCTCGTAGAGCGCCGATTCAAGACGGCATTGGGTATCAAGGATCATGGTCATTCGACCATCACCGTAAACGGCCCAATCACCCAAAGCACCACAACTGGGGTTGTCGGTACGGGCGAAGGACGTCCAGGCATCCTGAATGATCTCCGACATTTTATCTGCTTCAGGTCCGGTACCGCAGAATAGGTCATCATGGGTAGCAAACACGAAACCCATTTCCAAAGCATGGCAAGCTCCCAGGATGCCACCGAATACCGGTGACTTATAGGTGAATAGGTAGTTGAAAACCGCAGGATTGTGTTTTTGCTGTGCCTCTATCATCTGCAGGGCTGGAATGCGAAACATCACATCGGTATTGATGGCCGACAACATTTCCAGAGGACTGGTGTCGTCGCCCCGCTGGGAGCGCGCCTGATAGTAACGCTCAACGATTTCTTCGACATGTTTGGGCGGGATGACATAGCCGAGTCGTTCCACGATTTGGGCACGATCAATCTTTTCCTTATTGGGCTCACCGATAATGAACAGCTTCCACTCTTCCAGATTGGATCCGACGATCATCGGAATGTCTTTGGCTACTCCCATGGCTATGGCCTGCGTTGGCATTTGTGCCATAACCTCACCATCCATAACTGGTGCTGTCACCGTTATCCGCAAAGGCTCCCAAGGGAGGGCCATGCGCTTGCGCAACTCTATCTCGGCCGTAAGCAGTTGCTCCACCGTCAGAGCATACAGCGCCTCGATATCATCACTGCTGATGCCAGTGACTTCCAATAACAACCGCCCTACCTTCGCAGCCTTCTCCAACGGCATCGTCGTGGTGCCAACCCCGCTCTCCAAAATGGCTTTGTGGTATAGCCCCTTGGCAGCCGGTATTGTCAACAAGCAGGCGATGCTCATTGACCCGGCGGATTCTCCCATGATCGTAACGTTGCCCGGATTGCCGCCAAAGGCGGCAATGTGTTCTTGCACCCACCTGAGTGCTGCCACCTGATCAAGAAGCCCCTCGTTGCCGGTGGCCGGTATTTTACCGTCTGTGGCCTCCTTTAGGTTGAGAAACCCTAGTAGGTTCAAACGGTAATTCACCGTGACGACCACCACATCGTTACGTCGTGCCAATACACTGCCCTCAAACATAGGCGAGGAGCCCGATCCAATACTGAAGGCACCGCCGTGAATCCAAACCATCACTGGGCGTCGCTTATTATCCAGCCCGGGGCTCCAGATATTTAGATATAGGCAGTCTTCACTCTGGGGTTCGGGTTCGCCCATCAAATCGGATCCAAGAAGCATGGGATTTTGGGGCGCAGTCGTCCCGAACTGACGGGCCTGCAACACCCCTTGCCAGGGTTCAACGGGTTGGGGCGGAAGCCAACGCCACTCTCCCACGGGGGGCCTTGCAAAGGGAACGCCTTTAAAGGTGAATACCCCCTCTTGACAAGTGCCTTCAAGTTGGCCCAATGAAAGCGTAACGATTGCTTTGTTTGCCCTTTCCATAATGAAACCTTCGCTGCTTGCGTTGCTACTTGCGGTAGACGCCATACTCCTTCGCCGTTTCGATGATGGCCTGCAGATTGGCCGGGTCGACGGTATCCACGGATATACCCATGGAGAGGATATAGCCCCCGCCCGGCCCACAGGTGTCGATGAGCCAGCGACAATATGCCTTCACATCCTCCGGAGTCCCCGTGTAGAGGAGAGCCCCGGTGATATTTCCGGCGATACAGGCATGACCCCCAAGTATCTTCTTGGCCAGGGCCATGTCGGTCTTTTCAAAGGTCCAGATGACAGAAGCCTTGGGAAGGTCCCTGATGTGCTCAAGACGGCGGTTGTATGTACCGTCCACGACCATAGCGGGGATGAGACCCTCTTCGATGAAACCAAGAAGGAGCTTTCTGAAGGATGGCCAATAGAACTTTTCAAAGTGCTCGTCGGACATAAAAGCGTCATCACCTTTGTGCATGGGGATGAAGACAAAGGGTGACACAAACTGACCTGCCCCATCCAGTACCGACTGCAGGGTGAGTTCAACCATCTTGTCCGTGGCCTCCAGCAGTTTATCCGGCTGGCGGTACATGTCCAAAGAGCTCCCCCGGGTGCCTCTCAAGAGATCGGCGATGGTGTCGAAGGGAGCGAGGGCCATAGCCCCCTCGGTCGAGGGATAGCCCATGGCCTGAGTAATCCGGCTGCATTCAGATACCACTGACATCCACGCGTCCAGGGCTTGGCCCGCCTCGCTGATAGCCTTGAGCATAGGTTGAAAATTGGCGCTGGATGCCATTCCCATGGCCTGGTAGGCAATGCCTTGGAAGGAGGAGAGGGGGCCTAATGTGGACATTGGGGAGAAGATGCCCCAGGTGCGGGGCAGAAAACGTCTGATGATAAAGTCAGCGGGATTGATGAGCAACTCGTCGTACTCATCGGGCCGCATGTACTCCTGCTCATCGAACTGAACAATGACCGCATCATCGGCCAGACCGTGGCCCGGCCACCTGTAGAGCTTGTAGTCGAGAAGGTCGAGGACCTTCCCGGGGTAGAAGTGTGTACCGCCGTGAGAATCACAGTCAAAGTCGGTGACGAACTTGATCATCGCTGTCCGCATCGCCTCGAGATCGTACATGCATCTCTTCAGGTCATAGCCTGCGTAGTAGGCAGGGAAGGACCCGGCAGGAATCTGGCAGGGCACCCGGTCGGGCTCCTCCAGGTTGATGGCCTTGATGATCCGGTTCGCCTTGATGGAGTACCGCTCCTTTGCCTCAGGGCTCACGAATTCGACATCCGGGGCCGAAAGCCACTTTTTCAGGCGTTCCTCACGTTTCTGTTCAGGCGTGAGAAGGTCCCAATCTCTGTTCTCTGTCATGCCAATCCTCCGGTTATTGTCGCCATGGTAGCACAGTCGGTTTCATGCAGAGGTTGCCGGAGCGAGATGCGGTGCCCCGCTCACGCCTATCCGCTCTTCTTGGCAAACCTGGCCCCCATTTCAAAGGCTTTCTCGCAGTCTTGCGGGAAAACTTCCTCGCGTCTCTTCGTCTTCTTCTCGACATCGAAAAGGTCTGCGACCACCTTTGAATAATCCTCAAACTGATAAGTATCATAGCTACAAAGCGACTCTGATGCCCCGAACAACATCCCCAACAACCTCTCATTGTGAGTGACTCGCTCCTCTTGTCCAGATGGTTTCATCCCCTCCTGAGGAGCGTTCATCGTATAGATGAACCCCGTATTGATCTTTCTGGGGAAGAGTGATCGCGGTGGAGCAGTATACTTCAGATACGGGAACATCAGACGCTCCATAAAGGACCTCATCTCTCCAGAGGCAGTTCCAAAATAGAATGGGGAGCCCAGAATGATCGCGTCGGCTTCCGCAGCCATTTGCAGGATGGGTGTTAGGTCATCTTCTACTGCACACTTTCCATAGCTTTCGCCCCCTCTCGTTTTACAGGCAAAGCAGCTCTCACACCCTTTGAAGTCTAGATCATATAGGTGAAACAGTTCGGTTTCTGCTCCCTGAGAGGCAGCTCCTTCAAGAGCCTTCGCAAGCAACGTGGCCGTATTCCATTCTGTTCTCGGGCTTCCGTTAACGGCGATAACCTTCATACGCTAGACCTCCATCATCGATTCCTTGGTCGAAATTCATCGGCGATACGCTACGCGGCAAGCGCGGTGTCATGCTGGATATGTACCGCCAGCTGGACAAGCTGTTGGCGGCATGTGGCCGTCTGATACCGATCGCCCTCCAAACAATGGAAGGGCAGGGTCTCAGCCAGGTAGCTTCCGGGCGGGCGAAAGAGTTTATATTACAGCAGATCAAACACCTTGCCGGGCAGGAAATTTCCTGCCGCCGGGTAATCCAGATCAAAGTCTCTGTGAAACTTGATCGTCGCCTGGGTTGCTTTTTCAATATCGTAAAACATCTCCCCGTGCGTGACGCCGGCATATTCAACGATACAGCCTCCTGCAACGAGAAGTTATTCCACTGAACTTGGGATAGGTCGTAACCTTTAGATAGTTGGCCTCGGTTCTCGGAACAGAAGAAACGAGGCCCGGTTTTTGGGGTGAGACAAAATCGATAGCCGGCTATGCGTAATTGATTGAGATATCTGAAAGCAAGGTTACTTCTTGACCGAATCCAAGAAAGCGCGCAGTTTTTCGTCGGTGGTGTTTTCAAAGTAGCATCCATGAGCCAAGATATAGGCCGGGGCATCTTCAAATAACTCCACCAGATCAGCACAGTAGGTACGCACTTCATCAACTGTGCCAGCCGTCATCAAAGAGGCGGGAACATTTCCGGCAATGATGAATCTGTCACTCAGAATTTCCTTTACCGGACCCATATCGGACTGGTCGAAGTGACACACCAGGGATTTCTCCGGCATTTCTGCCAGGTATTCCAACCGCTGGTTGTAGGAACCTTCAATGAACAAGTAGCTGGTGATGCCTTCTTCGTAAAGTGCCAGCATAACTTGCTTCCAGGTGGGCCAGTAGAACTTCTCGAACTGCTCCTTCGACATAAATGCATCCGCGCCTTTGTGCAGCACGTACAGCGCGGCGGGAGCACCGGAGCGGTCGCTGGCACCAACGACCGCCTTGATCAAGACAGGCACGTAAGCCTCGCAGGCGGCCAGTAAGTCATCCGGGCGGCGGTACATATCCGTCAGGATACCCTTAGTGCCGCGTAGGGTGTCGCCAAGATAGTCGAAGGGAGTCTTGACAATGTTCAAACCCATGCCGGGGAAACCTTCGGCAGCAATCATGGCGCCCGTCTGACCGACTGAGCCCAATGTCTTCATCAATTCGTTCCCGGCTTCCATCATCGTGTGGAGCATTTCCTGGAAGGGCGGC
>CP070708.1:2057935-2076043 GCA_020350285.1 Anaerolineaceae bacterium
TCATGCCGTCTCGCACCCCGTTCGGGCCGCGAGCCACGCCCCGCCGGGGCGAGACGGCCGGCGTGCCGCCGGCTGAAAGTGCCGAGTGTTTTTATCGGCGTCTCGCGGCACGAACGGTGAATTGCCCCTTCAGACAGTGAAGAATGATCCACAACGCTGTAGGGGCGGGGTTACCCCGCCCCTACAAGAAGTGAAGCACATTATCCGATGTAGGGGCGGTTCGCGAACCGCCCCTAATCCTTTTGGAATTACCACTGGATATGTGCTCTGATGGTCAATCTTTCTTCGCCTTACCAGACTCCTTCTCCCTCTCCTCCCTTATCCTGGCTGCTTCTTGGATTCCCCTCGCGCGGTTTTCCAGAATCATCCGCACAGGAATGCGAGCTAAGCCGCCCAGGATATAGGTACCGATCGAAGCCAGGATCACCCCAACAGCAATCCATAGGACTTCGAAACCTTCTCGGTAGAGAAGATAAGCGAAAACAAGGTAAGCCGGGTAGGTGAGCCACACCAAGGTGCTCAGGGGACGGTAGAGGTCTCGATTGAAATAAAACTGGAAGATGCTCTCAAGGAATACCAGAGCCGCGATGCAGGCGATAATCCCTATGCGTAGATCGAAAATTGCGGTGAGGATAACAAGGATCAGCACGGCGATGTCGTGAGGTACTGCACGCCATCCTACGAGTTCCTGGTGATAACGTTTGGCTTCAATCGTCTGACGGATGACGTCGTCGAATTCAGCTTGTGAGAGAAGCGGGAATTCTCTGCGGAGCTTGCCTTTCTCTTCTTCGCTTAGGGATTCCAATTCGCGAATCTTGCGATCATAAATCTTCCTGGCAAGGTCCTGACCTTGTCTGATTCGAGCGCTTGACCTCTTTCGAGCCATTAGCTTTGCTCCCTTATCATTGAATATCGAGTTTGTGGCTGTTAATCGGGATGTCTCTTCGAGATCATCCTTGAGATGATTAAACCACATCACAGTAGCAAGGGAGAATTATTCGGTTGAGGGTGATTAACAATTAGATTGGAATTGAAGCGGGATTAATGCCTCCCCGAGATTCTAAGGATAAAGGTGCCTTTGTTTGTGAGGGACCTCTGCTAGTTTGCTTGACAGTGCAGAGGCGCGAGGATTATGATGCATGCGTTGCAGTTACTTGCCTTGATTGAGTGAGCGGTAAAAGCCTTTCGCATCACTTATGAAGGATCGGTTCAGAAAGCATAGGAGGTAGGTGTTCATGTCTACAGCTTTGATCAACACAACGGTTCTAACACCAAAGAAGCTGTTGGAAGATAGCGCGGTTGTTATCTCTGATGAGGGGAAGATTATCTATGTCGGCCCGATGGAAGATGCTCCTCACGTTGATGGTCGCCAGTTAGACCTTAACGGATATATCGTGGCCCCGGGTTTTATCGATGTACACGTGCACGGTGGACGAGGCATTGTTTTTGGTTTGCCTGATGGCTTGGAAGATAGTTTACACAAGTACTCAGAGTGGGTTGCTCAGACTGGAGTTACAGGATTCCTGCTATCTATAGCGGCCCCGGATGCGGAGCTTCTCGCGGCTATTATTGAAGTTTATGCTGAGATCTTTGAGAAGGAGATGCCTGGGGCTGAGCCCTTGGGCCTTCATCTTGAGGGTCCCTTTCTCAATCGTGAGAAGAAGGGGGCATTTAATCCAGCTTGGTTGCGGGAGCCGAATCTCGATGAGACCGAGGCATTTATCAAGGCAGGCCGTGGTTGGATCCGTCAGGTGACATTGGCCCCAGAATTGCCTGGTGCAGAGGAGGTAGCCTCTAAATTCCGAGAAGCCGGGGTGGTTGTAGCTATGGGACATACCAATACGGACTTCGAAACCGCTAGCGCTGCGCTGCGTGGCAATTGGAACCATGTCACCCACACCTTCAATGCCCAACGTGGTTTTGGCCATCGATCGCCAGGAGTGTTTGGGGCGATTTTGGCATCGGATGATGTCACTACCGAGCTCATCGCAGACCTGATCCATGTCCATCCAGGTGCAATGAAGATCTTGGTGAGATCTGTTGGCGTCGATCGTGTGGTCTTGATCACCGATGCCATGCCAGGTGCTGGCCTGGATGACGGAGTTTACGACTTGGTGGGTCATGAGGTCACGGTCAAGGGCGGGATAGCGACGTTGGAGGATGGTACACTTGCTGGGAGCACCGCGCAGCTCAATCAATGTGTAGGGAACACAATGCGAGAAGTGGGTGTAACACTGAATCACGCCGTCCAAATGGCGACATTGAACCCAGCTCGAGCGATGGGATTAGAAGATAGGCTCGGTATGGTCGCTGAGGGTAAGGATGCAAGCTTGATCGTAATCGATGAGGATGTCAATGTGTTCCTCACGATGGTCAAGGGTGAGATTGTCTACCAGAACCTTTAAAGTTATGACTTGAACGAACGTGAGCGATTCAGAGGCTGGAGGGTTGATGCAACCCTCTGGCTTTTTTCTAAGCTGCCAGTCACCAACCATGTTGTAGGGAAAACATAGATGTTAGGAGATGTACAAAATGACGAAATCGCTAAACATCGGTCTAATCGGATTGGGATATATCGGCAAGATCCATGCGGCAGCTTATCGAAATATTCCACTTTGTTTCAGCGATCCGCCAGTGACCGCCAATTTGGCCGCTGTACTGCGTTCAGGGTTGGAGACCGAGGTCAAACTCATGGAGGATTTTGGGTTTGACATCCGTACAACGGACCCTGATGAATTCTTCAACCAACCTCTTGATATTGTGGACATATGCACGCCTAATGTGTTGCACCTGGAACAGGTTGAGCAGGCGGCACAGCGGCAACAACATATTTATTGTGAGAAACCGCTTGCTATGAATTTCGAAGAGGCTCGAGCCATGGCTCAAATGGCAGCGGAAGCCAGTATTCTGACGCATGTCGCCTTCGTCCTGCGATATGTACCGGCGGTCCGTCAAATGAAGGCCTTGCTCGAAGCAGGGAAGATCGGGGAGATCCTTAACTTCCGGGGGCATATGTTCCACAGCGGTTACCTTGACCCTGAACGTCCGATGTCCTGGCGTTTACGTCATTCAGAATCGGGAGGCGGGGTCTTCGCAGATTTGGGGGCGCATCTTATCGACCTTGTACATTACCTGATAGGGAATGTTGCCTGGGTCCAAGCTGAAACGAGGACCTATATCACTTCACGCCCAACTTCTCGTGGGGCATCCGAGCGTGAGGAGGTGGATGTAGATGATTGGGCTCTCTGCACCATGGGACTTGAGAGCGGGGAGGTGGGTGTGCTGGAGGTTACTCGCATGGCTGCAGGTGCGGCCGAAGAGACCGCCCTCGAAATTTATGGTAGCCAAGGTGCGTTGGTCTTTCATATTAGCCAACCCCACCTCGTTCGCTTTTACGATCTTACCCAGAAGAAATGGAGTTTGGGTGCACTCGATGTTAACGAATTCCATGGGGATCGTTCGCTAGCACAGATTTGGCCAAGTGCAAAGATGTCCCAGGGGTTAATGACAGATGCCCATTTGGCCTCAGCGTACGACTTCATGCTGTGTGTCTCTGAAGGGAAACCTTCGACGATCGATTTCGAGGCCGGTCTGGCGGCACAGGAGGTGCTTGAGGCGGCGTATCGGTCAGCGGCAAGAGATGGTGATCGTATTGATCTGCCCCTTGAGTGAGGTCGTCGCGCTTTAAATCCTGCCTTTCGATCGAAGGTCAAAGGAAGTTTCCTTAATAATCTCTGAGACGCCCTTCTCGTTACATATGCTCGATGGGTGTGGAGGATATTGGGATCATGGCAAAACCGCCCTTGTCCCCTAAACGAAGATTTCTCACCGCCATGTTCGGAGGACCGGTCGATAGGGTCCCTGTGGGAAATGTCGTTTCGGTCATCACCGTCGAATTGATGGAAATTGCTCAAGCGTGGTTTCCTGAGGCTCATCTTAACTCTGAGGCAATGGCACGGCTGGCCACGGTAAGTTACGAAGTCTTAGGATATGACACCGTGATGCCGATCGCGAGTGTCACCCAAGAGGCCTCGGCATTGGGGTGTGAGGTCGATTGGGGCGCGCCAGATTTAATGCCGACTGTGAAGACGCATCCGTTTGCGGAAACGCAAGAGTTTCATATTCCTGAGGGGTGGATGGAATCACCTGCGGTCCAGGTCGTTCTCGATGCGCTGGCGACATTACGAAAGGCGTATGGAGAGAGAGTCGTCGTTGTTGGCAAAGTGATGGGTCCTTGGACACTGTCCTATCATATGATGGGTGTGGAAGACTTCTTGATCAGTACCCTTCAAGAACCCGCGAAGGCTCAACGATCTCTTGAAACTTTGAAATCGGTCACCATTGATTTTGCGGTCGCCCAAATGCGGGCTGGTGCGGATGTCATCTGTCTGGCTGACCACGCGACGGGAGGCATGGTCTCGCCAGATATGTATCGTGATTTTCTGCTGCCGATTCATCAGGAGATCGTCACGGAGATTGGCTGCCCGACAGTCCTCCATTGTTGTGGCGACACTACGGATAGGCTAAGTTATTTCGCACAAACAGGTGTCGATAGTTATCACTTCGAATCGCAGGTCAATGTTGATCAGGCCGTCGCGATTGTAGCGGGTGAGATGACCCTGATCGGCAATATCAACAATCCTGAATTGTTATTAATGGGAACGCCGGAGCAAGTGGCTGAGGCTTGTCGAGCAGCGATTGAAGGGGGTGTTCAGATTCTGTCTCCGGAGTGCGCAGTTCCGCTAACGACTCCAGTAGAAAATCTGCAAACCTTGGTCGAGGTCGCGGAGGGGAAGTTGTAATCGTCTTCTCTTTTCACCACCCGATTGTAGGTTCAAGTAACATTATCATTTGTCCCCCACAGTTATTTTGGTTTGTAATCCCTTCATCTAGGATTTCAAAGAATCCTGGTGTATCTGGATGATTTCCACGGACTTCTTATAAATATAGTCAAGAATGGCTTGGCCGGTTTCAACTTTAGCGACGGTCGCATCACCTACCACGCCGCTCTTGGAAAACTCATTCCATGGGATCGAGATGGGGCCCAACAAAGGGTCTATTTCGGGGTATTCTTTGACCGCTTTACTCATGTCGACAAGGTCGGGACGAATGGCTAGCATGGCAGAGGTTTCATACTCTTCAGCATGGACATAGGTTTTGTGCCACTTTTCTGAGCTGCAGAATTTATCCAACGCCTCTTGGTATCCGGGCAGGAGCAGATTGACCAAACGTGCCTTGGATGTGAGCAATAATTTCCGCTCTGCCGCTTTACATGCGGCAGCAGCGCCAAGGTGGGAGAGGAAGACATAGATGATGTCGATGCCATGGATGTACAACGATTCTGCGATTTCGACCAATTCACTGGTGAAGGTATCATCAGAAACTCGCACGGTTCCGGGATAATAACGGCAGGAGAAAGAGGGCGTGTAAGCCAAACTACGGAGCAAGATTGCTCCGGTGGCCAATGCCAATCTCTCGGCTAGATACTCACCTATGATTACATCTGTTCCCATGGGTAAATGAGGGCCGTGTTGCTCAATCGCCCCTACAGGTAGTATGGCAAAGTTGGTTTTCTTAGCGTGGACCTCAAACTCTGGCCAACTCATCTCGAAATGCTTCAGTACATTTCCACTCTTCATTGAACGTATACCTCCTTTGTATGAAACCTCTTGTTTGATAGATTACTTCCTTAAGGGATCATTGCATCCTTGATTCCCCGGATCAATTCAGCCAGACCACTGTAATCTCCAACCGCAATCCTTTCTATTACAGCCGTTCCAACGATCATGCCATCAGGATCGACAGCTACCGCTTCCTTGGCCCTGGTTGGATTGTTGATCCCATAACCAAGCATGACCGCTGCTTGTGTGCCTGTGGCGCGGATCTTGGTGATCAATTCCCGATTCCCCTCAGCGACATTCATGCGATTCCCTGATTTATCAGCGATCGATTGTAGGATCATGAAACCACGGGCATGTTGACCGATATCATCCAAGAGGCTTTCTTGGAATGGATGGGGCATAAACCGAATGCGGTAGATCCCCGCCTCTTCAAGCAGCGGATCCATATCTTGAATGATATCCGGTGCGATCGCGGTCGAATCGGCAAGTAAATGGGCTTCGATTTCTGCCTCACGAAGACTATCGACGAATTGTGAGATACCAACATTTCTTATGACATCGGAATAGGTCATGACTTCAAATGGTTCATCAGGATAATCATCCCGGATCTCAGCTATGGCCTTGAAATACATTTCATAATTTGTTTCAGTTGCCAACGCGCGTCGATTCGAATCAGCGATGGGTTGGCTATCGAAATACGGATCTTGACTCGGCAACATGAATTCAACAATGTCGACGCCTGATTTGAGGAAAATCTCCAAAATGTGCCTTGAAGTTTTAAAATCCGGATCCCCCAAAGGGAGGACACAACATAAGAACTTTTCGCCTCTTCTGAGGACCTCTTGAATTCTGTTGTCTAACCTATTCATGGTGATTACTCCTTCCTGGTCGTCGAGTGTAATTTGGAGTGAACGCAAACCTATTGATTTTCATCACCATTATAGATGTGATGTGCTATAGTGTCTTTTTAGAACAAGTTCATCCGTTCAGCTTTAGTAGATGTAGATCGATTCTGAGATTCTATAATCAGATCACCGATTATTCATACTTTTCAAATGGTTGTATTGGATCTGTTCTCGTTCTTTCAGTCGCGACCTCATGGAGTGCGAAAGCTTTTTAAACCAGCAAAACGAGGTAATTAAATGATACTCGTTGCAGGCGGATGTGGCTTTGTCGGGCGATCGCTTTGTCAAACGCTCACAGGATTAGGATTCGAAACTGTTTGTTTGGATATTGAGCATGACGATGAATCAGAATATACCTGCCTTGAAGTTGATATCACCCATAGAAACAACTTGGAGCGGGTCTTTGATGAATATTCCCCGGACGTTGTTGTAAACCTGGCTGCGGTTCTTTATAGCGCAGCGCTTGAAAACCCTTCGCGCGCGTTTTTAGTTAACGTGTTTGGCTCATTCAATTTACTTGATTTGTGTCGTTTAAAGGGTGTACGCCGCTATATTTTTGGTAGCTCATACGCCGCGATAGGGCATCAACCTGGACTAACGGAGCCATTTATTGAAAGTATGCTACCGCAACCTACTGATTATTATGGGGAGACAAAGTGTTTCGTCGAGAAACTTGGCGTCGCTTTTGTTGATCGATATGATCTCGAGTTTGTCGCTGCAAGGATACCTTTGGTCGTTGGACCTGGTCAGGCAACATCAACCTCAGCATGGCGGGCCGAGATCTTCAATAAACTGAATGTTGGCGGCGAGGTGCGTATTGGGTATGCTGCCAATGAGACACCTCCTTTAGCTCATCATCTAGATGTGGCTGACTCATTGGTGGCTCTCGTTCAGGCAAATCAAATCGATCATTCGCTCTATCATCTACCAAGTGAAAGATGGCGCGTCTCAGATCTTGGGAAGATGGTTGAAGACGTCAGTTCTGGGCTTAAAGTCACGTATGGAGATCGTCGAATATCAGAGGCTCCACAAACGGTTAGTTGGGAAAGATTCCGACAGGAGTTCGGTTTCGAAGCTCCAAACTTAAGGGCTCGTTTCCTCGAACACAAAGATTAAGTCTGGCTGGAAATCGTGCGAAGGTTTACCCACAATAACACAGGGAATAGGCTCACAGAAATGATCCGAGGGTGATCGATTCTAGAATTGTGGGGTTACCACCAACTTCTCACCCGCACATGTCACAAAGGCCTCAACCAATTCCTGGGTTCGAAAACCCTCATGACCATCCGTCTGTGGTGTTTCTCGTTCGCGCACACAGTGGAAGAAATGCTCGATAGCGCCGTGGAAACCTCGCTCAACTAATTCCGGAATCCATCTGCCAGGTCGATCTGGTCCATAAACCTCCACCCGATCCTCATGTTTCACGATCAGCTCACGGAAGGCCGTAACCTCAGCGGTGAGGGCGCCGCCATGAAGGGTCACTCTTTCCTGCCAGGAACCAGCTTGTAGGCTGGTGAGGACAACGGCAAGCCCACCCTCTTCAGGTTTGGCGACGCTTGATGCTCCGATGAGTTTGCCATCACGCATTTCGAAGGAAGTGTGTAGAGCTTGGACATCACCACAGAAGAATCGCAACAGATCGATCTGATGGATGGTGTCCTCGAGGTAGTTGTTGTACAGGCTGGTGTGGTAAGCGGAGGGTCGGTGCTTCTCGACGATGCACATTTGAATAGGGCGATGGTTGAAGATCTCCTTCGCTTGGCGGTAAAGTAATGCATAACGACGATTGAAACCCACCATGAGCACAAGTTTTCTCTGATCAGCGAGATTTGATAAGGCGCTAATCGATTTGCTGGATTCTGTAGCAGGTTTTTCGACATAGACATCGATCCCAGATTGAAGGAGTTCTTTCACAAGTGGCTCATGCGACGGTCTTGAGGTAAGGACAAACGCCACATCAGGTTTTTGATCAATCAGGGCGTCTAGATCGGTGGTGCCGAATTCTAGCTGCCAATCCGAGCAGATTTTTTCCACATTCTCTTTGGTTCGGCCGAAAAGCCCAACAATCCTCGTGTTTGGCCATGTTCTCAGTAGAGGCAGGTATGCCTTGTTGGCTACACTACCGCTACCAAGGATGCCGATTCGGAGGGTATTATTCATTTCTCGCATCATTTGTCCTTAATCTGTAAATATTGGCTTCTGATTTGTCCGAATAACTGTAGGGACAATTCATGCCGTCTCGCACCCCGTTCGGGCCGCGAGCCACGGCCCGCCGGGGCGAGACGACCGGCGTGCCGCCGGCTGAAAGTGCCGAGTGTTTTTATCGGCGTCTCGCGGCACGAACGGTGAATTGCCCCTACATCGTGCCTTTGAACAACCGATTCTCGTTTCTCGTACTTTTCCTTGTTGACTAATTTAATTCCTATCCGGGCTGATTAGTACGAACATATTCCCGGACCGCTTCGGCTGAGTCGAATTCAAGTGCTTTTGATGCCAATTTTTGAGCATCTGACTTTGACCAATTACGGATGATCGCCTTCGCGTGTGGGATAGAGGACGGCGCCATACTGAATTCATCCAATCCCAGGCCAAGGAGAATGGGTGCTGCGTCAGGATCACCGGCTAATTCTCCACACAAACCGACCCAGATCCCCTCATCGTGAGCGGCATTTATAACCCGCTGGATTTGTCGTAAGACAGCTGGGTGGCAGCCATCGCCGAGGTGAGCCACTTTTTCATTCGTCCGTTCGGCGGCGAAGGTGTATTGTGTCAAGTCGTTTGTTCCGATGCTGAAGAAATCTACCTCGCGGGCGAACAAATCCGCTAGCACCGCCACCGAGGGCACCTCGACCATAATGCCCACTTGGACCCGATCCGCCACACCATGCCCTTCTGCCACAACCTCCTCGCGCGCATCTTTGAAGAGCTTCTGAGCTCTTCGAACTTCATCCAAGGTGGCGATCATGGGGAACATGACGCGCAGATCGTGCCCTGGGCTCGCTCGCCATAAAGCTCGTAGCTGAGTCTTGAACAATTCTGGTTTATCGAGGGACATTCGTATAGCACGCCACCCGAGGAAGGGATTGGCTTCCACGCCTAAATCGAGGTAGGGTACCTCCTTGTCGCCGCCCACATCGATGGTGCGGACCACCACAGGACGTTCCTCCATTGCATCCAAAATTGAGTCGAAAGCAGCGAGCTGCTCCTCCTCATTAGGTTCCTCATGACGGTCGAGGTAGAGAAACTCTGTACGTAAAAGACCGATCCCCTCTGCACCGTGTTTCAATGCGGATTGTGCTTCCTGTGGGCTGCCGATATTGGCGACTATTTCAACTTGATGCCCATCCACGGTTATCGCCGGTTCGTGAGCCAGCTCGAGTTCTGCGAGGGCTTGGGCTTCGAGTTTTTGGCGACGAACATCAAACTCCTGAATGATCTTCTCATCTGGAAAGGCGATCACTTCGCCACGTCCGCCATCGATCAATAATGGATCTCCAGATTTCAGATCGAGAATCGAGTTACCAAGCCCGACAACTGCAGGCAGCCCGAGAGCTTTAGCCAAGATTGCAGTGTGGGAGGTCGGACCACCCTCTGCGGTACAGAAACCTAGGACGAGCGATTTATCCAATCGGACGGTATCGGAAGGGGTGAGATCGCGAGCAAGAACGATCGAAGGAGCGGTTAAGTCGGAAAGGTCACTCTCCGCCACACCCAACAGAATACGCAAAACACGTCGCCCGACATCACGGACATCCGCTGCCCGTGCTTGGAAGTATTCATCTTCCAATGCCTCCAGATTTGAAGCATTAACCTCAACGGCATCGATCCACGCGGCCTCCGCGTTCAACTTCTGTCCTTGAATGGATTCATGTACAGCGTTAATCAGTGTTGGATCTTGGAGGAAGAGTGCGTGAGCTTCGAAAATGGCTGCTTCTTCGGTCCCGGTTTCAGTTTCGGCTTTCGTTTGTAAACTTGTGATCTGTTCATCGGCGATCGCTATGGCCTTTTCAAGTCGCCTGATCTCATCCTCACTGTCTTTGATCTGATGACGGGGTACGCTCAGATCTTGTTCCTGATAAACAAAGATAGGACCGCGGGAAATCCCTGGGGAGGCTGAGATGCCTTGATAAGTGTGCGGAGTCTCTTTCCTTGCCATTTGATTAATCCTCGTTCTTGTCGCTTGAATGAAGTAGATAAGCGCTTAAATGAAATCCTTTGTGATTGTGCCATGAATTCGGATCGCAGGATCTCTATCACTTCGTTATCTATTTATTCTTAGATATCTTGGACGGTTGTATTATAACGCTGTCAAGGGTGTGGATAGATGATTATCTTGTGTGTAGATAGATTATCGATCTCTTTAGTAACATTACGAATTTATCCCATAAAAACATGGTGTGCCATTCTGAGCGAAGCGAAGGATCCCTATGAGGTTTCGATTGAATTCGGTTCATCATAGGGATTCTTCGCGCCTAGCGGCGCTCAGAATGACATTTTTGTAGATACAGTGTACGTCCAAGATAATGTCATCCTGACCCCCTCGGCAGTCAGGAGTGATTTGCATCGGTCCCTATAGAGTAAAATGGTGTGATTAAATGTCCCGCCGATGAGGAAACGAATGACGGGTGATGGTGAAGGTCGGTTCGCATTCCTATGCGATTTTGACGGAACGGTTTGTCCTACACAGATGATGGATTTTCTTTATCAACGTTTCGCGGCTTGCGGTATGGAGTTCGCTGAGCGGTGGGGCAGAGGCGAGATCAGCACGCAGGAGGAGATCGTATCGACTTTCGACACCGTCAGTGCCAGTAGGGAGGAGATGGAAGCGGCATTAGACACGATCGAGATCGATCCCCATTTTCCGGCTTTCTTACAGTTTTGTCGTAATCATAATTACTCCTTCGCAATTGTGAGCGATGGTCTTGAATGGTACATCGATTACATTCTTACCAAGCATGACATATATGGAGTCGATATCTACGCTAACCAAATTCACTTTGAGGATGGGGAGTTCCGTTTCGAATTCCCTTGGTATGACGATGAGACCCCGATGAGGGGCGTGTGTAAACCGATGATTGTACGGCGATATCAAGAAAGAGGTGAGGTCGTGGTTTACGCGGGAGATGGCATGAGTGACTTCGAGGTGGTCGGCGTGGCAGATCTCATCTTCGCCCGCAGGAAACTCGCGAGATTTGCTCGGGAGCAGGGTGTTGATTTCACAGAATTTAGCGATTGCCGTGACCTATTAGAGAAATGGCAGGCTTTATGATTAACAAGTTGAGGCCGCATTGAGCGTTCTCGATTCATACTCCTCCCCGCGAGCTTTAAGCTCGCGGGGAGGTTTCTCGTAGGGGCGAACGGGCAGGGAAGATCACCCTGCATCTTCGACCGTGCGCCCCTACTTTTTACAGATTTACGCCTGGAAGGCGCTATTTTCGTATCCTGAAATGAAATTTTAAGGAAATTGTAGATAACTCAAGCGTATGCATGGCCACCAAAAAATTGACTTAGATAGTACTTTTGTACTATGATAGAACTACTGGTACGTACCGGTACGAGGCAGCATGAAACCAACTCGATTGGACAGCGAGATTTCACAGCCTCTATATTTACAACTCCGCGATAAGCTTCTCGGTATGATCCATGAAGGGACATATGCTCCCCACGAGAGGCTCCCTTCTGAACGTAATCTTGCGAAACTGTATCGACTTAGCCGAGCAACCGTAAGACAGGCGCTCGCTGAATTACTCCAACAGGGAGTGATTTATTCTAGAGTTGGCAAAGGGACCTACGTTAGCGAACTTCATAAATGGCACCAGGGTTCCTTGTTAGGTTTTAATGAGTGTGTTCTTGCTCAAGGCAAGATCCCGATTTCTGAAATCCTTGAAAGCAAAATCGTCCCCGCAATAGACGAGCAGGCTTCGAGGTTACAGATCATCCCTGGAGATGAATTGGTTTATTTAGCGCGTCTTCGGAAGGCCGATGGTGTTCCAATTGCTGTTGAAGCGGCCATGTTACCGCATGAACTTTGCCCAGGATTATTAACGTATATCAATGGAAAGGCTTCGATTTATTCCATCTTGGAAACCGTCTATGACCTGCAGGTGACAACGGCAGAAGTTTCCCTTTTTCCTGATTTGGGGAGCAAGGAAGAGATCATGTGCCTTTCACTCCCAAAACCAGGAGTTGTATTTCGTGTGGAACAATTGAGCTTTCTGAGGGACGGACGAGCTATCGAGTTGACAAAGGCTACCTACCGAGGCGATGTCTGCGAATACTATGCCACTGTCCAACGCAGTAAGTTGGGGGTCATTACAGAGGACCGGGAAGTCGTTCGTGAGCATCCTGCTGGGGGCATGAAATACAGAGAGATGCTTGAGATATGAAAGGAGGTAATGAGGAAAATATAGTATTTGCATCCAACAACCATCATACATGGAAATCCTTTTAGCATAGGTGAAAGCACGAGAAGAGGAGAAAAACAACATGGAAGCAACACAGAAGAAGAGCTGGGCTGATCGCCTAGCGGATGCAATGGAAGTTCTTGCCCCACTTTTTGATCAGCCTCATCTCGCCTCCATTCGCGATGGATTTGTGGCAATGATGCCGGTGATCATTATTGGCTCATTGGTGCTGATTATCCTGCAATTTCCGATGAGCCTGGAGAAGGGCTCCGAGGTCTACCTTGGGGACGTCATCAATGAAGATCTCGCCAATGCCCTTTGGGTGCCCTTCAACGCCACCTTCGGACTCTTGTCCGTCTTTGTGCTTCTGTCGGTAACGTACGCACTGAGCCGACGCCGCGGCCTCGATCCAGTCATGCCGATAGTGTTTACCTTCCTATCCTTTGTACTGGTCGCAACCCCGCAGATTCTAGATGGTGAAGCAGCTACTTACCTGAACAACGAAGGTTTGTTCACCGCCATCGTCATCTCGGTGGTCACGGTTGAGGTTTATAAGTTCTTCATCGACAGGAACATCTACATCTCAATGCCGGAAGGGGTTCCCCCGGCCATTTCCAATGCCTTCATCGCCCTCATCCCGGGTGCGGTGATCGTTTTTGGCTGGTGGGCCATCCGCTTCCTGCTCAATGTCGACATCGCCGGTGGAATATTCGATGTGCTCTCAAGGATCGTCCCAGCCGCCTCGACCTATGTTGCGGCTGCGGTGGCTGAGACCTTCCACGGTTTCCTGTGGACCATGGGTATCCACGGCGACTTGACCATCGGCATCGTACTGGAACCAATCTGGACGACAAACCTCGCTGCCAATGCACAGGCTGTAGCTGATGGCTTGACCCCCACAGCCATCTACACCAGCCAGTTCCGCAGCTACGTTGTTCCGGGCGGTTCCGGCGCCACGCTGCCCTTGGCCATTTACTTCATTCGATCGAGGTCAAAGCGACTTCGTCGAGTGGGGTGGTTGGGTATCTGGCCTGGTATCTTCAACATCAACGAGCCGATCACATTCGGCGCCCCGGTGGTCTTCAATCCCGTTTTGGCGATTCCCTTCATCGTCATCACCTTCCTCAACACCACCGTCGCATGGCTGGCTCACACGCTCAACTTGGTGACGCCTACTTACATCGCAGCACCTTGGACGATGCCATCACCGATCTTGATGTTCATGATGACTGGCTTCGACTTCCGAGCAGCAATCCTGGCAGTCATTTGTGAGTTTGTGATCCCAGGGATCATATGGTGGCCAGCCTTCAAGGCTTGGGAACGCCAAGTTTTAGAGAAAGAAGAGGGGGTTGTAGCAGAACCGGTGGCCGTACCAGCATAATCCAGTGCTTGATGCCTAACAACCGGGGGGATACGGTATCCGTATCCCCCCATCTTCCATTATTTCAATCATAGGAGTCATACTGTGAAACTGACCTTCATCGGTGCGGGCGGGGTACGCACACCACTTGTGATCGAAAGCGTCCTCGCCTTCCAGTCGCGCATTCCGCTAAAGGAACTCTGCCTGATGGATATCGACTCAGAACGTTTGGAATTGATCCGTATGGTGAGTGAGATGCGGCTGAAAAACGTTCAACCCGAATTTGAGTTGGTATGGACGACAGATGCTGAACAAGCCATCAGGGATTCGGACTTCATCGTCACGACTTTTCGCCAGGGCGGAATCGCTTCACGCGTTATCGATGAGCAAGTGCCGTTGAAGTATGGAGTCCTCGGGCAGGAAACCACCGGCCCAGGTGGGTTTGCAATGGCGATGCGTACCATTCCTGTGGTTCTTGATTACCTAGAGATGATCCGCAGACTTGCACCGGAGGCTTGGCTGCTCAATTTCACCAATCCAGCGGGGATTATCACCGAAGCGATCAACACGGTGGCCGGATATGAACGGACGGTAGGAATTTGTGACAACCCTTCTGCGATGGAAAGAGATCTCGCGGCACACTTTGGTGTCCCGCTGAGTCAAATTTTCTTTGAATATTACGGACTGAATCATCTGGGATGGATGTCGGGAATCTATCTGGAGGGCAAGAACCATGTGCCGGGGTTAATCCAGGAAATTAAAGAGAATGGTGCTCCTTGGCATTGGCTCCCCTTCCACCCTGAGTTGATCGAGGCGCTCGGGGTGATCCCCAATGAGTATCTGCTTTTCTATTACTACACACAGAGAGCGGTTGAGAATCTGCTGAAAGCCGGCCAAAGTCGGGCGCAACAGATCCAGCCGTTTGTGGACGAGCTATATGCTTCACTTAAACAAATCCGCGATGAGGGCTCGGATCCAATGCGAACGATGGAGGCATACGAGCAATATCAAGATCAACGCCACGGCACATACATGACGATTGAGACCGGCGAAGCTCATCAAGAAGAAAAGGTCGAAGTTGAAAAGGATTTCATGGAGATCGCTGCCGAGGGATACTCTGGTGTGATGCTGCGTTTGATCGAAGGGCTAACACAGAAGGGCGAAGCAACGAGAATCATTCTCAATGTCCCCAATCGAGGTACGCTGACGGATATGGCTGACGATGACGTTGTTGAAGTGACCTGTTATGTAGGCGATGGCTTAGTTCGACCGTTTGCGATGGGTAAGATACCTGATCACGCTTTGGGACTGATGAAGCGCGTAAAGGCATATGAGCGGTTGACGATTCAAGCGGTCGTTGAGAGATCCTACAACTTAGCCGTCAAAGCATTAGCTCTACACCCCCTCATACCATCCTATGAGACGGCAAAATCGATCTTAGACGATTACATCGTGCAGCATGGAAAATACTTTCCAGAGTTACACTAGGCTGGTATAACACTGTATTGAATATTTACTCAACAATATGCCGGAGATTGCCCTCATGGCAGACACCCCATTCAAGGAGGAGAGGATGGAGGAGGAAAAAAGGATCAAGGTCCTTCTCGTTTGTGCGATCGGTATGTCATCCAGCTTACTCGTTTCAAAGATCACGGATGAAGCTGAAGCTGCTGGAGTGAAGATCGATATGCTGGCCATCGAAACCCCTGAAGTTGCGCGTTGGGATTTCGAAACCAACCGTATGGACATCGTGTTGGTTGCTCCACAGGTGCGATACAAACGAAAGAGCATCACTCAAGCAAGTGAACCGTATGGGACGGTCGTTGAGGTTATCGACACCGTCTCTTATGGCATGGTGGATGGTGAGAAGATCTTCAAGCAGATCATGGATGCTTTAGAGGCACGTGACAAGAGCGACTAAATCATTGGGAAAACAATCAGATAGAAGAACTGGCTTGTATCATTGCTGGTGGTATTAAACGTAGGAGATGTCAATCGAATGATTTTACGAGGCTTAGTCGTTGCCATTGGTGGTTTCCTTTTTATTTTTGCCCCTGGATTACCCATGAGGTTGCTCACCCAGCGCTTTCGATCTTTCGATCGCGATCTGCTCTATTGGGGAATCGGAACCTGGTTTGTGTCGCTGTTGCCGATGTTGTTTCTACAAAGTTTATTGAGGCAATTTGTGCTTGGGCCGGGGTCAGCAGATACCGTTCCAGAAGGGGCATGGCGATTCATGCTGCCTTTTCTAAGCTCATTAGTTGGAGCTTTGGTCGTTCAAGGAGCTTTATATCTCGTTCTGCGTTATAAGCGCCCCGAGAGAGCGGCACAATTCATGGATGGACTATCCCTAGGATTTGGCTCGGGTTTGGTCATCCAGGTTTTTATCGGTTTCACTTTTATCAGCGCTGGTTTTCGGTTGTCCTTTGGTGATCTATCAACTCCCTTTCAGACGGTTTTAGCGGAGTTGCCACTCCATATTTTAATGATCTGGCTCATTGCACACATTCTTTATCGAGCGGCAGTACCAATGGTCAGCGGAGCACTAGGCGTGTTACTAGCTCGTGCGGTCTCAAGCAGCCTTCGATTTCTATGGATCGCGATATTGACCTACACGGTTTTTGAATCAATCTTTGGTTTCATCTTGCTTGGTCTAGGTAGGCAATCCTTAGAAGCGTCATCGGCAGGGGGAATGGATTTGGTTAATCTACTAGTAACGGTTGCTTATTATGTTTTGGCGTTCGTTTTGGCTTATCGGTGGCTTCTTTCTCAAAAGAACACACAGGATTCTGAGTCCGCTATCCGCGGGGGATAAGCACATCGCATGAAAGAACGGTCGATTGGGTAGGTATTATCCATCCGGGAAAAATTCAATTCGAGGTACGATTTGATGTCTGCAGAAGATATTCCGATTTATTTTGGGAAAGATGAAAGGCCTATGGTCCTCATCCCTGCGGGTGAGTTTCTCTTCGGTCCTGATCGAGAGAAAGTTAACACCGAGACCTTTTATATCGATCGGTTCCCCGTGACCAACGTTGATTACAAGAAATTTGTGGAGGAAACCGGGCACACGGAGCCAGACCATTGGCGTCGAGGCGTGATACCAGAGGGTAAGGAAGATCACCCAGTTGTTCATGTGAGATGGGAGAGCGCTGCGGCGTACGCGGAGTGGGTAGGGAAGCGGTTGCCAACCGAGATCGAATGGGAGAAAGCAGCACGTGGTACAGATGGCCGCCAATGGCCGTGGGGAAACACCTTTGACAAGAATAAATGTAATTCCGGTGAGAGCGGAATCCTAACCACTTCTCCTGTGGGGAAGTATTCTCCTCAGGGTGACAGCCCCTATGGTGTTGCTGAAATGGCTGGCAATGTTTTTGAGTGGATGGGTGGTAAGTATTCTCCGATACGAATGCCCTTGCGAGGCGGGAATTGGTTGGATGGTGCGGAACAAGCTCGCACGCACGCACGACGCATGCACACGCCTCATCGAAGAAATGATTTTATCGGTTTCCGATGTGTAGTGGATAAGCTGCCCGAATGATCAATCGTACAGAATTGGTCTTGGTACGACACGGGGAAACCGAGTGGACCGAGCTAGGGTTATTACACGGAGGGCGACTCGATAGCCCTCTGAGCCCCAAAGGAAGATCACAAGCAAGGTCAGCAGCTCAGAGATTAAGGGGGGAGGATTTCGCCGCGCTGTTCTCCAGTCCCCTAGGGCGCGCCATGCAGACTGCAGAGATCCTAGGTGAGGCGTTAGGATTGATCCCCGAACCTCGAGAAGGTTTTCGGGAATATAAATTTGGATGGATGGAGGG
>CP070708.1:2076143-2108232 GCA_020350285.1 Anaerolineaceae bacterium
AAACGAGAAGGGTTATCACTCTCTGAGCATGGTTTTAAGAAGCAGGACGGGTCGGAAATCACATGTGAGGAGGAGGCAGAGGTTTATCGCACCCTCGGACTGCCCTGGATACCACCTGAGCTCCGAGAGGACCGTGGAGAAGTAGAAGCAGCGTTGGAAGATCGCCTTCCAAAGTTGATTGCTTTAGATGATCTGAGGGGGGAATTACATACTCATAGCGATTGGAGTGATGGGTCATGCACCTTAGAAGAGATGGTCAGAGCAGCTCAGGATTATGGGCTACAGTATCTTGCGATCACGGATCATTCACAAAGCCTTGGGGTTGCTAGAGGATTAGACGCTGATCGTCTTAGACAACAACGTGAGGCGATAAATGAGATCCAACAGGCAGTAGGAGATGATATCCATATCCTTCATGGTGTTGAAGTAGAGATCCTCGCGGATGGTCGCTTGGATTACCCGGACGAGGTCCTAGGCGAATTGGATCTCGTCATTGCTTCATTGCATAGTTCCCTTCGTCAACCGCGAGAAATTATCACGCCCCGCTTAATGAAAGCT
Source organism: Anaerolineaceae bacterium (assembly GCA_020350285.1). Classification (GTDB taxonomy): domain Bacteria; phylum Chloroflexota; class Anaerolineae; order Anaerolineales; family E44-bin32; genus DUEZ01. The sequence continues at coordinate 2,076,702 of CP070708.1, forward strand.
ATTCGTAATCCTCATGTGGACATGATCGCGCACCCGACAGGTCGGCTGATCGGCTCTCGTGACCCAGCCGATCTTGATATGGAAGCCATTCTAGAGACAGCCGCTGAACATCAGGTGGTTCTAAGTATTAACGCGAATCCTGAAAGGCTTGACTTGTCTGATTTACACGCCCGTCGAGCGGTGGAATTGGGGTGTCTGCTTGCCGTGAGTACGGACGCTCATCATCCAGAACACTATGCGTTCCAACAGTATGGTGTGGGTGTTGCGCGACGAGCATGGGTTGAATCAGGATCGGTGATTAATAGCTGGCCTTATGATCGCGTGCACAAGTGGTTACGCGCGCGAGGTTAAATCCCCTCTCAAGCAACTTCTGAATTGGCATGGTGTTCAATCCTATTGAACGGCCTATCGTTTCACGCATGAAAAGGAGGGAGGAGATATGTCGCGAATTACAATCGTGACAGATAGTCTGGCTTCGCTGCCGGAAGAACTTATCAATCAATATGATATTAAAGTCGCTCCACAGGTCTTGGTTTGGGGGGATGAGTCTTATCTCGATGGTGTTGATATCACGCCTCAAGAATTCTACACTCGCTTGAAGACATCGAAGGAGATGCCGACAACTTCCCAGGCAACGTTAGCAAGTTTCAAAGATATCTTTGAAGCTCTAGTACCGGAAGGTCGTCCTATCGTCGCAATTGTGGGTTCTAGCAAACTCACCGCGACGATGAATTCAGCTGAGCAGGCGAAAGCTCTTTTCCCCGATGCCACCATTGAGGTGATCGATTCACTGGACGTGGCAATGTCCATGGGATTTCAGGTGCTAGCGGCTGCGAGGGCAGTTGAAGAAGGAAAATCCTTCAACGAGGTTGTCGCACTGGCACGCAAGGCGAAGGAGCACACAGGGGTGATGTTCGTCGTCGATACGCTTGAGTTCTTACATCGTGGCGGTCGAATAGGCGGTGCAAAGCGCTTGTTTGGCACAGCCCTCAGCCTCAAGCCTCTGCTTGAACTTCAAGAGGGGCGTGTTGAAGCTGTGGAAAACATCCGCACGAAGACCAAGGCGATTAAACGACTCTTAGAAGTTGTTGAGGGACGACTGGCGAACCAATCAAACGTACGCATCGCTGGATTACATGCGGCTGCGGAACAAGAAGCACGTGCTCTCCTCAATGAAGCGAAGGAGCGTTGCAACCCAGTAGAAACGATCTGGTCTGAGGTCACTCCGGTGATCGGAACCCATGCTGGACCGGGCACAGTTGGCTTGGCTTACTGCACCGATCTTTAGCCTCTAAAGTTCTTACTAGGGATATTTGGCTTCAAGATCATAATGAGTGATGTTCTTTGATGTTAGCTCAAATGGCTACTTGGTGTGGGCATTTAAGTGGTCAAGATCCCTGCAAAATAACCACGAGGCAAGATTAGGAATCTCTGAAATGCGAATGCAACATCTTCATAGCTTTCGATCCATTCACTTATGGTAAGTAAATGGACGCGAGTGGTATAATGACTTGAATGGTATTTTATGGGGTATGGTGAGTTAGATGGAGAATGCCATCCTTCGCTTTCTCACCCACCTGGATGAAAAGCGAGGTTGTGCCAACAATACGATAGAGGCATATCGAGCTGATCTACTGCAATTCAACCACGTGGTTCAAGTCAGCGAAGCGGGAGCCGTTGCACCTGATGGGTTAAATCCTGACACATTGGCAGCATACGTCGGGTGGCTGCAGGGGCAAGGATACAAACCGGCGACCGTTTCCCGAAAAATCGCAGCCGTCCGTTCCTTCATAAAATTTCTGCGGGACATCGAAGGAATCAGATACCCACATTATTCAGACGAACTTGCCTCTCCCCCCTCACTAAGAAGTGAACCTCGCATTCTTTCACGGGGTGAAACAGAAGCCTTGTTGAAAGCACCAATCCGATTCGATAATCCACGTGCCATCCGCGATCGAGCAATTCTTGCATTTATTCTCACAACAGGGTTTCGCGCTGCTGAAGTCATCCTTTTGCGTCTAGAGGATGTTGATCTTAGCCGCAACGAGGTCTACCGACCGCAGTCCCGCGATCAGCCAGTTCCATTAGGGTTCGCAGAGGAACCGATGCGCGTTTATGTGACGAAGGGTCGCCCACACATGATGCGTAATCCGCGTGAAAAGGCCTTTTTCCTGAATCAAAGGGGCAAACCGTTTACCCGTCAAGGTCTATGGTTGGTTGTCAAGAAGTGGGCTGAAATCGCTGGTCTCGGGAGTGATGTATCTCCAAAAACATTACGACACACGCTTACAAAGAATCTCCTCGATCAGGGAAAATCCCGACGTGAAGTGCAACAATTTCTAGGATTATCGAGTCCTAATGCGATCTGGATCGGACGTCGAAATCCGAGACAGGAATCATCGGAGTAGTGGGATGAATTTCTTAACGCGAGAAGATATCGACACCGCCGCCCATGCGATAGGAGAACAGACTCCCATCAAGCCTAGAATCGGTATGATTTTGGGGTCCGGGTTAGGAGCATTGGCAGACTCTATTGAAGCGGCGGTAAAAATCCCTTCAGAAGATATACCTGGTTGGCCGGCTTCAACCGTGGAAGGACACGCCGGTCTTCTCGTCCTTGGCGAGTTAGAGGGGCAATCGGTCTTTGTATTACAAGGGCGAGCACACTACTATGAGGGCGTCAGCATGGCCCAAATTGGACTAACGGTCCGAGTCATGCAACGCATGGGAGCTGAAATTCTCATTGTCACGAACGCTGCAGGCGCTGTAAACCCGGATTTCATCCCAGGGGAGTTGATGTTAATCACGGATCATATCAACCTAATAGGAATGGCTGGGCTTACGCCTTTACGAGGGCCAAACTTGGATGAGTATGGTCCTCGCTTCCCAGATATGAGTCAGGTATATGATCGAGATCTAATGGCTCTCGCCCGAGAAGTTGCCACGGAAAACGAGGTCCCGTTACGTGAAGGGATTTATATTTGCCTTGGTGGCCCGACCTTTGAAACCCCTGCGGATTTACGATTCCTGAGAGGCATCGGGGTGGACGCAGTTGGGATGTCAACCGTAGCAGAAGCGACCGTTGCTCGTCATGGCGGTATGAGGGTGCTTGGGGTCTCAGGAATCAGCAATAAAGCCAATCTGGATGGTGAGACGATCACCACACATGAGGAAGTCTTAAAAGCAGGAGTGGTAATTGCACCTAGGCTGTCGGTATTGATTAGGGGGGTCCTCCGTCAGCTCTAAGCTGATGACCCATGGATGAAATCCTGCTCTTCGTGGAAGAGCAACAGACCTGGATATATTTGCTGCTCGCGTTGGCTGGATTGATTTATTTTCGATCCATTTTCCGCTCCTATCGCGAGCTCCGACGAGCCGTATTTGCCTTAGAACGAGAGCGCGCAATGAGTATGTTGATCCGTTCGGGGGCAATGTTGGCTCTTGTGATCGCCGCGTTGGCGGCGACTTTTGTGGTAGCGACCTTTGCAGGTCCAGCGCTGCCCCTCTCCACTCGCCAGACACCATTACCTACGGTTTCTTTACTCGCGACACCAGAGGATGCAATAGAAACACTAACGGAGGATTTTGTCACCGCAACGCCGTTCGACCCCTTGACGGTTGATAGCGCTGGCTGTCAGAACCCGACTGCAACAATTACGAATCCAAAAGATGGAGATTCAGTGAGCGGAGTGGTTGCGATTCTAGGAGCAGCAAATATAGAGAATTTTGCATTTTATAAGCTCGAGTATCGAAGGTTATCCCCTGATATCGAGTGGATTCCGGTTTCAGCAGGCACCCAGCGAGTGTGTGAATTCTGCGATATAACTGATGAATTGGGTACCTGGAACACCAGCTTGGTGATCCCAGGCGATTACGCCTTTCGTCTTGTTGTTACCGATGCGGCAGGAAATGCGCCACTTCCTTGCGAAATCCGGCTGCGGGTCCTGCCTTCACCCTGATCAGGTGTATGAAGAGGTGAAGTTCCACGGATTGAGATCAAGAGTCATAATTGTACGCATGTGATGACCGTAATTTGTGAACTGATCTAAAAGGAATAGGAACACTGAAAAAAACTCATGGCGTCGGAAGGGTTCGATGTAGGGTACGATCGTAATCCACGGCCTCACATAAAATGGTCCTCCTCTCGCGATTGACTTTTTTTCGGTGGAGTCATAAATATGGACACAGAGAAATATATAATCCGACGTGCGAATTCAGGTGATATCCCTGCCTTGATGTCTCTCGATCATGGTTACAGTACCGATCACGTTTGGCAGATGTCCTCTGATCGCGGACCGGACGAAGTAGGGGTGACCTTTCGCGAGGTTCGTCTTCCTAGGCCAATGCGAGTTACGTACCCGCGCGATCCAGATCGATTAGCGGACGAATGGGTGCTGCGAGAAGCCCTCTTGATAGCCGAAATCGAAGGTGAGCCTTTGGGATATGTCTCACTTGTTCAAGGACCCGCAGTTGACTCAGGGTGGATTATTGACTTGGTTGTTAGCTTGCGTTGTCGCAGACAAGGGGTAGCTACTCGGCTGATCCAAGCGGCTAGAGATTGGTGTCGTGAACATGGTTTGACGAAGTTGTTTATCGAGATGCAGAGCAAGAATTACCCCGCCATAAATCTGGTCAAAAAACTTGGTTTCGTTTTCGCCGGTTACAGTGATCAATACTACCCTGAGCAAGATATTGCGGTTTTCTTCTCGCTTGAGTTGCATTGAACATAGAAACGATCGATGTCTGAAACGATACTCGCCACCTTACTCGTATTCAACCAGATTTTAAATGCCGGAAATGCGATCACTGCTTTTTCTCTGCTCTTATACGCCCTGACTTTTAATGTAAGAGAGCGTGTCGCAAGGTCGCTCACCCTCTTGTTGTCATGTGTCACCCTCGTTTATTTTGGTGATGTGCTAACCAGCCTGGCGCAATCCGATAGCGAAATTGAACTCTGGTTACGAATTCAGTGGGTTGGCATCGCCTTTGTTCCAGCGACCTACCTCCATCTTTCAGATGCACTTTTAGAAGCCACAGGACGTCCATCTCGGGGAAGGCGGATTTTCACTGTATTCCTTAGCTATCTTGGTGGAGGGCTGACTTTAGCTGCCGCAGGTTTGACCAAATTGGTCGCCGGTGAGTTAGCGTTCAGCGATTCAGTCGCATACTTACGACCAGGGACTTTATTCCCGCTCTTTTTGGTCTTCTCACTCACCATCCTCATATTCGCCGGGGTAAATTTATGGCGTTCCTATCAACGCTGCTTAACACGCGCAAGTAGGCGGCGTATGCGATATTTGTTGATCGGTTCCATTGGTCCCTTGCTCGGTTCATTCCCATTCTTGATGATCGGAGGCCCTGGATTAGCGGCTCAACCGCAGATCTTTTGGGGTTTACTCGTTCTGATAAACATCAGTGTCGCCATCCAGATGGTGATGATCACCTATACCGTCGCTTACTTTGGGGTGAGTTTTCCGGACCGCGTCGTCAAGAGTCGTCTTTTCCAATGGATTTTAAGAGGTCCGGTAGTTGCCTCAACGGTTCTGGCAGTTACCGTGGTTGTGAATCGATTAAGTATCCGCTTCGGCGTTGAGAATAGCCGAGCGGTCCCGTTTACCATGGTTGCTGTGATATTGCTCCTTCAGTATGTGATTACCTTGATCCGTCCAACGATTGAACGGTGGTTCTTTTACGGCGAGGATCGAGGCGATGTGGCACGGCTTCAATTGTTGGAAGAGCGATTGCTCACTTCTGGGGATGTAAAACAGTTTCTAGAATCGGTGCTTAACGCTGCCTGTGATGTAATGGGCGTGGGATCGGCTTTTGTTGCGGTTCTCGGTAAGGAAGGCCTAGAGCTGGAGGTCGCCGTAGGTTCACATGATCCGCTACGCAATGCGGAGGATCTACCACCTTTGTTGGTGACCGACGAGAAAACGGGATTTGAACTCTTGGGTTCTGTGTTTACCTGGGACGTTTACTGGCTGATCCCGTTACGCCTAGCTGATCCTCCGGAAATCGTGGGATTGTTTGGGCTCTATGCTCGTGCAGATATCCCTAATTTCAGCCCCGAAGAAGAAGCACGGTTAAAGGTCCTGGTTGAGCGCGCGACCGTTGCTTTGGCTGACCGCATATTGCAGCGGGAGGTGTTTAGTGCGGTTGATCGGTTAGTGCCTGAAGTTGAGGGAATTCAACGATTGAGAGCGGCGGCTTTGTACGGGAGAGCGGGTTCTCTTACAGTGTCCATGGATGGGGTTCATACCCAGGAGGAGGTTACGAATCTCGTCAAGGAAGCTCTGGGGCATTATTGGGGTGGACCTCGACTCACGCGTAGCCCGCTGCTTGAATTACGAGTTGTACGTCGGGCAGCTCAGGAGCACGATGGCAATCCAGTGAATGCTCTTCGCGCAATTCTGAGGCAGGCAATTGAACGAGTACGACCCGAAGGAGATCGACGCTTCACAGCGGAATGGATGCTGTACAATATTTTGGAGATGAAATTCCTTCAAGGTAGGAAAGTCCGTGATGTTGCGATGCGTTTGGCGATGTCTGAAGCAGATCTATACCGAAAGCAACGTGTAGCGATAGAGGAGGTGGCACGGGCAGTTGCTGAAATGGAACGCGAGGTAGTCGCCTCAGAAACTACTGAGGGATCCTTAACTGAGGATGGATAACGGCTTGCACTTTCTATGGATTTGGGTATCCTACGCCTGGTTTAAACCAGGACCTAATCGTTATCGTATGGACGGAATGAGGTTTGACAATGGAGATGGAAGAAGGTTTGGGGTGGGAGGGGGATGGTGCACCAGAACCCATGGATGAATCGTGGTGGGCAGCGGTGCTTCAGGATGAAGGCAGACAAAGAGCGATTGAACGACCTAAAGTAAGCGGACCGGAGGGGGATAAAAACGAAGTCCATGGATCACCAGAAGATTGGGCTTGGGCAAAAGAGCTCTATGATGAGGATGACACCATTGACCTCGCCGTAATTGGTTATAACAGAGGTGGTTTGCTCGTGGAGGCAAAAAGCCTCCGGGGCTTTATCCCAGTTTCACACTTGGTCGCTGTTGAACCTCTCAATGACGATGAGATGCGGAATGAACAGCTTTCATCGTTGGTCGGTCAGGAACTATGCCTGAAGGTGATTGAGTACGATCATGAACGTGGTCGTCTCGTCTTTTCGGAAAGGGCTGCCCTGGCTGGACCAGGCACGCGTGCCGAACTTTTGGCGAACCTCCAACCCGGAGAAAAGATCAAGGGTACTGTGACCAACATCACCCGCTTTGGTGTTTTCGTCGATCTCGGTGGTGTTGAAGGTTTGATCCATGTCTCCGAATTGTCATGGGGAAGGGTACGGCATCCCGCAGATGTCGTAAGTTGTAACCAAGAATTAGATGTCCAAGTTCTCTCGGTCGATCGGGATCAGGGGAGGGTAGCGCTTAGTTTGAAAGAATTATTACCTGACCCTTGGGCGACAGTTGAGGATCGATTCAAGATCGATCAGATCGTTGAGGGTGTAGTTACGAATGTGGTTAAATTCGGCGCTTTCGTCGGGATCGAGGACGGTTTGGAAGGGTTGATTCACGTTTCAGAGTTAGGAGATGGGAACCTTCTCCATCCTCGCAATGTTTTATGTGAGGGCGAACAGGTTCGGGTGCGGATCATCCATATCGACGCCGAGGAGCGCCGTTTAGGGTTAAGCCTGCGGCAGGTACCGCAAGCTGAGGAGGAGGGGACGGAAGCCGAAGCAACCTCTGAACACCCCGAGGCTCCCATCCCCTTTTAACGCCGACGATGGAAAAGGAGCACCGGGCGATCCTATTCCGCCCGGTCTTTGTTTTTATCTACTGAGTTAACTCATGGCCAAGAGTAAGCCAAAGAAATCCACTTCCTCGAAAGGGGAGAAAACCAGGTTTAGTGGGGACGCACAAGGGTTTTGGTGGGCCTTGCTGGAACGAGGTATTGACTACGCTGACGACTTAGGAACCGTCACTCTCAGCGCCATGGCGATCGTAACGGTTCTAGGTCTTTTTGGATTGACACATGGCACACTGATTGACCCTTGGATATCTCTCATCAATCGCTGGCTTGGCTTCGGAGCGGTGCTCGTTCCTGTCATCTTGGCTATTGGCGCAGTGATGCTTGTGCGCCACCGCCAAGGGATCTATACCGGCGTCAATTGGTCGCGTGTGATCGCTATTGAAATCTGGTTTGTTGGGTTTTTGGGATTGTTGTCGGTTTTTGATGGCATGAAGTTGCCACGCGCCGAGCTTGGATACGGAGGAGGATTAATTGGCTGGGGTGTCTCAATCGTACTCGAGGATATTCTAGGTTCAGTCCTGAGAACGATTATCCTCATCGTAGCCGTGTTGATCTTCGGTGTTTATGGTTTGTACGGTGTGTGGGCTCGATTGTGGAGCTGGATAGAAAATCTGGACCGGAAGAGGTTAAGGGATGTAGTGCCTGTGGAGGAGGGCGATCCAGCTATCTCAGTCGTTGTTCGTCCTGAAACGACCACCCCTGCGATAACCAAACCCACCACTCGATTACCACGCGCTTATCGTAAGAACTTCAAGGTAGATGATTTGCCGGATGAAAGGCCGGCGCGTAGTGTTCGCCGAGAGGAGAGGCTCCCCCCGTTCGAGTTGCTCGATGGAGGTAAATTAAGCCGCGTCACTTCAAAGGAGATCAATCTTACCGCTGGATTGATCGAAAAAACTCTGGCGGATTTCGGTCTCCCAGTGAGGGTAGTTAATTTTCGGACCGGTCCAGCGGTGACACAATTCGCAGTTGAGCCGGGATATATCGAACACAAAAATACTGAAGGGGAAACGCGTAGGCAGAAGGTCCGCGTATCCCAAATCTCAGGGTTGGCGAACGATCTAGCTCTCTCACTTTCTGCCCCGACTCTCCGTATTGAAGCACCTGTTCCTGGAAGGTCCTTCGTCGGGATAGAGGTTCCCAATCGGCGACCATCGTTGGTCCGCCTTAGACCGGTGCTGGAGTCAGAAGCCTTCCAATCAATCTCGTCTCCATTGGCGATCGCATTGGGTCGAGATGTATCAGGCGCAGCTGTGGCAGCAGATTTGGCTGCCATGCCGCACTTACTTATCGCCGGGACAACGGGATCAGGAAAATCGGTTTGTATTACAGCGCTCGCGGCCTGCCTTGCGTTCGAGAATGCACCGGAGGATCTTCGTTTGGTCATGATCGATCCCAAGATGGTGGAGTTGCTGCGATTTAACGGATTACCCCACCTAATTGGGAAAGTTGAGACTGAGCTGGAAAGGATTATTGTGGTCTTACGTTGGTGTATGGCGGAGATGGATCGCCGCTACCGGTTACTTGAAGAAGCCAAAGCGAGAGATATTGCGACCTATAACCGGAAAACCCGGCGCAGAAAAGATGCAGAACGCTTACCGCGCATTGTTGTGATGATTGATGAGCTGGCAGACTTGATGATGATGGCTCCTGATCAGACTGAGAGCACATTGGTTAGACTGGCACAAATGGCGCGGGCGACTGGGATCCATCTTGTCCTCGCAACACAGCGCCCAAGTACAGATATCCTCACAGGATTGATTAAGGCAAACTTCCCTGCCCGGATCTCGTTTGCCGTTGCCTCGGGCGTAGATTCACGGGTTATCCTCGATACCGTGGGGGCAGAGACGTTACTTGGTCGAGGTGATATGCTCTTTCTCTCACCAGAGGCAGGAGTTCCCGTACGTCTTCAAGGCGTGAGCGTCGATGACCGAGAGATTGAGCAGCTGATCGATTACTGGCAGAAGGAGTTTGATGATACCCTCGAGGATCAACAACCCGTACCATGGGAGGAGATGATCGCCAAACAGGCTGCCATGGAAGATCGCGATGAGATCCTTGAACAAGCGATTGAGCTTGTACAACAAAGGGGAGAAGCAAGCGCCTCGTTATTACAACGAGGGCTGAGGATCGGATACCCTCGAGCAGCGCGCTTGATGGATGAGTTGGAAGAGATAGGTGTTGTTGGTAGGGCCCAAAGTGGTGGTCGTACACGTGAGGTATTGATCGGTGACGATGAAGATCCGCTGTCACCCGTGGATGATGAAGACGAGGAATCTTGACGCCGCCATTTTCGTGCGATAGCATTTCATCGAGTAATTCCCAGAGGAGAAATCCATGCGTGCAGATGATCCCGCACAGCAGACGCAACTTACCCTAACTGAGTATCTCCGCATTAGATTCAAGCATGTCGTGGATCCCATCGGCGCTTTTCTAAATCATCTCGGAATTGCGCCAAACACGCTTACATTCACCGGTTTAATTGGCAACCTCATCGGTGCGATGTTCCTTTCTCAGGGAAACTTCCTCGTTGGCGGATTGATCGTCCTCGCCATGGGCCCTCTCGATGCATTGGATGGCACGATGGCGCGTTTGCGCGGAGAGGCCTCAGATTTTGGAGCCTTCGTCGATTCAGTAACCGATCGCTATATTGAGCTCATCATCTACGGTGGGTTGCTGGTCCATTATCTACAGCAGGCAGAGCTTGTTTGGGCTTGGCTTATATTTGGTGCTGCCGCTGGGTCTGTTCTGGTCTCCTATGTAAAAGCGCGAGCGGAAGCCCTAAATTTCGAAGCCAAAGGGGGGATCCTCACTCGAGCCGAGCGATATATTGTTTTGGCGCCAAGTTTGGTGTTTGGCATACCCAAAGTCGGCATCGCCATCGTCGCCATCTTGGCCAACATCACCGCTTTCCAGCGAATCTACTTCGTTCGACGACAGGTATATAAACAATAAAGGTGAAATCAGATGAGTGTTGATGCATATGGTATTCATATTGGTCCTCTTTATTTCCGTTTTTACGGAATGATCATTATGTTTGGTGCGATCGTCGCCACCCTCCTGGCGCGGCGACTGTTGCGAGAAAGAGGTGAGGATACCGATCTGGTTTGGGATGGTTTAATTTGGCTGTTGATCTTTGGCCTGATAGGAGCCCGAATATGGCATATCTTCACGCCATCCCAAAGCCTTCTAGATCAGGGAATTGATACCAGATACTACTTAACCCATCCATTGGCGATCTTGACCACATGGGAAGGTGGGTTGGGAATGCCTGGCGCGATCGCGGGAGGGGTTGTTGGCCTTTATCTGTTTGCTCGACGGCGCAATTTGAACATCAGTCTCATCCTGGATGTTGCTGCTCCAGGTGTGGCTTTAGCTCAGACTATCGGCCGGTGGGGAAACTTCATCAACCAGGAACTTTACGGTCCTCCGACAGATCTGCCGTGGAAGATCTTTATCAGACCTGAGAACCGTCTTGATGGATATAAGAATTACGAATATTTTCACCCTCTTTTCTTGTACGAATCCCTTTGGAACTTGGGTAATGCGATCTTGTTGTTGTGGTTATGGCGAAAGCATCCTCAGAGGTTAAAAGAGGGAGATCTCTTTCTCGTTTATCTCATCACCTATCCCTTGGGACGATTTTTGCTTGAGTTCTTGCGATTGGATTATGTGCCGATGTGGGGGATTAATTTCAATCAAGCCTTTATGCTTCTCGTCGCAATTGTTAGTGGCGTCGCTCTCGTGCTCCGTCACAAACCGATAAGACGATCTGCATGATCCTCAAGCTCCCATTCACAATCCTATGACCGTCTCTGCAATCCGATGAGGTCGTGCAAATACTAGGGATCAGCCATGGGAATGGTGGTTGATTGTCCCATCATTTTCTGGTTGCTATAATTCACCGTGATATCCATGACTTCAGCGTTGATTGAAACGTACGATTTAACCAAGCAATTCGGCGACCTAGTCGCGGTTGATAACGTGTCCTTGCGGGTGGAGGCAGGGGAGGTTCTCGCGCTTCTCGGACCCAATGGGGCTGGAAAGACCACCACCATTCGAATGCTGGCTTCAATCCTCCGCCCAACTCGAGGCAGAGCGTTGATTAAAGGCTTCGATACGGTTGAAGAACCCATAGAAGTTCGTCGTTCGATCGGTTTCCTGACAGAACACCATGGGCTTTACACCCGCATGCGTTCTCATGAATACTTAGCGTTTTTCGGGAGCACGCACGGTCTTCCCCCATCGGTTATTGAGCAAAGGACAAATGAATTACTCGATCTCTATGGATTGAGTGATGCAAAGCGTCTGCGATTAGGACAGTTCTCGAAAGGAATGCGGCAAAAACTCGCCTTAGTGCGAGCGTTATTGCACGACCCGGCGGTCTTGTTATTGGATGAGCCAACCTCGGCTATGGATCCAGCGAGTGCACATCTGGTCCGCGAGAGTATTCGTAATATACGCTCTTCCAAACGAGCGATTGTGGTTTGTACCCATAACCTATATGAAGCAGAAGAGCTGGCGGATTCGATTGCTATCATCCGCAGAGGTCAAATCATCGCCCATGATACACCCAAGATGCTGAAACGAAGGTTGCTCGGTGAGCCCATCATGGAGCTTCGATTGGTAGATCGTCTGGATGGTGTGATGAAGTATTTGCCCTCAGAGTTGGAACCAATGGAGATGGGTGAGAATTGGCTGCGTTATCGAGTTTCTCATCCTGATCGCGTTAATCCTAAAGTCTTATATGCAATGGCTCAGGCAGGTGTTCAAGTCATCACGCTCTCAGAGGTTGAACGAAGCTTGGAGGACGTTTACCTCCAAGTGGTGGGAGAGAACACCAGCCTGGAAGGCGAACTGTGACCATGGTGGTTGACCGGACACTCGAAACCTTAAATGGAACGCTGATCATCGCAAGGAGGGAGATTCAAGATCATTTGCGTGATTGGCGAATTCTCATGCCCATTATGATCCTGACGCTTTTCTTCCCAATGTTGATGAACTTCACCGCTCAGCAAGCAATGGACTTCGTTACACGATACGGCGCGCCGATCATCGGTGAACGGTTGGTTCCCTTCCTTCTGATGATTGTCGGTTTCTTCCCGATTTCTATCTCCCTGGTCATCGCATTAGAAAGCTTTGCCGGAGAGAGAGAACGGTTGTCGCTGGAGCCTCTCTTGGCGACACCTCTTACAGATGGTCAATTGTATTTGGGTAAGATGATCGCTTCTCTCGTTCCTCCACTCGGTGCAGCTTATCTCGGTATATTCGTTTATCTACTGGGATTGGTCCTTAAAACCGGATGGCGACCAGAACCGCAATTGTTAATTCAGATCCTGGCCTTGACAACGGTGCAGGCGATCGTGATGGTCAGTGGTGCAGTTGTAATATCATCGCAGACGACCTCAGTTCGGGCGGCCAATCTCTTGGCTTCCTTTATCATCGTTCCGGTCGCAGAGCTGATCATTCTTGAAAGCATGGTCATGTTCTGGGGGAGATACCAGGTTTTATGGTGGATTGTTTTGGTATTGGTGTTAATCGCACTGGTTTTTGGCAGGATGGGATTACGTTTGTTTAATCGAGAACAATTGTTGGGCAACGAATTCGACACGATCGATCTTCGTTGGGTATTGAGAAAATTCTGGGTAGCCTTCACGGGAGGCGCGACAACATTGATCGAGTGGTATCGAGATATCTTCACACGTTCTCTGCCACTCATTAAGGTCGCTGCACTCCTCACAATTGGGTTGTTCTATGTAGCTTATTCCGTCGGGTATCAATCTGCAGAGACTTTTACACTTCCACCAGAGTATGTCGACATTGGACAATATAACCAGGGACTAGAATCTCAGTTCAGATATTTTGGGTTTTTCACCGGTCAGACATGGCGTTGGATTGTCTTAAATAATGTGCGTGCTCTTTTACTGGCGACACTCTTAGGAGCATTTACGCTTGGAGTTTTAGCTGAAATACTCCTCATGGTGCCAATTGGTATCATCGGCTACTTCGCAGGCAATGTTGCACTTGCTGGTGGTGATAAGCTAAAATTCCTAACCGCGCTCGTGCTTCCGCACGCTGTGCTTGAAATTCCGATGGCCGTTATAGCTTGTGCTACCATCCTTCGATTGGGTATGGCCGTCCTCAGCGTACCGAAGGGGGAGTCTCTAAGTGAGGGTTGGATAAAAGCACTTGGCGAGTGGGCGAGGGTAGGTCTTGGTCTTGTCTTGCCCTTGCTTCTCGCTGCTGCCGCGGTCGAGGTATTCATCACACCGAGGGTCGCTATGTCCCTCCTGGGGGGATGATCATCGCATGGCCAAATTAGTCATCCTTGGATCCGCGGGTTCTGTGCCCGATATCGATCACGATAACACCCATATGGCAGTCGTCGACACAGAAGGTGTCATTTTGATCGATTGTCCGGGGACACCGAGTGTGCGGCTCGCTAAAGCGAACATTCCTTTTGAAGCGATTTCCGATCTTATCGTCACGCATTTCCATCCTGATCATGTCAGTGGTGTGCCGCTGTTATTAATGAATATGTGGCAATTAGGTCGTAAAGACCCACTTAGGATCTATGGTCTGCATCACTGCCTTGAGCGGATTGAAGACATGATGGGCTTCTATCATTGGGATAATTGGCCACAGTTTTTCCCTGTAGCATTCCATCGTTTACCGGAGAGCGAACGAGTCCTTGTGCTGGAGAAGGAGGGTTTAGTCATTTTCTCTTCTCCTGTTCGGCACCTTGTTCCCACTATCGGTTTGCGTATCGAAGCGAGGGATGGCGGACGGACAATCGCCTATTCTTGCGATACTGAACCTTGCCCTTCGGTTGTCCGACTCGCTAGCGGAGCGGATATTCTCATCCATGAAGCCACTGGTGCGATTGTTGGACACTCATCGGCCTCGCAAGCCGGCGCAATTGCGCGTGAAGCTGAGGTAGGTCGTTTGATGTTGATCCATTATCATTTAGGAAAACAGAAGCCAGAAAAATTAGTGGCTCAAGCTCAAGAAACATACCCGGGTGAGGTTGAACTAGCCCAAGATTTGATGGAGATCGATATCTAGTTCCTCTTCTCCGCCCCTTTACATTTCTGAAAACACACATAAGGATCAGCTTAGAGAATTAAATCCCATTAAAAGAAGTGTGGGTTATACCCACACTTCTACGAATACCCTCATAACTACAAGAGGGTAGTTTTATGTAAACTCACTGCTGAAAAATGCTTAATCCTCAGCCTGTTGGATGGTGACGTGGAGGTAGTGGAAGTCACCACGGGGAGGGATAAGGTCGATCACCTCGAGAACAGTGAACTCACGCTCCCCCAATATAATACGATCTCCGACCAAAGGTCGTTGATCGGTATTGACGATGGCCCCGGGGTGATCCTCTCCTCTTACGACGTAACTGACTTTGTAATTTGCAGGCACAAGAAAACCCTCACTGGCTGGTCAGGTGTTGATGCCGCAACTTAAACGATAGGTCAGCAGCTATGTTGCGCATGACAATATATCCCAGATGGTGGTTCTTCTCACAAAGTTCTTCAAAGTCATCGCGTCGGATAACCTGAACGATAGTTTCTTTTGATATTGCACGTACTGTCGCTGAGCGGGGGCCTCGATCGACAAGCGCCATCTCTCCAAAAATCTGTCCTTGACCCAGGTTGACGATCGCTTTGGGAGAAGGATCAGAAGGCGAGTCACTACGAAGCACCTCGACAAATCCATCACAGATCACGAAAAGCTCATCACCAATGTCCCCTTGAGCAGTGATCACATCGCCAGCACTGTAAGTCTTTTGTTGACATATTTTCGTGAGCGCATCGAGTTCGTACGGTGTGACGCCTTCGAAGAGCTCAGCATTCCTTAGAACGGATAGTAGATCCATCCAGACAACTCCTATCCTTTATCATGGCTGATAACCCAATCCATGCTACCAGAATTCTACCGCAGGTTTACCTTTGGTCCAACCACCAATCTGGCTCAAGGTGTTTATCTATACTGTCATGCCACCTCATCTGCTATTGGAGTGCGGAAAAATAGCCGCCAACTAGGTAAGAAAAACATATATCAACTCGTCAGAAGATGAGGTGGTTGGACATGAGGTCTTATCCTGGAAGCGGCCTTTCTGTCCAGGAAGTAACCCTGTGGTAGAATGAGACGCTTTAAATTTAAGGTAATCCTCTGGATGAAGGTTTGAAAACCGATGAGCGAGAAGGAACCCAATAACCTCAGAGTAAAGCTGAAGTTGCTTGCTGAGGACGATCCATGGTCTGCAGAATCATCCAGGATCTCTGGATGGCGTCTTGTAAGAAGATCTCATGCGTGGCGTCCACCTACGGATGTCCTAGAGACGGATGAGGCTTATGTTGTCGTAGTGGAAGTAGCCGGTATGCGGGGGGCGGATATTTCTGTAACCTACAACCAACGTGTGCTCTCAATCCAAGGTGTCAGAGTAGATACGAGCCCTCGTAAAGCCTACCATCAGATGGAGATTGCGTATGGTGAATTTGCGAGCGAGGTGCGTATCCCGGTTCCGATTGAAACCTCAGAGATTGAAGCGACCTATAACGATGGTTTCCTGCGGGTGATACTGCCCAAAGCTCAATCTAGAGAGGTGCCGATCAGCGAAGATATGTGATTATATTTCTCAGGAACGGATTGAGTTGATGTTAAGTACATTCGATGACCCATTAGAAGACCTGGTTTCCCATAACCAAATTGATTTTAATCAGAGGTCTTTAAGAGAAGAGGGGGAAGAATCCTCCTCAATTATTCAGGTTCAGAAGGAAACTGAAGATATTATCCAAGCTTCTCTGGAGAGGGAAACGTCTGAAATTCCTGATGAGCTACCGATTCTTCCATTACGAGGGGTGGTTGTATACCCTCTTACGGCTGTTCCATTAACCATCGGCCAACCGCGATCGATTCGATTGGTGGATGACGTGGTCGCGGGTGAACGATTAATCGGCTTGGTTGCCTCGCGAAAACCGGAGTTAGAGCTTCCTCAACCCGAGGATCTGTACCGCTATGGGACCGTAGCAGCGATGCAAAGGTTGTTCCGTGCTCCAGATGGGACAATCCGGCTGATTGTGCGTGGATTGGCACGGTTTGAGTTAGGTGAATTCACCGATCGCGAGCCGTATCTGAAGGCGAAGATTCAATTGAAGCCGGAAACAATTGAAGAGGGAGTCGAAATCGAAGCTCAGGTTAGAGCCGCGAGAGATCAATTTCAAAAAATCACCGAACTAGCTCCATCCTTACAGCAGGAGATTCTCGCCAGCGTTTTGTTGCTTGATGATCCGCTTCACGTGGCGTACACCATTGCCAATTACCAACGCATGGAACTCCAGGAAGCCCAAGAGATCCTGGAGGAAGATTCTGCCATCGCCAAACTACAACGCCTTAATACTATTTTGAGCCGAGAGGTGGAGGTTCTTTCTCTGGGTCAACAGATCCAACAGGAAGCGCGTACGGAAATTGAGAAAGTCCAGCGGGAGTATTTCCTGCGGGAGCAGCTAAAGGCGATCCAACGCGAGCTCGGGGAGGAAGATGAGCAGGCGGCCGAGGTCGAGGAGTTCCGCAAGCGTATGGAAGAAGCGAACATGCCTGAGGAGGCGGAGAAGCAAGCTCGTCGAGAGCTCGATCGTCTAGCTCGCTTACCAACCGCAGCTGCTGAATACGGTGTCATTCGGACCTACCTCGACTGGCTTGTTTCTGTCCCGTGGGATAAGGGTACGCAAGACAACCTCGATCTTGCGAATGGAAGAGCGGTGTTGGATGAAGATCACTATGGATTAGAAGACGTCAAAGAGCGCATCCTTGAGTATCTTGCGATCCGCAAGTTGAAGATTGAGCGTAAAGGTGAGATGGAAGAGCTGCCAGAGGACGAGATCCGGCGTGAGAGAGAAGGGGTGATTTTGTGCTTCATCGGCCCTCCTGGGGTGGGGAAGACGTCGCTTGGACGCTCGATCGCACGTGCCATGGGCCGCAAGTTCATCCGCATCTCTTTGGGTGGGGTGCACGATGAGGCTGAGATACGCGGGCATCGTCGTACTTATATCGGCGCGATGCCTGGTCGAATCCTTCAAGCTTTACGGCGAGTCGAATCAAAAAATCCGGTGTTTATGCTCGACGAGGTAGACAAACTGGGTCGCGATTTTCGTGGTGATCCAGCCTCGGCTCTCTTAGAAGTTCTCGACCCAGAACAGAATCGTGAATTTCGGGATCACTATCTCGAGGTTTCTTACGATCTTTCGCAAGTTATGTTCATTACAACCGCTAACTGGGCAGAAACGATCCCTGCTCCACTGCTTGATCGGATGGAAGTGATTCGATTATCGGGGTACACCGATCGCGAGAAGGCAGCCATCGCACAAGGTTATTTGATTCCACGTCAAATCCGTGAGAATGGTTTAAAACCGGAAGAGGTCGAGTTTTCAGAAGAAGCCCTGCAAGGGATCATCCGTTCTTATACCAGAGAAGCGGGAGTTCGAAATCTGGAGCGGGAGATTGGCCGAGTCTGTCGAAAAGTGGCCACAAAGATTGCGGAGGGGAAAACCGATACGATAGTCATCACCCCAGATGTAGTCCGTGAATTCCTCGGTAAACCTCGTTTCCTCGGAATTGAGGAGGTGGCTGAGAGGATCTCCTTGCCGGGTGTAGCTACCGGATTGGCCTATACACAAACCGGTGGTGATGTGCTGTTCATCGAAGCAACAGCGATGTCCGGCTCAAAGCAGTTTCTGCTCACGGGGTCCTTGGGTCAGGTAATGAAGGAGTCGGCGCAAGCAGCGTTGTCACATGTTCGGGCGATGTCTGATGAACTTGCGATCCCTTCTGAATTTTGGGACGAACATGATCTCCATCTT
The DNA here is from genome assembly GCA_020350285.1 of Anaerolineaceae bacterium. Taxonomy (GTDB): domain Bacteria; phylum Chloroflexota; class Anaerolineae; order Anaerolineales; family E44-bin32; genus DUEZ01. The sequence goes on from CP070708.1 coordinate 2,095,388, forward strand.
CATGTCCCTGCAGGCTCGCAGCCTAAGGACGGTCCCTCAGCAGGTGTGACCATGGCCGTAGCGCTTGCCTCCTTGGCAACGGGTCGCTACGTCCGTTCAGACATCGGTATGACAGGCGAGGTAACTTTACGTGGCAAGATCCTTCCGGTTGGAGGCATAAAAGAAAAGGTCTTGGCAGCACATCGCGCATGTTTGACGACGGTGCTGCTTCCGCGTCGCAATGAGGTCGATCTAGAGGATGTTCCGGAAGAAGTCCGTAAAGAGATCAATTTCATCTTTATCGATACTGTTGCTGATGCAATTGATGAAGCGCTGGATGGTAAGGCTGTCAAGAGGAGGGCGAAAAGGAAATCGCCCGCGGCCGCGAAGACCGATGATTCGAAGCCCAAGCGAAGGAAAGCCCAGCCTGTAAAGCGTGGAAAAACAAGCACGAGTAGGAGTAAGAAGAAATCAAATTAGTTCGTGTCTAGCGAACAACGTTAGAGGAGTTATCGAAGTGCCTAAAGTCTTCATCATCGACGACGATGTAACCATGGTTTACCTGCTTAGGACATTGCTGGAATTGGACGGATATGACGTTGCTGAGGTACAGGATTGGGCTACGATTATTGAGACAATCCAGGCAGAAAGCCCCGATCTTGTTCTTATGGATTATTTCCTCCCCGATTTGGACGGCTTGGAGTTGTTGACTCAGCTCCGTGCTGATCCCATACTTGCGAAGACGAGGATTATCATGTCCTCAGGGATGGATGTATCTGATCAATGTATGGCTGCTGGAGCAGATGCATTTTTGCTCAAACCTTACACACCTGAGCAGTTGGTGGAGGTTATCAAAGGCACAGTTGGTGAAGATAAAGCAGGATAGAATAGAAATAACCCATTTAGCGGGGAGATAATTATTGTGGCAAAGAGAAAGAAACAGCCTAAATCTCGCCAATGGCGACTTATGGATTTACATTTACATACTCCGGCTTCAAGCGATTATCAGGAGCCGGATATTTCCTGTCTGGATATTTTGTATCGGAGTGAAGCGAGGAATCTGGATATCATCGCCTTTACCGATCACAACACAGTCGCAGGTTACCGGAAGATGCAGGAGGAGATCCAGCAATTGGAATTCCTCGAGCGATCGGGTCGAATAACAGAGGAAGAAGGAACACGATTGAGTGAATACCGCCGTTTGTTGAAGAAGATTCTTGTTCTGCCGGGTTTTGAGTTTACGGCCACCCTTGGCTTTCATATTCTGGGGGTTTTCCCACCCGAAACACCCGTTCGTGAGATTGAGCATCTCCTTCTCAGCCTGAACATCCCTGCGGATCAATTGGACAATGGATCCATGACGGTCGGAGCGACAAGTGATGTGTTAACGGCATACCGCCTCATTGATGAAGCGGGTGGTTTAGCCATCGCAGCTCATGCGAATTCAACCCATGGTGTGGCGATGCGGGGTTTCGGTTTTGGCGGTCAGACGAAAATCGCTTACACACAGGATCCTCACCTGCACGCTTTGGAGGTCACAGACCTGGGTCAAAAAGGTCGGCGCTCAACCGCGAAATTCTTCAATGGTACAAAACCCGAATACCCGCGAAGGATGCATTGTATCCAAGGATCGGACGCTCATCGACTGCGAACCGATCCTAAAGATAAGAAACAACTAGGGGTGGGCGACCGGGCAACTTGGGTTAATCTCCCAGTGTTTTCGTTTGATGCTCTACGGGAACTCTTTTTGAGTAATGATTTCGCGCGTACAAGACCTCATTGGCCTGCGTCGGATGAGGAGTACGATTTTATCCAGCAGGCGAGGGAGGAAGGCCCCAGCATAATACAAGACTTCCACGAGAGCATGACGGTTCGGGGAGGTCGGCTATATGCCATCATCGCGGACGCATGTGCTTTCGCCAATACAAACGGAGGCACGTTATATGTTGGGATCAGCTCTGATCCGAAGAAGGCACCAGCGGGGGTCTCTAAACCATCCGTTTCCATACGTCGGCTGCGAGAGGAATTGAGTAAACGCATCAGCCCTCCGTTAGCTTGTCAGGTGGATGGTCAAGAGACTCAAGGCAAGAAGGTGATTCGCATCCTGGTGCCAGACGGCGAGGACCCGCCCTACGCTGTTGATGACAATAAGATCTATGTCCGCGACGAGGCCGATACGGGTCTCGCGGTGCGAGATGAGATTGTACAGCTTGTGGTGCGTGGCTCTCCATCGGTTGTCAGCCAACAGGAAGTTGAGCCAGCAGCTGAAGAGGGAGTTGAAATTACAGAAGTTGGGCTGCAACCCCCGCGGACGGGCGTGGAAATCGTTGGTTTTGAGAAGAGAAACGGTGTCTCATACTACACGATGCGTGATCTGAGGAACGGGAACGTTGTTAAGAACGTTACACGTTCTTCCGCGCGACGACTTTGGCACTACGCCATCTCCCAATACACCGCCTTGCCAAAAAATCTGAAGGGAGCACAAGTGACGTGGCTAGGGGACATTGGGGTCTTACGGGTCCAAAGGAGAGGGGCGAAGAAACGCTACGACCTGGTACAGAGGTCGCCGGGTGGGATTCGATATTATTTCGGTGTGACGGAAGACGGCATCCATGGAGAGTGGAAGGTTCTGGTAGGAGGTGAAGCCGAATAACGGCTCGCGTGAGAATGAGTAGTTGATCTTCATAGCTAGGTGCATTGAATGAACCCAAAATGAAATTTGCGCGATCTGTACTCTTACAGGTCGCGCATTACAATAAGACTCGGGAGCAGGAATGAGAATTCGGCAATTTGATTACGATCAGGATCTAGAACCTGTTCTCAATCTCTGGAAGAACAGTTTCCCACAGATACGTATATCGCCCTCAGATGATCCCAAAGAGATCCGCAAGAAGCTACAAAGAGATGCGGATCTCTTTTTGGTCGCGGAAGAAGACGAGCGTATTATTGGTGCTGTGTTGGGAGGCTTCGACGGGAGAAGAGGTATGATTTACCACTTAGCCGTTGACCCATCGCGAAGAGGTGAAGGAATAGGGCGTGTATTAATGGAAGAGGTTGAAGATCGCTTGCGAGTTAAAGGTTGTCACAAGTACTATCTTCTGATCACCAAAGATAACCGTGATACGATTGGTTTTTACGAGAGTCTAGGCTGCGAGGTGATGGATCTTTTTATCTTGGGGAAGGTGATTCAATGAGGGTTGGGATTCTTACAATCTCAGATCGAGCGGCTCGTGGTGAATATGAGGATCGGTCAGGACCATTGCTGAGGGAGAAGATTGAGGATCAGGGTTGGGACGTCATCCGCTTCGATGTGGTCTCAGATGATCAAGCAGAGATCGAGGAGCACCTGAAGCGCTGGACGGACTCGGGTGATGTTGACCTGATTTTAACCACTGGGGGAACCGGGTTCTCGCCACGTGATCGTGCACCTGAGGCTACGCGGGCGGTGGTCGAACGCTTGGCGCCTGGATTGGGTGAAGCCATGCGAGCAGCGAGCTTGGAAGTGACGCCTCATGCGATGTTGTCACGGGCTGTTGCTGGCATTAGAGGGAAGACGCTGATTGTCAACCTGCCTGGTAGCCCGCGCGCTGTTGAGGAGAACCTGACGGTCATCCTGCCGGCTTTACCTCATGGCGTAGACCTGTTGAAAGATCACCCCTCGGCTGAAGCCGGACATGCTATTCATCAATCTCCAACTGAGGATTAGATTGCCAGAGGAGTAGCCGATGTCATCGAAATCACGCTACCGTTGGTTGGTCGTATCGCTGTTCTTCGGATTTATTCTGTTGCACCAAGCTGATAAGTTACTCATCAGTCCCTTGACCACACCGATCATGGAGACCTTCGGGATCAACGAGGCGGAGATGGGTGCGGTATTCACTGGAGCATTGCTTGTATCAGCAATCCTCTACCCAATATGGGGTTATTTATACGATCGCTATGCAAGGCCGAAGCTGCTGGCCTTGGCTTCAGCGATTTGGGGTGCAACGACTTGGTTAAGCGCCATCGCGCCGACATACCCCACGTTCTTGATCAGCCGTGCCTCGACGGGTATAGATGACTCCAGTTACCCGGGTCTATACAGCTTGATCGCTGACTACTTCGGCCCCTCGATGCGTGGGAAGGTCTACGGTCTGCTTCAGCTTGGCATGCCGTTGGGATACATGATCGGATTGATCGCAGCGACGATGTTGAGTGGACTTGTGGGTTGGCGAGGCGTGTTTTACATCACGGGGACACTGGGCTTAGTACTCGCGCTGCTGATTTACACCAAAGTGCGTGAAGCGCCACGAGGTAAGGCCGAACCAGAGCTTGAGGACCTCGATAAGATAGGTGTGTACCGGTTCGATAGGAGAATTGCTGCAGGACTTTTCCGCAAGAGAAGCCTCATACTACTCTTTGCACAAGGTTTCTTCGGTGTTTTCCCATGGAATGTGATCACCTATTGGTTCTTCCGCTACCTAGAAACGGAGCGCAATTACACAGAAGATGCGGTCTTGATGACCATGGCTCCAGCGGTGTTGATCCTGGCATTGGGCTACTTTGTTGGTGGTTCTTTGGGTGATTTCTTTTTCAAGCGGACGCCGCGAGGGCGTCTGTTGGTCTCCACCGCAGCGGTTCTACTCGGTGCGATCTTGTTATATTTCACCATGAACATCCCGGTAGATAACCAAGCCCTGTTTCTGATCATGCTCTTAGCCACAGCGCTGTTTATCCCCTTTGCTTCACCCAATGTGATCTCATCGGTTTATGACATCACACTTCCTGAAGTGAGAAGCACTGCCTTAGCGGTCCAGTACTTTATCGAAAATGCAGGTGCGGCATTGGCGCCATTCTTAGCAGGTTTGATCGCGGTACGATCTTCTTTGCATGATGCGATCTTGATCATCTGTATAGCCGCCTGGGTTATCGATTCCATCTTGTTTGCCGTTGCAGCATATATTGTGCCCGAGGACATCAAAACCTTACGTACCCAACTAGCGGAACGAGCCGAGCAGGAGAGAGCGGCGCAGGTGGGAGGATCTCCATCTCTCGGTTAAGGAGAGGTGCGGGGGGGATGCACCAAAAGACCTTGCCGGGTTAATGTGCAAGCAACAAGTTTAAAGGGAGTAGGGGCGCACGGCCGTACGCCCCTGCATCTGGAGACATGAACTTCCCCGCGAGCTTTAAGCTCGCGGGGAAGTTAGTTAAGTGTACCGATTGCCTTGTATACCAGCTGTTAAGATATTATTTTCCTTAATCTATGATCCGCATTTGACAATTCGGATATATTAAGTTAGAATATAAGTACCCACCCCACCTGGGGGGGGTATAAGTGAGGAATGAGATGGACAGGGAAGACACACTACGCAGACTGAAGAACGTAGAAGGGCATGTTCGCGGCATCCAACGCATGGTCGAGAATGAAGCCTATTGCATCGATCTCATTCGCCAGATACAAGCCGTACAGGCTGCATTAGGGGTGGTCAGTGAGAACATCCTTCACGATCATCTGCATTCCTGCTTGATCACCGCCGTGCGTGGAGAAGACCCTGAAGAGCGGGAACGCGTTCTGAAAGAGATAACAGAGGTCTACTCGATGGCTTCGAAGGTTTAACTAAATCATTAATTAGGAGTTCTAAGAAATGACAACCGTAACCTATAACGTTCCGAATATCTCCTGTGGGCATTGTGTACACACGATCCAGATGGAGTTGGGAGATCTAATCGGTGTCTCCAATGTAATTGCTTCCCAAGTGACCAGAGAAGTGACGGTAGAGTTTGAACCTCCGGCGACGGAGGAACAGATCGAAGCTGCCTTGGTGGAGATCAATTATCCGCCGGTGAAGTAAAAACGTCTTCAAACACAGAAAAGGTTTGTTGAATGTCTGATAAGACCCAACATCTGGTGCTGCCGATCACGGGTATGACGTGCGCTAACTGTGTCGCCACCGTAGAAAGAAACATCAAGAAACTCGAAGGTGTCCGTGCTGCGAGTGTCAATCTGGCCTCCGAACGCGCCAGTGTTGAGTTTGATCCGTCCACTGTCGATCAGGGACAAATCGTTGAGCGCATCCAACGCGCAGGATATGGCATCGCCACAGGCGAAGCCGATCTCGTGCTGCAACGGCTGAGCGATGATAACGATGCACGGCGCCTGGAACGGGCTCTTTCGATGCTGGATGGCATCACTGAGGCCACCGCAAACTTGGCTACGGAACGAATTCGAGTGCGTTACATCCCAACCGTTGTCAGTCAAGCCGAGATCCGCCGCGCGATCAAAGAGGCCGGATTTGAAGCGCTTGAATCTACCGGGCAGATCGAAGATGTGGAGCGCCAAGCACGAGAGCGGGAAATCCGTCGTCAAAGGAACCTTTTGATCCTCGGTCTATCCTTTACCGTTCCCCTCTTCCTCCTATCGATGTTTGGAGATCTGGGTATCATCCCTGAAGCCATCGTACAAGCAGACTGGTACAGGTGGTTGATGTTTACCCTAGCGACACCGGTCCAATTCGTAGTCGGCTGGCAATACTACGATGGCGCTTTCAAAGCGCTAAGAAACCGTAGCGCGAACATGGATGTTCTCATTGCCATGGGCTCCTCCGCTGCCTACTTCTATTCGTTGCCCGTTTTGTTTGGCTGGATCGATGGCCATCTTTACTTCGAAACCGCGGCCGTCATCATCACCCTGATCGTTCTAGGGAAGTTCCTCGAAGCGCGTGCCAAAGGCCGCACCAGCGCGGCGATTAAAAAGCTGCTCAATTTGCAGGCGAAAACTGCTCGCGTAATACGGGAAGGTATCGAGCAGGATGTCGCGACGGATGAAGTACGAATCGGTGATCTGGTGATCGTCCGTCCAGGTGAAAAAATCCCCGTCGATGGCGTTGTTATCGAAGGGAGAACAGCGGTAGATGAATCGATGCTCACTGGGGAGTCGTTTCCTGTTGAGAAGAACCCTGGAGATGAGGTCATTGGGGCGACACTCAACAAAATGGGCATGATTAAATTCGAAGCCACAAAAGTGGGGAAAGAAACTGCGCTTGCTCAGATCATCCGTCTTGTTGAGGAAGCACAAGGGACCAAGGCTCCTATCCAACGTTTAGCGGACAGAGTTTCTTCGATCTTTGTCCCAGCTGTCATCGTCATAGCAGTGATAACTTTTCTCGGATGGTATTTCCTTGCACCAACCCCACAGGGGGAAATATCAGCTTTCACCCGTGCGTTGATCAACATGGTGGCGGTGCTCGTGATCGCGTGTCCTTGTGCGATGGGATTGGCAACACCTACGGCGGTGATGGTGGGAACCGGGAAAGGCACTCAATACGGCATTTTGTATAGATCTAGTGAGGCTCTTGAGCGCACGGGTCAGTTAACCACCGTGGTCTTGGATAAGACAGGAACGATCACAAGAGGTCAACCCGCAGTGACGGACATCCTGGTTGCGGATTTTGACGGCACTGAGGAACAGTTATTGCAGATAGCTGCCAGTGCGGAGAGAGGTTCAGAGCACCCTCTCGGTGAAGCGATCGTGGCTGCGGCGGGTGAACGAGGCCTGGAGTTGCTAGATCCAGACCACTTCCAAGCAGTTGCAGGTCATGGTGTTGAAGCACAAATTGGGGCCAAACAAGTCCTCGTTGGCTCTCCAAAATACATGGTCGAAAATGGTATTTCACTCGATGGTCTAATATCCAATATGGAAGCGCTTCAAATGGAAGCGAAGACCGTCGTGACCGTTGGGATCGATCAGCGTATCGCAGGGTTGATGGGAATCGCAGATACGGTTAAGGACGGTTCTCACACTGCGATCGCTGAGCTCCAGGATATGGGACTTGAAGTGGCCATGGTTACCGGTGATAATCGCCAGACCGCCGAGGCGATCGCTCGTGATGTTGGTATCAACATCAAGGATGATCGAGGGCGGATCCTCGTCCGTTCAGAAGTACTGCCTGGGGACAAAGTCGATGAGATCAAGGCTATGCAGAATGACGGCAAGATCGTAGCGATGGTCGGAGATGGGATTAACGACGCCCCAGCTTTAGCTCAAGCCGATGTGGGAATCAGCATTGGCACAGGCACGGATGTGGCTATCGCCGCTGCACCGATCACTTTGGTCAGCGGTGATTTGACAGGCGTACCCCGCGCCATTGCCCTCTCGAGAGGTACTGTGAAGACGATCAAACAGAATCTGTTCTGGGCGTTCATCTATAACATTTTACTCATCCCAGCTGCGGCTCTTGGCTTTTTGAATCCAATGCTCGCCGCTGGGGCGATGGCGTTTAGCTCGATTTTCGTTGTAACAAATAGCCTCAGGCTGCGTGGATTTAGGCTTGCATAGATGAGGTTGAATCCACAAGAGATACACAGACATAGACCTACATATGACGTTTTTCATTAGATTCACAGTTAAAATATCCTGGCATGGACGGGAATCCTTGCCGGAAGCCATTGGATCGGTTATCCTTTTCCACTAAATTCGGGGATCTCAGGCAGGATCCGAGCGAGGATCTGATTAAGCGGAGGGAACTCCTGAAGTGGATCTATCGACCGTAACATTGAACCCTTACTGGATGGGCATTGCAGCACTTGCGGGACTTTTATCATTTCTATCCCCATGTGTACTCGCGCTCGTTCCAGCTTACATTGGCTATCTCGGCGGTAGGTCATTAACAACATCGGGCGAGGTCGTTAGCAATAGAACGACAACTTTCCTCCATGGACTAGCTTTCGTTTTTGGCTTTAGTCTGGTCTTTGTCATTGGTGGCGCCGCGCTGGGAGCATTAGGGAGTTTAATTGGGGATTATTTTGTGAAGCGATGGATCGCTCGCATCGGCGGTGCGGTTGTCATCATCTTCGGTCTGCATACCATGGGTGTCATCAACATCCCATTTTTGGATTATGATACACGCCGTCAAGTCCAACCCAATCCACGTTTAGGCTATTTGGCTTCGGTAGTAATGGGTGTGTTTTTCTCGGCCGGATGGGCACCGTGCATCGGACCTGTTCTGGGGACAATTCTAAATCTAGCTCTTTTCTCAGGCGAAGTGACGCAGGGCGTGATCCTTCTGAGCGCGTATTCTGTTGGGATGGCGGTTCCGTTTTTGCTCGCAGCGTTAGGGATGGGGCAAGTTACATCATTGATGAAGCGTCATAGCCAAGCCATCCGCTATCTTTCTATCGCTACGGGCATCTTGCTGGTCGCAGTCGGTATTATGCTCATTACTGGAACATTAGAGCGGCTTGCGCAATTTGCTCCGATCATTCCTGATATCGGTTTATGAACTTCCATCCGTGATCGTTTGCGCATGAAAAAACATTGGATATTTCTAACAATCGGCGTACTCTTTGGCTTAGCGATTGGGGTTGTGATACTGATGCGGTTACCTCTTCAACCTGCTCCGATCTTGATTGAAACGGAAGAGGTGGATCAATTCATTGAAGAGCAAACTGAAGATAATGCTTTGCCCTTCAGAGGTTATTTAGCTCCGGATTTTGAGTTAACGGACTTGGAAGGGGACATCCACCGTTTGAGTGATTTTCGAGGAAAAGTGGTTCTATTAAATTTCTGGGCTACCTGGTGTGGACCATGCCGGCGTGAGATGATGACTTTTCAAACTCAATTCGAAAAATCAGAAGGTGAGGGGTTGGCCGTTTTGGCTGTTAATAATGATGAGTCAGAAGATCTCATACGATTCTTCATTGATGGTTTAGATCTGACCTTTCCCATCCTGCTCGATCCAGGGGCAAAGGTTCAGGAACTATATCGGGTTCAACGATATCCGGCGAGTTTCTTTGTTGATCCTGATGGTGTGATCCGCTTTATTCATCTCGGTCTTCTGACGGATAAGCAGTTGGATGACTACCTGGTGAGGATCAAGACGGAACAATGATTCGAGTCACTTTATACACACGTAAGAATTGTCATCTATGCGACCAAGCACGGGCTGATCTTGATTCCTTGCAGGCCGACTTTCCTCACGAGCTGGTGGAGATAGACATCGATAGCGATCCGGTCTTGGAAGAGCGGTACAAGGAGATTGTACCGGTCGCGCAAGTTGGACCTTATAAACTCGAGGCGCTCTTCACAGCGACGGACTTACAGGTAGCGCTAGGAGCAGCCAGGGACGGATTGCGGCGACCTCAGGCGGCAGTTGTGGTGTCTCGTAAACCCGCGATCATCCTCAACAAGGTCGTTCTCTTCCTATCCAAGCATTGGCTAGCGATCATCAACTTGATCTTTTTTCTTTATGTTGGGCTGCCCTTTACCGCTCCCCTATTGATGAAAGCGGGTGAGACACGCACTGGCCTTTGGATTCAAAGGATATATTCACCGCATTGTCACCAGTTAGCATATCGATCATGGTTCCTCTTCGGAGATCAACCTGCTTATCCGCTTGAATCGGCTAATACATCGTTGGTGCCGTATGGGGAGGCCACAGGTTTGGATGGTGATGATTATTGGGAGGCGAAAGAGTTTATTGGAAATGATCAAATTGGGTACAAGGTCGTGCTCTGTCAGCGAGATATCGCGACATGGGGGGGGATGCTGGTCGCAGGATTGATATTCGGTCTTGTTCGTAAACGGATAAAACCCTTACCCATACTGATATGGCTTCTCGTAGGTGTGCTGCCTATTGCACTCGATGGAGGAACACAAATCCTCTCCGAGTTACCGTTCTTGTCCTTTCCCCCTCGCGAGAGCACACCCTTCTTGCGTACGGTAACAGGGACGTTGTTCGGCATCATGAACATTTGGTTGGCTTTCCCCTACCTTGAAGAGAGCATGAACGATATACGTGTTATGGTGACATCCAAGCTGGCTGCAGCTGAGCAGCGAACAGCGATTCCTGAATAGCTGCTGATTTCCAAACCAGTGCTATATCACGACGAAACTGGCGAAAATTAATAACGAAAGTCATCCTTCGACGGGCTCAGGATGACTTTCTTGTGTATTAATCAAATAGCACGATGAGCCTTCTTTGTCCTGAGTTAAAAAAGTGAGGGATTTTACCCTCACCCCTGCCCTCTCCCTGAAAGGGGGAGGGAGCTGTTTCCCTCTCCCCTTTGGGGAGAGGGTTAGGGTGAGGGGAGCTCTTCAATAAGTATGTAACTATCGTCCATTGTCTTAATTGTGTTATATCACGAGCACACCTCTCCTTCCCATCCTTCTGGATGACCCATCTCCATGGTAGACTCAAACTATGCCTTTCCAGCAGATAGGTCCACTTCGTTTTTATCAATTTGAAACCCTTTCTCACCCTGGTCTAAACCACGCGATCGTGACTCGCCAGGGAGGTGTGAGTCCAAATCCCTGGTTCTCGCTTAATATTGGGGGCAATGTTGGCGATGAAAGCACGCGAGTTAGGGAAAATCTCAAGCGTGCTTGCACGGTCATCGGTCGCGATCCTGATTCAATTTATGATGTATGGCAAGTCCATTCCTCTCGAGTTGTTCGTGCAGAAATCCCCAGAATGGGGGGAGAATTAATCAAAGCGGATGTGCTGATAAGTAACGACCCCAGCGTTACGTTGTTGATGAGGTTCGCGGATTGCGTGCCGATATTTCTCTATGATCCAGTACATCGGGCAATCGGTTTAGTACATTCTGGTTGGTTGGGAACCGCCCGCGGCGCACCGGTGGCCGGAGTTCGAGCGATGGTGGAGGCATTCGGAACTCGTCCAGAAGATTTATGTGTGGGTATCGGACCTGCCATTGGTCCTGATCATTACCCCATCGGCTCTGAGGTAGTTGGATGCATGCGAGATGCATTCGGTTCCAATGCAGATAATCATTTGCAGATTCATGATGGTGAAATTTATCTGAATTTATGGTCAGCTAACCGTGAAATGTTAGAGGGTGAAGGTGTCAGATCCATTGAGGTGGCTGAGTTATGCACGGCCTGTCATCTCGAGGATTGGTACTCACACCGGGGTGAAGGACAGATCACGGGACGATTTGGGGCCATGATCGCTTTGAATATTTAACAATAGAATCAGATTTTCATCAAATCCAGATAAAGTCTGCATAGTGGTCTAACTTATGAGATAATTTATGTGCTTGGTTGAGGTGGTAAAGATATGGGGTATGCAATTGACTTGATCCGTCTATTGTCCCGCGCACTGACGTTAATAATCTTCGCGGATATCATCGTAAGTTACATTCTGAGTCCTTATCATCCATTTCGGAAGGCACTTGATTCGATCGTTCAACCGATGTTGGCTCCTATTCGTCGGATCATGCCGCCTTCAGGCATGTTCGATTTCAGCCCATTTGTATTGCTGATCGTGATCCAGCTGGTTGAGAGAATTCTGATCAGCCTATTGATATAATGTCAGGAAGTGAGCATGCGCAGATATAAGCTACATAATGGTAAAAAGGGGGCAGCTCTAACCATAAGGGTCACACCTCGGTCGAGAAAAACCGAGTTCGGAGGGGTGATGGAGGATGGCACCATACGTGTTCGAGTAGCCGCTCCGCCAGTGGAGGGAAAGGCGAACACCGCTCTCGTAAAATTCTTGGCCAAGGTATTGGGGGTACGTAAGAATCGGATTGATATCGTCGCAGGTGAGAAGGGGCTTGACAAGATTATCTCGATTCTTGATATGTCGGCCGAGGATGCAGAACAGCGGATACAAGGTTTTTTGGGGGAGGAATAGCCCAGTTTGGTTAGGTCATAAATATAAATTCTCGACGGGGCTTCAAAGATCGTCCATGGGGAAAATAAAAGGCACGCTCAGCGTGTGCCTTTTTGAATTAAACAGACACTACGATTCTTTCCCGTAGGCCAGGCATGGGAGCCCTGCCAGCTGGAATCGATATGGTCTATCTGCTTAGACCATATTGTTCTGGTGACGGCAATTCAACGCCAGTCGCTCTCAATCTCCAGAGCG
>CP070708.1:2108332-2122543 GCA_020350285.1 Anaerolineaceae bacterium
GCCGCTTTTAATCGATCCATACTTCTCACATACCGCTCAACAGCGTTTCCCAACGACATAGAGATGTGGTTGCGGTGGAGTACCCCGCTGTGCACCAGGAGGTTGTTGTCAAGTAAAGCCAGAATTGGCTTATCGGGTAAACGCTCAGCAAGGGCGGCCAATTCATGCATTTCTTCGGCATCTCGGAGTTTATCGATGATGGATGCAGAGATGAGGTGGCCTCGGTCATCCCAAAGTTGAAGGTCTTGGTGATAAAGATGGGAGTGACTGTAGGTTTGGGGTGTTGATCCGGTCCCATAGTTGATCCATATGCTGCCGATATTGATGAGAAAATAAAGAAATGGGCTATGCCGATCGACATAGATTTGAGAGCCGTCCGAGCCGATGACATTCAATTGCGGTCGCGCGGGCGGTGGGGGAACGGTTTCATCCATCCGTTCTGATGTAGGAATCGCGCCACGCCATTGATCGCCCATTCGTGCTACAGCATCGATCAAGTGTTGGGGATCCATTTCGGCCATCTCGTGCAATGTTTGAAGAGACTCGCGTATCAAGTCCGCCTTTGCCTTGGCACGGAGCACTGCGTCTCGGCCTAGTTCTTGCACCTGGGGGAGCACTTGGAGTAGGTTCAAGCTCATGTGAACAACCTTTCGAACAACTGTTCCGATTATATCCCAAGCCATTCTCAACGCAATGAAACTGCCTCTCACCTTTTATTGCGGAACCTCTGCACCAAGTTAATAGACAGGATCGTGTTTAACACGCTTGACCATACCTGTAGCGAGGGCTACAATCCGCACCTGAAGTGTGAAAAGATTGGTTCACACCTTTCAAAAATAGGGTATGTGGCTGTTGCCTAGGGGTTGTGCTATACTGCGCGACGATGAATAAAGACGAATCATCAACTGATCGAATTGCACACTGGTTGCACAGAGCGGGTCTCAACGAGCCTGCAGCTTTCTTGCTTGATGCTGCTGGACCATTATTGCCCTTTGGCGCTCAGGTGGCTTTTCTATTGAATCCCCTATTCGGAAGGGCGAAGGACTCACTTAATGACCTTGCCCAGGTGCTGGAAGACCCATCCCAGGTATCGCTGCTGGTTGAAAACCTGCGATCGGAGGGGAAGAGGTGATCAGCTTTGACTTTTTAGGCATTGCGGTATTGCTGCTTTTTCTTGGGCTGCTCATAGGTTTTGCAGCCTTCGGGCACAGGTGGCCCATGGTCTTGCGTCCCTTACGTGGTTTTGATGAGTTAAACACGGCCATTGAACGGGCAGTAGAGGCAGGAGAGCGCGTACATCTCTCCCTAGGAACAGGATCTGTGATTGGTTCAGACAGCGCGCCAGCATTGGCCGGCTTGGCCATGCTTTCTCGAATCGCGACAGCGACCACCATGAGCGATAAACCGGTAGTGGTCACTGCTGGGGATGGTGCGATGGCGCTTTTGGCACAAGATACCTTGCGTGCCGCCTATGAACGTGCGAAAGCGGGTGAGCGTTTCCAACCGATATCCGGACGCATGTTGGGCCCCACACCCTTCTCCTATGTAGCAAGTTTGCCGATTTTAATCTCAACGGAAGACGTCTCGGTGCATTTACTGGCAGGATCATTTGGGGCAGAAGGCGCATTAGCGGCAGATTTTGGTGAACGTCAAGAGGCTTTTGTGCTCGCTGGGACAGATGATGCACAATCTCAGGCCTTGCTTTATGTAACGGCTGAACACCCGTTAATCGGTGAAGAGGTTTTCGCTGGGGGAGCCTATCTCAATGTGGGTCCATTCCACCTCGCAAGTCTTAGAACTCAAGATATGGTTAGAGTGCTTATTGTGGCGTTGATCCTGATTGGAACGATCTTAAGCACCTTGGGGGTGAATTTGTGAAGGTCAGGACAAGTCTGATTTGGGCAGTTGCGGCTGTAATCGCGGGTTTCTTTGTCCTGCTGGGATACTTCATTGACCATATGGTCATTCACAATCTTCGGCTCGTCTTGATCCGTTGGGCTGTACTGCTAGCTGCCGTGGCGCTGTTCCTGGGTTTATTCAACCTGTTATCGGTGCATTGGAGCAAGGTCAGCGAACAACTCACAGGTTGGCCCTACAGTGCGATCCTAATTCTCGCGTTCTTGGTCACCCTCATTTTGGGCTTGGTGTTTGGTCCTGATAATCAAGTGTCCCTTGGATTGTTCAATTACATCCAATTGCCGATTGAGGCTAGCTTATTGGCGTTATTAGCGGTTTCCCTAGCTGTGGCTGGTTTTCGACTTGTGTCACGTCGTCGAGACCTTTTTAGCTTAGTTTTCGTCGGCACGGCGCTTCTTGTTTTATTAGGTACAGGCCCTTGGCTAACAGGAGGGGAAAGCTCCTTCTATATCTTGGTTGGACAGGTAAGGAATTGGTTGGTCCAAGTATGGGCTTCAGGTGGGGCGCGCGGGATTGTGTTGGGGGTGGCCTTGGGAGCTGTACTGACCGGGTTGCGTATTCTCTTAGCGGTCGATCGACCGTATGGGGATTGAAGAAATGTCTGAAATCCGTTGTCCAATGTGTAGTACGCCCAATCCAGAAGATACTGAAGTTTGCGCCTCCTGTGGCGCACGCTTGAAGCCACTCATCGCTGATCAGCCTTCCCCTGAAGGTCCGTCAGAATGGGAGGAAAGGCCCGAGCCTGTAGAGGGTGACGAGCCAGAGGAAGAGGATTGGTTGAGCAGGGTCCGGGCAGAAGCTGAGAGCGAACTGCCTGATGAGGAGGCACCTGAAGGTATACCCGAAGATGCCGAGGCCCCTGATTGGCTTGGACGGCTTCGTGAAGCTGAAACCCCTGGGGAGGAGGGACCCCCAGATGGTGAAGTTCCTGACTGGCTGTCCGCGTTCGCGGAAGAAGCCGGTGTCGAGGGTGAACCTGCAGAAGCCCCTGAACCGGATTGGTTGGGACGAATCAGGGAACAAGAAGCACCAGAATCCGAGGAGGAGGTTGGTGAGCCGGAACAAGAGGAGGAAGATTGGCTAGCCAGGCTCAAGGAGGAAGAAGAGCCTTCCGAAGAGGTCTTGGAGGAATTGCCTTCCCTCGAACCTGAACTGGATTGGACGACGGAAGAAGCTCCACCTGAATTGGATGACATCTTCGAACCGGAATCGGCTGTCGAGGAGCCAGATCTTGCCCCTATACCTACTGAATTGGTGGAGTTTGAGCCATCTGAGGCCCCCGAGCCCGAATTTGAGCCATCTGAGGTCCCCGAGCTCGAATTACCCGAATTACCTGAGCTTAAGCCAACTGAAGTCCCAGAGCCTGAATTACCGGAAATTGAGCCAACTGAGGTCTCGGAGCCCGAACTGCCCGAATTTGAGTTGCCGCGTGAAGTAGAGGAACCAGAGATTCCAGAGACTCCTGAACCAACCGAACTTGAACCTGCTGAACTCCCCGAGATTGAACTTCCTAAAATTGAGTTTCCGCGTGAAGTCGAAGATGTCGTCGAACCGCAACCGTCGGAAATTGAGGAAGCTGCGGAGCCAGTTGGGGAAGAAGCTCCCCAAGTGCCGGCTCTGATCTTCGAAGAAGGTGACGAGGGACCACCAAAGGATACGCCTGATATCGATTTAGATGCAATTGAACTCCCAGATTGGTTAGCCGATTTAAAGCAGACAGCTCCCCCAGAGAAAGGACCAGTGGAGGAAGTCTCTCCAGATATTGCGCCGGCGACATTGCCTTCATGGCTAGAGGCGATGCGGCCGATTGATACACTCCGTTCGGTCGTAGAGATTGAGGCCGAGGAAGAACAGGTCGTGGAATCTGCAGGCCCCCTGGCCGGTTTGAGGGGAGCACTCATGGCCGAACCAGTGGTAGCCATGCCACGTGCAGCCTCGGTAGGCGCTGCGAGGCTTGAAGTTACTGAACGTCAATATGCCCAAGCCGAGTTACTCCATCGCATGGTGGAGGAGGAGGATCGTGAATTACCCGAAACCCGTGCGGAGCGTGCGCGATTGCCATTTGTGCGCTGGGTTATTACTCTCCTCATAATTCTCGCAGTAGCCTTGCCCACTTTCATGTCCCTGCAAAGTGGAGAAGGTTTCCCCTTGCCCATACTTCGCCCGCGCGATCTCGATCCTCTCTTTGAACTGGTGGAAAGGGCTTCTATCGATCACCCTGCGTTGGTCATCTTCGATTACACACCTGGTTACAATGGGGAATTGGATGCGGTCGCAAGTCCCTTACTTGAGCATATGTTGACCCGAGGTCTCCGCGTGGCCACCCTTTCAACCCAACCCACAGGCCCTGCTTTGGCTGAAGGGTTGCTAAGTCGTCTCGGTGAAAACGGTGTGGGTTATATCCATTTGGGCTACCTTTCAGGTGGTCCGACAGCTGTGCAATTGTTTGTTGCCTCCCCGCGTGAAGCTGCACCCAAGGGTTTCAACCTGCCGGAGGAGTTGGAAAGACAAACGAGCTGGGAGTCACCGATCCTCGAGGGAGTGTCGAGACTTTCTGATTTCAGTATGGTTGTGGTGATCACTGCTGGTCCAGAGAACGCTCGAACATGGGTAGAGCAGGCCTATCCAAGGAAGGGTGAGACGCCCTTGGTCATGGTGCTCAGCACGGGTGCTGAGCCGTTGGTCCGCCCTTATTATGAGGCACTCGAGCCACAGGTTGATGCGATCCTGACCAGCCTCCCTGCAGCAGTGGCCTACGAACAATTTATCGGTTCTCATGGCGGTGCTCATACTCGTTGGAACGCTTTTGGGGCGGGGATGCTTTCGGTGGAGTTGATCCTTATCGCCGGTGTGATATTAGGTGTTGTGGAGTGGTTTCTCAGTGCACGACGCAGCTAAGGTGATAGGCGTTTGGGATGACTGAACTCTCAATTATTGATCTCTTAGGAACTATCGTAGCTGCCATCCTGACCGTGATGGTCCTCAGCTATTTAATCAAGGATAACTTCCTTTTCCGGTTTGCAGTCTATCTCTTTATAGGCGCCGCCTCAGGCTATGCTGGTTCGATCGCGTGGCACAATGTCCTCAAACCTGGTCTTATCGATCCTTTCTTTAC
Source organism: Anaerolineaceae bacterium (assembly GCA_020350285.1). Taxonomy (GTDB): domain Bacteria; phylum Chloroflexota; class Anaerolineae; order Anaerolineales; family E44-bin32; genus DUEZ01. The sequence goes on from CP070708.1 coordinate 2,113,365, forward strand.
TCAAGGTCTTGCCGGAATCTTGGACAGTTCCAGCATCTTGACACTTATTGTGCCTTGGTTATTGGTCATATCTTTGCTGTTAAGAATCTCGCCACTAACCTCTCGTTACAGTAGTCTTTCTCTCGCGCTCTTGGTCGGTGTAGGAGCAGCGGTTGTTGTGGGAGGGGCGGTAACAGGTACCTTGATCCCTCAAACCCGAGCATCCATGGAAAGTCTCAGCCCAGCGATGGAGGCTCCGGCGACAGGCGAGACGGGTTTTGAACGGGTAATTAATGTTCTGATCATGTTGGTTGGGACAGTAAGTACATTGAGTTATTTTCGCTTCAGTACTCGACGTACACCGAGTGGTAGGGCAGATCTATCACCGTTCATGGAGTGGGTTTCGATTGTGGGACGTCTATTCATAGCGGTGACCTTTGGTGTGATGTATGCTGGGGCGCTTTCAGCGACGATCGTAATCTTAGCAGAGCGATTGCAGTTCCTTTGGACTGCCGTCTCTTCACTTTTTACGGGATCGTGATCGAGATATGAACACCATCTTGGATGCCGATACCCTATTGGCCGTCGATGTTGGTACGGTGAATACACGAGCGAGTCTCTTCGATGTCGTGGATGGGCGATATCGGTTGATCGCAACAGGGCGCGCGCCTTCGACGGCAGGGCCTCCTTTATTTGATGTCAGTGAAAGCGTCCGGATGTCATTGGAGAGGATCCAATCGATCACAGGACGTCCCTTGATGGACGAATCTGATTCTTTGATCCTTCCTGTTACTACAGAAGGGGCGGGTGTAGACGTTTTCGTCTCGACAACAAGCGCTGGTCCCAAAGTTCGAACTGTATTGGTTGGTTTAATGCCGGGTGTCTCCCTGCAGAGCATTCGTAGACTTGCCTCCTCGGCCTTTCTTGAGATTGTTGGGGAGATCGGTTTAACCGATCGGCGTCGGGATGCGGAAAGGATAGATTTGATCATCGCGGCTCGTCCAGATTTGATCCTTGTGGCAGGTGGGACGGACGGTGGGGCTGTTGACTCGGTTTTACAAATGGTGGAGACGGTTGGATTGGCTGCAAACTTACTGCCTGGGGGGAGGCAAACCCGTATCGTTTTCTCCGGTAACCGTCATCTGGGAGCTTCTGTCATGGAATATTTTGGAGAGCGACTTTCCGTGACGATGACCCCCAATGTGCGTCCAAGCCTGAGGCAAGAGGATCTCGCCCCGGCACGGATGCACTTAGCAGAGATTATCGCTGAAGTCCGCTCATCACGCGTCGCGGGTTTTGGTGAACTAGAAACATGGTCGCGTGGTTTTTTGTTGCCGACGGCGGATGCCTTCGGTCGTGTAATCCGTTATCTCAGCAACATCTATGGACCAGACAAAGGAGTTCTGGGGATTGATCTAGGGGCCAGTCAGACAACAGTTGCCGCAGCCTTTGATGGCGCCTTACGAATCATGGTCAATTCAGACCTAGGGATGGGGGCTTCACTACCCGGATTGCTGAGACATGGGGATATTGCGGATGTTATCCGCTGGCTCCCGGTTGAGATACCCGAGTATAGGGTGAGGGATTACATCTGTAATAAGGCGATCCAACCTGGTACCGTGCCAGCTGAGACCGAAGAGTTGTACATAGAGTATGCACTAGCCAGGGAGGTGATCCGACTGGCTTTGGGTATTGCGCGCAGTGAATGGCCTGCTGGGAAAGATAGCGACACTTTAATGCTGTTACCACCACTCGAGCCGATTGTGGTTAGTGGTGGTGTATTGGCGCGTGCGCCACGACCTGCACATGCATTGTTAACCATTCTCGACGCCTTGCAGCCGACCGGTATTTCCACCTTGGTGTTGGATCCGCACAATTTAACACCGGCCTTAGGAGTAGCTGCGGGCCCGCTACCCGTACTCCCGGTTCAGGTTCTTGAATCTGGCAGTTATGCCAGTTTGGGGACAGTCGTCGCGCCTGTAGGGAGCGCACGTTTTGGACGTCAAATCTTGAGAGTGAAATTGGAACGAGAGACGGGTGGGGAGGACATGACCGGTGAGATAAGGATGGGACAGTTGGTTGTCTTACCCCTTGCTCAAGGTGAGAAAGCCCGTTTGACACTCAGACCTGAGAGGGGAATTGATGTCGGTTTTGGTGGTCGTGGGCAGGCAGGGGCCTTACGTGTCGCTGGTGGGGTGATCGGTCTGATCATTGATGCCCGTGGACGCCCAATATTTATGCCTAAAGATCCCGATCGAAGGCGTGAGTTGAACCAGAAATGGCTGTGGGATATAGGGGCGATGGAATGAGGTTTTGGCATCAACCTTGCAACATAGATGGCGTTGAACGATGAGAAACTATTATATCCCTCCGGTGACGCACGTCATCCCTTTAACCACGATCCGCCGTGAGCGGGTTCTCCCCGTTCCGGGAGCGGTGACAGTGCGTGTGAATGAGAAGGTTCAAGCTTCCCACGTTGTCGCGGAAGCCGAAACCGTACCGCGCCATTTCTTCTTGGATGTTGTGCGTGGATTGGGAGTAACACAACAAAATGTGGGTCGATATATTGTGCGCCGGGAGGGAGACCGCGTAGATGCGGGTGAGGTCATCGCTGGACCGGTCGGTATCGCCCGACGAACGATCAGAGCACCGGCCAACGGACGTATTATCACCATATCTCGCGGTAGGGTCTTGTTTGAGGCCCGAGGAGAACTTCTTTCATTGCGTGCCGGTTTCCCAGGTGTGGTTATCGCTACCGATGGTACCCGCTCCGTGACCATTGAAGCTACGGGAGCGTTAATCCAGGCTGTTTGGGGAAATGGTGGACAGGATTATGGTGTCATGCGTATGGTGGGAGAAGGTCCTGCTGATCGCCTCAAGACAGATCAACTTGACGTTAATCTGCGTGGTGCGGTGCTGGTAGCTGGGATTTGTGATCACCCTGCGCCCTTTCATCAAGCAACAGAGCTTTCGGTGCGCGGCGTGATTCTGGGTGGGCTAGCATCCGATTTGATCCCCGTTGCGCAACGGCTGCCTTACACGGTTGTTGTGCTTGAGGGTTTTGGTGAGCGACCGATTAACCCCCCAGCATTTCAACTCTTGAGCAGCAATATTGGTCGAGAAGTAGCGATCGATGGACAGCAGCCCCGTCCATATCAGGTTCAACGACCGGAGGTGATCATCCCACTCCCGGCGGCGCGCGATGTTGAACTTCCCGATGAAGTTATCCCACTTAAGCCGGGTGTTAGGGTAAGGATTGTACGTGCGCCTTACCAAGGAGAAGTAGGGGCCGTACAGAGTGTCCTAAATCAAGCGGCGCAATATCCGAGTGGTATCCGCGCCATGAGTGCGAAGATTGAATTAGCGGGCGGTAATATCGTTACCGTACCGGTTGCGAATCTGGAAGTGTTGCAATGAGGCAGACGATCGACCGATTGATGCTGAGCGCGGCATGGCAGGGTCGTAGTTCCGCCTAGAGAGCGAGGAGAGGGACAATGGCAGAAGACTTTGAGATGGGTGGACCACTACCGGAGGAATCATCGAACCGGACCTTCGTCATGGCTGCTGCTGGCCTTGGAGGATTGCTAATCCTTAGCATGATTTGTCTTGCTGTATATGCTTTGGTCTTAGCACCGAGGCAGCAAGAGGCACGGATAACCCAGGCAGCCCTGATTAATATTCAAAATACTGAGGAAGCTCTAAAACAAACGGAAGAGGCTGCGGAGGATACTCCCACGTCGATCCCGACGGTAACAAATACGCCACTGCCGACCGCGACCATCACACCGACACAGGTAGTGGTTCTTCCGTCAGATACTCCGACGCCCTTTACAACCCTACCTACAATTGATCCCTTGACAGCTACGGCCGCTGCTCAAGCGACAGCAGATGCGGAGGCGGGAGAGACGGCCACTGCGACACCTACTGCGTTGCCTGCGACTGGGTTTGCGGACGAAGCTGGTATACCGACATTGATACTTTTTGGGGCTTTGTTGGTCATCGTCGTCTTCGTCGCTCGCGGTTTACGCACGCGTACCGCTGCGGGATGAGTCTGCTGGCGTCCCTCTTACGAACATATCAGCCCTTTACAGGGTCAACCTTGCGTTGGCCCTGTTCGCCTGTATGGGGGTGTAATGTCGAAAGTTGATCTCCCGTTTTCGTCACTTGCACACAAACTGCTAACCGATCTAGCAGCCGATCATTGTGTTGCCGTTACTGGATTGAGTAATACAGGTAAATCGACCCTAATGCGAGCGCTTGCTAGTCCGGAAGCCGAAGCAATATATAGATCGATGGGTGATCGTTCTGCGTGTATGATCTATGTCGATTGTAATCGGGCCGTGGCGAACTCGGCACAAGCCTTTTACGAGATTGTCCTTCGTTCCGCGCTGGAGCGTCTCACAGATCACGCGCCCTCAGAGCTGGCAAGCACCATACGAAGTTACTATCAATCGGTTACTGAATCCGAATCTGCCTTCTCGGCCTCTCTCTCGTTTAATCTCGCGTTCACTGAGTTGTGTGAACAATTGGGTGACAATATTTGTCTTTTACTTGATGAATTTGATGAAATCTATACTTCATTGGATGAGAGAGCGCTTTTAAACTTACGCGCTCTACGGGATCGTTTTGGTTCTCAGCTTGTATTCGCCACAGCGACAGTGCGCCGTCTGCCCGCGCTTCGAGGTCGTGCCTTTGCTGACGAATTCGCTGAAATGTTTTCTCACTCAACCTATCCGTTGCCCCTTCTTGATGACGACGAGGCACTCGATCTCCTCCACTCCTTAGAGTTACCATCATTGACCAAAGCGAGTGAGAAGATCTGTATTCGTTTAGCCGGTGGGCACCCAGGTTTGTTAATCGCGACAGCTCAAGTGTTATCGGAATTGACAAAGGATCAGAAGGGAGATGAGGAAGCCGTTGTCTTCAGTGAGCCACAACCTCGAGCTGAGTGTCTGAAGATTTGGAGTCAACTCACGAACGAGGAACAAAATAGCTTGATCACGCTGACACTTAATCCCCAGGCTGGTTTACCCAAACGGCAGATGGAACATTTTGGGTGGCTGTCGCTTCTACGCCAAGGCAGTCTATTTTCCCCTATATTCGCTGATTTCCTGAACCGAAAGGCACATGGCCCCGAAGTCAAGACTCAAGGTGTTTATCTTGATCTGGACTCAGGGGACGTTTGGGTGGATGGCATTCGCATCCCGGTTCTAACGGACTTAGAATTTCGATTGTTGGCGCTTCTCTATGATCGGCGTGATAAGTTGACGGATAAATACCACATTGTGACCAGTGTATGGGGGGAGGAATACCTGGGCGAGGTTGATGACGCACGGGTTGAGAAGCTGGTTAGCAGATTGAGGAGCAAGATCGAATCAGATCCTGCAAATCCTCGCTATTTGATAACACGACGGGGGAGGGGGTACAAATTACTCTCTGTACCGCGCGCTAATTAATATTACATTTTGTGATACAGGGTGGGAGATGAAGGGTGATTATCAGGCAAGACCTACCCAAAACCATGCAAAGAACCTAAGCTAGGTTATGCTCACGGGAAGTTATACCCACCCGTAGAGCTGCTTAGGTCGTTGTAATTGATTGCGTACTAGGTAAGTTGAGAGGCGGGAAGGCTGAAGTTGATATGTCCCAACCACTGATCTTGGTTGTGGAGGACAACCTTACGATGCTCGAAGGTATTCGAGATTTGTTGGAGATGTCCGGCTACCGGGTGAAAGTAGCGGTCAATGGCCAAGAGGCGCTGGCTTTCATCGATGACGAACGACCTGATTTGATCATCTCCGACATCATGATGCCGATGGTAGATGGGTATCAATTTCATGCCAAGGTTCGTGAACGAGCGGATCTATTTCGGGTACCGTTTATATTCCTCACCGCCCGTGGGGAGCAGGCCGATATCCGTCGCGGTAAAGCCATGGGTGTCGATGACTACATCACCAAGCCTTTTGATGAAGAGGATTTACTGATAGCTGTCCGCGCGAAACTTTCTCGTTGGGGAGATTTGCGTCGACTCCGCGACGAGGAGATGGCCGACTTAAAACTAAAGATACTCTTGGCGCTCAGCCATGAATTTCGCACTCCCTTGGCGTATATTCTCAACTATACCGAGATGCTCGAAATGGATAGTGGAGCGCTCACACCGGAGGAATTCCGACAGTTTATGCAAGGCATTCGCAAAGGCGCTTCACGTTTGAACCGCTTAGTTGAGGATTTCATCAAGCTGGTAGAACTTGAAACTGGTGAGGCGGTTACAGCTTATCGACTCAGAAGACATCAAATTTCTGATACAAGCGCGTGGCTGCGTGTAATTGGTCATGGCTATCAAGCGGCAGCAGAACGACGTGGGCTTAAGCTGATTATTGATATACCTGAACGGCTGCCTCCGATATTAGCGGACGAATCTTACCTTGGTGATGCCATTGGTAGATTGTTGGACAATGCTATCAAGTTTTCGAAGGTGGATAGCAACTGGGTTCGATTGAAAGCGGAAGCCGATACCTCGAAATTGAAGATCATCGTAGAGGATCAGGGTGTAGGGATACCGGAACGCGAAATTCCCTCGTTATTTAGTGTCTTCCACCAAGTCGATCGGGCAAAACATGAACAGCAAGGAACCGGATCTGGGTTAGCGATATGTAAAGGCTTGCTCGATCTGCATGGAGGTCGGGTGACGGTAGATTCCGAGTTTGGTGTGGGCAGTGTCTTCACGATTGAACTACCACTCGAGACGACCGGGAAAGTAGCTGTATAGCACCCATAGTGCCCAGTCTTGGTGTGATTCCACGCTTATATAATCATGATCATCGCCGAATACATCCTTGATTTATGGTCCGATTCCAGTCGGATAACTTATTCCTTTCACGAAGTGTCTTATCACCTTGCATTCAACCACCAGGCTGCTAGAATTGCTCGCTAACTTATACGTGAAGGCGAGATTTGGTCAACACTTGGTTTCTTTATGCGATTCCAGATCCTAAGCCGTTGTTAACCTTGATCTTTGACATCTGACCAAATCCCAGAATCCGTGCCGACCATGCGATGTTGAGAAATCGTGTCCCTGCCTGGTGGAATCCAATATCCATCATCTTGCTCCTGACACTCATTGGGGCTTGTGTCAGTCCTACCCCCGAAGTCATGGATCCTGAAGAGATCGTTTTTCGATCTGTGGAACGAATGAAATCATTATCGGGCTTCCACTTTGTGATCGAGCGCAGTGGAGCTCTCGCTTTCCTCAATGAAGAGCAAACCTTAGCCTTCAGAAGGGCGGAAGGTGATTTCGTTGCGCCCGATCGTGCTCGGGCAACGATTAGAGTGATTCTTCCTGGATTGGTAGCGGAGGTTCAGGTTATCAATATTGGTGATATTCAGTGGGAGACAAATTTCTTGACCGGGGAATGGCAAGAGCTACCACCTGATTGGGGATTCAATCCAGCGGCTCTATTTGATGCTGAGGTGGGTATCCAGCCCATCCTCGAGAAGGATCTGAGCACGCTTGAATATTTAGGTTTGGAAGAACTTGATGAAGTCCCCGGAAAACCACTCTATGCCCTTACAGGTGAAGTTGATGGCGAGAGATTGCATCAATTAAGTTACGGGATGATGGGTCCTGAGGTGATGGCCATTACCCTTTGGATCGCCCCTGAGACCTTCGAACTGTACCGCATGCAGATTACAGAAGCGCCGCGTGAAGAGGAGGAACCAACCATCTGGCAGGTTGATTTTTGGGACTATGACAAAGTTGTTGAAATCACACCTCCATGAAACTGAAGGTTACATTCGTCGATGTCTGATCGCGCCCTGAGTATTAATCGTGTAGTTATTCTTATTCTGGTGAGTGTTCCTATTTTCATCGGTGCTCTTGATCTCACTGTTGTCTCAGCTGTGCTCCCCCATGTCATCTATGATCTAGAAATTCCCGTCCAGACTGGGCTCGACGACGCCGCGTGGTTGGTAACTGGTTACCTTCTGGCTTACAGCGTAGCGATGACCTTCATGGGTCACCTCTCTGATATCTACGGAAGGCGGAGGGTTTACCTGCTGGCGCTGACCATTTTCGCTGCGGGATCCTATTTGGTTGCCGTTGCTCATACTTGGCCAACCCACTACGCGCTTCGAGTCTATTACCTAATTTCAAGTGGCCGACCAGATCCCTCACGTGTGACTCTGCTCTCACTCATCGTAGCCAGGATGATCCAAGCCTTCGGAGGGGGAGCAATGGTGCCAGTTGGAATGGCACTCGTTGGAGATCTATATCCTATAGGTGAGCGCGCGAAACCTCTCGGGATTATTGCGGCGGTGGATACTGCCGGATGGGCTGTCGGGCACTTCTACGGAGGGGTCATTACCTATCATCTCGATTGGCGGACGATCTTCTGGCTCAACTTACCCATCTGCGCCGTTGCTTTTTTATTCATTTACTTAGTATTGAGGGAATTGCCCCAGAAATCATTTGTACAACGTATGGACTGGTCGGGTGCAATGTTGATCACGCTTGCTCTTACGGCACTCAATCTCGGTCTTGGAACAAGCTCGGAGATCGGAGGAGGGGGATTTGAACAACAGGTTGCCTGGCCCCAATATGCAACCTACGCTGTAATTCTTGCAGTATTTCTGTTCGGAGCTTTTCTCTGGCGTCAATTACGTGCAGAACATCCTTTGATCCCACTGGATCTTTTCCGCAACCGTAACTTCTCCGCCGCGACGATAGCCAATTTTCTTGTGGGCTATAGCTTATTTGTCGCCATTGCAAGCGTACCGCTGTTTATTAACACGATTGTTGCTGAGACGTTGGACCAGGGCGCGCTAGATAGCGGATTGATACTCCTTGCTCTAACAGTTCCAATGGCTACGGCAGCGTTTCTAGGTGGATGGTTGACCGCACGAAAAGGTTATCGCTGGCCAGCTTTAGCGGGTTTGGTTGTAGCGTTGATAGGTTTTGGACTTATGAACCATTGGAGGATTGATACAACTTATGCCACAATGGTTCCGCATCTTGCCGTAACTGGTATTGGCTTCGGATTAGTTATGGCGCCCATTGCGTCAGCTGTGGTTGATGCAGCACCCTCGGAGTATAGAGGCACTGCTTCTGCCTTGGTGATCATTTTCCGTCTCGTGGGAATGACGATCGGTGTGTCCAGCATCACCACCTATGGATTACATCGCGCGGAGATATTAAATATCCG
>CP070708.1:2122643-2162154 GCA_020350285.1 Anaerolineaceae bacterium
CGGGCAGATCATGCTAGGACTCGCATTGGGCATGGCCAGCGGTTGGGTTGGCGGGTTAGCGATTCTCGGATTCTTGCCAATTGCACTCTATGTGCCGCTCAAGAATCGGATCACGTTTCCACGACTTGGTTATGTAGAATTCATATCAAAACCAAGTAGAGAAGCCCTGTTAAAGATTGGTTATCCAATCTTTTTTTGTACTTGCATGGTGATCTTCCTACTCATAGCAAGGGTTCCTGAGGGAGTGACTCCGGTTGCCGAGGTTTGGACACCTTCTGAGGCATGGCCTACTTTCAGATTGTGGCTCCAGGGGAAAGAGCCCTTTCTCCTCGGATTGGCGATGCTCGTCGTTTTTGGAGTTGTGGGATTAGCCACAGAGATACGGCGCATGTTCATTTACGCAGTGCTGGGTTTAATCATCATGTTGAGTGGTCAGTTACTCAACAGCCCGATCTTCATTCCCTTGTTTGTATTATCTGGCATCGCCTTTGCGGTAGGCATCATTATGCTGATCCGCTTCTTGCGAAAGTATCCAAAAATATCAGATGATGAGATTCTACCGATGGGTCACACGAACCATGCCTCCAGGTAAACCTAAAAACAAGGACCTGCAATTGATTGCGGACATCGACCGTACACTACATGCGCCGGCTCGTTTAATGATCCTAGCGATGCTGCATATTGTCGAAAGTGCTGATTTCATCTTTCTAATGAATCAAACAGGATTGACGCGGGGAAATCTGTCCACTCACTTGAACAAGCTGGAAGAAAACAAATATATCGATATTAAAAAGCGTTTTGTGGGCAAGAAACCTCGCACACTGATCCGCCTTACTGAGCGAGGTCGATCCGCAATAAAGAACTACAGGAAGAACATGAGACAGGTAGTTGACGATTTGCTTGAGTAATCCAGACCGCTCTATTTCCCCCCACCAATCTGTTCCGTGATCAATGCTTGTTTGTTTGTCTCCCCCGAAAAAATGCCTAGGGAATCTTATTTCGTTACATCAAATCACATCCACAACCCATTCAGGTCCTGAATCAATCCTCTTCGCTTTCGTCTAGGATCCAGTGAAGGGCTTTGGCTTTCGCCAAAAGCTTGCCACTCGGATCGCGGACATCTGCACGGAAGGTGAGCATTCGGTGATCGCGCTTTATAAACCTGGCTTCAACTGTGATGTATTCAAGATCCGGTGTCACAGGGCTGCTGTACTTCATCTCTATTCGCCGCGTCACACTCGGTGGTGCGACCAGCATGCTTAACGGGCCAAATGTGTTATCCACCGCTGCCGCAACGATACCACCCTGTAAGGATCGAAATGGATTGAGGAATTGCTCTTGAACAGGGAATTTGGTTTTCAGAACACCATCTTCCAAATCGAATGTGATAAATTCACCTTTCATGGTAATAAAAACGGGAGGCGGGATCATGTATCGGTCTTTCTTCTGCCCCAATTTTTTGGAAATGATTTCAATGATATCGTCGCCAGACATTTAACCAATCCCTATTCTCAAGCTATCCATACTCTATGACCTTCTCTAATGCATCTGCCATTTCTACATACTGCTTGACGTCTTTTAGAGACGGGACCCATTTCGTGATCTCCCTCTCCTTATTTAACTTCACCACTGCCTGTGATAGTTTCTCGGGTTCCCATTTCGATAGCGCCTCAATGGTATCTGCACCCGCCTCATAGAACAATCTAACAAACGCCCCTCCAAGACCCCTTATCCGGGCTAAGTCTGATAACTTAACCAACTCTATGAGTTCCTCCAGCGGAACTCCTGATGCTTCCGACAACCTCTCTCTCTCCTCCTTAGTTCGTCCACGTTCGAACAGGTGCTTACTATGTGTGATCCCTACCGCCTCAAGCCTGTCAGCATATATTTCATCAACCCCCAACATCTCTCGCAAGGGCACGACTTTGGGCTTAAAACTCCTCGCCTCCCTTCCCAATATGACGAGATATTCCTTAGATAAACCTGAGCGTCTGGCAAAATCTTTGATCTTGCCTTTTGTGCTGAGCGCGCTGATCAAATCCTTTACGTGACTGATCCCCATCGATGTCAGAACCTCAAAGCGACCCTCGACATCCTCCTTGAGAATCTGGCGTGCTGGCAGCATCTCCTCGGTTTTGAGGATTTGTTTAAACTTATCGAGACTGAATTTCGCGAGATCCATGTAATACTGATTCGTCACGATCCAGCTCGCCTCCTACAAAGCCATTGAATATTCACTGATCAGCCATTAGCGAACAAATCACTCAAGTTATCAACCACCTTGTTCTTCTAATGGAACAACACACCGAAATCCTACGGCGAGATAATTGGCACTAGGTGTTACAGAATAACGATATGTTGTACGAAGGAATGCGGGGCAATAGCCCCAACTACCACCACGCAAGACCCTCAAATCCTCGGTTTGATTTGATGTTGAATTAGACTGGTAATAGATTGTGTGTTCGTTGTAGACATCACCCACCCACTCCCATACATTTCCAGCCAAATCCATCGCACCACACCAACTCGCACCTAAAGGGAAACTTTCGACTGGAGCAGGACCTGAATAACCGTCTTCACATGGGCTACATTGGTCCGAAAAACTACCCCGTTCGCATTCAAACTCATCCCCCCATGGGTAAATGGTCCCTTTAGCCCCTTTCGCTGCATACTCCCACTCTACCTCCATAGGCAATCTTCCACCTGCCCAGATACAATAATCGACAGCATCCTTCCAGGGTATCCCGGCTACTGGATAGATTTCTCCATTGTATGTAGGGTCATCAGCAAGACGAGAAGGATTGCAAGCTCCATCTTCTACACAGAGGCTGTATTGCCCATTGGTCACCTCGGTCCGATCGATCCAAAACGCATCTACTTCAGCGAAATGTTGCGGTGTCTCTAACTCGAAAGTCTCACTGGAACACTTTCCATAAGCGTCCGGGTACTCTTCACATAAGGTCTTGGCGGTTTCAATCTGGTTCTCATCACTCCCAATCAAAAAACTTCCTTCTGGTACAAAGACCATAACCATACTGTCAGATGGTCGAATCCTAGTTTCGTTCAAGGATGGTCCGGTTGCAGACTCTGGCTCCAACAAATCTACTTCCTCGACTTTGGACCCTGAGCAGGCAACGAGCAAGAGCGCGGTGATCATTGCCAATGCCAGTAACTGGAGTGGGATGACTCTAAGCTGCCTATTCATATCCAACGAAATCGCACAACTTGTCCCGTTCTTAAAGAAGGAAGCGAAGGTTAAAATCGATAGCGTTGCGCTCGCTCATAGAGGACTTCCTGTCGATCTTCAACCGGCGGTTGAGGGACGAGTTTCATGAAGATCCAAGTCAGAACTAAACCGGTGATAAACCCGCCAATATGAGCAAAGAACGCAATACCACCTGTCGCGCCAGTTTGCACTCCGAGGGCTACCACGCCGTTGAACAGCTGTATGACGAACCATAAGCCCAAAACAGCCCAGGCCGGCCATTCTGCAGCTCTGACAAAGAACCCTAACGGGATGATCCCTCTCACCCTTACCCCGGGGAAGAGGATCAAGTAGCCGCCTAGAACGCCCGCAATCGCACCACTAGCCCCGATCATCGGGACGAGGGAGTTGGGATTGACGATGATCTGAGCGAAAGAAGCGACGAGTCCTCCTAGGAAATAAAGGAACAGGTATAACACGACGCCCATGCGATCTTCGAGATTATCTCCAAAAAGCCATAAGTAGAGCATGTTCCCTAATAAATGTGCCCAGCCACCATGAAAGAACATGCTTCGAATGAAATCCAAGAAGGTATCAAGAGAAAGTGGGTCTTGGATAGCAAATGTGGGTACGACGGAAAGCCTCATGAAGATTCCTTCGAGTTCATTCAGGGGGATCGTTTGTTCCCAAATGAACACCAGAACGTTGATCACAATCAAGGCATAAGTGATCACTGGTATTCGGCGGGTAGGATTTAGATCCTTTAAAGGCAGCATCGCTTACCTCCTTCTAGCATCGTACCTTATCCAAGAAAGAGCATCTACGAGATCGAAAGGTTCACAAGATCTCGATTATCCTAACTGAACCATTCGCCACACTTGACCAAATAGGTTTCAGAGAATGGCGCTCCCTGAATCCTGCCCGTAGTTGTGGAAGTCGGCGATGAATGTTTATTTCCGACGTCGTCTCGCCACACCGCCGCCTCCACCTCCGAAGAAGATGGAAGCGCCGAAAAGGAATCCAAAGTTATACCAACCCCCGTTGTTGTGGACCTCATAGATATGTATCGTATCCGAAAAGAGTGAAATGACGAAAGTAATCGGCGATATGAACCCGTGCCAAAGACCTTGCCAGAATCCGGCAACCTTCCCTTCTTCATTGGGAGAATCTGCCATTTCATTGGGTCCGGCAGCACAACCGGCAACGAAGATAAGCGTTAGTCCACACACGAGTAGAATGATGATCTTCTTCATGTTCGATCCTCCATAAGGTATGAAAATTCTATTCAAATCCCCCATTTTTCAGCCCAAAATATGGCTATGCGCACGTGGTTATTAATAACGTTTTTTGCCCTAAATTCCAAATACCTCATCACGTTGTAGATCCTTTTTCTTCACTCACATCACATAACATTAAGATGCAATCCGACACACCAATCCCTTCAAGTACCTACCCTCGGGAAAGTTCAACGCCACTGCGTGATCTGATGGTTGACCAAGCCAGGCAACGATCGCAGCCTCCACCCCTGCATCCAAGGCCGCACCGGCTACAATCTTCTGAAATAGATCCATATCCACGGCACCTGAACAGGAATACGTGAATAACCTGCCACCTGGGCGAAGCAACTTGAATGCAAGAAGGTTGATATCCTTATATCCACGCGACGCACGCTGCACCTGAGAGGTTCTCCGCGCAAAACGCGGCGGATCTAGTATAACCGCATCAAAAGATCGTCCCTGGTCTCTGAGCTTCCGTAATTCTTCGAAAACATCAGACTCTACCCATTCGCAACGGTCAAGAGGGAGATCATTCAGGCGAACGTTCTCAGCTGCCAGCGCTAACGCAGATGCAGATGTGTCGATGGAGCGTACTGAGTCCGCACCCGCTGCTAATGCCGACACGGTAAAACCACCAGTGTACGCGAAACAATCGAGGACCTCTCCACCATGAATCCAGTCCCGAATGAAACGCCGATTATCTCGTTGATCGAGGTAGAAGCCTGTCTTCTGACCCTGGTGGATGTCAACCTTAAATCGCAGACCAAATTCGGAGATGATCAAAGGCTCGTTCGATCCTTCTTCCGATAAAAATCCCCTTCGAGAGGTCAATCCTTCCAATTCACGAACGTCTATATCCGATCGCTCGTATATAGCAGCACAATCACCCCTCTGCTTAAGATACGCAACAATCACATCCCTCCACTGCTCTGCGCCAGCGCTTAGGATTTGCAGCACAAGAGTATCGTTATAGCGATCGATGACCACCCCAGGAAGACCATCAGATTCTGCGTGCACCTCTCGATAGGCGGTCACATCCAAAGAGCGAGCAAGATGATATCGGGCTCCAATAGAACGTTCTAAACGACGTTGGAAGAATGCAGCATCGATTTGTTCGTCCGGATCCCACGTCCAGATTCGAGCTCGGATTTGAGAGCGCGGTGAGTAAGCCGCCCGTGCTAGCCACTGATGATCGTGTGAAAAGACATCCACAGTCGCGCCGATACCCGGGGCGCCTACAACCTCTTCGATAGCCCCAGAGAAGATCCAGGGATGACGTCTGAGAACCGATCTTTCCCTTCGTGCCTTCAACCTAATCTCAGGCATCGATTCTCCAGTACTGATTCCGAAGCGGAATTCTATTGCCCCCTAAGCTGATTTTTCTGATGAGGATAATACGATCCGCCTTCGATGAGGATTCAAAACTTTTGAACTCTGATTTGCACCACATCCGCTGACATCCATAAACCATGATGAAAGCGCATGCTTTGGCCGCTAGACTTATCCTTCGTCGAGGGTCTCTTTTCTTTCGATCAAAGAACGGAGGCTGGATTCGTTCAGAATTGGTACACCAAATGCCAGTGCCCGATCCAGTTTCGATCCGGCCGACTCGCCAGCCACCACGTAAGTGGTACGTCGACTGACACTTCCGCTTACCTTCCCACCGTGTCTTCCTATCAAGCTTTTCGCCTCCCCTCGGGTTAGCGATGGCAGTTTTCCAGTAAGCACGAAGGTCATCCCAGAAAATATTCCAGGCTCAGCACCAACTCCCTCCCCTTCAGTCGGCCAAATACCAGCCAATTGAAGTTTCTTCAACAACTCAGCGTTGGAAAGTTGAGCCATCCAATCCACGATCGTAGCAGCGATGTTGGGGCCGATACCTTCGATCCCCTCGAGCTCCTCCTGCGTCGCTTTTTGTAGCGCCTCCAAGCTTCGAAAGTGACGCGCAAGATCCCCCGCGACCGTCACGCCGACGCCTCTGATCCCCAGCGCATTAATCAATCTTGATAAAGACCTCTCGCGGGTTGCATCAATCGCTTGCAGGAGATTCTCGGCTTTCTTCTCCGCAAACCCCTCGAGGGTGAGCAGATCATCTACAGTCACTTGGTAAAGATCCGCCACGTCGGAGACCAAACCGGCCTCTACCAACTGACGTGCGATCCTTATCCCTAAACCTTCGATATCCATGGCTCCACGTGATGCGTAGTGTTCTAGGTTCCGAACAAGTTGAGCCGGACAGGTCGCATTGACACAGTACACCGCCACCTCTCCGGCCAGTTGTTCGAGGGGCTCGCCACATGATGGGCAATAGCGTGGAAGATCGTATGGTTTCTCGTTGCCTTTGCGAACATCAACAACAGGACCGATGACATAGGGGATCACCTCCCCCGCCCTTTTCAGCAGAACCCTGTCACCGATACGGATATCCTTTTCTTCGATGAAATCAAAATTATGCAGTGTAGCTTGTGATACGGTCACGCCGCCGACTTCGATAGGTTCAAGGATCGCATAAGGTGTGATAACACCTGTGCGACCAACGTTCACGCCGATGTCTTCCAATGTGGTGGTTACTACCTGCGCTGGAAATTTAAAAGCGATCGCACCGCGCGGATCCTTCCCCACAAAGCCTAGATCCGCTGCTAAAATCAGGTCATTGATTTTTATTACAACCCCATCGGCTTCGTAAGGGAGTTTTTCCCTTCGCCTTGCCATCTTATCACCGACAGAGATCGCCCCCTCAAGATCACCGCAATGGTAAGTCTCCTCCGGAATAGGGAACCCCATCTGCTTGAGGTATTCGATAACTTCGACTTGTCGGCTTGGTTGGGAATCTTCCCCTTGGATGATTGCGTAGCACAGCAAGCTGATCGGTCGGGTTGCAGTCAACTTAGAGTCCAGCTGTCTGAGGGCTCCGGAAGCAGCATTGCGTGGGTTGACGTAGGTCCGCTCACCGGCCTTCTCGAGACGACGGTTCATCTCCTCGAAGGCATCTCTTAGGATGATCGCCTCCCCGCGCACCACAAGGCGGCGCGGTGCCTCTACATCGGTCTCGCCGACAGGTATCCGTAATGGTAGGCTGCGAACGGTCTTCAGATTTTGGGTAATATCCTCGCCGTACTCGCCATCACCTCGTGTTGAGCCCATCGTGAAGATACCGTTCTCATAATGAAGAACGACCGTCAGACCATCTAGCTTGGGCTCTACTGAAAAATCTGCTCCTGCGACACGATCATCCAGCTTGGTGATCCTCTCAAACCAAGCCCGTACCTCATCGGCGTCATATGCGTTGCCAAGACTGAGAATCGGTGCTGGGTGCGGAACCCTTTGGAATCGTTCAGCAGGTTGACCTCCTACGCGCTGAGTAGGCGAATCGGGAGTGAGGAGTTCTGGGTACTCAGTTTCCAATTCCTGCAGTTCGCGCAACAAGACGTCGAATTCATAGTCACTGATCACCGGCGAGTTTAGTACGTGATAGCGGTAATTATGGTAATTGATCTGCTGTCGAAGCTCTTCGGCACGAACCGAAATGTCCTTTTTCGCCATGGTGAGAAGAATTACCTTCCCTTATTTTTCATCGCTTTGAGGTGGCAAGGCATCGGGCCAAATTGCGTGGAACATCAACCATTCGGATGGACTCTCTCGGATCAGGTCTTCACATATCTTGATGATTCGTTGGGCGAGATTCAATACATCTTTATCTTCATCACCGGTTAACTCCGGCTCGATGAACTCTTGGCACTTCCCTCGATAGTAGCCATTGCCCTCATCTTCGATCCTACCAACAAGAACATTAGCACCCGTCCGAATCGCCAATCTTGCATGACCGACTGGAAGGACCACCTTGCGATCGAAGAAGGTCAGTGGTTCCCCACCAACGTCGGGCCTATCAATGCCGGTCATGACAAATCCATAATTTCGTAATCGTCGCATCGCTTCACGAAGAGCTTTGAAAGAAATGGGCGTAAGATTGACCCCGAATTTCCTGCGCACCTCGTTGTCGACAACATAGGACCCCCTTACATCAGGATATGAGAGAGCTTGCACTGGATGACCCATCACAGCGATTGCAAGCAGCATGATATTGAAACTGCTCATATGAGGTCCCACAAATAAAACGCCATGTTTTTCGCGCACGGATTGGAACACTCGCTCTTTGAGCCTGTCTTCAATGATGAGGCTTTGTTCTAAAACCTCTGGTCCACCTGCAACCGCACGGTACCAATCAGCATAACCACGCGCCGTGTTGCGGATCACTTCATAAACCGCTTTATCAAGCTCAGGGGATTCGAAGGGAATCCCACGCACGACAGATTGGTTAGCGCGAACTCCCCGGATCACCCATGAGTCTTCTCGCTTGACAACAAGTCCTGTCATCCAATCCGCAAGACGGTAGGCTTGCTTTCGGCTGATATAGCGCGCAATGAAGAGACCAAGTCTGGGTCCCAATTGGCTGTTGATGAAAGAAATGAGATCCATTTCACTCCTTAGATAATTCAGTTGAGCCGGTTCAACTTCGAACTCTAATCATACCCTCGATCTCATTCAGGATGAAGCTTGATTTCGTCCGGGAAACCTGCGACGGTATTGATAAGCCGACCAAACCATTTTCAAGAAACGGATCGTATCGTGGAGAGGATGGAAATAACTCACCTTGCCAGTACCATATATCGTTCGAATAGGCACCCATGCGATGGTCATACCCAAACAGACCGCCTGCATGACCACCTCAACCTCTAGTTCGAATCCGGTCGCCTTTAGATCCAGTGATTCTAACAATCTGCGGGTGTGAAGACGGAAGCCGCACTGATTATCATAGATCCGTTGCCCCAAAGCTTTGGAGAGAAGCCAAGAACCGATTGGATTCGCATATCGGTTCGGGAAGGGCATCTGCCCAAAATCCCTTCGGCCGATGATCAGATCACCAGCTTTATCTTTGTATGCTGAGACAAAATTGGGGATCTCAGTTGGATCGTGCTGACCATCCGCATCCAAAGTAATGACGGCATCGAATCCCTGCGTCAAAGTCCACTCAAAGCCAGTGACCAACGCTTGGCCCTTCCCCATGTTCTCCTCATGCCGAACAATCTCTGCACCAGCCGAGGTGGCAATATTAGGAGTGCGATCTTGTGAACCATCATCTACCACGAGGACGGGCAGCTGTATAAGTGTCGCCTCGATTACCGGTCCAATAAATGCTTCTTCATTCCAGGCTGGTATCATGGCCAAGATTTTATCTTCAATCATGATGTTGAACCCAAATCGTGACGCTCAATCTCCAATTCTAGCCCACCCACACGCAGCGTCAAGGATGAGTAGGAGGTTGGATGATTCCTTGTAAGATTGAGGGCAAGTTGTTCTGAGTCACACCGCTTGGTGTACGGGCGTGAAACGTGATACGTAAAACGTGAGGATTTGAGGGGTTCGCGAACCGCCCCTACGACGTATCAGGCTGTGCTTCCCTTCCTGTAGGGGCGGGGTAACCCCGCCCCTACGGCATGATAAGTTGTATTTCAATGCATGTAGGGGCAATTCATGCCGTCTCGCACCCCGTTCGGGCCGCGAGCTACGGCCCGCCGGGGCGAGACGGCCGGCGTGCCGCCGGGGTTCGCGGCACGAACGGTGAATAGCCCCTACCAAATCTCCTGGATGACAAGAGAAATCATTTCGGAGGCTTATTGTCATCTGATTGTCATGTTGTCAACATTCACTGAGCTTATCTTGAGTATGGTCATCAATATAGGTTGCTATGTATAATTCTGAGATGGACAGGTTAGAACGGAGCAGAGGCAGTGTTGAAATATTGCCCATATGACAAGGATTTGCTAGACTGGGAAGCGATACTGAATATCCGGGAGGCATAATGTCCGCTGGACGTATAATCGCATACATTGCTGCAGCGATTCTGATTTTCTTCGGTGTAATGTTCATCTACGCGACTTTTTCTCCCACAGGTCAAACCGCATGGTTGATCATTGGGATCATCAGCGTAGGCATCGGTTTTGGTTTGATCTGGCTTGCAGGACGTCAAGCCAAACGGGAGGAAGCGGAACTTGTACAAAAGATCGAACTATCCGGCGATATTGATCTAGAAACTCTGACCTGCCGAAATTGTGGTGGCGCACTATCGCCAGATAATGTCAAGATGGTCGCTGGAGCACCAGTCGTATCCTGTCCGTATTGCAATACGTCTTACCAACTAACGGAAGAGCCTAAGTGGTGAAAGGAATGAGATCAATCCCTCTCCATCACAACCAAACATGGAGTATGGTATGAAACGCCTAATATTTCCGGTTCTACTCATTGTTGGCATTCTGCTCGTAGCGATCGCGCTCCCCGTGCGAGCTCAGACCTACTACTTCAGCGTAGACGAGTCGTATGTCCAAGTCTTTTGGGAGTCAGATGGCAGTATTCGGATCGAGTACATCATGGTTTTCACCAATGATCTATCTGCCTCACCGATGGAGTTCATTGACATCGGTATGCCCAACTACGAGTACGATCTATCGAGCATCTACGGCTGGATCAACGATCAACCCATCGGTCATGTGGAGCACTCTGAGTATGTCAGTCCTGGAGTTGAGTTTGGACTTCAATCCAATGCAATTCCACCTGGAGGTACAGGTGAGTTCAAAGCCTCCATTGGAAGGGTTGAAGGAGTCGTATTTGATGATTACGATGACCCGAACTACGCCAGTGGTAAGTTCGCGCCCCACTGGTACGACAAGCAGAATGTGTTCGGCAGAACGGATTTAACGGTAGTATTCCACCTCCCTCCAGGTGTTGAACCTGAGGAACCAAAATGGCATTCTGCGCCCAGTGGTTTTCCAGACGAGCCGGAAACGGGCTTCGATTCAGAGGGTCGAATTATTTATGCCTGGAGAAATCCTTCAGCGAACGCCTATACGCAGTATGTCTTCGGAGCGTCATTCCCTCGTAAATATGTCACTACAGATGCGATTCGCGAACCCGTACCTGAAGGTGAATTCTTCGAACCCAGCCGACCGAGCGATTTCAGTGGAGCGATCTTTGGCTTCCTCTGCGTCGGAGGGATCATACTCGCTTTCATAGGGTTCATCGCACTGGCGGTTCACAGTGATCGAAGCCGGAAGCTCGCGTACTTACCTCCTAAGTTATCGATCGAGGGTCATGGTATCAAGCGCGGATTAACAGCCATTGAAGCCGCGATCTTGATGGAAACACCTCTCGATCGGGTGTTGACGATGATCCTCTTCTCGACTATCAAAAAGAACGCCGCGCAGGTCGTTTCTGAAGACCCATTGAAGATCGAACGGATCACCCCTCAGCCAGTAGGTCTGAGAACATATGAGGTAGACTTTCTCAAAGCGATGATCGATGAGCAGCCTCGGAAACGAAGAGGGGCTCTCCAGGATCTCATGGTCAGTATGGTGAAATCTGTCCAAAAGAAGATGAAGGGCTTCAGTCTTAAAGAGACGAAGAATTATTACCAAGCGATCATGAAGAAAGCCTGGCAACAAGTCGAAGAAGCCGAAACACCCGAGGTTCGATCGAAACTCTATGATGAAGGCCTCGAATGGACCATGCTCGATCGTGACTTTGATGATCGAACTAGAAGGGTCTTTCGAACGGGTCCGGTCTATGTTCCCGTGTGGTGGGGACGTTATAGTCCTTCATCGACACCTGTAACGACCACCACGAGAGCACCGAGTACAACCCCGAGTGCTCCTAGACCTAGCATCTCTCGACCGACACTACCCGGAGCCGAGTTCGCAGCCTCCATGGTCAATGGGGTGCAAAATGCGGCTTCCAATATGGTGTCCAATGTCGTCGGTTTCACCAATGGAGTTACAAAGACTACCAACCCTCCACCGCCACCCTCCCGCTCTAGAGGTGGTTGGTCATCAGGTGCGGGTGGTTCCGGTTGCGCTTGCGCTTGTGCTTGCGCCTGTGCGGGTTGTGCGTGTGCTTGCGCCGGAGGCGGTCGGTGAAAGAACCTTCCAGCCGGAACAAGGGCAACGAGGGAGCCCAGGTACAACCCGGTTTATATGGCTACACGCAGGAAGGCAATGGTGACCGGTCACAGATCCACCTGCGTGTCGAGGCCGATGGCCACGGATTACTCCTGATCAATGCAAACCGAGCCATACATCTCAACCCCACCGCTACCCTGATGGCCTGGTTGTTCCTTGAAGGCGTTCCACAAAAGGCCGCCATCAATGCGTTGAGGAAGCATTTCCACGTCAGTGGCCGAACAGCCAAGAACGATTATCAAACCGTGCGGGATCAAATCGAACAACTCATCCACCCAGATGGTGTCTGTCCCGTCCACGATCTGGAGTTGGATCTCTTACCACCCTTCTCGGAAATCCCCAGCGCACCGTACCGTATGGACCTGGCACTCACATACCGTTGTAATGCCAACTGCTCCCACTGCTACAATTCAAGATCTCGGGACTACCCCGAGATATCCACGGACCAATGGAAAACGGTGATCGATAAGCTTTGGCTGACTGGCGTGCCTCATATATGTTTCACGGGAGGTGAGTCCACTTTACGAAACGATCTCCCTGATCTTATCGCTCATGCGAAATCGACTGGCCAGATCAGTGGTCTGCTTACCAACGGTATTCGTCTCTCCGACAGGAACTATATGATGAGTTTGGTGCGTGCTGGCCTCGATCACGTGCAAATCACGATCGAATCCCACATTCCAACGGTTCATGATCAAATGGTGGGCGCACCTGGCGCATGGGAAAAGACTGTTCAAGGTATCCGAAATTGTCTTGAGAGCGAAGTCTTTGTAATGACCAACACCACGCTGTTGGCAAGTAACATCTCCCCCATTGGAGAGACCATCGATTTTCTTGCCGAATTAGGAGTCCCAACTGTTGGCTGCAACGCGTTGATCTATTCTGGCAAGGGGCGATCAGTCGGCACAGGTATCCAAGAGCATGAGCTCGGACCGATACTTGAGACCGTACGCCAGCATACCACCGCTAATGGTCAACGATTAATCTGGTACACACCAACACAGTACTGCCATTTTGATCCAGTTCAGATGCAGCTTGGAGTCAAAGGTTGCTCCGCCGCACGATACAACATGTGCATCGAACCAAATGGGGACGTGATACCTTGCCAATCGTTTTACCAAACAGTCGGCAATATCCTTCAAGATCCATGGGATGAAATATGGAATCATGATCTCTCCCTATGGCTTCGTGAGCGTGAATACGTACCCGAAGAATGTCAGCGTTGTGCAATGCTCAATGAATGTGGGGGTGGTTGCCCTCTCACACTCATGCACCAACCAGATCAAATACCGATTAATCAAGTTCAGCTACCCGATTCGACCTCATAGATAAAAAGAAGGAAGAGCTCGATGTCATCTTTTCTATCCCGTCTTCTACCCCCCTATGAAATCCCTCGACCACTAAAAGCCGGTATGTATCACTGGATGGCGCCCGATGACGCCCCCATTCCGTATCGACTGCATTTAAGAGTCGAGGATGATGAAACCAGCGTGCTGATTGTCAACGCCGCCACGGTTGTCCACCTCAATCCGACAGCCACCGCGCACGCACTTCAGATCATGGAAGGTGCTTCGGAGGAAGAGGCAGCCCAAGCAGTCGCAAGACGATACCGGGTTGGTCGTCGTAAAGCATTACAGGATCAGAGGGAACTGCGAGAACAGATCCTCACGCTCGCAACCATCCCTGATGTTGATCCAGTGGTCTTCCTGGGCATGGATCGAGCAGAGCCATTTGGTGAGCACCCTTCTGCGCCATATCGGCTCGATCTCGCGTTGACCTACCGCTGCGATGCCGAAGGGGAACTCGATCCATTGGCGCGCAAAAGGGTAGACCGAGAACTTTCAGGAGAAGAGTGGAAGAAGATCCTTTCAACAGCTTGGGAAGTTGGAATCCCTCATGTCACCTTTACCGGTGGCGAACCAACGCTTCGAGAGGACTTACGCGATCTCATCGAACATGCCGAGGCACAGGGTCAGGTCACCGGATTGCTCACTGATGGCAGGCGCCTCTCAGATGCAGACTACTTGGAGACGCTCTCACAGGCAGGGCTCGACCATATTCTTATAACATTAGTAGAGGGAGATCCTTCAAGCCGAAAAGGTCTCGAGAACGCCATCGCTTCAGATATATATACAGCAGTTCATTTGACGCTCTCCCCAGGCCCGATTGGTAAATCACAAAAGATCCTCCAGGATTTGGTCGAGTTAGGTGTACCAGCAGTATCACTCTCCTCAAGCGGAACAACGGATGAGCTATTCGTGGAGTTATCCTCAGCGCGTGATCATGCTGCAGATCTACACCTCGATCTAATCTGGGATATACCCGTTCCCTACTCCTCCACCAACCCCATTGCACTTGAACTTGATACGATACCTGTCGGTGCTGGGCGCGCTTGGTTGTATGTCGAGCCGGACGGGGATGTCCTTCCCACTCAGGGTCTGGATCAAATTCTGGGCAATCTCCTTCGAGATCCATGGTCCGAGATCTGGGCGAAAGCACAAAGCTGAGGGAGAAACTCAGCTATGTACCCACACCTGATACGGGCGTCAGCTGAAGATTGAAGCCTACGACGACAATGATAAACTGTAGCCGCACCCTTTAGGGTGCGCTGAGTATCTCCGACATAAGCCTGCGGTTTCAAATAGAAACACTTTTATCGCACCACATAGGGTTCGTAATAATCTCAGGTAAAAGCCTGCGGCTATAGGTTAATCCACTGTGGTCGCACCCTTTAGGGTGCGTTGAGAATCTCCAACCTAAACTTGTATGTACAGGCAAGTTCTCTTGAAATGAAACCATACAACTATCCACCCTCCGAGTGGCATGATAGGTATCTCGTTCAAGCGGGATGGACAAAGTCGCTGCGTGAACGAATTTACCAGTTATCCAACCTGCGAAACGCCAACCGAATCATGGAGATAGGATCTGGTACTGGCGTGATCATATCTGAGATCGCGGACCAGTCTCATGGTCAGACCTACGGCCTGGACATCGATCACGAAGCAAATATCTTTTCCCGCAGTCTTGATTCGGGGACCCGCTATATCACAGGTGATGGCCGTACTCTCCCCTTCCCCAGCGCATCCTTCGATGTCACGCTTTGTCATTTCCTCCTGATGTGGGTACCCGACCCAGAGACTGTAATTGGTGAAATGCGGCGCGTCACTAAGCGAGAAGGATGGATCTTGGCGCTTGCTGAACCGGATTATGGTGGTCGGATTGACTATCCACCAGAATTCGATGAGATTGGGGAGCTACAAATCCAGTCTTTATTCGATCAAGGAGCCGATCCGATGATCGGACGTAGGCTTAAGGCTCTCTTCTCAAGCGTTGGTCTGGTCGACATTCAAGTGGGTGTGCTGAGTGGAGAATGGACAGGACCCCCAACTCCAGAGGAACTCGAATCCGAATGGCGCACCATCGCCGCGGACCTTCAACACAAACTCTCAAAGGAAGCTCTTGAAGACTTCCGTGAAGCTGAAATGGAGGCCTGGCGCTCAGGAAGTCGTATTCTCTTCATCCCCACATTTTACGCGATCGGTCGAGTTCCCTCTTAGACAAAAACTGCTATATCTATGGGTAGGTCGGGCTCCCTTGCCCGACAGATTCTTTCTCCCTGTCCCTTTGATGGAGATGGTCGGAACGAGAGTTGTTCTTGCTCAGACAACCTCCCCTCACCCATCCTGGCCTGTATGAAAAACTAATCCGCATCGATCGGAATCATTTTATCGTTTAATGTCATTGCGAGCCCCGTAGGGGCGAAACAATCTCCTCTTTTGCATGTGATGTAACTCTTAGAAGACCGAATCAATCTCCTCAACGACAAGATTGCTTCGTCGCCTAATGGCTCCTCGCAATGATAGATTGAGGGAGGGCTCCTCGCATTGACAGATTGAGGGAGGGCTCCTCGCATTGACAGATTGAGGATGATCCAACTCTAGGGACATTGCACAACAAATAAGGGGCTGCCCATGAGTGACAGCCCCTTGTTAGATCTAAAGAACGATCGGCCTAGAACAGCCCGGTGATCTTACCAGTCTCGAGGTCAATATCGATATCCATGAAGGCCGCATGGGTAGCGAGACCGGGCATGGTACTCATCTTGCCGATCAAGGGGTAGATGAAGCCAGCGCCGACGCTTGCGCGTACCTCACGCACAGGAACGGTGAAGCCTGTGGGTACACCTTTCAGCAGAGGATCGTGACTCAAACTGAGGTGCGTCTTTGCCATACAGATCGGCAGGTTGCCAAAACCCGCCTTCTCATAAGTAGCGATCTGCTCTTCGGCCAAAGGCTCGTAAGACACACCATCTGCTCCGTAGATCTCAGTGGAGATCGTCTCGATCTTCTTCTTGATCGACCAATCCAGAGGATAGAGAAATTCGAACTTGCTCGGTTTTTCGCAAGCTGCGACAACCGCTTCGGCTAAAGCCGCTGCGCCCTGACCGCCATCGGCCCAATGGGTCGAAACGACGGAGTCCTCCGCACCCTGAGAGAGCGCGTACTCACGGACCATCTCCATCTCTGCGGGGGTATCGTCCTTGAACCCGTTGACTGCGACAACGACCGGGATACCAAAACGTAATGCGTTTTTGATGTGCACACCGAGATTAGGCAAGCCAGCTTCGAGCAGCTCGAGGTTTTCCTCGGTATATGCCTTGTCGAGAGGAGCACCAGGCGATACTTTGGGTCCACCGCCATGCATCTTCAACGCGCGCACCGTGGCGACCAAAACCACCGCATTGGGGATCAAACCGGAGTAGCGGCATTTGATATTGAAGAATTTCTCCATCCCAATGTCAGCACCAAAACCGCTTTCGGTGATGACATAATCTGCCAGCTTCAATGCGATCTGGTCAGCGATGATCGATGAATTCCCATGAGCGATGTTGGCAAAAGGTCCGGCATGGACAAAGGCTGGCTGTCCCTCCAAAGTCTGCATCAGGGTAGGCATGATCGCGTCTTTCATAAGGACGGTTACAGCCCCTGCAATGCCCAGCTTCTCCAGATTGACTGGATTCCCCTTCTTGTCCATACCAACAACGACACGCCCCATGCGTTCACGTAAATCACGCAGCCCAGTTGTGAGGGCGAGGATGGCCATGAATTCGCTGGCGACGGTGATATCAAATCCGGTCTTGCGGGGGAAAACAGGGCTCGGTGAGCCATCCCGAAGTTTATCGTCGTTGAACCCCACTTGGATTTCTCGCAAGGATCGATCGCAGATGTCGACAACACGATTCCATGTAATCGTTGCTGGATCGATATCGATGCGAGTCACGCCGCGTCGTTGGAGCGCCTCATCGGATTGTCGACTTTCATGATACAGGCGAGTATCGAGGGCGGCAGCGACCAGGTTGTGGGAGACGGTGATGGCATGAATATCACCTGTCAAGTGGAGGTTGAAGTCCTCCATGGGTATGACTTGGCTATATCCGCCTCCTGCAGCCCCTCCCTTGATATTGAAAGTTGGGCCCATGCTAGGCTGGCGGATGCAGCACATAACATTCTTCCCAAGAACGGTTCCCATAGCCTGGGTCAACCCGACCATGGTCGTACTCTTCCCTTCGCCCAGCGGGGTCGGTGTGATCGCGGTCACGTCCACGTATTTACCCTGTGGTCGATCAGCGAATTTCTCGAGGACATCGAGATGAACCTTGGCTTTGTATTTCCCGTACAGATCGAGGTCATCTATTGTCAAGCCGAGCTTGTCGGCCATCTCAAGGATCGGACGAAGATCAGCCTCCTGGGCAATTTCGATGTCCGATGGAACAGGTCTACGTGGTTTGAGTGGCATGTTATTCTCCTCCAAAAGAATGTAAGCGATTACGTTTCGGTTATGAGACCAACATCATTCTAGTGTGCAATGACTTCATGAATAAGGCAAGCGACAATTTTCACAATCTCTTTAGACATCCTGCACATATATTTGATACACAGCCCCTTCAATGTGTATAACGCAATGTTGGATGTGGGGTGTTGGCTGTAGCGAAGGGAATACATTCATACACATATCAGGATAGTCATGAATCAAATACCCCCGTCATGTCTCTAGAATCGATTCACGTACGATTTTTACTAATTTCAACGTTCTTGGTTCCAGATTCGAGGTTATGACATTAGTTTTTCGACATAAATGTCTACTAGCACTTCTTATTTGTACATACTTTCGCATACCATCCTTAAGTATAGGGTGAAACCGAACCTGCACAGTATCGCTCATTTTCCAGCTACTCCCCTCCTTGCTTTCAGGGTCGCTTCGCGTACAATTTGTCCGTATTTCCACGATTTTTTTTCGCTGAATCCAGGCTAGGACGTTAATCGGTCAGTACAAGTGTTCTCTGTCACTACGCTTTTGTTCTTTATTTCACATACCATACCTTAGTGTAGGCCAATAGGTAATGAACCTTCATTATTTGGATCCGACTTTTGTCCATTTTGGGCGATTTTTTCGGAGGAACCCCACGAGGAATGTGGCATCTGCTTCGTTTAGCAATCATCACGTGGGGTTTCTTTATTTTGATGGAGGAGATACACCATGACAGGACCAATGGCACTCGATACCTCCAAGGAATTCCTTAATCAATTGATCACCGCTACACCGGATGGGGAACGAATCCGATTATGTCTCCAATGCGGAGCTTGCAGCGGAGCGTGTCCGTTTGGCTTTGTGATGAAGTTCCCCCCTCATGGAATGATCGCAGCCTTACGGGCGGGTATGCTTGACACTTTGGTGGACACCGATACGTCTTGGATGTGCGTCTCGTGCTACGCTTGCACCCAGGTTTGTCCGGCGAAGATCCCTGTCACAGCTGGCCTGACGACACGGATAAAAGAGGAGATGCTGCTTGCCGGTAACGTCCCCTCCGAGCTTCAGGATGCCCTCGAGAAAGCCCAGCGATATGATAATCCTCTGGGTGAGTCCCCACGGAAGCGAGCTGAATGGGCGAGCGGATTTGAGCCCGAGATCCCGATTATGGCCAAAGCCAAACGCCCGGTGGACGTACTGTGGTTTGTCGGCGATTATCCCTCCTATCACGCAGGGGTTATCCCGTCAACGAAAGCCATGGCAAAAATTCTCCAAGCCCTGGATGTTGATTTTGGGATCCTGGGTCCCGAGGAGGTCAGCGATGGCGATTCGGTTCGGCTAGCGGGTGAGAGTGGATTATTTGAGATGCTAGCCGAGAAGAATGCCAAGGCGTTCGATAAATATGAATTCAACGAGATCATCACGACCGACCCACACGCCTTCAACGCCATTAAGAACGAATACCCCAACCTCGAGATCTCTTATCCAGTCCGCCATTACACACAATTCCTCGCCGAGCGGCTCGATCAGCTTGAAAAGTTGATGAAAAAGAGTATTGAGGCGACTGTGGCGTTCCACGATCCCTGCTATTTAGGTCGGGTCAATGGGATATTCGAAGAACCGCGACAGTTGCTGCAAGCCATTCCTGGGGTGGAGCTCGTGGAGATGGCTCACCAGCGCGAAAACAGCTTATGTTGCGGAGGCGGTGGTGGTGGGATGTGGTTGGATGGTTTCCAATGGGAAAAGGCCGAAGTCAGAATCTCTGAGTGGCGGGTGCGTGAAGCCATCTCTGCAGTTGGGACGGATGAAAACGGCACACGTATTCTGGCTGTCGCTTGCCCATACGAACCGCCGAGGTTTGAAGACGCAACTAAAACAGTTCCCGGAGCTGCGGGGTTAATTGTGAAGGATATCGTTGAACTGATCGCAGAAGCCATGGGCTTGGAGGGGTGAGAAGATGAACATTGTGGTGCTGGTCAAGCTTGTACCAGATCTCGTCGAAGAACTTGAGATCGATTCGAGCGGGGCGACACTAGATACAACTTTCATGCGTATGATCATCAATGAGCCAGACGAGCACGCCCTCGAACAGGCGATCATCCTCAAGGAACGTGAGGGCGGAGAGGTCACGGTTCTGGGACCCGCGATTGAGGACATCGATGGCGTCCTATTTACGGCATTTGCCAAAGGCTCAGATCGCCTGATCAAGCTTGTAGACGGGTTTGAACTCGAGGTGAACAATCATGCCCTGGCACGTGCTTTTACCTCGGTAATTCGTGAACTCAATCCTGATCTCGTTCTAACAGGTGTCCAAGCCCATAACGATCTCGATGGATCGTTGGGACCTTTAGTGGCGGAATACCTTGGAATGTCCTACGTCGGCTACGTATCTGGCGTGACCTCATCCGGAGATAAGCTTACCGTGCGGAAAGAATATCCGGGTGGGCTGATCGGCGAAATGGAGGTCGCAATACCAGCTGTTCTTGGTATCCAGTCAGCGGAACAACCGCCACGCTATGTGGCCATCAGCAAGGTCCGTCAGGCGATGAAAACCGCGACCATTGATGAACAAACACTTACAGAATTGGATCCCAGCGGCGGTCCAACGGTCTCTCAGATGTTCCAACCGCAGGTAGGTGAACGGGCGGAGATGATCGAAGGGGACATCGACCAAATTGCGGCCAAACTCGTTGAATTATTCGGGGATTTAGGCGTCGTCTGATCCCGGGAATCAATCGTCCACGGAGGTAGCGATGGGTGACAACATCTATGTCGTCATTGAACACCTGCAAGGCCAGGTGAGCGAAATTTCTTACGTAATGTTAGCTGCGGGTCGCGCTCTAGCTAGTGGAATTGGTGGAGAACTGGTCGCGATACTGCTAGGCCACCAGGCACAGAACCTCGCCGGGGATTTAGCTGCGGATCGGGTCTTGTATATGGACGACCCTGCGCTGGCTGAATTTACGCCCGATGCCTATCAGCTGGCTTTAGCTGAGTTAATTAAGACGGATACACCGCGCGCGGTCTTGCTAGGGGACACATCCGTTGGTGCGGAAGTAGCTGGTGCCCTTTCCGTTCGCTTGGAAATTCCCCTGGTCAGTCGCTGCAGCAGTGTCCATGCAAAAGAGGGAACCCCTAAGTTCGTCAGTCAGATCTGTGGTGGCAAGATCATGGCCGAGGGCGATTTACCAGGTCCTACAGCTTTGGTGACGATGGTCCCTGGTGACTTCAAGGCAGAAGAAGGACAAAGTGACCAACCAGCCGAGGTGACCTCGATCCCGGCCCCGTCATTTGACGATCTTAAGGTTACGCTGAAGCAATACATCGAACCTGAAGTTGGAGATGTAGACATCTCCACTGAGCCGATCCTGATCGCTGTGGGGCGTGGAATTCAACAAGAAGCCAATCTAGAGCTGGCTGAGGAATTAGCGGCAGCACTGGGTGGCACGATATGCGCCTCCCGTCCTGTGGTGGATCAAGGCTGGTTACCCATCAGCAGACTAGTGGGTAAATCAGGCAAGAGTGTCAAACCAAAATTATTCCTCGCGATCGGCATCAGCGGTGCTCCTGAGCACGTTGAAGCCGTGACGGGTAGCGAGACAATCATCGCCATCAACACCGATCCAGCAGCACCAATCTTCGATATTGCGAAGTATGGAGCTAATGTAGACCTATTTGAATTGGTACCGGCCTTAACCGAACAACTGCAGGGTTCTTAGTAGTTAGCGGACGGGAGGCAGCATGCCAATCCGGGAGACCTTCTGGAACATCCCTCATTGGGCGGAGATCGGGCAGTATGTATTAGGACTGCTGACATTCTTGATTCTCGTGTATGGGATATGGCGTCACATACGACGATGGAAATTGGACAAATCAGTGCTCAGGCCTGGTCAATGGGGTAAACGCCTTACCAATCTCTTTACCCAAGCTCTGGTTCAATTACGAACGTTAAAGGATATCTATCCAGGCATTATGCACTTTACCATCTTCTGGGGGACCATAGCCCTTCTCATTGGAACAGCGTTGGCCACCATCGACTGGGATGTGACCCACCTACTCTTCGATTTTCAGTTCCTTGTCGGTGTTGTTTACAACCTTTTTGAGGTCATCCTTGATATCTTTGGATTGTTGTTAATCGTTGGCATCGCGCTGGCTATCTACCGGCGATATATTTCCCGCCCTGCTCGTTTACAGGATTTCCCTGAACCGGGCCTCGGCACAGAAGATGCTTTTATCCTCGTCATGCTGACACTGATTGCCATTTCAGGCTATCTGGTGGAGGGGCTTCGTATCGCGGTCACCCAACCCGAATGGGCAGCCTGGTCACCAGTGGGCAACGTATTGGCATCGCTCTTCATCGCGATCGGTGATCCAACCAATCAGACGTTGCATCTTGTCCTATGGATCTTCCACATCGTGATCTCCTTCGTAATGATTGCAGCTATCCCCTACACCAAACTATTTCACCTGTTAGCAGCACCAGTGAATATCTTCTTTAGCTCTTTAGAACCGGTCGGAGCGCTCGCCCCAGCGCGTTATACCAGCGGTCCGGGTGTAGAGAAGATGAGTGATTTCACCTGGAACCAGATCCTTAATTTCGAAAGCTGTACTCGCTGTGGTCGCTGTCAGGACCAATGCCCGGCTCATATCAGCGGTGCAGCTTTATCCCCGAGGGATGTCATCATCAAGTTAGGGATGCAGGTCTGGGAACCGGAGAACGGAAAATCGCTACACGGTGATGTGATCTCCGCAGAAGAGTTGTGGGCTTGTACAACTTGCCTGGCTTGTGTCGATGTCTGTCCAGTATTCATCAACCAACTGTGGTCAATTGTGGACATGCGTCGCTTTCTGGTTGATGAAGGACAGATTGACGCTATGCTACAAGACGCGCTAGCTAATTTGGGGCGCTATGGCAACTCCTTTGGTCAATCAGAGCGGATGCGTGCCAAGTGGACCCAACCGATCGAACCTAAGATCAAAGATGCCCGTAAAGAACCGGTGGATTACCTCTGGTTCGTTGGGGACTATGCTTCATACCATGCCAGTCTCACGGATATCACTCGCATGACGAGCGAGGTATTCAAAAAAGCCGGTCTGGATTACGGCATCCTCTATGAAGGCGAAAAGAATTCCGGCAATGATGCACGCCGAGCTGGTGAAGAGGGTCTCTTCGAAATGATGGTCGAGGAGAATGTGGCAACATTCGAAAGTTGTGAGTTCAAAGCCATCGTTACCACCGATCCCCATACGTATAACACCTTGAAGAATGAATACCCAGCCGAAGTGAATGGGGATAAACCGATCCTGCATTATTCTGAACTGCTGGACCAACTGATTACGTCCGGTAAACTTGAGTTGAGCAAGAAACTTAACTACAAGGTCACATATCACGATCCCTGCTACTTGGGCCGCTACAACAAGATCTTTGACGCACCACGGCGTGTAATCGAGGCCACTGGATGCACCATTGTCGAGATGCCTCGCCATCGCGATCAAGCCCTCTGTTGCGGTGCGGGTGGCGGACGGATCTGGATGGACGAGATCGAAGTCGAGGAGCGACCCAGCGAAGCGCGCATCCATGAAGCCGTAGGGTTGGGCGATGTGCAGGTTTTCGCCGTCACATGTCCCAAGGACGTCACCATGTATCAAGATGCGGTTAAGACCACAGGACATGAGGATCGTCTTGTCGTCAAGGATCTGATCGAATTGGTTCACGAGGCGCTATGAGGGAGCAGGCAACCACCGATGACACCTGAAACCGTGCTCCAGGCATTGAAGACAATAGAATTCACCAAGGATCTGGAGCAACAGCATTTAGAGAAACTTGCCACGATCGCCACTCATGTGACTTTCTCTGAAGGTTCGACCATCTTCAGGGAAGGAGACGCAAGTGAGTTAGTTTACTTGATCGAGAAAGGGCAAGTATCGCTTGTGACACAGGTGCCTGGTCATGGTCAAGTAACGATCATCACAATCGGTCCGGGTCAGCTCCTGGGTTGGTCTTCTTTGTTTCCTCCCAAAACCAAAACAGCTGGAGCACAGACTTTAGAGCCCACAAAGGTTATCGCCATCAACGCCACCCAACTTCGAGAACTGTGCCAGACAGATCCCAGCCTGGGAAATAGCATCATGTGGCGTGTAGCAGAGGTCATCTCAGATCGACTTCGAGCTGCCCGTGTTCAGTATTTGGATATTTTTGGACCGACCAGCAAGAGATGAGCCTGGTGAAGAATGGGCTCAAACTTATGTGTAAACAATTTTGGAGATTGTGCCAGTAATAGCTAAAGGTTACCGATGAGTGACTGGTTTGCAAGACTGGGTGATGAAGGTAGATTCCGCTTTAGGATACCGATCGCCACAAAGCTTATCCTGAGCTTTCTCCTAATCATCACTCTCATAAGTGCTGTTTTTGTCGTTGTGGGGATTAGGCTTATTGGTGATCGTATCGTTGCTGAGGCACAGGAGAAGGTACGTTACGATCTCAATGCAGCGCGAGAAATTTATTTAAACAAATTAGGGCATATTGACAATGTCGTTCGATTTTCTGCAGACAGGTTTTTCTTAATCAATTCCCTACTATCCGGAAACATTGGATTGGCCACTGACGAACTGACGAAGATCAAAAATCGGGAAGGGTTGGATATATTAA
Source organism: Anaerolineaceae bacterium (assembly GCA_020350285.1). Lineage (GTDB taxonomy): Bacteria > Chloroflexota > Anaerolineae > Anaerolineales > E44-bin32 > DUEZ01. The sequence goes on from CP070708.1 coordinate 2,147,592, forward strand.
CCGTCACTGACGCATCTGGAAAGGTCCTATTAAGAACCAACAACGTAGATTATTTCCAAGATGATCAAAGTGACGATGAACTCGTCAGTGCGGTTTTATTCCAAGGAGAACCTGTCTCTGCCACATCTATCGTGCCCGATCATGAATTGAGCAGGGAGTCTCCAGTCCTTGCCGAGATGGCATGTTGCGAGGTCATTGACACACCATTAGCAAGGGTTAGGGATGAAACGGAAATAACTGATGGCATGATGTTGAAAGCAGCGGCGCCGGTATTTGATTATGAAAACAACTTGATCGGAGTGTTATACGGCGGTGTCTTACTCAACAAAAACTTCGAGATCGTGGACAAGATCAAACAAACAGTCTTCGAAGATGTCATTTACGATGAAAGGGACCTCGGGACAGCGACTATCTTTCAAGACGATGTGAGGATATCGACCAATGTGAGAAACACGGACGGTTCAAGAGCCATCGGAACACGTGTTTCGGAGGAAGTTTTTATCCAGGTCGTAAAAGAGGGTAAACCTTGGACTGGGCGAGCCTACGTAGTCAACGATTGGTACATCACGGCTTATGAACCCATCCGGAACATTAACAACGAGATCATCGGCATCCTCTATGTCGGGGAACTAGAACAGAAATATGTTGACATTCAGAGGCAGACCGTCCTTGCCTTCTTGGCGATCACCCTTTTAGGTGCTCTGGCTGCGATGAGTTTAGCCTATGTAATTTCACGAAGAATATCGATACCCATCAGGGAATTGGCATCCGCATCGAGGGAGATCGAACAAGGCAACTTGGATGCTGAAGTTGAGATTGTTGGAAGCGATGAATTAGGGGAACTGGCGGAAACGTTTAATGCCATGGCATCCGCGTTGAAAGAGAGGGACAAGCAATTAATGGAGTTCACCCAAAGCAAAATCATGGAGTCTGAGAGGTTGGCCCTCATTGGTCAGATAGCTGCCAATGTAGCGCATGAATTAAATAATCCACTCCAGGGGATCGTCACATACTCGCACCTTCTCTTGGAAAAGATGCCCAGCGAGAATTCAGCGAGGGAATCATTAAATAAGATCGTCATCCAAGCTAATCGATGCAGAGACATTATTCGAGGATTGTTAGATTTTTCACGGCAGAGAAAACCCGATAAGACAATTTGCGACATCAATTCAGTCTTGGATGAATGTGTCGCCCTAATTGAGAATCAGGCTTTATTCCATAACATCGAAATCACGAAGCAGTTCGAGGAAGACCTCCCGATGGTCGTGGTAGATCCTTCACAAATGCAGCAAGTCTTCATGAATATGATCATCAATGCTGCAGAGGCCATGGAGGATAGCGGGTATTTGGAATTGGTTACCAGGTTCGTTCCGGACGAAGAACTCATAGCAATAGAAATCACCGATTCAGGACAAGGGATCTCCGAAGAAAACGTAGAGAAGCTTTTTGATCCCTTCTTTACAACAAAAGAGGTGGGACACGGAACTGGTCTGGGATTGGCCATTAGCTACGGAATCATCAAGGAACATGAGGGAACCATTTCAGTTGATACCGAACTCGGACATGGAACCACCTTTCTCATCCAACTGCCCATGAAAACAGTCGAAGAGGGTTCAGATGGTAGAAGATAAGTCCAAAATACTCATCATCGATGATGAAGAAGTGGTTTTGGATTCCTGCACCCAAATCCTGGAAGGTGGCCCATATCAAGTCGCAACGGCTATGGATGGCACCTTTGGGTTGGAGCTTGTCCAGGAGTTCCATCCAGATGTCGTCTTTGTGGATCTAAAAATGCCGGGGATCCAAGGGTTTGAGGTGCTCGACAGAATCCATAGTTTCGATCCCACCATCGTGGCCATTGTCATCACAGGTTATGCAACCGTGAATTCGGCTGTTGAAGCGATCAAAAAAGGAGCTTACGATTTTCTTCCGAAACCTTTCACCCCCGACGAATTTCGCGTGATCACACGCAGGGGTCTTGAAAGAAGGAAATTGGTAACGGAGACAACTGCGTTGAGAAGAGAAAGGGAGATGTTGAGGGATCAATTTGCCGCCATCCTCTCCCATGAACTCAAGTCTCCGATCAGCGCCGTTCAACAGAATCTGTTCGCATTGGAATCCCAATTATCTGATCAACTGGATGAGGAACAAAGCAACCGTATCACACGCATGAAGTCTTCCATTGATGATCTCTTGAAACTGATCCATACCTGGCTGCGCGTCGTTTCAGCGGATGCCGATATTCAGAAGATCCAGGAGGATTTTCAACCGACATCGATTGAGTCTGTGATCACCAAAGCGATCGAGGGCGTCCAAACTCAATCTACCCGGAAAGACATCGAGATCCAAATTAAAATCGAGGAAACACTAAGGCCCACCCATGGAGACGAAATCACGCTTGTAGAAGCCTTGGTGAATCTACTAAGCAATGCGATCAAATATTCACGCATGGGAAGTAAGATTTTCGTTACCGCAGAAGATAAAGATGATGAAATTCTGATCTCTGTGGCAGACAGGGGTGTGGGTATTTCTGAAGAAGATCTGCCTTTCATCTTTGGGGATTTCTATGTCGGAGAAGCAAGCCCCGATGGAGAGAGAGGCAGCGGATTGGGATTAGGTATTACCAAACGTATCGTTGAAGCCCACAATGGATCGATATCCGTAGATAGCGCTTTAGGTAAAGGGAGCACTTTTGTGATCCATTTGCCTTTGGTGACGCCAAATCGTTAAGATGAACCCGCCAAGGAGCGGGTATCTCAGAAAACAATAAGGAAGGAGTTCTCAAGTGACCGAAGGAAAGAAACTATTAATCATCGACGACGACCCCGATTTTGTGGAAGGGATCCTCGCTATCCTTGAACCGGCTGGGTACGATGTCGAGACGGCCTACAATCCCAAGGATGGCTTCGATGCTTTGGAATCAAAGCATTATGACTTGCTCCTACTCGACATCATGATGGGGCGCGGAGCAGAAGGGGTCATGATCGCTCGAAAGATGAGAAAGGACCCCAAACTAAGGCAAATACCCGTGCTGATCATCACAGGCATTCGAGAGCAGATCGCTTATCTCTTCCCCGGTGGGCCTGTCCACCCTCATTTTGTTGATGTGGACGAACTGGTCGAGAAACCAGTTGAGCCAGAACTTCTCTTAGATCGGGTGAGTGCCTTAATTGAAGCTTCAGAAGAAAGAAAAGCGGAAGGTAGCTAGCGATTAAACATAGTTGATCCGAGGGTGCCCACGCTTGTGTCCCTCAGATAGCACTTGGGATCAGGATGCGAGATGCGGTCCCCTTGGATCAGGTTGCGACATTACGATTGAGGTTGTACTTGTCGAATCTTAGGAGGACACAATATGGTCAAACCTTCATTCAGCGATGAGATCGCTAATCTACTACATGCATCACACGGTAATCCACTCATAACTTGCATTCAGTGCGGGACTTGCTCTGGTACATGCCCGGCGGTTGACTACATGGATCATACACCGCGGCGCATTATAGGCATGATCAGAGCCAATCTCAAAGATGAGGTGCTTAACAGTAACACTTTCTGGTACTGCGCTTCTTGTTATCACTGTACCGTGAGATGCCCAGCCCAAATCGATATCGCTGAAACGATGTATGCGTTGAAGCGATACTCCATTTGGAAGCGCGTTCATCAGGAGGGACTGGTCGGTCCGACATTCTCCGAAACCTTTGTCAAAACGATCCTGCGGAGTGGAAGATCGTTCGAACCTATTCTGGCGACCTCCTACCTCTTTAGTGCTGGAGTTCGAGAGTTAATTCAGGAAGGTGTTACTGCCACCAAGATGATGCTAAAGGGAAGGTTGCCTATGTTACCGCCCAGGATCAAAAGGCTCGATAACTTCAAGCGAATGGTTAGTCGGGTTATTCCTTTGGAGGCCGAATGATGAAGGAGTATGCGTATTTCCCAGGCTGCTCGCTTGAACAAATCGGTTTGAGTTATAACCAGTCGTCAGTCGAGACGACCAAGGTTTTAGGTGTGGAACTCAAGGAATTGGAGGATTGGAACTGCTGTGGCGCCACGACTTATTTCCACGTCGATGAGCTCCTCGCATATACACTCTGTGCACGCAACCTGGCTATGGCGGAGAAGGATAGCTTAGATCTCGTTGCTCCATGCAGTGCGTGCTATAAGAACTCCTATTTCACCAATAAGCACCTGAGAGAAGATCCGGATTTGGCCGACCACATTAACTATGCCCTCGAAGAGGACGACCTTAGTTACTCCGGTCAAATCGAGGTGAAACACCTGATGGAGGTGTTTTACTGTGATGTTGGACTCGATGAGATCCGCGATAAAGTCAAAAAGCCACTGGAGGGTCTTAAGGTCGCGCCATACTACGGGTGCCAAATCCTGAGGCCGAAGAAAGACGATGAGGACGTCGAGCAGGCCGAGTTTTTCGAAGAGTTAATGTCCGCAATCGGTGCTGAGCCTGTTCCCTATCCTCTCAAGCTGAAGTGTTGCGGTGGTTCGCTGCTCATCTCGAATCGAATCGCGGCCTTGAGCATGGTTCGCAACTTGCTTCAGAACGCGGAAGATAACAATGCTGACGTGATCGCTACCGCATGTCCAATGTGTCAGGTCAATTTGGAGTGTTATCAACCCCAGGTCAATCAGGAGTTTGGTACAAAGTTCCAGGTTCCTGTTGTGTATTTCACTCAGCTCATGGGATTAGCACTGGGTATCCGTGGCAAGAAACTGGGTATTGGAAAAGAAATCGTCGCTGCGACACCATTAGAGCCGTATACAACATGAAGCGTGCGATAAGCATCCCTAAGTACGTCATGCCTCTACTAGGGGAATTACGAAAGGAAGGGAATCTATGACCGAAAAAGTAGGAGTTTACATCTGCCACTGTGGCTCAAATATCGCAGGGGTAGTCGATGTCGAGGAGGTCGCCAAGTGGGCTGGTGAGAACCTCGAAGGCGTCGCCGTTTCACGTGAATACAAATTCATGTGCTCTTCGCTCGGTCAGGAGCTGATTGAAGATGACATCAAGAACGAAGGGCTGACCCGCGTCGTGGTGGCTGCTTGCTCGCCGCATCTTCACGAGAGGACATTCCGGCGTGCATGCGCCAATGCAGGGCTGAATCCCTACCTATGCCATATGGCTAGCATCCGCGAACAGGTCTCCTGGGTCGTTGAAGACAACGAGGTCGCGACGGAAAAAGCCAAGGCCATGATCGCCGGTGCTGTCAACCGGGTTCAGTTGCATGAGGAGCTAGAACCGAGCCTTGTTCCCGTCAACCCGAACACGTTAGTGGTCGGTGGGGGTATCGCAGGTATCCAAGCCTCTCTAGAACTTGCCGATGCAGGCTATCCTGTTTATCTTGTTGAACGGGAGCCATCTATCGGTGGCCATATGGCCCAATTTGATAAGACCTTCCCCACCCTGGACTGCGCTGCTTGTATCCTGACGCCGAAGATGTCTGATGTCGGTGCCCACCCGAACATCAACTTGCTGAGCTACAGCGAGGTGGAGGAGGTCTCGGGCTACGTTGGGAACTTCAGCGTTCGGATCAAGAAGAAAGCCAAATATGTCGATGAAGAGCTATGTACCGGCTGTGGTATCTGCATCGAGAAGTGTCCCAAGAAAGTGATCGACGATGTGTTCGAAGCCGGGATGGGATACCGCAAATCGATCTACCGTCCCTTCCCTCAAGCCGTCCCCAATATTCCCGTCATCGACACCGTGTCCTGCACCTATTTTGAAACAGGAAAGTGTAAAGCGTGCGAGATCTTCTGCCCAACGGAAGCGATCGATTTCGAACAACAGGACAGCTACCTCGATATCGATGTGGGGAACATCATCCTTGCAACCGGCTACGACTTGTTCGATTGTAAGACCATCCCCCAATATGGATACGGACGTCTGGCCAATGTGTTCACCAGCCTGGAGTTCGAGAGAATGTGCAACGCTTCCGGTCCTACGGAGGGTAAGATCGTGCTCCGCGATGGTGTGACAGAGCCAGAATCCGTGGCCATCATCCACTGTGTCGGCAGTCGGGATGAGAATTACAACAGATACTGTTCTGCCATCTGCTGCATGAGCTCACTCAAGTTTGGGCACCTTGTCGTGGAGAAAACCGATGCAGAAGTTTTTTCCTGCTACATCGACATGCGCACCAATCAAAAGGGGTACGAAGAGTTCTATGAGCGGCTGCTCGAAGAGGGGATGAACTTCGTTCGAGGAAAGGTCGCCGAAGTAACCGACGCCTTTAGGCTACCCGGCGAGGAAGGTAAGCTTATCGTGCAGGTCGAGGACACCCTACTCGGGATTCAACGTCGCATCCCGGTTGACATGGTGATCCTCATGGCCGCTCTTGAGCCAAGAGCCGACGCCAGGGAGGTAGGTCTGCAATTTGGGATCGCCTGCAGTATGGAAGGTTGGTTCACCGAGCGCCATCCTAAGCTCGATCCTGTTGCCACGATGACCGACGGAATCTTCATCGCCGGCGCGGCGCAAGGACCAAAGGACATCCCAGCCGTTGTAGCACAAGGCGCCGCAGCAGCCGCGCGTGTCCAGGGCATGATCACCAAAGGCACGGTGGAGATCGAACCGGTCGTAGCGACGATCACCGAAGAAATGTGTTCAGGTTGCAGAATCTGCAACACTCTCTGTCCATTCAACGCGATCGAGTACTTAGAAGACAAGGAAGTAAGCTACATCAACACGGCTTTGTGTAAAGGCTGCGGAACCTGTGTTGCAGCTTGCCCGGCGCAAGCGATCTCAGGTGCACATTACAGTAACGAACAGATATTCGCCGAGATCGAGGGACTGCTCTACGATGTGATCAGCGGTAACGGTGCCAAAGCGCCGCAGGTAGAGCAGGAACCGGTCCCTGCTTAGTGGAGGAAGCGACCTATGGCTGAAGAAAGATTCGAACCTAAAATTGTGGCTTTCCTGTGTAACTGGTGCTCCTACCGCGCCGCAGACTTAGCAGGGACAGCCCGCATCAAGTATCAACCCAATGTGCGCATGATTCGCGTCATGTGCAGCGGTCGTGTTGATCCCACCTTTGTCCTTAAGGCCTTGGCTTTAGGGGCCGATGGGGTCATGATCGCTGGCTGCCACCCAGGTGAGTGTCATTACTTGGAGCAGAACTACAAAGCGATGAGGCGCTTCTCTATGCTCAAGCACAGTCTACGGGCCCTCGGTCTGGAGGAGGATCGCGTCCGCCTCCAATGGGCTTCTGCAGCAGAGGGTGTACAGCTTGCAGAAGCGATCAACGAGATGGTAGACCAGGTACGTGCGTTAGGTCCGCTAAACTGGCCGGGTAATTGGTCTGAAGATGGCGAGGTCGAAGCGGCGATCGAGCGTCTCGCTGAAGAACACGCTGAAGCGATGGAGGTGCCAGCATGACCAAAAAGGGAAAGCTTGCGAACTACTGGGCTGCCTCCTGCGGTGGTTGTGAGATAGCAGTGCTCGGCATCAACGAGAAGATCCTGGATGTCGCCAACGCTTTCGACATCGTTCTCTGGCCTGTAGCGGTCGATGCGAAAATCCACAGCATCGAGAAGATGGAGGACAAGAGCATCGACCTCTGCCTATTCAACGGCGCCATACGTACAAGTGAGCAAGAGTACATGGCTCGCTTACTGCGTGCGAAATCGAAGGTGATGGTAGCGTTTGGATCGTGTGCTCATGAAGGTTGTATTCCAGGTCTAGCGAATGTAACCAACCGCGAGGAGATTTTCCAGACCGCCTACCACGACACCCCCAGCACGGATAATCCGGAAGGGATTCGACCCCAAACAGAAACCGAGGTCGATGAGGGTATGCTCTACCTGCCGGTCTTTTACGACACCGTCAAAACCCTTGGCCAGACGATTGAGGTGGATTATTACCTACCGGGTTGCCCGCCGGAACCAGAACGGATCTGGGACTCGATCTTCGCCAAACTTGAAGGCAAACTCCCTGCACCTGGATCGGTGATCGGTGCCGAGACCACCGTCTGCGACGACTGCCCACGCACTCGGGAAGAGAAGAAGATCACCGAGTTCAAACGAACTTGGGAGATCATCCCCGATCCAGAAACCTGCTTGCTTGAGCAGGGTCTCGTTTGCTGCGGGATCGCGACCCGAGCTGGATGTGGTGCGTTATGCCCAACCGTTGGATCACCGTGTATCGGATGCTACGGTCCCAATGAAGGCGTGGAAGATTTCGGCGCCCGCATGATGACCGCGCTAGCATCGGTGATCGACTCAGAGGATCCCGAGGAGATCGATCGTATCATCCATGAAGGGATCCCGGATCCCGTAGGTACATTCTACCGTTTCAGCCTCGCAGCTAGCCAACTCCGTCGCAGTACACTCGCTGCGGATGGAGACGGCGAAGCGGCTGCGTCGGCCTGAGAGAAAGAGGGAGTGGACCATGAAAAGAATATCAATTGACCCCATCACTCGTCTCGAGGGCCATGGGAAGATCGACATCTTCCTCACCGATGAGGGTGAGGTAGCCAATGCCTATCTTCAAGTGCCCGAGTTGCGAGGTTTTGAACGCTTTTGTGTAGGCAGACCTGCGGAGGACATGCCTAACATCACCAACCGTATCTGTGGTGTGTGCCCTGAGGCGCATCACATGGCCTCAACCAAGGCGCTCGACGCGCTCTTCCACGTCGATCCACCACCAACGGCCAAGAAGCTGCGCGAGATGTTCTACAGCATCTTTTACGCGACCGATCACACCACGCACTTCTATGCCCTCGGTGGTCCAGACTTCGTGATGGGACCAGATGCGCCGGTAGCTGAAAGGAACATCTTGGGTGTCGTGGCTAAAGTCGGCATGGAGATCGCTGGTCAGGTGCTCAAGATGCGCCACGATGGCCATCACCTGATCAAGATGATGAGTGGACGACCCGTGCACCCTAATTGGGGACTTCCCGGTGGTGTTAGTCAAGGCATCACGGAAGAGCAGAGAGATGAGATCGAGGCTCTTGGTCGCGATGCGATCGAGTTTGCTAAATTCACGATCCAGCTCTTCAATGATATCGTGCTGGCCAACGAAGACTATGTTGCCCTGATCACGAATGACGCGTACATCCACCGAACGTACAACATGGGCACGGTGGACGAGAACAACCACGTCAACTTCTACGATGGAATGATCCGTGTCGTAGGCCCCGATGGGAAGGAGCACGCGAAATACCATGCACGTGATTACCTGGAGTACGTCGCCGAACATGTTGAGCCATGGTCGTACTTGAAGTTCCCGTTCTTGAAGAAAGTAGGCTGGAAGGGGTTTGTGGATGGTGAAGACTCAGGCATCTACAAGGCCACTCCACTTTCACGCCTTAATGCTGCAGATGGGATGGCCACGCCTTTGGCTCAGGAAGAGTACGAGCGAATGTACGATACGCTGGGAGGCAAACCAGTACATAACACATTGGCTACACACTGGGCACGCATCATCGAGTTGCTCTATGCTGCCGAGCATTGGGTAGAGCTGTCCCAGGATCCAGATATCACGGGCGAAGAATTCCGCATACTACCCACGGAGACACCGGACGAAGGCGTTGGCTGTGTTGAAGCACCACGCGGAACACTCACCCACCACTACTGGACGGATGAGCGTGGTATTCTGACGAAGGTTAATCTTATCGTCGGGACGACCAACAACAACGCCCCGATCAATATGTCGGTCAAGAAGGCCGCTCAAGGCTTGATCACGAAAGGTACGGTCATCAAGGAAGGGCTTTTGAACACGATCGAGATGGCGTATCGAGCCTACGATCCATGTATGGCTTGCGCTACCCACACCCTTCCAGGACAGATGCCCCTAGAGGTGAATATCCGTACGCCTGATGGGGAGATCATCGAGCGTTTGTCGCAGAATCTTTAGCGAAAGGTAAATGGTAAAAGGGATTAGGGATCAGGGACAAGGGATTAGGAAATAGAAGAAGACCTGATCCCTGATCCCTTACCATTTCAAGTTCGGTTCTGATATGAAGACTTTAGTGTTGGGCCTCGGGAACCCCTTATTGCGGGACGATAGCATCGGCCTTCGTGTCGTACAGGAGCTTCGTGCCAGATTGGGCGATAAGCCTGACATTGAAGTGGACGAGGACTATTGGGGCGGTTTACGATTGATGGAGCGCATGATCGGCTTCGATCGCGCCATCATCATCGATGCCATTCAGACGGATGCCGAACCGGGAACGATTCACTTGCTTTCACCAAACGATATTCCCACAGTTAGGAGCAGTTCAGCGCACGACGTGAATCTGCCCACTGCGTTAGAATTAGGTCGCCAAGCCGGAGCACAGCTTCCAAGTGCAAGTGACATCCTCCTCGTGGGTGTTGAAGCCGCTGATGTACAGACATTTGACGAAACTTTAACACCTGAGGTGGAAGATGCGTTACCACTAGCCGTCGAAGCTGTCTTGACCGCGCTTGATCGAGAGGGAGAGAAGACATGATTTCACCAGAAGTTTTACGACGATATCCTCACTTCGCTGGAATCGCTGATGCCTGCTTGGGAGAGGTAGCGAAGATCAGCAAGGAGCGCGAATTCAAAGCCGGTGAGCGTATATTCGAAGAAAGCGGTTCTTTTCTAGCTACCGCAAGGATCTACGAGAAAGGCGAGGAGGCCACACATCTCATGCTTCTTATCGAGGGTAAGGTTGACATCGGTCTTACCCTTGGAACAGGTGAGACAGTTGTGGTTGGCACACTGGTAGAAGGCGATTTGATGGCCCTATCTGCCCTGATCCCCCCCTATCATCTATCGGCAACAGGCATTGCGAAGGAAGACGGGAAGCTGATCCAAATCGAAGCCGTGGCGTTACGAAAGCTCCTGGATGATAATCCCGAGCTCGGCTATCGTCTGATGCAAGGTGTTGCAAAGGGGATCATGACCCGTCTACAGGACACACGCGTCGAACTCGCAGGGCAGAGCTACGCGGGATAACGCCTTCCATTCACGTTCCACAGTATGAGAATGACGGAGGTCTCCGATCCTCCGTCTTTTTCGTTGGAAAATGATTCATTACGTTGGTGTAGGGGCGGTTCGCGAACCGCCCCTACCTTGTTTCTAGATGCAATTCTGAGCGCTGTTAGGCGCGACGGTAACGTACCCGAAGGGTGAGAATACCTATGATGAAACATGTTATTTGCCTCATCTTAGTGATTCCTTGGTGCAACACTCCTCGGAATGACACAACTGGAAATGTCATTCTGAGCGCCGTTAGGCGCGAAGAATCCCTATGATGAAACATTTTATTGCCTCATCTCAGGGATTCCTCGTCGCTACACTCCTAGGAATGACATCCATTTACAAAAATATATGGCTACACGAAAGAAAATGGGAGAAATCTATCAACTTCGCCTTACCCACCTGTCAAGAGCTACGCGAAAGGCCGCCGCATATTAGATGTGGTAAACCAACCCTCTTTCAGTAGAAGCGGCTCCCACGTCGCCGTTTTTTCGAATGCGGGGGCCTGAACTGCTGCATAATTCACGTTAGCTTGGACAAAGAAAGAAAAATCGCATCCGTGTCTCAGCGCAGGCTAAAGCCTGCGGCTACAGTTTTTCTTTATAACAATCGAAACCTCCCCGCAAGTTTTAAGCTCGCGGGGAGGTAATTTTACAACTTGCGACTTGAAGACCCTCAACCCAAATCAACCGGCTGTAACGCCACATGCACCTTCCGCGTCCGCGGACCATCGAACTCGCAAAAAAAGATCCCCTGCCATGTCCCCAGCTTCAATCCACCGCTGCTGACGATCACCCTCACACTCGATCCGACGAGACTCGCTTTAACATGAGCCGCGGCGTTCCCCTCGCTATGTCGATACTTGGGATCACGCCATGGTACGAGCCGATCGAGGACCGCAAGGATATCGTGCGCAACGCTCGGATCAGCGCTTTCGTTGATCGTGATCCCAGCCGTGGTATGAGGCACAAAGACATTCACGATCCCAGCATCCATCGAAGATTCTGAAACCAAGGCTTGGATCTCACGAGTGATGTCGATCAGCTGAGAATGTTCGCGCGTGCGGACGGTGATGGTCTCCATTCCCTCAACCTCCCAATATCCAGCGAATACGAATCCGTGAATGCATGTTTATTGATCCTAACAGGATGAAGACCTCTCCCCTTAACCCATACGCTGGACCGCCATCAAGGTAATATCATCAAATTGTGCCGCACTTTCGATAAAGGCTTCCAGATCCAAGACGATGTGGTTGATCAAAGAATCCGCGGAGTCAGAAAATTCCTCGGCGATCGCGAGGACATTCTCTCTCCCAAATTCTTCGCCCTCACCACTTTGTGCATCCGTAATTCCATCGGTGTAGAGCAGAAGAATATCATCGGGCTTCAACTGCGCTTCCGCAACCTTAAAATCGACATCCTCGATACCCCCTACGATCGGTCCAGTTGGCTTGAGTTCTGCGATCACCTTTCCTTCACGAAAGATGAGTGGAGGATCAAGCCCGGCATTGATATAAGATAACGATCCTGATTGCGGATCAAGCACCCCAAAGAATAGGGATGCAAACATGGCTGACTTATGAACGCTGCAGATATATTGATTGGTAAATTCTACAGAACTCTTCAACAATCTCTCAAAGCTCTTCTCTTCAAGACCAGTTGAAAATCTTGTCAAATCTGAAGTGACCCGCAACAAGCTGCGGAAGAGCGCCATATACAATGCAGATCCAACACCCTTATCACACACGTCACCTACGACCAACCCCAACCTTCGTTCATCGAGGTGGAAAACATCATAGAAATCTCCGGCTACTTCTCGAGCAGCCTGGAAATATGAGGCGATCTTCCATCCCTCGGGTTGCGGAATTTCATCTGGTAAGAAATCGGTCTGAATCTCACGACCGATCTCCAACTCACGTTCCAAAGCTTTTAAATACAGACGCTCGAGATCTCGAAACCGCTTCTTCTCCAGCCCCGATTTGATACGGGCTTGCAACAAAACCGGGTCGAAAGGTTTGGGTAAATAATCCTCCGCCCCCAGCTCGATCCCTTTCACCACGTTATCCATATCACTTAATGCCGAAATCACGACCACCGGGATGTCGCGCCACTGTTTCTCCGACTTTAATTGAGCAAGCACCTCAAACCCATCCATGATCGGCATCATGATGTCCAGGAGGATCATGTCTGGCAATTGTGATTCAACCAACTCCAGTGCTTCTTTTCCATTTCTGGCGCTGAAGACCTCATAATCCAAGTCTTCGAGTTCTTGTTCCAGATAATCGATGTTGAGGGGTTCGTCATCAACGATGAGGATTCGTGGGAGTTCTTCCATCAGGTGTCCTCAATCCTATAAGTACGAATCTATGATCTTAAAGAGGAGATCTTCATCCAAAGGCTTTGTCAGATAATCATCACATCCAGCCTCGAGAGCCTTCTCCGTGTCGCCATGCATCGCATGGGATGAAAGACCGATGACCGGGATATGTTTCAAATCAGGATCGGCTTTTATCCGGCGAGTGGCCTCCCATCCGTCCATCACTGGCAGTGCCATGTCCATCAGGATTAGGTCTGGCTTTTCCGAGGAGGCTAAATCCAACCCTGTTGCCCCATCTTTGGCAACAACCAACTCGTAATCGTCCTCCAATAATTGCACGAGTAGATCTAAATTAAGCTCAACATCTTCCACAATCAGGATCTTTTTCATAGCTCCCTCCCCCTTCAATAGGTACGGTTGTTGATCAATTCTCTCGACCGATTTCGTCTCACATATACAAAATCTTTCGATCAAAAGAGCGTGGTGAGATCGAATCTGCAGACCCCTACGCCTGATATTGAAGCGGAATCGTTAACGTAAAGGTTGAACCCTCCCCTTTCCTGCTGTAGGCAACCAAATCTCCCCCCAACAACTGTGCGAGACGATGACTGATTGACAATCCAAGACCGGTTCCGCCATATTCACGCGTCGTACTTGTGTCTACCTGCTGGAAATCTTCAAAGATACGTCCGAGAGCTTCTTCAGGAATCCCAATTCCGGTATCCGTAACAGATAAAATGAGGGTATCGATGTCGTGAGAGACCCCAACTTTTATTTCCCCCTCATGAGTAAATTTAGCTGCGTTGCTAAGCAGATTGAGGATGATTTGCTTGACCTTATTTTGGTCGGAGTAAATCGCAGGGATCTCCTTCTCGATCTCCTTTGTTAGCGAGATCTTCTCGCGCCGTATCAAAGGTTGAGTTGTGGTCATACATAGATCCACCAGCGGTTCAATCTCGAAGGTTGAGGGTTCCACCTCAATCCGACCCGCTTCGATCTTGGAGAGATCGAGAACTTCATCGATCAGGTTTAACAAATGGTCTGCGCTGACAAGTACCTTGTCGAGATTGTCCAGCTGCTTCTCGGGCAGGACTTCTGAACCCTTTCGTTTCACAATTCGCGTGAACCCAATAATCGCATTGAGTGGTGTACGAAGCTCATGGCTCATCCTGGCCAAGAATTCGCTCTTGGCTTGATTGGCATCCTCAGCCGCCCTACGAGCTTCCTGGAGTGGCCCTATATCGTGATAGATCGCGATGTATCCAACCATTTCCCCATCCACGATAACTG
>CP070708.1:2162254-2175772 GCA_020350285.1 Anaerolineaceae bacterium
CACCTCCACGACGTCCTACCAGGGCGTCGCTACGAGTCGTCGTTCCATAACTGAATTATCACTTGTTGAAATATATAAGGAACCCTCTAGCGCCAGAGGGTCCCTTTGTTTTGCATGAGCGGATGAGTTTAAAGATGGATCGGGCTGCGTTTTAGGAACTGGCCGGCTCCTACATCGCCCACAAATTCGTCCTCTTTGACGATGACCTTACCTCGCTGGAGGACCATCGTTGGGTAGCCTTTAACGGTGACGTCCTCGTAGGGGCTGTAATCTACGTTCATGTGCAAGTTCTCTTGAGTCAATTGGAACTCCTTCTCAGGATCCCAAAGGACCAAGTCTGCATCGGCACCAATCACGATGGTTCCCTTGCGTGGTAGCAAGCCAAAGAGTCGTGCGGGACCAGTAGCGACGAGTTCTACGAAGCGGTTAATAGAGAACAAACCCTCATTGACCCCAAAGTGGTAAATCAGTGGTAAACGGGTTTCCACAGCGGGCATACCGTTAGGGATCTTTGAGAAGTCGTCTTTCCCCATGTCCTTCTGGCCGACGAAGTTGAAGGGGCAATGATCGGTCCCCACCGTCTGGAGATCACCGCTGGCGAGCCCTTTCCATAGCGCTTCTGCGTTTCCCTTTGGACGCAGAGGCGGTGACATGACATACTTGGCCCCCTCGAAGTTTGGTTCCTCATACTTGTCAATGGAGAACATCAAATACTGAGGGCATGTCTCACCGAACACCTGAAAACCCTGTGCCCGCCCAGCTTTGAGCGATTCTAGCGCATCGGCTGAGCTCATATGGACCACATAGAGCGGTGCGCCGGTCATGCCTGCCAGTACGACCGCTCGGTGGGTCGCCTCCGCTTCGGCTTCGGGAGGGTGACTCAGTGCGTGCCAAATTGGTTCTACCTTGCCTTCTGACACATGCTTGTTGATCAGGTAATTCAACACATCACCATTCTCGGCGTGGACAGATATCAGCCCTCCGATCTCCTTAGCCCGGAGCAGTGAACGATACAGCGTTTCATCGTCGACCATGAAGACACCTTTATAGGCCATGAAGACCTTGAAGCTTGGTACGCCGATCTCTACCATCTCCCCCATCTCTTCCATACGCTCGTCGTCCATAGAGCCAATTGCCACGTGCATCCCATAGTCAATGCACGCCTTGCCTTCGGCTTTTTCAAGCCAGATGTCCAACGCCTCACGCAAGGTCTGACCTTCTCCTTGGATGGCAAAGTCGATGATTGTGGTGGTTCCACCACACGCAGCTGCGATGGTTCCGGTCCGGAAATCGTCAGCCGAAACGCTGCCCATGAAAGGCAACTCCATATGGGTGTGGGGATCGATACCGCCAGGCATGACATACATGCCTTTTGCGTCGATGACCTGATCGCCTGATAGATCTCGCCCTATCAAAGCGATGGTCTCACCCTTTACCCCAATTTCAGCCTGGTAACTCTCGGTGGCAGTAACGATTGTTCCGTTCTTGATAACCAGATCCATGATGATCTCCTTCCGAGCTGTATCGCTTCGTTGAGCAACATGTGTTCAATAATGACGAACCTTTCCAAAATGATCGTTTTTCCTAACGAGGCACCATCGTGATACTCCCTAGTGGGCAGACCATAGCACACAAGCCGCATCCATCACACATTTCGCCATCGATGGTCACAACTTCGCCCTTGATGCCTGTGATGGCTTGGAAGCCTCCGTCGGCGCAGGAGGTGATACACAACATACATCCATTACACGTATCATCGACGCTTGCACGGACGCGAGGTGCCAGAGGCATCTCCGGGAATTCTACAATTTTAGGCAGAGCGGCGCCGATGAGGGGGCGGAGGTCGCCGAAGCCTTTTGTTTCCAGGTAGTCATTCAATCCCTGCACCATATTCTCGATGATGCCGTACCCTTGCCACATCACAGCCGTGCACATCTGTACCGTACTGGCACCGACGGCCATAAATTCAACGGCATCTCGCCATGTGTTCAACCCACCGAGGCCTGATACAGGCAGATCAGTGGCTTTAGCGATTTGTGCCACACAGCGTAAGGCAATGGGTTTGATACCAGGTCCCGAGTAGCCACCATAGGTTGATACACCTCCAATTGAAGGCATTGGGGTCAAGGTATCTAGATCCACACCGATGAGTCCTGATACGGTGTTGACGGTGCACAAGGCATCGGCTCCATTGTTCATGGCCGCCTGAGCTACGAAGGCGATATCGGCCACATTGGGGGTCAATTTGACCACAACCGGCACTTGGGCCACTTTCTTTACCCATGAGACAACCTTGCCAGTCAGATCAGCGTCTTGACCGATGAACGCGCCCATGCCCTTGGATGGCATACCATGCGGGCATGACACGTTGAGTTCCAGTGCATCGGCACCGGCATCACTCATGGCCTCAGCCAAACGTTGCCAGTTACCCTCTACGGGTGCATCCATAATGCTGGCCCACAGCGGTCGATCAGGATAAGCGTCTTTGACATCAGCGATCTCCTGTTGCCATTCCTCTACGGTCAATTGCGTGGTCAGTTCTACGTTCTCCATACCGATCTTACGTTTGCCGTGGTGCAATGGCTGCAAACGGGGTTGGAGGTCTTTTGCAGGGTCGAGAGCGATGCTCTTGGTGACCGCTCCGCCCCATCCAGCTGCAAATGCTCGTTTGATCATCTCAGCTGTACGCGTTGGCGGGGCGGAAGCCAGCATGAATGGGTTGGGGAAGTGCATCCCAGCAAAAACGACACTCAGATCAGCCATGATTACCTCCTCGCCGTGGTCGACAGGATACTGAATCTATGGGTCAAAAATTCGTCAAGCTATTTCCTATGGTGCGACAATTTCACTGTAGATTTCAGGTCGGCGATCGCGGTAGAACTGCCATACATTGCGCACCTCGCGTATGAGATCCATGTCCAGATCGCGGACGATAAGTTCTTCATCGTAGGCGTCTCCTACCTCACCCACGAACTCGCCACGCGGGGTGCAGAAGTAGCTTTGACCGTAGTAATCGTTTGGACCGAGCTCTTCTTCAATGCCCACACGGTTGATGGTGCCCACAAAATAGCCGTTCGCGATGGCGTGACTTGTTTGTTCGATACGCCAAAGGTGTTGTGATAGTCCGCGTGATGTAGCTGATGGGATGAAGACGATCTCAGCGCCATTGAGACCCAGCATTCGTGCACCTTCCGGGAAGTGGCGATCGTAGCAGATATAAACACCCACTTTGCCGACTGCCGTGTCGAACACTGGATACCCAAGATTTCCGGGGCGGAAGTAGAATTTCTCCCAGAATCCCCCAACCTGGGGAATGTGGGTCTTGCGATACTTGCCCAGGTACGTACCATCGGCATCGATGACAGCTGCAGTGTTGTAATATATGCCTGTGCTCTCTTCTTCATACATTGGCACGATGAGAACCATACCCGTTTCCTTAGCTAACTCAAGCATACGTTGGGTGGTAGGACCGTCTGGGATCGGCTCAGCTAGAGCGTACCATTTGGAATCCTGCTCCTGGCAGAAATATGGACCGTTGAACAGCTCTTGGAAGCATACGATTTGAGCGTTTTGATTGGCGGCTTCGCGGGCGTATTTCTCGTGTTTCTGGATCATGGATTCTTGATCGCCGGTGTAAGTAGCCTGGAGCAAAGCGCCGCGGACAATACGAGCCATGAGCACCCTCCTTTAGGTTATGTGGAGCGTGAAACGTGATGCGTGAAACGTGATTCAAAGAAGAGGATCAATATCCTCGATGAGATCATTATCGCGCAGAAGTTGATCAATGGCCTCAAAAATACCCTAATAAAGTAGACAATCGTTTTTAAATGAATGTATTATTTAGTGAGATAAATCGTACATCCCATCCTTCGTAGAAGACCTCTCATCATCGACGATCTATCCCAAGCAAGTGAAAAACCTCAAGATCTTGAAGGGGGTCACATGTTATTGACCATCACCCTAGTTGTGAACTTTCTGGGCTTAATCATGGCTTTGTGGCTTGGATTCTACGTGATCACACGAAGCCCTAGAAAGTCGATCTCTTGGCTCTCCGGGTTGGCGCTTTGGTCGCTTTCAGGAAATTTCCTCAATGTCCTGCTTGCATTAAATCCTCCACAACTACTAGAACATGGTCCGTCATGGTTCCGAGTTTATCAGACGATAATCGAGGGAAACCTTTCCAAGGGGGCTAATAGCTGGCTTGAGGGGTGGTTGTTGGTGCCATCTATCATGTTATGGCATCACGTTACAACGCTCATCCGATCAGGTGGGATGAACCTATACCGCTGGATCAGAGTCCTTTTCGGATATCTTATTAGCCTTGCAGCAATCTATCTCCAGGTAGCTACACCTTATTTACTCGTCGCGGATCCCATGGGGGATCCCCTGTACCTAAACACACTTCAAGCCGGAACGCTGTATCCGGTATTCTTTATCCTTTTATTTGTTTATATCTTGATGAGCACAATGAATTTATTAAGATCTGTGCAAGATACAAGTTCCCGATTGTTGAAAAAGCAGTTATCAACGTTAGTTATTGCTACACTGATCGCGGGATTAGCCATTCCCTTTTCCTACCTTGGATCACTTATTGGGCTTCACATCCCCGTTGTGATCCCCTCAGCACTACTGATACTCACAATAACAGCAATTGGCATCGGAGTCTCACGCTATAGCGCTTTGATGGAAGGACGAACACTTCGTAAGGATTTTCTTTTTAATGCCGTAACGATGGTTGGTATCACGATCTTATATGTCTTGGTCAGTCTCTTATCAGTCTGGTTCTTCGGCGTACCTCCAGGCGTTTTTGTATTTATCATCATGTTTGCGGTCATAACACATTCGGTAGTGGATCTTGGACGGCGCACCGTTGATGTGATTGTCTATCGTCATGAAACGAGGAACTTACGAGAAAGGTTATTGCGTCTCGCAGATCTGATAGGAGAACGGGGAGATCTAACGGAGTATCTCCAAGGAGCGCTCAGAGAAATCTGTTCCTCCGTCAATGCCACAGCGGGCATGATCATCATATTTAATCAAGACAATTTTGAGGTAGCTGCAAATTACCTATATCCGGGAGATATTAGCCAATTGTCAATCGAGGATCTAAAGGCAGATGACGTCTTTCACATCGAAGGCGAGCAATTGCCATTGTCGACAGACGTGTCGCTTTTGGTTCCTCTTTACGCGGATGGAAAACAACTGGGAGCGCTCCTCTTGGGTCGCCCTAAGAATGCAATGCGTTATTCCAATACAGACGTTGATCGACTGCTTTATCCCTGCGACAGATTAGCCGAGGTCATCAAAAGCATGACACGAGAGGCTGAGCAAATCGCTCACATAACCTCGTTTGTAGAAAGTGAAGCTATGAAAAAGCGCGTAGATATTCCACTTATCGATGTAAGGGAGGTGGAAGACGCGCTACGGAACCTCTCAGACTATTCCTATCTTGGCCATAGTAGGCTTGCTGACTTGGATCTAATTTCATTGAGCACATCCGAAGATTTAGTAACCCATATTGATCGTGGAAAGGCATTGAGAAAATTAATTTCAGACACCATCGATAAATTGAAACCCAGTGACGAAGCGCCTGGCGAAATTCCTCCTAGGGAGTGGCATCCTTATATCATTCTGCACGATGCCTATGTGATGGACACACCGAATCGAGACATCATGTCTAAACTTTATATTTCAGAAGGTACATTCAATCGAACACGACGTTCAGCTGTACGAGCTGTCACTCGAGCGATCAGTGAGATGGAGGGAGCTTTAGAAATGCGTACCTAGTGTTTGACTTGTCTCGCCTATCATCGCGAAGGGTGATGGGATTTTATTTGTATTTAGAAAAAAACGCAGGTCATATCAACGAACCCCGCGTTTTTCTTTTAAGAAATAAAGGTGAGATGCCCCTTACAGATGTTCACTTTGACTCTTTTTGGCAGTTTCGCATCTTCTATTGGCAGTTTTTATTGCTCACAATGGAGGCATGAAATGCAGAGATGTAATCCAGAAACACATATTGAAGGAGCCTACCCGTGGCTAAGGTTAAGGCAGTCTATCTTTATGATAAGTTCATGGATCTCTTTCCATATGAGATCAAACTTTCGATCGGTCGTTGTTGGTATGAGCTCATCTCTAAGCTGGATGAGGGATTCCAAATGCCTTTTATGAATTACGGTTATGCGGCTCTAAATCCATATGATGGAAGGATCGATCTTTCTCGTGAGGATGAGGAACATCGTTATTGCATCCAACTCTATCATCATGTCGCCAACGCTATAAACTGGATTGGAATGGATGCTTTGGAGTTGGGATGTGGCAGAGGGGGTGGAGCTGCCTACATCACAAAGCGCTTCAAACCTAAATCCTATCTTGGCATAGATATGACCGCCAATGCTATAGACTACTGCAAGCAGCGATATTCGATAGAGGGTCTCTCATTCAGCCGATGTGACGCCGATAACCTGGCGTTTAAAAATGCATCCTTTGATGTAGTGATCAGTGTAGAAGCTTCAGGATTGTGGAGAGATAAAGAGTGTACGTTCAGAGATATTGCCCGTATTTTGAAACCCAATGGGTACTTCCTATATGCAGACTTACAGCCATACGAACAATTCAGTACGTGGAAGGCACAGCTCGTTGCTTCAGGACTGCGGTTAGCCAGCGAAGAGGATATCACCGCAAATGTTGCTAGGGCTTTGACCTTGGACTATGAGAGGAAGTGCGAGCTGATCAGCCAACATATTCCATGGTTGTTTCGAGGGATTTTTTATGAATTCGCCGGGATGAGCGGTGCGGGGTTAGCGACGGGAACACCAAAGTTTAGAAATAGGGTCTATTATAACTTTGTATTACATAAAGATTGAACCTCGAAGTAGGTAGGGGTATTGAAGCCACCCATAAGAATATCTCTTCATTACATCAATGACTATTCAATATCTTCCATCGGATATGTGAAATCCGTTGAACTTTTCTTTCACGATAATCGTAGCTTGGATGAGCAACGACCAATGGTCTGTGAGTGCTCGAAAAGAGAGCCTATTCCTTTGATTGTGACAATCGTGGATTATCAACCTTAGCATGAACGAATGGTATTATTTCTATAAACTTTTAGCTTGATTCAAGTTGTGGTTGAGCGAAGATTATCTTGTTGTGAACCACATCCAAATAAGTATTGGCAGCAGTAAAGGTGTTAAACATGAACGATGTAATCTCCTTTTCAAAGCGTCTCATTGCAAATATCGAGCAAACGATTGTGGGAAAACAATCCTCGATCGAAATTGCTGTCATAGCTCTCCTATGCCAGGGACATCTCCTGATCGAAGATGTGCCCGGTGTAGGTAAAACGGTTATGGCACGTAGCCTTGCACGTTCACTCGGGGGTTCTTTTAGTCGGATTCAATTCACACCAGACATGCTCCCCAGTGATGTCATTGGGGTTTCGATTTATAACCAGAAGGATCAAACATTTGAATTCAAATCGGGGCCAATTATGGCCAATATTGTCCTTACCGACGAGATTAATCGCGCCACACCTAAGACTCAATCCGCCCTCTTGGAGGCGATGGAGGAACACCAAGTCACCGTTGATGGCGTGACACATCCATTACCCAGTCCTTTTATGGTACTTGCCACACAAAATCCCATCGAGTATGAGGGGACATTTCCACTTCCTGAAGCGCAGTTGGATCGTTTTCTGCTACGGATCAAGTTAGGATACCCCAATCCAAATGATGAAATCATCATGATGAAAAGGCAACAATATCGCCATCCTTTGCAAGACCTAGAACAGGTTGTCTCGTTAGAGGATCTCAAGAAGACTCAAGAAGCTGTAAAATCAGTTTTCGTCTCTCCAGCAGTGGAGAGCTACATCGTGGATTTGATCAACCAAACTCGACATCACACAGAGGTCTTATTAGGTGCAAGCCCGCGAGGCAGTTTGAGTTTATACCGAACCGGACAAGCGCGCGCAGCGATGTTGGGTCGAGATTATGTGTTACCTGATGACATTAAGACCATCGCTGTTTCCGCATTGAGCCATCGATTGATCCTCAACCCAGGAGCTCGACTCAGAAGTCTAAACTCTACAGATGTTGTACATCAGATTTTGAAGGAGGTTCCTGTAGGAGGAGGCGAACATAAGGACCCTCAAAGTACAAGATCCAACTGATGCTGATTGACCCGCCTCGAAACAATTCAATGTGGGTTAGGTTAGAGCCTCTCACCTGTGGAGGTTTACTCTTCTAATGCCAGAGGTAACGCAAAAATTAAATACACGCCTGATGCCTTTTCTAGTAGGTGGGTTAATTCTGATTCAACTTCTTGAACCTTTCCGAGGTTGGCAGATTTTATTGGTGGGATTGGGTGGAGCATGGCTTCTAGGCTATTTATGGGCTCGTTCTCTGGCCCGAAACTTGTGGTTGATGCGTGAGATACGGTTCGGTTGGGCTCAGGTTGGTGACCGATTGACGGAACGCTTTACGCTGGAAAATAGGGGTCGTATCCGAGCGTTATGGGTTGAAATCGTTGATCATTCTACATTGCCCGGTTATCAACCCAGTAGGGTAGTGTCTATCGTAGGAAATCGATCAATTCGGTGGTTCAGGGAGGCGGTTTGTACTCATCGAGGTCTCTTCAGACTAGGACCAATAAGAATGCGCACGGGTGATCCTTTCGGCTTATACACGGTCGACTTGGAGTATCCGCTTTCCATCCCGCTCTTGGTCATGCCGCCTATCCTACCGCTACCTACCATTGAAGTAGCGGCGGGTGGAAGACCTGGTGAAGGGCGTGTGAAAACCGACGCGTTAGAACGAACCGTAAGCGTGTCTCACGTACGTGAATATCAATCCGACGACCAATGGCGTTGGATCCACTGGCCGACCTCCGCAAGACACCAATCGCTCTACGTCCGCACCTTTGATGGCGCTCCAGCAGGAGACTGGTGGGTTGTGCTTGATATGCATCGCGAAGCCCATGTTGGCATTGGACAAAATTCAACTGAGGAACATGAAGTGATCTTGGCTGCATCTTTGGCTGATCGAGGCATAAGATCTGGACGAGCAGTGGGTTTAGTTGCCGCCAATGAGGATTTGATTTGGCTTCCCCCACAAGGGGGTGAGGGACAGCGCTGGCAAATACTGTATTCGCTAGCTCAGGTTGATCTTGGTGACCGACCTCTAGGAGATTTATTAACCAGGATGGGTTCAAGCCTAGGGAGGAACACCAGCCTGGTGATCATTACGCCGTCCGTTGATCGTGGATGGATTCAGGCCCTTGTTCCTTTAATAGATCGGGGTGTCATTCCTACTGTGCTGTTACTTAACCCTCAATCTTTCGGGGGTTCTAGTGAACCCATTGAGGTTCAATCATCCCTCATCAACCTTGGTGTAACGTACTACCTCGTCTCGCGAGATCTACTAGAGGATGCCACAGCCCGATTTGATCAAATGGGTAAGATGTCCGGCATCCATGAACCATCACGTGAACCTTGGGAAGTAGTGTTGTGAACAGTATAAGATCTTGGGTTTCTCAGATACTGGACCGTCTGAATTTACTCTCCCTGAGTATAGTCCTGGTCACACTGTATGTCGTAGCGCGAGGTTTGGTGGAGGTGGTACATGGGCTGGAACCCTCACTTCTTTCGAATATGGTATTTTTTGGCGCCATGACAGGTTGGATTTTGGCTTTGACACCTTTAACCGGATGGACAACGAGCTTAATTGGTCTGCTAACCGGAATTTTTGTCATCTTGCTTCGCATCGGAAGAATTGGACCGGAGCTATTTACGTTATTCCGTAATATGGTTGAGTTTAGAACATTGATACGCTGGTGGGTCATTGATCCTCAAGTGCTAAACTGGACTACAATCACCGTGGCTTTAACGGATCTGAAAGACTCCATTAATGTCCTGCTAATCCGTGGGCGCGATTGGGTCTTGGCTTTGGCGAATGGTGAGCCGATGTTTGATCCGGTCTCAACAGCACTTGCATGGAGCTTGGCCACATGGATTGTTGCAGTTTGGGCTGGCTGGGTTGTCCGACGACGCAAACAACCACTGCTCGCATTGATCCCCGCCGGTGTCTTGATAGGAACTACACTCGCCTTTACAGGTTCGAGGACCACGAGTCTCCTCTGGTTGTTGAGCACTATGTTACCGATGTTGGCAATCGTGAACTATGAAAAACAGCAGCGTCAGTGGAGAAAAATTAGGCTTCAATTTTCGCGAACCCTATGGCAGGTCATCGTCGTTTGGGCAATATTGTTGTCGACGGTGATAGTCATTATCGCTGCTCTAACCCAGTCCTTGTCATTAGAAGGCATTCTAGATTTTACACGGAGATTTGGAAGTTATGAGAACACGCAGAGGGAAGAAGTAGCCGAATCTTTGGGTATGGAGTTAGAACCGGCAGGTCAACCTGGTCATAGACGATCCCAAAGTAATGTAAGTGTACCTAGTCTAAATAGACAACACCTTATCAGTTCAAGCCTCAGATTATCCAATCAAGAAGTGATGGCCATTCGCATAAGCCCTCCATTTGGATCAGGTGAAGCCAAAGAGGGTGATGTGGTTGGTACAAGTGTCTACCTGCGTAGTATGACCTATGACCGTTATACAAGTAGAGGGTGGAAAACGGGGTATACAGAATCTGCAGAGTACGAAGCCGGAGAACAAGTTTCCCAGATTGATCTTCCAAGTCATCGATTAATCAAACAAGAGCTTGTTGTTGTTGAGCCGATCCAAGCTGTATATATGATCGGTACATTAGTCACAACAGATCAGGAATTCACTGTCGTGTGGCGATCAGCAGAAGATGCATTCGGGGCATTCTTCTTGGAACCCACGAATAGAAGTCAGGTCGTTTCGCTTATACCGGTTGTGAGCGAGGATGAACTACGTGCATCAGGCAATGATTATCCAGATTGGGTAAAAACTCGTTATCTCTCGCTTCCAGATACGGTGCCTGGACGGGTGTTGGCCTTGGCTCGTGATCTAACTGCCACTGCTCCCACCCCTTATGATCGGGCTCACCTGATCGAATCCTATTTGCGTGAATTTCCTTACACGTTAGACACGCCGAGTCCACCGTTAGGACGAGATGTCACCGACTATTTTCTCTTTGACCTGCAAAAAGGATTCTGTGATTACCACGCTACTTCTATGGTTGTCTTGGCTCGAGCAGCTGGAATTCCTGCTCGCATGGTGGTTGGCTACATGAGTGACAGATATGACCCTGATTTGGAAGCATATCTTATCTCGGAAAACCAGGCACATGCATGGGTTGAGATCTACTTCCCAGGATATGGATGGGTGGAATTTGAGCCCACGGCTGGTCTGCCAACACACGAACGACAAGAATCTTATGCAGGGAGTGAGCAAGACGATCTAAACCGATTGTTGGAAATGAAAAATAGGGGACGATTATGGCGGAACCTTGATCGTGTGACACAAGATCGAAATTGGAAGTTGACGATATCAGTTAGCCTTCTAGTGATATTTATTGGAGTTGTTGCTTGGTTCGTGATCGATCATTGGCGCATTCATCGTTTACCTACGGAGGCGGTTGCTTTAGAGATTTACAACCAGATCCAGCGGTATGGTAAGAAGCTTCGGATCATAACAGATATAGGTATTACTCCTTATGAACTTTCAGATACTTTTGTCAATCATGGTGGTCGAATAACTCTAAATAAATTTTGGGGAAGGGCTTTTGCTCCGACACTAGGGGAAATTAAGTTTCTAACCAAGAGCTATGTACAAGTAAGTTACAGCCCGCATAAGTTGGCAGATGAAGCTAAAGGAGAAATGATAAGAGCCTGGTGGAAGTTAAGGTGGAGGTTATGGATCGCTTGGCTTAGAACGATATTTAGGCGATTAATTCCATCGGGATAGATCAAACCTTACTTACTAATAAGCCTTCTTTTAACCTCTCTATTTAATATGTCGTTCAACGCACACAATGAAAGGTTCTGAGGTGGGAGTCTCAGAACCTGTTTTGTGTCAATGATTTGGACTGAAAGATAAAGTTACTTCCTCCGAAATGCATTTTGCACTAACTCCGGCTCAAAGTACCCGCCCGTCTCGCCCTCGGCCGCGAAACGGTAAACAGCAGCGGCATAGATCCCACTCAGTGTCGAGCTTATCAGACTGATCAGCACCAGCAGAGCTACAAGCAAAAAGCCCA
Organism: Anaerolineaceae bacterium; assembly: GCA_020350285.1. Classification (GTDB taxonomy): domain Bacteria; phylum Chloroflexota; class Anaerolineae; order Anaerolineales; family E44-bin32; genus DUEZ01. The sequence goes on from CP070708.1 coordinate 2,174,440, forward strand.
TCACGATCATAATGGCAGGGTTTTCGAGAGCGATCATCAGATAGACCGAGGGAGCAATGATTAAGAAAATTACCGCGATCGTCAGTGCGCCAAAAAATACGCCGATACTCAAATTTCCAACGATTTGTTCGCCCCAAGTTCTCTTGAGAAGTTGAGCGCTACGCTTAACGGCTTCGAAAGGTCCGACATCTTCGACGACCAACACGGGGACCACAAGAAAGGTCGCCAGATTCCACACGAGACCGATAAGCGAGACCACGATCCGACCAAGCCATCTGCTCCGTTCCGATATGGTACGCAGGATGATTCCGACCGTGGATGCGATCAGGGCATAACCGAAGATCGAGCCGATATGACTGAAGGCGATACGGAAGCCATCACTGAGCGTCGGGTCACCGCCGCGTAGACGGATCATAGCTGCACCTATGAGTGCGGAATTGAAGAAGATGATGACGAAATACTGCGCGACATAGAACAAGAGAGCCACGATGAAGCTGATGACTCCCGCGTTGTTCTCCTGGCCGGAAATGATGCTATCGAAGACGCCAGCGAAAATCATCGGGAGTGCAAAACTGATGGTAACCAGTAGCACACCCACGGTCGATATGATCGGGAATACGATGAGTTCTTTATCGTCACGTAGCACAGCAGCACTTGCTTTGACCAACTCCCAGCTGTTTGAAAGTCGGGTAAACATCGGCTCTCCTTTCTCAGATGTGGGCGGGTAACGCCATTATCCGTGGATTCTAGCTTGAAAGTCAAGATCGCGAGTAAATAAGATGGGTTAAACATGTAACTCATTTGTATTTGTAAACCACCTGTAAGTACGTTTCCTGGATTGGGTTGTTATGATGAAAGTACCTATGGTTTGGATTTTGCTCGTTCTTTTGTTCGATGCTCTTATCGGCGCTTTACTCGTCAGGCGTTGTATGCGCGGTTTAGTTATTCACGCTACTGTAGGTGAGTGGATGCAGATGGTCCTACTGTGGCCGTTTTACCTCAACTTATTTAGGTACTTGGAGATCGTGCAATCCCAAATGGAAGCGCTTGAGGTTTGGGCAGCTGATGAAGATATTGAATCATCCCAGTAGAACTAGAATCCATTGATTTGGTAAGACCAACACGATGGACATCAACCGGCGGAGGGATTTTCCCTCCGCCGATTTGTGGTTCGTTGTGTTGGTCAACATACAGATGGATTCAGGTGCTCATACTTCAAGCCGATCTTTTAGATTTGCTAAGGATGTTTTACCCTCTCGTTCATTCATCTTCACGATCATGGCCTCAGCCAATTTTCCGAGTACTGGAATAGGTACCGTATACTCAACCTCGA
>CP070708.1:2175872-2185607 GCA_020350285.1 Anaerolineaceae bacterium
GTCACCTGGCTGCGAATCACCTATTTCGATCTGATACAGCTCATGATGAAGTTCTTTATAAGCAACTCAAGATATGTGAAGACGTAATCGAGTCCATCCGTTCAGAATTGGTGGACGCATCCCATATGGAATTAGCGATATCCACCTCGGCGGAATGGATCTTGGATAACGCATACATTGTTCAAAGGCATATTAATGATGTCCGCCTTAACCTGCCCAAGAAGTTCTACAAGCAGCTTCCTGTGTTGGCAAGCGAAGGTCAAAAGGTTGAGCCGAGGGTTTACCAACTTGCAGTTGAGTTGACACGTCAAACTGATGGGAGGCTCGACCGTCATAACATCACGGACTTTCTTGAAGCTTATCAGGCTGTCGCACCCTTAAAGATCGGTGAATTATGGGCATTGCCTTTGATGTTACGCATTGCTCTCATCGATAGCCTGCGACAGCTTGTTGAACAGGTGAGCAAACGCCTGCGTGAAAATGAGATTGCTGATTTCTGGTCCATTCGTTTGCTCACTTTTTCGCGTCGAGATCCGGATCAACTTTTTTCTATCTTTAATGAGCTCATTGCCGAAGTTCCTGAACCGAGTCTGTATTTCGCGGCTCAACTCACAGGAAATTTGTATGATGAGGAGACAGCTCTCCTCCTGGTTCAAAGTTGGCTTGAACGGAAGCTGGATACCGAACTGGGTGAGATCATTCATCAAGAACAATCTAGACAAGCATCTGATCAAACCTCAATCGGAAATGCGATTACAAGCCTACGGCAGTTAGCGCTTCTAGATTGGCGTGAAATCTTTGAAGATCAAAGTCGCGTCGATGTTACGCTTCGCTTGGATCCTGCAGGTATCTATCCCCAAATGGATTTCGATACGCGTGATAGATATCGTCGCGCGGTTGAAGAATTGGCAGTCTGTGCTGATGTTCCTGAGGATTCTGTGGCAAAACAATCAGTGGAGATGGCTTCCAACCACCCTGAAGACTCGTTGCTCAATCACATCGGTTACTACTTGGTAGACAAGGGTAGGGAGGATTTAGTTGTTCAACTTGCGTGTAGAGATAATCGCCGTCATCGAATATTGCAGTGGGTTTATCGAAACCACGCCTCTTTATATATTTCGTTTGTCGCTTTGTTGAGTGTTATCGTGGTTGGCTTTGTTTGGGGATTAATGAAACTGGCAGGTAATCAATCTCCACTTGTATCTGTGGGTGTTGTCCTGGCTACCTTTTTACCCGCAAGTCAAATTGCCGTTCTTCTTGTGAATTACCTCGTAACACGGATCTTGCCACCATGGACTTTACCGAAATTGTCCTTCGAGGCGCACGGTATTCCTGATGACTACCGGACTTTGGTTGTGGTACCGATCATGTTGATCGATCGAGAAACGGTTCTTGATGAGGTGTCTAAGTTGGAGATTCGCTACTTGGCAAACCCCGATCCCAACCTGGTGTATGGATTGTTCAGTGACTTCACTGATGCCGATGTCCAACAGATGGAGGGCGATGATGCGATACTCGGATTAGCAATCGAGCGCATTGAAAACCTCAATCAATTCTATGGAGAAGAATGTTTTTATCTCTTCCATAGGGATCGCGTGTGGTCTGAATCGGAAAACAGTTTTATCGGTTGGGAGCGAAAGAGGGGTAAGTTAGAAGATTTAAATCAATTACTTATTGGTGAGTCACCAACCACCGGTGAAAGTATCCTGCGTGCTGGACGTGCAGACCGTTTGGGTGATATCCGTTTTGTGATTACGTTGGATAGCGATACCCAACTCCCAGTTGATAGTGCTCGACGAATGATCGAGACCCTGGCCCACCCTTTAAACCAACCAAAGCTTTCGCCGGAGGGCAACACCATCCGGGAGGGTTATGCGATTATTCAGCCTCGAGTCAGCACTTCCTTGCCGAGTGCCAACGCAACACGATTTAGCCGGCTCTTCACAGATCCCGTCGGATCTGATCCATATACCAAAGCGGTCTCGGATGTCTATCAGGATCTGTCAGGAGAAGGCTCATACCATGGAAAGGGTATTTATGACCCCAAGGTTTTCCATCGTGTACTCGGAGGTCGATTCCCGGAGGGGAGAATCCTCAGCCATGATCTGATCGAAGGTGCTCATATGAGGGTCGGCCTAGCAAGCGATATTGAATTGTTTGATGATTTTCCGGCCAATTATCAAGCCTACGCTATCCGACAGCATAGATGGATCAGGGGTGATTGGCAGATCGCTGATTGGGTCACACCGTGGGTGCCGGGAGCACATGGTCGAACACCTAACCGACTAAGCGCGCTTAACCGATGGAAGATATTCGATAACCTTCGACGAAGTTTGGTTCCACCCGCTACTGTACTCATGCTAATAGCATGCTGGTTAATATCACCAGTAATTGGGACGGCTGCGAGCATGCTTGCAGGTTTTCTAGCCCTCTTCCAACCGATATCAAAATTCGTGACATGGATAACCCTACCAACAGGATCGGTTGATATCGTATGGCGAGAGTTAGGTCATGATCTTGATCGTGCCTTGATCGAAGCCTCGTTTCAACCCCATCAAGCCGGTCTGTCCATCGATGCGATGTGTAGGGTTTGGTATCGACGATTGATCAGCCGTCGCAAACTCCTTGAATGGACACCAGCCCAAATGGCGCAATGGGCTGTTTCCGGTCATGAGCGAGCATTTTATCTCCACATGGGGCTGGTTAGCGTTCTCTCTCTTGGTCTTGCAGGATTGCTTTTTTGGGTTGACCCCGTCAGATTGATTTTTGCTGGACCCTTTTTACTACTTTGGTTTATCAGTCCATTCGTTGCCATGTGGCTGAATGTCAAACCTGATCGAACACCACAACAAGCGCCAATCTCGGAGCCACAATCTCAGATGTTAAGGCAGATAGCGCGCGAAACGTGGCGTTTCTACGACGACTTTGTAAACGATGAAACAAAATGGCTGCCGCCAGATAATTATCAAATCTCGCATCGTAAAGAGTTGGCGATGAGAACCAGCCCAACAAACATTGGGCTTTGGTTGCTGAGCGCATTGGGGGCTTTCGATTTCGGATATGTGACGGGTGATCAATTCATTCAGTTGATCACTCAAACCTTCAACACGATCGATAATCTCGAGCGGTTTGAAGGACATCTCCTTAATTGGTATGAACTTCAGAACCTCCAACCGTTGATGCCACGCTACATTTCTACTGTCGATAGTGGAAATCTCTTAGGAAGTCTGTGGGCACTTGATCAAGGAATTCAGGAGGTCATCGACTCACCGCTCTTTGGAGAACAAGCCTCTCGAGGATTGATTGATACGCTTCGAGTTCTTCAGGAAGTGCTCAACAAGATTGATCACCGTGGGAGACACAGTGAGATCTTTGAGAAACTTGAAGAGATGTTCCTAACGAAACCTAAGAACCTTGAAGAGTTTATCTTACACATTTGGTTCGCAGTCAATTCTGTCGATGACCTTATCCGTTTCTTAGCGCAGGATTCGGAGCTGGACAGTGAAGCAGCTTATTGGTCTGAAAAGACCCAGAATCAATTGAAGGCATGGGTGGAGTTGATAGATCGATATCTTCCCTGGGTCGGATTTATTTTGCAGGAGCCAAAGGATAACTTAGATCTCTTCAACAGCAAGGTTAAAGATGCCTATAGGAAGTTCTTGGAATCAACCTTGTCGTTATCAGATATTGCCTCTGGGAATATTGATTTCATCGGTGTCTTGGAAACTGAGTATGCGAAATTATCCGATCCCCCTGAGCATCTCGAGATATGGATCGATCGGATCAGGGAGGATTTTTCTAAGGCAAAGTGGTTTGCTGGGGAGATGCTTTCCAATGTAGCCGATCTCATCCGTAGAATTCGTGATCTCAGCGATAGTATGAATATGCGGTTCCTCTATGACACAAACCGTCGACTATTCTCGATTGGATATAACCTCAACGAGCAGCATTTAGATCCATCCTATTACGATCTGTTGGCAAGTGAAGCTCGATTAGCCAGTTTTATCGCTATCGCCAGAGGTGATGTTCCAACTGACCATTGGTTAGCGTTAGGGCGACCATTCGCAAGAGTAGGTAATCGCTATCTGTTACTCAGTTGGACCGGGACGATGTTCGAATACCTGATGCCCCTGCTTCTTCAAAAGGGATTTGAAAATTCGCTGCTTGATATGGCCGCGCGCGAGGCAGTAGCGCAACAGATCGATTACGCACGCCAGCGAGGCGTTCCATGGGGGATTTCCGAGTCAGCCTTTAGTGATCTGGATAATAACAGGGTCTATCAGTATAAAGCCTTCGGTGTACCTGGATTGGGCCTCAAACGAGGGCTTGGGGATGAATTGGTTGTCGCGCCATACGCTACGATGTTAGCCCTGATGGTGGAACCAGGCGTGGCGATTCGCAACCTGAGAAGATTGGAACAGATCGGACTTCATGATAACTACGGTTACTATGATGCCATAGATTTCAGCCGTCACCGAAGTCGTGATGGCATACGCGGAGTACCAGCTCGAACTTACATGGCTCATCACCAGGCGATGGGATTTCTAGCAATCAACAGCCTGTTAAATGGGCAGCCCATACAGAGACGATTTCATTCCGATGCTAGAGTCAGAGCGACGGAGCCACTTTTGTATGAGCGGATTCCGGTAGCGCCACCTTTGAATGAGTTTCCTAGTCGAGAGCACGCAGGATCACTAGCATTAAGCGCCGAGGTGGCGCCTTCGGTTAGCAAGTTCGATACACCACACACGCCGACACCCGTTACCCAAATCATCAGCAACGGAGAATATAGTTTGATGATCAGTGGGGCTGGTGGAGGCTACAGCCGTTGGCGCGATTTCGATCTCACCCGGTGGAGGGCGGACACCACCCGTGATGACTGGGGAACCTTCTGTTACTTCCGCGATATGGAAACGGATAGGATTTGGAGTAACACTTATCAACCGGTCGGTGGGGAGATGGACAACTATGCCATTAGTTTCACCATCGATCGTGCTGAGATACGCCGCTCCGATGACGGAATCGAAAGCGATAGTGTGATCACAGTCTCACCTGAGGATAACGTCGAGATCAGACGTATCACGCTCATGAATCGCACAAACCGTAACCGAGAACTGGAGGTTACAAGCTATCTTGAGCTAGCAATGGCTCCTCATAACTCGGATCAACAACACCCAGCATTTAACAAGTTGTTTATTCAAACGGAAGCCGACCCTAGTCGGGGGGCATTGATTGCTACACGACGTCCACGGAACGAAGATGATCCTCCAATCTGGGTAGGTCACTTAATGACGTATGATCCTGCCTCTGATGTTCCGATGCAATTCGAAACCGATCGACGGCGTTTTATCGGTCGTGGTAAGACAACAGCTGATGCGGGGGCATTAAACCAAGAGTTAACCAATTCAGAAGGAAATGTGTTAGATCCGATTTTCAGTATCCGTCGGGAAGTGGTATTGGAGCCGAGGCAAAGGGCAAGATTTTCATTGATCCTATGCGTAGCCGAAACCCGTGAGCAGCTGCTAGACCTGTTGGATAGATATCGTGAATCTCAATCCATAGATCGTGCGCTCGATTTGGCTTGGGTCCAATCTCAGGTGGAGTTACGCCAATTACGCATTCACCCAGACGATGCCCGTCGTTTTCAACAACTTGCCAGTTATTTGCTTTATCCCAGCGCTACATTCCGTCCGCCCGGAGAGGTGATTAGGCAAAACGAACTCGATCAATCACGGCTTTGGCCTTATGGCATTTCAGGAGATAAACCCATTGCTGTCCTGAGTATCGCGGAAGCGGTGGATATCAATTTTGTACGTCAAATGCTGCAAGCGCACTCCTACTGGCACCAGCATGGATTGAAGTCTGACCTGGTTATTTTAAATGAGGAATCGAGCAGTTATGAACAGCCGTTGAATGAGGAACTGAAACGACTGATCCAAGCCCAATCTTCACTTACCGGCGTCACCCAATCCGATGGAGTCTTCCTGCTGAATGTGGATCAGATTCCAGAGGAGGACCTGACCCTGATGCTGACCGTCGCACGGGTTTCTTTGGTGGCTTCTCGGGGCTCATTACATCAACAATTGGCGGGCCGTTCTAAGATAACCGAGTATCCTTCCCCCTTACCTGTATCTTTCGTCCCCGAGGAACCATCTGCACCATTACCCTACATGGATCTTGCGTATTTCAACGGTTTAGGAGGGTTTACGCACGATGGCCGTGTTTATACGATCTACCTTGGACCAGAAGATCAAACCCCAGCACCATGGGTGAACGTGATTGCAAATCCGACTTTCGGAACTTTAATCAGTGAGTCTGGGTCGGGATTTACTTGGTGTGGGAACAGCCAGCAAAATCGGCTAACACGTTGGTCTAATGACCCAGTAAGCGACCCGCCAGCTGATGCGATCTATATTCGCGATGAGGAAACAGGAAAATTCTGGACACCCACTCCCCAACCTATTCGAGAGTTGGATGCATATCGAACAAGACATGGGGCAGGCTTTTCGGTCTTTGAACATAATAGCCACTCGATTGAGCAGGAGTTGCTCACCTATGTGCCGATGGATGATCAAGGAGGAGAACCGATTCGCGTGCAGCGATTACGTCTCCGCAATGGTTCATCGAGGAACCGACGGCTGTCTGTCACGTTTTATGTAGAGTGGACGTTAGGGGATGATCGAGAGAAGACTCAACAACATATCGAGACGAAGTGGGACGACACATTAAAAGCAATAGTCGCCAGGAATCGATACAACGCTGATTATGGAGATCAGATCGCATTTACTGCGCTCAATCCAACTCCTCAAAGCATCACAGGGGATATTACGGAATTTATTGGCCGGAACGGGACTATGGCTGATCCAGATGCCATGAGACGAATTAGGCTTTCCAATCGAACCGGAGCAGGATTGGACCCGTGTTCAGCAATGCAGGTCAAGCTTGAATTAGCCCCAGGTGAGAGCATAGACGTAATTTGCCTTCTCGGTCAGGCGGACTCCTTGGGAGAAGTCCAGAGGTTAGTAGGTAAATATCGAGAGGATCTCGGAGTGGAAGAAGCGCTGCTTCGAACCACACGATGGTGGGACAGTTTTCTGGGAAATATCCAAGTTGAGACCCCAGAACTTTCAACTAACTTCATCATCAATCATTGGCTGCTCTACCAGACTTTAAGTTGTCGTCTCTGGGGTCGATCTGCGTTCTATCAATCCGGAGGTGCCTTCGGATTTCGTGATCAACTTCAAGACGTGATGGCTCTAATCTACTCAGCACCGAAACTCGCCCGGGATCACATCTTGTTGGCAGCGAGTAGGCAATTCCGCGAAGGTGATGTCCAGCATTGGTGGCATCTACCAAGCGGAGGCGGTATTCGCTCTCGTTTTTCTGACGATTTGCTTTGGCTACCCTATGTCGTGGCTCATTATGTGAATACTACCGGTGATGAGACCATCCTTGATGAGGAGATCACATTTCTAGAGGGTCCGCCTTTAGAAGATGATGAGCACGAAGTTTTTATAACACCAGCTATCACGCTGGAAACTGCTACGCTATTCGAGCACTGTCGTCGAGCGATTGATCGCGGTCTCACCTCAGGTCTTCATGGATTGCCGTTGATCGGCATTGGAGACTGGAACGATGGAATGAACCGTGTTGGGGACGGGGGAAGGGGTGAAAGCGTCTGGTTGGCTTGGTTCCTCATAGAGGTGCTCAACCGCTTTGTCGAGTTAGCAGATCTTAGGGATGAAAGCGACCTCGTGAAGAAGTATCGGAAGGAAACGCGTAGATTGGCGCGTGCTGTTGAGGGTGAAGCCTGGGATGGAGATTGGTATCGACGAGCATACTTCGATGACGGAACCCCAATTGGATCTGTCGCGAATGAAGAGGCCCGTATCGATTCGTTGCCCCAGTCGTGGGCGACCATCAGTGGGGCGGCTGACCAACAGCGCGCGAAGCGAGCGGTGGATGAAGCGGTAAATCAGCTTGTCCGAGAGGAAGATAAGCTGGTGTTACTCTTCACTCCACCATTTGACAAGTCACAACCAAATCCAGGCTATATCATGGGTTATCCCCCAGGTGTCCGTGAGAATGGTGGTCAATACACCCACGGCTCATTATGGTTAGCCATGGCATTGGCTATGTTGGGGGATGGGGATCGGGCAGTTTGGTTGCTTCGGATCATGAATCCAATTGAGCATGCTAAAGAACCTGAAGATATACAGCGTTACATGGTGGAGCCGTATGTTGTTGCTGCGGATGTGTATAACCTGATTGGCCGGGTTGGCCAGGGTGGGTGGACCTGGTATACAGGATCAGCAGGTTGGATGTATCGTGTCTGGCTCGAGGAAATTCTAGGGTTTAAGCTCCGTGGGAAGACGCTTCGCATCGAGCCTGTTATCCCCACATATTGGGATCGATTCAAACTGCATTACAGGAGAGGTGAGTCTGATTATGAGATCTTGGTCGAGAACCCGGAACAAGTGTCTCATGAATTAGCTTGGATTGAATTGGATGGTCAGCGACTTGCACAGCCTGTGATCCCGCTGGACGATGAACCGGGACATCACATCATACATGTTAGGATGGGTAGGGGGAGTTAGAATTACAGGTTAGAAGAAACTACATCAGTTCTAAATAACTTTGATCGTGCATTAACCTCATAGATGTAATCTCAAGCTATCGCCAATTCCATGCAACGCCGGGAACGGTTTCCCCACAACTATAACAGTGACTATTCTCTATCAAGTTCTGCTTCACACTGAACCCTCGTCTTTCGATCAACGTAGCACCGCAGCGTGGGCAATAGGTGTTGTCCTTATGGTGCCCGGGAACATTTCCTAGGTAGACGAAATTCAACCCCGCGTCCATCCCAATCGCCCAAGCCAGTTCGAGGGTTGAGATTGGTGTTGAGGGGGAAATGAATCTGTAGGCTGGGTGGTATCCACTTACATGCCAAGGCGTTTCATGTCCTAGCTTGTCGGCAATTCGGTTCGCGATTTCGACACAGCTCTCAACGTCGTCATTTACCCCCGGGATGATCAAGGTCGTGATCTCGAGATGCAACCCGAGCTCTTTGGCTTGCTGGCAGCGAGCCCAAACCCGATCTACGTCAATTCCCTTGCAGTACTTTCTGACCTCTCCCTTCTTGCCTTTGATGTCTACATTCATCGCGTCCAAACCCGCAGCATGAAGGAGATCGAGTGCTCTCGCTGTCATGTATCCATTGGTGACAAAGGTGTTATAGAGATTCCGTTCGCGGGCTAGCTGGAATACCTCCAACGACCAATCAAAGGAGAGTGTTGGTTCATTGAAGCTGATCGATGTCCCCTGACAGGATAGACGTATGGTCTCTTCGATAAAAGCTTCAGGTGACATAAAGTGACTCAGTGTGGGAGGAGGTGTTTTACTTATGTCCCAATTTTGGCACCATGGGCAGCCGAAATTACAACTCCAGCTACCAGCTGTCAAGGCACGGCTTCCTGGATAGAAATGGTACAAGGGTTTTTTCTCAATCGGATTGGCCGAAAGGGAGGACACGGTCCCGTAGATTGATGTATACAAAACACCGTCTTGGTTGAACCTTGTCTGGCACCATCCTTTTCCACCGTCAATGATCAGACAACGTCTCTCACAGAGAAGACAACGTACTTTACCCTCAGATACTTCTTGAAGTAGAGCCTCTCTATAATTAGGGTTAGATCTGTTCATATCATGATGCCCTTGGTCTTGAAGACACAA
>CP070708.1:2185707-2206618 GCA_020350285.1 Anaerolineaceae bacterium
GACGTCTGAATCAAATGTATTGTCCTCCATCCACCTGAATGACCTGCCCGGTGATGTGCCGAGCTTTCTCGGTGCAGAGGAAGGTAACGACATAGGCTACCTCTTCTGGAAGACCAAGGCGGCCGAGAACGATCTCGGCTAAGGCCATCTCGCGCACTTTCTCCGGTGCTTCTTTGACCATTTCGGTCTCGATCAAGCCCGGCGCAACGGCATTCACGTTGACGCTGTAGCGCCCCAATTCGCGGGCGCAGGCTTTGGTGAATCCGATCACACCCGCTTTCGCAGCCGAGTAGTTGGTCTGGCCGAACTTGCCGCGCAAGCCATTGATTGATGTGATGTTGATGATTTTGCCGGACCCTTGTTCTCGAAATACAGGTGTGACTGCTCGGGTGTAATTGAAGGTGCCTTTTAAATCGACGCTGATGACCCGATCCCATTGCTCTTCAGTCATCTTCCACACGACGCCGTCCCAGTTCATCCCGGCGTTGTTCACCAAGATGTCCACTTGGCCTAATTCTTCCAACACCTTTTGGACCATGACCTGTGCATCGTCGAAGCTGGACACATCGGCTTGGACGACCAGTGCCCGCCGTCCCATTCCACGGATGGTTTCAGCATGTTCTTGTGCAAGATCAGCGCTTTTCCGATAGTTGAGAGCTATATCGGTTCCCTGGGCGGCCAGGTCCATGACAATTGCCTTGCCGATGCCTCGTGTGCCTCCGGTGATAATGGCTACTTTCCCCTCCAATTCCATTCTTCCTCCTAATCTGGACGCTCGACGATGGTCGCGCATCCTTGACCAATTCCGACACATAGTGTGGCTAAGCCGTAGCGCATCTTCTCCCCAGCTGCCGCCCTTCGTTTCATTTCATGTAATAAAGTGACCATTAACCTCGCGCCGGTGCATCCCAGTGGATGTCCTAAGGCCACGGCTCCGCCGTTGACATTGGTTTTGGCCAAATCGAGGTCTAATTCTTTGATGCAAGCTAGAGCCTGAATTGCGAACGCCTCATTCAGTTCGATCAGATCCAAATCCTCAACTGTCAATCCTGATCGTTGCAATGCTTTCTGGGTGGCCGGGATTGGACCATAACCCATCGTGCGTGGATTGACCCCCGCTACGGCCGATGTCACCCAACGAGCGAGTGGTTCGAGTCCTAACTCATTCGCCTTTTCTTCCGACATGATGAGCACAGCTGCGGCACCATCATTGATGCCACTGGAAGTGCCTGCTGTCACTGTGCCGTCTTTTCGGAAGGCAGGTCGCAGCTTAGCCAGTTGCTCAGCACTGGTGATCACCTCAACCGCCCCGTGTTCATCAATTTTGATCCGGGGATGTTCGTCAGTATCAACGATCAGAGGATCTCCTTTACGTTGGGGAATGTGCACAGGGACGATCTCGTCTTTGAATCGTCCCTCACCAATAGCCGCTGCAGCTCGCGTCTGGCTTTCTAACGCGAAGGCTTCTTGCTCCTCACGGCTGATGCTGGTCTCGTCATAGATATTCTCCGCTGTCTCACCCATACCTTCTAGGGGAATAATCTCTTCCATCTTTGGGTTTGGGTAGCGCCAACCGATGGTCGTGTCATACATGGTGACATTGCCCCAAGGAAACGCACGCTCCGTCTTGGGAACAGACCACGGAGCTCGACTCATGCTCTCCACGCCTCCGGCGATGAAGACCTCACCCTCTCCACACTTGATGGCGCGAGCGGCTTGATTAATTGCCTCCAATCCTGAGGCGCAGAGCCGATTGATCGTGGCGCCTGCGATGCTAAAAGGTAGACCGGCCAATATTAGCGCCATGCGGGCAACATTGCGGTTGTCCTCCCCAGCTTGATTGGTGCAACCCATGTAGACATCTTCAATCAGATCCAAATCAATCCCAGATCTTGCGGTCACCTCTTTTATCACCAACGCAGCTAGATCATCTGGACGGACCGCTGCCAGTGCTCCACCGTGTCTACCTACTGGAGTGCGTACGGCCTCGACAATTACTGCTTCTCGCATCTCGCCTCCTTCTCGCTGAATGATCGATAAATAATCCCTGTTTATTTGCTGTTGATCTCCGGAGCCTTGGCCAAGATCGAATCTACATAGGCGTCCGCTTCCTCATCAAGTAGATCGTGATATTGTTGAAACAATTGTGTTGCTCTTTCACCAAGCCAATCGTTTGGAAGTAGTTCAAGTGGCAGGTTGGGATCCACATAAGGAGAGAACCGATATTCATGGATCAGCATGAAACGTTGGATAAAGCATTCTTGTGGCTCAAGCCTCTCACCATCTTTCAAACAGTCTTGGTACTCGTCAAAAAATGCGTTATAGCGATTGATAAGCTCAGCGTAATAGTTGTTGAGCCGCTCCAAATCCCAACAGCGTGAGACGATCTCTTTATTGCTGGTGAAACCTCTGTGCTCGGCGGTGAAGAACTCAATGTAGGAGCATAGATTCAAGGAATCTGCGATCTCCTCAACCTCAGCCCGCAGATCACGAGGAGATATCCAGGTAGCATGATTCAACGTTCCGAATCCAAGCCAAAGTAGTCGCCTGCGAAGCTTGCGCCGTAATTGCCGTTTTGTTTCTGGAATGGAATAGGTAAGCAAATGCCATTGTCCATCCCAGGGATCGCAACGTGGCTGAAAGATACGTCGCGCTCCTTCTTCTAGCAATTCAATGCACTTTGGGGTAAGGGAATAGAAACTGTAGCGGCTGGTGCGGCGGCTCTTCAGCCAACCTTTTTGGGACATTCGAGAGAGGGTAGAGCGTACAGCTTGTTTTGACAGGCCAAAGAGGCCAAGTAATTCAATCAAGCTGCCAGTCCACGCTTCGCCACCTCGATGGCGAATGTAATCTCCGTAGAGAGTGAAGACCAAGTCTTGTGAGTTAGACAGCCCCCGACTCCTCTGAGAGCATCAGGCCATGCAAGAACGTTAGGCCTGCTTCGTTTGGATCATGTATCATGTGTGAGTTGACACGATCGGTGTTTTGATATATGTCACAAAATGGTCGGGCCCACTTAATAATAGCACATGTTGTGGGAGTGTCAAATTTACCTGGGGGCTATTCGGTGGAGAATTAGAAGTATATTCGATACACAACGTCAGCTACACAGCCGGGTTTCTCTTCACCTTCGATTTCAATGGTCATTTGGCTGATAATCTGCAGGCCTCCAGGGACTTCTTCAACTGCTTGAGGCACTGTCCGTACTCTGACTCGATCTCCTACTTTGACGGGGTGGGGGAAACGCATACGGTTCATACCATAATTGACAACCCATTTAGCCTCCGGAAAAATCGGTTCCTCTGGATTGACGTATCCAGAGAGATAGGGCAACAATGAGAGTGTGAGGTAGCCGTGAGCGATGGTTGTCCCGAAGGGTGACTCACGCTTGGCACGCTCAGGATCCACATGGATCCACTGGTAATCCTCCGTTGCTTGCGCAAACAGATTTATCCTTTCCTGGGTAATTGCGAGCCAAGAACCAACGTAAACTTCGGTGCCAATCATGGATTCCAATTCTGCTTTTAGCGATTCTGCGGACATGATCCCTCTCATATAATGAACAATCGATGGTAAAGAATGTATTCGTGGTTCCCCCAATTTATAGTGCTATCTTAATCCTATGATTTCTAGGATTAAACTTGGGTGTGAAATCTGAGAAGTTACAGCATTCTCTAGGAAAAAGACCCCGATTATTGGCGAAGATTAGGTCTCGTAGTCACCCCGGACATCATCATCGAAGAATTCTCCGAGCCCTGTATCGCGCAATCCGCGCAGAAAGCTCAGTACATTCGCTGCGACAACCTGTCCCTGAGCTCTTACTCGATCGGCGAGTTCTCGAGCTCTGGCCAATCTGATTTCAGGCTCTAGGGGGGTGAGTTCGTACAATTCAATGAGAACCCCGTGAGTGCTCTCGGGGTGGACAAAGGCGATCTTTTTTCCCCCGGTACCAATGACAGGCTCAGGGTTGATCAAGCGCACGTTATGATCTCGCAATTTAACCAGAGCGGCCTCAATGTCGTCGACCTGGAAGCAGATGTGATGGATACCTGGTCCTCGCTTGTGAAGGTAGCGAGAAATTCCGCTATCATCTGTAGTCGGTTTTACCAGCTCGACTTCGGATTCGCCTGTAGGGAGGAATGCAACGACAGATTCCTGGTCGGGTACGTCTTCAACGTGAGTGACTTCTAAGCCGAGTGCGTCACGCCAGAAGTTTAAGGCATGATCTATATCATCGACGATGATCGCTACGTGATCGATACGAATAACGAATGTCATATCTTCTGAGGCTCCTTGTAGAAAAGGATACATATCATGTATGACTATATCATAATCAAGTTACAAATAAGGCACCAAGGCACCTTGGCACTATGTGAATTTATAATAGTCCTAAATGGGTAGTAGCATGAGCTTAGTGCCACAGCACCTAAGCTTCTAAGTGCCTATGAATCAAATAATTATGGGGGATTGGTATTCACCCCATATGTCGCGTAAACGACCACAAATTTCCCCCAAGGTCAGATCGGCTTCAACGCATTCGATTAAGAGAGGAACCAAATTTTCATCGCTCTCTGCAGCGTTGGCTAACTTTACCAACAAGTCTTCGGCGCGTTTAGGATCGCGGTTCTCTCGTACTTCTGCCAAGCGGTCACGTTGAATATGTTCGATCGTTGGATCAACTTTCAGTAGCTGGATGTCGGTTGGGATGTCAGAAAGGTACGTATTTACACCAACCACGATCGATTCCTCTCGCTCAATTTGTAGTTGAGTGACATAGGCAGCATCTTGGATTTCGCGCTGGATGTATCCTTGTTCAATTGCTGTAAGGGCTCCACCTAGATCTGAAATCTTCCCTAAGTACTCATTGGCCCGATCTTCGATTTCGTTGGTTAGTTGTTCGATGAGATAAGATCCCCCAAACGGATCGATCGTATCTGCAGTTCCAGTTTCGTGAGCGATGATTTGTTGGGTGCGAAGTGCGATTTGGACGGCCTGTTCCGTCGGAAGTCCGAGCGCTTCATCCATGCTATTGGTGTGTAACGACTGTGTGCCTCCTAAGACAGCCGCTAATGCTTGTAGAGCTACTCGTACAATGTTGTTCTCAGGCTGCTGTGCGGTGAGGGTTGAACCGGCAGTTTGGGTGTGAAAGCGAAGGCGCCACGATTTTGGTTCCTGGGCATTGAATTGTTCACGCATGATCCGTGCCCATAATCGTCGAGCAGCACGGAACTTGGCGATCTCCTCGAACAGGTGATTATGTGCGTTAAAGAAGAAGGATAGCTGAGGCGCGAATTCGTCAACCAACAAGCCTGCGTCGATCGCCGCTTGTACATATGCAATACCGTTGGCAAGTGTAAAGGCAACTTCTTGAACGGCAGTTGATCCAGCCTCTCGGATATGGTAACCGGAGATAGAGATCGTGTTCCATCGAGGGATATTTTTCTTACAATATTTCATAACGTCTGTGATCAACCGCATGGAAGGAACTGGGGGGTAAATGTATGTTCCACGAGCGATGTATTCTTTCAAAATGTCATTCTGAACCGTTCCCCTCAACTTAGAGATATCTACGCCTTGTCGTTTAGCAATCGCGATGTACATGGCCAGAAGAACAGCTGCTGGGGCGTTGATCGTCATGCTGGTCGAAACTTGGTCAAGCGGGATGTCCTTGAATAATTGGTCCATGTCATCCAAACATGAGATGGAAACCCCCACCTTACCAACTTCGCCGGAAGCGATCGGATCGTCAGCATCGTAGCCGATCTGAGTTGGAAGATCGAAGGCTACGGATAACCCAGTAAGTCCTTTGCTGAGCAGATATCTGTAACGGCGGTTAGTTTCTTCAGCGGTGGCATAACCGGCGTATTGACGCATCGTCCATAGATGACCACGATACATCGTCGCTTGAACTCCACGGGTGTAAGGATATTCACCGGGGAAGCCTAATTGTTCCTGATATCTGGGATCAGGGCCTGTAGGTAGATAGAACCGCTCGAGGTCAATTCCTGAGGAGGTTTTAAAAGACTCCTTACGCTCAGGGTGACGCTTTAATGAGGGCTCCAAGATTTTTTCTTGCCAAGCTTTTTGGGCATCATCAAGTGTTTCACTCATGGCTCACCCTTGTTATCTGAGAAGGTTTGTAGAACATCTCCCAACCCAAAGTCGGATGGTTGGATAGAAGGCCACTCTTGGAAGCTACCAAAATCAGCGTTTGAGAAAGGTAAGTTCAGTCGCTGGTGCAGAATCTCGAAAAGGTCGAGGTAGCTATGTTTAACTCGCTTGTCCCAATTTAATTCCATCAGGTCGACCTTCTGTCTCAGGACCTCCAACGAAGGACATTCCACTTCAATAAAGAAACCGAAGGGTAACTCATCGAGCATCACCTTCGCTTGGTCTAGGGTAAATACTTCTCGATACTTCTCGTAGGTGAAGATAATATCGTAGCCAAGAGCTTCGAGAAGACTTTGTGCGACGTGGAAATCGTCTACCGCTAACTCAAACTCAATTCGCCTCTCTGCACTTGTGGACCGCTTGTAAGTCAGGGTTACCTGAGGTCCTTGGCGAAGCCGCAAGACTTCATCATTAGCACGCAATCGATTGTCGTGGGTATCAAATCGCTGATTTATTTCCAGGTGACGCGGTATGATGAGTTGTCCACCGAGAGCCTGTAGCCGCTGACGGACCTCGTCCAAGCTTTGAACGAGAAATTTGGCTTCGATTTCCTTCCCACTATAGTTCATTACGTAACCGGCTGCGTAAGGCAGTGAGGATGTTCATAAGTCTGATCGTCCAAGTGATTCTCATCATTCAAGAACCACTAGGACCTGTTCTTGATCAACGTTATCGCCAGGTTTTACCCGAATCGCTGTCACCTCACCATCTCTGGGGGCTTTTAGCTCGTTCTGCATCTTCATCGACTCAAGAACCACAAGATTGGCACCACGCTTGACTTGCTCACCTTCTTCTATTGGGATGGCCACGATTAAACCAGGCATCGGTGCTTTAAGATGGAAGGTCTCGCGGTGTAACGCCTGGGCGCTCGAGACTTCCCTCAATTGCCGTTGCCTCTCGTCCTCAACGGCAACCAGATAACGTTGGCCACGTAAAAAGACCTCCCAACCAACATCTGTGGAATTCACATGGGCTTCATAGGATCGACCTTCGAGTAACAAGGAAATAATCGGAGGGCCACCAATAGTAAGGAAGTCGATCGAGAATGGTTTACCATTGAGCGTGATCTCACGATCGTTGTTGATTTCTATCTCATAGGTTTTGTCGTCGATTGTGGCGACGTATTTCATGTTTTTCTCTGTCGTGAATGCTTTCCTTTGGGATTAGGGATCGGGGATCAGGGATCAGTATAGAAGTAGATATTCTGGATCATCGTACCTAATCCCTGACCCCCAATCCCTACCTCTCCAATCTCTCCATCCGACCTGCCCATTTCCATCCGCTTTTTCTGTCGTCATCATGACGCCTGATCTGGGCGACGCGTTGGCTTTGATGATGACTAACGAGAGCGGCCAGGATAGCGGCTACATGGGGCATTGCTTCTTTTCCGTCCTCCGCCTCGTCCATTGAGAAGCGTTCTTCTACAAATCGGGTGTCAAATTCTCCGCTGATGAAATGGTGTGAATCCATGATCCTTTGATGAAAAGGAATATTGGTCTTCACACCCACAACTTGGTACTCCTCGAGCGCTCTACGCATGCGAGTGATGGCTTCATCGCGGGTCTCCCCCCAACAGATAAGTTTGGAAATCAACGAGTCATAGTAGGGGGAGATTTCTAAACCCGCATAAACACCCGTGTCGACTCTTACACCTGGTCCAGTTGGTGGACAAACCTGAACCAATAAGCCTGATGATGGCATGAAGTTATAGTAGGGATCCTCCGCATTGATCCGACACTCAATTGCCCAACCACTTAATTGAATATCATCCTGGGTAACCCCCAGTGGTTTTCCCCTTGCGATACCGATCTGTTCTCGGACGATGTCAACCCCTGTGACCATCTCGGTTACCGGATGTTCGACTTGTAGACGAGTATTCATCTCGAGAAAGTAGAAACTGTGATCTTTATCCACGAGGAACTCGATCGTCCCGGCGTTGAGATAATCAACAGAGCGGGCAGCGGTACAGGCTACTTCGCCCATTCGTTGGCGGAGCGCATCATCGAGTAGGAGTGAGGGGGATTCTTCAAGCAGTTTTTGATGTCGGCGCTGCAACGAACATTCACGTTCACCAAGATGGATGACGTTACCGTGTTCATCAGCCAGGATTTGAAATTCGATATGACGGGCGTTTATCAGAAGCTTTTCAAGGTAGACGTTGCCATCACCGAATGCGGCTTCGGCTTCACGTCTAGCAGCTGTGATTAAATCGGGCAACTCGTCTGCTGAATTGACTTCGCGCATCCCCATACCGCCTCCACCTGCAGTGGCTTTTATCAGCAGGGGATATCCGATTGTGGGCGCGATAGAAAGAAGTTCGTCGTCGGAAAGATTGCCTTCACCTTCCGTGCCTGGAACAACGGGCACACCGGCAGCAGTCACTGTGGCGCGTGCCACGGCTTTATCCCCCATAGCCGCAATAGCTGTTGGTTTGGGTCCTATAAACACAAGCCCAGCGTCCTGGACAGCTCTCGCGAAATCCTCGCGCTCAGCAAGGAAACCATACCCGGGATGGATTGCACCAGCGGCACATTTTTTCGCGAGCTCGATGATGAGTTCACCACGCAGGTAAGATTCTCGCGCCGGGGCTGGACCGAGAAGATAGGCCTCGTCTGCATAACGCACGTGTGGCGCCGCACGATCCGCTTCAGAGTAGACCGCAACCGTGCTTATACCTAACTCATGACAGGCACGAATAACACGGACGGCGATCTCACCTCGGTTTGCGATCAGTACCTTATCAAACATTCGATGCCTCAAGGCAGGTCTTGATAAGTATAGTAACGATGCTCCCCATGAAGTTTAACACAGTGGTAATCCATCCGTTTTAGGCCTCATGGGGTGCTCATTTGGTAATAATAATGCTTCCAATTGCATAAAGGTCGGAAAACCCCTTAATCGTATATATCCTAACCACCTTTCAATGCATTCCTTGATGGCTAGAGTGGGATATTGCCATGTTTCTTGGGTGGGTTCGTGTCCCGTTTTGTAGACAGGATCTCCAAGCCGTTGATCAATCGCTGACGAGTATAACGTGGCTCAATGACATCATCGATGTAACCCCGTGAAGCAGCGATGTAGGGATGGGCGAACTTCTCACGGTATTCTTCGACGAGCTCGGATTTCTTCTTCTCTGGATCCTTCGCCTCTGCTAACTCCTTCCGAAAGATGATATTAACGGCTCCATCAGGACCCATAACAGCGAGTTCGGCGCTTGGCCAGGCGATATTCAAGTCACCACGGATGTGTTTGGAGGACATAACGTCATAAGCCCCGCCATAGGCTTTCCGGGTGATGATGGTGATCTTTGGAACAGTGGCTTCGCAATATGCGTAGAGGAGCTTGGCGCCGTGCCGGATGATGCCGCCGTGCTCCTGTGCAGTACCGGGAAGGAAGCCTGGCACATCAACAAAGGTGATGATCGGAATGTTAAAAGCGTCGCAGAATCGCACAAAGCGACCGCCTTTGTCAGATGAGTTGATATCGAGCACACCAGCCAGTACTGATGGCTGATTGGCGACGATCCCGACACTATGTCCCCCTAAACGCGCAAAACCAACGACGATATTCTGAGCATAACTCTCATGGATCTCAAAGAAAACACCTTCGTCAACGATCAACCTGATTACATCACGCATGTCGTAAGGCTTGCTGGGATCATCTGGGACGATCTGATCAAGCTCTTCTTCCATGCGCATCGGATCATCTTCAGTAGCGACGAATGGAGGATCATCAACGTTATTCTGAGGCAGGTAGGAGAGTAATTGCCTTATTTTTAATAAACAATCAGCTTCGCTATCGGCAGCATAATGACAAACCCCTGATGTTGTGGCGTGAATATCTGCGCCGCCCAAATCTTCGTAACTAACCTCCTCATGGGTAACAGCTTTGACCACATCAGGTCCAGTGATGAACATGTATGAGGATTGACGAACCATGAAGATGAAGTCCGTCATTGCCGGTGAATAGACTGCGCCTCCAGCACAAGGGCCCATGATTGCGCTGATTTGGGGGATCACGCCTGAAGCGAGGGTATTTCGTAGGAAGATATCTGCGTATGCGCCGAGGGATACCACGCCCTCCTGGATGCGCGCGCCACCAGAGTCATTCAGGCCGATCACTGGAGCGCCATTCTTAAGTGCCATGTCCATGATTTTGCATACTTTTTCGGCGTGAACCTCACCAAGGCTCCCACCGAATACCGTAAAGTCTTGTGAGAATACATATACAAGACGCCCGTCAATTGTGCCCCAGCCTGTCACCACACTATCCGATAAATATTTCCGCTTATCGAGATCGAAATCGTGTGTTCGATGGGTGACAAACATATCCGTTTCGTGAAATGAACCCGGATCAAGAAGGATCTCCAAGCGCTCACGGGCTGTCAGGCGACCTCGATCATGTTGCGCGGCAATTCGGTCCTCGCCACCGGCTAATCGAGCCTCCTCACGCATCTTGTGCAGGCGTTCGATTTTCTTAGGATCACTCATGATGTGTTCTCCGAAAGGAAGTTTTGTAAAGAAGGTCTTCTCAGAACCCAAAACAAGGAAAACAGAATGATAAGGGTAACGACTGCTACTACTGGCCAGGAACGGTCAGCAAAATCTGATCGATTGAATATAACGCGATCGATCCAGTACCAGGATACGAATAGCAAAGCTCCGTACCATGTAAATGATGCTGCCCAAAAACGTCCCCAAAAAAGAGCACCGGAAGCTACCAATCCAATCAGGGACCAGATGCCATTCCTTAGCACAAAATACCACTCGGGAAAAGGAAGCCGTAATTCGGGTAGTCGAAAGCTGGCCACAAGCCCAGAAACGTGAACTAGAGACAAAAACAAGATTCCCAAGCAGAGCAGGATGAGGAGCTTTGGACGCCGATTAGATAGCAAGGGTTATTTTCCCCATCTGTTCACCGGCTGCGAGTCGTTCCTGGGCTGCAGCTGCTTCTTTCAGCGGATACTGACGATCGATCACAGGCTTTAACTTACCATCGAAGATCAATTCCATAACGGTCGCGAAATCGGTGTGGGTACCCATTGTAGACCCAAGGACCGATAAATGCTTGCCAAAGATGTAACGGTTATCGATCTCGAATTTCGCACCACCCGTGTTTCCGACGGTCAGAATGCGACCTCCTTTGCGAGTTGTTCGAAGGCTTAGCGGCATCGTTCCCGCGCCCACGTTGTCCACGACCACGTCCACACCTTGTCGTTCAGTGGCCAGGAAGACAGCCTTCGACCAGTTGTCTTCCTGTGATCGATCGATAAGCACATCAGCACCAAGCGACTCGGCTAGAGCGAGTTTTTCTGGGCTGGATCCAACGACATAAACCTTCGCTCCGATATATTTGGCCACTTGGATGCTGGCAGTATTTACACCACCTGAGGCGCCAATTACGAGCACGGATTCATCTGCTTCCAGACGACCTCGTGTGATGAGGGAATGCCATGCTGTGTGGAAGACGAGGCTGGCAGCTGCTGCCTCTTCATAATCCATTGTATCCGGGAGGGGTAGAAGATTGATGGCCGGAATAACGACGTATTCAGCATAAGTTCCGCGGATCGTTTCGCCAAGTAAATGCCAATCACGACACAAGTTGTCCATGCCATCCAGGCAGAGCGAGCATGCACCACAGCTTATGCTGGAATTGATGACCACCCGATCCCCGATCTTAAGATCACTCACCCCCTCACCAAGGGACGAAACCTCACCCGCACCGTCAGCTCCTGGTATGTGAGGGTAATCCAATTTCAGACCCGGCCATCCCTCACGAACCCAAAGATCCGCTCTGTTCAGCGCTGCGGCCCGTAAACGAACCTGAACATGGCCAGGCATGGGATCTGGTGTGGGGTAATCAGAATATTCTAAGACTTCAGGTCCACCATGGTTGTGAAATAGGACTGCTTTCAACGGGAGACCTCCTTCATGAGATGAATCTGCGAGTATAAAAACCTACGGTTGGTCAGTTGAACCGACGTAGAACAACAACCGTTCGTGTCGATTATATCGTGGGAAGGTCAATCCGCCTGTATACTTCAACTCGATTTCCATTATCGCATCGATCTGTTCGGGGAGAATGAAGAATAGTCTTCGTGTTCCACTTGGACCTGCGCTGTCCGGTAATTCAAAAGGGGACTCAAGGTCCCAACCAATGATATCCGGAATTTGGTAATGGAGACTGGTGAGGGAATCGAGAGGTAGCCTGCCGCCACTTACTAGATAGACCTCAACCTCTTGTCCCTCATCATCTAAGATCTCCACCATCGCTTGCGCTATTTCGCCCTTGTAGCTGCCGTATGCCTCTCGAGGGAGGTAGTCTCTGTAGAAGAATTGAAGGTTTTCAGTCATCATGAGTAGGACCACGACGCTCATGGTGATGAAGATGAGAACCCGTCCCCTCTCCCAATAATCGGAAAACCTGGAAGAAATCTCCTCAAGTGGGTGAACGACCAGTAACGCGAGCATTGGAGGGAGAAGAAGCATTCGTTGAGCATTCGGCGCTTGAGTGCTGAAACCCCCGATCAGAATGGTCGCTATCAAGGCCAATATTGGGATGTTATAACGGGCTTCGCGGAAGTGAAGCAGGGCCCCCAGCACTCCAAGGAGGAAAAACACAGTCGATATTCCGAACAACAACGGGACTCCGGATCCATAATATACGCCCTGCAATTCGCCTACGGTGAACCCTAGAGCTGTGACCCAAATTTGTTCGAACACCAATCCTATCGGCGTCGTTCCCAAGGCAGCAGCGGCCTGCTTTAGATCTGGATTCAGTATGGACACATATTGTGCGTTGATAAGCCATTGTTCCGGATTCGAGAAGTAATGAAAGGCAAGGGGTAGAGCCACGACTATAGCCACTGCCCAGAAGGAAATTAAGTGAGATGCTAGGTATCTTCGATTGGGGGAACGAAATAATGCAAGAATGGACCAAAGAAGGATCAAAACCGGGAAGAGTCGGGAAGTGATATAGAAGAATTGGCTCAATCCAAGGGCGAGCCCGGCGAGCAGGTAGTATCTTCGATCGTCAGAATTCCATCCTTTCCACAAGGCACCAACGATGAGAATCAGGAAGCATCCGTCCCAAATGTTGTTGTATGCCACGCGGCTGAAGAAAAGGTGATGGTGAAAAGCCAGCAACCAGGCAGCGCTCCAAATGGCGACTCTTCGTCCGAACATATGTCGTGCAGTCCAATATAGGGCAATAACCGTTAGAGCTCCTCCGAAAGCAGAGACCCAACGGATAGCGTTGACCGTGCGACCGAAAAGAATCTGCGACACCGAGAGCAGCCAGAAGTAGAGAGTTGGGTATGATCCCCACGCGGAGGAGAACAGATTGTCTCGCCCACCGGTTACAAACTCCCATCCTACCATTCCAATCGAGGCTTCTTCATCGTTGAGCACATAGGGCATCCTGTCCGCTGCCCATCCCCTCAGCAGTAAGCTCACAAAGAACAAGCCAACAATCCCAACGATCTCCCAGCGGCTTTTGTTTCCAGATCTCACGGTGGGATCAGAGTTCGTGACCTCATTTCTCGCCCAACGCCAGCAGCCGACGATGGTGAGGGTGATTCCCAGCACCCACAGAACATTGGCGATCGGACTGTAAATGTGGCGCCCATCACCTGCTGCCGCCCTTGTTGCCAGTGAAAGTGAGAGTCCGGTCATGAAGAAAACAGGTTGAAGTGTCGATACATCAAGCAAAGAAGCGGTTTTTTCTAATGCCCCTTTTGCCCAATCCAAAGCATGTCTAGTGAATGTGACCAAAATACCCCAAAGGATCGCTGCTACCCCGATACATAGAAGGGTGCTTGATATGACAACATGTGGACTGCTGCTCAGGAGGTGCAGGCTCACGGCAAGTACAAGCGCACCGATGATCAGCAGGATCGTCGCGAAGGATCTTCGATCGAGATTGGGGTTCCTTGGAAACAGCATTCGTCGAATAGAGAAGGGATTATGTGTAGGGTGTGGGCTCTGCCCACACCCCATACATTCAGCACTACCGTTTACATTCTGGTTGTGTTCACGATAGTTATCAGTATCCATCGATGAGCGGAAACTTTAGAGATTTCCTTTGATCAGTAAAGCGTTATCTCGCGAATATGGATCTTTGCGGTCGGATCCTCTAATATGCCATGGATTTCGATTTCGAGAGCACTCACTTCGATCGGTCCTTGGCTGAAAGGTAGATCGACGGTTGGATCATTAGGTAAATCGGTATAGCTTTGGTTAAGATAGACCAATTCGTCCATTTCTTCATCTAAGAGACGAACGGCAAGAAAGATGTCCATTGTGCCGGTCGTGAGGGACAAGCCGTTTAATGCACGAGATTCGGGGAAGGTCAAAATAATAAGAGCCGGATTCGCCTCGTAAGTGCGGACCATGGTGAATGTATCACCATCGAAGAGGTTCTCCACGTCCCCCATATCGAGTAGGGGATGCTGGATCATAACCACCTGTCCTTCGATGAGAACCTCATCCGTGATGGGTTGTTGTCGTACTTGCCGCTCCTCTTCAAAAATATCCTCCGCATCCTCTGTATATCGCATGCGGATGAAGTAAAAGCCATCTCTTCCATCTGGGTAGGGAACTGTACGCTCCAACTTGATGACCGAAACCTTTTTGCTCTCCATGACTTCAGAATATTCTTCTGGCGCAAGAACGAAAACGGTACTCTCGTCTAAATCATCCAGCATTTCGAGAAGATAAACTCCAGCATTACCCATGTGCACATTGGGTTCATCAGGTAAGAAGAACTGTTGCAAAATATGAGCTCCATTCGTCCAAGTGGGTGAGATGAAAACCCGACTTTCCGGATCTTGTTGGACAAAATCCTCAACCTCCGCAAAGACTTGCCGGGCTCCATATTGCATACCACCTAACTGATAATCGTGGTACCAGGTTGGACCGTTGGTCAACGTGTCTTGCAACATATTGACATTGATAAAACTTAACAAAGCGAAAGCCACGATCGCTGTGCCAGTATAGGTTATGCGACGATCGATCCATCGCCCGACTACTTCAAATCCTAACGCCGTAAGAATGGCAGCAGGGATAACGAAAGACAAAACGCGTGTGATACCGATGCCGACGATTGAACCACCTAAAGGGGCGACAAGGAGAGCAACCAGGGTTGCTCGATGTGGACTAGATCTCAATGATTTCAACGCAATCAAGAATCCGAGAATCCCAAAAGGCAATGTAACCTTCAGGATATGACCGTAATCTTTCATCAGGTGACGGATCAAATCGTGATTATTGGGAGAGTACCAATAACTAGGATTGAGACCGCGCTCATAGTTATCGATAAATATTTTGAGTTTCTCGTTCAAACTTATATTGTGCAGCCAGTAGGAATCCAACATACGTAAGTGATAGTAAGTTTCGCCAGAGAAAGAAAGTTGGAAGCGTATATAGGGTATCGCCAACAGAACCAGTACGCCTAGGCCGATCAGGCTGTTCCTTCGATTCTCCCAATGGTAGCGAAGATCGGAGAGGAATAAAAAGATACCGGTTCCGACGACAACCAATTGACCAGCGCTATAGCTGTAGAAAGCTAATCCTCCAAAGAGTAATGCGAGGTGAAGGGCACGTGGTGAGCGCTTACGGTAAAGCATATAGAAATAGATGAACCACGTGTAAAGGGAGACAAATAAACCGGTTTCGAAAGCCGTGCGGGAATGAAGGAACCAGGCGGGGGTGATCGAGAGGAATAGTGTCCCCATCCACCAATAGCGAATGTTGAAAATCTCTTTCAGGATCAAGCTGATGGCAACCGCAGCTGTAATGGCGAAGAACACGGAAGTGGCTCTCGTAACGACGATGGATTTTCCAAAGAGCAGGAACGGCAGGATTTGGACATAGACAGAAATGCTTAAGTTATATAGATAGTCATTTTCGAAGTATGTCGGGAAAAGAACACCTTTGTAATTCCTGAAGTCGTCCCGGATGAAGTCAGCTGCGAGGTTGGTCTGCACGGCTTCATCGGTGAAGAAGTAGATCGGGAACTCTTCCAAACCGATTAGTCGTGTAAGGGCATAGACGGTGAGCGATAATGCGAAGAGGGTCAAGCCAAGTGGTTGAGCCCAGGCTACGAGACGTGTACCTATCTTTCGGATGTCCTTCGCAAGCAGCGATGCCGAGATCCTCTCCCATAGCTGCTCAGACGTTGTTGCTATCTGGAAGGTTACGGATTTCAACCAGAGATTGAAGGGGCGTCCGATCGTACGATCTAATTCGATCGTGGCGGGTGGTGGTCCTTCAAGTGTGTCGAGGGTGACTCGAAGGCGTGATTTTGTCGATTTGTCTCTCTCGCTTTCTTGGAGTGGGGCTTTAACGGTGAATTGTAGCTTCTCGCCTTCAGCAAGATCAAAGGTGAACTGCATCTGTGATGGGTCGGAGTGACCCTCCTCAGATGCGTTGTACAGCCGAGGGTACTCATCCTCAATCTCGTCTACATGGTAATCATCCTCTTCCAGCTGCCGTCGTTTACGCCAATACAGAATTAAGAAGCCGTCGAGTACGATCGCAGCGAGGATGATAAGTATCGTCCAGACAAGAGGTTCCACAAACTTACCCCTGAGGTTATGTTAAGAGTATTGACGATAAGCCTTATTTCGACAAATAGGCCTCAAGGCATATACCTGAACAAATACCAAGGATTATTCCTGATTTATGAATAGGTTTGGGATTTTTTTAATCGTAGGGTTAGTTTTCTTTTCTTTTTCGGAACAGCGAACGAATTCGACCGGAGATGTTCTTACTGAACCACAGCTTAGTCGACTCTTCTATACGCTGAAGCTGATCTTGGAGTTGCTGAGGGGCGATCTCTCTCACGAGTAAAAAGACGAGGATCAAGGTCGTCACGATCGTGAGACTGAAACCTAGCTGGAATGATGTCGGATAGTAATCGAAAACATAATCATGTTTTCCCGGTACTGCTTGAACTGCAAGGAAGTCCCCTATGTAGGTCAGATCGGCAGGTTGTTGATCGATCGTAACCTTCCAGCCAGAGAAGTAGTGCGTCAGAATTACGATCCACATATCTTTTTCATTAACATCGGTTTGGACTGAAAAGGTATTCGGCCCAAGTTCTGTTATTTCTAAGGGGGTGACTTCAGAGCGTCGCAACTCACCGGCCTCTACCTTTTTCAAGATAGAATCCGCAACGACAAATCCATAGGGGAGGATATCCTGGAGAGCATACACGGTGTGATTGATAATTTCCTTAATGGCGACTGCGTCAGGACGATCGGGCGTTTGTCCAGTGCCGAATACGAGGTAGTTGGGCTTGGCAATTACTGGTCGAATGTCAGGCTTTTTCTCAAAGTCAAGGAAAGCGTTATATCCGTGCCATGCGTCCCAATATCGCTGTCCATAGTCGGCGGCTGCGACATGCCACCCAGTAGAAATGGGGATGCTGACATAATTTGGGGTCGTATCGTTATTCTGCAACCATTCAAGGATCCGATCCGCTTCTTGATAGCGATCCTGTAGCACAAATTTCACAAAGTACTGCTGATTTACCATGAAAACGTTAGCTGCGGAGAAAACCATGAGCACGAGAAGAAAAGTAAGAATGAGCCTGCTAGCATCTCCGGAAAGTTGATTTGTGCCTTCGGCTTCACGCTTCGATCGCCAACGACTTACAACGTCCAGAAGCCACGCTAAGCCGATCCCACCGAGGTTGATAATGGCTAGGGAACCGAAAATCATAAATCGACTGGGGTAGCGGAATTGATATAGTAAGGGTGTTTGGCGGAAGAAGGATCCAAGGGGTGTGTAGCGTGCACAAATCCAGATGAGCGCAAGGAGGAACAAGCCAATTAAACTCAGGATCTCTCTTCGTCTCCAACCTTGCCAGGCGGCGCCTAATGCAGGGAGAGCTATCAGGAAAGGTATGATCCCGATGTAACCATAGAACTCTTCTGGAGGCAGCGACTTGAGAGCTTCGGGTCTATCCTTTGAGGTAGATATCCAATTCGTTATCGCTTCATCCAAAGGTTGTGAGGTTTCGAGATTTGGATCACCTGGGGTTTGAAGATGAGGCCAGAACTCGAGTGTAGGCAGTAATTGTACAGCACTTAGCCCAACCGCCAGAATTCCTATCAGAAGCAAGGGTTTGGTCGCTTTCCAATTTAGCCCCAGAATCCTCTCTCGATTGGTGATGAAACTAGCGAGTATTGTGAAAAGGATCAAGATCCCTGCCATGTAGTATGAATAATAGGTGTTTCCTGAGAAGAAAAGTAAAGCTAATGAAATCGCGGTTAACGCGTAATATCGGACCTGCCGTGTTCGTAGGGACATAACGATGCCAGTTATGATGAGTGGAAGCCAAGCGTAACCGAAGATAAAAAGATAGGATCCTTGCTGGAAACGAGCGACAGCTTGTCCATTGAGGGCATATAGAACGGCACTCCAAAGACGAACCGATCTTGGGAAACTGAGAGCCCTGCCGAGTGACCACTGTCCAATTGCAGCGATGAGGAACGACAGGAATACTGCAACCTTAAAGCCATTTACCACATCCAATAGAAGCACAGGGATGCTGGTGATGGGATTAAATAGGTGCATAAATGGATCGCCCACAAACGGTTGACCCGTACGGAAATAGGAGTTCCACAGGGGAAACTCCCCAAAACGCCTGAGCGAGTTCAGGAGGACATGATCGAGAATAGTCACAACACCAAACTCATTGCCGCTCAAAATCTTGTTTGCATCGAAGTTCAAGAATGTCAAAGCGAAGAAGAGAATGATTAACCCTATAAGGACCAACTCGCCAACGAGAGCCCATGGATTAAGTTTGGGCAGAGGGATCTCTTGAGTCGGTCGTTTTCCTATCGAAACGAATCGATCGAATAGATCTCGCAATTGAATCGGTTCTTTGATCTCGACCTTGGGAAGTCTTTTTGCTACCTCCCTCACTCGTTTCACGGGTTTTTCAACAGGTGGTCCTTCAGCTTCGATAACCTCCATTGTTGATAACTCGGGTTCTAAGATCCCCCGTTTGATCAGCAGGAACCTCATGCCAAATATGGCTATGAATACAGCAGTCGCGATACCAACTGCTTTCAAGGAAGAGACTTCGTCAACTTTCAATAAAGATGGTTGCTCAGGCACGCCGAAACGATACGACATTCCCAAGGTTCTTCCTTCAGCACTGAGGTAAACCTCTGGCTCAATCTCCTTCTCCAACGTTTGTTCGAGGAAGCTTACGGCATAATCTTTACTCGGTTCTTCGAAGACGAAGAAATGCCTTTCGTCCGCATCGATCACAAATTGGGAAAGCTCCTCGATTGATACAGTTTGGTAATTGGCGTTGGTTGGGATCTTTCGGATAACCCAGGGGATGAAATCCTCTTTATTAGGGTCCTGATATATGTAGATCATCTGGGTTGGAGACTCGAGTTCGAGGGCTTCGAATGCGATCCGGTTTTCAAAATTGGGAACATATCGGTCTCGAACATCAACAAAGAAATTCTGCAAACCGGTGACCACCACCAGGCCAAAGCAAAGGAGGAGAATCGAATTTGAGATCGCCTTCATATGCTTTTCAAAATAATTGCCTAAAAAGTCAGCCACCATCACAATTCCAAGAGCGATCAAGATCGACGTGGCCGGGATCACGGCGACCAGATGTTGATGACGAGGAGGAAATGTGTTAATGCCGCTTAGGAGGAGAACCCCTGCCAAAAACCAAATGCTTAGCAAGAATAGACTTTTACGACGAGAACCGGCTATCGCGATTGAAAGACCAAGAAGGTAGAAGATCCCGGCATACGGCCCGGAGAGTGGGGCATAAATATAATGCTCGGTCACGAGCTCTTTATGGTGGAATACCAGAAATGAACGGACGATCCCTCTTGTCAACAAACGGGCATATAAATCAGGTCGGTAAAAGAGACGCTCAGTCCCAATATCAATGGGTTCATGATCACGATAGAGTTCTTCAGCTGTAAATTTATCGAGTGCATAGTCCACATTAGGGAATATACTCTCGACCATCTTATGGCTTAGTGATTCGGGCGAAATAACATTTCCATAAACGAGGTGCGGGGCTGCGGTGATGACTAGTCCAAAAAGGAAAATTCCCCCGAGTAAGAATATCGTCCCGAGTGTAGCTGTGTTTTCCTGTGTCACTCCTTCCTTGGAGGAAGCTCTCCTACGCACATATGCGGCCACTCGTTGGACTACGATTGCGGCAAACAGTATCGCAGACGTGAAGAGACCTAAACGAGCCGCGGTGTATGTATAAAATCCTAATCCTGCAACAACCCCACTAGATAAGGAATAGAAGAGACTGGAACGCTTTAACGCGATGTAGAGAAGATATAAGTTAAGTGCGACGGGAAAGAGAGCTTGGGTGTTGTTATATCCCAGACGCTCGAATGCAATGAGATAGGGGGTGGCGATCATGACACCACAAGCCAAGATCGCGACCCGTTGGTTGAACATCTCTCGGGCGATCAGATATGTTGGTATGACAGCTGCGATTCCGGCAAGTACGGAGGCGAAACGCCAACTCCACAATGTCATCCCCATGGTCTTCAGGATGAAAGCCTGAAAGATGGAGCTTAACATCGGGTAGGAGTAAACGCCAAAACCAAAGAAATCAGGTTTGTACTCCCCAGTAGCGATCGACTGTGCAATCTCCCAAAATGTACCTTCGTCACCCATCAAGCTGCTTGGCATCTGTCCCAAGCGATAGGTTCCAATGATGAGACCAGCTATGA
>CP070708.1:2206718-2208710 GCA_020350285.1 Anaerolineaceae bacterium
ACTGGTGGCCTGGAAGGGTTATCCGATCTGCGGGATGAATCAGACCGTCAAGGCATGCGGGTCGTACTTGAACTCTCAAAAACCGCCGATAGCGACAAGGTGCTTGCTGAGCTTTATCGCCGAACACCGATGCAGACGACCTTCAGTGTGATCATGTTAGCTCTTGTTGAAGGAGAACCCCGCTTACTCAACCTGAAACAAGCTCTGCGGGTCTATCTAGAACATCGACTTGAAGTAACGGAGCGTCGAGTTCAATTCGATTTAGCGAAAGCTCGTGAGCGTGAGCATATCCTCGCCGGTCTTCGCATCGCATTATCAAACTTAGACGATGTGATCAAGATGATACGTACAGCAAAAGATGTTGATCAAGCGCGTCAACGTCTGCAGCGTCGATTGAAGCTAACATCAGACCAAGCGAACGCCATCTTAGATATGCCGCTTCGACGGCTATCTAGCCTTGAGAGAAGGAAGATCGATCAGGAATATAGAGAGTTGCGCACTCGCATTAAGGAATTGGAAGGCTTGTTGCGCTCAAAGAAGAAGATGCGAATGCTTATCGTTCAAGAACTAAGCGAGGTGAAATCGAAATACGGTGATCGCCGAAGGACACAAATCGTCGAGACCACAGGAAAGAAGCGTACTCAAGCGGCGTTAACAGCGACCGATCTAGCCCCGACCAAAGAAACATGGGTCACCATCTCGAGAGATGGACTAATCAGACGCACACCATCTGCACGATTACCCCGTCTCTCAGGTCGGGATGCACCACGATTGGTGATAGGTGCTACCGGTCGAGACACGCTCTACCTCTTCGATACCAAAGGCTTTGGTGCAGCCACCGCGGTTCACACCCTACCCGAATGTGATAATCCCAAAGACGGTGTCCCCATTGCTGCTGTCACTCCCTTCAACCCTGAAGCCGAGATTGTAGCTGGGATCGCTCTGCCACCTAAAAGAAGGGGCAAGGATTTGGCAGAAGGATTTCTGATCTTCGGTACCGCCGCTGGGATGGTCAAGAAATCAGAACGAAAAATCTTCCCGGGACCTTCAGCGAAAACTTTCCGCGCGATCAAAGTGGCGAAATCGGACGAACTCAGATGGGTGCACCTAACCAGTGGTGAACAAGAGTTG
Source organism: Anaerolineaceae bacterium (assembly GCA_020350285.1). GTDB lineage: Bacteria > Chloroflexota > Anaerolineae > Anaerolineales > E44-bin32 > DUEZ01. The sequence goes on from CP070708.1 coordinate 2,207,850, forward strand.
TGCTTAGTGACCAACGCGGGGATGGCCATTCGCTTTCATGAGGCAGACGTGCGACCTATGGGATTATCCGCAGGAGGTGTGTACGGGATTCGAATAAGTGACAAAAAAACTCGCGTTGTCAGCATGTGCGTGGTCGCCCCTCGGAGCGATTTATTGCTGGTTACTGAAAATGGATTAGCTAAACGTACCATACTAAGTAAGTTCCCCCGTCAAGGTCGTCATGGCAAAGGGGTATTAGCTTGGAAATCGGGTGAAGATATACGCTTAGCTGGTGCGGTCCTAGGGCAAGCGAACGATCGAGTTGTGGCTCATCTACAGAAAGGCGCAGCTCGCTCGATTCGCTTTTCTGATGCACCCAGGAGGTTACGTAACGCAAGCGGTAAGACGCTTATCGAAGTCAAAAAAGGAAATAGGGTGACGCTGCTCACCCCCGTGGTTTCAAAACCTGTTTCCGATTAGAAACCAAACTTGTTACAACTTTACATCCCACACCGGTTTGCGGGCAAAATCCTTCGGCTGCATACCCGTCTTGAATCGGATAGCCTCTCAATACACACCTCCCCGCGAGCTAAAAACTCGCGGGGAGGATTTTTAGTGCCTCACTGCTTACAGCTTAAAGCCTGAAGCTTGCAGCTTGAATCTTATTCCGGCAACTCGTAAAAAATCCGGTTGGCCGCCGTTGAAATCTCGCTCGCCGGCACGATCTTCGAACCTTTGGTTAGAGTCCCTTGGTAGGGTTCATCCCCGTAAGCTGTCACCCAATCATCCATCACGAAAGCAAGCGATCCACCAGCTGGTATCCACTCCCCATTGTAACGACGGGCAATATGAAAGTGGGTCCCGGTCGCACGCCCTCCCTCA
>CP070708.1:2208810-2225661 GCA_020350285.1 Anaerolineaceae bacterium
GGGTTCATCGACTCGTAGGGGTCCTGGAAGATCATTTGAACCCGCCGGCGGAATCTCTTTAGATCTTTACCCCGCAGGCTAGCGATATCTACGACACCCTCTTCAGTATGTAATTCGATCATGCCTTCTGTGGGATCGACCAACCGTGTCAGCAATTTCCCGGTTGTTGTTTTACCGCAGCCTGATTCGCCAACCAGACCCACACTCTCCCCACGCATAATGTTCAGGTTTAGTTTACTTACCGCATGAACGAAGACATCAGATTGTGAGAAGATACCCGCACCAACAGGATACAGCTTCGAGAGTTCGCTAATTCCAACGAGGATATTGTCATCAGCCATCAGCTCTCACCTCCCGGATGCCAGCATGCAGCGAAGTGCCCGCTATCGTGATCTTTGAATTCGGGCTCTTCTTCCTGACAGATTTCAGTTGCGTATGGACAACGTGGATGGAAACGACAACCCGGCGGTGGTGCAAGCAAGTCCGGGGGTTCACCAGGCAGCATCACCAATTCTTTTTTCTCACCTGCAATGCTTGGGAAAGAGGACATCAACCCCATCGTGTAAGGATGGATGGGGCGGTGGAAAATCGCTTCTGTGGATGCCAATTCAGCCATCTTACCTGCGTACATGACCCCCACGCGCTCACTGACCTCAGCGATGACTGCAATATCGTGTGAGATATAGATCATCGCCATGTCCACCTTCTCCTGAACCAGCTTGATCTGCTTCAAGAGCGCATCTTGGACAATCACATCCAAAGCGGTCGTTGGTTCGTCAGCGATGATCAAATCTGGATCACACGAGAGGGCCATCGCGATCACGGCGCGCTGACGCATTCCGCCACTATATTGATGAGGATATTGATCCTTGAAAGACGGATCGAGACCGACGAGTTCAAAGAGACCCTCGATTCGGCTTTTCATATCCGCCTCGGACATATGAGGAATGTGCTGGTGCATGGCTTCGAGGATCTGATCCTCTACAGTGTAAACCGGGTTGAGAGAATTCATCGCGGCTTGGAAGACCATGGAGATATTCTTCCAACGGAACTTCCGCATCTCGGTCTCCGTGATGGGCACTACGTCTGTCCCATTGAGTCTGATGGCCCCACCGAGGATCTCAGCGTTCTCGGGCAACAGCTTGAGCAGCGAGATGGCAACCGAGGTTTTCCCACAACCTGACTCACCCACAAGCCCCAAAGACCCTCCCCGGGCTAGCGAGAAATGTACATTATCCACCGCATAGACAGGACCTTTGCGGGTGGTGTAATGCATCGTCAGGTTTTCCACCTCAAGAACGTTTTCCGATTTTTCCACTATCCTTCTCCTGATTGCTCAATTATAACAATTGAATGGTGTCGGAGATGATCCTTTGATTGAGATATCAACGTCGACGCAATCTGGGGTTCACAACCTCATCCAGCGCACGGCCGACCAGGTAGAACGCAGCACAAAGCGTCGTAATGGCAATACTAGCAGGGAATAACAACCACCAGGTGTCGAACCGAAGCAGATATCCAAACACTTGGGTAACGTTAATCATTAAACCCCAACTCATCTCGATCGTTGTAAGCCCGAAGAACGAGAGAATGGCCTCGTACGCGATCGCGGTGTTAACGGTGAACATCATGTACAGCAAGGAGATTGGCAACAAGTTGGGGACCATGTGTTTAAAGATGATATGGAAGTCACTCCCACCCGCGATACGAGCTGCTTCGATGAACGGCTTAACTTTAACCGACAGAGCTTGCGATTTAACGACGATAGCCGTTCCGCCAAATCCAAACAAAAGCCCTAAGACGATCGCCAGCTCTATCATGCCGATATCCATTAAAGCCCCAAGCACGATTAAGATAGGCAACAATGGCATCATATACACCAGATCCGCTAGCCGCATCAGCAGTAGGTCTATTACCCCTCCATAGTACGCAGATATTGCTCCAATTGTTGTAGCAACGATCGAGGTGGCAAGTGCTGCTAACATCCCCAAAGCGAATTCATAACGGGTGCTGAACATGAGCTGGCTGAGAACGTCCCGTCCCAAAACATCGGTGCCCAAGGGGTGGCGCATCGAAGGGGCTGATGGGTGGAATGCGATCTCGATATCAAACCCGTTGACCGGATCGTAGACGACAGGATCCCAGACTGTGTTCATTAATATTGGATGGGCTGCGGCGAAGAGCCCGTAAAAAACGATCACACCCAATCCAATTAGCCCGATGGGATTCTCGGCGAACATGGCCCAACTCGATCGCAGGGAACTGAGGGCCATTAGCAAACGCGCACGCCATAAGGGAACCTCTGGGATTGAAATCGTCGCATCGGGTGTCGTTGTTGCAGTCATCATTCACTCCATTCCATGAATAAAAACAACTTAGTGATAACGAATTCGTGGATCAAGAAACGCATAACCAATATCGGCAATTAAGTGACTGATGAGGGTCAAAATACCGATGATGGTAAGGATTCCCATCACAACAGGGATGTCCTCCACCACTGCAGCTTGTAGATACGCTAACCCAATTCCTGGCCAAGAGAAAATGGTCTCGGTGATGATCCCGCCACCCAAAGCGGCAGGTAGGCTGAAGATCAATCCAGTCCACACCGGTAACAAAGCTGTTCGTGCGGCATGCTTGTCCCGTACTACCTTCTCGGGTAAACCTTTGGCCCGCGCGGTGAAGATGAAATCCTCACGCAAGGTTTCCAACATGCTGGTGCGTGTGATGAGCATTGTACCCGCATAAGCGTACAAAGTAAGTGTAAGGATGGGAAGAATGAGATGACTGGTGATGTCCCACGCTAATGCACCAAACTCACTCGTCTGCCAATAATAGACCAAACCAGCCAATGGAACGATAAAGCTAACCAAACGAGCCCCGAGGCGGTGCCTGGGCTCGAGGCGATTAGAAAGTAAGGTGCCAATAAACGCTATGAGGAGCGCGATGAACGCGCTGATGGTCATCCGGATGAAGATGTAGTTGGCGTTAACAGGTGCGGTCAGCCAATTGATCGGACTAAGAAATTTGCCGGCGGGAAAGAGATCTAACGTAACTGCGAAGAGCCAGATCATCATCAATCCGAACCAAGGAAGGAAGACGGTATAAAGCGTTACCCCCGCTATGGTTGATGTGTACTCGATCCACCCCCCTCGCCGCCAAGCTAGGATTTTTCCGCTGACAAAACCAACCCAGAAGGAAACAAGATTTGCAGAGAGGAATAAGACCAAGGTTCGCGGCAACCGCTCCTCGATAATGTCGATTACAGGTTTGGGATATTCCTGGAAGGAGACACCCAAATCTCCACGATAGAAGTTGCCAATATATTTGAAGAATCTTTCCACAGGGGGTCGATCCAATCCCAATTCGGCACGTAACCGCTCTCGCTCATTCGGGGGAATATTGGGATCGAGTGTGAGCAAATCAGCGATATCTCCAGGCTGAGCATCGATAAGGAAATAGGTCGCAGCTTGGAAAAGGAAGAGGGTGATGACCATTTGCAAGAATCTTTGACCAAGGAATCTCCACATACAGCTTCCTCCTCATATCAAATAATCGTTCGAATCTTCTGTGGCGTTTAGGATAAATATAATGATTCCAAACCTATCAAGTGGGGTCGCCACAGCCCAAAGTTATGTTTTGACAAGGGAGCGGGCAGGAACCTGCCCGCTCCCAAAGTTGTGTTACACGATGTCCTGAACCGTGCTTAGACGTTACTTGAACAGCGGTTGTGCATCCGTCTGGAAGCCAGCCGCCTGCTCGAGTCCACCGAGCACCGTAGTGTACGGGAAGAGTAGGTTGTTGCGAGCCAGGTCCGTCACCTGCTTGTAGAAGAGCGGGATGTACGGTCGTAGGTCTGCGAGCATGATCTGCATTTCGTAGACCAACTCCTGAGCTCGTGCAAGATCTCCCGTGCTCATGAACTCGTCAACCAGGGCATCGTACTCAGGGCTATTGAGTCCGGGCGTGTTGAAGTTCCCCGAGACCGCGGTGTCATTGCGGCTGTGCCAGAAGTCATCGTAGTAATTCGGGAAAGCCACGTTGCCGAGGCTCCAGCCCAAGATGTACATGTCGAAGTCCGCATCAACGAACACCGGTCCGAGGATGGTGTTGAAGCCTGTCAACTCTGACTTCACCGGCATACCCAACTCGCGCGCCCACTCGGAGATCCACTGATTGAATGTAGCGCGGATCGGATCGTACGCCGGGCCTGGACCGAGGATGGTCAGCTCATGCATCAGCTCACCGTTCGGCATGGTTAAACCTTCACCAGGTACGACGTCAACCAAATCCTCATCCCAGTAGGGCTCCGCCGACCAGGACCAACCCTCTGCCTTCAAGACCTCGACGGCCATATTGACGCGCTCTTCGCGCGACAGGCCGACATAAGGCTTGGGGACATCAGGGTTGTGCCAGAAGCCGTTGCCCGGAGGCATAGTGGAGTACATCGGGAAAACGACGCCAGCCAGGACGTTGTTGATCACGAACTCTTTGTCGATGACGATGTCAAAGGCCTGGCGGAAGCCCGGCAGTGACTGTGGATATTCGCGCATGTTGAAGGCGATGTAGAACAGGCCGTAGTCGGCGTTGGTGTAGCTGAGGATGCCCTCGCCTCGCTCCGCCTGCTCGCGCAAGCCACGCGCCAGACCGAGGGGGTTGATCACGTAGTCAACCTCGCCATCGGCCAGAGCCAAGAAGGCCGCATCCTGGGAACCATAGATCGACATGATGATGTTCGGGGCGTATGGACCCGAGGTGAAGTTCAGGATCTCGTTGCCCGTGGCATCACCGTAGGCCTGCCAGGTTGTGCCGTCCGGCAAGGTCAGCATCCAGGTGCCGTCGTCATACTCAACGACCCTTGAGCCTGCGAAGTAGTAGTTGTCGTTCGCCACGCGCTGTGCGAAGGCTCCGAGCTCCCACTTCTCCGTGATGTAACCACCAGCCGAAGGTTGGCCGGTCGGATCGGCCTCATACAGGTTCTTGCGTGCGTTCTCGTAGGCTTCTGCGTAAGTGTCACAAGCAGCCTGATCCGCTTCGCTGAGATCCTCAGCGGAGCAGTCCGCTTCCGGTTCTGTCACGCCATCGATGAAGGCGTAGGACGCTGCCACTGTATCTGCCCAGAAGTGCTGTGGTAGGATCGGTGCCTGTGCAACACCCGCCTGCCATGTTCCAAGGCTTGGCTCAGCAGGGAAGGTATACTGCACAGTGAAGTCATCCAAGGCTTCAGCACCAATCGTAAGACCCAATGGTGCGCATTGATTGGGCCAGTTCGAGGTCAGCTTCAGATCACTGCACGCATTGTGAGTGAAGACCACGTCATGGGCGTCGATCACCTCGCCGTCGCTCCACGTCGCGTTATCCACCATCTCGACTGTGACGGTCCAGACGTCGCCCACCTGCTCAATTGTAGCGAAGTCCTTAGCCAAGGAAGGTACAAAGTCCCAGCGCTGATCGGAAAGGCCGTAGAGTGCCGCTTGAACGCCGGTGACTACGTATGCGGTCCAAACCGAGCTACCCGGGCCGAGGTAGTTCCAGTAGTTCAAGGAGACCGGATCCTCGAAAATGCCGATCCGGTAAACGTCACAGCACTCGCCTTCAGCCGATACTTCTTCCTCTTCGACCTCAGCAGGCACAATGACGGTCTCCTTAACGACAACCTCCTCGCCAGGGACGATTACGGTCTCGACCACTGGTTCTGGTGCGCACGCAGCCAGGATCATGCTGACGGTTACCAGCAATCCAGCTAGTACGAACCACTTTGAGCGGGAATACATAACTTTCTCCTCCTACTAATTTTTGTATCTAAACATCGAAAATGTTGAGCGAATGTTGTATTCTCGTCGCACTTGGAAGTGCATTTGCTCCGATAGCCTCACCTCCTTCCTGATTTTGGCTCAAGCTTCTTAGCTTGGTTTTTAAAGAAAAATCACCCTTTCCACTAAGCAGAAAGAGATCTGGTTGTCAAACTGATAATTCTATGTTGGGAAACCCACCACAATGCAAATGCTCCTGCGGGTTGGAGAATTGTTCGATTATAGCCTTCATACATGGGTGAGTCAACCTCCCCTTAATTTTTCAAATATAACCCCACGCATAATAGGAATGACGCCCTTCAATCAACCCGCTCAGGATCTCAGGTCAAGGACACTCCATTCACAAAAACCATAGCCATCTTACCAGGCAAAGGCTCTAACTCAGGCTGACCTGACAGAATGTATGAAAGAACCCGAAGACTCTGTCGAAGCACGAGAAAAACCAAACCCAAGATGTTGCCTCTCATTGTATTTGCTGGGAATTTTGCTGCGAGTTCTAATAATTCAGCTTTCCCGGATGGAGGGAGGGGATGTTGCGTCACGAAATCCTTCATGCAACCACCTAGGTAGATGTCAAAAGGATCTCGACCGACTTCGTCATGCATACTCATAGTACACCTCGAACTTCTGGCAACATCTCCCGCTGCAAACCCAATTGTTTCTTGAGTGTACGTCGACCGTAATGCAACCTTGATTTTACCGTACCAACCGGGATGTCCAGGATCTCAGAAATTTCCTGTAAAGAAAGATCACTAACATAATAGAGAACAATGACTACACGCTGTGTAATAGGGAGAGATGCGACCGCACGCTGTACCCATCGGCATTCTTCATCCTGTTCGGCAAGATGATCAGGTGTGGTTTTCCGCTCCCTTGATAGCCATTCCGCCATCTCTTTCAAACAACGTGTTAATCGATTTCGACGCTTCATCCAGGAGTAAGCAAGATTAGCTGTTACCCGATAAAGCCAGGGCGTAAGGGGGCGTTCTGTATCAATTCGATCAGCAAAACGGTGTAGCCGTAGAAAAACATCCTGTAATAAATCTGCAGCTACTTCTGGATCGCCGGTGATCGCTAGCGCGGTTCGATACACCATCTGACGATGGCGATCATACAGAAAGCCCAGCGCCTCCAGATCTCCATCCTGGAGCTTTGAAATTAATTGATTGTCTTGGAGTTGGCGCACAGCGGCCTTCTCCTCCTATCTTAAATATACCAGTGAAAAGGTTAAATGGTTCAACGATTTTAGCTGTTCATTCCTCGCAATTTTCAGCTAAATCGTAGCCCTCCAATCCCCATAAAACACTGAACGCCAATGGATCGACCTGAATTCCACACATCTCGTTCACGTGAGCCACAACACGTGGCTTGAGATAGAGTGGCAGGGCAGGAATCTCTGTGCTGAAGATTTCTTGAGTGGTGTGTACAGCTTGTCGATACGCATCACTCCCAGGAAGCCCAAGTAAAATCATATCACAAGCCAGATTGTAATCGGGATTATTAAACCCACCTGCATTGCTACCAAATGGGTTTTCGCTGGTCGGGATTTCACGAACAGAAAACATTTCACACAGTGGACTGATCCAATCTGGCCAAGACCAACCCACCACATCAAATCCCCCACCGAAGACAAGCCCTTCAGGCCAAGTAGCCGTAATGCTAAATGGGTCCTCGAAGACAACCTCCATTTCTGCACCACAGGATGCCCAATCCCGCTGTAATTGCTCTACCACCGCTTCATGAAAATACTCTTCAGTTGTGATGTACGTGAACGATAAGGTTGTCCCTCCTCGGATACCTGGCAAGCCCATGGCCACCCGTGGCGTTTCAGGGTTATCATCATCATCAATCCATCCGATTTCCTCTAAAGCCGTAGTCGCCTGCTGGACATCATAGGTAATCGATTGCAAACCATCAGCGTGGTCAGGATGTGAGGGGGAGAGATAAGTGTCCGGCACCATACTTTTACCAAAGAGAATCTCATCGATCATACTTTCACGATCGATGCAGCTGGCGAGAGCTCGCCGTGTACGGGCATCAACAAAAAGGGGCTGGCTGCCTTCTCCTCCAATCGGATTAAGGTTGAAATCAAAACGCTCCATTTCCGCGCTCGGCGACCACGCCAGTTTTAACCCCCCCTGGTCCTGCAGGTTGAGCAGTGCAGGAAGGGCTTCATCAGGCAGGAGAGACTCATCCAGCAGATCGCACTCCCCAGTCAGCAACTGCTGAACAGCTGAATTCACATCGCCTCCAATGAACCGATAGATGAGATAATCAAACTTCGGCAAGCCTTCCGTATAACGAAAGTAATTGGGGTTCGCCTCCATAAGAATCTCTTCCCCAGCCCGCCATTCGCTGATCATATACGGCCCCCAACCCATCGGTAGCAGGTTAGCTTCCTCCGCCTCAACCAAATCCGCCGTTGAGTATCCCCTTAGAGCATGTCTAGGCAATGGGGACCAGAAGTTCATGCCGTATTCCTTATCAAAGAAACCTGGTATGCCCACCCAGCGCACGGTTAAATCATCAAGGGCTTGATATTCATAGGTGCGATCCACCAGGTATTTCGTCGTCGTAACGAATTGCCGGTCGATCTCGAATGAGTAGACTGAGTCTTCCGCCTTCAACGGCTCGCCGTCCGACCACACCAAACCGGGTAGGATGTGAAAATCGACCACCATCCGATCAGCTACGACATCACCTCCCTGATACGTCTCTATACAGTTCAGATCCTGACACCCGCTTGGGAGGTAAGATTTACCGATTGTTAAGACTTCTGGTAAAAGCGTCTCTGGATTTAGATATACATCGCCATCACGAAGGGTGACCTGCTCGAGGATGACGTCCTCGCCGGTTTGAATATCAGGGATCCTCTCCAAAATGACGGGGTGGATCTCGAAATCAACGATATCAAATGGACCGTCGTAGATGGCTTGTAGGATAGCAATGGTCTCCAGGTAAGCATCCCCGCGCAAATACGCGTCACTATAGAGGAAGAGTGATGTGGGTTCCTGATTGAGACACACGATCAACGTTTTTGGCGGTGGAGGCTCCGGCGTGGGTGCGATCTCTGTAGCTGTCGGTTTTAATGTGGGGACAAATGTCAAGGGGACGTCGACCTCAGTTGGCGCACTGCAACCTATGAGAATTATGCTGTAAACAATAAATAGGAGGGGGAGACGCCAGCGGAAAACGATATTGTTACCCATAAAACCCCCTCCCTACTCCTCCAGAGCGTTATTTTCAGTATATTTTTTCATGCGAACCAATAAACTCCTGTCCGCTTTATCAAGTTCAGCTGTTTCAAGCAAATCAGGCCGTCGATTTAATGTCCTTCGTAAGGACTGCTCACGCCGCCAGGCTGCGATGCGGGCATGATCGCCTGAGAGCAAGACCTCTGGCACATCCCATCCTCGGAAAGATGCCGGGCGTGTATAGTGTGGGTGTTCGAGAAGCCCACTGGAATAGGAGTCCTTTTCAGTCGCCTCATCATCACCGAGCACACCGGATTGCAGCCGGGCGATGGTGTCGATAACGACCAAGGCAGGCAACTCTCCACCAGTCAGCACATAGTCACCTACCGAGATCTCATCGGTCGCCAGATACTGTCTCACCCGTTCGTCGACACCTTCGTAACGTCCACAGATCAAGGCTAGTCGTTCATACACGGCAAGTTCATGAGCCACCTCTTGACGAAAGACCCTTCCTTGCGGGGTAAGGAGAAGAATAGGTGTTGTGTTTATCGCCTCACCAAGAACCGACTCGACTGCGGTAAATATCGGTTCAGGTTTCATCACCATCCCCCCACCACCCCCATAAGGCTCATCATCCGTCGTATGATGGCGATCCAATGCGTAATCACGGATGTTGTGCAAATACACCTCGAGTAAACCTGCTTCCTGCGCTTTCCCGAGGACGCTCGCTCCTAAATATGCATGCATCACTTCGGGCAAAAGGGTAAAGACATCAAATCGCATCGTAGCGCTCAATCCTTCGTCAAATCATAAACTCATACTTGCTAAAAGATCTCGCTTCTTACGAACATGATCAGAGAAGATTCTACCAGCCAGTCTAGCTGGATGAGGAAAAACTGTGTGATATGAAACCCCTGGATAATTATAGTTATATTCCTCGTCGTTACAAAATTGTTATCATCCATATGAAAGAATGCTGTAGGAGTTGTCTTCAAAGCAATGCTTATGGACAGCGAGAATACTCAATACCACGTGATGTCAATTTGAGGAGCCTCCCCTCAATCTGTCATTACGAGGAGCACGTCAGCGCGACGAAGCAATCTTCTCCCTCAATTTGTCATTGCGAGGAGCCGTTAGGCGACGAAGCAATCTTTTCGTTGGGGAGATTGCTTCACGCATGCGGCGGTCGCAATGACAATATGGTAGGAGATTGTCTCGCCTTCGGTTCGCAATCAAGGCAGTAGGGGCGGGGTAATCCCGCCCCTACTAGAACTTCTATTCACTCAAGCACACTCATGACTTTGCATGTAAATATCGCACCGCTTTCCGTGTCGCCTCAAAGGCCAAAGGAGGCAACCCGTCCGGTTTAAAAAATCCTACGGCATCGGCATCATCTCTTGGTGACAAGCTTCCGCCAAGCACTTCACCTCGATAGAGGATCACGATACTCGCCCCTCGAGGGTGCTCAAGACCGAAAAGGACATCCAGCAAACCGGTGATGCGGACGTGTAGGCCGGTCTCCTCCAAGCACTCGCGCACTGCTGCTTGTTGAGGATCCTCGTCCGCCTCTACAAATCCGGCTGGTAATGTCCATTTGCCTTGTTGCGGGACATTGACGCGCCGAACCAATAGCACCTGTCCATCCTGTTCCACCAGGACCGCGGCCGCGACTTTCGGATCGCTGAAATGGATCCAACCACAGCTTGGACATACTGGACGCAAGCGTTCAAATGCCTCACGTCGCTCGAGACGAGTACCACAAATCTGACAGAAGTTAATCGGCTCAGGATCGGCCATTAATAAACCTGCTGAAAAACCTCAACCGAAGAAGGATTTTGTTCATATGATGGGATGTAAGCGAAGTCTAAACCCCATCATATCCCCTTCTCGATTTAGGGTTTTTTCACTGAAGTCATTAGCCTTTTCTGGCTATCCAAATGGTAAGTCCCGCGAGCAACAGCGTCAATCCACCTAACCCAAACTCTACCACGCGCAGTATAGACCTATGTTCAGGTCGCAATGCTCTACTCATCGGGACAGAAGTAGGTGTCAGTGTGGGAGGGGAAGTAGGTCCTATCTCCGCGGTCGCGGTCGCTTCAGGTTCAGCTTCATCGACTGCGACCGCCTCTTCACTGACAGCTGTTCCGCTAACTACGGGAGTCGGGGTTCCAAGCAATTCAGGTGCTTCTGTTTTACCCTCTTCGGGGAGCAAGGGTTCGGTTTCCTCTGTAAGTCCAAGCACACCCGATGGTGCTGCACGATCCATCTCGTTCTCTGCTTCTGCAGCAAAAGCCGGTATCTCCGATGCGGAGACCCCTTCATGCTCGACTTCATATTCCTCAAGTTCAAGCCCTTCAGCTGGAACTTCTCCTGTCGCTACAGCATCTGCTGCAGGAGCGGGAGCCTCCATGGCAACCTGCTCTTTAGTCATTGGAGCCAATGCGCCTCTGAGAGCGAAGCTTGTGATCGCGTCAATCCCCACCACTGCGAAGAAAGCAAAAGTAGCCAACGCAGTTGCCAAACGCAGCACTGGATAGACTCGAGGTCGCTCTCTAGTGCCGACATCCTCCGGTGTGAGGGTAAAACTGCGGGGCAGCGGCACCTCTGGTAATGAAGCGACCATCTGGGTTGTCTCTTTTAGTTCTTGGAGGGCTTGCTGCAAAGTGGGTTCCTCGTGCAGACGCGCCTCAAGGCGAGAAGCTTCACCCTCCGATAGAGCTCCATCCAGATAAGCAGATAGCCGTTCTAAATCACGGTTTGATAGTTTGCTCCCTTTGGTCATTTTCTCGTCTCATCCTCTAGACGAAAAGCTGAGGGTAAAAGTTCCCGATATTGTTGAAGACAATCTCGAAGCCTCGCGCGGGCGCGAGCTAATCGGCTCTTGACCGTGCCGAGAGGTTTGCCGATCACTGTCGCTGCCTCGCGATAATCATAACCCTGGATATCAACAAGCACCGCGATTGTTCGATAATCAAGTGGTAATTCGTTGAGGCAATCCTCGATCGCTCGTCGCAGCTCTGCGTTCTCCGTAGCCGTTTCAGGTCCATCAGCTTTATCGATCAACTCACCAATGCTATCTGGTGTAGCATCTCCATTGAAGGGACTTAACTCCTCAAGCGACGTCGTCGGTCGTCGTTGCCTCCGCCGAAACTCATCATAGCAAGCATTCCTTACGATTCTAAGTAACCACGCCCTGAAGGAACCACCACGATAACCGCGCAAACCGCGGAAAGCGGAGACGAACGCCTCCTGTGTCGCATCCTCGGCGGAGGCTTGATCGCCCATGAGACGATAAGCCAGGTTGTATACCTGCCGTTGATAGGCAATTACGAGGCGATTGAAGGCTTCCAGATCACCGCGTTGAGCTTCGAGGATCAGCGATTTTTCGTCCACACTAACCCCATCATAGCGCGCCCCAAACATGGAAGCAAGGCATTTCCGTCTTGGGAAGGCATCCGCTTTGTCTGAAAAGCCCATCTGAAGCGGTTGCCATTGACCATCCCTTCTTCGACCATTAAACTTGACCTCGGTGAGCAAGTATACCCATGGTCGATCTTGATACCGACATACTGCATTGCTATCGAGCCCAGACGTACCGACTTCTTCCCGGCGCTGCGTTATCGAACAAAGAGGACGCCATTGCCTACGTTGAAGAACGAGGTTTCATGTTCTTTTGGCCTATTCGAGGGGTTGATATGCCAAGCTTGTGGACCGCCACGGCAGGCGATCGCCCTGTCGCTGCGGAACATGATGATCCTGGTCACGTCACCTGGGGTTGGAAGGATGACCTGCTTGACAAACGCTGTTGGTACTATGGGAAACTGCTGCGAGGAAAAGCCACGTTGGTAAGTTTAGCGACACTTCCATATTTTTATGCCCTTTCTCCCCGTCTCGCAGAACTGGATGACTATCGAATGGCTTATGAGGAAGGTAAATTGACACGAGAAGCACGCGTGTTGGCCGACGTTCTACTCAAACATGGAGCTCAGCACACCATCGAATTACGCCGTCTTGCGTATATGAGCTCGACCACATCAAAAGCCCGTTTCCTCAGGGCACTCACCGAATTACAACGTGGTTTGTGGGTCCTGCCTATTGGCATTGCTCGCGCAGGTTCTTGGCGATATGCGTTTACCTATGAATTGTTCGATCGCTGGTTCCCAGAAACCTATCAACGTGCTCGAGGAATTCGTACTCACGCGGCACGATCACAATTATTAAGGTTGCAGATTGACTCAGTGGGAACGCTGATGGTGAAAGATGTCCGTAAATTATTCGGCTGGCGGGAGGAGGAGATCAAAGAAACGCTCTCCCAGCTTGAAGATTCGAAGGATATTCTACAGCTCGAAGATGGCCGCTGGGCGACGGCGAAGCTATTTCAGAAGAATGGATGATCCGCGAAGAACATTGTTCTCTATAAGGATGCGGAAACACGCGAACCCCGCTTCGCATATATGAGAGGGGATTATTAACCCTCTCCCCTTTTTGGAGAGGATTGGGGTGAGGAAGGATGATCTTACAGAACCAGCTCCCCTCACCCTAACCCTCTCCCCACAGGGGAGAGGGGATCTTCTCCCTCTCCATTTTAGTACGGCGGCGTGGGAGCCGCCTCTACTGAAATGGGTGGACCAAACTCTAACGTCCGACTGATTCTTTCTCCTTCTCCCTTTGTGGGAGAGGGCTGGGGAGAGGGTGAATTGTCTGACAGGTTCATCTCCGCTTACCCTATCCCTTTCCCCACATGCCAGAGGGGAACATCACCTAATCTACATAAAAAGTCACGCCCGATTGGGCGTGACTTCTATACCAACTTTTGACTCAATTGGATCTGACCGTTCAATCCTACGGAAGTTCTCCGACTACCACAAAGGTGTCCAGAACATGCTGAGCGTGATCCCAGTCCTCGTCGGAGACGATCTGGGCTTCAACCAATATCAAGTAGGAGAACTGATCGTATTGCGAGACAGCTGACAACACCATATACCAGGGACCTCCCGCCCCGCCACACTTATGGAATAGGTCGTACTTCCCCCGATACAATGCGTCTTCGTAGTCATAACGACCATCGAGTTCACAAAACTCGAGCATCTCCTCCCGTCGCAGATCGAGAAGTTCAATATAGCCAACCCATTCCGCGATGTCGTCGGAGACATCAAACATCACACCAGGTGTATCCCAAGTGGAATAAAAACCATCGAGGTCAGGTGCGGCCCAAATTGAAGCACCCACGACTTCGCCATCGTAGACCCAAGCGGAACCATCAATGTCATTCCACCAACTCGGAATTTCCAGCTCGAGAGCCGCATAGTCGTCCGAGACAAGCATATAATCCCCACTCGGAGGAACTGAAACACCGAGCAACGTGTCATCCACTGTGAAGCTGCCCGTGATTTGCTGGAATGCATCCCAATCTCGATCGGAGACGATTTGGACCTCAACCAAGATCAAGTATGCGCTTGGCATATCGAGCGGTTCCGCGGCCAGCGCAATAAATGAAGCTCCACCGGCACCTCCGCAGTCATTGTAGATCGCATATTGACCGGCGTAGAGAGGATCCGAGTAATTGTAGAGGCCTTCGAAAGAGCAGGAGTCGTTGAGCCATTCCATCTCAAGCTGAAGAAGACCATCGCGTCCACCGAAATAGTCCACAGCGTCGGTGACATTAAAGATCAACCCTGGCACATCCCAAGTCTCTTGGAAATCAGTCAGGTTTGTCGAGGCCCAGACAGAAGGTCCCATTGCAGTTCCTTCGTCGTACCATTCAGCCCCATCCACATCTGACCACTCTTGCGGTACATTGACCATCAACGCACCAGAATTATCCTGAACGGTCACGTAATTTGCATATCCGGCACCACCAGATGGTATACCGCCTCCAGGGGGACCACCCCCAGATGAGACAACGGCAAGTTCCCGTCCGTTTATCTGCCCGCTCAGAAGATCACCCGAGCTATAGCGTAGGACATCGATGCTCAATGTGCTCTCCTGGCCATGCGTCCGTAGGATGTCACAGTAATCGGCCATCGTTCCGTCCATCGCCAAGGTGAGCCCTTCCATATTCGTGATGATGTCACCAGGTTGGATGCCCGCTTCATCTGCAGGTGATCCCGAAACGACTGAGGAAACCCAAATGCCTGTTATGGTCCCACTGTCGTTAGAGACAGCAACTGCGTTGATCCCAATGGTGTGAACATCTTCGCCCTCACTGAGTTGTTCGATGATCGGTTGTGCCTGATCACGGGATATGGCGAAGAATTGACTGGTGTCCCATATCCCCGCGTAATTGATCCCCACTACCTTGCCATCGCCATCGACCAATGGACCACCGGAGTTCCCTGGATTAATGGTGGCATCATGTTCAAGCACATAATCGATAGAAGACCAAGTTGATTCGCCATCTGCACGTGCCTTGGAAACGATGCCTCGCGTCAATGTGAACTCAGGATCACCGAGCGGAAATCCGGCGGTATAAACATCGAGTCCGACATCAATGTCTCCATCATGCCACTCTAAATAGGGGAAATCGTCGCCCTCGATCTTGATCACGGCGAGGTCAAAGCATTCCGATACGCCTAGGACCCTGGCGTTCACAGAATCGCTCTCACCACCAATCCACACTTTCAACAAGGCCGCACCAGCTACAACGTGGTTGTTCGTGATCGCGAGACCTGATGGATCGAAGATGAATCCTGAACCGCGTCCTGCCACATTGGCCAAGAGACCAAAATCAGGATCGACGAATGTGCCTTGGGCTTCGATCTGGATCGTCGCGGTCTTCACCTTATCCAACGACGTTACAGCTCCAAGGCCTGCTTCCGGCTCCTTTTCACCACCTTTACCGACCTCCTCTTTCTCACTCGGGGGTGGCTCCGTTGTCTCAGGAGGTTGATCACCTCCGCATGCAGAGGTTGCCACCATTAGCAGGATGGCCATGAGGACCAAAGTTAGAATATGCAAAGCTCCCCTTGTGTTTTTCATCGATTTACTCCTTATCCATACTGTTTCATTACTTGAGTACTTAGAAGATGGACCCTCATACTCCACTAGCCTATTTCGATCCATTTCATCAAGCTATGGTACCTTGTTCCCCTAGATGGGCATATTTTGTACTAATTTGCCCTTTGTAGCCAGTGGGAGGTTCAAGTCACAAGCTACAAGCCCCAAGCCTCAAGCTTTGAGTAACAAGTTCCTGGTGCCCAATCCCTAATCCCCAATCCCCGATCCCTTTGACGCCCAAATCCACAGTGACTGGTTTCCAATCCCCCAGTGCCCATGAACCCAGGTGCCTTATCCTTTAAAAACATAAGCCCCTTGGCAATGGCCTACTCTCCCGGGCCGTCTCCAGCCGAGTACCATCGGCGCTGGCGGGCTTAACTTCTGGGTTCGGTATGGGACCAGGTGTACCCCCGCCGCTCAAATCACCAAGGGGCAAAGCAACGATATGAAGTTGTTAATCAACTGAATAGCTGACAAGAAGGGATCAGGGATTGGGGATCGGGGGTCAGGAAGCGATCAATCCTGATCCCAAATCCCTAGTCCCTAAGCCCTGCGCTCAAAGAGCGCCCCGAAAAGCACCAAGTTCTCCGCACCACAGGTTAAGCCCTCGGCCATTAGTACGGCTTAGCTGAACGCATTACTGCGCTTACACTTGCCGCCTATCAAGCAGGTAGTCTCCCTGCGGCCTTACTCCCACAAGGGGATGAGGGATCTTATCTTGGGGCGAGTTTCCCACTTAGATGCTTTCAGCGGTTATCTCTGCCAGACGTGGCTACCCAGCGATGCCGTTGGCACGACAACTGGCACACCAGAGGTCTGTCCACCCCGGTCCTCTCGTACTAGGGGCAGCT
>CP070708.1:2225761-2236045 GCA_020350285.1 Anaerolineaceae bacterium
TCCTTTCCAGAAACATCTCCTATCACAGTTGTCGCCCGCGCTCGTGGCTCGTCACCCCTCCGTCGCTTCTCGACAAATGCTAGTGGAACACCGAGTTTAGCAGCAAAATTTCGGCCTTTCTTGGCAAAACCCAAATCGGCCGTAGCCACAACCACGTCAGATAACTTCTTTTCAAGGAAATAATCACTCAGCAGGTGGAATGCGGTCAGCACATCACCAGGGATAGAGAAAAAGCCTTGGACTTGGCCGGCATGCAAATCGATCGTCACATACCGGTCTGTACCTGCGACTACAATCATGTCCGCAATGAGTCGGGCCGTGATCGGCACCCTTGGTTGATCCTTCTTATCGGAACGTCCATAGGCCATATAAGGGATCACCGCAGTGATCCGACCGGCTGAATCACGTTTGAGGCAATCGATTGTAATTAGGAGCTCCATAATGTTTCTGTGTACAGGCGGGATCATGGATTGTATGATGTACACATCCTGCCCTCGAATACTTCCGCGTAATTTCACAAATAAATTGTCATTTGGAAACTGGATCAGATCATACTCTTCGAGCGGTAAATGGAGGTAATCAGCAATTTCCTGTGCCAGTTCCTGACTTGCAGTGCCAGTGAAAAGCTGAATGTCCCCGTATCCATACATGTTACCCATATCAGATCTCGACCTCCTTTAGAGCTTTCCACTCATCACATAATATACCCATAATGAGTGTATCCTCAAAACGCCCCTGGGAGAACCGATCTTCCCTCAACCGTCCCTCAAGCTTGAAACCGACACGCTCATAAACCTTTATCGCTCGTTGATTGCTTTCAAAAACTTGTAAGGAAACTCGGTTAAGATTTAACGTCTCAAAGGCATGACCGAGTAGTGTCCACATAGTATCAGAACCGTAGCCTTTATTCCAATACCTTTTATCACCTATCATGATTCCAAGTTCAGCTTTGCGATCTCTCGAATTGATAGAGAACAAACCACAACTTCCAACATGAATCCACTGGTCCCCTTCTCGGATATCGATCGCTAGAGGTCTTTCAGCGGCGTCACCATTCAGTATACGCTCGAACCAGCGTTCCTCTTCCGCTAAACTCATGGGTAAGAAGAAGTTCAATCCTTGGCGAACTTCCTCATCGTTAAACCACTCAACAAATCTGGGTAGATCCTCACGTTCGATCGCTCGTAGGCGTATCTTCTTACCGTGGATCACCTATCTTCACCATCCAGAATGGAAAGGATTGCCTGCCGAGGTGAAAGACTGCGGGTCAACACTTTCTCTAGTGCCTCTTCGAACCGTCCGTCCGGCTGTCGTTCTAAGAAACGCGCGGCTAAGGTGTCACGCAACAACCCTTCCATCTCCGATCGGATCCTGCCGCGTTCGCGAATCGTCCACTCACCTGACGCCTGCAGGTATCTCCGGTGATCCTCTATGGCCTGGATTAATTCCGCAACACCCTCTCCTTCTGTAGCTACCGTTGCCATCACCGGCGTTTCCCAACTATCCGCTTCCTCTCCGCGTTCTATACTGGCATCGCCCTGTTGAGGAAGGCTTGGAACATATCTCTCAGGTTTCGCCATTTCAAGAGTTGCGCGTAATGCCCGAAGGGTATTGTCTGCACCAGGGATATCCGCTTTATTCACAACCAGGATATCAGCGATCTCAAGAATGCCTGCTTTAATCGCTTGCACTTCGTCTCCCATTCCTGGTGCCGTGATCACGACAGTCGTATGGGCTGTGCGCGCGATGTCAACTTCAGCTTGTCCAGCACCTACGGTCTCGATCATGATGACATCAAAACCAGCAGCGTCTAATGCCTGAACAACGCCTGCTGTTGCTCTAGCTAAGCCGCCCAATGCCCCCCTGCTGGCCATGCTCCTGATGAACACGCAAGGGTCACCAGCCAGATCCCGCATCCGTATTCGATCACCAAGAATCGCGCCACCCGTGAAGGGACTGCTTGGGTCAACCGCGACGACCGCAATCATGGTATCTGCATCACCGCCCTCTTCCCCCTCTTGGCGCATGTGCATCACGAGCTTATTCACGAGTGTGGATTTACCCGTGCCTGGTGCTCCTGTCACACCCACGAGATGTGCATCCCCTGTGTGAGGGTACAAAGCAGCCAGATCATCGAGACCTGTGGTTTCTTCATTTTCGATCTGGGATAGGAGTCGGGCTAGCGCCAAGCGATCACCAGCCAGAACACGCTCAACGAGGCTCATTCGATCAACAGCCCTTAGGTGTGGGCTGGTTCCCCACCAACTGCCCGGATGACGGTGTCTACGATCGTTTTTGTGCTGGTACCAGGCCCAAAGACCTCCACCACACCTAACTCCTTTAATCGTGGCACGTCCTCATCAGGGATGATCCCCCCTACCAGTACTCTGACATTGTCCTGGCCTTGTTGACGTAACAATTCCATTAATCGGGGCACCAACACCATGTGGGCTCCCGAGAGGATGGAAAGACCAACGGCGTCAACGTCCTCCTGCAAAGCTGCTTCTGCGATCATCTCGGGTGTTTGACGGAGGCCGGTATAGATCACCTCCATCCCCGCATCCCTCATGGATCTGGCAACCACTTTCGCACCACGATCGTGTCCATCGAGACCAGGCTTGGCGATAAGCACACGAATTTTTTTACTAGTCATTTGTATCGTCCATTTATTCCATGGTGAGGTCGTCGGGATTATACACTAAACCGCCTTTTCCTATGATCATGCACCCATGTTTAAGAGGCTTAGATTCATGGAGTAGACTGAAAAACTATCATCAATAGAACGTTACTCAGGAAGACGATACATCCCCATCGCTTCTCGGACCAAGGACATCGTCTCCCTCGCTTCATCTCGCATGCGCTCAGTACCTGTGATCAAGATGTCTTCAACGAGAGAAGGCGTACGCATGAAATTCTCTCTTCGCTCACGGATAGGACCGAGAAATACATTCAGTGCCTCTACAAGATGTCGTTTAACTTCAACATCGCCCACCTTGCCTTCTCGGTATCGTTCTTTCAGTTCCACCACCTGTTCCAAGTTGGGATTGAATGCATCGTGATAGATGAAGACCGGATTTCCTTCAACCCTTCCAGGGATATCTGCATGTACACGGACAGGATCTGTAAACATCCCTAATACTTTTGTCCTCACTGTATCAGGATCATCTGCAAGATCAATGGTGTTATTACGCGATTTACTCATCTGTGACTTCCCATCGGTCCCCACCAAACTTGGCACCTCCCCGATGAGTGCGTCAGGGACAGGAAAAACCTCACCATAAAGACGGTTGAATCGTCGGGCGATCTCTCTTGTTACCTCGACATGTGCTTCGTTATCCTTCCCCACCGGAACCAATGTCGCTCGAGGTAAGAGAATGTCTGCCGCCTGGAGAACCGGGTAACCAAGTAAACCTAATGGCATACTTTCCAGAGAAGCCGTTTTTGACATTTCTCTGAGACTCGGCACTCGTTCTAACCTGGGTACGGTAACCAACATCTCGAAAATGAGGTTCAATTCATATGTCTCTGGAATGCCAGATTGTAGAAAGATCACAGAACGATCAGGATCAATCCCAACCGCAAGATAATCAAGCATCAAATCACGAATGTTCTCACCAACCTCAGAGATATGGGCTTTCTCAGGCCTCGTGGTTAATGTGTGTAAATCGGCGATGATGAAGAAACATTCGTACTCATCTTGGAGACTGAGACGATTTTGTAGCGATCCAACATAATGGCCGAGGTGCAGTCTTCCCGTAGGACGATCTCCGGTCAAAACTCGCTTCCGAGTAGCTCCCATTTGTTCCTCCTTACCTTCAATGGAACAATTGATCTGGATAAATAAAAACTCGTCCCCAAGGGGACGAGTTAATAAAACCCGCGGTACCACCCCGCTTAGGCTATCCTACAACGACCCTGCAATATAAATACGGCAGCGAGTGGTGAGACAGCCTCACTTTACTCAAGCAATTCGAATTCGGTTCGTTGCTTGTTGCCATGATAACGGAGGCAACCCCGATCTAAGCTACTTGATCACCCCAATGAGTTCTCGGTTGGTGGTGTCTTTCACCCGACAGCTCCAAGGCCCATTCAACACCGGCGTACAGACGGGGCTTTCACCCACCCCCGTTCTCTGGGCTGCCGTTTCAGTGCTTACTAGCCCTCTTCACAGCTTTTCAAGACATGGATTGTGACCTAAGTCTAACCTTTGAATGTGAAGGCGTCAACCAAAGTCTCTTAATGATGATGCCCCTCCTCCATCGGAGCTTCAATTCCTAACCCTCAAAAGAAAACAACGCGGGAAAGGCCCCTTCTGGAGCTGGATGAAGCTATACCATTTTATAAAGGACTTTGTTTATGAATCCAGATGAGGTTCGACCGCCTCGAGGATACGCTTCTTGGGCACCAAACCGGTCATCCGTTCAACCGGTTCTCCATTGACGAAGAGGATCAACGAAGGAACACCCATGACACCGTAATTCATGGTCGTATTAACATTGGAGTCAACATCGAGCTTGAACACTTTTACCTTACCCACCCACTCTTCAGCAAGCTCCTCTACGATCGGGTCGAGCTGCTTGCACGGGTGGCACCACTCGGCTCCAAAATCCACCAACACCGGCAATTCTGCTTGTAGCACCTTGAGCTCAAAAGTTTCATCATCGATTTCAGGAATAGAACCCATTAAGCCTCCAGACCACTGAAAGTGAAGTTCAGGCCGGGATACTACCCATAGTCCACTTTTTTGTCAACCCTAAGGCCTGCTTGACGTCGTACATCGCCCATGGTATTATGATTCTTTGATACTTTAGCACTCTCGCATCGAGAGTGCTAATTCAAGCAGAGGATCGTGTGAATCCGCTAACGGAACGCCAGGAGACGCTTCTGGCGCTCATCTTGCATGAATATGTGGACACAGCAAAGCCTGTCGGTTCGAAGAGGCTGGTCGATAAGTACAACCTCGGTGTCAGTTCCGCAACTGTACGCAACGAGATGGCTGTGTTAACCGAGGCCGGGCTTGTTCATCAACCCCATACCTCGGCTGGACGGGTGCCTACTGAGATTGGCTACCGCTATTTCGTCAGACGGTTATTGGGCGAATCAGACCTTCCCCTGGCTGAGAAGAGACTCATCAGCCACCAATTTCATCAAGCCACCGCTGACATCGACGAGTGGGTAAAATTAGCGGCGTCGGTTCTTGCGAAACATTCACGGGTCGCCTCACTCGCAACAATCCCCCGCCCTGAGCGTGCATTCTTCAAACACCTGGAATTAATCTCGATTCAGGGTCGTCAGGTTCTACTTGTCCTCGTGCTTCAAGGTGGGGATGTTCGTCAACAGATGTTAACCCTTGCAGAAGTGATTAACCAAGCGAAATTAGATGAAGCTGCTGCACAGATTGCACATCTGTGCGTTGGCAAAGAAGCCTCTGAAGTAGCTCAATTGGCGGAGAATTTTTCTGGTCTGGCGAAGGATGTCACTCGATTGGTAGCCGAAGTGATGGCGCGTGCAGATGCTTTGTGGACCGGTGACGTCTACCATGATGGTCTCACAAATATGCTTACCCAACCGGAGTTTGTGGACTCGCCATCGGCCCGACTTGCTGTGAGGGTGCTTGAGGAACGAAGCTTCTTGGAGGAGGTGCTGGCGCAGGTGCTCAGCCCCTCGGTTGGCGGTGTACAGGTTGTCATTGGTGGTGAAGGTTCGTGGGATGAGCTCAAAGATTGTTCGATGATCCTCACCCGCTACGGTGCTCCGGGTTATGCCACGGGAGCTCTAGGTGTGCTTGGGCCAACCCGCATGGCCTACGGACGCACGATCTCAGCGGTACGGTATGTGGCCGGGCTGTTGAGCGATTTTGTGATCGAGTCCTTTGCCAGTTAATTCATTTGGCATGCAGGATGTTGAATATCGGGTATGGAGTTTGCATCTCTGTTGAAAATCCCAAGCACGCTAAGAAACACAAAAACCCACAGATCTTGGGAAAGACTAGGGAGAGCCTGTGATCAAACGGAAAAAAGAAACTGACACTAAAAATACACAAGCAGAAGAAACGGAAGCACATCTTCACGAAGATCAAGAAGAGGAGCTTCAAGCGGATAGCCCCGAACACATTTCAGAACATGTAGAAGATAGCAATGAGGCCCTCGTTGAAGCAGTGGAAGAGGGTGTGGAGGGCGAAGAGATGGAGGGAGCGCCGCGTGAGGTAACTGTCGAGGAGAGAATCAACGCGTTGCTGGAAGACAATGAGCGCTTGCAACAGGCAGCAAGCGAGTATCTCGACGGTTGGCAACGAGAGAGGGCAGAGTTTGCCAACTTCAAAAACCGCACCGTTCGCGATAAGGAAGATACGCGGGCCAAAATCATAAGCGAAATCATCTCGAAATATCTTGAAATCCTCGATGACCTCGAGTTGGCGATCAATAAACGACCTGCTGAGAATGAAATCGAAGCATGGGCGGATGGAATCGAAATGATCCATGTCAAACTTAACACCATCCTCGAGGATGAAGGGGTTGAGGTGATCCTCGGACAAGGTGAGACCTTTGATCCAAATTTCCATGAAGCCATCACCTACGAAGAGGACGATGATCATCAAGACGGTCAAGTCATCGAAGTTGTACAAAAAGGATACAAGCTGGGCGATCGAGTTCTCCGGCCAGCCAAAGTACGGGTAGCCAAGTAGGAGAAACCAGATATGGGCAGAATCATCGGCATCGACCTAGGTACGACCAATTCCGTTGTGGCCATTATGGAGGGCGGCGAACCCACCGTCATCGCTTCCTCGGAGGGAGGTCGACTCATTCCCTCGATGGTTGCCATCAGCCCGAAGACAAAAGAACGCATTGTTGGTCAAGTCGCCCGTAGGCAAGCCGTAGTTAACCCAGAAAATACGATCTTTTCCATCAAACGCTTTATGGGGAAAAAGTATTCCGATCCCGAGGTCCAACGAGCGGTTGATTTGGTCCCTTACCAAGTTAGCGCCGCACCAAACGGCGATGTGCGTGTTCACATGGGAGGAAAAGAATATTCACCCCCCGAGATCGCAGCCATGATCCTCGGGAAGATCAAGGCCGACGCCGAAGCATATACTGGCGAAAGTATCACCCAGGCAGTGATCACCGTTCCCGCACATTTCAACGACGCACAGCGCAATGCGACCAAGGACGCCGGGAAGATCGCTGGTCTTGAAGTGTTGCGCATTATCAATGAGCCGACAGCCTCTTCCCTAGCCTATGGGTTGGACAGGAAGGTAGACGAGACGATTGCCGTTTACGATTTAGGTGGTGGAACCTTCGACATCTCGATCCTGGATGTGGGAGACGGTGTCTTTGAAGTTAAATCCACGAACGGGGACACCTTCCTTGGTGGAGACGACTTTGATCAACGAGTTATTGATTGGGTTGCCGACGAGTTTCATAAAGAAGAAGGGATCGACATTCGCAGCGACCGACAAGCTCTACAGCGATTGAAGGAGGCTGCCGAGAAAGCCAAGATTGAACTCTCAAGCATGATAGAAACCGAGATCAACTTACCTTTCATCACGGCCGATGCTAGCGGTCCCAAACACCTCAACATCACACTTACCCGAGCCAAGCTTGAACAATTATGTGATGATTTGATTGAGCGCTCGATAAAACCATGCGAACAAGCATTGGAGGACGCTGGTCTCACAGCCAGCGATATCGATCAGGTTATCCTCGTAGGTGGCATGACGCGCATGCCGGCTGTCCAAGAAGCAGTTCGTCAAATCTTCGATAGAGAGGCCCACAAAGGTGTCAATCCAGATGAGGTCGTAGCTGTCGGGGCAGCCATCCAAGCTGGTGTGCTTGGCGGTGAAGTAAAAGACATCCTCCTGCTTGATGTTACACCCCTAACCTTGTCCATCGAGACACTGGGAGGTGTAGCAACAGCACTGATTGAACGCAACACGACGATTCCCACAAGGAAGAGCCAGGTTTTTTCAACAGCGTCAGACAATCAATCTGAAGTCGAAATCCATGTTGTGCAAGGCGAACGACCCATGGCAGGAGATAACAAGTCGCTTGGAAAGTTCACGCTTGACGGTATCCCGCCCGCACCACGCGGTGTACCTCAAATCGAGGTGACCTTCGATATTGATGCGGACGGCATCCTCAAAGTCAATGCTATGGATGTGGCTACAGAACGCAGTCAACATATCACTGTAACTGCTTCTTCGGGATTGGATGATGACGAAATCGAGCGGATGCGCCAAGAAGCAGAACAATATGCGGAGGAAGATCGGCAAAGAAGGAAATTTGCTGAAGCGGTAAATTCAGCCGACAACGCCATCTATGCTGCCGAGAAATACTTATACGAGGCAGGGGAAGGCGCTCCCGAAGAATTGCGTTTTGATGTACAGACCAGGATTCAAGATGCACGCCAAGCCATGAAAGGTGACGACATCGAAGCGATCAAAGCATCTACGAATGCGCTGCTCGATTTGATCCAACAATTAGGCACTAAGATCCACGAGCAGGGTACGGGCTCATTGAGTGAATCTACCTCTCATGATGATGATCCACCTTATGATGAGGATGATATTACCTTCGAGTTTGATGAAGAGTGATTTCGTAAGTTCATTATTTGTGAGGGGCAGCATTCCCCTCACTGCGAATTTCTAAGATGGCCAATAAGCGGGATTATTACCAAGTCTTGGATGTCAATCGCGACGCTTCCCCTGATGATATTCGTCGAGCTTATCGCAGACTGGCGAAACAATACCATCCTGATATTAATAACGAGCCCGGGGCAGCGGAACGGTTCAAAGAGATCAATGAGGCTTATGCTGTCCTCTCTGATGATGAACGACGTGCGGCCTACGATCGCTTCGGCCACGCTGGTCTTGAGGGGATGCAGTTTGATTTTGATTTCGGGTTCGGTGACATATTCGAGCAGTTCTTCGGCTTCGGTATGGGGGGGCAACGCAGTAGACGAGCGCCACGTCGGGGTCCAAACTTACGTTATGACTTGACCCTAGATTTCGAAGAAGCCGTATTTGGCATTGAAAAAGAGATCGAGATAAGCCGTCAGGAAACCTGTAAGCGATGTCAAGGTTCTCGTGCTGAACCCGGCACAACCCCAGTACGTTGTTCAACATGTAACGGCAGTGGTGAAGTCCGACAGGTTAGACAAACACTTCTCGGCTCGATGGTCAATGTAAGCACTTGCCCCTCCTGCAATGGTTTAGGCGAAACCATCAGCACACCTTGTGAAACATGTAGAGGGCGAGGCTTGGTGCGCGAGACCATTCAACGGATGATCGCAGTACCAGCAGGGGTTGATGACGGAACACGTATTCGAATAACAAACGAGGGTGAGCCCGGCGTGAACGGCGGACCTAACGGAGACCTGTATGTTTTTATCCATGTCAAACCTCATCGCTTCTTCCGCCGTCGTGACAACGATATCCTACTTGATTTAGGGATAAACATCGCCCAAGCAACACTTGGGGCTCAGGTTACCATACCAACCCTTGACGGAGAGGACACACTCACAATTCCTCCTGGCACCCAGCCTGGAAAAGTGCTTCGTCTCAAGGGAAAGGGTGTCCCTCGATTAAGGCGTAATGGTCGCGGCGATCAGTTAGTGATCGTCTCGGTTGATATCCCACGTTCGCTCAGTGCTGAGCAAAGGACATTACTCGAGCAGCTGGCTGAAACACTCGGCACTGAAGTTCATCCCCATGAGCGTGGCTTCCTCGACACAATCAAGGATCTACTTGGGGGCCTGATCGATTGAACTGGCTTGAGGTCTCCTCCACAGTTAACGGTGAACTTGCCGAGGCAATCGCCGAGCTTTTTTCGCGCTTCGCTTCGGGAGGTGTGGCTATTGAGAGCTTGGGAATGGAGGTCGACACATCTGAAGTTCAATCAGCAGGAATGGTTATCGTACGAGCGTACATCCCCGTAGACAACCAATTGGAATTGATCAAAGAACGAATTGAGGAGGGACTTTGGCACTTGAGTCAAATTCAACCCCTTCCGCAACCCTCCTTCCGTTTAATCAAAGAGCAAGATTGGTCTCAAGCCTGGAAATCTCATTACCATACAATGCCGGTCGGTCAACGATTGTTGATCTCACCCGCATGGTCTCAGCCAGCCTCTGGTGATCGATTGCACGTGATCCTCGACCCAGGCATGGCGTTTGGTACCGGTACTCACCCTACAACGCGCCTATGTTTGGTGGCAATAGAGGATCACCTTCAGGCAGGTCAACAAGTTATTGATTTGGGGTGTGGTTCAGGGATTTTAAGCATCGCTG
>CP070708.1:2236145-2247048 GCA_020350285.1 Anaerolineaceae bacterium
CAGGCGCTTTTAGATACCCGTGCCCGGCTTGATTTGGACCAAGAGCTTGCGCGGATTGATGGGCTTGGTTTCCAAATCCTTACCTGGGACGATGAAGAGTACCCTGTAAGATTGCGGGAGATCCACGCTCCACCGCCGACGTTATATGTTTGGGGTGAGGTGAGGAGCGAAGATCGATTGGCAGTAGGCGTTGTTGGAACGCGACGTGCAACACCCTATGGTAGGGCTATCGCACGCGATATCGCCACAGCCTTAGCCGTGAATGGCGTTACAGTCGTCTCGGGTCTTGCACGAGGCATTGATTCAATTGCTCATCAGGCAGCTCTTGATGCTGGGGGTCGAACGATCGCGGTTCTTGGCTCCGGTTTGGATCAACTTTATCCAAGGGAGCATCGAAAGCTCGCCGATGCAATCGCCGCTCAGGGAGCGGTTATCAGCGATTATCCGCTAGGAACCAAACCTGAGCCTAAGAATTTCCCCCCACGAAATAGGATTATCAGTGGGTTGTCTCTTGTTGTGGTGGTGGTTGAAGCTGGTGCAGGGAGTGGGGCATTGATTACGGCTGATTTTGCGATTGAACAAGGACGCGATGTATTCGCAGTTCCGGGTGATATCCATCGATCGGCGAGTAGCGGCACGAATCGTCTGATCCGAGTGGGAGCTCATCCGCTCCTAGCCCCCGATGATGTGTTAGAGGCGCTCAACCTCGAATTAATCACTCGTCAGGAATCTGTCCCTCTCAAGGCTCCTGAGGACGAGACGGAAAGGTGCATTCTAGAAGCTCTAAGCAGAGAACCGCTTCATATTGATGAGCTTCAGCAACGCTGCGGTCTCCCAATCTCTCAAATCACAGCGTCATTATCGATGCTCGAACTTAAGGGACACGCACGTCAAGTAGGAGGCATGCATTACATCTTGGCAGGTGAAGTGCGTGCTACCTACCGAGTAGAATGATGAACATGATGACCGACTATTCAGCAGTGATCATGGCAGGGGGGGGAGGTACACGCCTCTGGCCGCTGTCACGTAGGGCACGCCCTAAGCAGACACTTCAGCTTTTCGGCGAACGGACACTATTTCAAATGGCGGTCGACAGGATCTCGCCGATCATGACCCAGGATCGTATTTATATCGTCACGGTTGCAGATCAGGCGAAGGTGTTGAAGGTGCAAACGCCGTCATTACCCCAGGCCAACTTCATCCTTGAACCTTCACCTCGAGGCACAGCCGCTGTGGTAGGACTTGCGGCGGTTATTCTTCACGCGCAGAACCCCGATGGTGTCATGGCCGTTCTCACGGCTGATCATTACATTGCCGATGTTAAGCGTTTTCAGGATCTGCTCCTGGCTGCCTATGAGGTGGCATGTGATGACGAATTGGTGACATTAGGGATTACACCACGCTACCCTGACACCGGTTATGGCTATATTCAAAGTGGTGAATCGCTGGGTGAATATCGTGGATATCAGGCATTCCGTGTGAAAACCTTCAAAGAGAAACCCGGGTTGACTCAAGCAGAGGAGTACCTCGCTAGCGGTGAATTTGCATGGAATTCTGGGATGTTTGTGTGGAAGGTGAGTCGGATCCTGGAAGAGATCGAACGGCAAATGCCAGACCTCCACAAGGGGTTGAAGAGAATTGAAAAGACACTTGGTGGCCCTAAAGAAGCGGAGACGGTTGAAAGTGTTTGGCGCAATCTCGAGAGTCAGACGATCGATTACGGAGTCATGGAGGGTGCCGAGCAGGTATCTGTGATCCCAGCCGATGATCTGGGATGGTGGGATGTTGGCGGTTGGAATCGCCTGTTCGAACTGATGGACATAGATGAAATGGGGAATTTAATCGATGCTCAGAAGACGCTGATCATCGATACAAAAAATGCCTTGATTTACCAAGACCCGGAGGTTGACAAAGATCGATTGATCGCTTCATTAGGAATTGAAGGCATTATCGTCATCGATACAGGTGACGTGCTTTTAATTTGTCATCGAGATCGGGCTGAAGATATTCGCCGATTGGTGAAGGAGCTGAAAGAGTCCGGGTTGGATCAATACCTATAGTTTTTGGGAGTTATGTGTGGAAGCGTATTGTGTGAAGTGTAAGTGTAAAAGGGAGATGTCAAACCCTGAAGCGACCTTTACCTCTGCTGGGGCTCCATCAACCAGGGGTATCTGCCCAGTATGTGGAGCCGGGCTTTACCGCATGGGCAGGACGGATGCACATGAGGGTCTAAAACCTACCGCGGAGAAGAAAAAGAAGCGGAAGAGCGATACCGACGGTAAACGAAGCGGTAAATTGGTCATCGTTGAGTCACCGGCGAAAGCCCGTACGGTGAGCCGTTTTCTTGGGAAGGGCTTTAAAGTAGCGGCTTCTATTGGTCATGTGAGAGATCTTCTGCGCTCTCAACTGTCGGTCGATGTAGAGAACGATTTCACCCCGAAATACCGCGTTCCCAATGAGAAAAGGAAAGTTGTAAAGGAGCTAATTGCTGCTGCGGCTAAATCAAGTGAGGTCTACTTGGCTACAGATCCAGATCGAGAGGGGGAAGCCATAGCGTGGCATTTACTCGAGGCAGCAAAGATCGATCCTGAGGTCGCCCACAGGGTTGTCTTTCATGAGATCACACAATCATCGATTGAAGAGGCTTTCCAAAATCCACGCGGGATTTCCATGGAGCTTGTCAATGCGCAACAAGCACGCAGGATCCTTGATAGATTGGTGGGCTACAACTTGAGTCCACTTCTTTGGGCGAAGGTGCGTGGACGATTATCAGCCGGTCGGGTCCAATCTGTGGCTCTGCGATTGATCGTTGAACGGGAACGTGAAATCCAAGCATTTGAGGCAAAGGAATATTGGACAATCGACGCTAAGCTTTACCACCCGGAAAAGCCTCCACCATTTCTTGCGAGGCTGGTCCAAATTAATGGTGAAAAGCCTGAGCTTAACTCAGAGTCCGATGTTCAACCTATCTTGTCCGATATGCAGAACGCGCAGTACAGGGTTTCAAAAGTGCGTCGAGGAAGCCGTGTCCGCCGGCCTTCAGCTCCGTTTACGACTTCAACACTTCAACAATCAGCATCGCGTCGATTAGGCTACACAGCCCGTCGTACGATGGTCATCGCCCAGCAGCTATACGAAGGTATCGATTTGGGTCAAGCAGAACGTGTTGGTTTGATCACCTATATGAGGACCGATTCAGTGAATGTAGCGTCGAGTGCAATCGGGGAAGCACGAGATGTGATCAGGCGACGATTTGGAGAGGATTATCTGCCTGAAAAACCACCAACCTATCGAACACGATCTCGTCGAGCCCAAGAAGCCCATGAAGCGATCCGTCCGACTTCTACTGCGAGAGAGCCGGAGGCTGTGAAACCGTTCCTATCCAAGGAACAATTCAAGCTTTATTCACTGATTTGGTCGCGTTTTATCGCTTCCCAGATGAAACCCGCTGAATATGACACACTCAGTATTGAAATTGATGGGCAGGCTGAGGAGCGAAGTTATCTACTCCGTGTTTCAGCCTCAAGCATACGTTTCCCGGGTTTTCTGGCGGTTATGGCGGATAGAGAGTCTGCGAATGGGGTTAAAGCAGACGATACAGATTTGAAAGTTCAATTAGAGCAACTGCCTGAACTTGTGAAAGGGGACACACTGATCCTAGAGGAACTTCTTCCTGAACAGCACTTCACTCAACCGCCTCGACGTTACTCAGATGCGACATTGGTCCGCACCATGGAAGACAATGGCATTGGTCGACCTTCGACCTACGCGCCGACTATTTCGACACTTCGACAGCGGGGTTACATACAACGCCAGAATCGGCGATTAATACCAACGGAAATAGGGGAAATTGTGCATGATTTGATCTTCGAATACTTTCCTAACATTGTGGATTTGGGTTTCACGGCTCGATTGGAAGAGAAGCTTGATGAAATTGCTGCGGGAGAGCGTGAATGGGTCGATGTCGTGAGCGATTTCTATGGACCTTTCGAAGAACAAGTTCGACACGCTGAAGAGCAGATGCCGGAGGTTAAGGCTGAGCCGGAGAAAATCGATCGTGCCTGCCCAGAATGTGGGAGCCCATTAATCGTACGCCATGGTCGCTATGGAAAATTTATCGGTTGTTCAGATTTCCCAACTTGTCGTTACACAGAACCGTGGCTTGAGAAAATTGGGGTGAAATGCCCCAACGACGGAGGAGAATTGGTACAGAGGCAAACACGCAAAGGGCGGATTTTTTATGGATGTGCTAATTATCCTGAATGCGATTTCACAAGCTGGAAGCGACCGCTTCCGTATCCATGTCCTGATTGCAGCAATATTTTAGTGGTTTCTAACAGAGAACATGCGCAGTGCATCCATTGTGGAAAGCAAGTTGAGCGGAAAAAATACGAAGTTTAACGCAGTATGGCACAGAATATGCAACAAGGGGGGTTGCCTAACCAGGT
This sequence comes from Anaerolineaceae bacterium, assembly GCA_020350285.1. Classification (GTDB taxonomy): domain Bacteria; phylum Chloroflexota; class Anaerolineae; order Anaerolineales; family E44-bin32; genus DUEZ01. The sequence continues at coordinate 2,240,594 of CP070708.1, forward strand.
CGAAAGGTCTAGAATGCTATGCGCTGAGGGGGGCAACCTTGAATGGTCTCGCACCTAGCCGAGATCAAAAGTGAGGGGTTATGGAAGCCGTAAAAGAATTCATACAACGTAAGTGGACACTCGTTGGGATCGCGCTAGTTGGTGGGATCATCTTGGGCGTCCTCTATGCCTGGGTGCTCAATCCCGTAGAATGGATAAACGGTGAACCGGCTCAGTTGCGAGAGGATTTGCAGATCGACTACCTCCGAATGGTCATCGATTCCTACTCCGTAAACCTCGACCCTACGCTGGCGCAAGATCGCTATGAGAGTCTGGGGGACAGGCGAGCTGCTATATTGGCGAAAGTTGGCCAGGACCCAGGGGAGTTAGACCCAGGTGAGATTCAGAAGTTCCAGGCCCTAGTCGCCGTTGAGTCACCCATTGAGGAACCCCCCGAACCTTCTGAGGAAGCAGCGGGTTTCACAGCGTCAAAGCTCCTGGTGCCCGCTCTCATCGTGACCTTTGTGATAGGAGTGCTTCTGGCAGGTGCGCTTTTTATACGTCGTCGGATGGAGGCCGAACCGGAGGAGGTTTACGCCGAGCCGGGCTTCGAGATGATGGAGGATGAAACCGAGGCTGTTGGGGTAGAGATTAGCGATCAGCCATTGGCGACCTTCCGTACCACGTATACCCTCGGGGACGACCTCTACGATGATTCATTCAGCATAGAAAGCCCAACGGGTGACTTCCTTGGTGAATGTGGTGTCGGTATTGGCGAGGTGATCGGTGTCGAGGAACCGAAAAAAGTGGCAGCTTTCGAGGTTTGGTTGTTTGATAAAAATGACATCCAAACTGTAACGAAGGTCTTAATGAGCCGCTACGCGTTCAATGATGACGAATCGCACAACCGTCTGGCTGCCAAAGGCGATCCTGTTCTAGCGGAAAGCGGTGACGTAGTTTCCCTCGAAACTGCCTCTCTGAAGATCGATGTACGCATTGTGGATATGAGTTACGGCGAAGGCCCACTCCCAGAGGAAAGCTTCTTTGATCGCGTGACTGTTGAATTGATGGCCTGGCAAACAGCTGGTTAATCTGATGGCGGCTAGATTTCTACATCAAATGGATGAAATGGAAGGGGCAGGCGTTTAGCCTGCCCCAATCGCGTTTTGTTATTCGTTATTTGCTTCTCAATGCTGAATGGGCGGTTCGCGAACCGCCCCTGCGTTTTTTTAATCTATTGAATGTCGATTACTTTTATTTTCATTTTACCTGCAGGAGTCTCTGCGATGACCGTGTCACCGATGCGAGTGTCTATAAGAGCTTTCCCGATGGGCGACTTGTGCGAGATTTTCCCCTGCCGCGGATCAGCTTCCTTCATGCCAACCAGGTAGAATACTCGCTCCTCCTGATTATCTATGCTTACCTTCACCGTACATCCAATCCTCACCTTATCACAGGGCTCAGTAGTCTCCACGATGATCGCATCTCGTAAGAGGATCTCCAACTCTAAAATCCGTCCTTCCAAGAAAGCCTGTTCCTCTTTTGCTGCGATGTAATCAGCATTCTCAGTGAGATCTCCTTGTTGGATCGCAAAGCGAAGACGTTTGGCAAGTTCGGATCGGCGCGGACCCTTTAACTCTTCCAATTCATTTTTTAAGTTGGTCGCTGCTTCTGGAGTGAGGTAATATTCTTGATCATCCATGTTATTGTCGATTGTAGATTTGATTTGGGTGAGTGTAACCGAAGCGTCATAAGCCTGTCAATGAATCCTTTTGACACAACATAAGGATTGTCGCATAATCCCAACGGTCTCAATTAATGAGGAAGGAGGCTCGTGATGGCCTATCGCTTTCCAAGTGAAGAGTATGTGCAAGCGGTCATGGATGTTCTTAATCAGGACGAACAATACGCGCATATTGCAAGAAATTGGGAGGGGGATTTGGTGTTTGTGATTGAACCAGATAAGGGTGTTGAAAGTTCGGACCTTCCTATGCTACTGTATTTCGATCTCTGGCACGGCACATGCCGTGATGTACGGGTGATCAATCCCGAAGTGGAGGAGGTGCCCGATGCTGCTTTCACCTTAACTGCACCACAAGCGAATTACCTCCGAATTCTAAGGGGTGAGCTTGACCCGATGCAGGCCATGATCACGCGCAGGCTTAAGGTCGAAGGCAGCATGGCTTATATGTTACGCAATGTGCCGACGGTTCTGGATTTCGTCCGCTGCTGTAGCTCTGTGGAGATCGAAGTCGAAGAATAAACCTCGGGAATATCTAAAAACGAAAGGTTAAACCTTGAATGGCTGATCCTTCTCATCAACGCGAAGATATCTATGATTTCGTCATCATCGGATCCGGGTTCGGTGGCAGCATATCCGCGATGCGCCTGACAGAAAAAGGGTATCGTGTCCTGGTTCTCGAGCGCGGTAAAAGGTTCCACGATGAAGATTATGCCCGCACCAATTGGAATATCTGGAAGTATCTGTGGATGCCTGGGCTGCGCTGTTTTGGCATTCAACAAATGAGCCTTTTTCGCGGTTTATTCGTTTTTGGTTCCAGTGGGGTAGGGGGTGGAAGCTTGGTCTATGCAGCGGTCCTCATGGATCCGGAAGAGAGTTTTTTCGATGCGCCTACATGGAGTCACTTGGCCGATTGGAGGAGCATTTTGCGGCCACATTATCTGACCGCACGAAAAATGCTTGGGGTAACGACAAATCCACGCTTGTGGTCTGCGGATGAAGCGCTTAAGGAGATCGCCGAGGAGCTTGGTTATGGAGATACTTTCACGCCTACCGAAGTAGGCTACTTCTTCGGAGAACCTGGCGAAGAAGTGCCCGATCCATATTTTGGGGGTGAGGGTCCTCCACGAGTAGGTTGTATTCATTGTGGCGGGTGCTTGGTAGGTTGCCGCTACAATGCAAAAAATAGCCTTGACAAGAACTACCTTTATTTCGCGGAGAAATGGGGTGCAGAAGTGCGCCCTGAGGTCGAGGTTTATGATATCCGACCACTACCAACGAATCTGCCCGATGGCGACCGATATGAAATCCATTACCGTTCATCTACTGCTTGGTTGTACAAACCCACGAAATCTGTGCGAGCCAGAAATGTGATCGTATCAGCAGGATCATTGGGAACCTTGAAAATCCTTTTACATTGTCGTGATGTTTCTCGTTCCCTTCCGGATCTCTCAACAAGGTTAGGAGAGTTTGTGCGTACTAATAGTGAGGCTTTCTTAGGTGCCTTCACAAGTAAGGATAAGGAGGATCATTCTGAGGGTTTAGCTATTACCTCTATTTTAAATGTTGACGACAAGACCCATGTTGAACCCATCCGCTTTTCCGATGGCTCGTCGATGTTATATCGTTTCCTGGCTACACCTTTTATCGAGGCTGGAGGGGGATTCCTGGAGCGGCTTCGGAAAACCATATACGCTTTTATCCGGCGACCGATGGACATGATACGTAGCAAGTTCGTGCCCGGATTGGCACGACGGGGTGTTGGGTTGATATTTATGCAGGCTGAGGACAACCTCATGCGTTTGAAATTAGGACGTAACCTCTTCACATTACTTCGTCGTGGACTAGTCGCAGAACATGATGTCGAGAAGACGATCCCAGTTGATGTAGAGCTTGGGAATCGAGTCACCCAAATGCTTGCGGAGAAGATCGGTGGCAGGCCTTTTGGAGGTTTTCCTTCTAGTCTGCTCAACTTGCCAATGACGGCGCATGTGATCGGCGGATGTCTCATTGGGCGCGATTCGACGGAAGGGGTCGTTGATTTGAACTTCGAAGTATTTAATTATCCTGGTTTATTTATCATCGACGGCTCGATCGTGCCGGCCAATATCGGTGTAAATCCGAGCTTAACGATCGCTGCTTTGGCTGAATACGCGATGAGTCGTATGCCAGTCAAGGAGGGCGCCCCACAACGTCCCCAGCTTGAGATCAATTAGTCGGTGAGGGAAGAAGAGTAAATGTAATTAACACAAGGTACACAATTAATGGAACTTGGCGAATAACTTCTAAAGGTAAATCATGCAGGATTTTGTCTTTCGAATATTGAATATTGATTTGAACTCAGGCTCCAGCAAGCTAGAGCTGATCACAGCCGAGGAAATGAGAGCGTATCTTGGTGGGCCTAATCTTGGCGCTCACATGCTATACCCATTTCTGACACAGGATTTGGATCCTCTCAGCCCTGAAGCGCCTTTGTTGTTTCTAACCGGACCGCTCACGGGAACTACCGGACCCGCTGTAGGGAGATATGTTGTATGTGCAAAATCCCCGGCTACGCATTTGTGGGGTGAGTCGAATGTGGGTGGACATTTCGGACCTGAGCTTAGATGGGCTGGATACGACGGTTTGTTGATTACCGGCGCCGCCGACGAACCCGTCTACTTGTTCATCCGAGAGGGGGAGGTGGAGATCCGGTCAGCGAGTCATCTATGGGGTAACTGCGACACTTATGAAACGCAGGAGAGGATCAAGGATGAGTTTGACGATCGTTTAATCCGTGTCGCGTGCATTGGACTTGCGGGCGAAAATACCCTCCCGATCGCGGGGATCCTATGCGATCATGGCCGAGCAGCAGGTCGTACAGGTATGGGCGCGGTGATGGGATCGAAGTGTTTGAAGGCCGTGGCAGTCCGAGGGAATGGTCCGATCCCGGTCGCTCGGGAAGAGGAGTTCAAAAGGCTCCGAAGTCAAGCGAATATCGCTTTACGAGATGACAACTTCAGCCGCGCGGCTCGTGAAGTGGGTAGCGCCGGGATCATGGATTACATGCACTATCTCGGGGAGATGCCGACACGATATTTCACGATGGCAACATACCTTGGCGTTCTGAATGTCTCAGGGACGATCGTTGCGGAAACGATATTAAGTCGTGTCAGTGCTTGTCATGGGTGCGTGATCGCGTGTGGGCGAGTTGTAAAAATCTCGGACGGAATAAACCGGAAAGGGCCTGAGTATGAGACGACCGTTGGTTTTGGGCCCAATTTGGGTATTGATGATATTTCAGCCATTACGATGCTAGGTGAGGTATGTGATCGCTATGGGATGGATACGATCTCATCTTCGAACATCCTCGGACTAGCTTACCTTCTATATGATGAAGGACTACTTACGCAAGCAGATACTGATGGTATCCCTCTTCTTTGGGGTGACCCAGAATCTGCGGAGCAAATGCTGCACAAGATGGCGCGTCGCGAGGGAATTGGAGAGCTTCTAGCTCAGGGATCGAAGGCCGTGGCTGAGCATTTCCATGTTCCGGAGATGGCGGTTCAGGTTAACAATCTAGAGGTCCCTTATCATGACCCTCGCGGTTCATCTGGTTCGGCATTGGTGTATGCTACTTCACCGAGAGGGGCTTGTCACAACCAAAGTGATTATTTCCTGGTCGACACCTATGGACAAACATTTGAAGAGGTGGGGATCGATTTTTACAGTAGACACGCGGGTGTAGAAAAGGTCGAAAACATCGCTCGTCATCAGGATTGGCGGACGATGTGGAACTCATTGGTGCTTTGTTATTTTGCCAATGTCTCACCTGAAACTGTGCTTGATTTAGTGAACCATGTCACTGGATTTGAATACAGCCTTGAGGAATTGTTGGAACTTGGCGAGCGATCATGGAATTTGAAACGCATCATCAATCATCGATTAGGATTAACAAGGGCTAATGATCGATTACCGGACCAATTACTCAAGCCGTTTACCGATGGCGGCTCGGAGGGATATGTGCCGCCATTTGATGAGATGCTTGCAGCGTATTATAAGATCCGCGGTTGGGACCCTAAGACGGGTAAACCGATCCCAGAGCGGCTTCAGAAACTAGGACTTCAAGAGTATATTAGGGATATTTGGAGCGAATAAAGGGGAGGGTGACTTGGCGAAAATCGTAACCGTTGAGCAGATGCGTTCTATCGAGAAAGCCGCTGATGCCTCAGGTTTGACCTACGAGCTGATGATGGAAAACGCGGGTCGAGCGATCGCCGAAGCGATACAAGAACAATGGCCATATCTCACGGGGATGAAAGTGCTCATCATTGTAGGTACGGGAAATAATGGTGGTGATGGACTTGTGGTTGGGCATTACCTTGCGGAGCAGGGTGCTGAGGTATCTACTTACCTGACTCGTGAACGAACGGAAGAGGATGTGAACTTATCGCGGCTGACAAAAAGCACGTCTCAGATCACCAGTGTTGAGCAGGATCAAAACGGAAATACATTACGCAAAAAGGTCCGCGACGCGGATATGATCGTCGATGCTGTCCTCGGAACTGGATTCCAGCTCCCTATGAAAGGTGTAGCCAAGGATGTGCTGGGGACAGTGAAGGATGAACTCCGATTACGAGAACGTCAACCCATTATCGTGGCGGTGGATTGTCCTTCAGGTTTGGACTGCGACACCGGGCAGATCGCGGAGGAGACCTTGATCTGTGATTTGACGGTAACCCTTGCAGCCGCAAAG
>CP070708.1:2247148-2253379 GCA_020350285.1 Anaerolineaceae bacterium
CAGACGCCACCAGCAGCGTTGAGATCTGCAATCCCGTCGTTGAGGCCACCGACAAAGCCGGTGCCAAGGATGGTGGACAACGCACCAGTGAGACCAGCTTGCGAGTAGTAGACGATTGTTTCACCCTCTAAGCCATCCGCACAATACGTTAGTTCCGGCGCTTCGGTGGGCGGAACTTCTGTGGGAGGTGCTTCTGTTGGTGGCGGTGCCTCCGTGGGCGGAACCTCAGTGGGTGGTGGTGCTTCAGTGGTCGCTGCGCCCCCGCAAGCGGTTAACACAAGCGAAGCCAGGACTAACAGAGACAAAAGCACATACGATTTCTTCCGCATCTTTCCTCCTCCTTGGATATATAAGCGCGGTAATCTTGATGTTATCCTATGGGATCGAATGTAAGCTTAACACCTCCTTCTGCATATGTTGCTAATGCGAGAAAGGTCTCAAACGCCAGGCGGCTTTGAAGAGCTGCCACCGATGGGCCAGTCCACGAGGTTCAAAGATCAAGAAGATCATCAACATCAAGCCAAAAAAGATCGGCCTGAAAGAAGTCAACAAGCGGGGTGTCATCTCCGCCGGCATCATCATGGCGACGTTTCTCCCCACAAAACCGGAAAATTCTTCCAAGAGAATGACAAAGGACGCACCTAGAAACGGACCAAGGTTTGTGCCCAAACCACCGATGACCAGCATTCCTAGAAGCAATATCGATTCGATAAGATCGTAACCAAGCTCGGTCCCGATCGATTGGTCGCTGTGAGCTCTCAGCGCGCCGGCTATACCAGCATACATCGCGGCGATGAAAAAAGCGCGTAATTTATACCCAAAAAGATTGACACCCAACAACTCAGCAGCAAGATCATTATCTCGAATGGCGACGAACGCTCGTCCGAGTCGTGATCGGGAAATGTTCGCCGCCAGGAACGTGGTAATGATCAACGCACCCAGCGTGATGTGCAGGTAGCGTGCTGGCTCGTTAAAAACATAGTCGCCAATATGTGGAGCAGGAGCGGGAATGATTCCATCAGAGCCGCCCAGATAATCAGTAAATGTGTAGCGGGTCATCCATGGGATGATAAACTGAGCCGCCAACGTCGCCATCGCCAGGTAGAAGCCCTTGACCCGCAGCGAGGGTAAACCAAAAATTAAGCCAACGAGTCCTGCTCCCAGCGCGGCGATCGGCAGGGCGAGAAAGGTCGAGACACCCAAGTGGGTTACAGATAAAGCGGAGACGTATCCACCCACGAGCATAAAGGCTGCCTGTCCGAGCGAGATCTGCCCGGTATAGCCGGTCAAGATGTTCAGCCCTTGTACGGCGATGATCCAGTAACCGATCCGATTGGCGGTCGTGATGATGGTAGGTGTGCCCCAGTAGGGCGAAGTGGCTACCACGCCGATGGAGAAGAATAAGGCCACCCAGTGCCACGGCTTTCGCAAGAAAGACATATCCTGCTGGTAGCTGCGGTCAAAATCACCTGCGGGACGCAAAACCGCCATAGCTCATATCCTTTCGATGCGTTTCTGGCCAAACAACCCTTCTGGACGAATGAACATGATGATAAGCAGCAACACGTATGGCGCGATGGCCGCTGAATTGCGTATCACCACCAACGATGAAGCGCCTACGAGTCCCTGTGCGAGTCCTACCGCGATCCCGCCTATGATCGCACCAGGGAGTGATTCCAAACCCCCCAAGAGAATCGCTGGAAAGGCCACCAGCACCACCGTTGAAAGTGTAGGGCTAGCACCGATCTGCATCGCAAGCAGAACCCCGCCCGCTGCAGCCACGATGCCCGCGATCGCCCACGAAAGACCGAAGACCCGTGGAACGCTGATCCCGATGCTACGCGCTAACTCATGATCCTCAGCGGTGGCTCTCATAGCAAGACCGGTACGAGTAAATCGGAAGAACAATATCAGCAAGGCCGTCCCCAACATTGCGACGATAAAGGTGGCGACGAGCGTCTTTCTTAGAAAGATGGTTTCGTTAAAAGCGAGTGAGAAGGGTATCTTAAAGGACTCGGTGGCCGGGAAAGGCGCTGGGAAATTGCTGCGAGGTTGAACGCCGAATGTAAGATTGATGACCCCCTCTAACAACTGCGCTAATCCAAGCGTCATCAAAATGATCGAAAGTAGAGGCTGACCCGCCATAGGACGCAGGGCGACCCTTTCAATGATAAAACCGATTAAAGCAGCGATGATAAAGGCTGCAAGAACGGCGAAAACCAATGGTAGGTTGAAAAGCTCGTCGCCGGTTTCTTTCGCACCAGCAAACCACCACGTCAAGAACACGCCCAGCGTTAGCAAATGCCCCTGGGAAAAGTTGAAGATTTCGGAGGATTTGTAGATCATCACTACGCCCAACGCGATGAGGCCGATGACCCCACCATTGAGGATACCCGTTACGACAGCCTGCGGTACAAGCACCCAATTCATATCGTTGTAATCCCCTCCAGCGTAAAAATGCGAACGGCAGTCTCAACCACCCCCATGCGCCCGTCCCGGTATTTAACCTCAGCCTGCACTCTCACCGCCTCATCATCACTGTACATTGCCTCAATCATTTGTTGGTAGCGGTCTTCCATGAACCCTCGTCGTAGCTTCCGCGTGCGTGTCAACTCCGCCTCGTCAGGATCGAATTCTTTATGCAGCAACGCGAACTTCCGCACACGAGCCGGTGGCGGAAGCGTCTGGTTGACTCGCTCCACGTCCGCGCGGATCAGATCATACACCTGCGGTTTCTGGGATAGATCGACCAAGGTTGTATAAGCTATGCCCTGCTTCTCCGCCCAACGGCCTACGTTATCAAAGTCAATAATGATGATGGTCGTAACGTAGGCCTTGTCCGCTCCACCGATCGCCATCACGTCTCGGATGTAGGGACTGAACTTCAATCGCCCTTCGATGTACTGTGGAGAAAACCTTCCGCCGCCAGCCAAAGCTAAGAGATCCTCGACCCGGTCGAGGTAGATCAGATGCCCATCCTCGTCAATGTAGCCTGCGTCACCGGTATGGAACCAACCATCTCGTATCGTCTTGGCGGTTTTTTCAGGGTCCTTGTAGTAACCTAAAAAGATACTTGGACCTTTGACAAGGATCTCGCCATTCTCTGCGATTTTGATTTCCATCCCGGGTGGAGGCTTACCAACGCTGGTAAATTTGAGATCATCGTCTCGGTGAAAGGTATGAACGATCCCTTCAGTCGAACCGTAAAGATTTCTCAAGTTGACGCCGATGGCACGAAAGAAGCGAACTGCATCAAGACTGAGAGCCGCGCCGCTGGTGTAGGCAAAACGTATGCGAGAAAGACCCAGTTGATCCCGCAAGGGTTTAAAGAGGGCCATATCCCCCAAAGCATAGAGGAGCCGCCAAAGGAAATTAACCCTATGCTCCTCGAAACGCATATCCGCCACCTTATATCCGATCGGCATAAATATCCGATACAGGAAGCGGTTGATCAGCGAAGTGTCGCTTATGCGCATCTGCACCTGGGAGACCAAACTTTCCCAGAGGCGGGAGCTAAAGAGGAGGGAGTGGGGGGCGATCTCACGGATATTCTGGCTAATCGTCTCGGGACTTTCGATGAAGTCGACAACCGTGCCGTGGATCACGTGACCGGTCAATCCCATGGCCTGTTCGGTGATCCAGGCTAACGGTGAGAAGGAGAGATAATCATCCGTATCTGGATATTCATCTACTTCCATCATGTTGAGCATATAACCGACGAAGTTCCGGTGGGCAATCATCGCGCCTTTGGGCAAACCCGTCGTGCCGGAGGTGTATGAATAGATGGCGACATCGTCTCCCGATCCCTGAGCGACCAACTCCTCAAATAAGCCGGGGTGGTCACCCTCATACTCGTGACCCAGAGCCTCCACCTCCTCAAACGCCATCAACCAAGGATCATCGTACCCCCAGAGACCTCGTTCTTCCCAATAAATCACATGTTTAACATCTGGCACTTGATCCCGGATTTCCAGCAACTTATCACATTGTTCCTGGTCGTGGGCCACGACGAAGACCGCGTCACTGTGGTTGACGATGTATTCAATCTCCTTGGGGATGCTGTCGGTGAAAATACCAATGGTCGTCCCCCCTGCCGATTGCACAGCTAACTCGGCCCAATAAAACTCAGGATCGTTATCACCGATGATGCAGACCTTATCACCCCTTTCCAAACCCAAACCCACCAGCCCCAAGCAGAACGCCTTCACGCGCCGGTGGGAGTCAGCCCAAGTATGCTCTCGCCAGATGCCGTATTCTTTTTTCCGCATGGCGGTCTTTTTATCGCCATACTGCTCAACCCGAGCCAGGAAGTTCTTGGGCAGCGTATCCAGGATAACTTGCTCGCCTCCTGCCGAGCTCGTTCTCATCATCACCTCCGTCATTGGGAAACCACATCCGGTGGGCTTGCACCGAACTCTTCCCCTAAATAAGCTTGGATCACTGTTGGGTTGTTTTTAATCTCGTCCGGTGTGCCTTCAGCGATCTTGAGACCAAAATCCAAGACGATCACGCGTTCGGCGATATCCATCACCAGTCCCATGTCATGCTCAATGAGGAGAATTGTGGTTCCTTGTAATTCATGGATGTCGAGGATGAATCGAGCCATGTCTTCCTTCTCCTCGAGGTTCATCCCGGCCATGGGTTCATCAAGGAGAAGCAATTTCGGCTCGAGAGCCAGAGCACGACCGAGCTCCACCCGTTTACGCAGTCCGTATGGCAATGCACCAACGATGGCCTTGCGAATGTGCTCGATCTCCAGGAAATCGATGATCTCCTCCACTACGATTCGATTCTCGACTTCCTCTTTTTGTGCACGTCCGAAGTAGAGAGCACCGGCAATCATGCCGTGGTTCATATGCACGTGCCTGGCTGCCATGAGGTTTTCCAACACGCTCATCCCTGTATAGAGGGCGATGTTCTGAAAGGTACGGGCAATACCTAGAGGTGCGACACGATGCGATGACAATCGTGTTAGATCGTGGCCCTTAAAAATGATCCGACCTTTGTCAGGTCGGTAAAAGCTGTTTATGCAATTCAGCATCGAGGTCTTGCCGGCACCGTTCGGACCAATGATGGCCAGCAATTCCCCCTCGCTCACATTGAAACTAACATCGATCAGCGCTTGAGTGCCACCAAATGCCAGATTGACATTTTCCACACTCAAATAAACAGCATTATCCATGATCGATTCCTAGTTTAGATTGGCACTAAATTAATTAACCCGATGAAAGTGCTGCAGATAGCACGCTACTACTAGGAGATGATTATGTTCTAATGAATTGTGCTAATCGAGCGCCCCCCTCCACTCACCAGAAAAGGGAGTCTATGCAGATCGGAGGGATCGAGTGAATACTCTTGACAAGAAGAAACGGATGCCTGTTTGATTATATTACCAATCCTTTATCAATTGTCAAAGGTTTTTTTGCTTGATCAATCGTTTTTATAGTTGAATCTCAAAACACTGAGGGAATGAAATAGTTGCAAGGTAGTAGTGAGAAACACTGAACTTACCTCAGAATTTTTATATTTACCAGAATACAATGCCTTTGTGCGTCAGGTATATTTTGGCAAACTAGAAATAGATGCTCCGCCTCTGAAGTAATGTATGCATAATTCTATGGCGACACTCGCAAGCCCAACTCGGCTATCACCGGGCGATGATCCGACCCGCCGTAGTCCCCTGTTGTCACACGCAGTGCCATAATGTCCGGAGAATAAAAGACATAATCTATGCGCCACAAAGGGATTCCAATGTTCGGGAAGCGACTGAAGGTAAATCCCATTCCCCATCCACGCTCGCGATGCGCGTCCTGTAGTCGGGAAATCAAAGGTTCATACATGATCTGTTGATCGGTCAAGTTGAAATCGCCAATGACAACCAACGGATCTTCCAGTCGATCGATCCGGCGAAGTAGATAACGGATATCGGCATCACGTCCCTGATTGAGAAACCCTGTGGGAATACCCAAAGGTAAACCAAAGGGATGAAAACCTTCCAGTGGTGGAGATCGAGGATGAGCGTTGAGCAGATTCACCCGGTGTCCATCTATCTCGAGCACCATTTGTTGGACCCAGGATCCACCATCGCCCAATGGGTAGAACCCGTATTGAAGAATCGGAAAACGACTGAGGATTCCATAGGAGTTCTCCAACTGACGATAGGGATAGTGCTCTGCAAGCCGTTCTTCAAGCGCAACACCCATCGATGGCAAGATCTCTTGCAAGCCGACG
>CP070708.1:2253479-2260500 GCA_020350285.1 Anaerolineaceae bacterium
GGAACCGTGTCAATTAAAGCTTTCTGAATCGCTTCTCTATCTCCCCATAGATGAGGATTCTTGACAAAATCCGGCATCAGAATTCCGGATCTGTGGGTCAAGACATCCAGTGTGGTGATTTGTTCTTTTCCATGTTGAGCAAAATCTGGGAAGATGTGAGCAATAGGAGCATTGACATCGAGCTCCCCTCGATCCTCCAGCATGGCGATAACAATCGCAGCGAGGGGTTTACCAGCCGAAAGGACTGGAAATGGGGTCTGGGTCTGAACCTGCGCTGGTGGAATGTTTTCATTTGGTCGGAGCCCACGAGCAATTCCTACAGCTTCATTGAGGACTAATTTCCCGTTTCGCCTTAAGACAAGCTGTCCGCCGGGAAATGCCCCCGATCGTTGCTGGTCTTGAAAGAGTTCAACAACCTTTGCCAGTTTTCCTGAATCGATATTCACTGATTCCGGTTTGACCGAACCTTCTTGTGATAATGTAGTCATGCACATCTTCCCCGTTGTTCCATGCGGTTAAAGGTTGCGAGTTAAGCGACTGAGGATATCCAGTCGTTGCGGTAAATGGTTAGATGTCGTGATCAAACATGTGAATCAAGAATATACATATCATCCGTGAATTGTGAAACATGCGAGTCAATCTTTGGAAATTCATGTGAGGTTACAGAATGATAGCCAGCTTTTTCCAGTTCTGACACAATTTCTTCAGCTGTTGGATAAATAAAATCCGGATCTCTTAATGATCCTTGAAGCGCCCATGATATCCGTGATTTGGGAGCCATTCCTTTTGTGGGTGCGAACTGATCAATGATCACATAACGGCCATTTGGGTTTAGCGCCTCCTGGACCTTCTTGAACAAATCTTCGTTGTAAACACCCACATCACACTCGATAACCATATCAAATCCTGAGGGCAATTGGTCCTGCATGAAATCGGTTGGGTGAAAGGATAATCTTTCCTCAAGATTGTGTTCTGTTGCCAGTTCGCGGCCGGCGATGCACACATTTGGAATGTCGACCACAACTGCATTCAGATGTGTATTTTGGAGGAGCAACGCCATAGAAAGAACACCAGAACCGCCTCCCAGGTCCATGAGCTGATTGACTTCGCGCATATCCAGCGTTTCCGCGATTGCTTCTGCGAGTTTTTGGTGAAGCTCGAAAAGCATGCGTGTAAACTGACGAGCACGAACTGGATCCTGGTTCATATGCTCAACGTAGTTGGGCGCGTCTAATCCTCCAACTTCCCACAACGATCCCGGGTACCGAAAGTGAGATGTGAGCAATTGATAAACTGGGTACTTTTCCATGGATTCCTTCGCCAACAACGTCCACGTTTCCTGGCTGTAGGTATCCAAGATCGATAAACGCGTTTCCTCCGTTACCGAAAATCCTTCCGGTGATTGTTCTAAGAGTCCTACTTTACACAGGTACTGAAGCCAGTACAGACATCTATTGAGGGGCAGCTTGAAGTGTTCAGCAATATCCTTCCCGCTCCGAACTCCCTGATCAAGATGCCAAAACAGACCGATTTCCATGGCCGCACAGAGAGAAGATGCAGCTTGATATGACTCAAGCAGATCTAGAATAGCCTCTGTGTCTATTCGTGTTTCTTCTTTGTGTGATCTATTCATGAGAGCCATCCTCAGTGAGCATTATGACTTCGTAAACAGAACAACATCACGTTCCCCAACGGGCTCGTGCTGTGGTATGTGAATCAGACCCCGGCTGACCTACCATGCATCTTGTAGCATACAATCTTGTTGGTATTTCCCCCAGTTCGCACCAGTGCGAGATTACGTGGCGCTCGTCAAGGCTTACAACATACCGCAGCACCTTCAGAACTCATGAAGGATAGAAGGCCAATGTGACGAAGAGTAAGATAATCCACACGAGGATTTCTACGGTTTCTGTAATGGGCTGAGCTTTTGTTAATGCTCCATAGATATGGATCAATAGCGAGCCAGAGACCGTCCAGAGCAACATATCAAAAAAGAAAGGTTGGACAGCAGGAATGTTTGCGGCTCTGAATGCGAATACGGCCAGCACGCAGATAAAAACACCAACAGAGCGCCCTAGAAAAGTAGCCAGTTGTTGCCGCTCCGGGATCTCCCAACGAAACAAGCGGGCCCAACGGATCGGCACGAGCAAAAGTGGGAGACCGAAACCAATTCCCATTGCAACAGCTAGAACATAAAGATAGATATGCAAGTAGGGATTCCACATTCCGATCATGGTGTTCGCCTCCTTTAGGCTGTATTGGATATGGCAAAAACTCCGGAAACCTGGAACTCAGCAGAGACGATTGTCATTCCCTCCTGTGAGGAATCGGGTGCGATCAAATCCACTTACCTTACGAATATTGCAGCCAATGGGATATAAACACCGACCTTGACAATGAGCCCTAATACAACTGAGGTAAACCAGGATAACCGCTCAATATTTTTAAACCCCACCGCCATGAGCGCTACTTCCCAGATTGATACCGCGGCATGAATGGGGATCGTAAAGTTCGCACCATAAACATCCATCGCGATCGTCGTCCAATCCACCAACCATACGACCGGCATCACAACAAGGAGAGAAAAGCCAATCACATTCATGATCCAATCGATGTCGCTATCCATTCGGAAAAGCCGAAGAAGCAGATGAATGAGTGCGCTAGCCAGGAGCCACACTGCAATCCCAAACAACGGCAAGAAGAAGATCTCTGCCTGGTAATAGTTTGACTCATCGAGAAAGGTGATATTGGGCGGAACGAATGGGCGCTTGTTGAGGAGATGAAGCGCAAGGATCGAGGTCACGGCAGTGCCGATAAAACGGATGAGTGTCGAAGAAAGCCCCCATTGTGGAGCCGGCACTGTAAGTAGTTGATCATAGGCATCACGAGGGCGGATCATCGCGAGAAACCAAAGATTAAAGAACCGTCTCATTTGGAACTCCTTGATGGTGACAAAAGGTTCCGTGATAAAGCTGCGCTATTAGGCTTTCGAGTAATCGAACGAGGCGATCTTTGTAGGTGTGATGCGAATGATCACGCATTTCCACTTCCCTGATAACCTCCTCGCATACGTCTTGGCATCCTCTCGGGACAATCTTTTCTCGAAGATGGTCATACGCTTGGGGATGACGTCCTCATAATCTAACTCCGCTGTACCGTAGATCAATGCCCCCTTAAAGGGCACCTCTGTTGTATCGATGAGGACAGTAACTTTGTTGTTATGCTTGATGTTCCTGATTTTTCGACTGGGATCCTGTGTGGCCATGAGGATCTGTCCATCCTCATACTTGAAGAAGATCGGCGCGATGTGAATGGTACCGTCCTCGTTGAAGGTTCCGAGCCTCGCGAACTGTGCTTGGTCGAAGAATGATACGAGTTCCTCGTCAGTCATGGCAGGCAATTGAGGATACTCTACCTTGTCAATCCAATCCCCGATCATATGGATACCTCCTTTGATTATTCGCTTATCTTGGCTACGACATCGATTCTCGCCCCCCTATTTCGTGCCGATATATCTCGTTGGTGATCATAGGACTTCGAGGAATATCGTGACGAACAGCCTCGAGTTGATCGACGAGGTAAAGAGACATCATTCAATTTTCGGCTACTTGCTGGATCCGCTTCCGCGAGTTATGAACCCCTCCATCACAGCGGATCTTAGACGGTTCGGTTTCTACACAGGCGCTAGCGTGCCAGCGAATATCAGCCAAGCCAGGACCGATTTTGCGGTTAAGCTCAGGATGATGTAGACGCGCTCACCGAAGAGGTAATCTTTCCAGCGGCCCACCTTCCTGTACTGAAGCACCATGTTGATCGCAAAGATGTTGAAGAAGACGAACAACGTAGGGATGATCGCATACACAAAAGCCGGAGGCTTTGCATCGCCTGAGTTGACCGCGCCCACGAAGTAGGTGAAGATCACTATCCACGGGATGATGCCCGCAATACATCCGTAGATGAACGCTGTCCAATCTGTCTTCTGGGTCGTTTGGTTGTGCAGCTCCATCATGATCCCGAACAGGTTCATCATGGCGTTGAGACCAAAGATCAGAATGATGGCTCCAAGATCCCATAGTCCTGAGAGCATGCCGATCAACACGATCATGAGCGATGAGCTGAGCGCGTACTCATAGAAGCGTACTGGGTTCATCCCTCGTTTCAGGTTCTTAACATAGCCGCCGTAGCCGATCGTCGAAAGGTAGAAGTGGGCGACCGCTGAGATGAGCAGAAAGGCCGCCACGGCGGGTCCGAAAAGCAGCTCGTAGAGGAGCTTTGGATCAGGCGTCAACGAGAATGTTTCCGTATTGAAACTGAGGAAGTTGGTGTAGATGGGGTAGGTGGTGTCATTGCTTACTAGGATCATGAAGACACCCTGAAGCAGGTGAAGGAACCCCATTATGATGTTGAAACGCCTAAGTCCGATGAATTTGTCATTCCTGGTAGCTGATGATTCTGACGATGGGATTGATTCTGCAGTCATTTCGCTTACCTCCAAAATCTAGATTTTTAAGTAATCTCGAATGTGAGACCACTTCGAGAGAAGTTGCCTCGTAACGCTACGCTAATCGGTTTTCCCGTTGTGAACGGGATACGCTCCAGTGAGCAGCAGGTAATATTTTAAGCCATTAGCGAATTCCAGTATCGATATCGATGTCAAGCCTTGTAACTCCTTGGCCGGTGATTTCGATCTCCTTTGGCAAACCCGCAGCGGTATCAATCCCAATGCGATTGATATCCACAACGTAAGTGCCAACTGGCAATTCGGCTCGGTAATTGCCATTCTCGTCAATCTTTAGGCGGGCGAACTCCGTCTTCCCGTCCTCCTCAAATACGACGATCTCACGAGCTGCATATACTTCAGGAGCGGGAGTGGGTTCTTCCTCCCCCTCACGAACAACTGGTACGAGTGGTCCAATGGTGACATGCCCTTCAAGGATCCCGAACTCTCGGGGGCTTCGCGCACATGCGAACAAACTTGAGGTTTCTAGGGCCAGAAACGTAAGGTAAAGGAGATAGCGTTTCATTTTCTTCATCCCCAGATAACCACGCAAAGAGTTGCACATGGTTTCTCGTCGAAAAAGAGGAGAAGGATGCCTAACGGTACGTCCATGAGTTGACAGGCAATACTGGCAGCCTACCCGCCGAGGCTCGGCCGACGGTAAACCTAACCAAATTCGCAAACTGCCGGTAATTTATTAATCAGCTCCTTGCGCGGGTTAGGCAACACCAAGGTTATTGCTCCCTGCTGCGCCTCCTCACCCATTGTCTTATCCCTATCACCAATCCAACCATCAGCAGAACAAAGCTGCTACTTACAAAAATCCATTTCACCATCGTGAAAATTGGTGCCAGTACATCTACCACTGCTGTTGGATTTGGATATCGTATCATAACCAGTGAGGTTGATACATTCTCCAAGTAATCAAACAACGCCCCCAATAATGGCGCCAAGTTCGTACGTAGCCAGAGACTGCCTATCGGAAATGTCCTCTGGTAGATCCAACTGATCGCTGTGCTGAGGAACATCGTATACACCAATGGCCAAATCACGTCAAAGGTAAACCGTGCCCTGACGTATGCCCTCCGCCCATCCTCACCGTACGCCTCAGCCATTTGATAGAGATCATCCGCGGAGTAGTAGAAGGACATGTCCGGCGAACCAGCATCCCCTGTATCCTTTTCCGCCCTTGAAGCTTGACCTGGCAACACGAGTGCGGTGAACAAGAGAAAAATGATCAAGGTAGACAAAGCCACCCAACCATTCGAGACTCGGTGCATCCAATCAGAAACTTGTTTCCACATCAATTACTCTCCAAATGTAGATTAACGGGTGATCAGATCGTACCACTAATTAGCTACGAGTTGATCGGCCTCGAGCTTGTTGGAGGGTCCGTTCCCGTGAATTATCATACGCTTGCCTCAATGCAAACAGAATCACGGCTGGGATTGGACACATCGAAAACCAGCATGATCGACATATTGGTCCTCACCAATATTGGTGCGCAGCGCACTGCGGACGTGATCAGGACTGGTATGCCAGGAACCTCCGCGGGCGATACGCCGGTGTCCTGACGAAGGACCGGTTGGGTTTGTTTGGGGGTCCGAGGGATATGATCCATACCGGTCGGCTACGATCTCCCACACATTCCCGGCCAAATCCAGCGCGCCAACCCAACTGGCCCCACCTGGATAGCTTCCCACGGGAGCAGATCTGGCATAACCGTCATCAAAGGTCTCATCACGTTTATGAAGCGTGCAGTTCACATCACAGTAGTTCAAGTCCGTCCCATTAAAATCATCACCCCAGGGATATCTTCTACCCTCAGGTCCTCGCGCGGCGTATTCCCACTCCGCTTCGGTCGGTAACCGCCCCTCGACCCACTCGCAGTAAGCGGCGGCCTGATCCCAAGTGGTACAAACGGCTGGATATTCACCGTCCCCCAGTAGGAGCTCTCCTTCGCACCCCAACTCGCTACAGGCCCCTGCACTCATACACTGCCTGTATTGATTGTTGGTCACTTCTGTCTTATCGATCCAGAAACTATCCAGAGCCACGGTGTGTACAGGTTGCTCAACGGAGAAGTATGTACGCCTGCAATTCGTATCGTATTCTAGGCATAATTGAAGCGCGAAATCTACCTCTTCTTCGTCACTACCCATCTCGAATTCGCCGGCAGGGACATACACCATGATGGCTCCATCAATTGACCGGGCCTGAGTGTCACCTAAGGATGGTGTAGGATCAGCTTCCCTGGTGGGCTCAATTGGTGTCTCACTACTCGTGGCGATTCCCGGTTCCGGTAGAGTTTCCCCTGCTGTGCAACCAGTAACTGCTACCGTGGCAACAGCGATTAGAAGGATCGCCCGAATAGGATTCATGATCATCTCCAGCGACTTGTTAGACACGAAATCTTGGAAGGTATCTCCCGGTCCTTTGCATGTATGCTTGGTATTCATCGCCAAACACCTCGATCATCATCTGCTCCTCGTTGGGGATACGGAGGGCAAGATCAACAATCGA
>CP070708.1:2260600-2274195 GCA_020350285.1 Anaerolineaceae bacterium
ATCCATCAGGACCTGTCGATACAAGAAGAGAATCGCGTTGAGTGCTTGGTTTTGTGTTGAAGCGGCGACCTTGCGGTCAATGGCGAGGTGGTTGAGGAACGCCTCCAGCTCCTCAGCGCCCATCTCCATGGGGTGACGGTGGTTGTGAAATTGTAGGTATTGTAGGATCCAACGCAGGTAGGACTTTTCCGTTCGGATTGAGTAATGCTTACGTCGCAAGGTCGCTTTGGTGCGGTTGAGAAGATCCAATTTGTTCATCCTTCACCCTCTGGTATGAACGTGGCTAGTTGAATCGCGCGAATTTCTAGGTTACGCTATTGGATGAATATCAGTAATCCGAGATGCATTTCACCCCCTATTCGGCATATTACGGCATTCCGTTCCCGTTTTCCATCCACCCAAGGGGGGATATTCTTTCTCTTTGCCGTAATATGTGCCAATATCGGACAATATACGGGGTGGTTGCGGGAGAAGTATAGTTATGCTGCGAATAATCCATTCAATTGGGGGGAAAACATGTATGATGCTGAATATTTTCTGTCAGGCTTAAAACGCCAAGTGGATGAAGCAGGTGGTGACGCAATAGTGACCTTGGTGCTCCACTCAAGGGAATCTTTCTACGTAAGGGATGTTGTTAAGACTCATCCAGGTTATGTGATGCTCAATGTTTGGCACGGGCAAGACGGTCGTCCAATCAAAGCACCATCTTCCGAGGCATATAGTCAAGAATACCCTGAAGGATATCATCCAATATCTGTGTCATTTGAATCGATTTCGATGATCGATGTGTTGCCAACGAGCGCAGATGAGCGACGTAGAATAGGATTCAATACCAAATAGTAAATTCAGCCTTTCGCCGCATAACAACTCACTGGAGCTGACACCGCGCGTAGAGTAAAAGATAATTGAAGTAGTTTTGCGGCGCCGCTGAGCTCGCAGCCATTAGGCATCAGTGTTACTCTATGGGGGTCAAACATGATAGATGATTACTTTAAGCTGCTTGAGGATTGGAAGCAGCTCCCCTCTTACAAACTTGAGACAAGGATTGACTCATTTGTGGGCTTCGCTCTGCCGGTGGTACTTGTAAGCGTCTGTGGAATTCAGGCACATGTTGTTATCCCTGAACTTCCCATAAGGCTGGGCACTATCTATCCTGAGCACGATGGAAAGAACTTCGCTAACCGATCTTACAAAGTTGACTTCTACGTTCGTACCATGGAGGGCGAGAATCTTTTTATTGAATTCAAGTCTGATACTGGATCGCGGCGAGAGGGCCAGGACAAATGCCTTCAACGTTCGGTCAAGGAGGGAATGAAATCTATCATAGAAGGAATTCTAAAGATCTATGATGTAACGTCCTATAAAGGCAAGTATGATCATCTTTTAACGAAGCTGAGGTATGCTGGCTTGATCGATAAAGCCAATAAGGTTCTAATCGGTTTTGAGATGATCCGCCTCATGTACATCCAGCCTAAGATCCTTGAAACAGATGACCCAAAGGAGGTCTTGGATTTCCGACGGCTGGCAAAGGCTATTAGAGATGGCTATCCTGGAAGTGACGTTATGGGGAGACTCTCGGCATCCCTAGAGACTTGGGCGGCTGACTGATGCCTAACAACTCGCTAGAGCGGACCCCGCGTGAGGCGCGAAAATCAAGTGGGATAGCCTTGCTGGGCAGCTCAGCTCAAAGCTGTCGTTAGGTAGCTATGATTAACTTATTCAACGAGTTGATCTGAGAGAAGAGGCACGATTGTCTTTTCGAAACTCACTCCTCTATGGAGCTGTTGAGATCCTTTCATTCTATTGCTAATCTGGCACGGCAATTCAACAGACGAAGAGTTGTAAGAGGTCCAGACGTACAGAATGTTCTGAGAATCAGAAGCCCAAACCAATCAGCAAAGCATTTACGCGTTCGAAGGCATCCCTGCGTATTCGATCGCGTTCGTCCTGAGAGGCTGTACCCAGGAACGCGGCAACATGCGCTGGGCCGACATGGTCGGGGGATAAAAACGCCTCCCGAATCTTGCCGAGACCCTCGACAACTAGCCCATACCCGGCATAAGGACGGATTTCTTTCACCAATACATCTATACCACCCGGGAAGTAACGAACGACATAGTAGATGTCGTAGGCGTCTTTTTCTTTCATCCTATCGGTGAGCGCCATGCCCTTCATTACAAGAAAGGGAACCACTGAGGCGACCTTCACCCGCACGGTGTCCTTTGCCCCACCGGGCAGCTCCCCGCTAATCTCCACTATGGAATGCAAGTCAAAGGCAAGATCACAGCCGCGGGCTTTACGGGCGCGTACATCTGCTGCCTTCTGTGTGCGACGATTCTTTCCCGTCCCCCCATATTGCCCTGCCATCAAATCGACTCGAACGGTTACCGTGTGCCCTCCGATCTCCACATCACGAAAGTAGCTGAAGGGGTAACCATCGTTCCGATAGTAGTTTCTCTCCAAAAGGATCTTCTCGATGGCGGCATAGCGGCGATCCTCCAGAGCATTGTGATCGAGCGCCAGGTCAACATCGATGCTGCCGATGTGAGGGTCTGATTCGTCTGAATAGAGAAGCTCCGGCACCCAACCCCCAATGATGATCATTTCCTCCCGGTAATCGCCCAGCGCGTGCACCAGCTCGATGAGCACCTGGCGCGCGGCGTGTACAGCCAAGTCGGAGTAGTCCGTTCTCGTCACTGCCATGTTGATTTGATTTCCTTTTCGAGCAGCGCTTCGGCTGCTTCTTCCCCGCGTCCCGGCATGGTCATCAGATCCATATAGAGCTGCACCGGCGAGACAACCGCGATCCCCTCAAATCTTCTCGAGCCATAGAATACACCCGCATCGTAAGGGCGGAGCAGTGTTACATTCGGCCCGCTGTTTACCGCCTTGAAGCCGGCATCGAGCGCCAGCATCTCAGGTTCCTCTTCGACATATGCAAAGATATTTTGATAGCGCACCATGGGCGCATATCTCGCGGCGCCGGAGAAACCGGTCAGCGCAGTGCGTGCGCCATTCTTCTGCCCTGCCCCTATCTTCTCTTCGATCTGCCCGAGATTGTCCATTGAGTAGAAGTCAAAGGATCGATTGCTGCGGAAGGTGTAATTGGCTGTCCATTCTCGCAGCAACTCCATCGGCTCCTTGAGGGAAAATCCACTTTTTGAATCGTTGATCCATTCACGGTCCTCGAGACGCTTCCTAACCTTATGAATATGGCCGTAGCTGAGGCCGGTTTCCGTCGCCATCGATTTGGTCTTCCAGATCTTCTTTATGGAGTGAGAAAGAAGCACGCGCAAGACACGAGATGCTTTGGGCGCGTAGATGGAAGCCCGTGATTTATCTCTAGTGTACGGGTTGGGATGACCGATGTTCTGAATAAAGATGTTCTCAATGACAAGCTTGCAGTTACGGGCGAGGTCAACGAAACCAACCCCCGCTTCATCGCAGATTTGCTGCGATTTCGGCGATACGTAGGGCGCGACAACGATCCCATAGGCATCTGGCATTTCCTGGAGGAAGCGAAGAAGCTGATTTACACCCTGCCGAATACTCTTCGGTTCGCCCCGATTTTTCACCTCAACGATAAGCCGCCTTCGGGTGTTGTGGAGTAGTAGGTCGATAACATAGTCAGCCACGAAATCGCCAATCGCGACTTCCGCTTCTATGTGATCAATACGCGCAAAAGAAACTTCTTCGAGGCAACTTCTTAATGCTTCAAGGGTAGCGCTTTCATTCCTAATATTGTTCATTATTACCTCGATTTTCGTAGTTTAAACTGAAAAGATAATACCATATTTTCACTAGAATTGCCATTTTCACCGATCGGTGAAAATAATTAAATGAGTGAAATTTATTCGTGTTAAAAAGAAGATGAAGCGCGAGTTACACGCGATGCAACTAATAGATGACAAAAGGGTATCTTCCAATAGGCAGCCAATTCGAGAGATTTTTTGATAATTTGATGCCCGGCAGCTTCGCTAACGAGTAGTGAAAATCATAGGTGCTTGCATTCTCGATATTAAATGAGACTGAACCCATAGCTCTGCATAACTTCCGGATGGATCGGACGCCGCGGGATGCCGGTTTTTAATGTATATTGGCTTGCGGCGCCGATCATCCGGGAACCGTTATGCAGATCAAATCAAGAAAGGATGCCAGTATGCATAGAAGTGATCCTGCTCAGCCCATGCCAATGTGGGAATCAGCCATTATCCTAGTTGTTATCACTCTATTAGGTATTTTCTGCTTCTATGGAGTTAGACCTTATTTGGAGAAGATCGGTTTCAACGGATATTCAGCATATCTCTATTCTATATCAATTGTGTTCATTGTAATGATCCTATGGTCCGTCATTGCATACATTCGTGAGGGAAATCAAATATCACTGAAAGCTTTTTTGAACCGTACCCGATTAAATCGTTTTCGTCCGAATGTGATCGTTTGGTCATTCGGACTGGGGCTTCTTATGTTCCTTTCAACAGCACTTTTTTCACCACTCATTTCACGTTCGATTTCTGGTGGTTTTTTGCCAATTCCAAACGGAATTCCTGATTATATAAATCCTATGAAACAACAATCAATTTCGACAATAAAGAATCAATTAATCTCTAATGAGGTTCTCCTCTTAATCCCAGTTGTACTTCTACTAAACATCGTGGGCGAAGAATTATTTTGGAGAGGTATGATTTTCCCTCGCCAAGAAATTATCCATGGGAACCGCACTTATCTCGTCCATGGGGCAATTTGGGCACTTTCACATCTTTTCCAGTACTGGTTACTTCTTCCAATATTCGTCGGATCAATTGCGTTGTCTTTTGCGATTCAACAGACTAAGAACACATGGGTGGGGATTATTGCTCACGTGGTCAACAATGCATTGCCCCTTGTGATTATGATTTTCATTCCTACATAACAAAGACATGAGGAGTGAGTAGGATATAAGAAAAAACGAATATTGATCTGCCTAACCACTCGCTGGAGGCGACCTGGGATGCGCCGAGATTTGCAGTGCATGGAGCAGAGTTGATATCGTGAAGAGCAGGGGTTGGGGAATGCCCAGGCACCTCAGCTCGAGGCTGTTATCCTGCCTTGATGCTTACATATAGGGTCAGGACATCGCAACTGAATTATCAGGTCGAAATGCGTTTCTAGGAATCCTGTGTGAAATTCATATATAGAATACCTAGGCTGCTCCGTTTGATCACCCTGTCGATAGTCGTGCTGGCGCTCCTATTAATCGCGTTGTTTTTCATCGCTATGAAATCTATCGGACTTACCTTTCAGCCCACCTCCAATATGATTTCAAGGATCGAAAGTACCGGTCGAGATGCAATCTGCGCGGACCTGATTGGCAAGTGGTTGATTCGTGGAGACTATAGGACGTGGGAGTTCACAAATGACGGTACGTTCATTGAGGTTGTTGACTTTCTTAATCACTATCGAATGGTGGAACGATATACCTGCGATGATTCTACAAGGACGGCCAGAATCCCGTTTGCAGGTCCAGGGGCCCCGACCAACGGGTACACAGCGTTTTGCTGTACTACAGTTCGCTTAGGCAGTATAGCTGGCGACAGGATGGTGATATACGTGGGCGGGTACAACGAAGATCCGCGCGACTTCGACATCGGCGCCAGTCGTATTCGTGTCATTGAAAAGAAATAGCCAGTTGGAATACTAGGCAGGATAACAACTCGCTGGAGCGGACACAGCCTTAGCGCGGTTTCATGTACGATGTAGAAGTGCTGCGCCGCTGAGCTCGCAGCCGTTAGTCCGCATTTTTAAACCAATTTGCCTCTTCAATAATGATGAACATGAGTGTGTTTTCGAAAAAATCAATCCTGATTATTGGCGTTCTATTAGCGCAACCGTTTCTTTTGTTTCTTGTTCTATTGCTTGTAGGTCCGATGTATCGAGTAATAGTCACCCAAGGAATACCTGTCCGGAACCTTATCATCTTGGCATTTGTGTGGCACATTTTGGGATCTCTTTTCTTCACCATGGGCATAATCTTAATCATCTTTTTCAAAAAGAAACAGCCAAATGAAAATAGAACACGTTCAATTCTAGCGAAAATTCTGACTAGTTTAGAGATCGTATTGGTCATTCTGCCAGTTATGGCCATTATCCTGATTGGTCCATATCTATATTTCTTTCTTGTGTGGTTGGGTCACTAGAATTTTAATTATGCCAGGGGAGAGACAGATGATTATTGCGGCCTAACAATTCGCTGCAGCGGGCGCCGAGTGACGAAGACTTGCAACTATAGCAAAGGACAATCCGGTTTTCAGATTGAATGTGAACATGGGAGACGTGAGAATGAAAGGGTGGGGAGGGGAGCGCCGCTCACTTCGCTGATGTTGGGCTGTCCCAAGAGGGCATATCCCGCCAGCGATTATGGTCAATCACGGAGACTATTATGATGAAAAAAATGACAGTAATTCTGACACTCGCATGGATCCTGGTCGCATGCGGGCCAAAAGAGATCTCGACGTCGATACCGACTTCGACACCGACTTCGACACCGACGCCGACAACGACGCCAACAACGACAGCCTCTCCGAGGCCTACAAGAATACCGACAACGTCACCGACATCGACGCTGACACCACTGGAAACAATCACCGTTATGACATATAACATCCTGAACGGAGCCGAAGCTGGCCGAGCAGACGCAGAGACCCGTTTACCACGGGTTCTGGAAGTAATCAGGGAGGTTAACCCGGATATTCTGGGCATACAAGAAGCCAACAGGTGGCATGCCAACGGTGAAGCCATTGCACGTGAGGTGGCGAAAGACCTGGGTATGAATTATGCCCTCGGTTTGTCCTGTGATGACGATTTCCACGTGGCACTTTTTTCGAAGTTCGAAATCCAGAAGGTATACCCCAGCTGTTTTTTGGATAAAACTTCGTACGCGCACGGTGCCTTACATGCGGAACTAGTTACAAGTAGCGGTCGTGTGCTTCATGTATATGTAGTTCATCTCACACATGGACACGAAGAAGTGCCAACGCTAATCGAGGAGATGGCTCCCTATCTTGAGCAGGACACAATCCTCATGGGGGATATGAACTTCCTTCCTTACAGCGCTTATGCAACGAAGCTAACTAACGCCGGATGGGTGTTTCCGATGGTGATGGATTGGAATATTATCGATCATGTCTGGACTTCGCCATCCCTGGCGCCATCAACCTGGCCAGAACTGACTCTACCAAGTGAATTAACGTATGGCGCCTCGGATCATAATCCTTTCATAGTGAGAATTGGGTTGTATCCACCTGAAACAAAATAGAGAATTGTATATATGAGATGTATTTATTGCTTATTATGCAAACGGCAAATTTGATATGTGGACTCAAGGCGGAGACGCAGTTCTTGCTTGTTGCTCTGATGGCACACGTCCTGTTTATTTCAGAATTGAAAAGATAGAAGAATAGTATTGATCTAGTTACTCATGCGGGCTAACAAATCGCTGAAGCGGACGCCGGAGGAAGCGCGATAATTCAATAGCGGAACGAATCGGCGCCGCTTAGCTCAAAGCCGTTAGCAGGCCTTGAATGATTTTAAATTCTGTGAGACCCATGCTGTTGAAAAGGTGGATCTAAATAGATGCTATAGGAATTAATTTCCAATATCTTCTTGTTCAATGCGATTCTTTCTTTTTCTTACTATTTTTCTCTACTCTCATTACCTTTGCACAATAACTATTTATTCGATCTTTTCGTCCTGAGATTTGATCTAACTGTCTGACCCATCTGAAAGCAGGTTCAGTCGGTTTCATTCGAAAATACGTTGCGGGACACAACTCTCTTGAATTGAATATGATTGTAAAATATCGTGTGATTATTATCACGAGCTTCGCTCAAGCCGAGGTGCACCCCATCCTTCGTCCATCTCGATTTCGTCAAACTTGAGCGTTCGTCATACTGAAAGGGGAATATCGTGCATAGATGGATTTGCGGCTTGCTAATAATTGGCTTCCTAACTGCTTGTACAATTACTCAACCTGATCCAGCTCCTACCTCCTTACCCCCTACAGAGACGAGTGGACCTCCGACTACTACCTCCTTACCACCTACAGAGGTGAGTGGACCTCCAACTCCTACACTTGTGGCTGAGCCAATCCTCTTTGGCGAAGTGACATTTGATGGTAGGGAGTGCACAGTAGAGGGTCCAGAAGAAGTCCCAAGGGGGGTATATTACTTCATCTTGAACGATGAAAGTGATAAGAATCTGCAACTCTGGGTAAATCAAATTTTTGAGGGCAAAACGTTCGAAGACCTCCTGGCCTGGCAGGATGAGCCCGGAGTATATGTTCCACCTCCTACTTGGATAGAACATCCACGCTCAACGTACTCTTTCGAGGTCGAGAGAACGGTCCATTTTTTTGACCAAGCTGGGAATTACGCGATCTTAGTTGGAGGTTACAATCCGTCAAGTCTTTGGTTCTGTGAACCTTTTCGTGTTGTTGAGGTCGAAGCAGAGTAGGAATCCCAGCCAGGCATAGGCTTATTGGAATGGCTTTTATTGTAGTAATTCGAACAGAAGATTGATGAGTGTGAAATCATTTCTTTAGCCGAAGATTAAAAAAGCCTGCTAACCCCTCGGAGGAGCGGACCGGGGATTCAGCGCCAGAGGTAAGAGATGCTGAAGATATGGTAGCCTCGAATGGAATATGAAAGGGCGATTCCCGGCGCCTCAGCTCAAAGCCGTTATGCGTCATGCGAATAATTAATCATGTATGTGTTCTTTGCCGATGATTCAAAGCAACATGGATTTAGAAAAGGGATGGGGGATTTAATTTCCTTTGGTGGATATTTATTAGAAGAAAGATCCATTCGCCCTTTAGCAAATGATGTTGATCAGATTCTTGAATCATTAAAAGTTCCCCTTAATACAGAGATTAAATGGTCTTTGCCACCTGGCAATTGGATTAGAGAAAAGCTTTCAGAAGAAGAAAGGGCTTCTCTTTATTCTCATGTCCTGGACACACTGCAATCTCATGATGCTACAGCCCTAGTTGCGATTTGGGACTGTGGTCGCACTTCGCTTGATGGAGATGATGCTTTTGATAAATGTATCGATTTTGTATTCGAACGAATTTCAATTCACCTTTCACGTGTTAATGCGTATTGCTTGATTGTTGCCGATAGACCTGGTGGCGGGAAAAAACAAGAAGATGAATTAATTGCCGGTTTTGTTGGGAGGCTCGAATCTGGTACTGATTACGTACCACCTGATAGTGTGCTTCTTAATCTTCTTACCGCACCTTCTAAACTAATTAGGCATTTGCAAATAGCCGACCTAATAACTAGCATCAGTACAGCAATGGTGGCTAAGAAATATTCATATGCAAAAGAACCATTCGAGAGAATCAAAAAGATGATGATGATGAATACATCTGGGTATATTGGGGGAACCGGATTGAAGTTGTTTCCTGATCAGCTAATTAATCTGTACTACTGGATACTCGGAGAAGATTCATACATAAGAGTTAGCATGAATACTGCGTGGCCCCTACCTCTGAAACAATATCCATATCATTTAACGGAAAATGGAAGTGACATTCCTTTTTGAGCTATTTCATGACGCATAACAACTCGCTGGAGTGGACGCAGCCTCAGCGCGGTTTCATGTACGTAGTAGAGATGCTGCGCCGCTCAGCTCGCAGCCGTTAGGCAGCGTAGTTAGTTAGCGATAGGATGTTTTACATGGAAGAAACCTTAGATGAGCTTTACTTAGCAGCACTTCAAGAGCTAACAGATCGCGATCAGGAAATTATTGCATATTGGAATCATCTAATGGATCCCTCGCCCCTATCCAAAGAACTTTTCTCTGAAGCTAGACAATTGGTAGATGGCCTTACATTTTCAATCGTTCTTGAATGGATTAGACAACACCGAGAAGCGGCTCGGGGTCGAGGTGCAGATAAAGCTGCGAAATTATTTGACCAACTCTGGCGGAGAAATGTTGAAGCTATGGGCGGTGATCCAGATGTATTTGATGAAGATCACGATTCTTACTTCGATGACTCAATAGTTGCTTAATTTCTATGATGCAACGTTGAATGGTTTTCCATTTATGCTGCCTAATGTCTCGCTTGAGTAGACACTCGACAAGTTCAAGGCTGCTTATTACGGAGACGTTCGGCATCATCGGGGGGGATCAAAATGAGCATCTGGCAGACAAGAATGAGGTCCGAAGCGGCCTTGAGCGCCGAACTACATGGATATCGAGAGTATGTGGAGGGAGTCTTCTCGCGTCTGGATGATGTCATAGGTAGGTTCGAACGTAGACAGTCCGAAAACACGTTCTTTCGAGTCTGCGGTATGACAATGGTCAAGGCACGCAACTATGGCCTTGGCCTTTACAGCCTAAGCCTCGACGGCCTTGGTCAGGAGGCAGGTGCCCTCCTCCGACCGCTTGTCGAGGCATATGAAGTTCTCGTCTACTTCCGCCTAGATCCTACGCGAGTTTCCCGGGCAACCGACGGAACGCTTCCCCCTGCTGGTGAAATTGCGAAGAAGATCAGCGGTCGATTCCAAGATTTGCGTTCGTATCTCAACGAGCACGCTTCTCATTTCGCCTTTTCTCCAGAGTCGATGACCCACCTCATCGACTTCTCGACACTCGAATGGAAGGTGGCGCAACCATACTTGGAGCACCCGCTCAAGACCAACCTCGGAGTCCTATTTGGCATGTTAATTATCGTACTCATCGAGGGTGTCAATTGTCTTTCCGTAGGAGGTGCCGTATCGATTGACGATCTTACAACAGACATTGAGACATTTCGCGATGAGGGTATATCCTTCCTCAGGAATCCATAACGGAGGAGAGCAGGAGGTCTGGATGCTGCCTAACCACTCGCTGGAGCGGGCGCCGCGCGCAGCGCGAAAAATAATTGATGTAATTCTGCGGCGCCGCTCAGCTCGATGCCGTTAGCCGTCGCATTTTTTTAAGGTGCTTAAGGCAATGGATGAGAAGAATACCTCTGGAGTGAAAATCAGCCCCACACAAACAAGCGATCTTGCCGACCTTATCCGATTGTGGAACGATGGACGGGTCATGCGGTGGGTCGGCTTTCCAGACGGTCTTGGATATGACAATAAGGGAGTTGTTGAGTGGTTTTCAGCGGTCAAGTCCAAGCCAGATTGTCATCATTTCGTAATCCGTGATGTTGAACAAGGGTTTTGTGGTGAGCTCTATTATGAGATTGATAGTTCCCACCATATGGCAAGCCTCGACATAAAGCTGGTGCCTGAAGCTCAAGAGAAAGGCATCGCTACTCAAGCATTCGACCATCTAATTGATATCGTATTTCAATCGGAGCCCGATGTTGAATCGGTATGGGTTGAGCCTTGGCCGGATAACAAGGCCGCTCAGAGGCTGTACCGACGTTGCGGTATGAGTCAACGCCCTCGCCCCGTGCACTTGGGGGAAGGGCCATCATACTGGGAGCTTTTGAGATCTGAATGGAGCACCGGCTAACAACTCGCTGCATCTGACCAGGGATGCGTGCTGATTTGATATCGTTTGATCAGATCCCTGGCAGATGAGCTCGAGGCCGTTGGGCGCTTTCTACAAGAGAAGGTGATATCTTGTGAAGCACATTGTCGAATACAAGAATGGAAACGTTCTTTCATATGCTGAATATGGAAAACGGAACGGCTACCCGATTCTGGTTCAACACGGACTCATTGCTAGTGTTAACGACTATCGCCTGTTCGACCGCCTCATCAAAGCAGGAAATCGGTTAATTTGCCCTGCCCGTCCCGGATATGGCCAATCTTCCCCCTATCAAATGTCAAATATCGCGGAATGGGGGGAAATCATTTCTATCCTGGTTAACAATCTCGGCTTATCACAATTTGACATTCTTGGTATGTCATCAGGAGCACCCTACAGCTACGCAATTGGATATAAGATACCAGACAAAGTCCGACGTATATACATTTTCAGTGGGACGCCGGCACTATATGATGACCAAGTGCTTGAGTTATGGCCTTATCCTGTCGAAAAGAATGCAAGCATTGCCGAGATGGCAAGGGTGGCGAAAGAAATATTCTTCTCGAATGTCACAGAAGAAGACCTATTGAGAGATGATATCAAGGACTCAATGATGAATGACTGTTTTGGTGTAGCGCAGGATTTGCGGTTACGATGCATAGGCTGGGGATTTGTGCTTTCAGAATTAAGCAAAACGGTGTACATGGAGCATAGTCAGACGGATAGGGAGGTACCATTCGTCACAGCAAAAATGACTGCGAAGATGATACCGAACTGCCGACTAAAAGTAAGAAAAGGAGAACACTTTTCGGAAGAAATCCTGGATCAATTTATCCAGAACATTATGTTGAAGCAGGAAGAAAGCCAATAGAAATGTCCGAGTAGAAAGCGCCCAACCAATCGCTGGAGCAGACTCGAGATTCAGTCGGATTTGCCTAGAGTTGGCGTAAGGCCGGAGAGGAAAGCGAGCTGCTCAGCTCAAAGCCGTTAGGCATCCGTATTGAGTCAGATAAATCCTAAACCTATGGAGTTGTCACTTGCAGATAAAACGAGCTTTCAGCATCTTTTTGGTCTTGGCCTGGATATTAGCCGCATGCAGCACATCAGTTGCTAGCAGCACACAATCAGAAGAACCGCCCACAGAGCAGCTCATATCATCGACAACGCAGACAACTCAGGTGCCTCCACCCCCTGAAGATTCTTTAGGAATAATGAAACAATCTGTTCCACCGATTGCGTCCGATGACACAATTCGCTTCACCGCTATAGGTTGTTATGGTCTGGCAAGTTATCCCAATGCAGAGGAAGTTTCCACCTTAGTTCATAATTGGGAGCCTGACTTCATTATCACCATGGGGGATAATAACTATCTATCCCGCCCCATCGATCAAAATGTGGGGATATATTATCACGATTTTATCTATCCTTATGTTGGTGAGTATGGTGAAGGTGCGGACATCAACCGCTTTTTCCCATCGTTGGGCAATCACGCCTGGGATGTCGGAGACATTCAATATTACTTTGATTACTTTGAATTGCCGGGCAACGAGCGTTATTATGATTTCGTCTGGGGGCCGGTACATTTCTTTGCCCTGAACAGCAATGAACAAGAACCAGACGGCATCACTGCCGATTCAGTACAGGCTCAATGGTTACAAGAGCGGATGACCGCTTCAACTGCGCCCTGGCAAGTTGTCTATTTCCACCATCCACCCTACTCATCTGATGGAAATACCCACCTTGCTACTGCATCTGACGGCAGCACCTACCGTAGTTACGGCTCAAGACCCGATCTGCAATGGCCGTTTGCCGAATGGGGCGCGGATGCTGTACTCACTGCCCACAGCCATTTCTATGAACGTCTGGAAGCCGACGGTGTGATGTATTTCATCAATGGTTTGGTATTGCCCAGATGGTTCTCCGATTTTGGTGAACCTGTTCCAGAAAGCCAGTTCCGCTATAACGAAATAGCTGGAACACAACTCATCACTGCAACAGAATGCGAACTCACCTTCGAGTTCTACAACATTGAAGACCTGGAAAACGGCGGGACATTAATCGACAGTTACACCATAAACCAATGCGAT
>CP070708.1:2274295-2336446 GCA_020350285.1 Anaerolineaceae bacterium
TTGCTTGGGGTCTCTAGGTGGGGTAGGTTTCCAGCTTGGTAGATAATTGACTGATTATATCCATCGCGAAAATTAATTTCCAAGCGTATCGCCGTCACAGTGGCGATATATTTTTTTGTGAATTACTCGGATCGTGGCGACATCTAGGGTGTATCGAATATTGTGTCTAACTCACTGTCCGGCACATCGAACACGCTATCATGCGGAGGCAGCTTCTCGTGCACCATCCATTCTGGAAGGCGGTCATCTTCCTTGGTAAAACCCGCCCTGGTGTTAAACTCACGCTCCATTAAGATCACCTCACGGCCAAGCTTACGAAGATACTCTTCACCAACGCCCCAGCCATACTTTGCATTGATCAGATCCGGGATGATCGTATTATCGGTAGAGAAGCCAAAGGTTCCCATGGCGCACACACCGAGTGTGTCATAGGCGGCCACGTTGTATTGACCGTTGCGAGAGACCTCGACCTGTCCGCTGGCATCGAGATGATCAATTTTTGCACGGATTGTCAGCCCACAGGTGTGGTCCGCGCCCTGTGGAGAGGTGGCATATGTGACTCCTGTTCCCTTGATCGCACGAGGATCATAGGCTGAAATCGCCTGTCCTTTTACGATTGGCACCCGGTGAATCCCGAAAACCTTCGCCGCATGCGCTGCGCCATTGCCGAGGTTGTGGCCCAATGGAGTCCCTCTCGCAATCTCTTCCATAAGCTGTAATGCGCGCTCAGAATCACCAAAATCCATCAGTCCAGCTTCCGCTGCGATTCCCAACGCCGCACCCACGTCGATGGTATCCACCCCCATATCATTGGCAATGTGATTGAGGCGCGCAATGATATCTGGATCATCGATACCCAGGTTGGATCCCATCAATCCTAGCGTCTCGAACTCTAATGGTGTGACGAGGGTTTCACCCTCCGGCCCGGCATATAGATTCGAGCAGCGGATGGTGCACCCCGGCATGCAGGCGTGCGAGATTTCTCCACCGCGAGATCGATTGAGA
Organism: Anaerolineaceae bacterium; assembly: GCA_020350285.1. Taxonomy (GTDB): domain Bacteria; phylum Chloroflexota; class Anaerolineae; order Anaerolineales; family E44-bin32; genus DUEZ01. The sequence goes on from CP070708.1 coordinate 2,275,301, forward strand.
TCACGAATTGATTCCCCACTGATCTTTTCCGCAGCATCGAAGTTGCCCGCCGAAAAATTATGAGTAGGCATGCCACCGAAAGTGTTGCACATATTGACCATGGCCGCAGTTCCGAATTCTTTGTAAGTCTCGGTCTGCGGATGTTCATGTAACCCCTGAAGGTAGCGACGCGATGATTCTCCGAAGAGCGTTTCGTCCACCAATCGTGGTTTGTTGCTTCTCGGTTGATCCAATACGATCGCTTTCAGTCGTTTGGACCCCATCACGGCGCCCAGTCCACCGCGCGCCGAGATACGTGTAAGGTTGCGGTCTTTGTCGATATGGGTGACGCCCGCCGCTTGATATAGCCGCTCACCTCCAGGACCTATGGCAGAGATTCCAATCCTGCTATCATAACGCTCAATCAGTCGCTCGGCCGTATCTTTGAGACCGAGGCCAACAAAATCATCCGCCGGCTCCAGCCGCGCACCCTCAGCATTGATGTAGAGTATCTTCCAGCTCTTATCTAGTGGAGGACCACCCTCCAGGATTACCGCCTGAAGCCCTAGCCAAACCATCCGCAAACCTGTGGTCCCACCCGCGTTAGACTCCTTGACACCACCGGTCAAGGGGCTTTTTCCGCCTACTGAAATACGGTCGCAACTAGACAGCATGTGTCCAGTTAAAAGACCTGGAGCCCATATCAACTTGTTATGAGGACCAAGCGGGTCGCATCTGGGTGGGACTTCATCGAGCAGAAAGCGAGCCACCAACCCGCGCCCGCCCAGCCGCTGCCAGGTTTCGGGCACTTGTTCGTAGCGGATGTCGTCGGTCTCAAGGTTGACGCGCAAGATTTTCATGTTATTACCGATCCAATATCATTTAAGCTGAGCCAGCATCTGTCACTTGACAGCCTATCGAGATACATCTCATCAAATTCGGTTATCATGCATCACATCTTTTGAACCGTACGGACTGTTTCAAGTAATGCATATGGAATGGTTTGATTCAACCCTCACGGCTGCTCAAATTGGTTCGTAGCAGGGGAGGCGATTCTCGAGTAGGGCCAAAAAACATTGCCCAATTTCCAAGCATAGATATTTACTTATCTACTATAGGTTCGTATCTCTCATAGTATCCAAGAACTCGCCCATTTGAATCTCTTACAACACGCATAAATATCCTATGACCTTCTTCCTCGCTAATTTCCCGCTCTTCAAGATTTTCGTGGATCATCAAATGAAGAATCTCCTTTATGATCGCTTGGGATTTTTCGTTGTGGCATTCGAGCAATGATCTCCCGATTAGATCTTCTCCACCTTCGTAATGCGCGATTGCTGCACGATTCATATACCTCGTGACATGCTCTGTATCGGCGAATAAGATCGGAGACTTAATACTTTCGAGGATAGCGGCCATGTGAGATTTCTTGAGCATCGATCCTTTACTGTTCAACTCTTGAATTTCCTTCTGCTTACGAGATTCATGTCGAGTATAAAACGAAACCCTATGGATAGCTGTGTGGCCAAGGCTTGGAAAACCACCATACCACGAATCATATCATCCCAGCGAGGGGTAAGGCTCGCGAAAATAACGGGTCTTGCTGTCATCAAAGGACCATCTTGGACGTCTTCTGAATCGCCTTCCCTAATTAATAATGAATAACATCTCGCGGGGAAATACATCTCAAAAGAATCACTTATTGGGCTTTAAGGTCCGCAAATCCGAGGTTTAAACGCATTCTTCAAGGGCGTTTGCAATTGAAGCCAGTAGGAGTTCGGCATGCTCCTGGTTAAAAACAATCGGAGGGCGGATCTTGAGAACATTGCGGTTTGGTCCGGTCGTACCGATCAGAACGTTGTTTTGACGCATATGATTCATGACCCTGCGAGCCAGGTCTGTATCAGAGGAACCATCGGTGGTGAGCACATCAAGACCCAGGAGCAATCCTGCTCCGTGGGGTTCCCCCAAGACAGGGTAGTCATTCCGTAACTCCATTAGTCTTTCGCTGAGATAATTTCCCACAATAAGAGCATTCTGCTGGAGCCCTTCTACCTCGATCACGTCCAGGACGGCCAGTCCGGCAGCACAGGAGACTGGATTACCGCCGAAGGTGTTGAAGTAGCCAGTGTCAGCAGCCAGGGCTTCGGCAATTACAGGTCGGGTCACCACGGCTGCGAGGGGGTGTCCATTCCCCATGGGTTTGCCCATCGTCACAATGTCTGGCACAACATCGTCGAACTCGAAACCCCAGAAATGCTGGCCGAAACGTCCAAAACCGACCTGAACCTCATCCGAAACACACAACCCGCCGGCACGGCGGAGCTCATCGCACAGGATGCGGAGATACCCGCTTGGTGGTGTGTAAATACCATCACTGGTGAAACCTGAGTCAAAGATCAGCATAGCTGGTCGGTGGCTCCGCTCTCCCAAGGTCCTGAGGGCCTCATGCAAGCCAGAATCCGGTTCGCGAAAGGTGGTGTTGGAAAGCGGTGCGTAATAGGTTGCCACATGGGCCGGCAGTTTCTCATATGGAACTTCTTCACTGCTGAACCCGATGATGGCATCGCTGTTGCCGTGGTAGGAGTGCCCGGTGATCAGGGCGCCATCATTGCCCGAAACCAATTTCGCCATACGCCAGGCAAGCTCGTTGGCCTCCGTCCCAGTACACACGAATGTGCACACACTTAGCGGTTCCGGCAACCGGCTGGTAATCCGCTCAGCCAGTTCTAGGATCAGGTCGTGCAAATAGCGTGTACTGGTATTCAACTTCCGAGTCTGGTGGGAGATCGCTTTCACCACGTGAGGGTGACAGTGCCCGACATGTGGGACATTGTTATAAGCATCCAAGTAGCGGTCCCCCTCATCATCGTACAACCACACTCCTTCGCCTCGCACAATATGGAGGGGACTTTCGTAGAACAGGTAAGCGATGGGACCCAACAAATGTTCACGGCGCTCTAGTTGGGCTGATCGATTCTCTTTCGAAACCCTTTTGGATGGCACGAGGCCTTCACTTTCCCAAAACCCACACGCCCTGAAATACCGCCTGGTGACCTCTGCCGGATCCAGGTTGCGCCATGTCGCCAAATTAACCCACACACGGTCGACATATCCGGCGATGTATTCCCGATTATCCGGGTAAAGGTTCACCCGCCAGCTTCCGATCACGTTCAACATCGTCATACGGGTTGCGATCAAATCATATAGGAGAGTCAGTTCTAGGGGCTCGAGCGGGGTGATTTCATGGTAAGCCGTAATGGCCTCCTCAGCAAAGTCTAGAGGGTCCTCCTGCGCACTAAACATATCAGCGATTAAGATGGCCAGGTCCATAACCAGGGGTGTATAGATCATGTCCCCAAAATCGAGAATGCCGACGATTTTGCCAGGCTCATCCTCTGCCACCACTAAATTATTGGGGACAAAATCATTATGAATGATCTGGCTACGTAATTTGGGGATCTCAGGGAGTACCACCCTTTCGAAGCGGTCTAGAAAGTAGCCAGCCAACTGGCGGTGCTCCGGATCCGGTACATGATGCAAATAACCTCTGAGCGCTGCAGCTTGCTTCAAGTCCCACAGGAGTTCATATTTGGCGGCGGGATGGTAGAAACCGCGCAATGCGCGGGCGAGGCGCGCCAGGCAGGCTCCCAACGGGCGGTACAGAGCACGGCTGGTCAACCCATCCAGCGGGTAACAGCCCGGCATGTAGGTCAGTACGTGGACATAGTGAGATCGTCCGTCATTGGCCTGGATCCTCTCAAGGGCAGATTCGTTTCGAGAATAAAGGACCCGCGGCACAGGTAGCTCGGGATCAACCCGCGCGATATGAGCTACGGCTTCAACCTGCATCATGAGGACAGCAGGGTCCATGGCACTGTTGGCGATTTTTATGACGAATTGGTCTCCGCGTGGTGTATCGATCCGAAAATTCTGGTCCCGCTCGCTGTCGAGTGAGGAAATGGTGCCGTCAAGCCCGTACAGATCCCTAGCCAATTCTAATGCCTCTTCGGTCGAAAAGAACGGCGGTTGGGTATCTAATATCCCAGCCTGGTTGTGGTTACCATCGGTCTCAGAAATAATCTCCGTTGTTGACATAACCTATCTCATATGATCCAACAAGATGTAAGTTTTCAGATGGTGCTCTCGAGGTTGTCTAATAAAGTATTGTACAGGAAAACCAGGGGCAGGCGGTATCTGGCTATGATGAAAAGTGCACTGAAGTCATTCTATTAGGTGATTCATAGATCTTAAAATGCGTGGAAAGCGGGAATGAAAATTTCCCACTCTCTTATGAACAGTTCATAGCTTCACAGCAGTGCAGTGGGAGCGAATGGACTTAATATGAATCATCCAGTCACCTCCCCAAGCGACTCCTCGAAGACCTCTATCGCCTGATCAATCTGTTCTGATGTCACCACAAGCGGCGGGATAAAACGAATGGTGTTGTCCCACGGTCCACATGTCAGCAACAGGAGTCTCCTCTCCAGACAAGCGTGCACCACCGCTTTCGCGGTATCTTTATCCGGGCGCCCATCGGTCCCTGTAAACTCAGCCCCAATCATCAAACCCAGGCCCCGTAGATCTCCGATCACTGGGTAGGTCTCTTGGAGTTGAGCCAACCCCGACATGAATTGACCTCCCCGAGCCTGAGCGTTCTCCAGCAGCTCCTGGTCGCGGATGACCCTTATGGTCGCTGCCGCTGCGGCGCATGCCACCGCGTTACCGCCATAAGTGCCACCGTGAGATCCAGGCGTCCACTTCTCCATCAAATCCATGCGCGCGATCACCCCTGAAAGCGGCAACCCAGAGGCAAGACCTTTTGCGAGGGTTAAGATATCTGGTGTGATCTCAAAGTGTTCAAAAGCGAACCATTGTCCCGTGCGTCCGAAGCCGGATTGAATCTCATCAGCGATGAGAAGGATCCCATGCTCGTCACAGATTTGCCGGATACCTTGCAGGAAATCGGCAGGAGGCACGACATATCCACCCTCCCCAAGGACAGGCTCAATGAGAATCGCAGCCGTCTCTTGCGGCGCAGTCTGTGTGATGAACAAATGCCGTAGCTCTTCCAGACACCACGCACTGGTCACCTTGGGCTCCCAGCCGTATCGATAAGCATAAGGATATGGCGCAACAAACACGCCTGGCATCAGAGGTTGATATCCGGCGCGGTAAATGGTCTTGCTGGTCGTTAGTGACATCGTGCCTACCGTACGTCCATGGAAAGAACCTTGAAAAACGATTACATTCGGCCTTCCGGTTGCCACTCGAGCCAGCTTAACGGCCCCCTCCACGGCTTCCGCACCGCTGTTACTAAAGAAGATCCCATCGAGCTTCGGAGGAAGGATCGATCGGAGTTCCTCAACCAAAGCCAGTAGAGGCGGGTGGAATACGATATTCGCTTGGCCGTGGAGAAGCTTTCCTGCCTGCTCTTGGACCGCGCGAACCACATCGGGATGGCAGTGCCCAGTGTTGGTCACACCGATCCCTGTTGTAAAATCTAAGTACGCGTTCCCATCTTCGTCGTATACGAAACTACCTTCTCCGCGTTCGGCGATGATGTCAGTGTAACGATACCAAACTGGTGATACAAAACTGAGATTGTTACTCTTCATGCTTTTCCCTCCAATCTCAACTCAACCAACAGCCTTTAGCACCCAGAGGTGACAGCTTCAGTTATTGCCTTGCGCGTTGGGACATCGAATCTCCACACTCTTCCTTCCACATTAACCCCCACAAAGAAACCCCCTTCGCAGATGGCATGGGATTTGATTCATCCTGGTATCTCGATTAAAGCACAGCCATGAAATACCCGAAAATGTATCCGGCCAAGGTGCTGAAGATCGTGACCAGCACAATATAGACCGAGGTCTTACGTCGTCCCAAGATGCGCCCAGTGACGAGGATGCTCTGAATCGATAATTCTGGATCGGCGAGGAGATACGCCAACAGCGGACCGCGATGCATCCCCAGATCAAGAAACATGCGCGCGATGGGCACCTCAACCAGTGTTGGAAAGTACATAAACACACCAAAGAGCACCCCCACCAGGTTGGCCCAGATCGTGTTCTTGCCGGCAAGCGTCTGCACCCACTGTTCAGGTAAGATCGCTTTGACCATGCCTGCGGCGACCACACCGACGATCAGCAAAGGGAAGATCTGCTTGACGAACTTCCAGGTCTCCCATAACCATCCTGCCAACTCATGCCTCTCAAAGCTGCGAACGGACACTACCCCGATGGAAGCGATCAAGACGGCCTCGACGAGAAGCCGCCCAGTGATTCCGACTTCCAAGCTTCCCTCTACCACGGTGGGCGCAGCTAACAACAACATAAGCGCGATCATTGCGACGGAAGCGTAAGTCCATCGATTGAAGCGCTCCAACACATGCTCCAGACCAAGATAGGCCACAGGCGCAGTCAGGACCAGCGTCAAGATTAACAACGCACCGTGAGGTGTAAGGTTCAGGCGCGTCAAGGCTGAAAGGACACCCCCTGGAACCTCAAAGGGGAGTTGCACAGAAAACCATGGCTCGGTAAGCAGGTCTATTTTTAGGGTTCCCACGATTAACACGACAACAAGCAGCAGGAATACCGCCCAGACGGCAGACCTGACCGTCGCTTTCCCCTCAAACAACCCGGAATCCGCCATTTCCGCAGCGCGTTTAAGCTCCTCGCCTCTGAACAACCAGGCCATGATCATGCCAATGCTGATCCCAAAGATGATCGACAACACGATCCGCGCCATGGCGATGTCCATCCCGATCGCAGCCCCGGTATAGGCGATGGCCAAGATGTTGACCGCCGGGCCAACGAAAAGGAATGTGATGGCAGCGCCTAAACCCGCGCCTCGTTTCCAGATACCAGCGAAGAGTGGCAATATGGTGCACGAGCACACCGCCAGAATAAAGCCTCCTACCGCTGCGGCTGGATAGCTGATCTTCTTTGGCGCTTTCGGACCAAGATATCGGGTGACGACCTCCCCCGGGATCATGGCGCTCATATAGCCCGCGATGACAAATGCTGGCACGAGGCACAGCAAAACATGCGCAGCCAAGTAATCCAGAAGCCCTGTCCAGCCAGACCAGAGCAACCGGCCTAAGTAATCGAGTATTGTCTCTATCGTCATTTAGGGCACCTTAAGGTCTAGTTTACGAGCAGGTCAGATGATCGAAATGTCGCCTGTATTGAGATTTGCCCACTGATAAAGCGTTAATTGCCAAATTGCCTTACGAAAATTTGCTATGCTTCTAATCGGCATCGAGGCGGGCGCACAGCCGTGCGTCCCTACCTCATCTATTCGTCATCCTTCGATCCTTCGTTGTGCCTAGGACATCGCTGACTCAGGATGACACCCTCCCAATGTCATCATGCCACCACACTACTCATCGACCTCTAACGCCTCTCTCAGCACAGCCACGATTTGTGTCATAGCTGGTACATGCCCCGAGATGACCAGCCTCTCATTCAGGACTAACCCCGGTGTTTTTAACAAGCCGTAGTTGAGGAACGCCTCCGGGTCCGTCACCTTCTCAACCGTCGCCTCATAAGCCGGATGCTCCTTCTTGATCTCCTCCACGGCTTGCTCGGTCAACTGAAACAATCGATCGCAATTGGCACATCCAGGTCCAAGAACTTTGATCGCCAGCATTGAACGCCTCTCCTTTTGAAGTCATGATCATGCCTAGACTATCTATCATCTGTTTACACACTATCCGTGCATTTTGGACAAAGACAGGGAGTTGTAGGATGCTCTGTGAGCTCTCGGAAGGTGGGTTGTTGATCCTTGTTTCCGGCAAGAACTGCAGCCGTCTCCCGGGCCACATGCAATAAGTTACCCAGCGCGGTGTCCTTCAGCGCATAGAAAATAAATAGGCCTTCACGCCGGTCAATGACCAGATCGGCCTCTCGTAGACGGGCCAACTGCTGAGAGATGTAGGCCTGACGTTGACCCAGGCGATTTTCAAGATGACAGACGCATGATTCCCCTTCCTCGCTCAAAACTTCCAAGATCTGCAGGCGAGTGGGGTGGCTCAGCGCTTTCATCATCTCTGCAGTTTGTTCGTGTCCTTCCATAATCTTATTCCTCGTACTATATTCAATATTTGCTATATTGAATATAGTACCTTACGTTTGGTAAATAGAAAAGGGGCTGATCGATGATCATAGTGTCCTGGATCGAGTTAATCACGAGGCACGTGCGAAGCTGCTCGTTTCATTATCATCCATTGGGTAGAGGTTGAGAGTACGATACAATAAGCCACTAGATCCAGTCGCCATAGATCCGAATAACCCATGAAACTCATGATGTGAACGAAAATGCACGAACTCCCCATCACGCAAAACATTCTCCAGATCGCACTGCGACATGCAGGTGATGCCAAGCGGATCACTCGCATTAACCTGGTCATCGGTGATCTCTCCGCCGTCATAGGCGATTCGGTACAGTTTTACTGGGACATCATCAGCAAAGGGACCATCGCAGAGGGGGCCACGCTCCATTTTGAGCGGATTCGGGCATGTTTCCATTGCAACGACTGCGAGAATGCTTTTGAGCCCGATGGCCGTAAATTTGAATGCCCTCAATGCGGAAGCGACCAGGTGAATCTGGTCTCAGGACGTGAATTCCAACTGGAGAGCATCGAGGTCGAGTGACACCCCTACCCCTCGGATAGGAGCTGGTTTCATGGCAAAGAAAGTCACCGTTGTCGAGGAGATCCTCAGCGAGAACGATCGGGCCGCATTAACGAATCGCGCCCAACTTAATGATGCCGGACTGTTTGGGTTGAATTTGATGGCTTCCCCGGGGGCGGGTAAGACGAGCGTGATTATGGCGACCATCCAGGCTCTGGGGGACAAGCTCCGCATCGGCTATATCGATGGCGACCTAGCGAGCAGCATTGATGTGGACAAAGTAGCTGAGCTCGGGGTGCCAGCCGTGCAAATCAATACCGGAGGCCTATGTCACCTAGACGCCTTCATGATGCAGGGCGCGCTTCCCCAACTGTCGCTGTCCGAGCTTGACCTGTTGGTGGTGGAGAACGTTGGCAACCTGGTCTGCCCTTCGGGGTTTCGTCTTGGTATCCACAGAAATGTGCTCATCGCCAGCGTCCCCGAAGGTGACGACAAACCCTATAAATACCCGGCCATGTATCTCGGCGTCGACGTCATGCTGCTCAACAAGATGGACGTGATCGAGGCCTTTGATTTCGACATGGAATATTTCAAGCGCGGGGTGGAGATTCTGAATCCTGGGCTGGCCTTCTTCCCCGTCTCATGTAAAACAGGTGAGGGACTAGACAATTGGCTGGCGTGGGTTCGCAGTGAGGTGGCCGCTTTCAAGGAGGGGATAGTGGCTGTCTACGAACCTCGTTGAGCATACAATACACGGAAGAAGCCTAATAAATTTGATGATTTAAAAGCGCGATTGAGGGGCCAAGCACCCACCCCATGAGATTTGAAGTATTGAGAAGGATTACATATCCATGAAGACTTTATTGCACAGCGAGACCAAAGAAATTCAGATAGATTCCGAAGGGCCAATCGTCATCATCGGCGAAAAGCTCAACCCCACGGGTCACAAGAAACTCGCTACAGCATACAAGGATGGCGACTTCGAGTATGTCAAGCTGCTGGCCTCGAGGCAAATTGGTGCTGGAGCAGATATCCTTGATGTCAACGTCGGCGTGCCCGGCATAGACGAGGTAGCTTTGCTACCCAAGGTGGTGAAAATCGTCGCTTCGGAGGTGGAGGCGCCCATCTGCCTTGACTCGGCTGATCCAGCCGCGCTCGTAGCCGCCCTACCGCACACCCCCGGCAAACCGCTGATCAATTCTGTGAACGGTGAGGAGGCTTCGTTAAGCACACTACTTCCTATCGTGAAAGATCACAATGCAGCGGTCATTGGTTTAACCATGGACGACGAGGGCATTCCGCACGATGCTGAAACTAGGTTGGCGATCGCCGGGGTGATCTTGGAGCGCGCCGCGCAAGTTGGCATCCCCGTCGAGGATGTGGTGATCGATCCACTTGTGATGGCTGTCGGCGCGGACAGCAACGCGGCCGTAGTGACATTGCGTGCGATCGAGCTCATCCGAAAGGAATTTGGCGTCAATATCAGCCTTGGTGCCAGCAATGTCTCCTTCGGGCTCCCTGAGCGACATACACTTAACGAAGTTTTCTTAGCTTTAGCCGCCAGCGCTGGAGCGACATGTGTTATTACGAACCCGATGAGGTACACCCTCGCGCTACGCGCGATCGATTTGTTACTGGGGCGCGATGAGTATAGCGCACGCTATATCAGGCATTACCGCGCACTCAGCAAAGGATCCGATTGAAGTAGAAGAACCGCTGAAGACGCTGCTTTATTTGAGACTATCCAATACCATATCACGACGAGAACAATAAAACCCTAAAAAGAAAGTCTTCCTGAGCCAGCGTTGTCCTGAGCAAACCGAAGGGTCGAAGGATGACGAATAACTGAAAAAAGCACCCTTCGATAAGCTCAGGGTGCTTCTTGCACTATGAATATACAATTGTTTTACTTCAAACTAGGGAGGTTTGAGAACTACATCAGCACAAGAAGGGCAGATTCACGGAGCAAAGGGGCAAGAATCGATTAAATTCAAGCTCCCCGCGAGCTAAAAGCTCGCGGGGAGCTGTTGTTCACTCCACCCATTCCACGCTGCCGGTCTCTCCCGTGTCATAACCGCCCAAACCGACGATAGCCGATTTGATCTCCTCCGTGTTTAACCATCCTGCTAATGCCTGTGCGGGCGCAGTACGGCACACAGCATCAGGCATCACGAGATCGTATCGTTCCGTCGTTAACGGGACAAAACCAAGGTGATACGCAATCGCAGCCGTCTCGAGCCCCAAGCCAATGTCCGCCTGGCCTTCGGCGATAGCCTGAGCTACCTCCGAATGGGTCGCAACCTCGCGCTCATAACCAGAGATCTGTTCCGGTTCGAGCCCTCGCTGACGAAGTTGGCAATCCAACCAAATGCGCGTGCCGGCACCTCGTTGGCGGTTCACAAAGCTAAGCTCAGGTCTGACCAAGTCATCCAAACCAGTGATTTCAGCCGGATTGCCTGGCGGTGTAATGAGGCCAAGATGACGGTGCGCCAGTGCGAGAAGGGCGACGCGTCGCCCGGGCAACAACCGTTGTACGAAAGGCCTGTTGTAGGTCTCGCTCTCTGTATCCCACAAGTGGCTCCCTGCCACATCGGCCTCACCTTCTGCTAAAGCGATCAGCCCACCCAGGCTGCCGCTAAAGGTCAACTGGAAGGAATAGTCGGGGAAAACCTCAGTGAAGTTAGACACGATGAGCGCGAGTGCCGGATCATGGCTACCCACAAACCGTAAGCTATGCACCGGTGGACTCGGCGGTTCATGGGGGACCGCCGCGCGCCATCGATCCAAGGCCAAGCGTACGGCTTGTTCTACTTCTGTGGGCGAGTGGCCAGCAGTGAGAACCTCCAATAGAAAGGCCTCCGCCTGATGGATCAAGGCGACACGGCGGAGGGATATATCCTCCTCTTTCTGAATCTCGGTCATCACTCGAGTCCCTTGACCAGGACGACTAACGACCAATCCTTGCTGCTTCAACTCACTATAGGCCCGCTGCACTGTTCCCGGTGTACACCCCCACTCATCGGCCATGTCCCGCACTGACGGCAGCATGTCCCCTGAATGGAGATCCCGGGTCAAAATATCTTGACGGACCGCCTCCGCTATCCTCTGATACATGGGGACGCGTTTTTTATACATCGCCACCCCTCTCTACCACGGCAGGACTACGGGTCTCCCACGCACGGACGTCACTTCCACCGGCAATCCGTAGGTTTGCGTGAGATTCTCCGAACTAAGCACCACATCCGCGGGCCCTGTGGCTACTGTCTGCCCTGCTCTCAGAAGCACCACGTGATCGGCCACAACCGCTGCGGCGTTGGGATCATGGGTGGTCAGGACCACAGCCACGCCGTCATCGGCCATCGAGCGGATCATATCCAGGACACGGCCCTTGTTATTCAGGTCTAGATGCGCAGTAGGCTCATCAAAAAGGAGGACCCTCGGTTTCTGCGCCAGGGCTCGGGCGACCTTCGCCAATTGTCGTTCACCTCCACTGAGTGAAGGGATCGGGCGGTCGGCCAACGCGCTCAGCCCCGACCTGTCTAACGCTTCGTGCGCTACCTGGTAGTCCATTTCCTTGGGCTGTTCTAAAAGCCCCAGGTGGGGGGCTCGCCCTAAGAGGACATACTCCAAGATAGAGAAATCGAAGGGGATATGTTCCTCCTCCGGTACCAATCCCATCAAACGACTGAGCATGCTGCGCGGCAATCCCTTTTGATCCTTCCCATCGATGATGACTTCTCCACTCTGGGGCGAAAGCATCCCCAAAAGGATGAAGAGAAGCGTGGTCTTCCCTGAACCGTTCGGCCCCAAGATGGCGGTCACAGCTCCAGCGGGAATCTTCAACGAGAGATCTTTCAACACCGGCGGACCTGATGTGGTGTAACTAAATCGCAGCCTTGCCAAGGAGATGATTTCGGGACGATTCATCCGCGCACCCACCGATGGCCACTCAAGAACACCCAGACGAAAAGAAGGGCCCCTGCGAGTGAGGTTAAGATGCCGAGGGGGATCTCACCCGCGAGTAGGGTTCGCGCCAGGTTGTCGCATATGAGTGCAAAGATGCCCCCGATAAGCATAGAGGCCGGGAGGGCTCTGCGGGTGTCGGGGCCCACAACCAGACGTGCGATATGTGGGACAATGAGCCCGACCCACCCCACCACGCCTGCAACGGCAACCACAACCGCCGTGGCAGCGACGGCCGCCACCAATACGAGAACACGCTCACGCGAAGGCGCCACCCCCAACGAAAAGGCGGTCTCGTCGCGCAAGGCAAGCAAATTGATCCTCCAACGCATCAAGAAGAGGACACCCAAAGCGACAAGCACGACAGGCAGGATATATAGCAAGTCCCGCCATGTGACCGACCATAGTCCCCCTAAAAGCCAGAAAACGATGTCGGGGAGCTCACTCAATGGATCGGCCAGGTATTTGAGCACACCGACGCCGGAGGAGAAAAGCGCCGAGGTTGCGATACCGGCCAAGATGAGACGCAAAACCCATTTCCCATAACGGATATTTCGCGCCAAGAGATAAGAGATGATCAACCCGGAGAAAGCGAAGAGTGTAGCGGAGGCCTCAATCATAAGTGGAGAACGTCCGAGGTAGATGATACTCACCGCCGCGCCAAAGGCAGCCCCTTGGGAGACGCCCAAGAAACCGGGGCTGACCAAGGGGTTGCGAAAGATCATCTGGAGCACAGCCCCTGAAGCCCCGAGGGACATTCCCATGATGAACGCAGTAAGAATGCGCGGTAACCGTAGATTAAGAACCAACCTTTGCGCCAGCTCGTCGCGCCAAAGGTATGAGGGAGGCATCCAATAGGGTTCAGGGTACCGCCCTATGAAGAGGGAGATGGTTAACACGGCCAGGACCATGAGCCCCAGCAGGAGAAACTGTCGGGTGGTCGACCTCCCTACGATCTTATGGTTTTCGGCCATGGTCCTCTTGTGTCTGTGAAGAAACGTGAGCTTCTATCGTCTTCCCCAAACGCAATTATAGATCTCCCTTAAGCACAGGCAGGATGTGATTCTCAACCGCCGCCCGATCCATCCCATACATTTGGTCGAAGAACTCGTACATTTCCTGCATCATGTCCACTTCGGTAAAGCGCTCGGGGTGGATTTTCGTGGCAACCCATGTCAGACCCAAGATCCAGCGCGGGTCCGGCAAATCCCATCCGTAGTGATCGAGTGGAAACGCGAATAGACTCTCGTTTTGGACAGCTTGAAGCGACTGCCATGTAGGATCGGCTTTTAACTCCTCAACCAGGGCGTCGGGATCACCCCTGAAGGCGATGATGAAGATGATGTCCGGGTTCCAGGCAGCGATCTGCTCAAGACTGACAACCGTCCAACCGCCGCTCTGGGCGGCCTCCGACCAAACCGGTGTCCCGCCTGCCGTTTCAACCTGGATCGTCTGCATATACGTAGTTGGGGGGACCTCGAAGGCCACCTCCTCACCAGTGCTGCTGTGCTGGAGCACCAGCACACGGGGACGGTCAGTAGCGTTTACACCCTGCTTGACACGAGCGATCCGAGCCTGATAGTACTCCTCGATCTCGGCTACCCTTTCCTCATTCCCAAGCAACTGACCAATTGTGGCAAGATCGTGGAAGAACTGCTCCGGTGTCTCAAGATCCACATAAATCACAGGAAACTCCAGCAGCTCCAAAGGCTCGCCCAGTGTTTCGGCCATATAGCTTTTCATAACGATCGCATCGGGATTGAGAGGGGCGATCTGCTCGGCTGCGGCGCCGTACTCGAGGTGAGGCTTCATATCGAAAGAGGGGTCGATCAAGGGAAGGAAATCACTCACACTACCTTTCCGTTCTTCCATCGCTAAGACCCGCTCGGATGCTTCAGGGAACATGTAGAAAACATGCCCGGGCATCCAGGTCCCTTTGCCCGGGACGACGATGCGCTGAGGCAAATCGGGCAACACGATTTCCCGACCCAATGCATCGGTGACCTGTATACCTTCCAGGCCCTGAGAGTCTTGAACTCCCTCTTCGTTCTCAGTCTGTAGACCACACGCCGATATGGCAATTATCAAAACAGTGAAAACAACCAACATAAATTTTTTAGACATATTCATCTCCGCTTAAACTGTATAGAACATTCGATACAATTATACAGTTTAAGTGAGAAGGTTCAAGTGATATCAGAACACATTTGTGCCTATGGTAGCCAACAGGAGAAAATGTTAATGGTTATAGATGATCGTAGAAAGGAAGTGGACTCAATTCGAAGAAATCACCGGTCCTTACCATGTGTCTGCGCACATCCACACACAGATGACATTTACCCGTATACCCTGCGGGGTTTGGTTGATAACCGTAATCTTCCCGCGCCATTTGCGCAAGCCCATACGGCCCGCGTGCAATCAGAATCTCGATTAGTGGAGGGTAACGACCCGCACGGAAGTCTTCGAAAACTTGATGTAATTCGCGCCAGCTTCCGATCGTCAGCCCCCCACAAAAGCCCGAGATGTAATTGCCATAGAGGTCAAAGTGAGAGTGATGGGCGTAGAGGAGGTCAAGCATACAGTTCGTTTCAGCGAAGGATTCCGCAGGGTATTTCGGGATGAGGTGCCCTAGCTTATAACCTGCCCTTCCGCCCGAGATGATCCCGTAGCCCTGCCATAAAACACGACCCGCCTCATCAACGCCAAAGGTCTCCTCATAATGCGATAGGGGTGTGGGCCGATCGATATCGAAAAGTTGTATGATCTTCAGATATTCGGGCAGATAGACGATCGTCCCACGCGTTCCGAAAACCTCAAGCGAGGCTTGTACCGCTCGCAGCGTGCGCGCTGGCGGGATCTTCTCAGCATGGAAGGGGGAACAACTAATCAGGATCGCTTCCAGCCCAGCCTCGCGTAAGGTGACAAAGCGACGATGAACCTCTTCATCATCAATACACCAACTGGCGCTGGTCTCCACATAGTTAACGATCCCGCGCTCCACGGCCCAGTGCACACCATCCAATAATAATTCAAACTGAAGGAACGGCTCGCCGCCAGTGAAATGCACCTGAGGTGGAATCGGCCAGAGCGTAATGGCATCCAGCGCTTCCTGCAACGCGGCAGGGGACATCGGCTCCTGCTCCCAACGCGGCCCACAATTGTAGAGACAGTGCTTGCAGGCACTGTGGCAACGATAGGTGAGGATGATGCCGATATCCCGAGGATAAAGGGCTTTCGATATACTCGTCATCTTAGTTGTGAAAACCCTGCTTTTGAGTTGAGCCTTCTCTCAAGGAGATCTTTTGGCGTGCGCAAGCAGAGCTTTCGGACTCCAAAGAAGCTTTTTCACCAACGCTCGTAACGAACAAGCTCCTCCAGAGGTTTGCGTTCTTTTGGTTTGGGTTGATCAGCCGCGTAGCCCAAGGGTGTAAAAACGATCGGCTCAACCCCATCCGGTAGACCCAGGATCTCGCGCGCTGCCGGCTCATTAAAAGCTCCTATCCAGCACGTGCCCAATCCAAGATCGGTGGCAGCCAGGATCATGTGGTCCATGACGATGGCCACGTCAACCACCGCATAGTTTTTGTTGTCCTCTCGGGTCCAAGCCCCACCAGGGATCCCACAGACACAGATAACCACCGGAGCCTCTACGAAAAAATCGCGATCGTAAATTCGACGTAACTCCTCCTTGCGGCCCTGGGTGTGGATCACGATCAGTTGAAAAGGTTGTCTATTCGCAGCCGTCGGTGCAAGGCGGGCTGCCTCCAAAACCTGGCGCAGTTCATCCTCTCCAACCGGATCTGGTTTGTACGCCCGCACGCTGTATCTGGTCCTGATCAATTGCGAAAAATCCATCCGACACCTCCTTGATATAGATGGTCGTCATGCCATCATAGAGATCTCACCTGTGTAGAAATCCTTCTCCTCCCAATGAGTATTTTAAGCTCCGGACCGAAGGTCAATATTCCGGAATTGCCCCTTGGCCTTCCACAAATACTTACCACCAGGGCAAGGGGCTTACTGAATCTATTCGCCACTCATCCGACGCCGGGTTTTCCGTCGCAGCCAGATCAAGAAAAGGAGCGCTGCCAATCCTACCAGAGTCATCCCAGCGGGATTGTCCGGACGCGAGGCGCCTAACTCTGAAATAGGTGCGAGCAGGATGAAGAAGGTCAACGCACCACTTACAAGAGCCAACTTATCCTCATCGGACCATCCCCCCTCGCCTGACATGTATCTCACCACGATGATGATCAACCACGCCCAGAGCACTGCAGTCAACATCGTGAGCAGCACCGGAACACCGATCTCGGGGAAAATCCAATGCATGAAAAAGAAAACCAGTGTGCCAGCGAAACCAACTAAACCGAACCACAGAGAGCCAACACTCGGTTCGATGCGTCGCGTCCACCAATGAGAGGGCATCCGGCGCGCGAGGGCATACAGCCCTACGGTCACAACGAGGGTCACCAGGTATGGCAACGCGGGAGGGCGGTACTCGGTTATAAAGAAGAAGCCGAAGAGCACAACGGCCAACAGGAGTAGCGAGAGGGTAATCATCCCTCTATGCTCAACCCAGCGCTCACCCCTTTGTTCGGGATATAAGAGCTCAACCAGGAAGATCGGTATGGTGATACTGTATACGGCGTGGTAGATCGTGAGGAACAAACTCCAGACCCAATTGACCCCGGCCCATCGACCATAAACACCCAGTAATCCAAGATCCTGCCAAGCCGGGTTAAAGAACGACTTGACCATCAAGCCCTCCTCAATGACCCCATAGGCCAGCCCTAGAACCAGGATCGTCGGCCAACGTTTCTCCCAGTGGAGTGCCAACTCGCGCACCAGGATCGCTCCGCTACCATAGAGGGCCGAGAGGAGCAACAGTCCAAATGGATTGAAAAACTCAATCGGTGGCGCTGACCCCGAGAGCAACTCGCCGATGGCTGGCGCCAGGAAGTAGAGGACCAATGCTGGCGGGATGCGTTTCATAGATCTCCCTCCCAGAATGTTATCTTTCGGACCAAAGGGAGAGAGATTATGTTAGAACGGATACGATGTAATGGGGTACGCATTTAATAACCAATGACTTGCTCGTGTGGCGAAAGAGTCAGGCTCCCTCACCCCTACCCTCTCCTTAAAAGGGAGAGGGGGATTCGTTCCCCTCTCCTCAATGTGCTCTGTGCAAATCCGCAAGCAAGGGATAGCTGTGTAGTTACAGCACACCTCGCACTTTGGCCAGCTTAATGTACGTCCGGGCGAGGCTGGTTGGGATCTTGGCCTGCTCCTCCTCGGGCTTGCGTACCAAATATAGGCTTCCGGAAGTGCAGGTCGTCACACACAATCCGCAACCGATACAGCGGTCTAGATCCAGCACCGATACATCACCCACGAGGCTGATGGCATCCATTTGGCAGCGGATGACACAATCACCACACCCAACACAGATATCTGGATCGGATGCGATCACAAAAGGTGAGGAGACCAAGCTGGCCGGTTTAGGATGCCGCTTGAAAGCCTTCAACACTTGACAACAGCAACCACAACAACAACAGATGTTGACGATCCGCTTGGAATTACTGGGCTGAAGTACCAGCCCGGTCTCTTCCGCCAGCGCTAGGATCTCCAACGTCTCGTCTGTATTGATATAGCGCCCAAGGCCATTCTCGACGAAATAATCGGCTGCTGTGCCGAAGACCAGACAAACTTCCAGGGGCCTGTCGCAGCCCTCTCCGATCATTTGATGCTCGCGTCGGCAAATACACGGCGCAACGGCGATCCTCTCTCGTTCACGCACTAGAGTCTCCGCATGCTCATACGGCATGATTTCACTCTCGACGGTGATGCTTTCCTCCACAGGTATAGTGCGTAATTGTGGAACCTCGCGCCATACCTCGGGCGGAAAAAGATCGGGTAAGTATTCATTCACATCATGAATCAATTCCAGGTCCAGATTGTTGACTTGGTACTCCCAAATGCCAACGACAAATTGAGAGGCCGAATAGTGAGGAACACCTCCCTTTTGGCGTCGGAAGATCAAGCCCTTCTTAGACATCGCTTCGAGTTGGGCGGCTACCTGCTCCACCTCCCCATCAACCCTCTCGGCGATCACCTCTGCTGGCTCGGTTATCATGGTGAGGTTGACGGCTAGCGCCGCCTCCTCCTCAGTAAACAATCGGCGTAGAATGCGAAGTTCGACTCCGCTTTCTGTGGTTGGGTACCCTCCGGGCAGGTTATCCAAGTGTCTCGCAAGACGTCCGTACACATCCTCTGTCATCAGTTCCTCCGTGGATCCTTTTTAGAATCAAGATCATGGCCCAACTATCATCGCATTATAGCAAACCTCAACACGGTGAGGGAGCATCCTTTGAAATGACTTGCCGTTAGACCGGGCGATAAGATTTCATGGTAGCGTGCCGACCCCAACCGCAGAAGCATTTTGCCCAATTTAATTGAGATAACGCAAAACCATCGAGCATCGCCGGTATAACCGGGTCAGGAGGACGTCAGGCTGAAACCGGGACACGAGAGCCACAGAGATGTATACTAGAAGCGACCGATGGTCGGAACTTGTTTCTTTAAGGTGTGTGATGCCAAGAGGGATTCCCATCTCCGAAAGGATGCGCCAACGGATGCGTCATCGCATCTTCAATGTCGCCGCGCGTCTCTTCCTCAAGCAAGGCTACCATGAGACCTCGATGCGAGAAGTGGCAGAGGCGGCAGGGATGGGAAAATCCACTCTTTATGATTACTTCCCAAGTAAGGAGGAGATCCTGCTCTACTTTGTAGAACAAGAGATGGATGCGACTCACCAAGATGCGGTTCAGATCGCAGCCATGAATCTACCCGTAGAGGAAAAGCTACGACGCATCCTCGGGTCTTTATGGGTATATCTTGATGAGAATAGAGAGATGGCTGTGTTGATTGACCGGGAGTCTTCCAGGCTTGGGGAGAGAGCGAACCAGCGGATCGCCTCCCGACGCGAGAATTATCGAAAAATCCTTGAGAGCGTCCTCCGCCAAGGCATTCAGGACGGGATTTTTCGATCGGTGAATCCAACCTTGGCCGCCTCGGCGCTGCACAGCATGATGACCATGCCTTGGTTGGAACAAGGAGAGCATGAAGATATAATCGAGACTGCAGATGAATTGATTGACTTATTTCTTGGCGGTATTAAAGTCCATTAGGTTCTACCCCTCCCTGCGCGACAGATGGTCGCTCCACAAAGAACAATAGAAAGCGAGAGATCATGAATGATAAGCAAGCCGTGACGACTTTCCACTACCTGCTGCATCCATACAACACCTCATTAGTGACCTGCTGCGACACCGAGGGCAAGTCCAATATCATCACCATCGCATGGCTCATCCCTGTGAGTGTCAGCCCCCCTCTTGTTGGAATGAGTATTG
The DNA here is from genome assembly GCA_020350285.1 of Anaerolineaceae bacterium. Taxonomy (GTDB): domain Bacteria; phylum Chloroflexota; class Anaerolineae; order Anaerolineales; family E44-bin32; genus DUEZ01. The sequence continues at coordinate 2,295,288 of CP070708.1, forward strand.
GTCCCTCACGCTTTTCCTATGGATTGATTCGTGAAACAGGCGAGTTTGTGATCAATGTCGCTCCATATGACATCGCCCGTCAAGTGCTCTTCTGCGGTCGCCGCTCCGGGCGGGAGATGGACAAATTTGCTGAAACCGGGCTTACACCCATGGAAGCACAGCACGTTCGACCACCAGTTATCGAGGAGTGTGTTGCACACCTTGAGTGTCGTGTGGTGCAAGACATCGAAGCCGGTGACCATCAGATCGTGGTCGGTGAGGTGTTGGCAGCATACGCAAATCACGGGATCCTTGAAGAGAACGGTTTATACCGCCTGGACCAAGTCCAAACCCTGTTCCACTTGGGCAGAAATTGGTTCACCAGTACAGGAGCTGAATGCGAGAAGATTTCACTGTGATGCTTGACCGCCCACATTGACCTTGGGAGAAACAGGTCACACTCGGGGGTGGATTGTTATATCGTGGGTTAACCAAAGCTATTACGTCCAGATGGTCGCGCACCACGCTCTTATCCTCAGCCCTCAATGGGCGGTTGATCCGTAGCCTGTAAGATCGTAGTTGAGATCGCCCGATCGATCTTCCCCATGGGATATTCTCTCAGTTGCTCTGGAGATACCCATCGAATCTCCGAATGATCAATCGCTTGAGGTTCTCCCCTGATCAGTTTGCATTCGAAAGCGTGTACGGTGACACGAAAGTGTGTATAGGCATGGTCGAAAACGCCTAGCCTCGCACCTACCTCGATCTCAACGCCTATTTCTTCACCTATCTCACGACGCAGACATGATTCCAACGTCTCCTCCGGCTCAAGCCGCCCCCCGGGGAATTCCCACAACCCTCCCAGAAGCACGCCCTCTGGTCTGCGTCCGATTAACACATGCTCACCATCTCGCAAAACGGCCGCCGTTACAGTGATGTGGGGGATCTGCTTTCTTGGTGGTTTCATCGGTCGCTCATCCTGAACACCCCGCTTGAGAGCCAGACAGGACCGGACGAGAGGGCACGCATCGCAATTGGGCGTGCGCGGGAGACACACCATCGCCCCCAAATCCATCAAGGCCTGATTGAAGGCGGATGATTGACCTGATGGACATTCTCTCAACGCCCATGACCTTAAACAGCGTTCCCCTTCCGATGAACGGGGGTCGATCGTCAGATCGATGAGGCGCGAGAGCACCCGTCGTAAGTTGCCATCGATGGCGATGACATCTTGGTTGAACGCAATCGCAGCGATGGCCGCTGCTGTATAAGGCCCGATCCCAGGCAGATCTCTGAGTTTGTCCACCTCATTTGGTAGCTTGCCATCGTATTCGACGACAAGGATGTGCGCCGCTTGGTGGAGATTGTGCGCCCGTCGGTAATAACCCAACCCCTCCCACATCCTCAGCACCTCGTCACGAGAGGCCGATGCGAAAGCTTCTACGGTCGGAAAGCGATCCATCCAGCGCAAATAATAAGGAACGACCGTGTCGGCGCGAGTCTGCTGCAACATCACCTCTGAAACCCATACCGCATATGGGTCTCGTTGACGACGCCAAGGTAAATCGCGGGCATGTTCTGCATACCAAGCGAGGAGCGCCTGCGCTATTGTGGAAGCCATGTGAGGGATTGTACCGGTCTCACTGAGAATCATTCAAGGTATTAAGGGGATTGGGGATTAGGGGTCAGGGATAAGGTTTTCGCCTTGATCCCTGACCCCTAATCCCTTAACACCGTAGGGGCGACCGGCCGGTCGCCCCTAGAAACGGAAATTTGCGCATTCAGTAGATAAAATAAACAATACCCCCTCACACGATCCGATTCTCAAGAACCTCGCGGATCAATTGTGCCAGAGCGTCGGAACGCATGGGTTTCTGAAGCCACGTGACCCCCTTCTGGTCCAAGAGCTCTCGCGTCCCCGCTCCTAGTGGATAACCGCTCATGAGAACAACCTTGGTGGCCAACCCTCTTTCGATTAACTCTTGGTACAGCTCAACGCCCCCCATGGTGGGCATCACCATGTCACTCAAAACCAAATCAATCGCACCATCAAAGTTTTCAATGATCTCCAGCGCCTCCTTGCCATCTGAGGCCGATACCACACGATAATTCAACGTCTCGAGGATCTCTCGCACAGCTGTCTGTGTGGCCACATTGTCCTCGACGACCAGGATGGTCTCGCCTTTGCCATCGATTAAGTTAGATGAAAGAGCCTCGACAGACGCCCATTCTGGCGCCTCGATCGCGGGAAGGTAGATGATGAAGGTCGTCCCTGCACCTACCTCGCTCTTGACATCAATATATCCGTCATGTTGCTTCACAATACCGTAGACTTGTGCCAATCCTAATCCGCTCCCCTCTCCTGGGCTTTTCGTAGTGAAGAAGGGTTCAAAGATATGAGGTAGGTCATAGGGTTCTATCCCAACACCCGTGTCAGATACGCGTAATTGCAACCAGGCACCTGGAGCCATATCTCGGAAGGGAGGTGGTTCATCGGTTTCCACCAATAAGCGAGAGAGTTCGAAACACAGTTCCCCGCCCTCGGGCATGGCGTCCCGTGCGTTGAAGGCCAAGTTCATCAGGCTCTGTTGTATCCGGGCCGGATCAGCGTTGACGACATAATTCTCCGTGCCATGATCGAACTTGACCTGGATACCCTCGGGAAGCGTTCTCGCCAATAGCTTCTGGGTATCGTCAAGGAAAAGCGCTAAGTCCATCGGGGTTTGATCCATAACCGTGCGACGACTGTAGTCCAGGATTTGCCTCGTCAGGGTGGCAGCCCGCTCAGCTTGCTCATAGATCGTCATCATGCGTTCACGGTCTTTGGTCGAGAGTTCGGCTCTCTTGAGCAACATTTCACTGTAGAGAATGATCGCCCCCAAGATGTTGTTGAAATCGTGAGCGATCCCGGCCGCTAATTGCCCCACGGCGGCAAGTCGGTCCTGCAGTTGGATACGCTTCTGGGTTTCCCGCTCCGCGGTGACGTCGCGTATGACCAGCACCCAACCACCGACCTGGGGGCCGGTCTCCATCTGCTGCGTGACGACCTCGTAATACCTGCGCGGTCCATCGATCGTCACCTCATGGAAATTCTTGCCTCGGGAAGGAGGTCTTAAGAGAGTCTCAATGGTTTGATCCCCGAGCTGGGTGAGGACCTCCCCCACACCCACCCCGGCCAGGGTCTTAAGATGGTCCTCGGCGACGGGGTTGGTGACCACAATTCTCCTCTCGGCATCAAGCGCAACAACACCGTCCCCAATGCTGCGTAAGGTGACCGCCAGTCTCTCTCGCTCGGCCGCCAACGCATCCTCCGCTCGCTTGCGCTCGGTGATATCGCGTGTAACGGTAATAATCTCTAGTGGTCCCACGCTGTCTTCACCGGAGGTGATAATCCGACGACCGGTTGTCTCTACCCAGATGTAATCACCGCTCTTGCGGCGGAGGCGATAGGTATAGGATTTAGGTGTAGGATCGACCAGAAGCTTGGTCATCCCTTCAACAAATTCATCAAGATCGTCGGAGTGGATGAGGCCAAAGATCCTGTGTCCGATCATGTCCTCCGGCTCGTATCCAAGTAGCGGGCGACAAGTCGGCGAAACGAAAAGGCACACCCCGTCCGGATCGTGGCGGGCGATCATATCCGTGGATTGTTCAGCCAGTAAGGGATATTTCTCCACGCTCTCGCGCAGGGCTTTTTCTATCTGTTTCCGTCGGCTGATATCACGAAAAACCGCTGCACGACACGCCAAACGCCCAATCCTGCCATCCACCGGGGAGATGCGAATATCGAAGGTCCGTACGTCCCCATTAACTACAAGGTCTGCTTCTACCCCAAATACATCCTCACAGCCCGAGACCCCGATCACACTCGGCCACGATGGCCATCCCTCCTCTACAGATTGTCCAATCAACTCATATACTGGGCGCCCGATGATCCGCGCGGCGGCAGGATTTAAATCAACAATGCGATTCTCGGCGTCGAGCACGATCACCGCATCGCTCATCCCTTCGACCACAGCGCCTCGTGCCACAGAAACGAGATTATTCGATTTGATGCGCCACATTCCCCATGCGATCAGCGGCATCGTGATCGCTAACGCAAGGGCTGTGGAATCAACCTGCGGGTCTAATTGCAAGCCCATAATGTCGAGCAAGCTGATCAACCCCAGAGAAAAAAGCGCGATCAACAACACACTTGCCTGCCAGCTGTGGATACGCCGGGATCGGACCAACATTCGTGCAAGTATGAATGCTCCAATACCCAACATCAAATATGAATGTAGGACTAAGATCCAGAACCCAAGGGCACGATCTTTGACCAAGTGGGAATGTGGGCTAAATTCCGGCAGATTAACACTTGACCAAATCAATCCGTGATATTCATTTGTCAGGATCAAGGCTATCAAGACAAGGGGAAGTATGCTGAGTGAGACCAATCTACGGCGGTTAAGCCAATCCTCTCCGCCTGTATATTGCTGGATATAAATAACCCACCCGGTAGGGATGATGAGAAGGCCTACAAACTGGATTTTATCCCATAGGATCTTGCTTGCGAGGCTGAGGCTACCTGCCTCATACGCTCCACCTAGAATCCAAGCCGCACTAGCGAGGAGAAGTATGGCGCCGATCTTGCTCGCTCGCCCGTTATCCTCGCGCCGAAAGATGTAGATCGCCAACGTGATCAGCAAGATGACCGCTGCCAAGGAGATGGCGACGTAAGCTGTCACCTGCCAGGCCATCGCCCCTTACTCCACAGTTGTGATATCACGAGTTTGTCTTTCACACACACCCATCCTTGGTCGCTCCGTCCGGTGGTCGTCCTGCGCCAAGCTAGCCCGCTTCGCTCACAATCCTTCAAAGCTCATGGACAACATCCGCGAAAGTTTTACCAACGGTGGAGCACCCTCGGGATCAACTGTCATCATAGACCAAAACTCCGCTCCGCCACCTTACGACCTCCATACAATTTTTGGCTCTCGTTTAGGTCATTTGTAAGGCCATGAATCTCCTCATCGAAGATGGACTCCTGGCCCAGTCGACCAAGATCAGGCTTCCATCGAGCCAAGCGACAAATATACGGAGAATATTGTGCCCCGGTCCTTATCGCTCGTAACTTCAATGCGTCCCTTGTGTAACTCCACGATTTCTTTACAGATGGACAGTCCCAAACCAGTCCCAGGCTCACCTGATTCGCGGCCGACCTTGCCGCGATAAAAACGCTCAAAGATGTGCGGTAGATCTTCAGGCGGAATGGGAGGTGCGCTGTTGTGAACATGTATGGCGACATGGTCTTCGCCGCCAACCTCGTTCAATTCGCTGGAAATCGTCACGCTGCCTTTACTGTGTGTATAAGCTAGCGCATTGCTTACCAGGTTGGTGAATACTTGTACCATCTGATCCCAACTGATGGGAACGGGTGGTATCTCTGGATTAAGTTCATGGCGCATAGTGATGGACTTATCCTTGGCGCGGGCTTGATGAGCGGTCAAGATTTCAGCGATCAACGCGTCCAGCACGTGCGGCTCCAAACCATGAGGGGTTTTATCCCGCTCTAGCCTAGAGAGGGTAAGCAAGTCCTCAATCAGATGGGCAAGACGGGCTGATTCTGCCATCAAGATCTGCATGTACCGAGAGCGTTCGTCCTTTTTCTCCTTTCGACCCATTAGATTAAGGTAGAGCATGATGTTCGTGATCGGTGTCCGCAATTCGTGGGACACATTGGAGACAAAATCGCTTTTCAACTGGTCAAGCTCCATGAGCATCTCGTTGGCCTCTTCCAGTTCCCGTGTACGCTCAAGGACCCGCTGCTCCAGCGTCTCCATCAGGGCTGTACGGTGTAATGCGTTGGCCGCCATATCGGCGATCGCGGTCAGAATGCGGACCTCTCCACCCTCAAAGGTGGTATTCCGCCCCACCATCAGCGCACCGATCGTCTCCTCGTGCGCGATCAGCGGGGCACAGATCAAGGCCTGCACATCACCGAGTAGGTCGGGTCGAGCGAAGAGCGGATCATGTTGAACGTCGTCTGTCTGGTAGAGATCGCCTGACTCAATAACATGTCCACTGATCCCCTCTCCGGGGGGCAAGCGTTCGCCGGACCATCCCCCCCATACACCACGTGCGAGTTCGGCTACCGACTCATTCGCCTCCTGATCACACACAACAATCGCTGCCCCTTCAGCCTCCAACAAATCGAGGAGTTGATCAAGGATGATGGGCAGCATTTCTTCCCGATCGGCGGCCGAGCGTAAAGCAGTCGAGACAGCCACAATGGCGCCCTGCTCCCGCTCACGCTGCTGACGCGAAGTGATATCCATGAACACAGCCAGAGTGCCTTTCAGATCTTTTTCCACATTCCGTGGAGAACCGCTGATAAGCACAGGGAATCGCGTGCCGTCCTTGCGCATCAACTCGACCTCATAGCGATCTGACTCCCCGAGACGACGCCGTTCGTTGGCAGCGTGGACAATTGCATGTTGGTCAGGCGGAAAGAAGTTGGTCCAGTGTTGACCCAAGATCTCCTCAGGTTCATATCCCAGCATCCCAGCCGCAGCCTGGTTGACGAACCGGAAATTTCCATCTGCGTCATCAACCACAACGCCCTCGGACATACTCTCGAGAATGCTCTCGGTGAACTCCTTGAGGCGCTCTACTTCACTGGTCGACTTCCTGCGTTCGGTGATGTCTCTGGCTACCGCTTGAAAGCCTGCAATCCTGTGATTCTCCATCACCAGTTGTACATTCTGCCCAAACCAGATTTCTTCTCCACTCTTCGTCACGGCAGGGAACTCGTAATAGGTGCTGGGGATCCTCTCGGCGAACTGTGAACGATAAAATTGATCCGCATCATGACGCCTATCTGAGCGTATCAGATCCAGGTAATTTTTCCCAAGCAACTCGCTCTCTCGAAAGCCGGTAACTCTTTCGGCAACATGATTGATGAACGTAAAATCTCCGTTGATATCGGTCCCATAAATGACATCCGTTGCGTTCTCTACAATTTGTCTGTAGCGTTCCTCGCTCTCCCGTAACGCCCCTTCCACTCGCTTGCGTTCCGTGATATCGGTGATGATTCCCAAAATCGCTTTTTTTTCCTCGTACTGGATCAACTTCGTGGTGATGATCGCCTCGACCTTTTCGCCCCCTTTCGTGATCAATGCATATTCATATGGAGGGACGTCTTCTCCCGCCATGTGCTGTCCGAAGTTCTTTTGGATGAGCTCCCTTGAAACCGGCGCGATCAATTCCATGAAGTCAAAATCCGGCTCGTAGAACTCCTCCCTTGTGTAACCCATCACCTCTTCACACTTTTGATTGGCATACACCACGCCGTTCATGTTGTTGATGAAAATCATGTTCGGGGATTGCTCGGCAAGGGTTCTGAATTTCTGCTCCGATTCCCCTAACGCCTCCTCCGCCTGCTTGCGTTCCGTGATGTCCCTCGTGGTGGCGATAAACGCTTTCGGTTCCCCATGCCCGTCTCTCAACAGTGTAGCATTTAACTCACCTAAAAAGCTGCTGCCATCGGCCCTCAACAGGGTATATTCGACATTGCCTATCGAGCCCTCCTCCAATGTCTTTTGCATATTGGCCATCGCACGATCTTGATCCTCCTCAGCGATAAGCTCAATCGCATTTAGCCCAATGATTTTCTCCTCACTCTCAAATCCATGGAGTTCAAGCGTTCGTTGGGAAACCTGCATGATGTTCCCATATAAATCCGTCGTGGTCACCGCATCGGGTGAGGTTCCCGTTAAGGTTCGGAACAACTCCTCCGAGGCACGCAGTTCCTCATCCATGCGCAACCGCTCGGTGATATCTCGAATCGCTGTGACGCGACGCACCTTCCCTTGGAAGTTGAAGTCCTTACCGCAGACTTCAACCGGGAAGGTCGATCCATCCCTGCGCATACATAGGGTCTCAAAGGGATGGTCATATCCTGCCGAGACCTTCTCTTGGATATCGTCCCGCACTTCTGGGACGAGGAACTCGACCGCGCTCATGCCAATGAGTTCTCTTTGTCGATACCCAAACAATTTCGCGAACTGAGGGCTGACCTCAACAAAGTGACCATCTTCGGTGACCGCAATGCCGTCGAATGCGATCTCTGATAAGCGACGGAATTTCTCCTCGCTCTCACGCAGAGCCTGTGTGGCAAGATCGGAGGGTTGAATATGTGGGCCGATCGAGATCAGCCCCACAACCATGAGCACCGAGATGGCGAAGACAACCACTTCAACCGTAAGATCTGGCATGACGCCTGGCGCTTGAGAGAGAATACGAAAAAGGACGATCAGTCGCGGGATGGCCAAGAGGACCATGGAAGCCCCAATAGCAATTAAAGCCACGCGCGCGCTTGTCAGCTTGATCAATCTGAAGGCCGCATACGACGCAGCAAACTGAAGCACTACCGAAGAGGCTAAGATGAACAGCAGTACCATGGATTCTCCTTCATGACCATCAATATGAGTATTAACCGACCTGCCATCCCAACAATCCCGCGCTGCACATCAGAATCCTATACTCGTCACCCGGGTCTAAAATGCTTTGGTTGGATGAGGGATGAGGTGGTACGTAGATTATTGATCGTCCACAGTTCGCGACGAGTGTATAGGTGGTTGTTTCCAAAGGTCATCATAGAGCGAATTTCTAAGTCACAGTAGAATAGCTTAGGTCCTATAAGTTTCACGCCCATGGTGAGTGCTGAGTTTTCAGCGACAGTTCTTTTTCCCCTCGCCTACTATGGGTTACCCCAACCAAACACAAATCACCCTCGTTTTCAAGCTAGAGTGGTCAAAATGATGGATTGTAGGGTTGAAATCAAACAGTGGCACCGAAGTTTCTAGCGGCCAGATCCAGACCAGGACCCCTCGTAGAACCAGGATGGAGATCCCGCTGGCCTCGGTCTTGCACCTTTAGCCTGGAGAGAAAAATTCATATATGATTCTTATGTTCGCTTTCAGCCCCGCTGATATAATCGAAAAGGAATGTACGCCGTAGTAGGCGTACGATAAGGAAGGTTCCTATGATGCGATTTGACCGTTTCACCGAGCGTGCTCAGGATGCGGCCCAACGCGCGGCCGATATTATCCAGCGCTACGGACACAATCAAATCGACACCGAACACATCTTACTAGCCCTCATCGAGCAGCCCCAGGGTGTGATCCCACAAATCCTAGAGAGGCTGAATGTCGATATCGAAGACCTCACCGATCGCATTGACCATCAACTCCGGACAACGCCCAAGGCCAACATATACGGGGGAGGCGCGGGCCAGATCTTCATCACCCCGCGCGTCAAGCGTGTGGTCGACATGGCAAATCAGGAAGCCAATCGTCTCAACGACGAATACATCTCGACCGAGCACATCTTCCTGGCCATCCTCTCGGAGCGCAACACGGCGATCGCTCGCCTGTTGACCGAGGTGGGTATCACCAAAGATCGGGTCTATGACGCCGTAAAGGAAATCCGCGGTGGTCAACGGGTTACGGATCGCAAAGCCGAATCGCGTTATCGCACACTTGAGAAGTATTCGCGCGATCTTTCTCAATTAGCCAAGGAGGGCAAACTCGATCCTGTGATCGGGCGAGATCAGGAGATCATGCGAGTGATCCAGATTCTCTCCAGGCGCACCAAGAACAACCCGGTGTTAATCGGCGAAGCCGGCGTCGGGAAGACTGCCATCGTTGAAGGTTTGGCTCAAAAGATCGCCGATAACGACGTGCCAGAGATCCTCAGTGGTCGCAAGGTGGTCTCGCTTGACTTAGGGGCGATGATCGCGGGCTCACGTTTCAGGGGCGAGTTCGAGGAGCGCTTGAAGGCCGCTATTGAAGAGATCCAGCGCTCGGAGGGCGATATCATCCTCATGATCGATGAGCTACACACCGTGGTTGGCGCTGGTGCTGCCCAAGGAGCGATGGACGCTTCGAATATGCTCAAGCCGGCGCTTGCGCGCGGCGAATTACAATGCATCGGCGCGACCACACTCGACGAGTATCACAAGCACATCGAGAAAGACGCCGCCCTTGAACGGCGCTTCGCACCTGTGTACGTCGATGAGCCCACGATCGATGAGACCATCGAAATGCTGCATGGGTTGCGTGATCGCTATGAAGCGCACCACAAGGTGAGCTTCTCCGATGAGGCTCTCGTGGCCGCGGCGCGATTATCACAGCGTTACGTCACCGATCGTCATTTGCCCGACAAGGCCATCGATCTAATGGACGAGGCCGCTGCCAAGCTTCGAGTGGCGCTCTATTCTCTGCCTCCGGACCTCAAAGATTTGAAGGCAGAAATCGATCGTCTCTTGGCGGCGGAGGAAAAAGCGGGGCTGGAGCGGGATTACGAGCGCGCAGCCGAGAAGAAATCCGAACGCTTACGCCTAGAAAGTGAGTTCCGGGAAAAGCGCGACAAATGGGAGGCCGACCACCAACTGGATGAGATCGTCGATGAGGACGATATCGCCGAAGTCGTCGCCATGTGGACCGGGATACCTGTCAGCCAAATGATGGAAACCGAAGCTGAGAAGCTGCTGAGAATGGAGGAACGGCTTCACGAGCGTATCGTAGGCCAGGACGAAGCCATCCATGCCCTGGCGGATGCGATCCGCAGAGCGCGGGCCGGACTCAAGGATCCTCGGCGCCCCATCGGATCCTTCATCTTCTTAGGTTCCTCGGGGGTAGGGAAGACAGAGATGGCCAAGGCGTTGGCGGAGTTTATGTTTGACGACGAAGACGCACTTGTGCGCATCGATATGAGCGAGTATCGCGAACAACACACCGTGTCGCGCCTGTTCGGTGCACCGCCGGGTTATGTCGGTTACGAAGAAGGCGGCCAGCTCACGGAAGCGGTACGACGCCGCCCCTACCGCGTGATCCTCTTCGATGAGATTGAGAAAGCTCATCCGGAGGTGTGGAACGCCCTGCTCCAGATCCTAGACGATGGTCGCTTGACAGACGGGCAAGGCCGGGTGGTGGACTTCCGCAACACCGTATTGATCATGACCTCCAACCTGGGAACCGAGTTCGTCACCAGAGCCGGCACACTAGGCTTCCGACGCCAGGGCGAAGAAAGCCAAGAGCGTGCAGCGGAGGAGAAGATCGAAAAGGAACTCAAGGATACCTTCAGGCCCGAGTTCCTCAACCGCATCGACGAAATCATCATCTTCTCACCGCTTTCGCCTGAACAGATGGTTCGTATTGTCGATTTGCAGATGAAACAAATCCGCGAGCGCTTAGCTGAACACGGATTGACCGTTGCATTGACCGACGCAGCCCGCGAATGGCTCGCGCGTGAAGGCTACGACCCCGCTTTCGGCGCTCGTCCTCTGCGCCGTGCTCTGCAGAGGCATGTCGAGAGCGCGCTCTCAGTGAAGATCCTTCAAGGTGAGTTTGAAGAGGGTGACACGGTGATCGTGGACTTCGATGAGAGCGAAGGCGTGATCTTCCGCCGTCCAGATGAAGGTGCCGAGGTCATCATCGAAGAAGAGGTCTCGGCTTAAGTACACGCTCACGAAAAGAAGTTGCATGTCCTGCCAGGGCATCATCACAAGGAGTATCAGATCCGCCCCTGTTTCTCAACGGGGCGGATCTTTTTGAGCGCTCTGAAAGGCTACCAGCGAGGAGCAAGGAGAGGTATATGGGGTATCCACAGTAAATTTTACTTGCGCATTAATCGACTTCCTACAATGAAGATTGCACATTGACACAATACAAACCAAAGCAGGACAAGTTCAGCCGTGACCAATACTCCTGATATTATGGGTGGGATTCTTGTTTCTGCTTGTGTCAATTGATCAGCAACTACATCCAGATCGTCCGCTAGACTTGTAAGCTTAACCTCCATTTCAACCAAACCATCTACAAATATATCGAGGCCCCCAGATGCCTTTCTCAAAGATTCGGTAACCTCATCTAAATCACTCGTCGCAGATTCTAAGTCGTCTCTCACAATGACAAGCTCACCAGGCAATGGCTCCAAACTGATCGCCACATCGGAGATGGCTTTATCGAGAGGTTTAACCGGATTATAGGTAATGCCTGTAATGGGTCCAAGAGAAGCCAGGCCGCGGAGAACCTGATCTATCGCTCTCGCACCATCCTCAGCCGAGACAAGTGCCTGCCGCGTGTTATCGATGATCTGTGGAATTCGATCTCCTAATAGCTCACCTGTGGAACGGATTAACGGTTTAGAATCTTCCACCGAGCCCGCAACACTGGTAAGTGTCAATCTGGCACCGTCCAAGACAACGACGGCATCAACCAGGCTGTTGTCTACCTCACGGATCATCTCAGTCATTGACCGAACTCCCCCGGTGGTAGTTGACAGCATACTCCTTGCCAAAGTGTTTGCTCGATTAGAGATAAATGGAAGAAAGATGAGCCCTAAAAGTCCCAAAACGATTCCGAATGCACCGGCCAATCGTATGGCAAAACCCAACCTTCGCTCCCAGGGTGAGTGCTGAGAATCGCTTTCCGTGGAAATTTCCCCAGACATCTAATCCTCTAATATCTTACTTTGCATCACGATTGATGTTTATGAAAAACGGAATGTGAAGACACACAAGGAGCAGATTCAACCCTATTAAAGTCACGGATTGTGCTGAATCAAATCCGAGCGTGATTCAGATCGGTTCTCATCCACCGCAACATGTGAGAGTTGCCCTCAAAGCCAACGCCTTCTTCGAAAATACACGATCATTGCGAAGAAAATAAGGGCCATGATGAATAGAACCACGAAGTAGCCAAACCGCCATTGAAGTTCAGGCATGTACGCAAAGTTCATGCCATAGATACCTGCGATGAAAGTCAGAGGGATAAACACGGTTGCGATAATAGTCAAGACCTTCATCACCTCATTCATCTTGTTGCTTACGCTTGACAGATAGATATCCAGCATCCCCGAAATCATCTCCCTGAAGGTTTCGATAGTATCAATAACCTGGATTGTGTGATCGTACACATCCCGCAGGTAGATAATTGTCGATTCCTCGAATAAATTGGTTTCTCGCTTTTCAAGTCTGCTGACGACCTCGCGGAGAGGCCACACATACTTCCGCAAGAAGACCAACTCTCGCTTCAGATTGTGAATGAACTGCAAGGTATCTACCTTTGGGTTTGTGACAAGTTCTTCCTCCAGGTCTATAATCTGCTCACCCATGTGCTCCAGAATGACAAAATAGTTGTCAACTATGGCATCCATGAGGGAATAGATCAGATAATCAGCGCCTCTCTTGACGATGCGGCTCTTCCCTCCTTGGATGCGCACCCTTACAGTGTCGAATACATCCTTCCCGGCTTCATCCCCCTCCTGAAAGGATAATACATACGTGTCGCCCAAGATCAGACTTACCTGCTCTGATTCGATCTCAGCATGGTCCTGATTCCAGTAAAGCATCTTTAAAGCGATGTAGACATACTCATCAAAGTCTTCAATCTTTGGGCGCTGACCGGTGTTGAGGATATCCTCCATCACTAAAGGATGAATGCCCAGATTGGTCCCAATTTCCTCAATGACTTGCACTTGATGAACACCATCCACGTTCAACCAGGAGATCGTGGGCTTATCTTTAAACGGAAAGCATTCAATTGGACTCGAAATCTCCCGCTCCGAAAAATCCGTTTCTCGCCCATACTCAATAAGGTTTAGTCTCACATGCTTCATTTTTTGTTCACCAATGTGAACAAGTGCGCCAGGGGCAAGACCGGTCTTCGCGGATCTGCGTGCAAATAATTTGTCCATTTTCAAGCCCTTATTTCTTCATCGTTGGTAGATGTATCTAGGGATGGACACAACCTCGGCGTGACTTTAGGCAACACACGACTACATCTGGCTACGTTTCCACTGCCTGAACATATTGTCGGTGAAGATTTTCGATTTAAGAATGTTCAACTTTCGCAACGCGTTTGACCTCAGTTGCCTGGCGAAGCAGGTCCGCTGCGCTTTCCAGGTTGGGGTCGCTAACCCCTCCCAACATCGACGCCAGCTCAGGGAGTCGTTCGTCCTCGGTCAGGCGTCGGGCGAGCGTCACTGTACGTCCACCCTGGACCTCTTTCTCGATCTTGAAATGCTGATCACCGAAGGAGCCAAGCTGGGGCAAATGGGTGACGCATAACACCTGATGATTCAGCGCCACCCCCCACAACTTTCTGCCAACAATCGCACCAACCCTACCGCCGATGCCTTGATCGATCTCGTCGAAGATCAAGGTGGGTGTTCGGTCAGCCCGTACTAGTACACTCTTCAGCCCCAACATCAGGCGTGAGGTCTCGCCGCCTGAGGCGATCTTCACCAAAGGCTTGAGCCCCTCACCCGGGTTTGGTGCTACGAGAAACTCAATTTGGTCGAACCCTAGTGGGCTGAAGGCTACGCGGCGATCCCCTGCCGGAGCACCCTGCGCATCGTCCTCCCAACGCAGTTCCACCCCAAAGTTCGCCCCCTCCATGCGTAAGTCGGTCAGTTCCTCTTCAATCGCGCGTTCTAATTGCACGCCCGCTTCTCGTCGCGCCTGGGACAATTCGCCCCCGAGTTCGCCCAGCCGGGAGAGCAACCTGACCTCCTCGGTTTCTAGTTCCTGGAGGCGTTCTTCCGAATGGGTGATCGATTCAAGCTCCGCTCGCGCGGTCTCGGCGTATCCCAATACCTCCTCGATCCCATCTCCATACTTGCGTTGTAAGGAATGAATTAAATTCAGGCGCTCCTCAACCTGGTCCAACCTCTGAGGGTTATGCTCTATTCCTTCCCGATAGATCCGCAAACGGCGAGCCAGCTCGCTTATTTGTTCGACGAGCGCTTGAGCCTCCGCTTGCGTCCCTTCCATACCGTCATCGATTTTCGCCAGCCCCGCTAGAGCCTGCGCTGCTTGTCCGAGCAGATCCGTGATGGCTTCGCGATCTCTTGGCCCTTCATCGAAGGCCGCGATTGCACGCTCCGCCAGGGTCGCTAACTGCTCAGCGTTGGCAAGCCGAGTGCGTTCGGCGACTAATTCATCCTGCTCACCTGCCCGGAGAGCAGCGGTTTCAATCTCGTTGATTTGATAGGACAGCAGATCCGCCCTGCTAGCGGCCTCCTGCTTCCGTTGGCGTAACTCGGATAATTCACGACGCACGTGTCCAAGTTCTTGGTAGGCACTTGTGAAGGCGTTGCGTAAATCCTCGACCTGAGCATAGCGATCGAGCAGCTGGAGATGCTCCTGAACCCTCAGCAAGCTTAGGTGTTCAGATTGACCATGAACATCAACCAGCCACTCACCCAGTTCTCGAAGCAGATTGAGGTTGACTGTTCGTCCGTTCACCCGGCAGATATTGCGCCCTTGGCGTCTAATCTCACGCCCTAAGGTGAGGAATTCGGGGTCATCCGACAAGCTCTCCCGCTCGAGGATCTGGGTAACGCCCTCCTCAATGGAGGGTTCCAGACGGAAAGTGCCTTCGATAATGGCCGCCTCGGCGCCCGAGCGGACCATCGTGCTGTCAGCTCGTCCTCCTAGCAACATCTCCACAGCGTCAATAATGATCGACTTTCCTGCACCGGTTTCACCGGTGAAGACGGTAAACCCCGAATCAAGGGTCAACTGTAAATCGTCGATGATGGCAAAATCTTGGATACGAAGTTCAGCGAGCATAGCAATACTCTAAAGACGGATCCCTCGCAAACGATAATAAAGGGTACTCAGTATCACGCCCCCAATAACCATCGGTACGACAACCTGCAACAAAACCGTTCCTAATGCGCCTAGTTCCCCCGACGCGAAGATGATGATGAAGAGGTTAAGCGGACGCCAGAGGAAGGGCAGGATGCCCAACGCGCCCCCAATAACGGCCGCCAGTGGTAGATAACGGCTTCTGCGACGCCCCACCGCTCTGTGGACAATGTCCGCCACTCCACCCCCCACAACGGGAGCGATGAAGATCCCCCACCATCCGAGGAAACCGAGCAAGTACATCGCCACACCCAAAGCCACTGCTGAGATCAGCCCCGCGATCGGGTAATCGATTTGACGGGTGGTTTCGAATTCTTTTTGTTGACGGCGCACACATTCCTTGCAGCGATAACCTACCGGTGTGTGAACAGCGCATTGGGGGCAGATCGGTTTCTCGCATCGATTGCAGCGCAAGGTCGTCTCTCGATGAGGATGATTGGCACAAACCATGGTTTGATCGGTCATTCTTTGTCTCCGACGACCGGATTGCGCTGCATGCGTGAAGTTAAATTCCGGTAGAAGTAATCAGGTTCTTGTAGGCGGACGAATTGGACAGTGTGCTCGCTAGCTCGTACCTCAACATGATCTTGATCTTGGAGCGGTATCGGTAGTTGGCCATCTATACACACAGTCGCCTGGTGGGAAGTGCCGACAGCAACTTTCACCCATGAGCCCTCATGCAGGACGATGGCTCGGTCGATCGATAGGTGAGGCGCAACCGGCACGAGTAGGATGTTGCGTAATTCAGGTGGAAGGATTGGCCCGCCGGCCGCAAGGGCATAGGCAGTGGAACCGGTGGGGGTGGCCACGATCAAGGAATCGGCAACATAGGTGGTCAGGTAGAACCCATCGATTTCGGTAAAGAGATGTACCGGACGCACTTGCTCCCCGCGGCCAATCGTGCACTCGTTGAGTACATCCCACGACCCCAACATCTCTTCTCCGCGATAGTGCTCCGCACGCAACATCATCCTGTCTTGCAGCCAATAGTCCCCGGACAACACGCGCTCCACTTTTGATCGCCACTCATCCCGAGTTACCTCAATCAAGAAACCGAGACCTCCAACGTTAATGCCCAATATCGGCACCTGGGGCGGTCCGCAGAGATGTCCGGCACGTAACATCGTGCCATCACCACCCAGCGCGATCAAAAGGTCGAACGCCCCCTCTGTAACCTGACGGCGTAATGTCTCATCATAGAGCGATTCATGTTGGGCTGTCAGACCGTGCTCGAGGAGAAAGGCAGCGATGTCCTCTGCCAGTTCGATCGCTTCTTCACGACCAGGATAGGAGGCAACAGCGATCCTGCTTGGGGGAGGTAGTTTGGTTTTCATCATAGTAATTATATCGGAGAGAACGAGACCCGCACCTTCATTCCAATCTCTGGTCACAAACCTGATGAAAACCGCAAGCTCGACAACGGTTCACAGATTCATGGGAGCGGGCGGGCTTTTGACGCTCGGCGCGGCGCATCTCTGCCAGCACATCTAAGAGCTCATTCTCAAGCGATGAATTGTAGTCAACTGAAAAAGCACGATCGGCATACTTAACGATCCCATATGCGGGACGCTGCCCATAAGCAGCATGCACCAATGTGCAATAGGCCGCCAGCTGCAGAACATGGGACGGATATGGGCCAAGTGGTGCGCGCGCGGACTTGATCTCCACCGGCACCAATTTACCTGATCTTTTCACAAGATAGTCAGGGCGTCCCGCGAGGTTGAGGGTTGGATCATAGAGGGATCGCTCGAGGCGACCTAGATGCTCAGTGTCGATGGATATTACACGACCGGGCGGTAATCCCGTTGCCACTTGTCGGCGCCTGGCCAGCCATAGCAACCCTACGCCTATTAGAAACAACAACAGGATCAGGTAAACCACAGATCACCTCAGGGCGAGCGCAGTCAGATGGGCTACCCCAGCTACGGCAGCAGCTAGAATAAAAGCGTAACCCAATACCCGGATACAACCCGCGGTTAGAACGGCGCGCCCATGCTGGCGGTGCCAACGAATCCCCGCCAGTCGCTCCTCCCAATCGTCAGAGGGATGACCCTGTCTTGCGTACCACCATGCGCGGTGGCAGAAGGTGAATTGAGCAATCTCGGAGGCTCGGAGGGTCTTCTCAGCCACGCCTTATGAGCGATCCAGCTTCTTCTCGACCGACTCGAGCGCTTCCTTCAACGCGTGTTGCTGAAGACTTGTGGTCAAGTCACCGCGTGTACGCTCGACGACACCTCGCACCATATCGGTGATCCGTCGCAGATTGCCGGTAAGGGCATCGGGGAAGTCCATCGTCACCAGCAGCCCGTAAATATCCTCCATCGCGGAAAGCAGCCTCTCGGCTTCTCTCACGTCATCATGCCGCAGGATGTCTAGGACATGTCGGCGCATTTCCCCGACCGCCTCACCCAAGCCGCCTAGGAAGGCCGTGTACTCTACGCCTAATGCGTCCGGATCGGGCAACGGTTCGCCCCCTAAAAGAGCGTAGACGATGTTCGCCTCGGCATACTCCTTAAATGCGCTCATGGTGTACCCGGCGTGGTAGAGATCAGGATAAGGAGTCAGTTCATCCCGTAGGATGATTCGCAGCTCTCCGGCTTTCTCCAGATGTTCCTCAGCTAAAGCCCGTTCACCTCGATGAACAGCTCGGATAGCCACCGAACAATGGCGGATCATGGTGCGGGAGTGCTGAAGGGCTCTATCTCGTGCCGCGTTCTTCTCTTCGAGATGCAGACGGATTTGTTCGCCAATCTTGTCTAGTTTATCCATGAGTCTCACTTGTCAGATTCTGGATCGGTAGGCGGAGGTCGGAATAATTGGTCGGCCAACGAGGTCCCCTCCGGTAGATGGATCTCGCCATGTTGAGCCTCATAGCGAGACATGTGCTCGCTCAGTGCCCGCAACAGTAATTTGGCGTTGTGTGCCGTCATGATGACCCTGTTTCTCACATGCGCTTTTGGCACCTGAGGCAATACCTGAGCGAAATCGATCACGATTTCAGAGCGTGAGTGGGTGATCATGGCGAAATTGGCGTACGTAGGCTCAAGATCAGCAGGTATGTGTACGCTCATACGACCTGCCGCCGGTTGCTCAGGTTTAGAAGACATGAATCTGCTCCACTGGGTTGAAAAGTAGGCCTCAACCTATAATTCACGGTTGAGGCCTTTCAAAAACGGCCTAGAAGGGAATCTCGTCCTCAGACTGGGGCCCTGGTGCCATAACAACGTCCTCGCTGTCTGGACCAAAGGCTTCCCCTCGACCACCGAGGAAGCGGACGGTCTGAGCATTCACCTCGAAGGAAGCCGCTGCGCTACCATCCTGACGCGTCCAGATGCGTGGGTTGCCGTTTTCGTCCGCCACCATCCGACCCTCCACCAACACCTGTCGGCCTTTACTCAGGTATTGGTGGCACGCTTCGGCCTGCCTTCCCCAAACCGATACGCGAAACCAAACCGTCTCGTCCCGTTGCTCACCAGAGCTATCGGTGTAACGACGGTTGGTCGCAACTGATATATTGGTGACCGCTTGCCCGCTGGGCGTGTAACGCATCTCCGGATCGCGACCGAGGTTGCCAACAAGAATAATTTTGTGAAACATGGGGTGCTCCCTTCCGGTGGGGGTCGATTTCTCGTTCGGCCCGGGCGGCCGTGACAGCATTTAATGCGCCCACCGTACCTAGAACAATTGTACTATAAGTGGCTTTTTAGGTCAACACTTTCGGGATAAATCTGTTTCAGCCTATCGCTCTCGATACAAAACATACAATCCGCTAAACAACGTTAAAAAGGCACCTGCTAATGTCATCATCGTCGGGATCTCTTGCCAGATGAGAAAGCCCCACATGATATTGATGGGAAGCGATACGTATTCAAACGGGGCAAGGATTGAGGCTTGCGCCACACTATAGGCACGCGACATGAAATACATCCAACCTGCCCAAATCAGCCCTAACCCAGCCATAATGACCCAATCGATTAAGGTCGGAATGCTCCAGGCTCGAATGAGAAAAGCAACGCTCGGATGGGCATTGGACGTGTCTCTAAAAATGGCAGGAAGCGGTGCTAAAACCAGTGCGGCAACCAGGTAAACCAGCGAACTGTAGTAAGCCATCGTGGCGCTGCTGTCGTAGGTTTGCAGTTTGCGCGTGAGTATGACCGTCAGTGCATAGAAAAGCACGGAGATCAATACGAAAATAGATCCCAGATCGAAAGTTGCCGAACCGGGATTGACGATTAAAAGAACCCCGATAAATCCAACAACCAACGCTAGCCAGCGGCGTAACCCCACCTTCTCGCCCAGTATCACTACGGATAACAATGTGATCATCAGCGGACCCGAAAAACGAATCGCTTCGATATCCGCCAGCGGCAAAGCAGCCAACCCCATCATGAAAGTAGTGTAGGAGAGAAAAAGGAAAACACCACGGAGGTACTCGAGCTTGGGCTGCGGTGTGGTGGGCAACCCTCGCTGGCCTTCGTAGCGATAGAACAGCAGGGTGCAGGGTAAGGCAACCAGACTGCGAACAGCGACGATTTCCAATGCAGAATAATCGCCGCCAATCCATTTGACGGCGATGCTTTGGACGGAAATGATCAGAATCGCCAATAGAAGAAAGCCAACGCCTTTTACGTTGGAACTCATTGTCGACATATGTTTACCTACGTGGTTTTAATCTTTCAATCATGCGCATCTTTCGATATTGCTTATCTTTCGACAAGACTATCGAAAGATAAGGGGGAGAATGAGATAAGACGGATGCGCGGCGTCATGGAAGATCAGTTGACGATGGCCAATCCTGCGCCGTGGGTGATGTCGTGGTGGGCGGACAGGGCATGATCGATCATGTCATTGAGTCCTCGTTTGCCCCTGTCTTCTGGCCCGAGCAACGCGGGATCTCGGGCTAGAAGACGTTTTCATCCAAAACAAGTTTGAATAAGATGGGCTCCTTATCCCTCCTGGATCTCACTCAAAACCTGGGAGATAAATCTTTGCATGCGTTGATAATGGGAGCCTCGCCAATAAACTTGAGCACATCCTTCACAGCGTTGAAATACATCATGTTCCTGACGTATCCGCGGTGGCAACTCCCCGAATACATCCTCTTTACGGGCCGGCTTCATCAATCCATTACAGCGTATGCAGCGTTGAAATGGGTTGATCAAACCCACCAAATCGAACCGTCGCAGGACCTCGATCAACTGAGCTCGTGGGTGAATTCCTCGCACAAAGGCGCCGTGCGTGACTTCGTTTCTTTTAAGCAGTCCGCGGTCTTTCGTGAGCAAAATCCTGCGCTCGCGGCTCGAGATGCGAGCCAGTTCGGCGTCAGCGAAATCGTTTCGATAGAGGGTGTCGAAACCGAGCATCCGCAAGTGGCTCGCTAATCGACCCAGGTGTGTATCGAGCACAAAGCGTACTTCGCGCAACGGCTTGGGGCGAAGCCGTAGCACAGAGGAGACATCCATCGATTCAAATACGGGGTAGACACTGATCTGATCACCATCCTGCAAACGATAGCTGAAATCCACGGACACACCATTGGCGAGGATCAGATCAATTTCGGTGTGGGGGACGCCAAGCGCCTCGATCGTGTCCTTTACCGACGGCTGACCATCGAAAGCGTGTGAGAAGATCACCTGTTTTCGATGCAGTGGCAGGAAATCATTTAGCTCTGCGTAAAATCGAAAGGATGCGTGATTCACGATTTGCTCGTTTCGAAATCACCCCGGTAGCACATTGTCCTGTTAACCATAGAAAGCTTGGATAGGGCTCCTAGAAATGTACATGTGGGGCGTGAACAAAGCCCACGCCCCACATATACCCCTCCTCTTTTGATGTTTGTTCCTTTTCGTTTGTATAAATTCACATAATGCCCCAGGCGCGATTCGAACGCACAACCTAGGCTTTAGGAGAGCCTTGCTCTGTCCTGTTGAGCTACTGGGGCTCGGTGGGATTATAGCATTATCGAACAGGGCGATCGAGATCCTCAGTATTAACTGCACTGGATAATAGCGAGAAAGAGAACCACAAATGCGGGAGAGCGGGCTTTACTCGCGCCCTCTTATACACAATTTTCTCTTTAGTCAGGGCCTCTTCAGTGGGCTCATGAGTTAAACTCGACCAAATATGCGGTGATGGGCTCCTTCAGATGAAGGAGTTGAAGGTCGTCCAGTTTCTCCGCTTCCAAATCCTTCACCTGCTTGAAGGTGTCCTCACTCATCAATATTTGGCAGCCCTTGGCGATCTCCTGTAGTCGCTTGGCGACGTTGACCACATAGCCCACAACCGTGTAGTCCATCACTCGCTCTGAGCCGATGTTACCCACAACCGCCTCACCGGTGTGCAAACCGATGCCCAGGCCGAGGTCGACTAAATCCTCGCCGGTCTCCTCGCATAAATCCTGAAAACGGTGCTGCATTTCGATCGCCGAGTCAACCGCCCGTTGTGCGTCGTCCTCTCCCGCCACGGGTGCGCCGTAGAAGGCCATGAAACCGTCCCCGAGATACTTATCGAAGGTGCCTCGATGGGTAAAGACCACCTGACTGAGGACTTCGAAGATCCGATTGAGGGTTTCGATCACCTGGGGCGCCGTATGAAGCTCAGTGAAGCGCGAGAAACCGCGGATATCAGCGAAGAGAACCGTCACTGGACGTAACTCACCGCCGAGTTGCAGGTAGCGTTCAGGGTCTGTCAGAATGACATCAGTTACATCCTCGGCGAGGAAGCGGTCAAGGACTTGTCGCAAAAGACGGTTGTAGGCCTCGATCTCGTCATGTAATCTCTTAATACGTAACAACGAGCGCACTCGGGTGAGCAACACCAATGAGCGGTAGGGTTTGATGATGAAATCGTCAGCACCGACTTCGATCGCCTTAAGCTCCTCCTCCTCGCTGTCGAGTGCGGTGACCATCACCACCGGGACGAAGCGCGTGCCCGGTGAGCTTTTCAGTGCTGCACAAAGCTCGAGGCCGTTCATGCGGGGCATCTGTACGTCAACCAGAGCCAAATCGGGTGGGGATTGAAGCGCCAGCTCAAGCGCAGTCTGCCCATCGGAGGCGGTAACCACCTCATAGCCAGCCTTGGTGAGATAGGTCTTGAGCATATCCCGGTTTAGCCAGTCATCGTCTGCAACCAGAATGCTCGCCGGTCGGTCAAAAATCTCTGTCAGATCCATCCCTTGCTCAAACGAACCTATTCGTCCAGGAGTCGATATCAGACATCGTTGCTGATGAGAAAATCGTTGTGGCTCCGCTGGCTTCCATCTTTGATAAGAAGCCATAACGCGCAGTGCTCCACCTTGAAATTATACAGGCATCAGCTATGGTACCAAAAGGGACCGTTTGTCGTGGTTTTTCAACGATCTCTCGCTATCAATCCTGCCTTCCCTATGATCATGCTCACTTTTGCGCCGGTTCTCCGCTGGGGTAGAATTATGGCATCTGCTACACGTGTCAATTCAAAACGAAATGTATAGGTTGTTCATAGCATGCGCTTATCGCTGGTCGCTGTAGCACGCGCATAAGAGGCGCGTGTGCTCACTGTTCACCCAAGGTTTTTTCTCGAGGCTAGAAACAAAAGATCGCCTTCACAGATTGATAACCACAATGTGACAGTCCATCAGACTTGATCATGGTAGGAGAAACACGTAATTATTTTTGCGTGACCGATCCTCGTGGTGGATAGTTCGAACGATACCATGAATGCAGGAGTATAGTGCAGATGTCGGATTCTGAAATCATCACTCACGACATCATCATTGTGGGAGCAGGTTTAGCGGGCACGTGGGCGGCGATGACCGCAGGAGAAGAGAAGCTAGACATCGCGGTCCTTTCCAAGGTCCATCCCCTTCGATCCCACAGCGGCGCAGCGCAAGGCGGGATCGCGGCCGTGCTTAACAACGTTCGCCCCGTGGAGGGAACCGGACCGCGCGGTCCACTCGAGCCCATTCCTCCAGGAGGCGAAGCGGTCGACAGCCTGGATCTGCATATGTTCGATACAATCAAAGGCTCCGACTGGCTTGGTGACCAAGATGCGATCGAGATCATGATCTCCGAAGCGCCCGAAATTATTTATGCCTACGAACATATGGGGTGCGTTTTCAGTCGACTTCCTGACGGCCGTATAGCCCAACGGCGTTTCGG
The DNA here is from genome assembly GCA_020350285.1 of Anaerolineaceae bacterium. Lineage (GTDB taxonomy): Bacteria > Chloroflexota > Anaerolineae > Anaerolineales > E44-bin32 > DUEZ01. The sequence continues at coordinate 2,319,102 of CP070708.1, forward strand.
CGGTCACAGTGCCCCACGCGCGAACTACTCAGCTGACTATACCGGTCACGTCTTGCTTCATACGATCCACGAACAAGCACTGCGGCGCGGTGTGAAGTTTTACAGCGAGTGGTATTGCATGGATTTGATCGTGGAAGAGAACATATGCCGCGGCATCGTCGCCCTGGATATCCTCAACGGAAAGCTCTACACTATGAGAGCCAAAGCTGTGATGTTCGGTACTGGAGGGTATGGACGTGCCTGGAAGATCACCTCCAACGCATTGGCCAACACCGGCGATGGCGTAGCCATCAGCTACAACGCCGGTGTTCCGCTCATGGACATGGAGTTTGTCCAATTCCACCCAACTGGCCTCTACCAAAAAGGTATCTTGATGACCGAGGCGTGTCGAGGCGAGGGCGGGTATTTGGTCAACAGTACTGACGAACGATTCATGGAACGGTACGCACCGGATAAGATGGAGTTGGCGCCGCGCGACCTGGTCAGCCGCGCCGAGCAAATGGAAATTGAGGAGGGTCGAGGTATTGGCCCCGATTCTCAAGGCTTGTATTTAGATATGAGACACCTAGGGGAGCAAAAAATCTGCGAACGTTTACCTCAGGTTCGTGACCTGGCCATAAAGTTCGCTGGCGTAGACATGATTGATGCGCCCGTGCCCATTCAGCCCACGGCACACTACAGCATGGGCGGCATCCCCGCCGACTCGAATGGTCAGGTCATTGCAGATGCCGATGGTACACATATCCTCGGCTTTTTCGCGGCAGGTGAATGCGCATGCATCAGTGTGCACGGAGCCAATCGACTTGGCACGAACAGCCTCCTAGGCGCATCCGTTTTCGGTAGACGAGCCGGCCGCGCTATGGCGGAATTCGTTAAAGATGGTGCCGATCTGCAGCCAATACACGATGATCCGTTACAGCGAAATCAAGAGCGAATCAAACACCTGATGGATGGAGATCCTGCGTCCAATAACCACGAGTCGGTGAGCCGAATCGCGGAAGAGCTCAAAGGCACAATGACCCAGAACTGTGGTATCTTCCGTGATGAAGAGAGACTTGCAAATGCGATGCGCAAGGTTAACGAATTACAGGAGCGGTACAAATCTGCACGCATCATGGACAAGAGTGGGCGCTTCAACACTGACCTTTTAGAGGCGATCGAAACAGACCACCTGCTCACCTTCAGCGAGGTGGTCGTTGCGAGTGGCATGGCTCGAACCGAAAGCCGTGGGGCTCACTACCGCACAGACTATCCCGCGCGGGACGATGAAGACTGGCTCAAGCACACCCTGGCACATAAAGAAGAGGACAAACCCAAGCTCAGCTACAAATCGGTCAACATAGACTGGGAGAAGTTTCCGCCACAAGAGCGGAAATACTGACCAAAACGAGGAAATCATATGGCTAATTGTTCTTTTGAGGGACAGAGCGTAACAGTCCGTATCCAGCGTTTCAATCCAGAGGTTGACAAAAAGCCTCGCCTCAAAGAATTCGTTATTACCTTAGAACCAGGAACCACCATCCTAGATGCGCTGAGAGAGATCAAGAACGAACAGGATGGCAGCCTTACATACCGCCGCTCATGTCGTCACGCGATCTGTGGTAGCTGCGCCATGAACGTCAACGGAAAGAACATGTTGGCCTGTAACCAGCCGCTTAAGGACCACCTCGATCGTAAGGGACGAATTACCATCCGGCCGTTACCTTACCAACCTATCATCAAAGATCTGGTCGTGGACCGCTCCGTTTTCTGGGGACAATACCAGCGCGTTAAACCTTGGCTTATCCCTCCGCGGGATGTCCCGGAGAAGGAGTTCTGCATGAGCCCCGAGGAGGTCGAAGCGTTAAAAAACGCCGAAAAGTGCATCATGTGTGGTGCCTGTTATGCTTCCTGCCAGGTGATCGGTCTCAACAAGCGATACATCGGTCCCCATGCCCTGCTCAAGGCGTTTCAGAGGATTTTGGATCCGCGCGATAGTGCCCCGGGTGAGCGTCTGGCTGATGTAGCAGGTGATGACGGGGTTTTCCGTTGCCACACCATTTTCAATTGCATCGACGCATGTCCGAAGGAGTTGAACCCGACACAAGCGATCGAGACCCTGCGTAAACTTGCCCAAAAGCGACAGGCTTTTGATGCGCAGCGAAGAGAACGACAGAAATCGCTCATCAACTCAGCCCCTATTATGTCCGCAGAACGGCCAGGGGTTTAAGACTTGAAGTGAGGTTAACCAGGAGGGAGCTTGCATATGTACAAGAGCACCGGTTTCATCAGCTTTTTCCTTCGCCGTTTCACCGGCCTCGTGCTGGTGCTTTACTTGGGCGTGCACATGTGGGTGATCGGCGCCGCCACCAAAGGGGCCGAGACGTTTAATGCCCGTTTGGAAGTCTTTGAATCGCCCGTCCTCAAAATTCTTGAAATTCTACTCCTAGCAGCGGTCCTCTACCACGGATTTGATGGCATCCGCTTAATTATCGTGCACTACTTCGATGTAACCGATTATCGGAAGAGCCTGTTCTACGCAGCCTTCGCCATTTCTGCGCTTCTGACCATTGTCGGGGGTATACCATTGGTTCTGTACGCATTGGGAACACTGTAAATAGGAGGACTTAATGCGTATCTTCATAATTCAACGCCTCAGCGCAATAGCACTCGTCGTCTTCTTGTCCCTTCATATGATTGTGGTCCACTATCCACCTGGCCACTTGGATTTCAGTCGCGTCCTCGAGCGTTTGGCTGATCCCTTCTGGAAAGCGATCGATATCGCCTTTCTGTTCTCCGTTCTGCTTCATGCATTGGCAGGGACCTATGCAGTGCTGACGGATATTGAAAGGGTGACCCCTCTGAAACGAATCCTTGCAGGAGTTTTGGTCGTATTAGGGATCATCGGCGCAGTCTACGGTACATATACCGTTCTCTCGTTCCAGCCGCCTGCGAGTATGTTGATCGTTCACTAGACCATCAAGACGCTGAGATCAAGCCCTTCGCAAAGAAAGCGCTTGTAGAAAGACGAAATGATAACTGTCCCGTGTCTGAAGACACGGGACAGATTATTTACCGGTGGTTGAATCGCCCTGAGTCTGGATTGTCCTGTCTATTATGAGCTTATCGAAGGGATATCCAAGGTCTGCCGCGAGGCGATCACTCGTTTAACTGCTCGGCGATGTAATCATCCACCACGCGCTCGAGGATCTCCAACGGCATGGCGCCGTTCCCTAGAATCAGATTGTGGAATTCCTTGATATCAAAGTCATCGCCCAGGGCTTGCACGGCTCGCTCTCGCAACTCCAAGATTTTAAGCATGCCAATCTTATACGCGGTCGCCTGGCCGGGCCAGACGATGTAACGCTCGACCTCCCTCGTCATGTCCATTCGTGAGCGTCCCACATTATCAACCATGTAATCTATCGCCTCTTCGCGGGACCAGCCTTTGGCGTGAATGCCCGTGTCTACAACCAAGCGCGCGGCGCGGAACAATTCATCTTGTAGACGACCTAGATTTCCATAAGGATCATCATCGTAAAACCCGGCATCCCAGGCAAGATATTCCGCGTAGAGCGCCCACCCCTCTGCATAGGATGTGTAATTGATCCCTGTCCTGAATGAGGGGATCCCCGTCAACTCCTGTTGAATGGCGATCTGGAAGTGATGACCTGGGATGGCTTCGTGGTAGGCCAGGGTGGGCATCCTGTAGCGAGGAACGTTGACATCGGTCATGTTCACATAAAACATGCCCGGTCGAGAGCCATCCAATGAGGGAGAGACATAATACGCTCCAGGGGCGTTTGGTGCGTAGACTGGCTCAACGACGACATCCGCTTTGGGACGGAGATCAAACAAATCGAAGAGGTTTTGCTCAGCTTGGTCGATCAGGGTCTGGTATTCGTCTAGGACAGCTTGCCGGTCAGCATTGGTGCGCAAAGACATCGCACCACCGTAGAATGTCACTTGATTCATCTTCATCACCAGGTTGTCGCCGGTGATTCCCAGCTCGGTAAAAAGATCCTCCATCTCACCCTGGATACGCTCGACTTCCTGCAGTCCAAGCTCGTGAATTTCGTCGGCGGTCAAATCCAAGGTCGTATGGTGACTCAACCAGTAGGTGTAGGCAGCCTCTCCGTCGGGATGTTTCCAGAAACCGTCATCGTTATCAGCGGACACCAACAGGTTCCCGAAATAGGTATGAAGCTCATCATAGGCTGGGAGGACATTCCTCTCGATAGCCTGTTCAGCCTGGAGGCTTAGTTCTGATATCTGTTCGCTACTGATATTGCTTAGATCGGATAACTTAGCAACAAATTCTGTATAGAGTGAGAAATCATCCGCATCTTGTGAACGATACCAATCCAATTGCGAAAGCACGCGCTCGATCACAAATCTGGGCGGGGTGATGCCCTGGGCATTCTGTATCTGCAACCACTCAATTAATTGGTCGAATTTGGACGTGAACCCCTGGAGGCGGGAGATATAACCCTGCGCGTCCTCAAGATTGTGAAGAGGGTGGCGATCGGTCATGAATTCGATCAACATATTCTGTACACCCAACGTTTGGTTGACCGGGTAGTCATGGAACCTAAATGCTTCCCCGCGAAGCCAATCCTCCAGGTACCATTCGAACAGATCGTAGGAAAGCTGCTGATCAGATGTAAGTTCAGCGCGGTCATAGGTGCGCAAGGCGTCCAGTTGATCCTGAAACAGTTGGTAGGTCTCAACTTGATATGCATCAGAGACATTCGTGAGTTGGTTGTTGTCCATGCCGAAAACACGATCCAATCCCAATTCGCTGATCAACTCGGGGTCTCGCGTGATCTGTGCGAAGAAAGCCTCTTCGAGGAACCCGTCAAAGGTGCTCGGGTCTGCCCCGAATTGCATCGTTGGGGAGTAAACAGGGGATGCTTGAGCTTCTTCGACCGATTTTGTGGCGACCTCCGTCACGATCGGACTTTGAGCCGAGCCACACCCATTCACAGTTAGGGCGATCAAGATAATCAGAAGCACCTGCCATCTCACCCCCAAAAACAGATGAGGCGCAATGTTTTTTATGAAGTGAGAAAGAAAGGTCTTCGACATCTAGGGCTCCTTGTCTGAAGTCTCCGCAGTAGTTTTGTGATCTCGTCGCCTAACGCGTGGTATCCACCCTGGCACCTGTTGGCAATATCTCTCCCATTGCTCTCCAAATTCGGCGGCCAACGCTTGCTCTTCACGTTTTGCGCGGACCACCAAGCCTAAGAAAACAATGGCTAGAAACACGAACGTCCACATGCGATAGGTGAATAGGCCTCCGACAGAGGCTGCCATTATGCCCAGATACATTGGGTGGCGCACGAAGGCAAAAGGGCCTTGTGTGACCAATTGATGATTGGCATACAAATGTGCACCCAAGCTGCTCGACACGTTGTACATCTTACCCAAAGTGAGGCGCGCCCACAGAACCAAAGTCAATCCAGAGAAGTAAAGTAACGCTCCAAACACCAGCATTAAGGTGTCGGTCAACGGTGTTAAGGAAAGTGGAAGTGGTCGCCAAAGGAGGAAACACGTTCCAAAGAAGAGGATACCGATGATGAGATAGACCGGCCACCTCAACATCCACTTCGCCAAGCCTGTCGATCTGCCCTTAGGTCTCCTCGTCCCCCGCCATAGTCCACATAGGACGACACCCAAGGTCCCGATTCCTGCTGCCGCTCCTACCAAACCCACCCATCGTGCAAGGCTGTTCACAACTCTCCACACCTCAGAATCTCGTCCCTCGAGATGCTGCTTATCACGTCCACCTATACATACCTCACGATTGGCGCTTCAGTATCGGGTTATAGCTCGAGCAAGTTCTTGATCTTCGCAACCTCATCAGGGTAGTTCTTTACCAGTCTCTTCTTCTTCAGATTCTCCCTCAGGATCCACTTGACGTCTTTGTCCTGAGATTCGATCTGTTGAGCCATGAATTGAAACCCCTCATGGGGAAGCGCGCTGACCACAACGCTCAAGGTATAACCCAGCGCCTTTCTCATCACTCTGAACGGCTCTGATCTTCGGTCCTGCGTTGCGATAACCTGGCTAAAGATCTCGCGATGAAAGCTCAAAGCCCACCTGGCCATTTCCTCATTCTTCAACAAAGATGGCATGGCCACTGTGGCAGCAACCGCCCTCATCTCAAGCCAATCCCCTTCATCAATCCACGCTTCCATCGTCGTCAAGGTGTCATGTGCACGTGTCTCGGTCAATTTCTGAAGCCCCATCCGAACTGCTTCCCTCATCCTCCAGCGGGAATCCTTCGCAAGACCCCTCAGCATCACGATCGCTGGATCATAAAAAGTGGGGTGAGCCGAGCCCATCGAACCGATCCCAACCGCTCCACAGAAGGGTACGAACTCCTCCGGCGTGTTCACAGGCGCCTCTTCTGCTGTTAGCTCAAGCATGCTCACACATAGAGCCCAACACTTTTGACTATCCTTTTGGGCAATCTTCTCCAGCGCATCTGGAAAGGCACCCGCCAACTCCAAATTCGCTCTACGACCAGGGAGTTTGCTGTTCGAGGTTAAATAATCCACCAGCTCCCGTTCCGAGCCCGTCTTGACAAACTGATCAAGCAGGTTCTCCAAATCCCTCAGGTGAGCCTCCCTTTTACCCATGACATCCTCTCCGTCCCTGTCTACACTGTGGGAACGGTTCACGGTAGGTCAAGTTTCCAAGAAGTGAAAGGTTACACCCTGAGGCATTCACAGGGTGTCCAAGCAATGAGGTGTTATCAGCTTGGCCTTTATGCTTAATACATTTACAGAATACACTTCGGTTCATAGGCAGCTCGTAGATGCTCTTTTATACCTCCGTTATCTACGTCTGCTCGTATCCTAAAGATTTAAAGAACTATGCTGTTCAACGAGCCGGAGGAAAAAGCCCTAGGTTTCGAGGGCAGCTTGGATTGCCCGCAAGCGCGGTACCAGGAGATCAGCTTGATCGGCTATTCGGATTACACGGTCCAGGCGCACTGGGGCGCTGCGCCCCACACAAGGTTGATCAGGAAAGGAGGCAAAACCTTTTAGTGTTCTTCCCACCAGTTCCTCCCCGGGAAGTTGAGTCCCGGTCAGCCAATCCTGGATCTCGAGCAATTCACCCGCCACCTCCCTGGTTAGATCCTGGTGCTTCTCGATCAAATCGCCCAATGTGCCCCCCGTCACCAATCCTGTGATGTTCATCGTCAGGATGTGAAGGTTTTTGTGGACCAACTCATTGAGGAGTTCTTCAAGGGTGTCAACCCTTCGAGTCTGGATATCGAGAGCGCCCAACGCTGACTCGATCAACTCGGCCTTTGGGCCATAGACGGGCGAGGGGAAGCTCGGCTTCACATCGATCCCCTTCTTCTTTTCAAACCAGACAACGATGATCGTCGGATGCGACAGATCGTGAACCTCCCAGTCCCTAGGAAGCAGCTCATTCTGTAGCAACGCCACTCGGTCTTTCCAATGAACCGGTATCGTCTCCAGCACCGGGTGAAGGTCAGGCTCTCCCACCGCGATCAGGATCAGGGTTGGCTCAGGGATCAACCGCGCCTCTTCCCCTAGATCCATCCCGCGCGTGATGGGGTATACAGGATGGCCAATGCTTAAGAAGCCGCGTGCGAAAACACCGCCCAACTCCCCTACACCGATGATGACCACGGGCTCCTTCATCATGGATCTCCTCTCAAAGAATAGCTTCGGTCTCGATTATACCCAGTAGTCTGTCTTGATGAGGGGGCGGAACCCGTTATGGATCGAAGACTCGTAGCGACGCCCTGGTAGGGCGTCGTGGAGGTGCTGGACGCCCCGATGGGGCGTCCCTACGATTTATCTGAGGATGCTTATCTGAAGAAGATCAGCTTATGTCCACTTTCCACAAAATTTGGAGCAGAGCCAAAATTTTAACATCATAGACCGTGCCGCAATGACTATGATTACAGATGTTTTTTTATTGAGAGATACTTTTAGGGAAAGGTGGAAACAACGAGGGATAAATAATCTAAGCGGAAGTTATTATCTTTTCTTCACTCTATTTACTACCCAACTCAGCGTCGATCAACAAGCCTTACATTGCGGAAATGTCATTAGAGGTTGCGACTCAGACTCTCTCAAGAGAGTTATTCACGGCATCAAAAGCGCGTTCAATCGCCTCATCGATCCAGGTCTCGTCCGCTTGCGCGGTATCTCGTTCGTTTAACGCCAGGTATAGTGCTGTAAGGCCAACACCGAGAAAAACACCGAGTATCACGCCCACATATAGGAATTTCATAAGCCACCTCTTTCTTCGGCTCGGGCACCGACCACAAGATGCGCTACCATGGTACGGTGATTGGCTCTCGTTTCACTTTGCAATCACCTTACAGAATGGTTAGGCCTTAGGTTAATTGCTGACGATAGGAGATAAACAGGCGTAGAGCTACAAGGACCAAGCTGCAATCCACAAACCCCAAGTCGTAAGATGCATATTGCTGAATCACCTCCCCGCGAGCGTAAAGCTCGCGGGGAGGTAGCAGTTGAACATCCTTCTTAAAGATGTAGGGGCAATTCATGCCGTCTCGAACCCCGTTCGGGGTGAGACGGCCGGTAAGCTCCCCTCTCTGGACCACTCAATGGAATTGTATGGAGGCTTGGTTTCCATGGGACAAGGCACCAAGGATCACCTGTCCTCTTGGCCAGGAAAAAAAACCGCCCTTGCACCTGGTTTGACCTCCCCTCCTTGCGGATGATTCCAGACAGCGCTGCGACTATTGTATTCATGAGTGGGAGGTGTGGATTGTAAGGTGGTTGCAAACTTCAATCATGCCCCTCCTAACATACAATGTGATTGAAGAATGATTTGTAGGAGATCAAAAATCGAAGCGGGAGCGCAAGGAGGACCAATGACTGTCGGCGCAGATTGGTCCCCCGGATCGCCCAGGAGCCCATCACAATGAACGTCTACTTGCTAACACTTTCCTCGATCTTCCTCGCTGTCGGCGTCCTAACTGCAATCGATGGCATCGTCTTGGTATCGGGCATGTCTGGTATCATGTTCTGCCTGTCGATCATCGGCGAGAGCATTCGAAATCCTGATCCTCACCGGTAGTCACTCACCACCTCTGCAATTGCGAGACTAACCTGTTGTTTTGACGTTAGATTCTCCACTTCTTTCTGAAAATCTAAAGGGTTGGACCGCCAAATCTATTTCATTTGGCTGGTCAGCCATGGTGTATGCACATGGATCCGTGGATTGATTTGAATGACCATACATAATTTGACAAGTTTATTAAATTCGCTATAGTACTGAAAATTCTGCGGGTCACAGGGGGCAATCATGACCCGAAGGACGTTTGTACGCCACCCGACCCGACTCTTGCTTCTGGTCGGGTTCACTCTCTCTGGGGGTGCCATCTGGCTTCCCCGTTACCTGGCGTCTGCTGCCGATGCAACAACTGCGGTTCCTCCCCAAAGACAACAAAGCGTTGCCACCACATCTCCGACAACAACTCCCTCGCCATCCCCCTCGTCCACATCCACACCTACACCAACGAACACGGCAACTCTCATACCCACCTCAACATCCACGCCAACACCCACGCAAACCTCCAGCCCGTCACCTACGGGCAGTTCCACGGCTCCCTCTTCGCCAACGCCTACCGTTACCCCTTCATCAACGTGGACTGAAACTGCGACGAACACGGTGATACCCGGTGCAAGCACCACTCCCTCTCCGATACCAAGCGTTACGACAACGCCTTCCGCTACCGCTACCCAAGAACCCAAGGCCACCCCTTACCCTCCTCAGTCGGTGATGATCAACGAGATCGCCTGGGCAGGCACCCTGGCCAGTTCTCACGATGAATGGATTGAACTCCACAACCCTGGTTTACACTCGATCGATCTCGGCGGATGGGTTCTAACCGATGGCGGGGACATCAACGTCTCATTGAGCGGGACGATTCGCTCCCGAAGCTTCTACCTGCTCGAACGTACCGATGACACAACTGTCTCCGATATTGGGGCGGATCGAATCTACACCGGGGCGTTGAGAAATAGCGGCGAGACCTTGTGGCTAAAAGATCCAACCGGGGTGGTCGTGGATAGCGCCAACAAATCAGGTGGTGGTTGGCCAGCGGGTGATGTCACTTCACACTCCAGTATGGAGCGCATGGGTCGAAGCGATACCCCCGGCAACTGGAGAACCTTCACCGGCTATGGCGGGGTGGGTCATGATGCGAGTGGCAATCCCATAGCCGGCACCCCGCGACATCCAAATTCCGGTTTCGGCCCAACACCAACCTCCACCACATCTCCAACACCAAATCCGGCCCCTACTCGAATCATAGGAACCGTGCGAATTAACGAGGTACTCATCCGTCCGCATTACGACTGGGAAGGTGATGGTAAAGCCAGCACCGGTGACGAGTTCATCGAACTCTACAATCAGGGAGGAGCACCCATCTTCTTGGGAGGTTGGAGGCTCGACGATATCCTCAACGGAGGCTCTCGTCCCTACATCCTCCCGGGCGTGACCCTCGCACCAGGTGAATACGTTGCCTTCTTCCGATCACGAACTCACATCTCGCTCAACGATCATGGCGACAGCGTTCATCTGCTTGCACCTAACGGACAGATCGTCGATCAGATCCGCTACTTGAGTGTGCGTGCTTACAATTTGTCCTATGGAAGATTGCCGGACGGGTCGGATGAGCTTTCTTACGGATTATGGCCGACACCCGGTGGTCCCAACCTGCTATTCGTTGAGCCTGAATCGGAGCCCTTGGGACATTCGCGTGAGGTAACCTTTCCGTTCCTGTGTCCTACAGGCGGTCGACCGCTTCCACGTTTCCCGCGCGCCGCTCGTCATCCATCTCAGGTGGGTTGGTGGATCGAGACCGGATTTTATATATGTGATGAGATCGACAGTTGAATGCTGTACCACTCTTCATGAGTCAACCAAAATGGACCAGGCCCCGTGGAGGGGCCTGGTTTCTTAACATCTCGCAAGTCTTCTTCTCGATAAGTCATCCTTTACGTGCGGCCTCAATCGTGGTACGCATTTGGTCCATATGTACACGGTCATGAACGCCAGGGTACTGGAATGCTTCGAAGCCCATTCGCCATAGCACAGCTTTACGCGACTTCAGTTCCTCAGCATGCTCTATAAGTGTGTTTGCCTCTTCTTTGTTCTTCTCCAACCGATCAAGGAGCTCAGGGATGGTAGAGGTCGTGGTCAGTACGGCCTTAAGCTGCGAGTGGACGTTGCCAAACTCTTCGGTGAATTCTCTTTGAGCATCGTTGATATACTCAGCAACCCCATGTTGTCCGTAATGCTCAGATACGATCAGGTGGGCAAGGATTTCCTTAACAGACCACTCCTCCGGGCTGGGATTGAATTCCGCTTCATCTTCACCAACCCCCTCCAGTAAAGCGCGCAATTCCCCCATAACTTCGGCATCGATCTCGCGGAACCTCTGTGCCATGTATTTCACATCAAGTGGAAATTCCGCATAAGGTCGACTTGAAAGCTCCATTTCTGCTGTGATCTTCTCCGATCCGCGATAAACCGACACCTGGACCACCTCGCCTGCTTTTTTCCCTTGGAACGCGGTGTTCATATCTGCGAACCCTCGAATGGTTTTGCCATCAAACTCCACTATCACATCGTTTGGCTGCAGACCCGCACGTTCAGCGCCCATGCCTTCAACAGGCTTATCAATTCGAACACCCTTATCGACCGGGACTCCGAGCTCTTTGGCAATCTTTTCGTCAAAGTCATTGAGAAAAATACCCAACATGGGACGACGAACGATGCGCAGGTCCTTGCCAGTGCTAAATATGGACTCTAGGTTCTCCATTCCCTCCTGCCATCCCTTGCGCGCCTCCTCCAGGCATTTTTCCCAATCCTCCCCCTGGCCAAAACCCGAATGCCGCAGCTCAACTTGGGTGCCATCCCCCTTCGACTTCAATTCAATCTTCACCTCGGTTGGCCCAGGATCATCCTTTCCAAACCACATCAAGACAACTTTTTCCGGCTTTACCAGCTCACGAACGGTGCCGGCCGTATACCAGCCGCTGGTCCATGCCAATTGGTAGCAGCCTCCCGCTCGAGCCTCGAATCGAGCCGAATCACACAGCCAATCCCGCCAGCCCTGGGCGGTGGCGAAGGCATAGAAAACATCGTCCGGAGCCGCATCGACCACTTGACGAATGGATAATTCTTCATTTGTGGGAGTCATCTCTCTCCTCCAATAGAAAAGGTTTCAGTAGTACTACTGCCAAAGTATCCTATGAGGTTCAGGAAGTTACTTGCCTGTAATCGTTATTCATTTGTAGGAGTAAGTACAGGATTGCCTGCCGCTTATCTCCCCCGCGCAGCTTCAATCGCGGCCCGCATCTGGTCCATGTGTGTGCGGTCGTGAACGCCCGGAAGCTGCAGGTAAAGCTGCCCAAGCCCCCACAGGACCCCCTTGCGCGCTTTCAATCGGTCAGCACGCTCAAGAAGAGCGGCCGTCTCCTCTTTTGCCTTCTCAAGACGATCGAGCAACTCGGGGATGGTTGGCGTGACCGCTAACAGCGCCTGAAGCCGGACTCGAATGTTGGCGAAGTTCTCTCCATACTCAGGTTCGTTGTCATTGATCAGGCTCGTGATGCCAACCTGCCCCCCCATCTCACCCACGATCAAGTGCGCCAGGGTTTCCTTCGCCGACCATGCTTCTGGGGCAGGGTTATAATCGGCTTCAGCTTCGCTGACACCATCAAACAACGCGCGAAGCTCGGCCATGACCTCGGCATCGATGGCACGGATCTTCTCCGCTAATGCGACCGGGTCAAGCGGGACCTCTGCGAACGGTTGAGAGGATAGCGCCATTTCCACTTCATGCTTTTCCGATCCTCGGTAGAAGACAACCTTGACCACATCACCCGCATTCTTACCCAGACGCGCTTCGGCAATAGAGGTAAAGCCTGTGATCGGCACACCTGCCATCTCGACGACCACATCGTTCGATTGCATACCCGCTGCTTCGGCTCCCATGCCCGCGATGGGCTGGTCTACACGGACACCCTTCGGGACCGGGACGCCTAGTTCCTTGGCGATCTGCTCGTTGAAATCGCTGACGGTTATCCCTATGAGTGGTCTGCGGATCTCCCTCAGATCCTCGCCTGTGCTGAAGATTGAATTCAGATTCTCCAACCCAAGCTCCCAGCCTTTGATCGCCTCTTCACGGGTTTCCGCCCAATCACCCTTTTGACCGAAACCTGAGTGGCTCAACTCCACCAGCGTTTGGTCATCCTTCGCCTTCAGCTTGATCGTGACATCGGTCGGACCTGGATCACCCATACCCAACCAAGTCAGAGCGACCTTTTCGGGTCGTGCGACTTCACGCACCGTGCCGGAAGCGTACCATCCGTTGTTCCATGCCAGTTGGTAGCTACCTCCCGGGCGCGCCTCGAAGCGGGCAGAATCACACATCCAATTCCGCCATCCCTGAGCCGTTGTGAAAGCATAAAAGACATCGTCCGGGTTCGCATCGACCTCCTGGCTAAAGGACAATTCATCATATGTCTCAGGCATTTCTCTCCTCCAAACAAAATGTGGATTCCCCCACTTCTACTACTACCAAGGTATCCCATGGGGTTCAGTGAGTCAATCACCTGCACAAGTGATTCCACACATAGGGCACCCGGTTAACATATAAGCTTCAACAAGTAGAGGCGGCTCCCACGCCTCTCCTGAGCCTGCTTTGCCTTAAGCTTGTCTAAGGGTCGAAGTGTACATTGTTTAAGCCGGTTCTTTTCCATCGATCTGTTTTGTCTCGAACCCGCTGTTTTTTTCTGTAGGGATCAACTCTGACCAAATGTCATTCTGAGCGAGCAGCGCGAGCGAAGAATCCCTATGATGAGACCTTTGAATTCGCCACAGCGAAGGGATTCTTCGCGCCTGACGGCGCTCAGAATGACATTAAACAGAGCGTGTCCTTAGCTCATCGAAGGAGAGCTAACAATGTCATTAAAAGTTGAAAGACCGGGCGTGGATTCCCTGCCTACATCAATAGCTAGAACAGTCGTGGTTCCCTCAATGTCAGCCAAATGTACGATTAATGACATTCAAGTGAGCGAAACTACCACTAGAATTTGTATGGAGAACGTAAGGGTAAGCTCATGTCCTCATGTTTTAGAATGAAAGAGGTAGAGATGGGGTTCGTTGATATGGTTAGAGAAGGCTCTCTCCTCCAAGAAGATGAAAAGCAGGAAACCAGGGATGATCTTCCACTGGTGGATGATGCGCCGTTGGTCATCAAAGTACGACATCTGGAGGAAGAGCATCACATCACGATCAAGCCTGGAGGGATGGTCGATGTGGCCGTCCGTGAATTGGGCGCCAAGATCGTGAAGGTCGAGGTGATTGAGTCAGAGGATCCATCAGAGGTATCCGAAGAATAACCGAACTTACAAACTCGCGAAATATCCAAAAGGGCGCTGATGCGCTCTTTTTCTATAACACTTCACTTACGGTAGGGATTAGGGATTGGGGATCAGGGATTAGGTTTAAGGACTGATCCCTGACCCCTGATCCCTAATCCCTTTGTCAGAATAGCATTCCTAATGTAACAACTACCCCTCTGCTATAATTCACTTACCATGGCCTTGACAATCGAAGAGGTTCGTCATATCGCTCAATTAGCCCGTTTGACGCTGACCCCAGAAGAGGAGCTTCGCTACACCGAACAGCTCTCGGATATCCTCGACTATGCGGGTCGGTTGAGCAAGGTCGACACTTCTGCCATCCCCCCAACTGCAAGTGTGCTTCCCTTGCGCGCACCACTCCGCCCAGATGTTGTCCGTCCTTGCCCACCTCAGGAATTGATCCTGCGTAACGCGCCATCCGATCAAGACGGTATGTTCCGCGTTCCACCCGTCCTCGATACATGACATGACCGATCTCGCTGATCTCACACTTCTCGAGGCCGCTACCGCACTCCGGTCTGGCGATGTCTCCTCTCGCGAATTAACCCAAGCTTGTCTTGAACGCATAGAGGCCCTCGAACCGAAAATCCACGCCTTCCTCTCCCTCACGCCCGACCTCGCACTGAAACAAGCTGAAGATGCCGACCGACGGCTGTCAGAGTGGCGCAAGGAAAGCGTCGATCCTCCACCACTCACATGGGGAATACCCATGGCCATCAAGGACGTACTGTGCATCGAGGGCGTGCCGACTACCTGTGGCTCAAGGATCTTGGAGGGCTTTCGCCCTCCCTACACTGCCACGAGTGTCGAGAGATTGATCAGCTCAGGCGCGGTGGTGTTAGGAAAAACCAATACGGATGAATTTGCCATGGGATCCTCCACTGAGAATTCGGCCTATGGTCCGACCCTTAATCCATGGGACCTTACACGTGTGCCCGGAGGATCCTCAGGAGGGTCAGCGGCTTCCGTGGCCGCCAATGTGTGTTACGCCGCCTTGGGCACCGACACTGGAGGGTCCGTTCGTCAACCGGCCTCTTTCTGTGGCGTCACAGGGATTAAAACTTCATACGGTCGCGTTTCGCGTTACGGGCTTATCGCCTATGGCTCATCGCTGGACACCGTCGGCGCGCTAGCCCATTCGGCGGCAGACTTACTCCCGATATTTCATGTCATTTCGGGCCATGACCCACTTGACTCGACCTCAATGCCCGAGCCCGTACCCAATATCGCTCTCGACGACACTGATCTCACCGGTCTCCGGATCGGTGTTCCCAAGGAATACTTCATCGAGGGGATGCAGGGGGAGGTCGAGACCGCGGTCCAAGAGGCGGTGCGCGTCCTCGAATCCCTCGGCGCCGTCGCCCGTGAGATCAGCCTTCCACATACCGACTTAGCCCTGCCGGTGTATTACATCATCGCTCCGGCTGAGGCTTCCGCTAACCTGGCGCGTTACGACGCCGTTCGTTATGGACCCCGCATCGAGGCCGAAGACCTACGTGGGCAGTACTTCGCCACGCGCGGTGCTCTCTTCGGTCAAGAGGTCAAGCGCCGAATCATGCTGGGAACGTACGCCCTCTCCGCCGGTTATTATGATGCCTATTACGGACAAGCGCAGAAGGTTCGGACCTTAATCAAAGATGACTTCGAATCCGCCTTCAAGGAGGTGGACCTCATCGCCTGTCCCGTTGCGCCAACGACTGCTTTCCGCATTGGGGAGCACAGTGAAGATCCACTGTCGATGTATTTGGAAGACGTATTCACACTACCGGCCAACCTGGCCGGAGTTCCTGGCATCGCCTTCCCGATCGGCTTCGATACAGATCGCCTACCAATCGGGATGCAGCTCAACGCCCCTCACCTAGGGGAGGCAATACTCTTCAAAACAACATATGCCTACCAGGAAGCTACATCCTGGCATAAGGAGCGTCCATCGCTATGAAGATCGTGCTACCCATGGCAGGTTTCGGCTCCCGCTTGCGACCCCTTACCTGGTCGAGACCCAAGCCCCTGATTCCCCTGGCAGGACGACCGATGATCGATTACGTGCTGGATATGTTCGTGGACATTCCCAGCGTAGATGAGGTGATTTTCATCATCGGTTATCTTGGTGACCAGATCGAGGCTTATATCGATAAGTCTTACCCAAAGATGAAAACCCGCTATGTGGTCCAGGATGAGATGATCGGTCAATCCCACGCAATTTGGTTGGCCCGTGAAGGACTTCAGGGACCGATGATCATGGCCTTTGTCGACACGCTCATCGAGAGCGATTTCTCGGGCTTGTCGTCCGAACAGGCCGAGGCGGTAGCATGGGTCAGGAGGGTACCCGATCCGAGGCGTTTCGGCGTGGCGGAGGTCGGCTCAGATGGCTGGGTGAGGCAGTTGATCGAGAAGCCCAAGGACACAAGGAACGACCTAGCCGTAATCGGCTTTTACTACTTTCAGAGCTCCGAAACGTTGCTCGAAGCAATTGAGGAGCAGATGGCGCGTGACATCCAATTAAAGGGTGAGTATTTTCTTGTCGACGCGATCAATATCATGCTTGAACGTGGTCTGAAGATGCGGGTCGAGCCAGTCAAGGTCTGGCATGATAGCGGCACACCCGAGGCTGTCCTGGAAGCCAACCGCTACGTTCTTGAAACTATACGCTCGAACTCTGAGGAAGCCGCCGCGCGCGAGGGTGTAGAAATCCACCCTCCGGTATATGTCGACCCCTCCGCAGAGGTGCGTCAATCCGTCATCGGACCACATGCTTCGATCGGCGCGGATTGCATTATCGAAGGGTCGGTGATTAAAGACTCGATCATCGACGTGGGCTCACAGATCATTGACAGTGACCTTTCTGCATCGCTGATCGGACGCCACGTTCGGGTTCTAGGTTGTGATCTCTCGCTTAACCTCGGGGAT
>CP070708.1:2336546-2339056 GCA_020350285.1 Anaerolineaceae bacterium
GGGCGGTGGTTGAGTCGGGGTCTAGATATGATTGTGACGGTTTTATTACTTGGGTTAATGTACCGTATGTTGCCTAATCGCACCGTGCCGTGGCGAGCAGCCTTTATTGGTGCTTTCTTGGCGGGTACGCTCTGGCAGATAGGTAAAGTTCTTTTTAGCTGGTTCCTGACCTCAGGATTACCTAATTACGGTTTGATCTACGGTTCTTTAGCTTCAGTCATAACCCTGATGTTATGGACATATCTCTCCGGTTTGATCATCTTTCTTGGGGCAGCTTTTGGGTCTGCCATAGAAAAGGAAATCTTAGAGAAAGCCGCTTGAGAGTTTAGCCTGCCTCTGATCCCCGAATATTCCCAAATCAATCGTCCATATGTGTTGTTAGGACTTCTGCGATGTCCTTGACAGCGACCTCCTCCACTAAGCCTTTAGAACGGATAGCATCATCTAACATAATCAGACAATAGGGGCATCCGGTCACGATCACATCAGCTTTAGCATCATCGGTGACTTCTGCAAGACGGCGATGGTTGATGCGCGTATTGGGATCGATCTCCATCCACATGTGACCACCGCCTCCACCGCAACAGAATCCGCTTTCTCGATTTCTTGGCATCTCGGATAGTTTCAAGGCGGGGATGGCGCCGAGGACATCTCGGGGCTCATCATAGATTTTATTGTAACGACCGATATAACAAGCGTCATGATAGGTGTGAACCTGATCATCGGCTTCTCGATCCATGCTTAGGCGACCTTCAGCGATCAGTTCAGCTAGGAGTTCGGTGTGATGGAGAACAGTGTAGTTGCCACCGAATTGCGGATATTCGTTCTTCAGGGTGTTGTAGCCATGTGCACAGGGAGTGACGATGCGGTTAAATTTCACGGATTCAAAAGTAGCGATGTTCTCCTCGGCCATCACCTGAAAAACATACTCATGGCCAAGACGACGAGCCGTTTCACCACAGCATCCTTCCGCAGGTCCTAGGACGGCGAAATCCACCTCAGCACGCTTCAACAAGCCAATTAACGCCCGACCGACATTTTGGCTTCGATTGTCATACCCGAAGGCGCAGCCCAAGAAAAGTAATGTATCAGTTGTTTCGCCAGGCTGGAGGATGCGAACACCAAGCTCCTGAAGATAGGGGGCGTGGTTTTCCTTTGGCAGCCCCCAGGGATTGCCCCTTCTCTCCATGTGAGTCAAAGCTTCGCCGACCGGTCCGGGGACATCACCTGTGGTAAGTGTCATGTAGCGTCGGAGTTCAATAACGGCTCGTACCGGGTCGATGAACAGAGGGCAAGTAGCAATACAATCGCCGCAAGTTGTACAAAGCCAGGGGTTTTCCCTTGCGATCTTTTCTTCAAACGAGTTTGGACCATTCGATTTACCAGATTGAATGAGATTCACCTGCATCGAGGCGTAGAGCGCTTGGAGAAGCGATCGGGGCGAGTAAGGCATACCGCTGAATGTTGAAGGGCAAACGTCCTCGCATCGTCCGCATTGTACGCAGGCGTCGAACATGAGGAGGGTATTGGATTGGAATTCGTCGATCTCTCCCGCACCTAACTTTTCCACAGTTTCGATGTCCTCGATCGGCTCAAGTGCTCCGGAAGCAAGCTCGGGGCGGAAGATGATGTTAATGGTCCCAGAGATCATGTGCCGCAGTTTGGTGAACGGGAGGCTGGCAATAAAGAGCAGGCTAACCGCAACATGTGTCCAGAAAAGGAAATCATGAAAGCTAGATCCACCAGAGAGGTCCAACCCCGCTGCAGTGAAGGCTTGAGCGAAGAGATTGCCAATCGGAGACCAAGCCCGCCACTCTGGTGAAACCGACATCAAACGTACGCCCTCGGTGCTGTATCCGAGGAGGGCGATGATGAAGAGCAAGACGAGTGCATACCAATCATCCCAGCGGTTGATGAGATAGGAGGGTTTTCGGATGATACGACGGATGGCCGCCATCAGAACACCGACGATGATCATCAAACCGCCCATGTCCATAACCAATTCGAAACCAACATACGCTGTTCCGCGTGGCCAGGCCAATTCAATCGGTAGGAACAGTGGGTACTGCAAGATGACAATTACAGTCCCTATGAGTTGAATGACCATGCCCCAGAAGATCAATAGGTGCATGATTCCCGGATAAGCACGTTGAATTACACGATCTTGTAGGATAGCGTGGAGTAGAACTTCGCGGAGGCCTCTCAACCAGCGTGAGCCTCGACTTGGAGCGGTTTGAGTAGTGGGGGAAACGGTCTGAGTGGTCACGCCTCACCCCCTATGAAGATGGTGTCATCTTCGATGAACAACTGAATAATCTCGAGTGGCTCGGGAGGAGGACCGCTAATAACGGAACCATCAGATGGGCTGAAATAGCCCTCGTGGCAGGGACATTCAATCATCCCACTCTCAGGGTTCCATTTGACCAGACATGCAAAATGGGTGCACACCGCTGAGTAGGCCAGGAGACCATCCTCTGGTGTGTTAAGTACCAGAGCAGGATAGCGACCGA
>CP070708.1:2339156-2409364 GCA_020350285.1 Anaerolineaceae bacterium
GCCGGCGTTCAAAATTGTGATCGCTGAGAAATCTACATGTTCCTAGGCCAGTTCACTCACCACATCGATGCAAAAGGCCGGCTGACCATCCCGGTGAAGTATCGCGCGGCGCTCTCCTCAGGAGCGTTTATTACCCAAGGTTTCGAACGCAACCTAGTAGTTTATACCACAGAAAGTTATAACGCGCTGGCCCAGCGAGCAAGAAGTCTCAGCAGCACGGATCCTGAAGCGCGCGCAGTAAGGCGCCTAATTTTCGGTAGAGCGACTGAAGTCACAATTGATGGATCTGGTCGCATCCTCATACCACCTTATCTTCGTGAGTGGGCACAGTTAGACGGAGAGACGGCGATTATTGGTGCGGGGGAATACTTTGAGATTTGGAGCGCCGGTTCCTGGGATGCAGAACTAACTTCGGTAGCCGATCCGGATATCAACGCTCGTCGTTTCTCAGAATTTGACCTTTCAACGGGGTAAGCAATGAGCGCGTCAGTTGACGACGCTCATGTCCGTGGACATATCCCGGTACTTTACCAACGCGTTCTTCACGCGCTCAAACCGAGTGCGGGAGGGTGCTATATAGATGGAACGATTGGAGCTGGAGGTCACAGCTCAGGAATACTTGAGGCTTCCTCTCCCGACGGTCAGGTGTTAGGGATCGACCTTGATCCGAGAGCCTTGGAGCTTGTGCACGATCGGCTCGCGGAGTTCGGAGACCGTCTCCACCTACGACACGGTTCCTATCGAGATCTAGATGTGTATGCTGATGAACTCAGCTGGAAAACCGTGGATGGGTTGCTCCTCGATCTTGGCGTGTCCTCAATGGTATTAGAGGATGCGAATAGGGGTTTCTCATTTCGTTTGAACGGTCCCTTAGATATGCGTTTTGATCCAACACAAGCAATAACAGCAGCGGATCTCGTCAACAGCCTGCCCGAGCGAGAATTGGCGGATTTGATCACTCGGTACGGAGAGGAGCCTCACGCACGTCGAGTGGCGAAGGCAATTGTTAAAGCCAGACCGCTACAGACGACACATGAGTTGGCGGAGCTCATTACTCGAGTGGTCAAGCGGGGACGAAGGAAGATCCATCCAGCTACCCGGACGTTTCAAGCCCTGCGTATTGCAGTCAATGATGAGTTGAATGCGTTGGAAGATGGGTTGGAGCGAGCGATCGACCGGTTAGGTCCTGGTGGTCGGATAGCGGTGATTTCGTTCCACTCGCTGGAGGATCGACTGGTTAAAAGGAAATACAAGCAGGAGAGCGTGGATTGTATTTGCCCTGAGGATCAATTGGTCTGCACCTGTGATCATCAGGCTCGATTAAAGGTGATCACAAAACGTCCGCTTAGGCCAGACAAATTTGAATTGGAGTCCAATCCGCGCGCACGAAGCGCCAAGTTACGGATAGCGGAACGAATCTAATTGGCATGAACCTTGCATTAAATAGGTTGCTTAGTCCGCAATGAGGATGAAATGAGGCGTCGTTTTCACGCTTTTCAACAAGCGCCATGGCGTGTCCAGATCCGCTTAACCAGTGGAACCATGCTCCCGCTAATCGCTTTGTTGATCATCGGTGGAATGTACTTGGCGGTAAATGCCCGTCATGCGCGAGCGGGGCGTCATGTCCTTGATCTTCAAAGGCAGCAGGCGGAGTTGCTTCGCTATAACGCTGAAATGGGAGCGACCTTGGCTGAAATGACCTCACCGGAACGGATGTATCAACGCGCTCTGGGGCTAGGATTTCGATATGCCTATCCGTCTGAGATCGAGTACATCCTCTTGGAGGATTATGCGCCTCCGCGACCGTTTGTCGCACCTCGACCACCAGCTTCTACCAACCCGGGTGAGGGGATGTTATCTCCTGCCTACACCGAAACACTTGGTGAATGGTTTCTTCGGTGGCTGGGCTGGTGAAGCAAGGAAAAAGAGTGATGGAGCAGGAACCATCTCGACGTCGAATTCGGATGGTGTTGATCATTGTGGCAGCGGTTGTGCTCGCCATGGTGATCCAGCTGATCCGCGTTCAGTTTGGCCCTTACGCCCCAGCGTTTGCAGCGATCGAGGAAATTGTCGCTGAGCAGGTGGACAAGGTCGAGCCGACCAGAGGCGTGATTTACGATCGCGATGGGAGAGTCCTGGCTTCGAATGTGCCGTTGTACTACCTAGAGGTTGAGGTTCGTCAACTAACCGAGACCAGTAAGAAACAAATAGCGGCTGTGTTGTCTCGTGCTCTCGTCCTCCCATACGACGATGTTTATGGCCAACTCACGTATGAATGGGTTGACGAAGGTCAACTACGAATCCGCCTGACACGCGAGATCAGCGGTGGGAAACGTTGGCCCATCACTGTCGACCAGATCGCTGCTGATGTGCTCAAAGGTTTTCTAGCTGATCCCGATGCGCCTGACCTGAGTGGTTTATCACTCGTCCCCGCTCCGAGCAGAGCTTATCCGGCGGGTTCTTTGGCGGGTCATGTGATCGGCTTCGTCAATCAAAAGGGAAAAGGATACTTCGGGATTGAAGGTTACTACGATGATTGGCTTGTCGGCAGATCGATCACCATCGAACGCGGTTACATTCCGCTCGAGGCTAGGCTGAGGCCCGATCCTCCTGCAGGCGTCAACCTGGTGCTGACCATTGATCTCGACATCCAGCAAATGGTGGAGGAGATCCTCATACAGACGATTGAAGCTGATGGTGCTGAAAGCGGACAAGTGATCGTCATGGATCCCGAGAATGGCGAGATCCTCGCCATGGCTATATGGCCGCCTCTTGATCCAAACAATTACGAGCCTTGGCTCCCTCCAGAGGAGAGGACGGACGAGGAGAGTGAAGACGACGAGGAAGAGCCCGTGATTAATCCCGCCGTCGCTGGGCAGTATGAACCTGGGTCGACTTTTAAGGTCATAACCATGGCTGCGGCGCTCGATGCCGGATTGGTGACTCCCGATGAAGAATTCATCGATACCGGCCAGATCGAAGTGGGAGGTCATACGATCCGAAACTGGGATGGTCGCGCATGGGGACCGCAGACGATGCTCGGCTGTATGGAACACTCTCTGAATGTGTGCTTGGCATATGTCTCCTCTGAGAAGCTAGGTGCACCGATGTTCTATGAGTATTTGAGAGCGTTCGGGATTGGAAAAATGACGGGGATCGATTTGGCAGGCGAGGTTTCAGGGCAACTGCGAACACCACGTCATCCAGATTGGACCGAATCAGATTTAGGGACCAATGCTTTCGGTCAAGGGGTTTCCGTGACCTCCATTCAGTTGCTCACAGCCATCGGTGCTGTTGCTAATCAGGGTGTCATGGTGCAACCACATATAGTGCTCGAGGTTGTCGGTCCGGATGGTGTTTATTGGCCTAAGACGACAGTTCTAGGGCAGCCGATCACACGCGAAACGGCCGAGACATTAACAGAAATGTTGTCAAAGTCGCTGAGTGGAGAGACGAATTTTGCTCATGTACCTGGGTATCAATTGGCAGGGAAGACCGGCACAGCACAGATACCGGGCGAATTTGGCTACGATCCACGCTGGACAGTGGCGTCCTTCGTGGGGTGGGGGCCGGTGAGGGATCCGCAATTCATCGTGTTTGTACGTGTCGATAAGCCGGAAACCTCACCTTGGGGATCTGTGGTTGCGGCACCGGTGTTCCGCGAGATTGTTGAACGTTTGGTGATCATGTTGGAAATTCCTCCTGATTCGATCTACGAAGGATTAAACCTAGAGAATTAGTTTGGCGAGAACCCAATGTTGACGCTGGGAGATATTCTCAAAGCAATCACAAGTCAGGAGATGGCTGCGTTTGATCAAGTTATCACGGACGCGGCGATTGACTCGCGGTTGGTGATCCCAGGATCCCTTTTCATCGCCTTGCCTGGAGAAAACGTAGACGGGCACGACTTTATCGGGGAGGCTTTCGGACGCGGTGCGTTGATCGCCCTTATTGAGCGTGAAGTTCCCTCCGAGTTCGTAGTTATTGATCTCAGGAAACCTGTTCCAGAACAGGTGTTCAGTGAAATGGTTTTACCTGTCTGTCTGCGGGTCGAAAGCTCACTCGATGCGTTGCAGAACATCGCGAAGTGTTGGCGGGAGAGGCTTGATCTACGAGTGATCGGTATCACGGGCAGTGTGGGGAAATCGACAACCAAAGAACTCACCGCAGAAGTCTTGGGGCAGCGTTATCGAACGATTAAAAACCCGGGAAACCTGAATAACGAAATCGGATTACCGGTGAGTTTATTGAAGATCACGGAAGGTCACGAGCGGGCAGTGCTTGAGATGGGCTTTTACGTTCCAGGTGAAATCGCCTTGCTCTGTGAAATTGCACAACCGCAAGTTGGCGTGATCACAAACATCAGCCAGGTCCACCTTGAGCGTGCAGGAACGATGGAAGCGATCGTGCAGGGAAAGGGTGAGTTGGTCGAGAGCCTGCCTCCAGAGCCGGAGGGGGTAGCGGTATTGAACCATGATGATCCACTTACACGCACGATGTCAGAACGAACACAAGCGAAAGTGATGTTCTACGGACTCACTCCAGATGCGGACCTATGGGCGAGTGACATCCGTAGCTTGGGATTAGAAGGTGTGCGCTTTGTGATGCATTACGGTGATGAAAGCATTTACATTCGCGTGCCGTTACTTGGCCGACACTCAGTGCATACCGCACTTCGAGCGGCGGCTGTTGGGCTGATCGAGGATCTAAGTTGGGAAGAAATCGTGAGTGGTTTACAGAGTAGTCAAAGTCAATTGCGCTTGGTCGCGGTACAGGGACCAAACGGGGCTCTTTTGTTGGATGACACATACAACGCCGCGCCGCCCTCGACGATTGCGGCATTGAATCTGCTGGCCGAATTGGAGGGACGCCGGGTTGCGGTATTGGGCGACATGCTCGAGTTAGGAGACTTTGAAGAGCGCGGTCACCGGATGGTAGGCGTAAGGGCGGCACAGGTGGCCGACGAGCTTGTTACCGTGGGAAGTCGTGCTCAGTGGATTGCTAATGAAGCATGTTTAGCGGGAATGTCTGAAGATCAGGTCGTGAGTTTGGAGGATAGTCAACAGGCGATCGAATATCTGCAAGATCGCGTCGGGGAAAACGATGTCGTTTTGGTCAAAGGATCGCGAGGTATGAGGATGGACCTCATCGTAGCCGGTCTCGAGGAGATCGTATGAGCCAGACGGCGCTGGCGCTCTCCTTGGGTGGGATCACCTTCTTGTTGAGTGTGATATGGGGTGGACCACTTGTGCGTATCTTGCGTATGTTGCGCATTGGTGAGCAGATCCGTATCGAAGGTCCCCAGAGGCATTTCACCAAACTGGGGACGCCGACGATGGGAGGGTGGCTTTTCATCATTCCCGTTTTGTTGATCACCGGTGTCTTGAACTTGGTTTCCATCCTCAGTGATCTTACAGTGCTTGGTAATTCGATCTTGCTTCCTATGTTGGTCATGTTGGCTTATGCCGCTGTCGGAGCTTGGGACGACTGGCTTGGGGTTCGAGGTCCACATCGAGGGGAGGGTATGAAGGGGCGCTGGAAATTCCTGCTTCAAACGATCATCGCGCTCGGCGCTGCTTTGATCTTGAAGTATGGATTGCAACCGCCGGAACTGATCCTGCCTAATGTTCCGGAGACTCTGGACCTCGGTATTTGGTATGTGCCGATTGCCATGTTTGTGATCGTTGGTACCTGCAATGCTGTCAACCTGACGGATGGTCTCGATGGATTAGCCGGATTAATCGCGGCGACGGCATTTGCTGCATATGGGGCAATCGCCATGCTCCAGGGGCAGATATTCTTGGTCCGATTCTGTTTTACTGTTGTGGGCGCCTTGTTTGCCTTCCTTTGGTACAACGCCCACCCTGCCGAATTGTTCATGGGCGACACCGGATCCTTAGCACTGGGAGGGACCTTAGCCGTTGTGGCACTCATGACGGGACATTGGTTTTTGTTACCCATGATTGCCATCATCCCCTTCAGTGTGACGGTGAGTTGGATCCTGCAGGTAGCATATTTCAGATGGACCAAAGGTCGAAGATTATTCAAAATGGCGCCCCTTCATCACCATTTTGAGCTTAGTGGCTGGAGTGAAACCCAGATCGTGCAGCGATTCTGGCTTGTAGCCTTGTTGTCGGGCATGTTCGGGGTAGCTCTGGCCTTAGTGTAAAGAGGAGATCCTTATGGACATTGGCATGCTTTGGTTCGACGACAGCCAACTCACCACAGCTGAGAAAATCAGCCGTGCGGTGGCTTTTTACGATGAGAAATATGGCCGTACGCCTACGCTATGTCTCGTCCATCCCGACACCTTGAATGGTGGGGAGGAGATCGTGGCAGGCGTAGAAATCCGTCAAGCTCGATCGGTCATGCCAGATCACTTCTGGATCGGTGTCGATGATAAACCCAAACGACGCCAACCGAGTCAGTTGAAAGCTGCTTGACCGTCGCGAAGCTGATAAAGGTTAGCCGATAGGCTTGGTTATCAGATTCAATTGAATGAATGATGACGTGGGAAGGAAAACGGGTGGTCGTGCTTGGATTGGCACGGCAAGGAATCGCCCTCACACGCTATTTCGCCAAGGGAGGGGCTGAGGTGGTGGTAAGCGATCTCAAACCAAGTGAAGCCCTTTCTGACGCGCAGGAGGCATTGTCTGATCTGCCCGTTGAATATGTATTTGGAAGCCATCCGCCTGCTCTTCTAGAGCGTGCCGACCTGTTGTGCCTTTCCGGTGGGGTACCCGCCGATCTGCCGCTGGCACTTCAGGCACGTGAACAGGGCATCAAGGTGACCAACGATGCGCAATTGTTTTTGGAGATTTGCCCTGCCCTCGTGATCGGCATCACCGGCTCTGCTGGGAAATCTACTGTTACTACGCTGGTGGGGCGGATGGCCTTATCTCATTTTGAGGATAGCGAATCTCGCGTGTGGATCGGAGGCAACATCGGTCGACCTCTGCTCGTTGATCTGTCGGATATCGGAGCAGAAGACCTGGTGATCATGGAACTCTCGTCCTTTCAACTCGAGTTGATGACGGCCAGCCCTCACGTGGCGGGGATCTTGAATGTGACTCCGAATCATCTTGACCGACATCTAACCATGGAAGCCTACACGGCCGCTAAGTGTCGGATCCTGGATTTCCAATCCGGTGAGGATATCGCCATATTGGGGCGCGAGGATCCGGGGGCTTGGGCATTACAGGACCAGGTAAAGGGTAGATTGATCAGTTTTGGGTGGTCGGCACCCGAAAGTGGAGACGGCACATACATCAAAGATGAGACCATCTTGCTGCGATTGGAAACAGAGGATGTGAAGTTATCACCTGTGAGTGAGGTCGAGTTGCGTGGAGAACATAACCTGTTGAACGTGCTCGCATCTTGTGCGATCGCAGCCGCCGTTGATATCTCGCCAGAGTCGATGGTGGCCGGAATCCAAGGTTTTCAGGGTATTGAGCATCGTTTGGAGTTTGTGCGCAGGATCGATGGGGTTGATTGGTATAACGACTCGATCGCGACCTCGCCAGAACGTGCGATCGCCGCGATCCGAGCTTTTGATGAGCCCTTGGTATTGCTAGCAGGAGGTAGGGACAAAGATCTCCCTTGGGGCGATTTTGCCACGCTTGTGCGGCAACGCATTGATCATCTGATCTTATTTGGAGAAGCAGCGGAGAAGATCGCGGATGTGATCAACAGTTCCCCTGGTCCTAATAAGATTCAAAGCTTTGAGATCTGCGACGGGCTGGAGGCAGCTGTTCATCAGGCGAGGAGAGTAGCAGAACCCGGGGATGTGGTATTGCTTGCTCCGGGCGGGACGAGTTTTGATGAATTCAAGGACTTCGCTGAGCGTGGCGAAAACTTTCGATCATGGGTGAGTGCTTTATGACGGCACATTACGAGCCCACGATACCGATACAAGGATCCTCTACCCGGCGCCGTCTTACGTTGGGTTTCGACCCGTGGCTACTGATCCTTATCGTTGCTCTGATGGCCTTCGGTTTGGTGATGGTTTATTCCGCCAGCTGGGATGTATCTTGGAGGCTTCACAACGATCCAAACGCCATCTTCAGGTCACAGCTGGGGCATCTTGGGTTAGGGCTGATTGTGATGATGGTTGCAGCATGGGCTCCGATTGATTGGATTCGACGATTGGCGCCCATATTGATCTTAGTCGCCATTGGGGCGTTATTCGCTGTCCTGTTGGTCAACGTAGGAAGTGCCCACCGTAGAGCTTTCCTTGGGGGCTCGATTCAGCCCTCAGAGATGGCAAAGCTCGCACTGATCATTTACTTGGCTGTCTGGATGGAATCCAAGGGCGATCGCTTAGGTGATATGGGTTATGGGTTTTGGCCGTTGATCATGATTATGGGAATCGTGGGAGGTCTGATCCTCATCCAGCCAGACCTGAGTGCAGGTTTTACAGTTGCAATCATCTCAGTAACATTGTTCTTCTTGGCAGGTGCTCGAATTTTCCAAGTCCTGGTGATGGCCTTCGGGGGTGGAACGCTTGCTCTTCTTGTTGTTCGTTTAACCCAAACCGGGCAGGAACGCTGGGGGGAGTTTATTGGCGGTCTGGTAGATCTTGAGGAAGCATCCTACCACGTGCAGCAATCTCTTCAGGCATTTTACTCGGGCGGCATCATGGGGCGAGGGTTGGGCGCCAGTCGGGGCAAGTTCGGTTTTCTACCGGCTCCGCATACAGACAGCATATTTTCGGTGATCGGGGAAGAACTCGGTCTGATTGGTGCATTACTCGCATTGACGTTGTTTTGTTTATTCCTGTGGCGTGGATTTCGAATAGCGATGTCTTCGCCTGACAGTTTGGAGACGCTGTTAGCGAGTGGAATTACGTTTTGGATTGGTCTTGAAGCGATGATCAATATGTCCGTTTTGCTAGGCTTGCTCCCCTTTGCTGGGAACGCTTTACCGTTCTTCAGTTATGGGGGCTCCAGCTTGGTGACAACTCTTTCTGCTGTCGGCCTTTTGTTTAACATCTCGCGCCGAACACCAGAAAAGATTGATGTGCGAGGTTCTGTTGCGACTCTTGGTGTCAGCCGGCGGAACAGGCGGCGGCGTGTATCCCGCCTTAGCAGTCGTCGGCGCGCTCGGCAAGAGGGTTGAAGTGCTCTGGGTAGGGAGTGAAAGCGGTATCGAGACATCCCTTGTGGAGCGCGCTGGCTACGCTTTTCGACCCGTACCCGCTGCCGGTGTTCACGGCGTTGGCTTACGAAACTTGCCGGGAAACATATGGCAATTAATCAAGGGCATTCATGCTGCCCGAGTGGTGATCCATGAGTACCAACCGGACGTGCTTTTCTTCACGGGTGGTTTTGTAGGGATCCCGATCGCATTGGCAGGTTGGCGCTTGCCAAAGGTGATCTTTGTACCGGATATCGAGCCTGCATTGGCGTTGCGGCTGATTGGGAGGATGGCTGACGTGATCGCTGTCGTCACAGAAACCTCAAAATCCCAATACTCCTCCGACCGACATGTCGTTGTGACTGGTTATCCAACTCGATCTGAGCTTCAGGTTGTTACACGCGAAGAGTCTCGAACGAGTTTGAACCTCTCCACCGAGCGGCCAGTCGTGTTGGTGTTTGGAGGCAGCCGCGGGGCAAGGTCGATTAATCAGGCGCTGTGGGGGTGTCTGACAAACCTCCTCGATAAAGTCCAGGTGGTGCATATTACAGGCGAGTTGGATTGGCCGCAGGTGGAAGAGGTTCAAGGTAATCTCCCGCAACATCTCTTAGGGGAATACCACCCCTATGCATATCTGTTTGATGAGATGGTGCACGCATTGGCATCCGCTGATTTGGTCGTTTCGCGCTCTGGAGCGGCAACCCTCGGTGAATACACCATCCTTGGTTTGCCAGCAGTCCTCATCCCTTATCCACATGCTTGGCAATATCAGAAGGTCAATGCTGATTATTTGGTATCGAGAGGTGCTGCTGTTCAGATCGATGACGGCAATTTGGTGGACGAGTTGTTACCAACGGTTTTGGAGCTCATCCATGATACAGACCGTCTGTCCATGATGGCTACTGCTATGCAGCAACTTGGCGTCCCAGATGCAGCTGAGGCGATTGCGGATGAAATCCTCGAACTGGCGAAGAGGAAAGGCGTAGAGCGTGGTTAGTTTGATCGTAGTGTTTGGCATCTTGATCATCCTCTTCGCCGTCATTGGTGGTATGCGAGGTTGGGCAAAAGAATTATTGGTCACGAGCTCTGTGGTGTTGGCTTTGTTCTTGATCAACATCCTGGAGAATTACATCTTGACTTACAACTCGGCTCTGACAACCCAACCAGAGACGAAGCTTGCCACAAGAACTGTGATCTTGCTCTTATTAGCCTTTTTCGGTTATGAGACACCTCAAATCCGAGCTCTACAGCCGAAATTGGTTCGCGAGCGCCTTCAGGATACCT
Organism: Anaerolineaceae bacterium; assembly: GCA_020350285.1. Lineage (GTDB taxonomy): Bacteria > Chloroflexota > Anaerolineae > Anaerolineales > E44-bin32 > DUEZ01. The sequence continues at coordinate 2,349,576 of CP070708.1, forward strand.
TGCTGGGATTCATCTTGGGTGCTCTGAATGGTTATCTGCTGATCGGTTCGCTTTGGTTCTTTCTGCACGAAGCTGGATACCCCACCGACCTCATTATTACGTCAGGGGAAGGGTGGGAGGAGTTGTTGGTGAAGTATGAAGAGGTGGTGAAGTGGCTAGCTCCTAACTTGCTGCCGATACCTCATATCTATTTTGCAGTTGGAGTTGTCTTTGTTGTCATTCTTGTGGTGTTTGTATGAGACGGGTTCATTTCGTTGGTATTGGAGGGGCTGGTTTGTCGGCTATTGCAAGGATCTTACATGAGCGAGGTGATAAGGTGACTGGATCTGATTTGATGACTTCGGTTTACTCCCAGGCGTTGGAAAAAGACGGCGTCTTGGTTACGTATGGCCACCAAGCCGAAAATGTCCTTGGTGCGGATACCGTGATTGTGTCGTCAGCCGTTCCCGATGATAACGTGGAAGTAGAGGCTGCACGACTTGCTGGTATTCAAGTTCTGCATCGGGCGGCCTTTCTAGGCGAACTAACCGCAACCAGCCAGACGATCGCGGTGGCGGGGACACATGGAAAAACCACCACCACTGGGTTGATTGCTTGGTTGCTTGATGCCGCTGGTTTGTCCCCCAGCTTTATAGTCGGAGGGATGGTTCAAGACTATGGCATAAATGCAAAGGCGGGTGGTGGAAAGCATTTCGTCATCGAAGCCGATGAGTATGATCGCACCTTCCTCGGATTGCGCCCAAGCGTGGCTATTGTGACCAACGTTGAGCATGACCATCCGGATTGCTACCCGACAGCGAAGGATTTCAGGGACGCCTTTGAAACCTTCGCCCGCAATGTGGAGGACTTGCTGATTGTTTGTGTCGACGATCCAGGAGCTGCTGCGCTGATGCCGGCTGGCGTACCTCGTGAGACCTACGGGTTGAGTGAAGCTGCAACTTGGCGAGCTGATGAAATTCGGGCCAACGCGGCGGGTGGCTCTGATTTTTTGGTCATCCGCGGTGGTGAAACCTTGGGTCTTTTCCGAACCCGTCTGCCAGGAAAACACAATGTGCTCAACATTCTTGCGGCCTTAATCGTGACCGATTACCTCGGTCTGGATCTCAAGCTGGTTAGGGAGGCTTTGACTGAGTATAACGGTGTGCAACGTCGTTTCGAAGTTATTGGCGAAGAAGCGGGCGTGATGGTGATTGATGATTATGCCCATCATCCAACTGAGATCAGAGCCACATTGGCGGCAGCGCGACAGCGCTTCCCTGAGAGGTCACTTTGGGCCGTATTTCAACCCCATACATATTCGCGCACGCGAACCCTCTTACAGGCGTTCGCCGAATCATTCTCAGATGCTGACCATGTCATCATTACGGAGATCTTTGCCGCAAGGGAAAAAGCGGATCCCGAGATCACTGGTCAGCTCGTGGCGGATCGAGTTGTACACCAAGATGTGCACTTCTGCCGCCAATTCTCCCAGGCAGTGGAACATCTTGTGCAACATATCCAACCAGGCTCAGTGGTAATTACCCTGAGTGCAGGTGATGGAAATGAAGTAGGCCATATGTTGCTTCAAGAACTTGCATCTAGGGAAGGAGAGCGTGGAGATGACTAAGAAAAAGCGACACGTCTTCCGACGTGACCGTCGGAGACAACTAAGACTACGCTTAGCAACGAAGAAGAGCGACGGAGAAGGCGATTCGAGTACAGTAGCGCTGCCTTATGGTGTTTTTCCCGAGCGTGAGTTGCTCGATCGAATTATCGAGAGGGTACGTCGACTTTGATGAGTACACCCATTCCGACCGCTAAGGTTGAAGCGCTGCGAGACACCTTTGAGAGTGGCTTGCTCGAGAACACGCCGTTAGCACAGTACACGGCTGCTAGGATCGGCGGTCCTGCTGATTTCTTGATCATCGCTTCGTCAGGAGATCAATTAGCGGAGGTTATCAACACCTTATGGGACATCGATGTGCCTTTCAGGGTTCTGGGTGCTGGATCGAACATCCTGGTTTCTGACCAAGGCGTTAGAGAGGTCGTGGTGCTGAACCGGGCACGTGAGGTTCGTTTCATCGAAGACGATGAAGGACCTAAGGTCGAAGCCGAATCTGGGGCGATGCTCGGTGTTATCACACGGCGATCAGTTGAGAGAGGTTTGAGTGGTTTGGAATGGGCGGCAAGTATACCGGGCACAATCGGTGGTGCTGTCGTCGGAAACGCAGGGGCTTATGGCGACGATATCGCCGGAATGCTCGAAATGGTCGAAATCTTGCAACGAGGAATAGGCGTGGAACAATGGCCTGTTCAACGCTTGGAATATGCCTATCGAGATAGTTGGTTGAAGCAGCATCCCGGTGAAGCCGTGGTGTTGAAGGCCGTTCTCGGTTTAAAGCAGTCCACGCCGGAAGAGTGTAAAGCCAAGATGGGTGCTTTCGTTGAGCAGCGTAAGCGCACACAGCCTTCCGGCGCGAGCATGGGATCTATGTTCAAGAATCCGGAAGGAGATTACGCGGGCAGGTTGATCGAGGCCGTAGGTTTGAAGGGTACCCAGCAGGGAGCGGCGCAAATCAGTCCGCTGCATGCGAACTTCTTCATCAATCTAGGTGACGCTGCGGCCGCAGATGTCTGGGATCTCATTCAATTGGTGCGGGAACGTGTTGCATCGCAATTTGATGTATGGCTCGAGTTGGAAGTTGAGCTGGTAGGTGATTGGGAGATCATGAACTCCAATGTGATTCATAGCCTTCCAGGAGGTCAGGCGTGACCGAGAAATTGAAGGTCGGTCTTATCTTCGGAGGTCGATCCGGTGAACATGAAATCTCTCTCTTGTCCGCTCGTTCGGTGATGGACGCTTTGGATAGATCTAAGTACGAGGTTTACGAGATCGGTATTACGCACCAGGGTCATTGGTTAAGTGGGCCAGAGGTGCTCAAGGCGTTTGAACAGGGACAGGTGGAGCATCTGGAAGCGGTGACCATTCTCGCAGAACCGGGAATGGGTAAGTCCTATCGCTGGTCGGAAGGACGCGCTCTGGAGATGATCCATGAATTGGATGTGGTCTTCCCAGTATTGCATGGCACCTACGGAGAAGACGGCACCATGCAGGGTTTGCTTGAGTTGGCAGATATCGCCTATGTTGGAGCGGGTGTGTTGGCGTCAGCTGTGGCGATGGATAAATGTCTCTTCAAGCAAGTGATGCGAGCAAATGACATTCGAACGGTTGACTGGATGTTGGTCCTTTCAACCGAGTTACAAGATGACATGGATGAGGTGATCAGCAAGGCAGAAGAGGTTGCAACCTATCCCTTGTTCACCAAACCGGCAAATTTAGGTTCATCGGTTGGGATCTCTAAATGCCGCAACAGGTCTGATCTCATGGAAGGCATGATGGAAGCCTCACGTTATGATCGACGCATCTTGGTTGAACAAGGGCTTGAAACGGCGCGAGAGATCGAGGTGAGTGTCCTGGGCAATGAAGACCCGCAGGCATCTATTGCTGGAGAAGTGGTTCCTGGGGATGAGTTTTACTCATATCGAGCGAAATACATCGACGACACATCTGAACTGCATATCCCGGCACTCATCGACAAGGAGGTCGAGCGGGAAGCGCAGTGGATGGCGGTGGAAGCCTTTATGGCCATCGACGGTGCAGGGATGGGGCGGGTCGATTTCCTGCTTGATCAGGAGACCGACGTTCTCTATATGAACGAGATCAACACCATTCCAGGATTTACGAAGATCAGTATGTACCCGAAGTTGTGGGAAGCAAGTGGTCTTCCATATCCTGCCTTATTAGATCGCTTGATCGAGCTAGCCTTTATGCGTCAAGGGCAGAAGGAGAACTTGGTTCGTATGTATGAGGACGCATCATGACGCTGAGTGAGAGGGCGCTGCGGAGGATTCGAACAAGGGCTGACCAGGTGCGCGAACGTCGTGCCAAGCATGTCCGTGAGATTGAACCTGTTTCTAAAAGCCCATTGGTGAAGCGTCGCCGTCGAAAGCGCACTCGTCGTCGTATTGATTTGACACTATCCACGGGAGTTGGCGTTGAAGCTCGTTTACCAGCCATTCCCAGTGTTCGGGTTGGATCTCGCCTACTGACGATCACCCTGCTGGCGAGTATGACCTTGACCTTCATTTACGTGCTCACTTCGAATAATTTTCATGTCGAGCAAGCGAAAGTTCTAGGTAATAAGTTGCTCAGTAGCGCACAAACGCGATCTATGGCTCAAGTTGACGGTAACCTGATCTTCAATATCGATCCGGAGCGAGTCGTACAACAGTTGAAAAAGTATCCAGAGATTTTATCTGCTGAGGTTGATATCCGGTGGCCGAATCAGGTGGAAATCTCTCTGGTCGAACGAGAACCGGTTGTGGAATGGCACGACGGCGGTAGAACGTGGTGGATGAGTGCGGATGGCGTGGCATTCATCCAACATGGATCGTGGCCGGATATTGTAAAAGTAAGCGCTCAGGCATCGGTCTTGCACGTCTATGAGGACCCGTTGGTACCGGTCATCAAGCCTGAGGTAGTAAGTGCGGCTGTTGAACTAAGTGCGAACTTGCCGGAGATCGAGACTTTGAGTTATGACCCAGTGTATGGCCTCGGCATCGAGGAGGTTAACGGCAGGGTGGTTCACTTTGGATTTGAAGGGGACATGACAGTTAAGGTCCAGATGTATCGCAAACTTGTAGAGCGGCTGTCTGCTCGAAATATCAATCAGGTTGAGATATTTCTTATGAATCAAGACCGTCCGTTCTACCGATTGGAGTGGTAGGTGACAGTTATTCTCGGGTCTGATGAACCGATCTTTGTCGGAATAGATGTAGGAACCACCAAGGTTTGTACATTGGTCGGTCATTTGGGTGAGGACCATCGTTTACGCGTGATCGGGGTGGGGATCGTGCCCTCGCAAGGCATGCGTAAAGGTGGCGTGGTTAGCATGGAAGGTGTTGCGAGGGCAGTGGAAGCATCCAAGGACAAGGCGGAACGCACCTCAGGGTATGAGATCACATCAGCCTTGATAAGCCTTTCAGGAGGGCAGATCGCCTCTTTGAACAGCAAAGGGATGGCCGGAGTTGCTGGTCGTACGATCGGCTATGACGATGTAGGTCGAGCGTTGGATGCGGCACGATCGATTGTCCTCCCTTACAACCGCGTGATGGTTCACGTCATCCCGCGCAGCTTTGTTGTTGATGGCCAAGATGGGATCGAATCTCCGGTAGGTATGCACGGATACCGTTTGGAGGTTGAGGCGCACATCGTCACTGCCGGTTCGACAGCACTACGGAACTTAGAGAAATGTATCAACGCGGCTGGCGTGGAGGTTGATGGCTGGGTGATCAGTTCAATCGCTTCCGCTGGCGTTGTGTTGACAGAGACGGAACGCGAGATGGGGGCGGTGGTTTGTGATATCGGTGGAGGTACGGCGGATATTGCGATCTACATCGAGGGTGCAGTTTGGCACTCAGCGGTCATCCCTGTTGGGGGAGAACACCTGACCAACGATATTGCTCAAGGCCTTCACCTCCCCTATGAGACAGCTGAGGCGATCAAACATCGCCATGGTCATGCGCGATCTGCCGATCTTGACCCAAACCAGACCTTTGCTGTTCGTCCCTTCGGCGAGGAACAAACAGTGCAGATCCGGCGTGTTGAGCTTGCGCAAGTCATAGAGCCCCGGGTCGAGGAGCTGTTTAGTTTGGTGAAACAGGAGATCAAACGAAGCGGATACGATGGTCTCTTGCCGGCTGGGGTAGTGCTCACAGGTGGAACAAGTCTGTTACCAGGGATTCGGGAGGTAGCAGGTGATGTGCTCCGTCTACCTGTACGATCCTCACAACCTGAGGAATTGCGAGGCCTGGTGGATCGACTACACTCACCTGCCTTCTCCACCAGCGTAGGTCTCATATATTGGGCGCAGATGTTGGAAGAAGAGAGGGCGTACGACGGTTATCGTGGTGGTATTCCCTTGCCTAAGTTTAGCCTAGGAAGGGCTGCAGAATTTATTCGCAGGCTTTTGCCTGGATAGTTATCAGATTATGCACCGAGGACTATCAAAGCGAGAAAATAATCATGAACGAAATCAGATCGAGGAGGAACACAATGCAACCCGTACCGCAAATGGAGTCATTCGCTCGAATTATGGTCGTCGGAGTCGGTGGCGGAGGTAGTAACGCCGTCAACCGGATGATCGAGGAAGGCCTAATCGGCATCGAATTTGTTGCAGTCAATACCGATGCTCAGGCTCTTCTACTCTCGAACTCTCCCACTCGCGTTCGCATCGGAGATAAGCTCACGCGCGGATTGGGCGCGGGAGGTGATCCAGAGATTGGGAAGAAAGCGGCTGAAGAGTCCGCTGAGGAGCTGTATGAGGTGATCAAAGGCACCGATATGGTCTTCATCGCAGCAGGCATAGGCGGAGGCACCGGGACTGGAGCAGCCCCGATCCTCGCCCAAATTGCGAAAGAAGTCGGCTCATTGACCATCGGTGTGGTAACGCGACCGTTCACCTTCGAAGGAGCGAAAAGAAGGAAGACGGCCGAGGAAGGGATTGAGAAGCTTAAAGAGCACGTCGATACATTGATCGTAATCCCTAACGATCGCCTGCTGCAGATCGCTGATAAGCGCGCCAGCTTACATGAGGCTTTTAAACTCGCCGATGATGTGCTACGTCAAGGCATCCAGGGGATCAGTGAGCTGATTACTGTCCCCGGGTTGATTAACCTCGACTTCGCCGATGTGCGAACCATCATGTCCGAGGGTGGGGCGGCACTCATGGCCGTTGGCCGCGCATCGGGTGAGGATCGTGCACGCGTAGCGGCTGAGCAAGCGATTTCCAGCAACCTGTTGGATATCACGATCGACGGCGCACGTGGCATCCTCTTTAACGTCACGGGCGGATCGGATTTGAGCCTCTACGAGGTCAATTCGGCAGCGGCAATCATAAAAGAGACCGCTCATCCGGAGGTCAACTTGATCTTTGGTGCGGTGATCGATCCCAACATGGGGGATGAATTACGGGTCACCGTGATCGCCACCGGTTTCGCGCGTTCAAGTGGTGTGCGGAGGTTGGACCGCAGACCCCGCAGTCGTACAGAAGCAACAGCAGAGAAGGTAAAGGAAAGAGAAGTGGCTGCAGAAGAGTTCCAACCACGCGCCTTCGATGTCAACGATCTTGACATCCCGGCGTTTCTAAGACGGCGGTAGCGGTTTGAGCATCCGAGCTCAACCGTTGCTTCGTAAAGGGGGAAGCCGAAGAAGCTGATAACTCTCCGGCGGCTTCGGTGAACCACCTTCGCATGCAGATTGGCGTCGGTCTCCTCCTCCCGGCGCCGATCTGCCGTGTTTAAGGATAGAACTGCACTAAGGATCAACCGCCAGTGGGCAAAATATCATCTGTGGGGATGTGAGTTGTATTCATGTCCCCACAGTTTGCATTTAAAGCTCGTCTCATTTTTTTCCGGTGATTCATGATGGGGGGACCAGGGTACTAATTTTTTTAAGGTTCCAAAGGGGTGTTAGTCTTGCTCCCATCTGGAGCAGGTGTTAGAATGGCCTCCCTCAACCCGAATATATCGGGGTACAGGTAGTTTCACATCCAATATATGGCGCCGAACACGTGTGCTGAGTGAGGTGGGATCGATGCGCTGCCCTTATTGTCGCAGCGAACGGACCAGGGTGATCGATACGTATCGTGATTCCAAAGGTGGTATTCGAAGGCGGCGGGTTTGTATAGGATGTGAAAATCGTTTTAGTACCTATGAAAGAGCCATCCTTTCCTCACCACTTGTGGTCAAACTGGATGGAACCCGGGAGGAATTCGACCGGGACAAGCTAGCGCGGGGCATTCGAATCGCCTGTGCAAAAAGACCGGTTTCTGCTGCCGATATCGATCGGCTCATTGGAGAGATCGAATCAACTTTACGATCCATGGGCAAGGCTGAGGTATCGTCTAGGGTTATTGGGGATTTAGCCATCGCTGGATTAAAAGATCTCGATCACATTGCTTATATCCGCTATGCAATCGTTTATCTGGGATTAGACGACCTACAAGCGATCCGGGGAGAGATCGATCGTTTGCTAGAGGGGTAATTCATTCTCATTGTATTCATTGTTGGATGGATTGAGTTTAGGGTCACGCTAGGAGACAATTGGGATGTTAGAAACAACGAACCGTGACGTCGAGGTGAGCGTGGAGGATTCAACCCCCGACGTGAGACCGCCTCTTCCGGAGGGGTTAGGTAGGATCGAATTAAGCGATAACGGACGTACGGTTCTAAGAAAGCGATACCTTCGCCGTGGTGAGGATGGACAACCGATCGAGACGGCGGAGGAGATGCTGTGGCGAGTAGCCTTTCATGTAGCGGCAGCTGAGAAGGAATGGGGGGGAGATGTTCCTGCAGTGGCGCGCGATTTTTATGGATTACTTGCCGCCAAGCGCTTCTTGCCAAACTCACCAACCTTTACTGGAGCAGGAACGCCATTAGGGCAATTGGCAGCCTGCTTTGTGCTTCCGATCTCAGACGACATGGGACGTGACTCGGCTGGGATCTTCCAAACCCTTCGCGATGCCGCGTTGATCCAACAAACGGGCGGCGGAAATGGTTTCTCATTCAGTCGTTTAAGACACAGAGGCTCTGTCGTCCACACCTCCGCTGGGCAAGCGACAGGACCAGTTGGGTTCTTGCGAGTTTATGACAAGGCATTTGGGGAAATTGCCCAAGGGGGCACAAGACGGGGCGCGAATATGGGGGTGCTTAGGGTAGATCATCCCGATATCCGCGATTTTATCAGCTGTAAGACCGATGAGGACGCGATCACCAACTTTAATATCTCTGTTGGCGTCACCGATGAGTTTATGCAAGCGGTGAAAGATGATGGCACCTATAATCTAGTCGCACCTCATACAAGTGAAATCATTGAAACTGTTCCCGCACGGGAAATCTTCGAATTGATTGTCAAGCATGCCCATAACAATGGTGAACCGGGTGTGCTGTTTCTCGACACTGCCAATCGCAGTAATCCACTGCCCCATATGTATGAATTGGAAGCGACCAATCCATGCGGTGAGCAGTTTCTAGGTCCATATGAGAATTGTTGTTTGGGCTCAATTAATCTGTCGCAACATGTCGGACCTGATAAAACGGTAGATTGGGTGAAACTGCGCGAGAGTGTGATTCTGGCAACTCGTTTCCTTGACAATGTGAATACAGTCAACACCTATGTTCCTGCTCTGCCTCAACTCCAGGAAGCTGCCCAAAGGGCTCGGCGCATTGGCTTGGGAATCATGGGTCTGGGTGACCTCATGTACCATGTCGGTGTCAGATACGGATCTGAAGATGCGCAAGAGTTTGCAGCTCAAGTGATGGAATTCATTCGTTATCACTGTATCTTGACTAGCATTGAGTTGGCCAAGGAACGCGGTTCTTTCCCGGCTATCGAAGGCAGCATCTATGATCCGGATAATCTTGATTGGAATCCACCGCAACCCCTCTCACCCTACAACGAGGATTACGGTCGACCTCTTCTCGACTGGAGCAAAGTAATTGATGGCATCCGAAACAATGGCCTGCGGAATGCAGCTCAAACCACTATCGCTCCGACTGGAACAATCGCAACTGTTGCTGGCTGCGAAGGGTATGGTTGTGAACCAGTATTTGCCTTAGCCTACTACCGGAACGTTGATGACAACGGAAAAAATCTGCGTTTGACATACATCAGCCCTCTTTTTGAACAGGCCATGATAGACGCCGGTTTAGATGATGAGACGCTGGATCAGATTATCGATCAGGTGATGGCAAGCGGTTCTTGCCAAGATATAGATGAGATCCCGGAACACATTCGAGATGTTTTCGTCGTCTCGCAAGATATCAGTGCCGAAGAACATGTGCGTATGCAAGCTTCGCTCCAAGCATTTGTCGATAACAGTTTGAGCAAAACGATTAATTTCCCCTCCAATGCGAGCGAAGACGACATCGCACGGACATACATGCTCGCTTGGGATTTAGGTTGTAAAGGTTTAACGGTTTATGTGACTGGATCGAGGAAGAAGGTGGTCCTTGAAACCCAAGCGACGGTTGAAGGAAGGATGGTGCCGCGAGCCCCAGCTCAGTTGCATATGTGGCTGGAAGGCAAGAAACCACGTCCTGCAAGATTAGAAGGCAGCACTTACCACGTCAGCACACCTCTAGGTAAAGCGTTCGTCACAGTAAACCATAATGGGACCGGTCAACCGTTTGAGGTTTTCATCACGACTGCGAAGGCAGGTTCCGCAACGGCTGCTGTGTCAGAAGCGATCGGAAGGATGATCTCTTACATCCTGCGGGTAGCTTCCCCCGTTTCCCCACGAGATCGTTTAGCTGAAGTGGTCCGCCAGTTAGCAGGTATCGGCGGTGGTCGTCCACTTGGTTTTGGTCCGAATCGAGTGCTTTCTCTTCCGGACGGTCTGGCACAAGCGCTCGCGGCATACTTGGGTGATACCCCTGAGATCGGAGCAGAGTTGATTTCTCTCCACGAAGACCCCTCACCCATGCAGATTGGTGATCTCTGTCCAGAATGCGGTGCCGGTGCTGTGGTCAGGGAAGAGGGTTGCCGGAAGTGTTACGCATGTGGTTTTAGTGAGTGTTAGCTTTCGAGGCATCGTGAACGTAAACTTCCCGTTCCTGATGTAAAAACATATCGGCGCAACTATGGCCCCTATGGGGTCTTTCATTTTCTGTGTTGATCTCATTACACTATGGATAATCTTCCGTACGAGGAGCTTCGGCTTTAGGAGTTCTCGCCCAGGTGGAGCTTAGAAGGAGGCAACCGGGATGGCAAAGCATTTCGTGCTTGTAGCCGGCAATATCAGCTCTGGTAAGACATCGCTCACCGAATGTTTGGGAAGGCGGCTTGGGTGGATTACAGCATACGAGTCGGTGGTTGATAATCCCTACCTATCTGATTTTTATGCAGATATGAAGACATGGGCTTTTCATTTACAAATCTTCTTCCTCGGTCACCGTGCTGAACAGCATATGACCCTCTCGCGTGCCCCTCAGTCAGCGATCATCGATCGATCAATCTATGAGGACGCAGAGATATTCTCACGTGCAGCCTTGAATTTAGGAACGATCACGGAACGAGATTACCAAACTTACCGTCAAGTATTTGATCTTATTGTCGAATCACTGGCTTTACCGGATCTACTTATATACCTCTGGGCACCGGTAGAAGTGTTGTTGGATCGAATAAAGGATCGTGGTCGTGATATGGAAATGGTAATTGATGAAGATTATTTAAAATTACTTGATTCGTATTACCAGGAATGGATGGCTGGTTTCGATCTTTGCCCGGTGCTCAGCATACGGACAGACGACTTGGATTTTGTCCATAAGCCCCAACACCTCGAAATCGTTATTGAACGAATCCGCGACAAACTACTCGGCAGAGAGGAAATTGAGTTTCCGGTTTAATAGTGCCTTCTTTACTTAGCTCAATTTTGATGTAGATATTCCTTCCAAGGTAAATTCATAAGGCACCTCGGCACCAAGGCACTTGGGCACCTGGGATATTTTCCAATTTGTACCAAAGAAAAGGAGTGACCCATTAGAAGCCCGGTGCCTTTTTTCCCTCGTGCCCAGGTGCCCCTCTTTCACTAATCCCTGATCCCTAATCCCTTGTCCTCAACTTACAATCCCCCGATTCAATATCCAACTGGCAGAAATAATTTACCTCCTTTTTACATCCCCACTACAGTCAGATTGCCTGTTTCCTTTACTTTTTATGCAACCAGAGTATGGAGGTTGACATGCAAGCCAAACTAAGAAATGCATTAATGTTGGTCGTAATCCTCTCGTTGGCGTTTATCGGTGTTGCCTATGCTGAGGAAGACAGGCCACAGGATCGGATACGGGTTGCAGGCGAGATCCTTTGGGTTGATTTGCGCGCGAGTGCCTTTGGTCTCCACGCACGAAGTGGGGAGGAGTACCGTTTTAAGGTGGATCGTAGCACCCATTTCCGCAGCCCTGATGGCTCAGTGAAGGAACTCTCGGATCTGGAAGCCGGTATGCGAGCACTTGTTGTTGGCTTCCGAGGTGAAGAGGGGTTGATCGCTCGTTTGGTGGTCGCGGCCAAAGCGAAACCTCGACCGGAGCGGGTAAGGGTCGTTGGTGAGATCACAGGTATCGCAACAGCTTCTGCCTCCTTCAGTTTAGAGAAACGGAACGGTGATGTGCTCACGATCCTGACCACAGAGCGAACGAGTTTCCGAAGTCGTAATGGATCGATCCAAGGCATCGAGGACTTGGAGATCGGGATGATCGCCTTGGTGATCGGGATAAAACAAGAGGACGGCAGCATTGAGGCCTTGATCGTGGCCGCAGGGCATAAAGAAGACATTCCAGAGAATCTGAGACGCTTCAAAGGAGAGATCACTGATGTTGATCCTGGTCAGGGGGTCTTCACCCTACGGACGGCCGAAGCTGGGTCTGTAATCTTCCATACCGGTGAGCGGACTCGCTTTATCAGCAGGGACGGATCGGTAACGAACATCGATAATCTGAAAATCGGTATGACCGCTTCAGTCGGCGCGTTGGAGAAGGAAGATGGGTTATTCGCCTTACTTGTGGCAGTTGGGATGCCCACGGATCCACCGGAACGTGTATGGGGCAGGGGGACGATTATCGATCTCGGAGATCGCGTTTTCACGATCGAAACGGGAGATGGCTCCGAGATGACGTTCTTCGTTGACAGCTCAACACGTTACCGATCTCGAGACGGGAGTGTCAATGGCTTCGAGGATCTTCAAGTGGGGATGTTTACCGTCGTAGGTGCCGTGAACCTTGAGGATGGACAACTAAAAGCAGTGTTTGTAGGTGTTGTCGGAGCCTCAACCGAAAGATCAGTCGATACCGAGTATCGTCCAATGCAGCCTGATAGAGATGTGGTGGTACCGATCGGTCCATAGATGTGAACGGATGTGTGGCTATCAAGCTATAACAACATATCAATACTCAATTTTTGGGATGTGGAGTCTGGCTTCCACCATGTAGGGGCGGTTCGCGAACCGCCCCTACGTTTTCATGGGTGTTAATGGAAATAACGCTAATGACTCTTGTATAGTTTCTTGTAGGGGCAATTCATGCCGTCTCGCACCGGCGTGCCGCCGTTTCTCGCGGCACGAACGGTGAATTGCCCCTACATTCGAATTGTCCGGTTGGACGTTGCCTTCACATCATATCTATTTATCAGCTGATATGTATAACTTAGAATAACCTTCATGTCTTATAAGTTATAACTTTCCTGAGAGTCGTTCCCAAGTACTTTTAATTAACTGAGCATCGACATCCATATCCTTAGGGCTTTCACAGAGGATCCGTCCATGGCAGTTGAGATCGTTTAAGGCACGTAAAAGATCTTCAAGGTTGAAATCAGAATCTGCAAGCATCAGGTGGTTGCGCTCACCCTTCGGACCGTATTCAATGCCAGAAAGATGACAGTGCAAACGTTGCATGGCATCAATCCCTAGGGCTTCCCTGTATTTGGTCAAGAGCTCGCACCACTCAGCATACGAATTTGTTGAGCCATCACCGGAGCGGGCGTGTAAATGAGCAAAGTCGAGACATGGCTCAACGCCGTCAATCTCCTTGGAGAAGATCAAAGTGTCTTCGAGCGATCCTATCATGGCACCTTTGCCCATCGTTTCTGGACGTAATGTGATCATAATGCCAGAAAACCTGAGTTCTTCAATACAGCCACGCAGTCTGGGGACGGCAACTTCGAGAGCTTTCTCTGGAGTTCCACCAAAATACGAACCCGGATGAAAGATGATATCTGTTGCTCCGGCGAGGTGACCAAACCGAGATGCGTCCATTAATCGCTTCCGACTCCTGGGCCACTCCTCGTGATCCGCGTTGAGATTAATGTAGTAAGGGGCATGCACACTGATATGGACACCTGCCTCTTTCGCTGTTTGAGCGATCTTGAGACAGGTCTCCTCCGAGACGCGTACGGAACGAACCCACCCTAATTCGAAAGCCGTCAAGCCCTGATCCGCCAGGTGCAAAATAGCACCTACCGATCCTCCGGGTTTTGCTGGCGTCGAGCGCGGTGAACCGACAGTTCCGAAGTGGAAAATTGGTGTTTGACTCATAGGCGCTATTCACTTTTAGGAACGCAGTGGTTAATGGTAACTATTCTTCTTTACGAAGCGATCCTGTCTTGGGAGTAGGCTCGCGGGGTAGAGAGAAGTAGAAGGTGCTCCCCTTGTCTTCCTCACTCTCTACCCAAATGTGACCACCGTGCTGTTCAATGACGGTCTTGGCCAAGGCTAAGCCTAGGCCTGTGCCCTCAATCGGGTTATCGGGGTCCTCCACGTTGATGCGACCGCGGAAAAGGTGTTCGAAGACACGTGATATCTCATCTTCCGGAATACCAGGACCATTATCATTTACGCTGATGGTTGCCTGTTCGTCATCCCACTTAACACCGATCTTGATTTCCCCTTCCGGTTTTGTGAACTTGATTGCGTTGCTTAAGAGATTACTCATCACGGAATTCAATCGACTCGGATCACCCATAAGCAACAGAGATTCATCAGGTGGCTCGTAAATGATCTTATGTTTTTGTGCTTCCGCGAGAGGCCGCAGATCTTCAATTGCACGACGGATGAGATCATTAACCTGACAGGGCTCATAAATCACATTGGCCGTGGATTCGACCCTGATCGTCTCCAGGAGAGCGGTAATCAAATTTGTCATGCTCTCAGTGGCTCGTTGCATCATACTCAGCGCTCTTCGCTGCTGATCATTCAGTGGAGCATCATAGAGCAGATCAGCACCCAAGCGGATCGCGTTGAGAGGATTTTTTAAATCATGTGCTGCGGTGCCCAGCAGTTGAGACCTCATGCGATCGATTTGTTTCAGGGCTGTGATGTCTTGCATGACAGCCACGCGACCGACATCGGTCACCTCGCTGATCGTCGAAAAGAGAATGCGCTCGGTAGGTGTGGTAATCTCTTGGCTGGTGGGGAGACTGATCTCCTGATCCATCAGCATATCACCGAGAGGGTGTCCCGCAAAGACCTCAGATGCCATGCGACCTGCAGCACGGTCGGGGTTGAGACGGAAAGCTTGCCCAGCGGCTTGATTGATAAGGATAATTCGACCCAAAGTGTCTGTAAGCACAACCGAGTCTACTGTCTCAACCAGTGTCGCTTCAAGTCGACTCCGCTCTTCAGCCACGCGCTGGAACAAGGTAGCGTTATCAACAGCGATAGCGGCCCAAGAAGCGACGGAAAAGAGGACTTGTTGATCGCCCTCTGTAAAGGCTCCTCGTGGGTGGTTAATCGCTTCGATAACACCAAGGACCTCGCCGCGCCTTTCCATGGGAACACAGAGCACAGAAGTCGTAAGCAGTCCTGTTTGGCCGTCGATCGCACTTTGATATAAAGGATTAGCCCGGACATCGTTCACGATCAGAGGACGTTGATTGCGGGTTACCCATCCAGCGATACCTTCTTCAATGCGGATCGCCACATCCCGGATACGAAGATGCCTGCCTCCGCTTGCCTTGAGCACCAATTTTTCGCCCAGTTCGTCCAAGAGGAAGAGAACACAAGCTTCAACATCAAGCAGACGTTGTGTATGCAACATGGCGTTCTCGAGAGCGGCCTCCAATTCGAGGGTGGAGGTCATCTCACGCCCGATCTCACCCAAGACCTGCAGTTGGCTTGCTCTCGATTCAGCCGTTTCGAGGTGGATAGCATCCTGGAAACCGACCGCACCGATATTGATGATCGCTTGTGCGAGATCCATTTCCTGCTCATTGATCTGTCTGCCAGGTCTGTTGTACAGCATACGTACAATGCCCAAGGCTTGATTCCGTGTTGCAAGCGGGAAGATCGCAGCTGCAAAGAAGCCCTCATTCTCCAACATGGCGATGTCTTTCGCTGAGCCCACGGGGGGTACGAGGCTTAGGTTTTGTGGCAACAAATCTTTCAAGACCTTCTTGTGGACCGGGTATTCGGGAAGCGAGTCACCCTCTTGTGACATAACAGTCGGTTGCATTGATTTATCCAATTGCTGACTGAAGCGACTCGTATGACCGTTTGACTCATCAAAGACCATCACCTCGCAAAAATCGGCGGAGGTTGCCTTCAGCAGGTGAGCCGCAGTTTGACGGATAGCTTCCTGTCGGTCGCGTGTACCTGTGATGGCGTGGCTGGCTTCGTAGAGCAAGGACAATTTGTGGAAAGTATACGTTTGACTGGCTGATTCGCGAGCGAGGAGGAGAGTCTCGGCTATTCGCGTGGCGAGGACTTCAAGTGTCGCGAGTTCCTCGTCGCCATATGTTTCCTGATCTTCCCTGCCAACGAAGAGCAGGCCAACTGTTTGTCCACCGGTGATACAAGGTGCACAAGCCACGATCCCAGGAGCGAGGGGCAAGGAGAGTGCCTTGTAATTCTGGTCTGTTCCGATCGCGCGATGATTCGCTAAGACTGTCCTGAGGACGGGATCATCTGTGGAGGATGAAAGTCTCCCAAGGTTCCCCATTGGGATTCCAATAGCAAAACGAGGGATAAAGGAAATCTCAGCCTCGTCGTATTCATACAGCGCGATGCGATCAGACCCCGTGAGCTTACCCGAAAGATTGAGCAAGCCGTTAATGATCTCCCCAGGACTATCGAAATCGAACGAAGTTGTGGCGGCCTTATATATGTTGCCTCGTGACGGATTAGACCCCATCAAATATCAACCTCATATCATTCCTAAATTTGTATAGAGCGAAAGCCTTTCAATCAAACCAGATCTCTGATAGCAAAGCCTCATAATGGGTGGCGCGTTAGCCTAGCGGCCACGGCTCTGCCCACCTCAGGCATTATGGCATAGATCAATCATAGCTGCAATAAATCCTTTGGGGGAGCGATTCTCAGCGACCGAGTTTGGTTAATAAGGGCGGGCCGAGAATCAACAACCCGATAACAGCTGCGGTAGCGGCTGAGATGAGAACTCCAGCAGCTCCAACATCCTTTCCGACTCTCGCAAGGGGGTGCATCTTAGGGCTCGCGAGATCAACGACCGCTTCCAGAGCAGTGTTGAGGAATTCTGCTAACCAGACCAACCCAACAGCCAGGAGTAGAACTGCCCACTCACTTCGTTCGATTCGTAACCAGCTTCCCAAAACAATGACTCCCAATGTGGCAACGGCATGAATCCAGGCGTTCCTCTGGGTCCGAAGGACATACCACCAGCCGGAGAAAGCATGATGAAATGCAACAATTCGGGAACGTGAACGTTTCGGCTCAGTCATACATTTTCCTCCGGGAGCGTGATCTGGTATCCAAGTTTTGTAAAAATGGTCCGTTTCACAGCCCACATGTGGCTCCGCTCCTCTGGGTTTGTATGATCGTAACCTAACAGATGCAAGACCCCGTGGACGGTGAGAAGTGCGAGCTCGGCTTCTAAGGTATGACCAGCAGTTTTAGCTTGGATTGATGCAATGGGTATGGCAATGATCACATCACCATAATAAACATATCCTGTATCCGGATCATCGCTGCCGTCAGCGAAGGCAAGGACGTCCGTAGGTGCATCATGTCCCCTGTACTGCTTGTTTAACTCATGGATCGTTTCTTCGTCAGTGAGGACTATGGTAAGTTCCCCCGATGGAACATCTTCATGGGTAAGGACGCTGACAGCCACGGCGGGTAAACCAGAGAAGTCTTCTTCATACCTTTCATCGCAATGTAAATGCGTTTTGTAGCTCATGAACTGTCGGGCGGCGTATTTGTGCTGTCTTGAGGATCTTGGATTGGGGTAGTGTCCTCTTCCGCTGGTTCAGGGTATTGCAGACGTGGATGGTAAAAGTTCCTTAGTGTCCTTGTGAAAGAAGAGCGGATCGTATCGAGATCTTTCAACGTCAAGTCGGTTCGGGCAAGTTGCCCATTTGACAGCCGATCAGCAATGACCCAACGGACGAGCTTGTCGATCTCTTCATTATTCTGAGGTTTGTCTGCGCGAACTTTGGCTTCAACGCCGTCCGCCAGCATGAGAACGGCAGTCTCCCGTGTGTGCGGTGTGGTGCCAGGATATGTGAATTCATCAGTCTTGACGAGACTCTTATCACCCCCAGCAGCCTCTATGGCAGCATGGTATTGGTACCTGACCTTTTGGTTGCCATGATGTTCTTTAATGAAGGCTTGGATACTTTCTGGCAGGCGATATTTATTGGCAAGCTCGAGACCATCATCCACATGGGAAATAATGATGCTGGCGCTAGTCGTTGGATCTAACTGCTCATGTACATTCTGCCCAGGCACCTGGTTTTCAATGAAGAATTGAGGACGAAGAGCTTTACCGACGTCGTGATATAAGGCTCCCACACGTGTGAGTAAGGGATTGGCTTCGATGGCACGGGCAGCTTGTTCAGCGAGATTGGCGACCTGCAAACTGTGTTGGTAGGTTCCTGGTGCGTTTTGCAGCAGCAACTGTAACAGCGGATGATCAGGGCGAGATAACTCAATCAGCTGGAGGCTTGTGGTGATACCGAGGAAGTTGCTTATGAGGAGTAACAATCCGAATCCGAGACTCGCTGAGAGTAAGCCGTTGATGATGGCAGCCCCCATGAGTGTCGCTTTACCAAGCAGGTCCGTTGCAGGATCGGGGAAGCGGAAGATGACGATCACCATGGCAGCGGAAATCGATGTGCCAATTCCGGCCCAGAAGAAGGAGCTCAGACGCTCAGCTCGGCCTATGATCAAGGCAGCGATCGTACCACTCAAAGCGGTATACAGTCCGAGTTCCAACCCCCTTGGCGCTAAGAAACCCGCTAACGCACCACTCACTAGAGCGCTCATAATGCCCATACCGGGGCTAAAGAGAACTGCAAATAAGATGGGGAGGGTTGCAGCTGGGAAGAGATAAGGTAAGACCGTTCTTCCTGGGATCATAAGCTGCATGTTCAAAGCCACAATGATGAACATGACGCTTACGGTTAATGCATGACGTGTTTTCTTGATCTGAGTTGGATGGATTCGGTAGGCATAGAGCGCGATCGTGCTTGCTAAAAGCGTGACCAGTAATACTTGGATCGAAATTCTTTGCCAGGGTTCAGGTGGCTTCAAGAGGTTATATGCTTCCAAAGCCTCAATCTCGAGAGGTGTAATTCTAGATCCTACCCTGACGATCGTTTCCCCAGCAGCATAGGATATCCGAACCAATTCGACCGATTGACGCGCGTTTTCTTTAGCTTCCTCGGTTGCTGATTCATTGAGCCATGTGTTCGGTGCGACAAAAGCGGTCACCAATTGGCTAACCAATTCAACTTGGTCTACTGGCAAAGCTATGCTCACGAGTGTTGGCACGGATCGCCGCGCCTCGTTTACCCTATCCTCCCTGATTTCATTACGCATCACCTGTTCCAGCACCGATGTCGTTTCGAGTTTTATGGCCTCCCAGCGGGGATCAGGTAAATCTATTATCGCTTGGGCAATTTCAGCATCTAAAGGGGCCTCTTCGATGCGGATCAGATCTTCGATCCATTCTTCTTGGGTGCTGAGCTCATCTGCGCGAACGGTATCGATGTAGTCAAGTACGGCTCTGAGGTTTTCAAGTTGTTGTCGAGCGACATTGCTATCAGGAGGATCGTAGATGTCCTCGACTGCTTCGGCTGCCTCTTGGCGCGCTTGTTCGGTTAGAACATCACTTGGGAAATCTAACCTGTAGGGGGCAAGGATATCCTGTGGAGCGACATCACCTGGTTCTAGAATGAACGTTGACCCGTTCTGTGAAATCGGTAGGGATAGGGCGATGACTGTCCCAATCAAGCCGAAAGCGAAAATCAACCCTAATCGGGTTGCTTGCCAAGCGAGCTTGATACGCTCGCCGATGGAGGGTCGTCCTCCCGAAGGATCTTCCATGGTTCCGATCAGCTATTGCTTAGCAACTGTTTGACAAGTGTACTGACCGTTTTACCATCAGCTCTGCCTTGGACGCGCGGCATCAGAACTTTCATGACCTTTCCCATGGATTCTGGTCCAGAGGCTTCCACTTCCTCAATCGCTTGATGAGCAAGTTCTTCCAGTTCCTCCGGTTTCAGTGGCTGGGGGAGGTAATCATTGAGTACTTTGAGCTCGTCTTCAGCTGAGTTGATCAAATCTCCTCGGTCAGCACGCTTGGCCTCTTCGATCGCCTCTCGACGGGTTTTTGCTTCCTTCTGGATCAAAATTAGCAGTTCAGGTTCGTCGAGCGGTTCTTGTCGTTCAACCTCGGCGATCTTAATAGATGTGAGCAACATCCGTAATGTGCGTTTCTTCACATCGTCACCGGACCGTATGGCGTGCTTAAGTTCTTCTTCGAACGTTTCTCTCTTTAACATAGCTCCATTATACAGGGGAGGCGATGGACAGGGTAGCAAAATGGATTAAAACCCATCCGATCGATGCCAACTAGCAGTAAATTAGGGCTACTCTCCCATCTCTCCATAGTTGTGAACTCACGGCTTTATATTCAAAAGAATTACATTCATACACCGAAATATGATGATCTGAACATTCTAACATGACAAACGATTATTCCAATGATGATAAAATATATCCGGTTGGGATAAATTTAATGTTAACTTGATGTATGTCTTTTGAGTTGGATGCTTTCTGTCAGGTATAAGGTAATGTGTAAATGTTACGAATCACTGGGGGACCGGAATTCTCATCAATGGCTAGGTATAAAACATTCTTTCCTGCAAGAGCATGAAATCAAAGATGAGTAACTGGGATATGCAGGGTTGGGATTACTGACAACCCAAGGTCAAAGGAGTGTTCTGTGAAGAAAATCCATCCATCAGAAATTACACCAGAACATGTTTACCTCTCACGGCGGGACTTTATGAAAGGTGCGGGAGCGATGGCGTTGAGTTCGCTGGTCGTCGCAGCATGTGGGAGTGGGGAAACCCCCTCACCCTCGACCAGTCCTGATGCGACAGCTGTGCCTACAATAGGTGGGAGTCCTCAGGCAACACCTCAGCCAACATCCTTGGTGGATGAATATGGAGACCCGCTGAATTCATACGAGGATATCACCAGTTTTAATAACTTTTACGAGTTCACGACAAACAAAACCGCTGTAGCGGAATTAGCCAAGGACTTTACGACCTCACCTTGGATGGTTGAAGTTGGTGGTCTCGTAAATCAACCTGCAACCTTAGACCTCGATGACATACAAAAGAGGTTTCCCCAAGAAGATCGGATCTACCGTCTCCGGTGTGTCGAAGGATGGTCAATGGTCATCCCTTGGGTGGGTTTCCCCCTCGCATCCTTGTTGGAAGAGGTTGAACCTTTGAGCGATGCGAAGTATGTCCGATTTGAAACACTCTATGATCCCGATCAGATGGCTGGACAAAGAAATTCACCATACCCTTGGCCTTATGTTGAAGGTTTACGCTTAGACGAGGCGATGAATGGGCTTACGATCCTTGCGACAGGTATTTATGGTAAAGGTCTACCCCCGCAAAGTGGAGCCCCAGTCCGGCTGGTAGTCCCTTGGAAATATGGTTTCAAGAGTATCAAGTCGATTGTCAAGATTGATCTTGTCGCAGAAGAACCAACATCAACGTGGATGGAAATATCTCCAAACGAGTATGGATTCTATGCGAATGTTAACCCCGATGTTGACCATCCAAGATGGTCTCAAGCAACGGAGCAGCGTGTTCGGGAATCGGGTCGGCGACCGACTTTGCTTTTCAATGGTTATGAAGAAGAGGTGGGTAACCTTTATGAGGGATTAGATTTACGGGAGAATTACTAGTTTCAGCTTTCCAGACGAAATGTCTATATTAACCTTCCCGCGAGTTTCAAACTCGCGGGAAGGTTTGTTCTTGTAGTGGTGGTTTGCATGTCGACGTGCAACCGGGCGTGGGAGCCCGGCCTACTCATTCCCAGTAGAGGCGGTTCCCGGACTTGTCCTGAGCTATGCCGAAGGATCGTCTTACGACCATGCGTGGGAGACCTGTCTACTAGTTCTTGAGCTTATTATCTTTCTACGCAGGCCTCAGTCCGTAAAAAGAAGCTGGTGCGGCTTAAAACGCATTAGACTAGAAGTTCGCCGCGCATCTTTTCACCTTCCAACTCAAGAAGGCGAACCAAAGATATTTGGTTATTTAATTTTTCTCTACTTTCTGATCGCACTCTTATGTAATTGTCAGTCAGTCCTGATAGTTCCCATCTATTCGATTCAGATGGACAAGCTTTCTCCCATAAAACAGGCAAGGTTTCACCCAGAAAAGCAGTCCGGAAAGACTGTGCGGATTTTCCCGTGATATTTCTGACCCTGCGGCTGCGATCCCGTGCATTTTGAAGAGGTACATGTTCCGGCAAATGGACGGCAGGTGTGCCTCTCCGTGGCGAGTAGATGAAGACATGTGCTCCAGCGAATCCCATCTTCTCAATGAAGGCCAGACTCAGGTCAAATTCCTTCTCCGTTTCGCCAGGAAAACCCACCATGATGTCCGTAGTTACCGCGAGCCCGGATACGGTATCACGTGCTTCGGAAACGAGGTTGGCAAATGATTGAGTAGAAATTGGTCGCCCCATACGGCGTAAGGTTTCATCACACCCAGATTGAAGTGGGATGTGTAACTGTCGGCAGACTCTCGAATCTCGCAACAGCACGAAAAGCTCCTTCGGTAACCCCCAGGGCTCCATGGATGATAACCTGATACGCGAGATTTCTGTCTGATCGAGAATTGTTCGGATCAAATCGGTCAAATCGATGCCATCGGGTTGATCCAGCCCGTAAGCGCTAAGTTGAGAACCTGTCAACACGACCTCTTGCACACCGCCTCTCACCGCGCTTCGGATTTCCGCAACGATCACCCTGATCGGACGGCTACGGGAAGCACCTCTAGCGATGGTCGGAAGGCAGTAGGTGCAATGGTTATCACAACCATCCTGTACTTTGATGAAAGCGCGTGTTCGTCTGCGAATTCCTGGGACAGAACGCCTGTCTAATATGTCCCAGTTTGTTTCGAGTTCGGGAAGTCTAAGCACATCAGGGATGAGGGTTTCTTTTTGGGAGTTGGTGACGACCTGAACCACGCCCGGTAGAGCACGTGCTGCATCGTGTTCAAGTTCGCTCCAACATCCGGTGAGGACAATTCGAGCTTCGCGATTTTTGCGGTGCACACCACGGATTTTGCTCCGTGAATCGGAAGCTGCAGCCGCTGTAACGCTGCAGGTGTTGATCACGGCAACATCACATGCTTCTGGTGAGCCAACAGGTTCATGGCCTGCCTGAATAACTTGATAGGCCATGATCTCGATTTCACTTTGGTTTAACCGACAACCGATGGAGTCAAAAAAGATCTTCATACCTTACCTGAACTAAACTCTCTCATTTATGGCAGTAGAACGGAAAAATTCTCAAAAAGAATATCTGTACCGGGCTTATCGTATGTGCCAGCGATAAGTCCGACATCTCCTTGTGCCCAATCAGAGGCTCTAGCTTGGGCAGCAAGCGCACCGTTGATGTATAAGGATAATTCTTCACCCACGCAATCTGCTCGAATGTGGTTGGTGTCTTCCCCTTGATTAATTGCTTCAAATGGCAGCATCGCATCACTGCTGAGCAGGATTTCACTCCCATCCTGATAGATACCGATCGTACAGTATCCATCGCTTGATATGAGGAAGAAGTAGAAATTCCGCGCGTCTTGATAACGGCACAACACGCCAAAAACATTGTCATCAGGTCCATCAAGTTTCGTAGTCAATACTTGAATTACTGTATCTCCTAGGTCCAAGTGTGGACGTGCCCATACATTCGTATCAGGTGTGAAGATCGCGATCCGGTATCCACCGTTCTGGTAATCCGTGAGGTAGGTATCATCAGAATAGCGATCCCACCCGCTAGCGGTTCTTGAAAAGTCATCTTGAAACAAGACTGACCCTGAATCGATGGGAGGTTCCAACAGGTTGCATGCTTGACATAAAAACAGCATCACGGATGCTATGAGTATCAGAGTGGCATAGGTCCGGATATGAGATTGTAGGGTTTTTTCAACCATGTCGGCATTCTAGCATAGAACATAGCAAGGCGTATCCATGGGATCAATCTTGTATTCCCACAACAACAGATCGAAGCAAGTAGCTCTTAACAGAAGACTTGGGATTATGGCCTTATATTCGATAGGATACGGTCAGCGAGTTGGCCGATGGGTCCACCCGGATCAAGCAGAATGGCCATCGAAAACGCTGCTCGAGCTCTTTGTTCTTCTCCTTGAGCGTAACGCAACAGCCCTATGTGGTACTGGATATCAGCTCTTGTAGGCGCAAGCATAAGTGCCCGCCACAGGAGACGCTCACTCAGACGGAAGTTGCCTAGCAAGAAATGAGCATATCCTAATGCATCGAGGTTGGTAGGGTCGCTTGGATCCAAAGCAAGCGCATTTCGTGCAGCTGGCAGACCGAGGGTTGCAACTTCAATTTCGTTAATCAATGAGAACTGTGCAAGCAGCTTCCAGAAGCGAGGATCCTGAGGGGACAGGTCTGTGGCTTGGCGATAAGCAGCGATAGCAGATCGAGTATCACCAAGAGCGGCATAAACTGACCCAAGCTCAGCGTTAACAGCTGGGTTGGTCGGTTCGAGTCGAGAGGCGATATCAAGTTGTTGTAGTGCTATCTCGGGCTTTCCAAGTTCTTGCCAATGCATCGCCAGGAAGATCCGAGGCAGTGCTGCATCACTCGCGACTTCAATTGCGTTCATCAGGTGTTGAAGGCCGTCGCGACCAGAACGATCGAGCGCGAGACCGAGGTATGCACGGGCTTCGATATATTCTGGATTTAGCGTAAGGGCGTTTTGGAAAGCCCAAGTTGCCATCTGCCATTCTCCGTGCCTGGCGAATGTTTGGCCAACCTGTGCCAGCGTGTAAGAGGGATCATCAAGTTCTATTGCACTTTCGATCGCCTGGATGAGGGCTCTGGTGAGAGGCTTAGTGCCGGGGGATAGAGCATCACTCTGATACAAATGTGGCAATGCATCTTCCGGATCACTCGATGATGTGATCACTGCATAGGAGTGGAGAGCTTCTTCGTGGAGGGGTTCGAAGGAGAGAAGCTCTTCGAAGGAGGCTCGGGCGTTCGTAGGATCATCTTGTTCCAAATAGGTCTGAGCCATAGTATAAAGAAAAGGAACTGGATTTGTGCAGGACCCGCCCGCATCTCTCCACGCCGAGTTTGCCTGCTCGAGGCTACCCATCGCTAGGAAAGCACGGCTCCGTAAGCAGCCTTCAATCATATTTTCCGAAGCAGGTGAAGGTCCGCGATTCAGGTAATTCAGAGCTCGAAGAGGTTCATTCGCAGCGAGAGCGATCTCGGCCGCGTCGAGGTAAAGCCCTTCAAAGGCGTGATCGAACGCCATCGCCTCATCAATCAGACCTAGGGCTTCATCTAGTCGACCGGCATCTAGTGCGCTGTTGGCAGAACGCAGTGATCCCACAACTGGTTCTGGAATGGGTGTCGGGCTCAGAGCGATGAGGATCGCGAAAGCGAGGATGAGGTGAAGCCAGCGGGGGGATATTTGATCGCCCAATCTTAATGTCTCTCCAGTCAACAGCGTGGATTATAGCCTCTAGATCGCCGTCGCACGAACAGAATGAAGACATTCTCAGGATTGGTAGACTTCATCTGTGTGGGAGAATGACACAGGAATCAACGCTATGGTTTTCCTCATCATCAGCATTGCAACGGACTCGCTCTGTGCAATGTGCCAAGCTTCGAAATGAGAATTCTGATATGAGTTTCTATTAAATTCTATATGAGGTTGTCTATGACATCATGAGCGACTATAATCACGACAGCTTGGCGCCATGAAATCAAGCGCGCTACAGCTTCATGTTGCCAATAAGAAGGCAACTATTTCTTATCAACGATTGATGCATTAACTCAGGTGAGGGAAGGAGGATAACTTGAATATCGTAGTCTGTGTGAAGCAAACTCCGGACACTGCGGCTATCGTAACCGTGGAAGACGGTGTTGTCTCATGGGGTGATGCGCCGGTCGTGCTTAATCCATGGGATGAATATGCCGTAGAGGAGGCGTTGCGTATCAAAGAAGCCCATGGTGGGGAAATAACAGCGATCAGCTTAGGTCCCGAGGATGCGAAGGAAGCGCTGAAGCAGGCTTTAGCTATGGGTTGTGATCAGGCGATATTGATAAGTGATCCAGTATTTGCAGGAGCCGACACGCTCGTGGTTTCGAAGATCCTCGCGGCAAGCATTGATAAGATCGAGGGCACTGATCTGGTGATATTCGGGCGTGCTTCGGTGGACAGCGACACGGGTGTTACAGGACCACAGGTAGCTCGGCGACTAGGGTGGCCAGCACTCAGCCTTGTGGCTGCTATCTCCTCTCTAGATCCTGAGGGGAAGACCATAGCTGTCGAGCGTATGCTCGACGAGGGTAGGCAGCTGGTCAGTAGCCCACTTCCTGCAGTGGTCAGCGTCGTGAAAGAGATAAACGAACCACGCTATCCATCATTTATGGGTATCCGCAAAGCATCGCGCGCTGAAATTCCACTTTGGACAGCAGCGGAATTAGGGTTGGATGAGATCTCA
This sequence comes from Anaerolineaceae bacterium, assembly GCA_020350285.1. Classification (GTDB taxonomy): domain Bacteria; phylum Chloroflexota; class Anaerolineae; order Anaerolineales; family E44-bin32; genus DUEZ01. The sequence continues at coordinate 2,376,151 of CP070708.1, forward strand.
GACCCAGCAGTGATGTGGCCAGATATCATGGCACCGCCGAAGATTGAAACAGAGGTTGAGATGATTGAAGGCGAGACTCCTGAAGAAATAGCTGCACGATTGGTGGACCGCCTGATGGAAGAGAAGGTAATCTGATGGCGAACAAAATCCTTGTTTACATTGATCACTTCGCTGGTCAGGTTGTGCCAGCATCGTGGGAGGCTGTTGGCGTCGGAACGTCGTTAGCCGAGGAGCTTGGAGGCGATGTGGTAGCAGTCGTTTTGGGCCATGAGGTCGAAGAGTTCGCTCAAAACGCAATCCAGTTCGGGGCTGGTGGGGTTCTTGTGGGCGATGCCCCTGAGTTGAAGGATTATCGTCCAGAGCCGTTCGCCAGTGTGCTATCACAATTGGCAGCTGAAGCCGAGGTGCTCTTATTCCCGACTACAAGCAGGACACGTGAATTAGCGGGAATGGTCGCTGTAGATCTCGAGACGGGTGTGATACCCGATGTGGTTGCCTTTGAAATCAAGGACGGTTCAGTGTTGGCCACGCGACCAATCTACGCCGGTAAGCTTTTAACCAAAGTTGTCTGCAGTGAAAAACGGCCACAAATCCTTACCCTCCGGGGTCGAGCTTTCCCTAAACCTGAACCTGATCCTGGACGCAGTGGAGAGATCACCCCGATCGAGATGGAACTTGGCGAAATTACGACCGAGGTGACGGGCTACAGTGAATCCAAGGTTGGGGTCAGTCTAACAGACGCTGCGATCATCGTCTCTGGAGGACGTGGTGTTTCGAACAATCCCCAGCTCAGCCCACCGGCTGAGATCACCGATGAAAGCGAACAGGAGATATGGAGGGCTCAACAGGGCTTCGCGCTCGTTGGTGAGCTCGCCCAAGTGCTCGGCGCAGCCATGGGAGCTAGCCGAGCAGCAGTAGATGCTGGCTACATCCCCTACGAGCATCAGGTGGGTCAGACCGGGAAAGTGGTTTCTCCAGATCTCTATATCGCTTGTGGCATTTCGGGTGCCATTCAGCACCTTGCAGGTATGAGGACCTCGAAGACCATTGTGGCGATCAATCGGGATTCTGAAGCGCCTATCTTCAAGTTAGCCCGGTTTGGAATCGTGGGCGATCTATTCGATCTCCTTCCCCCGCTGACGCAGGCTTTTAAGGATCGATTGGGATCATAAGGTTGAGAGTTAAAATAAACTCTAGCAGTGCCAAGCCCATTGGCTGCTATGAGTGCACCGAAAGGATATCCGCTAGAAGAAGGAAGAAGTAAGTGATGGGGTGTGGGCATTGCCCACACCCCAATACATTCTATTTCTCCTCTAATAGTAGACCTATTTGCCTTTGCTTTCTGCGTTATATAGGAGCTATTATTCACGTCACGGAAAGGCGATCAGGGGATAAAGGCTTCGTGTAGTTGATATCCGGGATACGGGGATAAGGTATAACGATCCTATATGATTCAACTTGGAGATCCGAAATCCCGCGCCATCATGATTGTCGTCGGACTTGGCCTGGGATGTTGTTTGTTGATATCTATATGTGTCGCCATATCAGTATTTGTTATCAGTCTGCAATGGCCGGGGTTCTTGCGACTCTTCCGATCCTCGGATGCCTACTTGACCCCACTTCCTATTTACACACCTGTAAGTGGGGGAACGATCGCTTCTCCATCTCCAGAGCTGAAAAGGACGCCAACCCCTACCGAACACAAAGAAGGGGGTTTGTTTCAGGGAAAGATCGTTTTCACCTGCTTCATCGATGGTTTTGATGAAATCTGCCTTCTGGATCCCCTCAGTAAAGAGAGTCAAAGACTAACCTTCGATCCAGCGACCGACTTCTATCCCTCTCTCAGCCCTGATAGTACTTCCATCGTTTTCTCCTCACGTAGGGACGATCGTTTTGAGATCTATAGCATGGATTTGAATGGGGAGAATCAAAACCGCCTTACGGAAGGTCTAGGAAGCCTCTTCGCTCCGGACATATCTCCGGACGGCCAGATGATCGTTTTCACCAACGCCGATGAAGGTCATCAATCGATATGGGTCATGAAACGTGATGGTGGCACACCTCGTCCTTTAACAGAGGGTTCTTGGGACGATATAGATCCCACATGGTCTCCGGATGGTCAGCAGATCGCTTTTGCATCAAACCGCGACGGCTCACGGCAGCTATATATCATGCAGGCTGATGGCAGCCAACCTAGACGGATAACCCAGGGGGTGTCACAACTCGGAGGGCGAAACGATTGGTCCCCGGATGGTCGACTGCTGGCATTCTACGCTGGTCCAAGGGGAGACAGAGATATTTATGTCGTGGAAATTCAGGATGGAAGTGTTCGCCGATTAACAGATGGTGGAGATAATTTGGCGCCCAGTTTCTCGCCTGATGGGCAATGGATCACATTTACATCTTATCGTGATGGGAACAACGAAATCTATATCATGAGGTTGGATGGATCAGAGACCATCAGGCTGACTTACGGATCGCGTTCGGATTGGCAACCTAGATGGGGGCCGTAAGGTATATCCTTCAAATATTTGTTGAGTTGAATCTCCTCCATGAGCCTTGAGGCTCTCGACGCTTCTGCTAAAATCAGGTTCGTGCTACGGAAGGGAGTGGTTAATGTCCAAAAAGGGCGCCTTTACATTTGTTTTACATTCACACCTCCCATATGCTCGGCAGGCTGGTCGATGGCCTCATGGAGAGGAGTGGCTTCACGAAGCGGCTTCTGAGACCTATGTGCCGTTATTGGATGCACTATATGGGTTACACGAGCAGGGCTTGCCAATCCACCTAACGCTCACGTTGACGCCGATCCTACTGGAGCAGCTCGCCGATGAGGATGTCCGAAGAAACTTTGTTACTTATCTGGATGATCGCATCGCATCCGCCACAGCAGACATCCCGCGTTTCGAAACAAATGGCGATACCCACTTCGCTTATTTGGCATCCTTTTATCGCGACTGGTATTTGGGGATACGTACCAGCTTCACAGAACGCTACGGTGGGAACCTGGTGCCAGCATTTCGTCAACTGCAGAGCGAAGGTGTGATCGAGATCGTGACCTGTGCCGCGACTCATGGCTACCTGCCTTTACTAGAAAGGGACGAATCGATCAACCTTCAACTTACGACCGCAATTCAAAGCTACCGGCGTCATTTTGGCCGCGATCCAAGATCGATATGGTTGCCGGAGTGCGCCTATCGGCCTGGTTATTACACGAAGCAGGGGATAGAGCGACCGGGTCTTGAGGATTTTCTCGCCCAGCAAGGTATCAAGCTATTCTTCACAGAAACCCACTTGATCGAAGGTGGAAAGCCCGTCGGAGTTGCCGCAGGGGAGGCCATAGGTCCTTATGGGAATGTGATTCGACGTTACCTAGTCCCATTCTCAGATGTACAGCTTGACCAACCTGCAAGTACTTACCAACCCCATTATGTAACCCAGCCTCAGGTAGCTGTGCTGGGGCGAAATAACCGAACGGGCCTTCAAGTATGGAGTGCAGAATGGGGCTACCCTGGTGAATTTGATTATCGCGAGTTCCACAAGAAAGACGGAATCTCAGGGATGCAATACTGGCGTGTGACAGGTCCCAGAGTGGATCTCGCGGATAAGGATGCTTATCACCCAGATTGGGCCGCAAACAAGGTGGAAAAACACGCAGACCACTATGCTCAATTGGTGGAAGAACTGTTGACCACCTATCAGGGGGAGACTGGTCAAACTGGCATCATCTCTGCGATCTACGACACAGAATTGTTTGGTCATTGGTGGTTTGAAGGTGTGGATTGGATCAGGGAAGTCTTGAGGCGATTAGCGACCTCAGAAGTTGTCGAACTTACGACGGCTTCAGATTATGTCGAGAATCATCCACCATCAACAGTTCTTAACCTCCCGGAAGGTTCTTGGGGCGCTGGTGGCACACATTTCGTTTGGGATAATGCCGATACACGATGGATGTGGCCTATTATCCACGCAGCAGAGAACCGTTTGCATGAGGCGGTTGAGGCTCACGCTACCGCAAGGGGAGCGATTCGACACATCCTTGACCAAGCGGCACGCGAATTGTTGCTCCTCCAGTCCTCCGATTGGCCTTTTTTGGTGACCACCGGACAAGCTCGTGAGTACTCTATCCACCGTTTTCGCCAACACGTTGACCGCTTCAATATGTTGCTAGATGAACTTGATCAGGAACATCCGAGAGAAGAACTTGCGGCGGATTTTTGGGAGAAGGATAAGATCTTCCCCGAAATTGATTACCGATGGTTTCAAGCATGAGGGTTTTATTTCTGGCCTCAGAGGCGACTCCTCTTGTTAAGGTAGGGGGATTAGCTGATGTCGCTGGGGAGCTTCCCCGGGCTTTGAGGACGCTGGATCTTGATGTTCGATTAGCGCTGCCATTTTATTCTTCGATTAAAGAATCCGGACTTGAAGTGGAGCGAATTGGGGAAGCTTCTGTAGTGCATTCTGGGGGGAGGCGTGGGGCGGAGGTGTATTCAAGCGAGACTCGAGGCGTTCCAGTATTTTTGATAGACGGCGCTCCAATTCGCCAGTCAGAGGGTATCTATGAATCTCCCGAGATTGATGTTGACAAGTTTATTTTCTTCTCCTTAGCTGCTCTAGCACTATGTGAAGAAATCGGATGGCAACCAGGGATCGTCCACGCAAATGACTGGCACGCAGCTCTGTCGGTAGCTTGGCTTAATGCACATCGAGAGGGGAACAGCTTCTGGAATGAAGTAGCGAGTGTATTTACCCTGCACAACTTGCCTTATATGGGCAGCGATGCTAGTCGGGTCTTGGTAGATTATGATGTGAAGATCGCAGATCTTGCTCATCTGCCACCCTGGTCTCGAAATTTGCCCCTTCCCATAGGGCTTGCGACAGCGGATTGGTTGAGCACCGTCAGCCCATCCTATGCTAAAGAAATTCAAACTTCCGAGTTCGGTCATGGCCTGGAGGGACTCCTGCAATCCCGTCGTGAACGCCTCGTTGGAATACTCAACGGGATCGACTCGGAGGTCTGGAATCCAACACAAGATGCTGCATTGTCCACGACTTTTTCGTATGATGACATCGAATCCCGTGTGAAGAATAAACAGGCATTACAAAGTGAACTAGGGCTTGAAACGGACCCGGATGTCCCGTTGTTAGCTATGGTCACTCGTTTAGATCATCAAAAAGGTGTTGATTTGGTGCTGGATGCATTGAATGACGTAATCAATGAGCGTTGGCAATTTATATTACTTGGGACAGGCGATTCAGCACTGGAGGGGCGTGCAGAGAAACTCTCCTCTACACATCCTGATCGGATCCGCTTTATCAACCGCTTTGCCCCCAAGCTTGCCCGCAGGATCTATGGTGGAAGCGATTTGATGATCATCCCGTCCCGTTATGAACCATGCGGGTTAGCCCAATTAATTGCGATGCGATACGGCTGTATTCCTGTCGTGCGATCCACCGGTGGGTTGAAAGATACGGTGGAGGATTACGATTCAACCGGTCAAGGGACGGGTTTCACCTTCGGGCCGGCGGAATCGGGCGCGTTATGCACGGCTATTCAGCGGGGGCTAAACTTGTTTGGGGACAAAGCAACATGGCAAGAATTGCAGCGACGCGCAATGATGAGGGATTTCTCATGGCAAAGATCTGCTGAGGATTATTATGATTTGTATCGTCGAGCGCTTGGGGAGAGATCAGTGTGATGGGTGAAGTAGAAGATATATTTCAACGCAAAGGTGGCGTGCTGCTTCATCCTACATCCTTGCCTGGTCCGTATGGAATCGGTGATTTGGGTCCAACAGCATGGAGTTGGATTGACTGGTTACAAGATGCAGGTTGTCAAGTATGGCAGGTTCTCCCATTAGGTCCGACCGGATATGGGGATTCACCATATCAGAGTTTCTCCTCTTTCGCTGGAAACCCTTTACTCATTAGCCCGGAGAGGTTGTTGATGGAGGGGTTACTCACCGATGCTGACCTCGAGCCAATACCTGAGTTTCAAGATGACCGAATCGACTTTGGGATGGTTATTGAATATAAGGACCGTCTTCTGAATCTCGCCCTGGACAGGTTTCTTTCAGGAGCAACCCCAGACTTAGAAAGAGAATTCCAAGCCTATTGTCATGAACAAGCGCATTGGTTGGACGATTTTGCGCTCTTCATGGCGATTAAAGGGGAACATGAAGGTATATCTTGGATAGATTGGGAGCCAACTTTGGCTCTTCGTGAGCCCCACGCGATCGCCAAGGCGCGGGAGAGACTTAGGGGAAAAATCGAGGCTCACCGATTTCGTCAGTTTCTCTTCTCCCAGCAATGGCAAATCGTGAGACAGCGAGCGGCGGAAACGGATCTGATGATCATCGGGGACATTCCGATTTTTGTCGCCCATGATAGTGCTGATGTTTGGGCTCATCCTAAGTTTTTCTTCCTGGATGATGCCGGATTACCTACCGTTGTAGCAGGGGTGCCTCCCGACTACTTTTCCCCCACGGGTCAGAGATGGGGAAATCCACTTTATCGATGGGATGTGATGCAGGAGGATGGTTATACGTGGTGGTTATCCCGTTTGGCAAGTGTGTTATCAATGGTAGACCTCGTTCGATTGGATCATTTTCGTGGTTTTCAGGCATATTGGGAGATCCCAGCGGAAGATGAAGGCGCGGAGACCGGAAGTTGGCGAATTGGTCCGGGTGAGGATTTTCTGGAAACGGCTCATAATGCGCTTGGAGATCTACCCATTATCGCTGAGGATTTAGGATTGATCACGCCAGAGGTTATAGCCTTACGTAAGGCTTTTAAGCTTCCAGGGATGAAAGTGCTCCAGTTCGCGTTTGATGATGATGCTACACATGGTTATTTGCCTCATAATTATGAGAGACACTGCGTTGCTTATACAGGGACGCATGATAACGATACCTCAAGGGGGTGGTATGCTTCAGCCCCAGAGGAAACGAAGGAATTCTGTCAGCGGTACTTGGGATGTGAAGAGGAAAATATCCCTTGGGGCATGATACAGGCGATCTGGTCCTCGGTTGCTGAAATGGCAATCGTACCGATGCAAGACCTCCTCGAGTTAGGAAGTGAAGCACGCATGAATTTCCCCAGCCGGGCAGAAGGCAACTGGGCATGGCGTGTCAAGGCTGAGGAGCTATCTCCCCAACTCGCAAGGCGTATGCGGGAGATGGGCGTCTTGTATGGGCGGTTGATAGAAACAACCGAAATCGAGTGATAGGCACCAAGGCACTATGGCACCTAGGCACCAAGGCACTTAGGATTTAATGATTAGATCCGAATTGCCATAGTGCCTAGGTGCCCAAGTGCCCAGGTACCCACGTGCTTAGGTATAGAAATTATTTTCCTTAGTTGAAGGGAGTTCTATATGAAAATCGCCATTATCAGCGACACACACGACAACGTGTGGAAAATCGATCAGGGTATGCCCTATATGCGTTCCGCCGATGTCGTGATCCACTGTGGAGATCTCTGTTCGCCGTTTGTCGTTGAGAGATTGGGGGAGGGATTAAAGGACACGCCAGTCCATATTGTATGGGGCAACAACGAGGGCGATCGTTTCACGATCTCAAAGGTTGCCCAAGGTTATCCACAGGTGGTCTTACATGGTGCCTTTGCCAAGCTTGAGATTGGGGGATTGAGAGTGGCGGTGAACCACTACCCGGAAATTGCCCGCGGTCTTGCGCTTTCAAGGGAGTTCGACTTGGTTTGTTATGGACACGATCACACCGCGCATGAGGAGACGGTTGGCGGTTGTCTTCTTCTCAATCCGGGTGAACTGATGGGCTTGAACGGGTACAGCACATTAGCGCTGCTCGATCCGAGCAGTCGTGAGGTGACCTGGGTGAACCTGTAAACGGAACATAAAGCTTCCTTGATAGGTGAACTGTCACAAGACGGAAGCTGCAAGCTACAAGCTACAAGCTTCAATCCCACATAACCTGCTTGTCTTCTTTTTCTAGTTATGCTCTGAAGGTTCACAAAATACAAACGCCCTGGTTTCAGACCAGGGCGTTTAGCGCCCCTGCGGCGACTCGAACGCCGGCATCTGCCTCCGGAGGGCAGCGCTCTATCCACTGAGCTACAGGGGCAAAGCGTTTTTTTGATTTTACCCCATCCATTTTGGTGTAACAAGTTTCTAGCTCCCCGCGAGCTTTAAACTTGCGGGGAGTCTATCCGATGAGAATAATGAAAAGAACCTTTTCGAAGTTTCTACGAATGGTGTAGGGGCAATTCATGAATTGACCCTACGGATAGACACTTCCTCAGGTAATCCTCAATCAAACCGAGGATTGATCAAGCGTTACGGTCTAATCTCGCTTGACCAGGTGCTGTTGACTGTGCTATCATAAAACTACCGACCGGTCGGTAGGGAAAATCTATGCAGCGATCGGATATCCTTCAAGCAGCGGCCCAAGCCTTCCGTCAAAAGGGCTACCACGCGGCCTCAATGCAAGATATCGCAGACGCTGTACAACTCCAGAAAGCAAGTCTTTACCATCACGTTGAGGGCAAGCAGGACATCCTGCTTGCCATTCTGGATCATGCCCTTGATCTATTAATCACCGATCTAGAAGAAGTGGTCGCCACCGATCTGCCTCCCGATCAAAAACTTCGTCAAGCCATGCATGCCTATGTGGGAAGGTTAACACAAGATGCTGATCTCGCGGCAGTTCTACTGCTCGAGTATCGCAGCCTAGAACCCAAAGCGCGTGCTCAACATATCAGACGTCGTGATCATTATGAACGCATATGGCGAGACTTAATCAAAGAGGGCGTGCAAGCGAACATCTTTCAACCCGTAGATGAAACGGTTGCCACCTTTGCCTTGTTGGGGGTTCAGAATTGGATGATCACATGGTTCAAACTTGGAGGACCATTGACAGCTCAACAACTGGCTGATCGATTCTGTGACTTGTTCCTTCATGGTTTATTGACATCCGAGGGCCATTCCAAGCAATGACTTCGGGCATCGAGTTCTTCCAATCAAACTCAGGCGCACGCATTTACCGTATACCATTGGAGCTTTTTCCCATCCTCTCAGGTTATGCTCACATGGTGTTCATCGAAGATATCGTCGCCTTGATCGATGTTGGTTCCGGATTCGGGGATTCCAACGATCAAATCGAAGCTGGTATGGACGAGTTGCGAACAAAATATGGAGAGCGAGCGAATTGGGGGGATATCAATTATGTATTGATCACCCATGGTCATGTGGATCACTTCGGTGGACTTCGTTATGTCCGTGAGAGAACCCAAGCAGAAATTGGTATCCATGAACTTGATCTGCCTGTGTTGGCCAATTATGAAGAGCGTTTAAAGGTCGTGGAAAACCGCCTACGAGTTTTCTTGGTCGAAGCAGGAGTTGAGAACGGCAAACGCGAAGGCATCATGACCCTCTATATGCTGAATAAGCATTTATACTCCTCTTCACCTCCTGATTTCACATTTGGTTCGAGGGGGATGCGAGTAGGACCATTTCTTATCATACATGTGCCCGGTCATTGCCCTGGACATGTAGTAATCCGGCTCGATGATGTGCTTTTCTCAGGTGATCACATCTTGAAAGATACGAGCCCCCACCAAGCCCCTGAAAGCCTCAGCTTGTACACCGGTTTGGGGCACTACTTGGAATCTTTGCGAAATGTGAGTCAATTAGTAGATGGAATTCATTTAACCTTGGGGGGGCATGAAGACCCGATCTATGATCTGGGAGGGCGCATTCAGGAAATTGAAGCTCTGCATTTAGAGCGCTTGGAAAAGATTTTAGTACAGTTGAATGAACCTTTGACCACCTCCCAGATTTCTCAAGCGCTCTTTCCGGACGTAGAAGGATATCATGAGTTGTTAGCCATCGAGGAGACGGGCGCGCATGTCGAATACCTGTCACAACGGGGGTATATCAGAATTAACAACTTAGACGAATTGGACTTTGAATCACCGGCTCCAATTCGATATATAAGGTCGGAAGGGGTGGATCGATTGAAGGCCGTCTTTAATCATAAGCAACCAGAACCGATCACAGCACCTGAGGGAGTCAAAATAACCAAGGAACCTCACATCTCAACACATAGGCAGTGAGGGAGGATCCCTCAAAAGGAGTGTCTCATGTACTCATTCGAACCGACTGAAGAGCAACGAATGCTCATGGAGGCAATCGAACGGTATGCCAAAAACGATTTGAGGGAGGCCGCTCATGATGCCGACGAAACCGGGGAATTACCAGGGGACTTGATCGAAAAAGGTTGGGAGATGGGTGTGCTTCAAGCGAGCATCCCTGAAGAGTATGGTGGTTTCGGTGAGCGATCCGCAGTAACAGGAGTGTTGGCGGCTGAAACCATGGGATGGGGAGATTTAGCAGGCGCCTTGGCGGCCATGCTCCCGGCTACCTATGCCATGCCGATCCTTCTTGGGGGTACAGAGAAACAGAAGACCGAATTAATACCACCTGTAATTGAAGCGGAATGGAAGCCCTTTACAACGGCTTTCATTGAGCCCGTCTACGACTTCTATCCTGGTGAGATGGGTACGACAGCCGAGAAGAAGGGCGATGGTTATGAGCTGAACGGCGAGAAGGCTTATGTGATTTTCGCCGACAAGGCTCCCTCCATTCTTGTCTACGCTGCGCTGAATGGTCAGACACAGGCATTCATCGTTCCTGCAGGTGCGGAAGGCTTCGTAATCGGTGAGCGTGAGAAGCTGATGGGAATCGGTGGGCTTCCGTGCTACCGTGTGAGATTGAACAACCTGCAACTTCCCCTGGAAGCGAGACTTGGGGGCGAGGAAGGTTTCGATTTTGTTCCTGTTTTAGCTAGCGCTCAAGTAGCCATCGCCGCGCTAGCGGTTGGGGTTAGTAGAGCTGCTTTGGATTATGCACTACCTTATGCGAAGGAACGTGAGGTCTGGGGCGTTCCCATCGCTCAGAGACAATCCATTGCTTTCATGCTGGTAGAGATGGCAGCGGAGATCGAGGCCAATCGATTGCTTGTGTGGGAGGCAGCGTGGATGCTTGATCAGGGGAAGGATGTCTCGAAGGAAGCCTATCTAGCCTTTACCGGTACGACAGATATGGCCATGATGGTTACGGATAGGGCGGTTCAAGTCCTTGGTGGCCACGGTTTCATTCGTGAACACCCGGTTGAGTTGTGGATGCGCAATGGTCGCGGGTTTTCCACTTTCACCGGAATGGCGATGGTCTAAGCGTACGCTAAAGAAAAAAGGGAGAAGCGATCATGATCAGCTTTGAGATGCCTGAATCCATTCACAAGACCAGGGTTTTGATGGAAACAGTTGCCGAGAATATGATGCGCCCAATGGCTCGTTACTTCGATGAGAACGAGCACGAGATTCCCTGGGATTACATTAATTTCATGCACCAAGCGATGGCTCAGATGGGGGGATCGGCGATAACAACCCAGGAAGACGAGAAGAAGGAAAGAAAAGGTCCCCGTTTGGGTTTTCAGAACCTGACGTTTTTGGTTGAGATGCTTTCCTGGGGAGATACAGGTATATATCTATGTACGCCAGGAGGCGGGTTGGGGGCAGCAGCTGTCCAAGCTGCAGGGACAGCTGAACATAAGAAACGCTTCTTAGCCCGTCACCAAGGGGAGAAACCAACCTTTGACGCAATGGCCCTTACTGAGTCGCATGCTGGATCGGGGATGCCGGCCGAAGTTCGCACTACAGCCGTACGCGATGGGGATGAGTGGATTCTTAATGGCGAGAAGATCTTTGTCACGGCTGGCAACAAGGCATTGGTTGACTCGGACGGTTTTGTCGTGATATGGGCGACAATTGATCCCTCCGCCGGCAGAGCTGGAGTGCGACCAGTTGTAGTTGAAGCGGGGACACCTGGGTGTACGGTCACGAAGATGGAGCATAAACTCGGCATCCGAGCGAGCGACACCGTTTCGATTCTGCTGCAAGACTGCCGCGTTCCATTTGAGAATTTAATGGGTGACCCGGAGGTCAAAGAAAAGAAGACCGAAGGCGCTAAAGGGGTCCATCTCACCTTTGATGCAACCCGACCTATTGTGGCCGCAAGCGCGATGGGCGTCGCCAGGGCGGCGTTAGAAACCATAAAACAAATGCTGGAGGAACAAGGTATCGAGATCCGCTATGGATTACCTCGCTCCCGGTTGACCAACATCGAGCGTGAGATCATCGACATGGAAACCAAATTGCAAGCAACCTGGCTTTTAACGATCAAGTCGATGTGGATGGCTGATGAGCGGAAGGAGAACACCATCGAAGCTTCCATGTGCAAGTTCCTTGCGGGAGACGTGGTGGTCGATATCACCCAACGGGCTGTCGAATTAATGGGACCCCTTGGCTACACTCGTGATTACCTGCTGGAGAAGTGGTTTCGCGACGCAAAGATCAATGACCTGTACGAGGGGACGGGTCAGATCAATCGACTCATTGTTGCCCGACGTATTCTGGATTACTCTAGACACGAATTGAGCTGACCATTCGAAATGTGATCATGCCAAGCTCAAACACGTTCATCAGCGGATGAACTTTAAGAGTTTGCAAAGTATAGGATTATTTAATCTATAGAGAGGAGATGACCCTATGGGATATCAAATCAAAAAAGCGGCTGTCATCGGTTCTGGAACGATGGGGGGTGGCATCGCGGCATTACTCGCGGGATTAGGCATCCCCACCCTCCTGCTGGATATCGTACCTTCAAAGCTGACACCGGCTGAGGAAGAAGCCGGCCTTACTTTGGAGGACGAAGAAGTCCGCAACCGCATTGTCCAAAGTGGTTGGAAGGCCGTGACACGGAGTCGACCGCCGTCGGTGATGAGCGAGGCTTCAAAGCATTTCATCACCTTAGGAAATCTCGATGACGATTTTGATAAGCTAGCCGATGTGGATTGGATCGTCGAGGTTATCATCGAGAATCTGGAGATCAAGCAGGGGCTTTTCGAGCGCATCGAGAAGGTGCGCCGTGAGGACTGCATTGTCTCGACCAACACTTCGGGTCTTCCTGTTAACGCCATCGCTGAGGGTCGAAGCGAATCCTTCCAAGAGCATTTTCTTGGGACGCACTTCTTCAATCCGCCTCGATGGTTGAAGCTCTTGGAGATCATCCCACATGAGAAGACCTTGCCTGAAGTGATGGATTTCATGATCCGATATGGAGAGGAATTTTTGGGGAAGGGTGTGGTCATTTGTAAGGATACACCCAATTTCATCGCCAACCGCTTTTTCAGCCTCACCAACAGTTACAGCATCTCATATGCTCTGGATCATGGCTACACCATCGAAGAGGTGGACGGAATCACAGGCGTATTGCTTGGTCGACCTAAGACGGGAACTTTTCGCCTTCTTGACCTGGTTGGGATCGATGTCGGAGCTCATGTGAGCAGCAACCTATATGAGTTGATACCAGATGATGAATCTCGAGAAACGCTCAGACATGAGGGATCCGCCAAGATGTTCACGACCATGGTTGAGCGTAAGTGGTTTGGAAACAAAACGAGAGTAGGTTTTTCCAAGCGCGTGACCACAGAAGATGGCAAGCGAGAGTTCTGGCCATTGAACCTGCAAACGCTGGAACACGAGCCTCCAAAGAAACCTCGATTTGAAATCTTCAGTAAAGGCAGGGAAATTGAGGATTTAGGTGAACGCTACAAGTGGATTGTCTCACAGGTCGATGATGAGGAGGCATCAGAAGAGACAGAGAAGTTGGCTAGGTATATCTGGGCGACGACATCGTTCGCTTTTGGCTACGCTTCAAGACGCATCCCTGAGATCACGGATGATATTGTGAGCCTCGATCGGGCGGTTAAGTGGGGCTTTGTCCATGAAATGGGTCCCTTTGAAATCTGGGACGCATTGGGAGTGGAGGACACCTTAAAGCGATTAGAAACCGAGGGTATTGAGGTTGACCCGTGGGTGAAAGAGATGCTTGGCGCGGGTTGTCCAACCTTCTATCAATACGAGAATGGCAATGTGGTGGGTTACTACGATCTGGAGAAGAAGGGCTACCTACCTCTCGAACCTGATCCCCGAATTCTGCCCATTTCTACCTTGAAGGCAAAAGAGGAAGCTGTTCTTAAGAGAAATGCGTCCGCGAGTTTGATAGATATGGGGGATGGTGTGGGATTGATTGAATTCCACAGCAAAGCTAACTCACTCGACCAGGACATCTTTGATTTGATTAGTCATGCGCTCGATGTGACCGAGGATGGGAGGTTCGACGCCCTCGTCATTGGTAATGAGGGGACTCATTTCAGTGCCGGTGCCAACATCTTCGTGATGTGGATGTCGGCCCAGCAGGGTTTATTCGATCAGATCGATCAAGGTGTGCGTGGAATGCATGACGCTGTTTTACGTATGCGGTATTTCCCCAAACCGATCGTTGCAGCACCCTTTGGTATGACGCTCGCAGGAGGAGCCGAGATCGCCATGGCATGCAGTAAACGCGTGGCCGCCGTGGAGACCTTCATCGGCTTGGTTGAGGTCGGTATCGGTGTTATCCCAGGTGGTACAGGAAACAAAGAAATGCTCCGTCGAGTGGTTAATCCCGTAATGCGTATCGCCAACGCGGATCCAATCTCAGCAGTAGGGAAGGTCGTAGAGCTCATTGGCACGGCCAAGGTCGCTACAGGCGCGTATGAAGCCTTTGAATACGGTTTCTTCCAGCCAGGCGATCGGATTATCATGAACAAGGATCATCTTTTAGCGGAGGCTAAACGTAGTGCATTGGCTATGGTTCTAGAGGGGTATAAGCCACCTGCACAAGAGATGATTTATGCCGCTGGGCGAGAGGTTTTGGCCGCGATTCGAGGGATGGTATGGGATTTGAGATCGAGGGGCTGGGCAACAGAACATGATGCCGTTGTAACTAACAAACTTGGCTGGGTGCTGTGTGGAGGCGACATTACAGAACCCGCCTGGGTCCCAGAACAATATATCCTCGATCTGGAGCGTCAGGCGTTTGTGGATCTCTGCAAGGAAGAGAAGACCCAAGAACGTATGGCTTATATGCTTGAGCACAACAGACCGTTGAGGAATTAGGGAGCAAGGGATCAGGGATTAGGGATCAGGCCAATAAGATCTAAATCCCTTGGAGCAACCAATCCATGGGTCCTAATCCCAGATCCCATAACCAAGGAGAAATCGTTATGGCGAGAGAAGCTGTACTAGTTGCAGGAGCCCGTACTGCAGTAGGACGAGCGGTGAGAGGGACGTTAAAGAATTTCCGGGCAGAGGACATGGCTGCGGAGGCGGTCAAGGCAGCTTGGGAACGAACCGGTGATCTGGATAAAGCCTTGGTGGATGATGTTGTCATTGGGTGCGCGATGCCAGAAGGAAGTCAGGGCTTGAACATGGCGCGCCAAGTGTCATTACGTGCAGGTTTTCCGAATAGCGTCTCAGCGATGACCGTTAACCGCTTTTGTTCCTCGGGTCTCCAGACTATTGCACAGTCTTGTGAGCGTATCATCGCAGGTGGTGCAGATGTCATCATCGCCGGTGGTGTTGAAAGCATGAGCATGGTGCCGAGAATGGGCTTCCGGCCCAGCCCTCACCCTGAGATGGTGCTGGAACTGCCCGAGGTTTACGTGGCCATGGGCCAAACTGCGGAGAATGTTGTCAAGGAATACAACGTCAGTCGTGAGGACATGGATGAGTTCGCTTATCACAGCCACATGAAAGCGATCAAAGCGCAAGATGCGGGTTTTTTCGACGAGGAAATCGTACCACTTGAAGTCACGACAGTGACCCTCGAAGGTGAAAACACAGTAACTTTTGACAAGGATGAGTGCATACGACGTGATACCACGCTGGAAGCGTTGGCGAAACTTCGACCGGCATTCAGGCCGGATGGCCAGGTAACGGCAGGTAATTCATCGCCCCTGTCAGATGGCGCAGCAGCAGTGGTCATCATGAGCGGTGAAAAGGCAGCCGAGTTAGGGCTCACCCCGTGGATGCGATTTGTGGGATATGCTGTTGCGGGGGTACCACCAGAAATCATGGGGATCGGTCCGGTGAAAGCCGTTCCCAAAGTACTTGATCGATTTGGACAAAAACTCGAAGACATCGATATCATCGAGTTGAATGAGGCCTTCGCCTCACAAAGCTTAGCGGTTATTCGCACCCTCGGGATGGACATGGAAAAAGTCAATGTCAACGGTGGGGCCACGGCTTTGGGTCACCCGCTTGGTGGAACTGGGGCTAAGTTGACTGTCCAAATCATGCACGAAGCCAAACGTCGTAAGTCTATATATGTTATGGTTACCATGTGTATCGGCGGAGGCATGGGTGCGGCAGGGATTTTCGAGAATCTTCTGAATTGATCTTCAATCCCTGATCACGCATCTCTGAGTCAAGCAGTAGTATCTACGGCAAGAAAGAGACTTAAATAAATAACCTGTACTCCCAATCCTTTGCAGATTCGAATTCAGGAGGGAGTAAAAACCAAGGAGAGGAGAAATATGTCACCCTTAACGATTGAGACATTGATGGAACGTATGCCAGGAGCCTTTCTTCCAGAGAAGGCCGAAGGTGTTGATGCTCAGATCCAGTTCAATTTGGGCGAGGGAGGGGATTGGGTCGTCACCATCCGCGAAGGAACCTGCACAGCTGAGCAGGGCGTCGCGGAAGATCCGAAATTAACCATCACTGCCGAGGCCCAAGCGTACATAGATATCGTCACGGGGAAACTAAACCCCATGACCGCGCTGGCCAACCAGCAGGTCAAGTACAAAGGTGATCTCAACCTGGCGATGAAGATGATGTCGATGTTTAAGTTGAATTGAGGACATGAACAGTTTAACTCCCCGCGAGCTTTAAGCTCGCGGGGAGTTTTGTAGAAACTCACATTATCCGAGTCCTGCGAGGGGGCTCGGATTCATTATATCTACCACCATCAATTTAAAATGTACGGGCGACCGACCGGTCGCCCGTACGTCATTCATAGTGAGGTTATTTCGAGTGAAATCCTTCAGCTATGCAATATATTGCATTGAGGAGAGTGTTGTTCTCAGGCTCGGGACCAATGTGGGGGCAATTCACCGTTCGTGCCGCGAGAAACGGCGGTACGCCGATTCGAGACGGCATGAATTGCCCCTACATATAGGTTTATTTCAATGGACACTTACTCATCCATCGATAAGCTTCCTTGAGCGTACTCAGGGTAATCGCGATAAACCCATTACAGATAGGCGTGAACCACTTTTTGGGTGTCACGAATTTGTCCCCTTTTGATAGGGCTTCCTTGCTCGGAACGACACCCACTCGTATGTCATTCTGAGCGCCGAGAGGCGCGAAGAATCCCTATGCTGTATCGAATTAGAAGCCTCATCTCAGGGATTCTTCGTTCGCTTCGCTCACTCAGAATGACATGATTATGAAGCGATGGATTTCGTATTTGTTTGATAATAATACAGAGGTGCGAGATATGTGTTCCTTGACAATTATCTCTAGTGGATAGTCATACCAATCCTGACTTACTCAGCTTCCAGGATCAACCTTGTGCGGTGAATACGCGCGTAAGTTGGATCCAATCCCAAGGAGGCGATGACTTCCTCGGGACGTCCTGTCGCTCCCTCACGAGCGGAAAGGATCATCCTCAGTGTGACTCGTCCCTTATCCTGGTGCGAGATTTCCAGCGACTCAATCAATGGGCGGAGATCGTAATCCTTTCCCCTCCGCTGGCGTGGGAGCTTTTTTGAGTTTAATAACGCTTGAACGGATCTCTGGAGATCATCGGGGAGCGGTGGTTTATGAAGGGTCACTTCATAATCGATGGCAACGACCTGAGATTGCAGGGAGGGCACTCGGGGATCCACTTCTTGAACAGATTGGATTCGCATGCCTTCAGGTGCAACATGATTAACATTGTCTAAAATGTTGCCAGGAATTTGTTCTTCTTTGAGCCAGATATCCAAGACCTCACATTCGCTGGTATACCCGAGTGGTAAAGCTGGACCTTGGTTCATCTTTGGTCGGGGGTTAAAGCCCTGAGAATATACAAGTGGGACCCCGGCACGACGTAGTGTTCGCTCCCAAGTGCGGTATAGATCAAGATGGCTTGTGAATCGGATCGCCTCGCTCTTGGAGAAATGGATCCGGTAACGGTGAATCTTTCTTGGTGCCATTGATCAAACCTGAACTTGCGGGATTGTCTCCGCTTTCTTCCTGTCCGGTGATTGAGGCTCAGGGCATTCCCATGTTTTGCCTGGATATAGACGGCGAAGATCCGAAAAGCCTGGCAGAATACCGCAAGCGTAGCAGTGATCGCGACAGTCTCTCCGCGTACGACCCTCTGTGCTCCAAATGTAATCCTCAACGAGAAACTGCTTCTTGACTGCTGCATCGATGTGATCCCAAGGCAGTGTTTCCTCGATCGATCGCTCACGATGCGTGTAGAAGTGCGGATCTAATCCAACGTAATCAAAAGCGTCCATCCACACTTGGTAGTTAAAGTGTTCCTGCCAAGCGTCGAATTTCGCGCCCCGCTTCCAAGCCTCCAGAATGACATGGCCAAGCCGCCGATCACCTCGAGACAGCCAAGCCTCGAGCATGGTCTCTTTTGGGTCGTTCCAATTTAGCTTCAATCCTGGTGCCCGTAATTGGCGCTTCAGAAGTCGCTGTTTTTCTTCGATATGCTCAACCCTGTCGCATGCAGTCCATTGAAAAGGGGTATGCGGTTTTGGGACGAAGGTGCCTATACTCACGTGCACACGTGCACGTTTACCGATGATTGAGCGTCCCTTCGCGAGCACGGCTTTGCATAGATCGGCGATAGCCTGGACGTCATCTAAAGTCTCTGTGGGGTGACCGATCATGAAGTAGAGTTTGATCGTGTGCCATCCACGTGTGTATATCTCATGAGCTGTATTTAGAAGCTGTTCAGTTGAGACCGGCTTGTTTATCAGCTCACGCATGCGTTCAGTGGCTGCTTCTGGAGCCAAGGTGAAGCCACGGCGTTGTGACTTCTCTCGGAGCAGATCCATAAGGTCGATCGAAAGTGATTCGATGCGCAGGGAGGGAAGGGATATGTTCAAATGATGATCTTTGAAACGTTCGCTTACTTCACGAACGAGATCTAGGATCGAACTGAAATCAGATGAAGATAGTGAGAGCAACCCCACCTCTTCGAAGCCAGTATTGGCCACCCCCTCTGTGATCGCTTCGATGATCTCTTCGATGGTCCGTTCACGGACCGGCCTGGTGATCATCCCAGCCTGACAAAATCGACAACCTCGGGTGCAACCTCGCATGATCTCGATCGGGAAACGATTGTGGGTGATGTCGACAAAGGGTACGATGAGACTGCGCGGGGGAGGTGGCAGTTTCGGAACGATGCGTTTGATGACCGGTATCTGTGCATCGTCTGCCAAGCGTTCGATGTGAGATAATCGACCATCGTCTTGATAACTTGTTTGGTAGAGAGATGGGACATACACTCCCCATATCCCGGCCAGCGATTTATACAAGTCTTTTCGGCCCCCTCCACACCTCTTCCACGTTTCTAGACACTGAATGATCTCTAGGATGACTTCTTCACCTTCACCGATAACGAACGCATCGAAGATTTCCGCCATCGGCTCCGGATTGTATGTTGCATGCCCTCCAGCGATCAACAAAGGATCCTTTTCATTGCGGTCTGAGGTCAAGAACGGTATCCCGGCGAGGTCAAGCATGGTTAACACATTGGTATATAGAACCTCATATGGCAATGAAAAGCCAAGGATGTCGAAATCCCTCAGTGGATGCTTTGTCTCAAGTGAATGGAGTGGGACACTTTCACGACGTAGTGCATCCTCCATATCCAGCCAGGGTGCGAAGACGCGTTCTGCCAGCACATCGGTTTGTTGATTGATGATATCGTATAAGATGGCCAACCCGAGGTTGGACATCCCTATATCATAGATATCTGGGAAAGCGAGCGCGACTCGGGTGGGTGTCTTTGACCAATCCTTGACCACCTGGTTATACTCGCCACCGGTGTAGCGACCTGGTTTCTGTACCGTGGGTAGGATGCGATCCAGCTTTCGCTGGATATCTTCAGGGATCATTCGACTACTTAACCTAACTTGGGAAATTGGACGAACCTGGTTAGATTTATTATAGCACGGCGTGTAGATCAGCATTCCGGCGAGGTATTGGAGTCATTTAGATCTCATGATAGCTCCACTCCAGTGTGGTTCTCGCAGGAGGTTGGTAGGTTGATATCCGTATTAATGTCATCCTGAGCCCCTCGGTGTAGCGCGCGACCTACGGCTCCGTGAGGGATCTAGTTTTTCGATTTGAGATACCTCATTCTCCGAGCAACGAGATTCTTCGGCGCTCCGTGCCTCAGAATGACATATCTAGCGTTGTCATTCTGAGTGAGCGAAGCGAGCGAAGAATCCCTGAGATGAAGCTTTTAGGTTCGATACATCATAGTGATTCTTCGCGCCGAGAGCCTGTCCAAAGCTCGTCGAAGGAGCGCTCAGAATGACATCGAAAACTGTGGATATTACCATACCAGGTGTCCTTTAATGGTTTTGGCGCAATCAAAACCTGCGCACTCCAATGAACTTTGCCTCAAAGTAACTTGTTATTTGTGTAGGGGCGACCGGCCGATCGCCCTTACATCCTTAAAATATAGAGAGTCTAGCCGTAGGGGTAATTCATGCCGTCTCGAACCGGCGTCCCGCCGTTTCTCGCGGCACGAACGGTGAATTGCCCCTACATCGGTAGCAAAGCTCAGAATGACAATTTAGACTACGGATCTTGGCGTAAGCAGAGCTTGCGCACTACAAAATATCAATAGATGGGATATCGCTCGTGCGAGGAATGGATATCATGACGCTTCCTTAAAATAACGTTTCACAATCGCTTTATCGTTGACGGTGGACCTTGTGGATGGTAGAATGTTCGCCGCGGCCCCCATCGTCTAGTGGACCAGGACGCGGCCCTCTCAAGGCTGAAACCGGGGTTCGAACCCCCGTGGGGGCACCTGAGAGTTGCCAGTTATCATCGCCGCTGCTTTGTGGCGATTTTTTCTTTTTAATGCCACCAAGCATTGAAATGAATAAAACAGCTCGTAGTTTACACACGCTTGTTTCGGAAATCCGTGTGCCTCACGAAAATGGAACTGCTTGTACTCAAAACATAGTACATTTGTCCCGCTTTGGTTAGGTATGATTGTTGATACCATTGTAAAGTAGCTGTAGGCACATGTATGCGGTGCCTATGTTATGTATATTGAACAGGCTGCAGGCCCTTTTTTCTATTCAGACATTACACATCGCTGATGTGAATGGGGAGGGGCGTATATTCTGCGATCACATCCGCAAGAAAATGGGCCTAATCCTGGAGGGATTGACCAGGTTTGAAAGAGAAAACGCTTTGTGATTTGTTATGGGCATGCTGATGGTTGACAGAAAGTATCATCTCATCTATGATGATGCGTCACGTTTTAAGGAAACCTCATGTCATCTCTAGACCCGGAACAATTAGCCAACGAATTACACGACGGGGTCATTCAGGAGATATCTGCATTGCTCCTGCAGCTAGAGACATACCAGCGTATCCTCAAGAAGGATCCCGAGGCTGCTCAAACTGAACTCGATCGTATTAAAAAACAAATCAGAAAAACCCTTCGGAATTTACGGGGGATTTTAACAACGTTGCGAAATAGTCAGGGATAGACCTGAAACCTCCAATGACCGAAACGGAATACGCTCCCATTCGGATCGTGATCGCAGAAGATCATGCGGTTGTGCGTCAGGCGTTGCGCGTCATGTTGGAGATGGAACCAGATGTTACGGTTGTTGGTGAGGCGGTGGATGGTGAGGAAGCTGCCAAGCTGACAGAAGAACATAATCCGGATCTCGTTGTCCTCGATGTCCGCATGGAAGGAATGGACGGCGTCGCAGCGACCCGAAAGATACGAGATCAAAATCCAGAAACGGCTATACTCATCCTAACTGGATTTGGTGATGAAGATATCCTCGTAAATGCCGTCGAGGCCGGTGCCCACGGCTTTCTGCTTAAGGATGCTACACACGAGGAGCTGCTGGATGCTATCCGTCGGTTAGTAAAGGGTGAGTCTCTCATCACACCTTCCTTGTTACGCCGATTATTGGATGAATTTGTGCACCGTCATGAAGAACCTCAACCCGCCCATAATCAGTTAACACCACGGGAAACGGAGGTTCTTCAAGCTTTGGCGAGAGGGTTGAGGAACGAGGAGATCGCCAGGGAGTTGGTCATCTCCGAAAAGACCGTGAAAACCCACCTCACCAATATCTTCGGTAAGCTACAAGTTGAAGGACGCTCTCAAGCGATCATTTACGCAATCCGTCACGGTCTTGTAGATGTCTGATCTACGACAAAGGTCTTAAGACCAAGGTCTGGACTCACATAATTCCTTTCAATCTAAGGACCGATATAGAAGATCGGTCCTTTTGTTTATCCGGAACACGACTGCTAGTGGATGACTCCAAGGGTGGATTAATGCAAGAATAGACACAATTGAGAGAGGGAATTTAGGTTGCCGCCTAGTAGCTCGGGGGCAACCTTTTAACTTTAAAAGGAAGAGTATGACGATTGTGCATTATCTGAACCGAATATCTGCGTATTTTCAACAACGCCAGATGGTGGCGTTGATTTATGCATGGAAACAACCAAGATGATGGGTTTCCTTGCCCGAGTACACCAAGCATACGTGAAGCCGTTGAGGAAGGTTTTAGAGAGGAGAACATACTGGTTGTCTGAATGGGAGAAGATCCATTGAGCGACGCCTCAGAAACGCGTCCGAATATCGGGCAAATCAGGGTTCTGATCGTCGACGATAATCCGTCGTTCCGGCGTGAGCTTCGAGTCTTCCTCGAATCGACCGGCAACATCAAAGTTGTCGGTGAAGCTGAGAACGGCAGTCATGGGGTTGAGCTAACCGAACACCGCAACCCAGACATCGTCTTGATGGATCAGAACATGCCTACTCTCTCAGGGGTGGAGGCGACCAAGCGTATCAAAGCGAGCAGACCTCGAATACGTGTGATATTCATCGCCGCTGAGGAGCGATGGGAGAACGATGCCATCCGAGCGGGTGCGGAGCGTTTCTTCCTCAAAGACGACGATCTGAATGAACTGATCAAGGCGATCGAAGATCCACTTGGTAGTTTGCGACCAGTCGCTCAGCCAGAACAACGTCGCCGTTTTGGGGAAATGTGGGATAACCCCTGGTTATGGCGAGGGATAGGTATCCTAACTGTTGTCCTCTACCTGGCCTCATTGATCTCCTCGGCCAAGATGACATTGGTTTGGACGGCGTTAGTCTTTGGTTTGTTCTTCTTCCTCTATGGCCTGAAATACTACCTCAGTGTTGCCCTTATCCTTTTTGCTACGAGTGGAAATGCGAATAACGGTCAAGCCAACGGCAAACTTAACGGTAGGTTGAACGGTTGGTTAAACGGCTGGCGGAAGGGCGATAAGAACGGTGAGAAAAACGGCCGGGGTCTAAATGGTGTCAGGGCGTTCAATGGTGGGAACGGTCGATTGCCAAAACACCTGCAGCCGTTCATCTGCATCCAGTTGCCACTATACAACGAGATGGAAGTTGTCGACCGCCTGCTGACAGCATGTACAAACTTGGACTACGAGAATTACGAGATCATCGTCGCCGATGACTCAACAGATGAGACCACGCAGATCCTGCAGGAGCGTTGGGAGTCTCATCCTCGGGTTAAACTTTCACATCGCATTGACCGAAGTGGGTTCAAAGGCGGGGCGTTACAAATTGCGGTGCAACGAATGGACCCGCGAACGGAGTTTGTAGCGGTTTTCGATGCCGACTTCGTGCCTCCTCCAGATATCCTTCATCAATTCCTGGCTTACTTTTACGGTCTCAACGGGTCAAACGGAAATCATATCAGTGAAGATGCCACCCATGTCAGCTTGGCGGATGACAAAGTGGCTGTGGTCCAGGGCTACCAGTGGCACATGCTGAATGCATCTGAGAACTGGATCACCAGAGGTATCCGCACCGAGTATTCCGGCTCCTATGTGATCGAACGGACCGGGCAAGAGCTTTTCGGCTCGATGAAGATGATCTCAGGCTCGGTGTTCATGATCCGCGCAGACGTGGTTAAGCAGGTCGGATGGAAGACTTCGATCACTGAGGATTGGGAGCTCACGATCAGGCTGTATCTGGCGGGCTACAAGGTCCTCTATACCCCCTTCATTCAAGCGCCAGCCGAATGTGTCGCAAGTTTTAAGCAGCTCACCCGCCAACGCATGCGTTGGGCTGAGGGGCACACCTTCAATGTGAAGAAGTACTTCATGGAGGTGCTGCGTTCCACTAAGATCAACCTGCGAGAAAAACTTGAGTGGGTCTATTTTGCGCCCTACTACCTGCAGGCGGCTTTCTTTCTCGTCGGTACCGGGGCTTGGCTGATCTCGGATTTCATCCTCAAAGCGCGTATACCTTTCTGGACCAGATCACTCGGTTGGTCCTTGGTTTTTGTCAATGGGTTCTCGTTGATATTGATGAACGTCACCGGTTTGTTCTTGGAGCGCGGGGTGCGCAGGAACTGGCGCGGATTGTTATCCTTTGTCCTTCTAACTTATCTTCTTGTCCCATACCAAGCATATGCCGCGCTGAAAGGTTTGTTTGAGCCGCACGAGGGCGGTTGGCATCGCACGCAGAAGACCGGAGTCATCACCGAGGTTCTAGGCAGACTTGGCATGCGACGGAGGTTACGTCGCTTAAAACCTAAACCATCTCAAAAGAAAAAGGGCGGTTCACTTGCTTTCTTCAGTGGCCTCGGTCCTTACATCGAAAGCGCGATTGAAAGTTTTAATCCGTGGCTCGAACGTTTCAAGCGCCTTTTCCCTGAGAGATTCAGGCGCCTCTTCCCTCAAAGGCTGAAGCAGCTATTCCCACGCAGATTCAGGCTCTTTGCTGACCGATTGGGGCTTCGCTTCCGCGTGGGCTTCAGCCTGACGATCAGCCTCATCCTATTGGTCGTTCTGGCTTCTAGGATCTTGATCGTAGCGGCAGCCCCGGATGCTTTCTACCTACACACGGGAGATCCAGGCGCGCAACCGTTGGATACCAAAGTTGGTACATTTACCGCTTTGGCGGGCACCGGTAACCAACCCGTGACAGGTGTGGGTTTCGAGCCGAAGGCGGTGCTCTTCTGGATCACAGATCGCACCAGCGAGGGAAGTGGATCTTATGCTCGCTTTGGTCGCGGGTGGACGGACGGTAGCAACGAAGCTGCGGTCGCGACCGCGTGGGACGATGAGCCTGCTGGGGGAAGCAACTCCAACGAATCGAGAGATCGCATCGTCAATTCCGCCAGCATCACCCTTGTGGACCACAACGGCAACCTACTCGCTGAGGCGAGCACCAGCTCCCTCGACGCTGATGGCTTCACCCTCAATTGGACCACTTCAGGGGGTTCCCGCCTTGTCACATATCTGGCCCTTGGTGGGGACGCCCTCACCAATGTGAAAGTCGGAAGTTTCGTCTGGCCCTTTGGTAGTTTGAACTACTCAGAGACCGGTGTCGGCTTCCAACCTGATGCTTTGATGTTCGCCGGGGTTGAAATGGCGACCGGTTTTGGGACCACGACCCGCGGCGGTCATGGCTTTGGGATCGCGCTCTCCCCCTCAGACCGTCACAGCGATGCCCATCGCTGGCGGAACAATAAAACGGATGTGGATTCCGGCTCAAGCGGATTAATGGGCAATCGGGCATTAGTTTTTGCCGATGACACCAACACACCTGAAAACGAACTTGATCTAGTCTCGATGGACGCCGATGGCTTCTCGCTCACCAAGGCAGTCGGTCTTGCGGATGAACAGGTGACAGTCATCTATATAGCGTTCGAGGGGATGAGTATCGATCGCGGCGTGTTGACTCAACCTCCATTTCCGATATTCCAATCGGTCTCAGGGTTAAGCTTCCAACCAAGTGCTGTGATTTTCGATGGCGGTGATAAACCGACCGCGGTCGGATTTGAACAAGATGCCGAGATGGTGGCTGGTGTAGCTACAAGCGCCAGTGAGGAGGCAGCGTTCTGGATCGGTGCTCAGAACACCTCCAATCCATATCCTTCTGATACGAGCCTCTCGACTAGTCGATCGATCATCAGTTATACAGCTGGAGTCCCGACATCTAACGCACAAGCCGAATTCGTTTCAATGAACTCCGATGGGTTCACCATCAGTTGGACCCAGGCAGACTCTACCCAACGCAGGGTAGGGTGGATCGCTCTCGGTTCCACCGCATCGAGCATCTCTCCTTCTGGCGAATCGATGAACACGACCCTGGGCTCTGGTGCGGCGACATCGGTCTTCGACGATATCGCAGATGAGGCCTATTGGTACACCGACCTGACTTACCCCACGGGGGATGACGACGCCAGCATCGCAGCCGGAAATTACACGCTCAATATGTATTTCGACCAATTGCCAGATGCTTGGTGGAACACAGATTATCTCTACCGCCAGCAGATCACCGTTTCAACCGGAGCATCTGGAGTGGGGCAGGACTACTCCGTTTCTTTCACTTTCGATCATGCCTCCCTGGTGAGTGGCACCAAATCCCTCTCCAACGGAAACGACGTCCGTGTCGTGCATTGGAACGGTTCAGGTTGGACGGAACTCGACAGGGTCCTCGATCCCCTTTCTTCATGGGACGACGCTTTGACGAAGCTTTGGTTTGCGCTGGAAGACCCGATCTCAGCCTCAAGTTCAGATAACAACTACTATCTCTACTACGGCAATTCATCGGCCACAGGACCTCCAGAATCGTGGTCCACTGTCTTCATGCTCGGTGATGATTTCGATGACGGCACGTTGACCAGCGATGTTGATATCTCATCCGCAGGTACGGCCAGTATCAGCGAGATAGCCGGTGAGGCTTTCATCGATTTGGGAACCAATGAAGCAACCGATGCCGGGATCATCGTCACCGCGAGTGAGTTACCGCCTGATAACCAGTTTGCCATTCAACATAAGACCAAGGTCGTCAGTGGCGGCGGCTCGAGTAACCCTGAGGTGAAAGCCCTGGGCATCGTTGAATGGCTCAGCCAACCGGGTGTGGAACTAAACACAACAGAGAACCCTCGCCGTCGGATCATTGATTTCCAACGTGTGGATACATTAGCGTCTCTCCTACGTTGGGACAACGTTGGACAAAACTACTACTGGGACGGCAGTAATTGGGTGATAGGGTGGGGGTCGTGGGGCAATCTCGCACTTGACACCTACTACATCCACGAACTCATCAGTGATGGGACCAATTGGTACATTGTCGTAAGCGATGCAAATGGAAGCGCATTAACTACAACAACCCCAGTCAGTTGGGCGAATACATTGGACAACGGTGATCCCTTCTGGTTCTATTGGGGTGAGGTCTACACCAACTTTTACTACGCTGATGTTAAGAGCGATTGGGTTTATGTGCGTGACTATATCAGCCCAGAACCCACTGCTTCACTTAGCGGCGAAGAGAACGCCCCCTATGTCAAGGTCAATGTAAGTGTTTACCACACGAGAGATGATGGGACTGATCCGCAAGAGATCACCACCTCCTCCACGATCACCATCAATGGCAACACTTCTGATCCTTATTTCCTCCCCTTAGGAAGTGGTGCCGAACAGACTTTCACCTCTGCCGATCCACGACGCGTGCGTGTTTATATCGATGTCACGGAGGTCAATGGCGGGGGGAGTTTTACCCTGGCCTATGACTCCGTTTCCAACCCGTCTGCACTGATTACGCCTGCTTTGACCATCCCTGGCGTCACCGTACTCCTGCTGGCTGTGGTGGTTTTCATCCCCGTCTTGACCAGCATCGTGACGCGCAAACGCAAATTAGCTGTCTGGGTCATCACGGTCATCATCTCGCTTCTTGTCTCGCTCACTTTGTTAGCTCGTCAAGTCATACCCGTAAGCGCGGCTCCGGATACTTTCTACCTCAGGGATACCTATAACAACGGAGCCACGCCAGCCGGTCAGGACATGAATGCCGGGCAGGGCTCCAGTGAACTCACACTCACTTTCGATGATCTCGACGATGAAGCCTATTGGTATTCGGAGATGGTTTATCCCACCGGTGGTGATGATGCCAGCATCGCCGCTGGGGATTACACCCTGAATATGTACTTCACGGACCTGCCGACCGCCTGGTGGGACAGCTCCTATGGTTATCGAAATGAACTCACTCTTACGACAGGATCAGACGCCATACCGAGCGGATACAGCATCCCTCTGACGTTCGATCACGCCGCTTTGGTCAGTGCAGGTAAATCTCAATCGAACGGTGATGACATACGGATCACCTATTGGAACGGTTCCGACTGGGACGAGTTGGATCGAATGCTCGACCCCGGCTCCAATTGGAACACCAGCACGACGACGATCTGGTTCCAAACTCAAGCAGCGATCCCTGCTTCCTCATTTGATAGCGATTACGATCTTTACTATGGCAATGGCTCAGCAGCCGCACCTCCACAAGATAGTCAATTTATTTTCTTCTTCTACGATGGTTTCGAAAGTGGAGATCTCGACGAATGGGGCGGGATTGTTGAAGGGGATAGCGACTATATCGATGTCGATGACTTCTTCGTTCATACCGGCGACTGGGCTGCGGAAGCCTATGTCGATGACGGAACCGAGGCGGCGCTTGAAAACAATTTCACCGGACAAGGTGGCTTTAGCACCACGGTCTGGGTCTATTTGCCTTCCGATTACAGCGCCACTTCTTACATCGATGTAGTTCAGTTTTACACGGGTGGATGGACGACCAAGATCGCCACGTTGTCCATCGACACCTCCCTCCGACCTTACATCTACAACTACATTGAGGGCGAACCCTATTACAGCCTCACTCCACTCACAACGGATGAGTGGCACAGATTGGAGATGAGGGTTTGGATCGACGATGTCAATGGGAAAGTTGAGTTGTGGCAAGACGGACTCATTAAGGTCGGTGAGCCTGATATCAGCACCGGTACGGGAACCATCGATCACAATGTGGTCGGTCTTGCTTATAAACCGGCTGGCACGGGTGAAGAGACGATCATCATTGATGACTCTTTTGATCGACTATGGGTTGAAAATGAGCCGACGACAGGGCTTGGTTCGGAGGAAACCCCGCCATCGGTAGACATCAGGGTCAGTGTCCACAAGACGCAAACCAGCGGTTCAGATCCGCAACCAATCGTCATCTCCTCGAGCACCAGAATCAGTAGCAGTACGCCTAATGCCTATGCTCTGAACATCGGATCCGCGGCGGCACAAACTATTACTGCGGGTGACCCGCGACGCCTGCGAGTGTATATCGAGGTTGAGAGTGTTAACAACGGGGGAAGTTTTACCCTTGCATACAACTCTATAGCCAATCCTAGTTCACTAGACACTCCTACCCTAACGATCGTTGATGTAACACTGCTCTTGATGTTGGTGGTGGTGTTTATCCCCATTCTGACTACGCTGATCACGCGTAAGAGGAAGATGGCGACCTGGCTCGTGTCCATCGTCCTTGCGTTACTTATTTCGATCGGTTTACTTGGTCAACAGGTCGTTCCCGTAAGCGCTGCGCCGGATGCCTTCTACTTCCGAGACACGACGGTCAACGGTGCCACGCCTGCCGGCGAGGATATGAACAACTCGCAAGGCACCAGCGAGGACACCCTAGTTTTCGACACCACGAGCCAAGCGGAGTATTGGTACACCGACATCACCTATCCTGTAGGCGGCGAAGATGCGATCCTGGATGCAGGCGCTTACACCCTCAACATGTACTTCAATCAGTTGCCGAGCAGCACCTCGTGGTGGGACACCGATTATCTGTATCGTCAAAAGATCACCGTCACCAACAATGATTCGATCCAATTGGGTGCCAACACAATCGCCGCTTATACGGCGAATACCCAGCAGCTGATCAATGACAGCAAGCTTCGCTCGGACGGCAACGACTGGCGCATCGTCCATTGGACAGGTTCGGGATGGAACGAGATCTCACAGCTGGTGGAAACCGGGTGGAATACCACCTCGACCGAGACTTGGTTCCGACTTGTGGATCCGATCGACGCCAGCAACAGTGACAGCAATTATTATGTCTATTATGGATATTCAGGTGAGTTAACAAGCCCATCTACATTCACAACCTCAGAGCAACAGCTTGAGTCTTACAACACCAGTGACGGTCAGAGCAACGAGGCGATCGACTACGATTCGACTGAATGGGGTGCAGCACAAGGTGTGCGATTCAGTGCTGGGACTTCACGTTATTGGAAGATCACCCGCTTCAGTTTCTATCAGAATGCAAATAGTGCAGGAAGCGACGAAGTCGCAGGGTTTATCTTCGACGCAATAAACTCGTTGGAAGGGAATGAGGTCACCAACGGCAAGAGCGACGCGGTCGCGGCGAATACCTTCACGAATTACACGCAGAACGATCTGACCTGGAGTTCAGCGAAGCCCAAGGTCAAAACAGATACTACATACTACATCGCCATTCTCCCCACCTCACCTGCAGGACGAAGTGCTTCAGGGAATTGGTTCCGATGGGACTACGACAACTCCGGAGCGACATACCGCAGCAGTTGTAGTGAGTGTAAAGCGTATGGTATCAGGGATGATGGTACATGGGGTTTCTACTTCGTCAACGATGGCGCGGACCGCAATTTCTATGTTTACGGACGGGAAGCGGCGAACGATGACCTGTCGACTGCGTTAAGCACTGAGCAGACCGAGGGCATCGAGATCCGGGTTACTGTATCCCATACGGCATCGAATGGTAGCGGTGCGACCACCATCGTCCAATCTTCCGTCACCTCGATTAAAAACAGCACCTCCAACCCTTATGCGCTAGGTATCGGATCTGGGGCTCAGCAGACCTTCACCTCTGCAGATCCACAGCGATTGCGGGTTCAGATTGAGGTCGTCGACGCGAATGATCAGAGCTTTTCCTTGGCCTATGATTCGACCACCAATCCTACCAACCTGGAGACCCCGAGCTTAACAGTTCTTGACGTAACCGTCCTTCTCATCGCGGTCGTGATCTTGATCCCTATCGCGACCGGTCTGGTTACCAGGAAGCGCAAGGTTGCTGTCCGGATCATCAGTGTCGTAATTTCAATCGTCCTCGCGCTGACATTGTTGGCCCAACAGGTAATTTTCGTCACCGCCGCACCTGATGTTTTCTATCTGCACGATACGGACACAGACACTAACCCAGCTTGGTACGACACCGCCTGGTCCTACCGTAAGAAGCTCACGATCGACAACACCAAGGTGCCCGCCGATCAAACGAATTTCCCGGTGCTGGTCAACTTGGCCTCCGATTCAGATCTAGCTGCTAAGGCACAGAACGCTCCGACGGCTGGCTACGACATCTTGTTCACGTCCTCTAACGGGACGAGTAAGCTGAGCCATGAGATCGAGGACTTCGACGATTCGACCGGCGAGCTGGTGGCTTGGGTAGAGCTTTCCAACCTCTCCTCCTCAACGGATACCGAGTTCTACATGTACTACGGGAACGCCTCGGCAGGGAATCAGCAGGATGTGCCCGGCACCTGGTCGAACAACTTCGATGCCGTCTACCATCTGCATGACGATTTTGCCGACTCGAGCGGTAACCATGCAGCAGGCACCAACAACGGATCGTCGGACATCACCGACGGATTAGCCGCAGACGCTCAAAACTTCAACGGCTCCAGCCAGTATATTGATACAAACTTCAGTTCAAACTACGGCTCAAGCACAAGCTTCACATGGTCGGGTTGGTTCCGACCGACCGGTGTCAACGGAAGTGACGACATCATGGGCATCGAGGATCGAGGCGGCGGTGACAATTCGGAGATTCGGCTCGCGATCCGCGACGATGTGGCTCCCAGCGGTGAGGCGGATAGTTATGACGTCTGGATCCGACCAGATAGTGGAACCTCATATAGTGCAACGCTCACCGTTACCGATCCAGAAGATGGAAACTGGCATTACGCTGTACTTCAGCGAGATGGCAGCACAGGGCGCCTGTATTACGACGGCAGCGAAGTGGACAACGATGTGGTCGGTACGGGTGGCTTAAACTTCCCGGTCACGCTCTTAATTGGTGCACAGTGGCAGACAGACAGCTCTGGCCAGCGCAACTACTTCGATGGCGACCTCGACGAAATCCGGATCTCGACCGAAGCAAGAACCGCGAATTGGATACAAACCGAATACAACAACCTGTCTTCTCCTTCGACTTTCTATAAACCACTTGGCTCCGAGGAGGAAGCGCCGCCTTCTCCATCGGGCAAGTACATGAACTTAACCGAGGGCAGCGGTTCGGCCACAAAGGTCTTCGACAGCACCGATGATGACTCATATTGGTACACGGATCTCACCTATCCCACCGGAGGCGATGAGGCCAGTATCGCTGCCGGGGACTACACCCTCAACATGTACTTCAATCAACTGCCGAGTGATTGGTGGGACACCGACTATCTCTACCGACAGCAGATCACGGTCACCACCACCAGCGCTGGCGTGGACGCAGGTTATTCCGTTGATGTCACCTTCAACCATGATGCGCTTGTAACCGACACGAAGTCTCTACCCTCGGGCGACGACGTGCGGGTGGTGCATTGGACAGGCTCTGGTTGGACTGAACTTGACCGTGCACTTGATCCGCTTTCTTCATGGGACGATACCTCGACCCAGATCTGGTTTGCCTTGGAAGACCCGATCTCGGCCTCCAGCACGGACAACAACTACTATCTCTACTACGGCAACTCATCCCCCTCAAGCCCTCTGGACGATTGGGCGAACGTCTTCATGGTCGGCGACGACTTCGACGATGGATCTCTGACGAGTGATCTGAGCACCTCGACCGCGGGAACCGCGAGCATCACCGAGACGGGCGGGGAGGCTTTCATCGATCTGGGTACCACCGAGACCACCGATGCGGGGATCATCCTCAAGACGACCGAGCTGCCGATCGACAATCAATTTGCCATTCGGCACAAGACCAAGGTTGTAAGTGGCGGTGGGGCGAGCAATCCCGAGGCGAAAATGATCGGGATTGGCGAGGACACCAGTGAATATGCCGTGGCACTGAATACCGTAGAGAACCCACGTCGTCGGATCATCGATTTCCAACGCGTCGATACGAACGCCTCGATCTATTACTTCAGCGCTCCGGCAACTGCCAACTACTGGGACGGCGCAGCGTGGCAGGCTGGGAATGGGTTCTGGG
>CP070708.1:2409464-2420400 GCA_020350285.1 Anaerolineaceae bacterium
TACAAGGGGCGGGGTAACCCCGACCTTACCTCAATAGCTTCCCTAATTCAGGACTAATCCCTGAAGCTAGTAAGAGCGACCGCTCGGTCGCCCTTACACTCGTAACTTACTTCAACACCCACGCTGGATTTCTTGCGTTTCGCCTGATAATGCCGAAATTAATATTAGATTTTTAAACTTTCTTACCAAATATGTAGGGGAAATTCATGCCGTCTCGCACCGGCGTGCCGCCGTTTCTCGCGGCACGAACGGTGAATTACCCCTACGGCTAGATACTTCAAGGCAAACCTTTGACAACCATTCAATAATCTCAGCATGTGACGCAGTACAGTCATCAGGTGTGAGGAATCCCTGAGATTCGTTGACTTCAATAGCACCATCATAGGGATTCCTCGCTCGCTGAGTTTATCCTGATCGAACTCGAAGGGCTCACTCAGAATGACATATGAGGACATGCAATTCTGGCCGCACCCGAAAGGGTTGCTCAAACGAGCTTCGTAGGGGCGGGGTAACCCCGCCCCTACTTCTGTAGCTTCCCTAATTCAGGACAATTCCCTAAAGCTAGTAAGGGCGACCGGCCGGTCGCCCCTACACTAGATCGGAATGACATATTTCGGCAGGAATATGATCTCATCCGCTGTAGGGGCGCAAATAATTGCGCCCTTACACAAATACTCTCTCGGAATGCCCTAGGGGTCAGGACACTAGTATTTCCTTATCCCTTATCCCCTAATCCTGAATACCTTACAGTTACCAATGTTTCTAGCCTGTAAGGAGCTGTAAGGAATTGAAAGGTGTTTGTAAGGTGCTATAGCTAGATCGTATGATATTCTGAATTCGATGTTACAAGCCTGTAAGTTCTAATGCCCAGGTAATTATCATCGAAAGGAGGTGAGATCAGATGTTGTACTCCCCGAAAGAGCGTGGTCAGGGTCTTGTAGAGTATGCTTTGATCCTTGTCTTGGTTGCTGTCGTCGTGATTGTGATCCTGGCTCTGCTTGGACCCGCGATCGGCAATGTCTTCAGCAACATCGTCTCCAATATTTAAACGGGCCGTTGGAAGAAAATCTTTCTTCCATTAGCCGGAGCCCTATTCGAGAATAGGGCTCCGATCTTTTTTCCACATTTTTCCTGCTGCACGCGAACAGTGCAGGGTACCACAGACCTTCCCGGAACTCCTCCGCCCTCATATATCAATTCAGAGGATCACACGGTCTCATTCAAGCAATTTCAATCCCTAAGCGGGAAACGTGAGAGCACAGTTGCAGGAGTGGGAATGGCCACTTGATCGCCAATGCTTAACTCCGCCGGCGCTATACCTACCTTCTTCGAAGCGCCTTGAAAGATCCCGATCGGTGTGCCTTCAGTCGCAAACTCTTTCTTAAGATGAGCTTGCCCAAGCAGATATCCATCACTATCTACGGCACAAGAGGTCACAACGCCGATCACACGACCGCGTCGATCGACTACCGGATCGCCATAGTGCGCCATGCGTACACCCTTATCGTTGAAACGAAATCGGGCTACCTTGGATTTACGCGTGGATTCTCGCTCCATGAAGGCTGAGCGCCCAATGAACCACGGCTTATAGGTCTTAACATAGCCCGCGAAGCCGGCATCCCCTACTCCTAGCCCTAATTCACCGGCCATCTCCTGCCCGTGGAGTGGCAATCCGGCTTCGGTTCGAAGCGAGTCGCGCGCACCAAGCCCTGCTGGTTTTAGACCAAAGGGGGCACCTACCTCGAGTAGCGTCTGCCACAAGGCTACGCTTTTCTCCGGATGGATGAACAACTCATATGCCACACGCTCGCCTGTATAGCCGGTGCAGCTTACGATAAGATCAAACCCACCAAAAACACCTTCCATCAAACCACCCCAAGGAAGCTCTCTCAAACGTGCGGCTGTTTTTTCGTCACAGCCCATCGCTAACAGGATGTCAAGGCTCTTGGGACCCTGCAAAGCCAGATCCACAAGCATCTCGTCTCCCTGTTCGGGATCCCGCATATTGCGTAACGTACACCCCCGCCCAAAACTCAGTGCCCACGGTCGGTCATTATCGACACATACCTGCCCCTCGCGCACCGCATTGAGCCAGGCCCAATCCTTCTCGTCATTGGCAGCGTTGACCACCAAGAGAAATTTCTCTTCCCCTCGCCGGTAGATCAACAGGTCGTCAATCACATTCGCATCTGGATCGAGAAATTGGGTATAGAGAGAGGTTCCAACCCATAATCGGCGGGCGTCATTACCGCATATATCATTTCCACAAACGCTGTCCAAGAACACAGCCGCATCCGGACCTTCGACTTGAAAGACTCCCATGTGAGCGACATCGAAAAGCCCTGCAGCCTCACGCACAGCGACATGCTCGTCATAGACAGACGTGTACCACACTGGCATGTCCCATCCGACAAATGTAACCATTTTGGCGCCCATTTCGCGATGAATCTCATTCATCGCGGTACGTTTAGGTTCGACGACGTCGGGTTCTTCCCAGGTGAAACCTGGAAGAGTTTCTCCTGATCCACCCTCAATCCCAATGTAGAAAGGTTTTCTATGACCGATCGGGTCGCCATCTACCGCTGGTCCGGCTGCGGTATTCGATTCCTGAACCCATACCGGACCTACGCATTTCCTTCTGATATCCTCATCAACTCTGACATAACCATCTGAAAGCGCTCGCAGCCAGGCTCTAGATATTGCGGCCTCTTCCGCAGGAACGCTGAGCCGGTACTTGCTTGAGGTTTCATAGGTCAATGTTCCGTCAATGGCACCTCGAGGGGTGATCAGGCGTGTAGCCTGGCTATCTCCAGGGTTCAACGCCTCAATATCACTCGTCAAAGCGTAGTTCAAGAACGGACGGACCCGCTCACCACCTATGTCAAAGTCTACCCACTTGCCGTTGTTTGATGAAGGATCACCGATCGAATAAAAGTGAGGGTAGCCAGAAGGGTTTGGTTCAGGTTCTATCCCAACCTCCTCGCATAAATCGATCACCCGAAGCTTAGAGTCCTCCAGAACCTCAAAATCCACTTTCCCTCGGAGTTCCTCTTGCTCCATACCTCGCCAACAACAGGGGATAGTCGCTTGGAGGGTATCGGCGATGATATCAGCCAGCTTGGCTGTTTCACCCTCACCAAACCCTAGTTGGGTGATCCAGGGAGTGCCCATGCGAATGCCAGATGCCTCGTATGCAGTCTCATCGCCTGGAAGGGTATTGCGATTGACGACAATCCCTGCGAGATCGAGGATACGCGCTGCTTGGTCGCCAGATAGCGTGGTGCCATCCGGTCCAACCACAGATTTGCAATCAAGATTCATCAAGTGGGTATTCGTACCCCCATAAGCAATCCGAAAGCCGCGTTTTTCTAATTGACCTGCAAGAGCTACGCAGTTATTCACGATTTGATACTGCAAGGCACTGAACTCTTCCGTCTGGGCGAATTTAAAGGTCAGGCATAACGCAGCGAATACATTGACATGTGGACCTCCTTGTTCGCCTGGGAAAACAGCTTGATCAATTAACAAAGAGAGCTCAGGATCGGTGGTCATGATGATTGCGCCGCGCGGTCCATAGAGCGATTTATGCGTTGTGGAGGTTGTCACGTGGGCATATCCAATAGGTGAGGGATACGCGCCTCCAGCTACTAATCCAGCAACGTGGGCAATATCAGCGAGCAAGTAGGCCCCTACAAGATCAGCGATCGAACGAAATTCTCCCCAATCCACAGCCCACGGGTACGACGAATAGCCTCCGATGATCATCTTGGGTCTGTATTCGAGAGCTAACGCTTTAAGCGTCTCATAATTAATCTGCTCTGTTTCGGGGTCGATGGTGTAATGTACGATGTTGAAATACTTGCCCGAGCGGTTGGCGGGTGAACCATGAGAGAGGTGCCCGCCATGAAGCAAATCCATGCTCAACACCGTATCCCCAGGTTCTAATAAGGCGTGAAATACAGCGTTATTCGCGGGTGAGCCGGATAATGCTTGTACGTTGACATATATGTCATCGGCATTGAATCCATTTGTGGCGAAAGCTTCCGCACATCGACGGCGGGCAAGAACTTCAGCAATATCGGCGTATTCAACCCCTTTGTAATAACGTGGGACCGAATAACGGCGGTAAAATGCTAATCGTGTTTTGTAATCCAAGATCTCGGGTTCGTTCAACCAGCGAGTGTATTCGTTGGGATAACCCTCTGCATATAGATTCTGAAAGGTTGACCCTAACGCCTCTCGTACAGCGAGAGGCGCAGCACTTTCACTTGGGATGAGTATGATCCGTCTCCGCTGTCTTTCAGCTTCGAGCTGGATAAGCTCATACACATCAGGGTCAAACTCTTGAAGAGGCACCTGGAACTGGGGATATTGCATTTTATAAACTCCTCAGACGAATATCTATCATTGTCTTGGCGTTGAGATTCCCTAACAAGTAAGACGGATGATACTTGCCCTTTAGGTTTTCATGAACTGGTTTGAGATCTTCCTGCTGGTTGGTCAAATAAACACTCTACATTTTTCTAAAAAATGCCAGTCCTTAGTATAATATTTTTAGTGACCCGTAGCACCAATATAATCCCATAGATTGATCACAGAACCGTGATTAACACACTCACATTCATTTTCTATCAACCGAATACATATCTATTCAAAGGATAAAACCATGACGAAAAAGCACAATTTTTATCCCGGTCCGGCAGTTATGCCCCCCTTCACCGTTGAAAAGACCATTGAAGCCTTGAAGGACTATGGTGGAACAGGCCTTTCCATCATCGAGCTATCGCATAGAAGCAATGAATTCAAGGACATCATGGCCGAGACTCAAGCGCTGTTTAAGGAACTGCTTGAGATCCCGGAAGGGTATTCCGTGCTTTTCCTGGGAGGCGGCGCAAGCACTCAGTTCTTCGCGGTTCCATATAACTTAATGAAGAAGAAGGCGGCTTATCTTAATACTGGGACGTGGGCCACCAAAGCGATCAAAGAAGCGAAGTTCTTCGGAGAAGTCGTTGTGGTTGCTTCGTCTGAAGATAAAGAGTTCAGTTACATCCCAAAGGATTACGAACTTCCTGACGATATCGATTATTTCCATATTACAACCAACAACACCATCAAGGGGACAGCAATTCATGAGGATTACGATGTCGATGTTCCCCTGGT
Source organism: Anaerolineaceae bacterium (assembly GCA_020350285.1). GTDB lineage: Bacteria > Chloroflexota > Anaerolineae > Anaerolineales > E44-bin32 > DUEZ01. The sequence goes on from CP070708.1 coordinate 2,414,625, forward strand.
GGCAGATATGTCCTCAGACATCTTTAGTCGTCGAATGGACGTATCGAAGTATGGGATTATCTACGGTGGGAACCAAAAGAATGTCGGCCCTGCAGGGGCGGCATTTGTGATCGTCAAAGACGATATCTTGGGGAAAGTGGATCGCGAAATACCCACTATGATCGATTACCGAACCCATATAGCTAAAGACTCTATGTTTAATACGCCTCCGGTCATAAATATCTTCGGCGCTCTTCAAACATTGAAGTTGTTCAAGGATATGGGTGGTGTCCCTGCACTTGAAAAAATGAACATCGAGAAAGCCGAACTTCTTTACAATGAAATAGACCGTAATAAGTTGTTCGTAGGAAATGCGGCAAAAGAGGATCGCTCGCGGATGAATGTCACCTTCATCCTGGAGGACGAATACAAGGATCTCGAAGGTGAATTCCTGGAATTAGCAACCGGAAAAGGCATGGTGGGAGTTAAGGGTCATCGTTCTGTGGGTGGCTTCAGGGCATCCATCTACAATGCTCTACCAATCGAGAGTGTTCAAGCATTGGTAGATTGTATGCAGGAGTTTGAAGCACAACACTAGCCAGCCGATGAAACCAGGGAGCACGCTCCCTGGTTTCATCTTCTACATGAGCCATCATGAAAAGGGGATGAGGCAATGACAACCGTATTAGTTGCAACTGTAAAACCGTTTATCCCTCAAGCGGTGGAGGGTATCAAGAAAGTCGTGAGTGAGGCGGGGTACGACTTTGAGCTTCTAGAAAAATATGCTGACCAGTCTGAATTCATTGACGCTGTCAAAGATGTCGACGCGCTGATCATTCGAAGCGATAAAGCTACTCGAGAGGTGATCGAAGCAGCCGACAATCTTAAGATCATCGTTCGTGCTGGCGCTGGTTATGACAATATTGACCTCGAAGCGGCCACCGAGAAAGGCATCGTGGCCATGAATACGCCTGGTCAAAATTCGAACGCGGTGGCAGAACTTGCCTTTGGGATGATGGTTTACCTTGCGAGAGGCTTTTACAGCGGAAAAGCTGGCACCGAGTTAAAGGGGAAAAACCTCGGTATTCACGCTTTCGGGAACGTTGGAAAACGCATCGCCAGTATCGCTCAGGGATTTGGAATGCAGGTGTATGTCTTTCGACCCACACACCCAGAGAAAGTTGGTGAAAAGGACGGCCTGACTTTCGTGGGATCAGCCGAAGAACTTTACAGCAGCTGTAACTACGTTTCGTTAAACATCCCTGCAAATGAACAAACGGTGAAATCGATCAACTATGAACTGCTGACAAAAATGCCCGTACCTGCGGTCCTCGTTAACCCCGCCCGAAAAGAGATCATTGACGAAGATGATCTGTTGAGGGTTTTTGAAGATCGCGAAGATTTCGCTTACATCACCGATGTAGCTCCCGATTATAAGGATGTGATCGAGGAGAAGTACCCCGGCAGGTTCTTTTTCACACCGAAGAAGATGGGCGCTCAAACGGCAGAGGCGAATATTAACGCCGGTATCGCAGCGGCAACACAGATACGCGACTTTTTTGAGAAGGGCGATACCACCTTCCAGGTAAATTAACTGCATCCAACAACTCGAATCTGGATAGATGGAATTCACAAAGGAGCCTGAAATATGGCAACTCTCAAGCCTTTTAAAGGCCTACGCCCACCAAAAGAACTGGCGAAAGAGGTGGCAGCTCGACCATACGATGTCTTAAGTTCTGTGGAAGCCAGAGATGAAGCGACCCGATATTCGCTCCTGCACATAACCAAACCCGAAATCGATTTTGAGCCCGGCATCGATGTTCATTCTCAACAGATTTATGACAAAGCCAAAGAGAATTATGAGGCTTATAAAGACGAAGGGGTCTTGATTCAGGACAAAGAAGATTACCTGTACATCTATGCACAAACCATGGAGGGCCGCACCCAATACGGTTTGGTCGGCTGCGCGAGCGTAGAAGACTACATGACCGGTAAAGTCAAAAAACATGAATTAACCCGTCCTGATAAAGAAGAAGATCGGATGAAGCATGTCCGCATTACGAATGCGAACATGGAACCCGTTTTCTATGCCTACCGCGCCGTTCCTGAAATCGACGAAATCATTGAGACCATCGTTCAAACACAGGACCCTGAATACGATTTCTTATCTGAAGACGATATTGGGCACCATTTCTGGGTCATTCGGGACAGAGGGACGATTAATAAGCTTGTACAATTGTTCGACGAACTTCCATCGACCTATATCGCCGACGGTCACCACCGCACTGCTGCAGCGGCTCTCGTTGGTAACGAAAAGAAGAACGCCAATCCGGATCACACCGGTGATGAAGAATACAATTATTTCATGGCGGTACACTTTCCGAATAACCAACTCCGGATCATGGATTACAACCGTGTGGTGAAGGACCTGCATGGCATGACAGCTGAGGAATTTCTAGAACATATAAGCAAGTCCTTTATTGTCAGTGAGAAAGGGACTGAAGAATACAAGCCCCAAAAGCTGCACACTTTCGGTATGTATTTGGACGGGAAATGGTATGAATTGATCGCCCATGAAGACACCTACGATGATCTCGACCCTATTGGCAGGTTGGATGTCACCATCCTCACAAGAACGGTATTGCATCCCATTCTCGACATTACAGATCTGAGGACATCAAAGAGGATTGATTTCGTCGGGGGAACGCGAGGTTTAGGCGAACTCAAAAGAAGGGTAGATAGCGGTGAGATGAAGCTAGCCTTCGCCCTTTATCCAGTTTCCATGGACCAGTTGATGGACATCGCTGATACAGGAAACATCATGCCTCCGAAATCAACATGGTTTGCCCCAAAGCTACGCAGCGGATTGGTCGTTCATAGTCTTGAGTAAAAATTCAACCGTCTGGATGAGAAAAAGCCTCAGCTCCACTGAGGCTTTTTCACTCTCTGGGTTGTAAAAGTTGAGCGACTTGTTGACTACGGGCTTCCTCCTACATCCTAAAACCTAGGAAAACGGCGTAAGATTGTCGCCGCAGTGGGGATGAATATCCGATCACCGGGTTTCAAATCCGGAGGCGATTCTCCATCAGCTTTCATCGGGATTCCTTGGAAAAGGAAAATAGGCCTTCCTTCTTCGCAATACTCTTTATAGATATAAGCCTGCCCTGTCAAATAATTCATGCGATCAGCGGCGCAGCTTGTCACGACGCCGATCGTAAGTCCACGTTTATCGAGTACCGGATCACCGTAATGCACCATCCGTACACCCTTATCAACACATCGGAAGCGAACGACTTCGCTTTCGCGTCTCTCTTCCCGCTCCAAGAAACTTTCACGTCCGATAAACCAGGGCTTGTAGGTTTTCACATAATCCCTAAATCCTGCGTCACCAACACTTAGATGCAACTTCCCACTTAGCTCCTGACCATAAAGAGGCAGCCCTGCTTCAATGCGTAGAGAATCGCGTGCTCCCAGCCCAATAGGTTGTAAGCCCATTGGCCTGCCGATGTCCAGGAGCGCCTTCCAGAGAACGACCGATTGGTATGGGTGAACAAACAACTCGAAGCCGATCCTCTCACCTGTATAACCTGTCCTGGAAACGATCAAATCGATCCCTCCAAGCGTTGCTTCACACAATTCGGCACGTTTGAGCTTGCGAATGCGCTTACAAGTAGCATCATCACATCGCAGGGACAGAAGGATTTCGCGAGATAAGGGACCTTGCAGCGCGAGATCGACCACCATTTCTTTTCCTTCCGCCGGATCTCGTAAGTTGCGAAGCACCACACCTCTTCCAAATGCAAGAGCCCATGGGCGTTTGTTATCCACACGAACTTTTCCTTCACGTACCCCATTGAGATAACCCCAATCTTTATCGTCATTCGAAGCATTCACCACCAGCAGGTATTTCTCTGGTGCACGTCGGTACACCAGCAAGTCATCGATGACATTTGCGTCTGGATCCAAAAAATGCGTATACACTGACTGACCAACTTTGAGATAACTGATGTCATTTCCACACACACTATCTAAAAAGGGAGCTGCGTCAGGACCTTCTGCTTGGTAAATCCCCATATGAGAGACGTCGAACAAACCAGCAGTTGTGCGGACAGCTTGGTGTTCCTCCCTCACCGAGGAATACCAAAGAGGCATATCCCATCCTGCAAATGGTGCCATCTTTGCATCCAATTCATGATGAATGGCATGTAATGCTGTCCGCTTTAATTCAGCCTGTTCCTCTTCTTCCCAGATGAATTTTGGTAACGCATCTCCAGATGCTTCAACAATTCCACAGTAGTATGGTTTCTCATGACATGCTCTTTCTCCTTCCATAAGTGGTGAAGGTTCATCGACGGATTCCTTAACCCATACGGGACCGGGTGGCTTTGCCAACAGATCTTGGTCATTAATACTGACATAACCATCGGAGAGGGAGCGTAACCAGGCAGCCACTAGGCCAGCTTGGTTCGATGGAACACTCAACTGAAATTCATAAGGGGATTTGCAGGTTAGTGTGCCATCAACGTTACCTTGTGGTGTGCTTAGGCTGGTTGGCTGTTGCTGAAGCGGTTTTAAAGTTTCAATATCACTGCTTAGAGCAACATTTAGTAGAAGCCGCACACGTTCACCCCCGATGTCGAAAGCGGACAATTCACCTTTACTTGAAGGCTTATCGTCAATGTAATAGAAGTGCGGATAACCGTGAACAGTGGGATCAAAATCTATCCCCGCACTCAACGCCAATTTCCGGACACGAATTTTTGTATCTTCAAGCACGCCAAAATCCACTTTAGCGCGCTTATTACTTGTTCTGCGTGATTCCAGTTTGTACGGAGTCGTCGCTAAGAGAACGTCCGCAATAATATCCGCTACCTCGTTCGTTTCTTTTTCCCCAAATCCTCGTTGAGTGATCCAAGACGTGCCCATACGGATGCCAGAAGGATCCAGCGCAGATGTATCCCCTGGAATGGTATTTCGGTTCACAACGATACCCGCTAAATCCAATATTCGAGCTGCCATATCACCAGAAAGATGGGTACCATCAGGACCCACGACATGTTTACAATCCAGATTCATAAGGTGGGTATCCGTTCCCCCGAAGGCTATCGGAAAGCCGCGCTCCTCTAATCGTTTGGTGAGCGTCGCACAATTCTTAATGACTTGATGTTGAAGCTTACTGAACCTCCTCGTTTTGGCTAATTTGAAAGTGAGTGCAAGTGCCGCAATCACATTAATATGGGGGCCACCTTGTTCACCAGGAAAGACCGCGCGATCAATTTTATGAGAGAGTTCGTGGTCATCCGTTATGATGATCGCTCCTCGTGGTCCATTCAGTGATTTATGTGTCGTTGATGTAATGACATGCGCGTAACCGATCGGAGATGGGTATGCGCCGGCCACAACCATTCCAGCGACATGAGCAATATCAGCCAACAAGTATGCTCCAACAGAGTCTGCAATGGCTCGGAAACGCGCCCAATCGGCAGACCACGGATAAGACGAATAACCGGCGATGATCATTTTCGGTCGATGCTCATTCGCCAAGTCTTGGACGGATTGGTAGTTGATTCGTTGAGTGGAAGGATCAACTGTGTAATGGACAATGTTGTAGAATTTTCCTGAGCGGTTCACAGGTGATCCGTGGGAAAGATGTCCGCCATGAAGCAGACTCATGCTCATCACAGTGTCACCTGGATCGATTAATGCGAGAAATACCGCGTTGTTTGCCGGAGAACCCGATAGAGCCTGTACATTCACGTACAGATCATCGGCAGTTAGTCCATTGGCCGCAAAAGCC
>CP070708.1:2420500-2434738 GCA_020350285.1 Anaerolineaceae bacterium
GCGGTTTCGCTCCCCCAAGTTTCAAATAACCGGTTAAGAAGAAAGGAAAAGACATCTTGGGCAGCGATTGGCGCTTTTCCGGCCTGGGCAAAGAACCAGAGAAGATAATCGACGGTTTTTTTATCCGCACGTTCCCAGTTGATGACCTCGACCCCCATGCCACGCCATGCCGGTTCGAAAAAGTGGGTATTAGTTGTCCTCTCCGGGTGGCTCAAATGGCTGAAGATCATTTCCGCCGTCATGCCACTGGTGTTGGATGTTATGATCGCATCCTTTCCGACGATCGATTCGACCTGTGTAAGGATTTTCTTTTTCAGCTCCAGGTTTTCCGTTGCCGCTTCTATTACTAGGTCGCAGTTTTTAAGCCTATCGTAATCGGTGGTGTATACGATATTGGCCAGAATGGGTTCCACCTGCTCGGGGCGCAGTTTTTTCTTCTCTACCCCCTTTTTGGCATAACCTTCAAACCGTGCTTGTGCTTTCTTGAGAGGTTCTTCAATCACATCCACAAGGTACAGTTTCTTTTGCGGAAAGGCGGTCCGGAAAAAATAAGCGATATCGGGGCCAATAGTTCCGGATCCGATCACTGCCATCTCTTCGGGTATCGGCCGGGTGGGACGAATGAGGAAGGGATTATAAAAGCTTGGGTACAGGTCGCTTTTCGTCATTTGAATCTCCTGCAAAGTTAATCTGCTGTTAATTCACCTTGATAACCAGGGCGGCTCCTGAATCGCCTGCCGCACAACCGGCAACCAGTCCATATCCGCCGCCTTTTAGAACCAGCTCCTCGATCAGTTCAATGGCCAACCTCATGACGGTGGGCCCTTGAGGGTGACCGAAAATTAGAGAGCTCCCGTAATTGTTGAATATCTGTTCGTCGATCCCCATCTCTTTTCCCATGACGATATCGTTAACGGAAAAGGGACTATGGGTTTTAACCGCCTTGAGATCGGACACCTTGATGCCTGCCTTTTCCAATGCTCGCTCCGATGCTGGGATCGGCGCCTCGGGCATGTGTGCCTTTTCGGCGCGCGCAAATCCATAAGAGAGAATCTGGATGGTCACGGCTTTGTCGGCGGATAGCTCGTTCGCTTTCTCCTTTGTGGTGACGATCATACCGGCATTCCCATCGGCCGCATGGGTCTGGGCACCGACGGTCAGGATGGAATCAGGGGTGACTGTTCTCAGCCCTGCCAGGCCCTCGGCGGTACAGGGGATAATCCCTTCGTCCTCTTCCACACTGATGGTCTTTTTCTTGGAGAGCTTGACTTCCAGGGGAAGCATATAGCGTTTCTGAAATTTACGATCCTCTGCTGTCGACATCGTGTACTTCATGTATCGATCGAGTGCCAGGGCATCGGATTCTTCCCGGGTGATGCCGTGCTTTTTGGCGACATTGTTGGCCGTACCTAAGGGACCGGTCTCGGCAATAGGATCCAAGTTGAAACCGTCAAGCATCCAGCTCTCGTAATCTGGCTTTCCACCAGGACCTGAAGGGTTCGGCCAGAGGATGTACGGGCTATTCGATGTTCGGTCCGCGGTGGCTACCAATACATTGTTGTTGCTTCCCGCCTCGATGAAAGAGGCGGCGTAATTGAGGGAAACCGTGGAGGTGATGCACGCCTGGGAGATTCGGGGACCACTGATATTTGGATTGCCCATCAGCGTGGCAAATTGGGGGGCATCAAAAAACCACTGCGGTTGGGGAACGGTCGCGCCGTAGACGAGGCCATCGAAGATATCGGGCGTGATCCCGCGCAATTCAAAAAACCGTTTCGCCGCGGCAGCTGCCAATTCCGTGGAATTCTGATTTTGTAGCGATCCCTGCCAACGGCAAAAAGGGGAGCACCAGTATCCTTTGTAGGGAACATATGCATTCTTGAACACTTCCAGCTCCTTTTGATAATCTTTTTCGCGACTCTCTTTACTTATAACTTACATTGAGGACTTTTAGGTAATGCAGATATGAATGCAAAGATTTTGGGGCTTTAATATGGGCCGTACGCTTTCTCTAAAAACGATTTTGGAATTATATTTTAGTAGATGAAACCAGTGGACGAAAATGTGTTTTGACACCAAAATAATCATGATGATTCGGTAAGTTACCCAAGTGTTTTCACATTGAGGAAACGGTCAATAGACGAAATGTATTGTAATGAAGGATTGACAGAAATTGGAGAGATGTATGGGAAAGAATTCTGCGTTAGAGGCATTCTTTAAACCGAAAAGTGTGGCCATTGTCGGAGCGTCTTCTGATCCCAAGAAGCCGGGGCATAGTGCGCTCAAAAACCTTGTGTCCATGGGCTACCAGGGGAAGGTCTTCCCGGTCAATCCGCGCGAGGATTCCATTCTCGGTTTCCGCTGCTACAAGAATATGCTGGATATCCCTGAACCGGTGGAAGTTTGCGTTATGTTGGTTTCTGCGGATCTCACGATGCAGATCGCTGATGAACTCGTTCAAAGGAAGCGCCGCTTTGACGATGTAACCGCAGCAGTGTGCATGTCTGCAGGATTCAGAGAACTGAACACAAAGGAGGGAAAGCAGCGTGAGCAGGACCTTGTCCGGACTCTGAGATCAGCCTCGATCAGGCTTATCGGGCCCAACTGCATTGGAGTAATGGATGCTTACAGCGGATTCAACACGAATTTCGATATTTCGGCCTACCCGAAAGGTGGGGTGAGCATCCTCACACAAAGCGGCGCATTCGCCAATTCCTTTCTGTTCTGGGCAGAGAGACTGCGCCTAATCGGCGTAAGCAAATTCGCTTCGATCGGAAACATGGCTGATGTGAGTATGAGTGAACTGCTGAGCTTCCTCAAAGACGACGAGTCAACACGCGTTATTGCCATTTATATGGAGGGATTTCAGAACCCGAGAGAATTCTTTAAGGTCGCACGCGAAGTCAGTGCCGTAAAGCCTATTGTGGTCATGAAAACCGGTAGAAGTGAAATCGGCTTGACAGCCGCCTTGTCACACACCGGTTCTATTGCCGGACCCGATGCGATATATGATGGCGCTTTCAAACAGGCGGGCATCATTCGCGCCAGGACCATACTTGAGTTCTACGACACCTTGAGAGCTTTCGAGAAGCAGCCGGTTCCGGGTGGAAATCGCGTATCAGTGCTAACACATATGGGTGGGCCTGGGACAATCTGCATTGATGAAATTTCCTCGACACCTACACTACAGCTGGCGAAATTTTCACCCGAGACGCAAAAGGCCCTCAAGAGCATTTGTGCTCCGATGGCGAATATTGGGAATCCCGACGGATATGTCGATTTGACCGCTGCTCATTATGAAGAACTCCACAACCAGGTCCTGCAGATTCTGTTCAAGGATGAGAACATTGATATGGTTTTGCAGATCCTGGCTCCGAGCGCATTCCTTGATCAGAAGCTTCTCGTGAATGAAATTAAGCAGGCCTGTCAATCGCAGCAAGGTGAGAAAACATTCCTGAATGCGGTGACTTTCGGTGAATTTGCGACCGAAACCAGACAAGGTCTCGAAGACGCGGGCATGCCCACATTCGAATATTCCGATATGCTCGCCAGGGTTGCAGGGAATATGGCAAACTATGCGGCTTTACGCAAATCCCATTCCAAGAAAGCCGCAATCCCTAAATATAAACCAAGTCTGGAAAGTCGGTCCGCAGAGGTAATTTCAAGCGCATCACAACGAGGGCGAATCAGTCTTCTGGAACCCGAGGCATACGAGATATGCAACGAATATGGCATCAATGTGCCTCCTTTCCGGGTTGTTGAATCTATCGAGAGTGCAATCACTTCGGCGAATGAAATTGGGTATCCAGTTGCATTAAAGGTGGTCTCCGAAGAAATCTTGCACAAGACAGATGCCGGCGGCGTGATGCTTGGAATAGCTTCCGATAGCGATATAAAGGGATCGTATGAACAGCTCACCGCAAATGTGAAGAAAGCGGCGCCCAATGTATCCAAGCCAAGGGTGCTGGTCCAGAAGATGATCCCTCCAAATACGGAGCTTGTGATGGGGGCGCTCAGAGACAAAACCTTTGGGCCCACGGTTATGTTCGGAATAGGTGGGATTTATGTGGAAGCGCTGAAGATTGTAGGCTTTCGGCTCTCGCCGATCTCCCTTGATGACGCGAAAAAGCTGATCCATGAGACGCTCCCGCCTGCTTTGATCAAGGGAGTGCGAGGAAGGGGACCCATGAATGTGGATTCTATTGCCGGCGTCCTCGTCTCGCTGGGGCAACTGCTCGAGGAACTACCGCAAATCGAGGAAGTGGATTTCAATCCCGTTCTACCTTACCAGGACGGCTGCGTAGCTGTTGATGCAAGAATGATCATTTCAAGATCTCGGTAAGCTGTATAAAGCAACCAAGCTATCGTCTAAAGTTGGATTTGAACGCCCAATTCTTCAGCCAATTCATGTAATGCCTTCAGGGTCCCGGATCCGATCGGAATGCCGTTCTGATGGCGATCCCGCTCGCATTCCCATTCAATCTCCCCCGGGATGTAGATCCGTTCCACGCCACGGGCTCGAGGGCTATTACGGATCGCTGTCAATTGAGTTCCTATGCGATCGAAGAAATCCTGAGGGGAACTGAAAGCTTCGATCTGTAGGGCTTGGAAGAAGAATCCCACTGGAGAAGGCCGTTGAAGATCATGGATAGAACAGATCTCAACGCCGGATGGCGATCCGGTGAGAACCCCAGCCAAGATATCGTTTACCAAAGCGATACCATATCCTTTGGGTCCACCGATCGGAAGCAGTGTCCCATCAATAGCAGCCTGGGGATCTGTGGTCGGCTGCCCCTCGCTGTCCAGCGCCCAACCCTGGGGAATGGATTGACCCTCACGCTGGGCTAATCGGATCTTTCCTCGCGCCACCACACTGGCTGCCATATCCAACACCAATGGGATTTCATCTTGGGTGGGGATCGCCACACAGACAGGATTGGTCCCCAAATGAGCTTGGATACCACCCCACGGTGCGATACTGGCAGCGGCGTTTGAAATGGTCACACCGATCATGCCAGCTTCCACGGCCTGCAAAGCATAGTAGGCGGCAATGCCAAAATGGCTGGCGTTACGCACCCCAACTGCACTAATGCCAAACTGCCCTGCTCGCTTGACCGCTTCTTTCATCCCCCAAAGACCCGCCACTGGGCCTAATCCCATGCCAGCATCATAGAGCACCGTTGTTGGCGTTTCTCTTAGGCAGGTCCAGGGTGTGTCTGGCTTCAACAATCCGGCTTGGATTTTGTGTGCATAGGCTGGAAGCCTCAGCACGCCATGTGATGAGATGCCGCGTAAATCAGCCCTGACCAAGACATCCGCTACCACACTTGCCTGATCTTCAGGGACACCTACTGCCTGTAACAGGGTCAAACAGGCCGTATGCAGCGGTTCTGGCATGAGCAGCGTTGTAGACGACATAGAACTCCCTTATATATTCCATTCAACGGGATTATTCGGGATCAAGCTTGTGTTGTATCCGATGAATTGCCTGTGCCATTCTGAATCATATAAATGGGAATTTAACCTGAATAATGTCTACAACATCCTGGGTAAGAAATGATTAAAGATCACCTTCATGAACAACGCCTGAGATCCCGCGCAAGCGAGCGGTCAGTGTGCGGGCAACAATACAAACCGCCTCGCCCAGTTCATTCATACGCTCGTCGGGGATTCGATAGGAGGGGCCAGGGATGGCAATCACCGCCTCAACTTTGCCCTTCCGGTTGAAGACCGGCGCTGCAACGGCCGTGATTCCATCCTCAAATTCCTCCCTGCTGGTTGCGTATCCTTTACTCCGGATTTCATCAAACTCCTTCCGGATCAGATCAGGATCGGTGGGGGTCTGCGGCGTATAGCGCTTTAGTTCACGGGAGAGGATTTTGTCGACCTCTTCTGGTTCTGCAAAAGCCAGGAAAGCTTTTCCTGTCGCGGTGCAGTGAACAGGTAGCCCACGCCCCGGACGAGCAGCGATTTTCACTGGCTGGGGGCTTTCCAGCACTTCAAGGTAGTACATTTCCCCCGACTGGTAGACGGCCATATCAACTGTTTCTTGATGTTCCTCCAGCAGTTTCTGAAGTAGATCGGTAGCCAGACGGCGTAGATCAAAGTGCTGCAAAGCCAATGTTCCCAATGGGATCAGCTGCCAACCTAAATGGTATTTGCTATTGTCATCATTTTGCTGGATGAAACCACCTTTTTCCAGCGTGCGAAGTATGCGATGGACCGTTGCCTTGTGCAGACCCAATCGATCTGCAAGCTCCGTCACGCCCATCTCCTGATGGTCTTCATCAAAGGCTTCCAGCAGGTTCATGGCACGCTCTAAAACCTGTATGCTCTTACTCACAAGCCGCCTCTTTCATAGATTATCTTGAGTTGAGGGTGGTTATCGAGTAATCGGTGTTCGCCTCATATTATCATAGATGGTGCAGTCATTAATTTCCAGCTTCTATGCGGAATCAGCCTTACACGATTCAGGTTGTTGTAGACTGATCTGGTACTGAGAATATGATAGCACCCTCTTGGGATCATGCATATTTCCTGTGAGATCAAGAAACGAACAGACCAATTGGATTCAGTTACGAAATGCAAGTCGGAAGAGATAAATCCAAGACCAAATTCTAGGTCTCAGGCTCGTATCGGAACTGAAGGCAGTAGTGGTGGAAGGTGTTGCTCACCCAGGCGCTTCCTAGCCCATAAGGGGCAAGGCGTACGTCGTCCTGACACCAAATCCGCTCGTCTTTAAGCGTGTAGACCTCCCCAAGCCGACGTGCCAGATCCCAAGCTAGAGGATAGATACGCCCTCCCTTTTTCACATTCTTGACGATGATCGTCAGATATGCGCGCGGGCGTATGTACGGCTGAAGCTCTTCATATATCACAACCAGACGGTCGATGAACTCGTCGTAATCGGGGATATTCCCTAAATCAGCCGGGTCATCAGAATAGACCACATCCATGTCAGGTGTCGCACGCCTTTTGCGTTGTGTCTCGGCACCACGAGAGTGGAGCATGTCCCAATACGGAGGCGAGGTCAGCACATAGTCTACGGTTGGTAGATCGAGATCAGTCAATTGAGCGGCGTCTGCGGTGATCACCTCAGTCTGGAGCTCTGTGGCAGTTTCTCCTAATGCATTCCGTTCCTCAGCCACGATTTGTCGGGCGATATCGGCATAGGTGCGGTTGAGTTCGATCCCGATGCTGTGGCGACCTGCGCGCAAGCAGGCAACTAGGGTGGAACCGGTGCCAACCATTGGGTCGAGCACGGTTTGCTCACGCTTGGTGAAGAACTCCACAAACTCCTGCGCCATCGTTTCAGGGAACTTAGCAGGATGCTGAAGCACATCCTTACGGCGCGGGGGTGGGTTGTGGATGAACCACGATTTTTGAAACTTGAGCCAATCTTTTGGACTCAGGTTGTTAAGACGGTTGCGGAAGGGTCGTTTTTTGGCCATGAGTCTCCTATGGGGATCCTGGTGCCACTGTCGGCGTTGGCGTCGGGAGAAGCGTACGAACGCTCAGATCATCGAATGAAACAGTTGTTTGATTACTTGCCCGTGAGCGAACGAAGAAAGTTATCTTGCCTGAAGGCAGCACACGATCACTGGCTGAGAACACTTCTAGATCGTTAATAAAAAAGAGGAACTGGTTGCCACTTGCCCAAATGGCGATGCGGTTGTCCACCAATAAACCGGGGAGGATGGCGTAGGTTTGGGTGAGAGGTACAAGAACGCTCTCGCCCTCCTCGAGCACACGTGATACACGCGCTCTTCCGTCACAAGTAAGGGCAAAGCGGTAATGCTCGCCCATCGCCCGATAGCGAAACATTACCCCAAATTCATCATCATCAGAGCACACTTCACTCCTCACCGTTACTTCGAGATAGAAATCGGTGATCGTCGGAGCTGGGCTCTCGATGAAATAGAAGCTGTTTGATCGACGGACGGCCAAACTGAGGTGTTCTTCAACCAAGCTGGCGCCCCCAACTTCGGTTTGACCAAGTTCCCAACCCAGGTTGCTTTCGAAGGTATCTTCGAAGATCAAGTCGCCGAATCCGGTATGAAGATCAGGCGTAGGAGACGGTTCAGGCTCGGGCGTGAATGTGGCAGTGGGGATGAGTGTCGGAATGACGAACGTGGGTGTAGCTGTTGGTACCACTGCGGTTGGTGTGGGTGTGGGAATAGGAGCTGTACTCACACAACTACAGAGAACAGAAGCTGTGATCAAGATCGAGGCGGATGTCCTCGCGATCTTTGAATAGGTATCCATCTTGCTTATGATTCGAGATACCAGAGGGAGAAATTGTCGAAATATACGGTCAATCCTGGGGTGTTAGCAGCGTTCGCGTACAATCCAAAATTGCCGCTGATCAGATCACTATCCTCGACCTGATCCAAGACCTCTCCATTGGCGAAGATATTGAGCTGATTTCCATCTGCGAGGAAGCCCATCCGGTTCACGCTATCGGGACCACGCTGAATGATTTCGGAGGGTGTCCAATCGATCAGGGTGGCAACCGAACCAGCGATCAGCTTTCGGAGGCGGTAGGATCCGTCACAAGCGAATTCAAGGGTGTAGCCGCTATTACGCATCTCTCCACTAACGCGTACAGCGAAACCATAACCATCTTTTCCCGAACAATCGCCCATCTCGACCGTGATCTCGGCGTATAGGTTATCCGTATCGAGCTCATCCTTCGTCGTACTCCACCAGATATATTGGTCGGCAAAATTATCTGTGGCACTGTGGCGCCCATCGTCCCACATGTTAACGGCGCCTGCGAAGTTGGGGCCGGACCATGTTGTTTGGGAGCTGAAGTTGTCGTGATAATCAGGGGATGCCAGGTTGAGCCCATAACGTGGATCGTCGGGCTCTAATTCAGGAGCTGTTGGCGAAGGACCCTCGCTGGGAGGAGGCGTCTCGGATGATATTGCGGAGGGCGTGATGATCGGTGAGGCGCTCGGAGGGGGTGTACGACTGGCTGGCAGTGCTGTTTCCGCAGCCAGGGTGGCCGCCTCCATCGTCGCAGTACGATCTAGAGGTGGCTCCTTGGCCGGTCTTGTGCACGCAGCAAGTGTGAGACTTGTTAATAGCGTCAGGCAAAGAAATAACTTTGATTTCATGGGATATGTGGGATCCTAACTATGGTGCTTCTAAATTTTATATCCTCTCAAGGCGTGAGCATGACCTTGCCGGAGTCTCCCGAAGCCATCGTCTCGAAAGCCTTATCGAATTCCTCGAGCTTGAATCGATGTGTGACCAAGGGCGAAAGGTCGACGGCTCCGGAACGGATTAACCCCCGGGCTTGATACCAGGTTTGCCAAAGTTTTCTTCCGCTGATGCCGAGTACATGTGCGGCTTTAAAAACTATGTGGTAGTTCCAATCAAAGGTGAAGGGTTCAGGAGCTACGCCTAGTAGGGCAGCATCACCGCCCGGTTTAAGCAGCGTGAACCCTTGATCGATAGCAGAGGGAGCACCTGACATCTCAAGTAAGACATCAACGCCCTCGCCGTCGGTGGCTTCAAATATCAGCTCGATAACCTGGTCTTCAGTAGCATGCAGGGCTAGATCGGCTCCCATGCGAGAGGCAAAATCGATGCGGTAGGGGCTGATGTCCGTTGCATAGATCGCCCGGGCTCCAATCGCGCGGGCGACCGCGATCGTCATCAGTCCGACAGGTCCACATCCCGTCACCAAGACCTTCTTCGCTCGAAGGTCCACAGCAAAGGCGGTATGTACCGCGTTGCCGAAGTTCTCCTGTAGGACTGCGATTTCCAGGGGGAGATCAGGTGGATTGGGCCAAGCGTTTTGAGCGGGAATGGCGATGTATTCTGCGAATCCGCCATCACGCTCCACACCGATCAGGCTCGTGTTTTCACATAGATGTCCCAGTCCTGTACGGCAGAATGAACAAGTGTTGCAGATCACGTGCGACTCAAGCGATACGAAATCTCCAATTTCTGGGTAGGTGACCACGCTGCCACGGTCGACAACCTCGCCACATATCTCATGTCCAACAACGATCGGTGGGTTCACCCTTCCGGCTGCCCACTCATCCCAATTGTAGATATGTAGGTCAGTACCGCATATAGAGGCTGCCCCTACTTTGACCAAGACCTCGTCAGGACCAATGTTTGGGACCGGGATTTGACGGATTTCAAATCCAGAACCCTTGTGTGCTTTCACGACGGCTTTCATCATTTCAGGCATGCGGGATACATTCCTTCTTGATCTTTGATGGGTAACTTTTTCGTGGATTGATAACAGCAGACGCTTTACTATAGAAATGTATGAGCGGCTCAATCAGAAGACGAGTATCGAACCGCTCACATTTACACCTAGGAGTATAGCACGAAGCGTACAATCGGACATTGGGCAGGGAAAAATTCTAGATATAGGAGTAGGGGTGGGGTTACCCCGCCCTTACGAGAATTGAAGCACGGTCTACTACGTAGTAGGGGCGGTTCGCGAACCGCCCCTACATCAAAGGTCATGATCCCCTCTTGAGCCTCCTAAAGCCTGCGGCTACATTGGTATGGAAAATTGACTGCAGTTGCACCCTTTAGGGTGCGTTTGGATTCCGGAAACAGAGCTTGCTGACTCTAAATGACCTAATCTGGGATAGGTATCGGACTTGGATTGCGCGACTCGAAGGAAGCGAGATCCTCAAACCCAGCGGATGTTAGGTGGCTCATTGCTGTGTCCAGCCCAAAGCCTATATGTTCGGTGAGGTGAGCGTCCGAACCGAGGGTGACCCATCGCCCGCCCTCTTCTCGAAACCATGACAGGATCACCGCGGAAGGCGCGATCTGGTTGACTGGTCGTCGAAGTGGGGCGGTATTGACCTCCAACGCAATACCACGAGTTGCGCAGATTCTGAGCACATCCCGGATCTCACGCTCAAATTGTAAGGGGTCATACACACCATAAGTGTCAAACCCATACCGTTTAACGACATCCATATGGGCTAGGATATCGAAATCCCCATTAGCTGCCATCTTGGCCAATTCGAGAAAATACGTCCGGTAAGCCACGTCAGCCGGTGCATTGAAATATGATCGGTCGAAGACGGTCTTCGAACCAACCCAGTGCATTGAACCCATACTGTAATCCCATGGGTACTTTTCCAGCATCTCATGCGTCTCATCTTGAAAGAGATGCGGTTCTCCCAGCTCTATCCCCGCTCGAATGGTTAATGAGCCGTGGAAATCCTCTCGACAATGCTGTAAAGACTCCCACCATGCATCTGCTCGGAAGAACGCGAAGCATGGATCCTCGGGCATCAAGTCATAGTGATCGCAAAAGCCTATCTCACCGATATTGAGCTCAATGGCTGCCTGACACATCTCTATCATGGTGGCTTTGCAGTCGCAGGAGTAATCTGTGTGAATGTGGTAGTCTTGTGGGATCATGTGGGTCGCTCGTATACTCCTTGGTTTATGGGTACCAGTATAGGAATTGCATGCATTATAGCCTGACTACCAGAAGCGAGTAGAATCCTAATATGCTTCATCCAACGGATGTCGTTCGTCTCCGCCGTCAACGTCAAACAAGATCGCGTTGGCGTGGGGGAATCACCAGTGGCTTGATCATCTTCATCGCCATTCTGGCATGTGCTACCGTTCTGGTTTTCGCCATCATGTACGCGGATTTAACCGAGGGGCTTCCACGGGTTCAGGAGATCGAACAAGTATTTGGATCCGCAGGGTGGGAAGCGTTCAAGCCGGTGCGTCTATACGATCAGAGTGGGGAGATCTTGCTCTTTGAGGTCATCCACCCCTCCGCTGCAGATCGTCGATGGCTAAGGATTGATGCGCTTGCCATCGATGTCCTGCCTCATCATGTACTTCAAGCTTCCATCCTCGCGCTTGATGAAACGTTCTGGGAAAATCCTGGATATGATCCGGATTCCTTAATGCAGTTCCTGATGGGGAGTTTACTGAACCAACCAGGGCTGAGATCAACCTCTACCATCGCTGAGATGTTAGTGGAGACCCATCTGCTTCCTCTGGTGGATAACGACTACACGCCCGCTGCTGAAGTTTTGAGGAGGGCTTTGCTTTCTGCGGATCTGACCCGTCGATACCCCAAAGAGTTGATCCTGGAGTGGTATCTCAACAGCGCTCACTATGGCAATCTCGCCTATGGGATCGATGCCGCTGCTCTGGTTTACTTTGGGAAGCATGCTTCCGAGTTGACCTTGGCGGAGAGCGCACTCCTGGCCGGTATCCCACAGGATCCAACCTTGAATCCGATGGATGCCCCATCAAAAACGAGGGAAATGCAGATCCGATTGCTGAACGAGATGGTGGACCGGGGGTACATCCAAGAGTCTGAAGCTAGAGCGGCCATCAGGGAAACCATCTCGCTACAGCAGGTGGAGGGTGAGCTAACATCTTATGTTTCCGATTTCGCGTTCTATGTATGGACCCGCCTTGGAGAGATTCTAGACCCGAATGCCCTCCATCGAAGTGGGCTGCGTGTGATTACCTCATTGGACAGCGATTTACAGCTACAAACAGCGTGCGTAGCAGAAACACATTTAACCCGAATGAGTGGGGGTGAAGTTGGTTTCGTCAAATCGGCGGAAGATGGAAGCGCATGTATCGCTGCAGGATTACTTCCCCCATTGCGGCCGAGTGATGCCGGATTTGATCATAACTTGTCCGATGTAGCAATTATGGTCATCGATCCGACGACAGGACACATCTTAAGCTTTTTAGGCCCGACTGAGGTTCCACGTACTTCAGGTTCCTTACTCATGCCATATACCTATCTTACAGCTTTCGCTCGTGGATACTCTCCCGGCACGATGGTGCTTGATGTCCCTGAACCCCAAACCTTTGCTGAACTTTCATGGGCAGTTCCCCCAAATGATGACGGGCAAGATCATGGTCCAGTTCGTATGCGTACAGCGCTTGCTAACTCCTACAACGTGGCTGCGGCCAGGAGTCTGAAGCTCGTAGGTGTGGAGAATGTCCTTCCCACATTACGCTCTATGGGCGTCACAACATTGGTAGAGCCCGGTGTGGATTATGGATCTTTGTTGGCCTCGGGCAACGCAGAGGTGACACTTCTGGACATGGCCTTCAGTTACGGTATCGTCGCCAATGGGGGGCAGTTGGTGGGTATGGCTGCCCCCTCGGAGAGTGGTCTGCCTGCCGTTAGATCACTTGATCCGGTGGCCATAATACGAGTTGAAAACGCGAGCGGTCGGGAAATCTATAACTATACTCAGGAGGAGAGAGCCGTCCTGAGTCAGCAATTATCCTATTTGCTCGTAGATGTCCTCAGCGATGAAGCTGCGAGATGGCCCACATTTGGGCACCCCAATCCTTTTGAAATCGGACGCCCCGCAGGTGTAAAAAGCAGCACGATCATGGATGGGTATGATAACTGGACTATTGGATTCACACCTTCACATCTGGTCGGTGTATGGATTGGTAATCTGGATGACAACCCAATACGCCAAATGAATGCGTTAAATGGAGCCACGCCGATCTGGCATGCTATCATCCGCTATGCGACTCGAGATACGCCCCGAGAGGTTTGGGCGCTCCCAGCTGGGGTGAGTCTCATGGAAGTGTGTGACCCGTCTGGATTGTTGCCTACGAGGTATTGCCCTAACGTGGTGCGCGAAGTCTTCATCCATGGCACTGAACCGACGCATTACGATAATCTGTACCAGCCTTTCCTGATCAATAAAGAAACCAATAAGTTGGCGACTTTAAATACGCCGTTAGAGTATGTCGAGGAGCGAGTGTACATGATCCCTCCGCCTGAGGCCGCGGAGTGGGCGCGTCAAGTGGGCATTGAGGGACCACCTCAGGAGTACGATACGCAGTATGAGGGGCTGGATGTTGACCCGGACGTCCATTTCACCTCTCCACAACCGTTCGACATCTTGCGGGGAGAAGTGATTCTCCAAGGAAACGCTCGACCGGAGGCGTTCGAATACTTCCGACTGCAGTATGGGCGTGGTTTGAACCCCAGCAGATGGATCCAGATCGGTGAGGATATAACGACACCGGTGAGCGATGGAGTGCTCGGTAGCTGGGATACGGGTGGGCTTAACGGGCTGTACACACTCCAATTGTTGGTTGTGCAAAGCGACGGGAGGATCGCTACCGCCGCGACCTACATCACAATCGACAACCAACCACCGCAAATTCGTTTGATCTCACCAGAGTCACTGCAAACGTACAACTGGCCTGAGGATCGGGAAGTGGTGATCGAGGTCG
>CP070708.1:2434838-2459392 GCA_020350285.1 Anaerolineaceae bacterium
GAGCCCATCGACTACGCTCAGGACATACTCCGCGAAGGATCCCTATGATGGCCCGAATGGTTTCGATACATCATAGGGATTCTTCGCGCCTAACAGCGCTCAGAATGACATTAATGTCGGAAATGTAATTCCGGTAAACATGTCATCCTGAGCCCATCGACTACGCTCAGGACATACTCCGCGAAGGATCCCTATGATGGCCCGAATGGTTTCGATACATCATAGGGATTCTTCGCGCCTAACGGCGCTCAGAATGACATTAATGTCGGAAATGTAATTCCGGTAAACATGTCATCCTGAGCCCATCGGCTACGCTCAGGACATGCTCCGCGAAGGATCCCTATGATGACCCGAATAGATTCGACACATCACAGGCATTCTTCGCGCCGAGAACTTACCCTTAGCATGTCCTGAGTTTGCTGTAGAGTCAGCGATGTGAGAGTAATAGGTGTAGGGGCAATTCATGAATTGCCCCTACACCCATGGGACGGATGTAAATTTAGAATGACATAAACCGATTGCATTTCATCCAGCGCACCTAGGAATTTATCCGAGACCTTCGGTTCACCGAAGGATTATGTTCTTCGAATTCAAGTAGAGCTCTATCCCAATAACGCTTTTCCCTCCTACTTTCCCCGAATTAATGATCGCGCAATCTGCCAGAATAAATGAAGAAAAGATTGCCAAACGCAAAGCCTATGCTAAAATCCGAAATATGAGCATACCGCGTATTCTACTGGTTGACGATCAGCGTGAAGTAAGTCGTATGCTTCGTTCAAGCCTTGAGTTATCCGGTAAGGATTACGTCATAGTAGATGTACCTTCGGGAGAAGAGGCATTACTTGAACTCGGCCGCGGTCCCGTCGATCTGCTGGTTACCGACTTGCGATTGCCAGGCATATCCGGTTTGGAGCTCCTCGAGAGGGTAAATCAACTCAATCCTTATGCCAGAGCCATCATGATCACGGGTCATCCGACCGAAGAGGCACGCGACCAGGCTGAGAAATTTGGCGTGGTGGCATTCCTCCAAAAACCGATCGGGACCAGCACATTTCTCGAAGCCGTTGAATACGCCCTCAAACTCAGAGGCTTGCCAGGCTCGCCCGTTCATGTACATGAAGAGGCGCGGGAGAAGATTTCGGTTCGTTTAAAAACTGTTCGGATTGAATTGGGAGCCGAGGCAGCATTATTAATCGACGACCATCGCGAGGTCATCGTTCAAGCAGGGGAACTATCTGAGTTAAACCTGGATGAGTCTCTGCCATCGCTCATGACTGCGTTCAGCGCAGGGTTGAAAGTCAGTAATTTGGTAGGAGCCCTGCTCCCTGGAAACCTGCAATACTTTGATGGGGACACACATGCCCTCTATATGACCAATGTTGGAGTCTATTACGCTCTATTGATCGTCTTTCGTGGAAAGCAGGAATCCGGGCAGATGGGAGCGGTTGTACACTATGGGCGTCGGGCTGCTGAAGATCTGATGGATTTGCTCTCAAGCTTAGGTGAACTTGAAAACCTTGACGAGGCCGTAAGAGTCGAACCGCCAGAAGTGGAGTGGGTTGAGCAGATGAGTGAACCTGAAATGCAGGATGAAGAAGAACAAGAACCTGATCTCGAACCTACCGAGGACGAGGTTGAGGTTGATGCGGAATTCGTACTTGAGAAACTTGATGTTGCAGACCAAGAAGTTGAACGCGAGGATGCAGAAAAGTACTGGGAACAAGCGATCGAAACATCTCCAAAGTTGAATAGTGAGGAGGGGGATACCCTTTCCTACGAAGAAGCTCGCGATAAGGGTCTGCTCGATGATGAATCAGAAGGGAAGACTTAAGAAATCGAAGGCGCATAGGGTCCTCTGGCAGATCCGATGTGAACGGACTAAAGTTAGGGTAAGTAGTTAGGAGCATGTGATACAATTCGGCGAGTCCACCCCGAGTGCGGATCATTGGGGCGTGGTGTAACGGCAGCACACCGGACTTTGGATCCGTTGATCCAGGTTCGAATCCTGGCGCCCCAGCCTGGTATCTTTTATGATCGTAATCAGTAGGCTTTGTTGGAGAAATGGAACAGGCAAATTTATGTATGGGCTTCTGCCAACGATCTGTTAGTATCCTTTTCTCGCTTAAGTCATCGCTTTCTAATTAGACTCTATTGTGAATTAAATCCCTGTGCAAGACGAAGACCCTCCCTTAGTAACTCTTCAGCAAATTACGATGTCTCTCCCTTGGGCATCCCAAGGGGGCAGTTCTCGCATTGTTTTGCGAAACTCATTAGCGGGACCGGTTTGCGTAAAACGACCAATTCTGCGGTTCCATATAAAGGGATAACCGATATCGATGTTCTTCATTTGATTGCACCTGCGAATAGTGGAAATGGAGTATGGGACGAAGGTCTGGAATTCACCATGAGGTGTTGTGGAAACGCCAAGGAGTAGACCATGAAGACTGAGGCCGTAATTCTAGCGGCGGGGTTAGGAACACGCATGAAGTCTGATATCCCAAAGGTTCTTCATCCGCTCGGTGGTCGCCCAATGATTGCTTGGACAATCGCGGCTAGCAAAGAGGCAACAAGTGGAGATCCATGGGTTGTGATTGGACCCGATGCGCAGGATGTTCAAAAAGCCGCAGGTGAAGGGGTCAAGTTCGTTGAACAGAGAGAGCGATTAGGAACAGGACACGCGCTATTACAATCCGCCGGTCAACTTCGAGGCCGATGTGATCAAGTCTTGGTCGTGCATGCAGATTTGCCGCTTTTAGGAGCCCAATCAATGCAGCGCCTAATTGAAATCCAAGAGCGTAATCCCGGACCTCTGACTCTTCTTGTGGCTCATTCTGAATCCTCGCGCGGTTTTGGTCGAATACTGCGGAACGATGATGGTAATGTGATTGGGATTATCGAAGAGGCGCATGCTTCACCTCAACAACTTGAATTGCAAGAGTTGAATGTGGGGGCATATTGCTACGAAGCTGATTGGCTTTGGGATCGTCTCTCCCAATTACCTCTGTCACCTAAAGGCGAGTATTACCTAACAGATCTGGTTGCGATGGCAGTCAATGAAGGTAGAGAGGTGGCTGTAGCTACGGTCGAGCATATTGATGAGGTGATCGGAATTAACACGCGTGAGCACCTGGCGCAAGCTGAGTTCGCATTACGAAGTAAAGTGAATCGGGATTGGATGCTCGCAGGAGTGAGTATCCTCGATCCAGCATCCACCTACATCGGGCCTGATGTTCAACTTGGCAGGGATACGGTCTTACTGCCGAATACTCACTTGTGGGGAAATACGATCATTGGAGCAGCATGCCATTTGGGTCCGAACACGATCATACGTGATTCTGTGATGGGCGATCGTTGTGTGGTAGAAGCCTCGGTCATGGAAGGAGCGACGCTGGAGTCTGATGTAGATGTTGGTCCCTTTGCGCATTTACGAAAGGGGGCGTATTTGGGGCAGGGTACTCACATGGGGAACTTTGGTGAGGTAAAGAACAGCACTCTTGGCGCCGGGGTGAAAATGGGACATTTCGCTTATGTTGGCGATGCAACGATCGGTGATAGGGTGAATATTGGAGCTGGCACTGTAACGTGTAATTTCGATGGCGAGCGTAAACATCGGACGGAGATCGAGGAAGGTGCTTTTATCGGCAGTGACACGATGCTTGTTGCGCCGGTGCGAATTGGTCGTGAGGCGCAAACTGGTGCTGGTGCTGTGGTTACTCGGGACGTGCCAGATAAAGGTGTCGCTGTCGGAGCCCCGGCTCGCGTAATACGAAAGGTGAAATAACGTGATCGATTTGCTGGTCGGAACGACCTTCTTAATCGGTATATTGCTCTTGGATTTATTGTTCACTCTCGCCCGATGTGCATTTGTGAACAGTCATCCGGCAAGATTGAAGGCATTGGAAGAAGAAGGAACACCACGCGTCAGCCGGACCGTGCAGGTGGCTTCAGAAGCCAGACGATTGATTCTTTCCTTGCGAGCAGCTCAAAGCCTCAGTCGCTTGATCGTGATTGGTCTCGCCATTTTTACGTTTACATCACCCCTATCGGTCAGCGATGGCGGCTATTTGCTTCTCATCGCCGGATTACTATTCGGCGCAGGTCTATCACTTGGTTTAGTTGAGTTCCTAGCTGAACAAATCGCATTAAGGAGTCCTGAGCGGTGGGCGATCAGGATGACACCGTTAGTGGTTGTCCTTGTGAATTTATTTTCACCAATCGTGTGGTTTATGTTGCGGATCGCAGGGTTGATCACCGGAGTGACAGGAGAACATTCGCATCCCATGATAACCGAGGAAGAGATCATGACCCTCGTTGATGCCGGTGAGGAAGAGGGTGTTATTGAAGAAGAAGAAAAAGCGATGATCTATTCGATCTTCCAACTCGCAGACACGCTTGCTCGTGAGGTGATGGTTCCCAGGATTGATATTCTCGCTTTTGAAGATACTGATACCTTGGTTGAAGCCACAGGGACCCTCCTACAAACCGGTTATTCTCGGGCGCCTGTTTATTCCGGATCCATCGATAACATCATCGGTTTGCTCTACGTCAAGGATCTACTGGCTTCGTGGTGTGAAGGCAAACAGGATCAAAGGGTTTCCAGTTTATTGCGCAAGGCTTACTTTGTCCCTGAGGCAAAGAAGGTCGATGACTTACTCGCAGAGATGCAGACCATGCGCATCCACATGGCCATCGTTGTTGATGAGTATGGTGGTACTGCTGGGTTGGTGACGATCGAAGACGTTGTTGAAGAGATCGTGGGAGAGATTCGGGATGAGTATGATTACGCTGAAGAGTTACCTTTCCAAGTATTGCAGGAAGGTGAATACTTGTTCAGCGGGCGAATAGATCTCGATGATGTTAACCAGATCACGGATGCTGCGCTTCCCAAAGAAACAAGTGAAACATTGGGTGGATTTATCTACAGCCAACTAGGGAAAGTGCCCTCACGCGGTGAGGTTGTGGAAGCAGGCGGTTTAACCCTCGTGGTCGAAGAAGTCAGTGGTCGCAGGATCCACAAAATACGTGCCCACCGTACCGAGGACCAAACAACAGAGATGGGGGAAGAAAGGGATAACGGCTGAATTACTCCCCTCCACCATGATAGGTAAATACAATTAGAGTGTTGAGCATATCGTAGGGGCGACTGGCCAGTCGCCCCTACATCTTTGCTAAGTATAGACATTAAGCTTCGTAAGACGCGTGGTATACAGCGTTTCTCAAACATTGTCGGGGCGAATTTAATTTCGCCCTACATCGCATGGCCGAGAATGATCCTTATACCTTTGAACGCTTA
Organism: Anaerolineaceae bacterium; assembly: GCA_020350285.1. Taxonomy (GTDB): domain Bacteria; phylum Chloroflexota; class Anaerolineae; order Anaerolineales; family E44-bin32; genus DUEZ01. The sequence goes on from CP070708.1 coordinate 2,440,132, forward strand.
CCCAGTTATCCGTTTTATCGTCCAAACATCAGCGCTGGTATAATCCCGTCATGCTCTCCCGTGAAAGGGTTTACCGTACCGAAGCGGTCGTGCTTCGACGGCAGGATCTAGGTGAAGCGGACCGCATACTCACTGTCTACTCATTGGATCGTGGCAAGCTGCGTTTGGTTGCCAAGGGCGCGCGACGACCAAGCTCGCGTAAAGCCGGTCACTTAGAACCCTTTACACGCGTGAAGCTGCTATTGGCACGTGGACGCGAATTGGATATCATCACCCAGGCTGAGGCAATTGAGACCTATCGTGGGATTCTGGAGGATTTAATCCGTTTTGGCCAGGCATCTTATACGGCTGAACTGTTGGACTGCTTTACTGTTGAGCAGGAGGAGAATCAGACGCTCTACCGCCTATTGATCAACACACTCGAGCGACTTATCTCTGGTGAAGAACCAGCTGCTACCATGCTTTTCTATGAGTTACGCTTACTCGATCACGTGGGTTATCGTCCTGAATTGTTTCGCTGCGTGGGTTGTGGGGAGGAGATACGTCCACGAGATCAGTTTTTTTCCGCTGCAGAAGGTGGAATACTCTGTCCAAAATGCGGTTCAGAGCGGGGAGATGCAAGCCCTATCTCACTCAATGAACTCAAAGTTCTACGCCACTTTGCGCGCAATCCATTTCATGTGGCAACATCAGCTCAAATCCGTCCCAAGATCTATGAGGGAGTGGATCGACTGATGGAGGGATACATAAGTTACCTGCTGGAGAGGAAACTAAATGCCCCTGATTTTATTCGGCGAGTGCTTCGAATGAAACAAGAGGGAGTCGAGCCCAATAGGGTGGTTGAATGAGGTTTTAATCGTGTCTGAAACGCAATCTCATACCATGCAATCCTTAATCCTTACCTTGCAGCAGTTCTGGGCCGATCAAGGATGCGTAGTTTGGCAGCCTTATCACACAGAAGTTGGGGCTGGCACCTTCAACCCGGCCACCTTCCTGCGAGTCCTCGGTCCCGAACCTTGGTGGGTGGCTTATGTCGAGCCCTCGATCCGCCCTACAGATGGCCGTTATGGTGAGAATCCCAACCGGTGGCAGCATTACTACCAATTCCAGGTGATCTTGAAACCAGATCCTGGGGATCCGCAAGAGCGTTTCTTACACTCGTTGGTCGCGTTAGGGATCGATTCAGCGAAACACGATTTCCGCTTTGTTGAGGACAACTGGGTGGCTCCCACGCTTGGCGCTTGGGGATTGGGCTGGGAAGTCTGGTTAGACGGGCAGGAGATCACCCAGTTCACCTATTTTCAGCAAGCTGGAGGCCAAGCGCTTGATCCAGTTTCAGTTGAGATCACCTATGGCCTAGAGCGCATACTTCTCGCTCTGCAGAATGTGGACAGTTTTGTTGACATCCGCTGGAATGAACAACTTACCTACGGTGATATATACCTGAGAGCCGAGCAGGAACACAGCCAGTACAACTTCGAAGTAGCGGATGTCGAGCGTTTGAGAACCATGTATGACGAGTTCGAAGCCGAAGCAGAAAGTTGTCTGCGGGCGGACTTGGTGCTACCGGCGCATGACTACGTCCTTAAATGCTCTCATACATTCAACCTTCTCGATGCCCGGGGAGCCGTAGGTGTCACTGAAAGGGCAATCCTCTTCGGTCGTATGAGAGATCTGGCACAGCGTGTGGCTGAGGCCTATTTAGCTCACCGTGAAGAGCTCGGTTACCCATGGAGAGATCGGTGGCAAATTCCTACACCCGAACTGAAAAGCAAGGATGATGTCGCGCCACCTGATACCACCGCGCCGTTTCTTCTCGAAATCGGTACTGAAGAACTCCCTGTGGATGACCTGAATGGTGCTTTGGAACAACTCAACCAGTCAGTTGACAAGATGCTAAACGAGAACCACCTTGAGCACGGTCAAATTCAGGTCATGGGTACCCCAAGACGGATTGTGGTGCATGTTGAAGATCTAGCTCCTTCCCAGGCTGAACAAGTTCTTGTCGTGAAAGGCCCTCCTGCTGATAGGGCTTTCGATGAGGGGGGAAGTCCTACCACGGCCGCTGAAGGTTTCGCTCGCAGTCAAAGGATTTCTGTAGCGGATTTGGATGTCCGTGAGCAAGATGGCGGGCGGTATGTATTCGCAGAAGTCCGCCAACCAGGTTTACCGGCTGATGAGGTCTTAGGGGGAAAAATTCCGGATTTGCTTGCTGATCTACATTTTGAGAACCCAATGCGTTGGAATCAAACTGGAATTGCTTTCTCGCGTCCGATTCGGTGGCTTTTATCCCTGCATGGAAAGCATGTATTGCCCTTTGAGTTCGCTGGCCTTAATTCAGATCGTAGGACTCACCTACTCCGCTTCGCTGAACCAGAATCGGTTGTGGTCGACAGTACGAGTGCCTATCTTTCAACACTTGATGAACAGGGGATTTTGTTGGATTTCGAGGCACGCAAATTAGCAATTGAGGGTCAAATTACACAATTAGCTGAAGAGATCGATGGCGAGGTAGTTGATGACTCAACCCTTCTCCTCGAGGTGACCAACCTGGTCGAAAAACCCACTGCGTTACGTGGGAGTTTCAATGAAGCCTACCTCGAATTACCACGTCAGGTTTTGATCTCGGTGATGAAGAAACATCAGCGTTGCTTCCCCGTCGAACGTAAGGGGAAACTGCTGCCGAACTTTATTGCAGTACGCAACGGTGGAAAGGACCATCTGGATGTGGTGACCAAAGGCAACGAGCATGTCATCGAGGCTCGTTTTGCGGATGCGGTTTATTTTATTGAGCGTGATCTTCAGCAGTCATTGGACGATTACCTGCCTCGGCTAGCCACGATGGTCTTCCAAACCGAGTTAGGTTCGATGTTGGATAAGGTCGACCGAATTGAACGTTTGACCGCGATTCTGGCCAAGGAAATAGGTTTAAGTAAAGAGGAACAACAAATCGCCTTGCGAGCAGCACACCTATCGAAAGCCGATTTAGCAACCCAAATGGTGGTTGAGATGACCTCCCTGCAAGGAGAGATGGGGCGTGAGTATGCACAGCGTCAAGGAGAACCGTCCGAAGTCGGTGAAGCGATTTTCGAACATCATCTTCCTCGCTTTGCAGGGGATCGATTGCCAGAATCCCGACCAGGTTGGATTGTCGGGCTCGCAGATCGTTTGGATACCTTGATGGGCTTATTTTCTGCAGGTCTTCAGCCAACAGGTGCTCGAGATCCATATGCGATGCGTCGTACCGCAATTGGATTGGTGCAAATACTGATCAAGCATGGCATTCGATTTGATCTGCGAGAAGCCTTGAAGCAGGCTTCTGAGGGTTTACCGATTGAATCACACCTGAAGGAACAAGAAGCTTGTTTGGATTTCCTCATCACCCGCCAGCAGACGCATCTGTTGAATGAAGGTTTTCCCTATGATGCGATTGAAGCTGTTCTTGCTGCACAGGGTCATGATCCTGCAGGTGCTGAACGAGCAGTGAGAGAATTCGAGCACTGGCGGGAGCGAAAAGATTGGTTGGAGATTTTACAAGCATATGCCCGCTGTGCACGAATCACGCGGGATCTGGATACAATCTACGAGTTTAACCCTAACGCAATCGTTGAGGACGAAACTCGTGCCTTATACACTGATCTAAAACGAATAGAAAATAGCTCATTGACCCCCGGTTCAGTTGATGATGTCCTCACAGCTTTCGAACCCATGATACCCACGATCACCACCTTTTTCGATGAGGTTCTCGTGATGACCGAGGATGACAAGCTTCGATTTAATCGCCTCGCGCTGCTTCAGCGAATTGTCGCCCTGGCAGATGGCGTGGCTGATATGTCGAAATTAGAGGGTTTCTAAACCCACTGACGAGTGTTAATCACGTAGAAGATATCGTGGAGGTCCGCAAGATAGATACCTCAAGAAAAATACCTCAAGATGATAAGTATCTATGACTTGTCCTGTTAGGCATTGACACCTATCAGGAGTGAGTTTTTCTATCGAGGTAATGACGTGGACTGGTTGATTTCACCGTGTGTCACTATCATTGGTCTTAGGCGTGATTCTTGCACATGAACAGTGCGTATCTCCTCTCATAGCTTTCCTGATAATTCCAGGAGAGTTGTTGAGAGAAGAACCGGAGGTTATAATCTGCGCCGCAAGAGTGGGATTTTTTCCAGCTCAGACTCCGGGTAGACGGTGAGGAGTCCGGACGTAGAATGCATCCGCACGGTTAAGATTACACATCTATCCTTAGGCTATTTGGCTCTCTACTCTCCGTTGATCTAGAGGGTCGTTCGAGAAGGGCAATTTGATTGATGAGCGTGATAGACGAAGTCAAGGATCGAATTGATATCGTCGAGGTCATCGGCGAGTCTGTTAAATTGCGTAAATCAGGCAAGAACTATTCAGGATTCTGTCCATTCCACCCGAACACTCGCACACCGGCTTTTGCCGTTTTCCCTGATAGTGGGACATGGCGCTGTTTTGGTGCATGCAATGAAGGGGGAGATGTATTTAGTTTTTTGATGAAGAAGGAAGGTTGGGATTTCTCGGAAACCTTGCGATATTTGGCAAAGCGAGCAGGTGTAGAACTCAGACCACGAGGCCCGGAAGAGAGAGCTGAAGAAGAAGCTCACCGTCGTTTGCGAGAGTTACTGGAAGAAGCGGTAACCTTCTATCGGCATCAACTTCTCCAAACATCAGAAGGATCAACCGTGCTCGAGTATCTTCACAAACGTCAATTGAGTGATGATGCCCTCGAGACCTTCGAGATCGGTTATGCCCCAAAAGCTTGGGACAAAACTCTTAACTACCTCTTGGAGAAAGGATACAGCGAAGCGGAGTTGGTTGACTCAGGGATGGTGACCGAACGAGAAGGTGGTGGTTTTTATGATCGTTTTCGCCATCGGATCATGATACCTATAAGGGATGCGAGTGGCGGGATGGTCGGATTTGGTGGGAGGGTGGTCGATCCCAAGGACGTACCTAAGTTTATTAATTCCCCCCAGACTCCACTTTTTGATAAGGGGCGGACCCTTTATGGGTTGGATAAAGCACGCAAAGCGATCAGAACGACCGATCAAGCGGTGATTGTAGAAGGGTATATGGACGTGATCGCTTTGAACCAAGCGGGTTTCGCGAATGCGGTCTCGCCCATGGGGACGGCGTTGTCTGAAAATCAACTGCGCTTACTGAAGCGTTATAGTCGACGTATTGTGTTAGCTCTAGATGCGGATGTTGCTGGTAGTCAAGCGACCTTGCGAGGTTTAACCGTCGCTCGCGAGACGCTGGATCGCCAACCTGATCCGGTTTTTGACGCACGCGGCTTGGTTCGTCATGAAGGAAGGATTGATGCTGACATCCGAATTATTACACTTCCTGAGGGGGTTGATCCGGATGAGGTTGTTTCTGAAGATCCCTCAGCTTGGCCTGTGATGCTCGCTGAAGCGCAGACTGTGGTTGATTATGTACTTGAGGTCATGACCACGGATCGAAATCTTGAAGATCCCAAGGTCAAGGCGGAGATCGTCCAACAAGTTCTGCCTTTGATCGAGGATGTGGCAGACCCAGTCGAACGGGAAACCTATCGGCAAAATCTCGCTCGGAAGTTGAGGTTGGATGAACGGGCGCTATTGCCCTTACGCCCGAAAGCTACAAGACGCAGGACTCGCAAAGCTCCTTCTCCGGAGGTATCCTTAGAAGGCTTGGTGAGCCCTCAGGTCGAAGCACCCATCGAGCGTTTTTGCCTAGGTGTGTTGTTAAGCGATCCTGAGTTGCTCTACCGCATTGATCGACAGTTACAAGCACTCGATCTAGGGAGAGTATCGCCTCAGGACTTTTCTGGGACTGATCATAGAGTTCTCTTTCAAGCGGTCCGCGAGGCCTTAGCTCAGGATGAAGAAGAACCGATACAGCACTGGAGGAATCATATAGAGCCTTCCCTCGTCTCATTGGCAGATTCCTTCCTTGTAGAGGTGGTTGAGTTGGATCTCAGACTTCCGAAAGTGCTTGAGGGCATAATGGCGAATTTCTTGCGTCTGCGGAAGCGAAGACTAGAATTAGCCCTAAACCATCTCAGGTTCCAGCTTCAAGCAGTCCAGGAAATCGAGGTCACCGATGAAGAATTGCATGAGGACCTCTGGCATCATACCCGTGAGGTACAACGCATTGCTTCTCAGAAGGAAAGATTGGACCGAGCCCTATCCGGGCCGACCCGCTTATAACAAAGGAGTTTGATCATCCAGGGATGGTGAGCATCGATGAGTAAGCGTAAATCAACATCATCAGAAAGATTACAGGAAAACGAACTTGAGGCCCAAGATTCGATCATTATTGACCCAGACGATGCAGTCGACGTCGTGGACGGTAAATCGCTTGAGGTTGAGCCAGATTTTGAGGAACTTACAGCACAAGTTGAGGGGCTCGTGGAGGAGGCTCCTGAAACCAGTGAGCTTTCTCTTACACTCGAATTAAGCGATGACCCTGTTCGACTTTATCTTAAGGAGATAGGTCGCGTCGAATTGCTAAGCCCGGATCAAGAGCTTTGGCTGTCGGTTCGCATGGAAGCCGCACACCGTCTGGAATTGCTTACCTCGGGCCGGGCTTCACGTCGTAGGATAGCGGACACTGTAGTTGCTGTGCAACAGGCTTTGTTCGATGACCTGAGGACCGCCTGGAAACGGGTGATCGAAGATGCACAACGTCTAAAGCAATCAGAACCCGACCTACAACTCATTATTGAAGAGGCTCGTTATCTACGACAAACTTGGACCAACGAAACGGTCTCCTACTTGAGAGCGTGGCTCGATAATGAGCTGTGGGGATCTGATCCGACTTGGGAGCAGGTTGCACGTAATGCTTTGGAGGTTTTTCTGGCGTTATACCTATTCCCCACCGAAGTCCAAACTCGTCTCACTGAGCGGTTAGCGGAAGGTAAGCGTTTACCTAACATCCGAACGTTTAAACGTTGGCTGCCGGATACGGATGAATTAAGGGCACAAGCGCGGTCGATCATGATTCGAGCCGAAGAGGCGCAAGCTGCTTTGATCCGAGCGAATCTCCGCTTAGTGGTGAGTGTGGCCAAGCGTTATATGGGACGAGGGATCGCCTTCTTGGATTTGATTCAGGAAGGGAACATAGGTTTACTGCGAGCAGTCGAGAAGTTTGATCCCGCAAAGGGGTACAAATTTAGCACTTATGCCACATGGTGGATCCGTCAAGCAATCAGCCGAGCGATCGCTGACCAAGCACGCACCATTCGCATCCCTGTGCATATGTTCGAGACCATCAACCGCTTGATGCGAATTCAACGCCGATTGGTGCAGGAATTTGGTCGAGAGCCAACTTCCGAAGAGTTGGCTTTGGAGATGGAATTGCTTGAACCTGAAGAAGTCGCGGCTATTCGATCGAGGGCTGAGGGTGAACCAATAGATCCGGCCCTTGAACGTAAATGGCGCAGAGCTGCTGCCCGAGTTCGAAGGATTATCCGTATTGCACAGGAGCCGATGTCATTGGAAACACCTGTCGGAGCCGAAGAGTCGAGCCAACTGGGCGATTTCATTGAAGATGAAACCATGCCCGAACCTGTTGATGCTGCGGCTAGGGAATTACTTAAAGAACAAGTCCAGAACGCGTTATCGGTACTCACGGAACGAGAGCGGCAGGTACTTGAGATGCGATTTGGATTGCGGGATGGGAAGGACTACACCCTTGAAGAGGTGGGCAGACACTTCAAGGTCACCCGCGAGCGTATTCGTCAGATCGAGGCCAAAGCACTCAGGAAGCTCCGCCACCCCACACGCAGTCGTCATCTGCGTGATTATCTCTCCTAAGAGCGGTTATCCTCATAGGTAACTCAGAATGACACAGAAGTCGGGAGGGTTGGGGTAACCTTGTCCCAATAATGTATATGAATTTATCGTATATTGTAGGGGGGCACGGCCGTGCGCCCCTACGCATAATAAGACTCCCCGCGAGCTTCAAGCTCGCGGGAAGCTTAAGTTTATGACATATGACCTTCTGGAATGAGGAGGGGAGTAATTATCGTCCCTCGTTTGGTTGAGGTAGTCTATCGGAAGTGATAAAATGAGCGATGTTTTGCTCGATCAAGGATGATGATATTTCGTTAGATCTACGGACCACCATGAGAGGTTCGGATGCCGAGTGATTATATCCCCATCGCTGTATTGATCATCTTGTCTACTGCTTTAGCCATTATCGCGGTGTTGCTTGGCCACCTCTTTGGCCCTCGACGTCCCACAGATCGAAAATCTGACACTTACGAATCTGGTATGCGACCGATCGGTCCTGGCACCCGACGCATGTCGGTTCACTTCTATTTGGTAGCGGTTCTCTTCATTCTCTTCGACATCGAGATCATCTTCCTGCTCCCATGGGCAGTGGTTTTGCGTGAGATCAAAATCCTTGGCCTAATCGAGATGGTGATCTTTGTATTGGTTTTATTGGTAGGTTTTGTGTACGCGTGGAAGAAGGGAGCATTGGAATGGGAGTAGAAAGCAAGCTAGGTAACTTTGGCGTGGTTACGACCACGCTTGAACAGGTCGTTAATTGGAGTCGGACAAGAGCGATGTGGCCGATGCTGTTCGGCCTCGCGTGCTGTGCAATTGAGATGATGGCAGCCCAGGCATCGGATTATGACATGAGCCGTTTTGGCATGGAGTTGATGCGAGCTAGCCCCCGACAGAGCGATTTGATGATCGTGGCTGGGCGAGTCTCGCGCAAGATGGCGCCGGTCTTGCGGCGGCTCTATGATCAAATGCCGGATCCAAAGTGGGTCCTGGCGATGGGGGATTGCTGCTCCTGTGGCGGTGTCTTCAACAACTACGCCATTGTGCCAGGTGTAGATGAGATCGTACCGGTTGATGTATATGTCGCTGGTTGTCCTCCTCGCCCTGAGGGATTAATTCATGGCGTTTTAACGCTTTATGAGAAGGTAACGGGTGAGAAGATCGATCATTGGTCCTAATCGAATGAGAGAGTGACCAACCGATGTCTACTGTTTTACCGGTTGGCTTGGTGTGCCTGAGGGTATGTGGGTGATGAGTCATATCGAGAAGGTTACTGAAGGATTAAAGAGCGAACTCGGAGAGCAGGTGCTTTCCGTCGATGTATTCCGCGATCAAACAACGGTTGTACTGGCGCGGGAATCTATCGAAGAAGCCTGTCGCTATCTGAACTCGGAACATGATTTCGACCTGTTGGCAGCTCTCATGGCGGTAGATTACTGGCCTGAGGAACCGCGCTTCGCTGTAATTTATCAACTATATAGCCTTAAACACAAGCTGTTCATAGGTTTACGCGTACCCGTTCACAGCACCACACCTGAAATAGCGACAGTTGAAACGATCTTTCCGAATGCCAACTGGCATGAGCGGGAGGTCTACGACATGTTCGGAATCAACTTCTCCGGGCACTCCGACTTAAGACGAATACTCATGCCTTACGACTGGGAAGGCCATCCTTTGCGTAAAGACTATCCCTTAGCCCATGAGGAGATCCAATTCAGTTTTAACTTTGACGAGATCGATCGACGTAAACCCTATGCAAAAGAGTGAGGATTGTCAGGTTTATTGAGGTAGTTTCGAATGCGGCAAATGGACATCAGACTTGACGAACTGAAGCATCTGGTCTCCGATCGTGCGATCGAGGGAGAGACCGTTCTGCTCAACATGGGTCCTCAACATCCGAGTACCCACGGTGTGCTCCGTCTACTATTGGAGTTGGACGGAGAGCGGGTCGTCAATTGCGTGCCCGATGTGGGTTTCCTGCATACTGGTATCGAGAAAAACATGGAAACTAAAACCTACGAGAAGGCTTTAGTGATGGCCGATCGTATGGACTATCTGAATAACTTGGGCAACAACCTTTGTTATTGCCTCGCGGTTGAAAAACTTGTCGATCTTGATGTCCCAGAAAGAGCCCAGGTGATACGGGTGCTCCTAACGGAGCTACAACGAATCGCTTCGCATCTCGTTTTTCTCGGCACACATGCACTCGATACAGGTGCGATGTCAGTTTTTCTCTACTGTTTCCGCGAAAGAGAGATCATTCTCGACATTTTTGAGATGTGCTCCGGTGGACGGATGATGACCGCATTCTTCCGCCCGGGAGGTCTCTGGCGCGATATCCCCGAAGGCTTTGAGGATGCCGTGCGTGATTTCGTGGATATTTTTCCACGACGGATCGATCAATACGAAGCACTGTTAACAAAGAATCCGATTTATCTCGATCGAACGAAAGGCATTGGTGGCATTTCGAGTGAGGACGCCCTCCGTTGGGGGCTCACTGGGCCCAATCTGCGCGCAGCTGGTGTGAAGTTTGACCTACGCAAGGCCAACCCGTATAGCGGTTATGAGAGATATGATTTTGAGATTCCCGTCGGTTCTGCTGGGGATGTGTACGATCGCTATCAAGTCAGGGTGGCGGAGTTGCGCCAATCCCTTCGTATTGTCGAACAAGCTCTTAACAACATCCCGGGTGGACCGGTGAGGAGCGGTAATCGGAAATTCGTGCCCCCTCCACGCTCTGAGCTTGGAACGAGTATGGAGGCGCTGATCCATCATTTCAAACTATGGACAGAGGGGTTCCCAGCACCAAAGGGCTCTGTATTTGTGGCCGTAGAATCACCGCGCGGGGAACTTGGCTGCTATCTTGAGGGTGACGGTGGACCCAAACCGTATCGCATCCATTTCCGCACCCCTAGCTTTGCGACCGTCCAGGCGATCCCGGTCATGGCGCAGGGGTACCTTGTTGCTGACTTGGTCGCGATTATCAGTAGTCTTGACGCGGTCTTGGGTGACGTGGATCGTTAGTCCATATCTTGGTTAGATGAAACGGCAGGACCCAGGAGTCTAGCTCGTGCTCGCTGAAAAATATTCATCGGAGATCAAATCTATCCTTGCCAAGTATCCGCTGGACAAGAAGCGCTCCGCGGTCTTGCCATTGATGTACTTAGCGCAGCGCGAGTATGGAACGGTCACATCGGAATCGATGGTGGAGATCGCGAATATTCTCGACATCGACATCACCCAAGTCGCCTCGCTGATAGGTTTCTACACGCTGCTACATGATAAGCCTGGAGGTAAGTACCGTATTCAGATCTGTACAGATCTTCCGTGCGCGTTGCGTGGTGCGGAAGATTTTGCCCATGAGTTGTGCGATCGTTTAGGGATCCGCTTGGGCGAGACGACACCGGATGGGATGATCAGTGTTGAGGAGGTCATGTGCCTCGCTGCCTGTAATGGTGCACCCATGTTCCAGGTGCAAGCGCCGGATGGGATTCATTACCACGAACTTCAATCCGTCGAATCAGCTCTTGCTGTGATTGATGATCTTCGTAAGAGGGACAACGATGGCTGATCATATCCTACTCCGCCATCGAGATATCCCTGATATCGATAAGCTGGACGTGTACCTTGAGTATGGAGGGTTTGAAGCCTTTAAACAGGTCGTCACGAACAAGACTCCCCAAGAGGTCATAGATATCGTCAGGATCTCTGGACTGCGAGGTCGCGGTGGAGCTGGTTTCCCGGCTGGTGTGAAGTGGGGATTCTTGACCCCTGATGTCTTCCCACGCTATGTTGTCGCGAACGCCGACGAATCTGAGCCAGGTACGTTTAAAGATCGTGAAATCCTCGAGTGTAATCCGTATCAATTCCTCGAAGGTGTAGCTATTTGTGCCTTTGCCGCACAGGCAAACACGGCATATGTGTATTGCCGTGGTGAGTTTTGGGACTTGGCTCACGAACTAGAAAATAAAATCGATGCGTTGCATGAAGCTAAGTTTCTCGGCAAGGGGCTCTTTGGAACCGATTACGCACTTGAGATCCACGTTTATCTCGGCGCCGGTGCTTACATCTGCGGCGAGGAGACCGCTCTTCTTGAGTCGATGGAAGGAAGTCTTGGACAACCGCGCTTAAGGCCACCATTCCCTGCTGCTGAAGGACTCTACGCCAAACCGACGGTTGTCAATAATGTCGAGACACTCACAAACTTACCTCCGATCATCACCCGAGGTGCGGATTGGTATCGAAGTATAGGGACCGAAAAGAGCACCGGTCCGAAAGTGTTCTCTCTCTCTGGCCATGTTGAGCGGCCCGGGAATTATGAGTTACCTCTAGGTACTCCTTTCCGGGAATTGATTTTCACACATGGAGGAGGCATTCCAGGAGGCCGATCGATCAAGGCTATCCTTCCTGCTGGTGCTTCAGCGCCTCTCTTGCCAGCGACCGATGAGGTGCTCGATACACCGATGGATTACGAATCCGTTCCAGAAGTCGGTTCGCAGTTGGGTTCGGCATCCATCATTGTGATAGATGAGACGGTTAACATCGCATGGCTGGTTCATAAAACGACTCGCTTCTTCGAACACGAATCCTGCGGTAAGTGTACGCCTTGTCGTGAAGGCACTTATTGGATGCACCATCTTCTCCAAAGGATCGAGCGAGGGGAGGCCGATCTCGAGGATATCGACCTCTTAGACTCTGTGGCAAGAGGGATGCAGGGCAAGTGCCTGTGCGCATTGGGTGAGTTTGCCATTATGCCGGTGATATCGGGGATCCAGCACTTCCGGGCTGACTTTGAGGCTCGTATCAGGAACGGAAGATGACCAAATCGTTGGTAGCTTTGACCATCGATGGACTTGAAGTTACGGTGCCCGAAGGCACGTTGATTGTGGATGCCGCGAAGAAGGTGGGGATCGATATCCCGGTCTTCTGTTATCACCCGAAACTCCATTCAGTTGGTATGTGCCGTGTGTGCTTGGTAGAAATTGGGCGTCCAGCACGTGATCGTTCAACTGGCGAGCCGATCTTGGACGAGAACGGTCAGCAAGTGATCAACTTTGGCCCCAACCTCGAGACCTCTTGCACGACCCCAGTTGGTGAGGGTTGGGTTATTAGGGTAAATAGTGAAAAAGCAATTGAGGGACGCAAACAAATTATTGAATACCTATTGACCTCGCATCCGCTAGATTGCCCAATATGCGACAAGGGCGGGGAGTGCCCGCTGCAGAACCAGACGATGGAGCATGGGCCAGGGACAAGTCGATATCTGTTCGATGAGAAGATCCAACTTGAAAAGCATGTCCCACTGGGCGAGTTGATTTACCTGGATCGCGAGCGCTGCATTCAATGTTCTCGATGTGTTCGCTATCAAGAAGAGGTGGTCGATGATCCGGTCCTCGGATTCACAAACCGCGGACGACGCTTAGAGATCATAACCTCATCCGTTCCAGGTTTTAACTCCTATTTCTCGGGAAACACGACCGATATATGCCCTGTAGGCGCGTTGACGACCGCGGACTTTCGTTTTGGCGCACGTCCATGGGAGCTTAACAAATCCGCTTCGATCTGCCCTCATTGCCCGGTAGGCTGTAATCTTACGCTAAATACACGTCGCGAGGCACAGGCGGAGGGGAGGGAAGTGATCAAACGTGTGATGCCACGCCAGAATGAGCGTGTGAACGAGATTTGGATATGTGATAAAGGCCGCTTTGCTCATCATTTCGCCTCCAGTGAGGAACGTCTAACTAAACCGATGGTGCGGGTGAACAACGAACTCGTTGAGGTCGGTTGGGATGAGGCACTAGAACGAGCTGCGGACGGTTTGAAGGACGCTCTGAAACGGTCGAGGGGTGGATTGGTCGGTATCGCTGGGGGACGCGCTTCCAATGAAGACCTCTTCTTATTCCAACGATTGATAACGGAATTGGACGGTCAAACCGTTTTGGAGGATGATCTGGCTGGTGGTGATCTTACCGCCGAATTCGGTGTGGGTCGCGGTACCGATTTGGGCGAATTGGGTTCAGGGGATGTGGTTCTGGTGATCGCCTGCGACCTTCATGAAGAAGCGCCGATCTGGTGGTTGCGTCTGAAGCAAGCGACTGAAAGAGGGGCGCAACTGATTGTTGCTAATGCCCGACCTACCCGTTTGGAAGGTTATACAGACCATATCCTGCGCTATCCGTATAAGCGTGCTGTTCATACCGCGTTAGGTCTTCTACAAGCCGTTTCTAAAAACGATGATCTGACCCCGTTCAAGGGTGATAAGGACCTTCAGAAGGCTGCCAGACTTTTCAAGCAGGCGGAGAACGCGATCATCTTCTACGGTGGGGAAGGACTGGCTTACGAAGGTTCACAGGCTTTGGCTCAAGCATGCGCCAGTCTGTTAGCTGTGACTGGTCATGTAGGGCGTCCGAACAACGGCTTAATCGCAGTCTGGACGAAAGCTAATACCCAGGGAGCTTGGGACATGGGTTTACGGCCAAATCCTTCCGGTCACGGAAAAGCTCTGGAACAAGCTTCGGCTGCTTACATGATGGGCGTAGATCCTGTGGCTGATGACGAATCACTGGAGGGAATCCTCAGAGAAGACACATTCCTCATCGTTCAAGAGCTTTTCATGACGCCGACCGCGAAAATGGCGGATGTTGTTTTTCCGTCTCGGTCCTTTATCGAGCGTGAGGGGACTTTCACCTCAGGTGAGCGTCGGGTTCAACGTTTCTACCCTGCGGTCCTGCCGCTTGGTGATACGAAGTCGGATTGGCGCATCGTGATATCGCTAGCCAATGCGATGGGGGTAGAAATGGATTACCCCTCTGCCGCTGCGGTAATGCTGGAGATCGCGGAGAACATCCCTGGATATGAAGGCTTGTCTTACCAGGTTCTGACGGAGGTTGAACCTCAATGGCCCCATGTTGGAGGCCGGAGTTTAGCCTTCGGTGGAACGGCTTCTGAGAATACACAAGGTCTTGGTGTTCAGGTCGGGCCGACGGTGATGCCCGATGAACCCATTGAGGTTGTCTGGACAGCGCCTATTGAGGAACCGGAGGAGGAAGGGCTGCTATTGGTCCCGATTAACCGTCTCTATGACCGGGGGATTTCGGTGCGGTCTTCAAAGGTCCTGCATCCGCGTCTAGATGTGTTGCATTTGGAGCTCAATCCCAAAGATGCAAGTCACTTGGGTGTAGGTGATGGTGCTCAAGTTGAATTTCGGGTGGATGGAAGAAGTGTGCAACTGCCGGCTCGATTGATGGATTCCGTACCAGAGGGCGTAGCATTGATCCCGCGCAGCCTTGGATTCCAGGTAGTTAGACCGACTTCTATCCAAATCAAGCTGGTGGAGTAGTGGGAAGTCAGATGGACTTACTCTTGCTCTTAGAATGGTCGATCAAGTCGGTGGTGATCATCGTGATCATCCTCGGCGGATTCGCATACACCACGCTTTATGAGAGGCGAGCGAATGCTCGCATCCAGACCCGGATTGGCCCTAACCGAGCCGGACCGTGGGGTCTGCTTCAACCCATTGCTGACGCCATTAAACTCATTTTCAAGGAAGAGTTGATCCCCGATAAATCCGATAAAGTGCTCTTTGTCTTAGCGCCAGTGATCACCGTTGTGCCTGCCTTGATCCTGCTAGCTGTCATCCCCATGGGGCCGGACATCTTAGGCTTTAAGCTTGGGCTCGCCGACGATATCAATGTAGGTGTGCTTTATATTATGGCTGTCGCCTCCATCGCTGTGTATGGTATTGTGATCGCCGGTTGGGCGTCGAATAACAAGTACGCGTTGCTGGGAGGATTACGTGCTTCGGCGCAGATGGTCAGCTACGAGCTCTCCCTCGGCTTGGCTTTTATTGGCCCCATTCTGATCGCGAACACCATGAACATCCGTGAAATCGTCGTGGCTCAGAAGGGACTTTGGTATATTGTTCTGCAGCCGCTTGGGTTTCTAATCTATTTTATCGCTGCAGTGGCTGAGGTTAACCGGGCTCCCTTCGATATGCCGGAGGCGGAGCAGGAACTCATCGCTGGATATCATGTCGAGTACTCCGGATTGAAATTCGCTTTATTCTTCATGGCCGAGTACGGCAAGATGATCGTGATCAGCTTCATCGGTGCGACTCTATTCCTGGGTGGCTATTGGGGACCTTTCGTAGATCAAGCTCCTCTCCTAGGGCCGTTCTATCTCTTTGCTAAAGTCGTCATTCTACTTTTCGTATTGATTTGGATCCGAGCGACTTTTCCACGTATTCGATATGACCGATTGATGGCTTTTGGTTGGAAAATTATGCTTCCCGCAGCTTTGTTCAATGTGGTGATCACTGCTGCGATTGTGTTGTTGGTGGGAGGCTGAGGCATGAGGAAGAACCCGTTACAACTCTTGTGGGGGCTTTGGACGACCTTCCGGAGTATGTTTGAGAGACCGGTGACCTATCAATATCCGGAGATTAAGCGTCCGGTGAGAGAACGGTTCCGGGGTCGGCATGAGTTGAAGCGCTACGAAAATGGATTGGAGAAATGTATCGGATGCGCGCTCTGCGCTGCCGCCTGTCCTGCTGATGCGATCTTTGTGGAATCATCTGAAAATACGGACGAAGAACGTTACTCACCAGGTGAACGATACGCGAGCACGTATGAGATCAACTTGCTCCGTTGCATCTTCTGCGGATATTGCGAAGATGCATGTCCAACAGAAGCCATCGTGCTTGAGCAGAATTATGAGGTCTCGTTCACAGCGCGCAGACAAGCGATTTATACAAAGGAGATCCTTCTCGTACCCGTTCCGGAAAACGGTAAACAAACACCGATGAAGGTTCTGCCCAAATCCTTTGACCGGGCGATCCCTGAGATGGAAGATGTGAAATGATAATCGGCACCAAGGCACTATGGCACTTAGGCACCTCGGAGATGTGGGACACCTCTAATGCATCTGAGGCCCCGGTGCCCAGGTGCCTAGGTGCCGTGGTGCCCTTAAAAGTGAACATAAGATGACCATCGATCTCATCCTTTTCTTCGGCATCGCAGCGATTGCGGTGATCTCAGCGATAAGCATGTTGGTAAGCCGTAATGCGGTGTATTCGGCCCTTTTTCTGGTCCTGAATTTCGTCGCCATCGCATCGCTCTACCTGTTACTAAACGCAGCGTTCATCGCGATGGTTCAGGTAACGGTGTACGCAGGGGCTATCATGGTCCTCTTTCTCTTTGTGATCATGCTGTTGGGAGCCGAAAAAGTCGAGACCGGCCCCAGCCTTCCGTGGCAGCTGCCCGTGGCAATACTTTTGGGTTTGGTGCTCATAGCAGAGTTTGCCTATGTGCTATTCGGTCGAGTGACGCAAATTGGTGGCGAGTTAGCAGGCGTCGGTGAAGGATTTGGCAGCCCAGCTTCAGTGGGGCGGACGTTGTTTGACCAGTATCTCATTCCATTCGAAGTGACGTCTATCCTGTTGCTGGTTGCCATGGTGGGTTCAATTGTGCTGACAAGGGATGATCGAAAGGAGAGCCGATGAACGTGCCGACGGATTATGTCTTGGCTCTCTCAGCGTTCCTATTTGTGATCGGAGTTTTAGGTGTCTTAGTTCGACGCAACGCGATCGTCATTTTCATGTCCATCGAGTTGATGTTGAACTCAGCCAATTTAGCTCTCATCGCATTTGCGCGTGCTATGGCGCCAGGAACCGAAGCGCTGCGTGGGCATGTGCTGGTTTTCTTCGTCATTGCGGTTGCAGCAGCCGAAGTAGCTATTGGTTTGGCGCTGATCGTGGCGATCTTCAGAACCAAACGCAGTATTGATGTCGATCAGGTAAGTAGTCTTCAAGGCTGATCTGGGAGGCGGAGGGTGTGGATGTCTTTTAGCGAAGTCGTGCAGGGTGGAAATCTATTCGCCTATGCACCTTTGATTATTGCTTTCCCCCTTCTTGGCTTACTGGTCAATATGATCTTTGGACGCCGCTTAGGAGAACGGGCTGTCGGTGTCATCGCCAGCGGCGCTGTTGGATTGTCCTTCGTTGTTGCGGTCCTACAATTCATCGCCCTCAGGACACACCCAGAAGGAACAAGCGTCACGGTTGCGGATTGGATCACCATTGGGAAGCTAGCCGTTCCTTGGTCGCTGCAAGTTGACACACTTTCTGTGACGATGATGTTGATGGTAACCGGTGTCAGCACTTTGATCCATATCTATGCCATTGGGTATATGCATGAAGATGTTCGCTTCCAAGGTGAGCCCGGTCGCTTTACTCGCTTCTTCGTTTACTTTAATCTCTTCGTCGCCGCGATGATGGTGTTGGTGACGGCAGACAATTTTCTGATGATGTTCGTTGGTTGGGAGGGTGTCGGTCTCTGTTCTTACCTGCTGATCGGTTTTTGGTATGAGAAAGGCGAAGACGGTATTGGTAACGCGATCGCTGGAAAGAAGGCCTTCATCACCAATCGCATCGGTGACTTCGGCTTTTTAATCGCCATGTTCCTGGTTTTTGGAGCCGTAGGAAGTTTGCAATTTGCCGACGTTTTCCATTGGGCCCACGAGCACGGTCTTGAAAATGTTGGCGTAATCACAGCCATCACCCTATTCCTGCTGCTTGGTGCGACGGGCAAATCCGCTCAGATTCCTCTCTTTGTCTGGCTACCAGACGCGATGGCAGGCCCTACACCGGTCTCAGCCCTCATCCATGCCGCCACCATGGTCACAGCTGGTATTTACATGGTGGCGCGCAACCAAGCGCTATACGAGGTGGCTGGGCAGTCATCGAACTGGGTAGCCTTGATCGGCGCCGCCACGGCGTTGTTCGCGGCGACGATCGCCGTCGCGCAATTTGACATTAAGCGCGTCTTAGCATACTCGACGATCAGTCAATTGGGTTTCATGCTCGCTGCGGTTGGCATTGGTGCACAAGTTGCGGGGATGTTCCATCTCGTGACCCACGCGTTCTTCAAAGCCCTACTGTTCCTCTCCGCAGGATCGGTCATTCAAGGCCTCGAACACGGTCATCATCATCTTGAGCATGCTGGGGCGAACCCCGGGAGTGATGAAGCGTTCGATCCAAATGATATGCGGAACATGGGTGGATTGCGTTCGAAAATGAGAATCACTTTTTGGGTGTATCTGATCGGTGCGCTCGCGCTCTCCGGAATTTTCCCATTGGCTGGCTTTTGGTCCAAGGATGAAATCCTAACGGATGCAAGCCATGAAAGTGTAGTGGTATTCCTGTTGCTCACGCTAGCGGCTTTCTTCACTGCTTTTTATATGGGCCGCCAGATTCTGATGGTCTTTTTTGGACAACCACGCAGCGAAGCAGCTGAACATGCGCCTGAGAATCCACCTGTAATGACTGTGCCGCTAATCTTATTGGCGGTTGGGGCAATTCTTGGGGGTGTGCTTAACCTGCCTGGGATACATACACTAACTGATTGGTTAGAGCACACACTCCATGTGCATGTTTCTGAGTTCAACATCACGATCGCGGC
>CP070708.1:2459492-2492991 GCA_020350285.1 Anaerolineaceae bacterium
TGAACATCAGGCTCGACCTCAATGGCCGTCGGTGTAGGAAGGACTTCCTCACCGCCGCTGCACGCGTAAAGGCTCAAGGATAGGATGAGCAAGGACACAGCAGTCCGTATGGACATCAGCGCTCACACCTCATTAGAGGGCTTGGTGATATTAAGTACTATACCGTTATTTACGGTCGAGAGTTCATCCAGCAGTGCACATTTAATAGATGGATTTCTTGTGATCGTTGGCTGGTGTGTGTTTGAGGATTATCTCACAGAAATGGAGTTGTGGTCCGGACTCAGGATCGGCTTATTCCGCAGAGGCGCGGGTTGTCGCCGTATACGCTAACACCGCGATCGATGTCGCTTCCCCTGTGGCGCCGCACAGCGGCTGAGGTTCCTCGCCGGATCTGTAAAGCACGATGTGGGCCATCCCTCCGGCCATCTCGCCGTCCTGATGTTGAGCATCCCAAAGGCGCTCCTCGAGGATCGGTAGCTGATCCGCGAACTCTGCCTCCATGTCCATGACACGAACTGCATAGAGGAACCCCCCAAGCTTAAAGGTCGCGTTCGCGAAGCAGGAGGCTGCAGAGTCGCAGTCGAGAAGATTCTTCGCTACATAACGGGTCGCTGCATCGACGAAGACTTTGTTGACGGTGTCCCAATAACAGGAATCACCCGGACCGCCATGGTAGACTTCCCGAAGCCGTTCTCTACCTTCCTCCTCCTGACCTTCCCAAAAAGCCTGCAGAGCCTCGTACACTTGTGTTTCGCAACTCTGCGCTTGATCGATGGAGTTCGGCAGAATTTCTAAAGTGCGAAGTTCCAATTCTCTTCCACTAGACACACATGAGCCGATACGCGTACCATGAACACCAAACATGGGAAGATGGCCAAGTAAACCACCTTCGATGGGATGGAAAAGGACTTCATGCAGACCGTTGCCGTATCTCTTCAACGTCATCAACCCTCTGTGTAGGCTTTCGGCTATCTCAGGGTGGTAGGGGGCAAGGGCCTTGGAAGCCCAGAGCGTATCCGTGACCAGATAGGCTGCGAAGGCGCAATCATAGGAGCTTTCGTCAGCACAGATATCGCAACCAGGATGAAGGGTGGGGTCGTACCATGCGATAACCGAGATGGTCGAGACATCACCTGCCAAATGTAGCTCCCATGCGTGTCGCTTGAGCCAGTCAATCGCCTTCTCAACATTTTCACTGTGATCGGATTGCGGGGGGACCTTCTCGAAGTCCACTCGGTCTTGCCACTCGACCCCGAAAACACCTTTGGGTAAAGGATCCGGATTGCATTTAGAGAGTCCAATGGCTGTCGGCCGAAGGGTCGGTGTGGGTGTTTGTGTAGACTTTGGCGTGGCTGTCTCCCTCTCCCCTCGCTCGAGTGTCGGACTTGTTGTGACGGTGAATTGCACCACCGAGGGCTCAAAGCGTGAGCGACACCCACTCTGCAGGAGAAGAATGGCGATGAGCAAAGCGACATAGATAACGACATGGATCTTCATGAACCTGCCCTCATGATCATCAAAATTATTTAAAGACAAAGCCGACTATCAGGTGGTTCTAATATGTTACGAAGTGACTTCGATTTGTAGTCGCATGCTTTAGCCTGCGTTTACGTACCCTAAAGGGTGCGGCTACATTAGCCCTTTCCAACAATTACAACATATTTGTAAAGTATCAATCGGCCTCGCCAGGATTGCCCACCCAAGGTGGCATCTTCCCCGATTCAACGAGCATCCTCAATAGGTTGGGCATGCTGTTGAACTGGCGCATGCAAAGATTGTATTCCTCTTCGGTGATGGTAGTGGTTTTGGGATAACAATAGACCAGCATCCCCTCACGACCTGAGATCAGGTGTTTCATTTTGTCACATGGGAATTCATCACAGTACACACAATTCTTCACGCCCTTTTCTTTCGCACACGGCCTGGCCTGGCAGACCTTGTCTGCGACAACGCCATCACTCAGACAACCGTCGCATTTGACATTTTCGGCCGTATAGTTAGCAAGGCCGAAATACTTTTTCCACCCGTCAACCATCTTACCTCTGAGGGCGATGTCATCTGAACGTGCAGCACACAAATGACAGTTGTAACCGCAATAACCGATCATCTCTGATGTCATGAGCACCTCCACTTTCCTGCAAATTCATTCGCGAAAAATCTAGCTATGAGGTATCACCGATCTCATTTTCACTTAAAAACGAGATGAGAGGTTGGGCAAAGACATTGAACTCCGACTTCGCCGCTCAACTGTAATCCTTCATCGGCAAGAGCTCCGAGACACTCACTTTCTGAGGCGCATCTAAGCTCCCCACGATCACCATCGCATCTCGATTGAAATCGCTGATCAGCTCTCTGCATCGCCCACAAGGTGCAAGAAGCCAATGATTGCCATGCCCATCTCCCCAGATTGCCACGATGGTATCCAATTCTCTTTGACCTGCACTTACCATATTGCATAGGGCGGCAACTTCACCGCAGACATCGGCAAACCCCACCCTTGCTTCGATGTGAATCCCTCCGAATATATCACCTGAGGCGGTCCTCAAGGCCGCAGCGACCTCGTGCAGATCGTCGAAATGAAGGTCGTCGGCGATTTGTTTTGCGCGTTCGATTAATTCGTAATCTTCTTTCGAGAGTTCCATGTGGTCTCCTAAGGCGTTTCGTTGTACGTTGCCGTCAACTAGCCGGTATTTACGCTGGTATCTCGACAAATTACCACGCGATCCCATCTCTTGGCCTAATGGATCCGATCCAAGGGATGTGCCATTATGGGAATTGAACTTCTTCGGTCATACGCAACTCCGCACCGTTTCTGCCAAGAGTTTTATTCCATTTCTTGATGTATTTGGTCGCGTTCTTGTTGGAATTGCTGTGGCCATCGGTCACTAAGATGACCTTGTATCCTAACCTCAGGGCATCCAAGCAGGTCGCCCGTACGCATCCGTGTGTAACCAATCCCGTAATCACAACCGTGCCAACATTATTCTTGGACAACGCTTCTCCTAAAGGTGTCTCTTGGAATGCGCTTCCGTAGCGCTTATGGATGATCGTGTCCACTTCCTCAGGTTGGATCTGCGGATGGAATTCCCACGCTTCCGAACCCTCCATGAGGGATGATTTGTTCGCATGTTGAATGTAGTAGACCGCCACAGCATTTTCGTGGGAACGGTCGACAAGGTTATTGATGTTCTTCAACAACTCTTCGGCCTTGTAGATGGGGTGAGGTCGATGGAACAATCCCTTCTGAACATCGATCACCAAGAGAGCCATATTTTCTCCCTTGTTGATAGCATTTTTGCCCATGGCTCAGTTCCTTTTCGCTTTGTGTATCCTCATCGGGTGGTTTGGTTTGATGGATACAAATCAATCTCTGACTACGATCGTGAATTAAAACAGAAATGGGATGAACATCCTTGTCTTCTCCATGTATGCTTGGTATTCGTGACCGAATTTAATGATATTGTCTCTCTCCTCCACCTTGGCCGTTGCATAGACGGAGATCAAAAGAATGATCAAGAGAGAGCTGTCGAGAAGAGTGGGGCGCTTTAGAAATACGCCTACTCCGAGTAGAAGCAGTGAACAGTATAAAGGATGCCTGATGTATTGATAAGCCCCGGTGGTAATAAGCCGGGTGGTGTCTTCAATATCTCCCTTTGGAGAACCAGCAATGCGAAGAAGCCGGAAGCCATGAATTGCCAGGAGAAGCGACGCGGTGAGGAGGATCCACGAAACGATGTGCATGGGAGAAAAGGGATCGTGAAACCACGAATCAACATTAAGAATGATGAGAGCCAGCAAGCTTTCAAAAGCGATGAAGCGATAAAATCGATGACGATGGGGACGACTAAGTGTAAAAACGAGAAGCAGGATTGATAGGGAAGCGAATATTCCAATCTTTATCATCGTTTCAAGCCCTTTGGTTTAAGGCGACCTGATGAACCCGATCGAATAATTTCAGGAGGGGGCGCTCTCCTCGACAAAAGAACAGCCCTCGACGTAACCAAACAAGAGGCATACGACAATGAGATTCTAAGCCTTATAGCGATAAAATCGTAGTATATGTAGATAATGGATGAAGGATATGTGGAATCACTGTCTATGCTTCTGATAAAGGAGGATCTGAAGTGAGTGATGTGACCATCGATCAAACCGTATTCTTAACCTTGGTGCGGACGACCAGAGAGATAACAGGCGCTCGTCTTCTCATCGAAAGCATTCGCTCCTTCGGCGGTACTATGAGCCAGTACCCGATTTGGGTGTTTGAAGTTGATCGTGAAAGGGCACCGTGCAAGAGTTTGGAAAGCACGAACGTCCAAGTCCTTCCATTGAGTGTGCCAGACACCGTAAAGCATTATTACTTTGGGGACAAGGTATATGCATGCGCTCGTTCAGAGGAGATGGCAAATGGGCAAGTTCAAACCTTGATCTGGATCGATCCTTCCTGTTTGGTCATCAGTCCGCCCCTGTTGTTCATTCTTGACCCATCACATGACGCTGCGGTGCGGCCTGTCCACATCAGAAATGTCGGTCTTCCTCAAACGGAGCCTCTTGACGGATTCTGGAGGAAAATCTATGAGGCCATTGGGGTAGAAGATATACAGACCACGGTGGAAACTTTTATTGGTGGACTACGTATTCGATCCTATTTTAATTCGCACGCCTTTGCTATAGATCCATCGAGGGGATTGCTCGGTCAATGGTTCGACTACTTCGAGATTCTGGTTGGCGATCAAGAGTATCAAATAAGCGCGTGCAACGACGAGTTTCACAAAGTCTTTCTACACCAGGCGATCTTGAGCACTCTGCTGGTAACCTCATTTGATCTGAAACGGTTGCGAATTTTACCGCCGGACTACAACTATCCTTACAATCTTCACCAATCTGTTCCTGAGGACAGGCGAGCTCTGGCTCTCAACGATCTTGTTTGCATTGCTTACGAGGATCGTCCGTTGGATCCCAATGTAATGGACGACATCAACATTCAGGAGCCTCTAAGGTCGTGGTTAGCTGACCATGCTGCGGTAAAGTAAGGATCGTGCAGTTATCACAAGCCGGTCAAGCGATATCATTTGTATCCCACCGCGGGGATATTAAAATCGAGTTTTGTATAACAATCTGAGGAAATAAAAAGGACGCCATAGCGTCCTTTGTCTTCAGAGGTCGTTGAGGTCTAGCCCTTTGTCGCTGCCTCGACCACTGCGGTGAACGCCTTGGGATCACGCACCGCCAGATCGGCGAGCATTTTACGATTGAGGCGAACTCCTGCGGTTTTTAAGCTGTGGATCAGACGACTGTACGTGGTGCCGTTCTGTCGAGCAGCGGCGTTGATGCGGGCGATCCATAACCGCCTCAGATCGCGCTTGCGAGTGCGGCGATCTCGATACGCGTACCAGAGGCTTTTCATCATGGCTTCATTGGCGCGACGGAAAAGTCGGTGCCGTGTGCCGTACATGCCTTTGGTCAGCTTGAGGATTTTCTTGTGTCTACGGCGGGAGGTTGTACCACCCTTTACTCTTGTCACAGTTCACACTCCTTCGACCCCTGGGCGCCGGTGCGCCATAAGCACCTGTTAGGTGCACCCAACGGTCGAGACAACATTAGGATTTCGAGGATTGTCCGCTCCGGGCGTTGGGGTTAGCCCTATACTTGGCGAGATAAGGGGCCATGCGACGTACGCGTTTTGAGATCCCCTTACCTTTGACCGCGACCATCTCAGTAAACAAGCGTTTGGTTCGTTTTGGTGTCCGGCGCCTGAGGTGGCTTTTGCCCGCTTTTGTGCGCACGAGCTTACCGGAGCCCGTTAACCTGAAACGCTTAGCGGTCGCCTTATGTGTCTTGAGCTTGTACTTCTTCTTTCCTTTTCGAGCCACGAGGATACTCCTATAACCGTTCTCAATGCCGGTCCATCGAGGGACCCTGTCTTACACAGTCCCCCGCGGACGCTCCCACTGTCCGCGGGGATGGTTTTCTTCAACTTGTCCCGGTCAAACCGGGAGTTATTTCTTCTTCAGTGGGGTCAGCATCATGAACATCGTGCGCCCCTCCATCTTGGGCGCCTGTTCGATTTTGCTGACGTCTGATAGCTCTTCAGCGATTTGTTTAAGGTCCTCCAGTGCGATTTCCGGGTACGTGATCTCCCGTCCGCGGAAGCGGATTCGCGCCAGGACCTTTTTGCCCTCCATCAACCAGCGTCGTGCATTGCGTATTTTGAAAGATCGGTGGTGTTCGGAGGTCTTGGGACGCAGCCGGATCTCTTTAACCTCGATCTTGGTTTGCGCCTTGCGGGCTTCCCGCTCCTTTTTCGCCTTCTCGTAAAGGAACTTCCCGTAATCGAGCACGCGGCAAACGGGCGGGTCGGCGTTGGGGGCCACTTCGACCAGGTCGAGATCGGCTTCCTGGGCGACTTGAAGTGCGTCCTCGATCGGGACCACCCCGATGTTCTTGCCGTCGGGGCCGATCAGGCGTACTTCAGGCTTACGGATCGCTTCATTTATTCGGTATTCTGTTGCGCTGATCTTTCTCTCCTCAATGTGTTACGTAAGGCCGCCCAGTGCACGTCCGAGCGGCCTGATGACAGGCGGATAATACCACGAGAGGGATGGAGTCGTCAAACGTGAAACGTGAGGCGTGATACGTGAGGCTTGAAGTTTGTGTCTTGAGACTTGTGTCTTGCGACTATCCATTTCCTCTCGTCAGCAGAGGCCCCAGGGTCTCCCCCATGGCCACCAGTCCCAGGGCGGTGAATGGCGTCACGCCCCAAGAGAAGCCCATTGCCAGAAACCAACGCTCCGTGGATGAGACCTGTGTGAAGATCACCACGGAGAACAACAGATGCAACCAGAGGGTTAAGAGGGGAAATGCGACCAGACCATTGAGGGTGAAAGCTGCGATGTATCGTGTCTTCCGCTTAGGCCCACGTCTTTGTCTGTACACCCAACGACGTGTCAGCACCGCACACATCGACAGACAATACGCCAACAACACGAGGGTCAGTACGGTCAGCAGCCCGCGGTCGGGGCGCCATCCGAAGAGCGGGTTCTTCTCCGAGAGATGACTCAGGATGGCCAGGATGTTTGCCGCCAGACTCACCATCCCGGTGACGATAACGAAGATGTTGGACCGTTTCATGGGGGATACCTTCTCTTGAACTGACTCAACTAGTTGATACGAAGCTGGGATCTGGGATCAGGGATTGGGGATAAAGGAACGAGTGTTGAGGCCAAATCCTGATCCCAGATCCCTGATCCCTAATCCCTGAGGCTCGAGCTTGTTCCAGTAAGGGTGTCCCAATATCCGCGCCGGGCGGAGGGAGCGTCCCCGGTGGTCCCCAATACCCGGCGCCCCCCAGCAGCCAGATCTCGAGCGCGCTCTGATTCACGCCGACCGGAACGAGCACACTCTCGGCCGCGCGCAGGAACAACTGGGTGTAGGCCTCCCGATCGTAGGGGATCTCACCCTCGACCAGTTCCCAGGCTCGGACCTTCTCTGGCCCGGGCACAAGCAGAAAAGGAAGACGCTCGCCGGGGCTGAGCCTCACGCCCTTCTCGCCCAACTGGCGCGCCGCTCGGGCGGCGGCGGTACAGACAACGTATTCTTCCAGTTGGCGGGACAGACGGTGCGTGACGACCAATTCTCGGACCGGGACCTGGCCGGTGCGCAACGCGCGCAGCCGCTCACCAGCGTAGGCAACCGCTTGCGGCACGACGGCACGGAACCCGGCTGCGTCGTGTCCCTGCGCGAGGATGTTGAGCATCTCCAGTTGTGTTTGTTTAATGAAGGGAGGGGTGTCGCGGCGCCGGGCTTCGATACCGCGGATCTTGAGACTGCCGTCCTCGAATGCGCCGAAGTAGCGATTGGCGACGGTGACCCGAGGTTCGGTCCTTGAGGGTAGGAAGGCCAGCCAGCGATAGATCCCCTCGAGCCCGATCTGCAGCCCGGTCTCGGCGCGAATCTCGCCCAACAGTGCCTCGTAATCCGGGCGACTTCGGGCGCCGGGCTTGTGGATCCACAGGCCGTCGACGTATAGGTGGAGCACGCGAAATCCGCGCTCCTCCACCAACTCCTTGGTCCGGAGCAGCACCTCCCGCCCGTAGGCGTTGACCGCCTCGTGGGCCTCGATGCGACCGAAGCGTGCGTTCTTGTAGCCCAGGTAGCCGAAGCAGGTCACCAACAACCACTTGTGAGCCGAGTAGCGCCGACGATAGGCCTCTTTGCGGGGGTCGTCCTCGGGCAACTCGCCGATCAGAGCCTTGTAGCGGTGGCGCTTCTCGAGCAGCGGCGCGAGCGTGTCCGGCACCAAGCCCCGACGGTGATGGCAGACGGGCGTGCCCAGCTCGGGTACGGGTTTGCCTGGGCAGCACGTTGCGCCGACCGTCTCGGGCGAGATGTTGAAATGCACCATGATGCTCGGGTACATGGCGCTGAAGTCGAGCTCAGCGACGTGCTCGTGCAGGCCGGCGATCGGGGTGTAGACCAAGCCGCCTTTGTCGGCCAGGAGCAGATCGAGCCCGGTCTTGAGTGTTTCCGGATGGCGCTTCTGCCATGGGACCATGACCCCGCGGCGCAGGGCGGTGGCCACCTGCATGGCGCTGATCCCGGTGCCGGTGGAGACGCGGGCCGCGGTTTGGGCCGGCAGGCCGGTGAGACGTGCGATCTCGAGGATCCCATCCATACCGTAATCGTTGGCCAGGAAGGCGTTCTGGCAGTCGAGATGCCAGCGCCCGAAGAGCAGATGCTGTTCGTTGCGGAAGACCACCCGCCCATAGGAGAAGTAGGAGGTGGCCGGTTTTTGCTGTACCTGTCTGGCCCGATCACGGTTGAGCGGCAGGGGGATCCCGTAGTGCTGTGAGAGCTGGAGCAGACGGGGCAGGATGTAATTGTCGCCGTAAGTGCTGATCAGCACGTCGGGGTCGTAGAGCTCGATCAGGTGCCTCATGGTGAGCAGCAACTGGCGGCCCCGCGCCCGTGGCAGACACAGTGTGCGTCCTTCGATCTCGACCAGCAGATCGCCGCGATGGCCGCGTCCTGGGTCCCTCATCTCACCGGTCATCCGCATCGCCATGACGCGCAGTGGCGGCAGCTTGTAGTCGATCTCCCATGGGGAGTCGAGGGCCTCGATGCGTTCGATGAGCCCGTCGCGGTGATCGACGTGGCAGTAAGCCAGCGGAAAAACGCCACGTGCTAAGGCGTAGCGTTGAGGCAAGGGGATGTCGGCATCGTAGTAAGTCAGATCGGGGCGGTAATCGGCGGTCTGCCGGAACAGGCGCGTCAG
Organism: Anaerolineaceae bacterium; assembly: GCA_020350285.1. Classification (GTDB taxonomy): domain Bacteria; phylum Chloroflexota; class Anaerolineae; order Anaerolineales; family E44-bin32; genus DUEZ01. Next base: position 2,468,764 of record CP070708.1, read on the forward strand.
CATCGAGGGGATTCGCACGCTGACCTCGAGCACCTCTAAGGGGCGGTCGAGGAACAGGTCCAGGCGCTCGGTTCGGCGCAGCGTCACCGGTGCGTGCCGGGCGCGCAGCATCTGGCAGACGGCGCGTAACTCCTCGCGCGGTCCGTGTGCATAAAAGGAAGGCGCAAAGGTGTCGCGCAGGGCATACGATTGGCCCTGCTCGTCGATCAGCCAGACCGTCATCCCATCGCCGGAGGGATAGACGTCGAACAACCAGCCAAAGGTGGACGGCATAATCTAGCCCTCCGGTCGGGGAGCGTCCCGGTCCGGCAGGGGCAATCCGCGCCGGTCTCTTTCGCCGGGCCCTTCACACCGGCGGGCAGCGTCTGCCGGGCGATGACCCAAAGAGGGTGACGGGTGAATTGCCCCTGCCTCGAGGGCCGCGAGCTGTCGCCGCAGACGCAGCACCTCCTTGTGCTGCTCGAGCAGCATGGCCAACAACATGACCTCAAAAGGCAGCAGGTGGGAGGCGTAGGCCGCGGCGGCCAAGTGGTGGCGCGAGCCGGCCAGAAGCTCGTCGAGCACCTGCTGGTCCTCGCGGCGCAGCGCACGACGAAAGCGTGCCAGCGACTGCTGCTCCTGAAGGAAGGCTTGGGTGATGGACGGGAGGGTACGACCCATGGTGGACTCCTTTTCGTTTGTGGCACCAGGGCACTTAGGCGCCTCGGCGCCTGGGTGTCAGCGGGATCATAGTCTTGCCACCATGGTGCCCCGGTGCCTGAGTGCCTAGGCGCCTACGTTTCCTAGAATAGTCGCGGTTGCTCGACTCCGGCCCCCTCCGGGGCGCGCAGCAACCATGCGGCGTCGGCGGCGACCTGCAACCGATCCAGTAGCTCCCATCGTTCTTTGACCAGTGCACGCGGCTCGCGTGCCCCGACGATCACCGGCCCGATGGAGGCCAGCCGCTTGAGATGGGTGATCGTGGTCGTCAGCAGACGCTCGGTGTCGCGCAGCGGCACGCTCTCATCGTAGAAGGTGGTCAACATATCGAGGACGAAGAGCGGCTCGGGCTCCGCCGGGGCGCTCTCGATCAACTCGGCTAACTGGAAGCAGGTGAAGGCGCGTGAGAGATGGATGCGCCCGAGAATGGTTCTCGGATGGCTGCTCAAGCGCCGCGACAGTCGAGCGACGAAGTAGCCGTCGAAACGGTTGCCCCCGTCGAAGACGCGCACGGACGAGCCGCGGGCGGCGAGGGCCGTGAGCATCGCCAACAAGGTTCGTGTCGGTGTGTTCGTGCCCCAGAACAGCGCCAAACGCGGCTGGCGGAGTTCCTCCAGCAGCGCCGAGTCGTTGGGCAGCAGATGCGGATCAGCGGGGAGGACCGGGACCAGTTCGTGTTGCATGATCAAACCTCTCTGGTGCAAGCGGGAGAGAGGTATCATGCCGAACATTCCACGGGCGGACCGATCGTCTCCCACTGCACACGAAATTATGGGATAGAACAAATGTGCTAATACTCTACCGCGGGGAGGGAAAAAGGCAATCCCACCGAGGGAGGAATCGCGCGGGTGATTACGGATCACCCCAGTGGGGGATTAGGGATCAGGAATTGGGGACTGGGGATCTGGGATCAGGGAATAGGGATCAGAGGCTGATCGGGCACCAAGGCACTTAGGCACCGGGGCACCAAGGTGGCAAGGCTGTAATCCTGGAGATATCCCTGTGCCCAGGCGCCTTACTGATCCCTAATCTCCAATCCCTGATCCCTTGTCTGACGCGCATCGCTCTCGTGCAGGAAGAAATACCAATAGAGGAAGATCGCCAGGATGTAGGTGCTGATGGTGCCGAGAAAGACGGGGTTAAATCCGTAGCGAACCTGTAGCCATCCGCTCAGCGTTGGGCTGAAGGCCCAGCCGAAGTTCCAGCTCATGCTCACCAAGCTGGCTACTGTAGCACGGGCCTCAGGTTCGGCGTGTTCCATGACAAAAGCATCGTAGATCGGCCAGCTCATGTTCATCAGAGCCAAGCGGACCAGGTAGGCGGCCGCGCTGATCCAGTACAGGGGGGCGAATCCAAGCAGGATCAAAAAGGGGATCGATAGCGCTTGGCTTACCACAACAACCTGGATCTTTCCCCACCGGTCGGCCAGCGGGGGGGAGATTAAGAGTCCGATCCCCATCGCTAACGATCCCCATGCGAATAGGCTGCCGATGGTGGCGTCCGACTGCGCGTGAGCCACACGGAAGAAGATGTTCATGAAGGGCATCAATAAACCAGCGCCTAGGGAGGTGACCAACATCGGAGAGACCAGCTTCCCCAGGAGCTTGGGATTCCTGCGCGCATATTGAAAGGGTGAGAGGGAATCCTCAGCTTCTTGGCGAGGTGTTCGCTGTCGTTTCAGCAGCAGGAGGGGGAGGATTCCCAACAGGGAGATTCCAGAGATAACCGCGATCGCCAAACCGTAAGCCGTGGAACTGGTCGCTGAAACACCAATGGATGTCCCCAGCCACGTTGGCAGCCGACCACCAAGCCAGTTTCCAGCAAAACCGGCAGTGGTTTGAAAGCCGGCGTTGAAGGAGAACAGGTAAGTGCGTTCCGCTTCGTCGCTGTTCTCCATGAGAAAGGGCCCCATCGTCACACCCATCAGACTCTGGGCCAAACCGATGACAACGTTCATCATGTAAAAACCTGCAGGGCTGCGCCAGATGACCATGCCTAGAACCGACATCATGAGGGTGAGGTTTGCGAGCAGGAGTGAGGGCTTACGTCCGATGCGGTCACTGACGTATCCGGCCGGTAGTGCGCCGATCAGTGCCACGAGGCTGCTTACGGTTAAGAGTTGCCCGACCAAAGCTTCGTCATATCCCAAGCTGAGAGCATAGAAATTAAACAACAAGCGGAAGACACCGTAGGCAACACCGCTGATGATCGTGTTCAACAGGTATAGTCGAGCGTTGGGTTTGAAAAGGCGCAATTTGCCGGCGTATAGTCGTAGACCGCGCAGAATGCGAGACTGGGGCGGATTGGGTTTGTTAGAAAGCTGGGATGAAGACACGCAATTCTCTCGTTTTGGGAAATTAAATCCGGGCAATCATCACGGGGTCTGTTTGGGATTTGAGATGTCATGCATCGATTTCGCTCAGCAATTCACCTAACCGCGGATGATCGGCATAGGCTCCATGGTAGTTTGGCGTCATCATGGCCGCAATACGGCACATGATCTCGTCGGTGTTTCGACGTAGACCTTTTGACCGTTCATTCTCTGGGATAGGGGGTAAGTGGAAGGGCGCGCCGATGCGTACGATCAAGTGAGAACGGCGAAGGCGCAGCAGGTTACGCATGAACGACTCGGTCCCCATGATCGCGATAGGCAAGATGGGTGCCTTAGTTATGTCGGCCAGGTATGCGGCACCGACCTTAGCTCGAATGAGAGCACCGGTCTTACTTCGTGTTCCTTCTGGCGCCAAGCCAAAGATATTTCCCTCTCGCAACCATGACACCCCTGCCGTCAGGGCATCTCGGTCGACCTTCCCCCTTTGGATGAAGATTCCACCGCCCAAGCGAACGACCAGCCCGAAGAGAGGATGCGAACGGTATTTAGCCGCCGCCCAACCGGTGACATTATTATGTTTTATAAAGGTTAAAAGGAGCGGTCCATCAACTCGACTGAGATGGTTAGCTACCAGGATATAGGGACCCTGAGATGGTATATTTTCAAGCCCTTCGATCTTCCTGGTTGATAGAAGTGTAAATGCGGCCTTGGATAGCCAACGAAAGAACCGAATAAACATCACAGTGATCTTCGCCTGGCTATGTGTAGGTAAGGATTGGTTGGAGATCTCCACGGTTTCGATATCCTTCCGTCTTCGGATCCTTTTTTAGTGAGTGTCACTTCCTGTGAGCGGATAGCCGAACCTCGGACTACCAGATTGTAAGTGCTTTTAGCGGGTGCTACAATAAAAAATCGCCCATTCTGCGAGGTTCTAATGATCAAGATCGATCAAGTCGACACAAAAGTTAAGGCTGACGTGCGTCGTTTCATCGAATTTCCATTTGGCCTCTATCAGGGTCACGAGTTGTGGGTGCCGCCGATCCGGATGGATGTGGTCACCCGTATGAATTCCGAGAAACACCCATTCTACGAACACTCCGATGCTGAATTCTTCCTCGCCGTACGTGATGGACAGGATGTGGGACGCATCGCGGTGATCGAGAATCGTCCATACAACCGTTATCACGATAAGCTTCAAGCCCAGTTTTATTACTTTGAGTGTATCGAGGATTTGGATGTTGCTCGGGCTCTCTTTCAGCACACGGTTGATTGGGCGCATGAACGCGGCCTGAACCAAATCGTTGGACCTAAGGGGTTCGGCCCTCTCGATGGATATGGCATGTTGGTTGATGGTTTTGAACATCGTCCTGCGATGACGATGATGAACTACAACCCTCCCTACCTTCCCCAATTCATGGATGAACTCGGTTTTCAAAAAGAGGTCGATTTTGTCTCATGTTACCTAAGCGCAGAAAAATTCCGTCTGCCGGAGAGAGTCCATCGCATTGCCGAGAGGGCTGCAAGGCGCAGTGGGTTGGCGATAAAACGTTTCCGTAATAAACGCGAGTTGCTCAAATGGGCGCCCAAGATCGGTAGGACCTACAACGACACCTTCATCCACAATTGGGAGTACTATCCCCTGACCGATCGTGAGATTAAGTACGTCACCGATGAGATTTTGACCATCGCTGATCCACGCCTGATCAAGATCATCACGCATGGGGATGACGTTGTAGGATTTCTCTTTGGTTTTGCGGACGTCTCGGCCGCCATTCAACGGTGCAAGGGACGTCTGTTCCCCTTCGGTATCCTCGATATCCTGGTCGAGATGAAACGCACCAAATGGATCGCGCTCAATGGTGCCGGTGTTCTTCCCGAATTCCAGGGTCGTGGCGGAAATGCCTTGTTGTATTCTGAGATGGAAAAAACCATTTTAGAGTTTGGTTTTCACCACGCGGATCTGACCCAGGTTGCTGAGAGTGCGGAACAGATGCGCCGCGATCTGGAAAACGTCGGCGGGACAGCTTACAAGAACCATCGGGTTTATATACGCGATATCTGAGCTCCTGGTCGAGGGTGTTTAAAGAATCGGGAATGTTTCGCGTTGTTGTTTTTGTTTCAATGGAATATGTAAACCTAAACAGTGTAGGGGCGGGGTTACCCCGCCCCTACACTTTGCTTGGATAGCGCGTTGAGGAGGTCCCATGTCCTAATAACAATGTAGGGGCGGTTCGTGAACCGCCCCTACGGGTATTGGATTTTCCACTACACTGCAGTTCTATAGCCCCAAGACGTCTCCTGCCACTTTGGCGCCAAGTCCCAAGATCCCAAGGATTCCTCTTGTGATAAGCCAAACCACAACCCAGGCGATGACGCCCACGATGACGGTGATGATTGTTTCGACCCATTCTAGATCCAGGGCCTCTTTAGCTGCCATAAACCATGCGGCGACGAGAAGAACAACGCCCACGAGGATAGCAGGCCACGTCACGCAAGCCAGGAGCGGGAAGAAGCCGACCAATGCCCCGATGAAACCGACGATGTTCCAGACGGAGGCCAACCCCAAGGTTCGAACCATCTCATCGAAGGTCACCTCGGCGCTGAAAAGTGTTCGTCCCACCCAACTGATGACAGCAGCGGCTAAACCGAAACCGATAACCATAATGACAGTGCCCACAATAGCGCTGATTATCCAGGCAATGAAGTTGGGAGAAGCGTGAGTCCCGATTTGATTGAGAAATGTGACCACGGCTACAATCAGCCAAGCGGTGTTGGTGAATGAGGTGTCATGTTCTACTTCGGCATAGACGCCTTTGCGAAATGTGAATGCACCGATGATGCGTTCGGTGAGCATGATTGAACCCTCCTCTAAAGGATGTTAATAAGATAAAGGTAAACGATGGATTGTTTCTCTTCCCGGTCTTGACCTCCTCTCATCCCTATCGGGAAGGGTCTAGCGTTGAAAACCCGGATTACCCTTTTGTTTGTGGGTCATTCAATTAACGCTTTAACCCTCCATTGGTTGCGTGTTAGGGTGTTAAAACCCGACTTTCATCTTCATCCACCCGCTAGTGTTGTGGAAATCAGCAATAGCTGTCCCGGGAGGGACAATCTCGTCCAGTGTGCCGGCGGTCTCATCATCTAGGCTCTTCTCGAGTACATATATGGCGTCTTCCAGGTGGGCCTCGGTGCGGGGACCGATGATCGGTGAGGTCACCGCCGGTTGATCTTTGACCCATAGCAGTGCCATTTGGGAAGAAGTCAACCCAAGATCACGGGCGACTTCGGCAACTTTCTGAGCTGCTTTGATGGCTTGTTGGGTCACTCTCTCAGCGGCCCAGGCTCCGATACGCGCTACTCGTGATCCTTCGGGTGCATCGTCGGGTTTATCATACCGACCCGCGAGGATCCCCATTGCTAAAGGCGACCATGGGAGTAATCCGAGGTTGTAGCGTTTAGCCAAGGGCACCAGTTCGTTTTCGATCCGCCGATCGAGCAGGTTGTAAGGCGGCTGTTCGGTGACGTAGCGCGTGAGTCCGTAGCGTTCGCTGATTGCTAATGCCTCCATGACCATCCAAGTTGGGAAGGTGGAACAGCCGATATAGCGCACCTTCCCCTGGCGTACCAGATCATCCAGTGCGTGTAAGGTCTCATCCTGAGGGACATCGAATACTGGGCGATGGATCTGGTAGAGGTCGATCCATTCGGTTTGGAGTCGATGGAGCGAGTCCTCAACAGCCTTCATGATATGACGCCGGGAGTTGCCGCGATCATTGGGATCATCCGATTGTGGAAAGTGTAACTTGGTGGCGAGGATGACCTTTTCGCGGCGTCCATCTGTGAGCGCTTTGCCCACCACACGCTCGCTCTCGCCTTGGACATATATGTTGGCAGTGTCGAGGAAATTGATTCCGGCATCAAGCGCTTGGTGAATGATGCGTATAGATTCGGGTTCGGGTGTTGGACCGCCGAAGTTCATCGCCCCCAGGCACAGTGGTGATACACGAACTCCGGTACGGCCAAGAATACGGTACTCCATGATGGCCCCTTTCTCATAGGTTTGGTTGTCCTAAGGATACTAGGCTCAGGTGGGGCAAGTCAACGCCAACCAACGATCTTGTTCGCGACTAGGGCGCTTTAGTGCCTTTATTAGAGTACGTGATAGATGTGTAGGGGCGGGGTTACCCCGCCCCTACACATCAATTAATCAAGAATCAGTCGGGTCCGCTGGAACCGGCGAATACCCAAGATGAGTAAAACGATATCCACAATGGCCAATGCTATCAGAAGGCCTATCGCGAAGTGCGTTGGGTTAATACCTGCTAACCAACGCAGCAATTGCTGACGCGTGCTTTCGGGTAGTGCATTGGCTAATGCGGGCAGGCCAAAACCGATAGCCATAAAGAGCACCCACATAGGCACGACCAGCATCTGTTGTGCTTCACGTACGCTGCTGGCACGCAGAGAGATAAAAACGCCCACTCCGGCGATCAGGAGCCCAGTCAAAATTGAGCCCACTAAGCCAAACAGAAACACAGAAGATGGATAGAGATAAATGCCGGGGCTGTCCTTTACGAGGTTGATGCCGATGAGACTGGTGATCATGGAAAGGATCGTGAATGCCCAGGCGTAGATCAGCGCCGATATCACCTTTCCTAGGAAGATGGACCGATCTGGCAGACGGGTTGCCAGCAGCGTCTCAAGCGTTTTTCGCTCTCGCTCCCCGGCGAAGCTGTCGGCGACAACCCCGCTGGCGGAGAACAGCGGTATCATCGAAAAGAAAACCGCCGGCATCGTGCCTTCCATCCACACTTCCTTCTGACTTAATGGGAAGAAGCCGAACACACCAGCCAGGATTGCGATCTGAATCAGAAAGCCCCGCCGACCTCCTCGGGCGCCGATCAATTCTTTTAAACCCTTTTTGCACACGATCCAGATATCCCTCATTCCGATTGCTCCCCCATCAAGGTGATGAACGCTTCCTCTAAACTTGCGCCGACTTTGTGGACCTCTTCAACCTGAGCGCCACGACTCACCAGGAGGTGAACCAGCTCTGCAGTTTCACCCTGCTCCTTCAAACGGATGGTCAGCCCATCTTCGGAGCGAATAACCTCCACCACTTGTGGAACTTCCCCTACTTCCGCAAGTATCTCAGGGGTGAAGCCAGAGCCAATCACTTTAACGATGGGCTGCCGAGCCTGGGCTCCGATCTCATCCGGTCGTCCCTCGACCACCAATTGACCCTTGTGGATCACGCCGACCCGATCACAAATCTTTTCCGCTTCCGCCATGTTGTGGGTGGTTAAAAAGACGGTAACCCCTTCCTGATGGACCAATGAAGTAAGATCGTCTCGTAAGGCCACGGCGCTGAGGGCATCGAGGCCAGTGGTGGGTTCATCCAGAAAGAGCAGCGTGGGTTGGTGGAGAAGTGCTCTGGCTAACGCTAGCTTCTTTTTCATCCCTCTGGAAAACTTCCCTGCCTGCTCCGACCTGCGATCCCATAGATCGAGATGCTCCATCAGATGGCGAATTCGATCACGACGATCAGGGGTTGGCAAGTGGTTAATCTCGCCAAAGAAGTCTAAATTGTCATACGCTGTCAGACGCTCATATAACCCATCGTTCTCCAAAAGGGCGCCTACACGCTCACGTATTCGGTCAGCTTCTGTCTGAACATCAAAACCCAGCACTTCGCCGCGTCCATTGTCAGGTTCCAACAGGCCAAGAAGTAGTCGGATCGTGGTAGTTTTGCCTGCCCCGTTCGGTCCTAAGAAGCCAAAAATGATTCCCGTTGGGATTTCCAACGAAAGGCTATCGACCGCGCGCACTGTGGGAAAATCGCGAGTGAGATCTTCCGTTCGAATGGCTATGCTACTCATCGGAAATCATCCACAGCTAAGCTCTTCGCAACCAAAGGTCGGAAACGAGATAGGTCAGCGCGCCGAGGAATAAAACGAGACCGAGCGCATGGATGGGCACATTCCCAGGGTTGATGGTGCCGAAATAAACGACTAACGCCGCCACAAGGGAGATCGTGACCGCGAAGGCGTTGCGGCTTGCCATCCCAATGATCGATTGTGCCCGTTCGTCTCGCCCTAACGCTGTCACACCGCGTTCCGGGTCTACAACGTAACGTCCACTTACCGGAGCCCATAAGAAAAGGGCAAAGGCGGCCGCACCCACAAGGGCGGCAGTCCACCAGGGAGATCCGGTCAACGCGAAGAGCCCACCAAGTGCTGCTGAGATGAGCGCCCGACTAAGGTAATAGCTCATTCCACTCATGTCTTCAATCCTTCATTTTTATCGAGCCAGAATAGCTTTTCGATTGGAGCCTGCAGAGAGTGCGCAAGCTCCAATGCCAGTTTCACGGACGGTGTGTAGCCACCTTTTTCGATGGCGATGATCGTTTGTCGGGTGACCCCGACCATCTTGGCCAGAGCTTCCTGGGTTAGATCGCGTTCCAACCGATATTCTCGCAGATGATTGTGAAGCTCCATCATGTCCCTCATGTAAAGTCAACTTTACATTATCATACAACAAGACCGATGTCAAGTTAACTTTACATTGCGTATTGTTCTTGAGGGCTTTGGGTAGATTTACAACGCCTTTGTATTGAACGGATGACATTGAAGTTCGTGGGGCAAGCACAGCAATCGCCGATCTGTGATCCGCGAACCTAACTCGGTTTTTCGCCAGGATCGTACCTTCAGAGGCTACGTGGACAGATGTGTAGGGGCGGGGTTACCCCGCCCCTACACATTGGGATGGTCCTGAGGGGATGTACTCAAAACCCATTAACCATGTAGGAGTTGTTCGCGAACCGCCCCTACACAACTTTGGTAGATGTGATGGGGCGGGACAACCTTGCCTCTACTGCGAGTGGGATTCTACCTCCCACCAGCGGACGCCCAGGTCGAGCAGCAGCAACCGCAGGTCCGCCTTGCTGTGCAAGGTAAATTTCTCCAGCACGCGCCGCACGTGCGTCTTGACCGTCTCGGGGGAGATGATCAACGTCTCGGCGATTTGCTGGTTGGTATAGCCGCGGGCCGTTAGCCGAGCCACCTCCTGCTCGCGCGGGGTGAGGAACGCCAGGGCGGCCTCGGCGCGCGCCCGCAGCATTTCCCTCTCCAACCCACGAGAGAGCAAGTCGGCAGCCAGCCTCTCCGGCGACTGGGCTCGGGCGCGCGCCGCCAGTCGCAGTTGAGCAGCGAGCTCATGATCGAGCTCGAAGGTCAACCGTCCGTTGGTCGAGGATGGGCCCTCCGACCGAACGCTTTCAGGACGGAACCAGCGACGGAACCACACCGAGACCTCCTAGGATCACATCTCATCACGTGGTGTGTATTGTGGGCGAGATCCAGTGATGTGCACCACGGTCTGAGCGGGAGTCCCTCCCTGAAGTTGGGTGAGCCGGCGGCAAGTGCGTTGGCCCGCGCCGTGCAGTGCATACCAGCCACCGGTGTCTCTATTATATAGAACATATGTTCTGTTGTCAAATAGATCATCGGATGGATGCGCCTCAGCGCGGAATGAGAACGGGTTTATGAGGGGCTTTCCTGCATACCTGCCCCTTTCAACCTGGCGTGATGGACCTGAGGCTCAATCCCTGTTACACTCCCCATCCAGAGGAGAGGCCCAGATGAAAACTGCCAAGATGATGACCTGTGCTCTGCTCGTCTTGCTTGCGGCCTGCAACTTTCCCTCCCCAGGGCAGCAGAGTCCTACACCTACCGACTCACCGCCACCACCTCCACCACAGGCCAGCGCGACGGCACCTCTGGCGACCTCGAGCCCGACGCCCCGAGCGGAACCCGAGGAGGCGATCCTGATCCTCGAGCCCGGGCCAGGTTCGCGCTTGAGCAGCCCCGTCCACGTCGCGGGGATCGCCGATCCAACCTTTGAGCAGACGCTCATCGTGCGCATCGTGCTTGATGATGGGTCCGAGCTCACGATCCATCCCCTCACCATCGCGGCGGACATCGGCCAGCGTGGTCCCTTTGAAGGCGATGTGCACTTCACCGTGAGCGGGGAGCGCAGCGCCCTGATTCAGGTCTATGATCAAAGTGCGCGTGATGGAGGGATCGTCCATCTTGCCTCTGTGGGGGTGCTCCTGCTTGCCGAGGGTCCGGAGGAAATCGTATCTTTTGATCCTCATCCGGAGGCGATCGTGATCGACCAGCCCGAATTTGGTGCGACGGTCAGCGGCGGTGTTGTCCATGTCGAGGGCTTCGGTTTGGCCAGTTTTGAGGGGACTCTCATCATTGAGGTCCATGATGCAGAAGGGAACGTCGTCGGTTCGCAACCGATCATCGTGCAAGCCCCCGACTGGGGGTTCCCAGGTCCGTTCAGCGCCGATGTTCCCTATGAAGTGGCCGTGGAAGGACCGGGGAGGATCGTCGTCATCGATCCGTTGCCCGTCTTTGATGGTTTGGGGCACATCTCCAGCGTCGAGATCACTTTGGCGCCGTGAGCATCCAGATCCAGCGAATTGCGGTGTGCTAATGGCTGAACTGAAGGACCTATCCAATTCTCAAAACACGGAAGATGATTCAGATCGCTGGCCCAAGACGCGCTTCGTGGCGACCTTGGTGTTGATCCCGAGTGTACCGTTGCTATTGCTTTCTGTAGTAGCTCTGGCCCTGTTCTATATTTCCCCGAATCGATTTGGTGATCTGATATCTCGTTTACCTGGCGAGGCTTTTGTCCGCATGGCGTTGGTATTTGCTCCAGCAACCTTGCTCGCCGTGGTGGTGCTGGCTCTGCTCTATGCCTTTGATCGTCCTGCAAAGAGAGTCGTTCGTGCAGAACTGGACCATGGGGCGGATGTCCCTATTACCTTTGGGAAAGAGCGTGGTGCGGTTCCTTACGCCCAATGGCTCGCGAGATTGTCCTTGGCTCCCACGGTTTTGGCGTTGTTGGCATCTACAGGCCTCTGGGCGCTGTCTTTCATCTCTCCCTCCCGGTTTGACCGCTTAATGACCCCATTGCCTGGTGATCGTTATCTACGGCCATTGGTCTCGTGGGCGCCGATCGGTTTATTCATCATTGTGCTTGTGGGGATCTACCTCGCGTTTGACGGGCGGTCCTTCACACGTGACGTTGCCCGTTCATCGCGCCCATTGAGCTTAGCTGTCGCCATCGTGTTGGTCTCTGCTGCGCCCCTTCTGTCCTTCACCTTGGCCGCGCTTGGACTGTACTTCCTCTCACCACCGCGCTTCGAGCAAGTGCTCGCTCGATTGCCCTACGAGGAGTTTACCAGGCTGGTAGTGACTTTTGCGCCGGCGGCATTGTTAGCCCTCGTTCTACTTGCCATTCTTTACCTACAGAAGCAGCGTATCGGATCCGCCCAGTCGGTGGAGGTTAACACAGCCCGCCAGATAGATATTGGTGTCCAGGAGTTTCGATCAACGATCGCCGTATGGGTGCTTGTGGGGGGGTTGATCCTGACAGCTGTTGTGGGGTTGGGGCTGCTGTGCGTTGTGATCTACTTAATCGTAAGGTAAGCAGATCGTGCTTACGTGAATATACTCGAAATACTCCCTCGTAGCCCTATCGCTTGTGACATCTTATGTATGCTAAGGTGCACCTGCAACCCGTGGAATCGCAGTCATCGGAATACTTGTTGAAAAAGGCGAATAAATAATTTAGGATAGAAGTAAGTCAATAGCTCCCAAATCCACCGAGGGGGAGGGGAAAGACCTCGGCGCGGTAGGGTGTAAAGCACTCTCATCGATGAAGATAAGCCCGACTTCGCTAGAGGTCGGGCTGTTGATTTTGATTGTTTCATAGATGAACAAGTGAAAGCCTTGAGCACCGGTCTTCGCTTACCCGAGAAAAACGAAGGATACGGTGAAGAGTTGAGCAGCCAAGGGCTCAAAAGGATTACCTTCTTATTTATCGCAGCAGGCCTGCTGTCTTCCCTATTACTCAAAACGGATACAGCCTTTGCCCAGAAAGCTATGGTTCAGGAAGACCTTGAACTGGCGAGACTGTATGCTCCGGTTCTTTATTTCCACCCTTCTGAATTGTTCCGCCCGCAATCCGTGGACGTGATGGTGAACACGGCCAGGTTGCGTCAGACACGTCGAGAATGGATAGACATCAATGTATTGACCCATGTGTCCTTGTCCGATCTGTTCAGCTACAAAGACGGTAGCTACCACCTCGATGTCTGGTTCAGCGACGAGGGGGCATCAGATTATAAGAATTATTCCGCTCACCGAGCTTACTACCAATCCGTACTTTCACCGCAAGCGGGGGGACCGCCGATCGTCGCCTACGCTCATGTGGTGCGTGACGAAAACCTTCAACAAATCGTCCTTCAATACTGGCTTTTCTATTACTACAACGATTGGTTTAACAAACACGAAGGCGATTGGGAGATGGTTCAGGTGGTCCTGAGTGCATCCGGGGAACCTGAGTGGGTCGTGCTTAGTCAACATCATGGAGGCACTCGCCGACCTTGGACCCAGGTGAGGATTGAGGAAGAAACTCACCCAGCAGTTTATGTCGCGCTCGGATCCCATGCGAACTACTTCTGGGGTGATGAAGTTTATCCCAACGGCACAAAAGTTGGTAATGTGCAGGTCGAGATCATGGACCGTACTGGGACATTTGACCGGATCGTCCCTGAGGTGAGAATGATTCCTGATCGAGAAGTTGTAGAGGGTGATCCTGATGGATGGTCTGGATTAGAGTGGCTGCCCTTTCGAGGAAATTGGGGTGAAATAGCCCCACACAGCGACTTCAGCGGTCCGCTAGGTCCTGCTGAAAAAGGGTCTCAGTGGGAGCAGCCATACGCGTGGGGTATGAGCCAGCCACTGGACCTCGAAACCTGGTATCAGAACCGGTTATGCGTGGAAGTGAAGGGAGATGGGGCTGAGAGAGCCCAGGTGACGTTACGTCTGTATAATGGACAAGCGCTACCGTCGTTAGAGTCGTTAGGGAATGTTGCCCTGCTCCACGCTGATCCCCCTTCGGGAAAGGCCATCATAGGTGAGATTGAGATCCCAGCCGTTTCACCCTACCAGATATTGGTTACCTGGCCTAATCCCGAAGAATCTGAGGTTACTCGTTTCGTTTTTATGGACATCCCCCCAAGTGTATCGGGCCGCACTGTTCTTACAATGATGGAAGATGGTCTTCCTGAGCTTCGTGTCCCTGGTCTAGATTATGCTTTGATGCCCAGAAAGCTTGAGACCTTGCCTGCGACTTGGGACGCTCCCGATTTGGTATGGGTGGCTGGCATTCTACCCGCCACTGATGTGGTGAGAGGCGTGAGTATTTGTTTGTTGGCAGGCCTGCTTCCCACACTGATCTACGCGATCGTACTTTACTATTCCGACAGATACGAGAGAGAGCCGAAGGCACTGATCGCAGCCGCCTTCTTCTGGGGTGCATGGCCGGCGCTTCTGATAGCGATCATTGTCCGGGTGTTCTTTCAGTTACCGGTTGACCTGATAGGATCGCAGGCAATCGAGGCAGTACGCGCGGGGTTGGTCACCCCACTTATCGAGGAGGCATTGAAAGGTGTCGCCGTCATCTTGATCCTTGTGCTCTACCGCAAGGAGTTTGATAACGTGTTGGATGGCCTTCTTTACGGAGCCATGGTTGGATTCGGATTCGCGATGACGGGCAACACGTTGAGTTACTTAGGGGCATTTCTCTTGAGGGGGTTCTCGGGATTAAGCAGTACGATTTTCATTCAAGGTGTGATCTACGGCCTCAATCACGGCGTCTACAGTGCGATCTTTGGGGCTGGGCTGGGCTATGCTCGAATAGCGAAGGAAAAATGGCACCGCTGGGCTGTGCCATTCGCAGCATTTGTGCTTGCCGTATTAAGCCATGGCCTTCACGATCTTGTCCTTCATATGGCCTTGGGGATGAATCTGCTAACGGTGGCGCTAACTTGGGGGGGTATCCTCCTGGTGGCGTTGGTCATGCTCTGGTCACTGAGGCGTCAACAACAGTGCCTGCAGACGGAGTTGGTAGGGGAGATACCGGACGATCTTTACCGCACACTCACTGAGCGAGGCGGTCGGAGTCGGGCATGTTGGCGAGCCCTGCGCAAGGATGGTATCGGCGCTCTGCGCCTTGAGATGCGACTTCATCGACAATGCACCGAACTAGCCTTCAAGAAGATGCAGCATAAGTCTCGACCGGAAGAAGCCGGCGTGCTTGAAGAAGCGGACCGTCTCAGGGTGGAGATCAAGGCGATCATATAAGCGGATGACTCCTGTTGGTCTATGTAGAACAGGTTTACGTTGAGAAGCTATCCTGAACCAATCCATGGCTTAAAGACCTAATCAACGGTGCTTCGTCTCATGGGAGATTCAACTAGTCTGACATACATCGGCCATGCCACAGTGCTCATTGAGATGAACGGGGTCCGTGTATTGACCGATCCACTCCTTCGTGACAGAGCAGGTTTCCTACGCCGTTGTGAAGCGCCTATTGACCCGGAATCCTATCAAGACATCGATGCCATCCTCATCTCCCATCTTCACATGGATCATATGGATTTGCCTTCGTTGCGGTTAATGGATCATGAAACGCGCTTGATCGTACCACGTGGTGCGGCACATATTCTGCGAAACGTTGGGTTTCAACAGATCGAGGAAGTGGTGACCGATGACTCGATCCACATCGGTTCGTTAATCATCCGGTCTACTTACGCCGAACATGTACGTTCACGTTATCCGCTTGGTCCCATGGCCGAGTGTTTGGGTTATGTCATTCGCGGCTCGCACAAAGTGTATTTTGCGGGTGATACTGATCTCTTTCAAGGGATGGAAGATCTTGCGAATGATCTCGATGTGGCGCTGCTTCCGGTGTGGGGATGGGGGCCGACGATCCGTGGGCTCCATATGAATCCTTACCGTGCGGCTCAAGCCTTAACACTCTTACGACCTCGCATGGCAATCCCTGTTCATTGGGGGACGATGGCCCCGTTGGGCCTAGTATGGATGAGGCCTCCCTTTCTAACGCGGCCACCTCAAGATTTCGCTCGCTATGCTGTTCGATTAGCTCCCAAGGTGAAAGTTCAAATCCTCACGCCGGGGGGTTCTTTTGTGATGAATGGAGATTCTCACGATGCACCTTAACAAGTTGCGACATTTACGATGGAACCTGCGAATCGTGATCGTGTGGGTGATCGGGGCACTGGCTTGTCTTGTACTCGTGCTGCTGCTGCCTGGTATTTCCTTTGATCGTTGGTTAACCGCCCTCATGGTGGCGTTGGTCTTTGGCCTTATCAATGCATGGATCAGACCCGTTCTGGTAACTTTGAATCTTTCGCGTAAATTGGTGCCCTTTGGGCTTGTAACGTTGGTATGTAATGGTTTGATGGTTTGGCTTGCCAGTGGAATCCTGCCCGGGATGTCCCTTAATGGCATATGGAATCCCGTTCTTTTTACACTAGGGATGAGCTTGATCAATGTCTCCTTCAGTGACATGCTTGCAATTGACGATGACGAATCGTATTACCGACACCTGATTTATCACATCGCAAACCTAATCGGAGAACCTGAGAAGAGTGACAAGCCAGGCGTGATCTTTTTGGAAATTGACGGTCTATCCGAACCGGTGTTACGACGCGCTATCAAAGACGGAATAACACCGACACTCGCACGCTGGCTCGAGACGGGGAGTCATCAAATCATGCAATGGGAGTGCGATCTGTCGTCGCAGACCTCGGCCAGCCAAGCTGGCATACTCCTTGGCGACAATTATGACATCCCCGCATTTCGTTGGTACGAGAAAGATAAGAAGAAGAGGATGGTCTCTAATCACCCGTTCGATACCGCAGAGATTGAGCGCAGACTATCGAAGGGGGAGGGATTGCTCTCGAGGGAAGGTGCTAGCCGAAGCAATCTCTTCTCTGGGGATGCACCCCAGGCGATCTTCACCTTCAGCACCATAGCTGACGTGACGAGGCACAGCAGTCAAGATTTCTATCCGCTGTTTATGGGACCATATAACTTTATCCGCGTGATTTTCCTCTTCCTGTGGGACATTGTGCTCGAGTTACGCGCGGCGAGGCGGCAACGGCGGCGTGACATCCGACCGCGCATCCATCGCGGGGGAAGCTACCCTTTGCTACGTGCCACAACGACGGTTATCCTTCGTGAATTGAATGTGTATATCTTGATCGGAGATATGATCGCCGGCGTTCCTTGTGTATATGCCACCTTTGTCGGGTACGACGAAGTCGCGCATCATTCGGGGGTCGAGCGTCCTGATGCGCTCGAGGTCTTGAAAAAGATCGACGAACAATTTGACCGGCTTGAAGATGTGGCTGAGTTAGCCCCCCGACCCTACCGCTTCGTCGTGCTCTCCGATCACGGCCAGAGTCAAGGAGCGACTTTCAAGCAGCGTTATGGGATGACGTTAGAAGAATTGGTGAAGGAGTTGGTAACCGAAAAGCATACTGTTGAAGGTGTTGAGACGATAAGCGCAGGTTGGGGCAACATCAGTGTCTTCTTCACCGACCTGTTAAACGACATCGTCCCGGGAAGCGAGCATTTTTCCTCGCGCCTGATACGTCGCTGGGCCAAAAACCGCTCTTATCTTGAACATGTCGTCCTTGGTCCCTATCGCGAACTCCTTGAGCGTTTTGGAATTGATGACGATCAATCTCCAGCGGAGGTTATGGTGCTCGCTTCTGGAAATCTAGGCCTGATTTATTTTACCGATTGGGACGAGCGAATGAACCTCGAACAGATCAATGAAGCTTTCCCGAATGTCATCGAGGGACTAGCCCAACACGAGGGCATCGGTTTTATTCTCGTCCACTCCGAGGAGCATGGACCTTTAGCTATCGGAGCAAAAGGTGTCCATCACCTGGAAACGGGCAAGGTTGAAGGGGAAGACCCGTTGACCCACTTTGGTCCCAATGCGGCGATGCACCTCAAGCGTACGAGCAGCTTCCCGCATGTGGCGGACATCATGGTCAACAGCTTCTATGATCCTGAGACAGATGAGGTGGCCGCTTTCGAGGAATTGGTGGGTTCGCATGGTGGCATGGGTGGCGATCAGACGCTGCCGTTTGTGATGTTTCCAGCCACATGGGAAATCACGAAAGAGCCCATTATCGGTGCCACTGAATTGCATGCACAATTTATAGATTGGCTGGATCAGTACTCGGCGTGAGGAATATTCAGGACTGAACCAAAAATATAAATCGCTCGGGAAGCAATCGTCTGTCTGTTCTTGACCATGGTTCTCTTCTGTTGGTAGTCGATCGACCGGTATTTTCTGATGGATAAACCCTCTAGGAGGCAGGATTTTCCTATATTGAGGAAAGGGAAGAGTGAAATGGATACATCAGAGGAGTTTTCATTCGAGAATGCTGATCCCTTCGCAAGATTTATCAGACATCGGCTAAATTGGTCACCATTGAAATACGGCATCGCAATACTGATCACCAACATCATGGTTAATGGTTACTTTGCCCTGCGTTACCGAGCCTTTGTAACTCAAACTGGCCCGCCGGGATTATTTCAGGACCCGACGATATTGTTCGAGAGTTATGTCATGATGCCGGTCGTAGGTGGATTCTATATCTGGTCCATCCTTCGAATAGGCGCTCTTCTCCATCAACTCCATAGGTCCAATATTTTTGTAGAGGAGACCGGTCTTGAAAAATTGGCCCTGGTGGTTAAGCAAAGAATACAGAGCAGGGCGGCCTTGATCGTTTCATTTATTATTGCCTCCATCGCCACATTTTTAACATTAGGGAAATACCTGGGTTGGTTTCGAGGGCCCGAAGCCGTAAGTTTTCTAAGCTATTCGAATATCCTCCCGTGGGTCAGATCTCCTTTATGGTTCTTGTCGATGTATGCGATCTGTTTTGGGCTGTTTAATATCGGTGTGACAATTATTACATTGCGCAGGGTATTCAGAGATCATGCCATCAGGATATCTCCTTGGCATCCGGATAGATGTGGGGGGTTAAAGAGTATCAGTCAATACTCGATGATGCTTGGTTATGCCATCGCGGTTCTCGGAATTTTCCTGTCGATACAAACCATTCAAGAAATCCAAAGCGGCGTATTTCAAACTTCTTATCTAACTTGGTTCGGGCTTGCTGGTTATATCATCTTGGCTCCCCTTGTTTTCTTCTTGCCATTAGGCACCGCGCATACAGCGATGCGAAACGCAAAGACGACTCACTTACTCGCTCTTTCTCATCAATTTGATGCTCAGTACGAGTTGATCGTCGATTCACTCCAAGACGAAGATAGTGATATTGGATCGAACGCCGAGATGATCGAGCAGCTGCAAACCCTTTACAAGATTACCGAGGATTTCATCATTTGGCCCTTTGATGTTGTCAATCTGAGAAGGTTCTTAACCATCACGTTAGCGCCGCTGTTACCAGGCGTCGCATCCGTGCTTTTTGAACTGATCAGGATATTTCTTGTGGAATAACCAGTTTGAGATGCAGATCTAATGAGTCTTGATAAATCGGAAAGAATTTGCTTACACCTTACTGTCGAGTAATGGATGTAAATTAAATCCCCCTATCGTGTTTTTCCACATCATCACGGTATAGTAAGATCATTCAATAAGCAGCCTGATTCCACGGCATAAGACAGTATTAATCACTTTGAGTAGTTCCTGACCAGGAGGCGATCAATGGGTCCCCTTAAAGGTGTGAAAGTCCTTGAGATTGCGAGCATAGGACCCGGCCCCTTCGCGGCCATGATGTTATCGGATATGGGCGCCGAGGTGCTTAGAATCGACCGGATCGTAGGAGAGAGTGAGGCCGATCTAGATAAGGCAGATAAGGACATCCTCAACCGTGGGCGCAAGAGCGTCAGCGTTGATCTGAAGAACCCCGCAGGGGTGGAGGTGATCCTTAGACTGGTTGAAGGGTCCGATGCCCTCATCGAGGGTTTCCGCCCCGGGGTCATGGAACGCCTCGGTCTGGGACCCGAGGTATGCCTCAAGCGCAATCCATCCCTCATATACGGACGCGTGACCGGCTGGGGTCAAGAAGGGCCTCTCTCACGGGCTGCGGGCCATGACATCAATTACATCGCCCTGGCAGGCGTGTTGTCCGCGATCGGTCGGTTCGATCAACCACCGGTACCACCCCTCAACCTCCTCGGCGACTTCGGTGGGGGCGGTATGTTCTTGGCATTTGGTGTGGTTTGCGCGCTGGTTGAGCGGACCACAAGTGGCGAGGGTCAGGTTGTGGACGCTGCTATGGTGGACGGCGCGGCGATCTTGATGACCATGATCCATGGTCTCCGAGCCATGGGTGCTTGGAACCTGGAGCGAGGCACAAATCTACTGGATACCGGAGCACCCTTTTACGAGACCTACGAATGTCGAGACGGCGAGTACATCTCCGTCGGTTCACTTGAACCCCAGTTCTACGATTTACTCATTAAGCTCACCGGGTTGGAAGGTGAGAAGCTTCCCGATCAGATGGACCGAGCGGCTTGGCCCGCACTAAAGGTTCGCATGGCACAGATCTTCAAATCCAAGACTCGTGAGGAGTGGTGTGAATTGATGCAGGGCACAGATGTGTGCTTTGCACCTGTGCTGAACATGGACGAAGCCCACGAGCATCCTCATATGAAACATCGGGACACCTTTATTGAGATCTCCGACATCACACAACCAGCCCCAGCACCCCGCTTCAGCCGAACCACTCCTGAGGTTTCCCGCCCGCCTTCTCGCCCAGGTCAGCATACCGAGGAGGCCCTCAGCGAGTGGGGTTTCTCAAGGGAGGAGATCGCGGATCTTCGAGAGCGGAAGGCTGTGGCGTGAAACGTGATGCGTGAGGCGTGAAACGTGAAGCGTGAAACGTGATGTGTGAGGGGATATCCGAAGCCGATTGATGGATGTAGGGTAAAGATGAAATTGGAAAGTAGGTTTTAATGTCGCAAAATATTCCACAAACACATGAAGGACATAACCCATTCGGCGAACTTTTGGGTTTGAATTTCACCTCGCTCGAGGCAGGGCGCAGCCGATGTTCATTAGAAATTCGGGAAGACCTGTATAACCCCTATGGAGTTGTACATGGAGGGGTCATCTACTCCTTAGCGGATACGGGTATGGGAGGTGCTGTTTATTCCCGTCTAAAGGGTGATGAGCTTTGTTCTACAGTGGAGATCAAGATCGTCTATTTTCGGCCCGTGGTTTCGGGTACGCTCACCTGTGATTCGGAGGTCATTCGCAGGGGAAGGAGGCTCGCCTTTATTGAGTCAGAAATCCGGAGAGGCGACCGCCTGATCGCAAAGGCGACGGGGACTTTTTCGATCTTCAAGGCCGAAGGTGGGTTGGGATAATTTTCCCTTTCTCTACCCACCTCTAAGGTGTTGGTTCTAGACGATAAATTGCCCCTCCTACATAATCAATCAGATAGACCCGTCCAATCGCATCCATGCCAAAAGAGCTTATCTGGTAGTCGGTATCGAACAACACCTCGTTTTGCCAGTTCCCCTGCCCATCATGCAGGAGCCCCCAGATCAATCCGGTACCGTAATCACCGTAGAGATAAACGCCCTGCCAGTCAGGGAGTGAAGGATCTCGTATCACGAGACCACCGGTCACTGAGATGCCCAAATCATGACCATACTCAGCTACCGGGTCGGTCAAACCTTCGATGGTCTCCCCAGCGAAGGGATGAGCACCTTCACGGATGTTCCAGCCATAGTTGGTCCCTCCCATAGCATCGGCGGGTTGGAAATTAACCTCCTCCCAATCGCCCTGTCCCACATCAGCGATGTAAAGATCTCCGGTTACCGTGTCAAATGAGAAACGCCACGGATTTCGCAGACCGTAGGACCAGATTTCTGGCAATCCACCACCGCTGGCGAAAGGGTTGTCAGGTGGGACAGCGTATGGATCGGCAGCATCGACATCGAGGCGTAAGATCTTCCCGAGATAGGTCTCGAGATTCTGGCCGTTGCCCAGTGGGTCACCGGCGGAGCCGCCGTCCCCTGTACCGATGTAAAGATAGCCGTCGGTTCCAAAAACGATCCCCCCGCCGTTATGGTTACCGTAGGGTTGTTCGAAGCGTATGATCACCCGCAGGCTGTTGAGATCCGCCAAGTTGGGGTCTGGAGAGAGGGAGAAGCGAGCGACAACTGTGTTACCTCTGACGTCGGTGTAATTGACGAAGAAGAGGCCGTTTTCAGCATAATTCGGATGGAAAGCCAGTCCAAGCAGACCCTGCTCCGAGCCGCTGGCACCAACGAAGTCGCGCAGGTCGAGGAAAGGTTCGCTGAGGAACGCTCCGTTTTCAAGCACCCGGATCACCCCGGTTTGCTCCACCACGAATAAACGATCATCACCGGCGTGCTGAACATCGACAGGCTTCTCCAGACCGCTCACAACGAGCGACCATTGAGCGGTGCTCGGATTCGGTAATTTTTCGACGAAGAAGGACGACGTGGGGGTTGCGGGCATCGGCGTCGGTTCGATCTGTGTCAGCGTGGGAGCTGCTTCTGGGACCGTCGGGCTCGACGGCGCCTGGGTCTCGGGTGATGTGGAGCAAGCTGTAAGCGTTAGCAATACTGCGGCAAGTAGCAATCTTCGCATGGGGACACGCTCCTCGGCAAAGTGCGTACAATTGTACTCCGGTGGGTAAAAGAGACCAGTGATTGTGTATCATAATAGGGATCAGGCAAAGAACCATTGTGATCGCTACTGATCCCTGATCCCCGATCCCTAATCCCTTTCATTGAGGAGCCTACATGTTCGATCCATACACCAACGAAGCCGAGGTTGCCCTTCAAGCCGTCCGTACAGCTGCTCAGCTATGTCGCAGGATTCAGGAGGAGATGGTCGCAGAGGCGATGGTGAAAGTTGATCGCTCACCGGTGACGGTGGCTGATTTCGCCTCCCAGGCTGTCGTTGCCCACATGCTTCATGAGACGTTCGCTGAAGACCCGCTGGTGGCTGAGGAGGACAGCACCTCCTTGCGGACGCCCGATCAGGAGGGGACATTACGGGCGGTGACGGGCTATGTGTCCACGCTGTACACTGAATCCAAACCGGAGATGGTCTGTGAATGGATCGATCTCGGTTCAGGGGAGCCATCGTCCCGGTTTTGGGTGTTGGATCCGATCGACGGTACGAAAGGGTTCTTGCGCGGTGATCAGTATGCCGTAGCTTTGGCGCTGGTAGAGGGTGGGAAAGTTGTCCTCGGTGGATTGGGTTGCCCTAACTTGAATCGAGAGATGAAACCCGATGTCGGAGGTGTCGGAGCCGTTGCGATCGCGGTTCGAGGTCAGGGCGCGTGGGTAACAGATATGGAAGGCGGCTCCTTTCGCGAGTTAAAGGTATCGGACCGGAGTGACCCCACTCAAGCCCGTGTGCTGCGATCCTACGCTGCTGAGCATACCGACACAGACAAGATCGACCAGTTGATGGCTGCGCTCGACACGCCCCATCCCCCGATCTTAATGGACAGTGCGGCGAAATATGGGATTTTGGCTGCAGGTGGTGGGGACTTGCTTTTCAGGTTGATTTCACCTCAGAAACCGGATTACATTGAGAGCATTTGGGATCAGGCGGTCGGACACATCCTCGTGACAGAAGCTGGGGGGAGGGTGAGCGACTTGTCAGGCAGAGATCTGGATTTCAGCCGCGGGCGTCAATTGGTTGGGAATGTTGGGGTGCTCGCTTCCAATGAACTGCTGCATGCTGCGGCCTTGGAGGCCCTAAAGGCGGTTGGAGCCGATCGGAGGCCGGAGGGGTTGTGAAACCTCGTATCCTAGACGCCCTTGCCTTGACATTGGCTTGCTTTTCCGTGATTGCGTCTGCGGTGGTGTCGGATCGCGTCTTCGAACGTATTCCGCACATCGAGGATGAGTTCGCCAACCTGTGGCAGGCAGAGGTGATGGCGGACGGACAGATCACGCTCCCATCGCCGACCTATACCCGCTCCTTCCTGGTGCCGTTCGTGGTGGACTATCAAGGTAGGCGGTTTGGGAAATACGCGCCGGGGTGGCCGGCGACCCTCTCTCTTGGTACTCGGTTTGATATTCCTTGGTTGGTGAACCCATTGTTGGGAGGGTTGGCGGTTTGGTTGGTCTATCGCTTGGGCAGTAAGATCGCAGGACGTGGGGTTGGGCTGTTGGCAGCGCTGCTAACGGGGATCTCACCGATGACCCTCATGCTTTCAGGGACACTGATGTCCCACAATCTGAGTTTAGTTTTGACGATATCTTTTT
>CP070708.1:2493091-2505891 GCA_020350285.1 Anaerolineaceae bacterium
TGATGATCTTCGCGGTTGCGTATTGGACCAACACCTGGGGGGATGCTTACTTGGAGAAACGAGATCAACATGGAGGTGGATGGTCAGGAGCTTACGCATCGACACGCGTCAGCGATGATCGTGATAACTACCTTGAGATCTACGGCGGTAAATACATTGTCTATGCCCCTGATGAGAACCAAGGGTTCCCATCAGACTTCGGTGCTGATGAATTGCTCTTCACGGAAGATGATCCCATAGTTCAACTACCCATGGGGTGGACGATCGTCGACTTAGATACCGATCCTTTCACCTTTGATCGTTCAAGCGAACCCAAGATCGATTTACTCGAACCTGAGAGCGCTGCATTGGACGACTTCTCCGACATGGACTACACCGAGGCTTTCGAGGCCATGCTTGAGAAGATGAGCACCGAGTACGCCTTCACGGAACACAAAAACCTCAATTGGGAGGCACTCGCTGACCAATTCAGACCCAGATTTGAGGAAGCCGATCGCAACAACAATTCAAACTCCTATTTCTTGGCCTTGCGTGACTTTGTGTGGTCGATTCCTGATGGACACGTTGGGATGGATATCTCACCATTAATGGCCCAGTTTCAATATGAAGTTGTAGGAGGCCTTGGTCTCGCATTACATGAACTGGATGATGGACGGGTCATCGTTCATTATCTATTAGAAGGAGGACCCGCCGACGATGCGGGGATCGAATTCGGGGCGGAAATACTTGAGATAAACAACATGCCGATTAGCGAAGCGATCAGCTTGATCGTCCCTTGGTCGTCACCTTTCAGCACTGAGCACACGATGCGATTAGAACAAGTACGTTACGTGACCCGGTATCCACAGGGTACGGAGGTCGATATCAAGTTTAGAAACCCGGGTGGAGAAGAGAAGACAATAAGAATCACCGCCGTTCCCGAATTTGAAAGTTACGATTTTTCATCACCCTTTGTCGAAACCACCGGATATGAACTCCCGGTCGAATTCGACATCCTAGAAAGTGGCTTGGGGTATGTCAAGATCCTCGATTTCTTCGACAACGAATTGCTTACCATTCAGCTTTGGGAGCGTATGATCCAGGATCTTTCCGAAAACAGAGTTCCGGGGCTCATCATTGATCTGAGGACGAATACCGGGGGTTGGGGGTATTTAGCGGATCAAATGGCAGCCTACTTCTTCGATGAGGAACTTGTCGCCGGGAATTCCGCACATTATGACGACAGCACAGGCGAGTTTTACGCAGATCCTGGAGACGAGGACATACTCTTCCCGCCGCGTGAGGAATTACGGTATCACGGTTCAATTGTAGCTATCATCAGCCCCGCCTGCTCCAGCGCGTGTGAATTCTTTGCCTACGATCTCACCCTTCAGGACCGGGCTACAATCGTCGGTCAATATCCAACCTCAGGTTTGGGTGGTGGCGTTGAGGAATTCGTCATGCCCGAAGACATCGATGTTAGATTCACGGTTGGTAGAGCGATTGATGTGGACGGGAACATCCATATTGAAGGCAAAGGTGTTGAACCGGATGTCCTTGTTCCCATCACCGAGGAGAATGTGATTGCCGAGTACCGTGATGGCAGAGATGTAGTGCTAGATGCGGCCATTGAAGTAGCTCGCCGGCCTAAGGGCGCTGGGGTTACACCGGCAGGTCCGCCACAAGTCGGCACCAAAGCGGAGACTCAAGAAGCGCTTCAGTCAGCACCTCTCCTAGAAGACTTAGCGATGGAACCCTTCACGGAGTACCTATTCGAGCCAGGGACTGTGATCTACAACATCCCTCTCGACAGCTCTGAAGAGCTGTTGTGGGCTATTTGGTGGTGCGCCTCGCCTGAGAAGTTTGAACAGAACTGGGAGAACATCAGTCTAACCATGACACTAGATGGAGAGAACATCACATTAAATCGGTTCCTTGAACTTGAAGGTCCATTTGAAGATATGATGTGTCGCTACTATATCGCCTCTCTATCAGACTGGCCCATTGGTGAGCATGTGCTCACAACTGAGATGACCTTTGCCATCCAACTCGACAACGGCATCGAAACTCAGCTATTCGCGCCGGGAATTCGTAAATACGAATACCACGTATATGTCGGGCGATAAGCAGAGGGCGATTGCGCGGCGAATGGTAAATTGACCTCCGCATGCAGTCTGACACCCACAACTGTACTTGGATCTGCTTGGGATCAGCACATTTCTAACCTTCACATGCATTCGAGACCCTTTTACGGTATCCTAACCCTGTGAGACTAGCAGCTTTTTCCATTCTCGTACTTACCATGATGATGTTGGTTGGGTGTTCCACAGAGGTGAGGCCATCCCCTACTACTACACCCACTGCAACCGCTACACCACTTCCAACGAACACCACAACCCCATCCCCTACCCCGCGCCCTAAAATCGTTATCCAAGACTTGTTTTTGTACCCCGGTAAAGATATAGACGGTTGTTCTGTGATCGGCACTCTGGAGAACCAATCCCAGGACCAAGTCGACTCGATCTCTATTCATATAACGATCTTAGATCCGGAAGGTAAACTCCTTTCAGAGCAAGTTATCCAACCGTTTTTAACCCGGTTAAGTCCGAAGGCCATAAGCCCATTCAAAGCGACCTTCCCCAATGTTCGTGAAGCTGCTTCGGTCAACGCAGAGATTCTTTCTTACCAATCAACTGAATATAAAGAAGTCCACATGGAAATCGGTGATCTTCAAACCATCTCAACCCACGATGGGGGAATGGCGATCCTTGGTTTGCTGGAAAACCCTAATACAACACCTGTGATGATCGAAACCTTCGGACTTCTGGCGATCGATCCTCAAGGCCAACCGATCGACCTCTTACCATACACCGCTGGTCTTTCATGGCTTGGTCCTGGCGATCGGGTTCCCTTTCTGACCTTCTCCCGGCAAGATCTGGGGCAGGTTGATTTTGTTCCCTATTACTATGCAACACTCAAACGATACGAACGATCGGCCCCACTTACTATCTCAACCCCACCCGAAGTCTTGATTACTGAGCAGGGAGCCCCCTTGATTCTCGGGTCGATATCCAATGAAAACAATCAACCCTATGAAGCGAGCTTCCTGATTATCTTGCGGATCGAAGCTGAGGTCTTGACGGTCACTTCTGTTACGCCATTTTTACCACTAAGACCGGGGGAAAGCCGACCATATGCCGTCACGGATTTTCCCGGATTGACGACACAATTGGCTAAACATGAGTCATGGGAAGGAGAATTGACAGCGGAAATCCTGGTTGACCCCTTCGCTTCGCGACCTTCCATGCGAAACATCGTCCAATTAGAAGTCCAAATTACCCAATATGAACCGATTGGCAGCTCCCTCTTCATCAAAGGAGAAATCTACAACCCCCAAGAGACTGATATCGAATCCGCCACAGTCTTAGCTGCAGTCCGCTCGATCGATGGCCAATTGCTTACCGCTGGATCGACTCATCTCCACGAGATCCTGCCTGGAAACAGCTCTCGTGAATTTATGCTCCATCTCAGTCTTCCACAAGGTGCCGACCCTGCAATGAGTGAGTACGACGTGCAAGCGTTCGGTCTTTTACCTTGATTACATCCCTTACGGATGAGAAACTCACTCGCTGCCTCATAACCCGATCCTCCTCTCGAAGTTAACCCATTTTCAATGGATTCCAAAGATTTAAGGGTAAAATGGTCAAACTAAATGAATTCACATCAGCAGGAGCGGCTGGGCGTGGGAGCCCAGCCTTCGGTCGTGAATATCGATTCAATCGCCCCCAGCAATCAGCCGTAGCACTGTTGAGAGAATTACAGATACCCAACTTTCGAAGGAGTGGTGATGGACAAGGGTGAGATGTTGACCCTCTACCATGAGATGGTCTTAGTTCGACGTTTGGAAGAGAAAGCTGCTGAACTCTACCAACAAGGAAAAATTGGCGGCTTCCTCCACCTGTACATTGGTCAGGAAGCCGTTGGAAGTGGTGTGATCTCATGCCGTCGACCCGAGGATCGGGTGATTACCGCATATCGTGACCATGGAATTGCGATCTCATGTGGTATGTCCGCAGATGTCGTGATGGCTGAATTGCTTGGTAAAACCACTGGCTGTTCAAAAGGAAAGGGCGGCTCAATGCACCTGGCGGATGTCAATCTCAACTTCTGGGGTGGACATGCGATCGTCGGAGCCCACCTTCCTCTTGCTGTAGGCTTGGCTCTTGCGGATAAATACCAAGGTTCTGAAGCAGCCACGATATGCCTCTTCGGCGACGGTGCGACAAACATCGGGTATTTCCACGAATCACTAAACTTATCGATGGTCTGGAAGCTGCCAGTTCTCTGGATTTGTGAAAACAATCAATATGGGATGGGAACCGCCGTTGAACGAGCATCCGCAGTGAGTGAAATCCGCAGGAAAGCAGAGGGGTACGGTATGCCGAACGCTCGTGTAGATGGAATGGACATCCTCCAAGTACGTGCAGCAACCGAAGAAGCTTTGAAACATGTGCGCAAGGACGGTCCTTTTCTACTTGAGGCGGTTACTTATCGATTTCTTGGACACTCAATGGGAGATCCCGAGCGGTACCGGGAAAGCGACGAGGTGCAGAAGTGGAAGGACGACGACCCGATTGGTATCTTTCGTAAATACCTTATTGAAAACGATCTTTACGACGAGGCGACGCTTGACGCGGAGGACCAAAAAGTCGAACAGGAAATTCTACAAGCGGTGGATTTCGCAGAGCGGAGCCCCGACCCTGAGCCTCAAGCGTTGTTTGAAGACATATACATTGAAGAATTACCATGAAAAAGCCCCTAAGCGAGAAAGGGAATGGTATGAGTGAGAGTGGAGGCTTCCCCATTTATACCCTCTCTGATCGGGGCGTTTTTGAGTGAACCCACTGAAGGAGTTGGCTAAGCCATGACCGTGATGACGATGCGTCAAGCAATTTCCCAGGCTTTGTGGGAGGAGATGGAGCAGGACGAGCGAGTCTTCATCATGGGAGAAGAGGTCGGCCTTTGGGGTGGAACATATGCCGTCACCAAAGGTTTCTACGATCACTTCGGCCCAGAGCGTGTCCGTGATACCCCCATCGCCGAGGGCGTTATTGTCGGCGCAGCAAACGGCGCAGCCATGGCAGGGCTCCGCCCAGTAGCCGAGTTGATGACGATCAACTTCGCCTTCCTGGCCATGGATCAGATCGTAAACCACAGCGCAAAATTGCGGAGCATGTTTGGTGGACAGTTCACGATCCCAGTGGTCATCAGGGCCGTGGGAGGCGGGGGAAGGCAATTGGGTGCAACCCACTCCCAGACCCCCGATGTGGTTTTTGCCCACTTCCCTGGACTGAAGGTCGTAGCTCCTGGAACGCCATCCGACGCCAAAGGGTTGTTAAAAGCTGCCATCCGCACGGATGATCCAGTGATGTTTATCGAGCACGCAACGCTCTACCAGACGCGTGGCGAGGTCCCGGATGAGGAGTACCTTGAGCCGATCGGAGTCTCAAAAGTTCAACGGCAAGGGAACGACGTGACCATCGTCACATATTCAAAGATGCTGCAGGTGTCTTTACTGGCAGCCGATCAGCTCGCGCAGGATGGCGTTGAGGTCGAGATTGTCGACTTACGTTCACTCCGACCGCTGGATATGGATCCGGTTATGGAATCCTTTCGCAGGACCAACCGTTGTGTCATCGTTGAAGAAGGTTGGTCCTCTTATGGCGTCGGCGCTGAAGTCGCTGCTCGTCTATACGAAGAGGCCTTTGATTATGCAGATGCCCCAATCCGACGTGTTGCCCAGAAGGAGGTCCCTCTTCCTTACAATCGCGAGTTAGAACAACTCGCACTCCCCCAAGTAGATGACGTGATTCGTGCGGTGAAAGAGGTGCTTTGATGGCCGAAGTCATTACCATGCCCAAACTCGGATTCGATATGGCAGAAGGCATACTCGTTCGCTGGGTCAAAGGTGAAGATGAACAAGTTGAAAAAGGTGAGGTCTTAGCCGAAATCGAAACTGACAAGGCAACCGTTGAAGTCGAGTCCATCATAAGCGGGGTAGTAAGAAAACACATCATCGACGAGGGCACAGCGGCCCCCGTTGGTGCTCCGATCGCTGTTATTGGGGAAGCTGCTGAGGAGATTGATTTAGAAGCCATCCTGGGTGAGGTCAAAGAAGCCGAGCCAGTCCTAGAAACCCAAGAGCCGATACCTGAACCTACTCCCGCAATGTCAGAGCCAACCCCACCAGCACCTGAGATCGCGGTCGAGGGACGCTTGCCTGACGGTGTTCGAGCATCTCCCGTCGCTCGGCGGTTAGCAGCCGAACACGGCCTTGATTTACGCACGATATCTGGAACAGGCCCGGGCGGTAGAATCGTTAAACAAGACGTTGAATCCTCCCTAAAAGAACAACCAGTCCGCCTTGTTGAAGCCGTACCTTACCTTCCACCAAGCGAACGTCGAGAAACCGAACGGATCCAAATGAGTAAGCTGCGAGGCATCATTGGTCGACGCATGACCGCTGCCAAGCAGCAACTTCCCCACTTCTACGTCACCATCGATCTTGATGCAGCACCCATGATGACTTTAAGAAGTGAGTTGAATAGTATGTTGCCTGAAGGTGAAAAGATCTCGGTAAACGATTTCATCGTTAAAGGCGCCGCATTATCACTGCGGGAATTCCCTAACCTCAACGCGTCCCTGGATGGCGACGAGATCATTCACCATGGGGAGATAAATATCGGCGTTGCAGTTGCTGTAGAAGATGGTTTATTGACCATCGTTATGCGAGATGCTGACTTAAAACCGTTGCGACTGATCTCCAACGAGACCCGTCAAATCGTGGCCCGAGCGCGCGCTGGTCGAGTCCGACCTGAAGATATCGAAGGATCCACATTCACGGTCTCAAATATGGGAATGTTCGACGTCGACCATTTCATCGCGATCATCAACCCACCTGAAGCGGCCATCCTAGCTGTCGGCAGTGTACAGGATGTACCGGTCATTCATGAGGGGGTAGTCATTCCCGGTCAGAGGATGAAGTGCACTTTGTCAGCAGATCACCGGATTACAGATGGGGCGGAAGCCGCGCGCTGGCTCCAGGTGTTTAAGAACTACATCGAGCGACCTCTTCACTTGCTGCTCCCAGAGCTCTTGAAATGAACGGGGAGTGAACGAATCCACAGGAATATATCAACTTCGTTAATCAGATATCCTCGCCCTTCTTTGGACTTTCATCCCTGAGAATGGACTTGTCTATGCTTGAGTTGATAATAATGCTTTAGTGACTTTGGGCGGTTAAAGTAGACGATGTGCATTTATAACATTTCGATTTGTATTGAAGTGTCTTCAGTATTTGATGTAAAATAAATGGAGAAATTCACCCTCAATAAATGACAGCCTCAGCCTAGTGGGGAGTGAGGCACTCTCATCTAAGAAAAAAGCCCAACTTCGTAGGAGGTTGGTCTTTTCTTATCTTCGTTGGGTGCAGGCACAGATCATTGATTACTGCATCATGACTTATGCAGACTGGGACTTCAATAACTGCTCTAACAAAAGATTGTAACGATTGTTCCGTTTCGTTGTATATCAAGCTAGGGGGACGGCAATCATATATTACTGGTAAGTCGTCTCGACATTCTTTTCATTGTTCTACATATCAAACCAAGGTCCTCAATCATCTTAGGTAGGAGGAAGTTTCCTCAGATGGATAAGAAAGCACTTATTATACTGGCACTCCTGTTACTGAGTGGCATAATAGCTGCTTGTGGCCCTTCTCAGGACGAGCTTGACGCTCAAGCAACGGAGATTGCCGCCAATATCTTCGCTACCCAGACGGCGGAAGCACCGACTTCCACACCGACATCTTCTCCTACATCCACGCCCACCTCGACACACACCTTGACACCCACCTACACACAAACGCCTACTCCGACCCTCACTCCCTTCCCGTCTTTCCGAGACGACTTCGCCAAAGTACTTGCACCAGGATGGATATGGATGAATGAAGACATGTTTACATGGAATACGAGCGAAAAACCTGGTTTTCTCCGTATTTATTTGTCAGATAAAGGATTGGTGGACGGAGCCGAAAATACCTTATTGCGTAATGCACCAGAAGGTGATTTTGAAATCACGACCAGAGTTCTATTCACGCCTTATAGTAATTACCAATTTGCGGGATTACTCGTTTACCAGGATACTGGACACTTCCTCCAATTTGGCCGCGCTATGTGCTATGTCCCTGATATACCGGGCAGATGTGTCGGTAATGGTCTCTACTTTGACCAGATCGACATTGACATGGGGGGCGAATTGGGCTTTGTGGGGGATAATTTTTCAACTCGTACTGCCAAAGAATCAGAGGCATATTTACGTATAGTCCGTGAGGGAAGGACATATACTGCATTTTATAGCGAGGATGGAATTAATTGGCAACCAATTGGACGACATGAGTCCGACTTATTCCCATTCTATGTTGGGTTAATTGCTTCTCAGGCCTATGGGTACCCAGCCATAGCAGACTTCGATTACTTTACACTTGAAACATTACCATAACTAGAACGAAGGAGGTGCTTAATATATCAATGGTGTGAGAATTAGTATCACCGCCTATCCAGTCCCTGGAACAAATACCTTAGCCCTTAGCCTGATTCTCTCTGGTTGTGGGCTCTTCTATTTTGGAGATCGCATTTATTCCCAATCTCTTCAATCCTTTCATTGGAAAGATATGAGCCCTTGTCCAACCCCTGATGTTTCGTCAACAGCGCTGCTCGAACATGACCTCGGTAGACACATCCATGAATACATCCAGATCATGATCCACAAATATCATGATGTATACACTTTGCAGAGAGTGATAGGAAATTGCGAGGATTGTCAGATCAGACGAAGGAGGTATACAATAACAAATCCATATCCTGTCGGAGGGATGTAATGTCCGATGCTTTGCGCATCTTGGTGGTCGACGACGAACCTGATACCTTAGGGTTGATCAAATTGACCCTGCAAACTGCAGGGTATCTGGTTCAGACGGCGACCGGTGGACGTGAAGGCCTCCGATTGATTCGAGAAGAACCCTTTGATGTGGTCATCTTGGACATTATGATGCCGGATGTCTCCGGATTTGATGTCATGCGTGAATTAAATAACGACCCGACCCCTCCACCACCAGTCATATTTCTCACCGCAAGGAGTAGCGAGGAAGACCAGGAGACTGGGATGAGTCTTGGCGTATCTCACTACCTGCTGAAGCCGATCACCCGCGGCAGTCTCCTGGACGCCATCAATCAAGCATTGGGAATGTCCCCTGAGCCCGATGCATCCCCATGATTACAATCTGAGTCTTACCAGTTTCATGCTCGAGGAGCTCGAGGATTATATCCTTTCCTCGGAGGTCTTTTGGCCTATATCGAAACGATCTCCCACTGGCTCACCATTACCACGATTGACGCTAGGTGGGCTAATACTGACTCTGAATGAGTTAAAAGCTCAAGAAATCGATATGACCCCATCCCAAAGGGATGATCACGATAAACTCTTACGTCACATGGAAAGAGTGCGTGTGAAATGGGCTGTGGGTTTAGAGCGTAAAGCTGCTCAAGAATTACGTAGCAGGCTAAACTTGTGGCGTGCTTATCTATTTGATATCGACGAGCGAGTTGACACGACCGAAAACTACCCCTACGAGGTACGTAACCGCGTGATGTTCGAGCACCTTGCAGATCTCTCCATCCGACAACCGGACACCAAACCCTGTGTTGATGAAATGCGGAATCTTGATAAACGCTTGAGATCCTTCTTCGCTCGAGGGGATTTCGTATGGGATACACGATTAGAAAATATCTACCCTCAGAGCACTTTCTGGTACCTCTACGGCTTACCCCGCCCTCGTGATTAAAAAGAAACGCCCCAGTTCTCACTGGGGCGCCCCACAACTTTAGGTAATTCAAACGCACAACCCTCTTCAAGCCATGAAAAGGTTCTTGTGCGCCCCCTTTATACGTGACACAAAATTATTTCGCGTAATCGATCGACCGAGTCTCCCGAATCACGGTCACTTTAATTTGACCTGGATACTGCATCCCCTCTTCGATCTTCTTCGCTACGGATCTGGCTAACCGCGTCGCTTCCAAGTCATCGATGTCTTCTGGCTGCACGATCACTCGGATTTCACGACCTGCTTGGAGAGCATAACTTTGTGAAACACCGGAGAAGGAATTGGCGACCTCCTCCAAGGCACGGATGCGCTTGATGTACTGTTCCAAACTTTCACGGCGAGCTCCAGGTCTTGCGCCACTGATGGCATCCGCTGCTTCAACGATCACGGCCTCTACGGAATCCTGTTCAGTTTCATGATGATGGGCGCCAATGATGTTGACAACGCTTGGGTTTACACCATACCGTTTACAGAAATCAGCACCAATTGCAGCGTGAGTCCCCTCGACCTCATGGTCCATGGCCTTTCCTAAATCATGAAGTAATCCGCCTGCCTTGGCTGACTCAACATCAGCGCCTAATTCTGCGGCGATCACTCCGGCCAATTGCGCCGTCTCCACTGCATGAGCCAGTTGATTTTGACCATAGGAGGTGCGGAACTTCAACCTGCCCAATTTCTTAATGATCTCAGGGTGTAAGCCGGGGACACCTGCTTCAAAGGCTGCCCTCTCTCCCTCCTCAACGATCACCCGATCGACTTCATGCACCATCTGATCGACGACCTTCTCGATCTGTGCTGGATGGATCCGACCGTCGAGCACTAATTTATCCATCGAACGTCGGGCGACTTCGCGCCGAACGGGATCAAAACACGATATTGTCACAGCTTCAGGGGTGTCATCAACCACAACATCAACACCGGCGGCTTGTTCAAAAGCCCGGATATTTCGTCCATTACGGCCAATGATACGACCCTTCATGTCATCTGAAGGTAGGGAGACGACAGAAACTGTGATCTCAGAAACATGTTCCGAGGCAACGCGTTGAATAGCATCTGCGATTAATTCGCGTGCCCTTCTTTCGCCTTCCACTTGTGCTTCCTCTTCGATTTGTCGAATAATGCGGACCATATCGCCCCTGGCTTCCTGCTCCACTTCCTCGAGCAATTGAGCTTTCGCCTCTTCTTGAGTCATGCTCGAGACGCGTTCCAATTCAACCAAGGTTTCAGCATGCCGCTTCTCCAACTCATTAGCACGTTTATCGATGGAGCTCTGGCGTTTGTTGAGTTGTTGATCGCGCTTCTCTATGTGCTCCAAGCGCTGGTCGATCTCCGCTCGACGGCGCTGTAAACGATCATCCTCCTTGGAGAGTTCCGCCCTTCGACGGGTGAACTCAGCTTCCGCCTCATCGCGAATGCTGATCGCTTTATCCCGCGCCTTTAACTCGATTTCTCTTGCTTTTGCTTCCGCATCCTCCACCAAACGATTGGCTTCAGAACGTCGTCGCCTTAAGTCACGTTCGATCTGTAATTGCCGTAGAAAGTACCCAATAACAGCACCCGCGACCAAGGCGATCACAAATACAATCACCCAGGTAGTATTCACCTTTAGACCTCACTTTCATCTTCACAGCCAGTCGTTTCACGCCACACGCGCGCAACGACTGGAGATATCAACGAATAAACAAAGCCCCGTCGGGTTAAGTACGCCCCGACACGGCGCTGAAATTCATCCCAATCCGAATCGCTCCAACGTCTAGCAGCTTTTTGTGCGGCCAAGTGCGCTGCTCGCTCATCGTCATAATCTTCCAGCGCGGCCTCAATAGCATCTCTTGGCACGCCTTTCTTCCGCAGTTCATCTCTCAACATCAGCGAGCTTCGTGGTCGAAAAGTAAGACGATTCTCCACCCATGTACGAGCGAATACAGAATCATCAACTAGATCCACCTCTCGCAACCGATCGAGGACATTATCCTGAACCTCGATCGGCACTTGTCTCTGTTTAAAATAATTCCGCAGTTCGTATTCTGATCTCGGTCTACGGCTGATAAGACGAAGCGCGCGACGATAGTTGACCTCCTCTTGATCTCTCTGCTTTAGTTCCCCGATCTGTTGCTCGGAATACGTTTCACCTATTCGGAGGCCTTCCGCTAAAGCCCAAGAGATGCTGAATTGATACGTGCCATCCAGAAAAACATTGACGCGATCACGATTCTTAGATTGTGTTTTCAGGGCGGTAATTACACCCGCCATGTGCAACTCCTGAGTTAAAGATCCACAGCCGCGACCCGGGGAACCGAGCCACGGCTGAAGGCAGCATACCCAAATATTGGGGATCTCGTTCTATAGATTCGACGCCGCTATGCTATGCAGAGATAGACCAACTCTCGCAGCAGCTAAGATGTCAGCTTCATGCCCCGAAGGGCGATTTCATACTTCAGTCACCTTCCGCTCGAACACAAAGGTGCCTAGCGGAGTCAAATCTCGTCTCAGAGATTATTCACGTTGCCATAGCCGCGCCCCGTCCCAATAATCTGTCATCTGGCGCAACGGCTTTATTCAAACGCGCGATTTCCTCTCGCGCAGTTACGCATCAAGATTGACGGGCTCCGTCTCAATACCAGCCGCAGCCCGGATACCCGCTTCCAACTCCTCTATCAACTCCGGATTTTCCCTCATATACCCTTTCGCGTTTTCTCTACCCTGCCCTATCCGCAGGTCTCCATATGAATAATAAGAGCCTCGTTTCTCGATTAATCCCATATCTACACCGAGATCCAGGATTCCACCAACTTTCGAAATCCCCTCGTTGTACATGATATCAAACTCTGCCACTTTGAATGGCGGCGCCACCTTGTTCTTCACCACCCGCACACGCACCCGG
>CP070708.1:2505991-2525705 GCA_020350285.1 Anaerolineaceae bacterium
TAATTCTTGCCGTTGTTTCTTAGCCAAGCTCGCGAGGTAATCATCCCAGGTTCCATCCAATGTTATGACCGGACAGGGTTGCAACAGCTCTTGAGTTACCTCCCATGACCTTCGGTCAGCAGCCTTTTTCAACACTTGTATGCTGGGTGACTCCTGAGGAATATTGTAAAGATCTAGTACCTCCCATTCGGGTGGACCGTTCTCCTCCAACGCATCGAGAAGCGTCTCCACGAAAGGCTCGACGGTCTCAATGGGCACGATGAAATCAAGGTAATCCGCGATCTCGATACTTCCCACGAACATCAAGCCCTTGCGTTCTTGTCGTGTCTGCGTCAGGAATAAAGGTGCCAAACCGACCAATTCGCCGTGTTCGTCCCGTCCAACACCGATCCACAACTCCCCATCCTCCCACTCTCCACCACCAAGTGTGGACCACCAGGTGTTTTGAAACTCATGTCTCAGAAAGGGGACATCGGTCACCGCACGAGCAAGCAAATGGTTCCATTCTTCTGACAAGGCATCCAGTTCGGCTGCGTTTCGGATAAATGTGATCTGCATGTCGCATCCTGTACCTATATATCGCTCATTCTACCAGTCTAGGCAAGGTTCTTGCATCCTCAATTGCAGTCGTTTAGACCTTTCTGTAAAATAGCCATCATGGCGCTTACTCTTGAAGCTGATGTTGCCCTGCTCCACATTGCAGGCGGAGGCGCACGTGTCACCCCTCCGCCTGGCACGCTTGCTCAGACGGCTCCTCGTCGAGCTGCACGAGGGCGACGAGAGGACATGCTTTTCATCACCCTGGGTTTGATCTCTCCGAGATCAACTCCCCCTGGTTTGATTGATCATCTGGCTCGATTAACGGCACAGGCGTACTTTGGCACGCCGGGCTCGGTCACTTTCGCATTACGAGAGGCGGCCGCGATTTTTAACGACCACATCCTGGATGCCAATGAGGGCGAAGATGAAATCATGCAGCTCCAAGGGCACATGGTGGCAGGTGTGCTCAGAGGGAAGGATCTGTATATCGCACAATGTGGTAATGGTCAAGCGATCATTGTACGACCCGGGCAAGTCACACTCTTGAGCTCCGAAGAAGCTGCTAATAGATCACTCGGCTCCTCACTAGCCCCTTACGTCCGATATTCTCACCTCGAAGTTAATGCCGGAGATCTTCTCATCTTGACCACCTCTCCACCACCTATCTGGTCTGACGCCACACTCTCAGGCCTTTCCACGCTTGATCCTGCACAAGCGGTAGACCGTCTTGTCGCAGTCAGTGGTCATGATTTAACCGGTGTGTTGGCACGAATTGTTCCCTATGGCAAAGCGATCGAAGGTGTTCAACGCCCCCCCATCCGTCGTCCATCAAGGGCTGACACCGAAAGGGCTCCTCAAGCAGCCTCTACATTGAGGCGAGCGCCTTCGGGAGAGATCACCCGACGCACTTTCGAATCGACGAACCGATTTTTCTCGTCCGTTAAGCGTCTATTTGGGGGATGGCTCACCACAATAACCAATGCCCTAATGGCTGTACTCACACGCCTTGCTCCAGGCTTAGCTGAACCACCACAGATTGGAGCATTTACACCTGGGCTTATGGCCACGACAGCCGTAGCTGTTCCGCTCCTCGTCGTTACGATCGCAGCGGTGGCGTATTTCGGTCGAGGTCGGAAAGAGCAGTTTCAGGACTACTACAGCCAAGCCTACACCGCAGTACTGACCGCACAAACCAAGCCAGACCCTGACCAGGCGCGTGGAGATTGGGCAGAAGCGTTACGCTTACTCGACATGGCGGAGACATACGGTCACAGTAAGGAGGCCGATGATCTACGCGAGTTGGTCCAAAGCAGCCTCGACACGATTGACCTGGTGGTCCGTCTTGATTTCCAGACTGTGGTCCCTGGTGGCTTCGGATCCGATGCTAAGATCACCGCGTTGGCTGCTTCTGCTACGGATCTATATGTCCTCGATGCAACTCAACAAATCATATGGCATGCGTGGGGAGCCCCTGAACGAGGGTATGAGATCGATAAGAATTTTGATTGCCTCAATGGACCTGATAGTTTCCCCGAAATGAGTACACCGGTAGATATCGTGATCCAAACACAACCCGGCGCTCTCGGTGTAGAAGGATTAGTCGCCGTTGACAATGATGGCACATTGCTTTACTGTGCTCCAGATCGCCAACCTGCTCTTGCTCAACTTACACCACCTGACATCGGTTGGCGTCTCATTCAAGCCATCGATGTCTTCAGCGAAAGCCTATACATAATGGATACGGAGGCGAACGCGGTCTATATCTATGACGCCGCAGGAGGCTTATTTAGCGGTAACCCCGAGCTCTACTTTGTGGAGGAAGTCCGTGAATTGAGCGGCGCGATCGATCTGGCTATGGCCGGAGATGAGTTAATCATCCTCTATGCTGACGGGAAACTTGACCGTTGTCGCCGTAAATTCGAGACTGATTTGGAAGGCAAGTCCCGTATCCGGGTGGAATGTGACGCTGAATTGTATTTTGAAGACGATCGCCCAGGTCATGAATCAACGACACACATCCCAGGGGCGGTTCCAATAGCAATGGCTTATTCAGCTCCACCTGAACCATCGCTGTTCTTCCTTGATTCTCTCAGCAATAGTGTATTCCATTACAGTATGCGATTGGTATATCAGGGACAGTATTTTCCTCTGGAAGCCTTTGAAGAGGAGATCACAGCTTTAGGGCTTGGTCCCCCGAACGACTTATTCATAGCTGTTGGTGACGAGGTCTATCACGCTCAACCACAGCGCTGAGGTTATCTTATACGGGGCGGTTTTCAAGGGCGCAGTGAAAAGCGACCCTCAAGAAGCAAGAAAGGGTATATGTGGGATCACTTCCGTTTCACCAAAGCACAGGATTCTCTCACATAGCGAAGAGCTGCAACATATCTTGAATATCACCCTTTGACATCATCTAGTTGCAGAGGTTAGAATCGAAAACATGTAATCGGGCGAGGAGTCAAATACGTGAGCCGCTGGCCAGGGAAGTACGTTATCGGATTAACCGGAAACATAGCTACAGGTAAAAGCGTAGTGCGTAAAATGTTGGAGCACCTGGGAGCGTATGGCATCGACGCTGATGCGCTTTCACACCGTGCCATGGCCAAGGGTGCCCCTGGCTACTCATTGGTGATAAAGACCTTTGGCGAATGGATCCTTGACGAGGAAGACCAAATTGACCGCTCAAAGTTGGCGAAGATCGTCTTTTCAGACTCTGAAGCGTTAGAACGTCTTGAAGCGATCATTTACCCATTAGTGACCCATGCAGTTGATCTTCTCATCCGTAGAGCGAAACAGAAACTGGTTGTGATCGAGGCCATCAACCTTCTCGAATCTGAGCTCGCCGCAGGATGCGACTCATTCTGGGTGGTCGACTCTCCGAACGAGCTTCAGATCTCGCGCCTGATGCACAAACGCGAGATGACCGAAGCTGCCGCACGGCAACGTATCGAAGCCCAGTCCCCTCAAGCCTTAAAACTCCGAGCCGCAAATGTGGTCATCAAGAATAGTGGATCCTTTGAAAACACCTGGGAGCAGGTGCAAGATGCGTGGGCAAAATTACCCAAGCCCGAGGAACCTCTTCTGCCTGCACCCCCCGCCTTACGTCCGGGCGAACTCAGAGTGCGGCGTGGTACACCTCGAGATGCCGAGTTGATTGGCGAGTTCATTACTCGCATTACCCAGGGCAAACGTCGGATGGATCGCCATGATGTCATGGCCGCTTTTGGCGAAAAAGCTTTCTTTATGATCGAACGCGATGGCAAAGTTGCCGGGATCGCCGGTTGGCAGGTAGAGAATCTGGTCACCCGTATCGATGAGCTTTATTTCGAAAAGGATTTGTCACTTGAGCAGGCAATTCCAGCCTTGATGGATGCTGTTGAAACCGCCTCCGTTGAACTGCAAAGTGAAGCTTCCTTGCTCTTCCTACCACCTTATCTGGCAAAACACACACTCGCATGGCGCGATGCCGGGTACCGACCTCAAACGGTCCAGGGTCTGGGTGTTAGAGCCTGGCAAGAAGCCGCCGTCGAATCAATGCCGCGCGGCGCTACGCTGTTTTTCAAACGTTTGAGGGAAGATCGGATCTTGCGACCGCTGTAGCTACCATTAGTAAATCTCGTTATTCAGGAAGAAAACCATTCCAATATAACAACCGTAGGGGCAATTCGTGAATTGCCCCTACGATATTTAATAGAGCACAGATGCATGTGACGCAGTAGGGGCGGGGTAACCCCGCCCCTACATGAACTGATACTTCGTCTTCGAAGCCGTAGGGGTGCTCGGCGGTGCGCCCCTACAAGCCGAGTATTAACCCTTTAATCGGTATCTCCTCGACGCATGCGCTGATAAGAATCATAGCGTTCAGGGCTGACCTTCCCCTTTTCAACGGCTGCGATCACCGCGCAGCCTGGTTCATGTAGGTGAGAACAATCACTGAACTCACAGTCGGCGACCAAGTCGCGCATTTCAGGGAAGTAGGCGTCGAGTTCCTCAGGCTCAATGTCCCAAAGTGCAAACGCTTTCAGACCAGGTGTGTCTGCGACATAACCTCCCACATCCAAGGGTATCAGTTCAGGCACCACTGTCACATGTTGGCCTTTTCTGGTCGCTCTACTTACCTCTTTTACTCGCAGTCCCAACCCCGGCTGAAC
Organism: Anaerolineaceae bacterium; assembly: GCA_020350285.1. GTDB lineage: Bacteria > Chloroflexota > Anaerolineae > Anaerolineales > E44-bin32 > DUEZ01. Next base: position 2,510,683 of record CP070708.1, read on the forward strand.
TTGGTTTAACAAACTCGATTTACCTGTACCGGAGGGACCTGCAAACACAGAGATCTTATCCCGCAACGCCTTGCGTAATGTCCGCACACCTTTACCTGTCTTCGCCGAGGTGTAGATCACCCGATACCCAAGTCGAGCATATTCGCCGAACTCCTCTTTAGCGCTGCGCGGTACGACAAGATCGATCTTGTTCGCGCAAATCATGGCCGGAATTTCCTCACGCTCTGCACCCACGAGGAGGCGGTCAAGCATCCGGAAGTTGGGGTTTGGGTCTGCGCAAGCGAAAACGAAAACCACCTGATCGGGGTTGGCCACGAGTACCTGTTCGATCTCTTGACGACCAGGCGCTCGACGAGAGAGGACGCGGTCTCTTTCCTCTATCTTCTCGATAACGCCTGTTCCGTCCTCCAACAATCGCACCTTCACCCTATCCCCCAAAGCTGCAACGTCAGTTTCTTGTGGCCCTCGAGTGTGTATCCCACGCAGCTGAGTCACCACGAGACCTTCATCTGTCTGCACATCAAAAAATCCGGATTGAGCTCGCACGATAAGGCCGGGGATAAGATCCAATTCTGTCATCATCTAGGGTGAGGGAGTCTCCTCGGATTCGAGCTCCTCGGGTCCCGGTGTGGGTGTTGGCGTTTTGGGGACGCGAATTCGGGATTCCCAAGGGTAAAGAGATTGGGGACGGCCCTTGAAGTATGCCTCAACGATGCGGCGAAAGACTGGAGCCGCCCAATCTGATCCTTCGCCTTGGTATTCTATGAGCACAACGATTGCGATATCCGGCAGGTCCTCACGCTCTTCGAAAGTGTAGCCAGCAAACCAGGCGTGTGGATCGTTGTACTCACTGGAGGTGGCCGTTCCCGTCTTGCCAGCGACATTGATGGAGAAATTTATGAACCGCTTATAAGCTGTGGCGTAAGGATCCCGGATCACATTCACCATGGCTTGATGGATGGCCTCCAGATTCTCGGAACTTACTGGGAGCTGACCTTGAACTTCGGGTTGAAACTCATGCAAGATCTCACCAACGGCATTTTCAACACTTTGGACGATTTGTGGACGATAGAGTGTTCCCCCGTTGCCAACAGCGGCGACGAATCGCGCCACTTGTAATGGTGTGACCTGCAGGAAGCTCTGCCCGATGGCTAACTGAACCGCATCGCTGGCCGCCCATTCCTCATTAAACAACTCCACTTTGTTCTCGGGTTCGGGGACCAGACCTGCGTCCTCGTCGATCTCAATCCCCGTCAGCTGTCCTAAACCAAATCCCCTGGCCATATCCGGTAGAGCTGTCTCGAGCCCCTTGTTATAGAGGTCCAGCCCGATGTGCCAGAAATATGGGTTGCACGATTTTTCCAAACCCTGCGTTAGGGTGATCTCACCAGCGGCGGGGAGTTCCTTTTCTAAACGCCAATCGTGCCCTTCCCAGCCAGGCAGCTCAGTAAAGTAATGGCCACAGTTGTATATCGTTTCTGGCTCGTAATATTCGGATTCGAGCGCCGCTGCCATGGTGATGATCTTAAAGATCGAACCAAGAGGGTAGATACCGAGTGAGGCTCGGTTGAGCAAAGCCTGGTTGGGATCTTCGAATAACCTGGACAGACCATAGCTTGAGTTCCGATTGTTGGTGTCAAATAGGTTGGAATCGAAGCCTGGTGAAGAAGCGATGGCTAAAACCGCTCCTGTATCGCGTTCGAGGACGACCACCGCACCGTTGAAATTCTCGATCGCCTGTTGAGCGTAGCGCTGTAGTTCACGATCGAGGGTCGTGTAAACGGCGTAAGGGGGTTCAGAATCGTGCGAGGCCAGAACTTCTATCTCCGTCCCATTTGAGTCGATCAGATAAAGGGTACCACCCGGTCGCCCCCTCAATTCCGGTTCATATGCGAATTCAAGACCCATATGACCGACATATTCATCCCCCTGGTAACCCAGTATCAAATAATCCTCTAGAACCTCCCTGGGTATCCAACTAACATAACCCACGGCATGGGGTGCTAATCCACCGCTATAAGGTGTCAGACCTCCACCTGGATAAAAACGAGTGCTGTATCTTTCCCACTGCACACCACCCAAGGAGGTAATCGTGCCTTGGACCAGCTGGAAGTCCTCCAATGCCACCTCACCCAGCGCGGTGTAGAAATCCGTGTCGCGGAAAGGCTCGTATAGAAAACGAATCTCGTCATTTGTGGGAACATCTAGCAACCGACGAAGTGTGCTGAGCATGGCCTCCTCTGCATCTTCGTCACCGATCTGGTTGGGAACGATCCACAAAGCTGCCGCATCATTTTGGGCAGCTAAAGCCAAGCCATTGCGATCATAAATGTTTGCGCGTGTTGGTGTGTACTGATACATGCGCAAGCCATTTCCACCCGTTAACTCGGGAAAAATTAGGGCCTCTGTCCAAGCCACTTGCCAATCACCATCCTCGCGTCTGAGATCCATCCGGTTCTCACGACTGATATCGCCGACGACTGCACTATGAAGAACTATGCGGAAGCGAACCTCGGCCTGTCCTGGGCTCATCACCAGCGAGGAAATGATCTCAGTGTCAATTTCGGTAACTGCAGCAGTTCGATGGATCTCTTCGTACCGCTCGGCGAATTCTTCGAGGCTAAGCCCATCCTGAGCCAACCCTGTGAGCATCGCATACATCGTAGAGTAATCGTTTCTCTTCCATGCATCTAAGAAACCACGGGCGGTAGTGTCGGGATCTGGTGCGGGGATGCTCGTCACCCCCGGATCTGGCAAACTTGGCGTTATATCCGAGTCGGGTGAACTTGTATCAAATAATGAACATGAACACACGAGTAAACTGAGAAGGATCAAAATCGTTCGTTGCTTCACACTTGATCTCCCAGGATCTCGGAGTAAACGGAGCAATCGTACTCAAGATACGATTGACAGGCTTCAGGTACATCAACGGACGGCGATTGACCAAGATGTCTCATAGCACGAATAAGGTGGCACAGCGGTAATCCCATTACATTAGCATAACAATCATGAAAACGCTCGATCGCGACTGGGTTGAAGGAATCTTGAATACCGTAACCTCCTGCTTTATCCAGCGGAGCGCCAGAATAGATGTAAGCCTCTACTTCATCGATGGTGTATTTACGCATCGGAACAGAAGACTCGCACGTAATAAGGACCTCGCGACGATCGTGCTGATCGATGATGACGATGGTTGTGAGTACGCGATGTTCTCGTCCGCGCAAATCCCACAACATTTCCGTCGCCTCGGCTTGATCTGAAGGTTTTCCCAAAAGCCGCTGCCCATCCGCAACTACCGTATCTGCAGCAAGGAGGATGCCGGATTCATCACAGTTCTGGATCGCTGTTCTCGCCTTCGCCAAGGCCACCCTCTTCACCAACTCCTCTGCAGGTTCATCCTGCAAGGGAAATTCATCCACCTCAACCGGACACACGTGTGCGTTCCACCCTGTGAGCCTAAGAAGCTCATCCCGGCGGGGCGAGGCTGAAGCGAGGGTTATCGTTCTCGTCCTTGTTTCAGTGGACATCGCTATGTTTATCGCTTCCTAATTAACAGATATTCGAGCTTAAATTGCTTACAACAGATATCGAATGAGGATTCTAACATAGGAGCCCAACTCACTCCACTAGACGTGTATACACCATGTAGGTGGGTTTCCTTGTGCAGGTTTTAGTTCTGTGATTTTTAATCAGATATCAGCGGTCGCCACGCCTTATCAGTATGCATCGATATTCAGGCTCTGAAGTGCAGTTATCAGAAAGCCATAAACTACAAAACTCTTAAATGAAAACCTCCCTGATGATTTGGATTTCGCAGGGAGGTAACTCTAGAACCTGACGCTTGAGGCTTGTAGTTTGCAGCTTGCGGCTTTAAATCAAGCCAATTCTTCTTTCATCGCCATTGCCAGACGGTAGATGCCTTCATTGATGATCTCTTCCGAGGAATAGGAAAAATTCAATCTCATCGAATGAAAACCACCGCTTTCACCTGGATAGAACGCGAAACCAGGGACATAAGCCACCTTGGCTGCGGTTGCCTTCTCGAGGAAATCACGTGTGTTGATGTGGTCAGCTGTACGTGCCCACAGGAACAAACCTCCTTGTGGTCGCGTCCACGAGACCTCTTCGGGCATGTGTTCTTCTAGAGCATCCAACATCGCGTCACGACGTTGATGATAAATTTCACACAGCTTTTTCACATGTTGTTTGAGAAAACCACGCTGACAGATATCATTGGCCACCATTTGCACAAATGTACCAGTGTGCAGATCGGCACCCTGCTTTCCCTGTACCAATTTGGCGATGATCGGTTTCGGCGCTACGACCCACGCGAGTCGGATACCTGGCGACAGCGTTTTCGAGAAGGTGCTTAAGTACAGCGTTCTCTCTGGAGCCAAACGAAAAATTGGAGTGACATCCTCACCCTCATAGCGAAGTTCCCCATAAGGGTCATCTTCGATGATCACGAGATCATACTGACGAGCGATCTCCACCAATTTCTTTCGGCGCTCTATCGGGAGGGTGGTACCTGCAGGGTTGTGAAAATTCGGCAAGACGTAGACAAAGCGATGGCCATGATCAGAATCCAGAATGGCGGGTAGCTCATCGACACACATCCCTTCATCGTCAAGCGGCACTGTGCAATAGCAAGCCTGATAAGCGTTCCAAGCCTGTAATGCTCCCAGATAGGTTGGACGACTGCAAATAACGCAGGCATCTGGGTCAACGAAGACCTTACCGATCAAATCCAAACCCTGTTGTGAGCCATTGGTGATGAGGATGTTTTCCAATTCGACCAAGATACCGTATTTATACATTTTCTCAGCAAGAAACTGCTTCAGAGGCGCATAGCCCTCGGAAGGACCATACTGTAATGCAACATGCCCTTCATTCTGAAGGACATACTGACAGGCCTCTTCGAACTCGCGGATAGGGAAGAAATCTGGTGCCGGTAATCCACCAGCGAAGGAGATCATGTCCGGCTGCATGGTAACTTTCAACAAATCTCGGATCACGGAGCTCTTCATACTCTGCGTCCGCTCCGCTAGTCTCGCATCCCAACCGATGTCCTCGACCTTGGTGATGATCGGTTCCAAATCACTCATTACATTCTCCATTTATCGGCTAAGATGATTCTCTTCTCAACCTTCGATTTAAGCAAGACTTTAAGAGGGGAAACATCCTTGGAGGTTTCGTATCCCTTCTCCATACACCATGTCCAAATGCGTAAGGGCAATTCACCGTTCGTGCCGCGCCACCGGCGGCACACCGGCCATCTCGCCCCGGCGGGCCGTGGCTCGCGGCCCGAACGGGGTGCGAGACGGCATGAATTGCCCCTACATTCATATCTTTCAGATTGTCTATATAGCTTAACTACACCTTATAACATGCCGCCCGATGGCCTGCTCCCTTATCTTCCAAAGGTGGATGATCATTGTCGTGGCAGAATTGATCTCCAACCAAACAACGATCATAGAAACGACAACGTTGTGGTGGGTCAATGGGGGCAGAAACCCCTCCTTTGATCCCTATCGCAACCCGGTCTCTGCGAGGGTTAGGAATCGGAACCGCTGAAAATAGCGCTTGGGTGTATGGGTGAAGCGGATTTTTAATCATCTCTTCCGTCTCACCCTGTTCGACGATCTTCCCGAGATACATGACGGCGATCTCGTGACACATGTAGCGTGCGACAGCCAGATCGTGTGTGATGTACAAGTAGCTGACATTTAGTCGTTCCGCCAACTCAGACATCAATTGCATCACACCGATACGAATAGAAACATCCAACATCGAAGTCGGCTCATCCGCAACCACAAAAGCGGGATTGACAACCAAGGCGCGTGCGATTGCCACCCGTTGCCGCTGACCACCCGACAGTTCATGTGGAAATCTGAACAGAAAGCTTGCAGCCGGAGTCAACCCTACCAATTCAAGTAATTGAACGACCCTTGCCTCCCTCTCGACCAATATTCCGGTTCCTTGAACCCGTAATGGTTCTTCCACGGTGTCATAGATCGTACGGCGCGGGTTAAGTGATTCATAGGGATCCTGAAAGATGATCTGCACCCGCCTTCGGAATATCTTAAGTTCCTGACCTCGAATCTCTGCCAAGTCAATTCTTCCCATCAACTCATCGTTGAGATAAATGTGCCCAGCAGTTGGATCCATCAAGCGAGCGAGAAGTTTCCCTGTGGTCGTTTTTCCGCAACCTGACTCGCCCACCAGCCCTAACGATCTCCCTAACGGGATATCAAAGCTGATATCGTCCACAGCATGGATGTACCCCTTCACGCGACTGAAAACCCCTGCGGATACCGCGAACCGTTTCTCCAATCCGATCACATTAACTAACGCACCATTCTCATCCATTCCCCACCTCGCGCGGGTTCCAACAGGCCACGAAATGATCTTCGCCCTTATCTTCAAAAGGAGGTTGAAGCCTGTGACAGGCCTCGATCCTCCGGGGACAACGGGGGTGGAAGCGACAACCACTTGGCGGGGATAACAAATCTGGCGGTTCACCAGGTAAAGCTTTCAATTCCTGTTTCTCCCCCTCAATACTCGGGAAAGCATTCATAAGAGCATGGGTGTAAGGGTGAAAAGGCTTTTCAAAGACATCAACAGCTGAGGCCAACTCTGCCATCCGTCCAGCGTACATCACGCCTATACGGTCGCTTACCTCAGCGACGACGGCGATATCGTGAGTGATGTAGATCATGCTCATATCCATCTTCCGCTGAATCGTCCGCAGTTCATCCAAGATCCGATCTTGAACGATCACATCAAGCGCAGTTGTCGGTTCATCGGCAATGATCACTTTCGGATCACAAGAGAGTGCCATGGCGATAACAGCACGTTGGCGCATCCCTCCACTGAATTCATGTGGGTAGCGATCCATCAGACTGGGATCCAATCCGACCATGGGGAACAACTCGGTCACACGGTCACGCGCTTCGGTCTCACTTAAGCCTCTGAAGTGGGTTTGAAGTGCCTCTACGATCTGATCCCCAACCCGATATACGGGATCAAGGGCGTTCATGGCGGCTTGAAAGACCATCGATATCCCTCGCCAGCGCACCTTTCGAATCTCATTATTGTCCAGTGCGAGGACATCACAACCATCGAGGTACACATTCCCGCCGAGAAGTTGCGCGTTCTCTGGAAGTAAACGAAGTAGCGTAAATGCCACCGACGTCTTACCACAGCCCGACTCTCCAACGAGGCCCAGAGATTGACCTCGCGCAAGTTCGAATGATACATCGTCCACTGCGGATACGTCTCCCTTACGGGTGTGATAATGCATGGTCAGGTTCCGAACGGAGAGAATGGGTTTATCCTTCATGAGTGGCTCGTTCCTTTAGCGCTGTCTCAAGCGGGGGTTGACGACCTCATCCAGAGCCCGACCAACCATGTAGAAAGATGAACAAAGCAAGGTGATCGCCAATCCAGCAGGAAGCATCAAATGTAGATACTCTGGGCCTGCCAATAGATATCCTGCTGCTTGAGCTGTGTTGATCATGATGCCCCAACTCATGCGGATATTTAGCAGCCCGAAGAACGAAAGTGCCGCCTCGGCGAAGACCGCACCGGTAACAGTGAACATCATGTAGAGAAAAGAAAGCGGCATTAAATTAGGGATCAAGTGGGTAAAGATGATATGCCAATCGCTTCCACCAGCCGCCCGCGCAGCCTCGATGTAAGGTTTCACTTTAATGCTGAGGGCTTGTGATTTGATGACGATCGTTTGTCCCCCGAATCCGACAAGCAGGCCATATACCAATGCTAAGGAAAAACCATTGAATTCAATTAATGCACTCAGAACGATTAAGATGGCAATGAACGGCAGCATAATCACCACGTCGGCCAATCGCATGAAGATGACATCAACGAGGCCACCGTAGTAAGCGGACAAAGCTCCAATAGTCGTCGAAACGATGACTGAAACGAGTGCTGCTGAGATGCCCAGACTGAAACCAAAACGTGTGCCATACAACAACTGGCTTAGGACATCACGACCCAACGGATCCGTTCCCAGCAAGTGCGTTGAAGATGGAGGCGATGGATGAGCGAGAATGGAGATGTCGTATCCGATCACTGGATCATAGACACGGGGCTCCCAAACGTACTTCATTAATATCGGATGGGCTAACGCCATCAAACCAAAAATCACGATGATCCCCAAACCGATTATGCCGATCGGATACTCCTTGAACAATCTCCAGTTCTCAATGAAGCTGCGCGACAATAAACGCAAACGAATACGCCACATCGGTTCTGTAAGTTCGGTCAGTTGTGTTTGTGTTATCTCAACCATCATCACCCTCTATTGGTAGCGAATACGCGGATCGAGGAACGCGTAGGTTACGTCAGCAAAAAGGTGAGCGAAGAGGGCCAGAACTCCAACGCACGTCATCGCACCCATCGCCAATGGGATATCCTCGTTCTGCACGGCTTGTAGCAATGTGAGACCCATCCCAGGCCACGAAAAGACGGTCTCAGTGATGATCCCACCACTGAGCACGAAAGGGATACCGATGATCAAGTTTGTGAAAACCGGGAGGAACGCATTCCGGGCGGCGTGCTTATCACGCACCTCCGCTTCAGACAAACCTTTAGCTCGAGTTGCCATTACAAAATCTTCTTTAAGAGTTTCGAGCATCGTATTGCGCATCATGAGCATGGTACCCGCAAAAGAAACCAAAGTAGCAACCGTCACCGGTAAGATCATATGTTCAAGCATGTCCGCCGCTAGATGCCCCACATCAGAAAGAGCCCATGCAGCAAGGGATAGCGTAAGGATCAGAATGAGTCCAGCAATTCTTAAACCTCTTCGCCTCACAGGGCTCAGACGCGTCGAACTTAACCACAAAGCAGCGATCAGCAGACTCAGCACAAAACCGGTGAGCCCCATACGAGCAAAGACATAGTTGGCATCAACAGGGGCATCCCGCCACAGGATGGGATCTAAGAACTTACCCACCGGTAACCAACCTAATTGCAATCCCAGCAGATAAATCAACATCAGACCGAACCAAGGCGTGAATATGGTATATAAGACCACACCCACCATCGTCATCGAGTATTCAAAACCACCACCTCTACGCCAGGCTAACTGCTTGCCCAAGACAAATCCAACATAAAACGAAACTAAGGTTGAGGTTAGGAAGAGCACGATCGTCCGTGGTGCACGCTCAAGGATGATGTCCAACACAGGACGGGGATAATGACTAAATGAAATCCCCAAGTTCCCTGTGGTGAAGTTCCTCAGCCATTGCATGTATCGCTCGATGGGAGGCTTATCCAGTCCGAGAGCAACCCGCATCTGATCGCGTATCTCTGGGGTAACCCTTGGATCAGTGAGGTATTGAAGCGTGATATCGCCTGGTTGGGCATCGAGGATTATGAACAATAAGGTCTGAAAGATCACCAGCGTGATGACGATTTGTAATAAACGTCTCAGGATGTAGTTGCTCATGCCGATCACCTCGTTGGGTAATGGATAAGGGGATAGGGGGGTGGACTACCCACCCCCCTTCCATTAGGAGGAGCGAAGGCGCTATCCTCTCTCACTCAGGTGCTACAACGAGATGTTGTTGACCGTATAGACCTTCAATGCCATCTAGCACCTCGGTGAATGGGTAGTCGACGGAGGTGAAGTTGTAAGCATCCTTCACCGGGTTGGCAAAGAGGTATGTATACGGTAATTCGGTGGCGAGAAGCTCTTGCATCTTGAAGCCAAGCAGACGGGCTTCTTCCAGATCTGTACTCGCTTTGAACTCCACACACATCTGGGAGAGTTCCTCCCCGGCATAACCTGTGAAGGCGAAGGGGCCGCCATATTCTTCAAGGAAGAAGTCGCACATGTGATCAGGGAAAGTCGTCAGGTTCCATCCCACGACCACCATGTCCCAGTTGCCTCCACCTCCCAAAGTTTCGTTAAGGATGTTGTTGAAGTTGGTCAATTGTGCCCGAACAGGGAACCCTAACATTCCGGCCCACTGCTCGATCAGAACACCACTGGTCGCCCTTAGGGGATCGTATCCAGGGCTGGGAGCAAGGAGCAGCAATTCAGGCACATCCGAGCCGTCAGGCATTTTCAGACCTTCACCCCAATCGATCGAACCACCGCGAGCCTCGTTCCAACTGGGCTCAACCTCCCATGAGTAGCCAGCTTCGCGTAATCGCTCCACTGCCCAAACCATTCGCTCTTGCTCTGAGAGGCCATAACAAATTCTGGTAACTTCAGGGTTGTACCAGAAGGCGAGCCCTTCCGGCACCGGTGTGTACGCCGGGAACGCCGCACCCTGCAAGATATTGGTGGTGAGGAATTCCTTATCGATCATGCAGGTGATCGCTTGTCTCACAGCGATGTCGTCCAGCGGTGAAACCCGGAAGTTGAAGGCCAAGAAACGCCAACCATTGCGGGGATTTTCCGCAATTGTCACATCGGGATGTCCTTCAAGTTGAGCTTGAAGTCCTGGTCCATAACCGCTGGGGTTGTAGATGTAATCCACGTCGCCATTCAGCAAAGCCAACACAGCGGCATCTTGGCTGTAGACGCTGTAGACCACGGAATTAGCATGAGGACCGCTGATAAAAGACAGATCGGGTTCTCCCGAGATGTCTCCATGGGCTTCGAATTCGTAAACCCCTTCCAGATTTTCGCGGTACCCCCCACCTGCGAACTCTTCAACGGTTACGCCATTGTAGAAGTGCAGTTCGTTGGCGTCATTTTCTACAAAGGCTCCCACTTCCCACTTGTTAAACATATATGCCCCATAGACCGGCTCTCCCTCAGCTTCGACGCCATACAACACTTGCTGCGCCTCAGCAAGGCCTGCGATGTACTCTTCGCTCTCAGGATCGAGATCCGCAACGGAGTCCAGAGCCACATACGCTTCAGCCAACTTCGGCTCCCAGAAGGATTTCTGGACGATGGGATTTTGCAGAATGCCATATTCGTGGACAGCTAGCCCCGGCTTTTCGGTGTAAAAGATCTTTACCGTTCTGGAATCGATGGCCTCAATATGATCGATGTTGCTCGTGGCGTAATCCCAGTTACCACTGAGCTCAAAATCCATCACGACTTGAGCAGTGAAGACCATGTCCTCTGCTGTGATCTCCGTCCCATCACTCCACAGGAATCCCTCCTTGAGAGGGATCGTGGAGACCCATAAATCACCTTCCTGCTCTAAAACCGATGCGAAATCGGTGGCCACCTGCGGGACAAAGTCAAATCGGTGGTCAGATAAGGTGAACAAACCGGGCCAATAACCATTCTGCACCACATAGTTGTAGGCCGATGCGCCGGGTCCAAAGAGATTCCACACATTTGAGCTTGTGATGTCAGCCAGGATCGCGATGCGGTATGCATCCAAGACCGCAGCTTCCTCTACAGGCTCTTCCGCTGCTGGCTCCTCTGCCGGTACAACGGCTTCTGGCTCTTCCGCCTTGGTCTCTACAACAGGCGCTTCTACAGGTGCGACCTCGGTCTCCTCTGCTGCCCGGCAAGATGCACACAGCATCATCACCACCATCCCAAGGCTAATCAGGGTGTACAAGTATCTGGATTTCATGATCTTCTCCTCGTCCTTCGGTTTTCATTTGTGATTTGATCGAAGCGTTCCGTTTCTACGTTCTTGAAAACATCACCTCCTTTAGACGCATTTCTTACGGCACACATGAATGAACTTGATTCAAAACCGCCTCTCGTTGCACTTTCGCCTTTATTTCAGCCCACATATCAGGGGGAGGCTCAAATTGGGATACATAACCCTTCAAAACGATTTGCAAATATCCATCCCAAACATCCGTTTCCTCATCCGATCCATGTAACTCCCGATCAATCCAATGGATAAGCGTTTCCAAGACATCAAAATTCGGCAACGTAATCCACTCCTTCACTTACCTCTCGATCAGCTGAGCTTTGCGTAGGTGAACAAAGTCATCAGTGATGCATTCGGGTGATTGAGTCAAAGTGACCTTCCAACGATGTCCGACCGACCTCTCAGAGATATCCCATCGAGTCACATAGGCTTTAATCACTTTCTTTCCCATCGCTCGGGTCACCGAAATGTGATATTGGCCGTTCTGAGCAAAGTATCGCGAACCGATTTGAACTAGATCTATCGGAGGTGATTGGGCGCCGTTCAACTTGGAGATTGCGACAATTAACCAGCGAGCCTCATCTTGAGTTCGTACCGGGTAGAATGCTTTATCGAAGGAATTACACAGCTTTTCACTGCCCACGATTCGATTGATCTGCACATCTCGAACACCGACATAGCGCCAGCTGTATATAAATTTCTCGTTCTTGATCACATTCAGATCAACAAGCCCGCGATCACCTCCGGTGACGTAAGCCCATGCCTTCTTTAGCAAACCTTGAAGACGTGCCCTGTAATACAGATCCAACGCCTTGGGCAGAGTGGGATCATCAGGTTCGACAACGGACCAAAGACACTCCAGAACTGCTTTATGACAAAGATGCGGTTTTGTTAGGTGCACCGAAAAATCTCCTCAAATGGATAGGAAGTAGATAACGTAAGAATCACCATCCTATGCTGCCCTTACAATGGAGTGATCCATTGAACCCCCATTTCCCTGGTTACCTTTAAGCTATGTCCATTGTCTGAAATGGGTATGATTGATGCCGTTCATACTGGGATCTTCGAGTTGGGTTGAAGTCGCAAGGAGAATCGAGTATCTTTAAGCATAGGAAAGTCTATATAGTTCTCTTAGGGCTAATCTGGCTTTCCAACCGACGCCTCGGCGGCAACCGGGGCGTCATCCTTTTCCCTCTAGTTACAAACAAAAATCAAGATCGAATCACTGGCTAAACGAAACCGTCCTTATCACTTATGTGCCACATGAAATGAAATAAACTCTGGTTCGCTGCAGAATCCAGGATTTAGCTTCATTCCCCGCGGCTACATCATAAGATAAGCCACTTCCGAATACACGAGCCTGCAGGACAGTTTTATACCCCTCCCTAGTGGGGCAAAGAACCATCCTCTGTGCCCATGCCTCTCCTCAAAGCTAGCTTTATGATGGATGCATTAATGGATCCACTGATGAAGTACTGCCACGAGAAGAGAATCGGTATTTGTGTGCTTGAATGCAACCCCTACCCACACAATTCCCCCATCCTACTTCTCAAGGGTAGTATTTTCAGTGAACATATCTTTACCTACTAAATCCGGTTGAACTAAAACTCCTGCACGATAGTTAAATATGTAGTCGAGGTGCGTGGAACGCGGGAGAGAGTTTGACCACTAAATATAAAGCGATGCGAAGGATAGTATCTTTTGTGGTTTGCCGTCTTCGTCAACTTCGATGGAAGTTGACTTTGAGCTATACCCTGGTCACTGTCGCAGCTTTGCTTATCCTTGAAATCATCTTCATCATTGGGTTAGCCGTCAATCTGGCCATGCAGACCAAAGTCAAGCCGGAGTTGGTATTTGAGGATCTACATGCAGAATACACCCCCCTCGTCAGCTCATATCTCTCGATGATTCCCCCAGATATTGAGGGATTGCGCGAGCATCTTGGCCAGTATATGGCGGACTCTACAGATACTGAGCCAATTATGCTGGGCAATTTCACCCTCGGAGCCTTTACGACCAATATCACGTACGTGATCTTCCTTAACGCAGATGGGGAATTAATCGATACGTTGCCTCATGGTTTCCTCGAAAACACACGCATTGGAGAAATCTTCAATGTCAGCGAGATACCTGGCTTGGAAGAACCTTTACGACGAGCTCTCGCGGGTGAGACTGATCACAATAACTTGTACACCTTTGGCGCGAAGAACAGAATGGTCGGTGCGGTGCCTGTGCTGAAAGAAAAGTACCGAGTCGTTCACAAGGCAGCACCGATTCTCAGCGAAAGTGATCAGGATCAGATTTTAGGCGCTGTGGCGTTCATGCGAAAAACGGGAATTGGTGAGGTATGGACATTCGCCGAAATCGCACGACAGGTTGGCATAAGTCTATTGTTTATCACCATCTTTGCTGCTGTATTGGGGACCATCATTGGATCCTTGACTGCAAGCGGACTCGTGTGGCGATTGAAGAAACTATTTCTGTCCGCCGATGCTTGGAGCCAGGGCGACTTTTCGGTTTTCGTTGATGATCCTTCGGGGGATGAGCTGGGTCGACTTGCCCAGGGTCTAAACCACATGGCCGCCCAATTAGAAAACTTGCTCGAAGAACGGCAACAACTGTCCATAATGCAGGAGCGCAACCGATTGGCCCGCGATCTTCACGATAGCGTCAAACAACAGGCATTTGCTGCTTCAGCCCAACTTGGCGCCGCCCGAGCACATTTTCATCCTGACCCAAATGAGGCCGAGGGGCATCTCATCGAGGCTGAGAAGCTGCTTTACGAAGTGCGCCAAGAGTTGACGGATCTGATTCAAGAATTACGACCTTTTGCCCTTCAAGGTCGGGGACTGGCAACTGCGATGCGAGAGTATGCTCTTGATTGTTCGAATCAAACCGGTATCGAAATTGTTGTCCGTATCCAAAATGAGAAGTCGCTTCCTTTGGAGATTGAACAAGCCTTATTCCGCATCGTTCAAGGTGCATTGGCCAATGTCGCCAGACATAGTCAGGCTGATCGCGCCGAGATCCGGTTGGTATGTGAAACGGAGGAACTCACACTGACAATATCCGATAACGGCCGTGGGTTTGACACCACCAAACAGCATCACGGATTAGGATTACGTTCAATGTCCGAACGGGCCGAGATGATCAATGGGGAGCTTCTGGTTGAAAGCGCTCTTGGAAGAGGGACCAAGGTCAGGATAAAAAGCACCTACCACAATCATAAAGAATCCCAGCGGACCAGAGTGGCAGCATGAGCGGACAAATAACTGTACTCATCGTAGACGATCATGAGGTCGTGCGACAAGGTGTAAGAGCCTTCTTGGATGCGCAACCCGATATCACCGTGGTTGCTGAAGCTGGATGTGGTAAAGAATCGGTTGAACTCGCGTTGGAGCACGTACCCGATGTTGT
>CP070708.1:2525805-2560178 GCA_020350285.1 Anaerolineaceae bacterium
ATCAATCTGCTGAACCAAGATCACGGAGAGGGTGAGAACATTTCATCAATATCGATCCGAATCGCACCTAGCCTCGAACTTTCAACTTCCACAAAGTAGGCCATCGTTTCTTCCAAATCAAGGACCACATCATGCGGGCCACAAAGACCCTGAAGGAGAACAAGTTTATTTCCATAATCCGCAGCCTGAGCATCGAGATTGACAACGCTCAGACTACCATTACATTTTCCACCATGACCGTACTCGGTAATGAAAGCCAAGCGCCCGTCATCGGCTAAAGCAATGCTTGTCGGTCCAAGAAGTACTTGGTGGGCACTGCTTGTGACGCGGCCAGATAGTAAGGATATCCTCAGTAGACTTCCAAGGGGATAATCGCCTGCAGCCGGCGGCTTTGTCACTACATAGGCATACCCCTCATCTTCATCCACATCCACTGCGTATGGCTCATCCAATCCGGTCGCGATGGGTGTAACCACGCTCGTCCCCAGATCCAATTCATAGAACCCTGATCGTGCCAGATCTACGACATAACCTACGCTCTCATCCTGGCTCAGCACAAAATTTGTAGGTAGGTCAAACTGATCCACCACCGTCACAACCTCGCCACTTTCCATGTACAACTTTGTAATCACATTTTGACCCTGTGGTGGATCACTCGGACCTTCTTCCCGACTCAAGTAAGCTAGGGTTTCATCCTGATTAACGCTAATATCGGCTAAAACATAGACATCTTCTTTGATGACCCTCACGCTAGCAAATCCGGGGGAAGCAGGATCGAGATCCACCAGACTCAGTTCTCCAGAATATTCATTAATGACATACGCATGAGTTCCTTCCTGACCCAGGACCATTCCTCGAGGGCCATCGAAGTGCTTGTCATTGATGATGAAAAGTGAGCTAGCCGGTCCTGAGAAAGGAACTGAAGACCAATATGCATACCGTTCACCGAAAGTCATCTCCAACTCGTTCGTCCTCACAACCGAAACTGGTCCCATCTCGTCGATACTAATCCAATCCGCCTCGCAGCATACCCCCGTCATCACCCGGATTTCCCTGATAATAAAGTTCTCTACCCCACCGAGGAGGCCAATAGGTAGCTTTACCTCCACCACCTCTCCCTGAGCGGAGAATGTTCCCATCATCATGCTTCGAAATGACTCGCCACTTGTGAAGTTCTCAAGTTCATGCTCGCTCAACCTAGGGTCGAAACGTACGATGTAGTCCTGAGTACCGTCGCTATCGATGTCGATGTCAAGTTCAATTAACACATAATCCCCAAAAAGGCCGTAGCTGTCTAACATCAGGTAAAGGTAGTGATCATTGGTAAAAGCCCGCACGGATTTGAGATCAAAACCTTCCGCGATCGCATCTTCTTCCCAATCCGTGAGAAGCGTTGGGTAGATAACCCAATCTTCGACGAGACCATCAATAAGCACCTGTGTCGTCGTCGGTGTAGGCGTGATTGTGGGTAAGATCGGAGTGGCAGATCTCGGGACCCTTTCAGTCGGAGGCGGGGTGATTGTGATGGGTCCACCAACAAGTGGCGTGGTTGGTTCACTGGATTTGCATGCAGCGAGCAGCATCGCGATCAACAAGATAATGGTGACCGGTGTCATGCTGGACTTTATGCTCGTGATCTTCACCAATGCCCCTCCCTCCATCTCATCCTTCAATTTGCCTCCGTGTTACATTCGGGATAAGATTTGCAATCTGTAATTTGAGCGAAGGATAAGATCGACACACTCTATGGAGTCTTGCATAGAAAAACGATAAACAACAATCGTTTGTTGGATTGTACACCTATGGCGTAGAATGAGCGGGAAGGGTAATTGTTCCTATATCATCACGAGAGTAGGCTGAAATAAACTAACATCACAGAGTGGAAAGTGGTCTATGAGGGGTACATGTTGCCCCCTGCGATCCATATCGATTGATCCTCTCTACACAAATAACCTCTTTCAGTGGAATCTTTACGAACAAAGGAGATAATCAAACATGGCAAGAAAGCGGCTCGGTTATGTGCATTTGCAGTGGACTTGCCCTCGCTGTGAAACGATCAACCTTGGTCCAAACAAATTCTGCAATGCCTGTGGCGCTCCCCAACCAGAAGATGTCCAATTCGAGCAGCGTCCAGAGGAGGTCCTCATCGAAGACGAGGCGGAGATCGCCCGCGCTAAGGTTGGACCCGACATCCATTGTCCTTATTGTGATGCGCGCAACCCAGGCGATGCTAAATTCTGTGGCGCTTGTGGTGGCGATCTTACTGAAGCTGAGGTGCGGGAGGCAGGTCGGGTCGTCGGTGCCTTCAGAGACGAACCTGCTGAGGAGATCCTGTGCCCAGCATGTAATTCACCCAATCTGGCTACGGCCCAAAGATGCAACAACTGCGGTGCGAGTCTCGTCGTCCCCAAGCCTGAAGTCCCACCGAGTAGACCTGTGGAGAGAGCGAAAGTACGACAACCAGCCCGCATAAGTGGGATCGCGATCCTCGCGATTGTGTTATGCGTCGCAGTCGGAATTTTCTTGGCCTCGACACTTTTACGCACCGAAGAGGTGGTCGGCGAGGTGCAGAGTGTAAACTGGACCCGCACCATCCCGATCTTAGGGCTAGGTCCTGTTGAGTACGAAGGGTGGTTGGATGAGATTCCAGCAGATACCGAAATCCACAGCTGCAGCCTTGAATATCACCACTCTGATGACGAACCCTCCGTGAATTCTGTCGAAGTTTGTGGAACGCCTTATACGGTTGATACTGGCAGCGGGTATGGAGAGGTCGTCCAAGATTGTGTGTATGAGATTTATGAGGATTGGTGTACCTATACCCAGTATGAATATGTAACCGTAGACGCTGTGACCGTCGCAGGATCTGATCTGGATCCATATTGGCCCCAGGTCACGATGGCTGAAGGCCAGATCGAGGGCGACGGAGAGGAAACCTACGAAATCGTTTTTCTGACAGATGAAGGATCGTACACCTTTACAACCTCCGACTTGAACCAATTCCGTCAATTCCAACTTGACTCTCGGTGGGTGTTGAATGTGAACACGTTCAACGCCGTTGTGTCTGTTGAACCGGCTGATTGAGGATAACCGTGGAGAACGATTCACAACGTCCCGCAATCCAAGACCCTCTCTAGAGGCTGAATGTTCTCCCCATCAATTTCTGGGTCAAGATCTCCCCCATCGCGTGTGTTAGTTCCACTAGGGGTAGGTATCGCACTTTCCTTACTTGGGGACAGCACACTTTACACCGTATTGCCTAAACCAGAGATCGCAAACCAAGCGGGCGTGACGCTTGCCATGGTTGGTATTTTGCTAGGCGTAAACCGTATCGTCCGTTTAGGTTTCAATGTCCTCTCCGGGATACTCTTCGACCGATTTCCCCGACGATGGCTCATGATCGGTTCACTTTCAATCGGGACACTCTCAACTGTCCTTTATGCGATCAGCACAGGATTTGGATCATTGCTTATCGGTCGAATTCTGTGGGGTGCTGCCTGGTCAGGTTTATGGATCGGTGGCACGACCGTTGTTTTGGATGTCACAGATGAAGAGAATCGCGGTCGTTTAAGTGGCCAGTTTCAGATGTGGTTCTTCCTTGGCATAGGGTTGTCCGCATTCCTTGGGGGTCTTTTCACTGATACTTTTGGGTTTAGAAACGGTTTGTGGCTGAGCGCGTTACTGAACGGAATTGCCGTACTTATGTGGATCCTCTTCTTGCCCGAAACACGAACTGTGCGAGACAAAAACACCAAGGTAACATTTCGTACATTTGATAAGTCGTTCCCATGGCGGACGACAATCTTCGCTGCAATACCTACACTGACCATACGTTTTGTTTATGCGGGAGTGATGGCATCAACAACGATCCTCTGGCTAACTGATCTTTTTGGTGAACATCTCGTCCTGTCAAAGGTCGCGATTCCCATCGTATCGCTAACGGGGACCTTTGTCGCATTACGTGCTGGGACCAGTATGATCGGTGGTCCGCTCGCAGGGTTCTTTTCCGATGCAGTCGGTCAACGTTGGCTGGTGATCACAGGGAGCATTACCCTTGCAGCTGTAGGCATGTGGTTCATGGGCGGTTCGGTGATCTTTCTTGCCTTACTTGGTGCATTGATCGCATCTACTTCCGGTGGTGGAATCCAGGCTTTGATCCCAGCCCTCATTGGTGACAAAATCGATCAGACTCATTTTGGACGTTCATTAGGTGTAATCTATGCCGTTGGAGACATCGGGAGTGCCCTTGGACCACCGCTTGCATTGTGGCTCATCGGATTCGTATCGGTAAATGTAATCTATCGGTTTTCTGCATGCTTATTACTCGTCGTTACGTGTTTTGTCCTCTATCGTGCGGTATCAGAATTAAGAATATGAATAATCAAGCTCATTTTATCCTGCGGTATGCCAATATCGCCTATTGTTCAAGTTTAAAACCATGCAATTAAACATTGAAATAATGGCTACACGAAACGATGTGTTTTTATCCTTTTTCTTGTGTGATCAGAGATTGTCATTAGATTTATTGAGTCATTACAAAGAGTGATCATTATCCGACGAGGAGGTCGAGGATGAGTTTCATCCGGTGGGGCTTACTCTCTACCGCCAACATCAACCGTCGTCTCATCCCCGCGATTAGGATGTCGCAACGAGGTGAGCTTGTCGCCGTCGCAAGCCGTGACGAACAGAAAGCGGAAGCTTATGCCAGAGAGTGGGAAATCCCCACCGCCTTCGGTAGCTACGAGTCGATGCTGACCAGTGGATCGATCGACGCGGTTTACATCAGCTTACCTAATCACTTGCACGCGGAATGGAGCATCCGTGCGATGACCGCGGGTGTGCATGTCTTGTGCGAAAAACCGTTCGCCCTCGCCGTTGACGAAGTAGATCGGATGATCACGGCAAGCGTACAAAATAAGCGAGTTTTAGCAGAAGCGTTTATGTATCGCCATCATCCACAAACGCGCCTCGCTGGAGAGTGGGTTCAGAGCGGAAAGTTGGGAGAAATTTGTATCGTGAGGGGTGTGTTCAATTTCACGATCCAGGAACACCATCACATTCGACTGGTCCCCGAATATGGGGGTGGATGCTTGTGGGATATCGGCGTCTATCCTTTAAGTTTCGCCCAATTTATCATTGGGGGTCAACCTACATGGGTATCCGGCTCTCAATGGTTGGGTGAGACAGGGGTAGATGAGACCTTTGCCGGTTTGTTGCATTATTCGGAGAGCCGTCTCGCCATGATCGGGTCCTCCTTCCGTGCGCCCTTCTATACGAGCGCAGAGATCATCGGCACTGAAGGAAGATTATCTTTCAATCGGCCTTTTGTTGTCCTTGATGAAACGCGCAAAATGGTCTTTCACCCAAGAGATGGTGAACCAAGTGAGATACCCGTCCCTGAAAAGGAACTCTATTTAGGGCAGATTGAGGACATGCACGCGGCAATTCTCGATGGGGCACCGAACTACTTGTCCCTGGATGAGACACGGAATCACATTCGCACGGTAGAAGCGCTGTACCGATCCGCTCAATCCGAACAGATCGTGCACCTCGATTGATTATGATTAGGATTGAGGGAGGAACCCCCAACCTGTCAATGCGAGAAGCCTCCCCCCAATTTGTCATTGCGAGGAGCCGTTAGGCGACGAAGCAATCTTTCCGTTGAGGAGATTGCTTCACCCGTTAAGGGCTCGCCATGACATAAAGGGTTGTGTCATTCCGAGGAGCATAGCAACGAGGAATCCCTATGATGTAGCATCTAGATCAGATACATCATAGGGATTCTTCGCCTACACTTCGTTTCGGCTCAGAATGACATATTATGCACAATCATGAGTTGTTTGGCGGTGCTCAGAATGATACATTCTCTCGTGCCATTGCGAGGAGCCGTTAGGCGAGGATGAAATCTTTTCGTTGAGGAGATTGCTTCGCCCCTACGGGGCTCGCAATGACATGAGGGAGAGGAGTATGGCTGAGTGAGGAAGTGCAAGCAGAGCTTGCGCACTCCAAATTTGTTGGCAATTCTGAAATCAATGAGGACTAGGCCGCCAAGATGGGGTTCCTCACCTCACGCCGCGGTCCACGCCTTGTCTTTCAGTATTAGCACATTCACCGCAGGTCGACTTCGCCGCCATAGCCACAAGGATTGAGTAAGCGCACCCAAGCTAAAGGCTGTCCAACCTACATACAGCCCAGTCGTACGACCCCATGTGACACCTAGGATTAAAACAAGCCCGGTTGTGCACAAGGAGACAACCACGGCTTCGGTTATCCCACGCGTTCGTCGCGAATGAAGGATCAACGCCTGGAACCAACTCAATAGGGCGTTTAAACCCGGTAGAAGAAGCGCAAACCACAATGCTTTCCTTGAGATATCGACCAAAGCTGGGGCGAGGGCTGATACACGTCCAAGCCAGAATGTCGAAAGATCTGTCCCAGCTACGAGGAACAGCAGGATGGTCGTTCCTGCGACCAAATACCATGCGAAACGACGTAGAGAGTTCATGGCCAAGGGTTCATCCAGCAACGCTACTGCGACTTCGTTATATGCGACACCCAGACTCCGGAGCATGAAAATCAAACCCCCGACCCCCGGCCAAACTGCCAACGACTCCAATGCCATGGGCATACGGCTTAGAGCGGCGCTGCCGATCGGTAATGTGAGGAGGGTCAGCAGGGAGGTTAATGCCAGCGGGATGTAGAAAGAGGAAAACGATCTTAAGGTAAGTGGTTCTTCCACCCTCGGAGCGACTTTCAATTGATCTCGTATCACAGGACGAACTCGTATACCCGCATAGATCGCTTCGCTGACCACCCCAAATGAGATAGCCAGCGTTGCTACGACAATCCCAGCTAAATCTCCCCTTACCAGACCATATGCCAACACTAAACCATCCGCGCTAAGCCTGATAACCGTTCCGATTCCAACCGCGTTCGAGTGACCGAAACGTATCAGAACCCCCTGATTAAAACGTCGATAAGCGATAGACCACGTCCAGGGTATCATCAATCGTAACCCAATTCGAGCAGGCTCAACAATTTCTATTGGAGGGTCGATCAGCCGAACAACCACGAGGTCGTAGAGCGGTGTGAAGGCGACAAGGATATGGAGTGCGGTGAGAACCCCACTGGCCCACATCATATATCGTCGAAGCTTGACGTAAGAATCCCAATCCTTGCTCAATGCAGTGGAGGCAGCTAACAGCATGATGATCGGTGATTCGATGATGAGTGCGAGGGGGAACACCACCCCGCCCCATGCCGCGAGGTTGATGTTCGGATTTGGTAAGCGCGCCACGATGGCGCTCATCGCGGGAGTCTCCAACCCCATGAGGAACCAACTTGCAGCCAAAGGCCACCAAGTTCGAATGATTCGAGTCATGGATAAAGGCATTATTTGTTTAGAGGATTTAGGTTCTTGCATATCGGGTTGAGTAGACAAAAAATCCTTCTAATACGGAAACCTCAATGCCTAAGGGCGGTTCGCGAACCTCCCCTACATAATTTGAGGATAGCTTAAGATGGTGTCAACGAAGGCGTTGGTGTCCATGTCGGTGACGGCGTTGGCGTGGCTGATGGTGTCGGTGTGGGCGTTGGTGTCGATGTGGGTGTAGTTCCTCCTGTGGTAGGCGTGGAGGTCGGAGAAACACTTGGCGAAGGTGTGACTGTAGGGCTGGGAGTTGATGTAAACGTCCCATCCGGTGTCTCCGTCGCTGGCGTTGTAGTCTCTGTTGGCGTTGTGGTCTCCGTTGGAGTTGGGGTCGGTGCCGTTGCGGTCAAACAAGCTTCTGCGACTTCGGTAGCCGTCGGCGCGAAGGCCTGATCCTCCAAATGAATGAAAAATTGTTCATATTGAAGAACCGCTCGACAGTACGCCTCTTCTTCAAGCAGCAGATGTCCGAATTCCCGAGACGACTGCGCATACCTGGCGCATGCGCCCCAAATATCTGCCAAGCATATCTGACCGAAATATTCAGTCGAAAGAGGCCAATCCAATCCGAAGTAGCTATTTGCGAACATGAAAAATTCCGCGGATGCACGCCAGCTCAAAGCATACGAATCAAGCAGTCCGAATCGCTCTGCAAGGTATAAGTCATAAATCCCCTCTTCCAATCGCCCTTGGAAAAGCTTGTCCATTCCCCGATTACGTAAAGCTGTCTGCATGAGCTGATTAACTTCTGCATTTTTGTAGGTCGGATCCTCACCGCGTAGTACGAGCAGGAGATCGAGAGCCGCGCTCCAATCCCCCTGGTTATAAACGCCTAGGGCGCTCTGAAACACACTCTCATAGGAGGTTAAGTCCGGTGTCGGA
This sequence comes from Anaerolineaceae bacterium, assembly GCA_020350285.1. Classification (GTDB taxonomy): domain Bacteria; phylum Chloroflexota; class Anaerolineae; order Anaerolineales; family E44-bin32; genus DUEZ01. The sequence continues at coordinate 2,534,117 of CP070708.1, forward strand.
GAAGGTGTCGGTGTAACGATCGGACTGGGAGTTGGCGTTGGTTTATTGAGGGCCTGCATCGCCTGCCCGAGTAAGTCGGCAGCTCCCGGATACTGAGGATCAAGACTGAGGACATATTCAAGACGCTGTTGGGCAAATTCATATCTACCAGCTAACAAATCATCTAATGCAAGATTGAATTGTTCTTTGCTGGACTGCGCGATCATGTGGATTTGATTCACCTCACGCTGTTCCAATCCCTCAACATATCCTATGAGTGCGCCAAGACCCCACACAAAGAGCACAAGAATAGGCACCACCACCAACCAGATCCATACAAGCCGCCCCTGCCCCTTGGCGCGAACTGCTCGAACCGGTTGGGTGTCCGTCAGCGGTGGATCTGCACGAGTCGATGGCGAGGGTTTTGTCACGCCAGTTTCTTCAAGATCCATCGTTCCCTTAGGATGCTCACTCATCTTTGTGTCTCATACCAAAACAAAGCCATCAGGTTATGGGCCGAATGCACTCGTCTCAACGAAAATATAATTCCGAAGCTGTCTAATTTGGTCTGGAACCGGCCTCAGCACTTGTGCGCCACTGGGTCGGGTGTAGAAACCGACCATCTTTGGAGGGCCAATGACACCCTGGCGAATGTCATCCTGCGAGACACGAACGGTTAACCATGCCATCGATACGATCTGTTCCAAAGCGAGATTTGTTCGCACACCACCCGCCAATTCCTGATAGAGCGCTGGAGCACGCGTGATCAGCGTCGGAAGCATGTCCAGGGTGACAAGATGATCCAATACAGTTCGGATGACTTGTTGCTGTCGTTCTGCTCGACCAAAATCACCGCCCGCTCCTTTGCGCGCCCTAGCGTAGGCTAAGGTATCCGGTCCATCAAGGTGGTGAATTCCTGGCTCCAGCCATCGCTCATGGCGATCGATGGCGGAGATCTTAATTCGTTCAGCAACCTCAATATCGAGCCCACCGAGTTCATCAATAATGCGTTCGAAAGCACGAAAATCGATGACCGCATAGTATGGGATCGGCACACCGAGAAGCTTCTCAACTGTCTTGACCGCCAAATTAGGGCCACCACCAGGAAGCCGGTAACCCTCCCCGAAAGCATAAGCGGCGTTAATGCGATTGAAACCAAATCCTGGGATCTCGACCCAGAGATCGCGAGGGATCGAGAGCATGCCAGCCTGCATGGTGATCGGATCAATGGTCACCAGCATCATGCTATCACTTCGGGGCGAACCTTCACCCGCTACCCAGTCGCGGTAATCAATCCCCATGACAAGGATCGTCACACGCGCTTTCCCATCCCATGGTTGAGGCGTCTCTACGAATTCAACCATCGTCGGTGTAGCTTCAGGTAATAGAGTTTCGTCCGAGCCTTGGTCCACAGGTCGGAAGGGGTTTAAACCCACACCGGTATAGCCGGCGGTTAAATCGCGGACTACATTGTAGATCAGGATACTGCCAAGAATAGCACTCAGCACGAACGCGAGCGCCAGGAAACGGACTCCCCATGTGTAGTATGTGGTCTTAGTCAAATCGCGCTTTCGGACCGGATCCTTCATGGCCTTGAACCTATAGAAACTGCACTATTTTACCTAAGATTACACTTTGCGTGGTCGATCCTCACCATTAAGAGTGATCATGAGATATATCGTACTGCTAACGCCAACAAAAGGTATTACTATGTAGCTCCCCGCAAGCATATAGCTTACGGGGAGCCTGCGAAATCACCAATTGCTCTCAATACATCAAGACAAAACCGGACCGGAGTCTATGACCTCTGGCGGACAATCGGGTGCGAATTTCTTGAAATTATCCATGAAACGCGTGGCTAATTGTTGATATTTATCCATGTATTCATCACGACTCGGCCACGAACTGGATGGATCAAGCACATCCGCCGGAATCCCATCACACGATCTTGGAACTTCAAAACGGAAAACGGGATCCTGTACAAACTCACTCCCCAGCAGAGATCCTGTTAGAGCCGCCTCTAGCATGGCGCGAGTGTAGCTAATGCTGATACGCTTCCCCACTCCATAAGGACCACCAACCCAACCGGTGTTGATCAACCAGCAATTAACGCCGTATCTTTCGATTTTCCTCTTCAACAAATCGGCATAAGAAGAAGGATTTCGTACCATGAACGGTGCGCCAAAGCAGGTGCTGAAAGTGATCTCAGGTTCTTCACCAAGCCCTACTTCTGTCCCACCGACCTTTGCTGTGTACCCAGATATGAATTGGTAAAGCGCTTGATTAGGCGTTAAGCGGGCGATGGGAGGCATCACGCCGGAGGCATCGCAAGTGAGGAGAATGATGTTGGTTGGATGTCCTGACATCTTCTCTGGAACAGCGTTATCAATGAAGTCCAAGGGATAAGAGGCACGTGTGTTCTCTGTGATCTCGTCGTCATCTAAATCGATATTACGGGTGACAGGATCATAAATTACATTTTCAAGAATGGTGCCGAATCTCTGGGTGCAAGCATAAATCTGAGGTTCTGCTGACGAGGAGAGCATGATGACCTTCGCATAGCATCCACCCTCAAAGTTAAAGATCCCTCGATCGCTCCATCCATGCTCATCATCCCCGATGAGCCTTCGTTTTGGATCAGCGGAGAGTGATGTCTTACCCGTGCCAGAAAGACCAAAGAATAAAGCGACGTCTCCATCAGCACCCATATTGGCCGAACAATGCATGGGCATCACACCTTCATTTGGAAGCAGAAAGTTTAACAATGTGAAGATGGATTTCTTGATCTCACCACCATACGCTGACTCACCGATGATACACAGCTTCTGTTCAAAGTTTAGGATGATGAAGGTGTTGGAACGTGTGCTATCAATGGGTTGAAAAGCTTTGAACGAAGGGACTGCCAGCACAGTGAAATCCGGCACATGTTGACGATATTCCTCGGCGTTTTTTGGGAGCAGGAACATATTGCGAGCGAACAGACTGTGCCATGCATACTCGGTGATGACCCTTACGGGTATCCGATATTCAGGATCCGAACCGGCGTAGCAGTCCTGGACAAACAGGTCTCGGCCTTGGACAAACCCCTGAAGTCGGCTGTAAAGCTCTTCGAACTTCTCAGGAGAATAGGGACGGTTGTATTCACCCCACCAGATCTGATCTTCGGTAGACGCTTCACGAACGATGTATTTATCGTTCGCTGCCCGAGCGGTGTGCTTGCCAGAATTGACAATCACAGGTCCTTGGTACGAAATCTTACCCTCACGCCTGAAGGTTATCTCTTCATAAAGCGCTTCAGTGGGAAGATTCCAGAAGACGGTATTCAGATTGGTGAGCCCGTGATTCTCCAAACCGTAATCACTATGCAGCGCACCGGCTTCCGATTGAGCGGGGGTTCGGATATTTAATAGGTTGTTCATAGCCAATCCCTTACCAGCTTACGATCACCGATGTAGATTTCATTAGGCGATTCGGGATCCAGTGCCCATTTGATACGTTCGATTCCTTCAGTGATGTCCTTCACCGATCCAGCGTAGCTCAACCTCAGATGTCCCTCAATACCAAAGGCGATCCCTGGCACTGTGACCACCAAAGCTTTACTCAACAAGAATTCCGCGAGTTCTATTGAATTTTCGTTGTATGCCCTGAAATCAGGTAAGCAATAGAAGGTCCCTTCAGGTTTCGTCACCCGAATTCCATTGAATGTATTCAGCTCCTGCATCATCACGTCGCGGTTATTCTGGATCGTCAATCGCAAGCTCTCGACAACACTCTGCACACCGGTCAGCGCGCCCTCTGCTGCTGCTTGGGAGACAACAGGGACATTGGATGTTATTTGTGATTGGATATTAATCATTACCTCTACGAGCTTTCTCGGTGCAACCACCCAACCGAGGCGGAATCCCGTCATGCCATAAAGCTTCGAAACGCCATTGACCACGATCAATCTGCTGTTTTCGAGGTCCTTGTCTGTATATTCGTACGCGATGGGGGTCCTTTTGCCATCAAAGACCAACTTGTGGTAGATGTCGTCCATGATGATGTAGATGCCTTTACGTTCACAAAAATCTACGACCTCCGCGATGAATTCCTCAGAGAACACGATTCCTGAGGGGTTATTAGGGCTATTGATGATGATCGCTTTGGTATAGGAGGTGATGACCCTTTCGATGTCCTCCATTCTCGGGTGGAATGTGCCGTCTTCAGGTGTAACGACAACGGGTATCCCGTATACCATTTTGACCATCTCTGGATAACTCACCCAATGTGGGGCCAGCAACACGACCTCATCTTGGGGATTGACGATCGAGAAGAGCACATTGTAGAGACATTGCTTCGCGCCGGTCGAGACGATGATATTCTCAGGAGCAACGAGCCTGTTGTAGTGCTCTTCCGTGTAGCGGATGATCGCTTTTTTCAAGGATGGTAAACCATCGGTCGGTGTGTATTTGATGTCCCCGGTCTTGAGTTTCGCGGCAGATCCCAGGATAGCCGTGATCGGGGTTTGGTTTTTAGGCTCACCAATGCCTAAATGGATGACCGGTTCCCCTCTCACCCTCAGGATACGAGCCTCCTCATTGAGCCTCAATGTCGGTGACTCTTTGATGTCTCTGGCAAGCTGACTGATACTCATTCTGAGTACTCCAGTGATTCGAAATAATGCATCGAAAATTCCTCTATGATTCCAAGGATCGTTAATCAACTATCACATAATTATAGTTGCCTTCGTGCGATCAGGAAGCGACAAGTCTCATCTTTCCAACATGACATGTAGAAGAAGGATGAACCCAGAATCGTGAAATCATGAGACGATCTCGTGTTTCCGGCTATCGACGACTGCTTTTCTCACCAAATCCACCTCCGCCAGGTGTCTGAATACTGATGATGTCACCCGCCTCGACTTCACATGATACTTTGCCAGGAAGCTCTTTTTCTTCACCTTTTTTGATTAAGATATTCCTTCCTGGTAAACCGGGTTCACCCCCCGCTAGACCATACGGCTCGAATCTCCGCCTTTCCGAAAGAATCGTCACTTGAGCATTCTCCATCAATTCGATCTCTCGAATGATGCCGTTACCTCCCCTATGCTTCCCACCTCCACCCGAACCACTGCGAATTTCGTAACGACGAATTCTAAAGGGGTACGCGAATTCCAACGCCTCAATGGGCGTGTTCATCGTGTTGGTCATGTGCGTATGGATTGCATCCGCACCATCCATTCCAGGGCAAGCACCCATTCCCCCGCCAACGGTCTCGTAGTAGGCGAAAGGACGATCTCGCATGTTATCCCAACCACCAATGGTCAAGTTGTTCATCGTCCCTTGGCTGGCGGCAGGGACTCGTTCAGGACACGCCTTAGAAAGCGCTCCGAGCAACACATCAACGATCCGCTGTGATGTCTCGACATTCCCTCCAGCTACAGCGGCGGGTGATCTGGCATTGACTAAGGACCCTTCAGGAGCGATCACTTGTATCGGCGCTAGGCACCCGCTGTTTGAAGGGATATCCATCCCGATCAGTGTCCGAAAGACATATTGTGTGGCCGATAAGGTTATGGCGTAGACCGCGTTTATACTTCCTCGCCTTTGAGGTGAAGTTCCCGCAAAGTCAATGATCGCTTCATCCCCTTGGATGGTCACCTCGACCTCAATTCTGGCTGGTTCACCAACCAGGCCGTCATCGTCCATGAAATCGTGGTAGCGATAAACCCCATCAGGGATACCCTCGATAAGCCGTCGGGTCATACGCTCGGCATACTCGAGTAAACCACGCATGTACTCCTCGATTTGTGGACGACCATAACGGTCCACCAGTTCCCCCATTCGAGTTGCGCCTCTTTGATTGGCTGCGATTTGGGCACGGATATCCCCCGCGCGTTCCCCTGGTGTACGGACGTTCGCTAACAACATATCAAAAAGCCCTTGATTGATTTCACCTCCATCAATTAATTTCAATGGCGGGATGATGACACCTTCCTGGTAAAGCTCATGAGAGAGAGGCATCGATCCTGGGGTCATCCCACCCACATCCGAGTGGTGTGCCCGGTTCGCGGTGAAACCAAGAAGATCCGGTTCGCCCTCATGATCGATGAATACCGGCGTGATGAGGGTGATATCTGGAAGATGGGTACCCCCTCGGAATGGATCGTTCAGAATCACGACATCACCGGGTGAAAATTCAAACGCTTCAATACCAGCCGCTACAGATAATGGCATCGAACCTAAGTGAACCGGGATATGAGCAGCTTGCGCGATCATTTTCCCTGATCGGTTAAAGATCGCACAGGAGAAATCCCTCCGCTCTTTGATGTTGGGCGAGTATCCGGTACGACGCAACACCATGCCCATCTCCTCAGCCACGGAGGCGAAGAGGTGTTTGAAGACTTCGAGGCGGACGGGGTCAAAATCAGACATTGGGATCTCTCAAGAATGGTTTTTTTGCATCACTCGTTACGTATCACGTTTCACGCCTCACGTTTCACTCCCAATCTCAACAACTAAATTAAAGAATTCATCAACCCGTGCCCGATCCCCCACTGGTAGAAAGACGGTCGTGTCTTTATATACGACAATTGCTGGACCGCGAAGGACATGTCCCGGTTTAAGCTGATCTCCACGATAAAAAGGTTTTGGTGAGACGCTTCCGTCTATTAGGACAAAAGGTCTTTGCCCCAAGTACGCCTCTTCCGGATCCTCCGTTCCAAGTGGTGCTCTCGGAAGAGGCGGTCTGGGCACACCACCTATCCCCCGAAGTCTCACATTGACGATCTCGATCGGCGAATCGGGCGAGCTGTGACTATAGGTTTGCATGTGTGAATCATGAAAGTTCTGTTCGAATTCAGCGGATAGAGGAACTGTTAATTCATACCCTTGTCCTTCATAGCGGATATCAAGATCCTTCTGAAGGATAATCCGATCTTTCGAAATCCCCTCTTGTTGAAACTCATCCAAACATTGATCCACCAAGGGTTCAAGAAGTGTCTCCAGTTTTTCGATCGCGGTGGTACCGGGCAACATCACCGTTTGGACATAATCCTTGACGGCATCAGCTGTAAGCATTCCCAAAGCAGACAGAGTCGAGGCTGTCGGTGGGATCAATACGCGAGGGATACCCAACGCTCGTGCAAGCTGGGCTGCATGTAAACCACCCGCACCTCCGAAAGAGACGAGGGTGAAATCTTTCGGATCGTGTCCTCTTTCCACGGAGATCACTCGCAAGGCGCGCTCCATGCGAGCGTTGACAACGTGGATTACACCGAGTGCTGCGGTCTGCGATCGAGAGAGATCGGATTGGGCTGAAATTCCCGCCTGCTCTGCCAAGTCTTCGAGTGCGGACTGTGCGCTTCGGCTATCGAGCGACATTCGACCCTCCAGGAAATACTCAGGCATGAGGCGTCCGAGAACAAGGTTGGCATCTGTCACGGTGGGCTCTGTTCCTCCCAAGCCATAACAAACGGGACCAGGGTCTGCTCCAGCGCTTTGAGGTCCGACTCGAAGTGCACCGCCAGCATCAACATAAGCAATCGATCCTCCCCCTGAACCAACAGTGTGAATATCGATCATAGGAATCCGAATCGGAAACCCATCTATCTCGGCTTCATTTGTGATCCTGATATCGCCGGCGCATAACGAAACATCGGTTGAAGTGCCTCCCATATCAAAACCAATCACGTTCTCAAAACCCGCAATTTTCGCAATATGGAAGGCACCGACTACTCCGCCCGCCGGTCCTGAGAGGATCGATCGCACAGCTTGTTTTCTGATTTGGGAAGCTCGAATGCTGCCTCCGTTGGATTGCATCATACGGAAATCAACGTCTTCCAACCGATCTTTAAGCTGCTGTAGATAGCGATCCACGATCGGCGAGACATATGCATTGATAACTGAGGTGCTCGTGCGTTCGTATTCTCGAAATTCTGGCAAAATCTCACACGATGGCGAAACGAAGAAATCCGCCTCTCGAAAAACGCGGGCGATAGTCTTCTCATGAGTCGGATATGCAAATGAGAAAAGCAGGCATACGGCGACCGATTCAGCATCCAGGTTTTTTAAGCTCTCACAAAGGTCCTTTACCCCTTCTTCATTCAAGGGCGTGATGACATTTCCTCGATGGTCCACACGCTCTTTAATCTCCAAACGCAACTCTTCAGGAACGAGCGGTTGCGGACGATGTGCGGCGAAATCATACAATTCACTCCTGACCTGCCGGCCTATGGCGATCACATCCCGGAACCCATAGGTTGATATGAGCGCCGTGCGTGCTCCTTTACGTTCTAGTAACGCGTTTGTGGCGATTGTAGAACCATGAATGATGGAGGGTGGTTTCTTAAGATCCAAAGCCTCCAACCCATCCAACACTGGCTGAGCTGGATTCAAGGGATTCGAGAGTACTTTGTATGTATAGAAAGCCCGCAGCTCTTCATCAAAAAACACGAAATCCGTGAAGGTGCCCCCAATATCGATGCCTATACGCACGTTGTCCTCGTTGAAATCAATACGGTGCGGATCCTCACATGGAAATCGATCGGGTTCCTTCGCTCCATCCATGATTCTTTAACCTCTTGACCTTCATCCAGTTCACTCGTCGCATTCGATGACACTATACACCACTTGTCGCCTCTACCAAAGCTGAGGCCTGATGAATACAACACAACGCGATATTGATCCCTCATTCAGAATAGTTCAGAAATACTACATTGCGTCGATAATGTACATGGCTACAATATAACCACCCGAGGACGGATGCGCTACATGCAAGATTGCCCACATTGCGGAGAGAAGATCCAGGATGAAGCGATCTTCTGTCGATATTGTCGGCGCGATGTTGATCCACCTATGTGGTTAACGAGCATGCAGAAATGCCCTTACTGCGCTGAGTGGATCGAGCGCGGCCTTGACACATGTCCCCTATGTAACAAAGAACTTGTAGAGAAGCCTGCGGTTAAGACCCCCCCCTTTACTCAAGAACGACCTCCTGACTTCGCCACAGATTTCCGTCAGAGAGTCGTATTTGGTGATGAACCTCAAGAAAAGTATCCACTGGAAGATAGACCAGCACCGCCTCCACCACCGCCTGAAGAAGAAACCATTCGTGTCCCTCCCTTCACCCCTCAAGCTTCCGCTGAGGAAGATGTTTCCTTATTACGAGGGACTTTCCGGGATGAGGACATAGCCGAGGGGCTTGCTGGAATTCGGGCCAGCCAAGTTGAAAGTGAGAGAATTCGGATTGATCTAGGATCTCTGCTGCGACGAGTCATTCCCATCTTGATCGGTATTGCTGTCGTCGCTGCGATCGTCATCTTGGTCATGGGGCCTGGAAAAGAATATGTCACGCAGATGACAGAGTCAACACCTACGATAACGGATACCCCTCTACCCATCATCACCGTCACGTTCGGCTTGACCCCCACAACAGCTCCAGAACCAACCGATACACCCCAACCTTCACCTGTACCAACCAATGTTTCGGGATGTGTAACATGGGATCAGGTCACGCTCGAAAATGAAGGTCAGACCATGTGTGTATATGGAGTGATCAGACGTTGGTTTGCGAGCGGGGATATTCCTTTCGTCGCTATCTTCAGTGAAGATTCAGGGACATTCGCCTTTGTTGATTACAATCAAACATTCGCTGAAGCCAGACCCGGCAATTGTATCGTAGCGGAGGGTTTGATCGAGGTGATGCGAGGTACCCGCCCCTATATCGATCTTAAAGGCTCCATTGAACTCTGTCCGGAGGATCTGATCGAGACACCATAGTTTGGTTGTTCGTTGGCACATTAATTTAGTATCGACGCGCCCAGGTACCTCCTCGCGAATTAAAAGTTCGCGGGGAGGTTGATCGAGTCTGAGATTACAGAAATTCTAGGACACCTGGGCATTTATGTAGGGGCGTAATTAATTGCGTCACTACGTTGATCCTGGATAATTGCATCCTTTCGGGGAATTGGTATCCAACACAGCCTCACCCTTCCGAGTGCGTAGTGATGAGCAGGCTGAAACCTACGCATGTCTGCGAATTGAAATCGATATGTCAACAATTCTCTTCAACAACTGATTGCCTGGGTGTCCAGGTGCAAAAGTGCCCTAGTTGTTGAAATCACAGACTTTAGCTACCCGCTGCACAAATCTCACATAGAATAGTACCGAGGTGCTATTCTTCCCTCCCAATTGTGACACCTTCCACTTCTTCGACCAAAAATTGGGTGCTATGCTGAATTCAACTCATGGATGACCCCACTTAATCAAGATACTGGTCCAAGAACACGCCCATTGGGTCCATGAAGACCATTAAAATCACTCACATCACACATGTCTGGTTCAGTGAATTAAACCTCATCAACCCCCCACACCCGGATTATCATGATCCGGGCATCGATGGCTACACGAAATAACCAATATGTAATAAGGGTGATCGTTTCACTCTTATTAAGTATCCTCAAGCAGTTTATAGTGTTTAATCTTGTGGAAATTAGACCCATCCAGCATGCGGTCATACAACTCCGCATACGTGGTTTATTCGTGGGGTCCGGAGTAAGTCATGGTAAAGCAAAGAAAGGAGGATGATTGGAGGATAATTTCGAATACCGTTATCAAACCAACAGCGATCTTTTACTCTCTTCAAAGGAGTGAGAACCCATGAATTCGCTAATTATCTTACTTATCGGGGTACTGGGCATCGCTGTAGGTTACGGCTTCTACGCCCGAACCATCGACAAGAATATCATCCAACCCGATCCGAAAAAGGCAACCCCAGCCACCATGTACATGGATGGGGTCGACTTTACACCTGCCAGCCGCAACGTCCTTTATGGCTATCAATTCAAATCCATCGCCGCTCTTGGACCGATCGTAGGTCCGATAGTCGCTGTACGTTGGGGTTGGCTTCCAGCGCTGCTATGGATCGTTTTTGGGACCTTTTTCATCGGCTGGGTGCAAGACTACAGCAGCATCATTCTTGGCGTTCGGGAGGAAGGCAAAACCTTCGGTGCCCTCAGCTACAAACTCATTTCTCCTCGTGCCAGAACGATCCTCTTGATTTTCATCTACCTATATCTGCTTCTCATTATGGGAGCGTTCGGCAAGATCGTCGGTTATGATCTTATGACAAAGCCCGCCGTTCCACTGGGTGTACTCTTTGTCATGGGTGTAGGCTTGCTTGCTGGTCAGATGACCTACCGCTGGAAGATCGACATCCTCATCACCAGTGTCGTGACGGTCATCTTGGCCTTTGTAGGCATCTGGCTCGGAACACTGACAGGGGTCCAGAACTTCTTCACAAACATCAACGAATTGTTCGGATTTTCCTTTGGTGATGTCACCTGGGCAAGGATGTTGTGGAGTATAGTGGTGCTTGTTATTTGCTACTTCGGCGCCGTGCTCCCTATCTGGCGCTGGGCTCAACCCATTAACTACGTGTCCTTCTGGATCGTCTTCCTTGGGATCATTGGAGGGACCGTTGGACTGCTTCTCTGGCGTCCAACGATTGACGCTGCAGCCTTCCCGGCTTTAACAACTTGGGACGGTAAATTGGGTGAACTTGGCGCTCTCGGACCAATGTGGCCACTGCTGTTCGTGACCATCGCATGTGGTGCGATCTCTGGCTGGCACAGTCTCGTCTCCAGCTCTGGAACAGCTCGCCAGATAGAGAAAGAAACCGATGCCTTACCCGTCGGCGGTGGCGCCATGTTCCTTGAGATGTTTGTGGCGGTCCTGTCGCTTCTCGCTGCTACCGTAGGTGTTGGAGCAGCAAGATATGTTGAGCTAAACGCGGGAGCGTTTGTATTCGCTGAAGGGTTAAGCAAGTTCCTAACCTATGTGGGCATACCCGAATCCTTCGGTCTCCCCTACGGGGCGGTCTTCCTTACTCTTATGGCGTTGACCATCATGTACTTGGTGGTGCGTTTCATGCGGGTAGCGAGCGCCGAATTCCTCGGGGACGCCGTGCCGGCGTTGAAGAACGTCCACATCGGTACAATTGTCGCGCTGGCTCTCTCCTTGTTGCTGATCTGGACTGGCTACTGGTCTCACGTTTGGATCCTCTTCGGATCATCCAATCAGCTCATGGCCGCGTTGGCATTGCTGCTAGCTTCCTTGTGGCTGATGACAAAAGCCAAAAACTACACATGGACCTTCGTTCCCTTTGTCTTTATGTTCCTCACCACTATGGCAGCTTTGGCTCGAACATCTTATGTCGTGTTGAGGGATGCCATTACAAAAGGTGCTGAACTTCCGATCGACAAGGTCATCGGAAACTACGTTGCCGGTGTTATTGGTGTCGTCCTCTTCCTGGCCGCACTCTACCTAGCGGTAGACGCAGTTCGAGCCATTCAAACCCGATTGGCGGAGGGACGCGCCACTGCTGGCACCGACTAAACTACCCCACGAACCTGAGCGAGAGGAGCATGAGCTCCTCTCGCTTCTCTTTTTGGAGTGCCAAACAATGCCAACAATTTCCCTTCAGGTGATCACGCCTGTGATCACAAATTTCTACCACTGTATGCATTGCGAACAGATTTTCAGCCAGACTGGGATCGGACAGCAGGTCCATCAAGAGGAAATTGATGGATACCCTGAGGATATCAAAGGTGATGTCACACGCTTGACGGACTGGTTGTTCGAGATCGCACACCAGTATGGTGATCAGATCCAGATTCAAGTCATAGATCCACAATCGATCGAGGGATTTTTCAAATCATTAAGATATTGGATTCGCAAGTATCCCGCTTTCATTGTTAACGGTCGCGAGAAGTTCATAGGATGGGATAAAGAGACTCTGGAAGGGATATTACAAAAGCAATTGACGACCGGATGAGGAGGGATATAATCCGTAAGTGTAATAATCAGTACCAACACATAATGGGGATACAAAAAATTTCTATTTCCTAATTATTCAATTTGATGCCTTTGAAGGACAAAAGGCAACCGATTTGTAGAGTTCGGAAGTGATCAAACGAATAGAAGCCATGATAGAAAAATCAGTTCGTGCTCTGCGAGAGGTCATCTATGGGATGACCGTTTATGATTGGGTCCACGAACTGGAGAAGGCGAGGAACGAACAGGAAAGGTTGTTCACACTGATCATATTCGGTGATCTATTAGGGGTTCCCATCCTGCCTCCCTATCACATGCTTCGTCTTGTTCCTTACCTCGTACCCTCGTTTGAGAGCTGGCGACGCAGCATGCTTCGAGAGCGAGATTTCACGGATCTCATCGATCAAGAGATCGGATGATGATTCGTTTATATCCCTACCCTTGGAGAGGAAAACGATGACCGAAGAAGAGAAGAACATCCTGAAGAAACTCGGTATGTCCGCCATAGAGTTCATCTATGGTATGGCCGGTCATGACATGACCCGCTTCGCCCTTAAAACCCGAGGGAGCATGGAGCATTTGTTTATCCTGATCACGATGGGTGATCTATTGGGGGTTCCTATCCTTCCCCCCTACTATTCGCTGAGGCTCCTCCCCTATGTAGTACCCCAAATATCGACCTGGAAACGTCGCATGTTGCGAGAAAAAGACTTAACGGACGCATTAGCGTAGGAGTTATTTACCGATGTCATTGGCAAACATTTTTGAGGAATATCCTGAACGTCGCTACATCATGTTCGGTGGCAAGGGTGGGTTAGGTAAGACGACATTCTCTGCTGCCACGGCTTATCATTTGGCCAAAAGCGGCCACCGCGTACTTGTATTTTCTGTTGACCCACAGGCATCGCTCTCGGATATCTTTGAACGCGACATCTTCGGTAAAGGCCCAGTAGAGATTGTGCCCAATCTGTTCGCCCAAGAGATCGATGCCGATCAACACATCCGAGCCTATCAAGACGAAATCCGCCAGAAGATCCTCGATATGTACGGGATGGAGGAGGTCCCAGAGGAAATCGAGTCCTATATTCAAGCCGCCGCGGCGGAACCGGCGATGGAGGAGAGCGCGATCTTCGACCAAGTGGTCGATATCGTTGTAGCAGCGGAGTATGACTACTATATCTACGATCTCGTTCCTCTAGGTCACGCTCTGTATTACCTCAGTATGGCCAGTGTGTACGATGAATGGATCGATAAGATCACCGACCTTCGTGAGGAAATGGAGGAGTATAGTAAAGTCGCCTCCTTGATCCAACGAGATAAAGAGCTTGAAGAGGACATGATCCTGCAAGAGCTATTGGATATTAAATACCGGATCAACACCTCCTCCAGCATCTTGACCGACAAAGAAAAAACCGCCTTCTTCTTCGTTATCATTCCCGAGGAGATGGCGCTGATTGACACCCTCAAAGCTGCTGACCTGTTCGCGAAATATGATGTGCCTTTGAGCGGATACGTAGTAAACCGCGTCATCCCGCCAGGATTAGCTCAACAGAATATCCCAGAATATCTCCGCAATCGGCTCAAGATGCAGGAGGGGCACCTAGCCCGTATCGATGAACTTTTCGGTGAGCAGGTGCTGGCTCAGATACCGGAGTTCGAACGTGATGTGACAGGATTACCGATGATCGAGAAGATGGCCGAGGCGATGTTTGGATCAATCACTGAACCCACTACTGCACCCTCGAAGTCGGTTGAAGGAGCAAACCCATGATCGAGAAACCGATGCAAGCATTCCTCATGGAACACCCGCAAATGAAATACACCTTCTTCGGCGGTAAGGGTGGTGTGGGTAAAACGGTACTCGCTGGGGCAACCGCGTTGTGGTTCGCAAAACAAGGCAAACGCACGCTTTTGGCTTCAACCAATCCTGTACACAGTCTGACAGGCTTACTGGACCAGGATGTTTACGGTACGCCTACACCCGTGGAAGGTCAGCCTAATCTCATCGCTTATGAAATCGACACACGAGAAACCATCGATCGCTCTAAACAGGAAATCCGGGAGAAGATCAGTTGGTTTCTCAAGTTCGCTGATATCAAAACCAAGGCCGATGAGTTCGTTGAATCTGCGACCATGAACCCCGCGTTCGAAGAGTCAGCGATGTTTGAGAATATGATTGATCTCATGTTCGAAGATGAATATGATACTTATGTCTTTGATACGGCTCCAACCGCTAACGCTCGGCGCTTGTTGGGCATGTCTTCGGTTTATTCGATGTGGGTGAATAAGATGGTGAAGAGTCGTGAGGAGGCCAAATCACTTCGAGAGCTTCTCTCCTATAGTCGTCGCAAGGAAGAAAAGGACCCATTGATGGAGTATTTGTTGAACCTCCGTGAGCGTATGTCGCACGCGAAAGATCTCCTCACAAACCCTGATCTGACCGCGTTTTTCTTCGTTACCCTTCCTGAGGCACTCCCCATCGCGGTGATTACACGCTTTATAAACTGGTTCGATGAATTCGGTATCCCAGTCGGAGGCGTGGTCGTTAATATGGCGATCGATGAAACCACCGTGACTGAGGACGCCCCAGATTTCGTGAAGAACCGCTTTGATATGAAAACAGGATACATGAAGAAAATCGCCAACATCTTAGATGGTGATGTCCGTGCAAATGTGCAGTTATTTGAAACCGAGGTTCGGGGTGTGACGATGTTGGGTCGAACGGCTGAGTATCTTTTCGCATAAGAGGTCGTCCATCAGCCTACCTCAGTTGTTATTAAGCCAAGGCATAAGCGAATTCGATAAAGGTGTCCAATGGATCCCCATCTAATGATTCTCATTGTGGGCTTGTCTTACACCGTGGTCTACGGTCTTATGGCTATTCTCCGTCGCGAGGGTGTGACGACGCAATTCATCCTCGAGAGCGTGGTCTTAACGGGGCTGGTCGCAGTAGGAGGATATTTCACGGATTCGCCTGCCAACCCGATCCTTTTCTTGGTATTCCTTTACATCTTGACCTCTCGCTCGCGCTTATTGGTGGATCTGGCTAACATGTTGTCAAACCGAGGGCGGCAGCGAGACGCGATAAACATATTACAGGTCGCTTTGCGGATGTTCCCAGACAAACCCACACGGTTGATCGTGTTGGTCAACATGGGGATCGTACAACTTCGGCGAGAAAATCCTGAAAGCACCCGGATGCTTCTAGAAACAGTTCTTGAAGAAGCACAAGAAGGTGGTTTGGGTCTTCGACACAAGGCTGCCTGTTACTACAACCTCGGATTGGCTTTCCAAAAATTAGGAAAAGAAGGCCAAGCGGTGCGTTATTTCAAGCAAGCGGTGGATGTTTTCCCCGGATCACCATACGGAAAAGCTGCAGCAAAAGCGATAGACGAGCGGCGTAAAGGCAAGAAAGAGGAAACCGAAGATTAGAGTGAGCATCTTAGATCATCCGCGCTCACACTGAGATATGAGAAATCCATCGGTTCTCTCCCCCGACCTCAAGGATACTTATCGAATAAACAGAGGTCCTAAAAGGAGAGAGCCGAAATGGTTGAGGGAGTCAGATGAAGATCGCGATCCTAGGAACGGGAGGCGTCGGCGGCTACTTTGGGGCTTTATTGGCGCGAGCTGGGCACGATGTCACTTTCATCGCTCGTGGTCCTAATCTACAGGCTATTATGGATCAAGGACTTCGTGTAAAAAGCCCTCATGGAGACTTTGTTGTTCACCCGACAAATGCTACTGATTCACCAGAAGAGATTGGTGCCGTCGATTATGTGATCGTTGCCGTCAAGCATTATCAACTTTCCGAAGCAATTGTAATCATCCCTCCCCTCCTAGGTGAAGGGACCACCGTTGTCCCACTCCTTAACGGCATCGATGCGCACGAGCACATTATCAAAGTTGTCGGCCCTCAACCGGTCGTAGGTGGATATTGTAGTCTGGTCTCGATGATCGAAGCCCCGGGCATCATCCGCCATGAAACCCAGTTACACAAGCTCGAGTTAGGTGAACTTGATGGCACGAAAACGGAGCGTGTAGAGGACCTTATCCAGGCTTGGAAATCCTGTGGCGTTGAGGCGATTCATTCCGACGATATCTTCGCCGCGATATGGACCAAGTTCTTATTTATCTCCTCGTTTGGGGGCGTTTCGTCCCTTTGTCGTGTGACTTTGGGGGAGATCATCGAGGTACCTCAGACTCGTGAGTTGTTTATCCAAGCAATGGAGGAGGTTAAGCAATTGGCAGATAAACAAGGGATCGGTATTGCAGCAGACATCGTTCAAACGACCATGGCTTTCGTCGAGAGCGTTGAACCATCCGCCACGTCCTCGATGCAGCGTGATGTCGCAGCTGGTAGACCCTTTGAATTGGAAGCCTTTAATGGAACGATCGTACGACTAGGTCGAGTGCATGGAGTTCAGACCCCGGTTCATGATGCGATTTATGGATTCTTACTTCCGGCGCTAAACCGTGCCCAAGGTTCATCGTGATTTTGGATGGAGTATTTGATTTAGAAAATAACACAGAAGATACAAGAAGGTGATTGTTATTGATTCACCACCACTTCAATACCCAAGGCTAATATCCACGCGATTCGGAATTTGATCGCCACGCGCAGCAGCGTTGAGTAATTCAGCCAGTTTTTCCATGCGGCGAAACTCAAGACCTTTGGCTCCACCAGCTCGGTGAGGACTCATCACAACATTCTCCAACTCATGGAAAGGGAATTGAGATGGAGCCGTTCTCGAGCGAGCTGATTCGTCCTCCGGGTACCTGTACCAAACATCCAATCCAGCCGCATACAACCTTCCGTCTCTTAGGGCTTGGAAAAGAGCCGATTCATTCACGATCGATCCACGAGCTACGTTGACCAAGATCGCACCTTCAGGGAGTAAATCCAAGGTATTCTCATCGATCAACCCATCGGTCTCTGGTGTTAGTGGGAGACAAACAATTAATACCTCGGCCTCCGGGAGAAGTTGGCGCAGTTCGTTTGATGGGTGGATCTCAACTTCAGAGTCTGGCTCGCTTCCATTAAACTCTCGCCGTAGAGCTTTGACACGCATTCCCAAACCTAGACAAGCCCGCGCCACCCGTATACCGATGGCTCCGTATCCCAACACCAATACGCTTCGGTTTTCCAACAACAGAGCTGGATTGGGCTCGTAACGCGGTGTCCAATCGTGTTGTCGAAAAGCACGATCTATCGGGACAAGGAATTTCGCAGCCGCCAATAGAAGAGAGATTGCCATCTCTGCGGTAGCCGCTGCGTTGTAATGCAGGTTATGGACCGAGATCTGCGGATAAGTCCTCATTAAGTCAATGGTTTCCTTTGGAACTCCAGCGAATGGGATAATCAGAATATGCAAATTTGAACACGCATCAAGATGGTCTTGCTTGGGCCAACCTGCGACAAGAATCTCTACTTTATTCCCGGAATGAAGTTCCGGACCAACGGAGACTTGGATAGAAGGGTGTAAAAGTGATTGAAGATGAGCAAGGGGTTCTTCATCCAGCGGACGAAGGATGTGTGCAATGAGTGACATTAAGCTAGTTTCTTACCGAGCATACTGCGATAGAGATCGATAACCTGTTCAACCATCAAATCCCAAGAGTAGGCTTGCGCGTATTCCGTAGCCTGTTGTCCTAATTGTGCTCGCAGGTCATCATCCTGAATGATAAGGCGTAATTTCTCCGCAAGTGCTTCCGGATCCCCAGTAGGTACATGGAAGCCCGTTTCCCCATCCCTTACCAAGAATGCCAGACCACCAATCTCCGATGCCACTACCGGTGTTCCGCAAGCCATCGCTTCTAAAGCGACCAGCCCAAAAGATTCATAATGTGAAGGCACGACGACAGCTTCAGCTGCGGAGTAGTAGTAGGGGAGCGTGTCTTGATCTCTTCTCCCCAGGAATGTAATCAGATCTAGGATCCCAAGCGATTCCCGCATAGTATGCAAACGTTCCATCTCTGTTGACATCTGCTCGCGACTCGAGTGTGTATCACCGCCGATCACCGCCAGGCAGAAGGGATGTTGATCGAGAATCCCCTCTTGATGCAAGATACCTACAGCTTCGATCAATGTATCGATCCCCTTCAACGGTTCAATGCGACCAACAAACAGTAACATTCGATCGTGACAAGGTACGCCGATGTATTCTTTTGCTTCATCATCAGGGATGGGATAAAAATGGCTGGTATCCACACCAGGTGGGATTACGACGACGCGGCTGGTGTCCTCTCGATACAGCCATTGTATCTGGGCGACCTCAGCCGGTGTGGCTGCCACGACACGATCTGCTGACTGCAAAAGACGTGCTTCGGATTCCAAGCGCAAATCCGAAGGCTCTTCCTCCGCACTGCGTGCGACACGGTCCTTCATGATAGCCAGCGTGTGAAACATCTGAATGAGCGGTAGATTCCATGTTTCGCGCAGGCTTAGCCCTGCTAAACCGGAGAGCCAATAATGACAGTGGATGAGATCGTAGTCAATCTCCTTCGATTCAGCGAATTCCAACACGCCCGCGATGAAATCATCCAGGTGATTCGCCAAATCATGCCGACTTAGTGGGGTTTCAGGTCCTGCGGGTATATGCACCACCCTGTTGCCGAAACCTAGGTGGTGAAGAACATGAGGTACATGCTCGTCTTGAGAGCGAGTAAAGACATCTACACCGATGCCCTTACGTCCTAGCTCACGGGTTAAATCCCGGACGTAAACATTCATCCCCCCGGTGTCCTTCCCACCCAAAGTGGCCAAAGGGCAAGTGTGGTAGGAGAGCATCGCGACGCGCATAACACAATTATCGCTGAGGCCTCGATTCTTGCCAAGGATGGTCCCCAGCGGATGAGCTTAACTTGAATAATTTCACGACATAGAAGAAATGTGTTGAAAGTGTGACAATTCCATCAACTCGCCTATGCTCCCTATTAAAGAGGTAGACCGACTGCAGTTGAGATGCATGCTGCTGGCTGGTATAATGTCGCGCGACGCCAGCGTAGCTCAGCCGGCAGAGCAATCGCTTCGTAAGCGATGGGTCGAGGGTTCGAGTCCCTCCGCTGGCTTCTTTTTTTTTAACTAGACCAATACCTCAGGTTTGGTATGACGTAGATATGAGATACCAAAAAACCACAATCAGGATTACCGCCATCAAAACAAAAATAATAAGGGTGCCGCGGTTGATTCGTTGCTGAGTTTCTTGGTCCAACGAGTAATGACCGAAGGAGTAGCCTTGCGTAAGCGGTTGGTCGTACATGTGCTTCCCAGCCCTCTTAATCCATTCATTACGGATAAATAGAGAAATCATCCCTGATATAAAGATACTGATTAACACGAGTGCTAGAATATCCTGCCAATTCATGGTCCTCCTCCAATGGTTGGTATGAAAAATAGTTAAGTTATACCCAAGGATATAGGAAACCCCGATACGAAAAACAATAAGACAATTAACAGCCCTAATCCATTTCATCCTACAAGGGTGTAGTATTCGAGTCAATAAACATTCTTGCGGAGTTATTAGAGGCGATGAAATGACGCAACCCTGATAGATATTGAATAATCATAAGCTGTAATAATAGCTCAGTTGGAAATACTTTCCCTTTACAGGTCAGCGCGTATAATGAAGCCATGAACGATCGCCAATCCCCGATCGTGATCGGAATCGCTGGTGGTACAGGCTCCGGGAAGACCACGGTAGCAAACGTGATTCTGGAACGTGTCGGTGCCGATAAGATCGCGTTCCTCGCCCACGATGCTTATTACAAAGACTTGAGTGATCTTCCTCGAGCGCAGCGTGACATCATCAACTTCGATCACCCTGATTCCTTGGAAACCATCCTTTTGGTGGACCACCTAAAAGGTCTCACTCAAGTGCAGGCCGTTGACATTCCCATCTACGACTTCACAACACATACTCGCACATCGCAGACTCAACGCATGGAACCGAAGCCGGTCATCCTTGTCGAAGGCATTCTCGTCTTCGCTGAGGCATCGCTTCTGGATCTGTTCGATGTCAAGATCTTTGTTGACACGCCTGCGGACATCCGGTTCATCCGACGTCTTCAGCGAGACATCCAAGAACGAGGCCGTACGGTCGAATCGGTAATCCAGCAATATGAAACCACCGTCCGCCCAATGCATTTAGAGTTCGTCGAACCATCAAAACGTCATGCCGATGTCATCATCCCAGAGGGTGGGTTTAACACCGTCGCCATGGATATGGTTGTTGCTCGAATAGAAGAATTGCTCACTCAGCATTGAAATCCCACATCATCTCACATACCTATAAGGAGACACCATGTCATCAGCTAAATACTCCGCTCCGCCATCCATCACGATCGATCCATCGAAAACATATAAAGCAAACATCAAGACCGACCTAGGGGAAATCCTGATCCATTTGCACGCTGATAAGACACCTAACACAGTCAATAATTTCGTGTTCCTAGCGAATGAGGGTTTCTATGATGGCGTGATCTTCCACCGCGTGATCGCTGATTTCATGGCTCAAAGTGGAGACCCGACTGGCACAGGTCGTGGTGGTCCAGGTTATACCTTTGACGATGAATTCCACCCCGAACTACAACACGACGGACCAGGCATTCTCTCCATGGCTAACGCTGGACCAGGTCCAAATGGTTCCCAATTCTTCCTCACCCATGATGCTACACCGTGGTTGGACAACAAACACTCCATATTTGGAAAAGTCGAAAGTGGAATAGATGTGTTGATGTCCATCCCACCTCGCGATCCTAGCGATACAAGCGCACCTGCTATTACGATCCAGACTATTGAGATCTTGGAAGCGTGAGTGATCAACCTTGGTTCTCTGGCTGGCGTTTAACACTGGCTAGAATCGTCTCTCTGATTGCTGTCGTAGCCATCACGATCTACATTTTCTCTATCCGCGACCAAGTGGATAAGCTTGAGAGTTATGGCTACCCTGGGATATTTCTGCTCTCTATCCTCGCGAACGCAACGGTGATCCTCCCCGCTCCAGGTGTCGCATTAACCTTCACCTTTGGAGCGGTACTCAATCCCATCGGTGTCGCTCTTGCAGCTGGATCTGGAGCCACATTAGGTGAGCTTACAGGCTATCTAGCAGGATTTAGCGGACGGGGGATCATTGAAGATAGCCCCACCTATCGACGTATCGATGCATGGACTGATCGGTATGGTGGTTGGGCAATCCTCATCATGGCTTTCATCCCAAATCCATTGTTTGACATCGCAGGTGCGGCCGCAGGGGCTTTAGGCATGCCCATTCGAACTTTCCTCTTTTGGGTTTGGATCGGGAAGACCTTGAAGATGCTGCTCTTCGCATACGCCGGCGCAGCCTCGATTGATTGGTTGATCAACCTTCTGGGTAGCGCGCCGTGAGGCGATAAGCTGGAAATTATAAAAGCTCATTGTTACATAGTAAGGGCAATTCACGAATTGCCCTTACAAACATTGAGCATGATCCACAAAGTTGTAGGGGCGGGGTTATCCCGCCCCTACAATTGGTGATTCACAATTTGTAATGTATTAGGGATGGTTCGCGAATCGCCCCTACGCCCGGTAACTTAATATTCGGGTGAATTCAAGCAGATTACACCTTGAAGACCTCGCGCCTCAAAGTCACCTGATCTAATCTATCACTGAGCACTTCAACTCCCAACCCCGGCTTTGTGGGGACATCGATCGTGCTATCAGGGTTTAGTACAAACGAGGGGGCAGCGATATCCTCTTTGTAATATCGATCCGTTGCAGAGATATCCCCAGGCAAAGTAAAACCAGGTAGCGAAGCGATCGCCAGATTCGACGCGCGACCGATTCCGGTCTCCAACATGCCCCCACACCAAACGGGGATATTTGAATCGAGACACAAGTCATGGATCGCTTTCGCCTCCGATAATCCACCTACCCTTCCTGGTTTGATATTGATCACCCGGCACGCGTTTATTTCTAGCGCTTGTCGAGCATGACGGACTGAAAGGATACTCTCGTCAAGACAGATGGCGGTTTTCAAACGAGCTTGTAACCTGCTGTGATCGAACAAGTCGTCTTCTCCTAAAGGTTGTTCGATAAGCAAGAGATCAAAGTCGTCCAAAGCTTCAATGGATGCCGTATCCTCAAACATATATGCTGAATTCGCATCTACCTGCAGCTTCAGGTCTGGGTACGCACCGCGAACAGCTTGAACTTCACCTACATCACGCCCGGGTTTTATTTTGATCTTGACCCGATCGTATCCCTCATCGATGAATCGTCCAACGACATCGATCAACACTTCGGCGTCCTTTTGAATCCCTACGGACACACCGACAGGCACAGCTTTCTGGTCACCTCCCAGAAGCGTCGCTAGGGGTATCTCAGCTGTTTGGGCAAAGAGATCCCACAACGCCATTTCAAGTCCCGCACGTGCGAGGGGATGTCCCTTAAACTTCCCCAGTCGATCACGGAGATCCTCGATCTCAGTGATTTCACCCTCAAGAATCGCGGGAACAAAGAAGTCAGTAAGCACATGCCATGCGGTCGCTGTAGTCTCGTATGAATAACCTGGACTCATCCCCGCTGCACATTCACCCCATCCGGTCAAACCTTCCCCCCTCAACGTGAGAATGATACAGTCACGATCATGTTCCACCCCAAAGGAGGTCTCGAATGGCGCGACAAGTCGCATGCGAATGTGACGCAACTCAATGAAATCGATCTTCATCTTAACCCCTCAATCGCCTCACGATGTGTGAGGAGATAATAGGATCGGGATTCCCCTCCGTCCTTAACGAAAAGGAAATCCGAAACCAGGTAGTCTTCAGCGAAGGCACCTTCAAAGACTTCACGCGTGTGTTCTCTCCATGTTCGCGCAAGTTCGAAGTTTACTTCCTTCATATCCAAAAAATCTGAGGGAATTTCAACCAGAACCAGAGAAGACTGTGGAGCGGTGATTTGGTCTGAGGGGGATAACAACCCATTCTCCCCCGCCTTCGCTGGATTTAAGATCACAGCACCCCTCCCCTTGTAATCCGATAATCCAGGCGGAGTAATTCCACCCTCAACACGATCTATTACGCGGGGAGAGTTGACATACCAATCGATGTCGAAACGATCAGAGGGTAGACCAATGTTTAAACCATCTCGCATCGAACCATAAGCATTGCGAATATAACGATTGCATACCACACCCAAACGCCGGACATTGAAATATCCATTGAGACTCAAGATAGGATCGTAGGTCCAGGTCGCAAGCTGGATGCCTTGCTCGATTACAGCTTTCCTCTGCGCAAGTTTTAACCGATATCCGATGCCTCGATTTCGATGGTCAGGGTGAACCCCTAACTGATGCGAGCAATGCTTCAGGCTCTCCGATGCTAGGTGTCCCTCCCCAATTTCCATGGCTCCCAAAAATCCGAACACGTAACCCGTCAACTCCTCGCCTGCGAAAGCCCCGAGAACGACACCACCATTACGAGCAACGGTTTTGATCATATGACCCGGAACGATATCTACCTCACTCCCAGGCCAGATGATCCGCTGGAGCTCTTCGACCTTCTCCATCTCCTCGGTGAGAGTCAAGGTGTGTATTGTCGTCTCTGCGTCCATCAATCTCTCCGTCTATCCGTAAATTGACGAATCAATAGATCCCATCCCCAATTTCTTTCCCCCAGATAATCGATCTTGTCTTCCATGCGTGATGGTTGTAACCCGAACATGTGCGGTAACGTGTTCAAGTCAGTCGTCCGATCGACAGCCAGATAATCGAGCCAAAGAGGGTTAATCGGAGAATGTGGCAAGAGTTTCTCCATTAACCACGCCCCTGCACGAAGGTAAGGAGGTCGTGCTGGAAGGAGAATTCTTGGAGCGCTTGAAGCCGTCATGATCATCCGCAGGATTTGCTTGAATGAGATGTATTCCGGTCCTCCGATCTCGATGGTTTTATTGACCGTTGAAGGCTCATCTAATGCCCATGTGATGGCTGTCGCCAGGTCATCCACCCATAAAGGTTGGAGGAGTGTTGATCCATCACCCGGCATCGGGAAGAAGAGGGGTGAGATTCCCACCAACATCGCCAATGAAGTGGTGAAGTTATCTTGCCGACCAAAGAGAAGACCCGTTCGTAGAATGGTGTATGGAACACCGCTGTGGCGGTTGTATTCCTCAGCTATCGCCTTCACCTGCATCGATGGATAAGCAGAACCTCGATCGACTCCGATGTGGCTCAAGAAGAATATGCGTTGAATGCCGGCTTCGGCAGCCGCTTCCGCAATGTTCTGTGTCCCTGCTTCTTCTAATTCCAAACTATGATCCGATCCACCCTGACCCTCTATTCCTGCAAGGTGGATAACCGTGTCGATACCTACCAAAGAAGCTCGCACGCCTCG
Organism: Anaerolineaceae bacterium; assembly: GCA_020350285.1. Classification (GTDB taxonomy): domain Bacteria; phylum Chloroflexota; class Anaerolineae; order Anaerolineales; family E44-bin32; genus DUEZ01. The sequence goes on from CP070708.1 coordinate 2,559,277, forward strand.
ACGATCAGTGACACTGGCCAGTGTTATGTCAACCGGAACTCCACTTGGAAGTGCAGGTGACCGAGAAGATGGCTGAAGCATAGTTCGGACGACGAACCCGAATTCGGTCAGTCTTCGTAAAACAGCCCGTCCGACAAACCCTGTAGCACCGGTGACTAAGATCATCATTCCTCACCACGATTTCTCTATCGTTAGGTCAGGACAACGAGATGGAAAACATCATACTCAAGTGTGCCTCGGTATGCAAAAAATTGACACTTTGCGATTCTAGCATATCCGTCTCTCGACGGTTTTTTAAACAGGCTGGGTTGCTGATGCAATGAACTAAGAGGAATCAAATTGTAATTGAGGAGATTGCTTCACGCCTGCGGGACTCCCAATGAAGCGAAGTGGAAAAAAAAAGAGCGCTTCATCAAGCGCTCATTATCATATCTTATGGCGATTATTGAATTAGTTGTTACTCAACGGTTTCCTCGATCGCATTGAGTAATCCATCGACCATATCCCGCAGATAGACCTCAGGGACAGCGCCGACTTGCCGGTGGAGGATCTTCCCCTTTCCGAAGAAGAGGAGCGTCGGTATCCCTCGGACATCGTACTCCTGGGCCCACTTATGGTTATCGTCCGTATTGACTCTGGCCACGATTAGCTTACCAGCGTGCTCTTTCGCGAGGTTATTCAATGCTGGCTCGATCATTTTGCATGGTCCACACCACGGCGCCCAAAAATCGACCACCACAGGTATATCAGATTGAAGGACCACCTTCTCAAAGGCATCGTCGGTGACATTAATCGGTTCTTTATACATTCCCTTCTCCAAGAATAGATCTACACGCAACGAAAATCATACCATACAGTATTGAAACAGAGAGGCGGATGTAAATAAATTGCAAGATGCAAGA
>CP070708.1:2560278-2568572 GCA_020350285.1 Anaerolineaceae bacterium
ACAAACTCCTCCTTACGCCGGACCTGAGCGAAGAAGCGGAAAAGACAGACGCTCAGGAGAGGACAGAAGGAAGGGCCAGGACGAGAACTACAAAGGTCCTGAGCGACGAAGCGGCATAGAAAGACGATCGGGTAAGGACAGAAGACGGTCGGCCTGAATCCAGTAGTCAGTAGTCAGATGTCAGTAGTCAGACAGTAGTGTTCAACGGAACATAGTCATTGCAAAAGTCGTGGTCTGACCTGAAAAAAAGTGCTGATAGCTGACGGCTGATGGCTGAAGGCTGCTATCTGACTACTGATTACTGACATCTGACTACTGTACCCCCGTCACTTGGTATTACAGACAGGTTGTTACCAAAGTGAATGTGCTCAAACAGGCGTTAGGTCATATCACAGGTGGCATGGTTCTTGATGTTGCAACCGGAAGAGGTGGCTCTATTGGTGTTCTACAAAGGAACATCAAGAGTCACTCGGTTGTCGTTGGCATTGATAACAGTGAGGCAAATATCAAGCAGGCACAGAAGTCTCATGGCAATGAGGATGTCCTATTCATCCGGATGAATGCCGAAGATCTGGCCCTCATCGATCATTGTTTTGATACTGTATGTATTTTCAATTCTCTCCATCATTTGGTAAATATTCGGCAAGTTCTCGATGAAATGAAACGCGTACTAAAGCCTGGTGGAAAGTTTGTCATCAGCGAGACACATCGAGATGGGGAAACGGAATCACAGCTCACAATCGTCTACATACATCATTGGATAGCTCAAATTGATACTGCATTGGGATTTGTCCACAATAAAACCTTTACTCGCCGCAAGATCATTGATTACGCTTCGGGTTTGGGCCTTTCTGACCTCGTGATCCATAATCGTGTCATCAAAGATAAAGATCCATTTAATGAGAAGACCATTCGAAGGTATGAAAAATATTTGATTGAGAAATATCTCCAGCGCGCAAAGGAAGCTCTTGATTCACAGAGGCTCGTGGAACAAGGAGCCGAATTACGAAAGCGGCTTCACGCTGTTGGAACCCAGACCCAGGAGCCTTTGGTCATTATCGTCGGAGAAAAATGAATCCAGTAGTCAGTAGTCAGACAGTAGCGTTCAACGGAACATAGTCATTGCAAAAGTCGTGGTCTGAACTGAAAAAAAGTACTGATAGCTGACGGCTGATAACTGATTGCTGACTACTGATGGCTGAAGGCTTATTTCTGACTACTGACTACTGACATCTGACTACTCAGGAGGCAGAGATGTTCGAGTTGCCCGAATTTGTTACCTTGGCCAAGCAGATCAATCACACATTGAAAGGGAAGACCATACGAAGTGGTCACCTTGGAAACACGCCCCATAGGTTCGTTTGGTACAACAGGAGCCACGAGGAGTTTGAGAGGCTGACGGCGGGGAAAACGATCGGCGAAGCCTGGTCAAAAGGAAGATGGCTCTTCATTCCAGTAGAACCTGGTTATGTGCTTCTGCTTGGTGAGTGCGGTGGGAAGGTTCTTTATCATCCTCCAGGCTCCAAGCTGCCGAAAAAGTATCATTTGTATCTCATATTTGATGATGACTCTTTTTTCACCGTGACGACGCAAATGTGGGGCGCGATGGAGCTATATGAAAAGGGAGAAGAGCAGAGCAGACAGTATGTGCAGGGAATGAGAACAACGCCAGTCGAGCCCGAGTTTACATTCGATTATTTTTCCACCCTTGTAGACGACCTGGTGACGGAAAAGAAACAAAGCGTTAAGGGGCTGCTAACGCAGGACCAGACCATCCCGGGGTTGGGAAATGCCATCGCTCAGGACATCATGTTCCGAGCAAGTCTTCATCCTAAGCATTCCATCGCTGATCTCAGTAAGGTTCAGAAGCGAGAGCTATACGATGCCATTTTGAGCACAGTTATAGAGGTCATGGAACAAGGTGGGCGATATGACGAATTTGACCTCTATAACAATCGAGGGGGATATGTTCGCCTGATGGACAAAAATGCGGCCGGCAATCCATGTCCTGAATGTGGAATTGTGATTGAGAAAATGCAGTATTTAGGTGGTGCGTGCTATATCTGCCCTGGCTGCCAAGTGTGAAGGATTGAATGAGCACAGACAGAGAGGGAATCTAATATGCCCAGCGTTCAAGATGGACCCGGTTCATCCCTGTTCTCCCCCATAACCTTCAAGGGCAATGTGCCCCTTTCCAAGTTACCAGACGTCGGTATCTCAAACGAGATGGCCCGCGCCCTCGAGCTCGCCCCAACCGATACCTGTGTTGGATGGGGCATTCCATTTGAGATCGGAGATGTGATCGCGATCCTTGACCAAGCCGTTTCGGTCGAACTGAGCCCAACGCAGGCACATTGGCTCGTCTTCATGCACACTTCAGACCTGCGGCCTCCCGATCATGACCCCGGTGGATTTACTTCACCCATGCGTGGGGAGGGACAGCTTGCCGAACATGCCGCCGATTACGTGATTCTCTACGACGATGGGACAGAAGAACGTGTCCATATCCGCCGTCGTCATCAGATCGGCGCGTTCCAGCGCCGTTGGGGCGAGAACTGCTTTGAGGCGGTCTCGCATCACACGCCCTTCCCACGGCGAACGCCAAACGAGCAGTTATCTCCCGGGTGGGGACCTGCTCAAACGCGCGTCGTGCAGCCAACAGAAATCTTTAGAGAGCAGTGGATCAATTGGCTATGGGCGTGGGAGAATCCACACCTGGGCAAAACCATCGTCGGTGTCCGTTTTGAACCCGTGACGGGGCTTGTCCTCGTGTCAGCGATCTCGGCTGGTGATACGTCCTCATGTCCTCTGCGTTGGATGTCACGTCGTAAAGCGTGCTTGGTCTTAGCACAAGGAGAGAGCTTCCTCCCCGATCTCGACGAGAACGGATTGCTTCAGCAGGTTCAACTCGATATGGGACAGATCATCTCCGGGACCCCCCGCCCAGTCTACCCCAACGACACCTGGTCAGAGACGGATAACAACCAACTCCCAGAGACATCCACAAACGAGGTGCTAATCGAGTATACGGCCCACCCCGAGGCATGTTTCCACCTCTCCGATGGGCAGGTCATCCCTGTGTCGCAGGTCGAAATCGAGAAACAATCTACTCCCTTGCAATTTATCCCTGCGGCGACACAGCGGGTTAAGCTGAGAGTGCTTGAGCGAGGTGGCGGTCAAGTGCCGGTAAAGCTGCATGTTCACGGTGAAATGGGGGAATATCTGGCACCGGTGGACCGCCATCGCATCCTTAACCCAGCCTGGTTTGAAGACTACAGTGTCGACTTCATGCATCTCGATCATACGAGATTCGGGGCGGGCGCCTCATCCGAGCCCATTGACTCCCACTCCTGCACATACATCCCCGGGGAGACAACGATCAACCTGCCGTTGGGTAAGGTGTTCATCGAGATCTCCAAAGGATTTGAAATTCAGCCAGTGCGAAAGGTCTTCGAGGTCACATCTGACACTCGTGAAATCGAGATCGAGATCGAAAAAGTGCTCCCCTGGCGCGAGAAGGGATGGGTCACCGCCGATACCCACGTGCATTTCCTTTCTCCAATGTCTGCCTTGCTCGAGGGATCGGCTGAAGGCGTGAATGTCGTCAACTTGCTGGCCAGCCAATGGGGCGAGTTGGTGACCAATGTTGGCGACTTCGATGGCCAGACCACTTGGGGCTCCAAGGAAGCCGGCGGTGATGGTGACTACCTGGTTCGCGTGGGAACGGAGAACCGGCAACACGTGCTGGGTCATATCTCCTTATTAGGTTATCGCGGAGGGATCATCGCACCCATGACGACCGGTGGACCAGGTGAATCTGCCCCGGGTGACCCCATCGAGATCTTGCTGACCGAATGGGCACGGCAATGCAAGGCTCAAGGTGGGCTGGTCGTCCTACCGCACTTCCCGAATCCCCGCGCCGAGAACGCTGCCAGCATCGTGGGCGGCGACATTGACGCCCTCGAAATGACATCATGGGGGAACTTGTATGTCGGCATCGACCCCTACTCCTTATCAGATTGGTACCGCTACCTGAACTGCGGTTACCTTGTTCCAGTAGTGGGAGGCACGGATAAAATGTCGGCCAGCACGGCCGTGGGAACCGTGCGCACCTATGCGCACATCGACCCTGGTGAGCCGTTCACTTATGAGACCTGGATGGAGGCGGTTCGACGAGCGGATACCTTCGTGACCTACGGTCCACTGCTCGAGTTTGCCGTTGACGGGCAGCCGATGGGAAGCCGTATCGACTTGTCGGCCAATGGAGGCACGCTGGATGTGACTTGGCAGGTCGCCAGCGTCACAATCCCGATGTCGCGCGTGGAACTGATCGTGAACGGGGAGATTCGAGAGAGCCTTGCGGTGCCGCCCGATGAAAAGAGCGGACATTGGTCCATCAAGGTTGAAGAGAGCTCATGGCTGGCTTTGCTGGTCAGGGGACATTATGCTGATAAGCCAGAGATCATTGCGGCCCATTCCTCCCCAGTGATGATCAACGTTGAGGGATCGCTTATGCTCCCTGTAGCCGACGCCCTCACGATCCTGGAACAGATCGAAGGCGCTCTCGCTTACCTAGACACAATCGGCACACGAGCCGATGACGTGGCTTACAAGCGCATGCGCTTGGTTCTGACATCGGCACATCGCACTTTTCACAACCGCATGCACCAGTTAGGCCACTATCACGACCATTCAATCGGTTTAAACCACATGGAACACAATGAGGGTTAGTGCAAGGGAACTGTCGAGAACAGGAAAGGAACCGGAGACATGGAAACACTCATAAAATCTTGGGACGGGGAGGCCATCGTAAGTCGCTTCGATCAAGAAACGAGTACGTGGATGTTCATCGCCATACACTCGACAGCCCTGGGGGTGCCAACTGGCGGCACCAGGCTAAAGACCTACCCTACACCTCATGACGCGCTCTTCGATGCCATGCGGCTTGCTGAAGGGATGACGTACAAATGGGCCGGTGTTGAGTTCCCTCGCGGAGGAGGTAAGGCCGTCTTGGACATTCCGGAATCTTTTGATCCAAGTCAGCGTGAGGGATTAATCACACGCTATGGACGGTGGCTTGCCGATCTAAATGGCATCTTTGAGACAGGACCAGACTTGGGAACAACTCCCTCAGATATGGCACTCATTCGTCGAGGGTTCAACGGCGTGTTTGGGTGCCCCACAGACTTGGGTGGTGCGGGAGATCCGGGACCTTATACAGCCTTGGGCGTATTCTCCGGCATTCGGGCTAGTTGTGAGCAACGTTTCAATTCCTTAGATTTGAATGGGCGTTCTGTCCTAGTCCAAGGCGTAGGTAGTGTAGGGAGACCGCTTATCAACTTGCTGCTCGAAGCAGGTTGTGATGTTAAATTCAGCGACTTGGACTCGGCGCGGATTGATGAAGTCAGAGGGGAATTGGGCTTGTCCTTCGTGGAGCCAGAGGCTGTCTACGGAGAACCTTGCGACGTGTTTGCCCCATGTGCTACGGGTGGGATCCTAAACGCTAAGACGAACCCACAATTGAAGTGCCTTATCGTAGCCGGCGGTGCCAATAATCAACTCGAACAGACACAGGATGGTGAAGCTCTCCACCAACGAGATATCCTATACGCTCCCGACTACATCATCAACGCCGGTGGAGCAATTTACCTCCTTGCTGTGGAAAACATGGGGTGGAGTGTTTCTAAGGCGGAAGATCGAATCGTTGAGATTGGCGACACACTCAAAGATATCTACGCTCACGCGGAAAAGAGCGGAATTAATACAATGAAGGCAGCTGAGGAGCTTGCGAAAGGCAGGGTGAAACAAGCCGCACAAAAGAAACTCGCCGAGATTTGAAGTCAATGTTCAGTAGTCAGTAGTCAGACATCAGTAGTCAGACATGAGCGTTTAATAAAACATAATCCTTACAAAAGCTGTTGTCTGAACTGAAATCAAATGCTGAAAGCTAAAAGCTGTAAGCTGACGGCTGAAATCTGACTACTGATGTCTGATTACTGTTATCTGAGGAGGGACAATGAGTCCACAAAATCAATACGAAACAGATGTGATACCAACTTCAGCTGGTGACCTGAAGATCACATTCCTCGGTCATGGCACGCTGATGCTGAATTTCAACGGGAAGGTGATCCATGTTGATCCATTCAGCAGAGTGGCGGACTATTCCGTGCTCCCCAAAGCTGACCTCGTCTTGATTACCCATGAACACCGCGATCATATGGACCCAGATGCGTTGGCGTTCGTGCGGACTGAGGAGACGGAGGTGATACTGACAGAGACCTGCGCACAACAGGTCGAAAGTGGAATTGTGATGCGCAATGGGGATGTGCACACAGCCTTGGGGATAAAGATTGAAGCTGTCCCTGCCTACAATATCGTCCACAAACGCGAAACTGGGCAACCCTTTCATCCCAAGGGTATCGGAAATGGATACATCATGACCTTTGGTGATAAGCGCGTGTATGTAGCCGGGGACACAGAGAACATCCCGGAGATGAGTGGGCTCCGGGATGTCGACATCGCATTCCTGCCCATGAATCTCCCGTACACGATGACGCCGGAGATGGTCGCCGATGCCGCAAAGGCTATCCAACCCAAGATCCTGTATCCCTACCACTTTAGCGACACCGATACATCAAAGATCGTGGACTTGTTGAGTGAGCAACCGGTGATCGAGGTCCGCATTCGTAAGATGGCGTGAAATGTAGATTGTGCAGGGCTAGATGACGAAAATGGAGTCTTACCGCAAGTTGTGTCTGAGTCAACAAACCGAGCTGCGCCGTATCATGATGAGTTTCAATCAGCACCAAGCAGCGATCGAAATGTTTCTATGCCAACACGCCATGCTCCACTCGGCGAAGATGGCTCAAACCGAACCTTGGTCGTTTGAGGATGAGGTCCTAGACGATATGACCGAGGAGCAGATACGACGCATCCCACAGAATTGTGACCATTCCGTCGCCTGGAACATCTGGCACATCGCCCGCATTGAAGACGTGGCCATGAACCTGTTGGTAGCCGGCGGCCCACAAATCCTCCATCGGGATAACTGGCTCGAACGGATGAAAATCTCGAACCGAGATACGGGTAACGCGATGAAACGAGAAGCGATAACTGCCCTCAGTGACACGATCGATATAGAGGCATTGCGGGCTTATCGTTTGTCCGTTGGCCGCGCGACACACGAGATCGTTAAAGGGTTGCGCCCCGAGGATTTGAAACAGAAGGTCCAATCCTCCCGTCTGCAGCAAGTGATGGACGAAGGGGCATTGGTCGAGGCGGCAACGGGAATCAGGGATTACTGGAGTAAACGCAATATAGCCGGCTTGCTCCTGATGCCAGCCACCCGTCACCCTCTCGTCCATTTGAATGAGGCATTGAGCCTCAAGCGAAGACGCCAGTGAAGTGATACTGATAGCGATTATTCACCACTCGAATCGAAACTTATAACTGGTGTGCGGCGATCGGATCGCCTTCTGGAGTGTTTCACAATGTCGACGGTTGGTGCATTCAAGCGAATGTTCAGTGGAGTAACTCTAGAAATTGAGGATCTGTACCTCTTAGAATCGTTTCAAATCGGTTACTTCCCCGGGTGGGTGCCAGAACGCGAATTAGCCGCGGTTTTATGGGAACATCCTTCCATCAAGCGATTTTTGGTGAATAAATGTCCATCTATCACTGCCTGGGTCGAGCGCGTCCTGGTGCAATTTGAGCCAACAGATGATCCTCAAGAGTTGGCGGCATACACTGAAAAGCTTGTCTGGACCATTGCTGATCTGCTTGTGTATAACAAATGCCCCGAGGCATACGATACTCTGGAGTTTCATAACTGGGACTTCAGTGAGGTTACGGACATAACATCTCTCCAAGGAAAAGTCGTCATTGATGGTGGAGCAGGTACAGGGAGGGTCGCCATTGAAGCGGCTCAGACAGCCGACCAGGTTTATGCCGTGGAGCCGGTAGCGCGATTGAGACAGTTCATTCGAGACAAGGCTGTCGAGGCTAATCTGTGCAACTTGTTCATTATGGACGGCTTCCTCCACGCTATTCCACTGCCTGATAACTTCACAGACATTCTCATCACCTCTCATGCGCTTGGATGGCAATTGGAAGAAGAATTGAAGGAATTTGAGCGCGTAGTCAAGAAAGATGGCTTCATCATTCATTGCCCAGGCACTGCTGAGACAGCCTCAGAAGAAGAGCAGCATACCCGTTTAATATCATCCGAGTGGGGGTATGAGTTTTCTCGGTATAAGGAAGCTGATGGCTGGAAGAGAAAGTACTGGAAGCGTCAT
>CP070708.1:2568672-2574830 GCA_020350285.1 Anaerolineaceae bacterium
CACGGGGAACCTCTTCCACATCCTGTCGTAAAAGAATCTATTGATTGAAGTCGTGCTAAAATCCATCTTCGCAAGAGAGGACAAATGAATAGAAAAACACGACTGCTTCTGATTGCTGGAATCATCTACAGCCTGTTTCTCCCCTTTGTCGCGTTGTATGTCGGGTATCAAATCAGAACAATATGGCCCCCAGCATCAGAAGAATTCAACCTTTTAAAGGAAGCTCAGCGGTTATTGGATCGTTACTATATCAGTGACTTGCCTGATCAACTTATACTAGAGCGAGGGATGATCCATGGCATGGTTGGGAAGCTAGGTGATCCATATACGATTTACTTGGAACCCGCTGAACATGAACTCCAGACGGATGAGTTGACGGGTGAATACGGGGGAATCGGAGCCCATTTATCCCGAGGCGAGGATCGAAGGATCCATCTTGTTCCTTTTGAAGATGGACCGGCAGCTAGAGCAGGTGTTTTTGAGGGAGACATCCTCATCGCTGTAGATGGTGAACTCATTGAAGAGGAGATCAGCCTCGAGGAGGTCCGGGCCATGGAGCGTGGTCCGGTAGGAACAACCGTGACACTGACCATCGCTGCACGATCTCTAGCTGAGGATTCACTCATTATTGATGTTGTACGTGAGACTTTCTCTATCCCTTCGGTCACGGGTTATACTCTCCCCGATCAGCCTGATATCGGTGTGATCTTCATCACCCTCTTTAGCGAGAAGACCCCAGAGGAGGTTGAGCGAACGTATCAAACTCTAATTGACCGTGGAGCCGTATACTTTGTGCTTGATTTGCGTGGTAATGTCGGTGGATTGCTCGATTCTGCAGTCGATGTTGCTCGTTTCTTTCTGCTCGATGGAATGATTTTGATTGAAGAGACACGCGGTGGTGGAGAAGAACAATACAGGGTTAAATCCCCAGGTAAGGCTTCAGATGTACCGTTGGTAGTGCTGGTCGATGAAAATACTGCCAGTGCATCCGAAGTTCTGGCAGCCGCTGTTCAAGAAAATGGCAGGGCTCCGGTTATCGGAACACGGACATTTGGCAAAGGATCAGTTCAGCTGATACTCGAACTCGATGATGGATCCAGCCTTCATATAACGTCGTCGCGCTGGCAAACACCGAACGGAAATACACTTGATGGACAAGGATTGCAGCCAGATATACTGGTATCTGTTGAAGAAGGTGACATTGATGTGCATATGCAGACTGCGATAAGTTGGTTCCTATCTGATACATGAGGGTGGAATGAAGGAGTCAGGGATTAAAGTAATCGCTACCAATCGTAAAGCTGCTCGGGACTATTTTCTTCTCGACCGCATTGAGGCTGGTATCGCCTTACAAGGAAGTGAAATTAAATCTGTCCGCGCGGGTCAGGTCAGTTTGCGCGAATCCTATGTGCGAATAGATGACCGAGAGGCATGGTTGATGAACGCCCATATCGCACCTTACGATGCTGCCAGTACCTTCAATCACGAACCACAACGTCCACGGAGGCTACTACTCCATCGGCGTGAGATTCATAGACTACATGAAAAAGTGCGCATCAAAGGGTTTACATTGATTCCAACCAAAATGTATCTCAAAGGTGGCCGTGCAAAGATTGAAATTGCACTTGCGCGCGGGAAACGACAATACGATAAACGGCGAGAGATCGCCAAGCGGGATGCAGAACGTGAAATAGCTCGAACTGCTCGACGAAAGGGACGGAAGTGAAGCCACATTCGATCGCAACCATCAATGATCTTCCCCAAGATGAGAAAGATGCCATTTATCGTAAATTCATCCCCAGAGTATTGCTCGAGAAGTTCTCGATCACAGAAAATTTTCTCGACCCTCAAGGACGAAATCTACTCCGATTGGAATGCGATGCGGAAACATCTAATGTGATATTGGATCTTCGCCATGAAGTAGATGCTCCTGACCCCCTGCTCTATGCCCACCTAACCGATACTATGTATGACCAAATCCATGTACTGCTTTATGGGGTGAACGATCCAAACTCTCCCCGATTCGATGTAGACCGCATGCCAGATGGGACTCCAACAAGTTTTGGTGTATTTAAACGGAACATCCCTGCAGAAATCGAGGCATTTAAAGCTGGGTTGGCTCCTGGCCAGGTCCGTCGTGGACTCCGTATCCTGCGATACTCGATCGCGTCATTTGAAGAGTTTGTCCAATCGTTAAACCACGACCTTTTTTTCGTAGAGCCTTTAGCCTACCATAATGCCATTGTCTTCGAACGTTATGGTTTTAAATATCAACAGGGAAAACGATTGATGGAACAGATCCATCGAGGTTTTCAACCAGGAGGCGAGTTCTTCGAGCGATTGGATGGCTCCTCCCCGTTCCGAGAACCCGGGATGTGTGACTCAATACGCTGTCGTAGTTGGGCGATTCATGACGGTATCCTTGGTATGCCTTTCCATGACGTTACCATGTACAAGCGCGTTGGAGAACACGCTGGGGTCGATACCTACCCAGATGGCGTATGGTGAGTCTTATTATTTCGCATAGCCTCATACTATTCATTGAAAAAATCTAAATATTTCTGATTTCACGCCCTATGATAGTGGCTATGCGCATTAAGGTTCTTTGAAGATAGGATTTTATGCTATACTTGCACCAGGGGATGATCGGTTTCGACGGAGGTGGTTGGCTCAGAACTGCAAGCCGAGAGGCGCCGACCTCGCTAAATCAGCGCAACAATTAAGTGCCACACGCACTGAATACGCGGCTCTTCCCCTCGCCGCCTAAGGCAGCGAAGGATTGAGCTCGGCTCTCAGATGAGAGCCCGCCCCCTCACACCACCCTTGACCGGTGTGAGGTCAGGTGACAGAGAGTCGAGGTGCCGCGCGGGATGCCACTCAACGCGCGAAAGAGGAGCTCTCGGGCTCCGGTGGCTAACCTGAAGAACGGCCTGTCGACTGGCGACCTTCAGGCGAAAACCAATAAGCCGACTATGCTTGTAGATGTTCTGTGACTGAAACCTTCGGACGCGGGTTCGATTCCCGCCATCTCCACCTAAATAAGAAGCAGCGCCCTCACTTTATCCATCGGAGGGCGCTCGCTCTTTTATCCAACACGGGAGATCAAGCAGGATTATCGAGACGGAATCCGTGCCCTCGCACGGTCACAACATATGCATGATCAGGATCAATCTCAGCCAGACGATCTCGCACTCGACGTACTAACGCATCGATCGCCTGGTTTGACACGCCAATCCCCTTCGTGCCCGGCCAAACAAACTCCGCGATCTCATCCCGGGACACGACTCGTCCCGGATTACGATAAAGCAGCTCTAGGAATCGGTATTGAGGGGGCGAGAGAGGTGGTTCGACCTCTGTATCCCCTATCGTGACGCGATGAGCTTGTGGGTCCATCCTCATGCGTCCCAAAATCATTTGATCTGTTTCACTTACAGTTAATGGAACCGTGGCCTCCGTCCCGACAAAAGATAGACGAACAGCCAGGGCGACTTGTACTTCATCACCATCCTGGAGTAGTTCCGGATTTTGAATCAGACTCCCGTTCAGATGAGTGCCGTTCTTGCTGCCGAGGTCCTCAATATAAAACCCATCCACAGTGCGCAGAACACGTGCATGATGACGAGAAACTTGACGGTCTGGGATCACGACATCGCAATCTGAACCTCGACCGATGACGAGTTCATCTTTATCAAGATGCCAAATCTGTCCTTGGAGTTTACCGGCTTGAGCGATCAATACCGGCAGATCGTTGGTTTGGTCAGGCATCCGTTCACCTTCCCTGCCCCCTTAGACTTCCATTAAAGAGTATAATGCAAATTAAGGTCCCGTTGGAAATCTGTAGATATTTTACGCTCGTGACGCCTGATGCAGAGCAATCCAGGAGTATTTTTTTCTCGAGGTTGTAACATTGCCTGAACCCCTGCGATCAGATCAGGTCATTAAAGACCGCTACATCGTTCGTCGAATTATCGGTCGGGGTGGCATGGGATCAATCTACCTTGCCGAAGATAACCGTCTCCCCGGACGTCTTTGTGCGCTTAAGGAAGTCCACCAAGACGAAAGCCTCCCCAAAGAAATGCGTGAACAAGGACATGAGCAATTCTATCGTGAGGCCTCGGTCCTTGCGCGCCTTGATCACCCAAATCTCCCTAAAGTATCGGACTTCTTTTCTGAAAATGAGTGTGATTACCTTGTGATGGATTTTGTCCCAGGTGAGGATCTGAAGTTGCTCATGGATCATGCTCGCCGTGAAGGCACCTTTCTCTCTCAGGAAGATGTCCTTACCTGGGCATCCCAACTTGCTGACGCTTTGGAATACCTGCACAACCAGCCGTCACCTGTGATTCATCGCGACATCAAACCAAGCAATCTTAAACTGACACCAAGCGGATTGGTTAAACTGGTTGATTTTGGCCTCGTTAAGCAGATGGCGCCAGATGAAATGACAGTCACTGTCATCCAAGGACGTGGTACCGCCTTATACACTCCTTTGGAGCAGTATGGTGGTGATGCCGGGCACACCGATGCGCGCAGTGATATCTATGCCTTCGGAGCTACTATCTACCACTTGCTAACCAACCATCCACCAACTGAAGCTAAACAACGGTTCCTAAGACCAGATGCGCTTCGTCTGCCACGGGATCTTAATAATCAAATCGATCCCTCCGTCGAGACCGCAATCCTATGGGCGATGGCACTCCATCCTGATGAAAGACCACAGGATATCGAGTCCTTCCGTCAAGCCTTATTTGCAAAAGATCCGGTACCAGACTTAATCGTTCGCGGCCGCCCCTCTTTACTGCAAACTCTCCTTCGCTCAACAACTCACCGCATTCTTGTTGCTACGACAGTGATCATGCTGCTGGTCGCCGTCATCGCAACCTTCCTCTAAGTTTAACGATCGATCCCCTGCCAGACTATCGCAATCAACAATCCTACCGCACCCAATCCTACCGAGACCATCATCCCTGCCACAACCCCCATGTACTGTAGCAGCACCTCACTGCCTGGAAGCTTCAGAGCCAAGTAGTTGTAACCCACTAGCCCTCCGATAACGGGAAAGAGGGTTAATCGAACGCGAGTATTTAATGTCGCCGTTTCTCGGTCAACCATTAGGTATCCCACACTTCCAACCATCGCAACACTTAACAGACCCAAAAACAAGTGGACAAAACCCATACGAGGTGTTGTTTGATCCTCCTCAACACTCTCCTCACCTCCTAGCTCAGCTGTGGGAGTTGGTTGAGCGATTGTTACCGTTGGCAAAGGTGTGTAGGTAGGGATGCGTGTTGGTGAGATAACGGTAGCAAGTGCAGGAGCATCCTCCTGGACATTAAGTTGAAGTGTTTCTGAGATCCTTGCAGGATCGCTGCTCGCTGAGATTGTCCATAACCCGAGGCGATCAAGGGTGACACTAACGATGGCAACACCGGATTGGGTTGTCGCTTTCAATGTTTGGGTTGGAATTGGCTCACCTTGTTGAGCGACGAGGAACTCAACCACGGTCCCATCAGGAACAGGATGACCATTGACATCATAAATGACCCCTGTCTCTACGGGCACAATATCCCCAATGAAGAATTCCGGCTGGGGATCCTCAGGATCATCCTCCTCACCCTCGGTGGAAATTGACAGAGATATCACTTGATTGGCATCGGGCGCAGTAACCTCAATCAGATCGTAACCAATGCCTGGGACGCTGACTGGAGGGGCACCAACCGCAGTGAGTTCTAAGAAGAGCAGATGTGCTGCCATGTCGATAAATGCGTGCCCCTGAGAATAGAGCGCGTAGTAAACGTCTATCTTGCTGATGTCGGTCACATCCAAACCGTATGGGACATCATAAGCGAAAACTACCACTCGCTTGTCGCGAGCTAAATCCGGGCGTTGGTCGAGCAATAATTTTAGTGCGTTCGACCCATAGACCATTTCTGAAGTGTTCAGCGATGAAAAGACAAGCCAATCAGCAAATATGATGTTTTCCTCAAGCTGTTCTGCGGACACCAAGGGAATGATTGGAACGGATGGTGGGGGTACACCCAAGAAGTTCGCCAAGTCCGCCATGGTAAAGGACTGCATATTCCAGGAACCAACCTGACCAGCAGCAGCCTGTCCATACAGCGAGTTCACGGTGTCCTCAAGTGCAGTGACATCCATCC
>CP070708.1:2574930-2589283 GCA_020350285.1 Anaerolineaceae bacterium
ATGAGCGAGGAATCCCTATGATGTATCGATTAGGTAAGTATCTTCATAGGGATTCCTCGTCGCAAGGCTCCTCGGAATGACATTTAGTAAAGAGTAGGGGCGCAATTAATTGCGCCCCTACGGTTTTTAATTGAAAGTCATACCTGTAGGGGCGTATAGCAGTGTGCCCCTTCTTTATTCTCACGCGAGACCAAGTGCTACAAATATTCGTGGTGCGCCATAGGCTGCCCAAAACCCAACCACAGCGTAGCGCACATAGCGCAGGAACTGTGCTAACAGCGTCTCGCCGCTTGGGAAGACCAGCTTGAGGCCAAAATAGAGCGCCACAATACCGATGATGCCTACGATGTATCGGATTGCCCGCTTCGACCATGGACCGCGAGGGTTAAAGCCATCCCATGAGAAGAGCAGCGCACCGCCAACACCGACACCCAGGAGAGCACCAGATGCAGAAAGGAGGTCTTTTAGATTTTGTGGTTTGATCGGATCAGCATCCGGTACGGCTTCGGCGGCCGTCTCGATCCATTCCAGCGGCACGGTTCTCCCTGCGGTCGCTACATTCACACCGACTCCTAAACCGAGGAGGATGAGGGATGCGATAACTGCGACAACAATCTGATAGCCCAACGACATCTGTCGCAGTCTATGCCCCCAAGGTTTCTCGAAGCGAATAAAAAGGAACAGCAGCAGCCCTCCTACGAGAAACCCCGCGATGACATCGGTTGGAAAATGAACAGCGAGGAATACTCGAGAGATGCCGATGAGGGCAATCAGTGAGCCGAAGATGATGTACGCCCAGCGAGTGGCAATTCCAACCGCGATCCTGCCGTATACAGCCATGGAGCCCAGTGAATGTCCGGAAGGCAAACTAAAACCATACGAGGTCGAGAGAGCCCTTACCTCTTTACTCACCCAAAATGGGCGTGGTGTTCCGAAAAGAAGCTTGAGTGATGCGCTAAAACCACCGCTGATGATGTAGATCAGGCCTACTCGGAAACCCAACCCGACATCAAAGCACCACAGGATGGTGGGCAACAAGATAAGCAGAAGCTCCTCGTTGCCCATGAAAGTTATGATACGCATGGGGGCGATCAACCAATCACCCAATCCTTGAAGCCATGTGATGACCGGGATGCCCCATTCCAACCATGGACTCATGATATTCCCTCCTCATTCTCATGTTGAAGATCAGATGGATCTTCTACAGGTGGTGCACTTGGTCTCAGGCGGGGGAGGAAGCGTGTTGTTAAGAAGAGGGAACCCCCGATGATCCCCAAACTGACAGGGTAGGGCAAGGCGGGTGATACGCGGTACAGCAGCCCTGCGACAGGTGGTCCGCTAATAGCGACCAAGCCCATCACGGTTTCAGTTATTCCATAGACCAAACCTATATTTGATCGACTAACTAACCCTTCTGCCTGGGCGACAGTAAGCGAGCGAGCGAGCCGAAAACCTCCGGCCAAGAAATAACCGAGAGCGAAGAAAGGTATCCCTGTACCTAGCCAAAGCAGTAGGGTAGAAGCACCCACCACAAATTGGGCAATCACATAACCCCTGGGCGCGACCAGTCGTCCGATGGAGAGATTAAGCAAGACTAAACCCAGGGCATTAATCGATCCCAATGTCCCAATCTCACGCACAGTAACATGACGAACATTTTGAAGGTAGTTCGGTGTTAGAGGCCAACTCAAGTACATGCCGAATAGAACGATGGAAGCCAAACCCAAGAAGCGACCGAGCGCAACGTTCGATAGCACCGCTTGATAACGTCCGTCTTTCTTGGGGATTTCAATGGGTTGGCGTTGAAAACGGAATGCAATCATTGTTGATACAAAGATAGGAATGATCGCCAGGCCGAAAACGTTGCGGAGCCCTAAAAATTCTCCAATCGTTCCCCCTAGGAAAGCGCCAATGATGGTGCCAGTGTTGAACATTGCGCTCGTTGTTGTAATCGCTCGGGCGACAGTCCAGTTTCCCTGTGCGGCGGTGATGTAGCTGTTAAGAGGGGAGATCACAAAAGCCGTCAGGTGGTACATGACCACCCCGATGACAAAAAGTGGGAGATTAGGTGCTAGAAACATCACCATGACAGAGAGTGAACCGCTTATCCAACCTGCTATCATCACCCTCTTACGCCCAATACGATCGGATAATGCCCCAGCAGGGATGTGCGTGATTGTCAGTGAGAATGCGGCTATCCCTAGGATCAGGCCAATCTGGACGGAATCGGCTCCCAATTGTTCCAGATACAACGGCAAGAGATAAACGAAGAGGCCTTCACCCATCCCCCAACAAAGCAAGGCGATACCGATGCGGCGGAGATCACGTGTCATGTGGACGATCCAGTGACCTGGCGCACGAATTCCGTCGCCGCTGCGAAGACGGCCTCCCGCTCTGCATCGCGTGTGATCACGTGACCTGAATTTTCAAACCACATGAGTTTCACTTCGCTTGACCTGAGATCAGCTTGGATCGCTTGAGCGTGGTCGGCGTTCACGGTTGCATCACCTCTTGAATACATGAGCAATACGGGAGCGGTGATTTGGGGCAATCCAAGGCGCATCTTAGCTAATAAGTGATCGACTTCGACGGCGCCTCGGATGGGATATCCTTCGTAGTCTACGTGATCCTTTACCGCTTCCTGATCACGCCAGTCGGAGGGGCCTTTCGCTGCGAAGCGCCAAAACAAGCTGAGGAGGGGGAGAAACGGGCGCAGCGGTTTCACGAGCGGGTGTGGCACCAGATAAGGTGTGCTCATGGCGACCACACCATCGACGGGATAATGGGCGCCAATATAGAGGGCCAGGGCACCACCCAATGATAAGCCCATGATGACCACCTTCGTACACGCTCCTTGGATCATGTAATATCCATCGAGGGTGGAGGCGACCCAATCTATCCAACGTGCACGAACCATATCCTTGAGGGCCGTGGAGTGTCCGAAAAGCCTCGGTCCAAGTACCGTGTACCCTTGGTCAGCCAGATGCTCACCCAAGCCAAGCATCTCCTTCGGTGCCCCAGTGAAGCCATGAATTAAAAGACAACCTGTTTCCCCGCCCGGAAAGAAGAAGGGCTCTCCGCCCTCAAGAAATTCGCTCACGCGATCACCTCAAGCTGGCGGTTATATGTGCTCAAACTCTCACCACCGGTTTCGGTGACGACCACGTTATCCTCCACCCTCACGCCGCCACGATCAGGAAGATAGATGCCAGGCTCAACAGTGAATGTCATACCGGGAGTTAAGGTTTGCAGGTTACCCTCGCGGATGTTGGGATGCTCATGAGCTTCAAGCCCAATACCATGTCCGGTGCGGTGGATGAAGAATTGGCCATAACCAGCGTTATCGATCACCGATCTTGATGCTTGATCAATCGCTTCGCAGGAGATAGCGGGTCGAATCGCCTCCCGCCCTGCAGCGTTTGATCTTTGAACGATGGTGTGTATCTCTTCCAGTTCAGCGTCGATTTCACCGAGAGCGAAAGTGCGGGTGATGTCGGAGATGTAACCATCGACCGTTGCCCCCCAATCGATGATCAGCAGATCCCCGTTTTGTAGCTTACGATCAGTTGGCGTAGCATGCGGTAGAGCGCTGTTGGGACCTGAAGCGACGATCGGCTTGAAGGGCATCGCGGGCTCTGAACCAGCGCGCAGGAGTTGTATGGTTAATTCAGAGGCCAATTCCTTCTCCGACATCCCCAGACGGATGAGAGGGGCGGTAGCTCTAAGAGCCTGCTCAGCAACAAGGACCGCTCGTTGAATAGAATCCCTTTCGTTTTTGTCTTTTATGATGCGTAAGCTTGAGAGGATCTCTTCACAAGATGTAAAACTGGCCTGTGGTGCGGCAGTTTCTAGCAGTCGTAATTCGAACACGCGGGCCCGCAATGGTTCGACACCAATGCAACGGTTGTCGAGATCATGTCGTTTGGATGCCTCTTGGAAAGCCTGGCTTCGTGAGGCATCATCCTCGCCATACGAGATCAATTCAAGGTCAAGATCGGACTTCTCTGCCTTGGATCGCTCAAGGTCTGGCAGGATGAGTGTTGGCTTATCGGTTAAGGACAAGAGCATGATGACCGGTCTTTCCATCAAGTGGAAAGATAGACCTGTGATGTAATAGAAACTGGGTCCGGGGTTGAGTGCAATGATGTCAAAGCCCTCGTTGTTCATGGTTTGGATCAACCGGGTGAGGCGTTCTTGATGCATGTGTCTCTCCTCCATTGGGAGGATTATAGTGCTGCTACAGGTGGATAGTAAAGAGAGGCGGGAAACGTGATACGTGAAACGTGACGCGTGAAGCGTGAGGTTTGTGGCTTGCGACTAGAAGCCTGTAGCTACTATATAGGTGGAGATTAACTTGCTAAGCACGAATAATGGTCTCTTGGGGGCATGTGAAACAGCCCAGCTTGACACCCCCTACCCGCTCAGGTACAATCTCGTCACCTTGGCGGGGGCCTGTAGCGCAGTTGGGAGCGCGCATCAATCGCACTGATGAGGTCGCGGGTTCGAATCCCGCCAGGTCCACTTGTAACGCATGGGCCCATGGCGCAGTTGGGAGCGCGTCTCAATGGCATTGAGAAGGTCGTGGGTTCGAATCCCACTGGGTCCACCAGACAACTTTGCTATCAACGCTCGGTCTATAACGTGCTGAAAGCTGATCGCTGATAGCTATATCGGCCAGGGTGGGAGTAGTAAGCCGTCCGATAGCGAACCGGGGAGGGTGAAAGCCCGGTATGGCACTCACGGAGTGCCGAAGCGATGTTGAAAGGCTGAACTCGCCTACCGTCTTGTAAGGGATCACCTTAGCCTAATTGGGTTCAATGTGAAAATACCCTACAGGACAAGCCCCCTCGGTGAAATCAGTAGTCGAGGGCGGGTTTCGCCCGTTAGCGCGACAGAGTGGCTCGACGATCACCCGCGGGTAGACCGTCGGGTAAGCAGGGTGGTACCACGGAGTGCCCCTTCGTCCCTGATGTGGCGGAGGGGTTTTTTGATGCAGATTTGAATGCTTTCTGTAACTCTGCAGTTGACTCATGGGAGAGTGTGATATGAGTGAGGTCTCGGAAACCAGCGGAGAACCGATGGAACAACGCAGGATAGATCGCTATGATCATGGTGAGATCGAACCTCGTTGGCAGGCAAGGTGGGAAGCCGATGAGCTTTATAAAACGACGATCGACCCTGATCGGAAGAAATATTATTTCCTGACCATGCTCCCTTACACCTCCGGTGATATGCACATCGGGCATTGGTACGCGATGACACCCTCGGATGCACGGGCGCGATATCTACGGATGCGCGGTTATAACGTCATGTTTCCCCCCGGTTTCGACGCTTTTGGCTTACCGGCGGAGAACGCAGCCATCGAGCGCAATATCCATCCCAAGGAATGGACCTACAGCAACATAGAGAACCAGCGCCGCCAGATGCGCAGTATGGGCGCGATGTGGGATTGGTCTCGGGAAGCAATCTCCGCGGACCCGGAGTATTACCGATGGTCGCAGTGGTTCTTCCTGCAGATGTATCACAACGATCTCGCCTATCGGAAGATGTCACCTGTCGATTGGTGTCCAAACTGCAATACCACCCTCGCGCGCGAACAGGTTTGGGGGGAGGATCGACACTGTGAACGCTGTAAAACTCCCGTGATCAAGAAGGATCTGGAACAGTGGTTCTTCCGGATCACGAAGTATGCGGAGGAATTGTTAGATTTCACCATCCTAGATTGGCCTGAACCGGTCAGGATCCTGCAGACCAACTGGATCGGTCGTAGCGAAGGCGCGCGCGCCGTCTTCCATACCGAAGGTGGCGACCCGATCGAGATATTTACCACGCGCCCGGATACTCTTTGGGGCGCTACTTTCATGGTTCTGGCCCCTGAACACCCGCTGGTGAAGAAGCTGACCACCGCGGATCGCGCAGAGAGTGTTCAAGAGTACATCCACCAGGCAGCCCGTCGAAGTGACATCGAGCGTGAGACGGTCGACAGGGAAAAAACCGGTGTCTTCACTGGGGGGTATGCGATCAATCCGGTAAATAACGAGCGTGTCCCGGTATGGATCGCAGATTACGTGTTGATGACCTATGGCACCGGCGCGATCATGGCCGTTCCTGCGCACGACCAGCGTGACTTCGAATTCGCTCGCATGTTTGATCTGGAGGTGAGGCCGGCGATTTTACCGCCCGGTGTTGAGTCACTTGACGGTGAAACGATGACTGAAGCACTGCCTGAGTATGGAATGATGATCAATTCTGGTCCCCTAACAGGGACACCAGGTGAGACGGCCGTTGAACAGACGAACGCCTACTTGGAGGAGCGTGGCATCGGCGAAGGTGCGGTCAATTACCGCTTGCATGATTGGCTGATCTCGCGCCAGCGTTATTGGGGCGCGCCCATTCCCATCGTTTATTGCACCAGTTGCGGTATCGTGCCGGTTCCTGATGATCAATTGCCAGTGCTGCTGCCGGACGATGTCGAATGGCGCCCAACCGGCGAGAGTCCTCTCAAGTTTCATCCAACATGGAAGCATGTCGAATGTCCTCAGTGCGGAGAATCGGCTGAGCGGGAAACGGATACCATGGATACGTTCATGTGCTCCTCTTGGTACCACTTACGCTATCTAAGCCCCGGCTATGATGAGGGTCCTTTTGATCCGAAAGAATATGACTACTGGATGCCAGTCGATACGTATACCGGTGGTGTGGAACATGCCACTATGCACCTGATCTATACCCGATTCTTCCACAAGGTCTGCCGCGATCTGAACATCACAGAGGGGCATGAACCGATGCTGCAGTTGCGTAATCAAGGGCAGATCCTCGGACCTGATGGGCAGCGCATGAGCAAATCACGCGGTAATGTGATCGAACCCG
This sequence comes from Anaerolineaceae bacterium, assembly GCA_020350285.1. Classification (GTDB taxonomy): domain Bacteria; phylum Chloroflexota; class Anaerolineae; order Anaerolineales; family E44-bin32; genus DUEZ01. The sequence continues at coordinate 2,581,801 of CP070708.1, forward strand.
ATGATCAAGTTCGGGCTTATGGTACCGATGCGGTACGAGCATATTTGATGTTCGGTTATCGTTGGTCAGAAGGGGGACCATGGAACGCGGAGAACATTCATGGTGTGGTTCGGTGGTTAAACCGAGTTTGGAACCTGGTAATAGGGACGATTGATGCGAACCCGGTCGATGGTGACCCGATCCACACCCGGGCGTTGCAGCGCAAACAACATCAGACGATACGTCAAGTTTCTCACGATCTAGAGAACTTCGAGTTCAACACCGTCGTTTCGTCGCTGATGGAATTGAGTAACGTGATCATTGCTGCTCGTGAAGCTGGAATGGCCGGCTCTCAGGTTTTCAACGAAGCAATTGAAGCCATGATATTGTTGATGGCGCCAGTTACTCCACATATTGCAGAGGAGATGTGGGAGCAGTTAGGTAAACCGTATTCGATCCACAATCAAGCCTGGCCAGAGTTCGACTCGGAATTGGCGAAGGAAGAGGAGATCACCTTGGTCGTGCAGGTGAACGGAAAAGTGCGCGATCGCATTGTCGTACCCGCGGATATTGATGAAGAACAGGCGAAAGCCACCGCGCTAGCGAGCGAGGTTGTTCAGCGTCACATGGGTGGCAAGGAGCCACGCAAAGTGATCGTTGTTCCAGGTCGGCTGGTGAATATCGTGGTTTGATTAACGGAAGCGAAATTGTAGGCTTCCTAGCTCCCCGCGAGCTTTAAGCTCGCGGGGAGCTTTGTTATGACCTCCCCTCTCCCTAAAAGGGAGAGGGGGAAATATTCCCTTTCTTCTGTGGGGAGTGGGTTGGGGCGAGAGGAGGTGAATCAAATACTGCTTCGAATGACCCTAGAAAACATTGAAAGAACGCTTTATGGATATACTCGGGTCATATATGCGTTAAAGGGGGTATCAAGCGGACTCCATCCTGTAGTAGACTGATCGATGAAGGTTTTTTCAGCCTAAACGATCAAGAAACAATGCTTGTGGGAGGGGCTTGAAAATCCTGTTAATCAGCCATGTAAAGTTAATGAAGCATTGAACATTGGTGGCGGAACGTTGCACGACGCATGAATTGCGCTTGAGATCAGATTAATCTGGATTTAGGGTTGAAATGCACAACTGCGAGGGTAGACCATCGCTTATCGTGATCGTCTTGAGCCTGTTGCTTACAGTGCTCATGCTTTCAGGTTGTGGTGAAAGAGGGGAAACACCTGCGACCAGCGACATTTCGATGGAAGTCACGGAGGTCGCAATTCAACCAAAGGACACGCCGCTTCCGGTTTCATCTCTAACCTCAATATCTCCGCTTCTCCCAGACTTGGTGGTGGAATTAATTTCAATCGAATGGGAGATGTTTGAGGATTGCATAGACGTGCCGAGGACCGCGATCTACCGGGTTGATATTCGGATTGCCAACGTTGGCGAGCTAGATGCGGGGTCCTTTCGAGTAGGGATTTCTGGTTATTTGGAGGAAATTATCCTCAAACGCTTGCGCCCTGGAGAAAACATCACACTCGAGTTCGAGTGGATTGATCTTGACTTGGATGTTGGGGAGACCCTATGGGTGTTCGTGGATGAGGATGATAGGGTTCTTGAGAGTGATGAGGGGAATAACGTTCTCAGTCGTGAAGTCTCGGCGTCAGCGGCTATTCCCTCATGTCCTCCCACACCGGAACCGACTCCTTGCCCGGGATCTGTACCGATTCCTCTTCTCCCCCCTGACCAGCCTGTCAGTATCACAAGTCTCCACATGATAAATAGCACAGTCGGTTGGGCGGTGGCAGGTCTTGAAAGTGATGACGCACACATCCTACGCACCGATGACGGTGGTAGATCGTGGCTGGATGTCACACCACCCCAGATGACGATGAATTGCGGTCAGTACCCTTTGCATGCCAGGGGTTATTACCATAATGCTGAGGTTGCATGGCTTCTTTATTATGAGGCTATGCATGCACGCAGCCCATCGGGTATTTGGCGCACCCTCGATGGTGGAAAGACGTGGGAGTTGAGTTTGCTTCTCCAAAGAAATACAGACACTTTCGGTGGGCTTTTTACATGGCCCATCCTCGAATTCATCGACTCAGAACATGGATGGCTGTTGATCGATTACTTCTTGGGTGCGGGCTCTCATGGGGCCGAGCTCTTTAGAACCATTGATGGGGGGAGATCCTGGGAATTGATCCCGGAGGCGCATCTGACTCGTGGCAGCGGATTAGACATGATCGATAGGATGCATGGATGGGAGACCTCAAACCATCCGATTGTGGTCTACATGGGCCTCGCGGTGACGGATGATGGTGGGCATACCTGGGAGTTTCAAGAGCTGCCATATCCAAGTGAGTTGCTCGACGTGGAAGAATACGACCCTTTTTCCTGTTATGTCTCATCACCCATATTAAATTCATCGCAGTGGGGTTCCGTGGTTGTGCAATGTGAACGGGATTATTTCCTCTATAACTCAGCGGATGGAGGTCAAACATGGGAGGCCGAGATCATTCCAGGTGGTCCTCCGGAGTTCATCACCTCTTTGATAGGGTGGGCTATTGAAGTGCCCGAAACCGATGATGTAGATGATCCAAAATCGCTGCAACTTTATCGAACCGAAGATGGCGGCCAAACATGGAGGAGACTCTCAACCCTGGATTGGTATGGTCAGTTGCAATTTGTCAACGAGAACGTCGGATGGGCTTTGGTTGAGTCTGGTGATATGATCGTCTTAATGCATACATCGGATGGCGGGGAGACATGGGAGCGACTGATGCCCCGTACAGTCTCTTATGAAGTCACTCCACCGATAGATATCACACCCCAACTTTTCATTCCTTCGGAGCTCCAAACCATTAAACCAGGCAATGTACATGAGATACAGGTCATTGCAGAGGTTCCTGCAGAGATAACGACACGATTAGAGTTTCACCCATATGGAGATACTGTATTCCTAACGCACGAGGATGGCACTCTAACGCAGTGGATCATCGATGGGATTTCTACTCCCAGTAAGGCTCGTATCCACACGGACTGGATTTACGACCTCGATTTCTCTCTGGATGGATATTGGATCGCAACGGCCTCAAAAGACGGTAGCTTGAAGTTAGAGGGTCTGTACGCCTACCAGGCTATCCCGACCAATGATCTACAAACGCTTATTACGGGCGAAAGCGAAGTAACCTGTGTGGCTTTTTCTCCGGACTATGTCACTCTAGCAGTGGGCATTGAGGATCAGACAATTCAGATCTGGGGGTACTCTGAATGGGGATTTGACTCAGAGTTCATCCGCAGCTTGGAAGGGCATACGGGTTGGGTATGGGACGTCGTTTTCTCGCCAGATGGTCGGACACTCGCTTCGGCCTCGAGCGATCGGACAGTGAGGATATGGGATCACGAAAGTGGGGTAGAGATCCATACATTAACTGGACATACGTCTGCAATTTGGCAGGTTGCCTTTTCACCGGATGGACAGATACTGGCATCCGCCTCCTGGGATGGTACGCTGAAGCTTTGGGATGTTTCCACTGGTCGTGAGCTGTATACCCTGCGTGAACATGACGGTTGGGTTAACGCTGTAGCCTTCTCCCCGGTCAGTGAGTTGCTGGCCTCAGGATCAGCAGACGGCTTAGTGTACTTCTGGGACCCTGATGATGGGGATGTGTTAGGTGTATTACGAGACCACATCTCAGGCATACGGACACTCACCTTCTCGCCTGACGGACATTTGTTGGCCACAATCTCTGAGGATGGGGTACTCCGCTTCTGGGGAATAACTCCTTGATGAATCAGGTTGCGTCTTCCTAGGAGATATAAAGGAGGTTTCTTTCCGAAGTCCATAAAACGCTTGTCTCACATACCTAGCGCAATCATCATCCATGTGGAATCATGGGACGAAGATAAAATACACGAGGTTCTTTGAGAACGTTGGGAGAGACATGCCATCACAACACATACGATGAAGGAGGAGTGTTCCTATGTCTTTAATGAGACGGGAGATACTCATCGCGGATAAGGCTCCGAGAGCCATAGGTCCGTATTCGCTTGGGGTTCGTACGCGGGGGTTGGTTTTTACCGCCGAGATACTCGGAATCGACCCAGATACGGGTGATCTCAAACCAGGTGGGATTGAGGCCGAGACTCGACAAGCGTTGATCAATTTAGCCAATGTGCTTCAATCCGGTGGTTCGTCGCTTGATTTGGTGGTCAAGACCACAGTATTCATGCAGGACTTGGGCGAATTCGATAAGATGAACGCGGTCTATGGAGAGTTCTTCAAAGATGATCCTCCGGCGCGATCGACTATTCAAGTCGCTGCTCTACCTAAGTCAGCGGCGGTCGGAATCGAGGCGGTTGCCGTGGTGGCTGAGGTATACGGTGATTAGATCTTGTGCAGGGTACCCACTTGTCTGGGGTAGGACGATGAACCCCTGCACAATGTCAGATGTTCTTTGTACGACATTTGGGCCTGTAATCCTGACTAGCCTTGTCGCTGCGGCCCATACCCTTCTGGGAAGGAGTGGGAATGACGGGTGAACGCATCCTGGTTGTTGATGATGAGGCCAATATCATCGACCTCACAAGCCTTTACTTAGAGCGAGAGGGATTCCAGGTGGATTCTGCCACCGACGGCGCTCAAGCATTGGAGAAAATCCGAGATCTTGAACCGGCGCTTATCGTCTTGGATATTATGTTGCCGGAGGTGGACGGCTTTGAGGTGTGCCGACAGACGAGAGCCACATCGGACGTTCCGATCATCATGCTTACCGCCCGCGATGATGATGTTGACAAGATCGTCGGTCTTGAACTAGGGGCAGATGATTACCTTACAAAGCCCTTCAACCCCCGGGAGTTGGTTGCGCGAGTGAAAGCCATCCTACGTCGAGTTGACCGTGCCCCTCAGATCGGGGAGGGGCCAATACATATTGGGGATGTGGTTATTGATGCGGCAGGGAGGGAAGTCACCGTCGCAGGCGAGCCAGTGTCGTTGAGAGCCAAGGAATTTGACCTACTGCTTACCCTCGCTGAACATAAGGGCATCGTCCTTAAGCGTGAACAGCTGCTGAACCTAGTCTGGGGTTATGATTTCCTTGGACAGACACGAACGGTGGATGTTCACATTGCCCATTTGCGCAAGCGTTTATCGGGGAGCAACATCGTTCACATTGAAACCGTAACCGGAGTTGGGTATAAGTTAGTCGTTTGAGGGTTCGATGTTTCGATCGCTTCGTTCTCGCCTTTTTTTGACCTATTTGCTCGTTATAGGGTTAGTGTTGGTGATCATCAGCATTAGCCTGATCTTCTTCATTCTCCGGTTTTCACAACAGGTTGAGTATGGGCGACTTAACTTCTGGCTGTCAAACTTTACTGGTTCAGAGGCACGTGCCCTAATTTCCCTTCCTGAAGATAAATTACAGGCGAATTTAGAACGCATAGACAATGTGTCGAGTGCCCGATCGATTGTCCTTGGACCCGGAGGAGACATTGTCGGTGATAGCAGACCTGATGAAAAGCCGCTACCCTCGTATGTTATTCGTGAGATGGCTACCAGTGGTCCAACCTCTCGCGGATCATTTCGCTATGCCCCATCTGATCAATGGTTGTATGTTTCATCCTTGTTAGCTGGTCGCTACAAATTAATCCTCACCACACCTAAGCCGACATTGAGTTCGATGCCGGTGTGGGGGAGAGATCTTCTGACCCCGGTTATGGAAGCAGGTGTCGTTTCTCTGCTCCTATCGGTCATCCTGGCTTGGGGAATTGCTTATTGGGTCGCATCACCATTGGGACACATGGCCAAGGCTGCGGATGGCGTCTCCGCCGGAGATTATGATCAACAGCTTCCGCTCGGAGGTCCGGATGAAGTCAGGAGCCTGGCAGAGACATTTAACGCGATGGTCCGACGGGTGCAAGATAGCCAACAAGCCCAGCGCGATTTCGTGGCCAACGTCTCTCATGAGCTAAAGACCCCACTGACGTCGATACAAGGTTTCGCACAGGCGATCCTCGATGGAACCGCACATAACGCAGAGGAGCAGCATAGAGCCGCGCAGGTGATCTATGATGAGTCTGACCGACTGCGCCGCTTAGTCGAAGAACTGCTTGATCTAGCGCGTATCGATGCGGGACAAGTTTCTTTTGAACGCCAACCGTTGGATCTGGGTGCGTTGCTAGAAGGTGTGGTGGAACGACTTAGCGTGAGAGCAGTAGAGGAAGGTGTACGTATCGAGAGCCGGCTTCCTGAGTTACCGGCCCTGATTGGAGATGGCGATCGCTTGGCGCAAGTGTTTACCAATTTAATCGACAACGCGGTGAAGCATACAAGCGAAGGCGCTGATGTGATCCTTCAAGGAGAAGTTGAAGGGGGCTGGGTGTCCATTCATGTCGACGACTCCGGACCAGGTATCCCTCCTGATGACCTGTCCCGCATCTTCGAGCGCTTCTACCAACTGGATAAAGCCCGCGCCGGAGGTCGAGAACGGGGCGTTGGTTTGGGATTGGCGATCTCGCGTGAGATTGTGCAGGCACATGGAGGTCGCCTTGTAGCTCAAAGTGTTCTTGGTCGCGGTAGCCGCTTCACTGTCCAGCTGCCGATCATTCGACCGGATGACACGACTATGGTTAGGAAACCCTCCTGATGGTCTACATCAGACGTGACCTTCAGCTCTCACGATCGATGGGATAGATGATGCTATTCCGAACATTGGTCATGTTCCTCATAACCTGGAATCTGATGTACATCCAACCTTCGGCTGAAGGTTTGGAGGTGCTTGGTGTGGAAGCACAGATCGACTTCCCCGAGCAGATCATCTTCTCCCTGCAAGCTGTGAGTGACGTTATGGTAGAAGTCGTGGAGCTCGAGTATGGGCTCGAGCAAAGCGCTTGCACCACGGACCTCAACCGGGTCGTGCCCGATGATTACGAGCCAGATGTGAATGTAGACATCTCCTGGACATGGAACATGCGTCGCAGTGGTTCGTTACCTCCAGGCACTCAGATTTGGTGGCGCTGGCATTTGATCGACGACCTGGGGCGGGAAGTAAGAACCGAGACTCAGTGGTTGACTTGGATTGACGGGATCTTCAATTGGAACACGATCAGCACCGATGATCTCATCTTGCATTGGTACGAAGGCGATGAAACTTTCGCACAGATGTTGCTTAACGCGGCTATAGCATCTCAAACGCGTCTCGAAGCGGATATTGGCACGCAACTTGATGAAGAGATTCAAATTTACATCTACGCGGACACAGACGATATGCGTGAAGCGATCCTTTTTGAACCGGGGTGGACAGGAGCGATGGCATATCCTTCCAGTGGGATCGTCATCATTGGTGTAAACGAGCGTAATCTGGATTGGGGTCTCGATACCATTGCTCATGAGCTCGCTCATGTCATTGTGGGGAACGCTGTAAGCCATTGCTATAGCGTCTTGCCGAGATGGCTCGACGAGGGTTTGGCCGTATACGCCGAGGGTGAACTCGATCCGAGAGATCGGG
>CP070708.1:2589383-2593311 GCA_020350285.1 Anaerolineaceae bacterium
AATCGAGGAGGATAAGAAAAGCAGGGTTTAGTAGATATCGTATGAGAAGAGTGGAGGTGATGGAAAACAACCTCAGTTCAGAACCTTTTAGTGTTTGGATTAGATATCTAAATTAGACTAAAAGTAGTTGTGATAGATAGAATTTAATTTCTTTCTACACGTTTACTGCAACCAAAGTGAGCCGGCTTCTGTACGGTGTTCTTGCATGGATGATGCCGAATGTTTATCTCGACCCCCTCTCGGCATATACCGTTCCATTCCCGGAAAACGCAAGCTGAATATCTAGACCAGGGATCGTGCCAGCACGATCTTTATGCTGGTAGCTGTCTCTAAACGATGGCGATAGTGAATAAATGGTATATCCGGCTTACGCTAAAGATCGAAGGGGACTCGCAGGTCTGAGAAGGTGTATGATTTAATTTGATAAAGTTTGTAAATATTGATTCGTTTTCTGATATAAATTGGTATTCTCTTTTGCATTGACCGGTTTCGTGGAGCATACGAGAAATATAATTGTTTCTTGTGACCGCGCGTCTCGCTTTCTGGGTGACCAGCAAGAGAGTTGAGAAGAATGACCGATGAAACATAACGAGGATCAATTTCGCCTGCTTGTCGAGTCCTTGCCGCATGCCATCGCGATACTAAGCAAGGGCGACATTGTTTATGTGAATCCATCATGCGCTGCCCTTTTTGGGTTCAGTAGTAGCACCGATCTACTAGGGAAGTCGATATGGGAATTTGTGCCTCCACGCTATAAAACCATTGTAGAAAAACATTTCCGGCAGTTGGGCGGGGATGCTACACAGGATCCACCAATCGAGATAGAACTTCTCCGACATGGCAGCCAGCCTATTGATGTAGGGTTGACAACAATTCCCTTCACTTTTCGGGGAAAGCCGGCAATACAGGCAGTGTTCCATGACATTACATCACGCAAGTTGATCGAAGAGCAGATCAGACAGCGCAACATCGAACTAGCAGCTCTCAACGCTGTTGCTGCTTCAGTGAGCGCGTCCCTTGAGTTGAATACCACAATCAACAATGCCCTTGACGAGGTTCTAGGGCTGGACATGTTCGCTGGCGAGGCTTATGGCATGGCCTTTCTCCTTGATGAGAAAACGGATGAAATGTACCTCGCCGCGCATCGTGGTGCTCCACGGGAGCACCCATGTCTTGCACACTCACCTCAGGTGGGTGAGTGCTTGTGCGGACTAGCCATCCATGAAGGGGAGATCGTTATCTCTGAAGATTCTTTTGCGGATGATCGGCATACCCGTAAATGGGAGGGTATGCCTCAGCACAAGGATATCTGTTTACCCCTAAAAGTGCGGGGGGAAGTGCTAGGGGTCATGAACATTCGCCTTCCGATCACCCAAGTGATAACTCCTGACGTCATTGAGTTGCTAACCTCTGTTGCTGATCAAATCAGTGTGGCTATTAAGAACGCGCGGCTTTTCGAGGCGGTAGATCTGCAGCGTGAGCAACTTCGTGTTCTGGGCGCTCGTTTGTCTGAAGTGGAAGAAGCTGAGCGAAGACGTCTGGCGCGAGAGTTGCATGATCAAGTCGGGCAGAACTTAACCGCGCTTGGAATTAACCTAAATGTTATTAAGACGCAAATCCCCGATGATATGGTGAGTGGTGTCGAGACCTTCCTAGATGAATCTTTACTTTTGGTTGAACAAACGACCGAAAGTATACGCGATGTTATGTCTGATCTACGCCCACCAATGTTGGATGATTACGGATTGATGGCAACGCTCCGTTGGTTCGGAGACCAGTTCGCTTCGCGGGTTGGGCTACCAGTCACCGTACAGGGTGAGGAACTCATCCCTCGATTAGCTGAACCTGTGGAGAACGCCCTCTTCCGTATCGCCACGGAAGCGTTGACCAATGTCGCTAAACATGCACAGGCCACTGAAGCCACGGTGGCTCTCGAGGTTGAAGATAAGACCTTGCGTTTGATCATACAAGATGATGGCATTGGCTTTAATCCTGAACTTTTAGATACGCTGGAGATGGATCGTGGTTGGGGTCTGCTCACGATGGCTGAAAGAGCGGAAGCGTTAGGTGGCCAGTTTTGGGTTGAGTCTCAACCCTCTCATGTGGGGACCCGCGTCATTGTGGAAATCGTCCGATGAACATCACTGTCTTTATCGCCGATGATCACGCTGTCGTCCGTGATGGTTTGAGGTTCATGTTGGCCGCACAGCCTGACATTGATGTCATCGGGGATGCCGTAGATGGGCACGATGCTGTACACCATGTGGGAGAACTGAAACCCGATGTCGTTATCATGGACATTAACATGCCTGTACTCAATGGCATTGAGGCGACACACCAGATCCGTAAAGTATCTCCCTCCTCTAAAGTCATCATCTTATCCATGTATGCTACGAATGAACATATCTTCCGAGCTCTACAGGCTGGAGTGTGTGGCTACCTCCTAAAGGAAACAGCCGGTGTTGAGGTCGTCGACGCCGTCCGTACCGTCCATGCCGGTCGTCGTTATCTGAGCGAGAAGATCTCTGAAAAGATGATCGACGATTACTTGCGCTTACGTGAGGATGTGGAAGCTAGAAGCCCGCTGGAGCGTCTCAGTCCCCGTGAGCGTGAGGTGCTGCAGCTCGTCGTTGAGGGAAAGACGAGCGCTGAGATTGCTGAAGTTCTTTTCCTCTCCCCAAAGACGGTTGATACCTACCGCAGCCGCCTGATGCAGAAATTGGGCGTCCACGACCTCCCAGCGCTGGTCAAGTTTGCAATCCAATACGGAATAACCCCGCTGGAATAGGCGGATCTTTATTACAACGAAGCTTGAGATTCTAAATCATCTTATCAATGGATGACCTTCAGGATTCTCAAGTGGGATCCTGGGGGATCAGCCAGTATCAAACTTTCCCCACATAAAATATCAAGGTCTCCTTATATCTATGACGTCTCATCTTCATTTACTCTGAAGTGCATGAATTAATAAAACCAAAACCCACACCTGAATAATCATTCGAAGATACACGAAAGTCAGAAATGGTTTGAGGAATCTTTTCCAGATATTCAATAGTTAGTTGCCGCATTTGATTTCTAGCATACGATAGGAGATCTAGACATGACTGTTAAAACAAACAAAGGCGAAGTGCTGTCTGAATTAGTAAACAAGTATCTACTCATGTGTGGGAATTGCGCCCAAACATCATTCATAGCATTACAGGAGTCCTTCGATCTTGAAGATGGGGGGATCCTAAAAGCCCTCACACCACTTCCTGGTATAGCACTGCGCGGTGAGACATGCGGTGCAGTAATTGGTAGTTTGATGGCACTTGGTCTTGTTTATGGGCGTGATAGAGAACAGCTTGATGATTGGTCTAGATATATCCGATCACTTCCCTCTGCAAGAAGATTCTGTAGAAGCTTTGAAGCAGAATATGGCAGCACAATGTGCGGTGATATTGTTGAAAAGCAGTTTGGTAGAAGATTCAACTTAGCTGATCCTGCTGAGTCCATGGAATGGCTTGGTGAAGGAGCCGTTGAGAAGTGTGGGGCTGTTATTACAACCGCTGTAGGAATTGCAGCAGAGATCATCCAACGGAAGAAGGAATATTCATAATCAATATCTGCGCCACCTAACCATTCGCTTCAGCCGACCCCGCGGGCTGGGCGATTAGCTAGCGTTAGCTATTGACCGAGAAACTGTTGAAGCAACCAAGGGTACGAGCGGGGCGGCTGAACTCACAACCGTTAGGCGGCGACCCACACCCCGGTAAGCTGATTTACAGTTCGATATCGTCGATCGCAATTCAACCTATACATCCTAAAAGTGAAAAATAAGTCAAAGGAGTTATTCAATGGAAGCAATGAAATCCGAAATCAGGTACGAGATGCCAACAATTACAGATCATCCAGTTCTTCTGTGGTTCAAGCAGCAGATAAGAAAAAT
>CP070708.1:2593411-2601500 GCA_020350285.1 Anaerolineaceae bacterium
CGATCCCGCCCAAGCCGATTACCCCATGGGCTGGAGCGAGAAGCCCAACCGCAGCTGGTGGAAGGTCGGATACCCGAACTTCTACATATCCGATATATTGGAAATCCTGGAGGTACTGATCGCGTTTGGGCACGGTGGAGATGAACGCCTCGATGTTGCCTTTCAACTTCTTTTCGATAAACAAGACGACCATGGCCTTTGGCCAATGGAATACACCTACAATGGAAAGACGTGGGGTGACATCGAGGAAAAGGGGAAACCGAGCAAGTGGGTTACTTTGCGTGCTTTACGTCCGATCAAAATAAGATCGCTTGGCTAACCCGTTTGAGAGTCTTCTTTCTCATCCACTCCCAACAATTCTTCCTCCTTCGGCTTGAACTTGATCCAGATCAAGGGTAACGTGATCAATGTGGCCACAAGGGGGAAATAAAAGGGCAGACGCGGCGAGAAACGCTCCCACAACATGGCGCCGATGTAGGGTGCCGGTAACGAAATCAGACCGATACTGGTGGAGAACAGTCCGAAAGCCGTACCTCGCAATTTCTTGGGGACCACCTTCGAGATCAACGAATTGTAAGCCGGCTCGATCAGTGCGCTGCCGATACCGAAAAGAGCCCACACGATAGCAAAACCGATGAAGTCCTGACTTTTCAAGAACACGGCCATCGCGGCGGCGATCATGCCGAAACCAAGGACAATCCCCAACCGCTCGCCCTTCCTGTCAGACAGCCAACCTCCCGGTGTAAGAAGAACCATCGTAGCAATCGCATGTACGGACGACAGCCAGCCGATCTCAACATTGGTGAGGCCCATCAAATTCTGCATATAGAGTGGCAACAATTGGAACGCCATGTTGAAGGTCACGTCGCGGACACCATCGGTGAGGAAAATCCATGTCACGATACCACCCGCGATCACAAGCCCGCCCATCGCCGCCAAGCTTGATCTCAACTGAGTTAGCGTTGGTTTTTCAGAAGGTTCACTCATCGCTTGTGCGGCGGCGCGCGCCATGAGCAACCGTATGATGGTCGCTGCCCCATATAACGCTCCAGCTACGATGAACATGTTCCTGAAACCCCAATATTGCGATACATAGCCACCGATCGGAGGGCCAACGACCCCGACGATCATGAATAAAGCATGCGACATACCATAAACGCGACCACGGGCTTCCTCCGCCGACTCCTCGGAGATAAACGCCATGTAGCTGGGTGCGACGAACGACGTGGCCATCGCTCCCGTTACCGTCGCAATGAGCAACCACTCCCATGATGGGGCAAAGATATAAGCAAAGAAACCGAGTGTTCCAGCAACACTTCCAATCGCAATCGCCTGTAAGCGTCCGATCGCGTCCGATAGCCATCCGCCGAAGATCTGAAAGGCTAGCGGTGCTATAGATCCAATGGTGAAAAATAATCCAACCTGACTTACCCCGGCTCCCAACTCCTGCACATAAAGCGGTAACAACGATCCATACATGTGTCCGGAGATGTTTGCTAGGATCATCGTCCCCATGAACAATAGCAAGCGGCGCGTCATCAAGGGCGTTTTTTTGGTTTCCATAGGTTTTCCAAGCCTAAAAACAAAAGAATGCGTGGGTAGCTTAAAAAGATTGGAGGGAAGACTTCAGGTCAAGAGTCATGCTATCCATGATTCTCCTCACCCCGACATCGTTGTAGGCTTCAAGCTTCGCCTTCCCACCAAGTCGTTGAACGGGAGAATTGTAATCGAAAACTGACCACCTTGGTAAGGAGTCCTTGTATTTCACAACGGCGCGTGGATATCCCTCGCGCCTTTGGTTGACAGCACTTAGACGCCTCCCTACAATGAAAGTGGTCTTGCAGATGTCTTGAAGGAGCTCCAATGATCGACCCTGAGCAGCTGGCCAATGCTTTCGGTCTCAACTTGAATATCATCCGCATGCAGACGGAGGGTTTGACGCACGAAGACAGTCTTCTGCAACCCCCGTTCCGCGGTAATTGTCTGAATTGGGTGCTGGGTCACATCGCCACGAATCGAAATCGTGTGTTAACAGCGCTTGGCGAAGAACCTGTCTTGACGGCGGAAGAAACGGCTCTTTATGAGGCCGGCTCAGAACCCATTACAGGTGAAGAGGATGGCATTCTTACATTGGTCATGTTGCTCGCCGCGCTCGAACGCGCTCAAGAGAAGATCGCCACGGCGCTGGGCCGGATAACGGTTGAGGAATTGGCAAGCGAAATTGAGGTCGGTGATCGCCCAATGACTCTAGGACAGCGCTTGTTCGGGCTGTATTTTCATGAAACCTATCACACCGGTCAAACCGAAACCCTACGGCAGTTGGCCGGAATGGATGACAAAGTTATTTAGGGACGATTGGACGGAAATGTGGGCTTAGGACCCAATCCATGTGATGCAATATAGGCGCTATGAGTAGGGAAGGAAAATACGATGACCCCACCCTCAACTAACCATTATGTCTATGTATTTGACCCCATACGCCCAGAACTGGTCACGGACCCCGATTCATGGACCGAAGAAGATGAGCAGATCGGGGAAAGACACGCAATCTATCTTATGAAAGGCGCAGAGGAAGGGACGGTCCTTCTAGCTGGCAGGGCGTTAGATGGTATAGGACCAGCTGTCGTCATTATTGAGGCCGACTCAGAGATCGATGCCCAAAGGTTCATGGAGGCGGATCCCTTCATCGCTGAGGGACTCATGCGAGCAAGCCTGCACCCATTCCGCGCCGCATTTATGAGAACCTGAAGATGCCTGTCCGAACTCGCTTAGATCTCACCTGTCACGATTTTGAGTTCTTTCAGCTTCCCTTTGTGTAAGATTGAGAGTTTGATCTGCGAACCAGGTGGATGCTCTGCAAGTAAGCGATGGATGTCATCCACATTTGCCACTTTATCACCGTTCAATCCATAGATCAGATCGCCCCGATGCAATCCGGCTCGATACGCCGGACCGCCCTTTTCAATCGAAACGGCTTCGATCGCGGTCTTGCCCTCCGTGTCTAGAAGACGTTGAAGACGCCGGTCGATGGGTCTCACCTGCCCGGCGAGACCAAGATAAGCTCGTCGAACCTTGCCTTGCGTAAGCAATTCGCCCACCACCCACTTCGCGGTGTTGACAGGCACAGCGAAACTGATCCCCTGCGCCATGAAGATCATCGCCGTATTTAGGCCGATCACTCGACCGCGGCTATCAACCAAGGGGCCACCAGAATTTCCCGGATTGAGAGGAACATCGGTTTGAATGACATTTTCGATCAAGCGACCTGACTGACTGCGCAATGACCGTCCGAGGGCGGATATTACCCCCGTCGCAACTGTGCTCTGGAAGCCAAGGGGATTCCCAATGGCAATCACCAATTGACCCACGCGCAACGTTTCTGAATTGCCCAGTTCCGCTACCGGGAGCCCATTTGCGTCTAAACGCACCACCGCAAGGTCTGTCGCTGGGTCTCTGCCTATGATCCTTGCTGGTACGGTTCTTCCATCCGTCAAACGAACCTCGATTGACTTTGCCTGTTCCACCACATGGTTATTTGTGAGTACAAACCCATCCTGGGCGATTATGACCCCAGATGCAGTGCCCCCTCCGAATCTCCGCCTTTGCCGCCCATTCTGAACATTGATACTCACCACCGCCGGGCCTACTTTCTCAGCCACTCCGACCACGGCGCGCGAGAACGCGTCTAACAGATCCTCATTTTCAGGTTGAGGGTTGACTTCTGGGATCTGTGCTTCCTGTGCTTCTCCCTCAAATACCAGATATCCATCCATAACGTCTAATCCTTCTCGGACAATCGCGAATCCGCAGGACTGCACCACAAAGATCGTACACCGATCCCCCCTCTATGCATCCATTCCTGGGAAGTAGTCATTGCGACCAAGCCTCTCCTTCAGAAATGCTTTGACCTCATTCACTGGCACCGCCATTCCAACATCAGGACCGGCCATCATGGTGTTCACACCAACCAGTCTGCCATGTACGTCCACCAATGGACCGCCCGAGTGACCAGGTCGAAGGTGTAAACTAACTTGGATCATATCCCTGCCCAATGAAGCCATTTCCGGAGGAATGCCGACGTCGATCACCACGCCCATCGTGGCTGCACCCGCTACACCCCATGGGTGACCGACAGCTACCACCAAATCTCCGGGGTACAAATCCGTTGAATTTCCTAACACCATCGCTGGCAGGTCACTCGCCTCGACAACAAGCGCAGCGATGTCGCTGCGTTCATCACGGGCTAATAAATGTGCAGGAAGGATGTGTCCATCCGGAAGGGTCACTTCCAACGATTTTCGCCTCTTCCCGGTAACATGGGCGTTACTGATGATCAGTCCCTCCGGATGCCAGATGGTTCCCGCTCCTACTCCACGTCTTCCGTCATTTATGCGTACCAAACCATTCCGTGCCCGAGACACTAAAGCCGCTAAATCATTGTTTAACCGATGGATTTCAGACACCATGAACCCTCACATTAATCTCGCTCTCCAACTACAATCATCAATTCTTGGATTTGACCACCACGTAGGATTTGCAGGGGGACCTCAACACCTACGACCTCCTCGCTGAGGAGTTCCAATAAGTCATCAAGGTGCCGGATTGGCTTATTGTTGAAGGTGATAATCGTATCCCCGAGGACCAAGCCTCCCCTGCCCGCTGGGCTGTCCGGATCAACCGACACCAATAAGATGCCGGTTTCTTGATCGAGTTCCTTTGTCAGTTCGCCCGGCAACCGCACCGGTTGTCCGCCAACACCAAGGTAACCACGGCGAACGCGACCATGGGCCAGCAACGCCTCAACGACCCGTTGAAGGGTAGGATAGGGGATGGACATACTGACACCACGCAGCAAGGCTGAGGTGTTGAGCCCCAGCCCTTTACCCTCTGCATTCAATAAAAGTCCACCTGAGAAGCCAGGGTACATCACCACATCCGTCTGCAGGTAACGATCGATCTGACCTCCCACCGGGGTGCGCCAATTTTCATCCAGTGCGCTCACGATACCGAGGGTCGCCATCACGCGCTTCCCCGGTCGACCAAGGGCTAACACCAAGTGCCCAACTCGCAGGCTGGCACCATCCGCCCAAGCTGGTGTGATTAACCCCACCGCCTCAGCCCGCAGTACGGCCAGGTCTGTAGTCCGGTCACGACCCATCAGTTTTGCTGGAACCACTTTGCCGTCCGGTAGACCGACGCGGATGTCATCATCTCTCTTGACGATATGATGCGCGGTCACGATAACACCGTCTGGGCTCCATACGATACCGCTGGCAGGTAGACGGCGCCGAGCCTCAACCCGGACCACGCTTTGATCCCCTGACTCCACTGTTTTCGTCAGTGCATTTGATAGGTTTGATAATGTTTCCATATGAAGATTTCCCCTCTTTCTGTTCCTTTGATCATCAACCAAATGAGAATGGGCTTCATCCCCAAGCTTATCGCAGGGGAGCAGTGGCCACATCCTCCATTCGATTAGGTAGGAACTGTAAAAACGAGGGGGTTAGAGGGTGATCAATCCGAGCCGCGCAGCCCGCACCGCCGCTTCTGTACGGCTCTGGGCACCTAGCTTGCGGAAGATTGTGTTGACATGAAATTTGACAGTGTACTCGCTGATCCCCAAATGTTGCGCTATGGCTTTATTGGTAAGTCCTTCCGCCAGAAGTGAAAGAACTTCAAGTTCCCTCAGCGTAAGTTCTTCGAGGAGAAATGGTTGTTCTTCTGTTTTGAAAGCGGGAATCCCTTCTGAGAGTTCCAAGTCTCTTACAACGAGTCCTCGGATGACGGCGCGCACTGCAGCAGCCAACGTCTCACTCAATGTTTCCCTCAAGAGAAGACCCCGGGCGCCGGCGGTATAAGCATCCGAGGCCTCCATCTCATTAGGCAATAGTGCAATTACTGGGAGCTCCTCGGCACTCACTTCAGCGAGCCGTTCAATACTATCAGAGGGCTCCCAACCCAGATCCCATACCACCGCATCGGGTTGGTATGTGTTCAAAGCTGCTTCGATTTCTTCATCCTCAGATATCTGACCCACGACTTGGATATCCTCATCGTCTTCAAGCAACCGTTTTAATCCGGCTCGAACGAGCGGATCATCTGCCACGACCACCACTCGGATCTCTCCCGTGATCAACATCCTCGCTCCCCTTCACCTATAAACCAAAAACAAATAAGCGCAATGTGCACTCTGAAGAAAGCGACCTCCAGTAGGGAAAGGTGTATATGTGGGGAAAGGGTTTTGCCCACATCCCGCTCCCCATTCTCTTTCACCCATCTGCGATTCACCCTACCATGTCAACAGTAGAAACATATAAGAAAATCCGAAGTCCACAGGACTTCGGAAACATACTTCATACCCAAACTGGATTTCGCCTTGCTGATCGAAGACCTTATGTGCCCTCCTGAGGTTGGTCTCCCTCTTCAACGCTTTCTTCAGGAACAGGTTCCTCATCCAACTCCGGGACTGGACCCAAGCCGAGATCTAAATCCTCTTCCATTGTGATCTTGCCCCTCAAGAAAGCCCCCTCCTGGGTGGAGAAGGACATCGTGACGACATCCCCCCAGACCCGGCCGCTGCGGGTGATCTCGACTTTGTTGGCGGTGATATCGCCTTTGACCGATCCTGCGACGATGACCGTCATGGCTCGGATATGCTCGCAGGTCACCCGCCCCCTCTCGCCGATCACGACCAAGCCGCGCAGCGCAATCTCGCCATCGAAAGCGCCTTCTATGCGCACGCCACCGGTTCCACTGATCTGCCCTTGCCAGGCGATGCCTGGTCCAAGCACGGAATCCACACGTTCGGAGATCTTTTCGGAGGTAACGGTGAAGTCATTCTTTCTGCGAAACATCATGCCTCCAAGCCTGTCGCCATCGGAGGATACTCTGCGGATGATGGGCTGTCAATGAGGTGGGTCCCCTCTCCCTAGTAGTGAGTTGATTTCAGTAGAGCCGGCTCCCATGTTTGTCTTGAGCAATGCCGAAGGGCCGCCGTTCGGTCGGGCTTCGTCGTGAGCTCAGCCGAACGGCGTGGGGGCCCGACCTACTTCTTGTGGGACGCAATCCCTCTCCCCTTTGGGGAGCGGTTGATTTGTCCCTCAAAGATCGCTTACCGCGGGCACGCCACCGGCCTTCTCGGCTGCCATAACAGCACGCACAATGGACTGGGTAACCACCTCAGCTGCATACGCGCCCACCACACTGACATCGACCTTTTTTCTTCCAGTTGACAACGCGAAGATGGTATCACCGTCGTGCATCGTGTGCGCCGGGCGAACAGCACGCGCGATCCCATTATGAGCCATCTGCGCTACCTTGTTGGCTTCTTCTTTGGTCAGATCGGCATCCGTAGCCACCACGCCGATGACGCTGTTACCTTTAGAAGCCAGTCGTAAGGCGGTCCGGCCGATCCTGCCTTTCATCGCCTCTAAGGTATCGATAAATGGTCCTTCCCCTCCGACATGAATCGGACCCACCTTTGCCGGTCGCGTCCCAGCCAGGATCTTGCCTGTTGCTGGGTCGATCACATCACCAAATGGGTTGACGACGATGATCGCGCCAACAACCGCTCCACCTCCTAAGTCGGTGCTCGCAGTTCCGATCCCGGATTTCACAGCCCCTGCCGGGCCCAGCAGCTGTCCAACTGTGGCCCCCATCCCTGCCCCGACGTTGCCCTCCGCTGGAGGCTCATCTGAAGCCGCCTGACAGGCGGCATAACCCATCGCGGCGTCCGGCCGTACATCAACCTTGCCCACATGTAAGTCAAAGATGATCGCCGCCGGCACAATTGGCACCTTCGCCACCTGGGTATCATAACCAATCCCGCGTTCCTCAAGGTATCGGACCACACCCCCGGCTGCATCCAGGCCGAACGCTGATCCACCCGAGAGCAAGACAGCATGGACTTTCTGGACTTTATGCAAAGGACGAAGCAAGTCGGTCTCCCGCGTGCCTGGAGCTCCGCCGCGCTGGTCCACCCCCGCAACGGTACCATCTCCACAAAGCACGACCGTGCAACCGGTCAACGCCTCGGCATCGTGAGCATGTCCTACACGGATGCCTGGCACGTCGGTGATGGAGGTCTTTT
>CP070708.1:2601600-2618605 GCA_020350285.1 Anaerolineaceae bacterium
GCCGAGAGCCTGTCCTGGGCTTGCCGAAGGAGCGCTCAGAATGATGATGTAGGGGCGGTTAATAAAACGCCCTACGACATATATGCGAGTTTTTCTTGGGATCTACATTCCATGCCTAACACTATAGGGACGGGGTTACCCCGCCCCTACACCTGGAGTGGTAGATTATCCCTCTAAGGTGTAGGGGCAATCTGTGAATTGCCCAAATATTCTTATCTAGTGTTATTGGTCATTCCTGAAAATACTGCATTCCATGACCTGCATGGTATAATGCGCGGCACAGAAGGGATAAACCGACGCCCTGCATGAACAGGGCGTCCCTCTTGTGTCCGATATTTTATATACACACTTAAGATAGCCTAATCGTGATACGTTCTTTTGTGGCCATTGAGATTCCACAAACAATGCGCATGGAGTTACTTGAGCACATTGCGCAACTAAAGCAAGATGTCCCTGTAGGGTCGGTTCGTTGGGTTCGACCACAAGGGATACACCTCACGCTGAAATTCCTCGGAGATGTACACATCGATTCAATCGATCAGATCTCAGCAACTTTGAATCGGACAGCTATTGAACATGCGCCGTTTAAAGTGATGATCAGCGAGTTTGGTTGTTTTCCAAACTTTCGTCGCCCACGCGTCTTATGGATAGGTGTACAGGATCTCTCTGCTCGACTTAAGAATCTGCACAGCGAGATAGAAGACGGGCTTTCCAGGCTCGGGTTTGAGAGGGAAGCCAGGCGTTTCCACCCCCATCTCACACTAGGTAGAGTAAAACGTATTCGAGATCATGGGGAGTCGCAACGGCTCGCCGCAGCCCTAGAAGATGTCAAAATTGGTGATATCGGGCAACTTGAGGTGAACGATATAAGCTT
Source organism: Anaerolineaceae bacterium (assembly GCA_020350285.1). GTDB lineage: Bacteria > Chloroflexota > Anaerolineae > Anaerolineales > E44-bin32 > DUEZ01. The sequence goes on from CP070708.1 coordinate 2,602,475, forward strand.
GATGAAGAGCGATCTCAAACCGATTGGCGCAGTTTACACACGATTATTCGCCGCCCAATTGGGAGGTAGCGGATGAGTGCACCCGTAGTAAGTGTTGTAGGGTCTGCCGTCTGTACGTCAGCTCAAGCTGGGATCGCAGAGGAAGTTGGACGGTTGTTGGGAGAACGTGGAGCGATATTGGTTTGCGGTGGCCGGGGAGGGGTGATGGAGGCTGCCTGTCGCGGAGCCCAAGAAGCCGGCGGAATTACCGTCGGGATCCTTCCAGGAATCGATCGACAAGAAGCTAATCCGTATCTCACAGTGGCACTTCCAACAGGTCTGGGGAATGCACGCAATACCCTCGTAGTGATCACGGGGGAGGCGGTCATCGCCATTGGTGGAGGGTATGGCACTCTATCAGAAATCGGCATTGCTTTGAAACAAGGTCGGAGGGTCATTGGTTTGGATACTTGGGAGGCTATTAGATCAGACGGTCAGAAGGCTGCCATCGAGGTCGCTCAAAGTCCTGAGCAAGCTGTGGCTTTAGCCTTATCTGATCATCTCTAAGAAGGTCGGTATGGTAGATGATGCACTTACGTTATCACATTTAATTGTAGATACGCTCGAAGAGAAGAAGGGCGAGGATATTCTGCTACTTGATCTTGTTGGGGTTTGTTCTTTTACCGATTATTTCGTCATTTGCACTGGAAAAAGCGAACGGACTCTGAAAAGCCTTGCAGAGGAAACCCAGCTTCGACTAAAGTCGCAACATTCCATCATGACACGCAGCGTAGAGGGGGATGCTTCAAGTGGGTGGATATTGCTTGATTACGGCGATGTCATCTTGCATCTGTTCTCGCCCGTATTAAGAGATTACTACCGCTTGGAAGACTTATGGCGTGACGGTCAAGTATTAGTCCACATGCAATGACTATAAAGTACACTTACCCTTTAGGAGTCGAGAGGGATAATGATGGGGTGTGGGGGTAACCCACACCCCATCATTATCATTCAACTTAACGAGGTTGGTTTTCTTGGGTGAAGCTATGGAAATAATTCAAGGTATCTGCTGCAGAAATCCGTGAAAGTAGAGGTATCGGTCATAACGTGTGGTGATTTTTGAAGCCTACAGTTCTTTGTGATTTATTCGAAAAATCCTCGAACTTGATCCCACCATACAGTCAATCCTCTCGTTGCAGCCTCATGGAATACCTGATCTGCATGAGGGGTTAGAGGTGTACTCTCGGGGTTGATCTCTACCAGCTGTGCACCTGCGTAGCGAGCTATCATGGGGATTGTCGCTGCTGGATGTACAATGGCAGAGGTACCGATCACCAACATCAACCTGGCGTTTGAGGCCGCTTCCATTGAAAGATCGAGGACATTCTTATTTAAAGATTCTCCATACCAAACAACGTCTGGCCTCGCGAGGGCTCCACAATCTTCGCATTGTGGTAAGTGCTCTGCAGGATGGGTGTTGTTGTCCTCCCATTCGGCACGGCAGTGAGTACAACGCATTCGCCATAACGAGCCGTGTAATTCGATCACTTTCTGGTTGCCGGCTGCCTTATGCAAGCCGTCCACATTTTGCGTGATTAGGGTGAAGCTCTGCACTTGTCGTTCGATTTCGACAAGGAGTTGATGCGCGGCATTCGGAACGCAATTAGACACGATCTCTCGGCGCCAATGATAAAAGCGCCATACCAACGCGGGGTTTTGATGAAAGGCTTGTGGGGTCGCGAGATCTTCTGCCCGATACTGTTCCCAAAGACCTCCATCGCCTCGAAAGGTGGGGATACCGCTCTCAGCTGAAATACCAGCTCCTGTGAGGACAACAAGGGGTTCAAATTGAGAAGTGAGCATTTATAAATTTAAGATGGATGTGATTTTAGATTTCAATCCTCGAAGATCCAGCGATCTATGTCGCGTGTCCATTCCACAAGTTCGTGAGATTTAAACCACAACTCGATCTCCTCGATCCCGGTGGGAACCGAATCGGATGCATGAGTTAGATTTCGTCCAACATCAAGAGCAAAATCATGTCGAACGGATCCTGGATCTGCGTCGAGTGGTCGGGTTGCTCCCATCGTTTGACGGACCGCAGCGATAGCATTTGGTCCCTCCCACACCATCGCCATCACCGGTCCAGATGTAATGTAGTCGATGAGGCCATCGTAGAAAGGCTTCCCTTTGTGTACTGCATAATGCAACTCAGCCATGCTCTTCGAGATCTGTTGGAATCTCGCCGCCACAAGCCTTAGACCACGTCGTTCAAGTCGACTGATCACTTCTCCAATCAGACCCCGTTGCACTCCATCAGGTTTGACCAGGACTAATGTTTTCTCCAACGCTCCCTCCACAAATGGTGAACTCGGGGATTAACCCCGAGTTCGGGCTTTGTACAACATGGGAAGTAATCTTTTATGCGACCTCCATCCCACGCTTGTAAGCATCGATAGCCTCTGTAAGTTGGTCATTCTCCATATAAGCATCACCAAGCACCTGCCACAGATCGGGTTTGTTAGGATCACGTTCAAGAGCAGTCCGTAAGTCCTCAATCACCCGATCCAGCTCCACTTTCTTCTTGATGAGCCTTCGATAATCTGTTACCGCCTGGTCGATATCATCGGAGGCCAATGCCTGCCTGGCAGTATCTAAGATCTGTAATGGCTCTGTAACCTTTTCCTTGGGTGGACTCGGTACAGGCTCCTCCATTGTGGGGACAGGTTCAGGAGTTGGAGCCGGTTCAGGTGGTGGTTCAGCCACTGGTTCGATCTCGATTGGTTCGACTGGTGTCGGTTCCACTGGAGCAGGTTCTACCGGAGTTGGTTCAACAGCTGTGGGTTCTGCCGGAGTAGGCTCGACAGGTGCCGGTTCAGCAGGGGGTGGTTCAACAACTGCGGGCTCTGCCGGAGTAGGTTCAACGGGCACAGGCTCTACTGGGGTTGGTTCAACAGCCGCGGGTTCTACCAGTTCTGCAATATCTACAGGCTCTATCGGTACAACCTCGACAGGCGAGGGTTCCTCTGTCGGTTCAGGTGTGAGCGGTACTGCTGCTCCCACTTCGACCGTTGGTTCAACTGGAACAGGTTCGATGGTTGGTTCTGGTTCAATCTCGACTATGGGTTCCGTAGGAACTGGTTCAACTGCAGGCGTAACCTCGGGCTCCGCCTCGATCTCAACAGGGGGCTCAGACGGGGGTGGTTCGCTGACAGGCTCAAGGGGTACCTCAACCGCAGGGGGAACTGTGGGTGGGATTTCAGCTTCTGGTTCGAAAGCCATTGGCTCCGGAGTATGGGGAACTTCAGGTTCTATTGCGAGTTCTGGCTCGATTTCCATCGGTTCCGCTGGCGGCGGAGCTTCGGGTTCAACTTCTGGTAATGGTTCAACATCGACGGGCTCCGGAGGGGCGACAGGTTCGACCTCGGCCACCGGTTCCGGAGTGGGTTCTGGTGCGGGAGCTTCGGTGGGAACCGCTGCCTCAACTTCTGGAAGAGGTGGTGTAGGTTCAACCGCTGGCTCAACAGGTTCGACTTCCTCTTCTCCGGCCAACCAGTCAGGGATCTCAGCTTCAAGTTCGGGTGTAATCTTTGGGATTGGTTGGGTTGCCAATTGATCGAGCCAATCAGGTGCTTCTGGTTCAACACCTTCTACCTCACCGATTTCAACGGGTGCCGGAGGTGTTATGTCGATATCGAGTCCTCGTTCATCAGCTAGACGTTCGAGCCATTCCAAACCCTCTTCAGGTTCTTCCGGAATGTCGATGTCCTCAACCACAACCTCTTCCGCTGGCATTTCCATTTCGGAGGGAAGTTCACTCACTCGCTCCTCCGGGGCGGTAATTAATTCCTCTTCTTCAACACCTTGTCGTGCCGCGAGCCCCTCTAACCACCCGAGAACTTCGTCATCATCCAGTTCCTCACCGGAGACTACTTCGGCTGGATGTTCTGCTTCCGCAGGGAGTACCATCTCTGCTTCAGGCTCTGCAGTGATTTCTGCCAGCTCAGGGACATCCAATTCGGCATCGATCTCTTCAGGAACTTCAAGTGACGGTTCCTCGACGATGGGTTCGGGTTCTTCTTCTGCTGCCTCGGTAAATTCTTGCATCCACTCAGGAGCCTCTCCGGTAGGTTCGCCTTCAATTGCGGGCTCCGCGATCCCGGTTAACCAATCTGGGGCTTGTTCAGTTGGTGCAATATCTTCCGGAAGTTCCGTCTTAGCCTCAGGCTCAGCGATACCCTTGAGCCAATCAGGAGCTTCAGGCGTTGGAATCGGGAGTTCCCCAGCAGGGATTTCAGCCTCTGGCTCTGCAATGCCCTCGAGCCACTCAGGTTCTTCTTCCATCGGAGTTGGTTCAACGGAGGGTTCAACACCCGGCTCGGATATCGATTTCAACCATTCCGGGACATCGTCTTCGGACACCGCCGGTGTTGGTTCAAGTTCCGAGGGTTCCTCGGGTATAGCGGGCGCTTCCTCTTCTGCAGCAACCTCAGCTACACCAGCCAGCCAAGAAGGAGCTTCACCCTCTTCAATAGGTTCAGCCGCTTCTGGAACAACAACCTCTGGTTCTGGTGCCTCTTCAGCAGCGACCTCCGCGACTTCATCTAACCATGAAGGGGCTACTGCCTCTTCAACAGGCTCAACATCTTCTGGTTCTGTAACCTCTTCGGCCGCGACCTCAGCTACCCCAGCCAGCCATGATGGGGCTTCTACCTCTTCAATAGGCTCAATCTCATCTGGAACGGCAGCTTCTGGCTCCTCTTCTGCTGGAATCTCAGCTATTTCTGACAACCATGATGGTGCTTCATCGGCAGCCACAGGTTCGATCGGTTCAGGCACTACATCTTCACTAGGTACCTCTTCAGCAGTTTCTGCGATCTCCGCCAGCCAAGGTGGCGGGGCTTCATCATCTGGAGGTTCTACAGGTTCCGGGGCAGCATCCTCTGCTAGCCAGGTGGGAATTTCATCATCCGCTTCTTCCGAAATCTCACTTACGGGTTCACGATCTAATGCCTCTTCAAGGTCTTCAGGTATCTCATCGGGCGGTGGGCCTGTGTCTCGATCACCAAGCCAGGTGACGATGGTCGTCGTTGCTCCTGGGGTTTCACTTTCCAGCCATGTTGGCAGGCCTCCGGTTCCTTTCTCCTCGACCAATTCTTCTTCAGATGTAGGCTCCGCCACCACGATGTCATCAATGATCTCGGCAGCTGGTTCATCAATCGGAACTTCAGGTTCAATGGAGATAGGTTCTTCTATCTCTGGCTGAATTTCTGCTATGCCCTCATCGATCTCGCTCAGCCAATCTGGAATATCTTCGATCTCACCCATCTCAGCTTCACCTTCCACAACACCTGTAGGTTCGGGGGTGGTTGGTTCTTCTTCAGGTGGGGCGATGTCCTGTAACCAGCCAGGGATGTCTGCTGGTGCGAGTTCGCCTTCTTCTGTTGGTTCTCCTTCAGGTAAGGGTTCACCTTCTCCAAGTGCTGACAACTCTTCCTCCGTGAACGAAATGGGAGTCTCAACGGCTTCGCCAGTCGCTTCTTGCCAACCAGCTTCTCGCATCCAATCGGGGATTTCAGCTTCCGCCGCTGGCTCTGGGCTAGGTACCGGTTCTGTACTTGGTTCAACCGGTTCTCCTATTTCTTCAGCTTCAACAGGTTCAATTGGCTTCTCGAGATCTAGCAACCAAGCGGGTTTTTCCGCTTCATCAGGAACTATCACTTCTTCTGGCTCTTCTTCTTTACCTAAATCCACACCTAGTGAAGCAGCCCACTCGGGCTGTCCTGGTTCGACTGCTGGCATGGGCTTCCCTGGTTCCCAATCTAATTTCCTGAGGCGAACCATGTTCTCGTCGACAGTTTGTGGATCAATATTCGCTGTCTCAACGAAAGCGGCATAAGGATCCAATCCGGCTAATCTTCGATGGTAGAGTTTCGCATCTTCCATCTTGTTGCTAGCCTGGAGGATGGCAGCCAGAATCCGATTGGCTTCACGACAGTGCGGAAGTTTATCCAGGATGCGGTTGCATACATCCGAGGCTTCAACATCTTGGCTGGAACGCCAGTACATGGTTGCTAGTAGAGCTTCGAGATCTGGCCGATCGGAATCATCTTTTAATGCTGAGGTTAATTCAGCGATCGCCTGAGGATAGAGCTCACCATGTGCATACATGCGGGCTAAAGCGCCGCGCGTCATTCGGACTTTATGTGGTTCGAGGCCATCACGGCGTCCAATGAGCCTGCGTAATTCTTGTTGAATGGCAGGATTTGCAGGATTGGTCTCAAAGGCACGCTCAATGTGCCATATTGCTGCGTCAAGATTGCCCTCATCCTCACGAACGATTGCCATCCCGATATGTGCAACGAAATCATCAGGAACAGCTGAGAGGACGCGTTGAAAGATATCAGCTGCGTCACCGAAGCGTTTAGCCTCAAGGTAAGCCTTACCTAATATCCGATATGTATCGACGTGTTTGGGGTAGGTTTCAAGAATGTGACGACAGTGGGCAATCGCCTCATCGAGCTGTTCTTGCTCGACGAGATGATCGACCTCTTTAACGTAGGCGCGCAAACTTATCTCTGCCATAAGGGCACCTCGCAAGTAGTATGCCTTAGATAAAACTTTTGCGCAAGCGGGACTAGGGTAGTAGATTTTTTTAACATTCGGATACGAAAATCCGAAAGGTTTTTTTTACATTGGCTCTAAATCATGAAGTGTTTGAAGGGTCTCAATGATCTGATCAATGCTTACTTCTGGGAATGGAGCTGATCCCAAACGATCAACAGGAAGAGGTTCACCCGCCAGTGAGTAGAGAATAGCAAGAATGTTGTCCCATAAATCATCCGGATCATATCCTCCCTCGAGGAAGTAAACGATCTTGCCTTCGCATAACTCCTCTGCCAAATGGAGTAAAGAAATGCCAAGTTGGTGGTATCCAGTGGTGGACAATTGCAGGTTGGCAAGCGGGTCATTCCAATGGGCGTCAAATCCGGCCGAGATCAGAAGGATATCTGGTTGAAAGCGTTTTGCGATGGGTTGTAGCAGCTGAGTGGTGATGGCATCAAAAGCTTGGTCTCCTGCACGAGCAGGGAGAGGGATGTTAACAACTGATCCGCTTCCTTCGCCAGAACCAATCTCGTGAATCGAACCCGTTCCAGGATAGATACCATATTGATGTGTTGAAATGTATAGGATGCTACGATCCATTTCAAAAAGGTCCTGAGTGCCATTACCATGATGAACATCAAAATCGAAAATCATCACCCGTTGGTGTCCGAGTGATTGAACATATCGGGCAGCGATAGCGATATTGTTAAGTAAGCAGAAACCTGAGGGACGCGTAGCTGAGGTGTGATGGCCTGGAGGTCTTACGAGTGCGAAACCGCTATTGGCTTGACCATTAATAACTGCCTGGACGACATCTATCGCTCCACCTGCAGCTTCAAGTGCAGCCTCATACGAAGCCGTAGTGATATAAGTGTCCCCATGATCGAGAAATCCCGGTCCCTGAGATGAAGCCTTTTCCAATGCCGAAATGTAGGACGGTGGGTGGACTGCAGTGACAACTGACATTGGTGCCAAATTGGCTTCTATTCCAAGAAGTTTCTCAGAAAGTGGCGGCTCCTCCAAACGATTGAAATGTTGAAATCGACGCGGATTCTCCGGGTGACCAGGGAGATCATGTCCCAGTGAGGATACGACGGTATAAGCGATGGGGTTATTCATGCTATTGAGCCACCTTTCAAGTCTCCAGTAATACGGTTAGCCATTATATAGTTGATCATCATCCTTTAGGAATGAGAAATTGAGACGGAGACAAGAATATAGACAAGGGTATTGAAGCCCCCCTAAAGTTACTCACAATCGACATTCCACAACTCGAGGCTTGATTCATCCATCCAATACCGCTCAACTCTACATCCATTAGGTATTTGGATCTCATCCACGCGACCTGGTGAGGCAACTGCCTGTGAGAAGGCATGAGTCGCGGTGTATGATCGGCGAAGGATCCACCAGCAAGAACCATCGCAATGGGAGGAACTTGCATATTCTAGATTTTCATATTGATCCCCGAGGTAATACTCCAAAGCAGTCATGGCTTCCTTATCCGTAAGCCACAAGGGTTGTTGGGACACCTCTTTATCTATCAATACCACTGCGAGGGTCCGCCAATCTTCTTTAGCGTAAGTGTGGCTCGCATGAATTTGAAATCCTGTGATGAAACCAATGATCAAAAGCATCGGGAGGATGAGTATTGTAGGTTCAGCCTTCGAGGCGCGTAGAGCACTTGATTGGAGTCTATGCCAAGCTTTTCGACCTCCGACACCAACAAGCACAACGATGAATGGAAGGAGTACTGAAAAATAGCGATCCATGTAGACCGGGCGTCGTTGAGATACAAACCAGATACCTACCAAAGGAAGAATCACACCGATCAAGAGGAGGCTTATCGCTAGTGATCTTGATTCTTTCGATAAGAAGGCGAAAGCAATGATAGCGACGACGGCAATCCCAAAGATAGTGGTGCTGACAGAGGTCGCACCACCAAATCCGGATAGGAGATTCCAAAGTGTTATTACCGGGTCTTGAATGATAGGTTCTGAGATCCAGGCGATTCCTAGTGAGGGAGAGGGCAGTTGAAAATACCAAATCAACCATAACCCTATAGGTATTGAAGTTACAATGAAAATATAAGCCCACCTTCTGAAGATACGGGGATCTTGGCGCATTTCTGTGAGAGCTTTTAAGACGAGTACAAATCCAACAAGCCACACGAAGTAGTGGGTGAGCATTCCTAGACTTAGTGCGATGAATGCAAAGAACTCATATCTGCGCGATTCATGTTTCTGAAGCGCCAGATAAGCGTACACGGTACAAGCTGAGAAAAAAACGGCGAGAGCGTAAGGTCTCGCTTCCCGGGCGTACCAGATCATCATCGGCTGGAATGCCCAGAACCATCCGGCCGCGATCAAACCTGGTCTGCCCCCAACTGTGCGACCAATCTGCATAACCACGAGGATGGACGCGAGGTCCACGATCACGGAGAAGATGCGCAATCCGAACTCGTTATCTCCAATGAAGCTGCTGGTTATTTTTAATACTGAGAAATAAAGGGGAGGGTGAACTCCGATCTCTCGAAGAGCTTGGGCTAGATCGCCCCATGGGAGTCGTGTCAACCACCAGGAATGCGTCTCATCAAGCCAGAGACTCGGAACGCCCAACTGGTATAGCCGAAGGAAGATCGCCAATATGACGACGATCGAAGGTACGATCCAGTGAGGGATGGTAGAAAAGTCTCCTCGATTGACCTCATCAGGCGTTGCCCCAGGTTCAGCAGTGATTTTCATATGGTCCGTAGGATCGTGAGTACCTTAGATAAATAAACGCTCAGGGATTACACTAAGGATTTGTGATCCATCCCTATATTCTATAAGACGGAGCAGTCAGAACGGACATCTTTCCCAGTAACGATTTGTCAATTCTCAGCGAGCGATATTATCCCATCACAGCTTAGTTAATCACCTTCAATATGCATTTGTAACTCATAGACAATCATCTCATCAAATTCGACTACACGTTTTAATTCCTCGGTTTGATCCATGAGGGTTTCAAGTTGAGAGTCTTCAGGAAGAGCGTCGCGATTGAGCAGAAGATATTTGACATCCCAACTTTGTAACAGATCGAGGCAAGCGTAATCTGGACAGTTTATTAACTCCGGGTATTGCTGGCGGTACCAATAAGGAAAGTATGTTCCATAGGCAAATGCTGTTCGTTTTCCGTGGTAGCGTGTATATATCAACTGCGGTGCACTGAGAGCACTCATAAGTGGAAGCTCCATGATCGTGAACTGATCTGGTTGTTGTGCAAGCCATGCGTCCACGGGTCGAGATTGGATGGATTGAAGAGGGATCCGACCTGGCCAAAGTTCAAATAATGCCAGTGAAAGAATCACTGCACCAGCTATATTTTTTCTACGTTGTCTGATTTCTTTTGTGAAGGAAAGCGGGGCGAGCTCTCCTCTCACCCAAGCGTCAAAACCCAACCCAGCAATTAGAGAAAGGCCCATGATCGCAAAGATCGTGAATCGATTCCATGCACGCATGCCTTGGATCGGTGGGAGCAACCACCGTACGATTAATGCTGGCAAGGGGATCGTGATCCCGTCAGTTTCAAGGAGCTGATAGTTCTCTCCGGAGGGGAGTAGCTCACCAAGGGAATCCATCAAGCGATGAAATCCATCGACAATAGACTCGGGCGCAGGTAAGACCACCGGGTGCCTACCTAAATGCAATCTTGGTCCCAGGCTAAGGATAAAAGCTGCGAGCAGAAGCCATAAGATCGCCTGTCTAGCAGGGGAAGGGCTTCGACGCCAGCCATAGAATGCAAATAGGAGACCGATCCAGCTTGCACTGAGGATAAATTCAAGCGCAATTTGTGGGTATTCATCGGAGATGGAGAGCAGATGGCTTCGCACCCATTCGCCCCAGAATGGGTGAAGCCCAGAAGGTATTACGTAATCAGTCACACTGGCTGACCAAAAATCGACCTCATCCAATGAGATGAGAAGATCGACTTGACGGTTGAGACGTATGTAGGGTATGGAAAGAGGAACAAGCGTGATTAATGCAACTACAGCTAAGATTACGATCGCGTACCAGTTCTGTCGATCCCGTAGAGATCGTTTCAGTGGTCTCATCCGTACAGCAGCGTAGATCGGTCCGAGAAGGAGTAATCCTGCAGCATAGTAGATGGAAGCCCATGCTGACAACACAAATCCGAGTCCAGCTACGGCAATCCGGGAGAAACGACGCTCGGAAAACCAGAGCTCCAACCCCAAGAAAAAGAGGGGAATCCCTTCGATGGACGCTAATGGGATAATGCCACCATACCGGACGACGTGATAAGGTGTGAGAGACAGCAGCACACCGGATAATAAAGCGGCCCAAATACTGTCGGTCAATCGTCGTACGAGGGCGAAAGTAGCCCACCCCGTAATAACAAACGAAAGCATCATAAAAATATTGTAGGTTGGGATCTCACCCCAAAGCCATGTAAAGGGAAGCCCGAGCACAGTGTGAAGGGGAGTGAGCTCAGAGTGAGCCAACTGGAACCCCTGAGGATAGAGGATTTGTGGTGCAATGAGAGGGCTCTGTTTGAGATCGAGTAGAGCGTGTTTGAACCACCACATCTTCCAGAGGTACTCGTAGTTGTCAGCGACAAAATAACCTGGCACTCGATCAGTGATGTGAAGAGCAAGTGGCCAGGTAACGATTAACGTCAGAATGACAAAGAAGGCGATCGCTAAACCATGTGCGCGGGCTGATTCGTTGGAAAGTAGTTTGTGTTTCATCTAAGGGAGGTATTATATGTTGATTAGGAAAGGGATGCCGAAACCTCTTTTGATGATTCAGCTAGACTCATTTTGTCTCTAAAGGAAAGGGTTGGTTTAACCCACCTCCATGAAGCTATATACAATAAATACAAAGCTTCTCGATACTATCTTGGTATCGAGAAGCTACTTGAATCAAACTAAATGTGAAGAGGGTTCAATCCATTGGGTGCTGAGGTGAAATTGTAGCGTTAGTCACCTGCAGCGCTACCCTCGATTTTTAATTCCGGGGCCGGTCGCTTGCTTTGGATGATCGCTCGACCTAGCACGACCAGCAGAATGGCGACGATCGTCCAGCCGACGATCCCTAGCGTCTGATATTGGACGACAATCGGTGCGATGATCACCGATACCAAATTCACCACTTTGATCATCGGGTTTAGCGCTGGACCCGCAGTATCTTTCATCGGGTCTCCCACTGTATCGCCTACAACACCTGCTACGTGACGCTCAGAACCTTTGCCGAGGTTTTTGCTGGGGTCCGAGGGTTCGTCTTCGATCGCCTTTTTCGCGTTGTCCCATGCGCCTCCGGCGTTGTTCATGAATACCGCTAGTAATTGCCCTGAGAGGATGATCCCCGCGAGAAAACCTCCTAGGGCTTCAACCTGAAGCACCAGTCCAACAAGGATCGGAGTGATCACACCCAACAATGCGAGGGAGACAAGCTCTTTCTGAGCTGCGGTGGTGGAAATAGCGACCGGTCGACTGTAATCTGGTTTTACTTTACCTTCCAGTACACCGAGATCGAATTGGCGGCGGGCTTCCTCTACGATGAGCGCGGCAGCTCGACTGACCGCGTTGATTGTAAAGGATGAAAAGAGCCAGGGTAGGGCGCCGCCGATCAACATGCCAACGAAGACCTGTGGCATATCGATACGTATACCCACAGCATGTATTTGATCTGCAAGCGGGATACCGATGTTCGCTTGCGCGCGGCTCACATCTACGAGGTAGGAGCCGAAAAGCGAAACGGCGGCGATAACTGCAGAACCTATGGCAACACCCTTGGTGATGGCTTTGGTTGTGTTCCCGACAGCATCGAGGTCGGCCATGATTTGTTTCGCGTTTCTCGTGTCCTCATCGTCCATGTCCTGCCAGGACATCTCCCCGATACCGTTGGCGTTGTCGGCGATCGGACCGTAGGAATCCATCGCTACGTTATTCCCCGTAAGGGTCAACATGCCGATCCCAGTCATCGCTACACCATAGAGGATATAGGAGACCTGATTCGCACCTTCTATACCAGGAATGCTTCCGAAGATGATAATCGAGGCGAAGATTGTGATGGCGATAACCACAATTGCCCATACACTCGATTCATAACCCAACGCAATACCGGATAGGATCGTCGTCGCAGGCCCAGTGCTGGTTGCTTTCTTGATCTCCTGGACAGGTGGGCTGTGAGAACTGGTGAAGAATTCGGTCATGCGGTCGATAAAAATAGCCAGGCCGACTCCCACTGTCGTTGCCAGGAAGGGACGCCACCATCCGCCAGGTACAGATGGCATGTAGAAGTACGCTACCAGGCCGAAGAGAACGATCGAGATCGCGGCCGAGGAAAGGAATCCGCGAAAGATCGCTTTCATCGCATCTGCGCTCTCACCAGGTTCACTCCTGACCGCGTAGGTACCAACGATGGATGAGAGGACACCAATGCCTCGTACGAGTAAGGGATAGACGATCCAGTGCAGATGACCGCTAATTCGCCAAAGGGCCAGCCCAAGGATCAACGCCGATACAATGGTGACCTCGTAGGATTCAAAAATATCGGCGGCCATACCTGCGCAATCTCCAACATTGTCACCTACTAAATCCGCTACGACTGCTGGATTGCGAGGGTCGTCCTCGGGTATACCGGCTTCAACCTTTCCGACCAGGTCTGCTCCGACATCGGCAGCCTTGGTGAAAATCCCTCCACCGACACGCATGAATAGGGCGAGCAGCGTTCCGCCGAAGCCAAAGCCCAGGAGAGCATCCGGCGCGGCGATACCAAAAAGGATAAAGATGATCGTTCCGCCAAAAAGACCGAGGCCATCCGTGAGCATCCCGGTAATGGTTCCAGCGCGATAAGCGATGCGGAGAGCATCACCGAACGATTTCCGAGCGGCAGATGCAACACGAACATTCCCTTGCACCGCCATTCGCATCCCGATCTGACCGACAGTGAGACTAAATCCAGCTCCCATGACAAATGCCGCCGCTCGTCCTAAGCCGACGATCAAACGAACCGCACTCTCGTCCATGCTGCTGAATCGTTCCAGGGCCTCATGAGTCGGTGGGACAATGTAAACGGAGAAGAAAAGCGCAAGGGTGAGGAGTGCGATCAATGGGAGGATCGATCGCAGTTGTTGGTTGAGATAGATATTCGCGCCGTCCCTAATGGCGGTCCAGACCTCCTGCATCCTCGTCGTTCCTTTATCCTCCTGAAGGATCTGCGACCTAAGGAAAATGGCGTACAGTAAACCAAGGATCGCTACTGCTAGCACTCCCCAAATGGCATACTGTTCAAAGGTTGTCAAACCTTCCATGAAGTACATGTGAATGAGCTCCTATTCCAGATTGTCAGTGAAGGAAACGAGCCGATTGTACAGACCGAATAATGTGATGTCAAGGAAGATATTTGGAGACCGGCATTTTTGAGGAGGAGGGAGTGCCTCGAAAACTACCCATATCCAGCTCTCCTAACACGCTAAGAGGACTTCCGTGCTTTTATGAATATTTCGTGAGAATCACGGTTGCTTATTGACTCCGATACCCTTTTTTTTGTATAGTGTTACCTAGGTATTACATTCGAATCATTGACTAGGAGCACATGCTGCCTGGTAATCAACGGCCGCAGTGCTTTTTATTCATGATCGTATCAATCTGAGTCGAAGAATAACAAAGTATTGTTTTCGAATGGGTGTGGGCGGAGCCCACACCTACATATGTACTACTTTTTCTGTAGGTTGTTTTTTCTGACTGCTCTCATTGATAGCGAGATATCCATGAGCCATTCGATGGGGAAGGAGTAGACATAACGAAGGAGAATCGTCGATCTGTTTGTTAGCGTGGAGTTAACAATTGTATTGTAAGGTACTGATTAAACCGAATGAGGTATGACAATATCTGAAAGGGAAGGGTTAAGCTAAGGAAGATGGGGGAATCTTAATTTTGATATGGCGAAAGTGAGGAAAGTGTCAGAGATTAAGAAAAACTCACAACAGGGCAAGAAAAAGCCCGAGCTGGAAGCACGTATAGTGCAAGCTGAAACTGATGAAATTCTAGCAGCTGATGAGGATCATCCAGCAATTGATCAATTGATAGAGCTCGGAAAAGAACGAGGGTTTGTAACCATTGATGATATCCTGGTCCTTTTTCCGGAGGTCGAACGGGATATTGATCAATTGGAGGATACTTACGCCGCGCTGCTAAGTGCTGGTATTCAAATTCTTGATGGTACACCTGATGGGGAACCCGACCAGCCCATTGATTTGGTCGACAAGGATGGGGCGGGTGAGGATATTGAAGAGGAAAACCATCTCGCTGCTGTTGATACAGATGATACCGTAGGGCTTTATCTCAAGGAAGTGGGTCGTGTCCCACTTCTCACGGCAGCTGAAGAGGTTATGCTTGCTAAGCGGATCGAGAGAGGTCGAGAAGCACGAGAGGAGCTTGCTAAGGGGCGAGTATCCGACAAACGTCGCTCTGAGTTACAGTTGCTCGTTGAGGATGGTTGGGCGGCTCGTGAGCACTTGATCACCGCTAATTCACGCTTGGTCATTAGTGTCGCTAAGAAATATATGGGTCGTGGCGTTCCCTTCCTTGATCTCATCCAGGAGGGCAACATCGGTTTGATCCGGGCGGCAAAGAAGTTCGATTATCGCCGAGGGCATAAGTTTTCCACATATGCCACGTGGTGGATTCGCCAAGCGGTGACACGGGCTATCGCTGATCAGGGACGAACGATACGTGTCCCTGTTCACATGGGCGATCAGATCAACAAACTTCTACGCGTGTCTCACCAGCTCACACAAAAACTGGGTCGCTCTCCAACCACTGAAGAGCTTGCCCATGAGCTCGATGTGCCTCCGAAGAAGGTTGAGAATATGATCCAAGTTGCCCGGAGGCCACTATCGCTGGAGACCCCAACGGATGAGGAGGAGGACTCAGTCCTTGGTGATTTCATCGAGGATGAAGAGGCGCCAGCACCACCAGAAATGGTTACGCAACATATGCTTAAGGAGCATCTGCGAGAGGTGCTGCACAATCTTCCACCACGAGAGGTGCGGATACTCCAGTTGAGATATGGTCTACTAGACGGGCAGAACTACACCTTAGAAGAGGTGGGACGGAAAATGGGTGTCACGCGGGAACGTGTGCGTCAAATCGAAGCCCAAGCTTTGAGCAGACTACGACATCCGGGGCACCGTCGTAAATTGGTCGATTATCTTCGGGAGTAAATCGCGAAGGTTGTTGCGATCAAGATACTTCATCCGCCTTGCTCACGAGCAAGGCGGATTTTTATTCATATATGGATTATTCTGAACCCGTTGATATATTACTTAGGCAAATAGATACTTTCAGATTTATTTTAATCTCGCGTAAATATAAATTCCTTTCGATCCATAGATGTCGGAGGGGATCGTTTCTAGAAGATCATAGTTTTCGAAGAACTCAGGATCTTCTAAGAGGGTTCTACGACCATAAACTTCTGGAAAGACGAGATAATCTGGTTGGTAATCGGTGATGAGATCGGTTGCGATAGCGTAATTACCAACATA
>CP070708.1:2618705-2665640 GCA_020350285.1 Anaerolineaceae bacterium
CAACGTCGATTTTCCACAGCCCGATTCTCCTGAAATTCCCAGGGTTTTCCCTTCCTCGACCTTCAGAGAAACATGATCAACAGCGTAAACATCTTCCCTAAACCGGGTGATATATTTTGTTGTAAGTCCCTTGACCTCTAATATTACTCTTGACATAACTATCACCTAGTCCCTTATTGTGGGATTGAATACCTGGTCGAGACCTGTATTCATCAAGTTCATCGAGAATGAAACCAAAGCTATAACTACGATCACGGGAAAGATAGCCCACCACTTTCCTAGTATTTGAGCCTGATAGATCATCGCCCAGTTCATCATCAAACCCAAGGTTGGCACTTCAGTCGTTCTAGGTCCCAACCCTAGGATCGACAAGCCGGCTTCCGCAAGGATAGCCGTGGAAATCTGTAGAATCAACGCCATAACGACATAAGAAGCGATATAGGGCAGAATATCCCTGAGGATGATGCGAAAGATTGAGTGCCCGGATAGCTTTGATAGGTTGACATGGTCGCGATTGCGCAGTGATATCACCTGCGCCCGCACCGCCCTGGCCGTCCATACCCAGGAGGTAACCCCGATCACCACGGCGATGGTGACAGCACCGCGTTTTTCCTGCCCGATACTGTATGAAATCAAAATCAACAGCACAATAGTGGGGATGACGGTAAAGAGATTTGTCAAGAACATAATGCCGTCATCCACAACTTCACCAACATAACCCGCCAGTAACCCCAGAATCAAACCGATCATGGTCGCGATGATACCGGCAACTAAACCGATCTGTAGCGATACGGCGGTAGCTTTAACCAGCTCCGTCAGCACATCCCGACCGAAGTTATCTGTCCCAAGCGGTAACACCCGCACATTCGGAACCTGGTTTACATTCACATAATAAGACTGTTCGACGATATCTTTCTGCTCTAGGGAGCCCGTTTGCGAATTGCTTTCTGCAATGATTGCCCCTTCAGTTGACAGGATTCCATCAAGGGAGGCATTGAGCCTGATATAATAATTTCGCTGGGCATTTGTCATCCCCGTGATCTTTACCGTGGGGTCAAAATGGTTCTCCCACTGCTCCAGGAGTTTTACGGTGTCTTGAAGATCGATCTCATTTTCTGGGACACCGACTGCCAAAAGCCATTCCTGCATGGCGAGGCGATCGTCGTCGCCCAACTTACTGGCAATTCGCTTAGTAGTGGCATCATCCAGATGTAGAATATACCGGTTAGCAGGATCAATGCTGTCATAAACACTAACATAGATCCCAGGCGGGAGGAAAGTGCCTTGGCTGATGATCTCCAATGGTGGGTATGTTACGATCAGGGGATAAATAATCACCATTAACAGCATCGCCATCAGAATGCCAAAACCAAACAAAAATCTTGGAGAGCGAAAAACCTGTTGAATCAAATATCTCATAACAACAACTCTCCCTAATCCGCTTGCGCCGCTTTAATGCGCGGGTCAATAAAGCCATATAAGATTTCAATGGCAAAGGTCGCAATCAATACCATTAAGGTAATAATCAAGGCTGTCGCCGAGATAAGTGGATAATCCCCTCCCAACACAGCTCTATAGATCGTAGTACCAAGCCCTGGATAACTGAAAATGATCTCTGCGAACAGCGCGCCGCCGACCATGGTGCCGAGCGCTAACGCCAAACCAGTTACCTGTGGAAGCATGGCATTTCGAAACACATAGCCGATGATCTTCCGGTCTTTTATCCCAAGAAAACGAGCGTATTTCACATAATCCGCATTCAGTTCATAGATGGACATGGAGCGCATGCCAATCGCCTGGCCGCCGATGGAAATCAACACGATCGACCAGAAGGGCATTTGATAATGGATGAACACAGACCACACAAAATCCCAGCTAGCGTTTGGGATCATGTCAAATCCATATCCACCAGAGGTCGGGAACCAATCTAGATTGACTCCGAAGATAACCAGCAAAATGATCGCCATGCCAAATGCCGGCACATTGCTCAAAAAAATACTGACGGGCATAAGGACTCTATCAAAGCCCTTTCTGATATAAGCTGCTAACGCGCCGAGTGTGTTCCCGATCATCCAGCCGACGATAATCGCTGGGAATTGGAGGCATACAGTCCACAGGATGGAAGCTCTGATAACGTCTGCAACTGTTCGGGGAAATTGGCTGATAGAGAAACCGAAATCTCCATTTGCCACATTCCTTAGATAAATGAAAAATTGCTCAAGTAGCGGCTTGTTGGTCCCAAACAACTCCGTGTACTGCTCATAAATCGCTTGGACCCCAGTCGCATCACTCAGGCCTTGGGCAAGCCTAGATACGATGCCAGCCACAGGATCTCCCGGCATCAAACGTGGTAGGATGAAGTTAAGGATGAATGCACAAACCAGTGTGATTAAGAACCAGACCAGCTTTCCCCCAAAATATCTCGTGTATCCTTTCAACTAGCCACCTCCACGATCATATTATAGATAAAAACAGCCATGTTCTTGCAACCCGGAACATGGCTGTTTTATTGGATCATCTGTTACGGGTTAACCAGCGTCACATTATAGAGACAAGCGACACTGTAGCCTCTATGGCAAACCATCGGCGGGACCGGTGGATCGGTACCGTCATCCGCATGCGGGAAACCCGTCCAAACCGTCTCGTTCACAGCATGGAACAAATCGGGTCGGTACATGAGGGAGAAGGAAGGAACCTCGGTCAGGTATATCCTGACCAAATCCGTGTAGATTCCCTTAAGTACGTTGGGATCGCTTTCACCTGGGATCGCCGTGATTAAGGCGTCGACCTCAGGGTTGCTATACTGACCCCAGTTGCCGTTCCAGTTGACCGGCATCCCCACGTATTCAGAGCTGAGTAGATTGCGGATACGACCCCACGGCATCGTGGGGCCAGCGCCGGCACTCCACATCATGAAGATGTCATAGCCCTCGGCCAGAGGTGTGTCTGATTTGGTGACAACGGTCTGATATACGGACCATTCGGGGAAGTTGGTCGTGATGTCAATGCCAATCTCTGCTCCGGCAGCAGCAACCACTTCAATTGCAGCCTGCCAGTCAGACCAGCCATTGGGACAGGTAGCGATATAGCTAAGCTTCTGGCCCTCGTATTCACGCCAGCCGTCACCGTCGGTATCGACGACCCCGGCCTCGTCGAGCAATGCCTTAGCGCCTTCGATGTCGTTACCAGCCCACTGCAGGTCCGCAACAGCATCGCGGTCGTACAGGAGCTGCTCACCCGGAGTTGGGTTCATCAGCGAGCGCGGAACCTGATCGAAGGTAGCCGATTGGTTGGTCATGGCATTAGCAATGATGGTGGGATAGTCAACTGCAATGGCGATGGCCTTGCGGATTGCGACATTGTCCAGACCATGGGACTGCAGGTTGTAGAACGCAGTTGGGAGGCTTGCGCCAATGCCATAAGGAGCATCGGGCAGGTAGGTGGAGATGGGCAGACAATAGTTCAGCCACAGAAGTTGAATATTGGAGTTGAACTGCTGGCTGACATCCACTTCACCTTTTGCGAAAGCAACTGATCCAGCGGCGTTATCCTTAAAGATCGCATGCGCGATGTACTTCGGAACCGGCAGCTTACCCCACATGGAGGCATCCTGGCCCCAGTAGTTGTCATCCCGAATGAGGACAACCTTGGTATCGTCAGTGAAGAATTTGTGATAGGGACCGGAGTAAACGACGTCCTCCGCAGTATCCGCATTGAACGCGGCGATATCATCGCCAACGCGCGCTTCCAGCGTCTGGGTCCAGGCTTTCTGGATGATATAGGTGCTGCTCAAGAAAGCCTTGACGATCAGAGGATTGACTGGTTTGCCCTCGTCGTTCAGTTTGGCTTTGACCACAACCGTCTTCTCATCCACGGCTTCGACGGTGTCGATGTAAGGGCCGTTGGCACCGCCTGCATTGGTTTGGTACTTGACGTGGGTAGCCCAGGTGTAAGCGGCATCCTCCGCGGTCACCGGGGTGCCATCGCTCCACATTGCAGCATCTTTGATCCTGTAGGTGATCTCGGTCTGAGCATCGTTCCATGACCAGGGACCATCAGCCAGTAGCGGAACCTGCTGGCCATCGAGCATATTGTACATGTACGGGGCTTCGAACATAACGAAATTCGCGCTGTCCCCTTCGACAATAGCCATGGCATTGTTGCAGTTCGCATTGTATGGATTCCAACAAGCCACTGGACCCCACTGCATACCATTGAAGTACATGGTTTCGTTGCGGGGCAGAGCAGCAGCGATATCAGCCGCGCTAAGAGGTGCTTCTGTCGGTTCTACTTCCGGCACTTCCGTTGGGGGAGGTGCTTCTGTAGCAACAGCCACTTCCTCTGTCTCGGTCGGCGTTGCTTGTTCACAAGCCCCCAACAGGATGCTCAGGGCCAACAGAATGGATAGAATCGCGGTCAGGCGTTTCATCTTTCTTTCTCCTTTTCTCCTTTATTTGAGTGATTGAAAGGATATGCAAAGAACATTATCATTAGCTTTCTTTTCTTTTTCACCTCCTCACTTACAAAATCGAAATCAGAGCTTGATTGTGAAAGTGCTTCCTGCGTCGATAAAAAACCGAAGGATCGGCTTCCGTCCCTACTTCCTTCGGGATGCACCACATGTGTCGCGAATGATCAGTTCGGTACCCATCATCACGTGACGAGTTGGTTCTTTACCATTCTCGATCAGGTCGATCAAGGTTTCGACCGCTGAAAAACCGAATTGATAAACCGGTTGTCGGATGGTCGTCAACTTTGGATATCGATGATTTGCGAGTGGAATGTCATCGAAGCCGACAAAGGCGATGTCATCCGGAATGCGAAGATCAGCCTCTTGAGCGGCGCGTATGGCACCAACCGCCATGATGTCGGAGGCGGCAAAGATCGCATCAGGCTTGGCAGGTAGCAGCCGCTGCATGGCATGATATCCGCCCTCTTCAGTAAAGACGCCTTCCTCCACCAGGGTATCATCCACAACACGACCTCGTTCGGTCAAGGCTTTGCGATAACCCTCCAGCCTATCGACACCCACAGTGCTCTTGGTTATGCCCGTGATCGTCCCGATCCGCTGATAACCCAACTGAATGAGATGGTCGACCGCTTTGAATGCGCCTTCGATATTATCCACATCAATATAACTGATGCCCTCTGGATTAAATGGGCGACCAACCATGACAAGCGGTATGGTGGATTGAACCAATCGATCGATCACCTGATCACCGCGATGGCCTGCCTGAACCAAGACGCCGTCGAACAAACCACTGCGCGATACCCGAGGTAGGATTTTCTCCTCGTCTTCTTTGGTGCCGACGAGGAACAGCCCTAATGTGTAGTTGTGCTGGTTGCATCTCTTGGCGATACCTTGCGTAAGGTGGGGTAAGTAGGGATCTGTGAAGAAGGAACTGACGCTGCGAGGCACAACCAAGCCGATCATCATCGAGCGTTGGGAGGCGAGTGTCCGTGCAGCGATGTTGGGATGGTAGCCGGTGCTTTCGATGACCTCGAGGACGCGCTTGCGAACCTTGTCGCTTACATTGGGATGATTGTTCACCACACGCGAGACGGTTGAACGAGAGACACCAGCTTGTTTTGCGATGTCTTCCAGCGTCAGGTCCGCCACTTGGTCACTCCGGATATTGGAGGCTAAGTTGACACGTACTTAATGGACGAAAATATGTGATTAATGGTGATAATCTTTCGAAACCAATAACAGAGATAAAATTTGTGGGAGCGCTCTCAATAATCAGAAGTAGTATACAGGTATTTTCATGACATGTCAATTCTATGGTGTCGCTCAGCACAAATGAGACAGTTGATCGTACGGAGGGAACCCATTTTGAAAAATCGCTAACTCACAGCATGAGGTGTAATGCCCTGCGATTGGCTATACTTCCACGGCAAATGAAGTTCACGTCTACGGCAAGAGCGTGTTAGATGCTTCACTTCAGAATTTCATCTACAATCTTGAATGTAATCGCTTGCTCTGGAGATAAGTAATAGAAGTTCTCTTCTCTATCAATCCAATCGGGTGGAACCTCAGAGTATTTTCGGAAGAATTCCCATTCTCGCTCATAGAGGATACTGTTGTTTGAATAGGGATCGTCATCATATGGATATGCATGGGTGTGTATCATAATTCGAGAGTTTAGTCCGATTTTCCTAACCCCAGTACCGCTCATCAGTATCTTTGTACAAGCCGAAAAGCAATCTCCTAGGGCAACGGTATTTACGATAGATTCCGATTCCTGGATGGCATGTACAATCGCATATGCATCTTTAGTGAAACCACCTGTTGAAGATAAATAGATGGTGATGGGTGCCTCATTGTCCTTTTCATTGAGATACGTAAGTAGAGTGATGACTTTTTGACTGGTTATCTCATTGATCAAAGTGTTGACAAGAATGATCCGTTGTTTTACTAGCGGATCCTTTGAATCAAATTCCCATGTTTCTACACCCTGTTGAACGGATTCTCTGACCCCGTATACTGCTGATTGTTGGGTTGCTTGAATTTGCCCCAACCACTCACCGCCAAAAGCAATAAGTAAGATCAGCATAATTGCGACAGTTAAACCCTGTAGAATCCAAGGCCATCTCTTGATACCTGAAATGACATCTATTGTTGGAGCATCTTCTTCTATTTGTAAAATTCTCTCATCAATTTCACGGAATCGCTGTTCTCTTTCAGATTTGTTATCCGGCACAAATCTCTCAAAAATTTCGATGTCTCGCCTTATATGAACGAGCTGAGAGGCTATAAAACGATGATTTTCAGCCCTTTTGGCTTGACTATAAAAGGTCTGAATCGCAGAGAGGATTGCCGCAATGATCCCAACGATACCAATTGTGATCCTAATCCTGGACCCCTCCGCCACAACGAGGAGTGTCGCAGATGCAACCGTTGTAAGAATAATTGCAGGAACACCTATCCAATAATGGTATTTGTTGTGTTTGATAGCCAAAGCGATATTCGCTTTTTGATGATCATTGACCCGTTGCTTCCAATCATTGATCAATTCTTGGATAGTCAGTTCCATCGAGTCCTCCTGCTACAGGCAGGTCAGCTTCAGCTGGGGTTAGACGGACTTGGACTTGGGAGATATCACTCGGCTGGAATCGGTGTAATGGATCCCCTAGATCGTCCAAAAATGGTCACGGTACTAGCCGACAGATGACGCCATGGGTCGAGTTCTTCATGAAGGCTATCATGATTGCTCGTTACGAACATGTTCCCCATATGAAACAAATTAATAATACCTTGGAAAGCTCTTCCTATTTTAAAGCCCCGGCCATGAGACCACGAAGGAAGAAGCGGCCGAGGAAAATATAGACCAGCAAAGTAGGCAACGCCGCCAAGAAGGCACCCGCCATCTGGACATTCCATTCCACGATCTGACTCCCCGCGAGGTTCTGCAGCGCGACTGTGATGGGCCACGATCTGGGACCGGTGAGGGTCACTGCGAAGAGGAATTCGTTCCATATGGATGTGAATTGCCAAATCATGACTACCACAAAGGCGGGAGCCGCCAAAGGCAACATGATGTGTCTGTAAATCCCGAAAAAACCCGCTCCGTCAATGTGGGAGGCTTCTACGACTTCATTAGGGACTGTCGCGAAATAGTTACGGAAGATCAGGGTTGTTATCGGTATGCCGTAGATGACGTGCACAAGCACCAACCCCCCTACGGAGCCGTAGAGTTTAATAGACTGCATAAAACGAACTAACGGAATGAGGATACTTTGATAGGGGATAAACATCCCAAATAACACCAGTGTGAACAGAAGATTGGCACCACGAAATGTCCACTTCGACAAGACATATCCGTTCAGCGAACCAAGGGCTGAAGAAAGAATGGTCGCCATTATCGCAAGCTTGAGGCTGTTTTGTAAATTTGGAGCGAGTTTGTCAAAAGCAGCCACAAAGTTATCCGTGTAAATACCTGAAGGTAGATCCCACATCGTGGCAAGGTTAACCTCTTGAAAGCTTTTAAAACTCGTCGCCAAGAGAACGTAGATCGGCATGAGATAGAAAATGGCAACCAGGACAAGTGGTACGTATCGCAGGGAACGGATGAGATGTCGCATTAGGCCTCGACCTCTGAACGGAACGTATACACTAAGTAAGGTACGATCAAAACAGCAACCGTGAGAAGAATGACAATGGCGATCGCGGCACCTTCCCCAAAACGAAGGGCTCGGAAAGTCGTGTACCACATGTTCAAGGCAGGTACATCGGCCGAGTATCCTTGACCTCCCTCCTGGGTGATTGCCATGACGAGATCGAAGATCTTCAAAGACGTATGCCCTAAGATGATCACCGCACTTAATGTAATGGCTTTGAGCATGGGCATCACGATATGACGGTAGATCACCAACTCGTTTGCCCCATCCACGCGTGCGGCCTCCCTGAGTTCCTCGGGTATGCTGCGTATACCTGCTAGATATAAAGCCATAGTGAAACCAGACATCTGCCACGTCGCCGGTATCACTATAGCCACGATTCCGAAAGACGGATGGGTATACCATTTTGAGATGAGGAAGTCTAAACCGGCCTGGTGGAATAACAGATTGAGGCCACTCAATCGCTCTAACGATGTTGCGGGGTTGAGCAACCAGCGCCAAACGACGCCAGTTACGATGAAAGATATCGCCATAGGAAACAAGTAGATGTTGCGAAAGAGAGCTTCTCCCCGAATTCGCTGATCCAGTAACACCGCTAATACCAGACCCAAGATCAAGCAAGTTGAGATAAATAAAACCGTGAAGATTGCCGTATTTCGTATGTCAATCTGGAATCGAGGGGTGTTGAATAAATCGATGAAGTTGGTCAGACCGGTGAATGTGTAGTCTGGAAGCAGCCCCTCCCAGGCAGAAACCGAGGATCGTGCAGTCCAGCCGATAAAACCATAGACAAAGACAGCGATCGCTACCAGGGACGGGAGAATCATGAGAAATGCAATTAAGCGATCTCTGTTTATGCGCATATTTGGGATTCTACAAAAAAGTTGGGTGGTCCTACAACTGTAGGACCACCCACCCGGGTGAACTTAGTTAATAACCCGCGTCCCCGGCGGCTGCTACTAATGCAGCCTGGAAGGCAGAGACGTCGCGGCCACCCAAGAAGAGAGCGACAGCATCTATAATATCCTGCTGCCAACTGGGTGAGGCCGCCGCGCCATGCATCAGGCTCGGCACAATGGCATCCGAAGCAAAGTCATCCATCGCCGACTGCAGGTATTGATCATACAGACCGCGATTCCCTCCCGTGTGAGCGGGGATCGATCCCTTGATGGGATTGAAGGCGTCCTGCCCCTCCTTCGAGCCGCAAACCCTAAGCCAAGCGATTGCGGCATCGCGATTCGGGGCGTCTTTAGGCAGACCGAAGCTGTCGGAAAGGGCATCAAAAGCACCGCTGCTGCCCGGTGAGGCAACCCAACCAAACTCGATGCCTGGGGTCCATCCCTGAGCCTTGAAGTAGCCTTCGGCCCAGTCGCCCATGATGTTCATGGCAGCTGTGCCGTCGATCACCAACTGGGTAGCCTGATCCCAGGAGAGCGCGGCGAAATCTTCGTTCACATAATCAAGCATGCGGTCGAAGTTCTCCAGCGCCTGGGTCACCTGTGAACTGCCCCAGTCCGTTGAACCGTTCCATAAGCCTGAATATGCATCCGGTCCCATGGAGCCCAGAAGGACGGTCTCGAAGAGGTGAACAACGGTCCAGCTTTCGCCTAGCGAGAGGGGTATGATGCCGCCATCTTCCAACACCTCGGCGACTGCGAAGAAATCATCCATCGTTGTAGGAGGCGTTAGACCTTGTTCTGTAAAGACTCCCGCGTTGTACCAGAGCACATTGGCGCGGTGGATATTCACGGGTACCGACCAGATCTCTCCATCATAGGAGAGGATTTCGATCAGATCAGGCGGATACACATCCAACCACCCTTCTTCTTCATAGAGGAAGGTGATGGATTCCATCTGATCGGCGACAACATAGGTGTCGATCAACTCGTGGCCAGCATGTACCTGGAAGGAACCTGGGGGATCGCCTCCCTGCATTCGGGTGGCCAAGACTGCTCGAGCATCCACACCCGCACCGCCGGCGACGGTGGCGTTGATGACCACGATGTCAGGATACTGCTCAGCGAAGACCTCAAGCATGGCCTCTAGACCTTCGGCTTCACCACCCGCTGTCCACCAGCTGAAGACCTCCAGATCTCCAGAAGGTTGTGCGGCACAGCCCGCCAAGAGGATCATGGCAAACATCAAAGTCACTGCAATGATGTTCGGCAAACGTTTTTTAGACATGGGGAATTCTCCTCCTAATTATTTGAACCATTCATCTGTGAGTATGCTGCTTGATGTGATTCCCATTTTGGTGGATATCCTTTCACTTTTTCCCCGATCTCACCTCCTTGCGTCTTATGCCCGCGATTTGATAGAAAGTAAAAACGGGGCGCTCCTGTCAGCTTAGATTTGTGAAATCAAGCTGGAGCGCCCCTCCTCAAACCTGAGATGAACCACGAGTAGGTGCCGGCGGTTTCCCAGCAGCCACACTTGCCATAATGACAGGATTGTTCTCGCTCCATCGTCAGATTAATCACGTCGTTGATCTCTTCAGTGGAGATGTCCATTGAATGCTCTTCTCGATTGAGTGACAATCCCCGATCAAAGTTATCGCTCTGTAGATTAGCGTTACGAACCAATTGAGCTTTACCGATTAGATGTTCCCCTATGGAGGCTGCGTTTTTCTAGGGTAGAAGAAGTATTGGGTAGTAGTGGTTTTATGAAGCGATTATTTTGATATATACTTAATTTCTGAGAGCGCTCCCAATACTAAAAGTAGTAT
The DNA here is from genome assembly GCA_020350285.1 of Anaerolineaceae bacterium. Lineage (GTDB taxonomy): Bacteria > Chloroflexota > Anaerolineae > Anaerolineales > E44-bin32 > DUEZ01. The sequence goes on from CP070708.1 coordinate 2,629,552, forward strand.
ACAAAGATTTTTCGCGTGTGTCAAATATCCTGCTCATTGAAATGGGTTTAGAAGATCGTTAATTGAGATCGGTGATTTGGTATGTGTCATCGGGTTAGAGACACGACTTCAGTTTCATTTGATTAAAGCAGTAACGCAAACGATAAGGTATGACAAGCCAACTCTTGCACATGCATAAGCGACCCTGAACACATATACTTATTCTAATCTCCGACAATGGAGGTGCCTCCACCATGAACCTACCCAACATCCCCTGGGAAGAACGACCTGAAGATTGTTCCGAGGTGGTATGGCGTTACAGCGCCAACCCGATCATTCCGCGCGATCTGATCCCCTCCTCAAACAGCATCTTCAACAGCGCTGTTGTGCCTTTCGAGGGAAAATTTGCCGGCGTCTTCCGCTGCGATGATAAGGTCCGCATCCAGAATTTACACCGAGGTTTCAGCGAGAATGGCATCGATTGGACTTTGGAGAACGATCCCATCGAGTGGAAGTGCGATGATCCTGAAATCGGCCACTTTCAGTATCGATATGACCCGCGCGTTGTCTGGATCGAAGATCGCTATTATGTCATCTGGTGCAACGGCTACCACGGTCCGACGATTGCGATCGGGCACACCAAAGATTTTGAAGAGTTTACCTTCCTCGAGAACGCCCTATTGCCCTACAACCGCAATGGTGTGCTCTTCCCTCGAAAGATCAATGACATGTACGTGATGTTAAGCCGGCCCAGCGATGATGGTCACACACCTTTTGGAGACATCTATCTCAGCCAAAGTCCAGATCTGATCCATTGGGGGCAACACCGATTCGTCATGGGCACCAAAGTCGGCTGGGAAAGCACCAAGGTTGGGGCCGGACCGGTCCCCATTGAAACACCCGAAGGCTGGCTGATGATCTACCACGGTGTGTTAACCTCTTGCAATGGGTTTGTCTATAGTTTTGGGGCCGCCTTACTCGACTTGGATCAACCCTGGAAAGTTATCTACCGCGGTCGTCCCTACTTGCTTTCTCCACAGACCTATTATGAGTGCGTGGGCGATACGCCCAACGTGGCCTTCCCCTGCGCTGCACTTCATGACCAGTCAACCGGACGGATCGCCATCTACTACGGTGGAGCCGATACGGTGACCGCCCTGGCTTTTGCGAAGCTCGATGAGGTTCTCGATTTTGTGAAATCAACTTCAGAGCTGTAGGGTTGTTATGCATTCAAAGCGTATAAAGTGAGACGAGAGAGGGCTCTAATCGAAGTGAGGTTAAATGTCTGAATACTTCTTGGGAGTCGATATCGGAAGCACCAATAGCCAAGCGATCATCATCGATGATCAGGGCAAAATCCTTGGATATGGCGAGGGAGGTCCAGGTAATCACGAGGTCGTCGGGTATGCTGGGCTTCAAGACACACTCAAGGTGGTCACTGAGGCAGCTCTTCGTGCTGCAGGGGTCTCAAAAGAGCACATCATCGGGGCAGGGTTCGGCGTTTCCGGATACGACTGGCCTTCAGAACACACACCCACGATGGATGTCATTCAAACATTGGGTTTGTCCGCTCATTTAGGTTTGGTGAACGACACACTTCTAGGGTTGATTGCGGGAGCAGAGCAGGGTTGGGGAATCGCGGTGGTCGCTGGCTCCGGTGAGAATTGTTGGGGCAGAGATGCTCAAGGCAGGATCGGTCGCATGACCGGCCACGGCTCTACCATGGGGGAGTACGGGGGCGCATCGACGATCGTTGAAAAAACGATCCATGTCGTATCCGAGGAATGGAGCCAAAGAGGCCCACCAACCTCCCTTACACGAGTCTTGCTCGAGGCGACGGGCGCCCTCGATATTGAGGATCTCGTTGAGGGACTGACACAGGATCGATTTCAAGTAGGCGTAGAGATCACCCCACAGATTTTCCTTGCGGCTGAAGCGGGAGACCAAGTAGCACTCGAAGTCGCGCGCTGGGCCGGGGAACAACTGGGAAACATGGTGATTGGCGTCGTTCGCCAGCTAAACTTCCAGGATGAGACTTTCGAAGTTGTCGAAATGGGAGGCGTTTTTAACGCCGGCAAGCTGTTGACGGACCCATTGCACGCTACGGTCCTCCAGGTTGCTCCGGGCGCGCGATTCGTTCCCCTCAAAGCTCCCCCGGTCGTTGGAGCAGCACTACTTGCGATGGAACATGCTGAGGTAGATCATAGGGCAGTCCGTAAGGCGCTGATCTCACAGACAGACCTATTCTGAATCCGAATCCCACTCAACCGCACTTAATAATTCCCAGATGAACTTAAGAAAAGGGGTAAAGCAGAACGCCTCGAATCCACACCCATGGGAACGAGGCGACTTAATGTCGTAAGTTATATATATACCGATCCATTCCACCCCGAAGGTTTTCCACCATTACTAAGCGAAAATACATATACAGATCATCAATAACTCCGAGTTCTACAGCCGTTTCGAGTAACCTGTTGTCGATTAGCTGTCGCTGACAGTGTTACTTTCAATCACGCGGCTGTACCATTGACCGCTGTCTTTTATGGTGCGTTCCTGTGTCTCGTAATCAACATGCACGATGCCAAAGCGTTTGGTGTAGCCATGCCCCCATTCGAAATTATCGAGCAGGGACCAGGCAAAATAACCGCGAATGTCCACGCCGTCTTCCATCGCCAGATAAACCTGTATCAAATGCTGACGTATGTACTCCAGCCGACGTTCGTCATGGATGGCGCCATCAGAGGTGACCTCGTCCCTGAAAGCCGCCCCGTTCTCGGTGATGTAGATGGGTGGCAAATCATAGCCGTCGTTCATTTTATTAAGCAAGTTACGCAGAGCTGGAGGGTGAACCTCCCAGCCCATCTCGGTATATTCTGACCCAGGGACGTGATCAATGATTCCTTGCGCGCTCACTAGGTGGCGGGAGTAGTAGTTCAAACCGAGGAAATCCAACCGTTGCGAAATCAATACCAAGTCACCATTGCAGATACTTGGGATGTCTTCACCCATCAGCTCCCAGCGCGAAGGTGGATAGTGCGCCTTGAAAATGGTATCCAGAAAGAGTGTTTCGCTTTGTAGCCAGAAACGCTCTGCTGCGGCCACATCTTCTGGTGAATCGCTTGCTGAATACGATGGCCAATGGTTAAGGACTATTCCGATATACAGGTTGGGGTCTATCGCACGAATAGCTTGTACGGCCATCCCATGCGCGACCATCAGGTGGTGACCGACCTGGTAGGCGGTTGCTGGATCCTGCAAGCCTGGTGCATGATCCCCGTTCAGGTGGCCGTTGTCCATGACAACCTTTGGTTCGTTAAAGGTCGCCCAATGTTTCACACGATCACCGAGGCGCTTGACCATCAGCGCGGCGTAGTCCGCGAAGGTGGGGCAGATATCACGGTTGGTCCAACCACCTTCATCCTGGAGAACCTGCGGTAAATCCCAATGGTAAAGGGTGAGAAAGGGCACAATGTTGGCTTCAAGCAGCGTATCCACGAGGCGGTCGTAGAAATCGAGGCCGTGTAAATTAACTGGACCGCGCCCGTTTGTAAGGACGCGCGGCCACGAGACGGAGAAACGATACGCCTTGAGCCCGAGTTGACGCATGAGAGCGACATCATCTCGATAGCGGTGGTAATGATCACAGGCGACATCGCCTGTATCGCCATTCGCTGTTTTACCTGGTGTGTGGCTGAACCGATCCCAGATGGATTCCCCTTTTCCGTCTTCGTTCCACGCGCCTTCGATTTGGTACGACGCCGTCGCTGCACCCCAAACGAAGTCGGGGGGGAACTTGTAAGTGCTCACTTTTCCCTCTCTTCCCTGGTTGTTCAATGCGGGTCTACAATTCATGTACCCCTACATAATCCTATCCGGTTAATCCATCAGACGCATCCGGCAATTTCTTCCGCTTCGCAGTTAGGCGCCTGCTGAGCAGGGTTACAACAGCTAACACAATAAACACAATGACTCCGTAGACAAGAAATATACCGCTCCCTCCTATGCGCTCCAATAACAGGCCTCCCATGAACCCGCCCACAGCATTACCAAACCCAAAAACCATCGCAGTGAAGAGACCTAACGCAGTTGTGCTCATGCCTGCGGGAGCATTTTCGTTGGCATAAGAGACGCCCGCCACCCACATGATAGGAAAGTTCAGGCCGTTTAGAAGTTGCACAAACAAGACAGCATTTGGCGTTCCAGATACTGCGAATAATAAGAAGCGGACCCCAGTGAGAACCATCGCTAACATGAACAATCTATACGACTTGAACAGCTTGAGGAATCGGTTGCCCCAAAATAGCACCGGTATTTCGACGGCCGTTCCAATCATAAGCGCCAGTCCCATGGTTGATTCAGTCACTCCGAGCTCTTTCATATAAGGGAAGAAGTAATTATTTGTCGCAGCCATTGTCAAACCGCCAACAAATGCGACAGTCAGGAAAAGGAGCCAACGGGGATCCATCAGCAATGTGCGAACACTACCCTCAACTGGATCACCTGCTTCCTTTTGGCCATAGACTAATTTCTGACTGATGATGAATGCCAATAGCATCAGACAAGCGCTCCCCAAGAATGCTAATCTCAAGCCGTAATTTTCAACGACCATCCCAGCTATGGATGCTGCCAGTCCATAGCCGATTGTGCCACCAAGACGAATGCGGCCATACATTTCTTTTTCATCTGCTAGCATAAACATCGTTGCGCTGTCGGCAAAGGGCTGAACCGGTGCAAGGAAGAAATTTAACACAATGACAATTATCAAAATTAACAAGAATGCCTTGAGCAATGGAAATATAACTATGGATATTGCCCCAATCAGTAAGGCAAGATTCATAATAAGCCGGTGTCGCCTCTTCGCGTCAGCGAGCCCTGTCCAGAACGGAGCGCTGAAGGAGGTGATAAGTGGTGTTATGCCGGTAAGCAAACCGATCTGCGTGCCCGTGAAACCCAATTCTTGGTAAAAGAGCACGAAGAAAGGTACCACGCAGGCACCACATGCAAACCAAAAAAAGTTGAAGGTAAACGGCCAGATTTTTCTCATCTTCGTCGCATACTCCAATGATGAATCCCTTGAAAAAATACTATTGCTCTAATCGATCAATCATTTCAAAGCATGTCCGGCTGTGATGATAGGGGCAATCCCATGGACCTGCTTTGTATCGATCGGTCTCGGGTGTGCCATCCCGAAATAGTCTCTTATACCAATCACCGTTCTTTCGGTCTACCATCTTATCCTGAATGTATGTCCATAATCTGTAGGCAGCTTGCGCAAAATGTTCCTGACCACTGAGTTGATAGGCATTATAGAAGCCTACCATCCCTTCAGCTTGCGTCCACCACTCCTTACCAGGATCCACCAAGCCCTCCTGGCTGGCTTCATGGAAAAGACTGCCATCATCATCGAATCCTTCTTGATACACAGCAGTGGCAAGACGGATCACGGACCCACGAACTTGCGTTATTAGCGGCGAGTCCCCTTGCATCTGAGCCGCTTCCCACAGCAACCAACTGCCTTCGATGTCGTGCCCAAAGGACACATGGTCCGACAGCGAATGCCATTGGTCATCGAAGAATAATTTAAAATGGCCAATCTTATGGTCAATGATGTGCTCTTGAAAGATCTGGAGCAAAGCTCGATGTTGAGACTTGAGACGCGTATCATCCCACACCCGCATGAAATTGGAATACGCTTCCATGATGTGCAACATAGTGTTCATCGATTTTCGACAATTGAGATCCTTGTCACTTAATCGCATATCCTCAAGCGCTTCCCATTTGCGGCTGCTCCCCTCGATATACCCTCCATGGACCGGTTCATAAGCATGCTCTTCCAGCAAATGAAACAAGGTTTTCGCCAGCTCTAGACTCTCCGGCTCCTGCGTTGCCTGGTAATACTCAGCCAGACCGTAAATCGCAAAGGCTTGAGCATAGTGATGTTTGCGATCTAAAACCGGATCCCCTTTGTGATTCACGCTCCAATAGACACCACCATATTGTTGATCCCAAAAAACCTGCGTCAGATAGTCATAAGCCCATTGGGCGGTCGATAAATAGTTATCCCCACCTAATCTACGATAAGCCGTGGCATAGGTCCATAGAATACGTGCACACAAGATCGCTGAGCGTGGCACCTCATTGAGAATCTTAAGATCATTGGTCACCGCACCATAAAAACCGCCATTGACTTTGTCCACAACGTGCGTCATCCAAAAGGGCAAAATATTACCCGTCAGTTCTTCTTCCAATTGCGATCTGAAATCAGTTTTGTTGAACATAGGAGACATCAAATGCTATTTGTCCTTTTAGGATTTAATGGTGCAGGGTTAACGAGCCTTTTCAAAAGTGGTGTGTCAACGAGTTCGAGCCCTACTTTGCATAAGAGAATATTCCAGGAAATGATTAATAGGAATGATAACTCTTGTGAAATCAAAAGGACAAACTTTGAATAGCGTTTTTCTCATTGGGGTATTTATCGTGAGAAGATACATTCCCCATTATAAGGAAGTATCAAGATGATTAACTAAGAATTAGGGATATCTTACGATGTTTGATTTCCAGTCGTATCATATTTGACATCCATCCTGACTAAACTTGAGATGCCCAACACCACAAAGCACGATTATCGCCCCAATGACCACAGACTCCTCAGGAGTCACGATCAGGTAATAATATCCACCAAGGAAAGATAGCCACATATCTTTTTCACCCCATTTAGTTGCGCACAATTACCTTCACGGGTATCCTTGGGTCACGGGTCGACCTTTTTATATTTTCAACTGAGTTTGGTCATGTACATAGCCATTGAGGGTGTGATCGGCGTAGGAAAGACCACCCTTGCACGTCTACTCCAACCGGTCTTCGATGCTGAATTGCTCCTCGAGATCTTCGAGGAAAACCCCTTCCTATCCGACTTCTATGCCGATCGCAGTCGCTATGCCTTTCAAACGCAAATTTTCTTCCTTCTCAGTCGCTACCAGCAACAATACCGAGTCGTTCCACAAGCTCTCTCTAAGGGCAACCTGATCGCTGATTACACTTTTGATAAGGACGCCCTATTCGCTAGGTTAAATCTTGAAGGCGATGAACTGTCGACATACACACTCGTCCATGAGGCGTTAGCTGAACGGATCCCCATCCCCGATCTGGTCGTCTACCTGAAAGTCGACACAGACAACGCTTTACAGCGAATAGCAATGCGTGATCGATCTTACGAACGGCTAATTGAACGATCTTACATCGAGGATCTCAATCAAGCCTACGAGGCATACTTCTCGGATCAAAAGGTCTATCGGGTCTTAAAGATTGACACGAATTCACTTAACTACGTCACTCAACAAAAGCATTTGGACCACGTCACCAAGCGCATCCGTGCTGCACTCGGGATCCCACCCTTCCAACCTGAGCTCCCTCTCAGTGGAGGGCCATCATTGTGAGGATCACGCGCGAAACATTGATCGAGCTGGCGCGACATGAGACAGAACAACGCGCTGCAATTGGGGACGTCATATCGGGTTATATTATCGGATCCGTGGCTAGGGATGAACCTGTATTCGGTGGAACTGCTGACATCGATCTGGTGTTAATCCATCAGGGACATCCCCCAAAAGCACGTGAGATCGTGCGTCTTTCCCAAGATGTGCACCTTGACATCGCACACCACTCACGAGATCTCTATTCAAAACCCAGGGAGTTGCGTGTCCACCCTTGGCTCGGACCTGCCATGTGTGAGCCCATCTTCCTCTATGACCCTAAACATTTTTTCGAGTGGGCTCAAGCCGGGGCAAGAGGCCGCTTCTATCGCCCTGATCACATCTACGCTAGAGCGCGCGCCTTTCTAAAAATGTCACGCCAGTCGGCATCGGTGCTTAAACTCTCCGACCGCTGGATAAAAACCTACACCCGAGCAATTTTGGAAGCTGCGAACGCTGTTGCGTGCCTGACTGGCTTTCCGGTAGCAGGACGACGTATGGCACTCGATCTTGAACAAGCTTGCATGGATCTGGATCACCCTGAAGTGTATGAAGGGTTCACCCATCTACTTGGTGTTGAGGGGATCCAACATCATGACATGTCCGAGTTGCTGTCTGCCTGGACACGGGCCTTTGATCAAGCGAGTGAACTCAACTCTGAACCTGAATTGGCTCCCTGTCGTCGATCTTATTACTTGAATGGTTTTCAAGCCTTATTGGAATCAGGACGTCCTGATGCCATTATCTGGACGTTACTAACGACGTGGGAGCGTTCCGTCCATTCCATAAAGACTGTTTATCGAGCCGAACCATTCCTGCCATTTTGGGAGAACGCTTTAGAACAGCTGAGACTCACTTCTGCGCGATCCGATGCACGCAGCGAAGAACTTGAGAGGTATTCGGATAGCATGGAAGAGATCGTCGAATCGTGGGCTGAACGAAACGGAGCCTGAAAAACGTTGGAGTACAGGGTTATGAAAAAATTTGTCGCAGTCGCAGGAAACATCGGTGTAGGCAAATCGTCCCTCGTGGAATTACTCTCGGCACGATTAGGCTGGGAGCCATTCTATGAACCCGTGGGTGAAAACCCTTATCTCGCTGATTTCTACCAAGACATGCGTACCTGGTCATTCCAGTCACAGGTATTTTTCCTCACTCGAAGGCTACGGGCTCATCGACAATTGTTAGATCACCCCACTTCTGCCATCCAGGATCGCACTGTATACGAAGATGCGGAGATCTTCGCCCATAATCTGTACCTTCAAGAACATATCGCCGAACGGGATTATCAAACCTATCGTGAACTATATCAAGTCCTCAGCCAATTCCTACCTCCACCTGATCTTGTGGTTTATCTTCGCGCAACCGTCGATACCTTGGTTCAGCGCATCGCTAATCGAGGTCGCGATTATGAACAACAGATTGAGCGAGAGTATTTGACTCGTTTGAACTCTCTCTACGAATCCTGGATCGAGAATTTCACCCTTTGCCCTGTGCTCACCGTCCCAGCTGATGATCTGAATTATGTCGCCTATGACAGTCATTTGGACCTGATTGTCTCCAAGATTGAAGAGAAACTCGCGGGTAAAGAGGAGGTTATTTTCGAAGACGCCGAAGTCGCCCACGTCAACGATCTGTCTTCTTATACCGCGTGAACCTCCTATTTATTGCGTAATCACTCAATGATATGTGGGGGTTAACGGCGACTCCCTATCCACACAAATCCTGTTTCGCACCCAAAACGCGTACATTCCAACCCCTTAAGATGCCTAACTCATCCCTAAATCCTTGCTTCGCCTCATTGAATACTGTACAAGAATACTGTACAATGCTGGTGGGAAAAGGTAACGTATCGGGCGACCACGTTTCCACTGCCAAGGGAGAGAGCCCGGTGACCGTCATCAAAGTTTCATCCCAGTCCCGCACCTCCGCTGTCGCTGGCGCCATTGCAGGTGTTGTCCGAGAACATCGCCGAGCAGAGGTTCAAGCAATTGGTGCTGGTGCGGTCAATCAAGCTATCAAGGCCGTCGCTATCGCACGTGGCTACCTTCAAGAAGATGGCTTGGATGTCATTTGCATCCCCGAGTTCACGACCGTAGAAATCGACGGAAAGGAACGCACTGCACTGCGTTTAGTCGTCGAACCCCGCTAACGCCCCCTGGTAATCCAACACTTTAGAGAACAAAATCCCTACGCGTTTACCTATCGTAAGTGGTGAAATTTCAAGTCGCCCTGAGGTCAAGTTCTCCACTACAATCTGACAAGTTTTAATCTAGACTGCTGTTTGGAGAGTAATTATCCTGGCGTGACCGTGGGTAAATCGAGCAAATGATTTTCCATCGCTAATTGCACATTGGCAAACTGATGGAGTGTATGTAAGGTTCGCGCGGTGCTCCGGACAGCATCAACAACCTGCTCCGTAGGGACCTTGGAGGCAATACGTTCAATGTCGGTCACGCGATCATCGTTTTGCACAGAGGCCTCTGCGCCCAACGAGTTGATCATGATGTCACGCCAAAGACTGAGCCAAGTTTCCAGAGTCTCAACCGCCCGGGCACGCACCTCTCGTGTGCTTTCGCTCCTTGTTGGCCTGAATTGTGACGCGTAGGTAAACCGCTCAGTCCGGTTTTTCCCAAGAAGCGAGAACAGATCCTCGAGTAGCTTCTCTCGACTCTCCATTCTTTCCGGATTTTCCATCAGCTTTAACGCTATTCCAGGGCGTCCTGCTGATAATCCGGCCAGCAAACGAGCTCTCTCATCCGGTTGTCCGAGTGAAATCAATCCCTTCTCAAGTTCCGAACGGGCTAGAGCACGCAGAGGGATCACCTCACAGCGCGAGACAATGGTGGGCAACAAAGATTCAACCGAACGTGCCGTTAATAACATCACGACCTGTGGTGCAGGTTCCTCCAATGTCTTGAGCAACGCATTAGCCGCGCTTTCACTGGCCTCCCAGAACCGTAGTAACAACGCGATCCGCCAACGACCTTCAAAGGGCGCCAAAGCCAATTGCCGTTGTAAGAGACGGATCTGCTTCACTTTCACCATACTGCTTACCTGTCTTGCCCCTGGTGAACCCGCTGTTCCCTCATGCGTCTGCTCGCCGTTATCCCCCATACCATTCGCAATGTGCTCATCTTTGACGATCGTATCAAGTTGCCCCACTTCAACCACATGCAAATCGGGGTATTTCTGCTCTGAGATCTTGATACATGCACGGCACTCACCGCAGTATTCACCTGGAGATGGTGGCGCCTCACAATTCAAAGCCTGCGCAAAACGTAGCGCCAAGGTTCGCTTACCTATGGAATCGGAGCCAATAAATAGGTAAGCATGTCGCACATTGCCTGACGCGATGTGGCTTTTTAACAGGTTTACAGCCCATTCGTGTCCAAGCATTTCCCATGCCATGTCCCGATTGTAGCCCAGTTGTCTGTTCGGTCACAAGAGGGAGCATCGGTCGGTCTTCGGCGCGTGCTCAGCTGAACTGCGTGGGAGCCCGGTCCACCCAATATAGTAGAGGCGGCTCCCACGCCTGTCCTGAGCTCGTCGAAGGACCACCGTTCGGTCGGGCATGGGTGCCCGACCTACTTCTAGGGGACACATCCCCTCTCCCCTCTGGGGAGAGGGTGAGCACTAATCTCCCCTCAGGGTATAATCACTCCTAGAAACCATCAAATGAGGGTTAGACTTGTATAAGCAATTCCTGAACCATCCAAGCTTTTTACGTGTCCGCCGCAACCACGGGCTCGAACACGCTACCATCAACATCCTATCCGAGAAGTACCCCCACTCTACTTTCATCGGCCGTTCCGATTACCGGGGCTTCTACATCTATGGGCAGGTTCCCACAGCTGTCCTTCAGACAACCGTAAACGAGGCATTGGATCGATTGCGGAACGGCGAACACTCCCTAGCGATCCACCCAACATGCGGGACCAACCTCGTTACAGCAGGGATTTTGGCCGCTATGGCTTCTTTCCTCTCCCTCGGCGGATCCAAAGATGAAGGTTGGCGCGAGCGGTTAAAACGCTTACCGACAGCCATTGCTGCTACAATCGTTGCCCTCTTTTTCGCTCAACCCATTGGTAGAGCCGCTCAACAATACTTGACGACGGAACCTAACCCGGGCTCCTTAGAAGTCGTCGCTATCCATCCAATGAGAGTTATCCGGGGCAACGTCCATCGCATTCTCACAACAAACTGATATGAATGCCCAGCACAAAAACACTTACGAGGTGTTGAGAATGGTATAGATGGGGATACTGAATTCGTGCGCATCCCCATCTATTTCAGTGCTCCGATCGCATCGGTCCCGTTTTCAGTGGAGTCTCATATGGATCAACCGAAACCAACCGTCTACTTGATTTACGGGGACGATGAGTTCACCATCACACGCATTATCCATCAATTGCGGGAGAAGCTTGGAGATTCCACGGCAGCAGATTTGAATGTCCAGCGCTTTTCTGCGATAGGAATGGACATGGGAGCTCTGGAAGAGTCCTGTTCCGTGATTCCCTTTCTCTCAACTCGACGCTTGATCATCCTCGACAACGCAGAACACTTAACTCGAAGATCCTGGGACGATACCCAAAAGGAACGTTTCTTCAACTTCCTTGAAAACATACACGAAACGACGGCCCTCGTTATTATTGAACATGTCGATATCCAAAGCACGGTGAAGCTCGAGAATTACAAAAACCGATCGCCTTTCTTTCGATGGGCTGAACCCCTTCACCCACAAAAAACCTATCTCATTCCGTGTCGCACTCCAAAAGGTGGTGCGTTCTTACATTGGTTAATGGAACATTGTAAAGATCTAGGCGGAGAGATTGAACCCACTGCGGCACATATGCTCGCAGAATTTGTTGCTGAGGACCCATTGTTGGCTGACCAAGAATTAAAGAAACTGCTTGACTATATCGACCGTCAACGTCCGATCGTCATGGACGATGTTGAGCTCCTGACCCCTTTCCACGGCCAAAGTAATGTCTTCGCCATGGTGGACGCCATAGGTCTTCGCCATGGTAAGGACGCCCAGCACCACCTTCATCGATTGTTGGAGGATAGCGATCCTCACTACGCCTTCGCGATGATCGTGCGCCAATTTCGTCTAATTCTTCAGGCACGCGAAGCGCTCGACAATGGGCAGAATCCAGAGCAAATCCTGCAATTACCGCGTTTCGTTGCCAATAAAATCAGCGCTCAAGCCCAGAATTTCTCACTCAAGGACCTTGAACGCATCCACCATAACTTACTTTCGATAGACTTAGCATCAAAAACCAGTCAAGCCTCTTACGATATTGAACTTGATCGCTTCATCGCTGAGCTCTCGACCTAGATGCACACAGCCTTTAAGTTTGATCCTGTTATAGCCCCATCATAAAGTGAAACCTAATAGGGGAGGGAATTTGTAGGCGTCCAAGCTCAGCCCGCACACCCACATACACCCTCCCCTCTCCCTGAGGGCAGCTATTTAAGTTACCTCATAAACCGTTGCTGTACGATTCAGTTGGCCGTTGCCAAACCATCACCGGAAATTGCCCCCCGCTCTTTCACTCCCAACAAGAAATGATGGGGTTGAACGGCAGCACTCGTACGCACATCAACACCGATGACAGAACCAGGATGTTCCTCTCCAGCGGTGGAGGGATGTATGATGCACAGGTTCGGTGAGCGACCGTATTTGTCACGATAATAGCTGGCCGCTCGCTCAATACGAACTCCCAGATCGAGCTTGAGATCTCCATCAAACCACAACATGCCGACTTTCATCTTACCCCTCCTCGACCGATGAGAACCTTTTCCAAATGCCAAGTTTCGCGTTCAATATCTTGAGAGAGCAGACAACGCATTCCGCTCGCTGTCCGTAGGTGGAAAAGCCTGCGTCGCATCACACCACTGCGACGTGGCCTTGTCTCGGTATCGAATCTCTCAACACTCCGCACACGGTGGCGTCTTCCACGCCATGTAAACTCGGTGGGGAATATCCCAGAAGTCATGGGGATAACCCTTACCAACTCACCATACTCGACAGCCGTCATCCAACCATCTCCTCCTGCATCTCGATTTCAAACGTATCCACAAAAGAATATTCCCTTCGCAGACCCTCTGGAGGCTGAACATGTGAAAGAAACATGTCCACTGGATGATGACGCTCATCACCTTCATTGATCAATCGGGGGAGATGAGCGACAAGGACTTCATCACGAGTAGAGACAAGTACCCTACTCAGAATTGACTTGATCAGCGAGACAAGTGATGCGATCAAGAATCCGGAAAAAACACCGAGCAAGATCGCTTCAAGATGAGCTTGAGCACTGGGAATGCTCTCGATCCAAGTTCGGCTACGCACGATGAGATGTGCAGCGAACATGGCTGCTACCAGACTGCTCAGCATACGAACGATGATGGTCGTCATTAGTCGAACTCAATCGCAGGCAACGGCGACATCCCCGTGGCACGCCAACCCGCTACAGCAAGCTTCGAAGCCGTATCTAGATCGCGTAAGCTCAGCCACGCCACATCTGCGATGCTGACATCGGAGTTTGAAGTGAACTGGAATCTGCCCACTGATGTCTTGCCTTTCAAAAATGCATTCTCGTCCGGTATCACCTCGACAACACCTCGATGATCTGTTAGATCACGCAAAGACACAGGGAGTGGTGCTTGCGTGGCTGCAATAAAATGAATCCCTACATCAACACCAATCTGCCCTATATGCTTTAACGCAGCGAGTGTATGCTCCTCGCGCTTATCCGTAAGCCATCCCAGGTCATCAATCAGGAGGACCAGATGTGGGCTGGCAACACCTGCAACCAGTCTCCGAGCGGCCTCCTCAGAAAGCCAGGTGAGAATCTCCTCCGCAAACTTGGGCTCGGTCGCAAGATCAGTCAAAGCATGAGGTAGCGATTCGAGAACAGCCAGCTCTCTCCCACCGATGTCAATCCCCAACATGCTCAGTTGAGATCGACGACTGGTCAGGGCAAGGGACATCATCAGGGTTCGAACAAGCTCCGATTTTCCATACCCTTTGGGTGCATAGACCAGTAAATTCCATGTGGAGGGCTTGGTTAGATTAAAGAGCAGAGGCCTACCTTCAATGGACATTCCAACAACGGCAGTCGATGCCGAAAGCCCGGGTAAGGCATGCAGCAGGGGCAACAACCGAAGCTCAGTCCCCTGTTGAAGAGGGACATCGATCGTTAACCCTTGCGAACGTTCCGCTATTCGTAATCCTGAGACACCTATCGCGTCAGCAACCTCCTCAGCCACCTGAACGACTTTGTCCGCGCGGGTGCCGGAAACTGGGGTGAGGTGGTAGCGAACCCAATGGCTACCAACTTGACCACCTTGAACACGCGCTGGTAGATCCAAGGAGGAAAGCGCTCGTTCAATATTATCCGCTTGCCGATCAAGATAGGGACGCCGCAAGAAAGACTCAGCCACGTTGCACCTCCATTGACAGAAAAAATAGAACGTGTGTTCTATTCTAACAGAACATATGTTCTCTTGTCAAGTCCTAATATTCACCATCAGATTTGAGCATGTACCATTCACAGAACAACTTCAAAAGAGGTAGATGAATTTGTAAAACGAGATCCTTCGCGAAACCTATAACGAGCCCTTCGATTGCGTTCGGGACCTACGGCTCCGTCGAGAGGCTCAGGATAATACCATCGGATCTACCCACTTCCCCTACCCCACCGTCAACATCCAGCAACCCAACCGATCACCTCTACCGAGAGGTGACTCCTATGCTACAATCCAAGGCAAAGACAGAGGATGGGAAGAATGCTTGACGTGCGACCTTCACCCATATCGGGCACATGGTATCCGGGCAATGCGGACGCCCTCGCCCAATCGATCGACCGCCAACTACAGGACAGCGTGATTAGCCCAATATCCGGCGAATTGATGGGTGTGATCGTCCCCCACGCTGGACACCGTTATTCAGGTCATGTCGCTGCCCATGCATTCCGCTACCTAGAGGGACTCACACCTGAGGTCGTCGCCGTGATTTCGCCTCTCCACCAACCACATCTCGGTCAAGTTCTCACCACAGGCCATGACGCGTACGGTACACCGTTGGGCAATATTGCGGTGGACCACACTTTGCTCCAACGATTCGAAAACCAGTTGCTCGAGGATGGGAATATTGAGATCTCGCATGTAAGAAACGATAGCGAACACTCCTTGGAGATCGAACTACCTTTCCTACAGCGCGTCCTTACCCAACCCTTCCGCTTGTTGCCGCTGATGATACGCGATCAATCCCTGCCTACAGTCGAAGCGGTTGGCCATGCATTAGGTAAAGTATTGAGAGATCAATCTGTCATCCTCGTAGCCAGCTCGGACCTTTCCCACTTCTATACCCAGTCTATGGCCGAACAATTTGATGCGGAGGTTCTCACCCGCGTTGAAGCCTTCAATCCATCAGGTGTCCTCACGGCTGAAGACGAAGGGCTGGGGTTTGCATGCGGGCGGGCCGCGATGGCAGCCGTGCTTTGGGCCTGTGAAGACCTCGGAGCTGACAGTGTTGACGTCATTCAGCATGCCACTTCAGGTGATGTCACTGGAGATTACAATTCGGTCGTCGGTTATGCAGCGGCCGTGATCTACCGTAAATCGCAAGACTGATGCCCCACCATGACTTTGACAACCATTACCTTGGCGCGAGCGCATTTGTGCCATCTCTCTACACCATTCGATTAGGATATAGAAGCGATGTTATTGTTTGATCTACTGAGACTCGTAGCAGTCGTCCTGCTTGTGCTAGCAAACGCTTTCTTCGTTGCCGCCGAGTTTGCTTTGGTCGGCGTTCGCCGAACTCGTATCGCCGAGCTGGTTGCCCAAGGCAATGCTTCGGCCCGATCTGTCGAACGTGCCATCGCGGATCCTGATAGGTTCATCGCCGCCACCCAACTCGGCATCACCCTCGCCAGCCTAGGATTAGGATGGATTGGGGAACCGGCGTTAAGCCACCTGATCGAACCGCTTATAAACCTGTTCCCGGCCGCAATCGAAACGGAAATCTCGCACAGCTTGTCCGCTGGACTCGCCTTCGCGTTGATCACTTTCCTGCACGTTGTCATCGGAGAACTGGCACCCAAATCCGTTGCCTTACAAAATCCGGAGCGCACATCATTGCTCGTCGCTCGGCCGACATTGTGGGTCGAGTGGATTTTCAGACCTGCCATTTGGTTGCTTAACGGAGCAGGAAACGCACTGCTGAAGCTTTTCAAGATTGAACCTGCCTCTGGCCACGAACTGGTCCATTCGGTCGAAGAGTTGAAGATGCTGGTATCGGCTAGTGCTGGGAGCGGCGTCGTCGAGGACGAGGCAGAGGAGATGCTGCGAGCTGTCTTCGATTTCGGCGAGACCCTGGTACGTCTGGTGATGATCCCCCGGACCGAGATGATCGCCGTACCGGCCGACAGTAGCTTGGAGGAAGCACTCCAAGTCGCTATTGAACATCAATACACAAAACTGCCAGTCTATGGCGAGAGCCTTGATCAGATTCTCGGTGTGCTTAACCTTAAAGATCTACTCAACACGATGAATAGTGGGAGCGATGAAACCAAGACAGCCCGCGAGTTGATGCGAGAGGCCATCTTCATCCCAGAAACGGCGAAAGTTGGCGTTCTTCTAAACCTCTTCCGTATGCGGCAAAGACACATCGCCATCGTCTTGGATGAATACGGGGGAACAGCGGGACTGGTGACACTCGCGGACCTTCTGGAGGAGATCGTCGGCGAGGTCGGCGACCCCTTTGATCAAGAACCCGAAGTCCTCCCTTTGCCTGACGGATCATCCCTGGTTGATGGCTTGATGCCCGTCGATGACTTTAATGAGCGATTTAACTTGAAATTGCACGATCCATATTACGACACCATCGCGGGGTTCATGCTCGGACGCTTAGGGCGGTTAGCAAAAGTCGGCGATACGATCAATGTGGAAGGATCGAGACTACGTGTCGAAGCCATGGATGGTTTACGTATTGCACGCATCTCACTCATTCCACGATCCGATATAAAAACCACTCCACCATCAGTTCCTGATGCCGAAGATCAAGGATGATGTTTGTCGAGGTAGCGGTTAATTTACCCCATTTGCGAGGAACCTTCGATTATCATCTCCCCTCTCATTTACGAGGCCGAGTGGAACCTGGCCATCTTGTCACCGCTCCCTTTGGCCACAGGAACGTACAGGGCATTGTTGTCAAGCTACTTGAGCGACCATCTGTCCCAGAAACGCGCCCGATAGAAGAACTCCTCGACCCAGAACCCGTCCTAACCCCCAGCCAACTTGAATTAGCCCGCTGGATCGAAGGTCAAACTCTGACACCGCTGATCGAATGTCTTACGTTAATGCTGCCGCCCGGCCTCAGTCAACAGGCCGACACCCTCTATACGCTCCTGGACCCCGACGCTGAAGGAACAACGAAGAATCAAGAACGGATCCTTGAGTTGCTCAATCGTCGTGGTCCCTTGAGAGGTCGGCAAATCTCGCGTGCCCTTCCACGCCACAATTGGCGACCAGCGGCCAATGGATTGGTCCGACGTGGCCTACTCGATCGTACTTCCGTCCTCGATCCACCGCGCGCTCGCGCAAAGCGTGTTCGGATAGCTAGATTAGCCGTCTCACCAGAAGTCGCCCGTCATACTTACGATGACCTGGGCCTTCCCGGTAGGGCAGCCGCTGGTCGACGAAGGGAGATCCTGGAGATATTGATCCATGAGGGGGAGCCTTTAGAAGTACAGTGGCTCTATGCCGAGTGCGGCGCGAAATTATCTGACTTACGATACTTGGAAGAACGCAATCTTATATCCTTGAGTGAAGCTGAGGTGTGGCGTGATCCACTTGAATCGATCGACTTCGTACCCAGCACGCCACCTCGTCTAACTTCTGACCAAACAAACGCATGGGAGGTGATCCAGAACATGGTGCGTAAAGCCGTGTCGGAGCCTGTCACCCCCATACTGCTTCACGGGGTCACTGGTTCGGGTAAGACCGAAATCTATCTACGGGCTGTCTCAGAGACGCTAACCCTAGGACGGAGTGCCATTGTCCTCGTGCCTGAGATTGCCCTCACGCCTCAGACGGTACGGCGCTTCTTAGCTCGCTTCCCTGGCCAAGTAGGACTGTTGCATTCACCGCTTTCTGATGGTGAGCGATACGATACCTGGCGACGGTGCCGTGCAGGCACACTGGGGGTAATCGTCGGTCCTCGTAGTGCTCTGTTCGCACCATTGCCCGATATTGGTTTGATCGTGGTGGACGAATCACATGACGAATCTTACAAGGAGCAAGGCCGGGCACCGCGTTATCACACCCGGGAAGCCTGCCTCTCTTACAGCCAAATTGTCGGTGCGACCTGCATTCTGGGCAGCTCAACACCCGACATCGTTACTACATACAGGGCAGAACGCGGCGAGTTGATACGGGTAAGTCTGCCCCAGCGCATCCTGGGCCACCGCGAACGGATCGGTCGCCAGGCTGCGCGTCTCGGTGTGACCACACGCTACGAACAATCCGAGGGTGATGCGGAATCGATCGCCCTACCGCCCGTTCGAATTGTGGACATGCGTCAGGAATTGCGAGCCGGAAACCGTTCGCTCTTCAGCCGTGCACTTCAGGCAGCGCTATCTGAAGTTCTCGAAGCGAATCAACAGGCGATTCTCTTCCTCAACCGACGAGGATCATCTACCTACGTTTTCTGTCGGGACTGTGGTTGGGTCTCTCGCTGCCCAAGCTGCGAAACGTCTCTGACCTACCACCAAGCCCATGAGCGCTTGATGTGCCACTATTGTGGATACACGCGCAAATCCCCGACCTCCTGTCCTCATTGTGAGAGTGAAAGGGTTCGACATTTCGGCGCTGGCACCCAGCGTATCCAAGCCGAGCTTGAGAAAACCTATCCTCACGTGCGCACGTTACGCTGGGACTGGGACGTTACGCGTACGAAAGGCGCCCATGACATCATCCTATCTCATTTCGCAAACCACCGAGCGGATGTCCTCATCGGAACCCAAATGATCGCTAAAGGCCTCGATCTTCCATTGGTGACACTTGTCGGTGTAGTCTCAGCGGACACTGGACTCAATTTGCCGGAATACCGCGCCTCCGAGCGGACCTTTCAAATCCTCACCCAAGTCGCCGGTCGCGCGGGCAGAGGTCTACTCGGTGGTCGTGTCATCCTCCAAACTTATCAACCTGAGCACTTTGCCATCCAGGCGGCATCCAAACACGATTACAAGTCGTTCTATGATGATGAACTGAAGAACCGTCGCCAGCTTGGTTACCCCCCATTTAGACGATTGGCAAAGTTGGTCTACCGACACATCTCGGCCCATGAAGCCGAAAACCAGGCCAAACGCATGAGGGACACACTCCTCCACAAACGATCCAAACTCGAGAAATCGGCCGAGATCATCGGCCCCACTCCCTGTTTTTTCAGGAAGGAGCGGGGACAGTACCGCTGGCAGATCTTGATCCGTGCCACCGATCCGGCTCTTATTGTTCCTGAGGATCTGCCCGAAGGTTGGATCGTCGATATCGATCCCGTGACACTACTGTGAAAGGCCAAGGCACTAAGGCGCTTGGGACCGGGACACCAAGGAACAATCCATGTAGTTTTTTTAAGATCAGGTGCCCAAGTGCCCAAGTGCCTAAGTTCCATAAAAACAAAGCGCCCCAATCGAACGGGGCGCTAAAATAATGAGATCAATCATCGCCTTCAGGCCGTTACCCCAACCTCATGGAAGAGTTTTTCCCGGACGAGTAACACCTGACGCCGCAGCACATCGTCGGTTTCCATGAGATTCGTGATCTTATCGCATCCATACATAACAGTCGTATGATCACGTCCTCCGAGCGCCTCACCAATTTGTGGCAAGGAGGCAGATGTCTCCTCGCGCATGAGATACATCGCCACTTGGCGAGGCAGTGCTACCTCCCTCGATCGCTCGCGGCTCAGCAACCGATCAACCTCGACACCGAACTGCTTCGCAACCACAGCGACGATTCGTTCAACGGTCAGCGTATCTCCGCGAGGTAGAAGATCGATCAGCGCTGCTTCTACCAACTCACGGCTCAGGGGAGCTCCACTCAGGTCGGAAAAGGCCAAGACGCGTGTGAGCGCACCTTCTAATTCTCGAATATTGCTCTGTACTCGGCGGGCGATCAACTCCAGCAACTCAGACTCAACGGATCGCCTTGCACGCTCGGCCTTCGAACGCAAGATGGCCAGCCGGGTTTCAAAGTCAGGTAATTGGATATCGGCCGTCAAACCCCATTCGAAGCGCGAACGCAAACGTTCTTCCAAAGTTACGAGTGCTTTGGGTGGTCGATCGGAGGAGATGACCAATTGTTTATCCTGTCCATGAAGCGTATTGAAGGTATGAAAAAACTCTTCTTGGGTCGACTCTTTCCCCACAAGAAATTGGATATCATCGATCAAGAGCAGATCGATGCGCCGATAACGTTCACGGAAGGCGTCCGTTGTGTGGCTTCGTATCGCGTTGATCAGATCGTTGGTAAATTCCTCAGAAGAGACATAAAGAACATTCAAACCGCCTGTAGCGCAAACGTGACCGATAGCATGTAACAGATGCGTCTTCCCTAAACCGACTCCGCCGTATAGAAATAGCGGATTGTATGCACGAGCCGGGCTTTCAGCAACAGCTTGGCAGGCAGCGTGAGCTAGGCGATTACTTGGCCCGACCACAAAACTTTCAAATGTGTAACGGTTCGTCAGGTTAGATGAAATATTTAATGGGCTTTCGCTACCAAAGGATGTCTTCATAACAGGTTCAGGTGAGTCATCGACATTGTCCTCATGCCAGACGACGAAACGCACTTCGACCGTCCGACCCAAGATTCCAGTCAACACTCGCTTTACGGTGGAGAGCAATCGATCTTCAAGCCAGTCGCGAGCGTAGGCATTCCGTACACCGATGACGAAGGAACCATCTTCATAGGTAAGCAACTCTGTGTCACGAACCCAGGTATCAAATGCCGCTCGTGGCATTTCCATCTGTAGTTGTCCGAGCGCAGCTTGCCAGAGTTGCTCTGAGTTCATACACACCTCCACCGATCCCAACTGGGAGTTAAAATACAACCCCCTAATCGGCAAACGTCTATCGCTTATTAGGTGATATTAAGTTGAAACGTGAGAGTGTGTTCAGCCGCCGAGGATGCGGCTGTCCCGGCCTTCGCTAACAGAGTCTCAGCGGGACCGCGTTCCTCCTCAGTTCACCACAACATCCACGTGGAAGCATTCTAACAAAACTGATGAGCAGGTTCAATAGATTTAACCTGCTACATCGTAAAAACTTTCAAAGTTTTAAGATTTCGAAATGTTAAAGGAAATCTTGCCGATCAATTTTCCTCGATCACCACGAGAGAAATGGCAAGCTGAGTTAACACCCCATATCCGGGTTACGACTTCATCTTCACCCCAATATCTAGGGAGTTGTACCCCATCTTAGCGATGCAAGGAAGGCACAATGTTAAATCTTAAAGAAAATGCGGGGGTTGCGATGAGACAAACCTTCATCCCCCAATCCAAGAATCTTAGGTTCGTCTGGTCTTGTGAGGATAAAAGTCCTTGATACTGATCTAAAACATGTCTTAACTTCGCTGTTAATGGACAAACCTCGCCCCGGAGGACGCTGATCATGTCCCCAAAAAACCTGCCAATGCCTCGCGCAGAGATCGAGCCTGGATCACTTGCAGACCTTCGGGTCGAAGGTCATCGGACAGGTCGATTTTGGGGACCACCACGCGTTGGAAACCAAGTTTAGAGGCTTCACTCATGCGCGCAGATAACTGAGGGACTGTCCTTAATTCTCCGGATAACCCGACCTCTCCAATGAAAGCCACATCTGCTGGAAGTGGGACATCCTTCATCGAGGAGAATATAGCTGCCGCTACCGCAAGATCCGCCGCGGGCTCACTGATGCGTAATCCGCCGACCACATTGACAAACACATCTTGATCCGATAACCGTAATCCCACTCTACGGGAGAGCACAGCAATCGTGAGCAGCAGACGGTTAAAATCTACACCGTTTGTTGTTCGGCGAGGGTGACCAAACGTGGTGGCGCTGGTGAGGCCCTGGATTTCGACCAACAGAGGACGCGTACCCTCCATGGTCACAGCGATCGCCGAACCTGGGGAGTCTACAACACGTTCGGCCAGAAAAGTCTCCGATGGATTGGTAACCTCTTCCATCCCTGATGCACCCATTTCAAAGACACCCACCTCGGTTGTCGGTCCAAAGCGGTTCTTCACCGAGCGCAACAATCGATAGGCATGAAAGTTATCACCCTCCAGATAAAGCACGGTATCAACGATGTGCTCCAAGACTTTCGGTCCTGCGATCGCGCCTTCCTTCGTCACATGCCCTACCAGAAAGACCGCCACACCAGAGTCTTTGGCCAGAGCCTGTAAACGTGAAGCACATTCACGGACCTGTGTTATCGAACCTGCACTCGAGTCAAGTTCTGAAGTGTGCGTGGTTTGAATCGAATCGACCACTACCACAATCGGGCTTGTCCTCTCAATCGCTGGGGTGATGGCTTCCAGATTGGTCTCAGTGAGCAAGAACAAATCCTCTGGCGCCCCATCATGGATGATCCGGGTCACTCTGTTCCTTATCTGCCGCTCTGATTCTTCGCCAGAGATATAGAGGACCGATCCCTGATCAGCCAGCACCAATGCTAACTGGAGCAACAAGGTTGATTTCCCAATGCCCGGGTCACCACCGATCAACACCACCGACCCTGGCACCACACCACCCCCCAACACACGCGCGAACTCTCCTATCGGAAGAGGAATGCGGTCCTCGTCCTCCCCTTCAATTTCCATCAACCGCATCGGTTGTGAGATCTCAACCTTCGGTCCTCTCCCTCGTTTAGGCGCGACAACCTCCGCTACCATGCTGTTCCAAGCACCACATTGTGGACAGCGCCCAAGTGCTTTGGCCGCCCTGCGTCCACATTGTTGACACACATATTCGGTCTTTGACTTGACCACGATCCCTCCTGTAGAGGATTATACTTCCCCCAGTGGTCTCACGCGAGGAAATGAAAAATCGTCTGCGCGTATATCTGAGGTGCAGTCTCAAAAGCTTTGCCTATGGACAGCGAGAATAACCTGTACTATATGATGTCATTGCGAGCCCCGTAGGGGCGAAGCAATCTCCTCAACGATAAGATTGCTTCGTCGCCTAACGGTTCCTCGCAATGACAGATTAAGGGAAGGCTCCTGGCCATATATCCTGCAGGCACTACGCTGCTCCGGATGGTTAGAGCTTTTGAGACAATCCTTTGTGTAGATTGATTGTGGGTGACTGTTTCTATTATCTAATGAAAGGACAAACAAGAAGCCCGGTGGGATCACCGGGCTCTGTTAATCATAGTTGTGGGCTTTCGCGCACCTCAACAGATTATGGTTTCTTTAGTAATTACACCATCAGGCAGCCGGCACGGTCTCTTGAGCTTCTCTCTCCGGTTCAGGTTCCACCCGTCGGAGAACCACCTCTTCATCCTCGGCGTCGATCTGAATGGTGTCACCACGTTCGAATTCCCCAGCCAAAAGAGAATCCGAAAGTTGATCTTCGATCTTGTTTTGTATCACTCTACGTAGAGGTCGAGCTCCCATCTCGGGGTCGTAACCCAAATCAGCAAGTAAGGATCGACCTTCCTCACTGGTTTGGAGGGTGATTTCATACTCTCTCAATCTTTGCGCCACCTTCGCCAACTCGAGGTCGACAATCTGCGCGATTTGATCTCTTGTTAGGGCGTGGAAGACAATGGTGCCGTCCACGCGGTTGAGAAATTCAGGGCGAAAGACTTTTCGCAGCGCATCCATCAGCTTTTTGCGCATTTCATCGTAAGCCAGGCGTTCTTCGATCTCCTCATCTCTCTCAAGCGCGAAGCCGATCTGAGATTGCCGTCGTATCATCTCCGCTCCGACATTGGAGGTCATCACCACGATCGCATTGCGGAAGTCAACCGTCCGCCCACGTGCGTCCGTAAGGTGCCCTTCTTCCATGATCTGGAGCAGCATGTTATGCGCCTCAGGATGCGCCTTCTCAACCTCATCAAAGACCACAATCGAGTATGGGCGGCGCCGGATGGCTTCTGTCAGCTGACCGGCGTCATCGTAACCGATATATCCAGGTGGCGCGCCGACCAAGCGGCTGACGCTGTGGCGTTCCATGAACTCGGACATGTCCATTTGGATCAATGCATCTTCACTGCCGAACATGAATTCCGCCAATGCCTTAGTGAGTTCGGTTTTACCCACGCCAGTTGGACCAAGGAATACAAAGGAGCCAATCGGTCGTCTTGGATCTTTTAGACCAGCTCGCGCTCGACGAACGGCCTTGGAAATCGTCTCGATCGCTTCATCCTGTCCGACAATGCGGCGATGCAGCGAATCTTCCATTCGCAACAGGTGCTCGGATTCCTCCTGAGCTAATTGCATTACAGGCACACCGGTCCACATTGAGACCACTTCGGCGACGTCATCGGCGGTAACCTGAGGGCCGCCTCCCTTTCGATTCCAGGCAATTCGCAATTGTCCAAGCTCTTCCTCAAGTTCGGCTTCTCGTTCAACCAGCTCCTCAACTTCTTCATGCCGTGCTTCTTCAACCGCTTGAGCATGCGCTTCACGTGTTTGCCTCAGGTCGGAGATGACCTTCTTTAGTGAAATCGCCTCAGGGCTTTTGTACATCCGAACACGTGAAGCCGCCTCATCAATCAAGTCAACGGCCTTGTCGGGCAAATAACGATCGGTGACATAACGGGAAGACAGGTGAACCGCTGCTTCCAACGCCTCGTCTGAGATCTCTAGATTGTGGTGCTCCTCATAGGGGCGTCGAATACCGCGCAATATTTCGATCGCCTCATCCACGGTTGGTTCTTCCACCATTACCGGCTGGAAACGGCGTTCTAGAGCGGCATCGTTCTCGATGTGCTTTCGATATTCGTCCATCGTTGTGGCGCCGATTACCTGGAGTTCACCACGTGCCAGGGCAGGTTTGAGGATATTGGCTGCATCCACCGATGACCCGGCTGACCCTGCACCCACAAGCATATGGACCTCATCGATGAAGAGAATAGACCTGGACGATTTCAGCTCATCGATCACCCGTTTAAGTCGTTCCTCGAATTGGCCACGGTACATCGTCCCTGCCACCAAGGAACCGACATCCAATTGAAGTAATCGCTTGTCGAGCAACGGTGCGGGGGTCTCACCAGCGACAATATGTTGGGCAAGCCCCTCAACGATGGCCGTTTTACCTACCCCTGGTTCACCGATCAAGGCCGGGTTGTTCTTGGTGCGTCGCGCGAGAATCTGAATCACACGCTCAATTTCTTGCTCGCGTCCGATGACCGGATCCAGCTTGCCATCTTCCGCTAGCATCGTCAGATCCGTCGCCAATTGATCAACGAGGGGAGTTTTCTGTTCTTGCTCTTTCCTTGCTACACCCGTTGGACGAGCTGTTCGACGGGCGGGGCTTTCCTGAAGAATCCTGCTGGTCTGTCGACGGATTTGTTCTGGTGTGATGCCTAAACGACGTAAGACAGTAAGCCCCACACCCTCTTCTTGACGTACGAGACCCAGCAGCAAGTGCTCCGTACCGATGTAATGGTGCTCCATCCGTCGCGCTTCTTCAATGGCGATTTGCAACACCTGCTCGGTCCCTGGAGCGAGTTCAATCCGCCCACCAATATGCCGTCCGATACCCGTGATGCGTTCGACCATCTCTTTTACACGCCCTAGGTCGAGGCCCAACTCACGTAAAACACGGCCGGCGACGCCACCCTCCTCACGAATCAAGCCGAGTAGCAGATGCTCGGTTCCAATATAGCCATGATGCATCCGCTCGGCTTCTTCATGAGCCAGGCTCAACACTCGTCGAGCCCTTTGGGTAAATCTTTCCATATTATCCGCCACTCACAACCTCCACCATAACCCTAAGAAATCCTCTTACCCGTTTCCCATTCTACCAAAATTTCCAAAAAAGCCTCTTAGAACCAATGTCCCGTCATTCGTAACGATGACAATATTCAAAGCACAAACTCAAGAAGAGGGCCGGTATGCATAGCGGTGCGGGCTGCGCCCCAACCCATAACTGTCCTTCTCTATAAGAACAGTTTTACAAAGTAATTAATAACAAAACGGTCGGAGACACCTCACCCCTATGCTGCCCGACCGTCAGATTACTTGCTTTCGTCCTGGTCGTCGTCAGCCTCGCCGACTGCCTCCTCATCAACCAGGGGTTCACCTTCAACCGCACCTTCTAATGACGTCTCAGCTTCTGGGTTCCCTTCCTCAAGCACTGCAACTTCAGGGATTGTCTCCTGCTCATCCAACTCTGTGTCCTCAGAGATCTGAGCGCTCAGTTCAACATCTTCCTCGGCTTGCGGTTCGTCTCCCGTCTCCTGACTCATATCCTCGGCGACGTCTTCCACCGTCTCCACTTCATCTACGGCCTCGTCGACTTGTTCGACTTCAAGATCTTGCTCAACGGTTTCAACGATCTCTTCCTCGCGGGTTTCCAGATCAGTCGCATCAACTTCAACTATGGTTTCCTCTTCGAGCATCTCGGCGACTTCGTCGATCTCTTCCTCAAGCAACGGCTCCTCGAGTGCTGGGGGTTCCAAGGATTCAAGCTCTTCCGTATCGATCTCAACCACCTCTTCTATTTCCTCAGGTTCCTCCACGATCAACGAAGGCGTCTCTTCATCAGCAGCGACATCCTCGATCTGTGCTTCAGGAGCTAAGGCCTCCTCGGCCTCAACCTCCAGCTCTTCCGCTTGAGCTTCTTCGACCATCAATTCTGGTTCATCCATACCCTGGGCTTCGGCTTCTAACGCTGCGTCGAAGTCCTCTACATCTTCCGGTAGACTAACGCTGATGCCTTCTTCCTCTAAAGTATCAATCTCCTGCATCGCAGCTTGCAAATCTTGCTCAGCATACTCCACCGAATCAACCCGTTTGAGACTGAGCCCGATGCGGCGCCGATCACGATCCAGCTTGATCACCCTTAGCGTTAACTCCTGACCCTCCTGTACAACCTCGCGGGGATGCTCGATGCGTTTATCAGAGAGCTCTGAGATGTGTATCAAACCCTCGATATCGTATTCCTCTGTTCCCACAAGGGTCGCGAAAGCGCCGAAACGGGTGAGTTTCGTGATGGTTCCTTCAATGAGTTGTCCTTCACGGTAATGCCCAAGAATGCTTTCCCAAGGATCAGCCTCGAGTTCCCGCAGTGAGAGGCTGATGCGCTTGCGAGAGGGGTCAATCCCTAGAACTTTCACTTCAACCTTCTGACCAACCTTCAGTAGATCGCGAGGGTGTGCAATGCGCTTCCAGGAGATCTCTGACATGTGGACAAGACCGTCCGCTCCACCAATATCAATAAAGGCGCCGAAATCAGCCAGGCTAATGACATGACCCGTGCGGATCTCCCCGGGTTGTAGTTCGTCGATCAGACGCTCCTTGAGAATATCGCGCGCCTCCCGCGCAGCTGCTCGTTCAGACATAATGAGTCGATTGCGTCGTCGATCAACCTCGATCACCTTCGTCATAATCGGTTCACCGACCATTTTGCCCCAACGTTGATCAGGCGAACTCCCATGTGCTCGTCGTCGTCGTGAGAGACTCACTTGTGAAGCGGGGACAAACCCCCTCAGGCGTCCAACTTTGATGATCAATCCACCCTTGTTGAAGCCACTGATAATGCCTTCATAAAGGTTCTGATCTGCGAGCAACCTTTCTGCTTCCCGCCAATCGTTCTCCTCTTCAGCCCGTACGATGGAAAGCAGTAGCGCCCCGTCTCGACCCCCGGAGCGCAAAACGTAAACATCGACTTCTTGACCAATGGTTAATTCTTCTCGTCGCTCTCTCGATAGTTTTTCAAGTTCACGGGCGGGGATCACTCCTTCAGATTTTGCACCAACGTCCACCAAGATATCTGTCTCAGTTACCCGAGCTATCGTTCCCTTCCGAAGTTCGCCCCTCCTGGGCATCTCGAGTTCATAAGAATCCGAATCGAGCAAGACATCCATAGGATGCGTATCTAGTTCTTTGTATTCCCCTGAATCTGGTGTTGAAGGCACGGCATCATTGCCAGTAACCTCCTCATTCGGCTCGGTCAACGCTATTTTCTCCACACGGTAATATGAGCGCATTATAAAGGTGAACCACGGTCTTGTAAACCTTGGACATTTTGAGCCACTTTTGTTGGGGTATAATCCCCCTGGAGACGCTTTTTTATGGCCTTTGTCTACCCGTTCACAGCTATCGTAGGTCAAGAGCGTATGAGACGGGCGTTGATATTGAACGCTGTCAACCCACGCATCGGTGGCGTCTTGATACGTGGCGAGCGTGGTACCGCAAAATCTACAGCTGCCCGCGCACTGGCAGCCCTCCTTCCTGAGGTCCAAGTCGTAGCAGACTGCCGTTTCGGATGCGCTCCTGACCAACCCACAACATGGTGTACTGAATGCAAGGAACGCGTCGCGAACGGTGAGAAATTGCCGGTCGAAATGCGACGTACTTCTTTCATCGATCTTCCCGTTTCAGCAACGGAAGATCGCGTCGTAGGCACCCTGGATATCGAACGAGCGATCAAGGAGGGGGAACGACACTTCGAGCCAGGCGTGCTCGCCGCAGCGAATCGCGGCTTGCTCTACATCGACGAGGTCAACCTGCTTGACGATCACGTTGTAGATTTGTTGCTCGATTCAGCTGCCCTTGGCATGAATATCATCGAGCGAGAGGGAATCTCTTTCAGCCACCCGGCTCGCTACATCCTGGTAGGCACGATGAATCCCGAAGAGGGCGACCTCAGACCTCAATTGCTTGATCGATTCTCGCTCTCAGTACAGATTCGCGGTTTGCCACACCCACGAGACCGAGTAGCAATCATTGAACGCAACCTGGCTTTTGAGGAAAGTCCGGATACATTCAGAGAACACTGGATGGAACAGGAACGCTCACTGTCCCAGACCATTGAGGTCGCCCGTAAACTCGTGGACAACGTCGCATATACGAAGCGCGATCTGCATGCCATCGCAGCGTTGACCTCCTCACTTGAGGTCGACGGACATCGGGCAGATTTGGTTATTCTGAAAGCTGCGCGTGCACATGCGGCTTTCGAAGGACGTACGGAGATCAACGATCGCGACATCGCATTAGCTGCGGAACTCGCACTGCCGCATCGTTTGCGTCGTGGACCGTTCCAGCAAGTTGAAGTAAGTCCAGAGGATCTTCAAGCGCGCATCGACCAGATCCAAGCCCAGTTCGGCACGGAAGAGGTCGATACTGCCCCTGCTGACGAACCCACTGCTGATAAAAAAAAACTGAACTAACTGGTGAGGTTGTCGACGACACCAAAGAGGCGGGACAGGCCGAACCCACCCGTCAATCTACCTTGGATTCCCTACAAGCGCGCTGGTGGGAGGGCGGCGATAAAGTCAAGATCGGCAAGACCTTCGTTCCAAGACACCTCGAAGGTCAGCTTGATCGCCTCACCCGCCGGCAAGGCGGACGCCGGACCAGAACACGAACCGAACGTAAACGCGGACGATACATCAGCGCTCGTCCCGCTGACGGAACGACCTCCGATATTGCCTTTGACGCAACCTTCCGAGCGGCAGCGCCTTACCAGCACCGACGCGAGGAACAGCGGAAGAAGGTCGCCTTCGCGATCCAACCGACAGATCTCCAACGTAAAGTGAGAGTACGCAAAGCCGCTAACCTGATCCTCTTTGTTGTGGATGCATCGTGGTCGATGGCCGTTGCCGAGCGGATGTCAGCCACCAAAGGGGCGATCCTCTCCTTATTAGCCGATGCCTACCAGCACCGAGACAGGGTCGGACTGGTGGTCTTCCAGAAGGATCGAGCGCTGACCGTGCTTCCACCAACCAATTCCGTCCAATTAGCGCAGCGAGCGCTGGCAGATATCCCTGTGGGTGGCAAAACCCCTCTTTCAGCTGGGCTTCAGCTTGCCTTTGAGATATTTAAAAAGGAAATGATCGTTCACAAGGATGTCCTGCCACTCATGATCATGCTTACCGATGGGGCGGGAAATGTCTCCATGGGCAATCAACCTCCTCAGGAGGAAGCGCACCAAATCGCCGATAAGATCCGAGAGGCCGAGATCCGTTCCGTCGTGATCAACATGGAACACGCTGCCTTTGATCAAGGGCTGGCAAATTCGCTTGCTGAGCACCTGGGGGGCCCTTGCTACACACTACATGAACTCAAGGCGGATCACTTGTACCGTGCTGTTCGCCAAGAAATTAACGGTGGCGCCTGACCCTTCATCTGGGTTGGGGACCGATCTACTCCTCCCCTGACCTTTTACTTTATTTCGTTGCGAAAATCACGAAACTTGGGAAATATCAGTTTGGGGATGTAGGGCGGTTCGCGAACCGCCCCTACAAAAAGATAATTCACTTCTCCCTTGAGGGGAGAGGGAGAAAGTATCGGTCAGGCACGGGAGCCCGACCTATTTGTGGAAGACATAATCCCTCTCCCCTGTGGGGAGAGGATTAGGGTGAGGGGAGGTGCCTTAGTTAAGTTCACCCTCACCCCATCCCTCTCCCTATAAGGGAGAGGGGGTTTTAACACCTCCCCGGGAGCTTAAAGCTCCTGGGGAGATAAACTTACAGCTTGCAGCTTGTGACTTGTGACTTGTGGCTTGTAGCTTGAAACCTGTAGCTTGCAGCTTGCGACTTGTGACTTGCTACTCTCCTACCCGTCCCCTGCTTTCCTCGCCAATCGCCCAAGGCGGTGCTCGATCTCCCCCCAGACTTGGTCCCTTCGCCAACCGTCTTCCCAATGAGATAGGCAGACAAGAGCTTCTTGAGCCCATTGCTGCGCTTGCGCGAGATCATTCGCATGCCACTCGAAATATTTGGATAACTCTATGCAAGGTCTTGGATCATCGGGAGATAAACTGTGTAATGTTTGCCATTTCTCAATCGCTTCATCCCGTCGATCCTGGCTTTTGAGATACGCGGTATAGCGATGTAGAGCATCGACGCGTACATCCGGCTTTGAACTTTTGATCGCCCGCAGGAAAGCATCTTCAGCCGCATCAAGCCTTCCAACCTCTTGATGCCAACGAGCGACAGCGAGCGCCTCCGACCCGGATAACTCCGAGGAATCCTGATACTGATGTCTATTGAGGATCTGCGTGGCGAGGCCGACCAATGTCAAAATGTCCACTTCGTTGTGATAGACGATCCTTGCCATCTGGCTAGCATCACCACTACGAAGATAGTCGAGATAGAGTCCTGGGATCAATGACCCCGGCACGTCCTCCTCGGTCCGGTGCACATCTAACTGCATTTTTTCGATCGTACCAAGCGTGCAGTCAGGCAGGCTCATACGCCACAAACGTCGTGCGGGATGCAACAAATCGAACTGCGGCCAGGTGCTTAAAGACCACTGGTGCCGTAAGCCGAGCATATAACGCATTTCTAGCAGAGGGAGATCAAATGCTCGGCCGTTGTAACTCACAAATCCTTCTGCGGATTCAAGATCACCTTGTAAAGCAGTCAGCATCCCACGCTCTTCGCCTGGGTCCCTTAAGAAGTATTGACGAAGCACGAACGCGTCATCCCTAAATACGCCGATACCGATCATAAAAGCGATCGTGCCAGCACCTCCCACCAGACCAGTGGTTTCGGTGTCGATGAATACCAACCGTTCGATCGAGGTCTCACCCAAGCTTGGTTGACGGGCAACCTCAGCTGCAATTGAGGTGTCAAATTCAAGGATGTCGGCTAGCCGATTCCTGCCATGCTTATAATCCATCGGGTATTGATTCTGGATGAGAAAAGCGGGGCCAAAGGGCGTGTCGATCTCCTCCCCAGGAGGCAATCCTCTGCCAGGAGGCGCGGGCTCGCTATCGACTTTGGATTTCTGGCGACGGCGTTTCCGATCCAATCGTCCTAGCCGTCGACGTAAAGCTTCATCACCCACAGACTTAATGCCTCACCATCAGGAATAATAAATCTACACATCGAAACAGCAAAACGACTCCTCTGGCAAATATATCCCCCCCTCGCAACTGCACATTGGGATCTATGATTCCCGTTAAGAAAGCACACCCCATCCTCTGGTGGGATGAAAGTCACTTCAGCGCGATGACCTTCAACAATAGTCCGGTTCTTCGTGAGGGGATATTATAGCGCACGGAGACGGGAGACTTAGCACCACAACGTTCATCGCTGTCTCCTCCTTTGGCGAAAGCCTCCGCCGGGTAACCCCCTCACCGCCCCGGCGGAGGCTTCTTTTTGTCCACTTGCTCATCGCAAACCTGGATATGCCCTCCGCATTACTCGACTCTCTTCAATTTTATGTATCAACAGCTTGAAGAACCACCGTAAAGGTCGTTCCTTCTCCTAATTTGGAATCCACCCAGATGCGTCCACCATGATTATCCACAATCGACTTAACGATCGAAAGCCCCAACCCGGTTCCAGGTAGATCTTCCGGTACATTGCTGGCTCGGAAGAATTTATCAAACAGGTAAGGATGATCGGCCTGAGGAATTCCCACCCCATTGTCACTGATGTGGAGGATCACTTGGTCACCCTCGGCCTCAACGGCCAAACGCACGACACCATTCTCGGGAGTATATTTAATGGCGTTATCAAGCAGATTCCCGATCATCTGACGCAATCGGACTGGATCACCATTCACAAGCGGGACAAATTCCTGCAAATCCGCCTCTAATGTAATTTCCTTCGCCTCAGCTGAGCCGCGTAGACCTTCAATGGCATAGCGCGCCAATACCGTGAGAGGCGTATCCTCCTTCGCCATATCCAGGCCAGCTTCAACCCGCCCAAGCTCAAGTAGATCGTTTACCAGATCTGTGATCTGCTTAACGCTTAATTGTGCTCGATGGATGAATTCGCCCTGTTGCTCGTTCACCTCCCCCGCACGCTCAATCAACTCTAAATAACCCAGAACAGCGGTGAGTGGCGATCTGAGATCGTGCGACACCGTGGTGACGAATTCTGATTTGATGCGGTCCAATTCTTTGAGGTGGGTGATATCATGGAATACGATTGCTTGTCCAACACCCTCGATCGGTGTTCGCTGAGCACTATAAAACCTCCCCATATCGACTTCAATTTCATCCAAGTGTGGATGCACTCCCTTGGTGCATAACAAAGAGATCAACTTTTCGTCCTCGAAAACCTCAACCACAAGCCTCCCGACCAGTCTCCCGTCCACACCAAATGTTTGCATAGCAGCCCGATTGATCAAGAGTAATCGATCTTCTGGGTCGGTGACGATCACGCCATTCTCTGATTGCGTGAGAATTGTCTCCAGTTTGTTGCGCTCCGCCTCTGAATGCTGGAACAACTGTGCATTCTCGATAGCAACAGCAGCATAATCCGCCATCGCCATCAATACGTCCCTTTCCTCATATGTCAATGACATACCCGCCTTACGATTATCAACCCCGAGCACACCAATCACCTTGCCTCGCAATCGCAAGGGCACATAAATCAACGAGTTTACAAGATATGAATCTAAGATATCTTGATGGGAGCTCTCATCGACGAGCATGGGTTCTCCCGATATGATCACCTGTCCCGCAAGCGAATCGCGGACGTGCAAACGGAATGTTCGTGCGTGCTCCTCATCGAAGTTCTTTGATGCTCGCATGTAAAGCTCGTTGCTCTCATCATCAACCAGTAACAAGCTCCCTTCCTCGGCCCCAGTAAGTCGAACAGCGGTCTCTACCACCGTGGTCAGGACCTCATCGAGGTCTAAAAGAGATGTCAGTGTTCGTCCTACTAGCGTCAAGGCTTCCAACGCCCGAAATCGACTAGCGAGATCCTCCGCGCTGGCTTGGGCTTCTGATCTGGCATCCACCAGCGATTCCCAGCGCCGTCGCTCGGTTAAAGCTCGACCGACCGCCGCTAACAAATGCTCGGCCTCGAATGGTTTGGTCAAATAATCTACAGCGCCGGATCGCAACGCCTCCACGACCAAGGGTTCCGATCCCTCGCTCGTGATGAGAATTGCAGGGAGATCCGGAAGATCACGCTTTAGTTGTTGAATTAACTCGATCCCGGTTAGATTGGGCATTTGTTGATCGGTGATGAGAAGGTCAGGTTTGATCTCGCGTGCGAGGGTTAAGGCAGACAGACCGTCCTCTGCCGTTCGAACTGTATAACCAGCCGGAACGAGAACGTTTTCTTCAAGAAAGCTGCGAATCTCGCGACTGTCTTCGGCAACCAAGATCAGAGGTTTACTCATGTATCTACATCACCTTCGGCCTTAGCAGTTGCTCCATATGGATCGAATGGATATTACAACGTGGGGGTTATGTCGAGGGTATGGCTCCAAGCGAAGACAATTCTTCGGATGGATCTGATGGTGAAACCGAAGCGACCACTTGGAGCAGCGCTTCAAGGTCGCCATTGAGAGTCTCCAATCCTGCTTGGAGATCAGGGTCCTCGGTTTCCTCCAATAGACGTGTAATCTGGGCTTGTGCTGCTCGTAGGCCTCGGTTTAACCCCGCCCTCCATTCAGCCCGCGCTTCAGCGTCCATATGGGCTTCATCGATCACCTGCTGCAACCGTTGAGCACGGGCTTCAAGTGCCTGGAAGAGCCTGGAGTTTACCAGCGAGATGGATGCGTAATCAGCAACTGCCTCCAGCATTGCTTGGTCCCGCTCGT
This sequence comes from Anaerolineaceae bacterium, assembly GCA_020350285.1. Classification (GTDB taxonomy): domain Bacteria; phylum Chloroflexota; class Anaerolineae; order Anaerolineales; family E44-bin32; genus DUEZ01. The sequence continues at coordinate 2,664,738 of CP070708.1, forward strand.
TAAACGGAAGGGCTTCTTTGCGGGAAACAGCGATGACCCCGATCGATTGATCTCGAACTTTAATCGGCGCGATCAACGCTGCTTCGCCGAAGCGAGCTAATTTAAACTGGGACAATCCTTCGCCATGAATAGCGAGTGCTTCACCTGAAAGCATCACCAATGAACTCACACCATCATCCCAAGCTTGATGCATCTTGCTTGCCAAGCTAGATGGCAGATTGCGTTGTGCGCGTAAATATAATTGTTGATCTTCTTCCTCGGGTACCAGAACCCAGCCCATATCAGCTTCGGTGACATACAGGCTGCCGTCCATCAACTTGTCGAACAATTGGCCTTGGTGTGTTGTTGAGGTAACTGTCTTCCCGAGGCCGAACAGCGTGGTCAATTCACGCACTCGCCGTTCCAGCTGTCTGTTGCTCTCCGCAAGTTGCCTTGACAACCGTTCCCGCTCCCGACGTAATCGAATTTCAGAAATCGCGCGCTCAACGGCTGTGACGATTTCGGCTTCACGGAGCGGCTTTACCAGGTAATCTGTTGCACCAAGACGAAAAGCTTGTATTGCGTCCGCGTCCATACCCTTGCGCGCCGTCACCAACGTTGGCACATCCATGCCCTGCGAACGCAGAGCTACCAATAAATCCTTCCCACTGAGACCTGGCAAGGACAGACTGGCGATAACCAAATCGGGCGCGAATGTCACAGCGTGCTGAATTGCACCGGACGCATCTCCGGCTGTTGCCACATTGTAACCAAGCGGTTCCAGAACTTGGCGTGCAACCAGATCTAAAACCTCAGGATCTTCGTCTACGACCAGAACACGTTCAAGCTGCGCAGGTGTGGTCATATGGGTATGATAGCATGGAAAAAGCATGATGAGGGAGCCAAATCACTGTGGTGATTAAG
>CP070708.1:2665740-2678946 GCA_020350285.1 Anaerolineaceae bacterium
GACCTTCCTCTGGAGCTACCTTAGGCTGACCAGGAAGTACAAATTGCCTCCCCTTTTCCAGAGAAAGGATCGAGCTGGCTGGGAAAGCATGCCCGGCATGGATCCAGGAATGCTCGATTTTGCTGTATTGTTTACCAAATTATTGTCCACGATCGGGGTGCCGATGGTCGACAACTACTTCATGATGCCATTAGAACAACCTGAACATCGGCTAGAGATTACCAAGCAGGTTGTTGAGGCCGTACCGCCGGGGATCAACGAACTCATCATCCATGCTACAAAGGACTCGCCTGAGATACGGGCTATCACTCCGGATTGGAAGGGACGGGTTGCTGATTACACTACATGGATGAGTGAGGATATGCGAAACCACATCGACAGATTGGGGATCAAGATCATCGGCTGGCGACCGATAAGGGATGCCGTTCGCAGTTGATCGCAAATGTAGAGGGCGAATTTTGGTTTCTGGCATAGTAGGGATGCCTCCCACTGCACCAACAAGATCGATGTTGAATTTGCCTAGTCAATAGTGGATGATCCCGCGAGTGATGTGCCCTCTGTCAAGCAATTGATAGGTGGTTCTTACTATTGCAACCACGAGGGTAAAGACGTGGAGGAACGAAAATGCCAATCAAAGCGTCAACCAAACTAAAGCGATCGCTATTGATTATCATTTCTTTGGTTGCCACAGCGTGTTCTCAGCAACCCACACCCACGGGGCCCACGCCTGCCGCGCCAGTGCTGGCGGAAATAGAAGGAGAGCCCCAGCGTGCTGAAGGAGATGGTCGAACGGAGATCGTTTGGCTAGCACCTTCTGAATGGTCCTATCTAGAATACGTGGTAGCTGAATTTGAGGCCCAGAATCCTGACATCCGTGTGGAAATAAAACAAGTCAGCGCCGAGAGCATGTTCCAGGAGGTTGAAAATACGCTTGGGGTCGGGAGTTCATCGCCAGATGTCGTCACGTTTGAAGCGTCCCTGTCCGCTTATTATGGCTACAATGGTTGGCTCGAGTCACTTCGAAACGACTTCACCTTCGATCAGAAGCAAGACTGGATTCGAGCCTCTCAAATGGCGAGTATTTTCAATCACGAGCCCTATAGCGCACCAATCACTGCTTCGACCCAATTGTTATTCTACAACCGGGATCTTTTTGAACAGGGTCGCACCAACCCCCCGAAGCAAGAAAGTCGGTGGACGTGGGAACGTGTGATGTCCGCTGCCGAGAAACTCACCATCGATGAAGATGATGACGGCAATACCGATGTTTGGGGTTTCGCTTGGGAGAATATAGGTCTTGCTCAATTGGCACCACTTGCACAGTCTTTAAGCGGAGGCATGGTTGGGGATGATGGCTTTACAGTGGAAGGAATGCCCGACTCGGTGGATTGGGTAGGCGCTTTTGAATTCTACGATGACATGTATGCCGAGAAAGAGGTGGCGTCTGCAAGTGAAAGTTTCAATGCGGTGGAGAGCTTTGAACGAGGTCATCTGGGTATGTTGATTGCAGATGGAACGAACATCATGAGGTTTGCGGGGGTCTACACCGGCACCGGACTTTCGTTCGATTGGGGCGTTTCTCTCTACCCGAATTTTAAAAAGGGAGAAGTCTCGTCTCCAGTCGGTGGTTGGCATATAGGGATAAATATCAACAGCCGCCAGAAGGATGCCGCCACACGGTTTGTAGTTTGGCTAACGACTGGTGAGGGCGCAGAGACGATGTGGCGATTCTCCACCCCAGGTCTTCCGGCGCAGAAATCGCTGTTGAACATCATCATACGTGGATCGGAATTCGATGCTGAACCATGGTCGTACCTGCGGGTTGCAGCAAATCAAGCGATGGAGAATCTAGGGGTTCTCCCCGTCACTCCGGGATTCCCATACTATGACGCTCTCCTACAAGGCATGTTACAGGACATCCGCGAGGGCGTCGACCCGGAACGAAATTTGAATAGCGCCGTCGAGTTGATCAGCCTGGCGATCGAAGAAAATCAAAGGTGAGAGGTTTGGCGATCAGGCGATGTGTGAGGTGCAAAGACACATGTTAAGCTGAATATTTCGCTAACTAACTTGACAGGGCAGTTAATATGTGTCATTATACGCCTAAAATGTAATATATCTGTACACTCAATTATTTCAAAAGATTGTTTACTATATGTAGTTAACAAAAGCTTCGAGGATGATACCGTCCCATGAATTTCGATATGTATCCTGATATTGATTCGATGCCAACTATTGATATTCAGCGAGAGAGAAAATGAGCCATAAAATCACAATCATTGGTGGCGGTAGCAGTATTTTTACCCCACAACTGATCGCTTTGTTCGTTCAATCCAAACCACTGCGGGGGAGTGTTGTGACCTTAATGGACATCAACCCCCAACGATTGGAATTGATGGATATCCTCTCGAAACATCTTGTCGAACAGACAGGGAGTGATTTGAAGATTGAGAGCACGACGGATCGACGTCAAGCCCTCCAGGGAGCTGATTTTGTCATCACGACGATCGCCGTGGGTGGTTTCGACGCATGGGAGAATGACATCGAAATCCCGGCTAGGTATGGTGTCTACCAGCCCATTGGTGACTCAGTAGGGCCGGGGGGCATTATGCGTGCTTTCCGACATGTTCTGCCAATGGTTGAGTTGTGTCAGGAACTAGAGCAAGTCTCACCTGATGCCTGGGTTTTCAATTACACCAATCCCGCCACAGCGCTATGCTTGGCTATGTCTCAGGAGAGCAAGATAAAGGTTGTCAGCCTATGCACCAACACCGTCTACCTGCGGAACGAAAAATTCATGGCCCATTGGGTCGGTGTTAAGCCTGACCAAGTCATCGTGCCTCCCCCTGCGGGCGGTATCAACCACTGCGCAGGAATTTTGGAATGGCATCTTGTAGATGGGCGTGACGCTTTCCCAATGATCTTGAAGAAGATACGGCACCCTGTGATTCGGTGGGGGTTGGAGCGCTACAATTTTCTTCCGTACTCTTGGCCTCATTGGCAGGAGTTTTATCCTTCACTGGGCAAACTAGAAGGCGAATACAAAGGCAGATTACAGGGATTATCGATGAGTTATGGTCACCCGGTGCACGACATGAATGTTGAACGCAGGCGGATCAAGAACTGGGAGGACCTCGTTGCTAGCTGGGTGAAAGGGGAAGGAGAAGTCTCGCTGGAAACGCTGCCAAAAACTGAACCGGTCCAGGTCGTAGAGATCATGGAAGCGATCATCGAGGATCGGAAGGAAGTGCATGTTGTCAATGTGATGAATCGTGGCGCAATCGATAATCTACCGGATGATGCTGTTGTAGAAGTATCTGCACAAGTAAGTGGTCAGGGTGTTGAACCGCTCCACGTTGGAGCGATGCCTGAAGCGATTGCCGCCTTCCTTCGTCTACACATCAGTGTGCAGAAGTTAACCGTAGAAGCGGCTCTCAAGGGCGACCGTAAACTCGCTCTTCAAGCCCTCGAGCTTGAACCGTTCGTTGCATCGATACTGACCATCGAAGAAACTCCCAAGCTGTTGGATGAAATGATGTCAGCGCACGCCTCATACCTACCCCAGTTTCAATAGGATCAGGCTCGATGATCGACGAAGCGGGATCCGAATCAAAAACAGGCATTCTAACATGACGAAGAACACGGTTCGAGAGGTCATGATGGAGATGCTTACGCAGCTCCAGGCGAATGCGACAGAAGGCATGAATGCCGCGATCCAATTTCACCTGATTGGGGAAACAAATGAGGACTGGCGAGTGATCCTGCGCGGCAAGCACTGCGTGGTAGAGCCAGGAACAGTCGAGAATCCGGATGCAGTTTTCACGGCGGAAACCCAAGATTTTATTCGTTTGATGAAAGGCGAAATGGAAGAGGTCGGGTGGTCTTTTATGCAAGGTAGACTGATCGTCTTAGGGGACATGAGCGTTCTATGGAAGATTCTTGCTCAATCAAAATCAACTTAACTTAAATCGAGGCGTTTCATATCGTTCAGTTTAAGAAAGGAGGCTGCTTGATCCATAGAACATAGATATGGATCTATCACCATTCAAGAAGTGGGATCAATCCAGTATGTCTCACAATTACCAAGGAGGAGAATGAAATGTCTACGAGACGCCTGTACACTTCAATTACGTTTCTGGTCCTACTGTCACTTCTGGTTAGTTGTGCACCGAAAACCGCAACCCCGACGGAGGAAGTATCCGAGCCCACAGAAGCCGTTACTGCTCCCACGGAGGAAGTTGTATCTGAGCCGCCAGCTGAAGAGCCAGAGCTCTTACGAGTATGGTTGAGCTGGCCCGAGTCCCCCGATAAAATTCAAGCTTTCTTCGACGGCTATACCGAATTAACCGGTGTCCCAGTCGAGGTCAACTCTGGCGTTGATTATATGAAGATGATCGCGGGCATCTCAGGGGCAGAAGCCCCCGATCTGATTGTGCAGGGTGATATGTACACAGTGAGTATGTGGGCGATGGAAGGAATGATAGCCCCACTCGATGAACTTATTACCGAGAATGAGATTGACATCGATGACATCTATGATCCGCCCCTATCCCAGTGCATTCACAGTGGATCCTTTTACTGCCTGCCTTGGGGTGTAGATAATTATGCCCTCTACTGGAACAAGGATATGTTCGCGGAGGCCGGTTTGGATCCCGATACGCCTCCAAAGACCCTGGAGGAGATGCTTGAGTTTTCCGATATACTTACCAAGACCGATGAAGACGGCAACTTACTCCAGGTAGGCTTCATCCCCGATTTCCCATGGTTCCACACCGATCTCTATTTAGCGATGTTTGGCAGCACGTGGCAGAGCCCAGACGGAACCGAGGTGTGGTTGGATACCCCGGAAATGATCGCTATGATGAAGTGGCAACAGGAATTCTACACAAGGTATGGAGCGGAGAATGTAAGCCGTTTCCTTTCCGCTGCCGGGAACTATCTAGGTGCAGATAGTGGTTTTTATACCGATAAGATCGCCATGCTTGTGATTGGTGAATGGATGTCGGGTCCGGATTACCTTCAAAAATTCCGACCAGATATGGATTATGGCATTGCGCCGATGCCTTATCCGGAGGGTTTCCCGGAACGCGAGGGTACATCTGTATTGTGGGGTACGTGCGTGATGATACCAAGTTCCGCTGCGAACATAGAGGCTTCTGCAGAGCTTATGGCTTGGATGATGTTGCCTGGACCACAGGTCGACATGATGATCCAAATCCCTAATTTGCCCAGCAGCCGGGCTGCGGCAGCGGATCCTCGCTGGTCAGAAAATGAAGATCTTGCGCTCTTCATCGAGATGATGAACAGTTACAATGCGCAAGCCCTTTATATGGGTCCGGTGACGACTGATATCCTAATGGCGATCATGGAAATCCAGGAAAGGGCGTTTCTGGGGGGTGAAGATCCAGAACAACTTTTGCGAGAATTCGACCAAACGATACAAGAAAAACTCGACGGTATTCTAGGTCAGTGACGAAGCGTAAATCGAACACCCGGTTTTAACCATAGGGGCTCTCCTTTCCATATAATATTGGAAAGGAGAGCCTGCCTATCATGTTGGAAGAGGATGCTATGGATAAATCCATGAAGGGTCGTTCGCGCTCTTTGGGCACTTGGTTGACCAGTCGTATAAGAAGAAGAATGATGTGGACCCCAAGAGTGCGTCGGAATTTGCGATCGGGGATTTTTTTCATTTCTTTGTGGATTATTGGATTTCTCGCCTTCAATCTCTACCCAATCCTGGCTTCTCTCTATTACAGTTTCACCGAATATCATATCTTGAAGCCTAAGATATGGATTGGATTGGCCAATTACGCGCTGGTATTCGAAGATCCGCTGTTCGTTAAGGCTCTCAGCAATACGATCTATATGATCATTTTCGGCGTCTCGCTGAGCATCTTCCTTTCTTTCTCATGTGCTGTTCTGTTAAATCTTAAAATTCGTGGCCAATCAATCTACAGGGTGATCTATTTTTTGCCTTCGATCGTTCCCACAGTTGCAGCTACGCTGCTCTTTCTATGGGTATTAAATCCTCAAATGGGCTTTCTCCACACCATGTTAGGCAAAATCGGGATTGTTGGTCCGGATTGGTTCAAGGATCCCGTTTGGGCTAAACCCGGATTGATCATCCTCAACCTCTGGGGGATGGGACAAGGTATCGTGATCTATTTATCCGGATTGCAGGATGTCCCTGTTTCTCTGCTTGAGGCGGCCGAACTTGATGGAGCTTCATGGTGGCAGCGTTTACGCTATGTGACCATTCCTATGGTTTCACCCATTACGGTATTCCTCATGATCATGGGTGTTATTGGAATGTTCCAATATTTTGCACAAGCCTACGTGTTTGCAGCAGGTAGCGGGCAAATGGGGGGCATCCTTGGTTCTCCTTTACATTCGACCCTGTTCTACAGTGTGTATTTGTGGACAGTGGGTTTCATGCAGTTGAATCTAGGTTACGCATCGGCGTTGGCCTGGATTATGTTTATCGTGATCATGATCAGCACCGTACTCTTGCTGCGTTCATCGAGACGCTGGGCATACTATTAGGTAGTAGATCCATGAAAGAAAGAAATACATCCATACATGGATTATCACCGGACACCTCTTCATTGCGATCACCACCTAACGGATCGAGTGCTCTTATGTTCCCCAAATCCAACCGAAGGTATAAGCTGCAAAAGAAAGTTAAGCCCTTTTTGCAGCATATTCTCGTTTTTACAGTGAGTCTTTTCTTTTTGTTGCCGTTTCTTTGGATGCTTTCCACAGCCCTAAAATCAGACTTGGATATTTATCGCACACCACCAAGCTGGCTACCTTACGACTTAGAATTAGTCGAGATCAATGGTGAATCGCTGCCGCTTTATACCGTACAGATCGACGGTATGACAAAGGAACTGGCAGCATTGGAGATTAAGAGAGGGCAGGGGACGTTTGTTGATCCAGCGGATCCAGACGCTATCATCGAAGTACGCATGAGGGATGCGGAGCCGATCCTTGTCGTGAGACCGCGTTGGCAAAATTTTCCTGATGCCTTGTCGAAAGCCGTCCGAACTGGAACTGGTGTCTCGTTTTTAACCTACATCAAGAATAGCCTGACAATCGCTTTCTTCTCGATCATCGGTACCCTGATATCTTGCACAACGGCAGCCTATGGATTCGCCCGTTTGAATTGGCCAGGTCGAGATAAGGTTTTTCTTGTAGTAATGGGTACGATGATGTTGCCATTTCAGGTAACGATGATCCCGATGTATGTTGTATATAGCAAGATCGGCTGGACCAATTCATTCCTCCCACTCATTGTGCCGACGTTCTTTGGTAATGCATTCATAATTTTTCTGCTGCGGCAGTTCTTCCTCACTATCCCAGAGGAGATGTGCGATGCGGCACGCGTCGACGGGGCATCTGAATGGCAAATCTTTACTCGGATTGTGCTTCCGTTGTCGAAGCCAGTTCTGGCCAGCGTGATTGTATTCACGTTTCTGTGGGTATGGAACGACTTCATTGGACCGATGCTTTACCTGACCGATCCTAAGTTATTTACCTTGGCGATTGGACTTCAAGATTATCAAGGACAACATAATGTGGCTTGGAATCAACTAATGTCGGCATCAATCGTCTTCACTTTGCCGATCATTGTCGCCTTTTTCTTTGCACAACGCACATTCATTCAGGGCGTTAAACTGACGGGACTGAAAGAGTAGAAGAGATGTTGGTGGGACCCTCAAAGGTTTGTGTGAGAGGCGAATTCACACTTGAAATTCTCATCCAATGTCTAATACAACATCAAAGGTCAGCGATAATGTCACCACAAGGTGCCTGGCCTTCAGAAATCAGCTGAGTAGCATCCTAGACCAACCTTCCAAACAAGGAGGGTTTTATGAGCGACCAATATTTAATGGCTTTAGATGCTGGAGGTGGAGCAGGACGGTGCTTTCTCATAAGCACGGATGGAGAACAATCTTTCTCTGCTTATCGTGAATGGTTCTATACACAGCCCTCTAGCACAGGCCCTATGGGAAGTAGCTTTAATCCGGACGCCTTCTGGGAAATCTTAGTGGGCACGATTCAAGAGGCACTTGCCAAAGGTGGGATCAAAGGGGAGCAAGTCGTTGGGGTGAGTTCAACGAGTCAACGTGAGGGGTGTGTCTTCTGTGATGTGGATGGGAAGGAAGTATACGCTGGCCCCAATCGTGATTACCGAGCAGTATTGGAGGGAATGCAACTTGCCTCCGAGTATGGTGAACAGATCTATCAACGGACGGGTCATTTCCCATCCCCAATATTTGCGCCAGCGCGTCTGCTCTGGCATAAGAACAACACCCCTGACATCTACGAGAAGATCGCACATCTGCTCATGATCAATGATTGGGTGTTATTCCGACTTTGCGGTGAGTATGCCTCTGAGCCAAGCAATGCTAGTGAAACGTGCCTCTACGATCTTAAAACTGGTGATTGGATGCATGATCTGATCGACAATCTTGGACTTTCAGGGGATATCTTCCCAACAATCCTTAGCTCTGGAACTCAGGTCGGAGTTGTCAGTGAGGCGGTTGCTTCCGAAACCGGTCTTGTGGCAGGAACGCCTGTTGTGATGGGAGGCGCTGACACGCAATGTGGACTACTCGGTTGTGGGGCTATGAGGGAAGACGACATTGCGGCCATATCGGGGACCACCACACCGGTGCAGATGGTCACGAAGGAGCCTATGATCGATCCTGACTATCGTCTCTGGGCTGGTGCTCATGTGATTCCAGGCTTATTTGTACTCGAAAGTAATGCAGGGTATTCGGGTGGGGTATACCAATGGTATCGGGATACGTTTTGCGAAGTTGAGGGGGCGAAAGCTGAAGCATCTGGCGAGGATGTGTACAGTCTCATGAATGCGGAAGCAGCTCTAGCTCCCCCAGGTGCTGGAGGTGTCCTGTCGTTCATCGGTGTCATGCTTATGGATGCAAAATCTGTGGGGATGCCGAAGAATGTAGTTTATTTTGGTACGACACCACTCTCCGACACTACAGGCTCGAACAAGAAACTTCTCACGCGCGCCATCTTGGAGAGCTTAGCATATGCTGTGAAGGGGAATGCGGAGCAGGTTGAAAAACTATCGGGTCGGAAAATCGAAAAGCTTAGGGTCTGTGGGGGATTGGCGAACGCCGATGTCTATCTAGAGATACTCGCGAATGTGATGGGTACACCGATAATTGTCCCTCGCCTAGCGGAGGGATCCGGAATAGGAGCCGCAATTTGTGCAGGTGTTGGCTCGGGTATATACACTGATTTTTCCGAAGGGGTAGAGGCGCTAGCCAAGCTGAGGAAGGAGATCCAACCTGAGGAGCGCTTGAGTCGACAATACAAAACATTCTATAAACGTTGGTGCAAGACCCGCTCTGAATTGGAGAGCTTATCTTCTAGCTTTTAAAGCCACGAAAAAGGAGATTCGTTGTGATTGCCTTGGTAACCGCATCGATAGACGAAGAGGGGCTTACAGATTTGAGAAAGCATGGCGAGGTGCGATACCAGCCATTATTTGAAACACGTCAAATGTTAGGTGGAAGACGTTTGGTACGCGCCCTAGAAGGTGTTGATGTGTTCATCACCGAAGCTGATAACCTCAAGGAAGCCCAAATTGAAGCGTTGGAAATCCTACAGATCATTGCCTCTTGCCGGGGAAACCCTGTCAATATTGACATCCCCGCAGCGACGAGGAAAGGTATCCCAGTCATTCATGCGCCCGGTCGTAATGCCGATGCCGTGGCCGATCTGACCCTAGCCCTGATGTTGATCCTTGGACGGAATATCATGCAGGCTAGCGCCTTACTGCGTGATCCTGATCGTGGTTCAGATATGTCTGCATTGGCCCAAGTCTATTTTGACCTCCGAGGTACAGAGATGTGGGAGAAGACAGTGGGGATTGTGGGATTGGGTGCCATAGGACGTAAAGTCGCAGCACGACTTCAACCATTCGGCAGTAAGGTGATTTCCTATGACCCATACATCTCAGAGAATGCCATGGCAGATTATGGGGTAAAGAAAGTCGATTTGCATACACTCTTGCGGGAATCGGATTACGTGACCCTTCATGCGATGGTTACAGACGAGACCCGGGGCATGATCGGTGCTCGTGAGATAAGCCTGATGAAACCAACGGCTTTTTTCATCAACACGGCGCGATCCGCACTGACCGATGAATCAATTTTGTATGAAGCTTTGCGTGAGAAGAAGATCGCCGGTGCTGGATTTGATGTCTTCGATAAGGAACCCCTGCCCGTTGATCATCCGTTTATGAGCCTAGATAATGTTGTTTTACTGCCTCATATCGGAGGGGCTACACATGAGGTTACAACACATCAAACTCAAATCATCGTGCCGGACATCTTACGATTGATCAACGGTGAAAAACCCCTCCATATTGTGAATCCGGAAGTTCTTGAAAGTTTTAAATTCAGGAAATAACAACCTTATGGACAAAGATTGGACTTGGAAAACCTTGCGGGTTGACCTTAAGGCGCGTGATTATTCGATCGAGGAAAGATCAGCCGATTGGTTACGTAAATTCCTAGGCGGTCGAGCCTTTGGAGCATACCATTTGATTCAAGAAGTTCCGCCTGATGCAGACCCATTGGGTCCTGAAAATAAGCTCATCTTTGCTGGGGGGATACTCACTCAAAGCAAGCTATCTGGTGCTTCGCGTTTTAGCACATTAGCTAAATCCCCGCTTACTGGGGGGTACGGAGAAGCTGAAGCAGGTGGATGGTGGGGACCGGAACTGGCTGCTGCCGGTTTTAACGCCATCATCATCGAAAACCAAGCGGACGCACCTGTTTCCCTCTGGATTCACGATGGTGAGGTAGAAATCCGGGATGCCCAGAAGTTTTGGGGTATGACAAACGAAGAATGCTACGCCGAGTTGCGAGGTGAACTTGGGAAGGTGCGTATTGCTCAAATTGGCCCGGCTGGTGAAAATCTTGTGCGTTATGCCCATATTGTAAATGAGCTGCATCATGTGAATGGTCGAGCTGGGATGGGTGCGGTGATGGGTTCAAAGAAGCTCAAAGCGATCGCTGTGAGCGGTTCGGCTAATCCGAGGATTGCAAACCCGGAATCATTTGCGGAGCTTCGTAAATGGCACAACAAGTATCTTCTGGAGTCTATGTATGGGAAGTATTTCCGGGAGCACGGAACAGCTTCTGGTCTTGAATATCAGAATGTGATGGGAGGGCTCCCCACGCGTAATTTTCGACAGTTGACCTTTGACCATGCAGCCGAAATAAGCAGCAAAGCTCTTGCGGAAACATTCCTCGAAGGACGTGGTACCTGCTATGGGTGTGTGCTTCGTTGTAAGCCTTTGAGTAAGGTAGAGGGGGAAAAAAGGGTAATCCCTGAACTTGGTGGGCCTGAGTATGAGACCTTGGCAGCCCTAGGTTCGCTCTGCGGCGTTTCTGACTTGGCAGCCATCGTGCGTGCAAATGCGCTCGCTAATAGCTATGGACTGGACACGATCTCCCTCGGTGCCTGCATCGCATTCGCTATGGATTGCTTTGAGGCAAATCTGCTCACGAAGGAGGATACAGGTGGCCTCGAGCTCACATTCGGAAATGCCACAGCTATGCTGACCTTAATCGACGATATCGCCCATCGTCGTGGTCTGGGTGATCTGCTTGCAGAGGGAGCGATGCGAGCAGCAGAAGAAATCGGGAGTGATTCGGATCAGTTTTTATATCATGTCAAAGGCCAAGAATTTCCAATGCATGATCCGAGAGGGAAGCTCAGCCAAGCTTTAGCGTTTTCAGTATGCCCCACAGGTGCGGATCATAATACATCTCCTTTCGACGATATGTACGCCAAGAAGGGTGTTTTCCTCGAAAACGCTGCACCGCTCGGTATCCTGGAGCCCGTTGTTCAGGACAGCCTCGGTCCAGAGAAAGTGAGATTGTACACCTATCTCCACTTCGAACGGAGCTTGTACAATTCTCTGCTAATTTGTCAGTTCGTGGCGACACCAACAACCCCACTTACCCTCACCAAATTGACGGAGATCATACGAGCAGTGACGGGTTGGGATATGAGCGAATGGGAAATGATGAAAGTAGGTGAACGAGGCATAACCATGGCGCGATTGTTCAATGTTCTCAATGGGATAGATAAATCTGAGGATTGGTTGCCAGACCGTATGTTTCAAGCGATCGAAGTCGGTCCCAAAATGGGGAAAGTTGTAGACCCAGAATCCCTACGAGACGCGATAGATTTATATTATGGGATGATGGGATGGGACTCAGAAGGTGTTCCAACACAGGCGAAATTAGCCGAACTGGGATTGACTGAGTTGATATCCATCTAATAATGTCGATGAAGAGAGTGAAGACGCCTCAAAATTACCTAGAGCTTGATAATTTGACACAATCTCTTGAAAGGAGCAAAAGAACATGGCAGGATACGAAACCAAGGAGCAGATGCAGGCAGTTATCGAGCGATTCTTGGCCGGGATCGAGAAGAGTGAGACTCTTGCCAAAATGTGTAAAGGAATCAAAGTCAGCATCGGATACGAGATCGTCGATCTTGATTTCCAATTCCACACAGAATTCATGGATGGGGTTGTCACCGGAGGAATCGGAGAAGCCTCTCCACCCTCAATGGCTTTTCTGGAGACCGATAGTGAAACCTTTGACGGCATGATGACCGGAGAAATTGATGGTGCATCGGCCGCTATGTCGGGCGCTCTTTCTTTCTCAGGAGATATGAGTTCGGCCATGGGTTTGCAAGCGTTGCAGGACGACATGAATCAGATCTATCGGGATGCTAAGGCTGAAGGGTAATAGGGTAGCACTCGAAAGGATTGCTGCGTCTCACTACGGATTGAACTTATGCATGTTTGAGGCTGTTTAGCCGCGAACCATTCATGCGTCCTTCGGACATCAGTATGAACAGATAGACTTGCTCTTTCGGTATAGCGTTTGTACACAAGTTATGTATACCTCGAGAAACAATTCTACAGCGGTAGGGTGTGCATGTATAAACTCAAGGATTTTTTTCGCAACTGATCATGAACGAACGAAAATAAAAAATCAGGTGTGATGAATTGATACGAATGCTATTGGTGTTCCATGTTAGAGATTTACGACGACGGAGGTGCGTCGAATTACCGCAATTGGTGTTCGCAACATCAATATTGACTCGCATGTTTCGGAGTGGGAAGAATCGAGGTTGATA
>CP070708.1:2679046-2735742 GCA_020350285.1 Anaerolineaceae bacterium
ACCAGAGAAGACATTGTGCATCGCGAAAACGTTGCAGATATCCGGATTCCCTGGATCGGAGCGGAGTTTGCGTTGCGGATCGGTGACCATCGTCATCACGCGTTGCAGTGTCTCCTCCGGCGTAGAGGCCAACTCGATGTGATTGTTAAGGCTCTTGCTCATTTTTTGTTTGCCGTCCGTGCCGAGAACCTTGGGGATTTCCGTGCTTTTCATTTGGGGTTCAATCAGAACATCGGTCTCATAACGATGGTTGAATGATCGCACGACCTCGCGAGCGAATTCGAGGTGTGGGGCTTGATCGACTCCTACCGGTACCGCACCAGCTTTATAGAGGGTGATATCAGCTGCCATCAACACCGGATACCCTACCAAACCGTAGTTTATGTTGTGTGGCTGCAAGCGGGCCTTCTCTTTGAAGGTGGGGAGATCGGTGAGCTTGCCCAGGCCGACAACCATGGAGAGGATGGTGTGGAGTTCCGTCACTTCAGGCACGTTCGACTGGACGAAGACGATCGTTTCATCGGGTCGAATACCAGCCGCCAACCAATCGAGCGTCATCTCGTACGTATTTTCGCGGAGATCGTGTGTGGACTCCATTGTGGTCAACGCGTGCAGGTCAACGATGCAATAGATGCAGTCATATGTGTCTTGAAGAGCCACATAATTCTTGATCGCACCGAGATAGTTGCCGAGATGCTGTCGCCCGGTCGGTCGGGCGCCGGAAAAAACTCGTCCTTTTTTGTCAGTCACGTGCAGGTCTCTCCTAGAGGATTTCTCCAATAATCCTAACCAATTCGCCTTGCTCTACATGGCGTCCGGTCTCGAGCTTGGAATATACCAATTGGTCGTTTAACTTCACTTCGAATTTACCGCCACCCGCTGGGATAAGGTAGATAGAGTCAATCTTACTTTCAAATTGCTTCAGGATTTCCGCCATCGCACCGATGGCTTGATCTGTATAGTGTCAAACTGCGCAATATTCGATAGAGATGGATGCCATTATATCCTCCGATGATATGTTTGACCTTCGTAACAAGGACCGGGAGGGTCATCTCCCGGTATCGAAACCATGGATCAAGTGTTTAATTAATCGCCGATATCAAAGAGTATATCGTAAAAAGGAACCTCTGAGAATCCTGTGTTCGGCTTTTGAAGAGGTGAGAGATAACAGCATACACTTTGCAGCCCTTCGACGATCCTTTGGCAACCCTCAGGTGGGCACAGGATAGGCAGCACATGGTTTACAACTAGGTGTGTCGAAGGTTGATCAATGTGTTTGTTGTAGCCGATTACCTATGAGATAATGGACATGGAGGTGAAGCATGCGCCGCTTTACGACTTTCATTGCAGGCGCCTTTTGTGGAGCATTAGTAGGCGCAGTCACTGCGCTGCTCCTGGCTCCCTACGCCGGAGAAGAGCTCAGAGCTCGCACTCGTGATAGGATTGGGACTTTTCGGGACGAAGTGCGCGAGGCCTACACCACTCGTGTAGCGCAGCTTGAGGACGAGTTAGCGTCACTGCGTAGTCGGGCGCCTGTTCAACCTGCTAAAGAAGAATAGCTGGTAGGCCGTTCTTCTAACTTTCCATTCTTTTCATCATGGGGATCCGCGCGCGGGTCTCCTTTGTATTTCCTGGTTGATCCAAGTCAGCCTCCTGGTATGAGTTGTCGCAGGTAGGGTTTGGCTCTACAATCCCTTTTCAAATGCTGGGTGGCGATTAGAGCCCCATGTTCGAACCTTGGAGATTTTGAGGACCCAAGGATTGATGTCTGTGATCCTATCAGCGGGTCAGTAATGTGAGGAATCGTTCGAAGTAGGAGATTATCGACCCTAGCACCTACAGCGTCAGGCTTCAGAAAGAGTTTGCCCACCGGGGAGCGCGAACGCCCCCCGATGGGCAGCCTAGCAGCAAGGAAAATGGTTGCAAGTTTCTGACCATACAATGGGATTTTTGATTTAAACAACCTTCCCTGTAGGTGGAAACTGTCTTCCCAAGATGAGTTCTATTTGGATTTCGTCATATAGATGAACAAGACCGTCACCGGAGCGTATGCCTTAGCCCTTGGAGCCCTAGAAGCAGGTGCCTCGATCGTAACAGGTTACCCTGGCGCACCTGCCACGGCTGTGGTTAACCACATCCTGGAACTCAGCAGTCCAGAACAAGTGCAAGTAGAGTGGACCAGCAACGAGAAGGTCGCTCTTGAGGTTGCCTTTGGAGCTTCTTTGAGTGGGAAGCGATCGCTCGTGTGTGTGAAGAGTGTCGGTTTTAACATCGCCCTAGATCCCTTAATGGCTTTCAATTTATCAGGATGTAACGCGGGGTTGGTCATCCTTGTCGGTGACGATCCGGGCGGTTGGGGTTCGCAGAATGAGCAGGATAGCCGAGGGCTAGCATTAGCAGCGGAGATACCGTTGCTCGAACCTTGCACGGTAACCGATGCACGTCAGGTGATGCACGAGGCCTTTCGATTGTCAGAGGAAATGGGCTTGCCGACTGTAGTGCGTTTCATCAGGGCGCTAGCCCTCGCTGAAGGTGATTTCACAGTTTCAGAGAATCAGGAGGGATATTCGGGGCAGCAGCCGCCATCATATCAACGAGATCCGAACCGTTGGGTTGTCTTACCGATTAATGTCGTGCCGCATCATCAAACATTGAAAAAGAAGATGGATGACATCCGAACTCGTTTTGAGATCTCTCCCCTTAACAGCGTGGAAGGTGGTGCTTCGCATGGGGTGATCGCAACGGGGTTCATGTACAGCAAGCTCATGAGGATCCTGCGCTCCAAATGGGATCGGGAGATAAGTGTGCTTCGAATAACAACACTAAACCCCTTGCCACGCAATCTGATCCAAACTTTCATCCAAGGGAAGGAATCAATCCTCGTCTTGGAGGAGAGCGCCCCTATTCTCGAACGGGCCGTGCGTGAGATTGCCCAGGGTGCAGGGATGACCCTGCCTATTTACGGTCGGGACACCGATCATGTAAAGTGGATCGGCGAGTTGTTTTCACCCCAAATAGGGGATGCCCTCAATCGCTTCCTGCCTAATCTTGTTCTAACCGCAGAGGGAGAGGCCACTCGTCCAAGACCTAGTAGGGAGCCACTCTGCGAAGGATGTCCTTATATCCCGGTTTTTAAAGCGCTCCTGGAGGTGGTTGAGGAGCATGGGGGACGGGAAGAGGTTGTTATCGTCGGTGACCCAGGATGTATGGTCAGGGGGCAGTTACCACCATATGAAATCATGGATGTCAAACACAGTTTAGGTTCCAGCATTGGTATGGCATCGGGTATAGCACTTGGTCTTATGGGACGGGGTGAGGGGAAGCGTGTTGTCGCTTTGTGTGGAGATTCAGGTTTTTTGCACTCCGGACTCGCCGGGTTGGTGGATGCAGCACGCATGGAAGTGCCTGTTCTGATCATCATTCTAGATAATGGGTTAACTGGTCTTTCAGGTGGGCAGCCTCACCCCGCCAGCAGCGTTGATGCAAGAGGTGCATCTCAACCTGCGGTTGATTTGGTTGAGATGGCACGCGATTCGGGCGTAGGTGAGCTTTGGGTGGTTGACCTCGACCGTGGGGAGGACATTCGGTCTGCTATTGACCAAGGGATGGATTATCGCGGAACGGGTGTGATTATCGCACGCGGTCGTTGCGTCCACTGGTTTTCAAATTGAGGTGGTTTGTATGCGCCCATCCATGGATTTAGGAGGATCTGCAGCCGTTCTTCTGACTATGATCGGTGATCAGATTCATGGCGATCATCATGATGCCTCATCTGAGACCGGTAGCTCTTCTAAGGAGCTTTTGTGGTGTGGCACAGAACATGCATCGAAAAATGATGCATGTTCGAAGTGAGGCACATTCAATATGTCCGAAGATCCATTAATGATACTTGTGATAGATGATGACACATCGTACTGTGCCATCATGAAAGAATTCCTCAGCCGGGATGGTTTTGAGGTATATTTGGCATACGATGTTCCTCATGCACAGAGGTTGCTTAAGATATTCATACCCGATCTCATCCTGGCAGACATCATGATGCCAGATATCGATGGCCTTTGGCTGATTCGTGATTTGCGATCCCAACCCATTTTTGCGGATATCCCTACTATTGTGGTCAGCGCCAGGACACTGCCGGAGGAACGCACTGCAGCGAAGGAAGCCGGTGCGGACGCATTTGTCGCTAAGCCATTCTCGTTCGACAACCTACGAACGATGATCCACTCTTTTCTCCCCTCTGGGGTGGGTTGAGCTTTCATCAAGACACCTCATTCAACCTCGCCATCATAGCCTCACTGAAGGTCGCCTCCTGATCCCTGATTCCCAATCCCATCCATATACTTCCATAACAATCTGATGATAGGTGACATCGAATCACTCGCACTCATCATCGAATCGCTACATTAAAAATTTCCTCTGTTGGTATAAAATAGGCTAAACTATCTATTAAGTTATAAGTGTCTTGCCGTGTCGGGGGACCTGACGAACGTTTGAGTATTTCCCAGTGCGATGAAAATATTAATTATGTGGTTCCCTGACATCTGTTGGCATTGAGATCTCATAGGAGGAGAAATCATGACCGAAATGGAACCAAGCGAGAAGGGCGAGAAGGAACCCCAAAGGGACGAGAAGTGGAGTGAGAAAGAGCAGGAGAAAAGCTGGGACGAGAAATGGCGCCGTGATCCATTGGGAAGCATCGCCTGGGCTGCGATCCTGATATGGGCCGGAATTGTCTTTTTAGCAGAGAATTTAGACTGGATTCAAAGGATTGGACCTCCTTTCGATAGATTTGAAGCTTGGTCGCTGATCTTCGCAGGCGCAGGTGTGATCTTCTTGGGCGTGGTTCTTGTCCGTTTGTTGGTGCCCGATTACCGCCGCCCTGTAGTAGGGACCTTGATCCTGGCTTTAGTTTTCCTGGGGATTGGTTTGGGGGAGACAGTGGGGTGGCAGATCATCTGGCCGATCATATTGATCGCCCTTGGTGTATCCTTTCTCTTGGGAGGTTTCCGACGCCGAAGTTGATCCAGCTTGAGTCATGATGCAAGCTAGCTTTTCAGGCGTTGGTAACCAAAGTTAAATTACAACCGATCGAAATTAAAGGACATCAGTTCGCCCCAGGCATACTCCAGGGGCGTCCACCAACGTTCTCGACCTATACAGCGGAAATAGGGCGGACGCATCGCGCGGATCAAATCGCCGATCTTGTAGCGCGGCAGGATCGGGGTTGAAACCACCAAGCTGCCGATCTCACCTTGTTGCATTTCGTGTAGCATCTTGATCCCCGAGCGGGTCTCAATTTCAAAGAAGAAGATGTCATAGTTCGGGACCCAAGCCCGTTGCTCATCGCGCTGTTGGCCGAACATCCCCTCTGTCGTGCCATAGATTTCGCGAATGACCACAGGTCCATAGAGGGATGTGAGCGAGGGTTCGAGGCTGGTGTTGATCCCGGGGACACTGCCCAGGGTCATGATCTGGGTTTGCCATAGGTCCTTGGGATACTTTTTATGTGTACGACGCAGGTACCGCGCAAAGCGTATGGCGGTTGGAGCTACGCCACCCACCAAGGTAACATTCTCATCTTTACATTTTTGGTAGGCTAACTCAAAGCGTGCATCCCAATCCTTTTTCGTCTTACCCCCTCCCAATGCGTCAATATCGTCCTGGGTTGGAATTGAGTTGATGGGGGTACGGGTCGAGACGTATTTTGTGTATATCCCTGAGCTGTAGCCGTATTCCACCTCCTGATCTCCTACCGATACCGTGCCAACGACGGAGGGGAAATTCAAGTTCAGGTTGACTCCCGCGAACAAGTCATAACGTCCAGAATTGGCGACATAATTCATCATGGCTCGACCGGCGCTGATGCGCAAACGCAGATCGGTCGGGGTCATGGGGATGAACTTTGAATCACCTGTGGTCCCGCGAGTGATCGCCCAACCGATGGGCTCTTCGGCCAACAAGAGGTCTACCTCACCAGCCATTAAACGTTGGATGAGGGGCATGAAATCCTCATAAGTGGCTACTGGGAAGGCGTGCCGATAGTCTTCGATAGAGCTGACCTGCGAAGCGCCGTGCTGTTCACCGTAGCCTGTTTTGGCGTAATCAACGAGGAGACGCTTGAGAACCCCCTCCTGAGTGTTAGACGGATCAGCTATCGCTTCGTGCCAGGGTTGTAGCTGCGCAGTAAGCATCGCCTTGGGGTCGCTGATGTCCATGACAGTGAACCTCCTTGTTAGGATCCTTGACGCAATGAGTTTACCTCATTTCTGATTTCGACAGTAAGTGGGTACAGCTTGAATTTTGTCTTTGAGAAAGCCCCAGATCGTATTAAAGATGTTCTTGAGGGATGGACGCTTTATTCGAAAAGTACATCAGAATGCACCCTCTTCGTCAGTGATATCAAATCTCCAAGAGCTGCTCGAACCCGATTGCACATTTTGGGGATATTGCCGTACACTTGCGGATTGGGAACCTTTTTACATGAAGGTGCTTAAGAGGGAAACGGATGCTTGGTAAATCTAGTGTGAGACCACTCTTGTTCATATCGTTAGGGTTGTTCATGGTCGCATGTAGGGGGGCGGCAGAGACACCCGTCAGCTTCACCGATACGCCCATCCCGCCTACCAGCACGGAGACATTCACCCCGGAGCCAGCCACGCAGACTCCAACGCTGCCAGCGGACACCCCGATGCCGACCATCAAATTCACGGCGATAGATACTTTGCCACCAACGCCGAGCCCGACATCAACGGAGTTGCCAGCGGGATATCGGATTGTCCCTGATGTGGTGGGGATGCATTACTTAGATGCAAGACATGTGCTCTATGGGGCAGGATTCACTTTTCTCTATAGCGACGTGTTTGATCTCGATCAGCCTTTCGGCACGATCCTTGAACAATACCCAACGGCTGGTACTGCGGTAAAGACCGGTGAGACCATTTTCTTGTATCGAGCCTTTCAAGCACCAGGTATGTGGGTGGGTGAGAAATGCAGGCAGCTTCTCATAACCACGATGAGTGGCAGGCTTCTCTTCGGCGTTTATTTGCACGAGGGGGATGTGTATGAGATCAAGACCGATTTTCGATACGGTTGGACCTCCATTTACGATTATCGAATGGTCCTCTTAGATGAGTTCGACAACAAAGAAGAGGAACACATGGTCTTCATACCGGAATGGACGGCATGGTATGTCTTGAGCCTCGGTCCCTACGAGGTGGGCCAGAGCGATCTTGATAAGTATCCCGATGGCGTCCCGTCCGGATGTCTGTGGGTCTATTTGATCGAGGAGTGACTATAAACGAGTGCGGTTTCAGGTTATCTGAATTCTTGTCAAGATAAGTATTGATACGCTGATTGGATTGTCGGGGGTCTTAGACCCCCGACGTTTATTTTGGAACCTCTTTGCGATCGACTTATGTCTCATCGTTGATAGGTAGGTGAAGGAGATATTTATTGACCTGCGTTATAATCTTCATTCTGTAACTTCGGTCTTATGTTGTCTTGGTGAAATTTACGAGTGCAAAGTGGAGGAGGAATTATGATGGAAGATGGCCCTTACAAACGCCTGGCTGAAAGGTTGGATGCGCTCCCCAATGGCTTCCCGCCAACGGAGGACGATGTCGAACTTAAATTACTGGCTAAAATCTTCACGCCTGAGGAGGCAGCGATAGCTGCACAGCTGCGCATAACCCAGGAGACTCCAGAGCAGATCGCAGATCGAATCGGCGGTGACCCGGTAGAGCTCTCCAAGCTACTGAAAGGAATGGCTCGCAAAGGTTTGATCACGGCCGGACGGACAGAGGAGGGTCTAGGCTATGGGTTGATGCCTTTCGTGGTCGGTATTTACGAGATGCAGGTCGGAAACCTAGATGCCGAGATGGCGAGGTTGTTTGAGGATTATTACATGACAGTTTTCGGTCAAGTTCTCGGTGTGAAACCGCCCTATCATCGCGTCATACCTGTGAACGAGACCGTACGGAACGACATGGAGGTGCAACCCTTCGAGAGCGCATCCGAAATTGTGAATGAGGCCGAGGCATGGGGCGTGTTGGATTGTATCTGTCGCAAACAGAAGGAGCTTATCGGCGATCCATGTGATCATCCAGTGGATGTATGCATGACGTTCAGTCAAAGACCGGGTGCCTTTGATAACAACCCGGTGATCAACGCGGTGACGCGTGAGGAGTCGATGGCCACATTGCAACGTGCAACCGATGCAGGATTGGTTCACACGGTGAGCAACAAACAGCAAGACATATCCTACATATGCAATTGCTGCACATGTTCATGTGGTATTTTGAGGGGGGTAGCTGATCTCGGAATTGCTAATGCCGTCTATTGGTCTGGATTTATCAACCAGGTGGAAGAAGAGCTGTGCGCAGCTTGCGACCTTTGTATTGAGCATTGTCAGTTCGATGCTTTATCGCTGGATGGTGTCCTTCAGGTCGACAGCATGCGCTGTGTCGGCTGTGGTGTTTGTGTGCCGTTCTGTCCGGAAGAGGCTTTAAGCTTGGTGCGTCGTCCTGCGGACGAGGTTGAACCGATACCCGATTCGATGGACGATTGGCTAAATGCACGCGCTGCTGAGCGTGGTCTAGATATGGAAAAGGTGAGGTAGGTCGTTTATTGATAAGTAGTGTGTAGTACGATTGTTAAGAAATCTGTTCGGGAATTTAGAGATCTTGTCTATCTTATAGTCTGGGAAAAGGTGGATGTCATCTCAAGATGATCCCAAGAGTAGACCGAGCCTGCTTTGGTTGGCTCGGTTTGTTGTTGGTGTGGTTTTTGTCATCAACGTGAGTTGTGCCCTTGCGTTTTTGTCCCAGCCTGAACGTTATGTGCCAGGTTTTGAGTTGACAGGTGTTCAAGGACGTATCATCGTTCAGGCGATAGGCATCCTTTTCCTGATGTGGAACGCGACCTATCCCTTAGTCGTGATTCACCCCGACCGTTACCGAACCCTATTCGCGATTGTCTTGGTCCAACAAACCATAGGTGTGCTTGGTGAAACATGGCTCCTGACCACCCTGCCGGCTGGACATCCTGCGCTTTGGGCTACAGGCGTCCGCTTTATCGTATTTGATGGTTTGGGGTTGATAGCGATGGCGATCGTCTTTTGGCTTCTTGAGCGAAGGTCTTAGACAGCTAATTATTTCGTTAGTTCCCAACGATTTTTCATAATCGTGGGTGCCTCTGAATGGAAGAGAGATTTGGAGTGCGCAAGCTCTGCTTGTACGCAGAAGCGGAGCCGCAGGGATCCAAAAGAATCGTGACTTAGTCGCACACTTTAGGGTGCGTTGAGAAATGCAGGCTGAAGCCTGCTGCTACGGTGGTGTGCTTATTTCGTTGGGATTACAGAATTGGATAAGGTCGCAAGCATTCAAGTCAACTCAAGCGACCTGACCTCCCCTCGCTTTTCTGAGATTGTTCCAAAACGGTTTGTAGAGAAAGCTGGACTCGTCCAATTTGCAGAGCTGCTCAAACATATGTTTGGTGACAGAAAATGCGACAACGTCAGGTGGTAGATGCTTACGCATCGCGATATCCGTCGCCCCGATGATAGCCTGTGGGATGGTCAAGTCATCAAAAAGCGCCACCATCTCCATGCATCCTGATCCGAAGGGGGCAATGACAGGCGAAGGATCTTCCGGCGCGCTGTTGTATTGGGCGCCTAACATGAGTGCACTCAATTGATCCGGATTCACATAAAAGGTGACGGTTTTGAGGAATTCGTATTGTCCTTCTCTAAGTGGGCCGATGAGGATGTTCGAATGTTCTTGTTGATAGGGTTTACGTTGAGCCAGCCATTGATTCATGAGGTCGTGGGAAGATTTCAAACCTTCGTTATCTACGAGAAATTTAATATAGTCCTCGCGTGATCGTGTTGTGATTCCACAGAGCCAATGACCAGCCCCTCCACAACCATAGTTGTCCTTGGTGATACGAAGCGTTTCACCGTTGAGCCAATGGTTAAAAAAAGCGAAAACGCAACGTTTGTCTGAACTGGGTTCTACCAAGGGATGGAAAGGATATTCATCTGGCGCATCGTAGAAGCCTATGAGGGGCAGATGGAGATCGATGATCTTGGTGAGGTTATTCGGATTCGATTGCATGATTGTCTTCTCATTTCAAATCTATTCGTTCATCGATATCAAGACACAATTCAATTACGATATTTTTCGGACACGTCCAAAGATAATGGCAGCGAGGATACCAATAAGCGCACCGCCAAAGAAAGTAATGTCATCCCATATAAAAATCTTAATATAAAAAACCTCGATCAGTACGAGTGCGGCTGTTACCCGCGAGAACAAACCCTGTGTGCTAAATGCAATATATGTCAGGAGAAGTGCATGGCCAGAGATGAATGGAACGGCGATAAACAATCGCAGAAGCGAAACAACCAGCACGAAAATATCAATTAACCGCTGCGCATTATGTAGCGTGTCCCAATTCTTCAATCTGTCAAAAATATAGGCGACAAAAGGAATCACTAGAGGGGCGAAGTAATAAAGAAGATAAAGCCGTCTTTCACCGTCATATCGTAGGATGATAAGAATAACGAAAAGAACGGTTGCGAGAAGGGATGAAGCTGGGGCGATGAACGGATGAAACAAAAGGCTCTGAAGATTTTTTGGTATCCGCATTTTTATTCTGAGATTTTTTTTATCGAACGAAGATAAAGTCCAAGTCCACTCGATTGATTGCACATAAGAGCTTTATCAGTGTTGCAGGTTTTCTCAAGAGTAGGACCATAGAATCCACTGCCTGGAACGAACGTAAGCAGATACCGTCGCTCACAATTCGATGGGTCCTTAATTAATCGGTCTTACACCTATAAACACCTCGCAGGATCCAGGCTCGAGTTCGCTATGCTCGAATGGAAGAGCATGTGCATGGAAACCAACCTGCGAGATGATCCTGATCCAGTCTTCACGCCCAAAGATCCCACAGATATGACGATCGTACTCACAGCGAACCTCGCCATCCGATTCTTGAAGGAGATACGCGAAGTCAACGATATATGTCGAATCGCTCGGGTCAGGATCCCGTGTCCATTCGAGATACCGCAGTCCGCGATCGTTTCCGTCGTGACCGCCGTGTTTCGTTGAGGGGCGGAAGGTCTCTTGGGTGTGATCCGGTGCGAAGAGGGCTACTCCGCCGGGCGCACAATGGAGGAACGCGGTCTCGATCGCCTGTTGGAGATCCTCATCGGTGGTCATGTACATGATCGCGTCATGGATGAAAACCGCATCGTAGGTTCGCTCAAGGCGAACCGTACGCATGTCGCCTGGGAGGTGTTCGCATTCCGGGTTGAGTGACCGGCTGACGGCGAGCATGTCGGGTGAGACATCGACCAAAGTCATGCGAAAATGCTTCTTCAGGTGGGAGGCGTTGTTCCCGCCACCGCATCCTAATTCGAGTACGGTCTCAGGCACCGTAGAACAAGACGAGATGATCGTCTTACGATAAAACTCGGCTTCCTCGGCGTAATCCGCTGGTGACGAGAGCAATGGCCACCACAAGGCGAGTTCGTGATAGAGCTTCGGGGGTGGATATTTATCCTGCATTGGATCGGCGATTCATGGAAGACCCTTCTTGATGGTGAACGGCTAAACGTTATCCGATTCACGCGCCATGGCGATGTGGAGGCGAATCACTTCGAGCGGTGCGTTCATTGATCATAGACTCTAAGATCTATCCGCCACCAATGTGATTTCAGTAATTTCGGGTCGACAATTCAAGCGCACTGGTGGACCAATGACTCCTATACCGCGATTGGTATAGAGCCACATTTCATTGACACGGTATAGCCCAGAATCATATTTCTTGCCATATCTAGGCAGGGCGGGTGCACCCATAATTGGTATTCTGACTTGGCCACCGTGTGTGTGACCTGAAAGTTGTAAGGAAACTCGTTTATCTTGAGAGAAGATGTCAGCGACATCGGGCTCATGCATGAGCACTATTGTGGGTATTCCCTGAGGCAGATCTCTAAGCGCCTGCTTCAAATCGGGTTGACCACCCCACACAGCATCCAAGCCAGCTAGATTGATCATATCTTGACCAATGCTCAAACTGACCCCACTGTTCTTTAAAACCGGTAACCCGACTTCCTCAAAGCCGGTTTGAACAACGCTTGCATCGGTCCACAGATCATGATTCCCGAGTACCGAAAACACTCCGTATTTGGCGTTAAGTCGAGAGAGAATTGGGGCTAGCTCGTAGATTGAGTCAGCGGTTTCTAATACAAAGTCGCCTGTTAGAACCACCAAATCAGATTTTAAACGGTTCGCTTCATCCACCGCATTTGTTACATGATCAATTTGAGTATAGGGATGCAGATGAAAATCGCTCATTTGAACAATACGAAAGCCCTCGAATAGAGGTTTCAGTCGGGCTATCGGGATTGTTACATGTTCGATGGCCAGCCATTCTGGTTCAAGCAGGGTGCCGTATTTATAGGCACCAATGCCTGCCAGAAGGTAACCTAGCGATACATGCCCTAGGGCTTTAAGAAATCCCCTTCGGCTTACTTTCACTGCTTAGCCTCTTGTAGTTCTACATCTCGTGACCACATATGTATTCGCAGTGTTTTATCACATACTTCGCAATAATCACCGATCAAAATCAGCATTGATAAGGGCGAGGTTTTATTTTTCAAGCAGAAGCTCCGCAATGACTCCTCGATGATCTGATACGCCATCGAATTGTGCTAGGCGGGCTTCAACAGAAGCAAAATGGTTAGAATGGAAGATGTAATCTATCCGCACAAGCCATCTCGGCACGGGTATACCATAAAAGTGAGGACGGGATCCACCTGACCTGTCGCATCCGGGCGTGGTATGTCCGAAGCCTAAGCCAGCCTCTCTCCACGAATCGATGAGAACATTGGTGACCAGTTTATAAGCATCACTTAGATCTGTGAAATTGCCATCACCGGCAACAATGACCGGGTCTTCATACGCAGCTACACGTGCGAAATCGGCCAGGAAGAGCGCCTGCGCTTCACGGGCTCGGTAGTTTACTGCGATGATTTTTGGGGGCGCCAGCCCAGTAGCCCACATGTGAAAGTTGATCAATATGATGTCTTGTCCATGCCAATCGAGAGATAGGATCTGAGGGACGCCAACCCATTTCAAAGGAAGCGTTTCCCCTGTTGGATGAATTGGGAACTTGCTGATCGTGCCCATACCGGTGACATCATCATAGGGGTCAAGAACTTGATATGGGTATTGATCAGATAGTTCTTCTTCAATGGTTTTTGCCAGATTTGTGTTGATCTCTTGGATGAAGACAACATCGGCATCCTCAGTACGAATAACTTCAATAGCGGGGGTGGTTTGTTGGTGAGTTCCTAACACATTGTAGGTCATCACGGAAAGTGGTTGACCCTCTGTGTGAGCTTGTGAAGTGTGAGGGATAAAAAGACCACCCCATAACCAGATGAACAGCATTACACCGCCAGCCAATCCAATCCATAACTCGCGTCGTCGAAAGATGATCGCAAGGGGTAGGATGAGAGGCAAGGGGAGGAAGATGTATAGGGCTAATGAGTTAACAATCGCCACGATGCCATATCGGTCACCGGTGACGAAATATAAGGCTGCCCATAGAAAAAGGAGCGTGTAGTAGACCCACACAAGAGCAATGACATAGCGTCGGATCGTATTCTTAATACGTTCTTTCATGGTCTTGATCTGTTAAAGAAATCGTTGATGATTTTCACCTTCCTTTCCTTTTCTCTTTATTTTTCAGTATATGGGTTTGCGACTAGGCTTGTAACCATGACGGAATGGCTAATGACCATTTAAACGGTCCGGGTATGGGGGCTTTCCTCAGTTTTCTCGCTCAACCTCCGCGCATAACTGTTGCCCATCCCTGGTCAACTAGATCCAATCTTTTAACTACCCGGAATGAAACTAATAAGTCGTAGGGGCGACCGGCCGGTCGCCCCTACAAAATGTACTCAATCTGCAACGCGAGTAGGGGCGGGGTTACCCCGCCCCTACATCATGGTGAACGCTCGACCTCCGCCCACAGACGCATCCCATCCGTGGTCAATTCAATCCAGCCGTTGATATCGGTACGCAGGACGTTTCTTCCTTGCAACGTGTCTAACACATCGATGGAAGGGAACCCGCGCGAGTTACCGGCTTCAACGGAGATCAGCACGACCATGGGTTGAAGCTGATTGAGCCAACCATAGGGATTGACAACCGTATTGCCACCATCGGGGAGGAGAATGGCACTCACTGGCCCGATCGACCTCTTCCTCTCGAATTCGCTCACCAGAGCCGGATCTGCTCCCGGTGCGAGTAGAAATCGGGCTCGATGGTAGGTGATCTCCAGCACCGCGCCATGCTCGCCCATGGCCAAAACCTCGAGTCGAACGCCCTCGCCCAGGTCGAGGGTTTGACCTGCCACTGCGAGGATGATGGAGCGTCCAGCCTCTGTCAGTTCATCAATTAAATGCCGATAAGCGCTTCTACCAGGTGGACCAGCGTGGAGGACGTTTCCGATGGAATATCGCTCGGTGATATCGGCTAGACCTGCGACCTGATCGTTGCGCGTCCCGCCGATGACCAACCAATCGAGGTGTCGATGGAGGATCGGCAGGCGACGGCCAAGTGCTTCGGAGAGGGCAATCGGGCTTGAACCGCCATTGATCAGCGCGAAGCGACCGGTGGGTGATTCGATCAGAACACTCTCACCGCTTCCGACATCGAGGACGGTGATATGCAAACGGCCATCAGGACGATGAGTGATCATCTGCCACATCAAAATGGTTGATACGGCGAGTGCGGTTAGGGTGAAGCCTGCCGGTAGGCTCACTCTTTCGGTAAACACGCTGATGATTTTGGGCCGACGTTCTGGTGGCAGCTTCACTAACGCAGCAAGACAGGCGAGAACCAGATAGAACGATGTCACGGTGAGGGTGCTCACTCGAGCGAGGGGAAGCACCGCCATAGGCCATGCGGCGAAGAACTCGACGACGCGGATGGTGAAGGCCACGAAGGGCCATGCGATCCAGGCGATGAGGCGACCAAGAGGGAGCCAGAACGATCCAGCCAGGGTCGCCAGTCCACCGAGGATCATGACCGGAGGCTGAGCTGGCAGGATGACCGGGTTGGCGAGCAGGGCGGAGAGGGAGATGCGGTTGAAGTAATACGCTGTCAGGGGGAGGGTGGTGACCTGAGCCGCGAAGGTGAAGAGGACGAATTCGCTTATGGGTCTGGCTAACCTTTTGGCCTGCATCTCTGGCAAGTGTCGCTTTACTGTGCTGAGGAACCCATTGTGAAGGGGTTCAGCGTAAAGCACCAAGCCAAGTGTGGCCGCGAAGGAGAGTTGGAAGCCGACATCCCAGAGGATGAGAGGGTTTAATGCCGTCATGGCGATGGCGGCGGCTGCGAGGGAGGCCATGCCGTCGGTTTGTCTCCCAAGTCGGAGGGCGAGAAGGGACAAGCCTCCCATGATGGCGGCTCGCACTACGGCGGCGTCAGCACCGACGAGAATAGTGTAGAGGGCGATCGTCACCCCAGCGGCGATCGCGCCACGCCTCGCTCCGAGCCAGCGACTGAAGGTGGAGGTGAAGATGGCCGCGATGATGGTGATGTTAAATCCGGATATGGCGATGATATGGGTGGTTCCGGTCTGGTTGAAAGCCTCACGAACCTCTGGTGAGATACCGCTTTCTACTCCGAGGAGAATTCCTGCCAAGAGCGAGGCTTCTGGGTCAGGGAAGAGATTGTATACCGTCTCTAACGCGTGATTTCGGAAATCATAGATAAGCTGCAACAATGGATTGGCTTGACGTACGGAGATGCGGGTAACGGTGGGGAAGGGCATCAGGCTGTGAACCCCCTGCCGGGCCAAGTAATCACGATAGGAGAAGGTTTCAAAGACCGGCGGTGTCTCTAAGTTGCCGTAAGCACGTAGGCGATCACCGTACGCCCAGTCATCGAAACGAGAAGCGCGCAGCAGGACCAAGCCGTGAACTTCCTCTGTGGCCCAGCTGCCATCGTAACGGATCCGTTCGGCTGAGATCCGTAAACCTGTGTACGTGTCCCGAATGTCAGGGGAGTCGATGACGACGCCCGTGAGGGTCACCTTGCGTCCGGTGTCATTGTGGCTGGCGATGTGATTTGGATCGAATACGGGTTTGGAGGATTGGTATCGTGCCGCGCCGAGGGTGAGAAGCAGGATGCCGGCGAAGAGCCACCTATAGACTTGATGTCGATGGAAGACGAGGAGCGCGGCGAGAGAGATCGCAACCAAGATGAGCCATTGCCAGGTGAGGAGAGGCGTTGCGCGACCAGCGGCAATCCCGGCCAGCCAAAGCAAACCGAGCCAGAACAGTCTCATAGCACCCCCTACTGTGACCGCTGTGTGGGAATGATAGCTCAGATTGAGGGAAGAATCCAGCGCATAAGGCACCAGGAAAGTAATTTGACGTTAACAACGCCAATGACCATGGAACTATGCTGTATGGGCGAGGGGGGACTTGACTCTGACCCCTAAATATTGTAGAGTCATGGTGATTGTAATAACAATATTACAAATAGATTATTATGTAGTAACAATATTACATATGGCGGGGTGAGATCGTGACAGACGCCGGGGGAGGGAACCCGCATTTGAGGACTTACATCGATCGGGAAAGCCCGCTCCCATACTACGTCCAGGTGAAAGAAGCCCTGCGGGAACAGATCGAGAGCGGATCCTGGAAACCCGGGGATCGGATCCCCAGCGAGCCTGAGCTTTGCGACATCTTCAGCGTCAGCCGAACGGTGGTGCGGCAAGCGCTCAGGGATATGGCCGACGAGGGATTGGTCATGCGAGAACGGGGCAGGGGCACCTTCATCGCTGAACCGAAGATCAGGAGCAGGAGCTTGGTCCACTCACTGGCAGGCTTCTACCAGGATTTGCTCGAACAGGGCATCGCCCCTGTTACACAGGTCCTCGAGCAAGAGATCATCCCAGCCACGCCAAAATTAGCTGAAAACCTCGAAGTTGATCCCAACACACCAGTGATCAAACTCGTGCGTCTCCGTTTCGTTCAGGATGACGCCATTGTGCTGGTGACGTCCTACTTGCCCTATGAACTTTGTCCCGAGCTGATCAACGCCGATCTCTCGCACCAATCCCTGTACGCCTTCCTCAAGCGCGAGTATGGCCTCTCCGTCGCTCGAGGTCGCCGTAGGATCGATGCCGTCGTGGCAAGTGAGCATGAGGCAGGTCTGCTTCAGATCGAGATCGGTTCGCCGCTCTTGAGGTTGGACAGCGTAAGTTACCTGGCGGATGGAACGCCGTTGGAGTACTTCCATGGGCTGTTCCGAGGGGACCGCTCGAGTTTTGATGTGGAGATCATCCGCAATCAGGGAAATGGTAAATCGGAAGAGATCATCGGTGTGGACTGAGGTAAGTGCGCTAGCCGTGGGGCTGCGTTTATTCAACCAGCCTGACAGCTGACGGAGGTAATCGTAGTGCCGGACAAAGATCGTATTGAACAGATGGTCCGCCGAGTCGTCCACCGCACCTTAGGGTTGGGTGGGGGCATCAAACGAACCCCTTCTCGCCCCATGGTTACCGAACGCGACATCAACGAGATCCCCTTCCGAGGGGAGTTCGTTGTTCCCCGAGGCGCGCTGATCACCCCTCTCGCCCGTCAGATCGCCATGGATCGAAAGGTGACCCTGATCGAGGGGGGAGACGCTCCCAGTCCTTCAGTGTTAAGTGTGCAGCCTACGCCAACAGCCCCCCCAGGTTCGCAGAACGTCGCCATCGGTGCGGATCACGGTGGGTATGAACTCAAAGAGGCGGTCAAAATCTACCTCGCTGAGCTGGGCTTCACGGTCATCGATTGTGGGACGGATAGCAAGCAGTCGGTGGACTACCCGGATTTCGCTTTCGCCGTGGCGCAGCTGGTGGGGCGGGGCCAGGCTTGGATGGGGATCGTGATCGATGGGGCAGGGATCGGATCCTGCATGGTCGCCAACAAGGTGCCCGGCGTGCGTGCGTCCATGTGCTACGACCAAGCCACCGCGGTAAACAGCCGCGAACATAACAACGCCAACGTCTTGTGCCTGGGCGCGGGTCTGATCGGCCTCAACTTGGCTCGGCAGATCGTCAAGGTCTGGCTTGAAGCCTCATTCACCGGCGGACGACACGCGCGCAGGGTGGACAAGATGATGGAGATCGAAAAGCGCTTTCAGCGTTGAGGTTGAAAAGGGCTATTAACCGGAAATCTTGATTTTACGAAAGGACCCAACCGAACATAAGAATCCATCGACACAAACAAATAGTACGAGTGAGATACGCCGATGGATGTTTGAAGGTACGATGAGAAACTTAGACGAAGCTACGATAGAAAGAATTATTGAACAGATCACGCGTAATGTGTTGATTCTGCTGCAGGAGGACGAAGCCAGGCCGTCCGGCAACGGTGGGTCCACGATCACGGCGCAGAATTACATAGAGCGTGTACAACCTGTTGTGAGCGCAGGTGCCGACCGTATCGCGAGCACACTGGGCATCGCACCGACTGACAGCACCGTTGCCCCGATGATCGATCACACGTTGCTCAAACCCGATGCGTCGCAGGATGAGATCGCCCAGCTATGCTACGAAGCACGCAAGTATCAATTCGCTTCGGTCTGCGTCAATCCGGCCAATGTGAAGTTGTGTGCACAGCTCTTGGAGAGCAGTGGTGTGCCGGTTTGTACGGTGATCGGATTCCCGTTGGGTGCAACCCCGACCGATGTAAAGGTCTTTGAAACACAACAGGCCATTCGGGAAGGCGCTAGCGAGGTGGATATGGTGATTAACGTTGGCGCCCTCAAGTCCCGTGATTATGAGTTGGTGGAGCGCGACATCGCCTCGATCGCCAGGGTCTGTCATGCAGGCAACGCCATCCTCAAGGTGATCATCGAGGCTGCCCTTCTGACAGACGAGGAGAAAGTGGTCGCTTGCCAATTAGCAAAGGTTGCAGGCGCCGATTTCGTCAAAACCTCGACCGGTTTTGGTCCGGGAGGCGCGACCGCAGAGGACGTCGCCCTGATGCGTCGTGTGGTGGGTCCCGCAATGGGTGTCAAGGCAGCGGGCGGTATCCGGACCTTCGAAGACGCCCAGAAGATGATCGCAGCTGGAGCGAGCCGTCTAGGCGCGAGCGCCAGTGTCAAGATCATGCAAGGCTCTGGGTCGTGAAATAAGAGGGAACTGCAAATGACAGTTGATCTTCGAACGTATGTCTTCTTAGATAGCCTACAACCGCAGCATGCGGCTTACTTGGGTACGGTGGCGCGCGGTTTCCTGCCTCTTCCGCACGACACATCCCTGTGGGTTGAGATTTCACCCGGCATCGAGATCAACCGCATCACCGATATCGCTCTGAAGGCCACTCGTGTGCGACCCGGGATGCAGATTGTCGAACGACTTTATGGTTTGCTCGAAGTCCACCATGAAGTTCAGGCTGAAGTGCGAGCCGCAGGTGCGGCGATCCTGGAGGCACTGGGGGTGGAGGAATCCGATCGTGTTAAACCGAAAGTCGTCTCAAGTCAGATCATACGCCACATTGACGCTCACCAGGTTCAGTTGATCAACCGCATGCGTTATGGGCACATGCTGTTGGCGGGCGAGACATTGTATGTGCTGGAAGTTGAACCGGCGGGGTACGCCGCTTTGGCAGCGAATGAGGCGGAGAAAGCATCGCACATCAACATCCTCGATGTGCGCGCGTTTGGAAGCTTTGGTCGTGTCTATCTCGGTGGAGAAGAGCGCGACATCATGGCAGGCTATGGGGCAGCTATCGCTGCGTTAGAAGGTGTCAGTGGACGCGAGGTTGAGCCCAAGCGTCGAGATTAGTTATGTGGAGAGACCGGATGTCGGTAATCGTAGAGCGTTTTAGGGAACATCGTGAGCACCTACCTGGTGTCAACCACGGCTTGTGTCACTGGATGGTGAGCGAAGTTGTTCCCACTGGAAGCGTTGGAAGCTTCCCTAGCCCAACCGAAAAACCCTAATCAGGAGGGCACCATGGCTGAAGAAGCAGAATACGGTTTTACTGAAGCACTAGGTATGATCGAATGTAAAAGTTACCCGGCAATGGTCGAGGCGGCAGACGCGATGGTCAAGGCGGCTAAGGTCGAGCTGGTGACCTACGAGAAGACCGGGGGCGGCTTCGTGACCGCGGTCGTTCGTGGCGATGTTGCTGCCGTTAAGGCAGCAGTCGAAGCGGGCGCACGTGGTGCGGAGAAGGTTGGCGAACTAGTCGCCATCCATGTGATCCCTCGCCCTCACAAGAACGTTGATCGTACGTTGCCCTTGGGTCGTCCGCCAACTGAAGCGGAGAGCTAAGTATCTCTCAGCGAAGGCCATCGGGTGAGGGTCTCTGACCCTCGCCCGAAGAAAGGGTGACAACGTGATGGGGTATGGTGAGGGCTCGATTGGAGACCTCAACCGCGGTTGGGTCGAGACAAACCTTCGAGGCGTTCCATACGCTGCGGTCCATAATCATCCCCACCGATCACCGAAACGGAGTTCCTTATGTTACTAGGTAGAGTGGTAGGCACACTGGTCGCCTCACGCAAGGAAACGACGCTCGAAGGCCTCAAATTCCTGGTCCTCAAACAGCTCGACATCGAGGGGAAGGAAACGGGTGGCTATCGCGTTGCTGCTGATGCTGTGGGCGCAGGGTTAGGTGAGGTCGTGCTTTATGCCACTGGGAGCGCCGCCCGTCAGACGAAGTATACCCACCAGCGCCCTTGCGACGGCGTGATCATGGCGATCGTCGATCTGCTTGAGGTCGATGGTGATGTCAAATACGACAAGTCTAGGGAAGGCTGATGATTGACGACGCTCGTATTGAAGCTATCGTGCAGCAAGTGATGTCTGAATTGCGACAGGGGGAGCGGGTGCGCCACGGTCCGCCACCGGAGGTCCCAGCGATTGCCAGCCCGGTGACATCAACGCCTACGATGCGTCATGGGGACAACTTATTCCCAGATGTGGACAGCGCGGTAGAGGCTGCGAACGAAGCTTACAGGCAACTTTTTGATCTGCCTCTGTCAGTGCGTGAGCAGATGATCTCACACATTCGTCGCATCTCGCGCGAGAACGCTCATCTCCTCGCACAAGAAGCCTGGCAAGAGACGGGGATGGGCAGGTACGAGGACAAGATCGAGAAGAACCTACTCAATGCGAATCGCGCTCCGGGCACAGAGATACTCCAATCCACTTCATGGACGGGCGATGACGGGCTGACACTGCTTGAGTTCGCACCGTATGGCGTGATCGGATCGATCATCCCCAGCACCAATCCGACATCGACGGTGATCTGTAACACGATCTCGATGGTCGCGGCGGGGAACGCCGTGGTCTTCAACGCGCATCCTGGGGCGAAGGCTTGTTCCAATCTCGCCGTGCAGCTTATGAATGAAGCCATCGTCGAGGCGGGAGGACCTGCCAATTTGGTCAACGCCATCGCAGAACCCACCATCGAGAGCGCTCAACAGATCATGCGCCACCCAAGGGTGAACATCTTGACCGTCACGGGTGGTGAAGGCGTAGTGCGAGAGGCGATGCAGAGTGGGAAACGAGCGATTTGTGCGGGCCCTGGGAATCCACCCA
Source organism: Anaerolineaceae bacterium (assembly GCA_020350285.1). Taxonomy (GTDB): domain Bacteria; phylum Chloroflexota; class Anaerolineae; order Anaerolineales; family E44-bin32; genus DUEZ01. The sequence goes on from CP070708.1 coordinate 2,700,674, forward strand.
TCGTCGTGGATGAGACCGCCGATTTGGAACAGGCAGGGCGCGGCATTGTACGTGGTGCGTCTTTTGATAACAACATTATCTGTACCGATGAGAAAGAGATCTTCGCTGTGGCTTCCATCGCCGACGAGTTGAAAAGCTGGATGTGCCGTCATGGTGCCTTGGAAATTAGTGGGGGACAACTCGAGGGGTTAATGCAGGTCATCTTTAAAGAGCTGCCACCTCCTGGAGAGCCGGGTTTGATGAAACTTGAGTTCATCGGTAAGAACGCCTCGGTCATACTCAAGGAGATCGGTGTCGAGGTGGGGGATGAAATCCGGTTGATCCTAGCTGAAGTCGATCACACCCATCCCTTGGTCATGACAGAACAAATGATGCCCGTTATGCCGTTGGTGCGTGTGCGGGATGCAAATGAAGGGATAGATCTGGCACACAAAGCGGAGCGAGGCTTCCGCCACACAGCGGTTATGTATTCGAAGAATCTGGACAACCTGAGCAGTATGGCGCGGGTGATGGATTGCAGCATTTTCGTAAAGAACGGTCCTTCTTTCGCTGGTTTGGGTTACGGTGGTGAGGGTTTTTGTTCATTTACGATCGCCAGCCCCACTGGGGAAGGCATCACGAATCCTATCAGCTTCAGTCGTATCCGGCGCTGTGTATTGAAGGATCATTTCAGGATCGTTTAAAGACGATCTGAGACGGGTAGTGATGACACATGATTGAACCAGCCCTAGCATTAGTGGAATTCAGCAGCATCGCGACAGGTATCCTGGCCGCTGATGCGATGGTCAAACGAGCTCCGATTGACACCATCAAAACGGGCACCGTGCAGCCTGGTAAGTACTTGGTGTTGATCGGGGGGATGGTGGCCGACGTTGAAGAGTCTGTGGCGGCCGGTCGCGAGGTAGGTGCGACGGCCCTGGTAGACTACATCCTGCTGCCGCAGGTCCATCCTGAGGTGGTTGATGCCGTCGGCGGGGGGCGCGTCCCTGAGGTCACCGACTCGCTTGGTGTGATCGAGACGACGACGGTCGCAGCCAGCATCCACGCAGCGGATGCTGGTATCAAGGGAGCCGAAGTGCGCCTGGTCGAGGTACGCCTGGCGGACGGATTAGGGGGCAAGGGGATCGTGCTCTTCTCGGGGCTGGTCGCGGATGTGGAGGCTGCGGTAGAAATTGGTGTAGGGGCTCTGGAGAGACCCGAACTGCTCGTGCGTCAAGTGGTGATCCCGCAGCTTCATGCTGAGATGTGGGAAAACGTCTCTGAGGCGACACGATTTCGCGCTAGGGTGATCGGAGAATTATGAAGTTCGCTCGGGTTCTTGGAACGGTTGTTGCTTCTCGGAAATACGAGGATTTAGAGGGGATCAAGTTTCTCGTCGTGCAACCTCTGGATGAAGATTTGAAGCCCCATGGTCAGCCGAAGATCGCGGCTGACGCCACCGCCCAAGCCGGTCCAGGGGAGTTGGTGTTTATGGTCGCCAGTCGAGAAGGGGCACAAGCACTCCCAGAGGTTTTTGTGCCGGTTGATCTGGCGATAACAGGCATTGTGGACGAGGTAGAGATCGAGCGCGGTACCCGACGAGAAAAGCCAACGGCCATCTGGCATTACCTATTGCAGGACGACTAACGATGTATATCGGCAAGGTCATTGGTACGGTTGTAGCCACGATCAAGATCTCTCACCTGGAGAGTCGTAAATTACTGCTGGTCGACCAGCTTGATCTCAAAGGGCAGGAGACGGGTTACTATGACATCGCAGTGGATGTGGTACAGGCGGGTCCAGGTGATACGGTATTGGTCATCGACGAGGGGAACGGCGCTCGCCAAATCCTGGGGATCGACCCCGGCGCCATACGTGCTGTCATCGTAGGTGTGGTGGACGAAATTACGATTTCAGATGTAGCGGAGGTGGTCAGCGAACCTTATTCGGTCTCACTTTGATAAGCACCAAGTTGCAAGCCGCAATTATATTCTCACGCATCACGTTTCATGTATCACGTATCACGTATCACGTTTCACGCTAGAGCTATTTCTCCTCAGGAGTTCTACGCCTAATCCGCGATCATGATCCAGATGAAGCTTCAGCTCCTCTTCTCACCAACTTGACAAAATCTGGCTTGAGACTCGCGCCACCGACCAACGCACCATCGACCTCGGGCATCGCCATGAAAGAAGCGATGTTGTCTGGGTTCACGCTCCCGCCATACTGAACTCGCACGGTTTGAGCTACTTCTTCGCCGAAGGACTCAGCGATCGCGCCCCGGACGGTAAGTCCAATGGTTCGGTTGGCATCCGTTGGTGTGGCTGCTTTCCCTGTACCGATCGCCCAAATGGGTTCGTACGCAACGACGCAACTCACCGCTTGTTCGGGTGTCAATCCATCGAACGCTGCGCGCACTTGACCTCCCACGAACGCATGTGTCTCACCAGCCTCATTCTGTTCTAAATTCTCACCGACACAGATGATCGGAGTAAGACCATGGGCAAATGCAGCTTGCACCTTCAGGTTGATGGATTGATCGGTTTCATAAGCGCCGCCTGTGGCTCGGCGCTCCGAGTGTCCTAGGATCACATACTGACAGAGTTCGGACAACATAACAGGCGAGATCTCGCCCGTGTGAGCACCGAGTTCCTCCCAGTGCATGGTCTGGGCACCGAGCGTGATTTGAGTGTGTTGCACAGCTTCAGCCACGGCGGCTAGCACCGTGAATGGGGGGCATAAGACGCGGTCGATTCCTTCAATCTCGTTTAGTGGTGCACGAATTTGGCGCGCGAAGCTTACTGCTTGTTCTACGCGTCCTATATGCATTTTCCAGTTGCCAGCAATGATCGGTTGTCGCATCGTAAGGATCCTTCATTAAAGATTAGGAATTGAGAACGTCCCTTCACTTACTCTGGATCGGGATTCACCGGACAATAAAGAAGATTGAGTTTTGAGCTTTTTTGTGAATTCGTGTGGTCTGGGATAAGCAGTCGAGGTTCTGCAATCGATATGGAAACCATTGAGTTCGGTTGACCTTTGTTCAGTAGAAGCATTCGGTTGTTAGATGAACCCTAGCCCTCTGATGATCTTGGGATCTCATCCCTGCTTAACAGACCTATGGCATCGACCATGTTGCGGTTAAAGATCATTGCCGGGGCTTCGCCTCGGACGGTTGGGAATAGGATGGCTCCCAATTCTGCGTTGTAGAGCGGGATGAAGATACTATCCCCCTCGAACATAAGTGCACCGAAACTAAATTTGCCCGGAGTCTCCACGATGCCACGAAGCTCGTATCCTCCCATGACGATCCGTACCCAATGTGGAACGGTGGTCGTATAGCCCCCGCGAACGTAAGTGGTTGGACCGAGTTCAGGTCTTTTACTGAGCAGAATCGTGACGATTTCACTCTTTACGAGCCAGAGCGTTGGATGGCGGGCGACCATTCTACCCGGCTGATGGAGGCGCATTAAGTGTGCCCCCTCAATTTCAACATAGGAGGTCGTTGGGATATTTAGGTAAGTTAGTAAACCGGTACCGCCAGGTTGTACCCGCCCCAATACGCGGTGGCTGGTTGTATAAATCTCAACCGAAATTGCTTTCGTGGCCATGGTCGTGCTCCACTTATGTGATCGGGAGGGCGAAGGTTATTGTGCTGCTTGCTGGAGTTTGTTCATACCACAGAACACCATCCATGCTTTCGACGATCATGCGAATCTCACCCATCGATAATCCTGGACCCATCTGCCCAACCGATGGATCCGTGTTGATATCGGTGAGGGCGCGTACCGTGTCGGATGATAACCCCGCACTTGAATCAGAGACCCTGATCGCGGCCCATACGCCGTCATTTACTTGGAGGTTTACTGGGAGTGGGAGCCCATCGCTCACTCCACCCTCTACCTTGAATCGATTGGTCTCCAAGACAATGTGACCTCTCTTCGTGCGGCGGATCGCGGCTGCTATGAGCGTTTCGAGGATCTTCCGTGTGCGACCACTATCACAACGGAAAAGTGGGATGGGTAATCCATGTTCAACGATCAGTCCTAAACCTTTTCGGTGTGCGCTCAATCGATATTCATCAGCGACAAGTACGATAAGGTTGGGAAGATCAATTAACTCATGCGTCTCCTCAGTTGTGAGCGTTGCGACGGGAAGCGAGCGCAGCATCTGAAGATTCTCATGCAACGCTTGGAGCTTCTTGAATTGTGCTTCACCCATCTCGTTCGGTGCGGTGTTTAAGAGCGGTGAAAGGGTTTCAATCGCCTCTTCCAAGCCATCAATCAGGCTGGGGGGTGCCGCAGTTACAGAGACGTCGGTGTGTGGGGTTGCCTCAGTTTGTTTGAGAAGACTGGCTTGTTCGAGCGCGACTCCAGTCCAGTGGGCGAGCGCGGTAAGTAGTGTCAGGTGGTGTTCGTTAAACGCGGTGGGGTTCATTCGGTGATAAACGCCAAGCACACCGACCACATTGTTCTTCAATCGGAGAGGGACTTTGGCCAGAGATTGTACTAAGAACCCGGTTTGCACCTTTACCGGCCCGGCCTCGAAGGAATGTTGTCGAAGAACAGGCTGTCCGGTGGTGAAAACCTCACCTACTAAGGTATCCTCTACCCTCAGTCGTTGTAATGTAGCATGTCGTTCGCCTGCATGTTTACTGGCGCGTAGTGCCAATTCGTTGGTATCTTCTTCGGCTAAGTAGATGCTGGCCTCTTCGGCATCGGTAACAAATGCCGCCGCTTCGACAACCCGCCTTAGAATGGAGTCCAGATCTCCAAGGCTGACGACAACTCGCCCGATCTCACTGAGCAGACGGATCTCCTCCGAACGACGACGAACTTGTTCGCGCATCCCTTCCAATCGCCGTGCCAATATTTTGGTATTGGTTTCTAACGAACGAGTCTCGCTTAATTCGCGGACCGCTTGGCACAAATCATTTTGACGGTAGGGTTTGAGCAGAAAGTCGTGGACGCCGAGACGGAAAAGGTCACGTAAACGGGAGTGAGGGATATGGGCTGCCAACACGAGGGCTGGCGCTTCTTCACCTCGATTGCGTTCGTTACGTAAACCTGCGAGAGGGTCTCCCCGGAGCTGGGTTACATCTACCACCAATACATCAGCGGGTGGGGTTTCACTTCCGACTCCCCATGCTTGAAACCCTGCTGGCTTAAGCACCCGGTCGATCAGTGATCGGGCATTGCTTTCAACATCGGCGATCACAATCACTCGGATTGGGGATTGTGGATCATTGGTTTCAATCATGCCAACTTATCTCAACTACTAGGGACTGCACCCCCATTGGGACCTCGATACTTTATTCTGTCACACCTACACGATCACGTAAATAGCTTTTGTGGTCCCCCATCTCTTCCCGAAGCTAAGCCCGTCGCTGGGGATCAACAGAGGTTGTTGAATGATCTTGATCGGAAATCGTTCGAAGTCGACTTAGTTTTCGTCGTGTTCCAGGTTTCATTTCGAGAATCGCCCGCAGATCGGCTACGGCGTCGGAATCATACTCCCTACGACCACACACATCACACACCCAAGCCGGGAAGTCGGGGACACAGATTGGTTGGCCATCTTGGAGTGTAAAGTAGAATGCGTAATCTAATCGAAGGGTTCCAACCTTGCATTCTGAGCATATGAATTTGGGATCCCGTGCCATGTGTTATTCCCCCGCCTTTACGTTGAGCTTCAATGTCTTCCCAATTTTGTGGACCATTCTTCATCCACTTTTGAAAACCGAGCAGGGCGTCCCTACGGTTACTGGGGGGCAAGCCAGAGGAGTGAGTCGATCACCGTTAATGGCTAGCATCACCCAGTTCTGAAGGTAGGGAACATTTATAGCCTCGAGGAAAGATATAAGGCCTTTATGTTCATTCTAACACAATGGATCACCATCAGGGCAGCGATCCTTCACTGCTCTGCAGCGATGACTAAGTCATAATGGGGGATTAAACCGATCGTATCCATGGGCCAATAAACAAGCATCGCTTTCCCGATGATCTCATTGATATCCAAGGGCCCCCAATTTTGTGAGTCGGAGGAGTTGTTCCGATTGTCGCCGAGGACAAAGACCTCATTCGGTGCGATCCTCCACTCACCATGGTATCGGGGTTCTTCGTCAAGGTATGGTTCTTCTAACACTGAGCCATTAATGAGCACCATTCCGTCACGGATCGTTACGGTGTCACCTGGCAGCCCGATCACACGCTTTATGAAACGGCGTCTTGGATCTGAGGGGAAGTGGAACACGATGACATCACCGCGCGCTGGTTCACCCCAACGGTAGGCTAACCGATTCACAACGACAAACTCGCCGTCATGGAGGTTGGGTTCCATGCTTATGCCTTCGACGCGAATACGTGCGGTTATGAGGTTGACCACGATGAAGAGCAGGAAAGCGATCAGCGCGGTTTGGAGCAGCTCCCCCAACACACGCAGTATCCGGCGACCCAGGCTAGGTGATGAAGAGACGCCCCACTCCGGGGGCGCGGGTTCGATTGTGGGAGCACCTGACATATCGGGAAAATTATATCATGCGAAGGCCTGAATCGACTTGGGAGAAGGGGGCTATGTCAGTTTCAAGCCTATAACCGTAGGCTTTACGACGCATAATTCAACGCAGGCGAAAGCCCGCGGCTCCGGGCTATTACGACATAGATGGCACCTCCGCATTTGTCATTCTGAGCGAGTTACACGAGCGAGGAATCCCTATGATGTATCGATTACAAAAGCTTCATCATAGGGATTCCTCGTCGCGGAGCTCCTCGGAATGACATTGAAAAGATGTAGGGGCGCACGGGCAGGAAAGTTCACCTTACACCTTCGACCGTGGGCCCTTATGAAAGCCTTTGACTACAGAGGAAGAAAAGTGTAGCCGCACCCTTTAGGGTGCGTGGATAAGCAGGCTAAAGCCTGCGGCTACAGGCTGTAGTAACAGCCTACGGCGGTAGAAATTGGGGATCCTATTGTAGATGGATATTTCAAGCTGACGAGCGGCGGCGGAAGGAGAATCGCAAGGGCGTCCCCGTGAAACTATAGTGTCGACGGATTTGGTTTTCTAGATAGCGCTCGTAGCTGAAATGGACCAGGTCAGGATCGTTGACGTGGAAGAGGAACGTCGGTGGGTCGCTCCGTACTTGACTCACGTATACGATCTTCAATCGTTTACCCCGTTTTGTGGGTGGCGCGTGGCTGCTAAGAGCCTTTTGCACCAAGCGGTTCAACTCGCCGGTAGGGATACGTAGAAATCGTTCTTCTTGAACCTGTAACACTGTAGGTAGGACCTGCCCGACACGCTGACCAGTCAATGCGGAGATGAAGAGGACCGGGACATAGTCGAGGAAATTCAGTTCTTCGCGTATGTGTTCTGTGTAAGCAGGCATTGTGTGGGCGTCTTTTTCGACAGCATCCCACTTGTTCACCACGACGACGATACTCTTCATCTTGTCAATCGCCATGCCACCGATATGTGCATCCTGGGCGGTCACTCCTTCCGTTGCGTCGATCATAAGCAGGACTACGTCGGCGCGGTCCATGGCCTTCAACGCTCGAATGACCGAGTACTTTTCGACACCCGGCTCGATGCGGCCGCGACGGCGAATTCCTGCGGTATCAATAAGGGTGATCGGTTTTCCATAGTAGGTCAGTTGGGTATCGATAGCATCGCGTGTAGTACCAGGTATGGGAGAGACAATCACCCGCTCCTCGCCGAGTAGCCGATTGAGAAGGCTTGATTTTCCAACGTTTGGCCGTCCGATGATAGCGATCTTAACCGACGGATCAGGTTCTTCTTCAGCACGACCTTCAAGATCCAACGCCTCGATCAATTGATCGAGCATATCGCCTGTCCCGGTGCCATGTAGAGCCGAGATCGGGAGAGGATCTCCCATGCCGAGCTCATAGAATTCAGCGGCTTGTGCTCGGCGTTCCTCGTTCTCGCAACGATTGACGAGTAATAAAACTGGTGGCCAAAGTTTGTCTCCGCGCTTCTGTTGCAGCTTACGTAGGATCTCGGCCACCTCGTGATCGGCCGAAGTGATCCCACTTTCCACATCGACCATAAAAAGCACAGCATCTGCATCGCGCGCCGCCATTTCCGCTTGGGCACGGATTTGTGGGATATAGTCCGCCGAGTCGAGCGAAAGCGGTTCCCAACGGCGAAGGTCGGTCGGGTCAATGCCGCCGGTGTCAACGACATCGAAGGTGAACCCTCGCCACTCAGCCTCAGCAACCAGCCGATCACGAGTGGTTCCAGGAGTATCGTCGACAACCGCCAGACGCTCGCCCGCCAGTCGGTTGAAGAGGGTCGATTTGCCGACATTAGGGCGCCCTACTAAGGCAACAACTGGCTTCGTCATGGGAGTTTCGCGATCAAGGTGTAGGTGTAGGAGGTGGTGAGGAGGTGATATCGACATCAATGATGGAAGGTATAGGTCCTTCAAATTCGAGATCCGCAGGCAAGACGAGAACCTGGGGTTCAATTTGGTAGTTACCGACAATGTAGTCAAGTAAATCCACCACCACACGGACGTCCTCTGGTTGAAGAGCGTCCAAGGTCGCAGCAGGTCCTGTTAGGATGATGTCAACCGTACTGGGTGAAGTAATGACGTACAAATCTGGCCCCAAACCCCGAATCTCGATCTCGCGAGTGACCGTGATCGATTTAAAGACCGGTTCGATGGTCACTACAACTAGAACACTTTGTTCACCGACAAGATAGACACCCACAGGCAAGTTCAGTGGAAGCCGCCGCTCGACAATTCCAGTCTGATTGGAGATATCGAGAGGGGTTGTCTCGACGAAAACGGGGAGGGCATCAAGCGCCTCTCTATCGGAGGAAGAGACGATGACCTCGCGTGGTGTGTAGGTGATGTTGGTCACCCGATAATGACCAAGCTCTTCTAACGCTTCCCGACCTCGAATGATGGGAATCACGGACACGAGGCGATAAAAGTCCCCGAGTTTGATTTGAACTACAACCCGCACCAGTACAGGTGTGATCTGAACACCCTCCACTTCGTTCCCTGCTTCATCGAGGGGAATGATCGGCACTTGTTGATCGATACTCTCGCGCCGGTTGGTGAGGGTGATCTCAGCACGTAGTTCATGAACTTGTTCAACGATCGAAGCCGGTCCAACGACTGTAACTCGGTTCGGTTCAGCGACCGGTTCCTCCGCTTGAAAGCCGAGTGCGGGTTGATCAAAGGTTACGATGTTGACGCTGACCACCTTGGATGCGGATGGCTCGATCGTGAGGTTCACAAAGGCGGGATCGATGCCCGTTACTCGAGAGGGTTTGAGGTCCAAACGTGGAATGAGCTCCAGTCGATAGGAACCAGCATCGAGCTCGCTCAAATCGGCTTCAATATGGATATCTTCAGGGGCTAATACTCGCCACACAGATTCAGGCGCCCGAAGGGTGATCGTAGCGGTCTCGGGAGGGTCGCCGAGGAGCAACATGTCTTCAGACAGACCGATATAGCTGATGGCGATGGGTTGGGGGAAATCCTGTTCGAGTATCGGGTCAGCTTGGCTAACAGCGGCCACCCAGACGGTTACCGCTAGGAGGAAGGAAAGCAGAAGTGTACCTAAGTTTTCCCGAAGCCAGCGAAGCATAGCCAATAACTCTCAGTCTCCGGGTGCTTGCCTGCGGAGGCGAATTCTTTCAAATGGAATTCGTTCAAACCAGGCAGGCAACCCACGTACGGTTCGGCGGGGGAGCATGGCGGTCATGATATTACGCATACGATTTTGATCGAGACGGCGAATGATGCGTCCGTTGTGGGCGATGGATATGTCGCCTGTCTCTTCAGACACGACGATAGCCACCGAGTCGCTGACTTCGCTAATGCCCAGGGCTGCGCGGTGTCGTAAGCCCATCTTGCGTTCCGGAGACCTTGATAAGGTTCCGCTGGCGGAGAGTGGCAAAATACAAGCGGCCGCAATGATGCGGTCCTCCCTCAAAATAACTGCCCCATCATGCAATGGGGTATTGATGAAGAAGATCTGCAGGAGAAGCTCCGGTGTAAGTTGGGCATCGAGTTTTACGCCGGTTTCGATATACTCATCCAAATGAACTTCACGCTCAACGACGATCAGTGAGCCGTAGCGACGATCCGCCAAACGTTGCACAGTACCAGATAGGACGTCGATCATGCGCTCCGTGTGGTTAGATCCCGCGCTGAGAGACAATAGACTCCCGGCTCTTCCGAGTCGCTCGAGGGCGCGTCGTATTTCTGGGGCAAAGATGACCGGAACTGCAACAAGTAGTGCTGGCAGGGTGGTCGTGAGTAACCAAGAGAACGCAGGCAGACCGCGCAAGACGGTGAGTAGGGTCGTGACGATGATGAACAGGATCATCCCCCGCAGCAGCACAATGGCTTGGGTACCTTGAACGAGTCGTAAAATGAAGAATGCGATGGCTGTTACCAGAAGCAGGTCAACGATGCTCAGCCAATTCAGGCGTTGGAAATAGAAGGCTAATTCATTAAGGAGGTCGGTCACGCTCGTTGCTCTTCATGTCCCCGAATATTTATCATCCCCCACCTTCGAGGTTTTGCAATAGTTCACGATAGCCCTCGATGTCAGGTGGGTTAAGACCAATAATCGTCTTGATTGTCGTAATCGCTTCTTCCGTCTGTCCGGCGTCGAGTTGAATCTCGCCTAATGCGTCGTATTGTGCGATCGCGTCTGCCGTCCTGCCCGCAGCTCGATAAGCCTCCGCCAAGCGGGCATGCAGGGTTTGTTTGCCTGGATGCTCTCGTGCGAGTTCCTCCAACAGGTTAAGCGCTTCATGGCTACGATCTGTCTCCACCAGGTGACCAAGATAGCTATCGAGCTCTTGAGCGGCTGGGTCTTCTTGTCCGAGACGCAGGTTGAGATCGATGACATGGCTTCTCGCTTCCTCGTCGCCGGGATTGATCGTTCGAATCTGTTCGTAGACCCGTAATGCCCGTCGCCAATCGAGTCGGGAGAGGTCGATGTCTCCCATCTGTCGCAGGATCTTGATTGAGTATTCTCGTCCCACCGAAGCGTCTTGAGCCAGGAGGAGAGCGTTAGCCAAAGCTTTACGGGCGGTGTCGATCTCCGCCATCTGGCGGTAAATATCCGCCAGTTCTAGGTATTGGTCAAGAGCCTCTGTATTCCGTTCCTGTTGAGCCAGCAGTTCGATTAAGCGATTGCGTGCGGGGATGTTGATCGGCGCGACTTCCAGTATCTTACTGAAGGCAAGGGCAGCTTGGGGGATTTCGCCCCGTACTTGGTGGGCTGCTGCGATCGTGGAGAGTTTTCCGAGGCCTGCTTCAATCTGATCACTCTTGATGAGAATCTCCGCCATCCGAAGGTGGAGATCGAGATAGGTGGGCGCGTAGTCAATCGCCAACATGGCTTCTTCCATCGCGGCGCGGTACTGCTCCTTGGCGATCAAGTCCTCAATTTGTCCCATCGCTTTGAGCACGCGATCTGTAGCTTCTCCCTCGCGAATTAAATCCACGATCGGGACCACTTCGGGACCTGGTCGTTGACTCTCGAGTTCGCGTCGGGCTTCACGTAATCGCAGAAGCCAATCGGGACCGCTGAGGAAACGAAGTGTGTTATCGACGATGTTCGCTAATTCCTTCTCATCGCCTCCTGCCATAGAAGCCTGGATCGCGTCATAGAATTGATTCAACTGACTGAATTGACTTTGATCTACAGATCGACTGTCAGCTAATTTCAAAGCTTGAAGAAGATAACGAGCAGCTTCAGACAAGTCGTTTTGACCGTGTGCCAAGCGCCCCAATGCCAGGTTGGCTCCTAGATCAAATTCAGGATGACCCAGGGCGGCCATGAGGTGTTTTCGGGCGCTGTCGTAGTCCTCGAGATTTTTCAGCAGTAGCCCCAGATTGAAATGAGCGGCGGGGTGATCCAATCCAGATGAAATGGCTCGTTGGTATTCCTTTGCGGCTTGCTCGTCATGCCCCCGAGTTTGTAGGTCGATCGCCTGTCCGAGATAGCGGTACATCTGAGGTTGTCCGACGGGCGCTTGTTTTCCCCCAAGGCGACCCGTCAACCTAGCCATGCGGGGTTTTCGCTTTTCCTCTTTCTCCTCGTCCTTGGGTTCGTCGAACAGTAAGCCCGCAAGTACGGTGAGCGCTTGGCGTTGGGCAGCTTCCTCAGGATCGGCCATCTCCCCTTCATCTTCATCAATGACTTCCCTTTCCGGTTTCAGGTATTCACGTACCTTGGCCATGCTGAGGGGGGCTGTTGCGCCTCGAGGTTGGGCAGGGGCGGGCAACTCCTTTCCTTTTTGGAGGGCCTGCATAGCTTTCGTGGCCTCAGGGTCTCCAGGGGAGAGGCGGATCGCACGTTGAATCGCTTCTGCTGCTCGATCGGCCTTGCCAGTGCGTTGAAGAATGGATGCCACGGCCAAGTATTCGTGAACCGCTTGGCGCGTGCGTCCGGTGCGTTCATAAGTCAGGGCGAGACGGGAACGGGCTGGGAGAAAATCAGGTTTCAAACGAGCGATGTGTGTCCAATTCTCGATCGCCTTTTGGGCGTCCTTTCGTTGAAGGTAAATTTGGGCGACCGATTGACGTTGGTTGACGGCGTCATCGATTTGCCCCAATCGCTCAAAGATCTCTGCGCATTTCTCGATCGGAATTGGGTCAACTGGATTGACTTTGGAAGCTTTATGGTAGACGGCAAGAGCCTCTTTGAATTGTTCAGTCTCGAATAATGCAAGCCCTAGACTCGTTAAAGCACTAGGGTTGTCGGGAGATTCGACCAGAGCCTTGCGGTAAAAGCCGATTGCTTTATCCCACTGAAGATCCCAGGCCGCGGAATGTCCCAACCGCATCGATTCATCAAATAGTTCTTCACGTCGAGCCATACTTATCTCTTTCGACAGTCTGGGTGCTTTCGAGGCGAGTATAGCACAGGTTGGGTGGCACTGCCTCAAAAAAGCGTGTGGGAAGTTTCACCTAGTCCGATAGGCCTCTGGAATGCAGTGAACCCTCAATCCAAGGCCCTCATCTCGGCCCAATTCCTGCCTGCTTTGGCATCGGTTTTAAGCGGGATGCATAATTCAAACGCGTCACTCATCACCTGCTTAGCCAGTTGTGTTGTGGGCTCGAGTTCTACCTCAGGGCACTCGAAGACCAACTCATCGTGCACTTGCATCAACATCTTAGCACCGAGGTTGGCTGATTTGAGTTCGTCAGGAAGGCGCAGCATGGCGATTTTAATGATGTCGGCCGCCGTTCCTTGGATAGGAGCGTTGATCGCTTCCCGTACAGCACGGTTACGAGCAGGTTCTGAGACTGTGGCGCCTGCCAGAAGCTGTGGGAAATAGCGGCGTCGTCCAAGCAGAGTGGTAACATAGCCATTTTTCTCGGCTAGGAGACGAGTGTTTTCTAAGTACTTCTGAACGCCAGGAAAGCGTTCGAAGTAGGTCTCAACGAAATCCTCTGCCTCCGCTAGCGTTAGATCCGTGGTCCTTGTTAAACCAAAGGGGCTCATTCCATAGATCAAGCCGAAGTTAACCGCCTTGGCACGCCGACGCATGTCAGGCGTGACATTTTTCGGATCGATATTAAAAATGGCTGCAGCGGTAGCGGCGTGGATATCTTGATCGTCGAGAAAGGATTGGATCATGGCCTCATCTTCGCCCATATGAGCGACAATCCTCAACTCGATCTGAGAATAGTCAACACTCAGTAGCATATGATCCGGTTCCGCGATGAAAGCTTTCCGGATTTCCCGACCTAAATCGGTGCGGATGGGAATGTTTTGTAGATTTGGGTCGGAGGAAGCCAGACGTCCGGTCACTGAACCGGTCTGATTGTAAGATGTGTGGACCCGACCTGTGAACGAGTTTACTTCTTGAGGAAGGGATTCGGCGTAAGTTGATCTTATCTTTGATATCTCACGTTGTTGGAGAATGAGCTCGACGATCGGATGAGATTGACGCAGTTCTTCGAGCACGGATGCAGCGGTGGAGTAATATCCTGAAGCTGTACGGCGTGTCCGATCTGGGGGTGTGAGGCCCAATTCTTCGAACAGAACCTTGGATAATTGTTGGGTGGAATTGATGTTGAATGAGTGACCGACCTGATTGTAAATATCTTCTTCGATCTCATTCAATCGAGCCGCAAGGCTTGCAGAGAAGCCCTCCAGGAAATCAGTGTCTAATCGGACACCGGAGATTTCCATATCGGCCAAGATGGAGACCAGCGGCATTTCCAAATCCTGGAATAACTGCCACTGTCCTTTCTCCTCCATTTCTTGTTGAAGCCCAGGCATCATTCGCAGACAGGTTTCTGCATCCGCGACGGCATAGGGCGCGACCTCAGATATGGGTACCTCGGCCATCGATCGTTGATCACGACCTCGACCTATGAGATCTGTGATCTCCGTCATTTCGAGCCCCAATCGAACCCAGGCCAGGTTTTTCAGACCAAGGTTGCGCGAACCAGGATCGCAGAGCCATTCTGCGATCATACTGTCAAAAGATAGTGGCGTGGGATTCAATCCGTTTCGGGCTAATACGATGTAGTCATATTTCAGGTTGTGACCAACTTTCGCTATTTTCAGGTCCGAGAGTGGTCCACGCAAAGCCTCTATTGCTGCTTCAACATCAACCTGTGGTCCACCTGCGAGATCAGGTCGGTGGCCTATGGGGATGTAGAAGCCCTTCCCTGCTTCTACTGCGAGGGAGATCCCCACCAAGTCGGCTCGCATGGCGTTTGTGCTGGTAGTTTCTACATCGAACGCGATTTGATCTGCACCTTCAAGTTGACGGGTGAGTTGCCCAAGACTTTCTGGATTGTCGATGAGATGGACATCGCCGAGATCGATAACGGCGGCTTGTTGACTGCCGACAAAAAGCTTCAGTTGTTGACCGGTAATGGTCTCGTCCATCTGTGACATTCGAGTGAGCAATGATGGAAAATTAAGTTCACGAAAAAGGTCCGTTATTTGATCGCGGTCATATCCTTGAGCACGGCATGCCTCGAGATCGAACTCGATCGGGACATCGGTCACGATCCTGCCTAATTTCTGGCTTAGGTAAGCATTTTCGCGTTCGGCCTCCAGTTTGTTCTTGAAGCGGGAAGGGATCTCCTCAATGTGATCGTACACCTTGTCCAAGGTTTGATACTCTTGGAGTAATTTCGTCGCTGTTACCTTACCTATACCGCGTACGCCAGGGATGTTGTCGCTGGTGTCACCGACTAAAGCTTTGTAATCAACAAGTTGAGGGGGATCGATGCCGTACCGTTCAACGACTTCCTGAGGACCATGATCTGAAGCCTCCGATAACTTCTGACCGATCAAACGTATAGCGATATTCTCTTCAGCGAGTTGGAGTAGATCGCGGTCGCCGGTAAGGATGACTACGCTCACCCCTTGGGACGCAGCCTGTCGTGCGACGGTGCCAAGCACATCGTCGGCTTCAAACCCTTCGGCTTCGAGGACGGGAATACCAAATGCCGCGATCACCTGTCGAATACGTTCAATTTGCACCCTCAGATCATCGGGCATCTTATCGCGCGTCGCTTTGTACTCAGCGTAGATGTCATCACGGAATGTGGGACCGGTGTCGAAGGAGACGGCAAGATACTCGGGTGCTTCTTGTTCGATGAGCCGTAACAGAACCGAAGTGAAGCCATAGGTGCCGGCGGTGGGCTCGCCGGAACTGGTCATGAATCTTGAACTATCGCCGACACGGGTTAACGCGAAGTACGTGCGATAGGCTAAGGCATGGCCGTCGACCAAGAAGAGACGCGCTTGAGATGGCATAGGATCAACTCCCACAAAACGATTGTATGTAAATTGTAGCATCCTGGTGGCTCAGCAGGGAGATCTTTCTAGACGGATGGATCTCCAACTTGTCTGTTTGCCAGATCCTAGGTGTGAATGTGGAGAGCTTACCTCCAATACAAATTCCCAATCTAATTCTGTCTATTGGAGTGTCATTTGGTGTGAGATGTCGTCCCTCAGGGTTTGTAGTTCTGAGAACGGCGGGTGTTTTGAATGAAGATTTGGATCCGTGCCTCTGAGGGAGGACCACCGGTGGTGAGGAGGTAATTGTGTGCCCAGAAACGCCCTTCTGGTACGTCCTGGGACAGATCGGGGAAGGATTTCAATACCCGGCTCGAAAGTTCCTGACGCAATTGTTCCAAAGCCCCTGCAGGGGGCATCTTTGAGGGTATTTCGAAAGTAAAACATAGATACTCTGGTTGAATGTCGATATCGTTGAATTCCCAATTCAACACATGACTTACTTCGCTGAATGAGCTCCTCAAGTGCTCCGCGATATGCTCATTCAACTGGTGCTTTGGAGAACGTGGCAAGAGGACAGCCGTTAAAACCATGGTCTGTCCAACGCTGGTCTGTTTGACATCCGGCTCGGCTGAGAGGTCTTCCTCCCAGACATGGCTTATTACTTCTGCATCGGGATCATCATCAACAGGCTGAGGGGAAACATTGTGGGGTTGATCCGAAGGTGCTTCGCCTGTGGGGGAGATTTGATCGGGTGTAGAGGTGTGATCGGGAGGTGGTTCCTCTGATGTCTTCTCTGCAGCCATATCTTCTTCAGAATCAGGGAGGAGTTCAGGTGCTTGGACAGATGTGTCTGGCGTTAGATCTGTTGATTGACTGGGGCTTTCAATGGTACGGACAGGAGAGGGATTTCCCTCAGGCTTGGCACTTTCCTTCGCTGAGAGGTCGTCTTCAGCGGGGTTAACCTGGGAGAGGGTTTTTGCTATATGCTCCCCTTGACGCCGAACGACAGTGAATGTGGTATCCGAGGCAAAGATCAAGGAAAGGATTAGGTCTCCAGCAACGTGGGTAGTATAGAACATGAACTCCCTATCTGTACCGGGGAGACTGATGAACCGTGTGACAGCTCCTCGAGCCCCTTCTCTCGTCCAATGTTCCACAATCAGATTGGCTATAGCTTCCGCGTGGGTTTGATCCAAATCGCCTGCGTATGCCCACAAACGCTGACCGCGCGTTAACAGGGCAGCGAGTGCCTGAGCATCGAGAAAGAGCTGGGTGAGGTACTGACCGGCGTGATCGGGATCTTCCAGCCAGGGTGGTAAGGGCTCACCCGATGGTGTGGTGGTCGGTCCGAGGGTTGTAGGTGCCTCCGCCATAAGGTCGAGAGCACCAGCTACGATCTTGGGGAGATCAGGAAGGTAAAAGGGTTTGGTCAGGAGGCCGTCGACTTTGAGTTCACCTAATTCCGGATCATCGGGATCTGCGCTGATAGGGATGGCGATTACAGCGAGATCGCTGACGACTGCCCGTAATTGACGGATGGTATCAGGACCGTTGATATCGGGCAGATCGAAGTCGACGATCGCTAGGCGGATCTCGCTGCTTTGGGCGATCTCGATTGCTTCAGACCCACTTGCGGCCAGGGTGACCTTATAGTAGCCGGTTTCTTCGAGCGTTTGGCGGAGCAGGATGCCGAAATGTTCCGCGGCATCTACAACAAGAACAGGAATGGTCATGGCATGACTCTATCACGCGTTGGATGGATGCGCTATCACCCGGTAGTCGTCAGGGATACGATGAGGGCTGCTACTAAGGGCTGGAGGGTGTGCCTGTAGGGGTATCTGTTTCTGTCGGTGTTGGGGTTTCAGTC
Source organism: Anaerolineaceae bacterium (assembly GCA_020350285.1). Lineage (GTDB taxonomy): Bacteria > Chloroflexota > Anaerolineae > Anaerolineales > E44-bin32 > DUEZ01. The sequence continues at coordinate 2,718,285 of CP070708.1, forward strand.
GGGGATGGGGTAGACGTAGCTGTGTGGGTAAGTGTTGGGCTAGGAGTTGGTGTGGGGGTGCTTGTGAGGGTGAGAGTCGACGTTGAGGTCAGCGTGGGGGTGAGTGTCGACTCAGCTGGGACAACGATTTTTACCCAGAAGGATTGATCACCATCCGGGCCGATCCCAAAGAGGACACCGTCAGCGTTACGCAGTCTCCAGAAACCCTGATAGGTGCCGGGCAGGATGGGAGCGATCATATCGACAGCGAGATTCACAATATCATCGGGCGGAACGTCGGTCGTCAGGGCGATCACAGAAGATGCGCCCATCCTCTCTCCGCCAAAGAAAACGATCGAGTAAGACGGAGTCCAGCTACAGTTGCCTGAATTCTGCAAGGACCAAATTTTCAGAAAGGGTTCGCCTGGAGTCAATGTTGACCCATCTGGGAAAGTGACATCCGCAACGAAAGTTGCCAAGTCTACACAATCGATGGGGCTTCCTGTGGCTGAAGGTTGGACGATAAAGATAGTTGAGCTTGGTGTTGACTGTTGAGTTGGAGGGATTTGCGTGTTCTCAGCAGCCTGGGTGAGAGCCACCTCGACTGTTCGAGCCGCCAGGGTCGCTGGCCCTGGGAGGGATGTCGTCGATCGGGTCGGAAAATTACAGCCGGCGCTTAAAACAACGGCCCCAAGTGCCACAATCCTTATGAGCCTATTTCTCATGCCGACTCCTTACCAAGTAACTCGGGACGATTGTACCGCGTTCTTGTAAATAACCGATCGAGACTTATCGCTCATGAAAGTATGGTCGTGCAATCTCCCCGCGAGACCTACGCTCGCGGGGAGAAAAGGGTTAAAAACGTGTTATCTCGCCTGCTTTATGGAGTGTAGTAGGTAACGATTAACTTGAGCGGAGTGCCGAAGCGGACCATATCAGCCTCGGCGTCGATTGAGACGTCGGTCTGGAATTGTAGTCTGAGTTGGAAGCGGTTCGTGCCGATCCTGCTCTGTAACGCAGTTACCATGTCGTCATCGACCGTCGGGGGCGATAGGGAACCTGCACTGCACCAGCGGATCAGTCGACCCGAGGGTGAACCGGCGAAGTAGTCACCCGCATCCAACGAGCCGTAGGTATGCTTAAAGATATCCAGACAACCTAAATCGCCAAACGGATCGCCGAGCTGGTCAAAGGAGTTGAAATCAGTCTCCACCTTTGTGATCGTCGCATCGGCGGGGATCCCTGAGATGTCGAAACTCAAAAAGGCTTGAGATGACACATCCCCGTCAGTATCACCCACATTCTTGACTCCCAAGACTGTCCCATTCGACCGTACCGATCCGCTTTCGCCATCGATCTGGACGAGCTCTACGGTTGTCGTTTCTGGGGAGACGACGATCTTCACCCAAAAAGCGACATTGCCTGATGGACCTACACCGAAGACCACACCGGTTGGATTACGGATCTTCCACCATCCCTGGTAGGTGTTAGGTGAGGTCGGGGCAGTTAGGTCTACAGAGATGTCGACGACCTGTCCAGGTGCTACAGTGCCTGCAGTTAACGATTTTGAAGCTGGACCGCCCATGGAATCACCGTGATCGAAGACCAATGAGTATGCGGAATTCCACGTGCATGAACCGGTATTCCTCAGCTGCCAAACCTTGGTGAAATCCTCACCAGGTATTAACTCTGTGTCATCAGGAATAGTGACGTCCTTGACAAAGGTTGCGCGATCGCAGGGAACCTCGGTTTCAGTGATGGTAGAGGTCAGGGTCGGTGTGAGAGTCGGACCGGCTTCAGTCGGTGTAGCGGTCGCTGGTTCAGGTGGGGGTGGTGTGGTCGGCGATGGGGGTGGTGGGAGAGGGGTGTCTTGAGATGCTTCCGTCAGACGGGCAGCAACCGTCAAAGCTGCCGATGTCGCGAAGGTGTCGGGCGTGGGTTCCATGCCTGGAAAGTTACATGCCGTCAAGACAATACCGGAAGCTAAGAGGAGGATCATAAGGGTAAAGCTATACCTGATACAGCGTTTCATTTTATTTGCCTCCTTCCAACCTCTATGGCACGTGGACTATGTATGCCTAAGAGGAATGCTCCCCAAGATGCTACAGCGGGCCAGGATTCAGGTCAAGTGAGGTAATTGAAGCATCGAATCATCATGATCTGAAAACACCTTTAGGTAAGCCCTAAACTGCCAGGATTTATCACATCTCAGGTTTACACAATAGACAATGTATATTTTTATCCCTTCCTTGATGATATGTGTAGGTCTGGTTAAACGACGCCATATTGTACAACGTTGTTCCAATCCTGGAAGGGATATTAGGTGGTCCACCATAGATAACAGCCGTGATTCCATTCGGAATACAGATCGGCTTCTCGCTTTTCTGTGGTTTAACGATGGGAAAACAGATCCGCCTGATGTGTTCAGGTGGTTACCGCAATAGGGGTTTTAGATTTCATCAGCGTGGTTTCAACGTACTTCCCCCGCATACTCCATGGTCCTGCCCACTCGATGTTGACTGTAACGGTCGCACCGCGCAGGTCGCCATCTGCTTCGAAGAAGACCAGTTTGTTGGTCCTTGTACGACCCTTCCAACGACCGCGATGCTTTTCTTCCACAAGGACCTCAACTGTACATCCCTGGAAACAAGCGTTGATCTCGCTAGCTATCTTCGTCTGAAGTGCTTCTAGAGCTCTGAAACGGCGCATTTTCTCATCTTCAGGCACGTCATCTTCCATTCGACGTTCAGCGACCGTGCTTGGGCGAGGTGAGTAGCGGGCGATGTGGACGACATCAAAACGCAATTCCTCCAAGGCTCGATAGGTTCGTTGGAACTGTTCGTCACGTTCCCCAGGAAAGCCAACGATCACATCGGTGGCCAGAGATACCCCCGGCAAGCGTTCACGAATACGATCGATCAGGTGGCGGTACTCTTCTATGGTGTACCCACGCTTCATCGCCTGGAGAATATCGTTATCTCCTGCCTGCATCGGTACTTCGATGTGTTCGCATACCTTAGGTAACTCTGCAACCGAGTCGAGCAACTCATCGGTCATCCAGTTTGGGTGAGAGGTTAAGAAGCGGATACGGTTGATGCCCTCGATCCCATGGATCCTGTGAAGGAGAGCTGGCAGATTGATCCCTTCATCTAAGTCCATGCCATAGCGGTCCACAATTTGACCAAGCAACGTGACTTCAGCTACTCCTTGTTGGGCCAGGCAGCGTATCTCAGCGACGATTTCGTCCGGTTGGCGACTTCGTTCAGCTCCACGTCGGAGTGGGATGACACAAAAGCTGCATGCGTGAGAGCAGCCCTCTACCACAGGCACGTAAGCCGATACGAGATCCCGTTCATTGTGCGGGAGGATCAGGTTTCCATCCATAATGGCGTGGCGGATTTTAGTACGGACATTTTCAAGATCCCTTCCTTGTAACCGAGCCAGATGCTCGATGAGTGGACCGGGATCAGAGGGTGGTGAGAAAACATCAACGTGCGGGAAGGACGATTCAAGCCGGAGATTGCCTTTAACCCCAACGAGGCATCCCATCAGGTTGATCACCACATCTGGTCGACGTTGCTTCAAGGGACGTAGGGAATTCAGTCTCCCATAGGCCTTGTCCTCAGCGCTCTGACGAACAACGCATGTGTTGAGCACGACAACGTCGGCATCCTCCGCGCGAGGCGTGGGGAGATAGCCCAATTTCTCCAACGCGGAAGCCACGCGTTGGGAATCGGCAACGTTCATCTGACAACCGGCTGTCCAGATGTGATATTTCATGGCTGCGATTATAACCCGCCTTTGTCCGATTTGACGAGATTCGTGTCTGAGTGTAGCTGGGGAGGAGTATGATAGACACGTTGATGTTAATAAGGCGGATTGACATCCCGAGGTTTATCCTACCCATCGTGAGTATGTTTTAGGTTTGCAAAGGCATTGCCAAGCAGAGTCTAGCCGTAGGGGCAATTCATGAATTGCCCCTACAAACGGCACGATCGATGGTTGATTATTGATATGTTCAGGGGCGACCGTTCGACAATCCTTTGCAAGCTCAGGACAAGGCTCACGACGCTGCCGACCGGTCGCCCCTACATAGAAAGGGCTTTGCCCATGCTGATCTATTCGCTCTTGCTATGGTTTAGCTAAGTGGCCCATTCTTCAGCCTGTAGAAGTGGGGTATCATAAAGCGCTGAGGGGGGTCGATCTAGGCGCAGGGGTATCGTTTTAATGAATCGTAGTATGGATATGGTTCGGGGAGCTGTATCAACCCTCATCTCTCAATTGACATGGAGAGGGATAGGTTTTGGAAAGGGCAGGAATTATAAACAACTCCTGCTCATAGCAACAGCTCTTGTGGCCTGCTCAGCATGCGTACCATCGTCGTCTGAAACACATACCAGTGTCCCTCCCTCCTCTACGAGAACGATCCGCCCAATCACCCCTACTGCAACGTCATCGAACACACCTCAACCAACGGATACCCTGACACCTACGCCAGTATGCACGGAAACAAAGGGGATCGTAGAGATCGAAAGTTACCCGGGTTTTGTTCTGCCTGAGCAGATTCCATATCAAATCTACCTCCCGCCTTGTTACCATTTTGGAGAACAAAGATATCCAGTTCTCTATCTCTTGCATGGATTTCCACATGACGAATCGCATTGGGTGGAATTAGGGGTGGTTGAAATGGTAGATGATCATGTTGGCTCGGATATTTGGCCGTCGTTTCTTATGGTCATGCCGCGCCAACCAGAGCCGCTGTTCACCAGTAGTGATGGGGGTCCAGGATCCTATGAGGAGGAATTTTTGGAGGGGTTAATCCCCTACATCGATCAAACCTACCGAACATTACCTTCAGGGGACAGCAGGGCGATCGCTGGTATCTCGCGCGGCGGTGTCTGGGCGCTGGAGATCACCTTCCGTCACCCTGATCGGATTGACCTTGTGGCAGCGCTTAGCCCGGCGCTGCATGTTAATTATGCGCGACCGCCCTATGATCCATTCGTTATCGTCAACAGCGGCTCACAACTACCGGGTCACATTTTCCTCAGTGCTGGAGAAGGTGAAGCTTCTTTCCTTGACAAGGTTGAAGATCTAAGCCAAGCATTGGAGGCGCAAGGCGTGTCCCATTCCTTTGTTGTCGGATCAGGTGGCCATGATGCAGAGGGGTGGATGTCCATGATGGAGGAGGCGTTGTCGTTCCTCGTTCTGGGTTGGGATGGGGTCGTAGGCTCCGATCCGTGACCCTTTTAGTCACTCAATAATATAGTTGGGGCGGGGTATACCCGCCCCGACTTATTTGCCCACCTGACCTTTGACAAAATTACGCTTTCAACTCCGGGATGATCTCATCGGTGAAGAGTTTTATGATCTCCGGAGTATATTCTCCTTTGACATTGAAGATGATGTGCTCAAAACCTAGTTTGTGAAAATCCTTTCCGCTGGCAATGATATCGCCCACGCTATTGGCTTCGAAATCAGCGGTTTGCAACACCGTTTTTTCGATCTCTTCGTAGGGTCTACCAACGTCTTCGCAATGCTTTTGTAGAATTTCAAGTCTTTCCTTGAGAACTTCCACCTCGGCGCGTCCAAAGAGGTTGCATGCGTCGCCGTATTTCGCAACAAAGCGCAGGGTCTTCTTAGGTCCCATTCCACCGATCAGGATGGGAGGATGCGGTTTACTGAGAGGCTGTGGATTGTTAACTGGGTATGGCAGCTTGAAATGCTCTCCCTCGAAGGGGGAGGTGTCCCCTGACCACATGTGTTTGGCGATTTGCAGAATCTCCTCAAGCTGTTCAAAACGTTCTTTGGTCGGAGGAAAACGCATCCCCAAACTCTCAGTCTCGTGCTGGTACCATGCCGCACCAATTCCGAAGTATGCTCTTCCGCCAGAGAGCACATCCAAGGTGGAGACCATTTTGATCACCACGGCTGGGTGACGGTAGATCACACCCCCGACAAGCAAGCCGATCTTGACCTTCTGGGTGATCCCGGCAAAAAAACCCAAGGTGGTGTACCCCTCGATCATTTCAGTCTCGGCTTCACCCAACCAGCTTCCAAGCTGAAAGAAATGATCCATCACCCACAAACTATCGAAACCTCCTTGATCAACCGCCTGAACCGTATCTATGAGCCAGTCACGCATCGTCTCGGGAGTACTGGGTCGAAATTGAGGTATTTGTAAACCTATTCGCATTGTTTTTCTCCTTTGTTGTCTTGTGGCTCTTTAGCTCACGATAGTATCGTCTTGTCCTTATTTCCTGCCAATGGCCATGAGATGGCCTGTAATTCCGAGAATAGAGGGTTCATCTTCTACCCAACGCACAGCATCCATTATCAGTGTGCGGTGATCTTGATCATCCCATCGTTCATCCAGATCATGTAACAACGCTGCGAAGCCTTCTATCGAAAGTGTTTTTTCTAGGTGAAAACCAGTTTCTAAGACCTCAGACGCAAGCTCCTCTGGATGATGGAAAAAAGCGGTGGTGAAATAGGACAGCTCGTTTGTAGGATTCCGATGTTGGCCATTCGTCAGATCACGCTGGACGATGCGCATGAACTTAGGATCACTCAAGATGCCGCGATCCAGTCCGTCCAATAAAGATGCGAATCGTGATATTCCCACCGCAAATACATGTCCATTTTTCTTCAGTACTCGATAGGCTTCCCGTAACGCCAAGAGGCGATCCTCTCTATCCGTGAGGTGATAGAGAGGACCGAGCATCAAGACGGCATCGACACTGACATCCGGTTGATGCAGCTTGCGAGCATCTCCTAGACTGATCGAGGCGATCTGGCATTCAGGTTGCCCCTCTGATGCTTGCCTTGCTTGCTCAACATGAAGCGGTACAGGATCGATGAGGTGGACCTTGTGGCCGTCTCTGGCGAGCCAACAAGCGTATACGCCAGGCCCGCCACCGACATCGAGAATCGTCGCCGGAGGTACTGGCAAATATCGATCTATAATCTCCTTTGTGCGTAGGAGTTCTAATTGTCCGAGAGCACCCGAAAGCCTTTGAGCCTCAAGGCCTTCCTCATAGTAGCGTGTCACTTCATGGGGTAGGGAGAAGTGATTATCTTCTGAGTTTGTCATCTGTCTTTCACTTTCAATACCGTATTCCATGTTCAGTATAGTATTTCCACAGCGTGAGAGCCTCGCCCCAGCCTGCACTGCAATTCAACATCGCTCTTAATCCCGAAGGTGTGTCTTGATACCCATGCTCCTTTAGGTGGACGATTGTGCCACCCTCTACTTGTTCAAAATCGATTTCGATCGTGGTGTAATAATCCGGAGTGTCGGGTTTCCATTGGAAGACGAAGCGTTTACCTCTTACAGCTTCCAAAATAGGACATAGCTCCTCGTCCGTTATCCGATCTACTCCGAAATCCTTCCAACGAAAGATCAACTCACCACCTGGGCGAGGATCTACACTTGATCCTTCTGTAAACCAACCATCCAGTCCTTTTGAGGTCGCGATGCCATCATAGACCTCTTCAGGTAGTGCGCGAACGAATGTCGAATATCTAATCTCATCATTGATACGCTTCATCGGACGATCTCCATGAAAACGTCTGGTGCTGATCAACAACCGTACGAGCTGTGCAGCGCGCTCTCGTGGCAATTAATCGTCAAGCATCCGGTTTCATTTTCGCACATCATTGAGTGTTCACCAAATCAGTAGTCAGTAGTCAGATGTCAGTAGTCAAACATTAAAATTCAGTTGGTTGTCTCTGATCTCTGACTACTGACTACTGGCTACTGATTACTGACACTGATATCTGATAGAACTACCGTTCTAGCAGATCATAGCCATTTCAGGTAAAATGAATCTCACCATAGGATGGGGTAAGGAGCCCTTTCCCGGGAGGAGGGTGATGGCTATCCCTGAATCTGAAGAAAGTGTGGCGGATGTGATACAAGCCTATCGACGCCGTCGAGAGCGACTTGTACCGCTCTTATTGGGAGGATTGGCAGTTGTACTCTTGGTCGTCGGAGGCTTTATGATCGTGCTTTGGCTGACGGGGGATTCCCCTCCAGCACTGCCCGGTTTTCTCGCCTCCGATACACCTACCTTGACTCAGACCGTTACACCACGCCCACCAACAATCACGCCTACGGTCACAGATACCCTACCGCCTACTGAAACCCCGACACCGTCAGGTCCCCTCACGTATATCGTTGAGGAAGGCGACAATCTCTGGGCGATTGCAACGGAATTCGGAGTTGACATTGAGATTCTTATGTGGGTAAACAATATAGCTGTTGCGAATGAGATCTTTGTAGGCCAGGAATTGATCATCCCAGAAGAGGGGACTGAGTTGCCCACTGTTACGCCTTTACCTGCAACATTACTGCCAGGGCAAAAGATCATCTATCGTGTGAGACCTGGTGATACGTTGGAATCGATCGCAGCCCAATTCAACAGCACGGCGGAGGCCATTGCTGAGGAGAATGACATCGAGGACCCGAATGCCATTGGAATTGGTCAAGAATTGATCGTACCGGTCAATATCGCGACACCAACTGCGACCACGGAAACTTAATCGAAGAAGCAAGTCATATGTGAAGCGTTTCTCACACCAATTCGACCTGCTGGATCAGCTCAGCCGACTGATGATTTAAACATCAGTCGGCTGTTTCTATGGTTTAACTCTTGGATGCAAACCTGTCGGCTTGATCTGATCTAGCAGTCAGGCGCCTCTTCTAAAGATTTGATAAAGCAGCCTCGATCTCAGCGAGAATAATCGGGTCCGTCTCCGATTGCTTCACTTCTTTTAACGCGATTTTGGCGTTCTTTCCACCGATCTGCCCCAATGCCCAGGCGGCGTGGCCACGGATCAAGTGCTCCCGATCGTGCATTAACAGCTCAATCAGGTGTGGAATTGCGGTTGGGTCCCGATGATTTCCGGCGACAATGGCTGCATTTCGTACCAGACCACGACGCCTGGGACGAAGCAGAGGGCTGTCGCGCAGAGGATCCACCCATGAGTCGGGGGCTAGATTCAAGAACGATTCAATGTCGGGAGGCTTAAGAAAGGCTCGTGTTTGAAAGGCAGGGTCCTTAGTCGGCAGGGAGAAGCGGTTCCAGGGGCAGACCTGTTGACAGATATCGCATCCGAACAGCCAGTCGCCGATCTTCTCCCTAAGCTCATGAGGGACAAAATCCTTATGCTCGATCGTGAGGTAGGAGATACAGAGTCTGGCGTCTATTGTTCGATCGGCGGTAATACAGGATGTGGGACAGGCGTCGATACAGCGGGTACAGGTTCCACAGCGATCACGCTCGAATGGGTCATCCGGTTCAAGTTGAACTCCCAATAGCAATTCTGCGAGCAGGAGGTATGAGCCGTGTGAGGGGTTGATCAAGCACGTGTTCTTTCCGATCCACCCCAATCCAGATCGTTGAGCGAATTCTCGTTCGAGTAAAGGACCGGTATCGGTGTACTTCCGATGTGGAACCGATCTTCCTACCTGTGTCTCAATAAACACCGCCAACTGCTCGAGACGATCGATGAGCACATCATGATAATCGTCCCCTTGAGCGTAAGCAGCTATACAAGGCGTTTTCTTCACAGGTTGGTGATCCTCAGGAAGGTAATTAACGGCAACCGCAAGAATGGATTTGCATTCGGGCAGTATCTGAAGCGGATCGGATCGTCTGATAACAGCGCGTTCGTCGCTCAGATAATTCATGCCCCCATATCGACCCCTGGCAAGCCATTGATGGTAGACATCGAGGTGGGGGGGTGGTTCTGGTCCAGTTACACCGACAAGATCGAAACCTAAGCGTTTCGCTTCAGCCTTGACACGAGCGGTTAGATCCTTATTGCTGAGATTGATCATTCCCATGTGACCTTCTAAGTATGGCCTTCTCTTGTCGGTCAATCCTGAGGCCTATTGTATATCCTAGAGACGAGGGCGTCATCCTTTTAGCTTCCCGCGAGCTTCAAACTCGCGGGAAGCTCTAATGATAGGTCATCCCGATCTGTCATTCTGAGTTCCGACAGGCGCCAAGAATCCCTATGCTTCATTGGTTTCATGAGGTTCATCATAGGGATTCATCGCTCGCACGACTCGCTCGGAATGGCACATGTACATATGTCATTGCGAGCTCCGAAGGAGCGAAACAATCTCCTCAATGAAAAGATTGCTTCGTCGCACTGGCGTGCTCCTCGCAATGACAGATTGGGGGGGTGCTCCTTCTCGCAAGGTTCCTATATTACAGATTGAATCAAAAATCGCGACGGCTGTAAATCGTCGCGATTCACACCAACAACGAGAAATCTTGTTTAGTTCTTCGAAAGGTATTCGTCAATAGCTGCGGCCGCTTTTCGTCCATCGACCATCGCGGTAACGACAGTGGCCGGACCTGTGACCCCATCGCCGCCGGCGTAGACGCCCTGTCGAGATGTGGCGCCTGTCTCAGGATCGGCGACGATCAAACCCCACTTGTGAGTCTCAAGATCGGGTGTAGTGTCCCCAATCAGTGGATCGGGCCAGTATCCGAGAGCCAGGATCACGGTATCGGCTTCAACGGTGAAGTTTGAGCCTTCAATCGGCATTGGACGGCGGCGTCCGCTATCATCGGGCTCACCGAGTTCACACTGTAAGCATTCCACCGCGCTCACTCGACCATCGGGGCCAGCGATGAAACGGATGGGCTGTGTTAGGAAGCGGAAATTGGCCCCCTCCTCCTTGGCCAATTCACGGTCCTTTTTACCGCCAGGCATTTCGGCCTCGGTTCGTCTGTATAAACAGGTAACCTCCTCGGCTCCTAACCTAAGTGCACTGCGAAGGCAATCGGAGGCTGTGTCGCCACCGCCAACGACAACCAAACGACGACCAACCTCAGGTTTTGTATCTTTGTCTTCGGGGAGATGCTCCTGATCGACATTGGCTCGGATGAGGAACTCCGTCGCTTGATAGACGCCGGGCAAATCCATACCTGCGACGTCCATCGTCGCATCTATACCCGTGCCCACTCCGACGAATACAGCATCATAACCCTCCTCGAAAAGATCATCGATGGTCTTGCTTTCGCCGATACGTGTAAGGTTGACGAACTCTACCCCCGCTTGTTCTAGATCTCCGATGCGCGCGAAGACGACTTCCTTGGCGAGCTTGAAATTCGGGATACCGTAAAGCAGCAGACCTCCAGGTGAAGGTGCGGCCTCGAAGATGGTGACATCATGTCCCTTCTGCCGAAGCTGTTCAGCGCATGATAAACCTGCCGGCCCAGAACCTACGATGGCAACCCGTTTCCCTGTTGAAGGACCGACGGGGATTTCAACTGTGCCATGCTCGCGTTGGTAATCGGTGACAAAGACTTCTAACGGACCCGTGATGACTGGTTCGCCGCGTTTGTTGCGCGGGCAAGATCCTAGGCACATATCTTCGTGTGGGCAAACCCGACCACAGATCTCCGGCATAGAACTTGTCTTGCGATAAATCTCGGCTGCCCCGATGAAATCACCCTGTTCGATTAACCACATGGCTGCGGGGATGTCGTTGTTTCCGGGACAAGCTAGCGTGCAAGGGGCAGGATCAGGGCAGTGGATACAGCGTTCAGCAGCCCGCATTGCTTCTTCCGCTGTCAATGGAATGAAGGTGGGCTCGAAATCCTTCACCCTTACCTCCGACGGTCTTGCTTTCTGCTCCTCCAGAGGGATCTTCATCCGAGCTTTACGATCGATCTCGGGTTTGTCGCCTTCTTTGTCCGGCATCACAGAGCCTCCAAGAATATTCCTCCCCGATGATACAGACCAAAGTGGTCTTATATCAGTCAAAAATGTCACGACCCTTTGTGACGGTTGTCACCATCCTAGGTTAGGTGCATCGTCTCGTGTAGAATAACGATCGTCCTTTTCGAAACTTTTCTCGGGGTTATTCGTGTCAGTAAGTAGGGAACAAGAACGCGACGAAGCTGAGTTGGACCGTAGAGCCCGGGCCGGTGATCCGGAAGCATTCGATCGTCTTGTTGAGAATCACACTCCACGCCTCTATCGGATCGTGCGTCGATTTGCGAGCGATCGAGGTGAAGCAGAGGCGATCGTGCAAGAGACCTGGCTGCGTGCCTGGCGAGCATTGCCTCGCTCAGTCGACGATCGACCTTTAGCCCCGTGGTTGGTGCGGATCGCGATCAATGTGGCTCGCGATATCTGGAGAAAGAAGAGACCGCTTGATTTTGCGGATATAGGGGGTGATGAGGAATTTCTGGAGGACGAAGGTCCGGGACCCGAGGAACGGATGTCCCAGAAAGAGGCGCTTGAGAAATTAGTACGCGGGGTAGAGCGTTTGAGACCTGAATATCGGATGGTGATCGCGTTACGTTATGAGGCTGGATTTTCCTATCAAGAAATGGCCAGTGTGCTGGACCTGCCAATAAACACCGTACGCACACACCTGCACCGTGCAAAATCTGAGCTACGCCATTGGCTGGAGACGGATGATGTCTGACTGGCTGGATGATTTGTTGGAGATGATGCCGGTTGATCCCTATCCTGAAGACCTTGCAGAGCGAGTCCAAGCACGTTTGGCTTTGGTACGAAGAAGGTCTCGGAGAACACGACATGTTTTACATCTTGTATTGGTCTTGGTGAGTATCGTGGGTTTGTGGCTCATCTTACCCCGAGCAGAGATGTTCTTAACTTCTGCGCCTAATCTTTCACTGGGGGCGTTTGAAGAGTGGTTGAGTGCCTTGGCACGCTCTCCAGGAGAGTCCCTTTTGAACTTCATAGGAACGATCGCAACTTGGATTTCTGGACTTGCTTCTGCTTTGGACATTGAGTTCGTTCTCGGTTTAGGAATACTGACAGCGTCAGCGCTGTATGGTGTCATCAACTTGCTCTCAAACGGCGCGGCGCAGGAGGAAGTAATGGCATGAACCGATGGCGGATCTTGATTGTTGCTCTTGTAATCTTGGCACTTCTTTCGATGGTTCTTTCAGCGCTGTTCTTTGATATCGCATGGTGGCGACAATCCTTGGCATCGATTGGTGCCGAGCGTGCCCCACATAAGGCATGGCGTTTGGCCCTTCTCCAGGATGTAGGTGTACGAGCAAATTTTGCATCATTGTTCGCTAATCTTGTGACCATGTATCTCTTTGGTGTCCTGATTCTCTATCTTGCACCGGATCGTGTTCGACACATGTCGCAGGAGTCTTCGACCGGTTGGCAGCGAGTTTTTAAGTTTTTCGCCGTCGGTGTTTTAGTCATTGTCTTGATGGGAGCCGTGAGCATACTCTCCCTGCTGACAGTTCAAACCATGCCCTTGCCGATCATCCTGGGAGTGGTCTTCTTGTTATCGGCACTAGGAGGGATGGTGACCCTAGCCTATCAGTTAGGCAAGACCATGCTCGCTCGTGCGGAATGGTCGGGGAGATCGCCACTTCTTTCCCTGGCATTAGGAACGCTTATCCTTTTCGCCCTCACCAATGTCCCCTACCTTGGTGGCTTTTTTTTGATCATAGTTCTGCTAACCGGAGCTGGTATGTCCATTGCAACTCGTTTCGGTAGTGGTAAACCCTGGAATTTACTCCCCTTAATGGAGGATGTTCAAGTATGAAACGCTGGATATGGATATTGATCTTAATTGTTGTCCTGATCGGGGGCTTTTTCGGATTTCGAGCTTATCGGGCCTCACAACTGCGGGGAGCTCTCGAAGATCTGCAAACCGTGGAGGCCAGTACAGGTTCGCTTACGGGAACGGTTGGAGCGACTGGAACAGTACGCGCGAATCAAGCTACGATATTGACGTTCCAGACTTCCGGCACCGTGGAATCGGTGAGCATCGGGATGGGGGATCAGGTCATTGTTGGAGATGAGTTGGCTCGATTAAAAGAGACCTCGCTTTCTGCCCAGGTCATCATGGCTCAAGCGGATTTGGTGACTGCCCAGAGGGCGTTGGACGATCTCTTGTATTCCGTCCAGGCAAGCGCCATGGCGCAGAGGGCATTAGCGCAGGCGCAAGATGCACTCGATGACGCGAACTACATTCGAACTGTCCGTCAGGAAGGCAATCGTGCGAGTCAGGCGACCCTGGATGCAACTCGTGCAGACCTAATCCTGGCGGAGAGGGATGTCGAGCAAGCACAAGCCATGTTTGATCGCGTCGCAGGACGTCCTGAGGATGATCCGACCCGAGCCTTCGCGCTCTCAAACTTATCGGCTGCGCGACAGCGCCGCGATTCGATCCAACGAAATCTGAATTGGTACATTGGTCAGCCCAGTGAGACGGAGCAGGCCTTATTGGATGCTGATGTCGCGCTTGCAGAAGCACAATTAACCGATGCATTGCGTGAATGGGAGCGGGTGAAAGATGGACCCGATCCCATGGATGTCGCCGCGGCTGAAGCACGAGTTGCGGCTGCACAGGCAACGGTGGAGTTAGCAAGCGTGAAAGCGCCGTTCGAAGGAACGATCACCTCCGTCGAGGTTAAACCTGGGGGTCAGGTAAATCCTGGGACGGTGGCAGTAGGCTTGGCGGACCTGTCTCGTTTATTGGTCGACGTGGATATATCCGAAGTCGATATCAATCGAGTCCAAGTTGGACAACCAGTAATACTTAACTTTGACGCGGTCGTTGATCGTGAGTTCCAGGGTGAGGTCGTTGAAATCGGCATAACGGGTGTGGTGGTCCAGGGAGTTGTAAATTTCAAGGTGACGGTCGAGTTGATCGATCCTGATGAGGCGATCAAACCAGGGATGACCGCTGCAGTGAACATCATCGTGAGCGAAATCGAGAACGTCCTCTTAGTGCCCAATCGCGCGGTGCGCCTCTTGGATGGTGAGCGAGTGGTGTATGTGCTGGAGCAAGGTGAACTTGAGCCGGTTCGAATCGAACTCGGCATCTCCTCCGACACACATAGTGAGGTGATCGGTGGCGAACTTCGAGATGGCGATTTAATTGTACTGAATCCACCATCGTTTCTTTTCGAACATGGCCAAGGTCCGGGTTTCTTTGGGCGGTAAAGATGAGCGATTGGTTGATAGATGCTGAAAACCTGACCAAGGTCTATCTCATGGGTGAAGTGGAAGTGCACGCGCTACGAGGGGTATCACTGCGTGTCGCACAAGGCGAGGTGCTGTCCATCATGGGACCTTCGGGGTCAGGCAAGAGCACATTGATGAATATTATTGGATGTCTCGACCGTCCTACCACTGGAACCTATCGATTGGATGGTGAGTTGATCGCCGATCTGAGTGACGATCAACTGGCCGAGATTCGGAATCATAAAGTGGGTTTTGTGTTCCAAACATTCAACTTGCTCGGTCGTCAGACAGCTTTAACCAATGTTGAGCTACCCATGAGGTACGCCGGTGTGATCAATGGCCGTCGGAAAAGAGCCAAAGCTGCTTTAGAGGCAGTCGGTTTGGGTGATCGAATGCATCACCGACCGAATGAGTTATCAGGGGGGCAACAGCAGCGTGTGGCGATCGCACGGGCGCTGGTAAACAACCCATCGATTATCTTGGCCGATGAGCCAACTGGTAACCTGGACACGAAATCAGGTGAGGAGGTAGTGAAGATCCTGCTTGATCTGAACGAGGAATACGGAACTACGCTGGTCTTCGTCACGCACGATCCGGAGATCGCAGCCCATACACAGCGGGTGATCCACTTGAGGGATGGGCTAATTGAAGAGCACAGGGATTAGGGATATGGGATCAGGGATTAGGATATTAGCCTTCCTGATCCCTGATCCCCAATCCCTGGTCCCATCTATGGATAGGTAAGTATATGGACATCTGGAACAGCATTCTCGAAGCGCTAGACAGCCTATCAAGCAACAAAATTCGATCTGGCTTGACGGTGCTTGGTATCGTCATTGGGGTGGGGGCTGTGATCGCGATGTTGGCGATAGGATCCGGTGCTCAAGAAACGATCACCGGTTCGATCAGTGACATTGGCACCAACTTAATCTTTGTGATGCGTGGGAGCATCAGCGAAGAGGTACGCAATCCAAAACCATTAACCTTCAGTGATGCCATGGCGATCAGCGACCCTTTCGCCGCGCCATCTGTCATCGGTGTCGCGCCCATGATCAGCGGGACAGTGGAGGTTGGTTTTGCGGGGGAAAGCACATTTACTCAAGGGAGTGGTGTCACGCCTGATTATCAGTCGGTGCGCAACGTCGATCTGTTAGAGGGTGAATTTATCAATGAGATTCACATGTTGGGGCGATCGGCCGTGGTCGTGCTTGGACCTGATGTTGCGGAGGAGCTTTTCGGACGAACTGTCGGCGTTTTGGGGGAAACGGTTCGAATCGAGGGACAACCTTTCAGGGTGATCGGTGTGAAGACACCTATTGGAGGTTCGGGTTTCGTCAATCCAGACGATGAGGTGCTTGTTCCGATGACGACTGCGCAAGCGAGGCTTCTACGACGTTCGCGCGATTCGGTGGATATGATACTTGTCCAAGCTATCAGTGCGGACAATGTAGCTACAGCGAGCGAGGAGATCGCGACCATATTGCGCACACGGCACCGTTCACCGATAGGCGAGGATGATTTCACCATTTTCACCCAACAAGACTTTCTGGAAACAGCCACCACGATCACTAACGTTTTGACGATCTTTCTCGGCGGTATCGCTGCCATCTCACTACTTGTTGGGGGGATCGGCATCATGAATATCATGCTGGTATCCGTGACTGAGCGTACGCGCGAGATTGGTCTGCGAAAAGCTGTGGGAGCAAGGAAGCGAGACATCCTGCTCCAGTTCCTCACCGAATCGGCGTTGTTGAGTATGATCGGGGGGGTGATCGGTATCGTGCTCGGTTGGGGTTTATCGGAGCTGGTGGGGGCTATCGCGGCTGCCTCGGATACCCAACTTGTCCCCTCCATGGGTTTGGATGCGGTTTTGTTGGCGACGCTCTTTTCCACCGCAGTCGGTCTGTTCTTCGGTTTGTACCCTGCGAAGCGAGCGGCTGATTTAGAGCCTGTAGAAGCCCTGCGTTACGAGTAGCGTATAAGGGCTTTGAAGACCCAACCCCGATCTTTATTACCGTGATAACTAATCCTGGGGAAGGACAATAGACAGTTCTATCTTCGGCAGGGTGCTCAGTATGGCTCTACGCTGGGTGCGGAATATCTCTTCGTTGGTGCGAAACGCCGTTGTTATGAGGGATTGGTCCTCAAGGGGATTTGAAAGTCTGTAGGTAACGAGAATCGCGGCTTAGCTCAGATGTGTTTTGAGGAATTCTCCGGTATAGGATTCTTTTACTTGGCAAATATCCTCTGGTGTCCCTTCGGCAACCAACTGCCCACCGGCATCGCCCCCTTCGGGTCCTAGGTCGATCACCCAATCTGCCACTTTGATGATATCGGGATGATGCTCAATGATGAGCACCGTGTTGTCTTGGTCGACCAACCGCTGAAGCACATCGATCAGTTTATAAACATCGGCGGCGTGTAATCCAACGGAAGGCTCATCCAGGACATACAAGGTGTGGCCGTTGCTCCGGCGAGATAATTCGCG
>CP070708.1:2735842-2757301 GCA_020350285.1 Anaerolineaceae bacterium
TCCGATGGATTCGGCGGCAAGATATAAGTTTTGACATACATGACCAGCATCAAGGAAAAGGTAACGGTATCCCCTCTCTCCATATCGCCATGTCATCCGATAAACGGTTGCTGACCAGATGAAAGTCACTGCACTGCCGGTGATATGCTCTTGTTTGAGGCCTGCTTCTTGAACCTGCGCGGCGATTCCTTCGAACAAGGTGAGTTCTTGTAAGCCATGTTCCAGGGCTCGATACCTGTATAGCCCCGGTGGTAATCCCTCCACCCGGTTAACGAGCAAGAATGTCTCTATTGCATGCCGTGCGCCAGCAGATGGAACCGTCCGGAGTGTCGCTTGAGTTCCAAACACCTCCTTCACGCCCTGTGTGCACCAAAGCAAGTACGAAAGATCTTGAAGTGATATTGGGGTATCCGTGTAGTTGCGGATGCTTGTTCGGTTTTCGATCAGTGATTTCAGATTCGCGCTTCCTTCACCCGGATCAGGGAGGGAGATCATTTCACCCTCCCCCTCAATGAGGGTCTCCAGAGGTGGTTGAGGCAATCTACGTTCTTGATCCGAAGGTCCCATGTACCTATACTTCGTCCTCTTGATAAATTCCTGTCCGATCATGTCCTTACCTCCTGGAATGTTGGTAGTGTACAGGAAGCGTAAATATCGAGCCAAATATAAATCAACAAGAAACCGCTTATCTTGCGAAGACCACCTTGACTGCTATTGTTTGAACCATACCTGACAAGAGCCCTGAGCTTGTATTGCCTTACTCGTCCTGAGTCTGAGCCTGTCGAGGGGAGCGCTAGCAGAGCTTCTGGATTCCATAAAAGTAGGGGCGGGGTAACCCCGCCCCTACTTACTTTCGTTAAGTGCAGAATGGTTCCAGAACGGCTTGTCGTAGGTGATTTATTCCTCACACAGCTCAAGATCGAAGAACATGACCCTATCATTAGCACTATCTGTGATCCAAACAGAACACCAGGAGTCGAATGCAATACCGACAGGCAGCCCAAATTGCCAAATCTCACTGCCGAATTCACCCCAACCCCTGATGAATTCCCCATTGGCATCGAAGCACAACACCCGAATGCTCTCAGGATCAGTTGTGCAAACCACACCATCAGCACTCACCGCAAGGTAAGGTTTATTGTCCAACGATTGACCGAGCCAGCCACCTATCGGCCACTCCGAGATCGCAGCAAAGGAATCCTCTCCACGATCTTCGAAAACCTGTATTCGCTGATTCCACGTATCCGCGACATAGACTCGACCATGATCATCTGCTCCCAATCCAACAGGCTCGTCTAAACCTCCAAGATCGAGACCAAAGCCGCCAAACTCACCTAAGGCAACTCCTTGGGCATCAAAGATAACCACACGTTTATTGCCCGTGTCAGTCACAAATAATCGACCACTCGAATCAACTGCCACATCCCGAGGCCCCCAAAAAGCATCTGGCGCACTAGCTTGCCCAAAATAGCCAAACATCGCGAGAAACTCCCCCCTTGCGGTGAAATGCTGAATTCTGTGGTTCCATGTATCGGCGACATATATGGTGCCATCTGGAGCGACTGCGATCCCCCAAGGTTCGTTGAAGGTCCCGGGAGGTGCATCTCCATCCTCGATGTTAGCAAACTGACCCCACACTGAGATCACCTCTCCGTCTGGACTCAAGTGTTGAATGCGGTGATTCATCGTATCTGCAACATAAATCGTTCCATCCAATCCCACGGCAATATCTCGAGGTCGAGAAAATTGACCAGGAGCAGGTCCACTTTGACCCAACACCAGATCGGCGTTGATCACCTCTATTCGTTCCAGATAGGGATCCACAAACTCCGCCGGCTCCAAGACGACCGGTGCCACGCCATAATCCCAAACCAAGCCGGCGATGTCCTTACGCACGTAGAGCTTCATGCGATTGGAGGGTGACCAATTTTCCAAGGAATAATCACGGCCGGTCACTTCACCATATGCCGTGAAGTCTCTATCGAACCAGATGTCCCATAAAGCTTCTCGGTAATCAGGTGAGGTCAGCATCTCACGAATGCGATCCCACGTTAGGTTGTAATAGTCTTGCATGGGCCACCAAATACGGTGGTATTCAAAGCTGTAATATTGATCTGCAAGGAAGGAATCTATCTTTGACCAATTTGGGTCGCCTGCAAGGATGACCGGATAGTTCAGCAGATCCCTGCTTGGACTTGCGCCATAATACAAGGCGTTCTTGTAATTCCTTAGGTACCACCAAAACGGGTATGTGGTCTCATTATCGTACGCAACCATAATGTCGAGATGGCCAGTAGTACGAATGGATAGCTCTTCGATCTGTTCCAGCGCAGTTTTCGGTCCCCTGGCGGAATGAGCATACACAAGGAATTCGGTTGCATAATCGTAATTAATGTACGCGGCTCTAAATGCAGCTCTCGCAGTAACCAATGCTAATAAGCCCAGGATGAGAGCACCCGCTAATCTAGTAATCCTTGAGAAAGACCATCCATTCGCCAACTTCACTAATCCAATCCCACACGCAACGGAAACCCCGAGCGAGGCGAGGAATCCCACAGTTGTGTAAAGTTGGTCTATCTCAGTCCCTTGTAGGGGTGGATCGGATCCAAAGAGAGAGATGAGCATTCTGGATACAGCTAATAACAGGAACAAGATCAACCCTGCGACAATCCAACCATTTGCCTTCTGGATTTCTCGCCATTCAATCGAATCCAGAAACTTGCCAATCCCCCACCCGGCAAGCAGGATCATCGGCAGTGCAATGTGCACAGTAATCCATGGCATTCGCTCGCCTGCGTACGAGTAGCCCACGAGAGAAGTCAGTGCCCAATAAACAATGAACGCTAGAAATGGGAATGACGAGCGGTCTATCGCCACTGGCTCAGGATTAGGGTCACTCTCCTCTGTGATCTCCAGCGCCCTCTTTGATCGCCAGTTTTTAAAACCAAACCATACTGCGATCAGTGAACCTATCGCTGGTAGGAATTCATAGATGGGTATCTGAATGAGGAGATAGTAATAGTGAGGTTGACTCCCCCTCTCCACGCCATGTTGAACCAACCAATAGCCCAATGAACCAACTAAACCTGTAGCAACCCCTTGCCCATTGGTAAAGATCGTCGTGTAAAGCACAATAAAGGGCACATAGAATGCGCCTGCGACGACCAACCATTCCCGCCATTTCCATGCCATCCCAACAGCGATGCTAATACCCACCAATAAGGCTGCCGTGACAGCGGTGCTTCGAAACGCGTCGGGATCGTTGTACGCTAAAGGATCCCATCCGATTAATGTGGCTGGCACTGCAGCAAGCTGAGGGAGGGTCATCGTTGTCAACACGACCACCAAATCGAGGAGCGGATAATCGGTTCTCAGACGACCACCAAACTCCAAGATCAGAGCTACTCCGATGATGATGAGCCCCAAGAAAGCCAGGATCCCACCAAGGGCGATGACCGGAGATAGTACGGCCCCAGGTAAGCTAGATCCAGCCTCCATGACTTCCGAGGCGAGCTCGGCTTCCATCCCCCTCTCTCGAACGTAGGTGAGCAATGCGACTAAGGTACCTAACGCAGTTAACACAAATCCTGCCAAGAAAGTGAGCCGCAGATTGCTACGACTCCATTTTTCGTTGATCAACTGCCAGGCCAAGAGAGCACCCAGAAACAAGAGAACCTGCGCTGTGAAGATGAAGGAGGTTTCCTTTGTTGCGAAGTGGAGGGACGAAGAAACTGCCAATATATACAACCACTTTGATTCGCGGGTCTCCATATAGCGGATCATGGACCAGACTGTAGCCATGACCAACGGGACAACCAGCAGTTCATTGCGTACATATCGCGAGTAGAAAAGCATGTAAGGCGAGATAAGCATGAGAACGGCGGCCACCATTGCGCCCGTACGACCGAGCCACCTCCTGAACATCCATAACAGACCAACCGCTATGACACCAAATAGCGCTGCCGGAAAACGCGCCGTAGCATCATTGTCACCGAAAAGGAAATAAGACAGCGCGACCAAATGGAACTGAAGGGGTCCATGCGAAAGTGGGTCATGGCTGTATCCTCGACCTTGCTCAAGCAACCATGAGAAATACACATGAGTGTTCTCATCATGACTCATCACACGATGTTCGAGACCGATGAACCGCGTAAGGATGGCCAGAACAATGAGAATGATGTAGATGAACACCTCGCGATTAATCTGGATCTTTGAACCCAACACCTGGTCTAGCCAATGGGTTTTATCATTCCCCTGATCATCCATCATGACTCTCCTGAGCCGAAGAAGCGGTGACGTAAAATTCT
This sequence comes from Anaerolineaceae bacterium, assembly GCA_020350285.1. Lineage (GTDB taxonomy): Bacteria > Chloroflexota > Anaerolineae > Anaerolineales > E44-bin32 > DUEZ01. The sequence continues at coordinate 2,740,150 of CP070708.1, forward strand.
ACCATTCACCGCTGTGAGAAACATCTAAGAAGAATAGCCCATATCTCGCAATTTACCAGAAAACAGCAGATAGACAAGTAGGTGCAGGAAATTGGCCAGGAGGATGAACACTCAGGTCGAGGTGATCAATGAATGAGGTTGGCTTAACAACAGCTTCCCGCGATTTTGGAGTTCGCGGGAAGCTGTCTTAGGTGAGTTCTTGATGGTGCGAACGAGGCCGTTTCTCATCCTCTCAGCGTTGTAATTCTTTGTTCACAAAACCACGCTCAGCGATCCACCAAATGTATTGAGCTCGAATCGTATCCCAATTCCGCTCCTCTAGGGTAGCCTTGTTGTAGTACAAACTGATGACTTCCGTATCTTGAAGGGTATTGTTGATATCTATCGTCATTGGGTACCAGCCACTGATGTGAACCTGATCATACTCTACCCCGCTTTCAACAACTGTTCCGAGAATATTGACCGTGTCCTCTTGTGCAGTCTTAGCAATGATATCGTTCGAAAAGGCTCCTTGTAGATTCCAACAGACGAACAACGTGCCTGCTTCACCTTCATGGTCGAATATCACATCCTTGAGCTCACCCGAGACAACCTCGCGGAGCAGATCTTCCAATTCTTCCTCTGTGCTGATTCCCTTCACCGGTTGATCCAATTGGGCTGATGGGGTAGGCTCTGTCGAGACAGGTGGCCTCGCTTCCGGTGAGGCTTGAGTTGTGCATGCGGCCACGAGCAGAAAAAGGAGGAGTATGATCGAGGTTGACCATGGACGCTGTTGATATGTGGACATCTGCAATACCTCAAACTTCAATCGAACTTAATTCTAATATTATTACCTCATTTACTTTAGAAAAGATCAATCAAGGCATACAGTCAATCGTTCGAACCAATTGCATGTTTGATATCGTAGAGCTTGAATAAAACGTTACCCCTAGATATTTATTTCCCGTTTGTTAATCTTTATCGCTGTTCGAAAAGCGATTCTAGTGCAAATAGATTGGATCAACATAACGATGATGACAGTGATTACTACAAGTCCACCACCCAAGGGTCCGAAGATATCTGTGGGATCCATACCAAATTGCGATTGGAGGAATTCAACGACAAGTTGTTCCCGCAATCCTAAGAAACCCACAAATAAGGATTCGATCCCGGTTAAAAATGCAGTGAAAACTATGATTTTCTTTGCGTTCTGTGCGATTTCCTTCTCGCTTGATCCCTCATAATGTAGCCGCCGACCAAGGTAAAAACCTGCAAATGTTCCTAACAGAAGATTCCCAATGGGCGTACCCATGGAGAAAGCCAGTGCGATCCCGGACCAGAAGAAATAGAGTGGGATTAAGTATTTGTAATCGATGCGGAAAAATCTTTCCCGGATTTCCCTCAGAAAGAAGATACGGATAAGGATTCCGACCCCAAGGCCTAGAAGGGAAGCGAAAATAATTGTGTCTTCCTGTATCTTCAATAGCCCGGACATCGCAAGTGCTGAAGCCGACCACCAAAACAATACAAAGATTGTGATCGGACATGCGAGGGTAATAAAAACATTAATCATGACCTCTTCTGCTCGGCTCATCGTTACACTTGTAGTCTGTCCAGTCTTACCTGAATTCACTTCCATTCATTATCCTTTCGTATTGATCGTGAAGGAAATGTCATATGTTTTGCTTCACTGCCCTTCTAACCATTCCCTTATCGCTTTCTCATGCTCATCGTAGTGCCAAAATGTATTGGCAGCGACGATGAACCACAACGGCTTGCCTTCCCTCCATTCAAAACGATCCGGATCAATCAGATCTCCCTCAGAGATGCTCTTCACCGTATCTACCGCTTTGGGAAAGGATTGATGGAATTCCTCGAGGACCTCCGACAACGGTCTATCCCGGTTCTGAAGATAGGTCTCTTCGTTCATTTGATCCAAATCATCCCATGTCATCCCTGGTGGAAGCATTTGAGGGGTCTCACCGCGCTGTGTCTCCTCAAGCCACCGAACCATTCGTGTTTCCCAAACCTGGATATGCGCTAAAACATCCTTCACCGACCATCCGCTCTCTAAACCCGGTGAGATCATTTGATCTTCGTCCAACTGCGATAACGTTGCTTCAAATTTCTTGCGGCCAGCTGTTATGGCTTCCATCAGTTGGGGTTTTGTCATTTCTTCATTCATGTGTTTCCTCCAGCGTTTACGAATTTAACATCCTGATTGTACCGGATGATATACCAGACGTAATGTCATTCTGAGCGCCGCTAGGCGCGAAGAATTCCTGTGATGTGACGATTTCAAGGGTTTCATCATAGGGATCCTTCGCTCTGCTCCTCAGGATGACATTCCTACACCTTTGTCATTCTGAGGAGCAGAGCGACGAAAAAATCTCGTTGTTCGAATAGAGCTAACATTCCATTCGGAAAACGAGATCCTTCGCGGAGTCTGTCCCAAGCATAGCCGAGGGGCTCATGATGACATTCCAATACACTTATCATCCCATGCTTTGATAATAGACTCCCCCAACCCCAAGATCAAACATTGGTGTCGGTTTGTTACTCACCTCTTTCACCCGCGCCTTTGACGAGACGAGAATGACAGGGAGACATTCATGCTTGGAGGAGCTAAAGCTCTCAGGTTTGAAGCGCTGAGAATCTGGAGAATTTGATCCGACACCGGACCTATTGGTTTAACCTGAACAACAGCATCTTGATCGAGTTCAGAAAATCGCTCTCGCAACCATCTCTCCACATCTCTTGCGCTCCGACCATTCGTTTCTAATCTGAGCATGATCATTGGACGTGTCGGCAATGGTTTATAGAAGATCTCTTGCTGTTTGCCGAGTGTGGTCGAGTGATTAAATTCCACAACGACATAGCCCTTCTCCTCATTCCTCTCAGCGAATGAAGTGCGATCAACCGAGCCAGGATAAATCACAGGAGCAGCCAGCGGCAGGTTCTGTAGATCATGGGTGAGGACCTGCCTTCGGTGGATATGACCTGCTAGAACTGCATTAAAAGCGCCCGGGATATCCTTTCCACGAATGATGTCCGGTCCACGTCGAAAGGTGTAGTTTATCGCTCCAACCTGAGCACCTTCAACCACCTGATGTATACACAAGAAACGAACATCAGCGTTTACTTCTTTATGCCCTGTCCTTTCAACCAGTTTTTGGAATACATCGCGTATACGTCGAGTAAAAGGGAATCCTGAAAGTGCGATCGACGTGTCTCCCACAATATGTTGGAAAGTCCTCGGTCGATCAAAAATGTGGATCTTCGGATGTCTGGTCCACAATTGAAGGGGTATCCGAGATCTCTCGTGGTTCCCTGGCACAATAAAAACCGGTACACAACCTTCAGCGACTCGGATCAAGGGTTTCATCGCCATTTCAACCAATGCCATGGGGATCCTGCTCCGGAAAAACACATCGCCTCCGTGGATCACCAAATCCACCTCGTGTTCCAATGCTGGTCGCAACGCCCTCTCGTAATTTTCAAAAAAATCAGGACCCCTCCGTCTCCGCTGAATGCGGGGACGAAAGGGTAAATCAAATCCCAAATGTGTATCAGCGATGAGCAGGATACGGATGGGTGAGGACATAACCGCCGTACCTAGATGAGATCTATGTACCTAGCTACGGGAAAGGAGTTCGATTTCGATAGGATTCGTTCCGCGCTGGGCTAACCCAAAGACATTGCCATCAGGATCTTTGAGGGCCGCCAAGATCGCGCCCCAAGGTTTCTTGGTGGGCGGATAGATCACGACCGCACCTGAGGACTCAAATCGTTCAAATGAGCTTTGAAGATCGTCAACCTCAAACCACGCCGATACTGCTCCGGGGGATACGGCATCCCCTTCACCTACAAGGTCAAACCCGAAATAGGCGTTCGGGAGTGAAAATCCCATGTGATCAGGACCAAAAGGCGTCGCCTCCCCAAGCTCCAACCCCTTCCCATAGAAATCGACCAGTTCTCGCATTTTTCTGGTTTTGATAATTACCGTGTGTAAGATCGTGTTTGAATTCTCACTCATAAGGTTTCCTTAAATCATAAATAGAGATAAAACACTTTTCGACATCGCCGGGTGACGAACTCTCTGGTGGGAAGCAATAGCGCGCGAAGCTATAACTCAGCCCTAATCTTATCCAATCGCGTTTTCGCATCCGGCACCATTGAAAATAGCTCATCTAGCTTGTCACACGCGTATTCAGCGCAATATGCGCAATTCGCAATGGCCTTGCCCTTCCCACATATCCTGATTTCACATACAGTACAATGCCTAAAGAGGACCCCGCCCTCCGATAGGCACCCATCACAGTTGATATCTTTTGTTTGAATATCCGCATTAAATTCTTTTGACCATATCTCGGCGACTTCCTTCCTCTTTACATCATCATTTTCTCGAGTAGCTATCAATGCCCCACATTCATAACAATCTATTCCACAAAAAGCAATCATTTCATTCATTTTTTATCTCCATCTGTTAATGATTTCCATCCAAGATCGTAATCTCGTGAAGCAAATGTCATGGCGTTGGATGCGCGGTTGGAGTCGGGGGATGACCTTCAACCGAGATGTCATCATAATAGACCAATGACAGATTACCGAGTTCATCTCGGTATTGAACTGTGACATAAAACCCAACCCAATTAATGGCGACATGCACGGAAAAGGTTTTATTAGGGACAAATTCCTCCCAGTCAGCGAACGCCATCTCGTCCTCGGAAAAGTGGAGACCACCACTACGCACGCGCATCTCTGTCACCTCAGCTAAGGGACTTGTCGCCTCAAAGGTGACACCGACCTCAATCGTCTCCCCGGCGATACCCCCGATGCAGCATTGACCTCCCTCAATTACAACCGATCCATATACTGGTCGATAGGGCGTCACCGTAGGGTGGATTGGGGTGATGACCCGAGGTGGGATTCTGGTAGCCAAGTAGGAGATGATCTCATTCTGTCGAGCGATTTGCGTGGCAAGATCAGCATTGGATCTCTCAAGTCCCGATATCTGCCGTAAAAGACGCGCCTGTGAGGTTACCAACGCAGCTATAGTAGCCTGACCAAGATCAGGGGTAGGACTAGGTCCAGGCACTTCGATCGGATCACAAGCAAGCGTTGCCACGATCAGAGAGAGAATCACCAGAAGGGAATATCCTATCGCCTTTTTACTGCGATTTATCCTCATAAATCCTCCTTCTAAAATACTCGGATTATCATCCCAATTGTATCCCCTGTGGGGGTGAACTTCCTGAATATCAACATATCGCAAAGCACGAAGTATGATCAAGTAAACGCTAACAATGCCAGGAAACGCTCCGTATCATAGGTCGCCGCTTGAGTCGCAGGTGACCATGACGGTGGGGTTATATCGAATCCATGCTCCGTGTTATGGAGTTCCAGCAAGATCGATTTCGCTCCTGATTCGAATAACGCTTCGTGAAGCGCCCTCACCTGATTCACCATACCAGCAAAGTCATGTAAACCTTGAATTAATAATGTCGGTGGACAATGGTCGCCTACATGATTGATAGGGCTGTACTGATAGTAATAGTCAAAAGCTCGCTCAGGCAGATCACCTAAAAGACTTGGCAAGATTTCGGTTGGTGTCACAAATCGTCCATCAGCAGGCAAGAAACCCGTTCGCCGAGCCCTTTGTTCCCACCAGGTGATAGGCCGTCTCGCCAGAAATGATTTGCGAACTGGAATCCTTCTGAACTTTGATACGAAATAGCGATGCAGTTCGATTAAGTCGGTGGGACCATAATACGAGACCACACCGCATACAGACGTATCTTCCTGGATATCTAGGGGCTGAAATCTTGGATCATTTGGGGTGTATGCTGCCAATAAGGCTAGCTGAGCTCCAGCAGAGGCACCCATCAGCACAATTTTATTCTCGGCTACACCATAGCTGATCGCATTGCTTTTTATCCAACTTATCACTCGTTTAACATCAGAGAGCATCTGATAAAGATCAGCTCTGGGAGCCAGTCGATATGCATAATCGATGATCAAATGGCCTTGATTAGTAAGATGTCGGAAGAAGCGGCGCGTTCGCATATCTTTTCCCCCATAGTGCCATCCGCTTCCATGTAGATAAATAACCGCTAAGCCAGATGGATCAACATCTTCATGAGGAATCCACATATCCGCAAAGAGCTGATCTCCATCTTCCGGATCGGTAGCGATATGAACGTCTTGTATCCATGATACCTTGGGAGGGTCTTTTGGTAGCAGAGTCCACCTTCTCGAAAGCATCCGCTGTCTCACCTGCGGAGGGATACTCGCTTCCCAGTTCGAACCGAAAGCCCTTTCAAAGCCAAGATGAGAACCAGTCACTTTGATGATGTATCTTGCGGTCACAGATGCGCCAAGCAGCCCAAGAATGGTTGATGTCCAATCTCGATTGACAAAACCTAGAGCTGCTCCCAGGAATCCTGAAAGCGCAGCTAGAGGTGAAAGACCGCACGCTAGCGCTTTCGGAATCCAGAAAACCACTCTCAAGAGTCCGAACCTGGTACGAACAAGCGTAAAGAAGGCCATGAATGCGGAGAAGGCACTCAGAATTCTTGATAATTTCGTCATCGCCCAGATCTTACTTAGTATCGCCTATTCTTAGAATCAGAAACCGACCTCTGATAAATCTCCCACGAATTGTGGCAAATCTGTATGACCCAACATCTGTCGAACTGCGTGGGCTTCCCCGAGGTGAAACCAGTAGTGGAATATGTTTCTCAATAAAGATACACCGATGTTCTCAGGAATAGGTTTATCCTTCCATACGAGGTGAGCTTCTAACATCTCGGGGGTTAGATCATCAAGGTACTTGTCTGCGGTGCTGGTGATGTCTAGCCACAAGTCCCACATCTCTTCCCATGGGGGTGTGGATGGCGGTTTTTGGAACCCTACTAGATCGCGCAACCCAGGAGCGATATTCAGACCCTGAGCCATTTGAACCCACAAGTAATGTTCTTGGCTTGCCAGGTGACCCACAATCCAACTTAGACAATTCATCGGCTCTACTCTTAGAATCGCATCCTCTGGGGAGACGCCTTCTAAACAGCGTACCAATTCACGACGGGAAAACCGTAATTGGGTAACAAGTGGATGCGTCATCTTCTAGTCCTCCATTCAGTCAGCTTTCACAACGGAAATATTGATCGATCACCCGATCTACTACAGCCAAATGTAACCACATTTCAAGCGTATAGCAATCTACAAAAAGATCTCAACCTGAATAATGATCCACGATCTGTGATGCGAAATCGATGACACTTAAACGTAGTGCATCAGGCTTCAGAACCTCGATCGCTCTCCCAAATCCTAGGATACGATTGCGAGCAGCTTCAAAGGTCTCAAAATGGAGGTTGGTTTCGATCCACTCCTCATGTGATTCGGTTTTTTCATCTATGTCGATGAGTAAATCGCTGAAATACGTTCGAATGTAAGGGAGAAGCTCATTGGATATACGAGCTTTTACCGAGTAGCGAGGGTGGCTCTCCTCCGCATCACTACACCACGCTTTCCAAAAATCAGCTAATTCGAAGTCCTCAGAACGCTCGAAGTTATCATCAAGAATCTTAACATCTAAAATCCTTGAAATCCGATAAACGCGAATTTTCCCCTCCCTCGCGCACACCAAATACCACACACTGGCCTTTGTAACCAAACCATACGGATCTACCACCCAAGTAGCCTGAGCATCAAAGTGAAGTTGATAATTGATCTTGATCCTGCGATCGCGATTGACCGCCTGATGAAGTGTCGCCAAATGAGGTACAGGTTCTTCAGTTTGGAACCACGGAACGACATCCACATGGATTCGTGGACGAATCCATTGCTCAAGATGTTGATACGTGGTGGACATGGCAGATGTTATTTTAAGTAAAGCAGTCTTAAGCTTCTGGTCAACACCCAATTGTGCCAGAGGGGCGGGTATGCTGACCATAAACAATGCACGCACCTCATCTTCATTCAAACCGGTAAGACTCGTTCGGTAGCTATTGAGTAGATCGCACCCACCCCCTGGTCCCCTCGTCGCGTAAACAGGGACGCCTGCGATGCTAAGGGCTTCGATATCCCTATATATCGTGCGTTCTGAGACTTCCAGCTCCTCAGCCAGTTCCTGAGCCGTTCTGCGACCTTGTGTTTGTAAAATCATCAATAGAGAGAGTAACCTGTCTGCTCTCATATGGTCCCTTCTATAGCTGCGACTTTCCCATCTTACTACAAATTCATGACATAGGATGTCAGGTAATATGTCGTAATGTAACCTTAGAATTTACGACTCACGGAGAGGAGAACACTCGATGAGCGAATTAGAAGTTCGTATCGTGAACCTTGAACCGATGAGGGTCGCCTCCGCTCACGGTTACGGGGAGAGTCCGGAAGAACTAGCATGGGAGAAGATCGTCACATGGGCAAAGTCGAAAGGCATGTTGGAAGACCTTAAAGGCCTCCGATTCTTCGGGTTTAACAATCCAAATCCATCACCGGGAAGCCCGAATTATGGTTACGAACAATGGGTCGTAATTGACCCTGATGTGGAAGTTGAGGGGGAGATTCAGGCGAAAGAGTTTCCCGGAGGGCTTTACGCCGTAGCACGATGCCAGCTCAGCAACATCACTGAGGTATGGAAGCAATTGGTCCTCTGGCAAGAAGATAGCAACTATAAAATGGGAAATCTACAATGCTTAGAAGAAGCCCTGACTCCCGAGGTTTTCATCACTTCGGAAGGAATGATACCCATCGATGAAACCATGCTCGATCGGCTGTCGTTTGACCTCTATCTGTGTATTGAGGAGTAAGAGGAACCAGACCATCATATCGGGAACAGTCGTGTTTCATAGCAGTTAGGCACTTGGGCACTTTGGTGCCTGTGAACTTAGGCACCAGGGTGCCCAAGCACCATGATTACCATCAATCACCATATCGCTCTCGGTACATCTCCTTCGATATCTCCATGATCTTATGATTGCGCCAAGATCTCATCCCTGTGAATAACACAAATCCAGCCTTCTCATAAACTCTATACGCTGCGGGATTATTCCGGTGAGGCGGAACCGCAAACAACTCGCAATTTGTCACCGTAAAAACGAAGCGAACGACCTGCCTCATACCTTCTGTGCCCAGCCCTTGACCCCAATACTGCGGCAGGAGTTTCAGATCACCCATCACACTTATAATGCCCTCAGGTTTCTGCCACTTGCCAAAGGTAAACCCTTCCTCCAGAGGAGCGAAGAAGGATTCGCCAATAGGCGTATCATCATCCAATCGGAGGATTAACTGGGTGTACTCCTTATCTAACTCACACCGCTTCATTTGATACTGTTCCCAAGCGGATTCAATATCGTCAGATTTTGACCAACCTCGTAATCGAGGGAACTCATCGGCATAACGCATGACTTCTCGCATATGCCACAAATCGAAGAGAAAAGGTAAATCCCCCTTAGCCATCTCCGTCACAACGATCCTAGACCCCATTTAACGCCTCTATAATTTGATGTTCGCTAACCCTTCTCACGCATGATGGATCTATTAGGCAGGAACTCTTCATCAAGGTGCTCGGAGATCGTCGCTAACTCAATAGAATAGGTGGGGGCAATTCACGAATTACCCCCTTGATGTTAGTGCTTGTCTTTTCAAGCTAAAGTATGTTGATCATGTTTTGATTACTTCGGCCTGCAACTCCGCATACACACCGAAATGGTCAGAAGGCCAAACGCCATCACGTTGCGAGTCACAAACGATCTTGCATGAGAGGATCTCTCCCAAGCCATCCGGCTGTGGAAGTCCTACGAATATGTAATCGATTCTCCGGTCAGGATCTAACCATTGCATCACGTAAGGATTACTGCGACTCCAGGTCAGACCCTCACTTCCGCCCCCTGCGTGAGACCACGCGTCCCGCAGATAGATACTTTTTCCATCAAGGGATTGTAGGCCTTTCAGGTAGCGTATCTCCGCTGATTCAGGTACGGCATTGAAATCCCCAACGAGGATCGGAGGAAAATCGATCGAATCACACTCAGCCATGAGGCGGTCTACGAGAGCAACGACTTGTCGCTCGCGAATCGCTCCTTGATCAACTTTCCAATTCAGATGTGTGCACCCAAAACAAACGAGACCAAACGGTGATTCAATCGTGCAGTAAAGTGCTGCTCGTGTCTCGTTGCCCTCCACATTTGGTAAGATGAACTCCGATCGGCTTAGGATAGGCCATCGAGAAGCGATCGCATTTCCGAAATCCACACCTGAGCGAGGCCAGGACTCTATGGTCCCAACAAAGTCTCTGTGGTAGGAAGTTCCCACCAGAATATCATCCAGAAGATCTAAATCCTCCCCTTGAAGGACCTCTTGAAAGCCGATCAGGTCCGGATCTAAAATCTCAATCTCATCGCGAATGAGACGAACTCGCTGCGGCCAAGGCCCCTGATCGTTCCAAATATTGAGGGTCATCACTGAAATCTTCTTCATCATAAAACAACGGACCTTATCCGAATATGGCTGTGCTGAGGTTATGTGACTAAAGATATTTCTTCTTATTCCAGCACCTGAGAAGAAATCTATTACCCAGGGTTGTAGTTCGCACCGATGGTTCACACCTCAACAATCTCGAGGAACGAATCACCCCACCCTGCTCCAAGCCTTTCTTATCTACAAGGAACAATACCATTCAAAGAATTGCACCCCGGTCAACCCTGCCCAAGCGTTTAGAACCTTACGTTCCCTCGGTTTCGCCTTCCTGACGCCTTTGGCTGGTGGGTTCTGTTTCACAATCTTCGTCGGTTGTCTCGCTTTCTTCGGCATCATTGGACCAGCACTCGCTTCATCGGTGAACATCACACAACGTCCAGAATGATCTCGCACCCATCCATCCACGAACCAACCGAGATGTTTTCCGGAATAATCATAGATTGAATCCTCGTGGATGTGCCCGATCGCATGGCCGCTAAATCTGTGTATGTGAATCCCGTCATCCGAGTAAGCAACTGGCCTACCTGAGTGATCATAAAATGTCATTTCCATTCAAGACCTCCATGTGCCAGATGTAATATTAGATAATACAAGTTGCGAACTGACGGATTAATCATTGATAAAAGTGGTTAGGGACAGCGTGCCAAGAATTCGTCCAGGATCGTGTTGAACTCCGCCGGCTTTTCCATATTGGATGTGTGACCAGCACCAGGAACGATTATCTTCTGTGCTCCTGGTATCAGACGCCTCATCTCCTCGGCATGTCGATATACACTTCCTGACTCGTGCTCTCCTATGGCGATGAGTGTTGGTACATCTATTGTCTCGAGATCGACGATATCGAATTCATAGATCGCATGATAAATCTTCATGTATTCCTCCATCGTAATTCGCAGCATCCTATCTTCGAGGTAGGATCTCGTTCCCACATCTCTACTGAGCCATGCCTCACTTCTGGTCACTTTCGCGGCCCATAAGGAAAATCTTGTGAAACGTTCGACCCCAAACAATCTGATGGTGGCCATCATCATCCATTTAGGAAACAAGATGTAACGTTGAAATTTATCGCTCAGTGTCAAGGTGGTCGACACCGCCGTGTCAACCAGTACGAGAGCTTTAAGCATCGGCTGGTATTTCATCGCAAACGCTTGTGCGATCATCCCCCCCAACGATAGCCCACAAAGGATCGTCTGGAGAACATCAAGTGCTTCAAGCAACGCACCCAGATCATCCGCAAACATCTCCATCCGATACGTAGATGCGGAGGAGGGTCCGGTCTTCCCATGTCCTCGTAGATCGTAGCGAATGACTTGATATCGATCAGCAAAGTGCTCAATTTGAGGATCCCACATATGGAGATCCATAAACGCACCGTGGACAAACACGAGGGGTGTGCCTTCTCCAGTGCTTTCGTAATATTGCTGAATGTCCCCTGCCTCTATAGTTGGCACTCTGATCTACCCATATAGCTCAGCGATCGTTTCATTTTTGTTGGTCGAAGAATTCAATAGAAGTAAAGATCTCTTGTGGTTAGACTACATGCGCAGCTCGACAACATCGCCATCAAGGAGCACATAATCACGACCTACCATCTGCCCATCAAATGCAGCACTACCCCATACACGAGCCGATTTTAGGTTTTCGTAGAAATCTTGATGGACTTTTCTGGCAAACTCTTCGATCGTGGATCCTTGAGTCAAGATGAATGGGGCGTTGTAGTCAGGTTCTTTCCCAGGGGCTTTTGAGTAGACACGTATGACATCGAGACATTCAAACACGGCTCGTTTGAGTTCTTCTAGGTTTCGACCTGTCTTTGCGGATAAGGGGATTAATGACCAATCTCCTTCAATCAACTGTCGGAAGATCTCAAAGTGATCGTCTGTGTTTTCGTCGTCGTTTTTATTTACCACCACAAAGAACGGCTTAAATGTATACATATAAGCTTCTGTGATCCTATCCTTATGGCGGAGCGGAACGATTCTGTGCTCCTTCAGGATCTGTACAGTGTCTTCAAGCTGTTGCATAGGATCCGCTCGAAGATCAACAACCACCAGGACCAGATCTGATCTACGGATCAGATCGATCAATTCGGATTCCACAACTTCCCTATCCAAGGATGGTGTGTCCACCAATTGGATTTGGATGTTTTCCACTGGCATCATGCCTGGAGTTGGATTCCAAGTGGTGAAAGGGGCATTTGTTACTTCTGGATCAGCGTTCGTTAGTGTAGTTACTAAAGATGACTTCCCAGCGTTGGTAGGGCCCACCAATACTGCTAAACCCGCGCCCATTTTATCGATGTGATATGCCGAGGCGCGCTTGCTTATGCCTTTTTTGGCCTGCGAGGAGGTCTTCAACTTCGAGAGCTTCCTGCGCAGATCACCCCTAAGTTTATCCGTGCCCTTATGCTTGGGAATGACGCTGAGCATTTCTTCCAGACAACTGATCTTCTCCTCGGCTGATTGAGCCGCACGAAATCTTTTCTCGACTTCGAAATACACAGGGGGTAGATTCGTTGGCATGGTAGTAAACGCTCTAGGCTATTTGATCGTAATTTCTTATGTTAGTCCGCAACATGAGTAAAGATACTATCGACTTGCCTCACTGTCACAATCCTATAAAAACTGACTCATGAAAAGCATTATTCTCACTTAACTATTATAACTCTCTGACCGCCTCACCTAACCTCCCTATTCTGCTTAAAATAAGCTGCAAGTTACAAGCTTCAAGTTGCAATGTACAAGACGTAAGTCACTCCACAAATCTCACGTTTCACGCTTCACGTTTCACGCTTCATGTCTCACGCTTCATGTTTCACATTAGAAGTAAGGTATACAAATGAAGCGCGAATAACGCCTTCCCCCTTTCATACTCATCTTCCTGCACCCCGAACTAAATCGCAATAGAAATCTAAACGTCCAAGCCTTCCCTACCCAATAACCCAAGAATCAAGGACAATTCGCCTCGATGGTGGATCTCATGCTCAAGCACATGCCAGAAGATCCATCCTAAGGGAAACTCTTCACCCCATGGTGCATTGATAATTCTAGTCAGGTCGGATTCCTCCAAGGCATCTATGAACTCCTCGGTTCGCTCATGAACTTCGGTCAATACCTCTTTTATCGCCACTCGCGTCGGATAGTTCTCTAAGATATATTGCGATGGCCATTCCTCTAGCTCCTTCTTCACCGCATATCGAAACCAACCATCCTCCGTGTCAGCGATATGAAGCATGGTTCTACCGACCGGCCATGAGGTCCCCTCAGGGATATAGTGAAGCTCATCATCATTGAATAAATCAATCGTATAAAACAAGCCATTCCGGACTCGTTTCCAATGAGAAAACATTTCACTTGGTTTCACGCCACACTCCTTAATCCCCTTCTTTTTTGATGCATACCCGAATGAGTTTCACGCCCTTACTAGTAACGATTTAGAAAAAAAGAAAATAGCGGGGCACTTTTTCCATATAACTCGCATAGGACGATCCATATTGTTCTAGGCATGCTCTCTCTTCTGCAAGAACTCGAACGTGCGCGAAAACGGCTCCAATCCCGAGTATGATCACAGCAAGCCATGACCCAACCATGAGACTGATGCCGAGAAATGCGATAAGGATGGTCACCTGTTGTGGATTGCGCGAGATCTTATACAGCCCTTCCATGACGGGTTGGTCGAGAGGAGCGTCCTTGTAATTTACCAACGCAACAACCATGCCTACCAATCCAACAAGGTAGACCAAGATCCCTAGAACAAAGGCGCTCTGGCTGATGTTGAGGGGAGTGAAGATCACAAGAAATATCCACGAAAACATAAACAGCTTCCCGAATACAGAGATATACCTTTGGGTTTGAGTCCAACCTGACCGATCATAAAGCCTTGCCACCACACTTTTGGGGAATGCAATTAACAGGATCCCAAAGATGGTATAGAAAAACCCCAACGGCAGCCATCCATTGAGTAATCCGAGTCCAACTTCGGGGATAAATTCCATATCATTCTCTTTTAAAGATCATTCTGACTCGGTAGAAGAGGGATGAATCGATTCCAGAACGACTAGCGCTCCCCTCCACTTTACTTATCCCCCCGCATTCTATCTATCAAGGCTATCCACTCAGGTGACGCGTGCCAGGGATCGAACTCCTTGCATCTTTCTAGGCTCTCAACCTCAGTCCATCCTCTCTCCGCAAGCGTGTTGAGATAGGCAAACATCTTCTCTTCATTCTCCAACCCAGCCCACCCCCGTGCCACATCATAAAATGCCCACAATGGCAGATCGTCTCGGGAGGCAAGATCCTCTTCGAAGATCTCAACCGCTTCTGAATAATCTCCACGCTCTAAATAGTAATACGCAAGGTTTCCTAAATGCTGAACTTCATCGAAGATCATGCAATACATCATGTAATCTTGTCCTCGTTCGAAGCCCAATTTCTCGGCAGTGCGGATGGAGGCGTGATTATCTTCAGTGCATGTCCAATTGATTTGTGACAACTCATGTGACAGACCGTGCTCAACTGCTGCAGCGGTTACTATCGTTGCCAACCCTCTTCGCCTGTAGCCCGACAGCGTGAAAATGCCAGCTTCCCCAACACCACCAGAGA
This sequence comes from Anaerolineaceae bacterium, assembly GCA_020350285.1. Classification (GTDB taxonomy): domain Bacteria; phylum Chloroflexota; class Anaerolineae; order Anaerolineales; family E44-bin32; genus DUEZ01. The sequence goes on from CP070708.1 coordinate 2,755,212, forward strand.
TAAAATCAATCGTCGCCCAGGACACAATTCGATTGCTACGTATACACACAAACCCAAAATCCTTCAGCGGAGGATCCGAAATCGATCGCCACTTATTCAATATCTTTATGACATCATCTGGGATTTTTAATTGAGGGTCGGTCAGGAGTGTTTCGTCTAAACGCCGAATTTCATAACCTTCAGGGACATCGGTTCCCCAATCAAGTGTAAATTCACGGCATTCGTAATAGCGGCGATGCATAGGTATCGGTTGTTGAGGATGAAGCACGGTTGGTAGTTGCTCATACCAACCTTCGGGATGACAGGTGAGGAAGACGATAGGTGCTTTTTCGCTGATAATCTCACGGTTTTGAATGGCCTTGTTCAAGGCACGATTAAACTCCTCGTTATTGGGTTCTCCAGCCAAGAATCCCCACACACCATCGTCCTCACTGCTTATGAAGGAACTTATGAACACTGTCTCTGGGCTGGTTAAGTCATCCATATATATTTTCCCAGGATAGTCACCTTCAAGTACAGCAGAGCACATCAACTGGTATTCGATCATCTCATTGAAAAACGGTCGAACCCTATTGTATTCCGATGGTTCAAGTTGGAAGATCATCTGTTCCTCTAATCTATGGGACACTGGCGATCGAGAGTGCCAGTCGCTTTCATAACCAATAATCATCACAATCCGATGAAAAATTCTATCATCGGATAAGAAAGCAGTTGTTCCGGTTAGAAGGTAGTATGTTCAACCCATCATATGGATTGATGATCATCCTCTTCCCGAAGTTTTCCATAAATCTCCAGGTCTTCATATCTCCCCCACTTCTTAATATGACGTCTTAACTTCCCCTCATGCTGCATACCGATTTTTTTCATCACTCTTCCAGATGCCTCATTGCTTGAGAAATGTGCTGCATGAATTCGATGTATCTGGTATTTGTCAAAACCAAATCGGACAACTGCTTCCGCCGCCTCGGTGCAATATCCCTGGTTCCAGAAGGGTTTACCAATCCAATAACCCAACTCAGCTCGTTCATGCGCCTGATTGATCTCTAATCCGATCGCCCCGATTAGATTTCTTTCTGCGCGTAGGGTAATGGCAAAGATGACGGCTTCACCTTTATCAAATCTCTCCTGATGGGAGCCGATCCATTCTTCAGCCATACCGTCTTCATAGGGATGAGGGATATTCAATGTCGTCGCGGCTATGGCCTCATCACCTGCCAGCTGTTGCACGGCTGGGGCATCAGTGAGTGAAAACGGTCGCAAATGGAGCCGTTCGGTTTCCAAAACCAGATGTTCAGCGGTCATTTGATACTCCTGTAAATAACAACCTCGTGATGGATGATCAGATCAAAGTGCGAGCCCGAATTCTAAGTTATCTGATTAATGCTGGACACATCACCAAAATCGTCTTCTAACAGCATGATATGACTTCTCGAGAGTGTATCATTTCCATTAAGCCATCATGGAAGTTGGCCGATAAATGAGTAGAATAAGTGAACTTTAAATTTAACGCTTTTGGACCTACAAAACAACAGGGAGTAGAAACCAGATGACACATATTAATACCCTTCCCCAAGGTCTCGAACCCAATGTGATCTCATTCTCTCTTGGACATCCGGATCGAACATCTTTGCCTACTGCAGATCTTGAGGCTGCTGCTATGGCCGCATTTAAGTCGCGAACCGTTACTATGTTCGAGTATGGACAACAAAGAGGTGAAGCAGGATTAATCGCACACATCATCGATAAGCTAAACCGTTCCGAGAACCTCAACCTTAATCCTGAAAACCTGATGATCATATCCGGCTCAACACATGGGGTTGACATGATTTGCCGGCTTTATGCAGGTGCTGGTGAAGGCATACTGCTGGAGGCGCCAACATATAAGGATGCGATTCACATCTTTCGCGATCACAAGTCTGAATTACATCCTGTCCCGATGGACGAGAATGGTGTCATTATCGAAGATATGAGGGAAACGGTCGTTCGATTAACCTCTATAGGAAAACCTCCAAAGCTTTTTTACACCATCCCAAATTTCCAGAACCCTACGGGCACAACAACGACCGAGAAGCGGCGTAGAGAAGTACTAA
>CP070708.1:2757401-2768839 GCA_020350285.1 Anaerolineaceae bacterium
AGGCTGGTTAATGGAGAAGCGCGGCTCTATCTGGGCATCTTGGGGTGCTCACGGTTTTGCCAACGTATTGCCGGAGGTTCTCAGCATCTTTGGGTGAGTTTTAATATATAAAATGTGATTCTGAGCGTCGACAGGCGCGAAGAATCCCTATGATGTTTCGAATAATAAAGTTACACCATAGGGATTCTTCGCTCGCTTCGCTCACTCAGAATGACATAAGTTCGGGTGTTTTTCAGAGTGTATGTAATTTACTTAACAATAGAAACTTATAATGCCACACCAGAGGGGCGGATCACGAATCGCCCCTACGTGATTTATAAAAATTTTCACGACCAATAAGAATGCAGCAGGGGCGCAATTAATTGCGCCCCTACATACCATCTCATCTCGATACGAATGTGTTAAAGCCCTTCGTAGGATCATGAACCGCCCCTGCGCGATCTCATGTTTGATAACCTCCTTGGGTTCTTGATTGCCATGATATACTCACGTGGCTGGAGGGTGAATGCGAAAAAGTGGACCGAACATCTTGAGATGGGTTTCCATCGGGCTGCTCTTGGCAGCGGTTGCTCTCTTTTTTTATGAGCTGCTCGCATTCAGCCGAAAGCGCGCCCGGATGCCTGAGGGTCTCGCTGTAGCAGGTGTCCCGGTTGGGGGATTGAGTCAATCTGGTGCTCTTGAGAAGTTGCTGCAGGTTTACAGCACACCTATTGAGATCATGTACGATGATCAATTGATCCAGTTAAATCCGGCCAGTGTTGGATTCAGACTCGATACCGAGGTTATGCTCGCTGCAGCTGAATTAGAGCGTACAGGTACTGATTTTTGGTCAGGTTTCTGGGATTTCTTGTGGAACAGACCCGGAGATCCAACCGCGATTCCACTGAGAGCGGATTATTCGCCTGTTCAGCTTGAGTTCACATTACGTGACATCGCAGCCCGGTATGACCAACCCTCTCTTCCGGCTGAACCGATCCCAGGGAGTCCAAGTTTCACGCCGGGAAAACCGGGTCGAGTGCTTGATATCTCACGAGCGGAAGAACTCATCGCTGAAGTGCTACAAGTCCCCTACAATCGCCGTTTGACACTGCCAATAGTGCCGGACGCAGCGCCACGACCGACGTTTGAAACGCTCGAAATCTTACTTAAACAAAATATCGATGTCGCTGATTTTGATGGACTGGCTGTTATTTACCTCGTTGACTTACGAACGGGTGAAAAGCTCCACTTTGCGTATTATGAGAACCAGGATATCCCTACGGAACCCGATATTGCATTTACCGCAGCGTCTACAATCAAAATAGGCATCGCAACTGCATTTATTCGTTTCTTCGATCAACCTCTTGATCCTGAAGCTGATAGGTTGCTATCGGAAATGATCACCCTCTCAGGAAACGCTCCGGCGGATTGGTTAATGGAGCGGGTGGATAATGAAACTGGACCGCTCATTGTGAGTGAGACACTCAATGAGATAGGTCTAGAGAACTCTTTCATCGTCGCATGGTATCATCCTCCTCCAATTCCTCTCTCGGGGATCTATCCACAAACGCCTGGGAATCAAAGAGTCGATATCAATACTGACCCAGATCCCTTAAACCAGACAACCGCTTCAGAGATCGGAATGTTGCTTGGTGATATCTACGATTGTGCCAAAGGCGGTGGAACACTGGTGGCCGTATTTCCAGATCAAATCTCACAAGACGAGTGCGTTATCCTCATCAATCTCTTGGCTCAGAATGATATTGGAGTTCTTATCGAGGCTGGTGTGCCGGAAGGTACGCGTGTCGCCCACAAACATGGTTGGACATCCTCTCCGCTTGATATGGTCAGTGACGCCGGTGTCGTTTTCTCTCCTGGTGGTGATTACGTTCTCTCGATTTTCCTGTGGAACGAACAGGAGATGATATGGGATCCGACCAAGAATCTCGTCGCTGGTCTATCCCAGGCAGTTTACAATTACTTCAATCCCCCTATTGAATAGGGCCCCTCATCGACGCGAAGATTTATAAGCGCACTAAGGTTGTGCTAACGGAAATCTTAAATCGATATCATCCCGTCATTCTTAATAAATCATCAGGCAAGGGAACACCGTCAATCTTGGGTCGTGAGTCCATGTAATTGGAGGGGAACCGAATGGCCAAGGTAATTAGTGTTCATGAATACGTCCTCAAACCTACAGTGGATGATCGTTCATTTATGAAGGCCATCCGAGAGGCTGAAATGAGCGGGCTCTTTCAGCTTCCGGGATTGCTTGGTTATCACATGGTAAAGGGAATAAAAGGTTCACGGAGGGGATGTTACGCAGCCATTTGGGTCTATGAAGACCGCCAATCATGGGAGAGTCTTTGGGGTTCTCCTGAGCATCCAAAAGACGTCAATGATTATCCCAAGAAATGGCAGACCTGGGAGGAGATCCTGTCCGAATATTTATTAGATGATCCCGATAAGATCCAGTTTACAGTGTACGAAGAGTGGGCTGGAGGTCTAATAGATTAGTGCTATCGTGACGGAATTTTATTATTAAATTTTAGACATAGGGGCAATTCACGAATTGCCCCTACACATGATTAATGATGGCGATTTTCGAAATAGGGAAAGTTACTGGGCGAAGAAACTCTGTAGATCAAGCTCGAATAAACCGCTTCATGTTTGGAAAGATGAGTGACTTTCGCTCACCTTTTCCGAGCGCGCTCATGTTTGCGGTTTCAAAATGGCGGTGGACCTCACGCAACGCTCTTACCTGCCAATCGGGTGGAGGTTGTGTGAATGCGACCAGGCAAACGGTATATACCCCTGGGATGAGCAACAAGGAGGAGCCATCCTCAAGTTGAGTCGCGTACATCCGATCTGAAGAAGGATCTGTCTTGGAGCTCCCGAAAGTGCTGAGCAATGACATGGATGCCTCTGCAGGTGGAGGCATGTCCCCTTGAACGAAAATCCGTTCCCGAGATTTCATGTCATATATTCCGACGCTGATGCAGGCGGCCTCGTTTAATTGCATGAGGAAGGTCGTCTTTCCCTCTTCGAGCACCACTTGCCAGCGGTCACTATCCGGATGTGTTTCTCGAAGCCTAAGTGCTACCTCACGTTGCTCAAGATAGTGCGCCCGGATTGCATTGTACTGTGATGCGTTGATATGCCCTCTTTTGTAGTCCTCTTTCAGACGTTCATATTTCCTGTTTAACTCTTCGAGCTTCGCCTTAAGATCTGGTGTGAGGTCTTCCGGAAGTGAAAGATCCTCTTCGCTTTCAGTTTCGAGGGGACCTGTATCTACGACCTCCAACTCTTGTGGTGGACCTTCAGGAAGCGGATCTTCAAGGATGGGTATTTCATCACCCTTAGCGAGCTGCTCAACCAGGAGCTCCTTCTCGCGTAACATTTCCCTCGTGGCTCGAAGTTGTCCATCACTAATTGAGCCGTCACAGAAGGCTATTGCTGCGGAGATGAATTGCATGCGCGCAGTTCTTAACCTCTTGAGGGCAGCATCAAGCTCTGGATTTATTCTGTGGGATTCATCTTGTGAGGTTTCAGGGGAATTTGCCTGTGCCTCGGTACCAGGTGAAGGGGAATCCCAAGCACGTTTGGATGGATTTTCCATACGTTTTTATCATAGCATGCGGCTTTTTCATTCGAGAGAGGACGGTTGTACCATGAACTTGATGACACACTCTGGGGACTGCGGTATACTCATCGGCATGCTCGAGATTGAGCCCAACAAGGACACATCGGAAAGGCTGGATCGAATTCATCCCGTGAGACTTATGTCAACTCTGTCTAGGTATTTTCTATTCATTGTTTTCTGCACCCTGCTTCTTGGGTGCGCCACTGATGGGGAGTCAGATTCAACACCTACTCGATCAGGAGAGGAGGTAATAGGTACTGCAAAATCCTATGCTGAGCTAACACGCGAGGCGACGGCTCAAACTCCTCCCCCGACGCCCATACCGCCTTCTCCTACGGCTACACTGCCAACGCCTACCCTCGAGCCTACCGAAACCCTCGGACCTCCCATGGCTACTGCGAAATACAACGCCAATGTCCGCAGCGGACCAGATGAAGCATATATCAAAATTGACGTGTTCTATGAAGGCCAAACCGCAGAAGTCATTGGTCGCTACAATAACCTTGTCAGCGGAACGTGGTGGTATATTCAGCGGATAGATGAAGGGAAGGACGGATGGGTTTGGGATGAAGCTGTCACCCTAACAGGTTCTATCGATAGTGTACCTTTCCGTGATGCCCCTCCAACACCTGAACCATAATGATCGTTATGTAAGACCTGGTCAGCCTCTCAAGTACTCATCCACTCATTTATATTATTTTCGAAATCCCCAAGGCAATCCATCCCACGAGTGACCAATAGAACACATACTCGAAAAAAGAGAAAACTAAAACCGGTCCGGATTTTAAATCCTGTAACAGTGGTACCTTTTCCAGGATTCGTAATCCGTAGATCGCGAGAGCATGTTCGAGCATACCCTGCAGTCCACCGAGAAACACGTAGGTCCAAATAACTGGCAGGTTTTGATTTGAGGATAACCACCACAATCCGATCCCAAACAAGCTGTAAAGAATGAAGCTTAGCGGAGCAAAGGGGCGAATCCAAGAGGGGTAGAAGTAACGATAAGTATAAATCCCAGTAAGCGTTGATGAAGATCGTGCTCACAATGCCCCAGAAAATAGCCGAGGCGAGAGCGATTGTTAAAAGCGCATCTCTAAAGAGATTATCTACAAAGACAAGATGAAGTGGGATTGTAATGATGATTGCCAGCAGACCAAAGATGAGCGTACTCAGCTTGAGGTCTTGAGGGGTTAGTTTTAACGATATCTGGTCACCCATCCGCTTGTGACCTTCATGGCGATGTGGGGCTCCTGATAACCAGGAGCCCCATCAGTTAGATTTCTTTACTTGTGGAGATTTTGTGCGGCAATGAAGGAGAGACCTCTTTCGGTTAGCTCCCTGGCGGTCCGGTTAACTGCATCGAATTTGTCGTGAAAATTGAGTGTTAAATTCTCCCAATCGCCAGAAGCGATGACCTCTTCTTTGTCGCGGAAGTAATCGAGGATGTCGGATGGATGTGCTCTGGTTTGATCAATTTCTGGGTCACCCCCCTCATGCTTAGCAGAGATATTGGCCACATGATCTGCTATCTCAAGGAGTTCGTCTCGGCGGTTGTACGGCTGGCGAACGATGCTCTTCCACGTTTCGACAATGTGGTGTTCGAAGCGGACGACGTCCTCGAATCCGAAAGATTCTCGGAATTGGGCGGTGATTTCCATCGTCTGGTTATCGATGGAATTGCTCCAATTAAAACCGATCAATGGTGATGTGCCATCATCCCGAGAGAAGAGTTTGGCTCCTATGAGAGTCCAGAGAGCTGCATAGGGATTGTCGTTTCCCATGAACACGGAGATCTTAAACTCGATGTCCACGCCCAAGCGATGAAGTAAATAGCCAAGCAGGACGGTTCCGGGGTTGATATTGAGGACTTGTCGAACACCGTAATTGGTGTAGTAGTACAGGTACTCATCTAACCACTTCAGTGCGTAGTCGTTTGGTTGGCCTATTCCTCCGAAATACCCAGTGATTGTTTCGGGACCGCCGATGTGGACATTCGATCCATCGGTTCCTTTTGTGTCAAGCGTTTCAACATAACTCGATCCAATGATCTGCATTGCAGCGGCGAAGGCTGGTAGATCACCATCCGCTTCTTGCTCTTTCATCTTTCGCACCCTGATGAAGCGACCTGGCACGAGAGATCCTTCCTCGATCGACCACTTGGCGGCTTCGATAACCCATGGGAAATATTGGCATGCGCTGATCTCAAGTGTCACAGCGAATTCGTCTTTGAAATTTATGCTCTCCATTTTCTCGCCAAGGACCGCGCGACGGTAATCCTCAACGCGGATGAAGGCTCCAGCATCGCGTTGCTCGATGAGCCAATCTAAATCCTTGAGGTAGTCTGGATTGGAGGCGGATACTTGTTGGCGGAGGGACGATAACTTAATTGCTTCGGCTGCTTTATTGTTGATCTCCTCTGGAGTGCCATACTTTGCTACCACATCGAGGAAATCCTTCATTACAGTCATCTTTGGATCAAGGAGAACAGCGTTGATGTCTTCTAATCGGCTGGTAGGTATCTTGAGTAGATTTAGCAGGTTCTCGTCCACTGGTCCTCCTGGAATATCGATTTTTAGAAACGAAGATTGACGACGAATGGGGTTCAATCTAACATTTGGAGCAACTCGTCGTATTCCTCATCAGGCATACCGAACCAATTCTCTGGTTGGGGAAATGTACGATCTGTGACTTCCTGAACGTACCCTTTAAGCCCCTTAAGGATAACATCCCCGGCCTCTCCGAAGACCTTGGCCATGCGAGGCTTGAATTTCGGATATAACCCGAACATGTCGTGATAGATGAGCAGCTGCCCATGAGCGTCGAGACCGGAGCCGAGACCGATGATGAAACAATCTTTGGCTCGCTCGGTGATCAGTTTGCAAAGTCGATCTGGCACCAGCTCGAGAAGGATAGCGAAGGCACCGGCATCTTCGAGAGCCTTCGCGTCATCGACGATCTTCTTCGCTTGTAGGGCTCCCTTTCCCTGCACGCGGAAACCTCCCAATGCACTGACGCTTTGAGGTGTGAGTCCCAAATGTCCCATCGCAGGGATGCCAGCTGCCATGATGCCCGCGATCCGATCCGCCATCTCAACCCCACCTTCAAGCTTGATCGCGTCGCAGCCTGCTTCCGCCATGAAACGTCCAGCATTTCTGATCGCGGTCTCCACACTCGGTTGATAGCTCATGTACGGCATGTCGCCGATTAACCATGCATTCGGTGAGCCTCTCCTAACGGCTTGTGTGTGCCGGATCATATCTTCCATCGTTACAGGTAGCGTGCTATCGTAGCCAAGCATGGTCATTCCGAGACTGTCGCCGACTAGGATCATATCCACGCCAGCTTGTTCTTGGAAGAAGGCTGTCGGATAGTCATAGCATGTGAGAAATGTGATGGGCACCCCATCTTCGATTTTCTGGAACAACGTTCGTAGGGTGACCTTCTTGCGTTCTGACATGTTTTCCCTCCAGTAATAAAGTGTTACATGATGAGATCAGTTCAAATCACTTCAAAACAAAAAGTGGCGTAGCCCCTGCAGAGTAGATTCCAATTTATCCATCCCCCATATTAAAGTGTGTGCACAGAAGTAAGTCTAGGTTAAGACCAGTCTAATCACAAGTAACAGCAGGTTCAAGTATGTGATCAAAGAATTCCCTTAAGGGTGTGGCTAGAAAGTCTCATGCATTCTCCAATGTAGCCGCAGGCTTTAGCATGCGCACCTCAGCACATCCTAAGGGGGGCGGCTAAATAACAGCTAAGTGTCAAAGCGCCTTGGTGCCCAGGTGCCCAAATCCATTTTTATCACGGTCATTCTATAGATCTAGTGGGATATACCTCTTACGATTACATCGTGATCAAGGTGCCCGGTTTTCCGCCCAGAAGCGCATCTGCCACAGCACCTGGTTCTTCACCAGAAAAGATCCGCACCTCAAGACCTGGATATTCCCTTGCAAGTACTAATGCCTCTTGAACCTTCGACCACATGCCCCCTGTGACATCAGGTGCATCCGTATGGGTAAACGTTACCTTAGGCAAATCATCCTCAGTTATTGTGGCAAATATCTCTTCAGAATCTGGGAAATCTTTATAAACACCGGGATCAAGCCCAGCAAGGAGTATCCGGTCTGGGCGCATCTGACGCGCCATGTATGTGAATACGTTCTCAGTTGAAACGATTGTTGCCCCTTGTTCGATGTCGAAGGCGACATCGCCGTGTACTACGGGTAACAATCCTGCATCCAAAGAAAGCTTGATGGGTTCAAGCGCCATCTCGAGGATCACGGTGTCCTTGGATATCACAGAAGAGGAGGGTGGAAAGGCGATCGCTGGCAATCCACATTCGATCAAGCTATCGACCACCATTCGATTGAGTCGTTGAGCTGCTGACCAAACTTCGGCGAAGCCGAGCCATTCAGCCTGACTGGCGGCGCCGAGGTGGGTTTTATGCCGAGATGCAGGTGGATGTCCAAATGATCCTGACCCGTGGCCCAGTACCAATCGTAGGTCGGAGCGTTGATCAATGGCGTGGGCGATTTCATTCGATATTCGTGAGATCACCTCGAGCCTAGGTGTTTCCGACTTCGACTTGTCCGTGATAAGCGAACCACCCAATTTGAGAAAGATCATTCGATCACCTCAGTCGTCAGCGTGCGTACGGCACCAGCGCTTTTTATTGCATTCTCAATGGAATTGGCGTTAGCAGGGTCAACGAGGGCGATCATGTTCCCGCCAAGCCCAGCACCCGAAAGTTTGGCGCCGTACACACCAGCATTTCGAGCTGTTTCGATCAGAACTTGAAGTTGGGGTGAATGTACACCGATCGCCTCGAGTAATACTTGGTTCTGATCCATAAGCAGTCCTAATTCGATTATTTTGCCACGTTCGATACAATCTCGCGCTTGACGGACAATACTACCAACTTCATCGAAAAGTGACTCAAATGTCGAACGATCGTCCTGCCAACTTTTTCTCACTTGTTCAACTGCGACTGCAGTTGGTGATTGAACGCCCGTATCACAAACAATTAAAGTGAATGGAGCACCGAGTGAGATGATTTCTGGATCACGACCTCGCTCGTAGTAGACAGGTTTGGCGTATGTCACGACCGTGTTATCGATTCCAGACGGCGTTCCGTGGTGTATCTTTTCCACTTCGTACGCTAACTTGGACTGACGTTTGAGTGGCAAGCTTTGACCGAGGTGATTGCTCAATGAACGGATGATCGCTACCGACACAGCGGTTCCTGAACCAAGCCCTGAGGCGATGGGTATTGAGGATGAGATCTTGATTCCCATGGCTGGAGGGTCGTGGACCCCGAGCTCATCGAGGGTGAGGTGGATGATGTACGCAAGGGGGTGGTCTGGGTTCATTTCGTGTAGCCACGCATCAAGATCGATGTCGTGTGCCTCCACATGGATTGTTCCCAAAGGAGAGGTCGAAATTGAGCTGATCTCAACTGTGGCAGACAATTGGTGAATCGGGACAGCTATCGCAGGGCGTCCGTAAACGACAGCATGCTCCCCGAAGAGAATGATCTTGCCAGGAGCACTGGCAGTTGTCATGTGCCGAAGTATAGGATAGCTACTGCTGTGAGTCCCCATAAGATGAAGGTAACCAATAATGGCCAGTCAGTCAATACGATCTCCTCTGGGGCACCACCAGCGTTCTCAACATTGACCAAGTGAAGATATCTGAAAATGCCATATAAGACGAAAGGTATGGTCAGCATCATCAGATTATTATCTGGAAGATTTTCAGCAAAGAATGTGTAAAGGGAATAAGCCACGATTGTGGTTCCGGACACGATAATCATTAATTGGTCAAGAAAAGGTATGGTGTAGCCGTCAAGCACGCGGCGGTGTGAGTTCGCATCGTCTGCCAGGAGGACCATTTCGGCTCTTCGTTTTCCAAATCCAATGAAGAGCGCTAATAATGTTGTACACATATATAGCCACGGCGAGAAGCGTTGGACAGTGATTAACACCACCCCGGCTGCTACTCGAAGGAGAAACCCCGTAGCAAGGATCAGCACGTCGATGATCGGTACATGTTTTAGCCAAAAGGAGTAGAGTAGATTCAGCGTCATGTAACCAAGAATTACGACACCGAAATAAGGCTCCAACGCAAAGCCTACGCCAACGGATATCACAAAAAATGTTGCTGCAGCGATCCTGGCTACGGATACAGATAACTCACCGGCAGCAATTGGACGGTGACGCTTTACAGGATGGTTTCGGTCTTGCTCCAAGTCGGCCATATCGTTGATCAAATAGACCGTGCTAGAGCCAAGACATAATAATATGAACCCCACAACCGTTCGTAATAAGGGGTCGATATGAGTTAGCTGTTGGTCGAATACGAGTGCGGCAAAGATCAGAAAATTCTTGATCCATTGCCGGGGTCGCATGGCTTTAATGAGTGCCTTTAGCATGTTAAGCATAATAGCAGGAAGAATTTAACGAAGCAAGCTGACTAAGGTGGGGTAGCAGGTATCAGGATGGGCATAATTATCGAAAATAGAATTGAAGTCGTTCAGGGCTGCGCGAGTTGTGAAGAATTGTTGTGTTTTGACAGCGATAAGAGTGCTACCTGAAGTATTATCAGTATTGCTTATTGCGAACTCCCTTAACAACAGTGTCATTCTGAGCGCCGTTAGGCGCGAAGAATCCCTGTGATTCAATGACTTCAAAGGCTTCATCATAGGGATCCTTCGCTTCGCTCAAGATGACATCTTTTTTTTTAGCTCAGGTCATCCCGAGCGCTATCACGTGTGAAGAATCTCATGGTTGAGATAGTTCGCCCTAAGAATGACAAGCTATTGTATATTCCAAGAAAAGAAAAACTCTAACCGAAAGACGATTCTTGTGAGTCAATCATATAAGAGGGAGTATAGATTCCGTCGGCCTGTCCGATAACCAGCAAAAGGGCTTCTGGTTTATAAAATACTAATCATCTTATAACCGCATCCGTATGGGCGACTGGCCAGTCGCCCATACAAAATTAGACTGAACCCTTGCGAATATTGCAGGGAAACATGCCTATTTTCCTGCCATCAAGTAGAATGTAGATGTGACGGATAAAATACGCATCGATCTTCTCTTAGTCGAACGGGGATTGGTAGAAAGTCGATCACAAGCCCAACGCTTGATCATGGCTGGTCAAGTTCGGGTGAATGATCAGGTTGTGAACGTCCCCTCTCGTAAGTTTGCATCAAATGCGCAGGTCACTCTCGAAACTGGTCCGCGATTTGTCTCTCGGGGTGGTGAAAAGTTAGCCGCTGCTATTGAAGCTTTTCAGATAGCCATCGAGGGTAAGGTATGCGCCGATGTGGGAGCCTCCACTGGGGGATTCACAGATTGTTTGTTACAAGGTGATGCAGAGCGCGTCTATGCAATCGACGTCGGACGGGGTGTTCTTCATTGGCGGTTGCGTAATCATCCTAAGGTTGTGGTCATGGAAGGTGTCAATGCGCGTGAAACAGAATCCCTTCCCGAGCCGGTTCAATTGGTGACGATCGATGCATCATTTATTTCCTTGCGTTTGCTCCTTCCTAGTGTTGTCCGATGGCTAGCTAAGGATGGTGAAGTCATCGCGTTGGTTAAACCTCAATTTGAAGCAGGGCGCGAGGCTGTGGGTAAGGGGGGTGTGGTACGTGATCCGTGGGTTCATCAACGGGTGTTACAAGATGTCATCGGTTGTGCGGTGGAGCATAACCTTGGTCCGCAAGCTGTCATGATCTCTCCATTACGAGGACCAAAGGGCAATCGTGAATTTCTGTTGTGGTGTCAAATGGATAAGAAGGGGGTTGATGCGGAGA
>CP070708.1:2768939-2791104 GCA_020350285.1 Anaerolineaceae bacterium
CTGTTTTGAGAAGGAGACAACGAGATTATCTTTGCTACTGCTATCCAATCTCTTAATACCAAGTTCATATGTGGGGCAGTTGTGATCAATCCCATTGCACCCATGGTGTTGAGGATAGATACGACACTGGGCATCAGCCATACCTGGAAGGTATTGCGAGAGGATCGCCTTTACCCTTTTAAGCTCATTGGGATCGAGGGTCTCCAACTTTCCCTTTGGTTCTCCTAACGCACATACGGTTTTCATCTGTCTTGGGCGGGTCGTACGGCGGATGACCATTTTGTGGCCCTTGCGCGGGTTTTCATATGTCGGGCTGTACAGTGGGTCGCCATAGAGCACGAAGGAGATGATCGTTTTCTGATCCTCACCATCGAGGTAGCCTTGTCTTCGATGCATCTCGGCCGCAAGTCTTAGTTTCGCTCGTCGTAGCGACTCGCCAACTGGGAGTGATTGATTGAGGTATTCCCAGAACAGCCGACCGAGCAGATCCGCTGCGATCAAGGGGGTGGTCACGGAACCGTATGAGATCTTTGTCGATCCTATGACGGCTCGACTGCCTGAATCCATGAATTTCAAGCAGAGTGCAGATTTGTACGTTTTACCGATTGTGTTGGCACCATAACACGCCTCTGTAAAGACGACTTTGGGTGCCCTTCCGCTATTGACTACATCTTGTGGTCGTAAAGCGATCGGAAACTCGGGCCCATCGCCCTCGTCTCTTAATGGATCGCGCTGACCGAACCACTCAGGTGCTTCTTCAAGACCATGAAGGTTGAAATAAGAGAGGCGAGCAGGACGGATGGTGATGGGGTGTAACTGATCCGCTTGTGTTGGAGGAGAAGAAAGCATCGAGCTTGGCTCACCGATAATTTTAAAGACCGCCATTGAGGCTTTCCGCCAAATACTTGCTGTATAGCCAATCGAATGAGGTCGACCTCGGAAGAGCCTTCCTAATCTGCTTGCCAACCAGAAGCGGAACCGCCGAAATGGACCGACAGCCTGTGTAGCGATACGATGTTCCTCTGTATATGCCTGGATGAGATCGATAAGCAGGTTGACCTCCTGGTCAAATGGGAGGCGACCGATGGACCACTCAGGCGCGAAGTAGTTCTCATCCGTCGTGGCATATGGATTATCAGAAAGAACTGTCTCGTCATCGTCGTCTGTAGGATTAGGGAGTGTGTGGAAGGGGATTACAGTTTCACCCCCGATGATGAGAAGTGCTCCAATCATTTCACCGCGTTGAGCCAGCGCTGCATCCAAGTCCGCGATGCGTAGTTTGACCTGCCATGCATTCGATGGATCAGCTGGCTCAAGACTGAAGGGTTCTAATGTCGTTGGATCATCGACATAAACCCTATAAGCAGTCCAGCCGGCTCGACGGCGGATGGTCTCAACGAAAGACAGGATGGCTTCATCAAGACGCTTGTAGGCGTCATCCCCGAAAGCCTGTACCAATCGTGTATGACTGGAGAGAACGATGTAAGCTGGCACGCGTCCATCTTCATCTTGGAGTCTTTGACGAGCGTTGATGCGGGATGCAAGCCGCATGAAGTCTTGTTCAACTTCGAGTAGGGTTTCGTCTGTCCCAACATCGAGTGCGACCTCATCTCCTGAATCTGGGCCTTGGTAGGATTCCCAGGGCTCAGGCATCGGTAGATCATCGCTCTTGGAGGCGGACCGTTTCTTCTTCTTTTTCTTCTTGGAATGTGGTTTAACGCCTCTGATCCTCTGCTTCATCTCCTTGTCGGCTTGTTCTTTCCTTTGCTGAGAGGAGACATCTTTCGGCGTCGAATGTTGATCGACAGTTTGACCGGTGAGTCGATTGTCACCAAGGATAGCGGAGATTTCTGCGGGTATAGGCCGATCAAGATCCATCGTCATCTCTTTCGACCACAAACTGCGATACGGATGAGTCGAACCCAGCATTCGACCCGTAATGATTCCAAGGGGATCTTCGCTGGCAACTTGATGCAAATAGGCGACACCTCGGTTGACTTCACCTGTTGTGATGAGCTCATCAGCCAAGATCAACCGAAATGCGACACACTCAGGCCAACGATCAAGCCCAGCCCGGGCGAGTGACAGAGCTGCAGACCGGTCACTTGCAGCCAAGTGAGCCTTCATGGCAACCAAGGTTATCAGAGGTAGGTCAGGATCTGCAGTTAATACGTGTTGAATCTCGGCTACAGCATCGTCGGTATTGCCCGATGATAGGCCAGAAAGAGCCTTCTTGAGGTTCATAGCCCACGATGGAGCTTCACTTATGGAGATCTCATCGTCTCGAAGGGCTGCTACGCAGGATTCGAAGACACGGGCGCGCGTGAGGTCACCAAGAGTCCGCATTGCCTTGGAAAGCAAGGCATAGGCGTCAATATATTCCGGATCAACGGTTACAGCTTTTAACAACCGTTGTACTGCAGGGTCTGGATGGAGTTGCTCCATCTCGACTTGAGCAAGAAGAACTTGAATTTCGAGATCACCCGACCACGAGGAAAGCCAATCCAAAGCTATCGTATTGGCGAAGTCATGGCGACTCGCAAGCCTCGCTGCGTGGATGGTTTTAATGAGATTGTCGCGATCGATCATGAGGACACCGCCGAGTTAAGGGTTCCGCCGTGGACCAGTTCTAGGGCTCGAACTGCCGCTAGTTGATGCAAGACTTTCGGATCCCTCGGATTCAGTTCCACAGCGCGTTCGATCATACTGGCCGCCCGCCGGTATTCTTTCAAGCGTTTCAGGACGAGCCCAGCACGGTAGTGAGCTTCATCATTATTCGGATCGAGAGAGATGGCTTGAGTGTAGGCATTGAGTGATAGATCGTCTTCGCGTCGAGCTTCGTGGATCTTCCCGAGCTCCAGAGCAAGACGGTGATCAGAAGGTGAAATGCTTTGAGCTTGGGCAATCTCGTCTAATGCTAGGTCCAGCTGACCAGCGATCCTTGCAAGACGACCTAACTGGAGTCGATAGGAAACGTTACGTGGTGAGTAACGAACTGCGTGACTTGAAGCCTCTAGCCCAGCTTCAAAATGGTTTGCAGCCTCACAAGCTTCTGCGAGCGCAGCCCAAGCACGATGATCATCGGGATTCGCATCTAGCGCCTTTCGTAAGCTGGCTTCAGCCTGCTCGGGATGGCCAACTTGAATTAACAGCTTACTTCTCGCAAGCTGCACATCAAGAGGGTTGGTCGCATAATCAAGCGCCTTATCGTAAACATCTAGTGCTTTTTCGTTTTTACCCTGTGCAGCGAAGATCTTTCCCATGCCCAGTAATACTTCAAAGTCATCAGGCGCGATGCGAAGGGCGGCTTGTGCACGCTCTATCGCTTGGCGGTGATGACCAAGCGCTAATGCTGAATGGGCTGAACCAATAAGAGAATGAGCATCATCTGGTGAAAGGGTACAGGCGCGTTCGAACCAAGCTTCAGCAACCTTGGCGTTCCCGGTAGCCATCGCGACCTGTCCTGCTTCTTTCCAGATTTGGCCTTCAGTAGGAAAGGCCTTAATAACTTTCGAATAGATGCTTTCAGCATCTGGTAGTTGGCCAACCTCTCGGAGAGTGCGAGCAAGTGCAAGTTGGAAATCCGCTTCATCAGGCAACAACTCTGCAGCCTGTTGAAAATGCGGTAAAGCCTTATCCAATTCACCTTCACCCTCATATAGGCTTGCCAACTTAAAGTGCCACAGCGGTTCGTCAGTCCACGCAGCTAAAGCCTCATTCAATCTAGCGATGGCCTTCAACACCGAACCATCGGCTTCCCAGGCAAGGGCGCTATGGTATGAAGCGATAGGATGCGCGATGGGATTGGTTGCCCCTTGATACGCATGTCGTGCCCTAGCATGCTGTCCCATCTCTGCGTGAGACACACCGGTCAAGATCGCACCCCAGGAATCTTTATCCTTAATCTCGCGGAAGGCGCGCAGGATGCCCAATGAAGTATCGGGCTGATCCAAGCGAAGGTACCTGATCGCTGCAGCATGCAAGATTTCAGCTGAGGGACCCAGTTTGGCGACGGTCTTGACCATATCTTGAGGTTCTTTCTCAAACTCTCCCTCGGAAATCCGTAGCCAAAATGTCAGACCATCGATCGCATTCCTTGCTGAACCCGAACTGCGGTAATTCTGGATCCAAGCCTTAACATCTGTTTTGGCCTTATCGCTTGTAAGTTCTGGCGGGGGTGCATGGTTGATCGCCTCGGAAGCGATTCGGTAGATCCAGGAGGCATCAAAGATCCGTAATCGAGCACGGATGTACTCGAGCACTGCGTCAGGGTAATCTTCGATCGAGAGCCAATTATCGAATATCGATACAGACTGTTCCCATGCACCCATGTAAATTGAGGCACGTGAAAACCAAATGACATCTTCTATTGAATCGGGTGTCAGTTGGCTTGCCGGATCAAATGCAGTTTTAGCTGCGGACAGATCTCCTGTTTCAAGTGCTGCGATCGTAAGAAGGGCCAAGGCACGCAGAGGTGGACGACCTCCTTGGACCGCTTTCTCAAGAACCTCACGGGCCTCGAGAGGACGGTCAAGTGCCAGGAAACATTCACCAAGGGCGATGAGTGGGGCCATATTTCCGGGTGCGAGTTGAGAAGCGTTTTGAAGGATGTTTAACGCACGATCAGGTGATCCGTGTCTTAAAACCGCAATGCCTGCTTCGTAGCATAAATCAGCATCATCTGGTCTCAGTTCGAGGGCGATTTTATAATGCTCGAGTCCGCGTTGTGCTTCCCCATTATCGAGATAGGCCTTTGCCAGTTTGGATTGAAGGATCACGTCATCCGGTTGAAGTGAAGCAGCCCGTTGCCATAGGCCGATCGCTGCAGATTGGCGGTTCAGATCCCAGAGGGCTTGAGCCGCGTTGCAGTAAGGGAGATAATCGTCTGGGCGAAGTTCGATGCATCGTCGCCAGGCTTGTTGAGCGCTGTTTAAATCTCCTAGCTGTCCACTCAAGTAAGCGAGCTTTTGATGGACTGCCGTATCCTCAGGTAAGAGAGATGCTGTTCGCTGTAGCATGCGAAGAGCAGCATGTTCTTCACCAAGATCAATCAGAATATCGGCTGTACGCTGGAGAATATCCGGGTTTTTCCTTCCATAGCGGAGTGCATGAGCTAATGCCTTGCGCGATGAGGACTTCTCGTCCGCTTTCTGAGATATCACTGCCAAGTCAAGCCATGCATCAACATCTTCTGGGTGTAGAGTAAGAAGCTCTTGAGATGCTCGGATCGCTGCTTTAAAATCACCACTCTCAATTGCAGCGCGAATAAGCATACGCACCGCATCCAAACAAGTGGGATCGAGATCCACTGCTTGTTGTGAGGTCCGTAATGCTTGTTCTGGTAATTGAGCGGCCAGGTACGTCTCAGCGAGAAGTACGAGCAGTTCAGCAGAGGTGGGGTACCGCTTGTGCTCTTCTTCAAGGGACGAAAGTGCCAGTGAAATCAAATCAGTCGCTAATGCTGTTCTGGCCATACCGAGGACCGCTTGCAGGCGAATGCTGCGATCATCCTCAGGGAGCTGTTTTAGACAAGCTTGGTAAGCGAGAAAGGCTTCATCAAACTGTCCGGCATTTTCATGTGCCAGACCTAGCCAGTAATCAATAGAGGGGTCCTCATATCCATTTGATCTCGCGTGTTCAAAGTGTGAGATCACACGTTCAACGGTTGTGTTCTCCTCAGAACCGATCGATTTTGCCAGGATTCGTCCAGCGAGTAGATGAGCATCCTTAGGTGCATTGTCGGGTAGAGAGAGCATCAACCTAGATGCTTCTTCGATATCATCGAATTGTTCAAACAAATGGGCTAATGCTTGACGGGTATCCCAATTCTCAGGTTGAATTGCATAAGCTTCTTGAAGCACTGAAAGTGCGTCATTGTTATGACCCAACTCATTTAATAGATCACCGTATTCGACGAGCCAGTGAGCTTGTTTGCGATTTAAGCTCGTTGCCTGCTTAATTTCTTCAAGCGCATCATTTAATCGTCCCTGGTCCCTTAACCAACGAGAATACTCATAGTGCAGATGGCCACTGTTTGGCGAGGCTTGAGTTCCGGCAGATAATGTCGTCCCAGCTTCTTGGTTCTCTCCAACTGCGGCTTGACATTCCGCTAGCCCAATCCAAGCTTCTGGGTTCTGGGGGGCGATTCTGATCGCCTTTTCAAAATAACTTCGTGCACTTTCATGCTCTTTGACCGCAGCATGGACTTTTCCAAGGATGATCTGACCATCGAGCGAATCTTGATCATTTCGGATAATTCTGTTGGCGGTGTCGCGTGCGAGATCAATCTGCACTGCTTCCAATGCGCAATGAGCCATTCTTGCTAACACATCTTCATCTTGACCTGCCAGGGTTTGCCAATGTGGCAGCGCGGATTCAGGTAGTCCAGAAGCTTGTAAGTTACTCGCCAAAGCATAGCGGGCGTTTTTTGAGTTGGGTTCGAGTGCGAGAGCGAGATGGGCTTCCTCCGAACCAGAATGGGGATCACCAGCTTCTTCGAGTAAAGTGGACAACTGAATTCTTGCCTCGATGTTGTTGGGCTCACGCTGAACGAAAGTTCGGGCGGCTTGTAACGCGTGCTCTGTTTCGCCCAAAGAGGTTAATCCGTCGATCAAGAAGTTTAGATAGCGGATATTCAGTTCCTTAGTTTCCGATAAAGCTTCAGCTGCCTGGCGAAGAACTTCGGATGCCTGAATCGTTTCTCCTAAATGCAGGAGAGCGAGCCCAATCACGATTTGTTCTTCGACCGTTTCTGATTTATCGCTGAGCGTCGTTAAAGCTTCCTCTGATTGTTCGTGCTGAATAAGTGATAGACCAAGTTCGGCTCGGCGAAGTGGGGTGGGGTGTGACTGAAGAGCTTGTCGCCTAGCTTGATTTTCGACAACAGGATCCCCTTCCGCCCGTGCAATGTCTGCCACAAGATCTGCAACCATTCCAGTGTTATGTGTTGCAGCTTCCCAAGCCGAATCAAGTGCTTCTTGTGTATTTGCCACGTCTCCAGCGACGAGATCACGTATCGCTGAAGCTAAACAACTCTCGATTAAATCGGAGGATGACAAGGATTCCAAGCGGGTCGAATCAGATGGTTCAATCGATACATAAGCCTGAAGCAGTTCCTGCTCGTTGATCGCTTGAAGTACAAGCACGATCTGATCGGAGGCGTGAGGGGCGCTCTCGAGGATTGACTGAGCAGCTTCTAGCGGTGATAAATTAGCTAAGGTGATATCAACAACCAGTGCAATCCCTTCACTTCCTCCTTGGGTGATCAGGTCTGAAAGAATCTGTTCACGTTGCTCGAATTCAGGCCATGCGTAAATAAGAGGTGAGCGCCAGATCTCGGTTGCACCAAGCGACAATCGTGTGATGGTTTTAAGCCCCTGATCCTTGCGGTATTCTCGTAAGAGACCAATAGCTAATAGCGCGTATGACTCGCAGTCACCCCCATCCAAACTACCGCCCTTGGCTTTTTCCCAGAGTTGGCTTAGCCGACTCTCCCTCTCCCCGAGAGAGGACTGAGAAGCTTTCTCCAAGCTCGGTACATCTAGCACCAGGGAAGCGATCCTGTTCGGGGTGATAGAGATCCCTGTTTCCTTGGGATCAAGACCTTCGAGAAGACCAGGTTCGTGCAATTGGAGCCAAATCTCTGGCGTCCGCAATAAACGTGACAAGACCTGCGATAATTCGCCAGGTGAGAACAACTCGCTTAATGAAGCGAGGACCTCAGCATCTGTAAGCGGTATCGATTTCACGTCGATTAGCTCACGGGCCATTGGATTTGCTGGATGACCCAATAAGCAGCTCCGATCATCGTCAGCCCGAGCATGATGAGGAAAACCCCGATACCAGTTGCGGTTTTAACCAACTGGTTGATCGAACCAACGAGTTCGGAAGCGCTGTTCACCAAGCCGGTGACTTCTGAAGCGACGCCTTTTTGGCCTAATTTAGCTGTATGGGCTGCGATCGCACGGACTTCACGAGAATACCCTCGATTAACGAGGACAATCGCACCCAATACGACGCACATACAACCAATGACAAAAACAGAAGCAGAAATGAGGATTTGCAGGTCATTGTATGAAAGCGGGATCATGTTAGCCTCCATTGCTAAAGTTCTAGGGAATGGAGTTGCAAATACTGTGCCACTTAGCTTAAAGGTAGAAAGGATTTCGCACGTATGAGAAGGTGCTTAGAGCCTAGGGATTAACACAAATGGACATCAAATCGGGAGCAAACCGGGGAAACTGTGGGGAGCTATAGATACAAAACTTAGATTTTTGATGAGGAATTTCTATGAATATTGAGTAGGGGCGGGGTTACCCCGCCCCTACAAGCATGTGTTTTGGACCGATTCGTGTGGGCATAATCGAATCAGGAGGCCAGGGCTTGGATATCAGGTGGTAGATGCGCGAGATCAATTTCCTCGTCATCGCAAAAGAGCATCGCACGCTCAATAACATGTCGCAATTCCCGAATGTTACCAGGCCACTCTGATGCCTTGAGAGCTTCGATCGCACGAGGTGTTATCCCAGAGATCGTATTACCAGTACGCATGTTTATCTGGACGATGAATGTTCCCACCAATGCAGGGATATCAACCAAGCGTTCCCGAAGGGGAGGCAGATGCAGATCGACGACCTTCAATCGATAGTAAAGATCTTCGCGAAAGGTGCCTTCTTCCATCATGGCCTCTAAGTTCCGATTAGAGGCGGCTAAGATCTGGATATCGACATCGATTTCCTTTACACCACCAACACGGCGGAATCGATGTTCATCGAGAATTCGAAGCAGTTTCGCTTGCATATCGGTTTTCGTCGACGCGATTTCATCAAGGAAGAGGATTCCGCCATCCGCAATCTCGATAAGTCCGGGCTTTCGTTTTTGGGCTCCTGTAAAGGCACCCGCTTCGTGCCCAAAGAGCTCAGATTCGATCATGGTCTCTGGCAGCGCAGCGCAGTTGATGGGAATGAATGGCTTATCCGCTCGAGGGCTCATATTGCGTATGGCCTGAGCAAGGACCTCTTTTCCAGTGCCTGTTTCCCCTGTGATCAAGACTGAAACCGAAGCAGCGGCAGCCCTCTGTGCCTCCTCCATGATGCGCTTCATAGCAGGTGTTTCCCCAACGACCATCTCTATTTGGTCATAGGGAGATTGTCGTAATAAAGCTAATTCACGCCGTAGAAGGACGACTTCCTGTGCTCGTTCAACAGCTTGAATTAATCGATCGAGATCGAGCGGTTTTTGCAGATAATCCTGAGCGCCCTTCTTCATCGCCTCGACCGCGCTGTCGACCTCAGCGAATGCGGTGATCAGAATTACAGGCGGGATCGGGTTTTCCATAGTTAGACGATCGAGCAAGGTAAGTCCTGATCCGTCCGGCAGCACCACATCCAGCAAGACAATGTCCGCGGAACCCGTGTCAATCGCCTTATTCGCCTCAGCTAGATCCCCAGCTTCGATCGGTTCGTGGCCAGCATCACGCAGGGCTTCGCTAATGAAATTTCGAGCGGTATCTTCGTCGTCAACGATAAGGACGGTCGCGCTCATAAGTCGCTCCCTCCATCTTCCGAGGCTGCAGGTAAGGAGATCGTAAAAACAGTTCCAGCATCTGGATAGCTTTCCACTTGAATAGTACCTCTATGGGCTGAGAGAATTCGACGGCCGATGGCTAACCCTAATCCTGTGCCTTCTTTTTTGGTGGTGAAGAAAGGATCAAAGATACGATCTTGCACATCAGGAGGGATACCCGGTCCAGTGTCAATGATTTTCAATTCCACCATATCACCTTGAGACGATTGTAAGGGTCCAAGATTAACCGACAGTGTACCTCCATCCTCCATTGCCTGCAGGGCGTTGGTGATGAGATTCACGATCACCCTTTCAAGGGTGCGTTCATCTGCGAGGGCGTCTGGTGTTTCAGGCTCGTATGAGGTGTGGCATTGAACACCAACTTGTCTGAAGTGAGGGCTCCAGCGAGAGAGAATACGCTCCATCAAATCGGCGAGACTGATTGGTTCGATGTTAAGTTTTAGGGGACGAGCGAAGAGAAGGACATCGCTCATGAGCTGGTCCAATCGGTTGCATTCATTGCGCACTTTTTCTAATGAATCGTGAAGCGGATGGTCTGTACCAAGGCGGGATGCAACCAGCTGTACACCTGTACTGATATTATTGATTGGGTTTCGAACTTCATGTGCAAAGATGGCGCTTACTTCCCCTAAGAGCGCCCTTTGTGCCAGCATTTCAGTTTGATCTTCGATCTTCTGTTGTTCAGATTGATCTTTCAACACGATCATCAATCGAGACAAAGCTTGGTCGGAGAAAGGGGAAGCGCGTAAATGAACGGGGAAGGGGGTTCCATCACGCCGGTGTAAAGTTATGCGAGTTTGCTCTGCCACACGATGGTGACCTAAAGCGTCCAACAAAATAGATGTCACGTCCTCTGGACTTATGAGCACATCCTGGATGGGGAGGCCGACCACCTCATCTGGTTGGTAACCGAGGGTTCTACCAATGGCTGGATTGGCGTTGATTACTTTAAGTTCATCGTCTAGGGTTATGAGCGTGTCACCAATGGAGGAGAATTGATCGAGCGCTTCAGCTTGTAATTGTTCAATCTCTTTTTGACCCTCCGCGACAGAAGCCCTTTGCAGGCTGAGGAGAATGGTCAGGTGACAGATATTCGCGATGAGGGAGATCAAGAGATCGGTGTCGTCCGGGATGTCATCTTCGTCCTCCCAACCAACGACGAGGAGACCAACCCAGGCTGCGGGATCGCCAATGAGAGCAGTGTGTAATGCGCCAAAGTTAGAGGAACGAGCTGCTTTGTGAAGTTCATGATCGGGACGTTGACCAAGCGTCCAGAGAGTGATGCGTTGTAGGGGGCTGAAAGATGCACCTGGGAGTGTCTCGGGGAAGTCATGCGGTAAAGAACCTTCTAGAATGTAGCTAGGTGACGAAGCGGAAACACGGTAAAGTGCGGTGGATGAAGAACAAAGTAAACGCCTGGCCAGATCGAGCACACTGGGAAAGGATGTGACCATCTCATCGATGATGAGTCTCGATATGTTAATCATCGTTTCAAGGCGTTGCTCTTCTGCCAGTCGCCTGTCCATCACCTGAATCCGCTCACTGGCAGGCGTGCCAAGAAGGATCAGCTCGGTTTGATCCTTTCCTGTAGATAGGATACGAAAATCGATAACCACAACCTCACCGGAATGGGTGAGTATTGGCATTTCCTCAAGGATGGAATCAGATTTCTGAGAACAATCAAGAAGTTGGGGGAGCAGCGTGTCGCTTGCTTCACCCAGGAGATCCAGGAGGGCAAGTTCATCTAACTCAGCGCGTGAATAACCGGTAAGAAGCAGAAAAGCACGATTGCAAGCAAGGATGTTGTAGTCGTCACTCGAGATAACGAGGACAGCTAAATCGAGTGCATCAACTAGAACTTGGAAGTAGTCACGATAACGACCAGGTTTAAAGAAGCGGGAAATGGGGTCAATAAGTAACGAGTCGATTGGCAAGGCTCAGACCTGTTCTCCGTTTCTGGCACCATTGCGATGACGAAGGCGAGCTGGGAGTATATTCTCGATAGAGCGATATTTCGCAACTGTCCGTCTGGCTATGTTAACGCCTTCGTTCTTTAGGATATCAGCGATTTGATCATCGGTAAGCGGTTGCTTCTCATTCTTCACGATCTCTTTAATGCGATCCCGCACAGCGAGGCTGCGGTCGAAAAATCGGGCCAAAGGAATGATCCGACCATCAGGTAAGGCAATCGACTTATGTGCGACAGCACGCGAGATGGTGGACTCGTGAACACCAATTTCATCCGCAATTTTCGCGCGGGTCATGGGTTTTAGATAGCGATCACCGTTCATGATGAAATCACGTTGCTTAATGACCAACGTTTGAAGGAGTCGACGCATCGTATTATTGCGCTGTTGGAGACATTTTACAAAGAGAGAAGCGCGCTCAATGTATTTCGACCACTCTTCAATCTGATCGCCATTCGTCCGTGCGCGCGCTTTGGAGAACATCGGATTGACGCGTAACCAGCCTGACACTGCGGAAAATATCTCTACGACTAATGGGCCCTTGGCGTCTGAAGGATTATGGGTGATCAATATATCCGGCGAATGATATACATTCGGGTTGCTACCCTGTGGCCCTCGACCTGAGCCCCAGAATGCTCTCCCAGGGTAGGGATTGAGATTGTCATGGATGAAGGCTGCAGCTTGACGGATCTTCGATGGGCTGATCTCAAGACCTTCGGCTATTTTTTCGATTTCACGCCGGCCAAGCTCAGTGAAATAGCCTTCTATGATCTGCCGGGCTAAGCGTAGAATTGAACCATCATCTGGAAGTAGGTCCAATTGAGCGAGAAGTGCTTGTTTTGGACCCGTCGTTGCTAATCCTGGAGGATCGACCTGAGAAATCAGCTTCAGCACACGGTCTACTTGGAAAAAGGATGATCGAGTTGAACGGGCAATGATTGCAGGAGGGTCTTGTAGGAAACCATCTTCATCTAAACTTGAGAGGATATAGATGGCGAGCCTTCGATCGTCGGGGTGCAAATCCGAGGCTAATTGTTGAAGCACATGAGTTGTAAGATCCTCAGGTGCAGCAGGTTCATGATCAGGCGGCTGCTCTTCGAGGTTTTGAGAACGAGAAGGTCGGAATGAATCGCGGGGAGATAAAAAGACGATCGGATCTTGTTCCTGATGTTGGATGCTACAGGCGGGGCAGGGACCTGCGTTGTTCAGCCTGCGCTGACAGTTAGGACATACTGTCTCCTCGACAAGCTCGAGAGCTGGATTAGATGAGAGCTCAGCCATTACCGTATCTCTCAACTCCATATTCGAGAGTAGCAGCAGGCTCATGGTTTGAGCGAGGTGGGCAGTTGTGAGCGGACGTTGTGATTGTTCTTGTACTTGAAACATTTGGCGCCTCGCGGGGTGAGTATACAATGAGAACGGATACTGCGCAATTGTGTTGCAAGTTCTATGCCAATGATATCGTGCTAGAATCAAAGCCATGAAAAAATGCGTCAAAGTTATCGGAGGGGGACTGGCAGGGAGTGAAGCAGCTTGGCAAATTGCAGAGCGTGGAATTGATGTCCAGCTGTTTGAAATGCGTCCTGGAAAACAAACAGGTGCCCATAGAACTGGTGATTTAGCAGAATTGGTTTGTTCAAATTCACTCGGTTCTAAACTGCCAGATCGTGCATCTGGTGTTTTGATGTCCGAGCTGAGAGAATTAAACTCACTTCTGCTTCGCATCGCTGAGGAACAAGCACTGCCTGCAGGGGGTGCACTGGCAGTAGATCGTGATTCCTTTGGGGGTATGGTTACGGAACAAGTCACCCAGCATCCAAGGATAGAGATTATCAGGAAAGAAGTTGATCAACTGCCAGAAGGGGTCGTTATTGTTTCCTCCGGTCCATTGACTTCAGAAAGACTTTCTCAAGATATTGCTCGTTTCACAGGTGAGGAACATCTATATTTCTTTGATGCGCTTTCTCCAATTGTGGAAGCAGATAGCATTGACATGTCAGTAGCATTTCGTGCCTCTCGCTATGGTAGAGGTCAGATGGAAGACGGAGACTACATAAACTGTCCTTTCACAAAACAAGAGTACGAGGATTTCATTGATGCGCTTCTTAAAGCGGATCGCATCCCATTGCGAGAGTTTGAGATCACGATACGTGAGGGTGTGCGTGCAGGTCTTAATAAGTATTTTGAAGCTTGTTTGCCGGTTGAGGTTATTGCCGAGAGAGGCAGGGACGCACTCGCATATGGGCCCATGCGCCCTGTAGGTCTTACGGATCCTCGCACCGGCAAACGTCCATACGCAGTTGTCCAATTACGACAGGATAACCTTATCGCATCACTGTATAACCTGGTTGGTTTTCAAACGAATCTTACATATGAATCACAATTGCGAGTATTCCGATTGATCCCTGGATTAAAGTCAGCGGAGTTTATTCGATATGGGCAAATGCATCGCAATACATTCATAAACTCTCCCAATCTACTTCATCCATCGCTTCAATCTCGCTTCCGCTCAGATCTGTTCTTCGCAGGTCAAATTACAGGCGTTGAGGGGTATCTTGGGAATATTGCGACCGGTTTGCTTTCTGGTTGGAATGTCTCTCGATTTGTAGAGGGTAAAGATCTCATTGTTCTTCCAGAGTCGACGATGCTTGGCTCATTATGTTCTTATATATCATCGTCTGATCCGGGTAGTTTTCAGCCGATGAAGGCGAATTTCGGTATCTTACCGCCTTTGGGTGATGGCGTACGTCGTAATCGTCGTGATCGCGCTCGTGCTTATGCCGATCGCTCTTTCCGCATGTTGTCAGAGTATCTAAAGACGTATAAATAATAATGCGCATAGCCATAATTATATTTACATAAGCTAATTTTTCTTTTTTCTTTGATAAATTCAAGGCTATGCGAAATTCGGCTTTTTACACGTTACCAGCGTTTATTTGGTGATTGGGATCTGTATATGGTAAACGTGGATTGTGGAGGGATTAGGGAAAAGTAGGGAGTAGGGAGTGAAAAACGAAGAGATCACAGTTATCAATCATGAAAATACAAACTACAATGGTATAGACCGGTCTTCAAGTTGTATAATTTGATTATGAAGAAAGTTACATTGCCAACAAAACAGCCAAACGAAAGAGCATTTCTGGTTGGATATGAATTACCAGATGAACAGAAGCTTCTCTCTATCGAGGATTCACTAGAGGAATTAAAACAATTGGCACTAACCGCAGGGCTTGTAGTTGTTGGAAGTACTTCTCAAAAATTAAAGCGTCTCAATCCAAAGACTTTACTAGGGTCGGGAAAGATTAAAGAGATAAAGGCGCTCGTGGGCGAGACGGTAGCGGATATTGTCCTTTTTGATGAGGAGTTATCACCGAGACACCAACGTGAATTAGAGCACTTCTTTGGCGATGATGTGCGTGTGGTTGATCGTACAGCACTCATCCTCGATATATTCGCTCAACATGCGAATACACGTGAGGGTTCCTTACAGGTAGAGCTGGCTCAATACGAATATCGTCTTCCACGCCTGACGAGAGCCTGGACTCACCTCGCTCGTCAGGCTGGAGGCGGTGGAGGAAGGGCTGGTTCGGTTGGAGGCGTCGGATTAAGAGGTCCTGGCGAGACCCAGTTGGAGGTTGACAGGAGAGATATTGGGCGACGAATCGCCCACTTGCGTGGACAACTTGAAAAGGTTCGAGCACATAGAGGCAGGTATCGGGCGAGGCGGAAACGCGCGGCAATCCCAACTGTAGCCCTGGTCGGCTACACCAATGCGGGTAAATCAACCCTATTAAACCGCTTATCTGACGCAAATGTCCTGGTTGCTGATAAGTTATTTGCCACACTTGACCCTACCACACGGCGAGTCGAATTACCCGAAGGACAACAGGTACTCTTTACAGATACCGTTGGTTTCATTCAGAAGCTGCCGACCACACTAGTAGCTGCTTTCCAAGCTACGCTTGAGGAGATCGCAGAGGCAGAGCTGTTGTTACACATCGTAGACATTACGCATCCAAATGCTGTCGCTCAAGCACAGGCTGTGCATGCTACATTGGATGAAATTAAAGTCGTCGATCTACCCATGGTCACGGCTCTCAACAAGATTGATTTGCTTCCGGATCCTGCATCTTCGCTAGATCGGATTGATGAGTTTGAACGGGCTGTACCGATTTCTGCTCTCACCGGTGAAGGAATTCCAACGCTGCTCTCTTCGATCGAATTTGAGTTGTATCAATCCATGTCACAGGTAAAGGTCCTTCTGCCTTATAAGGTCGGACGCCTGATAAGCTTGTTCCATGAACAAGGAAGGATAGATCAAATAGAACACGACGAAAACGCCATTATGATCGAAGGTCGTATCCCTACACGATTAGCGTCGCAATATAAGGACTACCATATCAAACCTGACTCATGATGAAAGGAAATCATCTTGCCAGAAATCGCTGTAGTCACTGATAGCTGCGCTAGTATCCCCGAGTCGATGTTGGAGGAATTAAAGATCAATTGGGTTGCTTACTATATCCATCGGGGAGAAGAGGTCTTAAGAGATTTAGTCACTGCCAAACGGGACTCTTTCTATCAATGGTTAGCGACTGCGAAGGTGCTTCCGAAGACCGCTAATCCTGGTCCAGGGGATTATCTCCAAATCTACCAATCACTCGCAGAGGAAGAAGGTGTTCAAAAGATCGTAAGTATTCATATGACATCAAAAGGAAGTGGGGCATATGCAGCTGCGTGTGCCGCCAAGGAGATGATTCAAGAGAGAATACCTAGCTTAATGATCGAAGTCATCGACACATTGAACGTCTCCATGTGTCATGGTTGGATGGTAATCGAAGCTGCGCGGGCAGCGTTGGCAGGAGCTACGCTTCCCGAAATCGTTGACCTCGTAAAGAAGATTATGCCTGTCACTCAAATGATCCAAACCGCTGATACACTAAAATTCCTTTACATGGGTGGACGAATAGGGAAAGCACAGCATATGATGGGGAGCCTATTAAGCATTAAACCACTCATCGGTATGAAAGATGGGATTATCGTGCCTCTTGGCCAAGCACGCAGTCGCAAGAATGCATATGAGAAGATGATTCAGATGGTTGAGGGGGTGGTGGGCTATAAAGGAAGGGTGAAAATCGCTTACGTTCACGCAGCCGCACGCGAGGAGGTTGAGAAAATAAGAACCCTTGCAGAGGAGCGATTGACCTGCGTCGAATCAATTTTCGCCGAGCTTTCGCCTGCATTGGGAGTTCACACGGGTCCCGGTACTGCGGGTTTGTGCTATTTTCCTGTGTAAAAGAATTAATCTGAGGTACTTCTAGAAGAATGGGGGAGGACGATCTTTACCGCAAGGTGACGGTCTATCAATAAGTAATTCCAAAGTCAGAAGTCATCCCAAGCCAGTTGAAGGATGACGTATAACCGACGCAAAGCACCCTTCGACAAACTCAGGGTGCTTTGCTGTGTGATCTATATCAAATTTTGGTTTATGAATACCTAATCGACCTTCTCGTTCTGAGGAAATGATAAATGGGACGACGCCAGGGTGGCCAATGCCGTGAACATCTCCGCTACACCTTCACCCGATAATGCGCTCGTTTCTAAATACGGAGCCGCAATTTTCCCAGCAAAAGCAGACGCTACCTCAGCTTGTGTTGTCCTCTCAAGATCAATCTTATTTCCGATAACGATGAACTTTTGACCAGGTGTGATGCCGTTAATCTCTTGGTACCATTTTCCAAGGTCTTCAAGACTTTCTGGATCCGTGACGTCGTACACGAGAGCCGCCGCAAGGCTTCCACGATAAAATCCGCTTCGAACCACTGCAAATCTATCCTGACCTGCCATATCCCATATCGATAGTTTTACAGTTCCAGCGGGTAATTCGACGACTTTCGTTTGGAAATCAACTCCAATCGTCGCCACTCTTGATGCCTCGAATTTCCCTTCGCAATAACGCCGCACGAGGGAGGTTTTCCCTACATTTCCGTCGCCAGCGATGACGACCTTTAGTACAGCGATTTTCTCCACGTCATCTCCCCTGTAAATGGTCTATTGATTTCTCGGGAGAACAGGAGGGGTAGACAAGTCACCAAAGGATGGCATGAGCTCAATCCGAATCGCAGACTCAGTGAAAATCGGCACTTGTCTAGCGATAAGTAAAAGATTCGATGGATCCTCGGATACCAGACAATTATTTGGGATCATAGCTGTTAAGGGTCGGACATCGACTCTCGTTGGATCAAATGTAACGATCGGAGAACGAAGAGACGATAGCATCTCTGCCTGAAACTGCAGTAAAACATCCGGTTTATCTTTCATGAGCCTTTGAACAGCGACGACTGTCTCGCCGTCTAAGTATTCCTCTCCTACAGGTACACCTCCCACAAAATCGACAAGTGTTCCAAAGAAGTTCTCGTCCATGATGGCCCAATAATTATGGCGAATGTGTGGGACAGCTTTTGTGAGAGCAGCCAAAAAGTCTTCTGATATGCCTTCGTTCATTGAGTATGAAAACAAGCTTCTAAGCGTCTCAGATTCTGAATCATTTATCTCGTGATTCACTGGGACGCCGAAGAGAACAACTTCCTCCTCCGGGATCCGGTGGATAACAAACCAAATAGCCATTAGTATAGGATCAGCCTTATCAAAGGCATCAATACCTAAGATCAACAACGTTCTTCTCGTCTTATCTGGGCTGGGTGAGGGCTTTGGCGTAGGGGTTGAGGTTGTCTCGAGATCTCGATTGATGAGCGCCGAGAGGATACCAAGACTGAAACAGAAAAGGATGATGATGATCGCGATTAAGTAGGCTCGATGCCTCATCCTATGATCCCCAGACACACTCTTCTAATCATTCACGATTTCGCGAACGAGACAAAGCCCATTCTTTCTTGAGATTTCAATGGGCGAGGTGTTTAACCCGGAAAGAATACCACTGAAACTAATATTGTCGCAATTGGGACTCATTGATCCGAATCTGTTGGCTCCCAAGCACGCCAACCTGCAAGCCATTGCTTGATCAGTTCTACCAACTGTCTTCTGGTCTCGGGATTATCGGGGATATTGATGGGTTTAGCATCTTCGATTTTTGCAGGATGATCCCCTTCGAGAAACTCATCAATTCCAATCGTGATTAACGGAAGTCCCACCTCTCTCATCGTGTCGATCGCCTTGATGTGATGTTCAAGCGCGGGATTGTAGGACGTTATCAGCACACCGAGTGTGTCAAGATCCGGGTTGATTTCCTCTTTGAATCGGTCCAATTGAGCCAGAAAGAGCGATACAGCTCGAATCTCAGGAATTTCGGGTCGAATCGGGATAAGCACGGTCTGAGCTGAATTCAATGCGTTGACCGTCAACATGCCCAGACTTGAAGGACAGTCAATCAACGCCAAATCGAAATCGCTTTCCACTGTTTCCAGGGCATTCCTCAGGACGCTTTCTCTGCTCATCCTAAAATTGAGGCCCAGTTCTGATTGAGCCAGAGCAAGGTCGGAGGGGGCTAAATAACAATCATGATCAGGAAGGATCTCTTGCAAAATATCCCACATCCCTAACTCACCAGGGCGGGAGCCACCGATCACCTCTGCTAGGCTCGCGCCCTCTGTCTCCTCCAAACCACAAGCAGCGCTTAGCGCACCTAATGGATCCATATCCACAAGCAGGACCCGTGTTTCAGATTCGGCAATCGCCATACCTAGAGATAGCGTCGTCGATGTTTTCCCTACACCGGCCCTTTGATTTGCAATGGCTATTGTTTTCATATCGGCATTATTATGGTCGGATAAGATTTCAAGCGATAGGTATCGTCACCACCAAATACGGAATGAATCCCGCGTGCTGGCTTCTAATTCATCATAACCAACCTGGAATTCTAGTACAACTCGGGTGCCTGGTGGTTGGTTCTTGACCTCCAGAAGCAACAGACTCACACCAAATTCGTCTGTATTCGGCATAACCCATTCCTGTACATCATTGGGGAAATGAACCGTTAAAAGCGAGGCCGCTCCTTCAACTGGGTTGAGATTCTGGTCCCTGACAATAAGAAATACAAGTTGTGAGGCATTGGATCCCACAACAGGGGAGAGGACCGAACCTTTTGCATACAATGCCTGAACACGCGATGTATTCACCAGGCTTAGCTCAGCCGCCTGGGCAGCACCAGCGATTGCTGAAATAGCTATCATCAGAATGGCTAACTTGAATAACGGCTTCACGTACATGCCTCCAAGTGTGAGGACAATAAGAAATCCCAGCTCTCTACAGATCAAACTCTGATTGAGACATCATACGCGGGCTTGGACGCCTCCCCTAGTGTCTTTATCCATCCGAAGGATGAAGGTATTCAATGGTACATTAGGTCTATCGAGTTGGCAAAAGGCCTCCAGAAAAGACCGCGCCATGCTAGGTATCGAAGATCTCATGATAGCCTTTGTCTAGCTCGTCATCGGAAAGGTGAGCATAGCGCTGGGTTACCGATATATTGCGATGCCGTGCCAGCTCTTGAGCGAGTTTCAGATTTCCCCCGGAACCTCGAAGCACTGTGGTCACGAAATAATGGCGGAACGAGTGAGGTGTGATCACTCCCTGTTCCTTTTCTCCAAGCGCTTCGCGCGCGCGTTTATGAACGATGGCTCGTCCTGTCGTCGTGGTAATGGGGAGAACCTTTGATCCAGCGCCACGATCATGCCTCGCGAAGAGGGGAAGGGAGCTAAGAGGCCTTCCTGAGGCTCCATCGAGCGCTCCCCGCACTGAAAGATAATCTTTTACCGCAGCGATCGCTCGTCTCGAGAAACGGATGACTGATTCTCGATCGCCTTTACCGATCAATTGTGCTCGTCCTTCATTCCAATCAAGGTCTCCCCTGCGGAGACCGCACGCCTCGTGAACACGTAAGCCTGTGTCGGCCAGAACGAGTAGAAATGCCCGATCACGCAGATTTCGGAGCCGTTCTCGTTCATCTAGGGATGGGGAGCGTGCAAGATTAATTGCATATTCGACCATTTGTTCTATCGCGGAGCGTGGGAACTGCGGTAATCGTTGGCCAGGGCGTCTTGCGCGTTGTCGGATAAGCATCCTTACACGAGGCAGATTGATCTCCGCAAGACGCTCAGAGACCAGGAATTCATACCAGCCGGTGGCTGCGCTCAGGTAAAGCCGCTCACTTGCTGGAGCATAACTTTTTAGATCTCTGGCGAAGTCTGTGATCCAATCCTCACTGGTTTCCGCTGCAGAGACCGTTTCAGGATCGACTCCGATCGATCTGAGCGATTCTGAGAGGGATTGGAGCGCATTTCGGTATGTTCGAGCCGTGTTTGGGCTCCTAGAGAGCGAAACACCGTCCAGGTAGGTCTTCATCGATTCCTCGATCGTCATTTGCCTCATTGTTATTTGTCCTTTTTCTGGAGTGAAGGCTGATGCGCACCTTCGCCTTAATGCTTGCGATAATGTAACTTATCATAACCATAAAGAAAATAGCAGATTTATGGTTCTTTGTCAATCCCCCCACTGCAACGAACCGAGTCTAATTACTACATTCGCATAAAGTCGACGGTTTGATCGAGTGCAACCTCAAATATGACTCCACAGATAGTACCAGAAATCAAATTCCCCCACCCCTACTTACCAACTCCTGAAGAATATACGTTATCGGCGGGAAAGAAAAACACCCCAGGGAATGATTCAAGGGTGCTAGGAAGCAATGCAGTAGAACAACCGTTCGTTTTGTCTTGTCTTTTTTAGTGCATTCCCTTGAGGTCCATCAGATCGTCTTTCTCCTCGACATCGTCTTTCAATTCATCCATGATCTTCTTGATTCGACCCTGCTCCCAGCAGTGGATAAAAACCTCAACCATTTTGGGATCAAATTGAGCTCCTGCACGGTTCTTGATCTCTTCAAACGCTCTTGATGGACCAAGTGACAAGCGATACGGTCGATCGCTCGTCATGGCATCAAAGCTGTCCACGACCGCTAATAGGCGTGCTTCCTCAGGTATTTCTTCTCCCTTTAACCCTTCAGGATACCCAGAACCGTCCCAGGCTTCGTGATGATACAGCACGATGGGTAATGCAGGCGCTAAATAATGGAGGGGATCATGTTGATCGATCTTTTTTAATACAAACGCGCCATATTCGGTGTGACGACGCATTTCCTTCCATTCCTCGGCTGTTAACGGTTCTTTCTTTTCTAGGATCGACCGATTGATATCCAGTTTGCCGATATCATGCAGGATGGCTCCAAATTCTAAGGCTTCTAAGCGAGTCTCTGGCCATCCTAGCTCCTGCGCCATCGCAGATGAATATTCATTAAGCCGCATGATATGTTTGTATGTGTATTGATCTCTCGCTTCAATGCCCCCGGCGAGCATAACCAGAGTTAATTTATAGGCGGATTTCATCTGTTCAAACATGAGTTCATTCGACCGACGTAATCGAGTACGGACGGTCGTCAGCAACTCATGACTGCTGATCGGCTTGGTGATGTAATCATCGACCCCCAATGACTTTCCTGCAAAAACATCCTCTCTGGCGCCGCGAGCTGTGAGAAAAACGAAGGGGGTTTCTTTGCCGCCGGGCAGTTCCCTCACGGCTTCATACAACATGATCCCGTC
>CP070708.1:2791204-2799624 GCA_020350285.1 Anaerolineaceae bacterium
CACAAGTGCATCAACCGCCGAACTCTCCTGCGACAGAACGCAGATGCCCACCTCTGCCTCTTGAAGCATCGCGGCATCATTGGTGCCCTGACCGAGCGCGACCACACGTTCTGCGCCCAGCTCGCGCACGTAGGCCGCTTTGGCTTCGGCCTCATCCCCGGGCGAGATACGCACCGCCTCCAAACCGAGCTGCTGATCGATGAACGATTGACGACCTCGGGTGTCGGCGGTGAGCATATGAAGCTCCAGTCGATCGCCGAGGCGGACCAGGGCGTTAGCGATGCCGTCGATCAATTGACCGTCGAGCGCGAGGGTCCCATTGACGTCCGAGACCAGGTGTTCGAGTTGGATCACGCCTCGGCCAGGGACGTTGAGTTCGATCATGCAAGGGCTCCGGCGGCAGCTGATTGTGAGGCAGCGCGATGGACACTCCCCCGGCTGCTGCTTGGTCCGGGCATTATAGCACCATGTGAATTGAAACTAGAAGCGAAGAAGCTTAAAAACTTCAAACGCCTCTGCTATAATGCCATTGACAAGGGCGCGTAGCTCAGTTGGTTAGAGCGCACGGTTCACATCCGTGAGGTCGTGGGTTCGAGTCCCCCCGCGCCCACCTCAGTTCACACGGCTAACCGAAATGAGTAGCCGTGTGGACCGTGTTTTAAGGTGGAATTCACTGCAACGAAAGCAAAGGCCACACGGCTCAAATCCGTGAGATCGCGTCCGTCCAGTTATTTTCACTGCAATTAAGGAAAAGGGTAATGAAAAAGCAACCGGAGATCACACGGTTGCCTTCTTCAAGTTAATCTCCCGGCTCTCGAAATCACAGATCCGTGAGGCCTCAAATGTCGATGTCAAAGTACATGACTTTGGACTGTGAAATATGCCGATTCTTTATTTACCCCATGGAATCTTTTTCATTCATTCAATCACAATGTTTTCAGAAGGACTGCCCGACTGCTCCTCAACCGGCTGCTGATCACCTCGGAAATGTGTCTCATGACCTCAAAACCAGAGGCAGGCTCTGATCTGAGGATTTCGATAAGTTTCTTCCCGGGGATCGCAATGAGATAGCAGTCTTCCTCACATAATGCTGAGGCTGTGTAATGATAGGGTTCAACTATACCTGACCATCCAAAACTCTGATGGGTCTGGTTCAAGGCCGCGACAGTGACACTTTCGGGTCGTGATGTCAATTGGACACGAATCACAACTTTGCCCTCAACCAAGATGTACAGATGCTCGGCCCGATCCCCTTCACTGAAAATGAGTTCCCCTCTTGATCGTTTAGCCACCTCGCTGATTTCAGCGATCTTGGAAAGTTGTCCCTCTGAAACATCCTCAAATAAGCCCACGGGGTGCAGTAATTTGGTTGGTATCATTCCCATCTCCCTTCCTTGGCCCAAGAAGTAATAGGCTGATCTAGGTAGTTTTGAAACAAATTGTTGAGTAACCTGTTACTCCATTTTTAAAGAACACCCTTCTTTGTACAGATATCCTTTTTAGTTTGAAATCCGAGTTGGGATATCGATCCTCAAAGACTTTTATGAGAGGAAAAGGGGTAAATCTCACCACGAGCTGTGGCGCGAATCGCGGTCAACAAATCCTTGGGGGCGGACCGTTTGGAAACAAGGCCACTTCCGCCAACATTCAACATCTTGGAGAAATACTCTTTGTCATCATGGACAGTTAGAGCTAAGACCGCCGTCTCCGGATATCGCTGTTTGATCTCTGACGTGGCATCAATTCCTGAGTAATCGGGCAAACCAATGTCCATCACGACGACATCAGGCCTGAGCGCGTCGACGGCTTCCAAAGCTTCCTTAGCTGTGCCTGCCTCTCCTACGATATCCACATCTAGCTCCCCCTCGATGAGCATATGCAGACCAAGGCGGACGATAGGATGATCTTCCACCAATAGTATTCGAATTGACATTTAAAATCCTCTGATTTCCGATAGGGCGGAAAAATAAGCTTGAATCGGACAACTCCATTTAGGCGAATTGGATGATTATGTCTTCGAGGTCGAGTACGAGAGCAATCCGATTAATCAGCCAGGCTCAGCTATTCGTGCCGCAGACTGGACACGCATTGCGCTCAGCCGGCTCCTCAGGGTTTTTGCCACTTCCTTCATCATCACATAGCCAAATTCCTTGTCGTCCTCACAGAGACGCCTGAGACCTTCAGCTTCGATCTCGATTAAGATCCCGTCCTTGCTGGCAACACCACTGGCGGTGAGTCGGTGAGGATCCAATAAGGCTGACCATGCCATCGGATCACCTATCACAAGCGTGTCGGCGATGACATCACTACCGTCCCCTATCCGGTAGACGATGTGTACCTCACCAGCCTTGAGGAGCATAAAATAGGTGGCAGTGTTTCCTTCGGTGAATAGACGCTCTCCAGCCTTGAAGGGCCTCTCGTTGCTGATTTTGGCGATCTCTCTCAGAACTTCTTCCGGCAAGCCATTGAAGTGTGGGAAATAACGAAATACTTGAGTTGGAATCATGCTATTCCTCCTTCAAGATCCAACAAGATATGTCCAACGTGTACCACCTGAAGGACGGAGATGATGAGGACAATTTCGCTTTGGATTACTATCCCAAAAAATAATTAGATATTCAGCCAGGAGAGTTTGACAGTTCGTGTGGGGAGAATCGGATATTTCCCTTAGCTCCCCGCGAGCTTAAGGCCCGAGGGGAGCTGGATTATGGTAGATAGAGTGTAATTCTGCCTATTCTAGTCGGGTCAACCCGTGCTGGATGGCAAACTTGACGAGCGAAGGTAGATCGCTAATACCTAACTTTCGCATCATACGGCTGCGATAGGTCTCGACCGTTTTCTGGGAGAGGCAGAGGATCTCGGCAATCTCTGCGCTCGATTTTCCTTCGACGACAAGCTGCAGCACTTCACGCTCGCGGTTGCTGAGATGTTCGATGGGACTCCTGGCTCCAACTTTCTCGCGCTGATCAACATACTCGTCGATCACTTTTTCGGAGATTTTCTCACTCAGATAGCGTCGACCTGCGCTGACAGCTCGAACGGCATCGACCACTTCAACTCCAGCCGTTTCTTTCAGAAGGTAGCCGCGCACTCCAGCCTGCAGAGCTCGAAAGATGTGTTCGTTGGTGGCATACATCGAAAGGATGATGACTTGAGAGGACGGGGACACCTCGCGTATTTTTTGTGTTGCATCGATGCCATTGAGTTCGGGCATGTTGATGTCCATAATGACGATGTCTGGGTGAAGTTTGGCCACTTGTCGCACGGCATCCTGACCACCCGCAGCGTCTCCCAAGACCTTGATGTCGTGCTGCGCGCCGAGCATAAATCGCAGCCCGTCACGGACGACGGCGTGATCATCAGCGATGAAGACAGTGATTCCCATTTCTATACCTTGGTGTGATCTCCAGTGAGACTTTTAGCCTCAATCCACCATATTTAATGCATATTCATTCATCTGGTGACTACTCATTCCAAGCTCCACTCTCGCAACCATGAGTCCTCGAGAAGATCAAGTAATACTAGAGGGTCCCGGTCCACATACTCCTTTGCGGTTTCAAGGGTCCTAGCCTCAAATGTTACCAGGCCTCCTGAGCTGTCGACGAAAGGACCTCCCATGTAGGCATTAAGGTGGAGACCATGCCAGTACGCCACATGTTGAGGAACAAAGAGCTGAATTCTTTCAGGTTCTCTTCTCAAGAGATAGAAATACGCAAAACGTTTGGCCATGGATCCCTCCATACTTATTTGTTTTGCGGCAAGACGATCTTCCCCTTCACCCTGGTTCCGAGGATCAATTCTTGAGTCTGCCGTGCCTTTATGAGTGGCAGCGATTCGTTTAGATATGCCTAAATAACTCCATTTGGATAATAGCTCAAGAAGTGGGGCCACTGACATAGGGAGAATTTGACATTTGGTGTGGGGAAAATAAGACAGATATTGAAGATAATCACGCAGATTGCGACACAAATACCTCTGTGCAGGATAGAACGATGAAATCGACCTATTCTGGTAGGGTCACCCCGTAAGACACAAATAACTGCAAGCACCCTGAGCTTGCATCGTCCTGAGCCTGTCGAAGGGTCGAAAAGTGCTTGCTAAAGGGTGTATTAGTTACATCCTTCAATAATGCCCAGAACACAAGCTCTTGACCCAGAACGCTCTGTTCGTCTTTATGTGGTTAAGTTATTCGTGCATGTCCAGTTATTCAGTCGACATGCGCGAATATGTTTATGGCTTCCTGCCAATGAAGGTCCCGTAGCGCATCACCAAGACATGGAGTGTTCCGTGTTCTTGGTAACGCGCTACGGTATCAGGAGGTCAATCGCGACGAAGAACTACACTGCCTAGTAGTATCACACCAACCAGCAGCAGCACCAACGGGAAACCGATATCAAGGCTCGTAAAGCCTGCAAGACCGAGGATCGTCAAGCCTCCGGACCAAATGAAGTCCCATGTGTTGGAGTCCGGAAGGTTCGGAGAATACATACGGTATAGAGACCCGAGCAATCCGAATATACCTGCCCCGGCGAAAGCCCAACTCCACGCGTCGGCCTCGCCGATCTGTGGCAGGTAGCCGAGGTTCTCGGCTCCAAATACCAAACCCGCCCAAAGCAATACACCTCCCCAATAAACGGTATCTATCCTGGAACGTTTCTCTTTTGAGGTCATTTCCTGTTCGATGGACATTCTTCAACTCTCCTCTCTTGATGTAGGTTATTTATCTCTTCTAAACGGATGAAGCATGTAATAAGATACGCCTCCTCCAAGAAATCTTGTATACCATCGAAACCATCTTCGATTCCTGGGAGGAATAAGCCCTCATTGGATCCTTTCCCAGTGGTAGTATTCGTAAATCTCCAGACGTATGTATGCATTCCCAGCTTGTGAGAGATCAACTTCCTGTTACAAATTATGTCCCAAGTACCTGACATACTTGTAGGTCTGGTACTATTGGCCGACACAACCCGTCCATGGAAAGCCAAACAGCGGGTTGCCCACTACGATAAAGACGGTCACGGCTAGAAGTACTCCAACCAGGATCGCACTCCAACGCGTACGCACGCCCCTCAAGGCTGCGACGGAAAACAGGGTTGCAGCCAAGGGAATGACCTGGCAAGTAGGCGCATACCCGCCAAAGATGTTGTGCCAGATGGTGTTTATCGGAGCACCGCACACGCAGTGTGGAATGAGGCCGATGATGACCATCGGGACCAGTAAGGCACCGACCGATTGGTTTCGATAGATTCGATAAGCGGTGACCGCGGACAGCCCAATTAATGTGACACTAATTACGTTGCATAGCACCGAGCAAGCTTTGATGCCTAGACCGCAGATCTGGCTATCAAGAATGAAAGCCAGCGGCATAGCTAGCAGAAGCAACCCCCGAAGCGTTCCCGTAGGTGCCTCACCCAGGGGACCACTGAGGGAACGCGTCCATTCCAATGTCAGAAGCGCTACTGCTAGGAAGGCCACGCCAATGACCCAGACCATCCATTGATATGTGAAGGTCATGTTTAGGAGGTAGCTCACGGCCGTCACAGCGATCACGATCCCTGCGAGGATGAACCCTATCCTCATGGTTTGTTTCTCAAGTGGCTGCAAATCAATTTGTGTGCTTGAGGTTTCCATTTTTTTATCCTTTCGTTGTTTGATTCTGGGACAGCTTTTCTCTACCATCTGGGTTCATTTAGGCGTGGCAAAATTAATTATGATCACATGAGGCGGTACAATTCCCCGACACGAAGCCACTGGCGAGCCCAACCTGAGAAGATCCAAATCAAATTGTGGCGCAAATCTATCTGTGATTAGTTAAAAACCATATCGATAATAGATCAAGAGATATATGCAATGATGTCGGGAAGACTTGACATTTCGTGAGGGGAAAATCGGTATATTACCGGAGCCAAGTTAATTGCCGCAGCAGGAGTAGGTAAGGGAGGGTATCTCTTAGAGTGGAGATTCAGTTTTGCTAATTGGATTACGTGTCGCCGATCATTGGCCATCCTATACTCTTTGCCAGTGCGGCAAGTTCTTTATCTGGATAGACCGCAATCGGGTGACCGAACAACTCCATTACAGGAACATCCACAATCGAATCATTATAGAAGTATGAAGCCGATAAATCGATTTCCTTATCATGGTCTTCGAGGAATTGTTTTAATCGCTCTGCCTTCCCATGACCGACATTTAATGGTGGGACAATTCTGCCGGTATATCGCCCGTCCTTCACCTCTAGCGGTGTAGCAATGGTTCCGTCCAATTCCATGACTGTCACAAGTTTTTCCAGGACGGGCATGTAAGATCCTGAGATCAGAAATATTTTATGCCCCTCAATTTTATGACCTTCGATCGAGGCTAACATCTCTGGACGGAGCCGAGGTGTAATTTGGTGTTCGATCACCCAATCCCATATCCGATCTGCCCGGGTGACAGATACGCCTCGGACCAGCCATGCCAAGTTGGTGGCATGAAGTCTGTAGAAGACGTCCTTTGATAAAAGCTTCACCTCGTATAGAAGCCAGATCGGAAAGTGGACCGCTATGAAGGAGTACAATGCCGATCGTTTGAACCGATTTTGAAGATGATGCGCGAAGAGCCCCTGCCAGAGGTAGATTTCGCACAATGTGCCATCCAAATCGATGAAAGCAGCTGCTTTATCAACTCTGTGTTTCATTGTCCATCTTCGAAACTGTATGTTGATTATATCTAGATTTTATGGTCGCCTAACGGCATCGAGCTCATTGGCCACGGACAAACCTTGGATTGCACCTCAACGGACCCATTCGAGCACACTAGCCAGCAAAGCGCCTATTCCGCGGGATCCGATGCAGCGAGTTGTTAGGTTTTTAAATATGTCCAACAATGATGACCGCACATCCCTTTTTGTGTCCTTTTTCGATATACCTGGGAGTGTCGCCAGTTTGTCCCAAAGGAGTGGCTTCCGCTCTGTTATTTATGTTTCGCAGCATATGAGGCGATGTTTCAAGCTACCCACTTCCATGCATACCAGACTGTCAGCGCATTGAACACAAAGCTCACAACGATCAGAAAATTGTCATAAGCGCCCTTGTATGGCAAGCCAAAGAGATTTAGCACAACCAAGAATATGGCAATGATGATATTTACCCAGCGAATCGCGGGATAGGTCAACGTCAGGTTCAGTACAAGCATCACAATCGGAATCAAAAACAGTATTGAAATCAAAAGCCACATTCCCTGAGATGCTTCCTGGCCCAGGATTTCTCCTGGTTTTGCGTCACCGGAGAATATCCGCAGCACATCCCCCCAAAGATAGGTCAACATTGTAGCTATCCATAATCCCGAAAGGATGATCCTGGTATCCAACATATTTCAATCGCCTCCTTTGTGAATGGGAATTAACTAAGTCTTTTTACCCTATCTGGAACATCAATTGTCTTGTGTTTTTATTCCCGAAGCCGATTCATCTTGAATCAAAATCAGCTTATGGCGCCGCGCACTCTCAATACCTGGCACGGTCAAGTGCATGCAGGGTTGTGTGGTTTTTCTTACAGAACTTGTTTTTCTTCCGAAGAAAGCCTTGCAGGTTTATACACAAATACCACAACGACAGCCCAAACCATGACGATGGCGCTCATGATGATGGCTGCTGACCCTTCACCAGCTTTCGAAGCGGTAATAAAGTCAAAACAACCATGCCAGAGGATGATCATCAACACACTCCCTTGGCTGCTGTTATACAGCCATGTGAAGACGAACGTTCCCGCTATTAGTCCGAACAGCCACCCAATTACGATGGAAATATCTAAAACGTAGAAAAACAGTGGCCAGTGCCATAATGCCCACAATACGGCTAATATCAATGTGGCTGACAGTGCGCTGCGATTCTTTTGCATTCTCGGCAATGCATATCCCCGCCAGCCGATCTCTTCACCTAAACCAAATGTCAAAATCCACAACAATAGTGCGACGCCCAAATTAAGTTGGGGAAGAAAATTGACTTGCCCCAATAAACTTAAATCTACCCATTCACCTGTTATGAACCTCTGACCGATCACGATCAATCCATACAACCATAAGGGTGAGAAGGCCACTACCCACCAGATCCATTTCACTCGCCATTGTAGTATTCTGCCAAGTAATTCCTTTAATCCTTCGGCACCACTTACTAACCAGGTCATAATGAATGCTGCTATTGTGGGTCCGAATGCGTACAAGTAATGCATCGAAAAGGGAATGACAACCTCTACCTGCCCCTGAGCTTCAAGCGCTAAAGTTATCCCTAGAACCCATGAAAACAGATTTGCCAGCAGAAAGAACCCGAACAATTCATATTTCTTCGCTAGGTTTGTGATTGTTTTCATCTCGTTCTCCAATATTTTTTTGCCGTAAAAAGACTGCGATCTGAGCAGCTCTGAGCCCTTCGACTTCGCTCAGGA
>CP070708.1:2799724-2812741 GCA_020350285.1 Anaerolineaceae bacterium
TCCATTCCTTTGGTACGAAGGAAGAGTCACATAATTAACAAAGATAATCGAATGCCCATCCTGCTTGTGGGAGCAGCAGCATTGGCTTTGGTAATTGGATTAGTCGCAACTGCTGGTAGGCTCCCGACACCGGAGGGTACAGCAGCCAAAGTTCATTATGATCGGGCTGTCAAACTTTTAGAAGATGGTAGATTCGACGAAGCTATCAGTGAATTTGAAGAGGCTATCAAGAACAAGCCCGATTACGCCTTAGCTCACAATGACTTGGGAACAGTGTATTATTCGATGGGACGATTGGGAGATGCGGAAGTAGAATTCGAGAAGGCAGTTCAGGCTGATCCCAGTTTGGCTCTCGCCCATGCCAATCTCGCAAACGTCTATAACGAT
This sequence comes from Anaerolineaceae bacterium, assembly GCA_020350285.1. Taxonomy (GTDB): domain Bacteria; phylum Chloroflexota; class Anaerolineae; order Anaerolineales; family E44-bin32; genus DUEZ01. Next base: position 2,800,112 of record CP070708.1, read on the forward strand.
CAGGGGCGATTTGAGGAAGGTATCAAAGAGGCGAATGAAGCCTTGAGACTGGACTCTTCCCTGCCGTCGGCTCATCTCATCTCGGGTTATCTCAATGCCAATCTTGGCAATATAGTCGAGGCTCAGGCTGAATTCGAGAAAACGATAGAACTTGATCCATCCATACCAGATCCTCACGTCATGTTGGGATTACTTTCCACTGACCAGGCAAATTGGGGTTTGGCTATCGAACGTTTTAGTACTGCCCTTGATTTGGAAATGTCACCTCAAGATATGTCGATGGTTTACGCCTTTCGAGCCATGGCTCACGGAACTTTAGCTAATTATGAGGAAGCAATGGAGGATACTGACGAGGCTATTAGGTTGGATTCCAGCAATGCATTTGCTTACTACATTCGCGGTTTGATTTACTCGGATTTGGGTGAAAGGAGTGAAGCAATTTCTGACCTAGAGAGATCTTTGGAACTAGGTCTCGATCCTGAAACCGAACAATATGCGGAAAGCGTCCTTGAGAACTTGAAGAGATAGATTTTTGATAATCTACTTCTGCGTAAAAAGTGAGGTGAAGAGCTTACTCATAATCCATCTAGCATTTCACTAAGGCTGGAAATTCAACTATGTTAAAAGGCAAAGATATATCATGATGTAGAAATGTTCCACCTATCCATTTCCAAGAGAAGACACGTATTGTTAGAAGTCGGTATTCATGTATTTCAATATTCGTAATCTCCACACATAGCCCCTGTAATTCATCTTCATTATTATTCCTATTATGAACATCACCTCTGTCAGATACTCGCTGGTGTTTGTTCGCTTGAGGCCGTTCTATAACTAAGGTCAGCAGATAAGTGCTGCCCTATCATGAAGGATTGGCTTGGAGTCACATGGCCCTTGAACTTTGAGGCGTCAACCCTTTTATAAAGATAGAACAGTGCGGATTGTGTCTTTGACTGCATCCGCTTTCGCATATTTTTTAATATCCACCCGGATTCAAAAAATACACTTTCATATTTGAGTAAGAATTGAAGATATCGCCCCATCAAAATAATAGGAGTAGAGCTTTTTCTTATTTGATAAGTAGTCACGATCCTAATTCTCAAGCGAGGACACATTATGGACCCGAACAACATAACGATTGGCTTAGCGATGCTCGCTGGATTGGCTTCCTTTCTCTCCCCTTGCGTGTTGGCATTGGTGCCCGCCTATGTAGGGTATTTGGGTGGGCGATCTTTATCACCCGGCGGTAGGTCTGTCGAGAATCGATGGGTGACCTTCAGTCACGGTTTGGCATTCGTCCTAGGATTTAGCCTGGTTTTTGTACTGCTCGGAGCAGCAGCTTCAGCGGTTGGGGCTCTGCTTTTCGACCTTCGGGAATGGATATCCCGTATTGGCGGTATCGTGGTGATCGTCTTCGGATTGCATACGATGGGCGTGATCAACATCCCATTTTTAGATTATGACACCCGTCGTCAGACCCAGCCTAAAGGGACTGGCTACATCTCGTCTGGCATGATGGGAGTTTTTTTCTCTGCCGGTTGGGCACCTTGTGTTGGCCCCGTGCTGGGAGCAGTTCTTACATTAGCTCTTAATGGCGCCCAGTTGGGACAAGGCGTTCTCCTGCTGAGCGCTTATTCGGTTGGGTTAGCCGTTCCCTTCCTCTTGGCTGCCCTCGGTGTCGGTAGGGTCACAGAACTCATGCGTCGTCACAGTAAGGCGATCCATTACATGTCCATCGTAACAGGTGTGGTTTTAGTCATCGTGGGTGTGATGTTGGTCACGGGGACCTTGGAGCAGTTGGCACGCTTGGGTTTCTTTGTGGATTTTGGCTTGTAAGAGGTGGACGGTGTTTGAGTCCAAAAGGCGAATTACCCTCAATTGGAAAACACTTGTCGCGATCGTGGCTCTGGGTGCTTTAAGTTTTACGCTTGCTGATGTATCCGGGTTGGGAGATAGGGAAACGATACCTCAAGCTGATCCCTTGTTAGGTTTGGAAGTGGCACCGGTCGAGGGTTCTATCGCACCAGACTTCAAACTGAGGAGTCTTGATGGTGAGGAGGTGCGATTGAGTGATTACCGGGGGCATCCGGTCTTGATCAACCTCTGGGCTACCTGGTGTGGACCATGTAGGTTGGAGATGCCTGCCATCCAAGATCGATTCAAGTTGTACGAGGCGGGTGGATTCGTTGTTTTGGCCGTCAATTTCGATGAACCCGAGGGTGCGGTTAGGGACTTTCGTGATGAGTTAGGTCTGACGTTTCAAATCCTCCTCGATCCGGGTGCGAATGTACAGAAACTCTACCGCAATCGGAATTATCCCACCAGCTTCTTCGTTGATGAGGCCGGTATTATTCAAATTCATCACATCGGAGTTATGACGGAGGGTCAGCTTGACGAAAACCTGGCAGAGATCGGTGTAGGTGAATAACAATGTTTGGATCCTCAGTGGGGCATTAAATGGAATAGGTATTATCTTGTGATCTTTTACGTGTTGATGGGTATGCCAAGATCTGTGGATCCTAAACACTATGTCGATGGGAACCGAGTGAGGTATGAGTTTGTGAAAGTGAGGTAGTTATAAATGATTTGGAATAGACCGTTTCTCATCATCGCTGGTTTCAGCCTTTTTTTGGCAGCGTGTGCGACTACGGTTGCTCCTGGATTGGTCTCGGATATGGACACGCAATCCGCTACTTCAGAACCGAAACCGCAAGCTACCGACCTGATACCAACAGCAACAGATCAACCGGAGGAATCGTTGGTAGACAAAGACCCATTTGCTGGGATAAGAATACGATTCAACCCATCGTATTGGCCGGATACCGACTTCTCGATCCATAGCGTCGACTATGGTGAAATCATGTCCGGAGGGCCGCCACCGGATGGAATTCCTGCAATCGATGATCCCTCCTTTGAAAGTATCAGCGAAGCTGACGAGTGGTTGGGTGAGGATTGGCCGGTCATGCTCTTTGAGTTGAACGGTGACGCAAGAGCTTATCCGCTGGCGATCCTGATCCATCACGAGATTGTCAATGACGTAGTCGACGGATCCCCCGTCGCATTGACTTTTTGTCCGTTGTGTAACGCCACTATCGCCTTCAACCGAACGCTCCCCGACGGAACTCTACTCGATTTTGGGACCACCGGAAACCTGCGTAACTCGGATCTGATCATGTACGATCGACAGACGAAGTCTTGGTGGCAGCAGTTTACTGGGGAGGCTATTGTGGGGGAGTTAACCGGAACCCAACTCGAATTCCTACCATCTCAAATCGTTGCATGGAGCGACTTTAAAGGCCTCTATCCTGATGGAAAGGTACTTTCACGAGATACGGGCCACAATCGATCCTACGGACGGAATCCGTATTCGGGTTATGACAGCATCAATAACTACCCCTTTCTATACGAGGGAGGCCTGGATGGACGCCTTCCTCCCGTGGAACGAGTGGTAGCCATCCAACTGGAAGAGATCGATGTGGCATACCCATTCACTGCGCTTAGTGAAATCCGGGTCGTGAACGATGAAGTGGCCGGTTTACCTCTGGTCGTCTTTTGGAAGGGTGGAACTAGGACCACCTTTGGAAATTCGGATCGTGATGTAGGGTCAACTGGCGCGTTCCTTCGTAAGTTTGGTGATCAGGTCCTGACCTTCCAAGCGGAGGAAGATGGTTTCAGAGACGATCAAACTGGGAGTCTTTGGAACATCATCGGCGAGGCGATTGATGGACCACTAACAGGTCAGAGACTTGAATCGATCGTTGCCGGCGAGCATTTCTGGTTCGCTTGGGCAGTTTTCAGACCTGACACCATCGTTTGGTCTCCAGGTGAATAAAGCGCTTTCAGATAGGATTCTTAAGCGGAGCTTGTAAGTCTGGTTCCAACAATGTGGATAGAAACAAGATGACTCCTTCAAGATTGTTTGATGGACGATCGTCAGAACAATCTTGAAGGTTTTATTATTATGATCGCCTGAGATATGTTTGTGTATCATCATACTTCCACCTTGTCCTGTTGATAGTTGAATTTATTGACTCTGCTCCAAATTCTGTGGAAAGTTGCCATAAGTTGATCTTCTTCAGATAAGCATCCTCAGATTAATCGTAGGGACGCCCCGATGGGGCGTCCAGCACCTCAACGACGCTCTACCAGGGCGTCGCTACGAGTCGTCTTTCCATAACGGTTTCACTTCAGGAAAGACGATGAACAGCAGCCTCAATGGTATGCATGACCTGGATGAATACACCCTGAAAAACAGAAATATTGCATTTCGGGCTTATTGCTACTGATCATAACAACATATTTATCATCCACACTTATGGGGGGAGATCCAATTTATTTAGTATACTCACCCATGCCTGATCGATCACCTTCGCGTTCAGAGCCCAATAGACGATGGAAAAAGTATGAAACTCAATGATCTTATCGAGCCAGGGGATCCGGAGAGAATTGCCTCAGGGTTTGAATTCACAGAGGGGCCTATTTGGCTTCCTGAAGGTGCTTTACTTTTCTCAGATATCCCAGCTAACCGTATTTATCGCTGGAATTCTGATGAGGGGGTTACGATTTGGCGGGAACCGAGTGGTCATGCCAATGGGTTAACTTTAGATACCGAAAACCGGTTGATCATTTGTGAACACGGCAATCGTCGAGTTTCGCGGATCGAGGCAGATGGTCGCGTAAGTACGCTTGCTGACCACTTTGGCGGAAAACGATTAAACAGCCCAAATGATGTCGTTGTTAAATCAGATGGGACGATATATTTCACCGATCCACCTTATGGGATCAAGCCCGAAGAACAAGAACAACCTCATAACGGGCTCTACTGCATCTTAGCGGATGGCAGCGTTGAACTCCTCAGGGATGATTTCATCCGACCCAACGGTTTGGCATTCTCAAGAGACGAAAGCATTCTCTATGTTGACGATTCTGGGCGTCGTCATGTGAGACAATTTGATGTGGATCCAGACGGAAGTTTGTCCACTTCACGGGTTATTGCGGATATGGACCATCCTCAGCCAGGGTCCCCTGATGGGATGAAAGTCGATGTCGAAGGACATTTATACGTAGCTGGTGCTACAGGGCTCTGGATATTTGAACCTGACGGCACACGCTTAGGGGTGATCGTCACACCAGAACGACCGGCGAACTGTGCTTGGGGTGATGAAGATAGGCAGTCACTCTACATCACCGCTCGTACATCCCTGTATCGAATTCGTGTCAAGATTCCAGGGATACCCGTTGGTTCTGATGATGTATGAGGAGAGAATAGAAAAAACCTCCTAGCAAACGCATCTCACTAGGAGGTCATATGGGAATCTTATTGATTACGATCACGACCAAATGCGATCTAGGAAGTTATAACTGAGATACAATCGTTGAAACTTTTCGATAGCAGTCTTGCTTTGCACTGTCCTCTGTAACACAACATGCCATCCAAAGCCATGCGGTTGTGTTATTTGGATCTTGCTCGAGAATCCAGTTCAAAGCGGCCTTTCCCTTTCCTAATTCTCCACGATTTACCGCTTCCACTGCAATATCTAGGGCTTCTTCGATCGTTGATTTGCGTTGTGGTGCAATCCTTGTCGCCATCATTTTTCACCTAAAATCAGGTTTAAATTTAGCACCCGAATGTTGCATTCATCCTAACATACTATGGTCTCTAACCACGTTACACAGGGCTTACAACAAAGTTACATACACCTTACAAAACTTGTTGTAAGGAGACTTTGACAGTCAAGCAGAGAAGAGTAGACTTATCATAATAGCTTATCCTGAGTGGAGATGTCCTTGAAGATCCTGCTCCAACTTTATGTGGTCCTTTTGTTGCTTGCCGGTGCGTCCTTGAATACACTCGTTGACTCCGAGCACAGTCTGCCTGCTTGGTATGATCCAGGTATGCAAGAGGAAACATTAATTGCGTGGGATGCGTTGCAAACAGCAGCCAGTGAGGACGGCATAAAGCTTACGATCTTTTCAGGATACCGGTCTTATGAGTATCAAGCGCAGGTATACGATCGCGAGATTGTAGGGCGCAGAGGTCAGGCTCCACTCTACTTGACTCGCCCTGGGCATAGTGAACATCAATTAGGTACTGCTATTGATGTCGCTTGGCCTGGGTTACCTCTAGGGTTCAATGATGTACGGAATGACCGACTTTACGAGTGGTTGCGTGATAACGCGCACCTTTATGGATTTGTCATCAGCTATCCGTATAAGACTTCCGATAACTGGCCGTACCACAATCGCTGGCTGCCCGTGGTGACGGAGTATATCCATGAGCCATGGCATATTCGGTATGTAGGGGACGCTTTAGCTGAGGTTATCTATAATGCTGGTTACCTGGATCCAAGTAACGATGTCACGCCTCAGGATTTCTATCGTGCTTGGCCCTAAGGTATTTCTTATGGACAAGCATGTAATTGGAGCATAGTATATTCCCATCGGAGCTAAATCATCAGTCAATTTGCCTCTTTGAGTAGGAAATGAGGTTCGTTGCACCCCCATGGGGTTGTGATAAACTACTGGAGGTAAGGCTTCGTCTTGGGGGAGGCCATATGGCAACTGAACAAAAACGCGTAGTTTGCATTGAAGATGAACCAGAGATGATCGACCTGGTCCGGCTGATCCTGGGTCGAAAAGGCTTTGATGTCATCGGAGCGAATGGTGGGATTGAGGGGCTGGAGACTGTACGGCGTGAGAAACCTGATCTCATCCTGCTTGACTTGATGATGCCGGACATGGATGGCTGGGAAGTTTACCAGCAGATCAAAGCCGATGCTGAACTACGCGTGATCCCTGTCATCGTCGTAACAGCCAAGGCCCAATCGATAGACAAGGTGTTGGGCCTCCATATCGCCAAAGTGGATGATTACATCACTAAGCCTTTTGGTCCCCAAGAACTGCTGGAGAGTGTTGAGAAAATCATAGGACCGGTGGATTAAAAGGCTAAAGGATTCTGAAAACAGGTGACTTCGGTCACCTGTTTTTTATTTTTCACTGGAGAATTTTGGTTCCAGGCTTAGGATTATTTGTATATGAATCAGTAAGCACCCAATGCCTTCCTCGTCTTGAGATTGGCGAATGGAATGTATAATTACTCGATTACAGAAGCGAGTTGGTTTTTCAACTGGTGATTAAATCTATCGGATAAATAAGCCATGTACTGTTTTGGAGATCGGTGATGAAATCCGGGACCAGGATCATCCTCATATCGCTCTTGGTTGTACTAGCGATCCCAATCTCATCTGCCCTCGCTCAGGAATCTGGACCGATCTACATCGTTCAACCTGGGGACACTTTGATCTATATTGCTGCAGTCTTTGGCACCACGGTTGAGGCCTTAGCAGATGCAAATGGTATCGAAGATCCCTCACTTCTAATTCCAGGAACTGAGCTGATCATTCCTGGTTATGAGGACATCTCGGGGGTGTTGACCTTTTATGGGGTAGATTTTGGCGAGAATCTCTTCAGCCTGAGTTTGCGTTATCGGATATCAATCGATGGGCTCGCTCGCCTCAACCGTTTGGTCAACCCTGGTCAGTTATATGCTGGTCAGCCATTGATCGTTCCAGAAAAGGACGAAGCTGCATCGGAAATACCCAATGTCTCGTTGCATCTCCCCATACTGGGGGAAAGCAAGTTAGAGATGGCGGTGCGCGCTGGTATTAACCCCTGGTCCTTGAGCCCCCTCAGTGGCGGTGGGATCAGATCATGGATCGTTCCAGGTGTGCCGGTGGTGACTCCAGGGGGAGATGGATGGTCCGGAGCCCTACCCTCTCCTTATATTGAAGCATCAATTAATCCTTTGCTGACAGTGCAGGGACGAACGACGGTTTTTCGTGTAGCGATTAATGGATCGGGTTGGTTAAGCGGTAGGCTAAGCGATCGGCAGTTACATTTCTTCCCTCATGATGGTGGGTATGTCGCGCTTCAAGGCATTCACGCGATGCAGAATCTGGGTCTGTACAATTGTGAGCTTGATCTCTATTCCACAGAAGGGGGAGAGTTAATCTACTCCTTTTCGCAACCCGTACGGGTGCTTGATGGCGGGTATGGATTTGAGAACATCAATGGTGTACCAGCAGAAACGGTCGATCCAGAGGTCACAGGTCCGGAACGAGCAATGGTCGAGGCTTTGCTTGCTGAAGCTACGCAGGAAAAACAGTGGGAGGGCACATTCCAATATCCATCGGACTATTACACAGAGAGTTTTGTCTCAATCTATGGAACTCGCCGGAGTTACAACTGGGGCGCTTTTGATTTCTACCACACTGGTCTCGACCTCTATGGCAGCATAGGTTTGCCCATCCTGGCTCCCGCGCCTGGCAGGGTCGTTTTCGCGGGTCCGTTAATCGTGAGGGGGAATGCGACCTACATCGACCACGGATGGGGCGTGTATAGTGGCTATTTTCATCAGTCAAAGATATTCGTTTCTGTCGGTGATTGGGTTGAAACAGGGCAGGTGATCGGCGAGGTGGGAAACACAGGGCGATCAACCGGCCCCCATATGCATTGGGAAATCTGGGTAGGGGGTGTGCCGGTTAACCCTTTGGAATGGGTGGAGAACGGTTTCCCATAACCTGCAAAAGGATACGTGCGAACTATTGATCCTTATCACCCATTGCAAGCCAATTATGAGAAGTGAAGCTTTATGAGGGGAGGGGGAATTTAAGTTTCTTCAACTAAGTAGTTTGAACATTGACCGCTATGATTCAATGGGTGGCTGCTCGTCATGATCGATGAGTCGTCCAGCGTGGTAATCATCTAGAATCTTCTTGGCTTCTTCGGCTTGAGTTACTGGCACCCTTAGATCAACTTGCCCGAGAGGGCCAACGCTGAGACCAATCGCTTTACCGGCTGACTCATGAGAAAGCATTACCATGATGTCATTGGCCTCTAATAGGCCACGTAAGATTTCGGCTTCAATTAAACCAGAGGTGGTCTCAACGACGACAAACTCTTCATCCATGATGCCTCCTTGGCGGTGCTTATAGTATAATGGCGAAGCATTTCCCCAAAAATAGGCTGATCAATCGCGATGATACCCGTTTCCACCTTCTCCTATGAGGCTTACTGGACGGATCTTGACATCTCCGCCGAGGATCTCGATTTTATCTATAACTTATTACTAGAACGCGAAGTCCCTCTGACCACGGAAGAGATGTCCTCAGCGTTGGTCGAGTACCGCCTTGAGCGTCTCGAAAGGGAAGCACAAGAGGCGGTTGAGGTCGATTATACAGTTTATCTTCCGATATCTACATATGAAGTTGGACAACGAGTTCTTTTCCCTGCGTTAGGCAACCTTGTAGGTTCTGTTGTTGGCGTGCGGGATGGAGAGAACCCAGAGATCAGTTCCTTTGATGTGATAAAAGTCAAATTTGAGGAAACTGGTGTTCAAAAAGAATTTGCGGCCAGACTCGAGGATCACATCCTCAACAACCCTCCTGAGCCCGAGGTTGACGAGAACGAACTCAATAGTGTGGACGGTGTGATGGGGATGTATGGGCGGCTGATTGAAGAACGGGTGATCCAACGCCTCGAAAGCGCGGAGGACATCGTAAGGATCGCGGGCTCGTGGTTCCCCAAAGCCCTCTTGGCAGATATTCATGAGGGACATCTGAACCTCGCAGAAGCTGTCTTAGACGTTGCGAGTGGAGGTCCACTCCCAACCTCAAATTTACTCGAACATATCGAGATGCCATCTGGAATCGATCCGTTATTAATGGCATTCTCCTTGGATTACGCACTTCAAGAGGACGACCGTTTTGATGAGGTCGGTCCGGCAGGGGAAGTGCTTTGGTATCTCAAGCGCCTTGAACCGCCGGAAGTACTCTTACCTCCTCCCCGATTAGAACCCGTGACTACAAACGTTAACCGCACGGTATTGACAGAGGATTTGATCGCCCTTGAACGTTCGCTTGATGATGAGCTCAGCCCCTTAGAACCATTGGACGAGGCGCTCGACGATGTAACCATCTCTTTACTCTTTCCTCACTGGCGTGTGGGTGCGCTCCCGCTCTCACATCGCTTGAAACCCATGTTCCCCACGGCGTATGAAGCACCACGAATCCGCTTCATCTTGATCGATGGACATAGTGGGGAGGAATTCCCTGGTTGGGTTGTCCGACAGGCTGGATATGTCATGGGCTTGGAAGAGTGGTATAAACGATATGATGTGCCCACAGGAGGACTGGTCAGGATTCGTCGTAGTGATGATCCAGGAAAGGTGATCGTAGAGACGATAGACCGCAGTCGAAGGAACGATTGGATTAGGACAGTCACGATCAGTGAGGAGGGGGTCGTCGGGTTTACCATGCTCAAACAATCGATCGGTACTGCCTATGATGATCGCATGGTCGTCGGCTTGATAGATCCAGTAACTTTGGATGAGGCATGGTTGCGGGGTAAACAACGGGAGATGTCCGTAGATCGGATCGTGGCACAGGTCTTTCGTGAACTAGCAAAGCTCACACCTCAAAGCGCTGTACATGCTCAGTCTTTGTACTCTGGTTTGAACGTGATCCAGCGTCTTCCTCCGGCTACTGTTTTCGCTGAACTGGTGACCCAACCCTACTATGTTCACGTTGGTGATTTGTATTGGCGTTTTGAACCATCCGCATGGAGTCCAACATGAGCACAGTGGAAGCGAGGCGGGTGGGACTTCTCGTACGACCAACCCTTGAGACCAAATTCCACATCGATTACGACTGGTGGGATAGGGCTGATCGAGACCTGGAGGTTTATCTACGAAGCCATCTCTGTTCAGATCATCAACATACCTATGCTGATCTTGAAGCTGATGTGATGGTAGATTCTGTGGATCCTGAAACCGCGGAGGTCACCAAAGTCGCTGGAGTACAACACATCTTGATCTCACATTGTTCGCGTCAACCAAATTACTTAACACCGCAAACCAGTTTGGTGAACGCTGTGTTTCGCGTCTTTCTGGCGAACAGCAATACCCCATTATCCCCTGTTGAACTGTCGGAACGTTTGGGAAAGCCCCCTCAAATGATCTTGCGCACCTTTTCTGGGAGCAGGGTGTACAAAGGTATCAGACCGTACACCGAGTCCTGATTCACTTCTCCATAAATATCATCGCAAATCCCGATATCGTGCTTATTTATATTCTGTTTTCCTATGTTTTTGAGAACATTTAGCTTGAATAGGTAAGCTAACCTCGCTTCTGATCGACCCATCAGGCAGTACCGATTGATCGTAATCATTTCACGAGTATAATGAGCACTGCGCATGCCCCTGTAGCTCAATGGACAGAGCACCGGACTTCTAATCCGACGGTTACAGGTTCGAATCCTGTCAGGGGCATTCAACTTTTCCCCCCCATTTCAGACAAAGGATCACACATGGGAACTCTTCAGATTTCGTATCTGAGGTTCTCTGCAGTTAGATTTAGATTCGATAAAACCGGAATGAGGTAGATGGGGAAATTGAGAGATTATCGCCTCACAAGCACCCTTTCATAAGCGTGTTGCAGGACATTGGAAAGGATAAGGACGACGGGTATGCTTACGAGATTTACCATGACTTCAGCCTTTTGACCTGAGACCCCAAAGATACCATTCAGGATCCCCCATAATGGGCGGTGGTAAAGGTACGCAAAAAAGGATCCTGTCGCGAGGAAAAGTGTGAGTTTCTGGACGGATTTGAAATGCAGAAACCATTGCGATAATTGAAAGATGAATGTGATAGATGAAAGGATATAAAGGGTCGTCCAGAGTATGTGAAGTAAATCAAGATTTGAGATATAGGTACGGTCGTTCTGTGAGAGCATGACTATCCCGATGTACAAACCCACACAACTGCCGAAGAAAAGCACATCTGATCTTTTCATTATAGGGAGGCTCTTTGAGATACCAATCAGGCTTCCTATTGCGAAGGTTGGAAAGAAATATAAGATGCGGATGTCGAGGAGATCAAAGGTCTCATGAATAAGGATTGAAATGATAAATACGACTAGGTAGGCAGCGAATAAGCGCGACGCTTTTCGAGCAGTGACGATCAAGATGGGGGTTATAGAAAGAAGGATAACCAAGAGGCTGATGAACCAAAGCGTGCGAACTGGTTCGGAATACTTGGGCGCGAGGAGAATTTGAAGCCCAAATGAGTGGATGATGAACTCCCGAGTAGAAACATGGATGTCAAGGATGACGGTGAAGAGCAGGAGCGCCACCAAATAGGGAATATAGATTCTGATTGATCTTGACCTGTAATATGCTGGTAAATCGGTGATCTCCTTCCGGTGGAGGGTGATAGCCGTGAGAAAACCGGAAATAAATATAAAAGCCCCTAAGAGGTAGTGGTTTATGAACTTGGATAACGAAGAAAGGGGGAACGATCCGATTTGGAACTGGTAAACACCCGAGTGGTGGACCAGGAGCAAGAAGATAGCAGAACTTCTAAGGAAATCAAGCTCTGGTATTCTATTTCTTTTCACCCGATCTGGTCAGCTTTCTCCCGCTAATATCCGTGCACGCTGCCATGGGGGTAGATCCTGCTTTTCGGCAAGAACCTCGCGCAATTCAAAGATCTGATCGCGAAGGCTGGCGGCTTTTTCAAACTCGAGCGCTTCAGCAGAGGCCTTCATTTGACGTTCAAGCTCTTTGATCAATCGCG
>CP070708.1:2812841-2837024 GCA_020350285.1 Anaerolineaceae bacterium
GCCTCAGCGGCTCGGGTCTCGAGCAAGGCGAGGGAGCCGCAGCCGAAGAGCAGCAGCAGGATTAACGGCACGAGGAGCAGCCAGCGAGCTAGGTCACGTAGCTGCTTCTGGGTCTCTTCGTCCTCAAGCCGTTCCTTATTCAAACGCACGCCCAACGACCTCAATAAACTGACGTTCTCTTGAAATGCCTATTAGCCTCAAGCGCTCCTTACGCTTCGAGGCTGCCGCACAATTTATTCTCCTGATATCGCTGTCGCTTGAGGGTGTCCCCCTCAAGCGACAACATACTTCACCACTCTCTATAACCGACACTCCTGATACACCTACTAACAGACAGCTTTACTCGATCTGAGAACTTGGATCTTCCGGCAGGAACACGTTGAACGTTGTTCCCCAACCAAGTTCGCTCTCTACCTCAATCGTCCCGCCATGCCTGGACACAATGCCATAGCTTACTGAGAGCCCCAAACCAGTACCTTCTCCTTCAGGTTTGGTCGTAAAGAAGGGATCAAAAATCCTGTTGAGGTTTTGTTTCGGAATCCCTGTCCCTGTATCCTGGACTGCGATGGCGACCTTACTACCCGACTTGGTCAAGTTGACACGCAGGGAACCGCCATGTTGCATCGCTTGAACGGCATTGGTGATCAGGTTGATCAATACCTGTTCAATCTGCTGAGCGTCATACGCCATCATGACGGGTTGATCCGGCAATTCAACTGTTACTTCGATCTTGCCCTTTCGTGTTAGATATTCCGTAAGACGGAGAGATGACTGTATGGTCTCTCTCATGTCACGACGCTGCATCTCGGGAGTGGATTGACGGGCGAATTTCAACAAATCGGTGACAATGGTGCTCGCCCTACTGGCACTATCCCTAATGGTTGTCAATTGAGCTCGCGTGCTAGGATCGATACCAACTTCTTCATGCAGTTCCTCTGCCAAACCCTTAATCACGGCCAGTGGATTCTTCACATCGTGGACAATGCCGGCCGTTAATTGACCCACGGAAGCAAGCTTTTCCGATTGGACCAATTGGGCTTGAGCGCTTTGCAACCGTTCGTTAATCTCGGCTAATTCCTCGTTACGCTCCACGGTCTCGGCGTATAAACGCGCTGCTTCAGCCGTCCGCTCACGTAATCTAAACGTCATCGTATCGAAAGCGCTCGCCAACTCCCCGATCTCATCCGCTCGCTCAAAACCTGAGCTCTGATCCAGATCTCCAGCGGCCACAGATGTGGAGATAGATCTCAATCGAAGGATCGGTTTAGCGATGCTTTGCGCCAGAATGTAACCAACGATGATCGTTGCCACAGTACCTAATGAGAAGAGAAGACTGAAGGTATTGCGGCTGGTCGCCATTGTTGTAACGATATAGTTGCTCGGGAGTACGACGCTAAGGATGCCCATTTCCATCTGTCGAACGATCAATGGAGAGTCGACAGCTTGGTAGTCGCGGTCATAGAGCTCAAGCTCACGAGTTGTTGAAGTCGCAGATCTCATGTCCTGGGGATTAAGCTCCAAAAGCTGAAAACCTTCATCAGGTTCAACCAGAGTCGTAGAGATAAATCCCCCCTCCCTGTTGAGGATCGTAATATCAGCCAAGGCCTGGGATTTTAGTTCGGCGAGCAACGATTCAAGACGTGTCCCAACCAACAACAAACCAACCATGTGCCCTGTATCATCACGGACGGGTGCATTGGTGAAGAGATATGGACCAAAGGAAGTCACCATCAGGTCTGCGTATTTGTCCCCAATCTCATCGACCATCCCGGCGAGTCCTTTGACCACCATATCGAATCCTGAAAAGTCTGCACCTGAGGAAACGAGATACTGGTTCGTGGCGGGTTCCAACGCCAAGGTCATGATCTCTATCCCGAGAGGGTCGATGACCGCTATCGCTTCAATACCGTTGTTTAAAGCGATCGGCCAAAGGATTTCCTGCAAGCGATCCGCATCACGATCCGAGATCGCTTCTGGAACACCTTCCATAAAAGCCATCAGACGGAGCTCCTCCAGGTGGTCCTTCTCATGACGAACGACGCCGTCCGCGACAACACGGCTTGCCTCGAAGAGCTGATTGACGAAACGCTCACGGATGGATGATGTCACCAAGCTGGTCACAATGAATACACCCACCATGGCGATCACCATCGTCAGCAGGACATAAGGAACGATCAGCTTGGCACGTAAGCCTGAAAGAGCATCCAACATCACATCGAGAAATGTGCGTCGCTCTTCCTCTTCTTCCTTACGCCTTGGCGGTTGATCTAGAAGTCCTTCTCTAATTTCCATTTTTCCCCTCACGCTAACTGGGGAGCGAGGACAAATATCCTTCGCCCACCCGCATGCTTGGCCTGATACATGGCCTGGTCGACAGCTGCTATGAATTCCTCCACGGACCCGAAAGCGGCCGACCACTGTGCCACACCGGCACTAACCGACAACATCTGCCCCCGGAATCTGGTGCTGGTAATGCGACCACAAACACGTTGTGCCACAAGTGTGGCCGCATCAAGATCAGCCTCGGGGAGCAGGATGACGAATTCATCCCCTCCGAACCGAACCGGAAGATCAACAGAACGGATCTGGCTACGGATCGCGTCGGCGACTAAATTGAGCACTTTGTCACCGGCAGCGTGCCCGTATGTGTCGTTGGTGACTTTAAGACCGTCCAGATCGATCATGATCAAAGAGAGAGGTCGGGCATAACGCCGCGCACGCTCCATCTCCACAACCAATGCTTCATCTAACTTATGGCGGTTATAAAGCCTGGTCAGCGGATCCGTCATGGCTAACCGTTGTACTTCCGCAAACAGACGCTGGTTTTCCTTGACCAAACGACGGTGCTCCAACGCACGGAGCAGCGCCATATCAAGATCCGCCAGTGACTCTAAAGGCTTTGTCAGGTAGTCGTATACACCTACCCGTAGCGCCTCGACCACCGTCTCGATCGTAGCGCCTCCTGTGAGAATGATCGCCTGTAGGTCTGGATCGATCTCCTGCGCGACCTGAACAACATCCAGACCCGTGTGCTTCGGCATGTAGAGATCAAGCAGTAGAACATCGAACGACCCGTGTTTTAGGGCATCGATCGCCTCTTGACCATCTTCTGCTTCAACCACTGAAAGACCCATTTTCTCCGCCCTTCTGACCAAAATGCGGCGAAAATCTGGATCATCATCAGCGATCAGGATGTGTTCCTTCGAATTGTTACTGTGCATAATTTCCTGCAAGCCAACCACCTCCACGTGGTTTATGCTGGCCTTCGGTACACCGCGTTCAAGCAACCAGGCTTCCTTTTAATGCCTGGAATCCACTCCCATCATACATAAGAAGCCTTTCCCTAGACCTTTCAATCACCCTACATCCACAGCTGTATGTCAGGGTGAATTCACGCCTGTTCTAAGGAGCTAACAGAATCCCTACAAAGCCCCAAAGAGGACGATCTAAGGCGATAGCTGGGGACAGCAGAGAACGGACATCTGCAGCACCCATAGATAGGGTTGCAAGGCGTGGACCATAGAAAGGGTTCTACCTACACTGGTGGGTAGGATTTGGGTAAAGGAATCGATAAAAGAGCTTCTTGGTGCTAGGGCACCGGGGCACTTCGGCACCTTGGCGCCTGGGTGTAAATGAACAATGTAGTCGCACCCTTTAGGGTGCGAATTAGAAGCGCAGGCTAAAGCCTGCGGCTACATAAAACCTATGGGCACCTGGGCGTAAAGGCACTAAGGCACCCAGGTGAGAACGAGCATTGTAGTCGCACCCTTTAGGGTTTGCATTAGAAGCGCAGGCTAAAGCCTGCGGCTACATAAAGGCTTTATGCACTTGAGATGGGACGGAAACATAATCCTAAGTGCCCAGGTGCCTAATAACTGAAAATCACCCCCCCCAAGATGAATAAGGGTTTTTAAGAATCAAAGAGGCTGCCCTCATCGGGCAGCCTCTTTGTCTTGAAGATCCGGCGGCTTCTTAACAATCCATCCCACATCCAGAGGATGTATTGGTCTTTGTTGGTGTCAGTGTCTTCGTCCTTGTAGGTCCAGGTGTCATGGTCTTCGTCGGTGTCGGTCCTATGGGCGTGATCGTTCGGGTACGCGTCGGTGTGTTCGTTGGTGGCGCCACGAGGTTGTTATCAGCTGACATCGTGCATGTGCCCCAACCCGGGAAGGTAAACGTCAACTCTGCCTTGAAGTAGCCTTCAAAGGGTTGACCATTCAGGTTGAAATCCGCTTCCCACCACTCTGAGTCTCCACCCACCAGCGGGATCGAAGGCGCGGAGGCAGAGACCGGCGAATTGTAGGAGTTGGTGCCGTAATAACGGTTGCCCTGGAACCGGAAGTAGTCAAAGTACATCGGTGGTGCATACGATGTATTCCACCACAATGTCGAGTAGGTCAGATAGGCTGTGGCTGTATTGTTATTAACCACGCGCACCTCAAAGTCATCTCCGTAACCTCGCACGCTGCTGATAAAGATGTCATCGCAATCCGGCGTAGGTGTTTTGGTCGGTGTTCGCGTGATCGTGGGCGTACGTGTGATCGTCGGTGTGCGGGTGATGGTCGGCGTCCGTGTGATCGTCGGTGTGAAGGTCGGTGTCGGTTGAGGAACGTTCAACGATGCCGAGACATCACAGCGATAATCGAAGGTCAGATTCACTGTGAAGTTGCCCCACAGCGCCCCACCGGGGACATTATTGAAATCTGCCCTCCAGACGCGGTTCGTACCGGCAGGGTGAGTCCAATCGGTCGGAACAGCGGGGCTCGCACCCGTCGGAGAGTCGTAATCATTCCCCTCATAGTATGTGGTCCAGTCGTATTGGAAGTAGTTCACATACTGGCTGCTGGAGAGCTCCGTCCAGGTCAACGAAGAACCGGAGAGGAAGATAGAGGATGGGTTGTTGTTCTGTACCCGTGCGCGTAGATCGTCACCTGTGACCCAGATGGAACTGATGTAGATGTCATTACAGTCCGGTGTCGGCGTGATGGTCGCTGTGGGTGTGTTCGTCGCCGTAGGTGGCGCGCCTAGGTTGAGATCGCTGAAAACATCGCAAAGATAACCGGAGGCGGTTTTAAACGTCAGAGTCACAGCGAAATATCCATAATAATCCACGGGGAAGTTGTTGAAATCACCTTCCCACCAATCCATATTGCCATTTCCAAAGAATGCTACTTGGTTAGCCGATGCATATGACGGAGAACTATAGGAATCTCCTGAATAGTACTGATAGTCGTTCCACTCGGCCTTGTTGTAGTACATCGAAGGGGAAAGATAATCCGGCCAATAAAAGATCGAGTTAACCAGGTTGACCGTATATCCGAAATTGTTCTGAACTTGAACCTCGAAGTCGTCGCCATAGATGCGATTTTGAATGACGATTAGGTTCGTACAATCCGGGGTTTCGGTAGGTGTGTCGGTGATCGTTGGTGTTAACGTCTCCGTCGGTGTGTCGGTGATCGTCGGTGTTAGTGTCTCCGTGGGTGTGAACGTAGGTAGTGCGATCGTCGCCGGGAGGCCCACGACCCTCGCAACGCGGAACTGCTCGACGATGCCCTCACGTCGCGATGTGAGGTGCATCTGTGGCCACCATGTACTGAGAAAAGGCGTGATCAAGGGGTGATCGAAATCCACCGTCACTGAAACGCGATCGCCAGGTCCACCCGCATCTTCAGCGGGTTGGCAGTCAGCCGGTATAGCCGTATCCGGATCGGATGGGAAATACACCACACCACCCTTGTTCGAACAAACGGTTACTTTGAAGAAACCGGGGTTCCCCTGGGTCGCAACATCGTCACGCAAGATCGAAGATGAACCGGCACGAGCTGCGTCTTTGATTGATGGAATTCGAGCACCATCCTCCTCGCCTTGTTCGTCACAGATTCCACCGGGATAACCCACGCAGTAGAGGTCATCGTATTCGCCAGTAACCGCATAACGAACCCCAAAGCGCGCACCGTTCTCGACCGCGATCCATGCATGTAACAATCTCGCCAATTCTATGATCGTAAATAAGACCAGAAGCATTAATGGCAAGATGAGTGCGAACTCAACTAAACCCTGTCCCCTCCATCGAAGACGTGTTTTATTCTTTTTTGACATAATGCCTGCTCCACTTAAATATCTCAGATATCAGTCCGCTCCCCTGAATAGGTATAAGCGCTCCTCGACACACATAGTCTATCGCCCTATTCCCCAAATGTTCCTTACAAGCACCTTACAGGAGCGATTCAAAAATCGGTACTGAAGTCATCCCTGGTTTTTTTATGTGATTTCAGATGGATTGCCCCTACAAACCAAACCTCCCCGCGAGTTTTCAGCTCGCGGGGAGGTAATATTGTATTGGGCACCTAGGCGCTTAGGCACCATGGCACCTCGGAATATTTTTTCTCAACACCAAGGCGGCTTGTTTCCTACGCGGCGTTAGGTTTTATATATAGCCATAGGCTTTAGCAAGTATTTCTCAGCGTACCCGAAAGGGTGCGGATATACATCTCCTTCGCACCCAGGTGCCGTGGTGCCCAAGGTCAACCTCCCCGCGAGCTTAAAGCTCGCGGGGAGGTTAAATAGTATTGGCATCTGGGTACTCCGGTGCCTAAGTGAATCGGTTTAAAAAAAAGCACCCATGTGCCATATTACCCAGGTGCCCTAGTGCCCTCAAGTTGTAGCCGCCGCCTTTAGCTCGCGATTCAAAAATCTCAGAGTTCCAACCGATATCCGAATCCCCTAACAGTGACCAGCCGCTTCGGTCTCTTCGGATCGGCCTCAATTTTCTGCCTCAGTAACCACACATACCTTCTTAATGCACTACCCCCACCCCGACGGTCTTTTCCCCAGACTTCAGCGACCAATTCGGCCTGATCCACGGCTTCACCTGCTCGCTTGGCGAGGTAAGCCAGCAGGCGAAACTCGGTAGGAGTCAATTTTAGCGGCTCTCCCTCCAACTGGATCTCCCGTCTACGAATATCTACCATCAGATTGCCCACCCGATAAGTCGCAGTCTCCCCTTCACGCTGATCTGAGGTTCGCATTAATATCGCGCGCATCCGGGCCGACAATTCTTCTAAACTGAACGGCTTGGTGACATAATCATCGACACCCAACTTAAACCCTCGCAACTTGTCCGCTTCGGCAGCTTTCGCGGTCAGCATAATGATGGGTATCCCAGAGAGCTCGCGAATACGAGCACATGCCTCCCAACCATCCATTCCGGGCATCATAATGTCCAAAACGACTAGGTCTGGACGCTCATCATAGAAAATACGAAGACCCTTCAATCCCCGGTCTGCAGTAAAGACCTCATATCCCTCACGTTCCAGATACTCTTTTAGGAAACGTAACAAAGTCTTGTCGTCATCGACAACCAGAACTCGAATTGGCACGTATTCCCTCCATGAAATGTAGACTGATATGGACCTTTGTAAACGATCTGTTTTCGAGCCTTCAGCGATGACCTTTGCCTGAAGAAAGCACAGTATTACCCAGCTTCAGGCAGCCAGAATACGAGTCGCGCACCACCTGATGGGCTTTCCTCTATGTGAATACCGCCATTCATAATTTCAACCAGACGTTGCACCATCGGCAAACCCAACCCATATCCGTAGACTTCTCTCGAATCACTGGTATCGCCTCGATGGAACATCTCAAAAATACGTTCCCGCTCATCAGGGTGTATCCCGGGACCAGAGTCAGACACGGCCACAAAAACCTTCTCCGCCTCTGCCCATCCCTCAACAACAATCTCTCCCTGTGGGGCATACTTTAGTGCGTTGTCGATCAAGTGAAAGAAAACGCTCTCCAAGGCGTGTTCATCTGCAATCGCCGCAGGCAAATCCTGTGGGAATTGTAAGTTCAACCGTTCGCTATATCCGGTCTCCATAAACCAATTGTTGACCTTCATAGCGATGACCTCAACAGCCAGTTCAGTAAGCTCGACCGGGAATCGTCCGGCTTCCAGGGAAGACAGATCAAGGATGGTCTCTACAAATCGCGATAATCGCTGTGTCTCAGCTTGTACTAAATGCAACGCCTCGCGGACGGAGGCATTCACAGCTTTTTCCTTATGAAGGATCAACTCTATACCGCTTCGTATATTGGTTAACGGTGCCCGAAGCTCATGTGAAACAAGAGCGACAAATTCAGTTTTCATCCGATCGAGCCCCTTTAGTTCTTCAAGTAAATCTTCGAGCTCGGCTACGGTACTCTCCAGCTCGCTGGTGCGAGCTTGGACCTTCCCTTCAAGCTCAATATTTAATGCTTCAAGATCGGCCCTCGCGGCAGCGACCTCCCCTAATGCGCCTCGCAATTCGTTCTCACGTTCACGGATGGTGGTTAGATCGTGTGCCGTTCCTGCCAACAGCTTGCTTGACCCCCGCGCATCTTCGACTGGCATCAGAGACAGCAACACAGGAAAAAGGCTTCCATTCTGCCGTCGAAATGAGATCTCTCCTGTCCAACCACCATCTAGCGCCTGATGGAAAATATCCGTTTCCCCTTCTTCGATGATGGCAAAGCCATCAAAACGGAGGTCATCAAGGCCATCACCGGGTTCGAGGATCTGTTTGAGAGACGGATTCGTGAAAAGGATTATGCCATTCTCTTGACAAATAAAAGCGAAATCTGCAGATGAATTGATCATCGTCGCATATTGACGCATTTCGAAATGTCCAGCGATGATACCTTGACGACCGACGAGTAACAGACTCAAGATGACAGAAGCGCCAATTGCGATCCAATCGACCTCGCCTGACAACCACCAATCAAACGCTGTGATCCCAACAACTGCGTAGGTAAAGGCGATCGGGAGCAACGGTTCAAGTCTTGTAGCTATCCTTTGGCGTCCTCTCCTACGCTCATTCTCTTCATTACTGATC
This sequence comes from Anaerolineaceae bacterium, assembly GCA_020350285.1. Classification (GTDB taxonomy): domain Bacteria; phylum Chloroflexota; class Anaerolineae; order Anaerolineales; family E44-bin32; genus DUEZ01. The sequence goes on from CP070708.1 coordinate 2,821,712, forward strand.
GAAACTCTGATAACGAGAAATGATGCTAGAGTGAGAAAGGTGTTACTTACCAACCATCCTGCCTCAATCAAGCCCGGCTCAACTACCCCGCCTTGCAGGATCCGGTAGCCATCCGCGAGGTCACATACAGCGATGATTAAGAAAGCAAAGCCAAGCGACAAGAACGATCGTCGCACCTGATTATTGGTCGCGAGAAGAATGAGCCGCAGTAATAAAACGAGTATAACCGAATCAAAAACAGGGAAGATCGTCGACCAAAAAATCTGAACCGTATTCCCCATACCAATATCGAGAATCGGACTGATGAATATTAGCCAGGAAAGAGCAAGAACTGCCAGACCGAGGATAATTTGATCAAGCAAATCACGAAAACGGCCAAAACGTTCCGGAGGCGAGACAGGATAGCCGGTGAAGAAAGTTAGAGCTGCGAGGCAACCGGCAAAACGGAGCAGATCTCCGACCGATGGTGTAGGTATTGGTGTGCCCCTCACCACCCAGGACACACTCTCGATCGCGTCTGCGGATACCCACAGTGTCAAAGAGATGTACAGATAGCGCCAAGATTTTCGCTCATCGGGCAGTTTAATAGTTTGGACAGCTGCGCCGGAGGTGAGTGCAGCCACGGCTCGCGCAGCTAAAATAAAAAACGCGATGAGTGGGCCGAGAAGCGGTGAGGATGGGACGATCACTAACATTAGCAGGTAGAAAAGCGCTGCCAATGTTAAATATCCCGGACCGCCCTCAACCAGGCGCTTCCTTAGATTCTCGATCGCTTCCATCAGTTCGATTGTATGTTACCCTTTTGGAAGGGGCAAGATAACCGAGGACACACTGCGGCCCCGCTTCCGCGGGGCCGCAAGATTGACCCACTAGAAAAGGCTCAACAATCCAAACATGCCTCATCTGTTGTTGGTGTCGCTTCATCCGTAGGTGTTCGCGTCCTTGTCGGCCCTACCGTGCGAGTCTTGGTGCGTGTGGGAGGAGGTCCCGAAGTCGCGGTCCGCGTCGGTGTCCTACTCGGTCGTGGTGTCAGCGTTCTTGTGCGTGTTGGAGAAGGTCCCCATGTTGCGGTTCTGGTTGGGGTTGGTGTTGGCGGTCGTGCTCTCCAGATACTCCGAGAGATCTGACAGGTACCCCAACCCGGATACTCAAACCTGAGGATCAGAGTGAACGATCCGTAGATCCCCTCGGGTGGTTCGCCGTCAAAATCTGCCCTCCAAGTTTCAGTACTATCTCCACCTAACCATACCCAAGTGTCTCCTACAGTGGTAGGTGAGCTGTAATCATTACCATTGTAATACTGATCTGGGAATCTGAACCAATCCACATAGCCATAGGGAACGTCATCCCAACGGAGGCGTGTCCAATAAAGGTAGGCATCCGCAGTGTTGTTGTTAACCACCCGCGCCCGAACTTCATCATCCCCACTGATCCACATACTGGAGATATAAATATTACTGCAATCCGGTGTAGGCGTCCTCGTAGGGGTCCGAGTGATGGTCGCAGTGGCCGTTTCGGTACTCGTCTCGCTGGCTGTTGAAGTGATTGTTGAAGTCAAGGTTTCAGTCGGAGGGAGGGTATCGCTAGGAGTGAATGAGGGTAAAGAAATCGTTGCAGGAAGACCGACCACCCGGGCTACACGGAATTGTTCAACGATCCCCTCTCTCTTCGCGGTTAGATGCAATTTCGGCCACATAGAACTGATGATCGGTGCGATCAAAGGGTGATCGAAATCTATGGTCACCGAAACCCTGTCACCAGGCCCCCCAGGATCTTCCGCCGGTTGGCAATCCGCAGGGGTGCTTGTGTCTGAGTCAGGTGGAAAGTAGACCACGCCTGGTTTATTCGAACAAACAGTTACTTTGTAGAATCTTGGTTCTCCGGGGAGGAGAGTCTCGTCGCGCAAGATAGCGACTGAACCTGCGCGCGCAGTATCTTTAATCGAGGGAATCCGTGCGCCATCCTCCTCAATCAGTGTCCAGCATTTGTCATCCGGATGTCCGTACATGACACAATACGCTTCGTCAAACTCACCTGTTACAGCGTAGCGAACGCCAAAGCGGGCACCGTTTTCCACCGCCAGCCAGGCATGCAGCAAACGAGCCCCCTCGATGATCACGAAGATGACGATGAGCATCACTGGGAGGATGAGGGCAAATTCTACTAAACCCTGACCGCGGAAACGCTTACGACGACCGAAGATGGAACGGCTGGCTGGCAAGGCTGTCATAAGAATCAATCCTTCTCTAATGCGTAATTCGGGTAAAGATGCGGGCTGCGATCGCCTCAAAGACCTCTAAGAGATCAGCTCCGACTGGTGCGAAATAGTAATTACCGCAGTTATCACCAGTTGTAATGCCAAAACATGGGTCATAGGCTGGAGGTGTGTCCGGATCGCCGTCGTCACCCACACCTGCGACATAGCGCAAAAGCTTCTCACCTTGATCTGCCTCACACCCCCCCGGATAAGCTGTCATGTTGCATCCCGGATTATCAACAACAAGGTCTCCTAGACCGATGGTGAAGATCACCGCGGCCTGACCAGGAGCCGGACAACCAGCGGGTTGGGGTGATAGGGCGTCCGGACATCCGACGAAGAGCGCCGCATCGACAGCCGCATCCTCAGCATCGTAGCCAAAGGCCCCATTCCCACTCTCAAAATCATTATCACGGCAGAACGGAGCAGCCCAGGTTGGATCGTCACCGGTTGGTCCTCCAGGACACACCCAAGCACCGCCTCCACCTGTGGCAGCATTTGCTCCGCCGTCCGAGAGTAGGATCACAATCCATACGGCTTCTGAGCGTGGCGACAGTCCAAACTCGTCACCTGCCCCAATGAGCCCGTCTGCGGTGTTGGTCGAGGTACATCCTCGAGGATCAGGTGGATAATCGGGACATTCTGGTCCACCGATCCTGGGCGATCTTGAGATCGTCAAATTCGTGAGCACATTTGTGACATCCGCTTTGGTCGATGTCAGATTCTGATGGACGATAGCATTCCGATCGAATGTCACGATCGCCATCCGGTCATAGGGGAAATACAACCGGTCCACCAATGCCAATGCTGCCGTACGAACTTCCTCAAACGGGTGACAATTGGATTGGACACCTGGGGTTCCAAGATCCGTATCCCGATTGCAAAAGTGCGGATCTCGATAGAAGCTGTCCGGGACATCCCATCCTACAGGCGGATCCGCAGGGGGATCCGCATCCCACCCGGGCCATTGGAATTGGGCCTCATCGCAATCGTCATCAACACCATCTCCATCGTCGTCATCGGCGTCATCACAGGCAGCATCGTACGCCATGGAGGGAGAGGTGTCGACTGACAGAACCAAATCAACCGAAGCGGCTTCGGAAATTGCATCTGCGGTAATATCGATCGAACCCCAGCCGATGATTGGAAGGAAGGAGAAATTAACCGGCATTGTTGCCTCGACTTTTACGTACTTACGTGGCGGTATACCTGACCCTTGGCAAAGAGACGGGGGATCAAGGATGCACGGGCAGTGATAGTCTGGATTTGGATTGGTGTTATCGCAAGGGCAAAGACTAGCATCATGATAGTCAGATGAAGCACTTGCAAAATCACAGATAAACACATCAGCTGAGGCTGGGTTAAGGCTATTTAGATTAACAAACTCATCCGACGAAGCATCAATTTGAGCGATCGTGCGACCTTCACGGAACTGATTGGCCGCTGCTAACGAGGCAGCGTCCACCGCCCGTCGCAGGTGACCGATCTGAATGAAGAGGATCCCCGTATCAACCGCTAATCCAATAAAGCCGGCCAGACCGATAAAGGCCAAGGCCATGAGGACCATTGCTTGTCCACGTTGTAATCGTTTTTCTTTCATACGAACCCTCATGGTGGGGTTGGAGTTGGCTCAACCGCAGAATTCGGCATGATGCTGTAAGCATGTAGCATGACCGGATCAGGTACGAACATCTGAATCCAAGGAAGTCCAAGAACCATATGGTATTCGAAATAGATTTCAATTAACACGATGCCTGCATTTGGCGCAGCGGGATTGAGCATGCTGTTGATCATGGCATCGGTGAATTTTGATTGTTGATTACCGGCATACGATAACCCCATAGGTGCGCCATCGGGAAAACGACGGTCCACAAAACCGTTCATGACAGAAAAAGTAGAGATCACAATGTCATCGTTATTGATAGTATCGAGCGAGATCTGTCCACCCGAACCGATGTTGATCGAGTCGAGCGTCATATCCTGAGCGAGTTGGTAGAAAGTGTCGTCGGTTTCACCGTCAAAGGGCCCACCGCGGATGAGCGGGTCGTCGTCCGCTGCGAAGCGAGCCGCTTCCCTAGCTGCATCCACAAGGTCAAGATAGTAGTTGAGTAAGAAACCAAACTCTATCAGCCCGGAGAGCATCATGATTAAGATGGGCAACAAGACGGTGAACTCAACTAGACTTTGACCGAATGATTTACCTTTTTTCCCCTTCTTCTTCTGCAAGCCTTCGTTCATAGAATCCTCTATCTCTTCGACCCATGAATTGGGACGAGATCGGGGGTTCACTCAAAACTCCCCTACATTATAAAGACAGTGATGATATGAGGATGGTAGTACCCATGGTCCAAGGGCCCTCTTTGTCGCAGAAAGGTAACGTTTCTGTAACAAAAATGGAACAAATCTATGGATTTCAGGAAAAAAAACGGCCTCAATGAGAAGTAATGGGGATTTATTTTCGCGGTGACTGTGTCTGCGCGGAAGCAGATTCAGATATCTCCCGTGGAGTTGGCGAGAAAAAAAACTGCTCATTTGGCGTCTTTATACCGTTCTCGAACGTAGAGCAGCGCGAAGATCGTGATCAACAGGATTAAGAACCAGAGGGGACCATATGGAAACAGCGATTCAACAAACGCTCCTCCACCGAAGTACACAATCGAAGCGCCTAATATAAGGAAAGGTCCATAAGGAATGGGCACAAAAGCCCGATACCTACCAAGGACATACATAAATAGAATGTATACCAAGCTAAACTCGCCAGCGGCTAAGATGCCGATAATAAGAGCAACGAATATTCCAGGATAACCCACACTCAACCCTAACACACCCGCTAACGTCACGTCACCAAAACCAAAAGCCACCTCGTCTAAGACCTGACCACGCATCCGAGCGATAAGTCGAGCGAACACCCCTCCAAAAACATAGAGACCGAGGACAATGCCAAATCCCACGACACCACCCAAGAGAGTTTTTTGAAAACCACGTTCTGGATTTAGGATACCAATCAATCCAATCAGAAGGGCAGAAGGCCCAGTAACGATATGCAAGATCAAACGATGTTCAATATCAATAATCGTAATTAAGATGAATATTGAGAGTATGAGGAACCCAGCTAAAAATGCATCAGGTTGTGGACTATTGCGGTAAAGCCAAAGTGCACCGGCTATCATCACGATTTCGATCGTTGGAGTGCGCCAGAGCCTTGGGGTATCGCAATAGGGGCAGCACCAATTGTTCGAAACGAACGCTACAACCCCCAACCACGACGATAGAGGTCGAGGGGCCGTACACGCAGGACAATGAGGTTTCTCGAATTTTCTAGAAGCCGGTAGGCTGTCTGCCAGCGCGTTGAGCAAACCACCAACCCCTAATCCCAGCAGAGATACAAGGATTTCCACGACATCCCATTATACAGCCCCTGATCAGAAATGGAGCATATAAAACGTTCACAAGAATGTAGTGTTCTATTGAGGCGTATTATCATCTCCAAGTAAATGGCACACACAATGACATGAAGCTCATCGCAGTTTTCGAAATAATTAGACACCTCCTGCGGCTGATGCTAGAATGCTATTGTGGATCTTGATCTCCCCCAACCCGACCGAGATCGTGTGAGCACGTTAACCGCGCTTTTACTGCTCACGTATACGCTCATACGGATTGTCACCCTTCCCTCTTATGAGACGGAGTTCTCCTTCCTCGGTTTGCTTATCCGCCTGGAACTCAATGCAAGCCTGGTTATGCTTACCATCGCGGCTTTCCTAGCAGCAGCCGGGGCAGATTGGCTTATCCGTTCACACCCAGCCGTGAAAAATGGAAGCACGAGACCCGAACATTGGGTAATCCCTGGGTTAGCTGCACTAGGAACGGGTGTGATCCTTGTCCGAATCCCTGAGGGTCCTGCTCTCTGGTTAGGTCTCATCCTAACTGCCGCGTTATTGGTCGCCGTTCTGGTTTCAGAATTCATCGTATTGGACGCTGAGGATCCTCGCCACGATACCGCTGCAATTGGTCTCACCGCGCTAGCTTATTTGCTCCTAATCGGTGCACTTTTCGCCATACGAGCCACCGGTCTCCGTGCTGCGTTTGCTATCCCCCTCACCTTTTGTGCCTGTGCTGCGGTCGCCTGGCGATTGCTTCGCTTAGCGAGGATTAAAACATCTGCAGTCCGCTACGGTCTTCTTATCAGCGCTATCGCAGCTCAGATCTCATGGGGTCTTCATTACTGGCCATTACCGCCATTGCGAGGAGCACTCATATTAGGTCTTGTCGTTTATTTAGGAAATGGTTTGGTTCTTGCTCATGAGGAAGGCAATCTTGGGAGGATCAGGATCATTGAATTCGCAGTCGTTGGTGTAATTGGTCTGACTGCCGTCCTGATGTTGGCCTAACTCGAAAAAACAAGAAGTGTATTGGTTTTGTGTTCAGGGTAAGAAAAGGCTCGATTGGGGAATTGCTAACGACGATTCCTTCGGGCTCGCCAGCCTATGAGACGCTCCTCACCCCGCATCAATCGCTGAATATTCGGTCGAAGCGCCAGCAACAACAAGCTTTCTGCCAGAACACCAAAGAGGACATAACCCCACGGTCCCACCTGGGAGACAGCACGCCAGAGAAAGATAAATGTAGCTGTAAGTGCGATGCTCATCGTTGCCATGGAAGCATATCCAACCCCATAAGCGAAGATAAAGGCTATTGGCGTAATAATCAATATGGAGGGTAGCCAGAGTGCCATTGTGGCACCGACCGTTGTGGCACCTCCTGCCCCTCCGTGGAAATGAAGGCGACCATCTTTGAGCTGCACAAGAAAGATTGAGTAGTTATGCCCCAAGATTGCTAATAATCCTGAGAGGATCTCCACCCACACAGATCCTTCAACCAAGTAGCGACCGAGCCACACGGCGAAATATCCTTTTGCCACGTCTGTTAGCGCTGTGAACAAACCCGGCAAAAAACCAGCCATGCGCATCACATTTGTGCCGCCAGTTCTACCGCTAAACCAATAGCGGATATCTCTTCCTCTAATCAACCTAACGATAACCAATCCAATCGGTATCGAACCCAGCAGGTATGCTCCAACCAAAGCGGCAGCCACCCTCACATTCTGCATCTTCTTATTTCTCCTCGCGAGGTTTCATCGGCATACCCGAAAACACCATCGAGGTCTAGTGGTTTCTCAAGGATCTAACACAATTGGAATCTCGTCGAACCCTTCAGATATCATCATAAAGGCGCGGCAGTTCCAACTCTCACCAGACGGGTACCAAATGATATAGGCGGCTTCGGGATACGCGGCCTGATTAATGTCTGCTTCAGAGGGAAATTCAGGACCCAAAGGGTGCGAATGGTATATGGCTATGATTTGATGACCCTGATCTTCGACCTCAAACATGGCCTCGATTTGCTCGCCAGGGTCCATTCGGAATAGGTACGGATCGCCCGAGATGTTCTTTACCGGTCTCACATAATGTACGGTATCATCGATACCCCCTAATAGACCGCATGCTTCCTCTGGGAGGCAACTAAGAACATGCTCCAGCATGGCATTCCACTGATCTTCTCTCAATCGGATTCTATTTAAAGACACGACGACACAATTATATCGTCAGCTTGAGAGCTTTCACACAATTGACACGTGAAATCATAGTCTCAATAGTTTTATGCTTGCCAATTCATGAAATCAGTTGGATCAAATATGTATAGAACCACAAATATAAAAAGCGGAGGGGATATAATCACCGCAAAGAAATCCCCATATTGGCAAATTTGTAAAGGTTTGTCCTCTTGTCCGATAGATGTCAGGTAATTGTCTTGAATGCGGTATGGAACAAAAGGTCAATAGGTGTACCTTAATATCTGTTCCCCCCCAAGGTTACAATCTGGAGAGTCTCATGGATGATTCGATCGCTATTCACATCAAAGGTTTAATCAAATCCTATGGCCATGTACAGGCATTGCGAGGAGTTGATCTCGAGGTAAAACAGGGTGAAATCTTTGGTTTTCTAGGCCCCAACGGAGCCGGGAAAACCACGACCATCCGATGCATGCTTGATCTCATTCGTCCCCAGGGAGGCACGCTTCGTGTGCTGGGATATGACCCACAAGTAGATCACGTGGCTATCCGAGTACGATCTGGTTATATCCCCGGGGAACTTCAACTTGATGAAAATATGACCGGTCAAGGTGCATTAACTTACTTCGATTCACTTCGTGGTGGCATTGTAGATTGGGGTTATGTAAATGGACTTGCCGAGCGATTGAAAGTCGATTTGAAACGACCTATTCGCAATCTATCTCATGGAAATAAACAAAAGATTGGCGTTATTCAGGGTCTGATGCATCGACCCGAACTTCTCTTGCTCGATGAGCCGACACTTGGTTTGGATCCTTTGATGCAGCAAGAGGTGCTGCGTCTGCTACGAGAAGCCCGAGCCGATGGTGCAACGGTTTTCTTCTCCTCGCATATCATCAACGAAGTTGAGTCACTCGCTGAGCGGGTAGCCATTATTCGCCAGGGGATTGTGGCTGAAATAGTAGAGGTTGTTGCGTTGCAGGAACGTGCACTTCGGCGAGTTCAAATCCGATTTAGTATCCCGGTTGACTACCAACCAATCCTCCAGCTACCGGAAGTGAAGTTGCTTGGCAAGGACGATCAAACCGGCCTCTTGCTACAAGTTATCGGCGAAATGGACCAATTGATTAAAACTCTGGCCAATTATCCGGTTGCGGACCTCGAGACACAACGTCCATCTTTAGAGGAGATTTTCCTGGCCTATTACAAGAATGATCAAGAGGAGATCTAGACATGGTTACAGTCTTTCGCTATACGATGAAACGATTTCGCGGACAGATTATCGGCTGGGGGATTGGACTCTTCCTGCTTGGCCTACTGCTGGTTTCCTTATTTGATGAATTCGCTGGACAAACAGAGGCGCTGAATGAGTTGCTAGCAGTCTATCCGGAAGAGTTCACGGCATTCTTCGGCGATTTTACTAATTTGGGCACCCCAGAAGGATGGTTAGGAATCGAATTCTTTTCTTATATGCCGCTTGTCCTGGGCATCTTCCCAATCTTAGCCGGAACGGGCTTACTGGTAAGTGATGAAGAAAGCGGCAGACTTGATCTAATTTTAGGCCACCCAGTCACGCGTAGTGCATTGCTATTTGGTCGACTTTTCGCCTTTATTGCCTCATCGATACTTATCTGTCTTATAGCATGGGTAGGATTAGTTGTTCCAATGTTTTGGAGCACGATGGATGCTGATATTGGTGAGCTTCTTCTGCCTTTCGTATCGTTAGAAGCTGAAGTTATACTATTTGGAGCCATAGCGATCCTCTTAAGTTTGTCCCTCCCGTCTCGCCGCGTTGCAGCTATGACCGCAGGGATAATTCTAGTTGCTAGCTTTTTCATCACCGGTTTTGCCCAAATCACTGATGTTTTAGAAGGAGCTGCTCAGTTCTCCCCATTAACGTATTACCAAAGCACCGATGCGATGCAGGGATTGAATTTTAATTGGCTTGCTGGCCTCTTGGGGGTGGCGATTATCTTTATCCTGTTCTCTTGGTGGCTCTTTCAACGCAGGGAGATACGAGTAGGTGGTGAAGGTGGCTGGAATCTGACTAACTTGCTGCCCAGACGCCATGAAGCGGAAGTGAACGAAAGACCTTGAAATCCTGCGGATCTATCCGAGGTGAATAACAGAAGCAAACAGAACGAACCAGCTTGCGGTATTTGTAGAGTCTGAATTCATGAATTGTAGGGGCGGGGTAACCCCGCCCCTACTTCAGTATTATGACCAATTAGCTGTGATGAGAGAGATAAAAAGGAAAAGGAGAAGTACAGCAGCATGGGATCCATCTCTACTACATTAGGTAAACCCACACTCACACCCACCTCTACCTAAAAGAGAGAGGAATTGGCTTCTCTAAAAGTAGACCGGACTCCCACGCCTGGTTGTACGGCGGCATGGGAGCCCTACCTTCACCCCGCCCTCTCCCTGAAAGGGCGAGGGTGAATGGTTCTCTCTCCCCCTTGGGGAGAGGATTAGGGTGAGGGGAACTGATCCTGTAACATTTGCCACCCTCACCTCTGCCCTCTCCTCCAAAAAGAGAACAAGGATAATTGAAGATATCTTTCAGCTATCCAATGATCCCCCCTTCAGTCAGACGTTTCAAGTCACTAAGCGCGGATTCAACTTCCTCCTGTGTCACTGGTCGATCCTCATCTCGATGATGTAATTCTCCCGCAGCTGCCTTTCGTGTCGCGACCTGAAGGATGCTCTCATCCTGGTCCACAGCTTCTTTCGCTAAGGACGCACCAGCGGCATAACCTATGAGGGGGTTAAGGGCGGTAACCACGATGGCATTCTTCATCAACCAGCCTTCGGCTTTCGTCTGATTTGCGCGGACACCTCGCACACATCTCTCGGTAAAGATGCGCACCGAACCAATGACAACCTGCATCATCTCAAACAGGTTATGTGCGATAACTGGCATCATGACATTCAATTCCAATTGCCCTGATTGAGACGCCAGGGCCACGGTAGTATCACAACCCATCACGTGAAACATCGCCATGTTTAGCATCTCCGCAATCACAGGATTTACCTTACCTGGCATGATACTTGAGCCTGGTTGAACAGCCGGTAATCTGATCTCATCTAAGCCGCTCGTTGGTCCCGATGAAAGTAGCCGGAAATCATTGGCGATCCGTGTTAATGTGATCGCGAACGTTCGCAGTGAAGCAGAGAAATCCGCCATATCGGCCATCGATTGCATACTTTCGAAAAGATCGTCCGATTCAGACAGATCAAATCCTGTAAGTTCCTCAAGTCGCTTCACCATCCTGCTGTGATATTCTGGATGGGCATTCAAACCGGTTCCGGCCGCAGTCCCGCCAATTCCCAACCGCCGAAGCCCCTCCGCAGAACGAAGAACACGTTCAGCATCTCGCTCGACTGCCCGGGCATAAGCACCGAACTCCTGTCCGAGACGGATGGGTACCGCGTCCTGGAGATGAGTGCGTCCCGACTTGACGATATCGTTAAATTCGAGGGCTTTCTCGCCCAAGGCATGAGCGAGACCTTCCACAACCCCCATCAGTTCATCCAGGCGCCACAAACACCCAAGCCGAATGGCGGTGGGGATTGTATCGTTGGTTGATTGGGCAAGATTGACATGGTCATTGGGGTGGACACGATATTCACCAAGTTCACCACCCATGATCTGGGTCGCCCGATTTGCGATGACTTCGTTAACGTTCATATTATGACTTGTACCTGCGCCGGCTTGAAACGGATCGACGACAAATTGATCATTCCATTTCCCATCGACGATTTCACTTGCAGCAGTGGCGATCGCCTCGGCTCGAGCATTATCTATCAAGCCCAGATCATGATTGACTTCGACCGCCGCACGTTTAATCATCCCCATCGACCAGATGAACGCTCTCCATGGCCTAAGACCTGAGATTGGAAAATTCTCGATCGCGCGCTGGGTTTGAGCTCCGTATAACGCATCAGCAGGAAGATGAATCTCCCCCAGGGAATCCGTCTCAACTCGCATCGTTTCACTCATTCTTCTCATCCTTTGCATGTAGCGGAAAAATATTAACTTTTGTTCCTTCACTCATAGAGGATTACCTGCACAGAGTCACAAAGAGGGAGCCGTTGGGCTCCCTCTTAAGCGGCATGGTGGTCCCCATTAATCTTCCAGCGCGCTATAACCAGGGCCGCTTTGGAAGAAATCGTAATTCGGTTGAATGTCAGGGGTGAGGTCAACCACCTCGCCCGCCTCTAGGACGCGGGTGTGCTCCAGGTGGACCGGTTCACCATGGTGATTTTCACCATCATAGACGGTCTCAAATCCTGCGGTTCCAGCAGGCATGTTCTGATATTCACCGCCTTGTGCGGTGAAGTCTGTTGGGGTCTCCTCCTCGGTAAAGATCGCCTCATATGGGCATTCCGGGATGCAAGCCCCACAGTCGATGCATGTGTCTGGATCAATGTAATACCATGGCCACTTCTCGACTGGTTTGCCTGGCACGATGCACTCCACCGGACACACTTCAACACATCCGGCATCACGGAGGCACAAGCTGCTGATGATATGAGTCATATTTTGATCCTCCAATGTGATCTAAAGGCGATGAGCCTCAAGCTCTCGCCTGATTACCCCAAAATGGTCTCATAAAGCTGGGTGACCTGATCCCAGTTCACAACGTTCCACCATGCTGTGATATAGTCAGGCCGCCGGTTCTGATACTTTAAATAATATGCATGTTCCCATACATCAAGTGTGAGGATGGGTTCCATCCCTTCAGAAAGGGGTGTGTCTTGATTAGCCGTGGAAAGTACTTTCAACCCACCTGTACCATCTATGACTAACCAAGCCCAACCACTTCCAAAATGACCCGCTGCTGTCGCTGAGAATTTCTCCTTGAATGCTTCGAACTCACCAAAACTATCCACGATTGCATCAGCCAACGGGCCTACTGGTTTTTTACTTGCTCCGGGTGCCATGTTCTCCCAAAACAACACATGGTTGGCATGACCACCACCAGTATTTCGAACCGCAGTTCTGATCTCCTCAGGAATTGCGTCCAGATCCTTTAGAAGTTCTTCAATCGGCTTTGATATTAAATCAGGAAAAGCTTCCAGTGCAGCGTTAACTTTATTCACATATCCAGCATGGTGTTTCGAGTGGTGAATCTCCATCGTCCGTGCATCGATGTAGGGTTCAAGGGAATCATAAGGATACGGAAGTTTAGGTAGTTCATAAGTCATGTTTCGGTTCCTCCTTACCAATAGAAATTATGCGACGGGTTGACCCCCTGTTACAAATCCGGTACTATCGCCAGATGTGAGTCAAACCCAGACCGAAGCGATTGTAGACCCCTGAATCGCATTTTGTCAAGATAATGATGACCCAAGATCGGACTTTGCCAAGCGGCAATTCTCATGCCCAAAATGAACCTGATATACCTCCTGTCATTAGTTTGGCTCTCGCCATACTGGCAGCTTCGACCGCTTCGATTCTGATCCGCTTCGCACAAGCCGACGCTCCCTCTTTGGTCATAGCAGTTTATCGATTGACCATAGCATCTCTGATCTTAACCCCTGTGCTACTCAGCCGATACCGTGACGAGCTTCAAGCAATGACGAAACACGAATTGCTTCTCACGTTGGTTTCGGGCGTTTTCCTTTCAATCCACTTCGCCACATGGATCACCTCACTCGAATACACATCAGTAGCCAGTTCAGTTGTTTTAGTTCAAACCGCACCCCTCTTTGTCGCTCTCTTGTCTCCTTTGTTCTTAGGGGAAAGACCATCGCGTTTCATATTCGTAGGTCTTATTCTAGCCCTCTTTGGGAGTCTGATCATTGGTCTGAGCGATGCTTGTAACTGGGATGAAGGCTTGCATTGCCCACCCATTGCGTCTTTCTTTAGTGGGAGTGCTATGAAAGGTGATCTTTTAGCCCTTGCTGGAGCCGCTGCTGGGGCTGCTTATATCATGATCGGACGACGGGTACGAAGCACAGTCACGCTTCTCCCATACATCACCGTGACATATGGGGTAGCTTCAGGAGTTCTGATTATTTTAATGATCCAAGCTGGCTATGAACCATTTGGGTATTCGTCACAAACCTACCTCTGGTTCCTTCTTCTGGCACTCCTTCCACAACTTTTCGCTCATTCGACATATAATTGGGCGCTTCGTTATCTATCTGCAGCTCTCGTATCCATCAGCCAATTGGGAGAACCCGTGGCTTCGACCATCTTGGCCTATCTCTTTCTTAGGGAGATACCTACGGCATTACGAATCGTAGGCGCGGTTATAATCCTGACTGGAATTGCAGTGGCATCGCTCCGTCCTTCGAGCAATGTCCGAAGAATTAAACCGGTAAACTCTATTGATTAGCGATCCTTCCTTGGAGGATTAAAATGCAAATTCGTTGTTATCGATGCAATTGGAATTTCGCCATAAAAAGAGACGAGATCGCTTTCGTCTTAGAGGCTTTGGAAGAAAGTGGTGGGAACCATTACGATGTACCTTGTCCTCGCTGCCGGACCACAAATAGAATATCCATTGAACAGATGCGTCGAGCAGTACCCAGACCTCCTTCTGAGGCAGAGATAGAGGAGGAAGTTAAAGAGGAAGAAGAAGGTATGCCAGAAGGAGAGAGTATCGAAAAAGAGGAAGAGGATTGATCCTTCGTACCCCCATAATCCCTTGATAGCATTTCACCCATGTGCAGTGTTCCGTTTTCCTTCTTATTAAATATGGTGGAGACTGGAGAAGCACATCATCCAGGTCTTTCTGTAATCCTATTGCCTTGATCCATCATCCATCTAGTGCTCTATCCCGATATAAATAATTGAACTTAAGGTGGAAAGTCATCCTGAGCCCTTCGACAAGCTCAGGACAAAGCCTGTCGAAGGATGACGCCCATCTGTTGTACGCACCCTTCGATCCTTCGACAAGCTCAGGACAGCGCAGACTCAGGGTGCTTTCTTCGCTTTGAGCATCAAAGCTTAATAGACAGAGTAATAATTATCCATCGTGTAAGCATTTTGTCGTCAAGAGGAATGTTTCCAATGAAAGACCACTTAATGCACTTGGATTTACTCGTGGGTCTAGGCCATTTGCGACTGTATATCGTACAATAAACCCCTAGACTTTGTGAGCCCCTAATGCCCTATACGACCTTAATCTCTTCCGATGAACTCTTGATGCACATTGATGATCCACAGTGGGTAATTGTTGACTGCCGATTCGATCTTTTTGATCTTGAAAAGGGCGAACAGGATTATCTTAAGGCTCACATTCCCGGGGCTGTCTATGCGCATTTAGAACGAGACCTTTCAGCGATCCCAACCGGAACCAATGGTCGCCATCCCCTGCCGGCGATCGAAGATCTTGTCTCAGTATTTTCTCAATGGGGGATCGGAGAGTCCATCCAAGTTGTTGCTTATGATGATCGCGGCGGCTCATTCGCTGCCCGACTGTGGTGGTGTCTCCGCTACCTGGGGCACGAATCTGTGGCAGTTCTAGATG
>CP070708.1:2837124-2870842 GCA_020350285.1 Anaerolineaceae bacterium
TGTGGGGGGTATCCAAGGCAACAATCTTACCTTGGTCGATGAAAGCCACCCGATCACTCAGCTTATCCGCCTCCATCATGTCATGGGTGGTGAGGAAGATGGTCGCTCCCCGCGCACGTTCTTCAAGAATGATGTCTCGAATTGCGATGGCCGAGGCGGGATCGAGCCCTTCCGTTGGTTCATCCAGGAATAGGATGCTTGGTCGGTTAACCAAGGCGCGCGCCACCATCAAGCGCTGCTTCATCCCCTTAGAGTAGCTTTCGACCAGGTCCTGTCCTCGACCATCCAACCCTACCCGCTTCAACAACTCCGGCGCGTCGAATTCCTTGACACCGAAAAGGCGGGCGAAGAGCTTCAGGTTGTCCTCACCGCTTAGTTGCTCGTACAGATTGTTGTCTTCAAAACAAACCCCGATCTGTGCCTGTACCTGCTTTGGACGCCGGATCACATCGATTCCCAGGATGGTGACATGTCCCTCCTTGGGTTTGATCTGTCCTGTAAGCATTTTGACGGCCGTGGTCTTCCCGGCCCCATTGGGACCCAAGAAGCCCAGGATTTCCTGGTTGGCTACCTGAAAGTTAATATGATCCACAGCCGTCAGTTGACCGTAGTTGTAGGTGAGATTTTCAGCGATGATCGAGTACTCCGACATAATGGTTATCCTTGTTCTAGGGATTCTGATCGCAAGGGTAATAATCCGGCAAACATTTTCCCACAGAATGACCCCTTTGCCGAGGTTTGGAGTCTACAAGGGGGAGGATCAGCCACCTCCGACAGGGCAGCATCATGCTGCTTTCGCAAATATTTACTCGGTGGTATGCTTCGGGCGGCGTGAGATCACTTCCCTGATAGGGCCATTGTTCCTTCAACATACCTGGATATCTCACGCCTCTTTTATTCCATGATGTATGATCTGGAACCAATCCCAAATAAATCTGACCATTCTTCACGACTCTAGTGATTATCTAACACGGAAACCTATCATCATGACCTCTGAACCTGCACCGAGAAACCAATCACTTGGTCAGATTCGAAAAACTAGTCTCCTATACTTTTTCTTCTTCATGGCATTAGGGGGATTTTTCCCATTCATCACACTCTACTACGAACAGATTGGTCTCACCGGTGTCCAAATCGGTGTGTTGTCTGCCCTTCCTTTGATCGTGGCCTCATCCACCTCCCTCTTCTGGGGCGTACTTGCGGACGCGCTTCGACTTCATCACAGGATCCTAAGCATTTCACTACTTCTCTCCGCCTGCACCGTTTATTTAATGTCTACAACCTCCCGATATGAATTACTCATCCCTATCGTTTTGGTCTATTCGTTTTTCGCGACTCCGATCGTACCCCTTCTGGATACTGCAGCGTTGGATACCATCGAAACAAATCGCGCCACATTCGGTGGACTCCGGGTTTGGGGCACTGTAGGTTGGATCCTTTCCACCTGGATCGTTGGAGTGCTTATCGATCGCTTTGATATCCTTTGGCTCTTTTACAGCTATATCGCACTCCTTGGAGTTACCTTCCTCATTTCCCTCTTCCAACCCACTCGAACTCAAATTCCCCGCCCCGCTCTTCGTCAAGGTTTGCGTCAACTGTTAACCCGGCGGAAATTTATTTTCTTCTTAGTAAGCGTCTTTTTGCTCGCTATAACGGTGGGTACAGTTGATTACTTCTTCAGTCTCTATATGGATGGTCTTGGAGCAAACAAGGGCACCATCGGGTTGGCGTGGTCGATCTCTGCAACCACCGAGATACCTGTGATGCTCTACTCGGGCACCCTGATGGCAATGATCGGAGTGAACGGTTTACTGAACATTGCTTTTGTCACCTATGCCCTTCGCTGGCTGCTTTTTTCATTCATCCAAGTCCCTGGATGGGTACTCCCGGTCCAATTGTTACAGGGTCTCAGTTATTCCACGTTCCTGGTGGCTAGCGTTACTTACATCAACGATCGAACGCCAAAGAGTTTGAGGACCACGGGCCAGTCTTTACTCGCCACAGTGTCCTTTGGGTTGGGGCCAATCGTTGGCGCGATTGCAGGTGGTTACTTCTATGACACGGTGGGGATGACCGTTCTATTCCGCATCATCACCATTGTTGGTCTGGTTGGTTTGGGGGTATTCATCCTAGCCAGCAGGTTACAAGAAGACACAGAAGAGGCAGAACTACCTTAGTTAACGGGGAATTTTATTACCTCTGATCAGATCGTCTCAAAGATCACGGCGATTGAAACGCCACATCGCAATGATCAGCAAGACTACCGCATAGGCTGCAGCGTAAACGATCATCCATTGGCTGGGGACAGAAGAGGAAGAAAAGAATGAGACACCCAGCCTCGTCACCAATGGTGACTGCATATTGAAGACGAGCCTCCGCCACACCGCCTCACAAGGGAAGATAAGACTCGAAATAATACCGATGTTCACCGCCACCTGGTTCCCAAGAAAAGAGCCGATTTGTTCCATCCACCCACCGACAAAAGCTACACCAAAAAGACCAAAGGCCACAACCCCGTTCGCCAGGGTTGAAAGGAACGATCCTCCCCATAACGAGAGGCTCAAGAAGAGCATGCCGTTCATCCAGAGTAGAGCCACACCTTGTGTTGAATGAGGCGCGAGATAACCCGATGTGGCATAGACCACACCCATCGTCCCCCCAGCCATTAAGAGCAGATAGAAGGTGAGCATAAGGCCGAAGCCCATCCACTTCCCGATCACGATCTGCCAACGTTGGATCGGTTTCGTGACCAGCGTCTGGATCGTACCTGAATTAATTTCACCAGAAAGGGTGTCCACAGATATGAGCGCGCTCATGGCAATGACCATGAAATTCACGCTGTACAAACCTGCGAGTAGCAAAAAATTGACCATTTCATGAAGCAGCACGATGTTCATGCCGCTCCTTTGTTGCATACTCTTCACAAGATCTAATCTAGCATAATGAAAACCCAAACCATAAATGATGAGGAAAAGCAGCCCCAGAATGAGTGCCGCCCACAGAATCTTCCGTCTAGAAGCCTCTCGGATGGTCAACTTAGTGATGGTGAAGATAGATCGCATGTTTCCTTAACCGTTAACTTTTAAGAGATATAGCCTCATCACGGGGCTCCAAGCTGTCGTTCTCGCCAATGATCTCTAGGAAAAGGTCCTCCAGTGCAATGATCTTCGGTTGAACAGTGTACACGTCCCCCCCTTGCTCAATAAGATAACGTGTGATGCTTGGCAGCTGGTCCTCTGAATCCAGTTGAAAGGTTAGCTGCTCACCTTCAATTTGTAGATTCCGGCACCAGCGGGTTAAACCTTGGTGACTCTCAGGTTTGAGATTTCTGACGCGTATGACAACCTGGAGTTCCCCGTTCATCAATGAATCGAGAGATCCAATTCGGACGATGATCCCTTCCTTGATAAAAGCGACCCGATCACAAGTGACCTCCACTTCGCTTAGGAAATGGGAATTGAGAAATACTGTCGTGCCCTTTGTGCGTAGGTCGCGGGTTATATCCCGAACCAGACGACGACCCATGGGATCGAGCCCCGATGTGGGCTCATCCAGAAACACCACCTCTGGATCACTGAGCAACGCTTGCGCCAAACCAATTCGCTGGAGCATGCCTTTCGAAAATGTCCTCAACTTTCGATGAGCGTGCGCCTTTAGCTCAACGAGCTCGAGCAACTCATGGATTCGCCGGGTTGTTCGCTCCCCTTCCATACGATAGAGATCAGCGTGAAGTCTGAGGAACTCCTCCGCAGTGAGCCACTCGTGGAAACGGAAGTGTTCTGGAAGAAAACCGACACGCCTTTTCGCCTCGCGATCGCCAAGAGGCGCTCCCAGCACATTTCCATTCCCTGCTGTTGGTGTGATAAGCCCGAGAAGCATCTTCATCGATGTGGTCTTACCAGCCCCATTGGGACCCAAGAAACCAAAGATCTCTCCGCGCTCCACTTGAAGTGAAAGGTCAGCTACGGCGACATTATCCCTGAAGTGCTTACTGAGGTGATCCGTCTCGATGACTGGTGACGTAGACATAAAGATCTGCGATTCTCCAATGCAAAGGATAAGGTAGACAGCGTGAGGAACCTTGTCTACCTTATTCGTACCTTCTCTAGTTTATCTTATTTCTATTTCAACGAATCAGCCACAATTAGCGCATGGCTTGGATCGTCAATACCCATGAGACCGTGTAAGATACCCGACTTGATCCAAACGAGTGTAAAGCGCGCCATATCTTTCCCATAGGGATCCTTGACCAAGATGCCTGGAGCACCATCAACATCCGCTATCTCCTCATATTGCGCGTCCGCTGGAATGGGTAGCACCAACGTGGTTAACCAATCCACCTTCTCACTGAACCGTGCCGCCTCCTGATCTGACATCCCTAACACCTGTAAAAATATCTCACCCAAGCTGTTAAGGTCCAATTCAGGCGGGACATCAACGGTCGGGGAACGAGCTTGAACCAAGGCCATACAGGTCTCCCTCTCTCCAGTTGAGGGTTGATCTTCGTCCCCTTCCAATCCACATTCACCATACATCGCCATGACAATATCAGGGAGGTGTATGGTGACCTGTTTTCCATCTACACTCTCGGGGATTACGATATCGCCGCGTCCTATCTCAATTAACAAGCTCTGTAAAAGCTCATGTTCAATTTCATACTGGATGGTCGATGCCGCGATGTAGAAGATGTGTGGTTCACTCTCCTTCTCAGTGGGCAGTCGTACAGTGAAACCAGCCAGCTTGCTCGCCTCACTGGCATCCTGAACCTCGACTGGCTCCACAAGCTTCTCCATATCGATCTGATCACCAAGCAGAACCTCGAGGGAACCAAAATAACCTTCCATGTAGTCCGGAAGCATCCCAAGGGTGAGGCTTATCTCTATAGGCTGGATCTGCTCCACCCGGAAGAGTGACAGTAAACGTCCGGCAAGGACCTGGACCTGCGGAAAGAGCATAGAGATCGCGATGACAACCACAACCGCTGCAGTCGTCCAAGCGAGCCTGTATTCCCTCCGAAATAGTCTCCCTAGCATACTGGTCTCCTTTTTATCTATACGTGTCTGCAACCGTTGACGAATAATCCGAGTAGAGGGCACATCTGCAGATGAATCAAGTATTGTCATGTGACGATGGACACGCTCTGCTCTTTCAGCCGTCTCATTTACTGCCGCCTCGCATTGAGCACATGTCCTCAAATGGTCTTGCACCCGTATTTCTTCCGTTTTGGACAGTTCACCATCCACGAACGCTCGAAGGGTTCCTTCTTCTATATGCATCGTTAATTTCCTTCCAATTCCCGATAGCGTTCCTCGAACACTTTTTCCGCCCTCGCCAAGAGGGTTCCCACCGAACTGGTCGCAATATCCAATGCCTCGGCCACTTCCTTATAGGAGAACCCTGCGTAGCGTAATAGGAGCAATTGTGCGTCGCGCACCTTCATCCCCGTTAAAACCGCCCGCACCCTCACTTGCTCCTCGATTCGCTCAACGCCCTCGACGGGATTCTCTGCAGAGTTATCAAACTGGGCGAGCACCCCGGCTTGGACTTCGTAATGTGTACGACGCTTCCGACTTCTCAGCTCATTAAGCGCCGAGTTTGTCGCTGATCGAAAGAGCCATGCACGCAGGTTGCGAATCTTAGCAACCTTGGTGTGACCCTGAAGTCTGCGATAGAGGCGCCAGAAAACCTCCAGGGAAATATCCTCTGCTTCATCGGGATCGCCGAGGATGCGAAGGGTCACCCCAAAGACAAAAGGCCAGTGTTTATGAAAGAGGGCGTCAAACGCCCCGATCCCGCCTTCTACTTCATCTTTTTCTGCGGGTCTCTGGGTTTCGGAGATGGTCAACATCGACCTCAGCATAGATCTGCTCTCACTATTATGACACCGATCGAAGGTTAGATGTGACAAAGACAGAAAGAACGAGATCAATTTGGGAAAGGTAGAGTCGGAGATTATTTATTTTTGGGTTCTTATTCGATAATGAATTTTGCCTGGAGATGTTTGGAATAACTTCTCACAAACAGATCAGATGTGTCTGTAGTACTAAAAATCGCATCTAAACACACAAAAACGTGTTTAAGAAATGGGACATCATCCGAATCTCTGATCGTCTTGAGACGAGTATTCGCCATCGCTATTTTATAGCTTGTCCCTCACCATAGCCATTTCAAACCTCTCACACTGAAATACAGTACAAATCATACGAACCGCTATTTCTAACAAGAAAACGGAAAGGCTTATTGAGGATATTCTTCAATGAACAATGATATCGACAGTTTGAAGATATACCTGAGTGAGATTGGTAAATATTCCATTCTCACACGCAACCAGGAATTCAAGCTCGGTCTCATCATAACCAGCAGTAAGAAGCTTGCAGAACAACTACAGCCCCACCTTGACTTGAACTTGGAAATCGCTACTCTAAGATCGTTTTACCAACTTTGTTGCAATCGTCTGCTAGATCTGTATTACGACCTCTCTTCACGATCTTTCACGCTCGGTGTTTCTTCCCCTCCTCTTGAAGTATTTCTCGAGGAAGCCTTCCTCCTTCGAGAGACTTTCCTGGACGACTTTCCCTCGCCAATCCATGACTGGCTGGAACAAGACCTTTGGGGTTTAGATCCAGCGTGGAATCATGTAGCTAAGGTGGCTGTTGAACTTGTACAGACACTCTACCTCCTACCTTCTTCACTCCAGGACATACTTCTACATGAACTATCAGGTACGAGTGATCATCAGGTGATCGCAACGCTATCTCGATCGCTCCCTCCAGGGGAAGAACTCATCGATGAAACGGAGCAGATTTTAGACCAAGCGGATGTAGCTAGAAAACACTTAATCTCTTCGAATACGCGCCTTGTAGTGAATATCGCTCGAAATTACTTGGGACGGGGTTTATCCATTTTGGATCTTATCCAAGAAGGCAATCTCGGGTTGATGCACACTGCGACAAAATTCGATCCCGCACTCGGATACAAGTTCAGCACCTACGCAACGTGGTGGATAAAACAGGCGATAACGCGATCGATTGATGAACTTGCACGCCCAATTCGCCTGCCAGTTCATATCATTGAAAAGATAAATAAAATCCGAAGCATCAGCTTGAGTTTGGAACAGAAAATGGGTGAGGTGCCCTCATCCATGGACCTTGCACTCGAATCAGATCTCCTTCCAAAGGAAATTGCTCGAGAAATTAAGAGATGTATCGAAAATAATGACCCGATTAACCCTGCCCATAACCGGGCATGGATTCGGGCTGCGAGGAACATCGAGAAATTACAACTCTACGCAGCAGAGATTTTCTCTATCGACATCCCCATTGGGAAAGATGGTGAGAGTACCCTAGCTGAATTTATCCCAGCATCTGATGAGGAAAAACCTGAGGCAATTGTGCTCCGAGATTCACTTCGCGAAGAGCTTTTTCTCCTACTAGACAAGCTCAAGGAAAGGGAACGCACAGTCATTATTATGCGCTTCGGTCTCGTGGATGGATACACACGAACATTGAAGGAAATTGCAGACATCTTTGATATCACGCGCGAGCGCGTGCGTCAGATCCAAGAGAGGGCATTACGTAAACTACGACACCCATCGATAAGCAAGGATCTCCGTGACTTCCTCTCAGCTACATAGTCATTCCTCATTGGGAAAACCTCGAGATCAATCACAAGCCTCTCGCCTCATCTAGGAAAGCGGCTATGATTGTTTTGATTTTTCGGCATCACAGCTGCATTCAATGCGATAGTTATTCTCGTGTCAGACCGGATTTGTGACCTGAAACCCGAATCCATATAACCCTGTGACAAAATTCAAGTACCGGATCGATCGAAACACCCATCGTCAGCATTAGATCAAATCATCGTCTCTTCAATTGGTACTTCTGGAGGACTACCAAAGAGGCGGATGGTAATCGATCATGTCTTGAGAGGGTGACATATGTCGACATTACAAAAGATTGTCAATGGGTTTTCTATCTGGTTGTGGTGGTTGATAACCTGTATCGCAGGATTGTTTATTGGATTGACTGCTTCATTTTTTGTTTATGCGTTGACGAACCCCATGCTCGCTGATCCATCGCAACGAATGTATTTTTATATCGCCTTTCCACTTGCCGGGCTTACCCTGGGCTTCTCGCAATGGCTTCTTATAAGGCGTTATCTCCCCCAAGTCAGAAGGTGGATCTTGGCCAACACATTGAGCTACACACTGAGCCTGATCCTGTGGATATTTCTCGATACGTTCTTTCAATCAATGGTGGATAATCTAGGTTACATTAACATTGTGGCCGTTGGTATCGCGAGTCTTCTATTGTGGTTGATCATCAGACGTCGATTTCTTAGGAGTCTCGGTTGGGCATTGGCAAGCTTCATTGGGTTGTTCACATTTTTCTATACGATACGAATTGTTGGATACGATCTCGGGCAATCCTCTGGACTGTATATCATTGGTGACCACATTACTTTTGCCTTTTCCACTGGATTACCTTCAGGGATTGCGTCAGGTATCTTGGTGGTCCTGTTGCTGGGGCCGGTATTGACCCGAGATTCGACCCTGGTCGAAGGATTAGCGAGGCTATCAGAGGTCAGCAAGTTTTCGACGAGACCAGATCTCAGAGAGAGCGAGGCCCCGTCATCGGAACCAAGTTTTGCTAAGCTCCTGCTTGTAAAAATCGGACTTCCACTACTCACGATTGGAGTCTTGGTACTCATTCTGTGGATAACAGGCTCATCCTCTCCATAGCGTTCTGAGAACAGCAAGCCTGAAATCATACCCTTAAAATACATGGTTGGAATTAGCAATTGGGCCTTTTCCCGTGCATAGAAACTGGTCGAAATTGAACCCCTAACACCACTTCCCTGACTGTAAGCATACTGTAAGCGAGCGCAAACTTGTCCTCCTATACAATTCAATTAACAGGGTTGAGCGCAATGTATGCAAGCGTTCGAGGAAGCGGTGAGATATGTTACGGGGGATACGTTTTGAAGATGTAATCAAGTCCTTCGTGGGTCTGGGGATCTTGGCAGCTGCGATGGTTGCCTTTGGACCAGGGTTAATTGAACGTGCAGGTATAACGATCAAATTAGAAGCAGCTTCAAACACAGATACCAGCTCTGAGCATCAAATCGCCCTAAAGATTGAGAACGAACTTCCAAAGATAGATGTTTTAGATATTAAGACCCTCGACGATCGTGTCCTAATGACCGTGCTCGACTTAGGTAAGGGAGATTGGAACGAGGGTGAATTAACTAAGCTAATCGAGGTAACTTTTTATCTGGTTGAGCTTGCTCAGGATGATAAGCTACCGATCTTAACTGAAGTCTGGCAAGAAACCGAGGCAGTCACAATCGAAGCCGAGCGAGTGAATGTCTACTTACATAAAGAATCTCTAGCATGCCCATGGGTTGTAATCGAACAATACAACGGGGTGAACGCATCCTCACTTATTGAAACTTGTGCGCTCCTCCCGGGCGCATATCTGGACATCGATGCAAAAGATATCGTCTGGCTTGGGAGAGGAGAATAACTGGTTGCCGATTATCTAAACTTCAACAAAAATCCGGTTTTAGAAAAGTGAGTGAAAGAAATGAGCGAGAAAGGTAAATCGAAGTTCTTATCCATCGGCGATTTGATCAGGAGGAAGAATTTTGGTTTATCAAAGGTGAATAAAGAACCTCATACAGAAGATACCGGTGATCAAAATAACGTATTCTTGACCACCCCCGATCGCCGTCGAAGCCCCCTGGCAAGTTTACTCCGCAAATTACGTCACTTTTGGTTTATAGGGTTACTGATCTTCCTCGTCCTTTGGGCCATGGCAGACCCCTCCAACTTAAACCTGCTTATGTACGGGCTAAGTTTTATCGGCCAGCTACTCTTCGCTGTTCTCTTCATGGTTGTCCAATTTGGTGCATTATTCTGGTTCATCAGCCGCACCCGCACAGTCATCATTAAACCCGGCGATAACAAAGAGGTCACCTTTGATGACTATTGGGGGCAGCCTGCCCTGGTCGAATTGGTCACGCAGTGGATTGACCTTCTTTCAGACCGGTCCAAATTTGTCGAGATGGGAGGAGAGTACATCAACGGTATCATGCTCTTTGGTGAACCTGGCACAGGAAAAACAATGCTGGCCAAGGCCATGGCAGGTGAAGCTGGAGTTGCCTTCCTGTCGGTTGAGGGATCGGGTTTCCGAGGCATGTTCTGGGGGATGGATACGCTAAAAATGATGAACTTTGTCAAAGGCGCTCGGAAACTTGCACGCGAGTATGGGGCATGTATTGCCTACATCGATGAGATCGATGCCGTTGGTCAGAGTCGATCGGGGGTCATGGGAAGAGGTGCAGGGATGATGGGCGGCATGTTCGGTGGGATGATGATGAACGGTGCCCTCACGCGTTTGCTTTATGAAATGGACGGCATCGGTGAACCCACCTTCTGGGAGCGATTACAGGCGAAAGTATATAAGCTCCTCGGAAAAATCCCTCCAAAACGTGATTGGCATGTCCTCTTTATGGGTTCGACCAACCGCCCAGACGTAATCGATCGTGCGCTTCTTCGACCGGGTCGATTCGACCAGGTGATAAAGGTCGAGCGCCCCGACCGAGTGGGACGGGCCGAAATCGTTAAAGGTTATATCAGCAAAATCAAGCATGATCCGGACCAGATCAGTGTAGAGGATATTGTGGCCGATACACCTCACGCCACACCGGCTCAGCTTATGGCTGCCATCACCAAAGACGCGGTACGCAGAGCGCTCTTCAATGGTCGTAATTACGTGATCCAGGAAGATATCGATCAAGCACTCCAAGAGCAGCTTGTCGGAATGGCTAATCCGATCACGGAGATGGATCCGCTCCAACTGCGTCAGGTAGCCTACCATGAAGCAGGACACGCGGTGATTCAACATTATGTCTTACCCGACCAGCGCATCTCTCGGGTTAGCATCGTCCGTCGCTCAAGCGGCGCTTTGGGCTATATGCTGCCTGTGGATACCGATGAGATCTACGCACAACCGCTTCGAAGAATGGTCGGCAAGATCATGGTTTCACTGGCAGGCCACATTGCCGTTAAAGTCTTCATGGGCGAGTTTTGGACCGGTGCCACCAGCGATTACAACAACGCACGCACCATGCTCCGCTTGCTGGCGATGCACGGCTTATTTGGGCCACCCGTTGCCGAGCTCTTCACGGATATCAAGGAGCTACGCTTCTCCGACCAACGTGTCGAGCGCTTCTGGTTAGAGCTGGAGGCTCAAGTAGAGCATATGCTCATTATGCACTCAGACGAGGTCCAGGCGCTCGTCGAGGCGCTGTTGACCAAACACGAGCTTACGAATCAGGAGGTACTCGCTCTCCTGGGCAAAAACAGCCTTCAATTAGCCAAGGATGAAGGTCTAGAATTTGAAAGTGTGCTCGAACAAATGATCCTCAGTTCCGATAACCTGATCAACCAGGACTCAGAAACCACTCAACAGGATGTCCTACCATCGGAACCGACAAGCGAGAACGAGAACCCCGATCTTGAAGTCCCATAAAGAGCGTTCACCCTTCCCACCGAAATAATTCCAATCCATTATTTCCAAATGATTTTTTAGCCATTCAAGCGTTGTTTTCACGCACGATTAGGACCATCACGCCAACGAATTAGACCCCAGATCTCGGCGTAGAATATTAATGTTAAAACACTCCAAGAGTTCAAACACAGCTTAAGTGATCTCGATTTATCTCTCGCAACTCATACTCAATTATTCATTTCTAACCTAGAGTCGGAAGTTGAAATGTGTGATAATACGTCATTAAGCATTTAATGGCGGGGAAAGATCAATCCACCGTATTTATCCATAGGCTCATTACCAAAGGAGGAGAGACATGGCCAAAGATTTAACAGTCATCTTGGAGGATCGCCCAGGCACTTTAGCCGACTTGGGCGAAGCGTTGGGCGCAGCAGGCATCAATATCGACGGCATGTGTGGTATACCCTGCGAAGGAAAGGGAGTGATTCACATTCTCGTGGAAGATGCAGCAGGAGCTAGGGGAGCACTTGAAGCCGGTGGTTTCGAAGTCTCTGCTGAGCGCGAGGTCTTGCTCCTTGAGGTTGAAAACCGACCCGGATCATTGGGAGAGACAGCGCGGAAGATCGCCAATGCCGGTGTGAACATCGAAACAGTCTACGTTGCATCGAACAACCGGTTGGTCGTAGGCGTTGACAACTTGGAACAGGCTCGCGCGACACTCTAATTAAGCCTGTTCGATCTAACTCCAATCCATAATCTTAAATATCAGATTTATGCCGGGGTTCTATCATCGCGTCTGCATAAGAAATCCGGCTCTTTCAGAAACAACAATATTAACCTGATAGACCGATCAGGAGGGTTTGCGGTTAAATCCGATTTCTATCGCGGGGCATCTTGGTCGCAGAAATCACGACACAACTCCTCACTCTTCTGGACCAACCCCCCAAAACAACTCTATGTACTCTTCTTTCGCCATCCCACCCAGATATAGGTCCAAATCGATGTCCAAACTCCCATCCAATGACAGAAGCCGCCGATCATGATGGCAGGAGACGAGAGCGTAATTCCCAGTTTGGTCCCAAACCACTGACTCAACCGCTACGGAGGTGCAAAGGGCATCAGATCCTACCAGTCCATATTGAATGCCTGTGTCGGATGGTTTCCCAAAATATAAACGAGGCTCGAACTCCTCGTCATAACTCACAAACGCGATTCCCTCAGGTAATTCATAAGCCTGGAAGATGAACCGCTCCTCCTCGTCGCCGTCGATCAGCGTCTCCGGTACAAGGGTCTCACGATCCACCCGATAGAGATCACACACACTCGCGTATTGTAAACCACTGACTAAGATCGATTCCCCATCCAGGGTCCAGCTCGCGTCACCCCAAAACCACTCTAAAGGATTTTTCAGTTTCAGCCTCTCCAGATCGGGTTCGATGGGATCGAGCCAAAGGACATTGAACCACTCCCAAAAATGACCGGTGACGATCATGCCTGTGCCATCGGGTGACCAAACAGGTTGAGTGTACGCTGCCCGTTGAGTGATATCCCCATCCTCAGGAAAATATTCATTTTGGAATAAGTGGGTATGCGCCTCCTTTTCCATATCCCACACCCAGATACCGCTCAGCCTCTCCTCCTCCGGATCGGACCCGACGAGAGTCCAATCCAGGTACACGGCGTACGCTAGTTGGTCACCACCTGGCGACCAGGCAAGGCTGCTGATATGGTACGGGATCTCGGATTCTTCCCGAAGATCTAAGATTGTGCGTGGCTCCGTCCCCATTAATTCCACAATCACCTTCCCGTCTTTGGTGCCGAAAGCCATGCGACCATCGTTAGGTGATACATCGAAAGACGTCACCTCCCATTCTCTTGGTGAGGCACGCTCCAGCTCGACAGCTTGAGGGTCGAGGCGCCAAACTCCCTTCTGATTATGAGAAAGGAAGTAAACTGGCATCGAGAGATCGAAACCATTCGGGATTGGATATGGTGTTGATGTGTCGTGCGGTTTGGTTGTAGTATCTTGTGTCAGCATGGCCTGCATAGTTTGCGCCGCTATGGCGGTGTAAGTTGCAGGAACGATCGCTTGAGGGGTGGGTTGGATTGCCTGCGATGGTGCCACTTGATCGTCCGATAAAGGTGTACATGCACTTGCGATAAGCATAGTGATTGCAATCATCCAGAAACGAACTCCCTGGTGGATGGATGAGCCAACTGACCTCAATGTCTTTCCAAGACAATCGCGACACTTGGCAAAGGATGCCTTCACCATAGGTTGGCCTCCTTGAAATTCTTACTCCCCATGTCCTCTTACCTACCTTCCCCATTATCTCCTTGGGCTTCAGCTATTCGAGCCAACCCTGACGAAGCTATCGTAATGTACTGTTGTAGATCGATTTCTTCTGCCACTTCAAGTGATTTCTCGAAGTCCGCCTCGGCTTTTTCCCAATCTTGGCGTTTGAGATAAAGCTCACCACGATTGCTCAAAACGATGCTGATAAATCGACGATGACCCATCTCTCTGGCAAATTCGAGAGCTTCAGTCAAAAACGTCTCCCCTCGATCAAGATCGTCTCTCTCCCTGGCCAACACACCTAGGTTTGTGAGAAGCAACGTCGTATATTCACGATGCCCAATCTGTCGAGCAAGATCGAGGCCTTCCTGTAGATAACCTTCCGCGACATCCTGGTCTCCACGTGTCGTTGCCATACCACCCAGATTCGCCAGTAAGTGGCTGATCCGTGCGCGATCCTCCATCTCTCGAGCCAGTGAAAGAGCCTCTAAGAAATAACCCTCCGCCTGCTTTTCATCTCCACGATCACTTGCCAGCGCACCCAAATTTGTCAGCAAGAAGCTGATGACTTTGCGATTCCCTTCTGCGCGTGCCAGTTCAAGACTCTCCTGAAAATAAATATCTGCTTCCTCCAGCGCCCCACCTCGAGCTAACACGACACCGAGGTTCATTAATAGTGAGCTTATGTGGGGATCTTCGACCTCACGAGCCAGGGCTAAGCCCTCTAAAAAGTACATCTCTGCCTGATCGATGTCCCCCCGACTGAACGCCAAAGTTCCTAAGTTTGATAGAAGAGCGCTAATTCTAGCTCGCTGATCCGACTCCCTAGCTATGTTCAAGCCTTGTAGATAATGATCTTCCGCTTCTTGATAATCCCCTCGGCTAAAAGCGACGACACCGAGTCCTTGAAGTAAGGCACACATGCTTTTCAGATTGTTTATTTCGTGTGCCCGTTCTAACCCCTCTTGATAGTAAGCCTTTGCAATTCGATAATCACCTCGCCGTTGAGCCATCCTTCCTAGGTTTTCCAATGCGGTTGATAATCCATGCATGTCATCGATCTTTCGTGCCGCTTTTTCCGCCCTGGTCAGATGATCTTGAGCCTGGGCTAAGAGCCCAACCGCCTCCAAGTATGGGTAGAACGCGTTTACGCCTGTAATCAACTGTGGATGCAACTTTCGCTCAAAGGCCACCTTAAGCGCAGCAAGAATATTCTGAGTCTCAATCTCGAGCGCAGGGAAATCCTTGTCATGCGCCGTAATATATCCGACAAAGTAATCCACAAATCTCCCAAATGCAGCCTCATCCTTCAGCTCTAGGCAGGCATATTCGGAAATCGAACGGTTCAATGAGAAGCGATCTTGCTCACGGACCTCCAACAAACCAAAATCAACTAAATGGTCCAAGACATCTGTTGAAACAGAAGCGATGACCAATGCCGCCTCTTCACTAAAGGAATTCGGTTTGGGTGGTAAGATGGAAAGCCCACCCAGGGCAGACTTTGATGGCTGATCCAATGCCTGAACGCTGATATCTATCGTGGCTTTCAACGAGAGAGGTTCACCGGGCAAAAGGCTGGGCTGCTGTTCAAGAGGTGAATGGATCTGAGATAAACGCAACCGTTCCTCAGCGTCTCTCAAACCCTCAAGCGCTGATTTTAAACGACGCATTTGCCCACTGCGAACTTCTCGCCTTAGATATCTCCCCATCAGCACGAGAGCTAAGGGCAATCCTCCAACTTCATTCACTAACAAACGGGCTTCATCCGGTTCACTGGATGTCACTTCCGGCACAAAATGATCGAGCAACCTCAACCCATCCTTTTCGTCTAGTTCATGAAGCTCAATGGCACCCTCACCTGCCATTTCCCGGGCAACTCTGGGTAAGCGGGTGGTCACAAGATGGGCACAATGATCTCCCCCAATCTTGAATGTGAGCCCTTCATGTGCCTCCCACACATCATCAATCACGAGCAGCATCCGTTTCATAGCTAATGCCGCATGAATAGCTTGTGCCCGATCCTTCAGGCGTTCTAATTTATTGATCTCCTCCAATGGCAATCCCAAGGCGATAGCCCACTGACTGAGCAGAACAAACAAGTCCGGGTCACGACCCAAACCCACCCAAAGAACGCCATCCTCATACCTGTCTCGAACCTCCTGATCGTGTGCGAACTCGATCGCTAAAGTCGTTTTACCGATACCTGGTAACCCGCATAGCGCAGTAAGTGGCTGATCCTCAACGTCTATGAATCGATCTTTCAGTCTCTGGTAGATCGCCTCTCGCCCGAGGATCGGGTGATCTGGTTTAGGTGGAAGCAGGTACAAAATCCTCGGCAATCTTGGTTCTTCTGGCCTCAAGAATGCAAGACGCGGATCTTCTGGGGTGCCATGTTGATCCCACTCTTGCAGGAGATCTACAAGCGTATCTAACGCGCTCGCATGGGCATGATCATATGTGCTGCGTGCAATACCCATTTGAGCGCTTATGTAATCAGGGGATCGACCGCTTATGTATCCTTCATTGAGGAGCAGATATGGTCTCCATCGCTTCTCAAAGGGATCAGGTGGTCCCTCTGCAGGCATCAGTTCCTTGATGGCATGTCGCAGTACATCACGCAAAGCAACCCCATAACCGATCGGCGTCGATCGGTAACCCGCCGCCTTGCGTCTTGCTTCAACGATCCGTAAGCGCGCCAGAGGATGTTCGCCAAGCTGCTGGGAGTTACCCCACCTTCGTAGAGCTTTGCGAATGGACTTGCGATTGAGTGTTGCCTCAGGGTCCCCGTTTTTCATCAAGAATTCGGCATTTTTTCGGCAGTTCTATGCTCAAATCTACCTTACGGTTATCTTGAATAAAGCTAAAAGCATTAAAGCATGATCGACTTTCGTGCCGCAATGAGCAAGAAGGCACACGAACTTATTGACTAGGTATCTGGGCAACAGGAAACGGATCTGATGAAACAGAGTACAAACCCACATAAGAAGGCCACTTTATAGGTGCTTTTAGCAACAATGTTTATGCGATTTCGAAGATACAAGGCAATTGAAAAATGAAAGCTCAACAGATAATCCCTCACATGAAAACCCACCCCAGGAGCCTCTGATGTCCGTGGAATCCATACGAAATGTCGTCAGTTTCATCGTAATCCTCGGTGTCCTCGTCTTCGTTCACGAAATGGGCCACTTTATCATCGCATTATTGGCACGCGTGAAGATTAAAGAATTTGGATTCGGACTGCCCCCACGAATTAGGAGATTAACAAGCTGGCGTGATACAGAGATCACGCTCAACTGGCTTCCACTTGGAGGTTTTGTACGCCCAGAAGGTGAATTTGACCCCACCATCCCAGGAGGATTAGCTGCCAGCTCACCATGGACACGGTTAGGGATTTTCGCTGCGGGCCCGATCGCAAACCTGATCATCGGCTTATGCCTCCTGGTCATCGGTTTCATGGCGGGTTGGCCCGATCAGGTCAAGGTGGTGGATGTATCCACTGCGTCTCCCGCTGAAATCGCCGGTCTGCAATCCGACGATGTGATAACGCAGATAAATGGTTATCCGGTGCACAACACGACTGAAGTGCGTGATCTGATCTACGAAAATAGAGGCCTCCCTCTTTCATTCGAAATCGATCGAAAGGGGGAGCTATCCACCATAACTCTTACACCGAGGGAAGTCTGGCCCGAGGGTCAAGGACCGGCTGGCTTCATCACCTCCGGTGTTGTTGTCAAATACAAGCTACCGACAGCCCTTCGAAGGGCCGTTGAGCAGATGATCGCGTTGGTCCAAGAAACTACCCATCTGACCCTCCGTATTGTGCGTGGTCAGATGACCTCCGGCGAGGCCCGCATAACCGGACCGGTTGGATTGAAGCAGGTTAGCGATCAGGCTGTGGCAAATGCCATCCAATGGAATGAATGGTTTCCAATTCTTTACCTGGGCGCATGGATGAGCACCGCTATTGGGTTGACCAACCTGCTTCCTCTTCCGGCCTTAGACGGTGGAAGAGCGTTGTTTGTCGGTATTGAGATCTTTCGGGGAAAACCTATCAGCGTCAAGGTTGAGAAAGCGATCCACGCTGCCGGCGTGGTGTTGTTGCTCATCCTTTTTATTGTTCTTACGTTGAATGACATTCTCCACCCCTTTGCTTAGGGGTGGAGAAAATTCACATTGAAAGGAGGTGAACTGTGATGTTGTACTTCAAGAAAGAAGCCGGCCAAGGGCTCGTGGAATATGCGTTGATCCTCGTTCTTGTCGCAGTTGTCGTTATCGTCATCCTGTCGCTGCTCGGACCGGCCATCGGGAATGTGTTCTCGACCATCATGGAGAGCATCTAGTTCCCAAAGAATTGAATAGAAAGAAGACCAGCTTTCAAATCCTTGTTCGCAAATCATAATTCATCATGAACATCTCGAAAGCTGGTCTTCGGTTTTTGCCAACGATAATCCTAAGGGCGTCCTCCACCTACCTCGATAAACCTCATTCCCCTTGAGATCACTCCTCTCCAATACCTAATCAAATCTAAAGCGTCTCGCTGCGATGATTAGGAATATCAGCATCATCCCAACCAGGATTCCGATCTCGGGTAAGATGTCCACCAGGGATGCATTCTCGGCGATCAGCTTGTAATAGGCCTCGATGGCATTGGCATGGGGTACGACCCTAGATATGATAGAGATGGGTCCTTCCATACGGGTCATCTGCAACTGACCAATCGGAATCGCACCGCCGAGAAATCCCAGCCCAAAACTAAGCAGCAGACCCATATCATTTGCCTGTTTCTTTGATTTAACCAGGGCAGCCAGTAATAACCCCAAGGAAGTCGAAACCCCTGCGGCAACGATGGTAAGTACGATCAATCCCGCTGGTGATTGACCCAGAGGGACACCAAAAGCGAGGTTACCAACTGTGAACAATATGATAGCTTGAAGACAGGGGATGAGCATAAACCCCAGCATCTTGCCACCAATGACAGCACCGCGTGGAATGGGGGCTGCAACCAATCGGCGAAGCGTTCCCACCTCACGCTCATCCTGAATGGACTCCGCACATATCCCGACGACGAAGAAGATGAACAGCACAATGTAAGCCGCATAGACATAGGATACGTAAGCCATGATCCCACCCGTAGCGACTTCGCCTTTCATATCTTCGCTGATCACCTCGATGGCGGGATTGCGCCGCATCTCATTCAAACGTGTCATGATCACGCCCAGATTCTGAGCTCCTATGGCAGCCATCTGTTGTGGTGTAGCGCCATCCAACAATCCTGAATTATCGAGGACAGTTCGGATACCATACTGCACCTCACCCCAGATGGTCACCTCGTCAACTACCTTATTCATGATCCCCCTGATAATACTTACGCCCTGTGGCTGAGCGGGATCGACGATGACTTCGATGGACACCGACGTATACGCATTGATCTTTTCGGTAAAGTCAGCAGGTATCAGGATCGCTGCCGCAGCCTCGCCCTTTGCCACCTTCTCCTCGGCTTCCTCCCCATGTGCAAAGGTCTCAACCGCCAACACGTCGATACTCTGTAGGACCTTAGCGATCTCACTCCCAAAACTCCCTGGATCTTCGTTCACAAGACCAACATGTAGCAAGATCGAAGGGGTTTCCCCTGGCTGATTGGCCATCAAATTACCGCCTCCTTGCACACTACTGAGGAGGATCGGAAAGAGTAAAAGCATCGCCATGGCACCACGATCACGGATAAAAATCTGGATCTCCTTCCAGGCCATAGCTAGGGTGTAACGAATGTTATTCATGCTTGACCTCCTCCCTAATCAAAATCGAAGCGCCATAGGCCTACGACGAAGAAAACCAACGTAAAGCCTAAGAGCATGATCAATGCTAGGGATACATCCGCCAGCATCATCCCGCGGACCATGATGTCATCCAACGCCTTGTTAGCCCAATAGTGGGGCAAAGCCCGAGGGATGGGTCCAAGCATGTTTTCCAGGATGAAATACGGAATAATGGAACCACCCAAGGTTCCCAAACCCCATAGAAGGAAGGTGCTTAATCCACTGATTTGGCTCTCCGTTCGTGCCAAGGCAGCTATGACAACGCCTAGCGCGCTGGAGCAGAGTGCAATTAACAAAATTGTGATCACCAAGGCGAGGGGATCATTCCCCAACTTGACCGGCGTGAACCCAAGCAGACCTAAGCCAAATACACCAAAAACGAAGATGACTGCGACCTGAATGAGCGCGGTGATGAAATTCGGCACGATCTTCCCAGCCAGCAAGGACGCTTTGCTGATGGGTGCAGCCATCAGGCGACGAAAAGACCCTAACTTCTTCTCATCATAAATGGAACGAGCTGTGGCTTGGGCCGTCAGGAACACAAACAAGACAGTAAAACCTGGGACAGCTACCTCAGCCGTCCCTGGAAGTTCTTCCTTCTCGCTCTCCTGACCAGGAACGCTTTGAGCGATGGTCACCAACGGGCGATCCCGCGACTGCGTAAACTGACTCTGGGCTTGAGAAATGAGCTTCTCTGCAGCGAAGGCCTCTTGGTATTCGGGGGGAGCATTGGCTTGCATCTCACCCATCTGCTGTAAACTGGCTAAGATTTGGCTCTCAAGAGCCATATCCTGAGCCACACCTTCAACGACAAGGCGAACCGCTTCGGTACTTTCGAGATTAGCATCGGGATGGCTTATCAGCCGTAGCGTCACCGTTCGACCCTCAAGAATCCCCTCAGTGAAATCCTCTGGGATCGTGAGGTGCCGCGCGATCTCACTTGCTTCAAGCTTTTGTTGAGCCTCGCCCTCATCGATCAATTCAACTTGGACGCCTCCTGCCATATCCAGAGCATCGAGCAGTGCCTGCGCTTCACTCCCGCCATCGAGATCAACCACAGGCAAAGGGATGCGAGCATCCACATCGCCAGCCTCAAACGCTGCTGCTACCGCACTGTAAGCGACAATGAATAACAGAGGCAGCAAGAAGAGCTGAATGAGTGCCCCCCGGTCTTTGAGAGTGATTTGAATGTCTTTTAAGGCTATGCTTAATGCACTCATGGCTCACTCCCTCAACTTCTTTCCCGTCAAATGCAGGAAGACACTTTCCAGGTTGGGTTCAAGAATCTCGAGCGAAGTGAGCGTAATGTCTTGTTCGTTGAGGAAACCGATTACGTTAACGATGGCCTGCTGGCTGTTTACCGCGACCACCTTGATGATCGGAGTGGTGGTTACCGGTTCACGTTCTTTGACTTCTGGATCTTCCTGCTCGGCAAGTGGCGGGGGTGCAGGCTGGGGCATGAGCACCGCTTCCTCGACCCCTGGTAGAGCTGAGAGCCGTTCCAGAAGGCCGTCGTCTACGCGCTCCAGGCCAACATGGATCACCCCACCGCCCAATAGGGCGATCAGGTTTTTGATGGTATCCAGAGCGATGATCTTCCCCTCATCGATGATCGCCACCCGATTACAAAGCAACTCCACTTCTTCCATGTAATGGCTGGTGTAGACGATGCTCATACCGCGTTCGCGATTGAGCCGCATCACGCTTTCGAAGATGTGGTTGCGGCTTTGGGGGTCCACACCGACGGTTGGCTCATCTAAGAACAGAAGCCTTGGATGATGCAACAGGCCTGCAGCGATGTTGACCCGACGTTTCATCCCACCGGAATACTTCTCTACGGCCTCGTCAGCACGTTCGGTCAAGGCGACGATGCGCAATACATCTTCCACACGTTCTTTGAGGTCCTTCCCGCCCAAGCCGTAGATCCGCCCAAAGAAGTTAAGGTTGGCGCGTGCGCTTAGTGTGGGATAGAGCGCCAGATCCTGAGGCACCAAGCCGTTGATCTTCTTGGCCTCGTTCATCTCGGTGCGAATGTCATGACCGGCAATGCGCGCCGTGCCTGAGGTAGGTGGAATGACCCCCGTCAGCATGGAGATGGTCTGTGTCTTACCAGCACCGTTGGGCCCTAAGAGACCAAAGACTTCCCCCTCATCGACATTGAAGCTGATGCCTTTGACCGCTTCAAAGTCACCGTACTTCTTGACCAATTGATCAACTTCTAGAATTGCAGGCATTGGAACCTCCTCTGATGCTAATTGAGTTGTTTTGAATCGAGCGATGGGAGATCTTCTGCGATGCCCCCAACTATCCCCTTGATGAATTCTTCAAACAGCTAAACTGCGATTAGTACAAGCTTTCTTTGCGGATCAATTCTCTCTGTGTTTAACAACTATCAGAACAACCAATGTATGGTTGCAGATGATATGAACGTGTTCTTAATGTAGATGTACCAATACAAGTGGATTGAGAATACTGGACGAAGCTTGGTCTCATTGTACAACATGAAAATGGAGGTAGTCACCATGTGACATATTAAAAATATTCATGACAACAATAATCGGTATGTTTCCATTATGCTGAAGATCGCACCCACCATCGATCGCAATTCTCAATTCGATTAGACCTTTGATAAATCATTAAGGGTTCCGAGATTCGGAACCCCATATGCCCTTCCAAAATATTTAGTTGTGAACCGATCTTGGATTCTTCACCTCACATTTAATTTAACACATATACTTTTACCTAATTTCGCCCATCGGATCTCGAGGTTTACGGGGAAGAGGTGCCGTTTAATACCCAACTCTCCATAGATTCGTGGAAGACAATGGCATCGGGAAAATAGCTTTCCATCAATTCATAGTCCGGCACCGGATACGTGAACTGAAAGTGCATAGGGACGACATACTTGGCCTGGATCCCCTCCAGCACATGAGCTTGTTGGCTTTCCGTGATCAACATGAAGTGTGCCACAAAGGCGATGTCGATCTGTTTATCGGGAAGCCCTAATCGCTCGAGTTGAGACACAGACACTGAATCTGGGTCCATATCTCCGGTATGGAAGAACCTACGTCCGCCCACGGTGATGATGTAGCCTAGATTGAGAGTCCCCCCACCATGGTCGAGGAATAATGTTTCCACACCGATCTCATCCACAATCAACTGGAATTTCTCCCCAACACGATGTTGAATCTGAATGGGGATGGTCCGATCCTGTAGATTGGTATATCCAGCAACTAAATCAACCACATCGGGACTTGAGACGAACACGGCACCGGGGTTGTTCTCCATATGGCTGATTACCGTATTTTGATGAAAGTGATCATAGTGTATATGCGTGGCCAAAATTAAATCGACATCATCGAAAGGAGGCTGGGCGGTCTCGAGTAAATCTGCGACCTCGCGCGGGATCGGATTTCCTTCGAAGAGCGCGTCAATCAGGATCTTTTTGTCACCGACAGTGATCATGAATCCAGCATTACCGATGTAAGTAACCTCAACCTGCGCCTCCGTTCTTTCCATGACCCAAAACGATGCATCGCTTAAGCCACATGCCCCTTCAGGGTCACAGGCTTCGAATTGTATCGTCTCTTGACCAGTCCATTCTGTTTCTGGAAGCTCGATCGAGGCAACACCCTCATCGATGGATACGATTAAATCAACTTCCCCTGACACATTCCAAGTCAATTCATCATTCCCAGTTTCCTCGTCATGGACAACATCATCTAAGTCGATCTCGACAAAGGTCTCGTCAGACATAATGATCTGACCGAAGATATTGACCACAGGAGCATCGTTTTCCGCCCGTACTGTGAACACAACCTCCTTGGCATCGCACAACTCTTCGGG
The DNA here is from genome assembly GCA_020350285.1 of Anaerolineaceae bacterium. Classification (GTDB taxonomy): domain Bacteria; phylum Chloroflexota; class Anaerolineae; order Anaerolineales; family E44-bin32; genus DUEZ01. The sequence continues at coordinate 2,860,596 of CP070708.1, forward strand.
GTCACATGCCTCAAACCGTAGTGTCTCTGACCCTGTCCACTCAGCTTGGGGAAGCGTGACATACACATTCCCGCTTACAAAAACCACCTCCAGTTCATCATTTCCGGATATTTCCCATTGGATCTCGTCGGCGTTGTGGTCCGCATCGGTCACAAACTCTTCCAGGTCCAGCTTAGCAAAACGCTCGCCATCGGAAATGGATTGATCTTCCAAGTTGATGATCTCCGGCGCATTACCCTGCGGTGTTTGTGTGGGTGGAATGGATGTTGCGGTTGGCAGGGGTGCAGATGTAGGCACAACCGCTGTCGGTGACGGAACTGAACTACAGGAAACGACACCGACTATTAATAAGATTGATGTCAGCAGGAACGGCATCCAGTTGCACAATTTTTTCATCATCCTTTTTCCTTGTGGGTTCAAGTTACATAGGTAAGATCTATTCTCTTATCCAAAGATCGAATAGCATTAGATTGGGAATCAGGTGTCTTAAGGGCTTCAGTTTCAGACTCTCAGAAAATATTGGATCAGCAACCTATGCTGATCGCCTTCTTCACCCAAGTTAAGCTGATGTAATTTTAATACCAACCAAACCAAGGGAGAGTTCAGATGATACCCTCCAGAACGAGCACGGTGTCCGCTGACTTAGAGAAGATGTAAACAAAACATGGAGACATACCGATCCGATAACCTGCCTTCAGTGGATGTCTGTAAACCTCAAAACACGAAGCGCTCCATGCTGTATAATCGCCTCGACGATCGTTGCTAAGAAGATGATCCAGAGACAACTTCTCACTACAAAGATCCAAATCCCTCCGCTTCCACCACAAACGATCAAGCGCACGCGGTTGTTCGAAGCGCTGGATCGTGGTCTTCAACCCAACATACGTTTGACGCTTCTTTCGGCACCGGCAGGCTACGGGAAAACCACATTACTAAGTGATTGGATCCAAGATCGTGGACTCTCCACCGCATGGCTTTCATTGGACGAGGGTGACAACGATTCGATCCGCTTCATGAGTTACCTTCTCGCCGCTCTCGAAAGTGGGATCCCGACAGCGGATTTCCCCGCTCCTGTTAGCGAACCGCTGTCAGAAGATGAAATCCAACAGCAGATCTTAATCCCCTTGATCAACCAGCTAGGTCAATCACCAAGACAGACCACCCTCATCCTTGATGATTATCATTGGATCCAAAGTCAAACGACTCACGACCGCATAGGCTACCTGTTGGACCATCTGCCACCTCAGGTCCTCATCCTTGTTGCTACCCGCGCCGATCCCCCCCTTCCCCTCACTCGCTTACGGGGTCGTGGGCAGATGAATGAGTTACGGATGGAGGACCTGCGTTTTCAGATCGAAGAAGCCGAGGTTTTTCTGGAGACCTTCACGGACTTGAAACTCACATCAGATGATATTCACACATTGACCCATCGGACCGAAGGATGGATTTCTGGGTTGCAGATGGCTGCTGCCTCCCTTCAAGTTCATGAGGACAAAGCCACGTTCATACGGGATTTTTCTGGCAGTCACCATTACATCATGGACTACCTGCTCGATGAGGTTCTTCGCCGGCAAACTCCCCAAATCCAGGCGTATTTACTCTACACTTCCATCCTGTTTCGCTTATGTGCACCCCTCTGCGATGCCGTGATGGAGGTAACAGGTGAGAGCTTCCCCCCGAGCCAAAGCATCTTGAAGGACCTGGAAAGAGCGAATCTTTTCATCGTACCACTTGACGCTAAGCGTGAATGGTATCGCTACCATCGGCTTTTTGGTGATCTACTCCAGGCTCGGCTGCAGCGGAAAGACCCCCGCCGTATCCCCGCACTCCACCGTCAGGCCAGTGAGTGGTTCGAGGACCATAGCCTATTGGATGAAGCTGTACAACACGCACTCTTGTCCTACGACCATGCTTACGTGGCCGATCTTATCGAACGCGCATCCGAAGAGACATTCATGCGTAGCGAAACAATGACCTTCCTACGCTGGGTACAGCGTTTACCGGAAGAGGAAATCCAGAAACGACCCAAGCTGGGAATATACAGGGCGTGGGCGCTTCTTTGGCATGGTGCGCCGTTGAGCTCGGTTGAAGCTCAACTTCAGAAGGATCCAGAAGAAAGTGGTCCTCCAGGCAGCTCGCTTACATTACAGGCCTTCATTGCACTCTCTCAAGGTCAGATGGAGCATGGTTTGGAGCTTATCAAACAAGCCTTGAAGATGTTGCCTGAGGATGAAATCTACCTCCGTGACTTTGCGACTTTTTGCGCCGCAGCCACGCAAATTTCCTTAGGGGATCTCGAGGGTGGCATGCAACTGTTGGAACAAACCTCGCAAAAAAGCCAGCGATCCGGAAACAGGGCAGCTACCGTGATGATCCTCTGTGAATTAGCTGAGATGCGCTTAAGGCAACTACAAGTGAAGGAAGCCGAGAAGCTATTCCAACAAGCATTAAGTATCGCCACCGATCAAGATGGCAATCTTCTACCGATTGCAGGCGGACCGCTGATCGGCCTCGGCGACGTAGCCCTCGAACACTATAACCTTGATTCCGCCGAAAGTCTGCTCCAGGAGGGTATCCAGCACGCCGAGCGGTGGAGCCTGATCAGCACGCTGACCGGGCATCTCTCCATGGCGATGCTTCATTACGCTCGAGGCGATACACTGGCTTTGGAGGATTCACTTGAAACCCTTTATGAACTCGCTCAACGTTTCGATGCATCTGAATTCGATGACATGATCGTGGAGTTGTTCGAAGCTGGATTGAATGTACGCCAAGGAAACTTTGAAGCCGTCCAGGCTTGGATAGCCCGCCGAGATCTGGAAGGCGCACCTGAACGCATACCCTCCCTCTATAAAGAAAATCAGGTGCTGGGAAGGATCTATAAATATGAGCTACCGGTCCTTGCGCGTCTGGATATAGCCAAGAAACGCTACGAGCAAGCATTTAAAGTACTCGATGAACTTTCATCCCAAGCTGAGCGTGTAAATCGTCCTTTCTTACAACTTGAAGCTGAAATCTTGAAAGCACGAGCATTCCATGCCGTAGGTGATTCAGTCTCCTCCTTAACTGCCTTACGTAGAGCGCTAGAGATCGCTGCACCAGTAGGCGCGGCACGTGTTTTTATAACCGAAGGGGAAGAATTCATTCAGCTCTTACAAACCGCACGATCCGAGCTAGATTCACCCGATCTGATCGAGTTCATGGACCATCTACTAGCTAAAGCCGGATTGCCCGTGTCGATGAGACCATCCCCCACCCAAGGCATATTTGAGCCCCTGAGCCCCCGGGAGCTCGAGGTCCTCCATCTCCTTCCTACTGGATTGACCGCCAAGGAACTCGCAGATGAGTTGATCATCTCAGTGAATACCGTACGCAGCCACCTGAAAAGCATCTACGCCAAATTGGGGGTTCACAGCAGACACGAAGCCGTCGCTCGAGCCGCTGAACTAGATCTTCTCTGATTCCCTCACCCATCCGTAAATTGGGGATTTGATCCCAGATCACCCATTCATGTGATGACATCTTAGCTATGGTGCTACTATAGTTGGACCATAGTGCATGAAAAGGCTAAATCTTCTTTCTGCCAGGGTGAAGGTTCTCCATATGAGATCCAGATTCATGGCGAGCTCGACGAGCGTTGGTCCGATTGGTTCGACGGAATCGAGGTCACTATTGAGCATACCTGCGATCACCTTCCCCTCACCACACTGAAGTGCCCTGCGATGGACCAAACAAAATTACGGGGCATATTGAATAAGATCTGGGATCTGAACCTCAACCTCATATCGGTTCGTGAGGTTCACGATCCAACACTCAAAGAAGTATCGTCGGATGGGTTTACCGAGTTAGAATGATAGAGCCTATCCGTAGGATGGAGGGTAACGATGTCACCTCAACTTATACTCCCATTGAATGATGCCCAAGCCACGTTGGAATCCGTAGGTGGCAAAGGAGCTTCATTGGCACGTTTGATAAACGCTGGATTTCCCGTGCCGGATGGTTTCCACATCACGACGGAAGCCTACCGTAGGTTTGTCCAAGAAAATGAACTGCAACAAAACATCGATGCTGCCTTACAGCTTGTTGATGTGGAGAAACCATCCACGCTCGAGGAAGCTGCGAAGGTGATTCGTGAAGCCTTTCTGGGTGCCACAATCCCTGGGGATATTGCCAGCGTCATCGTCGGCGCCTATGGTGATCTCGCTGGGACGGACCCTGCTGTAGCCGTACGCTCTTCGGCCACGGCTGAGGACCTACCGGAGGCTTCGTTCGCTGGTCAGCAGGAGACCTACCTCAACGTCAGTGGTGCGGATCATGTGCTCGAAGCGACGAAAAAGTGTTGGAGCAGTTTGTGGACGGCTCGGGCTATCGGTTATCGCCATCGACAAGGTATCAGCAGCGCGGGGGTTGCGCTGGCGGTTGTGATCCAACGACTAGTGGACGCCGAAGTGGCAGGGATCCTCTTCACCGTCAACCCAGTGGATGGCAACCGGGAGCATGCACTGATCAGCGCTGCTTGGGGTTTAGGCGACGCTGTGGTCGGGGGTCGGGTCACGCCGGATGAATATGTCATGGAGAAGCGTAGCGGGCGTATGGTTAGACGCGAAGTGGCGGATAAAGAGCTCATGACGGTTGTGGTGGACGAGGAGACCGAAGATCAACCTGTGCCCGAGAATTTGCGTAATGTACCCGTTCTCCAAGAAGCTGATCTCGTTGAACTTAACCGGTTTGGAGTCGAGATTGAGGGACTGTATGGCATGCCCATGGATATCGAATGGGCGCTGGCGGACGGCAAGCTAGCCATCGTACAGGCACGACCCATTACAGCGCTGCCGGAACCTACGTTTGAACCGCCAACCGATTGGCCCATGCCTGATCCCAAAGGACCTTACATGCGCGGCAGCATCGCCGACTTCATGCCGGATCCGCTGACTCCCTTGTTCCTAACCATGGCCATACCAGCTATCAATGCCGCGATGGGGCGGACAATGAAGGAAATGATCGGCGGCGATGCTTCGATTCTGGAGAGCTTTATAACCACGATTAACGACTACGCTTATCAATACGTGAAATTGGGTTGCCGGGATTGGTTGTGGGTGGTGTTCAGAATGCTACCGGCCATCCCTCGGCTCTTACGCGATAGCGAGCGGCACTGGCGCGAAGTCGCACGTCCCCAGTATATGGAGGTTGTGACCCGCTGGCGTGCAAGGTCACCGCAGGAACTGAGCGCTGTTGAACTCATAACTGGGGTGGATGAGTTGACCAACGCCATGGCAGATCACCTTACTGCACTTCAGGTGGACACCCTCGGCGCCGCAGCTGGGAGCGAGGGATTGTTCACTACCGTCTACGATAAATTGGTCAAGCGCGAGGGCGACCCCATTGCTGCCACCCTACTTCTAGGTGCTGACAGCACGCCTATCCAGGGCGAAAAGTCGCTCTACGATCTGGCGCTTTGGTCCCGCCAGCACAACGCTTTGGCAGATTACTTACTAAACACACCGACCAGCGAACTCGCAGCCCGGTTACTGGACGATGAAGGACATCCGGAGATCGATGCATGGGAGGAGTGGCGACGCCGCTTCCAGGAACATTTACAACAATACGGCCACAGTATCTACGACCTGGATTTTGCCAAGCCGCTACCTGTGGAAGAACCACTGCCACTGTTGGAACTTCTGAAATTGTTCATCCAGGGCGAAGGCGTCAATCCCCATGAACGCCAGCAGATACTGGCAGCCAGGCGCGAAGCAGAAGTGGAGGCTGCCTTGAGTAGGGTTAAAGGGTTGAAGCTGCGACTCTTCCGCTGGACCTTACGCTTGGCTCAGTCCTTTTCTGTGATGCGTGAAGACAGCATCTTCGATATCGGGCTTGGCTACCCTGTGCTGCGCCAGATACTGCACCGGTTGGGCGTCCGCCTCGTAAATGCCGGGGCTATCGCAGATGCAGACGACATCTATTGGCTGGAAAAAAGTGAAGTCGAAAACGCCGCGGTAGCACTTGATCGAGACGATTCACTGGAAAACCTCATGGGGTGGATCGAAGTGCGTAAGGCAGAATGGCGAGCCAAACAACTTGTTCAACCACCTATGCAACTGCCACCTAAGGAACGGATCATGGGAATCAAAATGGACGCATTCATGCCCGTCAGCGCCGATGAGCAGACCGAGGAGACCCTCAAGGGCATAGCAGCCAGCTCGGGCCGGGTCACTGCCACCGCTCGCGTCCTGCACAGCTCGGAGGAATTTGGACAGATGAAAGCCGGTGACATCCTGGTGGCTGAGATTACCACCCCAGCCTGGACACCACTTTTCGCCATGGCTGCCGGGATTGTCACCGATATTGGTGGACCACTCAGCCACGGGTCCATCGTCGCTCGTGAGTACGGCATACCCGCTGTGTTAGGGACCGGAATTGCCACGCGCGTCATCCAAAGTGGACAGCAGATCACTGTAGATGGCGATGCTGGCTTAGTTACCCTTAACTAGGAATATGGAGATTAATTATGGATGAATGGAACGTCACTTCAACGGGAGATTACCTGTGGACGAACATGATCGTCGGCGAGATATTCCCTACGACAATGACACCGAGCACCTGGTCAGTTTGGCAGGAACTTCTGAGCATCATGTCCTTGGGAGACATTCCTTCGTTTGGGAACATCGCCGGCCGTCCTTACCTTAACTACAGCTTGGTCTATTCGTTCCAGATGAAACTCTTACGGAAACATGAGCGGGTAATGAATATGATCAAAGACTCAATCGGTGTCCCACCTGTCGGTGTGGACATCCCCTCTTTCCCCGTCTTCTGGAAGACCATCTTGTTCCAGCTCATTCCCCGTGAGTTCAGGAACGAAATGAAGAAAAACAAACTAAAGGATACCGCACCTGAGTACCTGGTGAGAATCCCAGGTCGCTGCCTGGAGCTACAGCATCGGATAGGTGAAACGGGAAGGGAAGAGTTGATCTCCCTTTGGACAGATGACATCAAGCCCCTTTGGAAAGAGACCCATCTCCTCCAGGACAAGATGAACGAGGATCTTGCGGGGTTGACACGCAAGCTTAAGGCAGAGTTGACCAAACATATTGGAGACGATGAGGCCGATACGCTCCTGACCACAATCAGCGGAACCGGTGAGTTAGCCAGCCTAGGACCATTGGCCGGCATCGTTAAGCTGAGAAGCGGAGAATTGAGTCGCGAAGAATATCTGCAGCGGTATGGTCACCGCGGGACACTCGAGAACGAATTGGCCGAACCGCGCCCTTACGAGGATCCGACCTGGCTCGACAGGCAGTTGGAAGAATTCAAGAAGTCACCGATAGATGTGACCGCGATGCTGGAAAAGCGAGATGTCGAATTCGACACGATACGGGGTGAGATCAAGCGCCTCCTACCCACGAAGTATGCTGAAAGCGTTGAAGAAAAAATGGGCGTCATCGTGGAGGCGAACGCCACCCGCGAATGGACGCGTTCAGAACTTACGCGCATCTTTGATATCATCCGCAGGTTTTTCCTGCGTGCCGGTGAACTTAGCGGGTTAGGTGATGATGTGTTCTTCCTCACGGTTGACGAACTCATAGCTGTCCTGTCTGGGGATACATCGCTGACCGCAAAGATCCCCACCCGACGGCAGGCGTACGAGAAGTACAGAGCGTTGCCACCTTTGCCGGGCTGGATTCGGGGTCATTTCGATCCAATCGGATGGGCTGCGGATCCGAACCGTCGTAAGGACATTTTCGACGCCAATATATCCGCACATCCCACAGCACCGAGCATCGGCGATGTCATCGAAGGAAAGCCAGGCTCAGCTGGGATTGTGGAGGGGATCGTCCAAAGAATTGACAGCCCTGATGAGGGTGATCGACTCCAAACTGGTGAGATTCTGGTCGCTCGGATGACAAATGTGGGCTGGACGCCGATATTCCCGCGTGCCGGGGCAGTCGTTACCGACATTGGCAGCTCACTCTCACATGCAGCCATCGTGGCTCGGGAATTAGGTATACCCGCCGTAGTTGGCTGTGGTGACGCTACGATACGCCTAAAGACCGGTGATCGGGTGCAGGTGGATGGTGGGAGGGGGATCGTAGAGATATTGGAAAAAGCTTGATGAATGCAAGCAACCCTAAGAATTTGTACATCCTAGCCTTTACCCTCGTTGTTGTCACGCTGGGTTTCGGTGTCGTCATGCCCATCATTCCTTTTTACATGGAGAATTTGGGCGCCGGCGGGACCGAATTAGGTCTGTTGGTGGCTTCATACGCCGTGATGAGGTTGATCTTCGGACCCATCTGGGGAAGCCTTTCAGATCGCGTCGGCCGCAAACCAATCCTGATGATCGGCGTTCTAGGGTATGGCATTACGATGGTGGGGTTCGGTTTGGCCACACAGCTGTGGATGATGTTCGCAGCACGTATTCTTGCCGGCGTGCTCTCTTCAGCCACCTCCCCCACTACCATGGCCTACATCGGGGACAGCACCTCCGAAGAAGATCGCGGTGGTGGCATGGGGATCCTAGGGGCTGCTGCCGGCTTAGGGACTATCTTTGGACCGGCATTAGGCGGGTTGCTCGCCGATAAATCATTATCCACCCCCTTCTTCGTCGCTGGTGGGATGTCGGTTCTAGCGCTAATTCTCATTACCGTTCTTTTACCCGAATCCTTAAAGGAAGCCGATCGCTCGTCAAAGGACACCGATCAGCCAATCCTGGACCTGCGTGCCTGGTGGAAGGCTCTCTTCAGCGCCATCGGCCCCCTGCTGGTCCTGGTCTTTCTGGTGACAGGTGGGCTGATGATCTTCTACGGTATCCTAGGGCTTTATGCACTCGAACGCTTCGAGTATGGGACCAGCGAGGTCGGTGTGATCTTTACCGTACTCGGCTTGGTGATGGCCTTAGGTCAGGGGTTATTGGTTGGACCCTTTACCAAACGCTACGGTGATTTGGCGGTGATTAAGGTCAGTTTCCTGCTCTCTGCCGCCAGCCTGCTGACTGTGATGGTGGCCGATCAATACACGACCTTATTATTAACGCTCGGTTTCTTCAGCCTTTCCAATGCGCTGCTCATCCCAGCGATCACCTCGCTGACCTCAAAACGCACCACCTTGAGTCAAGGCGTGACCATGGGGCTAAGTAATTCCTTCATCAGTCTGGGTCGGATCTTCGGCCCGCTGCTGGGTGGTGTGGTCTTCGATATCAACTGGGGGTTGCCTTTTGTAAGCGGTTCTGTTGTGATGTTGATCGGATTTCTCGTAAGCTTACGTTGGGTTAAGGAAACGCATGTAACTGGACAAGTTGTCTGACCTTCCTGCTGCTTACTACATAAGCCCCAAAGGACGCCAACCTTCAGAACCAAGTCCGCCTTTTTCCAGTAGAGGCGGCTCCCCCGCTTGTCCTGAGCATGCCGAAGGACCGCCGTACGACCATGCATGAGAGGCCGGTCTACTGATTATTGGTTATGGCTGTGTATTGAAGCTCAAGCTACCAATTCCAGCAGAGGCGGCTCTGACGATTGCCCTGAGTAAAGCTTAGGGGTTGCCATATTGAAGATGTAGGGGCAATTCATGCCGTCTCGCAACAGCCCAAAGGTTTTCACGACACGAAGATTGAATTGCCCCTTTGATCCCCCGCATCGTGACTAGAGCATTTGGCATCCGATATCCAAATCCGATGCAATGGGGTACCTGATAGAAACGATTCGGAGCCACCACTGGACCAATGGGCACTTGTTCAAAGAGGAGTTCGTATCGGTTATCCATTGCGTTTCACCTTTCGTCTGCAGAAGCAGGATCTTACACTCGCGCGATTTGTTCCCACAAATGCGTATTAGAGCATAAAATTGGGTAATTGGACCGTAATGTTGTCAAAGGTCTGCATGAGGAAATGTTACCTTCATGAATTAACATCTCAAACGTATTCCGAACCTCGAATTTTGGATTTGATTTCGATAGTGGTTATCATCTACTATAAATATACGCCCCTAACATGAGGATCGTTCTCCATGATGTCACAAGAACAAAATATCAAGAAGATCGTTGTCACAGGCGACGTCACGATGGACTGGAGCCTCGCTCGGGATGTTGGCGAACGTGGTGAACGGTGGCGGATCGATCGCTGCTCCCGCATATGGTGGCAGCGCGGCGGCGCAGCCTTACAAGCCGACCTAATCCAAGCACTCGCCACCTCCGTATCCGAGAAGGATCAAATCACCTATCGGATCTATCAACCCGCAACACCAACAGAACCCGTCCAA
>CP070708.1:2870942-2906552 GCA_020350285.1 Anaerolineaceae bacterium
TTGAACTTTGATGATCTCAGCAGTTATCTTATGAGTGAGGTCAGGAGGCTGCTTGACTGTGACGCATGCGCTATCTTCATGCCTAACCAATCCCAAGAGCATCTCAATTTCGTAGCTGCGAGCGGTTGGTGGAGCGACCCTGTAGCTGAGAGGAGACAGATCCCCAATGAGGCCGATAGCGGTCCAGGATGGGTAATGCGAACTCAGCAGCCTCTATTGGTAGAGAATCTCCAAAAAAGCGATCCCACTTCCTGGTTACCCGAGTGGTTAATGGAAGAAGAGTTTAAAGGTCATGCAATCGTTCCTTTAGTGGCAGAGGATCATTCTATCGGCGCGCTGGCCATCAATTCCCGTGAACCACGTCTACTCAATGAAGATGAGGTGAACTTCCTGCAATTGATGGCCAATCAGGCTGCGATCGCGATAGAGACGAATCGATTGCATATGGAAGAGATTAAACGAGAGCGTATCGAGGAGGAGTTGGCGGTTGGAAGGCAAATTCAACTCAGCTTGTTGCCAAAATCCCTACCAACTATTTCGGGCTGGGAGTTTGCAGTTCACTACGAGGCCGCTCATCAAGTAGGAGGTGACTTTTACGATCTCTTTGAATTGCCAAATCAAGAGGACCAGATTGGGCTATTCATCGGTGATGTATCCGGCAAAGGTGTACCAGCAGCTCTATTCATGGCCATGAGCCGCACGATGCTTCGATCAACAATTATCACCAGTAGGAACCCATCTCAAGCATTGATACGCGCCAATGAGTTGATTCAGAAAGACAGCCAAGCTGACCTCTTCCTCAGTGCTATCTATGCCACATTCAATACCCAGACGGGGCACTTCACATATGCAAATGCCGGTCACAACCGACCGATTCTCCTGCGTTCAAGCACAGGCGATATTCAGGAGCTGACCGCACGGGGGATCATCTTGGGTGAATTCGATGACATCCAACTGGAAGAAGATAATGTAGAACTCTTACCAGGGGATGTCTTCGTTTGCTACACAGACGGCGTGACGGATGCCATTAACGCCCAGCAGCAACCCTTTGATGAGCAACGCTTATTTGAGATCATCTCATCCCATCACGATGCCAGCGCTGAGGAAATGCTATCAGCGATCTTGGATGAAATCCGACGATTCGTTGGGGATACGGATCAAACGGACGATATGACATTGGTTATCGTAAAACGGCAATCGGATTCCTAATCCAACATCCACTTTAATTCAAACCTCTTTTCCACTTAAATCATCAGGGCTTGTCCTTAAAGACAAGCCCGTGGACAGCAAGAATACCCTATACCACGTGATATTGTTGCGAGGAGCTATCCCTCAATCTGTCATTGCGAGGAGCCGTCCCTCAATTTGTCATTGTGAGGAGCCGCCCTTCAATCTGTCATTGCGAGAAGCCGTCCCTCAATTTGTCATTGCGAGGAGCCGTTAGGCGACGAAGCAATCTTTTCATTGAGGAGATTGCTTCACGACGGAGCCTGTCCTGAGCTTGTCGAAGGAGAGCTCGCAATGACATGCGGGGGAGGAGATTCCTTCGACCCTATACCCCCAACCCTAATACTTGCCGAGCAACCTCTACCGCTCCCAGTGCATCTTCTGCATACCCATCCGCGCCTATTGAGTTTGCCCACTTCCGCGACACCGGAGAACCACCCACAAGGACCTTAACTTGATCTCGAATGCCCGCTTCATCTAGGGCTTCGATGACCTCTCTCTGACCAATCATGGTCGTCGTTAAGAGTGCTGAAAGACCAAGAATATCTGCACCCGTCTCCTGCACCTTCTCAACAAACCGCTCCAGCGGGACGTCCACCCCTAAGTCGTGGACCTGAAATCCATTCACCGATAACAATGTGCCCACCAATGATTTCCCGATTTCGTGAATGTCGCCGTGCACGGTTCCGATCACCACCGTTCCGACGACCTCAGGGGTTTCTTGTCGTAAACTCAACTCTGGTTCCAATAAAGCCATGGCTTCTTGCATCCCTTTGGCTGCAATCAGCAGGTGTGGCAGAAAGAACTCCCCACGCGAGAATTTTTCACCAGCCTCCTCCATTCCCGGCAATAATCCTTGGTTGATAATCACCAAAGGTTCAAGACCTGCGCTAAGCGCCTCCTCGGTTAGTGCGACGACTCTTTCTGTCTCTCCTATGAGTAGTTTTTCAGTAATTTGGGCAAGAATATCGTCGGCCATAACTCGTATTCCTTTCCTCCGTCCGTAATTATTATGCAATCGGTAATGGTGGCAATTCATCCATCCCAAAATCCTGTGCCGCCACCGTCGTTATTCGGCGTAATTCCACCCTTAATTCATCGGTTAACGGGCGCGCTTCATAGCTACCCAAAAGTTGGTCCACTCGATCCGAAGCTCGATCGGCAGCAGACTTACCTCCTCTGCTCTGCCACCCATCATACGAACAACGATCAATCACCTCTGAGGGGATGTAAAACTCTTCCTGGAACCATTTAAGCGTATGCGGACTGACGAGATAATCCGCTTCGTGACCCATAGATCTCATGAGGGTCAAGGCGATTGGTTCATCTCGGACTTCTATCCCTGCAACTAATCGCTTAGCCATCCCAATGATCTCCGCGTCGATGACAAGCTTCTCAAAACTTTGACAACTTTCAAAGTCCATCATCCCAGCCCCTGAGATCATGTTGATACCTGTCAATGCTGCCAGGATGGTCCCTCCTGATGATTCCAATCCACTTTGTACATCCACGATCTTCGCATCGCTCATGCCCAGGTAGGCGTGGGTCGGCAGATTAAGAGCTTTCCCAACTTCCGCGTAGGCGCAATCGATCATCCAAGTCCCTACCGCTCCCATCGGCGTTGTTCCCTCACGCATATCGAAGGCAGCTGGTGACCCGCCCCAAACGATCGCTGCTCCCTTTTGAGATAGCTGATTAATCACTACACCACTCAAGCATTCTGCGGCATGTTGAACCACCGCACCCGCTAATGTGACCGGCGCTGTTGCTCCTGCTAGAGGCATCGATACCAATTCCGCCGGGATCCCAGAGCGAGCACAATCGATCATATTTTGACAAGTTATATCGCTCCACAGAAGCGGTGGAGAAGGGCAAACATCGAAGATCGCGATCGGCTTTGAGGCGAGCTCCGCCTCGCCACCGGCCATCGTCACCAACAGTTCTTTCATCGTCCACCACGTATCTTTACCAAAGGCTCCAGTAACGATCGGTTTACGCATAAAATTCAACGCGAGATAGAGACGGTATAGATCACCGATCTCCTCGGGCACATCCTTACAAATAAACGCCGTGCTTTGGGCGTCCAATTGCGGAAGCATTTCAACCAATTTGATAAAATCAACAAAATCCTCTGTCGTCGGATCCCGCTGCTTTTGGGTCTTCCTATCCAGAATTGTTATCGCTGCCGAACCAGGATCAAAGTGAACGTTATCTCCGGCATAATGGACGACCGATTCTCCATCCAAATCATGAAGATAAAATTCACTCGGTGCGGTCTGTAAAGCGTCTCTGACGATTGATTCTGGGATACGAGCGATGCTTGAAGTCAAATCAACTTCCGCACCAGCTTCGGTTAATAATTCAAGCGCCTCATCATTGTGGACTCTTACGCCTGGGTCCATTAACAAACCAAAAGCTTCGTCAATGATCTGACGTACCAATTCATCATCGAGCAGTTTTAACATAGGTCTCATCAATGTTACTCCTCTATGGTTTGGTACCTTCTGATGAGCTAGACAGGTATCTAGAAAATCATCGCTTTCATAAACACATCTGTAAAATTCGGATACGTGGTTAGTTCCAGGTACTCGACCTTCCGAGCGATCTCCTCCGCTGCTCGTCGACGCTCAGATGAGATCAACATCTGTTTAGCGCCCATACCAGCAGCGTTGCCAACTTGTTGGTATTTCGCATGGGGAAAATCAGGGAACATCCCAATCCTTATCGCGCTTCGAATATCAAGATAGGTTCCGAAGGCACCAGCGACGATAACCTCTTCGACCTCCTCATAATTTAGCTTGGCTTCTCCCAATAAAACCTCGATCCCTGCTCGGATCGCGCCTTTCGCAAGTTGGATCTCGTTCACATCCTTACGAGTGACGATCACATCACGATCATTTCCTGATTCAGAAGCAGGGACGACAAGGAAGATCAGCTCATCGTTTTTCCGCTGTATGAGTGGATGATCCTCCTGTAGCCCTCCACGATGATCAATCAGACCTTCATTGAGCATTTGGCTAATAGCATCCAAGATCCCCGAACCACAGATTCCAACTGCAGGTTGTCCCATCACCGTGTACACGCGAACTTCCTGACCTTGGATTTGAACACGCTCGATTGCGCCTGGCGCGGCACGCATGCCGTCACGGATGTGAGCACCTTCGAAAGCAGGACCTGAGGCACAGGAACAACAAATCACACGACTGCCTGTTATCAAACTGATCTCGGTATTGGTTCCAATATCAAGCGCGATGACTGACTTATCTTGTTCTACTACTTCCGTGGCGAGGAGCATAGCGACATGATCCGCACCAACATAACCCGCAATGATGGGCGGCAAATGCACATATGCGCCGTCGGACAATGCTAATCCAACCGATTGGGGTGGCACATCTAAACTATCCGAAACCTCTGGCACGTAAGGGGCTTCACCAAGCTGTCGAACGGGCAATCCGACGAACAAATGGTGCATTGCTGTATTGCCGACCACCACGGCATCAACGATCTGCTCCCGAGAAACTTGAGCCTCGTAAATTAGCTTGTCCAGCATCGAATTTAACCTGGAAACCACCTTTTCCTGCAGTACCTGTCGACCATCTTTATTTGTATTGGTATACGCGATCCTGCTGACCACATCTTCCCCATAACTAATTTGGGGGTTCATATCTCCAGTTTTCGCTAGGGTATTCCCACTACTCAGATCGATAAGATAAGCGGCTAATTTTGTTGTGCCGATATCAACCGCCAAACCGAGTAGGAGTTCTTCTGGATGAAGCACCGCGACCACTTCGTTTCCACGCAGCGCTAAACGAGAGTTCCAACCTTGAGCACGTAATTGATCCGAGAGATTCTCTAAAACTGAAAACCCGATCATGGGTGAGGGCACTCCAAGCGTTTCGAGCACCTGTTTTATGCGGGTTACATCAGCCCGGAGGTCATCAAACGTTGGCGGGGTAAGCTCTACTTCGACGGGAACGACTACCGGCTCGGGCTCGATGGAGATCTCATGACCTTCGATTTGCAACCGTTGCGATGCGGTGAGTGAGGATAGAGGTATCTCGATTTTCACATCACTCAACGGTCTCGCTTGACAAGCAAGACGATAGCCTTCTAGAAGCTCCTCAATGTCGAAAACCTTTTCCTCCTCCTTGGTTGGGGGAGAAAGCGTTCCACTCACATGTCGAATCCGGCAGTTCTCACAGGATCCGACACCACCACACACAGAGATCAATTGAATCCCAGCATTCCTTGCAGCAGTGAGCAAATCCTCTGATTCTTTAATGCGGATGCGACGTCCAACAGGCTGAAAATCTATATTGTAAGACTTGGAATGTGGAGCTGAATCTTCAGTCATCAGGATCCATTCGTCAATGAATCGATCTACATCGTTATTTGAAATAGAACCCACCCTCAAGGCAGGGTACATAGCAGAAGCCAGGCTCGAGGATGGTCATACGTGACGCTTAATCATATCAGAGCTTACCATTTTTTAGTGGATCAGCCTCCCGCTTAGATCAATAATTCGTTGGCGCTAGAACTGGGTACAACAGTTTTTCCTAAGTTCTAATCCACTCGCCTAAAACGGGAAATGTTGGTTTTGACACATGTGTCATCCGCTCCTATAATGGTGAAATAACTCACACATCGAAATCATATTCCAGGACCATATAAAACAACCTTTTAGTATCTTGTAATAACCTCAAGACTGAGGAATGATGAAAGTTTGAGGTCAATCACTCAAGGAAGGAGGTGGCAGAAGACAGCGAGAATTATTTAGCAGTCTACGCCAACTGAGGACCATTCGCATTTTGATTTAAGAGGAGAAGAAAACTATGTCCTTCAAACGAACTATTTGGATTGGTCTGCTGTTGTTGACCATGATCAGTCTAGTCTTGGCAGGTTGTGCACGGGCCACGGAGGAACCGGTCGCACCACCGCCTGAAGATACCGAACCAGCCCCCCCTCCGACTGAGGCGCCACCAGCCGAGCCCAAGATCATTACCATCGCCTGGACCCAGGAACCCGATACGTTGAACCAAGCGTATTCCGCCATGTGGTACTCGTGGGCGACAACAGCGGTCTGGCATTGCTGGCCCTGGCAATATGATGAAAACAACGAACCCTATCCCCACATGTTAACCGAGATGCCCACTGTTTCAGCGGACGGCCTTGTCATCACCATGAACTTGCGGGATGATATTACCTGGTCGGATGGGACACCAATAACAGCAGATGATTTTGTGTTCACCCATGAGATGATCATTAACCCAGCCAATGCTGTTGACTCCACATATCCCTACGATTACTTTGAAATTTCGGCACCCGACGCACAAACCGTGGTGATGACCTTCGAGGAACCCTTCACCCCCTGGATGAGCAATCTCTGGCAAGGGGTATTGAAGCCCAAGCACGTGCTGCAACCGGTATTCGACTCCGAAGGCACACTCGATGAAGCAGAATGGAACCTGGCTCCAACCGTTAGCTGCGGCCCATTCGTTTTCGATGAATGGGAGTCCGGCAGCTTCATTCGTTTTGTAAAGAATGAAAACTACTGGGGCGGCGAGCCTAAATTGGATGCGGTGGTATTCCAATTCGTTCCCGACGATGCCGCCCAAACAGCGGCTGCGCTCGCCGGTGACGTCGATATCGCCTTCTGGCCACCCTACGAGGACATACCCGCATTCCGTGATGCCGGCCTCAATATCGTCACTCAGGCATCCGGCTACAACGAGGGCTGGTACTTCAACATGCGAGAAATGGCTTCACCTGGAGTCAAGGACTTAGTTGTGCGCAAAGCGATTGCAATGTCGCTCGACCGCGCATCGAACACCGCCATAAGGCTTGGGGTTGTTAAGCCAGTCAAGACATTCTTCGATGCCATTCCGGCTTTCGTCGACCCAACCCTGGAACCTTGGCCATACGACCCAGAGGCGGCTAAGCAACTCCTAGAGGATGCTGGCTATGTAGATTCAGATGGTGATGGCATTCGCGAAGACCTCGACGGCAATCCACTGACGCTCACACAAGGCAACACCACAAAAGAGGAACGCCTAAATTACCAGGCCGTTGCTCAACAGCAACTCCTCGAAGTCGGTATCGACCTGCAGATACTCAGTTACGATGCTGATATCCTCTTCGGAAGCTTTTCAGATGCTGGCCCTGCTGCTATCGGTGATCTCGACATCATGCAATGGTCAGACGCTCCTGCCTTCCCAGATCCAGACACGGATTACTGGCTGTGCAGTGAGATGCCAAGTGAAGAGTATCCATGGGGTTACAACTACTTCTTCTGCGACGAGACCCTGGATGCGCTCTTCAAAAAACAACTGGTTACCGTAGATGCTGACGAGCGGGCTGCGGTCTTCCACGAGATCTCTCGCTACATGCATGAGAACGTGTACTGGCTCGGTATTTGGGAAGATCCAGACGTCTGGATCGTGAACCCACGCTTGTCCGGCTACTTGTTCTCGGGTGTGACCCCATTCTTCAACATAATGGATTGGGATGTCGTCGAGTAACCTCAATGTCGATGTTCGATAATTCTTGGCTGGGCTGGGAGCTTAAGCCCAGCCAAGTTTCGTCATTAGAGAATATGCTATGTCTAGATATATCGCCAGACGGTTGTTACAGGCAATCCCCCTTCTCATCATCATCAGCATATTAATATTTGTGCTTCTTCGAAGCAGTGGCGACCCACTCGCCACCATGGGCGGCCGTCGTGTCACACGACCTGATGATCGAGCACGACTGGCACGGGTACTGGGATTAGATCAACCGATTTACATGCAATATATTTATTGGTTAATCGGAAATGACTGGGTGATGATCGATGTTGACGGTGATGGTGTCCCTGAAACGCAAGGAAGCAGAAGGGGTGTACTGCGAGGAGATTTTGGGAACTCCTTGGTCACTCGCGGTAAATCTGCAGTGGAGATTATTACCGAACGTTTGCCCAACACACTTATGTTAATGATTCCAACCGAGATCATCATTCTGACTATCTCGTTATCAATTGGTATTTATTCAGCCCTACGCCAGTACTCTATTCTTGACCAAGTTGTCACCGCTGGCTCCTTCATTGGCTATTCCATGCCCATATTTTTCATAGCTCTGGCTTCAATGTATTTGTTTGCGGTTAATTTCAGGAAATGGGGCCTTCCTTATCTGCCAACTGTGGGAATGTTCGATCCCAAGGTAGGTAAAACCACTTCACAAATTATATGGCACATGGTCCTTCCGATTCTAAGCATGTCGGTCATCAGCATCTCAGGCTATAGCCGCTACATTCGATCACAGATGCTTGAAGTCATCAGCCAGGACTACATCCGGACGGCATATGCAAAAGGTCTCTCAGAACGGATGGTGCTTATCGGTCATGCGTTAAAGAACGCTTCAATACCCATTGTAACCCTGATTGGAATTGATATCCCATTTCTACTCGGCGGCGCAGTGGTTACAGAAACCATTTTTGGCTGGCCGGGTATGGGACGCTTGTTCATCGACCATTTATCTCGCTATGACGTGCCTGTGGTGATGGGTATATTGATGTTAATCTCTATTGCCGTGGTTATATCCCAATTGCTCACAGATCTCGTCTACGGATGGCTGGATCCGCGTATCCGGTATGACTGAGATGGGGAAGTGAGATAATGGAAACTTCGTTCGGGCCCACAGCCCCACTTGCTATCGCCGATGCTGAAAGGTCTCCCCTTTCCTTAGGTCAACTTGTATGGCTGCGATTCAAACGTCACAAAATGGCCGTTATAGGTGTAGTAATACTTATCCTCTTAATCCTTTATTCAGTCGTTGGAGCATTTTTTTTCACCGAAGCCGAAGCCAATCACACTGATCTTACCCTCAAATTTAAACCACCATCTTCTGAGCACCCCCTTGGTACCGATGTGATTGGTCGTGACATTCTTGCTCGCACCATCTTCGGTGGACAGATCTCCCTGATGATTGGTTTATCCGCTATGATTGTTCAGGTCATGGTAGGCGTGCTCATCGGCGCTATCGCTGGCTATTATGGTGGTCTTCTCGACAGCATCTTAATGCGTTTCACCGAAGCGATGTTTAATATCCCCCAACTTCCTCTGCTACTCGTGCTGAGTAAAATGCTTTCCGACAAAATTCCATCTGTGAACCTGTTTGGTAGAGAGTTCAGCGGCAGCGTTGTCGTTATCGTTGCGGTCATCGGTCTCACCAGTTGGATGGGTCTTGCCCGGATCGTGCGAGCTAATTTCCTCTCACTCAGGGAACAAGATTTTGTGACCGCGGCTAAATGCATCGGAGCATCGAATGCATCTATTATCTTTGAGCACATTTTGCCAAACACTATGGCACCAGTCATTGTTAATGCCACGTTGGGTGTTGCTAATGCCATCATCAATGAGGCTTATGTGAGTTTTTTAGGCGTAGGGGTGATGCCACCAACTGCCACATGGGGAAACATGCTCAATGGCGCCTATAAATACATCGAAAGTGCCCCCTGGTTATGGATCTTCCCCGGAGGCCTGATCGTATTGACTGTGCTTTCTATAAATTTTGTCGGCGATGGCTTGCGCGATGCGCTTGATCCAAGGGCGCTGGTTGAAACTGAGTAAGAAGCAAACGTGACCCCACTGCTGGAAGTTCGAGACCTCACGACCCGGTTCCACACGCTGGACGGAATCGTTCACGCGGTAAACGGCATCTCCTACACGCTGGAAGACGGTGAAGCGTTGGGTATCGTGGGTGAGAGTGGATGTGGTAAGAGCGTCAGTGTTCTCTCCGTCATGGGACTCATACCTGATCCTCCCGGCAAGATCGCCAACGGTCAGGTCATCTTCCGAGGTCAAGACTTGCTGAAACTTGACGAGACACAAATGCAACGCATCCGGGGAAAAGACATCGCTATGGTATTTCAAGACCCCATGACCTCCCTAAATCCGGTTCTGACCATTGGTCACCAAATAAGCGAGGCGTTGACAATCCACACGGGCATAGATAAGGTTCAAGCCCTTGAAAGAGTAGTTGAGTTGTTGGGGATGGTAGGCATCCCTAAAGCACACGATCGGTACCGAGATTACCCCCACCAATTCTCTGGTGGTATGCGTCAACGGGTAATGATCGCCATGGCGTTGGCTTGCAATCCCAGCATCCTCATCGCTGATGAACCTACCACAGCCCTGGATGTTACCATTCAAGCCCAAATCATCGATCTCATCAAGAGTTTACGAGACAGGTTGGATATGGCCGTGATTTGGATCACCCACGATTTGGGAGTTATTGCGGGTATGGTAGAGAAAGTAATTGTGATGTACGCGGGTTTCATCGTCGAACAAGGAAATGTGGATGATATCTACGAAAACCCTCGCCACCCTTACACGCTCGCGTTATTAAAATCAGTGCCTCGAGTAGATCGCAACAGCACAGAGAGATTGGCAACTATCCCGGGTTTTCCGTTAGATCTCCTGATCCTACCCCCGGGCTGCCCCTTCACACCGCGCTGCGCCTTTGCGGTGAAACGATGCCTTTCAAAAAACCCTCGTCTGATGCCTATCACATATGATCACGAAATTGCATGCTGGGTAGATGTCACAACTGGATACGAATTATGAGTAGGGATGATGTGATTGTGCAGGTAAAAGATCTCAAGAAATATTTCCCTGTCACCATGGGAATTCTAATCCAGCGACAGGTAGGTGCAGTCAGGGCTGTGGATGGTGTGTCTTTCGATATATATCAGGGGGAAACGCTGGGACTGGTAGGAGAGAGTGGCTGCGGTAAGACGACCGCAGGCCGCACGATCCTGCACTTGTATAAACCCACCGCCGGCCAAGTAATTTTCGATGGGATAGACCTGACCTCTCTGAAGAGTGAAGAATTACGGCACATGCGACGGCGGATGCAGATGATATTTCAAGATCCCTTCGCATCCCTCAACTCCCGGTGGACCATTTCCCGCATCATAGGGGAACCTCTTCGGGTTCACAAAATTGCATCTAGCAGCGAGCAAATCGAGCGGATCCAGCAACTACTGCACTTGGTCCACCTCAACCCCCGCTTCATCAATCGATACCCACATGAGTTCTCCGGGGGTCAGCGACAACGTATCGGAATCGCCCGCGCATTAGCCTCTAACGCGGAATTCATTGTATGCGACGAGCCCATCTCCGCCTTGGACGTCTCCATTCAAGCTCAGGTAGTTAACTTGCTAGAAGATCTGCAAGAACAGTTAGAGTTGACTTATTTATTCATCGCTCATGATTTGAGCATGGTTCGTCACATATGCAGCCGTGTGGCGGTCATGTACCTTGGTAAAATCGTTGAACTTGCTTCAAAGAACGAACTTTACGATCATCCACTTCATCCTTACACGATAGCGCTCTTATCCGCCGTCCCAGTCCCAGATCCATCCGTCGAGCGTCAACGAAAGCGTATTGTCCTCGAGGGTGATGTTCCAAGCCCTACTGATCCACCCCCAGGCTGCTACTTTAACACTCGTTGCCCTCACGTCATGGAAGTCTGCTGTGAAGAAGAACCCCTATGGAGAGATATGGGTGGGGCTCATTTCGTTGCCTGCCACAAGGTTTGAAACCAATTTATCGCGAGTACCTAGGCAAGCGGGGATGTCTAATTTTATAACTTGTCGCATCGCTCAGACCTGCTGAGCGATTTGACACTGGATGAATACCAGCATCAGATTACCTCCTCGAGCTGTACTTCGATCAGCCAGTGGACATTCACCTGCCCTTCAACGTTCTGAAGCTAAATGCATTGTTAATCCCTATCGAGGGCTTGCACGCCAGACGCGGTTATGTTTTCCGCGGCAAGGATGGAAGGTGGCTAGCTGGGCAAATGCTTATGAGTGACCCCCAGCCCCTCGTAGACGCATTATCAACGTTGGGCTATATTCAGCTGTAGATCTCTATGCATTACAGTCACCAAGTGGTTATCACCGATCACGATACAGCTTGTAATTTCGATTAACGATTCTCCTCGCCCAATTACCTATGCATAAGAATTCAATATTGGAAGATTAATGGAAAGCTTGCACCGCGATTAACAATAAGAAAGCATCTAAGCGGAAATATTAAGAGTTATGCCATGAGCTAGTCACGTCTATTCGCTACGTAGAAAACGCAACGCTGCCTCAGCTAGGATGGCGACGCCGATGGGTAGGCAACGCTCATCAATATCAAAGCGTGCGTTATGGTGCACCCGTTCATCGCCTTCTATCAAACACCCTAGTCCGAACATCGCACCGGGCACCCGTGAGGTGAAGAAACCATAATCCTCCGCACCCATCTCAGGTGTGGGCGGTTGAATACACTCTTCCCCTAACAAATCAGTTGTGACCTGGTGCAGTAGTTCCACCACTCCTGAGTCGTTGATCATGGGCGGGTCGCCAACCTCAATCTTATGCTCGTAATCACCACCTAACGTCCGTGCAACCTCCATAGCTCGCTTGATTTCGTCATGGATCTTTTCTTGCACTTCTGTATTCATGTAACGAATAGTGCCAGTGATTCTTACCCGTTCCGGGATCACATTATCCGCTTCACCTCCGTGAATAGATCCGATGCTTACAACGGCCGGTTCAAAGGGTCTCAATCGGCGAGATACAATGCCATGTAAGGCGAGAATGACATGACTGGTGATATAAATCGGATCCACAACTTCATGGGGCATCGCACCATGGCCTCCGCGGCCGATGATTGTGGCATAGAGGGTGTCCACACCTGCTGATGATGGCCCATCACCCAGTTCGATATCTCCAGTATCTAAGGTGGAATCTACGTGCAAGGCCAATAGACTATCTACCTCCTCCAATGCTCCATCCTCGACCATACGTGGTGCGCCGCTAATCCCCTCCTCATCCCCCACTTCTTCGGCTGGCTGAAAGAGAAAACGAACTGTTCCGGAGAAAGTCTCTCGCGCCAGCAGGGTCGCCACTCCTAAAGCGATCGCAGTATGGGCGTCGTGACCACACGCGTGCATCACCCCAGGGACTTGCGACGCATAAGGTGCCTCGTTGGCCTCCTGAATGGGTAGGGCATCCATGTCGGCCCGTATTCCGATCACAGGTTTACCTTCTCCCAGTTCCGCGACGACTCCCGTGCGTCCCACCCCTGTGCGAACTCGGCAGCCAAGGTCTTCCAAGATAGCAGCGACCTTTGCTGCGGTACGCTCTTCTTGGAACCCTAATTCGGGGTGCATGTGGAAATCCCTGCGCCATGCAACGAGTTGACCCTCCAGTTTACGTGCAGCATCCAGCATGATGGTCTCCTTGCAACTCTTTTAAGTATCAATTCGAGATTAACTCGCTTGAGGCTTCCTCCATAATCTCATCTAAAGCTTGTTCCTGGTCCTCCGTGAGTGATGGGACCTCGTGTTCAGCCAGCAGCCTCTCTACTTCAGATTGCGCTTTGCCCCCCATTCCTTCTCTCCCGGTTCGATCCCATTCCTCCCAGGACGTACGATCGGCCAGATGGGTGACGAAAATCTCTCCCGTACGAAGATAACGCACCGTGTGCTCCTGACTGAGAAAATTGCGTTCACTCTCCATCACTGCTCCGATAACATCAACGGCTAATGAATCCTCATCGACCTCGAGATCCCGTCGTAACCGATGTACGCTACCTGCGATCTCATCATCACAAACCATTTGGGCATACGAGCCCATCACACCTGCTTCCATCTCACCTATACCAGAAAGCTCATCCGCCCCAGCCAACGCGGGAATGATCGCATTGAGCGCCCTCTCATAGCCGTTTTGAATATCTAATGTATGAGCATTGGTCGCCAGTCCATAAACATTAACCGGGAGACCATAAGCATGACCGATCTGGACCGTTGCAGCAGATGCGAATCCCAGCTCCACCCCTCCCCACACTGAGGAACCAGAACGTGGTTCCATCATCGCCAAGCGACCGCAATAGATGATTGGCAATCCAGGATGCACCAATTGGGCTAAAACAACCGAAGCGAGAACTTCCGCATTTTGCTGCGTTAAAGAACCTGCCAATGAAAGCGGTGATGTCGCTCCAGCCGTCGGACATGGCAACGGTCCCAGTGCAACCCCATTACGCGCGGTCTCAATGATTGACCCTACGACGTCCTCCGGGAAGGTTAAAGGACTCAGTGGGGAAATCCCAAAAGTTAAAACCTCTTGAGGGGGACCGATGACCGATGCCATCCTAACCACATATCTCACTTCAGCAGCTGTTTGAACGCCGGGGCCATGGACAGGCTTGGTTGTATGCGGCAGCGTGTGACGATACATCGCCAAGGTCATCACCTGGCCCGGTACATCTTGTGGTGTAAAGAACGGCGTTATGGTAGTTGCGTTTTCCAATGCATCGAGTACCTTTGCGCTATCACATACATCTTGGACCATCGCGGGGCGTTTCTGCCCTAAACGCGGTTCATAAACATCCCGCGCCCCTCCTAGATTGTGCCAATGAAGCACCCCATCACCCAATATGGCTGCCTTCTTATCCCTGCCATGAATAGTTACCGTGCGAGGGCATTTGGCTATCTCCCGCTCAACCAAGTCCGGTGGTAGATATAACCGTTCACCTCGGACAGTGCCTCCCGATCCAGTAAGGATTTCAACTCCCTCTGGTTCTGTCAACACAACACCGACATCGCTCAATAAACGTAACGTTGCCTCGTGTATCGCCTTCACATCCTCGTCAGACAATACGATTAATTTCGCCATAGCATGATTTCCTCGTCAGTTACACTATCGGAGTGAAACAGTCATCCTGCGTTCGTGTCCCTTACTCGTCTCATTATGTTTATTGCAAGATTATTATCCCATCTAGAAGCCTTGCTCCAACACTCTGGCGAGAAAGGTGACCCGACGCAACTTCGCATCTACCTGATTCTCCGTCTTTAAAAAACTGTGCCCCTCATCATGGTAGAGAACGAAATCGACTTCCTTGCCTTGAGCTAGCAGTTCATCGCGCGCTTGAGTTGACTCACTCGCCGGGCAGCGAGGATCATGGGCGCCGCAGATTAATTGCACCGGCACAACTATGCGGTCAAGGAAGAAGTACGGTGAACGCTCATACCACAGATCATGGTTCTCCTCCGGATCGCCGAAATTTTCACGATCCCAATGCTGCAGATCCTCCCTCGAGTTGGCATGAGCCGTGAACCAGTTGAGAAAAGGGACCACCGCTGACCCAACCGCCCAACGATCAGGATATTGGGTCAAACTCGTCATGGTCAGATAGCCTCCATGGCTTCTTCCGGTGACAGCGATGCGGGAGGTATCAGCCAGACCTTCTCTCACCAAATAGTCAGCTCCTGCTACTACGTCCTGTGTCTCACCACCACCAAAATCAAAGCGATTGGCCAGTTGCCACGCACGACCAAATCCGGTGGAACCCCGATAATTTGGGGCCAATACCGTCCACCCCCGACTGATCATATGTTGAGTCAAAGGATCCCATGTAATCTGACTCAACCAGTTCGGACCACCATGGATATTGACGATTCCAGGGGGTAAAGGATCTTCTTTTTTATGATCCACGCGCTCCTCGTGGGGTGGCGAATAGAGCAAGGCAGGGACATCCTCTCCATCCAAGCTCGGATAGCTCACCTCTCGAGGCATGACGAAGTTTGCTTGCCGCAGGGGCACTGGGAGGGAGTCGCTAAGACGCCGAAGGCCTCCATCACGTAATGAAAGCAGCCAAAGATCAGGTGGATGCCGGGGGTTGTCAAAGATAAATACCAAGTGCTCCCCGTCGGAAGTGAATTGAGGGCGGTAATGAACCCCAGGCTCTACCTGGTAGTGTGTCTCTGTCCCTTGCTCGATTTCCTTTACGACAACCGATGTCGATGGTCCCTGGCTAAAGGTGCATGCGAGTTTGTTGCCATCAGGGGACCAAATAGGGTTCTCCCAATCCCCTCCCCCTTTTGTTATCCACGTGATTTCACCACTTGAGATTTCATATAGTCCTATGTCAAATCTGTCATGATGATCGGATGAAAATGCAATCCGTTGACTGTCCGGTGACCAGCGTGCATCTTTAGCGCATATCGGCTCACCGCTTTGGCTAACTTGTATCGCTTCCCCTTCTTCCAGGGGGACAATAAACGTTCCGTAATCTTGCCCCTTGGTCTCGGCGACGACTGAGAGCCAATACCCGTCGGGTGACCAACGAATCTCCCAATCCGGATAGTGATGATCAAGCACTCGTCGAGCTGTCCCACCTGAAGCGGGCATAATGTAGGTGTCAAAACAACCTGAGCGATCGGAGGCAAAAGCTATCCATTGACCATCAGGAGACCAACAAGTACCTGGTTGAATGGCATCGTCCGTGTCCGGTGTGAGATTCTGGTGCTCACCTGTAGAAAGATCATAGATAAAGATGTCGTACAGCTCACCACCGTCGAGATCAAAGACATACGCAATACGGCTGCCATCAGGTGACCAACGAGGGACAAATTTGGCGCCGGATCCGATGGTAATTTGATTGGGTGCTGAAGGCCTGTCTAATGGCAGGGTGAAGATCTCCCACTGCCCATCGGGATTCCAGGAAAATGCGACTCGCTTGCCATCCGGTGAAAGGTCAAACTCACCATAAGGGTCAACATATGGCACCCTTAGCAGGGCTTCTAGATCTAGAAGAGTCTCTCTTTTCACGGCTGATCCTCACCATAAGTGATTTTAGTTGGACTACTTCCCACCAGAAACTGTCTTATATTGGCAGGTCTCTCCCATACTGCAATAATCACATGGGTGTCCTTCGTTCCCCACCTCAGGACCAAAGCCTAATACCAACGTCAGCGATTTACGAGGGATCATCATGCTGCTTGGTGTCAACCTTACGCCAGCTTTGTCATCACCCAACATGCTAAAGATTTCTTGTTGGCCAATCTCTACGGGCCAACCCACCATCCCTGGGCTGAGAGGGATGGAAGCCCGATGTCCCTGCTCAGCGACTTGGGTTTCGAAATGGTGGCAGACGGCGTTCGCCAGGGATTCGACTGCCGCCGAGCCAAAACCATCAAGCGCCAGCCCATAGGCCGGATCCTCTCCCATCACCTGCGACACCCTTCTTTCAAGCGAGTCGCCTATGGTGCATAAAACCCCGACGACCCTCTCCGCCGCACCAAGGTGTTGAACGATCAGCGAGCCTGTTAATCGCGCACCGCCCTCAAGGTCGATCCGCTCATGACGCAGGGATTCAACGGTCCTCCAACGATAGGCCACTACCGGTTCAAGATGGGCCTTTCCCTCCTTTAAAGCCTTTTCTGCCAGATCCACTAAAGCACCCCCGCGCATCCTGACGGCTTCTGGATCGCTCCCCTGACTTCGGAGGACTGCATCTACATCGATATCCAGTTCCCAATTTCTCAGAATCGACATGTCCCAAGTGCCTCTGTTGTGTTAGAGATGTATAACAAGTTCACCTTTTATTTAAGTGGATTAGCATTAGGAAATGTATGTATAGATATCAGTATTTTCACGAAGATATTGATTAATTGCTCGAACGCGTCGAGAGAGTCAGTTCCAATTCTAAAACCACATAGCTGGTTAAGGTATAAATACTCGAAGCACCATAAAGAGCGCGGCACTCAATATCGCGGTTACAGGGATGGTGATCAACCAAGTGACGATCATCTCCCTTCCAACCTGCCAGCGGACTTTCGATATCCTCTCCGCCGCACCGACGCCCATGATCGCAGAACCCACGACCTGTGTTGTGCTCACTGGACCTCCTAATAATGCCGCGGACAGGATGACGCCGGCAGAGGCCATTTGTGAGGTAAAGCCATGGATGGGACGTATCCTCACAATCCTTCCCCCGAGGGTATGAATGAGACGCCAACCGCCCAGCGCGGTACCTAAAGCGATCGCGCTCGCGCTGGCTGCAATAACCCACAACGGCACCTCAAAGGTTTTTTGAAAACCTGCCGAGACAAGCCCCATAGTGAGAATGCCCATCGTTTTCTGAGCATCGTTGGTGCCATGTGAGAGGGACAGTGCAAGTGCAGTGAAGATCTGAAGGCGCTTGAAGACAGTACTTACCCGAGGCGAGGCCTTACGAACCAAGAAGAGCACGATGCGCATGAATAGATATCCAGCAAGCATTCCGAGTGGAGGGGAAATGAAGAGCGCAAGAAGTACCTTCAATAGCCCACTGACCTGGATAATTTCAAGACCTTGAGCGAGGATAGCCGCGCCTAACAAACCCCCAATCAAGGCGTGCGATGAAGAAGAAGGCATCCCCAGCCACCAGGTGAGGATATTCCACAGGACCGCGGCTATGACACCAGCGATGATGACTTTCGGTGAGATAGCCGATGGGTCAATGACACCTTTGCCAATGGTTGTCGCCACCGCTACACCGAAGAGGAACGGTGCACAGAAATGCGCGATCGCAGCCATGATCAGCGCAACCCGCGGGCTCATTGCGCGTGAGGAAATCACGGTTGCCACGATGTTCGACGAATCGTGAAAACCGTTGAGGAAATCAAAAAGTAAACCTGCACCGATGATTACTTCAAGCATCCCCGCTCCTGCGAGACAGATTGTACACGCTTATGGATATGGATGCCTATTCTACCGTTTTAACGGCCAGCAATCAGATTCACGTGAATGCAAAGATTCCCTGATCATGTTACAGGTCGTCAATGTGATGTCATTGCAAGGGGCTCCTCAATCTGTCATTGCGAGGAGCCGTTAGGCGACGAAGCAATCTTTTTGTTGAGGAGTTTGCTTCGCCCCCGCGGGGCTCGCAATGACATGAGGGGGAGGAGATTCCTTCGCCTTCGACTCAAAATGACATCATGGGCCGGTCCAAAAAGGAACAGCACTATTCGTGTTTGAGGGAGAAATCACCAAGATGGGATGTTGAAAAGGAAGAAAAACCTAAATCCAAAGGGCGAATCTGTATGTCAACCTAGGTGGCGAGGGCGGGATTTGAACCCACAACCAAGGGCTTATGAGTCCCCTGCTCTACCATTGAGCTACCTCGCCATGGACAAACATGCGAAGGAATTCTAACCAAGAACCATCCCATCGGCAAGGTTAGGTCCTATTTTTCATCCTTGACAGCTTATTACACTTCGTATATACTTCATTTTAATTATAGTATACATTCGTTATACATCTTAATCTGAAAGGACCATCTTCATGTACTACATGAGAAAACTAAAACCAGACAGCTCGGTCACCGGCCTGCTCATCATCCTCGGGATCCTGGGCATAGCTGGGATCGCTGGAGCGCTGTTCGGTCAGGCGTGGGGACTCAAGGTCCTTGGTGGACTCATCCTACTCTACGCGCTCTACTCGTTGAACGTGTGGATCCGCACGATGAGCACGGGGTATCTCGTAGCGACTCTCTACCAAGCTGCGTTGGGAATCTTCATCATGACGTTACCGGCTGACCTAGAGGTGGGGCTACAGTCACCATTCAGTCGCTTGTTCCTCGTTATTTATGTCCTCCTGCTGCCTGTGCTTGGATACTACGCTTTCACCAAAAAGATCAAGTGGCGAGGGCGAGAGATCCTCGAACTTGCCGCCACCACGGTAGAGGAGGTCGGAAATGGGTTTACCCCTCGGCCACTCCCCGCAGGGAAACTCGAGTACACCCACAATGAGCTGCTTGCGTTCACAGAGTTTGTACGGCGTAATCTAGTAGCAATCCCGTTTAATGAAGGACAGCGGATCATGATGGTGGTGGTAAAGATGGGCGAGGAATTTCGGTACATACTCAGGCTCCATGACGACATCCTGGACGAGACTTGGGTGTCATTCGATTTTAATGGTGAGGTCTCGGTCAATATCTCACAGCGTGATTACCTGGAGTTCCGTGAGGCGCTCTCCTTTGATCAGCTATGCGACTCGCTCGGTAAACTCTTCATCGATTTCTTCGATATGTTCCGGCGGGGTGAAAGCGTGCGGGTGATCGACCGCATGGATGCCCTACGGCTGTCTCCCTTTTCATGAGTGCGACCATGGATTTCCAAACCGCTGCAACCCTGGGTGGGCATCTTGCGAAGACCTACGCTAAGGATTTCTTCGAGTTGTTGGTGACGTACAAGGACATCTCGGCCTCAGAGGCGGCTTCGAGGCTAAATCTACACATCCAAACGGCACAGGACTTTTTAGAGGCGATGACAGCATTAGGGATCCTAAAAAAGGTCGAGGTCTATGAGAAGAAACGCCCATACTTCCGCTATACCTTAGAGAAGGAGAAGATTCGTTTGGAGATCGACCTTACGAAACTGCAAAGGGCAAAAAACAGTGGCGTATTATCTCAACGGATCCGAGAGCGGCGAAACACCGGCGCCCGGTTCTCGACAGCCCGGAGTGGTCTCGCTATCAGCAGTGTCATAATCTGGACGGGTGAGGGGCGCGATCGTCAGGAACGCAAGATCAACCTCACGACTCCGCAGGGAAAGTTCCTCTATCACCTACCCTTTCCAAACGCCGAGCCCCTAAGCATCGAGGAGATCATGCGTAAAGCCGGATTGGATGAGGGGCTCTCCCCTGAGATTGAGGACATCGTGGGGGTTCTCGAAGATCTGGGGGTGATTGAGGGGATGTAGAAGTCACATTTTATAGTGAATACCCCTGCTGTTAGAAGCTTGACTCCGATCTCCATCGGAAGAAGGGGGGCGAATTACAGCCTCTCACCTACCCGTTCCGCCTGAGCTATCAGGTTTTTAATTTCCAGCGGTTCACTCTTGTTGGGATCCCGAATCAAGGAAAGCGCACCCATTTCACAAGTTGAAACACACACACCACAACCCATACACTTTTCTTGATCGGGCAGAGCGATTGCGTCCTCAAGCTCCATCACTTCAAACGGGCATACACCAACACAATCACCACATCCAATGCACGCCTCTGCATCCACAGTACACGTATAGCCTGAAGCTGCCAGGACCGGTGTTCCATGACGCACAGCTTGTATGCCTGTGCAGCAGCACTTACAACAATTACATATGCCAAAAAACCGATCCAGCATCACATCTCGGAAGAAGGCGTGGTGCACATGACCTCGTTCGTGTGCAGCCTCCAAAATATCACAGGCTTCATCGGCAGAGATCCACCTGGCGCGTTGCGGATGGTGCTCGACGATGAAACCAGCGAACGGCTCCCCCACCACCAAGCACACGTCGAGGGGTGAGCAAGGCTCTGGGCGGGAAGTGCGGCACGGACACTCAAGCACGACGATATGATCTGGGTTTTTGAGGACGATGTCGCGCGCCTCTCTGTAGGGGATCACTTTTTCCAAGTTTTCCAGACGGATATCTTCCCTGACCATGACAAGTTGTCGGGCTGAATCGGGGGTGAGAACTTTCGCATGGTATGTCTGCTCAAGGCCTTGTTTGGGAACGTCTTTATTCGCATTTGACGGAAACAGACGACCAAAGACTCCCAGGATGGGTCCGATCTTCCTCACCAGCTGATGTTCACCATTGAGGATGCTGATGTAAAGATATGGCCATCGAGAATAGACGTAACCATGGAGAAAATCGAACAAAGTAAATCCCGGCGTGCGGCGCCCCTCTTCTAAAAACGCTCTCGTCGAGGGGCAAATCAAACCACCGTTCTTACCCAGCGTGTTCTTCTGTTTGGTTTGTTCCAACACGGATCACCTGTATTCAAAGCTATCGTTTGACAATCAGTTTTTACTTGTTTCCTTTACCATCCAATCGATCTAAAATCGTCCTCGCCCAATCCCTGGCTCGCTCGATCTCACCCTCATACAGGGGGCCTTCTCTCCCCTCGACATAGAAAGTCTCTGGCGGAACGACCCGCTTCCCCCCCAACTTACGCAGCTTTTGAGCCAGTTTTTTAGCTGCCGTGAAACGCGCAAGTATCGATGACATCTTGTAAGAGGTATCAAAGGCCGCAACGGGTACACCTCGGAGAATGCGTTTCGGCAATCTCTCGAAAATAGGTCGAACCGCCTCCGGCAGGTTCATACGATGGGTTGGGCTTCCCATCACTACCAGATCGACATCCTCCAAGTCCGTATCCGCGAGTTGATCCGAGCTAAGTAAGCGAACAGGACCAACCGATTCGAGCCCTTCCGCGATGGATTCGGCAACCATCCGTGTGTGACCGAATTTCGAAAAGTAGACAACCAAAGTGTTCACCAGTCTTGATCCTTTCCTGTTAGGTAATAGCGATGCGCGTTCACTGCGGGTGCACCCCATGTCTCCAAAACTCTGAGAACAGCAGGCACCTCCCCCACCTCGGATAACGCTGTAAACGTAATTTCAGCAGTATCTGCATCATAGAAGATGGTATCTATGTCATGGACCTCATTATCAACCACAACCTGAACCCAGGCGTGTGAGTCTACGCTAGCATCAAAAAACCGATTGCGAAAAGCTTGAACGACCTTTGCTTCGAATCCCAACCGGGATAGCAGGTCAGCCAACGCATTCGCCTGTTGAGAACAATACCCGTAGCCTCTCTCGAAGGCTCGAGCGTAGCTATCAAAGCTGTTACGTCGACTGTAGGCCATTCTCTCCGCAACCAGGGAGCGCGCGGCTTCCACCAATTCCATTCCCGAATCGACTGACTCACGCAGATTCATCGCTGCCTGTGAGATGGTCAATGATTGCAGGTCAGGTCGGATTCCACGCGGTAACGACAAGGTAGCCGGAAGTGCATACAGCGGAACCCCAATCATGATCCCAACCACTACAATGAGCACAATTTTGATCATCTTTTTTCAACCCTCATCTTTCCAAGAGAACTATTTCCGAAGCGCCGACAATACAAAATCGGCGACTTGATCAGATCCCAACCAGATGCGGCCTTCGTCGTCCGCATGAGAGGCGATCCCCAAGTACAGGTTCATGATCAACGCAGTGGTGAAATTTATATCAACCGGTCGGAATACCCCTTGCTCGATACCCAGAGAGATGATGTCTTCGCGGATCAGTTTGTGCATCGGTTGATAGGCCTGCCAGAGCTCCAATTTGAACTCCACATCGGGTCCATAGAGCGTGTTAACCAGGATGCGCAGTTGGGGCAGGTATTCCGCGACCACCGACCATCCCGACTCAAAGAAGCTCATCAATCGCCGTTCAGCCTCGTCCTCTTGCACAACGCGAGCGGTGATGTATTCGAGGTGGAGGTTCGCTGTCTCATGGATCAACGCCAGCATAAGATCCCGCTTGCTCTCAAAATAGTTGTAGATAGTTCCTTTGGCGAACCCGGCTGCCTTCGAGATTTGATTGATATTCGCTTTTTCAAAACCATCGCGTGCAAACGCTTCTATGGCAGCCTGCAACAACAATTGCCTAGTTTCGGATTTGATTTGGTCGCGCTCAGATTCCTTATATCGGGGCATGGATTACCATCCTGTCATTAATATGGGTGACCGCCCACCCATATTACATCAGGAGGCTTTATTTGTCAAGGATGAAAAACTACTAATAAAAACAATACGCTGTAAGACTAAAGCATAGTACCTGGCTGAGCAGGCTGATGTTTTCATCCATTAGGTAATTACGAACCAAAATACCGACCCGCCCTACTTCCGAGAAGGCCATTCAATCAAGAATGGGTTGATTTTTGCCCAGAACCTTCGATTTCCGTATAATGATTTAACGCCAATCAGGTTGTCAACATGACCCCAGAAATCGCGATCGTCTTAGGCATCCTTGGGATCGCCATCGTACTCTTTATTACCGAATGGGTACGTATCGATGTCACCGCCTTGATGGTGCTCGTCAGCTTGGCGCTCACTGGACTGGTAAGTCCTTCCGAGGCGCTATCAGGTTTTAGTAACCCGGCGGTGATCACCGTTTGGGCTATTCTCATCCTGAGCGGTGGATTGGCGCGCACCGGCATTGCAGGGCTGATCGGGCATCGCGTACTGCGTTTAGCAGGAAAGAGTGAAATCCGCCTGCTGACGATCATCATGCTAACCGTCGGAGTGCTTTCCGGATTCATGAATGATATCGGCGTGGCCTCGCTGTTTCTACCCGTTGTGATCGACATCGCGCGACGGATAAAACGAGCACCATCCAAACTCTTGATGCCGCTGGCTTTCGCTGCATTACTAGGCGGCTTGAATACCCTCATTGGCACGCCACCCAATATCCTGATTAGCGAAGCGCTGGGGGATGCTGGCCTGCGCTCCTTCCAGATGTTCGACTACACCCCTGTCGGTGTGGCCGTGTTAATCGCAGGGACAGCTTTTATGGTCTTTGTTGGACGTCGCCTTCTGCCGGAACGTGACATCGCCAGAGAATTCACGACCGCTGCTGACGCAGATTACAAAGAAATGTACGAATTGCACGAGCGTATGATTGTTCTACGCCTTCCTCCTGAAACCACTCTGGATGGCAAGACATTGGCTGAAAGCCGTTTAGGTTCAATATTGGGGTTGAACGTGATCGGCATCCTGCGGGGTGACGAAACACACCTGGCCCCCAGTCCCGACGCCTGCCTCCGTTCAGGCGACAGGCTTCTGGTCGAGGGTCGACTCGATCAGTTATCGGAACTGCATGATCGCCGTCACTTCATCATCGAAGAAGAACGCTTACCTGCAGAAAGGTTGATTTCAGGCGATATAGAACTGGTCGAGATCAGTTTCCTCCCACAATCACCGCTCATCGGTCAGAACTTACGCCAGTTAGGATTCCGCCACCAGTATGGCGTGATCGTGCTTGCTATCAAGCGAGACAGCGTCATTATCCGCACTAATCTGGAGAGGACCCCCCTGCAATCTAGTGACGTTCTTCTGGTTCAAGCGCACCAAACCCAGATCAGGGAGCTAAAGAGTGATCCCGACCTGCAGATCTCCAAGCCCGATTCGCTTGAGGATTATCACCTAGAAGAAAGGCTGATGATGGTGCACGTCCCTCATGACTCGTCCCTGGTGGGTAAAACGCTTATCGAAAGCCGATTGGGAGATGCGTTCGGGTTAGGCGTGATGGGGATCGTGCGTCAGGGAACCACCCATCTGATGCCCGCCCCCGAGGATCAGTTGATGGCTGGGGACACCCTGCTGATCAAGGGCAAGCGTGAGGACTTGATAACGGTTGAAGGTTTGCAAAGTTTGGAGATTGAAACGCGCGAAGCGCTTGACATGGAGCAACTCGAATCCGAGGAGATCGGGTTGGTAGAAGCAGTCCTCTCGCCCCACACTACCCTGGTTGGAAAAACACCGCGAGAATTAAATTTTCGAGCCAAGTATGGTCTCAGTGTACTGGCCATTTGGCGTGAAGGTCGTGCATACCGCTCGAATTTGCGAGACATGGCTCTTCGCTTCGGTGACGCCCTCCTGCTCTATGGTCCGCGCGACAAGCTTCGGATACTGGGCAGTGAGCCAGATTTCTTGGTGCTCACGGAGGAGGTTCAGGAGGCACCGCGACTGAAGAAAGCACCCGTGGCCTTATTGGTGATGGGATTGGTCCTGTTGCCGGTCATCCTGGGATGGGTACCCATCGCAATCTCGGCCATCGCCGGAGTGGCACTGATGATCCTGACCGGCTGTCTGAACATGGAGGAAGCCTACCGTTTCATCCAATGGAAGGCCATCTTCCTTATCGCCGGCATGTTACCTCTGGGGATCGCCATGGAGCAGACCGGCGCGGCGCGCTTTCTGGCCGAAGGTGTGGTCAACATCGTCGGAAGTTTGGGCCCACTGGCGATCATGGCCGGACTTTTCATCCTGGCCGCATTGGCCTCGCAGGTGATGCCCAATCCGGCAGTGGCCGTACTCCTGGCACCCATCGCGCTAAACACTGCAGCAGACCTTGGTGTATCCCCCTACCCCTTGATGATGGCTGTGGCGGTCTCAGCCTCGGCGGCGTTTCTGAGTCCGGTCGGCCACTCAGCGAACATCTTGATCATGGGCCCCGGCGGCTACCGCTTCTCGGATTACATCAAAGTCGGCCTACCGCTTACCTTGGTCGTATTGGTAGTGGTACTTCTTGTCATGCCCATCTTCTGGCCTTTTTAGAACAGAAGAGACCATACACTCAGCCCTTCAAATTGTGCATGACTTTATCCCCACATATATATACAATTAAGATAATTTTAGTATAATATTTTCGTTTTTACGTAAGAGGGATATGTTATGGATTTGATTGAAATCATTGATCGAGTCCTATACAACCTATTGGAAGTCCACCCCATTCATACACTGGTGGTTCACTTCCCGATCGCCCTGACCGGTGCAGCCTTGTTCTTTCTGTTATTGTCGCTTTGGCGACGCAATTCGATGCTGGAATATGTTGCCTTTGCCAATATCGCTTTAGCTTCGATCAGCACCGCTGCCGCAGGTCTGACGGGTTTGATGGACAATGCTGAGATCTATGGCGGCCAAGCACCGAACGCTAGTACCAAGATCGTGCTAGCGATCGTCCTTCTCATCATCACCGCGACGACAGCTTTCTTCCGCTGGCGCAATTCACAATTGCTCCACTCACGAGCCCGCGCTTTATATATTGGCGCGTATGTGATCAGCTTTCTACTTGCTTCCGTGCTCGGTTTTCTCGGTGGTGTAATCCTTTACGGTTTCTAGAAAGGGGGAACGGTATTGATTAAAGATTTCATGCCCATTTATTTCATCTTGATTAGCCTGATGGTTTCTGCCTGCGCTGCGAATTACTCCGGGTCAACTGAAGATCCGATTGAGTTTCAACCGGAATTGCCCACCATAGTGGATATCAGCTTTGATAATGACGTGCTTCCAATATTACAGAGCCGTTGTGTTGTCTGCCATGGCGGAGAGCGAAGAGAATTTGGCTTGGACTTGACCAGCTATTCGGGCCTGATCGCTGGATCGGATAGTGGTCCAGTCATTATCCCTGGTAACGCGGATAACAGCTTGATCGTCAAACTCGTCTTGAACGGCAGGATGCCCAAACGAGCGCCAAAATTAATCCCCATCCAAATACAAACCTTGATCGATTGGATCAATCAAGGAGCCTTGGACAATTAGAAACCCACTTTGTTCAACTCATTCCGAAGTTTTCGTTATAAAATCCTCGCTCTGATTCGTACCCTCTGCTGTCTTTCCCACAATTCAAGTGGTGTTCATGCTACATGAAAAAGATCTATAGGGTAAACTACATGCCTGGCTCGCATCCGGGGCAATTTCGTATAGGATTTAGGGGCAGGTGTAAAGGATCATGGGAAGGCGAGAACAACGAACTACACAAGCCGTCAGAATTGGCTTAATCGCCAATATACTCCTTGCTGGTTTAAAGAACACAATCGGCATCATTGGGCACAGTCCGGCGCTACTGGCGGATGGCATTAACTCTACATCTGATGTTGCTTATTATCTCGTTGTTGCAGTGTTTATGCGCCAGGCAAGAAAACCGCCTGATGAAGAGTATCCCTATGGATATCGACAGATGGAGAGCATCGCCGGTGTGGCTGTTGGGGCATTCGTAATTGCTACCGCCGTTGCCATCTTTTGGGATGCAATTAATACGGTCTACGATTTTCTCATTGGAGTCGGCGATCAAATGGCAACTTCCACAACCGCGCTTATCGTCGCTTTATCGACGGTCATCCTAAAGATATTCCTCACCTTCTACACACGTTGGGTTGGTGAAGAAACCAAGAGCGCAGCAGTGATCGCACTGGCCTACGACCACCGCAATGATATATTCTCCGCCCTTGCGGCAACGATCGGGATCCTCTTCGCACGGTTCGGATATAAATGGATGGATCCTCTGGCTGGAGCGCTTGTCGCCATCGTCATCCTACGGACTGGAGTGATGATCATACGGGATTCATCCATTGAGCTCATGTCGACAAAACCCGATGCGGATCTGCTCACTCAAGTTCATACCCTGATCGCGAATGTTACAGGTGTACGAGCAGTTGAGGAAGTCTTTGTACACCGATTTGGTCCCTATCTTGTGCTGAACATCACATTAGGAATCGATGGATCGATGAGCGTTCAACAAGGAGACCGGATCTCGACTCTGGTTGAAGACATCCTTCTCAAGCAGATTGATTTCCTCAGCAGGGTTCATATTCACTACCATCCTGCAAGCGAAAGCTCGATGTGACATCGAGCGGAACCCCAGATCTTTTCCAAGGTTAACTGAGGGGAAGTACTTAAGATTTGGTTGGATAAATATCTTACTTCGTCTCTGTCATCACCATCTTGATTGCCTCTTCCATCAACATGGATTGGCCTTCTGATTCTTCGAGCTGAAACTCATTCTCTCCAATTTCATTGCGGATATCATCTTTCCATTGAACAAGTGAATCCTCGTCAACTGGCGACAGAGGGATACCAATCTGGTCACGTAAATTGTCCACGAATCCGATGAGTCTACTGGCATGGATAAAATCATCCCCTGCTGCAAAATATCTCGCCGCTCCTTCCAAACATGCAGCGACACCTTCAAGGTTGTCACGATTCCTTTCAATAGCAAGGCATTCTCGAAAGTATGTATTCGCACTAGTTAGTTCACCGCTACCAAGGGCGCAAAATCCCAGTAATCGAAGTGCATTGGCCTCACCTTGCTCATTCTCGGTCTCACGTGCTAATCTCAAACTTTCAGCAAGATGTTCCTTTGCAGTTTTATGATCTTCCTGATCCAAGGCGACTTTCCCAAGACCTGCAAGTGTAATAATGCTGCAGCCTTTGTCGCCGATCGCCTGAAAAGTATCCAACCCTCTTTCGTACAATTCCTTAGCGATCGACGTGTTCCCATAACATCGCTCGATTTCCCCTAAGCACCTAAGTTGGGTGGCTACACCATGTGTGTCCTTTAATTCCTCATAGATCGACATACTCTCGGTAAATAATTTTTTTGCTTCCTCATAGCGTCCTGAACGCAGCGAAATCTGACCGAGGTTCCACAGGGCACCAGCGATCTCACGCTTATCCCCTACTTCTCGGAAGAGAGCTAAACTCTCAGTAAAAAGCTGAGAGGCACCCGCAAAATCATATTTGGCGGCTGCTTGGTGAGCCAATGGACCTAGCGCAGAAGCGATTCCGCGCTTATCCCCGATCTCGCGCCACAACTCAAGATTTTCGATGTAAAGGGATTTCACGATCTCGTCAGAATCTCCTATCCAGTTATGTATGAAGGCTAAGTTACTGAGCGCATTTGCCAATCCCGATTTGTACTCTAGATCGCGAGCTAGATTCGCTGCGTGATTAAATAGTTTTAACCCCTCGTGGATCTCCCCTTGACGACTCGCAAGCCATCCTGCTCCAATCAAAGCATCCACTCGCTCAGGAATCTGAGCCTCGTATCGAGTTAATGCTCTCCGTATCCATCTCCTCCCTTCAGTCACATAACCGTGTGTATCCCAAAACCTATATAACGACGATGACATTTGTAATGCCGATTTTGCTGCTCTTGTGCTAAGCTCATCTTCCCCTTCCGCTTGTTTAAGGTACCAATTCAAGGCAGCGCGCAGATTATTGTGCTCACTTTCTAATAAATCCAACCACAACTCTTGTTCTGGGCCTTCGAGCTTGGGTTTCGCATCCAATGCAAGAGCTAGAAAGAAATCCGCATGCCTGTCGCGGATCGATTCCTCCCGACTACTTTCTATCAACTTCTCCTTCGCGAACTCCTGGATTGTCTGCAACAAACTGAAGCGCGCTTCACCCCTTAGCCCAGCCTCTTGCCGGAGAAGGCTTTTATCTATAAGGGATGCCACTCCGTCCATCACCTCTACATCCTGTGTGACTTCAGAACTTGATAAAGGTTCACCCTCTCCAGAACAACAAACTGCTTCTGCAGCATCCAAGGTGAAACCACCGTAGAATACCGAAAGTTGTTGGAACAATGCTTGCTCAGCTTCATCGAGTAATTCATAGCTCCAATTGATCGCAGCCTGTAAAGTTTGATGACGTCTCGGCGCATCCCGTGGGCCACCAGACAAAAGCTGTAAAGAGCTCACCCCGTTTGATTCCATCAACCGTTTGAGTAACGCTTTTGGCGTGAAAAGTTTGATCCGAGCTGCAGCCAATTCAATCGCAAGCGGTAAGCCATCCAGTCGAATACAGATCCCGGAAACTGCCTGACAGTCTTCATCAGTTAGGTAGAAATCAGGTTTAACCGCTTGAGCCCGTTGGTTAAACAACGATATCGCTGGGTTTTGCAGCAATTGGTCCGCTTTTTGAAACTCGGTTTCACTAGGTAAAGTCAAGGGTTGAACAGGGAACTCAAATTCACCACGTAGATGCAACACTTCACGACTGGCAACCAAGAATTTTGATCCTTCGCAAGTTTCCATTAAATGGGATACGTCCGAGGCTGCCGAGATCACATGCTCAAAATTGTCCATAAAAATAAGCATCTGTTTGGTGCGCAGGAATTCCACAAGGGATTCCAAAATTGACTTATCTCCTTGATCCTGCACGCCTATCGTTTTAGCAATCGTAGAGGTGACAATTTCGGGGTCTGTGATAGGTGTTAAGGGAACGAAGTAAACCCCATGATGGAATTCGTCACAAAGCTCAGCAGCTAACTGTAGACCCAAGCGAGTTTTACCCGTCCCTCCGGGTCCGGTTAGTGTTACCAACCGCACCTCTGGACGGGACAATAACTCCCTCGTAGTCTGAAGATCCTTATCCCTTCCGACAAGAGATGTCGGCTGAATGGGCAGGTTGTTAGGATACGCATCAAGGGATTTGAGAGGCGGAAAGTCTGCGGGAAGATCTGGTATGAGCAATTGATGAATGACCTCTGTAAGACTTAGATCTTTCATTCGGTGAAAGCCAAGATCACGTAAGCTGATATCCTGTGGAAGCTCGCTTCGGACCAATGGGACAGTCGTTTCGGAAAGTAAAACCTGCCCTCCGTGCCCGATATGAGCTATACGTGCTGCACGGTGTACATCTATCCCAATGTATCCTTCCTCAGTGACTCGCGGTTCACCAGTGTGAAGCCCCATGCGGACGCGAACATCTGCCCCCTCAGGCCAAGAGTGTGCTTGCAATGCTCGTTGGGCCTCAATTGCAGCTGCCACCGCCTCTGTCGCTTTCGGGAATGAATAGAAAAAGGCATCCCCCTGGGTGTCCACTTCGTACCCATTCCATTTGCTAAAAACATTCCGTAGGATTTGACGATGATCAGCCAACACCTTTGTGTATTGATCGCGGAGGTGCTTAAGTAACTCTGTTGAACCCTCGATGTCGGTGAAGAGGAAAGTTACCGTTCCACGTGGAGGTGCTGTGAAGGCGTCTCCGGACTTCATTTTTCGAGCCCTTTCGATTGTTCATAGCATAGCATGTTGAAGGCTTCAATGAAGAACGAATTCGTTGATCAATGGATTATAGTAATTACTAACCAATAATGAAATGACTAATGGATCGATGACTACAACCATCAAGAAAAAGCCCCTCAGCAAGGGGCTTTTCTAGATAGGTTTCCAATTTTTATGATGATACATGTCAGGACATGTATTCCAAACTAAAAAGGCAGAGTTAAAGTGGAGTCTTAACAACCCAAAGAGATAGCAGGACTTAATCCGAGGCAAATGGTGTAAATCTTCGAATGATATTGATTTTTCTGTACAGATATTGGTGATAAACAAGAGATGTGTCCCAAGCCAATACCCCTGATGCGCCGGCCTCAAACGCTGCGAGCTGTTGTTCCTCAAACTCTCTTAATGTCATCATTCTCCCAAATCTATAGTCAGGGTAGGCTTGATACCATGTCTTGATCGATGCAGAAGGATTTACCTTCTTCAACCTATCTCGTGTTAGTTTCGTAATCAAGTACACGTATTCGTAGGGACAGTCTGTTCCTACGCGACATGATTCTGGTATACCAGGCCATTTTGTCGCACTTAAACCCGGATAAGCCATGGGGTATAAACCATCGAGAAACGGCGCATGGGTTTCAATATGTTGCCCTATTCCCATATCTCCACCTTCAAGCCACGCAGTTCCTCCAAAGAAATCTACGGATAAATCGCCGCCGTTATTCTTCACTGACGCATAGATGATTTCCAAGTAATCTCTTAATGCACCTGTCCGAGTAGCAAAATTACTTGGCCTCGTATGCTGAATCTGGTCAATCTCATCTTCACCACTTGGAAATCGGAAATAATCGATGTTTATTTCTTTGATGCCAAAATTTATCGCTGCTTCTGCTATCGCAGCGTTATAATACGCAGCTTCGAGTCTAAAGGGATTCACCCATGGTCCTTGTGCTCCTCGCCACATGGTTCCATCTTTTCTCTTAAATGCGAATCTTGGATGTGATAACAACAATTTCTGGTCTGGCATTAAGCACAATCTTCCGATTACCCGTATTCCATGTACATCTGCCCAATTTAAGAATTTTGATAGGTGTGTTGGACTCTCTAAATCGGATGAGTAAATCGGTTTATAGATGTGATTGAAAGGAACATGCGTTAATCCAAATTCATTCTTGATATCGAGAACGACAGTATTTGCACCGCAATTGAGAATGAGATGTTTAAATGGCTCGACGATCGTCTCGTCTGGTATCTTTTGAAAGGGGAGGTGTAACCCTAATACATTTAGATCTCGTGGTTCCCTACGTTTTTTATTAAAAAGGATCAGCGATGGGAATACCACAGATAACTCTTTGAGAAATTGCCTTCTGCTAATTCTTTCCGTAGTTGTTCTTTTCGTCATGATCGAAATAGGTTCCAATTCGAATGGCTAACTATTGTATAAATAGAAATTCTACAATGCCAAAGCTAATTTAAAAAAATGCATGCAATTTTCTTGCCATGCGTAAGCGCACTGAAGATCCACCCGCTAATTACGATAGCATCTATATGGGTTCGTGAAAATGGACCCTAAGTTGGATGTGACATCAAGCTGAGTCTACTTCGTGATGAATACCTATGGGTCTGTAGGTTGGAGGTTTCGGTCCTGTTAACGACTGAATAGAAAAGGATTACTGTTAATGATGCAAGTTTGGGAACAGACTAATGGGCTTACGGGAACAGTGGGAACAGGATTGGTAAGGCGATCATCGTGTTGATGAAGAGAAATAAAGTCAGGAGTGTACCCACGCGTGCGTAATCGAAAAACCTGTAGCCTCCTGGCCCAAAGACCAACACGTTGGCCTTGTGGCCTACAGGTGTGAGGAAACTTGTCGCCGCCCCGATAACTACAGCTAGCGTGAAGGTCAGATGATTGGCGCCCAAACTGGCGGCAGTGTCAATCGCAATCGGCACCACCAGCACCATGGCGGCCGCGTTGGACATGGGTTGTGTAATCAGGGCAGCCAGGATGTAAATCCCGGCCAGCGCGGCCATCGGACCCAGCCCACCCACTGCGCCAAGTAGCAGGTCGGCAATATAGCGCGCCGTGCCGGTGGTCTCCATAGCCATACCAAGAGGCAACATGCCGGCTACCAGGAAGACCGTACGCCAATCTATGCTCTTATAGGCCTCGTCCATCGTCA
Organism: Anaerolineaceae bacterium; assembly: GCA_020350285.1. Lineage (GTDB taxonomy): Bacteria > Chloroflexota > Anaerolineae > Anaerolineales > E44-bin32 > DUEZ01. Next base: position 2,904,531 of record CP070708.1, read on the forward strand.
GGCAGCCAGTCAGGACCATCGCGATCGAACCGATGACCATCGCCATCGAGATGTGAAGATCGGCTAACAGCACCAAGCCGATGACTAAACCCATCAGCCCAAGGGCGATGGGCATTTTCCTGCGCCGATGACGAGGGATGGTCACGGGTTCCAGTACGAGGAACTTGTTACCTTCCTGCAGGGTTGGCAGACGATGACGCGGACCTTGCAACAACAAGGCATCACCAAATTGTAGTTCCTCGTCTCGAAGACGCTTGGTGATGACCTCCCCCTCTCGTCGAATCGCTAAAGCTGTGAAGCCGAACTGATCGCGAAATCGAATCTCCTTCAATGTGCGGCCCACGATATCTGAGCGGGGTGCCAACGTGGCCTCGACAATGTGGACATCCTCGTCTTCCAGGTCCTCCAAGTCCAAATGGAGTCCTTCCTCAAGCCTCAGACCGAGATTGCTGCTGGCGCGCATAAGATTTTCGATTGATCCCTCTACCATAAGCAGATCATTTCCCTGAACATCCGTATCGCGGTTGAGTGCCGTATGGACATCTCCATCACGAACAAGAGCGATGACAGTGAGGTCGTAATTCGCACCCAAACCGGATTCAAGCAGGGTACTGCCCGCAAGACGGCTTTCTGGTAGCACCCGCACCTCGCTGATGTACTCTCGCAACTGCTGGGTAGAAGGTTGTTCTCCTGGTGGTTCTCGGACCGGCAGCAGGTGACGTCCGATGATGATCATGTATACGATGCCCGTTCCGAAGACGACCAATCCAATGGGTGTGAAATCGAAGAAGCTGAAGGTAGGTAACCCATGCTCGGCCACGATGCTGGTCGCCAGGATATTCGCAGGTGTTCCGATCAGGGTTAACTTTCCACCCAGGAGTGAGGAGAAAGACAAGGGAATGAGCAGCTTGGATACCGGTACTTTCGTCTGGCGGGATACGTTGACCACGGCCGGAAGCAACATGGCGGTGGCACCAACGTTGTTGACGAAGGCTGAGATGATACCGCAGGCCAACATGATAATGGCGATTAGCCGCACCTCGCTATCTCCAGCCAAGCGCAAGATAAAACGCCCCAGAATGTCGGCTACGCCGGTGTTGAACAGCCCTCCGGAAACGATGTAAACCGCCCACACAGTAATCACTGCCGGGTTGGAAAATCCAGCAAAGACCTCTTCCGGACCTACCAGCCCGGTGAGCGCAACGGCCAGTAGGACCATCAGGGCGATCACATCTACGCGCAGCTTCTCGGTGCCGAAGAGGATCAGTGCCCCGGCAACGATCGCTAATGTGAGGGCGATTTGAGGAGTCATGTTTAAGCCTACAGATTATCGTAAATTATAACTGGATGTAACCCTTTCCATTCTTTGGAAGGGAATTCCACAGCCTCTGTCCGTGGATACTTACACGCTCACCCATTGGTTAGTATTACACTGGGAAGACGAAGTCGCCTAAGCGTAACTCTACCTCAAGCAAATCCCCTGATTTGGAGACACAAAATGCCGATGACAACAGACGCTCGCCATTTAGAAATCGCTATTAAACCAACAGTCTGTTGAGATCTGTCCCGGTTCTAAAAGCCCGACACACCACCGGAGACGATGAATGCCATGACCTTACCACTTTCAATCTCCAACGCTGAGACCTGCTCTTTCGGTACAACGATCACATTACCAGCAAAATTGTAAGATTGTGGAATATAAACCGCAATACTCTCCGCCATGCCGATATTCTCAAGGCTGTCCCTGGTTACAAACCCCATTATCTGGACACCACTTCCCGGCAAGACTTCTACCATCACGGGCTTATCAAACCGCTTTTGGTCACCCACAAAGGCACTTACCAGATCCTTAATCGACGAATAAATCATCTTTATGATCGGCATGCGGCGAAACAGGTTATCGATGAGGTTGGCAACACCCCTCGCAAGAAAGGTGGAGACAAGGAATCCTATGGTCGTGACGAGAACCAATGTCAGCAGAAAGCCCAATCCCGGGATATTAAATCTGAAGATCTGGTCGAC
>CP070708.1:2906652-2925052 GCA_020350285.1 Anaerolineaceae bacterium
GTTCATGATCTTTGGCCATTCCAGCACTTTTTTGGCCGCCTTGCGAATCCCTCGAACGCCAATATTAGATATCGGGCCTTCGAGCATGGTGGTGCACACTTCACCAATTGCCTCGCTTATCTCATCCGGCGCGGGTTGCCGCTTTTCGCTGAAATCGAATGTGAACCACATATTCATCGGGGGAAAGGGCTTAAATTTCGAGCCCCGAGCTTGGGCGAGATCCTCCCACGGGACAGGATGGAGCGGTCGGTCTCGGTCGGCAACCAACACCTCTTTGGTCGCTGGATCGAAGCCACCGACGACGATCGCATGCCCACCGAAGTGAAAGTCCTCCGGCAGATGGTCGAAGTAGGGCAGAAACCCCATGTCCACGTTGATCATAACCGGCTTACCCGCTTCCAACAGCTCAAGCATGTTCTTCTCGGCTTTTCGGGCGCTTCCGGTGTGATGCTTTTCAATCCGCACACCCGTCCGCCTTCCTGCGGTGACCTCCAGCCCCTCCTCCCCCGGACGACCGACATTACCCCGACCCCCAAATATGGGCTCCATGCCCTTGATATGCCAGTAGATGAATCCCACTCCGGATCCGATACCCAGCAACATCTCCTCACTGATCGGGTGGTCATAGAAGTGGTAAATGTGAAGCAGTGATCCGGTCACACAATGGTGGGTAACCAACGAGCGGAATCCATTGAATGGTTTAAGGGTCATTGAATACCTCCTAGCAAGCTCCCCGCGAGAGGAGGTGGGCCGGTTCGTGAACCGTCCTTACCTTAGTTTTTCTTCCTCACCGGCTGTCTGAGCACCGTCTTAAGCTTCTCTGGCGCCACTTTACGTGGGTCGCCCAAGTAGATCTCGTGATGCTTGCCCGCTTCCAGAAGATTATTTACGGGTAGAAATTCATGGTGCAGCTTGTGTATGGTAGGGCCTTCTTCCGAATACGGTCCAATGTGCATGATCTGCACCGAGAGACCCTCATGATAGTTCTCCAACCTAATCTTTGAGAGTGCGGGGGGATTCTTTGCTTCAGCCACCTGATTGCACGCTTGTTCAAACAAAGCTTCCGTCACCCACTCTGGCTGCATGATCATCATCGTCCACTGCCATGCATCCCGATCCCCACCGCTCGTAAAAACATCCATGTCCTCCGCCCACCACAGCCCTTCTAGCGGAGGAACGACATAATCCTTCCCCAACTCTTTCTTGCTCGTAAACTTGATCTTGTATGCCACGGCATACAAAGCCTCCAGCGCCTCTTGATACGCCTGAGCAGTATTGGGATCACCTTGACCGTCGATCATGATGAAGTTCATCGGCGGTACTTCGACGATCTCAAAATCTTTGGGTGAGGGCTGGTAGAGATGCTTCCATTCCTTCTTGAAGTCAGTCTTCGTCACCTCTTTCCTCCAATTGGTTGATGAATTCGTCTGTCCATTTACGTTCGGCTTCAATCATCACTATGCTATGACTGAACATCGCCTCGATAAAGTAAGGCAGGGGTTGGATCTCGTCCCGTCTGTTCCTAACGTGCTCAAGTCGATCCGTCAGGCTGTCACGATACCTTCGCAGCGCGGCCAAAGCATCTGAGCGAGACACCCCGGGTAGACTCGCAAGGCCCAACTGTAAGAGCGGATAGGCACGCTGTGGCATCGAGAGCGCTTCAAGTACACCCGCGCGCCGGGCCTCGATGCCGGATTCCGTCACCTGATAGACCTTTCGCGCCGGTCCTCGACCGGCTTGGCGTTCCATCCGCCCTTCGATCAAACCCTTCTCCGCGAGCTTCTTCAGAAGGTAGTAGATGGAGGAGAAACCGATTTCCGTCCACTCACGCATCCCACGCTCCTCGATGACTTGTTCGATCTCGTAGCCATGACGGGGCTTCTCAGCGATCAGGGTAAGAATGGCTAATTCTGCGTTGGTCATCTTAATTATTCCATCACTATTATATTCTAGTAGTAAAATATACCAGAAGATCACTTTTGTCAAGGGAAATCCACCGCCTTCTTAAATGAGCCTGTGAAAGCTCACATTGACAACCATGTGAAGAACATGGTAAACTGACCATTGTTGTCCGAATATTAGGACACTTAACAATTCAACGTCTCATCAAGAGAGGTGGAGGGACCGGCCCTGAGAAGCCTCGGCAACCCATGCGGGCGACAGGATCTTCGCCAGCAGAAGGTGCCAAGTCCGGCAGAAGACAAGCGAATCTTCGCGGATCTTCTGGGAGATGAGGGATGTGATAGTGTTACACCATCTAGCCCCTTCCCCCAGAAGGGGCTTTTTTAGACCCCATTTTGGTCTCTACGCTAAGAGAGACAATGGAGGGGAGGATGAAAGAAGTTCGTTTCACCAACCGTCGCTATCTCGATGCCCTCGAAGAACGAGTGTTGATCTTCGATGGCGCCATGGGAACCAGTCTTCAGAACATGAACCTCACGGCGGAGGATTACGGTGGTCCTCAATTCGAAGGCTGCCTCGATTTCTTGGTGATCACCAAACCGGAGGCGATCGAAGAAGCGCATCGTTCCTTTCTCGAGGTAGGTGTCGATGCGATCGTGACAAACACCTTCCGCGCCAATAGGATCACACTGGACGAATTCAACCTCGGAGAGCGTGTGTTCGAGATCAATCACCAAGCTGCACAGATCGCTCGGCGCTTGGCTGATGAGTACAGCACGATGGAACATCCTCGTTTCGTCGCTGGCACACTCGGTCCCTCGGGCAAGCTGCCCTCTGCGGACGATCCTGACCTCTCGGACATCACTTTTGATGAGTTGGTGGACGTCTTCCACGAACAAGCGCGCGGCCTGATACTCGGGGGCGTCGATTTAATGTTGATCGAGACATCACAAGACCTTCTCGAGGTCAAGGCCGTGATCCTCGGCATCCTGGAGGCTTTTCAGGAGACTGGTGAACATTTACCCATCCAAGCTCAAGTGACCCTAGACACTACAGGACGCATGTTACTTGGAACAGACATCAGTGCTGCGCTAACAGCACTCGAGCGCTTGCCCATCGATGTCATCGGCCTCAACTGTTCAACCGGTCCTGAACACATGCGCGAGCCCATTCGCTACCTCGGCGAACATGCCACGCTCCCGGTCTCTTGTGTTCCAAACGCAGGATTACCGCTCAATGTAGATGGCGAGGCGGTCTATCCTCTCGAGCCTGTACCCTTCGTGACCGAGATGGTCGATTTCGTTGAGAAGCACCAGATCAGCGTCGTGGGCGGTTGCTGCGGCACAACCCCAGCTCACATTAAACCCCTCGTCGAAGCCTTGCACGGTCGGGATAGATCTCCCAGACCAACGGAACGGGAGCCCCACCTGGCTTCCGCACTGCGCGCGACACCTATGGCGCAAGAGCCACGACCCTTACTAATTGGAGAACGCATCAATACCCAGGGATCACGCAGAGCAAAAGAATTGGTCATGGCTGAAGACTACGATGCGATCGTTGAGTTGGGCCGTGAGCAGATCGAACGCGGTGCACATGCCTTGGATATCTGTGTTGCACTCACCGAACGTAGTGACGAACTCGAATTGATGCGAGAAGTGGTCCACAAATTGTCCATGACCGTGGCCGCTCCGCTCGTAATCGACACCACAGAGCCCGAGGTTATGGAAGCTGCGCTCAAAGTTGCCCCTGGGAGGTGCTTGCTGAACTCCGTCAATCTCGAAGCAGGTCGAGAGAAGATCGATCGCGTGCTATCTCTAGCGGTGACTCATGGCGCAGCTGTCATCGCGCTCACAATCGACGAGAAAGGCATGGCAAAGACCGCTGTTCGGAAATCAGAAATCGCACACCGCATCGCAGACATCGCAGTGAACGAGTACGGTCTGCGACCTGAGGATTTGGTAATCGATGCCTTGACCTTCACCCTTGCCACCGGTGATCCTGAATTCGCTAACTCGGCACTCGAGACGATAGAAGGCATTCGCCGCATCAAAAGCGAGTTGCCCGGCGTTTATACCTCACTCGGGGTATCCAATGTCTCTTTCGGCCTCAACCGATCGGCCCGAGCGGTATTAAACAGCGTGATGCTGTACCACTGTGTCCAGGTCGGTTTAGATATGGCCATCGTCGACCCTTCCCACATTTCACCCTACGCTGAGATCGGAGAGGTCGAACGAGCCTTGGCGGAGGATCTCATCTTCAATCGAAGGTCAGACGCTCTACAACGACTGGTCGAACACTTCGAGTCGGTGACCATCCCCAGTATCGACGACCGAATCGACCCGACAGCTGACATGACCCCTGAGGAGAGGCTACATTGGCGCATCTTGCATCGATCAAAAGATAGGGTTGTAGCCGATATCGAAGAAATACTTGAGAACTATCCTCCAGAAGAGGTGGAACGCGGCGCAGTCGAGATCCTCAATACCATACTTCTGCCAGCCATGAAGGAGGTCGGAGACAAGTTCGGTGCAGGGGAGTTGATCCTTCCATTTGTGTTGGGTTCTGCCGAGGTCATGAGACTTGCAGTAAATCATCTCGAAGGCTACCTTCAGCATCAGGATGGGATAAGCAAGGGAACCGTCGTGTTGGCTACGGTCTACGGTGATGTGCACGATATCGGAAAGAATCTGGTTAAGACCATCCTCTCCAACAACGGCTACCAGGTTCATGACCTCGGCAAACAGGTGCCAGCCAACACAATCATTGAGCGCGCGATCGAGGTGAACGCCGATGCCATCGGTCTGAGCGCACTTTTGGTGAGCACGAGCAAACAGATGCCGTTAATCATCCATGAGCTCCACCGACGCCACCTCTCCATTCCGGTGCTCATCGGTGGAGCGGCCGTTAACCGTCGGTTCGGTCGACGGATACTGTTCGTCGAGGAGGGTGAGCCATATGAACCCGGGGTTTTCTATTGCAAAGACGCATTTGAAGGCCTTGAGGTGATGGATCAGCTTCAAGATCCAGAACTGCGACCCGATCTGCTCTCCCGTCGGCTAAATGAAGCCCAACGCGAGTTGACGAAGTCCAGGTCCTCCCGATTGAGACATAAGGTTGAACCATCCCTCTCGCCCGCTGAACGCATACCAACGCCACCTTCTTGGGGTGCACACGTCGTTCACGATATGCCGCTGGAAATGGTCTTTCAGCATCTGTTCACCAATGAGCTCTTCCGATTATCGTGGGGCGGCAAGAACACACATGGTGAAGAGTGGTCCCAATTGGAGGCCGAATTTGAAGCTCGATTGGCGAGGATGAAAAAACAAGCCTTAGATGATGGTTGGCTTAAGCCACAAGGCGTATATGGCTACTGGCCTGCACAGGCGGACGGTGATGCTCTAATTCTCTACGATCCCGATTCGCTGGGAAACGGTGTCCGGGCAGAAAGGGTTCGATTCTCCTTCCCTCGACAACCAAAGGGCGATCACTTATGCCTTGCTGATTACTTCCTTCCAGTTGAAGCAGACGAATTGGATGTCGTAGCGCTTCAGGTCGTGACAGTTGGCGAGGGTGCCACCCAGCGGGTGGATGCCCTCCAAGCAAACAGCAACTACTCCGAGGCTTATTACACCCATGGACTGGCGGTGCAGACCGCGGAGGCGGCTGCCGAGTACCTCCATCGCCATATCCGGCGCGAGTTGGGTTTGCCAGAAGGACTAGGCAAACGTTATTCCTGGGGTTATCCAGCTATCCCAGATCTGGATGACCACCTGAAAGTCTTCGAACTCCTCCCGGTCGAGGATACGTTGGGGATGAGCTTGACGTCAGCGTTCCAACTGATCCCCGAACAATCGACCGCGGCGATCATCGTGCATCACCCAGCGGCAAAATATTTCAGCGTCGGGGAAAGCCGCGTGGAGCAGTTGATGAAGCCATAGGAGTCGCATATGTGGAAATATCTCTGAAGAAGGATGACATAGGTAATGACCAAAGGTGAATTATTTCGAGAGTGGCTGAACAGTAACATACCCATACTGGCCGATGGGGCCATGGGGACCCTGTTGCATTCAAACGGGGTGCCTCTGGATGCCTGCTTTGATGAACTGAATCTCAAAGAACCGAAGAGGATCGCTGATGCTCACCGGGCTTATATCCAGGCCAGGGCTAAGATCATCGAGACCAATTCTTTCGGTGCGAACCGTTACAAACTAGCGACCTTCGGCTTGGAGAACGATGTTGAAGAGATAAATCGAACCGCCGTTGAGTTGGCAAAAGAGGCCGCTGCCTCCTTCGATCACGAGGTCTTGATCGCAGGCAGCCTCGGTCCACTCGGGGTTCAATTAGCTCCCTACGGACGGGTGACACCTGAGGAGGCTTATCGCGCTTTCCATGAACAAATTGGCGCCTTGATCGATGCTGGCGCAGACCTGATCATCATTGAGACTCAGAGCAGCATACACGAAGCGAGGGAGGCGCTGCGCGCCACTCGTGACGTGACGGACCAACCCGTCATTGCATCTGTTACCTTCACGCGCGACGACCGAACTTTACTCGGCGAAGGTCCAGCAGAGGTTGCCAAAGTGCTTCTCGAAAATGGTGCCGATGTCATCGGCGCCAACTGCTCCAGTGGACCTGCTCAGCTGCTCCGCATCGCTCACCAAATGCGTCAAGTCGCTCCAGAAGTCCCTCTCTCCCTGATGCCAAATGCCGGTTGGCCCGAACAGATCGGTGGCCGGATCATGTATCCTGCCACCCCCAAGTACTTTGCTGACTACGCCCTGGTCTTCTGTGAAATGGGAGCCAGCGTCATCGGTGGCTGCTGTGGCACCACCCCAGAACACATCACCGCAATGCAGACCGCCCTCAACACCGACGAACGCCCATGTTCTGAGATACACACCCTCCCTCTCCCAAACGGGGTGGGCGAACTGCTCCCCTCGATCAAAGAACCCACCGAACTCGCCTCTCGCTTGGACTCTGGGCACTTCATCATTTCAGTCGAGATGAACCCCCCGCGAGGCTTTTCTGCTCACAAGCTGCTGGCTGGGGCACATCTATTAGCGAACGCTGGTGCTGATGTGATCAATGTGGCCGATAGTCCGATGGCCAGGATGCGCATGAGTCCATGGGCAATCTGCCAGATGATCCAAACCGAGGTGGGCATCGAAACGGTATTACACTTCCCCACCCGTGGCCGCAACCTGCTGCGAGTTCAGGGCGATTTGCTCGCCTCCCACGCCTTGGGTGTGCGCAACCTTTTCGTCGTCATGGGCGATCCGACCGCCATCGGCGATTTTCCCGAAGCGATGGATAATTACGACCTGGTCCCCTCTGGTCTGATCAATCTCATCAAGCACGAGTTCAACTCCGGCGTAGACCATGCAGGCGTTGACATCGGCGAAGCGACCTCCTTTTTCGTTGGATGTGCCCTCAACCTTTGCGCGGCTGATCCCGATCGAGAGATGAAGGTGCTGCGCAGGAAATTGTTAGCTGGTGCGGATTTCATCCTCACGCAGCCCATATACGATCCTCAGACTCTTCACCAATTCCTTCAGCGCTACCAATCACGCTACGAGACGATCGAGACCCCTATTCTCCTCGGCGTATTGCCCCTCTTCAGCGAACCTCACGCCACCTTCCTGCACAACGAGGTCCCCGGGATCCAAATCCCCGACTCGATCAAATCCCGTATCGCGCACGCCGGAAAACGAGCCCCTGAGGAAGGTGTTCTCATCGCAACTGAGCTGCTTGAGGAGCTTTCTGGGACCATACAGGGCGTTTATCTCATTCCCGCTTTTAACCGCTACGACTTAGTGGTCGACATCATCGAGGTTCTTCGAGTGTAGACTTTGGAATGGACTGTTCACTCACATTTGATACTGCCAGCCTCATTACGGAGGAAAAATGGGATTAGGGATTGGGGACCAGGGATGAGATGAAGGGACCAGGGATTGGGGATCAGGGATCAGGCTAGAAACCGACCTCATCCCAAATCCCTAGTCCCTAATCCCTGACCCCTAATCCCTGATCCCAACAAAACGATCTCAGACACTATGTATCAATGATAAATTTAAGACTAATCTAGTATATTTATTCTGATCCACCTAGAGTAGGAGGTATTCACAGATGATTGATTTAACCAACAGAGAAGTCACTCCCCCACGGGGGGATGTCAAGCCGTTGCAGGGCCCAGAATTACAAACACTATTCGAAGCATTGGGGAATGGCTGGCGGGTGATCGACGAGCACCATCTGGAAAAGGAGTACAAATTCAAGGATTTTCAGCGGGCTCTTGATTTCACCAATAAGGTCGGCGAGTTAGCCGAGACCGTAGATCATCATCCCGAGATCTGTCTCACCTGGGGTCGAGTGAGGATCACCATCTGGACACACAGCATCGGCGGGTTGAGTGAGGCCGATTTCGTGTTCGCCGCTAAGGCCGACGAGATGATCAATAGATAGCCCTTACCCGTTCTCAACTAAAAGATATGCTCCCGTAAAGACATACTAGGTAACTTACTGTCAGAATTATTCCTGGATATGAAGTTATCTTGAGAACTCAATCTAAGATGTCATTCTGAGCCGAAACCCTTCGATTACTCTCAGGACCTTCGGCTCCGTTGAGGAGAAGAATCCCTACGATGGAATGGATAAAGGTATCGTTCCAGGGATTCTTCGGCGCTCCGTGCCTCAGAATGACACTTTGGGGAACAAATATGATGAAGGAAATCTCGATGTGGCTTTTGAATTCCTGGTCTCTTGTCCGGAGTTCAGAGACAAAGGCTTGACATTTGCTCCCAGCACGCTAGAATACATTCAATCTTACGAGGTCTGAAAGGAAGATGCTGTTCCTCCACGGTCTGACCATCACCATGGCCATGCGCAGGCTGCCGTCGCCGATGAGACGAGGCTCATCGGTTCGGGTTGGCCGCGCTTCCCGATAGGCCTATCGGATGTGAACAGCGCCAGCCTCGGCAGCTAATCAACCGCCAGTCTCGAACTGGCGGTTTTGCTATGAGGTATTGAGTCTACTTGCATATATATACAGAACCTTTTGAAAAAACTAAGGAAGGAAATCGGTTCAAGGATCCGTAAAAAATGAGGAACGTAAGCCACGAAATGCTGATCCCTGATCCCTAATCCCCGATCCCCGGATATAGGAATATCCTTGGCGCTGGGATAGGACCTTCCTGAGGAGTAAAACCATGACCGACCTTATCCATATCTCCGTCGCTTGGCCATATGCCAACGGCGACTTGCATGTCGGCCATCTGGCTGGTGCATACCTGCCAGCTGATATTTTCAGCCGTTACCATCGCCTGAAGGGAAATCGTGTGCTCATGGTGTCAGGTTCCGATTCGCATGGCACCCCGATCACAGTCGAGGCCGATGCGCGCGGAATAGGACCCCGCGAACTTTTCGAACACTTCCACAACCGCTTCCTGGAGACCCAGAAGGTGATCGGGATCAGTTACGATCTGTTCACACATACGGATACGGAGAACCACCACCGCATTGCTCAGGATTTCTTCCTCCGACTTTACGAAGAGGAGTATCTCTACCGCGAAATCCAGCACCAGCTTTACTCGGAGAGCGAGGGCCGTTTCTTGCCCGACCGTTATGTCGAAGGCACCTGTCCCATCTGTGGTTATGAAGAAGCTCGCGGCGACCAATGCGACAATTGCGGCAACCTGCTCGACGCGCAGGATCTAATCGAGCCACGCAGCAGGACCGACGGCAGTCGACCCGTGGTGCGCGAGACCGAGCACTTTTTCCTCGATCTGCCTGCCTTTACGGATCGTCTGCTGTCTTACCTCGAGGAGCACGAAGATCATTGGCGACCAAACGTGATCAACTTCGCTCGCAACTATGTCAAGGGAGGATTAAAGGGTCGCCCAGTCACGCGCGACATCGCGTGGGGGGTCCCGGTGCCCATCGAGGGTTGGGAGGACAAGCGTCTGTATGTTTGGTTCGAAGCGGTAATGGGATACTTTACCGCCTCCGTGGAATGGGCTCACAACATCGGACAACCCGAAGCCTGGAAGGACTGGTGGTACAACCCTGAAGCTCGAGGCTACTGCTTCATTGGAAAGGACAACATTCCCTTTCACACATTGATCTGGCAGGCCGAATTACTTGGTGTCGAGCGGATCTACGAGGAAGATGAAAAGGCGCGCCTCAACCTCCCTTACGATGTGCCAGCGAATGAGTTTATGAACGTCGAGGGCGCTCAATTCAGCAAGAGCCGCAACTGGGCGGTTTGGCTGCCCGACATCCTTGAACGCTATGATCCAGATCCGATCCGCTATTACGTGACAGCCGTGATGCCCGAGACGCGCGACAGCGATTTCTCCTGGGAGGACTTCGTGCGCCGCAACAACGACGAATTGGTGGGAACTTGGGGCAACCTGGCCAACCGCGTGCTCTCCTTTGCGTACAAACACTGGGAGGGCTGCGTTCCCGAACCGGGTGAGTTGCGACCTATCGATCAGGAGTTGCTGGCCCAAGTGGAGGGCGGCTTCGAGATCGTCGGCGAACTTCTAGAAGGGGTCAAGCTGCGCGCCGCACTGCAGGAAGCTATGAGGTTGGCTCGTGAGGTCAACGGTTATCTCGATCGGGCGCCATGGTTCGGGGTGATCGGTGAAGACAAGGCCGCCGCTGCCACGACGGTTTATACCGCTCTACGTGCGATCGACTCACTGAAGGTGCTGCTGTCACCCTTCTTGCCCTTTAGCGCCGAGCGCTTGAACACCTCCTTGGGCTACGATCAACCGCTCTTTGGTGAGCAGAAGATCGTAACTATCGAGGAGGAGGAACGAACGCATGGCGTATTGACCTACGATGCTTCTCAGGCTAAAGGACGCTGGACTCATAGTGAACTTAAGCCTGGACAACAGTTAGGCAAACCTGCTCCGCTGTACAAAAAGCTTGACGAGTCCATTATCGAGCAGGAGCGCAGTCGCCTCGGTCAACCGATAGATTGAAGGTGCTTCCCTCATTACGTAGTGGCGGTTCGTGACCGTGCCTACGGATGGATTGTAATTTGAGAGTGTAGGGGCGGTTCGCGAACCGCCCCTACGGACGGATGGCAAGTTGAAAGTGTAGGGGCAATTCACCGTTCGTGCCGCGAGAACCGGCGGCACGCCGGCCGTCTCGCCCCGGCGGGCCGTGGCTCGCGGCCCGAATGGGGTGCGAGACGGCATGAATTGCCCCTACATCATTGGCTCCCCGCGAGCTTAAAGCTCGGTCGAAAGGCCCGAGATCTGTCGAAGGGTCGCCGGCTGCTTGCCACAGAAACAGTCATCCTTCGACAGGCTCAGGATGACTTTCATTTTCGGGACCTATCGTTTCCACAATAATAAGAAACTAATTCAAGACCTCCAGCGTGGGCTTGATGGGAATCCGCTCAACCATGTCAAGAAAATCCGCCTCGGCCACCTGTGACTGCGGTTTGTCCATCAGCGCCAACATCGTCGCTTCCATCACATTGGTTCCAAAAGATCGACCCTCTAAGCGCGGCGTGGTGGTAACCAGCATGTGGAGTCCTCGCTGCTGAAGCTCCTCCACATTATGTGCAGTTGTTGTGTTGGTGACGATAATCTTTCCACTTAGGTCATCCGGCATGTGGGCCCGGATTTGAACAAAATCACCCGCCAGGACGACCGCACCCTCGTAATACTTCGTATAACGCGGCTCTGGCTCCTTATCCTGCTGGGCACCGAGCGGATAAAACCACGTGTAAGGGAGCTGAGTCAACCAGGGCAGGATTAAAGCCGCCAGCAGTCGCACGGTTGACAGGCTATGGACGGCGATCGGCAATCCCAAAGCGAACATGAAATCACCAAATGTCACATCACAACCAGCGTTGACCAGAGCCTCCGCCATCTGATAGCGGTCGACCGCGTTGGTTTTCAGCGCGGGAAGCCCCCGCAACGTTTTCCCCTCCCGTTGAAGGTGCTCTTCCAAAGCTAATAGCGCTCGCTTTGCCAGCAAACCTTTGACACCGTTGCCATCCCCGATTTTCGACTTTTGTACGGCGCGTGAAATTCGTTTACAGTCACGAAAGTAGTAACGTCGTTTCCCGACCTCTAAATAGAACTCCGCGCCACCTACCCCAAAGGCATCCACCGTACCATCCAATTCAGCGTAAAGTTCCACGGCTCGATCGAAATCACCATCCGTGCCACGACGTTCGAGATGGCACATTTGCCCTAAAAATTCCTGCTCTGTGGCATGGTTGCGGGATGATGAGCCTACTGAGATCGACAGGATTTTCTTCATCGCTCCTCCTCCCCATAGTTCTTAAACCACCAGAATGGGGCAAGCCTCGGTGTTGCCCAATCGGCTTGTGCGATTTTAATGGATGCTAGAGATTCCAGGCATGTGGCGATATTTACTTTCCACCAAATTCTGGCTGCCGTTTTCCTAAGAACGCCGCGATTCCCTCTTGATGGTCAGCGGTACGGTGGGCGATCTCTTGCAGGTGAGCCTCATAATCAAGCGTATCTGCCAGCCCTGATAGTAAAGCCCGGTTGAAAGCACGTTTGGTCAAGCCAAAGGAACGCGTCGGTCCGGCGGCCAGACGCACAGCCATCTCGGCTACGGTACTGGATAGCTCCTCATCCGGTAAAACCCTGCTTATCAGCCCATAACTCAGCGCCTGCTCGGCAGTGAGAGGTTCGTTGAGAAAAGCCATCTCCATCGCTCGAGCCATTCCAATAAGCAGAGGCAGGGTGAGCGATGTGCCTGCGTCGGTTGTCAGCCCGACTGCCGTGAAGCCAAAGATGAACCGAGCGCTCTCCGCGGCCCATCGGATATCCGTCGCTAGCGCGAAGCCCAACCCCGCCCCCACAGCTAACCCATTGATCGCACCGACGATCGGTTTTTCTAACCGCCGCATGCGCAACACAAGGCGGTTATACGTAGTCTGTAGATGATAGCGATAGGAATCGGTACCGCTAACCTCCGAGATCTCGGCCACATCATGACCCGAACTAAAATATCCCTCGTGGCCGGTAAATACCAGACAGCGAACCGGCTCCTCCCCTTCAGCGACTCTCAGAACCTCGATCAGCTCCTCGACCATCTTTCGGCTGAACGCGTTTGCCGGAGGTCGATGCAGCTTTACGGTCAACACCCCATCCTTGATCTCGGTGGTCAGGTTTGCATAATCGGTCATGGATGAATCCCTCTCAGAGAATGTCATTAAACAACCTCCCCGCGAGCTTGAAGCTCGCGGGGAGGTGAAGGATCGCAGTCTGCGATTCTAAATGAGCAATCCTATAGCCTGCTCCCACAGTCATTCTCTCATGTTCTTGTTTGTAATGCGGGTAAAAATAACAAAGGACCGGGTGCCTTTGCACCCGGTTCATCACTCAGATAGGGAAGTCGAAATCGAACCCATCTACGTCATCACTGGCGTCATCGAAATCATCGAGGTCAAAGTCAATTTCAAGCTCAATCTCATCCTCGCTCAGACGCACCCAAAGATACAGTGAATCTTCTTCGGGTTTTTCGACCCAGCGGGCGGCCACAATCGTTGCCTGGCGCGTCTCGCCGCTCTCTGTTCGGAACTCCAGGTTTATCGGCAGTCCATCACGCCAAGCTCGATAGCAGCGCTCGACAAGCGCCGGCCCGTTGAGGGCGCGTACGCGGCACACGGCGATCCTGGTTGGGTAAGGACCCTCAGTCAAACCTAGCAACCACGGATCGTGCACCAATTGGAAAGTGGGCGGTGGTCCCTCAATGATGGTGATCTTCCTTGGCTCAGACATCTATTTTTAGGGCTCTCCCATTTTCGACTACTGATTTCCGGTTGCGAATCATACCATGGAATTGACTACCCAATC
The DNA here is from genome assembly GCA_020350285.1 of Anaerolineaceae bacterium. Classification (GTDB taxonomy): domain Bacteria; phylum Chloroflexota; class Anaerolineae; order Anaerolineales; family E44-bin32; genus DUEZ01. The sequence goes on from CP070708.1 coordinate 2,920,404, forward strand.
CCGTGCCTCCGGAACCAATCCAGCGCCTCGCGCAGGGTAACCTCCAAGGGGCGGGGGCTCAAACCCAGTTCTCGTTGCGATTTAGCACAATTATAGCCTTGCCAATGACGCACGGCCCGCAAATGGTTCCCGAGCAGATCGAGGGGAGGTATTCGATCCTCCAGCCATACGATCAGGTCGACCAGACCAAGAGGGATCTCAAAACGAGGCGGTCGTACACCAGCGATATCTGCGGCTATATTAATCAGATCCCTGAGGGTTGTATTGTGTCCCCCGAGAATGTATCGCTCCCCAATACGTCCAACCTCGGATGCCCGAACCTGTGCTTGAGCGACGTCTCGGACATCAACGACATTGATCTGGGCTGGTAACCAGGCCAACATCCAACCTCGGGCGACGGCCAACAACGCCCCGCCAAGCGTCAAATTTATATCACCAGGTCCAAAGACGGCCGTCGGATTAACGATCACAGCGGGAAGGCCACGCGCAGAAGCGCGCAACACCTCACTCTCCATGGCATATTTGCACTCGTAGTACGCCGATCGAACTAACGAACCGGGGAGGTAATGATCACGTTCATCCGCTTGACGGTCCTCACCGAATGGCGGGGGACCGATGGTGGTAAGTGTTGATGTGAACACCAAACGACCCACCTCTGCATGTCTGCATGCCATGATCACATTCCGGGTTTGCGTCACTGCATGGGCTATATGAAAAGGCACATTCCGGCTGTGACGCGGATAGTATCCCGCAGCGTGGAAAACGACCTCTACGCCCTCAAAAGCCTGTGCCAAGCTGTCGAGCTGATCGATATCACCTTCATGCCAACTGATCTCGGCTTGAGCTATATGACCCGTTGCACCAGGTTTTCGACGTAAGCCACGTACCCGCCAACCCTGCTCAATCGCAGCAAGAGCAACATGGCCGCCAATAAATCCGGTCGCACCGAGGACAAGGACATCCTTCATCTAAATTCACCCAGGTTAAGAAGTGTATCACGCAGCGTTCCTCCCACACCATGTAAGCCACACCACATTCCGTCCGCTTCATCGTGAACACAATTTAATTAGAGCGTTACTTGCAGGCAAGAAGATGGCGAAAGCAGATGAGTTACATATGAAGAGGGGAATATCTGGGGTACAGAATTATCGACAGATACAGTTTTTTAACTCTTATGGCCTCCGACACGATGCTCGATCACCGCAAACTGCCTGTTGGTCACTCCACCCTGACCGAAGCGCGCACAGAAGCGCAACGTTCGCAACCCAACCTATCGCAGAGCAGTGCCCGTGGATCCTCGTGAATCCAGCTTACAGCGATGTGAATCAGATCGCGCAGTGGGATGGCCTCAGCTGTCGATTCGCCAAGAGGAACTCTGCGCACCACCCCCTCCAATCGTGAGGCGATCGCCTGGAAACCATCGGAGCAACCGGGCCAATCAGGACACTCGACAACGCCTTGGGGCGTCAATGCCCAGCGGATGAACTGCTTTCGCCCAGCTTTTTTCTCCGCGAAGTGCAAACTGGTGTTGACCGTATGACCAACGCCGAGCAGGAGCACATCGCCGTCATACTCAGCCAACCACCCGATTGGCGCCAATGGCTCTTCTAGCGTCTGGCTTTGGAGAGCCTCCTCCGCATTCACCCCTGAGAACGAAAGTATTGGATGGCTGGATCGTGTCGCCATAGAATTCTGCCGCAGGGTTTCAGCAACGACACCCATCGCTGCATCAGCGGGCATCTCTAGCCTGAAGAACTCCGCCGTGAGATTCTCCTCGTCCGTTGAGCCATAATCGATGGCGTTATCTGGCGGGCCTACAGTCGGTATGACCATCGTGCGGTAAGTAAAGGCAGGCATGATGACCGTTCCACAGGTTGACAGCAGTGACCCTACCACCGTGTCAACTCCGCCTGCCACTTCCCCAAAAGCAGCAAGAGATGCGTGAGCGATGATGAGGCTGTGAGAGCCCAGCCCCAATTCCTCAAAGGCTCGTGTGAAATCGCGGTACTTTAACATGTCGTTGTGCTTGTAATGGGTAACAAGGGATCGGGGATCAGGGATTAGGGATCAGGGGAGAGACGAAATGCCTCCAAGCCCCATAAATAACACCTGATTCCTGATCCCCAATCCCAGATCCCTACCTCCCCTTCCACTCCGGATCCCGCTTCTCGATGAACGCCCTCATCCCCTCCTTCTGGTCCTCCGAACTGAACAGAAAATAGAAGGCACGTCGTTCGTCAGCGGCGCCTTCCTCAAGAAAGGTCTCGAAGGCCTGATTGACCATCTCCTTCCCGCTACGGACAGCCAATGGGGCTCGAGCGGCGATTTCGTTGGCCAGCTTGAGCGCTTCGTCCAGATAAACCTCGACCGGCACAACCCGATTGACCAAGCTAAAACGATAAGCCTCCTCCGCAGAGAGGGTGCGATTATTGATCACCATCTCCATCGCGATCGCTTTACCCACCGCTTTTGCTAAACGCTGTGTGCCTCCCGAGCCAGGGATGACACCCAGGTTGATCTCAGGCTGACCGAATTTGGCCGTTTCAGAAGCGATGATCATATCGCACATCATCGCCACTTCATTACCGCCACCCAAACACCATCCGGAGACCGCGGCGATCAAGGGTTTCTTGATCCTTCGAAGCCGATCCCAGATCCCGAGCTTGTCCTCCAACATCATGTCGATCGCGGAGGCCGAAGCCATCTCTTTGATGTCGGCTCCAGCGGCAAAGACGCGATCACTACCAGTGATCACCATCGCTCCAACAGAATCGTCCTTGTCAAAATCCTCCAGCGCTTGGACCAACTCCGCCATCAATCCACGATTGAAGGCGTTGAGCGCATCCGGTCGATTGAAGCGGATCAACCCCGCCTTGCCGTGCTTTTCGGTCAGAATGAAGGAATACGACATGGTTACCTCCAATCAATTAGGATCAGGTCGTAAAAAAACGAGGATCCATGGGAGCGAGGTGAAGCTGTAAGAGAGAGTGCTGCCCATATCCGTTATACCGCTCCCACATATCCGTGTGGGCTCATTGAGATGCACCAAAGATTTGCCTTGGTCTTACCATTGGGGAAGTTTGTCTCGTAGTTTCTTGATATGGTCAGTGTGATCGCGTTCATGCCAAAGTGCGCGCCGCAAGACCTTACGAGCTGACCATGTCTCTCCCGCAAGCGTGACCACCCCGCCTCGTCTGACAAATTCTGGTAATTTCGCCAACAAATGCTCACGCACTTTTGTTAAACCAGCGAAGGGTTCATCGGGCATCTCGGCGCTCGAAAAGGCCAATCCTATTCGATCGAGGTACCACCATTCAGCATGAGCCACATGCATCAAGATACCGCCGATGTTCCACCGCTCTCCGGGAAACTCCCGGGACAGGTCATCCGCGTCAAATCCCTCGACTACCCCCAATAGATCCACCCGGGTGGCATTCAGCAACCGCTCGAATTGTGGCAATTCGTCCTCAATAAGTGGTGGTCGATCGGAGGCGAAAAAAGCATTTACCTCGTATCCGTCCTCAGATTCCCACGCTCGGATCACCTCGGCCACATTCATCGGCTCTGAAAGGCCCGAGATCCGTAACCCGTGACCTTCACACCAAGTGATATAGTTCTCTACCGCTTTCGGAACCGCTTGGACGACCTCTTCACGATTTGCTCGTTCTACAAAACAGCCTGGAAGATCGGGGACATGCGCGATCCAGCGCCCTTCGTTCTCCTCAAGACAAACCAGGTATGGCATCAGGGACCTCCGGCATCGAGTATTATACGCCCCCAACGATCAGCCCGCACGAAGGGCCGGAGGGATAACGACAATCTTAATAATGGATAAGGGCGATCAATTGTATGGGGATCTGAGCGAAGCCTCAGAGAGATATGGTCCGCACTATCATTCGGAACATACCGCTGGCTGGCTCCCGACACGATCGGCGTTGACTTCGATACCAAGATAAGGCGAGGGGTCAAGCGTGTTCGCTATCTCGAGCTCGTTCATAAACTGCCCCTGACCATCGTCCTTCACAATTGAGAAATGCAGATGCACACCCGTGGGGTTATCGGGATCAGCTGAGTAATTCCCTTGGTAACCCAACAGCGTCCCTGACGAGACGAACTCCTCGTAGGTGCCTGGCGGGTAATCGGGAACGATGAACGAGTTCCCCTCAGCATCCGCCATGTGAGCGTAATAGATCCAAATCTGCCGCCCGGGGTGCAGTGGATCATCTGGGATGCGAATGATCACCGCGGAACGCCATTCAGGCAAGCGTGTCAGGTAACCATCGTAAACAGCGACCACCGGTGTGCTGCCTAAACCCTCCGGTCCGAAGATGTCTAACCCTTGATGGCGATGCCCAGGGTAAAACGAATCTCCCCAAAAAAAGCCGATGTAGCCCTCCGTGGGGGCTACAAAGGGAGACGCGCCACAACTTTCAGCGACCCGGATCATCCATTCACTGTGCCCGTCTGGGTCAGCTAGATATTGGCGCAAACGAGCGACTCTGCCCACCGTCGGTCGAAAGCGATTGTAGATCTGATAACCGATTACGATCGCGGCGATGATTATGATTGAAAACACAATCCCGATCGGACGTTTCATTTAAATCTCACCATGCATTTTACAAAAATACCAAAGGGGAGGTTCGCGAACC
>CP070708.1:2925152-2944322 GCA_020350285.1 Anaerolineaceae bacterium
TTTGTAATGCAGCCGGAGTCAGTTGGACCCTTTCATCGGAAGTGGCAGGATACGATGGTGTCAACTATGGTCTATTCTATGACGATATTCAACTTGCGAAGATCTCTGTCAGGCATGCTCAGATCGCTAAAAGGCTAAAAGCAAGAAAAATGATCATGGGAGAGTGTGGTCATCAACACAAGGCCTTTATGACGGTGTCAGACCGCTTACTGACCGGAGATTTGAATATCCCACGAGAGAGTGTGATGCCTTTTCTGGAGAACCTGGTTTTCAGCGGAGTGATTGAATTTGATCCGTCGAAGAACGATTTTCCAGTGACGCTTCATGATCCCTGCAACATGGTGAGGAACCTCGGGATCGTTGAACCTCAGCGGAGAATTCTTCGCTATCTCTGCCCCCAGTTTCGTGAGATGACACCTCACGGAGTGGACAACTTCTGCTGTGGTGGTGGCGGTGGGTTAAGTGTGATGTCCCAAACCAACTTCACGGACTGGAAGGTACGCGTTGCAGGCAGGATGAAATACAAACAGGTTCTTGAAGCTTTTCGTGATCAACTCGATCCAGAGGTAAAGAAATATGTTTGTGCGCCTTGTTTAAACTGTAAGATGCAATTCCGTGATATGTTCAAATACTACGGCGCACGGGAAAAGTTCAACATCTTTTACGGCGGACTTGCTGAATTGATCGTCAATGCAATGGTCGATGTTAAAGTGCCTTTCATCGAATGGGAGGAGTATTAACGAGAGCGTGTTGAAAGAGAAAATCATCCAGGAGGAGGTTGTATTTATGGCTCAAATAGAACTCGCTGGTAATCTGTACGAGGTGGATGAGAAAGGCTTTTTGCAGGAAACTGAGAAATGGAACGAAGACATCGCTAGGGCCTATGCAGCGTTAGAAGGTGTAAACGAATTAACAGAGGACCACTGGACTGTAATTAATTATCTGAGAGACTATTACCTCGAAAACGGCATCTGTCCGATGATCAGAAGGCTTGTCAAGGTAACCGGTTTCAAACTCTATCAGCTTTACAAACTATTTCCGGAGGGGCCTGCTAATTCTGCATGTAAGTGGGCTGGGGTACCGAAACCAACTGGATGCGTGTAGATCTGATCAGACGGAGGTTTGAGACAATTTCATTCGATCGTGGGAATCCATGGAAATGCGCTGTCATCAACATAACAAATCGAGACCAATATCATCGTTTCTTTTTCCCCATCACTTCAAGCCGACAGAGGCCTTAGAGGTATAGGAATTCAGGTTTGGGGGTGGACTTTATGACAAAGAAATACTTGTTACGAGAATTATGTCGCTATTCGTTAGGGACCTTTGCCGACATTATTCATAGAAATGCCATCCTCTATCCGGATAGTGAAGCCTTCGTGTACCAGTCTGAGAGGGTAACCTTCAAGGATTTTAATGAGAGGGTGAATAGACTCATCCATGGTCTTAACGCCTTGGGGCTCAAAAAAGGGGACATCATCGGGATTCTTTCGTGGAACCAACTTGAATACCCTGAGGTCTTTGGGGCGGCTATGAAAGGGGGTTTTATCCTCGCGCATTACAATCCCCGCTTGCATGCTGACGAGCTCGTTCATGTTATCAATGATTCTGAGCCGAGGGTCCTGTTTCTCGGATCCGAATTGGTCGAAACGATCGATGGAATTTTGAAACAGCTACCTGAGACAGAATTCTTCCTGTCCTTTGGTGATGAGCAGGGGCAAGTCAAGGCGTACAAGGGAATGATGAAGGGCCAACCGATAGAAGAACCCGAATCCAGGGTCACGGAAGAGGATCTCCTTACCATCTTCTATACGAGCGGGACGACCGGGATACCGCGTGGGGCCATCTACAAACATCGACAGAAGATGGAAAACACCTGTATGAAGGCTCTGGATATTGGGGTGCAATTTGGCGATCGGCACCTCGTCGTTCTTCCGATGTTCCACATTGGCGGAGATAGCCACATCTGGCCTTTTTTCCTGAAGGGTGGATGCAACGTGATCATGCCCGTTCCTTTCGACTTGGCGGACGCTCTAAAGACTATCCAGGAGGAGCGGATTACGGATATTCATATCGTCCCGACGCAACTTGTTGCCCTGCTGAGCCTTCCTGATATTAACAAATATGATCTTCAAGGCCTGAAGAGGATCTGGTATGCGGCATCCCCCATGCCGACGGAAGTCCTAAAACAAGGTCTTTCAGTTTTTGGATCTAAATTTATCCAAGGTTACGGTCTTTCCGAAACTGGCCCTGACGTAACAGTTCTCAGTCAAGAAAACCACCACATTCCAGAAGAATCCATAGAGGCACTGAGTGTGCTTGCATCCTGTGGGCGACCATGTATCGGAGTCCATGTGCGAATCGTCGATGATAACGGCCGTGATGTCGAGGAGGGGAAGATCGGGGAGATCGTTGTGCAGAGCAAACGAATAATGACAGGGTACTATCACAGACCCGAGGAGACAGAAGAAGCCATTCGAGATGGATGGTTCTATACGGGGGATATGGGGTATTACGACGAGAAGGGGTACATCTATATCGCGGATAGGAAGAAGGACATGATCATCACGGGAGGGGAGAATGTCTATCCCATTGAGGTGGAGAACGTCCTCTACAGACATCCTGCTGTAAAAGAGGTCGCCGTCATCGGTGTCCCGGATCCCTATTGGGTTGAGCGTGTCCACGCTTTGGTAATCCTTAAAGAGGACTCTCAGGCAACAGAGGAGGACATCATCACATTCTGTAAGGACAACATCGCCCATTACAAGTCGCCCAAATCGGTCGAGTTTGTAGACGATTTGCCTAAAAATCCTCAGGGGAAAATCCTGAAAAAGGAGATCAGAACGAAATACTGGCAGGAATAAACACCAGATTCAGGAGGAATGAACTGCAGTAGTTAGACACATTCATGGTTTGACCAGAGTGTTATTCGTGTTTAGTGGCTTCACGATTTGGAGGAATCGATGGAAGAGGTTAAGAAAGTTAGAACAGTCTGCCGAAGCTGTCATGGGGGATGTGGTGTCATCGCCCATGTGAAAGATGGGGTGGTCATCAAGGTGGAGGGTGATCCCGACTCACCGATCAGTCATGGCACCATGTGCACGAAGGGGTTGTCCATTACCCAACTTGCCTATCATCCGGACAGGGTGCTGCATCCGATGAAAAAATCCGATGGTGTTTGGGAGAGGATCTCCTGGAATGAGGCGTTGGACACCTGCGTCGAGAAATTCACTCAGGTGATTGAGAAGTATGGTCCCGAAGGTATCGTTATCGGTCAGGGGACCGGTCGGGATTACGAAAGCCATTTCTCCCGCTTTGGCAACTTACTGGGAACACCGAACATCATCACGGCGGGGCACATGTGCTACCTCTCACGGATTGGAGCCTCCCTGATCACCTGCGGAAGTTTGCCGGCGTGTGACTATGAGAATAATCCCAAATGCATCGTGATGTGGGGTTGCAATCCATTGTGGACCAATCCGGACGAATACAAGGGAGCGAAATTCTGGGATGCTCTTGATGCGGGAGCCAAACTGATCTGCATAGACCCTCGAAGATCATTTTATGCTGAGAAGGCGGACTTTTGGCTCCAGATACGGCCCGGCACGGATGCAGCTATGGCGTTGGGTTTCCACCGCGTGATCATTGAGGAAGAACTCTATGACAAGGAATTTATAGAGCATCACCTTAATGGCTGGGAGCCATTTGTAGAGAGGGTGATGAACGATTACCCCCTCGACCGCGTGGCAGAGATCACCTGGGTCGACCAAGAGCTTATTCGAGAGGCTGCTAGGTTGTATGCCACCACCAAGCCAGCCGGCATCCACTGGGGAGTGACGACGGAGCAGAACCTCAACGCTACCGACTACACCCGGTCTGTGATCGGCCTGATGGCCGTCACCGGGAACCTCGACGCTCCCGGTGGGAACGCCCTACGCGTGAGGCCTCCGGTCAGAAATATCTCTGAATTCTCCGCACACACTGAATTGTCCCCCGAGCAGAGAAAGAAGCGTCTCGGCGGGGAACAATACAAGCTCGCTGCTAGAATGACCATCTGCACGCCCAAGCCTGTCTGGGATGCCATTCTGACTGGCAAACCCTATCCAGTCAAGGCGGGATTACTGGTAGGGACCAACCCGGTGACAACGAGAGCCAACGCCAGGGAGGTCTACAAAGCTTTGAGCAGCCTGGATTTTCTCGCGGTGGCCGATTTCTTCTTGACGCCCACTGCGGAGTTGGCCCACATCTTCCTTCCCTCCGGAACCTGGTTGGAGCAGAATCACGTGGCGGACAATTGGAAGTTCCACGGATACGTGCTTGCTAGAGTAAAGGCCGTCGAGATCGGCGAGTGCTGGCAGGATCACAAGATCTTCATGGAGCTGGGCAAGCGCATGGGTCAGCAGTGGTGGGACACTGTAGAGGATGCGCTTGAGTATACGTTAGAACCGTCTGGCCTGACCTGGGAGGAATTCAAGAAGGTGGGCTATCTGCACGGAGAACAGAGAGGTTACAAATACAGGGAAAAGGGTTTCAGGACCCCCACAGGGAAAGTGGAACTATACTCCACTATTCTTGAGAAATGGGGTCGCGATCCCATCCCCAAGTACACAGAGATCACAGAAAGTCCCTTTTCTACACCCGAGTTGGCTAAGAAGTACCCTTATGTCCTGAACTCAGGACTCAGGACCGCAACATTCTTCCACTCCGCGAACCGACAAATCCCCTGGCTCAGGGAGATCAGACCCGATCCCCTTATGGAACTCCATCCTGATACTGCAGAGAAACACGGCATTCAGGAGGGAGACTGGGTGTGGATCGAATCGCCACGTGGACGCATTAAACAACGCGCCAAACTGAACGAAGGTATCGATCCCCGCGTGATCGCCGCCGAGCATGCCTGGTGGTATCCGGAGATTAGGTCTCCGGACCATGGTTGGGATGTATCTAACATCAACATCCTGACGGATAACTCACCGGAATCGACGGATCCGGTGATGGGATCAACCAGTCTGAGGGTCCTGTTGTGCAACATATCTCGCTGCGAAGATGAGTGAGGGACGGTTGAGATGAAAAAGACAACTTTAATGATCCATGAAGTAAATTGCAGCGGTTGCCACGCTTGTGAAATTGCCTGTAAACAGGAGCATGAGCTGGGTGTTGGACCAAGGTTGGTGAGGGTCATTGAGAGGGCACCGTTTTTCCTGCCGCTGTATTGCCACCATTGTGAAGACGCCCCATGCGTCGTAACCTGCTGGGAAGATGCCATCACCATCGATCCGGATACCAGGATCGTCTTACACCACAACGAGCTATGCAACGGCTGCCTAGCCGTGCCGGGCATTTCTGGAGCTGAAAAGCAGGACACGTCTCCCTGTATGGTAGGTTGCCCGGCTCATAATAATGTCCAGGGATTTGTGAGCCTTGTTGCCACGGGGAAATTCGAAAGGGCGATGCAGGTCATCAAAGAAACAAGCCCATTTCCATCGATCTGCGGGAGGGTTTGCCCTCACCCCTGTGAAGCTGATTGTAATCGCGATCAAATCGATGAGCCGGTAGCTATTCGCTCCATCGAACGATTCGTGGCTGATCACGATCGTTCCAGTGCGGATCGTTATATCCCGAAAGTCGAAGAGGCGAGAGATGAAAAGGTTGCCATCATCGGATCAGGTCCGGCTGGCTTGACCGCGGCGTATTTCCTGGCCAGAAAAGGATACCAGGTAACTGTTTTTGAAAAGTTACCTGTTGCTGGCGGCATGATGGCCGTCGGTATTCCGGATTATCGCCTGCCTAAAGATGTCCTTGCTGATGAAATTCAGGCCATTCAGGACTTAGGGGTAGAAATCCAAACTGGGGTGACATTTGGGAGTGATATCACCTTTGAGGATCTGGAGCAGGATGGTTATCGGGCCACCTTCATGGCAACAGGGCTCCATGACAATGTCCGTTTGAACATCGAAGACGAGGACATCGAAGGTGTTCTTCGGGGGATCGATTTCCTGCGGGACATTGCGCTTGGGAATTCAGTATCCATCGGAAAGAGGGTTATCGTCGTTGGGGGTGGCAATGTGGCCATGGACGTGGCCATGACAGCTCTTCGAGTAGGTGCGGAGAAGGTCTCTTTGGTGTGCTTGGAATGCCGAGAGGAAATGCCGGCCTGGGAAAGCGAAATCCGCATGGCCATCGAAGAGGGGGTTGATCTCATCAACAGCTATGGCCCCAACCGATTCCTGTCTCAGGAGGGGACGTTTACCGGAATTGAATTCAAGCGCTGCACGCGTGTCTTCGATGAGAACGGGACCTTCAATCCTCAGTATGATGAAACAGATCTAACCACTCTTGAGGCCGATAATATCGTTGTGGCCATCGGTCAGGTTGCCGATCTATCCTTTGCAGAGAAACAGGGGATTCCAGTCAGTTCAAATGGCGGCCTTAAGGCCGATCCATTGACCTTGGAGACACCGATGGAGGGTGTCTTCGCAGGGGGCGATGTGGTTTACGGACCAGAGTCTATAGCACAGGCCATCGGTTCGGGCAGGGAGGCGGCGAGGTCCATTGACCGATATCTCAACGGTCGCGATCTTCGATTAGGTCGATTAGGGCGAGATAAGTTCTTGAAGGCGATCACAGAGCCTCAGAAAGAGAAATTCGATCCTATTGCTCGCGCGCAAATGCCCCATGTGGAACCCGGTGTACGAATTCAATCCTTTGATGAAGTTCAAACCGGATTTACAGAAGTCATGACCATACAGGAGGGCAAAAGGTGCATCATGTGCGGAGCCAGTTGCGTTCAATCCTGTCCTTATGATGTCATGCAGTTCAACCACGAGACCCATAAGGCGGTGAAGTGCGACCTGTGCGTTGATAAACGGGCTATGGGGGAGGCGCCCGCTTGTACCACGGTCTGTCCGACAAAGTGTATCTTCTGGGGGGATCCTGAGACGTTCCCCAATGGTTTTAAGAAGGTATTGTAATAAAACTCAATTGCGGAGAAGTCGTTACATGAGGGTGTGGGTTACGCCCACACCCTCATGTGTTTCCCTGGTGGTCCTCGCAGTGAAATACAAATGAGGTAGGGGCGTACGGTCGAAGATGCAGGTGAACTTCCCTGCCCGTGCTCCCCTATATAATCCACTAGAACTCGTCATTCTCTTCGCGTAGGGGCGGTTCGCTACCTTCCAACCTTACTACACAACTCCCAATGAGTACTCCGAGCGAAATTGGTCACCTGATGGATATAAAAATCCGACACCTGTCTAATTTCAGAATCTCACATTCGTTAGATGTAAGCGTGGGATATTTTCTTTAGACTGTAACTAGTTCGGTATAGCATCGCAGTAGCATTCATTCCGAAACCGCTGATTAGCATAGGGAAGAAATCAGACTTGAAGGATATTGGAGTAACGGTAGATTTGGCTCAAGGAGGTGGGTGATGAGAAAGTCCTATTTAATTCTCTTGATCGTGAGTTGTATCGCGGTCTTAATAACAGCTGCTGCTTCACGACTCGGGGATTTCGTCGGCGAGAATTTGCTTGACCCCGAGCAGATGGCGCAAGTAGATAACATTGTCTCTGCGTATAAAACCAATTACAACTACATCAATATCGCCTTGGTGTTGGATGGCGAGGTCGTACTGACCAAGTCCTACGGCCAGAACCGGCTCGAGAGAACGGATGTCTACGCTTCAGTCTCCAAACCAGTGACGGCAATGATCTTCATGCAGCTTCTGGAATCAGGGGAGATTGAGGATGTTCTGGACAACATCGTGCGCTACATTCCCGACTATGCCGACGTCATGCCTGAGCGCTACGCTGACAGTCCCATCAATTTCTACCACCTTCTCACGCATCAAAGCGGAGTCTCACATCTCTCGGATATGTGGGACGGCGAGAAACTGAATCTGGCATTCCGCCCAGGAAGTGATGTCATGTACTCCTCAAATGCCTTCGGAATCCTGGGGCTCGTGATGACGCGGGTCACGGGCATGTCCTACCCGGATCTTCTTAAGACCTACATCGCAAAGCCGGTCGGAGCAGAGTCTTTCGAGGCACCGGACATTTTCGCGGCGCCATCTGGACAAGTGCATTCAACAATCTACGATATGGCGCTCTTTGCCATCGGCGTGATGGATGAGACATATGTCTCGGAAGAACGCCTTCAAGAGTTGGTGTTTCAGCGCTATGCCAGCAGTGAGTACGGGGAGATCTGTCTGGGTTGGTACTGCGACAACTTAGGAAGCCCAGACCTGACAATCTTCCACAACGGTTCGAACGGCCGTCCGCGAGCCCACCTGCGTATTAAGCCCGAGAAAGGTATGGCTGTAGCGATTACAGGGATGGACCACTCGGAAGATGGCGTGCAGAATTTTGCTGATTTGTCGATCGAGTTGATAGAGTTCCTTGAGGTCTCTGAGCGCTGAAGAACGGGCTAGGGGGGAGGTGCCTGCGTGTACAGCATTCTGCCCTTCAAGATGAATCATCTGGGGTGATCCTGAGAAGTTCCTGTAAATCATCATGGTAGGGGCGAAGCAATCTTATCCCTCAATCTTATCGTTGAGGAGATTGCTTCGCCCCTACTAACTCCTCGAGTTCCAACATAGTTCCTCATTAGAATCCATTGACACATTCCTAAGACGACTTTATAATTCAGCCCGTTTAACTATTTAGAGAGGTGAAGCATGAAAGCCGATCCGTTTGTCTACACGTTAAAAGAATGGACAGAAGTATCCATGCGTCACTCCATGCGCAATATCCTCCACTATGCGAGAGAATGTGGACTTTCGATGTCGAATCTCGGTGCAATCTTCCATATTCACCGCATAGGGAGCTGCGGTGTCACGGAAGTAGGCGCTCATCTGGGTGTGACTAGTGCCGCCGCCAGCCAAATGCTGGATCGTCTGGTGCAGCAGGATTTGATACTGCGCACGGAGGATCCGGATGACCGACGTGTCAAACAAATAGCCTTGACCGAGAAGGGCCATCGGATTCTTGAAGAAGGTCTCCATGCCCGTCAGGGGTGGATAGATGAACTAGCCCAGAACCTCTCGGATAGTGAAAAGGAAACCATCATTTCGGGATTGAACATCCTGATCGATAAAGTCAGCCATCTTGCCCTACCCATAGAAGTGCGAAGTTAATCTATTCTCAGGAGGAGCATCTCCGATATGTTACGTTTGGCTAAGTACTTAAGACCTTATGCCCTTTTGATCGTCTTATCTCTTGCACTGCTGTTCGTCCAGGCGAACGCCAACCTTGCACTCCCCGATTACCTCTCGAAGATCGTCAATAATGGCATTCAACAGAGCGGTGTGGAGAATGCTGTTCCTGAAGCGATCCGCCAAAGCCAGATGGATAAGCTTATTATTTTCATGAGTGCTGAGGAGCAAGCGCTTGTGCTGGAGGAATACGTTTTGGTGGAACCGACCTCTGCCAATGTGGATCAGTATCTTGTGGATTACCCTGCACTCGCCGATGAACCAATCCATATCCTCAAGGAGATCGACCAAGCAAAAATTGATTTATTAACCCCCATCATGGCCAGATCCTTGGTGGTTGTTTCTGGTATCGAGCAGATGATCGAAGACCCCTCAAAAGTTCCACCCTTCGGCGAGGGCTTTGACTTCGACCCCTCAAGGATCCCTCCAGGCATGGATGTTTTTGGATTGCTGGGAATGATGCCGGCTGAGCAACTTTCTGAGATGAGCACCAGGATAAATGAGGCGTTCGCAGCCCTTGGGGACAACATGATCAGCCAGATGGCAGTCAGCACGGTCAAGGTTGAGTATGAAGCGCTCGGGATGGATACCGGCAGGCTGCAAACCGATTACATTGTACGGATTGGTGGCACCATGTTGCTCGTCTCGCTGTTAGGTGGTGCTGCTACGATCGCGGTTGGTTTTCTGGCTTCGAGAACCGCCGCTGGCGCAGCGCGTGATATCCGCAGGGAAGTGTTCAAAAAAGTAGAGAGCTTCTCGAATGTGGAATTCGATCAATTCTCGACGGCTTCCTTGATCACCCGCTCGACCAATGATGTCACCCAGATTCAAATGGTGATCTTCATGATCATGCGTATGGTCTTATTCGCTCCCATCATGGGTATAGGCGGTGTCATCCGAGCGATCGACAAGAGCGCGAACATGTGGTGGATCATTGCTTTAGCTGTGATTGTGTTACTCGGCCTGATCTTAATTGTCTTCTCGATCTCCTTGCCGAAGTTTCAAATCATGCAGAGTCTGATCGACCGACTCAACCTCGTTACACGTGAAAACCTATCCGGTATGATGGTCATCCGAGCCTTCAACAAGCAAGAGGATGAGCTGAAACGTTTTGATAAAGCCAATTGGGATCTGACCGATACAAGTTTGTTTGTTGCCCGGGTGATGGTCACGATGATGCCCGTCATGATGTTGTTGATGAACGGATTGTCCGTGGGAATCATCTGGGTTGGGGCACACCAGGTCGCAGAAGCGAACATCCAGGTGGGTGACATGATGGCCTTCCTGCAATATGCCATGCAGATCGTGTTTGCCTTCCTGATGATGTCCATGATGTTCATTTTCTTACCAAGAGCAGCGGTCTCAGGCGGTCGTATCGCGGATGTACTGGAGACGGATACGATCATCAAAGATCCTGAGGATCCTAAGAAATTCAGCGATCCATTCGTCAGCAAAATCGAGTTTCGCAACGTCTCCTTCCGTTACCCGGGTGCCCTCGACGACGTACTGCATGATATCAGCTTCACCGCTAGGCCTGGCGAAACGACGGCCATCATCGGCTCAACCGGCTGTGGTAAATCTACCGTCATCAACCTGATCCCGCGCTTCTATGATGTGACCGAAGGTGCCATTTATCTGGATGGACATGATATCCGCGAAGTGAAACAGAGCGATCTGCGCGACAAGATCGGATATGTTCCGCAAAAAGGCATGTTGTTTTCAGGCACGATCGAAAGCAACCTGCTGTACGCCGACGAAAACGCCAGCAGCGAGACACTGAAAGAATCCGCAGATATTGCCCAGGCTAGCGAATTCATCTTCGACAAGCCGGAGGGCTTTGGGGCCGAGATTGCACAAGGCGGTGTGAACGTCTCGGGAGGACAGAAACAACGCTTGGCGATTGCGCGTGCGCTGGTTAAGAAACCCCCCATTTACATTTTCGATGACAGCTTTTCGGCTCTGGATTTCAAGACCGACTCAGCCTTACGCAAGGAGCTCAAGGAAAAAACTGGGGATAGCACTGTGATGATCGTCACGCAGCGCGTGGCAACGGTCAAAAACGCCGATCAGATCATCGTTCTCGATGAAGGAAGGGTTGTCGGTCAGGGGGCACATCACGACCTGATGGATACCTGCGAAACCTATCGAGAAATTGCTAAGTCGCAGTTGAGCGAGGAGGAGTTGGCATGATCGGGCGTGGCAGAGACACATCATCAGATCGCAGACCGCCAGACAGTCACATGGAAGAACGTCCTCCAATGAGAGGGCGTGGTCCGATGGGAAGGCGTGGACCCATGGGACACGGCCCAATGGCGATGATGCGGGGTGAAAAACCCCGTGATTTCAGGGGCACGATGTCCAAGCTGGTTCAGTACCTTGGTTCCTATAGGATTGCCATCGTGATCGTGATGCTCTTCGCTGTAGGCTCGACGGTTTTCACCATTCTTGGTCCAAAGATATTAGGGCGGGCGACCACCAAGCTATTTGAAGGTGTCTTGGGTCAGATCTCTGGATCCGGCGTTGGGATCGATTTCGACTTTATTGGCAGGATCATCCTTACAACCTTGGGACTGTATCTCGCTTCTGCGCTCTTTAGCTTTATCCAAGGTTGGATCATGTCGGGCATATCGATGGATATTACCTATCGATTTCGAAAGGATATCGCTGAGAAGATCAACCGTATGCCCTTCAGGTATTTTGACGGCACTACCCATGGTGAAGTGCTCTCGCGCATAACCAACGATGTGGATGCCGTCAGCCAAACACTCAACCAGAGCCTTTCGCAGATCATCACCTCGGTGGTGACCGTGATCGGTGTGTTGATCATGATGTTATCCATCAGTTGGCAAATGACGTTAATCGCGCTGTTGGTCATCCCACTTTCCGGGGTGATCGTCGGATTGATCATTAGCCAGTCGCAGAAATACTTCAAACAACAGCAGGATTACTTGGGCCACGTCAATGGGCATGTTGAAGAGATGTTCGGCGGACATTTGGTGATGAAAGCCTTCAACGGGGAAGCTAAGAGCATTGAAGAATTTGATGGGTACAATGACATCCTCTACAGCTCGGCCTGGAAATCCCAATTTTTATCCGGCTTGATGATGCCAATTATGGGCTTTGTCGGCAACCTGGGTTATGTGGGGATCGCTATCCTTGGCGGATACCTGGCCACTCGGAACGCGATCACTGTGGGGGATATTCAGGCTTTCATCCAGTATGTTCGTTCCTTCACGCAGCCGATCACCCAGATTGCCAATATCTCCAACATCCTTCAACAGACCATAGCCGCAGCAGAACGCGTTTTTGAGTTTCTGGGCGAGGAAGAGGAAATCCCTGAAGTGGATGAACCTGTCCAGGTGGAAAGAGTTGAAGGGCATGTGGTCTTTCAAAATGTCCAATTTGGCTACAACCCAGACGAAATCGTCATCAAGGATTTCTCGGCCGATGTCAAGCCAGGGCAGAAGATCGCCCTCGTAGGGCCGACCGGTGCGGGTAAAACCACGATGGTTAAGTTGCTGATGCGTTTCTATGATGTCAATAGCGGAGCGATCCTGGTCGATGGACATAATGTCAAAGATTTCCGGCGCGATGATTTGCGCGACATGTTCGGTATGGTCCTGCAAGATACCTGGCTTTACAACGAAACCATCATGGAGAACATCCGCTATGGACAACCTGGTGCCAGCGACGAAGATGTGATCGCAGCTGCCAGAGCTGCCCACGTAGACCATTTTGTACGTACACTTCCGGAGGGCTATAACCTGGTCTTGAACGAGGAAGCCACGAACATATCGCAGGGTCAGAAACAGCTTTTAACCATCGCTCGTGCCATTGTGTCGGAACCAAGGATGCTCATCCTAGATGAGGCCACCAGCTCGGTCGATACCCGCACCGAGATCTTGATCCAGCAAGCCATGGACAAACTGATGGAGAACCGCACAAGCTTCATCATCGCCCACCGCCTCTCCACGATCCGTAATGCGGACTGGATCCTGGTGATGGACGAAGGTGATATTGTCGAGCAAGGTGTGCACGAGGAGTTGCTGGAACGCGACGGCTTCTACGCTGAGATTTACAACAGCCAATTCGAGCATGCGCCAGTGTACGAATAGTGGTTATTCAGGTATCAGTGTGAGGGTTTCATTCCAATAACTTGCCTACGATGCAGACTCCGTAAAAGAGCCGGAAGACTATCACTTTTATGTCCGACGCATTTGGTTTCTGGTGGTCTCTTTCGACGTAACTGAGTCCACTCTAGTTAAGATCAGCGAGCGGCATTGAAGTGCTTTCACAACCATCAGAAGTGAAATCCTAATCGCTCGATTGGACGACCATCCCTAATTATGATAACATCGCCTTAATACTGCGATAGTAATGCGCCAATTGTTTTTTGCATGCTCAGGATGATGTGATACTTAAATGGGCCACTTGGATCATAAGGCACTATTGTGTGTGCGGAAAAGATCAAGTGACTTGTCAATTGCGTGAATGAGGACTACATCGACAGCCTTTAAATCTGCACCTTCCAAGAGAAAGCGCCATGAATAATAAAAATAATCGTGTGGATGAGACAACGGTAAATGTGGCTCAACAAATCCGTATGCTTCGGGAACGACGCAACCTCTCCCAGCGAGCCCTGGCCGAGGCCAGTGGTCTGTCACGGAATACATTGAGCCTACTGGAACGTGGACAGACCTCACCCACGGTAAGTACATTGAAAAGGATAGCCACTGCATTGGGTGTCGACCTCAACGCATTTTTCAATCCTTTTGAGCAGCTAAACATCGTGCATGTAAAATCCGATAAACGTTTGCACTTGCAGCTTTCGCATGGCTCGATGGCAGACTTAGGCGTTGGTATGGTGGATCGACTGGTGACCCCCCTTGTATTGCAGCTCGACCCCGGAGCGCGCAGTGGTCCACCACTTTCCCATGACGGTCAGGATTTTATTTACTGCTTGAGTGGGGAGGTGCTATACACCGTTAATAGTCAGGCATTTGTCCTAGAACCGGGCGATAGCCTGTTCTTTGACGGGCATCTGCCCCATGGCTTCCAAAGTATAGGCCCCGAAATTACTAAGGTTTTGATTGTATTGTCCACCCCTCGTGACAGCGCCAAATATGTAGCCGATCACTTCTCCAAGGGTGCTGAGCCCGCAGAATAAACACCTTGCCGGTGCGTTGACCAACAAGGTGTCGAACAGTCCTGCTTAGATATCCCCCATTGATTGTTCACAGGTAAAGTGGCAATTACCCGAAGTGGAATAGCGATCTTATACTCTCGGCGTTGTATTGAAATGATGCAGAACTGTCAGGACAGGATTTGCAGCGGTCATGCCCAGACCGCACACGCATGTATTCTTAATCGTCCCGCCGAGATCTTCTATCCTTTGCAGATCAATGGACTTTGCTATACCGAGGTTGATCTTGTTGAGAAGTTTGTAGATCTGCATGGTTCCTAAACGGCATGGGGCGCACTGTCCACAAGTCTCGTGGACAAAGAAGTGTGCCAAAGCCTGTAGGACCTGCCACAAGTCAACCGACTGATTGAAGACCATGATCGCGCCTGAGCCTATCGGTACCTCCAATTGAGCGAGATCCTCATGCGTGAGTGGCGTGTCAAGTTCGTCCGGATGCAGAAATCCACCGGCGGCACCACCCACCAGAATGGCTTGGGGTTCACCAACAAAACCACCACCAAAATTCTCGATTAGTTCCCGAACGGTCAGGCCAAGGGGCACTTCAACAATGCCGGGTTTTTTAATGTGCCCGCTCAAACAGAAGAGTTTGAGGCCTATTGACTTGCCCATACCCCACTGACAGAACCACTCGCCACCATTGAGAATGAGACTCGGTACAACCGCCAGCGTTTCAACGTTGTTTATGACTGTTGGTTTGCCGAACAAGCCTACCTGGGTAGGAAAAGGGGGCTTTATGCGTGGGTGTCCGCGCTTCCCCTCGATCGTTTCAAACAGGGCGGTTTCCTCGCCGCAGATGTAAGCACCGGCGTTATGCTGCACCTCAATATCGACTGAGTATCCGCTACCGAGGATGTCATCTCCAAGCAGATTTCCTGCGTACAACTTGTCTACCGCCTCTTCCACAATGTCCGTTGCGGTAGGATACTCACCACGGATGAAGATGTAGCCCTTGTGAGCACCTGTGGCACACGCGCTAATCGTCATGCCCTCAAGAACGCGAAACGGATTACCTTCCATCAGGACGCGGTCTTTGAAGGTGCCTGGTTCCGATTCGTCGAAGTTACACACAACATATTTATTCTTACCAGGAGCTTCTCTTGCCAACTGCCACTTTATACCTGTCTGGAAGCCAGCCCCGCCGCGCCCAGATAGGCGAGAGTCTTTCACTTCCTTGATAATCTCCTCGGGTGTCATCGTGCACAGAGCTTTTTCCAGCGCGGTGAAGGCACCCTCTGACCTATGGGCATCCAAATCGGTCGGTGAAAGCCTGCCGATTGGAGCAGTTAGTATACGAGGTTCACCGCTCACCTGAATGCATGGCGATGACGCCTGTCCTTGTAACATCGCAGGCACATCATCGATTGCGATATTGACCTGGGCTTGTTTGTTTACCAATACGGCAGGGGCTTGGTCACATAGACCCAGGCAAGTTGCTTCCTTGACACTGTACTTTCCGTCGGCGCTGGTTTGACCCGGTTCTGATATACCGGCAAACTCGCAAGCTTCTGCCAATACATCCTTGGAGCCAACGATGAAACAAGCAGGCCCCGTACACACCATTGCATGCGTTGCACCGGCCGCCTCAAGCGTGAACATGTCATAGAATGTTGCAACACCGTACACTTGGCTTAAAGGTATGTGGAGTTTGTCTGCTACGTGGGTCAGCAAATCCTTGGACAAATAACCGAATTCCTCTTGAGCGGTAATGAGCACCTCCACAAGCCCATGCTCTTGATAGTCAAAGCGCTGCATCGTTTGTTCCACGGCTGTGTACCGCTTCTCCCCGCAGGGAGCACTTTCCGACCTATTATCTGTAGTCATTGGTTTGACCTCTCCAGTACGATAGAAGTGGAATACGAGAAGCCACCGACCTAGATGCATATTGCCCGCAAGGTCGCTAAGCCGATTTCAGGGATTTGACTTTTTTACGACCCCACAACTTCCCCATCGAGGGTCATATTTCCTGCCAATCCAGATTGACCGAAACCACGACAATTCAACAATGGAATCCTAACGAGGAGAATAGAAACATCAAAACAGCACTATAATTTGTGCACTAATTCGCAAATACGGTATCATATTCTAAAATAATCGTCAACTAAATTGTGCGGTATTAGTCAGATTGAACAATATATGATTCAAGCCTTACATTATCCGACAATGATGTGATGCAGCTAACTCTTGCGGTTAGACTCTCAGGTATCTTGATCGGTGTTGATGCTTTTACCAGTCCGTTCTCCCAATCATGGATGTAGATCAGGAAGTGGATTTGAATGGCGCACTTTCAAACGATAGATTGAGTATCTTGTTGGTGAGAGATAGAGGTTGTGTTGGTTTTTAGATGACATCTGAATAGTTACCACTTGGCTGCGTATCTCGATGAATAACAGAATGTAAAGGATTTTCAAGAAGAATGGTTCAACTGTGAAATCTTCTGAATCATTTCGTGGGAAATGAGACCGGGTTGGACGAGGGCGATATCGTCGAGCAAGGGGTACACGAGGAACTGCTGGAGCGCGACGGCTTCTACGCTGAGATTTACAACAGCCAGTTCGAGCATGCGCCGGTGTACGAGTAACAGTTATTTCGTGATGAGTGTGGGATTTTCGGCTTAGAAACTCAGCCTAGTTTAAAGGGTGTAGGACATCAAAGATAATGGGACTGAGTAACGCTAAAGAAGTTCTTATTTGCCCATTTATTGGGATTGGATGTTCGAGATGGTGAGACTGGTCTACTTTCAAATCAAAGATAGTGAGACTCTCATACACCACCAAATTCCAACTTCAGAGATTTTCGTAGTAAGACTGCAAGGCGTAACACATTTGGTTCCCCTTAATAGATTAAAATACTGAAAACCCAAGAAGAACTATGGGATGGTGCCTCGAATAATGAACATTGGATGTGGTTAGATCATGCACCGCCTCAAGATTGATCCTCATAGCCTACCTGTACAAATGATCTTTAGTGCAATTGTGCTTGTCCTCTTGACAGCAGCCTTCGCAAGTCTACCAGCGCTGTGGTTGATCAGTAGACAACTCGATCGCCAGGCATGGGCTCAGTTGGATCAAGGGCGCCCCACCACACAAGCCCTCTACGCTGCGAGAGAAACCGAGCTTATAAGCTTGGCCACACTCATGGCTCAACGCCCCACTCTCCAGGAATTACTTTTAAGGAAGGATCTTGACGCCCTGCAAGATTATCTGCAAACCCTCCAAACGGGAGCCAGATCTGATCTTGTGGTTGTGTGTGATCAGTCTGGCAACTTTGTGGCTGGTGCGGGTGAGGAAATTCGAATGGATGTCTGTGCTTCAAACGAGCCTACTGATATCTACCGCGACACAAGATTGGATGTCCCCTGGGTCTCGCTTCTCGCGATGAGCCCAATTGTGAGCGACGGCACAGAAATTGGACGAGTTATTGCCGGGATCACACTCAGCAATACGTTTGCTGAGCAGATGCGATCTCAAACCGGTTTAGAGCACTCGCTATTTGTGGACGGGCAGTTAGCCGCTACGAGTTTTACCGCCGAGTTGAACGAATTATCAAGAGCGCCCCGTCAGATACTCGCGAAAGGTGAAACAACAGCAGGGAGCAGAACCACTTTTGATTTGTTAGATCAACCCTACTTTGCATTGAGGCTACCGATCCGTGATGATCGGTTGGAGGTCGAAGTCGCACTTGATGTTGGGGAAATTATTGCTGGTCGTCAGCGCTTAGTTTGGACTTTAGTTGGAAGCATACTTACGATTGCGGTTGTTGGTTCAGTATTCGGGGCATATTTGGCCAGGAGGATTGGCTCAACCCTCGCAAGTCTTACTGTAGCAGCCGAGGCATTCAGTATGGGAGATCTGGATACACCTGTGACAGTTGAAGCTCGGGTTCGAGAGGCCTCACTTGTTGCACAAGCTCTGGATAGCGCTCGAGTTGACCTACGGCGAACCCTCATACAATTACGACAAGAAAAAGCTTGGACAGATCAACTTCTTGAGGCGATCGTTGAAGGAATCGTCATCCTCGATGACAGCCAGCGTATCACATTCTTTAGCCCCGGTGCAGAGCGCATCACGGGTTGGAAACGCGAGCAAGTTATGGGGCGCTCTTGTGATGAATTCTTTCGACCGCTGGAGACGAAAGAGGGATTTAGTGAACTGATCCCTCACCCTGGTCAAAGACGCAGGATCTTTGTGGAGTTAGCAGATGGAAAACAAGCGATATTGGCCATTACCGGCGCACAGTTAGCGCCGGCAGATGCGGGAGATACTGAGGTCGTCTTTGTTATTCGTGATATCAGTGAAGCTGAAGCCGTCCATCGGCTCTTGGGTCATTTCATGGCCAATATATCCCATGAATTTCGAACCCCGCTATCCGCGCTCGCGGCTTCCATTGAGCTACTGATGGACCAAGCTTCCGATCTTAACCCCCTTGAACTCAATGAGTTGTTGAATTCTCTCCACCTGGGTATTCTTGGACTACAAACGCTTGTCGATAATTTACTGGAAAGCGCCAGTATAGAGACAGGACACTTCCGTGTATCACCACGTCCTACAGATCTTGGGGAAATCATCGGCGAGGCTACTCAAATCATGCAGCCATTATTGGATAAGCGCGATCAGTTCCTATCCGTGGAGCTTCCAGCGGTGATCCCTGTTGTTCATGCAGACTCTAGGCGCGTTTTGCAGGTCATGGTTAACTTGCTGTCAAATGCTAATCTTTACAGTCCCGATCGAACAACGATCTCGATCAACGTCACAATCGA
>CP070708.1:2944422-2959519 GCA_020350285.1 Anaerolineaceae bacterium
ATAAGCTTCCCAGTCCTGTAGGCTCAATTTCGAACGTCGATCGATCAAACGGAACACTTCTTGACGCTGTTCAGATGGGATACTCAATGCGCTTAGTTGTTTATCCGCCAAACGACGGTTGTTTACCTTGATGCGGACATCCGCTGCTTTCAAACCAATGGCTTCGAAGAATGCAGCTGCGATGACGACGATTTCAGCATCTGCCTGCGGTGAATCGACACCCAATAGGTCGATATTCCATTGAAAGAACTCACGAGAGCGGCCTTTTTGAGGTCGTTCATAGCGCCAGAAAGGTCCAAAGGACCACCATCGAATGGGTCGAACCATGGATTTGCTTCGTATAGCCAACATGCGGGCGAGGGAGGGGGTGAGTTCAGGTCTTAACGCGATCATCTCTCCACCGCGATCTGGGAAGACAAATGATTGTTCCTTCACTAATTCATCCCCTGATTTGGCTGCATATAGCTCTAGCCGCTCAAGGAAAGGGCCGTCATACTCTTGGTAACCGAATTTCTCCGAGACGACCCGTATATGATTGTACATCCAGCGCTGGAATGCTTTCTGATCTGGGTAAAAGTCTCGAGTGCCTTTCACCGGTGCTATTTCTGACATTAAAATCTCCTGATGAACTTACATGAAAACGGTGTGGGGTAGCCCACACCGTCATATAAATATTCACAAGAAATATACGCCGGGTGAGTTTAAATACCCTTCATCTCCCCATTGTGATTGGACGAATGTATATTCATGAGTTTCCCGGCAAGTTTGATTCTGCGCAGGATTATAGCATAACGTAAGTATGAAGCGACCCATCCTATAACCCACCAAGTGCACTCTCTACCTCTCTGGTCAAATCACCAGCCCTAAGGATCTCGCTTAATGCTTCGATATCCTCCGAATAAGGGCTATCTACTTCACGGAAGGGAAGATGCTGGCGGACGTATTTGTAAGCGGCACTTGTACCCACACCAGAATTAGCTTGAGGCATCGCTAGAAGCCTCAGATCAAGTGCTTGCGCAGCTACAATCAGTTCAATCGCCACGATTTTCCATAGATTATCCATAAGCTCAGAAAGGTGATGAACAGCTGTCGTCGCGTTGGGGTTTATATCCTCTTGTCCTGCTGATGTAGGGATGGAGTGAAGCGTATCAGGCATTGCGAGAGCCTGATTCTCAAGTGTTAACGAGGCCGCTGTATACTGCAGCATCATCAACCCGGAAAGGATCCCAGCCTTTTCCTTATGCGCTACCAACATCGGGGGTAATCCGGCGTTCGTATGTTCCGCTGTGAGGCGGAAGATTCGCCGTTCAGATAGCGAACCTACCTTCGAGAGAGCGATTTTAAGATAATCCGCAGCAAGACCGATCGGCTCACCATGAAAGTTGCCACCTGAGATTGCCTGCTCATCGAAAAGAAGAGGGTTATCAGTGGCGGCATTTACCTCTGTGGTCACGACCATTTTTACAAAAGATAATATATCCCACACTGGCCCGAGGATTTGTGGAATACATCGCAAGCTGTAAGCGTCATGAACACGGTCATCCGCGTCGAGAAGATCGCTCTCATTTGTCAGCTCTCGGATGCGAGACGCCACCATGATTTGTCCCGGGTGTGGACGAGCGTCATGCAATCTTGGATCAAATGCACCAGAAACGCCGAGCAAAGCCTCCAAGGAAAGGGCAGCAGCGATCTCTGCGCACCTCAGTACGCGCTCGGCATCGATACAAGCTAACGCTAAAGTGGCCGTGGAGAATGTTGCCCCATTGGTTATCGCAAGTCCTTCCTTAGGTCCCAACATTATGCGGGCAAGGTTTGCCGCAGCCATCGCCTCAGCTCCACTCATTAGTTGATCCCGAAACCAAGCCTGCCCAGAGTAATCCTCTTGGTCATCCTCGAGCGGGGCCGAGATCACACTTGCCAGGTGTGCTAAAGGGGCTAGATCGCCTGATGCGCCAAGCGAACCGCGAGATGGGATATAGGGGGTGACATCGTACCTGAGCATATCTAGTAATGTATCGATAAGCTGTGGGCGAACGCCAGAGTTTCCATGTGCAAAGGTATTTGCCCGAATCAGGATCGCAGCACGAACGATATCCTTCTCGAAGGGGGCTCCAACACCTACCAGATGGCTAAGGATTAAATTCCGTGAAAGGCGAACGGTCTCCTCGGGAGCAATTCGCTGGGAAGCGAATATCCCGAAGCCTGTGTTGACACCATATACAGGATGCTCAGAGTTGGCTATATCAAGGATGGTGTTCGCGCAGTCCTGCACTTGAATCCGAGCGTTCGACGCAAGCTCGGCATTCACATGATTTCGAGCGACGGCTTCGATCTGATCGAGTGTTAGACTATAGCCATCGATCGAGACCAACTTCTCGCTTGATTTGTTTTCCGCGCTTTTCTTTTGCATGAGAACCTTTCAGTGTGGTGGGTCGATAGTGACCTTGGGAGGAACCCATCTTACACATTGATAGGATAGTGATCACCCTGATGAAAAGCGAGCATATCATCGCTCACAACAGGATCCATCAAGTATAGCACGCTCAAAAATTTGTCGTCAGATCGTAAAGGTCCGTGGTATGCTAGTGCGCGTGACACACATTATCAAGCTCCTTTGGTCATGAGGTTTGGGTGGCAATCCTTCCGATTCTAATCCTACTCTTTGGTGCGCTCCTCATGTCGATTGTCAGGAATCGTCAGGAGCGTATTTTATGGGCTCTTATCTCTGGAACGGCACTGCTGGCATGGATTGTTAGCTTACTTCTTGTCACCAGTATTCCGGATGTGATCAGCTTGTCGGTTTGGAAACCAACAACCCTATTCGCCTCGCGACTAGAGCTTCACCTCGACGCTGTAGGTTGGTTGTTCCTTTATGGAACATCAACCTTGATGGTGTCTGTAGCTTTCACTCAAGCTGCGCAATCTGAAACGACAACACCGTTTCAAAGAGTGGTTATGCTTTCTTATCCGGCGATTGCGATGATCGCTATGCTAGCTGGCAACTTACTTACTGTCGCTATGTCATGGGCTCTTGTGGATATCCTAACTCTCATCTTCTTAATCCGAATGCAGAACGACAGGAAATCAACTTCTCCCCTTTTCGTTCGCATCGCCGTCGATGGTGCGGGGATTCTCTTGGTACTGATGGCAGCACTGCTAAATGGTGCAGAAGGCGGAACCACTTCCCTCTCATCGCCTATGACCTCGACAACAGCGGCGATATTCTTAGTTCTTGCAGTGTTATTCCGACTTGGGCTTCTACCTCCTCACATATCTCTTCAACCAATAGAGAGACAACAACGTCAACTAGGAACCCTTCTCCGTCTGCTGCCACCAGTAACAGCGTTATCGGTATTGGCCAGGATGTTGAATATTGGTGTGCCGATGGAAACGCTACCTTGGCTATTTCTAGCCGGAGGGCTAGGAGTGATCATCGGTGGTTTAAGATGGGCTTTTCACCTGGATCGAGACACTGCAGGACCCTTTCTTCTCCTTGGGATTTCAGGTCTTGGGGTTTTAGCGGCAGGTCTGAACCAAGAGATGGGTGGTGCCCCGATCACAGCTGCTGGGGGTGTTTTATTGTTGTCGGGAGTTGTGTTTTATCTAGCCGAGATCTTTGCACCCCCACATCGTGCATGGGTTGGATTGGCGGTGTTGTTCCTCGCAGGTATGCCTGGAACCCCAACTGGTGTAATCTCAGCAGCCCTGGTATCTGGAGTAGTAGATACTACATCTCTTGCGGTGACTATACTCGGCGTAATCGGTATGGTATTACTCACGACTGGTGGTATGCGGCACATCTTCTTGCCCTCCATTACTTGGCCTACGGGAGAAAGTTTAGTGAGGGTCGTGTATGGTTTAGGTCTATTGCTACCTAGCCTCGTGGGTTTCGGGCTTGGTTTAAGGATGCCTGGAAGTGTCAGTCTCGAAGCCGGTATTGTGTTCGTGCTTGTCGTTGGATTAGCCTTACTTTCCGTCATTCTGCTACGTCAATTTCCTGAAGCCAGGGTCCTTCGATGGGCTCGAATATTTTCTTGGCTTGATCCAGACCCTCTCTATCGTGTTCTTTCTCGATTAGGCCGGACCCTCATCAACCTTTTCCGCATGATTGGAGAACTGCTTGAGGGTGAGGGCGCTATGTTGTGGATGATCGTCATTTTATTGATCGTCATTCTGGCACAGGGGAGGTTGCTGGGATGACATGGCTGGAAGAGTTTGCCATTGTGGCTTCGATCGCAGTAGCTCTCACAGGAGCGCTCCTCATTCTGTTGGATAATCGACGATTGGTTCTAACAACGCTGGCTGTTCAATATGTCTTCGTGTCATGGTTGGTTGGCCTTTCTTTACCTCTCCAGGTGACCGCAGCGAAATTAGTGGCTGGCTTGATCGCATGTGCCATCATCGCAATCGCTTTAGCAAATATTGGATGGGCTGGTCAACTTATGACACCGGAGGCGATTCCTTCAGGGATGATATTTCGCTTCATCGCTGTTTGCCTCGTCCTCCTAGCAGCGATTGGATTGGGAAGCGACATATGGTCAGCATTGCCGAAAATATCAACTTTCGCGAGTTATGGAGCGACGTTTTTAATCGCGATGGGTTTGTTGCAACTAGGTTTTCAAGAGGAGCCTGTAAAAGTTGGCGTTGGTTTATTGACAATCATTTCTGGATTCGAGATCGCATACACAACAATCGAGCCCTCGCTAGCGGTGATGGCTCTTCTAGCAACTGTGCATCTAGGGATTGCGGTGGTTATTAGTTACCTTCTCCTCATTAGGAGTGGTGAGGAGCCGGAGCTGGAAGGTTAACTATGAGCGCTCCGTTCGTTCTCCTTACGGTAACCGCTGTGTTAGCAATGGGGGTCGCTTTATTTCGAAATCGCCCTCGTACACAAGCCGCCATTTCAGCTATCGGATCTGCGTTGCTGGCAGTTTTTGCCCTGTGGATCACATTGGATAATCCATTCGAAATCCTTGGTTTCGCTGTGAAAATCACGAGCACATGGCTTGTTCTTGGCCGAGCACTGATACTCGAAGAGAGTAATCGTGCAGCCGTCGGATTCCTTTATCTTGCAGGTGCATTTATTTTTGGTGGAGCTTGGGTTGCTCGACCCAATCGGAATCTTTATTACGTAGGATTACTCTGTTTAGGTTCGGTAGCTGCATCCTTCCTCATTCAACCCTTCCTCTTTGCGGCGTTATTTTTGGAATTCACTGCCATGGGAGCGGTATTGGTTTTAGTCTCTTCCGAGACTCCTGCTCGTCGGGGTGGCCTACGGCTTCTCATCTTGTACACCCTGGCCATGATGGCGATTCTAATCGCCGGTTGGATGCTGGATAACCTCGGCGTGACGAGTGCAACACCTGAATTGGCTCAAAGAGCTACCATGCTGCTTGCGTTGGGTTTTGCTGTGATTATGGCTGTCCCTCCTTTTCACCTCTGGCTTCCTCCAGCTGCTGAGAAATCCAACCCGTATGCACTATCCTTTGTCACTATTCTTTTGCAGAGTGCGGGATTGTTCTTTCTGTTGCGGTTTTTAGATAGCTATACATGGTTGCGAACGGTACCTGGGCTATTTGAGATGATTCGCTGGGTTGGGATAGCTATGGTCTGTTTTGGGAGCATGTTAGCTATTGCCCAGAGGTCTTTCTCAAAAGTCATGGCATATGCATTGATTACGGATTTTGGAGTGATGCTTTTAGCAGTTGGGACCGGCATACCTGAGGGGTACCGCCTTGCCCTTGGCTTATCGGGTGTTCGTGTTGTAAATCTAGCTGTGTGGGCTATGGGAGCATCGAAAATCCTTGATCATCCTGACGATAGCTTCCAAGCGCTTCAGGGGGCTGCTTATCGATCTCCAATAGGAGCAGCATCTGCTTTGATTGGGTTAGCGTCAATGGCGGGATTTCCGCTTACTGCAGGATTTCCTGGACGGTGGGCGCTTCTTTCAACGCTCGCGACACTAGATCCTCTCGCTGGCTGGGCGATCATACTCGCTTTTCTTTGCGTCTGTGCGGCGGCATTACGGTGGACAAATGCATTGCTGGGATCGCCACTGGATGAGCGGATTATGTCGTCAACATTAACCGAAAAGATTTTCCTGATAGGTGGAATTGCGATGTGTATCCTGCTGGGTGCATTTCCACAGCTTCTCTATCCATGGGTGACAGAGGCAGCAGCCGGAATGGTACAGCTCTTCCCGTAGAGATTTTTATCGTATACGCCATGCTATAATCCGCCGGCATGAAATGAGGTTATTAAGATGGAAACGAAACAGATCGAAACTCAACTTTCGTGGTTGGATGAACAGCGACGAAAGGATAATGAATCAATCAATCGATTGTCAGAGCAAGTTCTGACAACAGAGGAACGCCTCGAGTCACTCGCCAAGCAGCTTCAGAATCTATCAAGCGAAATCACCAGATTAACCGGTCTAACGACCCGCATCCATCAGATGGATGAAGCGTTGAGTAAACAACGTCAAGATTTCTCCCGCCAGTTAGGGGACGTGGAAGATCGCCGAACTGAAAAGGAGAAGACGATAGAGGAAATGCGTAAAGCGGATTTTGAATCTTTAGCGAAGCAACTGGAGGAGGTTCGATCAGAAATTGAAGTCATGGATGAGCTCAAACAAGGGTTGGATGATCGTCTCGAAGGTGAAATCCGAATTACAAGCAAAATCGATAGCTTAGAGAAAATGATTGAAGATCTAGACACCAGGGACCAAGCTCATTCGAGAAGCGTGGTCTCATTGGAGGAGGGAAGAAAACAAGATTCACGGCGTTTGGGGGAATTGCAAACTGAGACCTCTGAGATCCTTAATAGGATCGAGACTATGCGGGGGGAACACGATTCAACGGAGGATCGCGTGCGTCGAATAGAGGTCCGCGTCTCCGACCTTGCTGCAAGTGAGAACGAACGACGCGAGGCGCAAACTGTCGCCCTGGATCAACAGAATCTGAAATTAGCGGAGTTCGAGAGGAATTGGCAAGAGTGGGAACAAAGGCTTGCCATATTCGAGAAAAGGGCTGCCGATCTTGATGAACGGATGCTCACATATGAAGAGATATACCGATCCTTGAAACAAATGCAACGAGAGTTAGAGGAAGTGATTGAACGTCTGGAACGTCGCATCAACGAAGTTACCGAAATGCAACGGCTGGCGGATGACCGTATGAAACAGGAATGGACAAGTTTTCAGGCGGACGATCAAAAAAGGTGGAACACATATAAGCTTACTGCCGATGAAGGATGGCGCGAACACGACCGTATTCACGAAAAATTAATCCCTCAAATTCAACTACTTGAAGAGAATGTCACCGACATCCTACATGCACTGGCTGAGATTCGCGAGACCGACCAGCAACGTGTACTTGAAATCCACAACCTCTTACGCGACTGGGCAGCTGAAATTGAACAACGCGCTCGATCAGGGGGGTAATGATTTTCTTGCAGCTTCCTCTTATAGAGTGAAACTGATTTAGGTGTTGTGTGGTTACGGCCTATAAGATTTGTCCGTTCAATACAAAGCGAATTATCAAAACCGCCGAGTTCACTGAAATGAGAGTAATAGGCACTGCAGGTCATGTAGATCATGGGAAATCGAAGCTCGTCGAAGCGCTCACGGGGATAGACCCTGACCGTTTGAAGGAAGAAAAAGAGCGACAGATGACGATCGATCTAGGCTTTGCCTGGATGAAGCTTCCTTCCAGCGAGGAGGTCGGGATTGTAGATGTGCCCGGCCATCGGGACTTCATTGAAAACATGTTGGCTGGTATCGGTGGTATTGATGCTGCGTTATTCGTAGTTGCAGCGGATGAGGGGGTGATGCCTCAAACACGTGAGCACCTTGCTATCCTTGACCTGCTTGAGGTTGATCAAGCTGTTGTGGCGCTCACTAAAATTGATTTGGTGGAAGAGGAAGGATGGCTGGAATTGGTTCAGGGTGAGGTTGAGGGTCTGCTTCGGTCAACCCATCTATCGAACACCCAGATCGTGCCGGTGTCATCAAGAACTGGTGAAGGATTGGATAAGCTTGTCACTGCCTTGAGCGAGGTCCTCCGTGAGGCACCAGTGAGGATGGACCGGGCGCGCCCAAGGTTATTGATCGACCGCGTCTTTACCATAGCTGGTTTCGGGACCGTTGTGACTGGCACGTTGATCGATGGTTCACTGAATGTGGGAGAGGATATTGAGATCTTGCCATCGGGTTTGAAAGGGCGGATACGCGGACTTCAAACGCATAAAACCAAGATTGAACAAGCTGTGCCAGGGAGCCGTGTTGCTGCAAACATCTCTGGTATCGAGGTGCGCGATATTGAACGGGGTGACGTAGCGGTTCTACCTGGCTCGTACAAAACCACTCGTTTGATCGATGTTCACTTTCACCTACTCCCTGATACTGTTCATCCTTTAAAACATGACCTCCAAGTAAAGCTCTACCTTGGAGCAGCGCAGAGGATGGCACGTATCCGCCTCCTTGGTAGAGAGCGGTTAAACCCTGGTGAGGATGGTTGGCTCCAATTGGTCTTAGATAAACCTGTCGTTGCCACTCGTGAAGATCGCTTTATCCTACGTCGACCTTCGCCAGGTTTAACAATCGGAGGGGGGCGAATCGCGAATCCCCATCCGATCCGATATCATCGTCGTAAAGATACTAAAACGCTGAAGGGATTGGAGAAATTGATCGCTGGTACACCGGGGGATGTGTTACTTCAATCCATTTCACGAACAGGCCCCGTGCCCTTTAATCAAGCCATCGAATGGGCGGGATTAAACTGGGAGGAAGCTCTTCATGCGATCGAGGAGCTCCAGTCGATCGATGAGTTGATCCTGTTGGAAGGTATGCCCCAAGGACCTGATTCTGAGGTTCTTGTAATGGATCGAGGGACTTGGCAAAGTATATGTAAGAAATTTGCACGCACCTTAGAAACCTATCATGAGCTGCATCCTCTCCGCTCAGGAATTCCCCGCGAGGAACTCAAAAGCCGACTTCAGTTTGACTCGAGAAGCTTCAACGCAGTTCTGCGGTTTGCGGAACAGGAAGGTGTGATTAGCGAAGATGGTCCTCGGATTCGCTCCTCAGATCATAGGATCATTCTCTCCGAAAAACAGCAGGAATCAGTTGATTCCTTGATGCGTCGATTTCAAGAATCACCGTTCAGCACCCCTTCGGTGAAAGAGTGTGTCGATTGGGTTGGTAGTGATGTATACGCGTATTTACTCGAGTCAGGGGAACTCAAACAAGTCTCAGCGGATGTCGTTTTCTCTCAATCTACTTTCGAAAGGATGGTCGCTACTGTCCGACAGACCTTGGAAGAAGAGGGAACAATCACAGTTGCACAAGTACGAGATCGGTTTGAAACCTCGAGGAAATACGCTTTAGCATTGATGGAACACTTAGATGATATAGGTGTAACCGTTAGGGAGGGGGACTCACGTAGGTTGCCCAAATAGACAATCCCCGAAATATTACCCATTGCAAGAAGCACATCTCTTAGGGAAGAAATAAGTAGAAATTCCCCATGATCATTAATTCCGCGAGAAGTTATCTGTTGTGATCAAAATTCACGGAAGCGCCACTTACCACCAACCATGGTCCCTGCGGGGAGCAGCTCACCAATCACTTCGGGAGGGCATTCGTAAGGGTCCTTATCAAGAACGATCAGATCAGCCATATATCCCTCAACGAATTGACCGGTGATCATAGACATACGCGCAACTTTTGCAGGTCCGTGAGTATAGGCCAGCAAGGCTTCATGCAAATTGAGTCGTTCGGATGGTATCCATCCGTTCTTATCAGGGGATCCGTCTCTACGCTGTCGTGTGATCGCGGCATGGAGACCCCAAAAAGGATTAGCAGATTCTACCGGTGCATCCGAACCAAATGCGAGGGTTGCACCGGCGTCCAGTACGGTTCGCCAAGCGTACGAGTGCTTCACACGCGCACCCCAGTATCTATTAGCTATATCCATATCCGATGTGGCATGGATTGGTTGCATTGAGGCGATGATGTCATGCTTCACAAGATGAGGGAGGTCATCCGGATGACAGAGTTGTAAATGCTCAATGCGATGGGGTAGGTATTCTAAACCTTTGTCACTCTCATATTGGCGGAGCTCCCCGAAAACAGCGAGCACATCATGAACAGCTTGATCGCCGATCGCATGAACCGATAAAGCCAAACCACCATCTCCAGCACGAGTGAAAATCTTCAACAGTTGATCACGCTCGTAAAATTCCATGCCTAGGTTATCCAGTTCACTTTCATATGGTTCCATCATTGCGGCTGTCCTAGGACCGAGGGCGCCATCAGCGAAGATCTTGACATTCCCGACTCGTATCCAGTCGTCGCCAAATCCCGTCCTCAGACCAAGGTTGATTACATGATCAATATCGTCGAGAGGTATGTTCTTGATCACCCGCAATCCGAGTTCATGCTCCTTATGCAACATCTGCAGAGCTTGGAAGCATCGGGATCGATCGAAATCATGCAATCCCGTGATCCCATATCGCCAAAGTTTATTTTGAACTTTGCGGATTGCGTTGATAGTCTCGTCAAGGCTTGGTTCTGGAACAGCCTCTGACATTATCTCCATAGCAGTTTCAAACAGGATACCAGTAGGAACGCCGCTCGCATCCCGCTGAATATGTCCACCTGGAGGGTCAGGAGAAGCAGTGGTTATTCCGGCTCGAATTAATGCTTCGGAATTCGCCCAACCAGCATGTAGAGATTTTGCCGTCAGATAGACAGGATTCTCAGGCGCAACCTGATCCAGATCCGAGGTGTTGCCATATCGATCCCATTCATTCTGATTCCAACCATGACCAAGTATCCATCTTCCAGGCTCGGTCTGTCGCACAGCTTGTCGAACCTTTTCGAGGCAGGAATTCATACTCGGTACTTCTGCGTTGATCCTCTCCTGAGCGAAGGCATATTGTTCAAGATGGATGTGAGCGTCTGTTAATCCTGGCAAGACGGTTCGATCATTCAGATTAATTACATCTGTATTTGGACCAGCAAGTCTTTTAATCTCATCGTCAGATCCAAGCGCCAGGATTCTGTCCTGGTATACAGCCAGACTCTCTGCTCTAGGTAAATGTTTATTTAATGTATGTATCACACCATTATGCAAGATCACCGAGGGCTGAATTGAAGACACGGAGATCATCCTCCTAGGGTGCTAGACGAATGTTATATGTTGGTTCCCCTCTAGATGATTTTGGTAATTATATTTTCTCTACATTGACCTCCATCACAGAAGAACAAGATCACAAGTTCAATCCATTACACATTTACTTGTCTTTGCGAGCCCTCGAAGGGTGAAGCTATCTTTCTTTTGTCATGTCATTGCGAGGAGCCATTCGGCAACAAAGCAAGCTTTTCGTTGAGGAGATGGTTTCGCGCCGGAGCCTATCCTGAGCCATGTCCTGAGCTTGCCGAAGGGTTGTCGAAGGAGCGCTCGCAATGACAAGTGATCATAAGAGTCTTACCGCTTTTGCTTGAGCTTATATCGACGCCTGTTCATCTGCCGCCGCCTTTACATATGCATGTAGATAACGCAGCTTCGTCCTTCATTCAATCTCCATCGCTCTGGCTATGATTTCTAAAGGATGATAGACAGGAAGCCCGGTATATTTCGTGATCCACCAACGGCATGTCTCGGAGTCACTGAGCACAAAGTCGACCTCTGATTCCTGTGCTTGCTCGAATAGAGATTTTCCAACATCATGCGCAATCAAGTTCTTTTCCTGCTTGATCCCGTAAGTCCCGGCGATACCACAGCATTCGGATTCTGATAGAAGAATCTGTAATCCGGGGATACGCTCAAGGACTCTCAGGGCTGGAAAACCTATTCCATGGCTGCGTAATTGACATGGCGGATGATATAACGCCTCAGCAGGGACAGGCTTGAACTCCAAATGGTTGAGTTCTTCTGCTAATTGGAAGGTAAGAAACTCGAAAAAATCAAATGTAGAAGATGCGACCAAGTTGCTACGATCGTCCTGCAATCCAAGAATGTCACGGTAGTCATGTTTGAGCGAGAGAGTGCAGGAGGTCGATATTCCTACGATCGGTATCCCTCGATTCGCGAAGGGCGCCAACGAAGATATGTTTGTTTGAGCATAGCGGCGAGCGGATTTTAATAGCCCATTCGATTGCAATGGCAGACCACAACACCTTTGTGGTGGGATGATTACGTTTTGCCCCAGTTGTTCGAGAATTGATATGGCTAAAATACCCAAATCCGGTTCGTAGTAGTTGCTACTGCAGCCGTGGAAAAAGGCAACTATTTGATCTGTGTCTACTTCTGGATCTGGAGGCGAATCGACGCACTTTGAACTCATACGGGTTCGAAGAGATTGATTTGCGAAGGCAGGTAGAGGGGCACTGGAACTGATGGCCAAGGATTTTTCAAGAAGCCATCGAGTTGCCCGGGAGTTTATGGATCTATTCGCAAGAGAGGCAACGGGTAACGCAAGGCGTCCCAGCAGCTCGGGGCGTGATATGAGCTGATCTCGTAGTTTGACTTTTCTTGGCTTCACAACCTCAGCTTTAGCCTGGATGTTAATCTCAGCAACTGCTACATCATGCGGACAAACGAGGGAGCAGATACCGCACCCAGAGCACCAGGTGAGCGAGAGAATAGATGGGGGTCGATCAGTATACCCGTAGCGAGCGGCTTGCGGGCCAACGGATTTCGGCCCCATGAATTCATCAGAGACGGATGCGACTGGACAGGCGGAAGTGCAAATGTTGCACTTCAGGCATTGATCGGTGCTGAGGTTCGGTCGTATCATCCGAGTGCTACCTCGACGGCACGGTATGCTGTAGCAATTCCAATACCTTGACGCGAGCCTTCATTCGATCGATCAGCGTTAGCGAGTAATCCTCCGGCGCAGAATAAGTTCGTATAGATAGGTTGACCATCCGCACCTAGAGGTTGCATCTGCTCGTTCACTAGAAGACCGTAATTGGCATAAGGTTGACTCTCAAGCGGTGAGGATGCCGTCCAATGCTGCCTACTCTCATCGTAAATTACTGGTAAATCAAGTACGGATTCGCGTACCTGTCCATTTTGTTGGAAAACCAGCCCTCCATGCATCACACCACCTGTAGCCAGGATGACAATGTCTGTAGGAAGGGTGCGAGCTCCTCCGGTGGTTTGTAATACAACACCAGAGACACGTGCAGACTTCGCGGAGCCTTCTACTCGCCCTAAAACTTTCGGACCCTCAATCAGGAAGACACCCATCTCCATTGCTTTACGGCGCAGGAGTTTCTCAAGCCGAAAGCCCGGGAGTGAGGGGGGCAAAGTTGGGATTTCGAAGAGGGTCAAACCCAATCTCTCTTGAAGTTCTTCATGTGTGAGTTGTGGGTTTTTTAAACCTAGAATCGCAGGCAACCCTAGGCGTTTGACGCCCGAAAGACGGGGCTTCCATATGCGAACGACCTCATCCCGAAAATGTGGATCATCAAATGAGTGGGCTAAGTCCATCGCGTATCGATCACGTCGAGCAGCTGATAATGGTAGTGGGAGGTGTAGAGCATCAACAACGGTAACTCCCGTTTTTTGTAGATTTGCAGCCGCCAGCTCCGGATAGAAATCACGAAACCCATCAATCCCGGCGATTGTGATCGGCGTGTTACTCCTCAAATCCCCTAACGATAAGGATTTCGGAGCGAGCGCGGTAGGATGGACGGTACCTACAGCCGTGGGTAATCGCAAATTATGAGAGATATTCCCTAGATACGGGAGATCTGCTTGGTGACAGAGGTCTCTTAGGATCTCAATTCCTGCCTGAACGGATTCTTTACCAGCCAGTCGGTAGGGATGGCTCATTCGAAGGCGGCTCAGGGCTCGAGAAGGAGTAGCTCTTCCCCAGACATCGATACAACCGTGTGAAAGCGTGAGGCCACCTCTTCCACGCGCTACCAATGTCACCTTGGCGCCACGATCGGCCGCTAGGATTGAAGCCATTAGGCCAGTCAGCCCGCAACCCACGACCACGATCTCAGTCATTGGGATGGTTCCCGGGTCTCGGGGGTATGGAGTAGATCGATGTATATTCTGCGTGTCATTTCCATTTGCCGTAGCGTCTGTCCCCATCCGAGTGGGCGTAGCCCTCGCCAACGTGCTTGTAGGAATGCATCCAATCGACCGTCCAGCGGAGAAGGGGCAACTTCATGTGCTATCCCTGCAGCTCGATAGCCACAAAAACCTGCTTGGCAAGGACCCATGCCGAGTCTTATCTTTCTACGAACATCGTCCAGATCGGTCGAAGAGGATGACCTGATGGCATCTTCGATTGCTGACCGAGGAACCCATTCGCACTCGCAAACGATCTGTTCTCCTTCAGTTTGATCAGAGGCTGTTATCGCTTCAAGTCGTTCGGGTAGCTGAAAGAATTCTCGCCGTTCAGGATTCAGGGGAGTTTCTGCCGTTCGACATGACGTCCCGATGCCGATCTTTCCGACCACCAGATCCACAACTTGTTCGGCCATTAATCGAAATGTGGTGAGTTTACCGCTGAAGATGCTCACCATCCCCTTTAAGCCGTCCCTTTCACTATGGTCGATGAGAACATGTCCACGTGGAAGTTCCCTTGTATGGCTAAGTCCTCTGGGACGATAAAGAGGACGAATTCCAGCCCAAGCTCTTAGTGGTCGGAACTTCGCCATTTCTGGTAGAAGGATCTCGCCTTGGGCCAGGAGGAAGTCTATCTCCCTTTGGGCAATATCTAGCTCGGTGGGTGACTTGACCTCGACATCTGTCGTTCCAAGGATGGCAACAGGTCCCACAGGGACGATGATGTCCCCATCAGAAGGTGGCCTGCAGCGATTGATGATGGTGTGTATAGGGCGGGAAGCCAACGCGATCATTGTCCCTTTGCCTAAGGCGATGGGGATATCGAGGTCGGCAAGGTGAGCGATCTGACGAACCCACGGTCCGGCTGCATTTACAAAACAATTCGCTCTGATCGTGATCCGTTCCCCAGATGATAGGTTCGTGACCTCCGCGCTGGTTACGAAATCTTCTTTGATGACCAGGTCTTCTAGTCGATGGCGAAGCCATACTTGGCCTCCTGCACGTTG
>CP070708.1:2959619-2975590 GCA_020350285.1 Anaerolineaceae bacterium
AGGAGCAACGCTGCTGGTCCGAGTAGAACGATCAAAATCGACGGGAAGATTAGGCATCCAATAGGAAACACCATTTTGATCGGAGCTCGGTTGGCCTCCTCCTCGGCCATCTGTCGACGTCGTACACGCATTTGGTCTGATTGGATGCGTAGCACCTTTGCCATGCTAACACCCAACTGTTCGGATTGGATAACCGCAGCAACAAAACTTGTGAGTTCGGCAACATCCAATCTTTCTGACATATCGCGTAACGCTTCGCGCCGTAATTTCCCAAGACGGATCTCTTGCAGCACGCGACCAAATTCGAGCGCCAGGTCGTCCTCCCATTTCTCATGAACCTTACCCATAGCTGCATCAAAACCTAATCCTGCCTCAACACATACGGTCAGCAGGTCCAATGCATCCGGCAGGGAACGAAAGACCTGCCTTTGTCGGCTGCTTATTCGACCGGTCAGCCACAGATCTGGGAAGACCCAACCGATGACAAAGAACAATACCGATAAACCGAGGCCTTGTAGCCAATTACGTCCGGTCATCAAGAAAACGGCGAAGACGCCACCGCCAAACAGAAAGGAAATGATGAGTTTTGTCGTCAAGAAGAACGCTGGGTCCAACTGTTGTCCAGCCATTTCAAGCTTACGCTTGGCGTTCATCAGGGTTGCCTGCGGTGTAAAACGCGAGGCGAATTCGCCGATCTTATTGAAAATCGGCAAGAGGATACGTTCACTGAAACCCTGCGAGAGCTCGATCTGCTCCAGGGTCAAGACCTCGTCGCCAATGCTGAGATCCGCGAGTCGTTCCTGGATAGGATCTGTGGGTTCAGGTGCGTTCACCCCAACTACGACCAGAACAATCGCGAGGAGCACGATAAAGATGACCACCCCTGCAACGATAAGTATCGGATCCATAAGCTTTTACCTCGTTAGCTCACCTAATAATCTTATCGTGAGCGAATATCCTTCCCCAGCGAATTGATAACTTCTAAATATCAATCGCCACAATCTTCTGTACCGCGATAAAACCAGTGACGATCAATATGGCCGCAAGGATGATCATCGGGATACCGCACATCCGGTTCTCGGGGGTGAACAGTGTCATGATGTATTCACGGTTAAGCACGAAGAGCAATAAGACCAGGATGATCGGCAACGCAGCGATGACCCAGGCTGTAGCCCTACCCTGGGCTGTGAGGGCCGAAATCTGACCTTTAAGACGAACGCGCTCGCGGATCGTGTGAGAGATGGTATCCAGGATCTCCGCCAGGTTACCACCAACTTCACGCTGGACATTGATGGCCGTGACCACCAGATCAAGGTCGTCACTGTTGATCCGTCGCATCAAGTGCTCGAGCGCTTCTTCCATCTGGATACCCAACTGCATCTCTTGCACCACACGGTGGAACTCGACCGAGATAGGCCTGGGAAGCTCACGGCTCACCGCCTCCATCGCTTGGAGGGTGGAAAAGCCTGCACGCAGACCATTGACCATCAAATTCAGCATATCGGTAAGCTGATTGTCAAATTTTTTGAGCCTGCTTCGTTGAGCAGCTTTGACGTAAAAATTCGGAACCATATAGCCGACGATCGCGGCCAAGACCGCGAACAACACGTTGCCTCGTCCGGCAAACATGCCAATGATAGCGCCCAGTCCAGCGGTTCCGAACCTTAGAGCAATAAACTCGACAGGAAGAAATTTAAGATCCGCTCGCGCAAGATTCGCTGAGATCCCCTCAAACAGATCGGTACCTTCACCGAAGCGATTAAAGAAATCCGCTACCGAGCTTCGACGCTCAAAAACCTGCTCAGCTGACTCCGGTGCATCGGCTAAAAGGCCACCGGTTTCAGAATATCGTCCTAAGCGTTCTTCAACAACAGACCGCTCTCCAAGAACGGATATCAAAACGCCCACGATGAGGACGAGCAAGCCGAGGCCCCCTCCAATCATTAAGATCATAGTCGTGTCCATGATTAATATCCACGCATTCGATCGCCCACACCAAAGATAGAGGCAGGCAGATTTATTCCAGATTGCTCGATTTTGTCGACGAAACGAGGACGCAGTCCGGTTGGGCGAAGTCGACCGATCACCTTTCAGTCTTCGTAACCTGTTTGTTCATAGACGAAGATGTCGGTCATCGTGATCACATCTCCCTCCATACCTTGAATCTCCGCAATGTGGGTCACCTTTCGGGTACCATCTCGCATGCGTTCAAGGTGAACGACCAATTCCAAGGCGGATGCGATCTGCTCACGAATCGCACGTACAGGTAGGTCCATACCAGCCATGAGAGTCATCGTTTCGATACGCGCTAATGTGTCGCGCGGACTGTTGGAGTGGGCTGTGGTCATCGATCCTTCGTGACCGGTGTTCATTGCCTGGAGCATGTCGAGGGCTTCTTCAGCACGAATCTCACCTACGATAATGCGATCGGGTCTCATACGCAGAGAGTTCACAACCAAATGCTGGATCGTGACCTCACCTCGACCCTCGATATTTGGGGGGCGGGATTCTAGAGTCACAACGTGTTCCTGACGCAGTTGGAGCTCAGCAGCGTTCTCAATTGTAACAATACGTTCATCCGTGGGGATATATTGGGAGAGCACATTGAGTAAAGTTGTTTTACCTGAACCAGTACCACCAGAAATGATGACGTTGATCCTGGCGACAACACACGCCTTGAGAAATTCAACCGATTCAGGGGTGATGGTGCCAAATTCGATCAACTGCTGAACTGTGATTGGGTCGGCCGAGAACTTTCGGATCGTCAGAACTGGGCCGACGAGAGAGATCGGAGGGATTACTGCGTTGACACGAGATCCGTCCGGCAAACGAGCATCTACATAGGGACTCGATTCGTCAATTCGCCTTCCCAATGGAGCGACAATGCGATCAATGATACGCATGAGATGATCGTCACTCTCGAAAGATGCTGGCTCGCGAAAGATCTTGCCTCCGCGCTCGATGTAGATTTGTTTGGCACCGTTGACCATGATCTCCGTGATGGAAGCATCACTTAGCAAGGGTTCGATTGGACCTAGACCGAGGATTTCAGCCACGATCTGCTCGAAGAGTCTCCGCCGTTCGGGACGAGAGAGAACGATGTTCGACTCTGCGAGGATGTTCTCGAATAGTTCCTCAATCGTTCGACGAACCTCAGCAGTCTGGCTGACGTCCATGGAGGGATCAAGTTCAGCCAACAGTTTATTCTGGACCATGCTCTTCAGGTCATGGTATTTATCCCGTTGAGCGGCACCAGGGGGCGCGACGCGACGTTCTCTAACCTGGCTTAAGCGTGTCGTGCCAGCAGTACTTGAGACCTCGTCTGGGGTTGCTGGGGTTTGAGCTTGTCCCTGTTCTATCCGTTTGAGCAGCGACACAATTCAACCTCCTTACCCGCGAAAGAATTTTGTACCCACACTACGAGCGGCTAAACAAGCGCGGGCGCTCTACCTCACCTTCCTCAATTCCCTCTTCAGTTCTCTCAACAAGCCGTTGTTTCACTGCACCTAATACCTCAAGAATTCCTTTTGCAGCGGGTTGTCCCTTATCTGCGATCAACAAAGGGATACCCCGATTCACTGAAGTTGTAACAGTTCGCTCATCAAAGGGGATCTCACCGTCTACCGTACATTTGAGGTTTTCTGCGATCGCCGCGGCCGTGATACCAGATCTCCGATCCATCTTGTTAAGGACGAAGATGGTATTTTCTCTCGGGAATTCCAACACACTGAGCAAGTCGAAGAGCAATCGCGCATCTTTGATCGATGGGATCTCTGGTGTTGCCACAGACACCATCAGATCTGCTAAATCTAAGACAGTGAGGGTAATATCGTCCATCGTGGATCCAGAGTCGACGACGACGTAGGCGAAATGCTGCTTCAGGTATTCTAGAACCTTACGGACTTGATCCGCGTTAATCTCGTCGGCCATCTCTGGCCGCGGAGGTGCTGCCAACACCCGCAATCCACTGTCGTGCTGCAACAGGACTTCCTCGACAATTTCCACATCTAACTCATCGATGCGTGTCGCGAGGTCGACGAAGCTATTCTTCGACTGCAAGTTTAAGGAGACAGCGACATCTCCGAACTGCAGCGCGGTGTCCACCAACACTGCCGGTGTATCTGCTGTATCGAGCCCTACAGCGAGATTTGTAGCGATGATCGTGCAACCCACGCCACCTTTGGCGCTATAGACCGCGATCAACTTTCCTTCAGGACCGAACCTTTCCCGACCAATAAGAGGTGGTAGAGGACCTGTCCCCTCTAGGATTTTTTGTTCGTCCTTTGCTCGCTTGGCTTCAACTGCCAGCGATCGTATTGCGCTAATTAATTCATCGCCTGATGGAGGTTTAGAGATGAAATCGCTGGCACCAGCTCGCATCGCTCGTCGTAGATAATCCGCTTCACTCTGCACCGATAAGATAACGATTTGAGCAAAGCGAACATCTCGCTTGATGGCTTCCGTAGCTGCGATGCCGTCCATGTCCGGCATGTTGATATCCATGATGACAACATCCGGTTCGGTCTCGCGCGCCATCTCGAGTGCTTCTTGACCCGAACGAGCAGCACCTACGACTTCAATATCTGGTTCGAACTGCAGAAGCTTGCGAATATTTTCAAGCGTCTCAGCGTGATCATCAACGATTAATACGCGGATGATTTCGTCCGCGGTATCCTGCATTCAAACCTCCATCTATCATCCAATATCACCGATTACTGTTGCTCTTGAGGCACGATTTCGTCGTTTGGTAATACGGGCACAATGGGTTGTTCTATCGATGGCTCAATCCCATAGGGCAATTTCGCAGGAACCGTGATGTTGTAATTATCAATCAGGTACTGCAGGGAGACAGTCACGGTTTCCACACTCATTGTATCCCCTGGTGCACGTAAAGTCAGCACTATATCTGCACCAACTTTTATCGCCCAGTTTATCGCCAGGGCATCCTGTGGTGTAACGATTAGCGTCACGATATCGGGTGTCGGAGGCAATACAACTTCCACCTCTCCTTGCTGAGGTGGTGGTGCTCCAACCCCTGCTTCTTCTGTAGGGACAGCCACGATTTCTTCTTCAATGTCCTCAACTGGGAAGGTACCTACATGCAAAACAGTTGCTCCTTCGACAATACGTTGGGTCAACAACCGTGGTCGTTGCTCCTCCGAAGGGACACCGTAGATATCCACATCTAAGTCTTCATTCGTGACCACTCTTCCAACAGGTGGTGGTTCTTCATTGGTGCATTCGAGACCCATCTCGGTTCTGGATACCCGGTAACATCCACTTCCAGTGAGGATATTGCCATCGGAATCGACCAACATGAGATTGTGGTCCGGCAGTTTGGTTTGGAAATCTGGATTCAGATCCACCATCATCATGGTGATCAGGACATCAACCATGTCGCCATCACGTAGAGCGAACGCCACACCGGAAAGCCTGGTCATCGGGATTGCAATTGCGGTGTAGCCTGGTGGGATTGCGATAGCAGCATCAGAGCCAGCCCCTAGCAGGTCTCCCGCTTTCTCAGTGATCATGGCTGTTGTGACTGGAATCCCACGTGCGATATCTGTCCGTGCCCGACGTTCCACAACCTGGCTGTACAGAACTTCCTCGTCGGTCCCTGCAATCCAGGTTTCGACCACCA
Source organism: Anaerolineaceae bacterium (assembly GCA_020350285.1). GTDB lineage: Bacteria > Chloroflexota > Anaerolineae > Anaerolineales > E44-bin32 > DUEZ01. The sequence continues at coordinate 2,965,261 of CP070708.1, forward strand.
AATCGGCAGGCATCTGCTGCAAAACGATGGCGTCTCTCGGAATCTCAGATCCCCGAGCTACATCTTGAGCTGCTACGACAACCATAACCATGTCGGAAGGAACGATAACGACTCCTTCTTCCGTAGGCGTAGCTTCTACTTCTTCCCCGCCACGACCGATGAGAAGGTACGCGGCAAGTACCCCCATTATCAAGATTAGGGCGAACAGGATCAGAATACGGCCTCGGCGCATAGGGCCTCCTTTGCTGCTAAGTCGACTGATATCTTATGTCGTGCGTATAATACCGTTTCCAGATTAAAAGTCAAGGCGGACGCCCGCGAGCACCAGTTTTTAGCCGTGAGGCCTGCGGCAAAGAGCCCTATCCAAGATAGGGCTCCCGCAGGTTAGACCAGTCGAGGCGTTGCCCTTCCTCAACGCCATCGGCTGTCTAGATGTTGCTCACGATGTTGCTGAACACGTTGCCGATGGCGGGCCCGAGTAGTGCCAAAATGACGATCACAACGACGGCTACTAAAACAAGGATCAACGCGTACTCAACTAGGCCCTGACCTCTCTCCTTTGGAGCATATAGCATAATCATTCACCTCCTTCCTGTTCCGTTTTGTCCGATTCGAGATCAGACATGAATCATTATATTTTTTGCTAAATCTTTATTCAATAGGACCTATTTCCGATGTAAAAATAAACGTAAATTCCCCTAAAAATCACAAGAATGCTATCCTAGGGTTCCCCTCCAGAAACTCGACCCATTTTCATGTCCGTAAGGCTGAATTTAAGTTATCAAATCTTGCGGGTAGTAATAGGGAAGCTCTCTTTATTGTCCCCCAATCCGCTTATCAGGAGTTATTCTGTGAAGTGCACCAGTACTGTAGAAATTCTACAGGTCCTTACTGTTCTGTAGGAATTGTAAAGGCGATCCGAGTACCCTCTCCTGCTGCACTCTCTACATCCAATGTGCCGCCAATCTTATCGATCCTATTTCTTAGCGTACGAATACCTTGTCTCTGGGCGTCTTCATCTGATTGAGTGTCGGGATCAAAACCCTTTCCATTATCCTCGACCGAAACTCGAATGAGACGGTCACCCATATCCAACATGACCTTGGCTTGAGTCGCCTGTGCGTAGTCGCGGATATTGATTAGCAGAGTTTGGATGGCGCGGAATGTAAGAACCTCAATATGAGGCTCGATCCGTCGTTCGTTGCCGGTGATGATGAAATTTATATCGAGGCCAGTTTTTTCCTTGACAGCCTCCGAATAGCGCCTTACGGTGGGTACGAGACCTAAATCATCCAGCATCATCGGGCGTAGGTCAAAGATAAAATCTCGAACTTGACCAAAGGTGGATGCGGCAGCAGTTTTCAAGCTCGAAAGTTCCTCCTTCGCTCGATCCTGATCGGTCTCAAAGAGACGCATGGCGATCTCGGTCTTAAGGATAAAATTCGACAATGCCTGTGCTGGGCCATCATGAATCTGACGGGAGAGTGTACGCCTTTCCTCTTCCTGCGCTTCAATGATCTGTTGAATTCCTGTCGACGCTTCACCTTCTATTCCACCCAGATCTAAGGTGGATCTACCCTCCAACAAATTCAAGGTTTTTATGAGGTACTGTTCCATTCGGTGAAGGTGAGATTCATCGCTTTGCAGTTTCTCAAGTTGGCCTCGCATGGTGAAGAGACGTTGCTGCACATCTTGAAACGCTTCGTAAGTCGAGCGGATATCTTCTCGAGGGACAGTATCGAAGTTCGATTGGATCTGATGCAGTGTGGCGATGATCGAGTCGTTTCGCTGGGCGAGTTTGTCCACTTCTCCTTGACTCTGTTCAACCAACAGCCCAATCTCAGTCGTCTCAGACCGGACCTGCTCCAACTCATCACGAGTGAAGTTCATAAATGCTTCAAGCTGACTAACTTCCGCGCCATTCTCAGCTTCAGTCATAACGTCTCCGAGTTATTTACGAGTATCTTGAAGGCGTACCCACCCGTGGCGTAGTGCATATACCGCAGCCTGTGTGCGATCCTCCACGTCCAGTTTGTGCAGGATGGATGTCATGTGATTCTTCACCGTCTGATGACTAATCCCCAATCGAGCTGCGATTTCTTTGTTGCTCATACCCCGGGTGACATATTGTAAAATCTCCATCTCACGCGGCGAGAGTGGTGTAAATGCTTCCACGTCGCCATCTAGATGGGGGCGCCGAACAGTTTCCACACCCCGCGACAGCCACTGTTCTAAACCAGCAGCGTCGTAAACTTGATCACCGACGACGTAAAAACCCATTGCTACATGCCGGATGATATCCACCAACTTTCCAGCTTCTACATCTTTAGAGCAATAAGCTGCTGCGCCAGCTCGAAAAGCATGCAGCACTTGTTCAACGTCATCGTATGCAGTCACCAAAATAACAGCCGTGTTCAATCTCTCCGCCAATATTTGGCGCGTGACTTGCATACCGTTCATATTCGGAAGGTTGACATCGACCAGTGCAACTCGAGGTCTTAACTCGCGCACAAGTTGTAGTGCTTGGTCTCCACTTGTTCCTTCAGCTAAGACCTCCAAATCATCCTCCGCATCGAGGACATTCCTTACGCCTTCGCGGAAAAGTGGATGATCGTCGACAATGATGAGCCCAATCTTATCCATAAGCAATCCACCCATTCTAGGACAGCGGCGAGTATAGCATACTCAACGTTTAGGGTGCAAACCCCTACGGGCGCCAGCGATAGACCGCCATATTCTCCCCGCCTGCCTCAATACTATGAGGTGCTTCCGTAGTGTAGATCAGTTCTCCATGTTCCACCAGTATGGGATACCAGCCTGGGAAAGTCATCAAGTAGTCAGCGCCTCGAGAATCCAAGAATATCGCTAATGCCCCTTCATCGCGCATGATCGGGATGACCTCCGGCGAGACCAGACCTGCCATATCGATCAATGTCCTCTCGCCATAATATCCCAGAGCACCAATATCATGCGCAGCTATCAACGCTTCTTCCTCCGTGTTAGCCGATATCCAACGGGAGGCTGCAACCATCTCAGTTTCAATAATCGCCACGTCCTGTGCATACGCGCGTGCCCCTAAACACCAGAAAGTTAACGTCAGTAATGGTAGTGCAAGGATCCATGTGCGAGACAACAACCTTTTCGAATTCGATTCCGCAGATGGATTAACCCACGTCTTTATTCCCTCGATACCCAGAACCATAACCACTGGGATTATCGGAATCGCATACCTTCCATGTTGGTAATTAACAGGCAGGCGAAGTGCATATGCTCCAACATAAATAACGGCCCAAATGAGGGGTGCCATCCGCCACCATGATCTTTGACGGATGTGGTTTGTGATCATGGGGATCAAACCAGGCACTACCAAGGCGCTTACACCGGCAAACATCGGGGCAAGTTGAGACCAAAAACGAAAGACCAAAGGACACTCTTTGTGGATTGTGTATTCAGCCTGTTTTGCATAGAAAGTCGTCGGCCACAATTCATTCGAAAGAGAGTAGTTGAATGCAAGATAGGGGCCAAAGAATATCAATACGCCGACCCCGACAAGTATCAACCGGACCACGGTTCTCCGGAATTGGTCGGCGTTCTGGAAATAGCTACACCAAGCAACGGGAATGAGTAAGGAGAGTGCATCCGGACGAATCCAAACACCGAGACCAATCAGCATCCCCATTCCGAGCGAGTTCCAATTCTGGCTGTCGAGCCAGAAGAATACGCTCAGTACAAGTAGGATAAGCGCGATCGTTTCCATGCCTGAGACGGAGGTCCAGACTAAATGCCACTCTAATGCGAGTAATATCGCTGTGTAGAACCACCATCGATTCGACGCTCCGCTTCGTTGGATCAACCAATTTCCGGTAATCCACGTTGAGATGACCAAGAGCAGATAACCGAGGAAATAACCCCACACTCGAGGCTCAATCCCCAACCATCGTCCAAGAGCTAACATCACGGTCCATAACGGTGCAGTTGAACCGGAGCTCGGTTGTCCAGAGATGAACGCCCATTCGCCATTTTCAACCAAATTCCGGGCATAGGTTTGGTGAATCCAAGCATCATCGAGCGGTAGACCAAGACCAATCGTGCGATTACTCACCCAAAGGAACCCTCCAACCGATATCAGCGCGGTTAATATAACCACGGCTGCCTTTCCTGATATCCGTTGGGACAATCTCCCGATCATCTTGACGCTGACTCCAACATAACCCTCAACAAGTAGATCTCACGCCCTTCAGAATCGAATAATGTCGCTTCGTTGCTTAACCACGGGATCGAAGTTGGTTCATCATACAACATTGCCAAATCAGGTGGATGGTTTACATCGAGTACCACCCAACCTACCTGATATCGCACGATCAAATCTCGCAAAACATCGATCGATCCGTTTGGGATGACTACACATTCAAGATTTGTCGCCAGATAAAAGCCTGGAGGGTTGTTAACCGCCACAACCTCCGGGGATGGGTTTAGCTTGTGAAGTTGTTCCCCAACCTCACGGTATGCACTCAAACTAGATTCCCATCGGGGTTCGTTTAATTCCGATCCAACAGCCTTGGACCAGAAAAGAACAACTGTCAGGATAGCTACTATCGCGATTACACTTGTTCCGAGGACCATCATCGCTTGTTGTGGGTCCCACCGCCGTATCTTTGCCCCCCAACGGATCGCGATCTCAAGGCCTGGCGGAACGAAAGCCCAAAGGACCGGCATCACTGCCATACCAGAATGGAAGAAGCCACCCCGGGATCCTGCGAAGGGGAAAATAAAACTCATCACAAATAAAAGAATTGCCAGGTAGAGGATGGCTATACGCGTAAGCGGTTGACTTCGAAAACGATAAGCTCCTAAAACCATGAAAGGACTAAGAAAAACAACCCCATTCTCTATGAGCAATCGCTGTAAATTAACCCACAGCGCTTCGATTCTTGCTCCCAGGATTGATATCAATCCGGAACCTAACCATCGGGCGGAGGTCAGGATGTTTCCGGGATATGTATAAAGTTCATCATAAGATAACAGCCATAGAGCTCGATCATTACCCGGCGGGATCGGTTGCCCCACAATAAGCGTGTTCCTCACCCACCAAGGTCCGATGAGCAGAAGATATCCACCCAACAAACCCATGATGGCATGTACTCTTTTGTGGCTAGTCCACTTCACCGTGACAAATGCTGGGATGAGTAGCAGAAAACCATCCGTACGAATTAGATGAGCCAGACCGATAAGAATCCCAACACCAAGCCACCGTAGCCCGCCTGGTCGTCGACTCGCCACCACCATCGCCCAGAGTGCACCACATCCTACCCATGCGTACAAAATAAACGTATCTGATGTGAGTAGAAAAGGTAGATAAAAACCAGAAAAGATTGCCAGCAGTCCCGATCGCCATGCCCACCCCTGATTCTCGTGTAGATACTTTGATAAGAAAGCCGTCATTATGGGCAAAGTGACCGCAAGGATCAGGAAAGGGATTTGGGCTGCCCGGAAACTTGTACCTAAGATCATCATCGAACCGCTCGCGAGGATCGTTGTAAACGGCATCCAATATAAATGCGATGGATGAGGTATTCCGGTCGGATCGTCGAGATAATTCCAAAGGTAAGGTTCTGTAAACCCTTTTCCTTCCACAATCCTCATTGCCGTGGTGAAGTAATACTCTGCATCCATGTAGCCCGGTGCACGAACCCAAATCACCGCGCCAAGGTTCACAAAGAGTCCAATGGCCAGTAAAGCTATGATCCAGCGGTTGGATGAATTAGCGAGTGAATTCATAGATCAACAAATCATTATATGTAAGCCTATCGGCCATGCTAAACCTCTCAAGGAGCCATGCTAAATGAGGGTGACTTGGCTGTCCCAGGGAGGTATATTCTTCGATGGCTCGTTCGAAAACGATAAACCATACATGCTTTGCAGACCCTACGGCGGAATCCAAATCCGCTACAGGGAAAATACTCATGGCAAGTTGGGATTCTGGTGCAAATGTATCATTGGGTGATCCCGGTGGGTCAGCGATGAACTCCTGGGGTAACCCAGGTTGATAGAAGTGCATTGGGAAATAACTCAGTTTGTTGTCGTGAATAATGACATCACCTTCCCCGATCCTGTCAACGAGATCGTCAGCCGAAGCTTGAAATGGCGATCGTGGGAAGCTCTCAAATGAATAGAGTGCTGGTAAGCCAATAAGTGCAGGGAGAAGGATAAGCAGGCATAAGGCCGATGCAATCACCCGATTGTCAATGTCACTCACAACTCGGCCTGCAAGTACGTAATATGCCAAGGATGAAAGCAAAATCGCACGCGGGACAAACAATGGGCGCATAAGGTAAGATGCAATGAACAACAACAATCCTGGCACAAGCGTGACCATCAGCAAGGAATGAATGATCTGATTTCCTTTTGCGATCTTCGCGATCTCAAAAAACACCAATGCCACAGCCAGTAAGCTGGTGAACAATGCAATCGGTATAAACCAATCAGGTAGGGGCAGGTTCGTGTGGAAAACGATAATGGTTTGGAGTATTTCACGTAGCCCAGGCTGAGGTGTCCAGAAAGCGGTCTGAATTTTTACAACTTGCAGCGGCACAAATATCAGCCAAGGCAGCCATAATACCCCGATCCCAATCTGGACCAGCATAAGTTGACCAAGAAAGCGCCACTCCCGTCGGAATACGAGGATTAGGTTTGGTACAACAATGGAAAAGATGGCCAAATTATGTGAATACACCGCTACTGTTCCGCTTAGGACAAGACCTATCCAGTTTCCCCATGGAACACGATCTACCCCACGCTCATTCCATAGCCGTATGAAGAAAAGGATGTATGCAAACAAAGCGAATGTCATCAGCCCATACATCCGAATCTCCTGCGCGTGGTAAACCTGTAAGGGAGAGACAGCTGTGAACAGCGCTGCCCAAAGTCCGGCACGCTGGTTAAACCACTTTGATGCTCCTACATAAACAAGAACGATGATGCCCAAGCTGAATACGACACTAAGCGTTCGTAAGAACCACACCTGGTTGCATAGAGACATCCATCCCTTAAGCAGAAAGTAATACAAAGGAGGCATAGTGTCAGCAGCTGTCCCTGAAATGATTTCCCCCAGAGATCCTCGTGAAAGGAAGATGCTGAATGCGTCGTCGTACCATATGGGTCTGGTCTCTAACCTAGGGATTCGCAGGATGAGCGAGATCGGCAGCACCAGAGTCACAAGCGCCCTCAGACTAGGCTGCTGATCGCCACTGAAAGAACCTTTTATACTCCCAATCAATTTGCTCAGGACCATGAATTCCCCTGCCCCAAGTATCCATTCCCTTCTATAGCGAGGCTGATACCATCAATCGCAATTTACCGTGTCCCCCTGATCTACTCATGGTGTCAGCTCATAGAGTAGATAGGCGTCCCCAAAGTTTTCAATCAGGGTCATGTGCTGTGTCTGTAAACGTTCCAGCTCTGCCCAATCCTGCTCAGTGAATGGGTCAACTCCTTTTTGCCTCAATGTATCCGCACCCAGCGCGTAGTGGAGAACATGAGAAACGCCCTCTTTTTGCCAAGTTTGAGCTAGATCAGCTGATGTCCCTCCTAACCTACGCGCGTGATACCAGACATCTAATATCCCATCCGGGAGACAGCGTTCGGGAGGACAATAGTAGCTACGTGGTTCAAATAAGAAGAGGACTTTGGCATCCTCGGGTAGATCTTCCACTGCTTTCATAGCAGCGTAGTGCCAACCCAATCGATGGTAGAGATAATCACCCTCTGAAATAGCTCCTGTCAATACTGGTACATCTTTGTGCTGAAGCGTATCCATCCCGGTCTGCAACACTGTTAAGACCAACACCAACCCGATAAATACTCCCAGGATGCGATGAATCGAAAACGACCTCAATTCCAATGAACGGAGTGACTCATAGGCGACGGCGGACAGTACGGCTAAAGGCGGCAAAGATGGGAAGAGAAAGCGAGGTTGGACCATCAATCTTGAGACAGCAGCTCCGTAAAGCCAAGCTGAATAAATCACCAAAGACAGAATAAGCGCATTCCGAAGCCAGGTACGATGTTGATGTTCCTTCCAACGGACAGCGATCAGAGGAACGAAGAGAATGAAAAGCGGTCCAAATGTGGCATGCCAGGTCTTAGCACCCTCCGCACCTACGAGGGTCATGATGAAGGGTGCGGCTACTAACTTCCAAGGTTCTGTGTGGAGCAACCCGGTTCCTGGTTGGCTATACCAGTATGCGCGGATCTCATCCCAACCAAGGCCACCGAAGAAAAATGGATAGGTCGGATTCCCCACCGCGACGATGTTTTTAATGAGCCAAGGAACACTTACGGCAACTGCAGGGATTCCGAAGGTGATCAGGTTTCTGATCCAGTTACGTGGCTGTTCTACGAGTATGAGCACAGTCAGTCCTATCCCAATCACAACTCCGGTGTATTTTGTACCGAAGGCGAAACCTGCTGATAGCCCGGTAAGAACTAGGAAGGATCTACTGTGGGTCTCATTCCACTGCGTTAACGCGGAAAAGCCTACAGCGGTATAGAAGATAGTCGCAACATCGATATATGCTCTTCCCATCATCAACTGGTAGGTTGTTGCACTTAAAAGAATTGCACACGCGAGCCAACCCGCACGACTGTTTAGAAGTTTCTCACCCCAGTATCGAACCAAGAGCAGGGTCAAGATGCCGAAAAAACATTGTAGAACCGCTGCGGCCCTCGGTGATCCCAACAGCGATACCCAGGCGTAAAGCATTTCCATCCCTTGTGGGTATCCCGTTTCGGGTATCTGTGGGGTCACCTCTAACCATCCAGAGGCGATATTCATCTTCGGTCCAGTTAGGTGATAAAGCAAGGCATCCCATGCTGAGGGCGGGGCCAAAGCGCTTACCAGAGCCGTGACGACCATAAAGAAGACAAACGCTGCTAACCACCGTTCTCCGCGGGATCGAGGTTTAAGAACTCTTACATTGTCAACGAGATCACGACTCCAACCGATCATATTGCGACGTGCAATGACACAAATCCCGAATAAAACAATCCAAGCGACGAGCGTATGAAAACCTCCAAGCATACCCAGCACTAGCCACACCAAACCGAGCAAACCCAAACCGATACCTATCTCCATCGCTATTGATTCAACGGAGGTCGAGTTTTTCCAAAGGTCAAATCTTGAGACGAGTGATCTCCCCACCGCTGCTCCAGCCAGGATCACCAACCCGGTTACCACGATCGCCCAGAGGGTCTCCCCTATCGCCATTACTTGCTCAATCTGTATTGGCTTATGGAATGTGTAATAGACCAGGAGTGTGACAAACGCCCAGGTTAGTACAAGGCTTACGAATACGGCTTTTTTGACTCTCATCACAACCGTCGCGTTTATTCAAATCACATCAGTGGATATTCCTAGAGCTGCGCCTGATCCTTACTCTACATACGTCAATCACATTGTGAGAAAGATCTACATGATTCAAGAACCCTTGTTGCTTCTAAACCCTTATAGACGAGGCTCGTACAATCCACCATCTAGCCCACCACAGGCCAAATAGGCTTAGGATCGGAATGGGCAGATACATAATGTCATTCTCGATATTCCCTTCAACCGAAATCAAGAAGAGAACCCATAAACCGATGAGTATCACAATCAATGAAAATACGATCGCGATTCTTCCACTCTTTCCCCAACGTTCATCCCATGCGTTGAAGATCATAATCAACGCTGGAAGAAGCACTACAAAATGGGTTGTAGCGGTCCTGAGTGGGATGATGTTCGTGATCACAATCGTTAGCACTGCTGTCCACTGGAACCAACGATCTCCTTTGCCCATCGCACTAACCCAGTCCCAAAAGAGGTAAAGCATGAGAACCACTGTGAGACCAATTTCAAGATTCCTTGATGCAGCCGGAAATGCTCCAGCAATAATTGAGACTGGTGTTGGGTTGGTGGTCCACCCTGAATAGTCGTTCATCTGTCGAAGCCAAAGCAAAGGCCAATCTCCGATCAGCAATAGTGATCCACCGATTAATACCACCACCGTGCAAACCATCCACGAGATGAACACCCACCGTCGGGCTCTGAGTGCCCAGAGGAATACAAATGGGATGAGAAGAATCGCCATATGAGGCTTTGCGATAGACAGTCCAAATAAGACCCCTGCCACACTATCCTGACCTTTTTGAATAGCAAGCAGTCCACCTATCAAGAGGAGCGCCTCGATGACTGCAAATTGCCCACCGATCACCGACCGAAAACCGTGGTACCAGCCTATTGAAAAAATCATCAACACGATTAACAGGTTTCTTGAAGGTTTCCATCCAGCCAATT
>CP070708.1:2975690-2979288 GCA_020350285.1 Anaerolineaceae bacterium
TATACAATTTCCGCTTGGTTATGTTTTACTTCTGACATGTTTCAATTTGATATCTTTAGATCACGGGTAGACTGTGTGCAGGTTCTCATCAGTACTCCTTTGACTTGCCTGGTCTAAGAAGCACCGTCACTACAGCAGCTTACTTCTTATTGCCGCCACCAAAACTACATTTGTGAGGAATAACTACGAATGAATTTAAGAGAGTTTCTATCAAGTAATATTGTTGATATATTATTCTTGATAATTATTGGATCTTTCACTGTGGCTATATTTTTAGCTGAGATAAATATTGTAGATGAATCACCGCGAGGGGAGGCTGTATTTAATATTATTGAGTTCATATTTTCGATTATTATCGGATGGATACTCAAGCGGATTGCGTCTCGATAGGATAGAAGTAGATCATTGCTGTAAGTTGATGTTCTAAGAATTATTGATCCTTTTGAGTCCCTAAAAACATAAGTGTTTAAGTTGATAAAGTAACTCCACACTCAACCAGGTTGAGCAGTGGGTGATATTTCTGGAATAAGCTAGGAATTGGGGGGCAAAATTACCATAAGGTTATAGGTTAATAATTCACCCAAAAATCGACTCAATCGGAGTTCATGGAGTTCGGGATCACCGGACTGGTCCACTTCAATCCAGAGCTGATATCTTTATCTTTAACAGATTAGCAGCCCTTTCTAATGGAGTATGAGTAGAGGTCACACTAGGGTCGTATGTGGCAAAATCATTCTTGGGAGTGAGGGAAAGTTATAAAATCTGTGCAATAATTTATAACTGTAATTCTGTATTCTGTTCCACTGAGGATCATTTGGCCGACTTACTTCTTAATGACAAATCACGCAATGAGGTTGCGAGAGTCTTACAATATAAGAAAAAGCCTCATGAGATCCCCCCCGAAATTTGGGACAAACTTCTTCGTGCGGAGGTATCTTCCATATCCTTCAGAGATTTGCATGTGTTGCAGAGACATTATCAGAACATAACAAGAGTTCTCCGTTATTCATGAGGAACAAATATGATACAGGTTGGGTCAGTTTCTTATCAATCCTTAGTATACGAATAGCGTTTCTAGCCAACATTGTTACCCATCCTGTTGTAATGGTTTCTCATAGCAGTTCAGTTATCAAATAAGGATTATCAAATCACCCCTATCTAGTTCACATGTAGCTGCTACCTGATATCTTCAATGCTCAGAGCTATATGAAAATCTCTTTATATAGACTTTTACGAAAGGATCTTATGGAAGAATTCACCGTTCTTATTGTCGATGACGAAGAACCTATTTGTGAGATCATCGCTGATGTTCTACGATGGGCTTATAATCTGAATGTTCTCGTTGTTCATTCAGCATCAGAAGCACAATACATTTTATTTCAGCAAGAGATCCATCTAATCCTGCTAGATATAATGATGCCCGGAATGGATGGGCTTTCACTTACAAGGTGGATTCGTTCTGAACCGGGTTTGTCGGAAATACCGATTGTTATCGTAAGTGCAAAAGCTTCTCAAGAAGATCATAAGCTTGCTTTCGCATCAGGTGCAAACAACATCCTTTCAAAACCATTTCGTTCAATAGAATTACAAAAGGTAATTCGCCCATATTTATCAGTAAAAAAGAAGGAGCTAGTCTAAATTGCAGTTGTTATGTAATTCAAATGTTGCCTATTTTCAATGGAATGTTAGGAGGACATCAGGGTTAGTTGCCAAAGCAATTACATAACCCGGAGTATTGGTGCGATTAACCTTAGGTGAACAAGTTGAGCAGGTTAAGACGATAAACCCTCATCGTGTTTCTCTTCTTTTCAAGTTTCAACCCGCAATCTGTCATGACCCGCAAGGCTGAGATCAATCGCCCAGATGCGGTGCAGGTTGTTGGTACGGACAGCCATAGAGTATGGCGGCGATATTCCTCCCTATCTCAAAGACACCTGGGAGGTAGTAACCGCCGCTGCGAACGTTTTCCAAGATAACTACGAAACGATCTTCACGGATGTAGCTGTGTGAGCTGGCGCGAAAGCCGTTAACGCTTGCTGGACCGTCCTCCACAACGTACACCTCGCAAGTACCGTCCCCAATCGGTCTGAATTCCGCCGTGTAGATAGCATTCGTATGCGCAGAATTAAGCAGTTTGCCTTCGCGGAGTGCAATGTCGAAGAGGTAGAGATCTCGAACTGTTGATATCAGATGTCCATAACCGAAGACGAAGGACATATCGAGAGGGGAATCGTGAATAAACTCATGGTCTTTAGTGAACCAGTAACCCGAGGCACGTCGCTCGATGATGTCACTGGTCACTTCCGGGAACGTATCTGTTAACCCTGATGGACCACAGATCCGCTCCTGCATGAGTTCAGCGTATGTTCGACTGGATACTCTTTCAATGATCACCCCCAATAAGTAATATCCAAAGTTGGAGTAGGTCCACTGCGTACCGGGCTCAGACAAGAGGTCAAATCCGCTAATGAGCTCCAGCATCTCTTCATGCGTGTAATAATCGCGTTCGATTCGTTCCAGGTCCTGAACAGCCGATTCGCCCACGATCCCAGATCGGTGCGTGAGGAGAAAGTCGATGGTGATCTGATCTGCTCCTGGACCCGTGTAATCTGGAAGATACAAGGCAATCGTTCCGTCCAGGCTCAGCTTGCCCTCCTCGACCAATTGCAGCACGAGAACCTTGGTGAACTGTTTTGAAAGCGAAGCGATCCTGAATCTCGTATCAAGTGCATTCGGAATCGACCACTCACGATTGGCGTAGCCAATCGCCTTTTCATAGATGACTTCACCTCTCTCCGCAACGAGTACTGTCCCGCTGAAGAGATTCATACCCTCGTATTCGGTCATCAGCGCTTCGATTTCGGCGACACGAGTGTCGAGCGTTATTGGGGGAAGGGGGGTCAACGTTTCGGTGGGCGGGATCACGGTCTCGGTGACACGCATGTCCGGCACAGGCTTGGTTATGGTGGGGGTGGCTGTCACGCCGACGGATGGGGGTTGAGCTGTACATCCGACGACAGATATGACCACAAGAAGCAGTGGGATGAGGATTTGAAATATTAGGATCAGCTCAAATCCTGACGATCTCTGACTGAACATCGTACTCTCCGATATTGCTTTGTCCTCATTTCCTTCTACCATTTTGTATGAAATACGGTTCAGGAAATCATTTGTTCGATAGAATGGGTTGTACGTGCTTCAGCTTATCAAGGGAGCAGAACACCTGCCATATAGAAGGCGTCTGCTCTAATCCCTTAGCCGCTAAAGTCCGTCCAATTGAACCCAATGTGTTTGTTTGATGATTATTCTAAAAGCTGCCTATAATAATGAAAGCAGCAGATTGAGAACATGGCGGCCACTTCATCAGTAGATTCTCAGTCTACCTGTGTACTATCGAACGAAGTGGTCCGTACAAACACTATGACCCGATGTTACATCAATAAATAACCACATAAGCTGAATTTGGGAAAGGAAAGAGAGATGCCTCTACTATTGACCCGAAAAGATGTCGAGAAAGTGCTGACGATGAAGGATGCGATCGCTGCTGTCGAGGAGGGATTTCGGCAACTGGCATTAGGCAATGTGACCATGCCGCAAA
>CP070708.1:2979388-2985702 GCA_020350285.1 Anaerolineaceae bacterium
CATCGTTCTAACCTCGATGGATCGGGCGTTGAGGATCTCGTAACAGGGCTTACTGGCCCTCGCGGAATCGCCCTCGATGTAGCTTTAGGCAAGATGTACTGGACAGACAATGGCACAGCGAAGATCCAGCGAGCGAATCTCGACGGTACCGGTGTTGAAGATCTGATAACTGGTGCTGGAGACCCGCGTGGAATTGCCCTTGACCTAACTGCTGGAAAGATGTACTGGGTGGAGAACTCGAGTAATGAAATTCGGCGTGCGAATCTCGATGGATCTGGACAAGAAACATTGGTGACGGGACTCGGTGCACCGCGAGCGATCGAACTTGATATCAGCGGCGGCAAGATGTATTGGACCGACATGGGATCGCATAAGATCCAGCGCGCCAACCTTGATGGCACTGGCGTTGAGGATTTGGTGACCCAAGCTGAGGGGATCTATGAGCCGGCAGGCATTGCGATCGATTCTGATGCGGGCAAGATGTATTGGACAGATTACAACTCCGACAAGATCCAGCGGGCGAACTTGAATGGAACGAGTATCGAAGACCTCGTCACCACCGGGCTTATCGAACCGACGGGTATCGAACTCTATCTGAGTGGAGGTGCATGGTACAACTGTGATTGGGATTATCGCAAGAAGATCACGATTTACTCATCAGAAGTGGTCGGTGATCAAACCAACTTCCCGGTTTTGATCAGCATTGCTTCCGATACGGACCTAGCAAACGATGCACAGAACGATGGAGATGACATCCTTTTCACCTCCATGAACGGTGCGGCGAAACTTTCACATGAGATCGAGTCGTTCAATGAATCGACTGGCGCCTTAACGGCCTGGGTCAAGATCCCCGATTTATCCTCCACTGAGGATACTGATATCTACCTGTATTACGGCAACTCTCTGGCTCCTAATCAGGAGAACGCAAGTGATGTCTGGTCGAACAATTACTCGTCCGTTTGGCACCTGGAGGAGACTTCAGGAAATCACATCGATTCGACATCCAACAATTACATCGGAACCATTCAGGGTACCGTCACTCAGAACGCTTCAGGCAAGATCGATGGTGCCGATGAATTCGTCGGTCCGGTCACCGAATCATGGATCTCACTCGCTGACGGGACATTACCTGCAGATTCGATGTTCACCATCGAAGCGTGGTTCACCATAGAAGCCTTGCCTTCTACATGGATCGGTATTGCGACAAAGGGGAGGGATAGTGATCCTCATTGGGTTGGATTATGGCTTGGTGGAGCGAACGATATCGTTTTCGGTTGGGATTGGAAGGACGCTGGTAACCTGCATGGAAGCACATTATCTGCCGGTCCGTGGTATCACGCTGTAGCGGTCTTTGATGGAACAGATCGCAGGCTGTATTTGAATGGGACAATCGATGTGGGGCCTGATGGACCAGGGTCTTATGCCGATATCACTGAAAATTCACGAATCGCCAACGACGGTGAGAACGCGAATTATTGGGATGGGATCATCGACGAAGTTCGATTCTCCAGCACCGCTCGTTCAGGAGGTTGGATCGCAACCCAGTACAGAAATATGAACGATCCATCCAGTTTCCACTCAGCCCCGGGAACTGAAGAAACCACATCCGGGTTCTGCCCTGGACCAGCACCGACAGCCACACCTACACCCACCGCGACAGCTACTCCCACAGCCACGGCGACGTCTACACCAACGGCTACGCCCACATCGACGCCAACACCGACCCCCACAGCAACCGCCACCAGCCTCATGGCTCACTGGCAGTTTGACGAAGGAAGCGGACAGACTGCGGCCGATTCCTCAGGCAACGGACTTGACGGAATACTGGGGGACACTGTAGCGGTTGAAAGTAGCGATCCGACCTGGTCGTGCCTCTCTGGCGGTTACTCCTTGGACTTCGACGGTACCGATGACTATGTACTGGCGCCTGACTACGATATTCTGAACGCGATCTCCATCTCAGTGTGGATTAACTGGGATGTGATCACAGATAGCGATGGGATCGTTTCAAAACGTACCTCTGACGAGAATGCTGGAAACTGGGCTCTGAGAGGAGATAACATTTCTCCTGGGTATCTCGAGTGGATGGTATGGAGTGGTATCGACAGCAATCAATCTCTTCTTACGACAACCGCTATCAATCCTGGTGAGTGGACACACATTGTCCTGACATTTGACGACCCGACCAACACGGCAAACTTCTACATCAATGGAAACCCAGATAGTACAAGCAGTTCCATCACCAACAGCTTGGCCGACACGCCTGAGCCGATTCGGATAGGGTTCGCCGGGCAGGGCACTCAGTATTTTGACGGTCGTATCGAAGATCTGCGTCTGTATAACCGCGTTCTGAGCCCAGCTGAAATCAGCGCGCTGGCTGCCTCGGTACCAATTGACTGCTCGACGCCAACGCCAACTTCAACTCCGACAGCGACCGCTACACCTACCCCAACAGCCACACCAACAGCGACCGCTACATCCGGTGGATCACCCCCCTTGATGGATACATTCTCTGAAGGCAGCTCTGGGGTCGTCAGTATGACAATCTCCCATACGACTTCAGGTAGTAATCGCCTGATGCTCGTGGGCGTCTCTATCAACAACGAATTGAATGAGACAGTAAGCTCCGTTACCTACAACGGTGACCCTCTATCGCTGGAGGGTTCGGTCACTCAGGCTGATGACGCAAGGGTGGAGATTTGGAGTTTAGTTGCTCCTGATATCGGCACCCACGATGTGGTCATTACGTTTAGCGACCAGCTGTGGCGAAGCGCAACGGTGGGGGTAATGACCTTCACAGGAGTAGATCAGGGTACACCCCTGGGCACCTTCGCCTCAAACAAAGCCGCCGCAGATCCGGGACCCGCCACCGTGGTCGTCTCGTCCGCTGCGAACGAGCTGGTCTTCGACACCGTCGGTTGTGAGCAATGTACCTCTCTTACAGTCGGTGGTAGTCAGACACAGCGCTGGAATCGAAGTGTGGATAATGGCGTCACCCGTGGGGCTGGGAGCACAGAGCCCGGTGCGGCAACGGTAACAATGTCATGGACACTTGGGGCTGCGAATGACTGGGCAATAGGCGCCATCCCGATCAAACCATCTGGAGGTTCACCACCGGCAGTAGACACGATTTCTGATGATACGACGGCTGTAGATACCTTTACCGTTTCACACACGACATCAGGCACCAATCGACTGATGCTCGTGGGTGTATCCTTCGATCCAAATCAGGACGAGGTCGTAAGTTCCATCACCTACAATGGAACTCCCCTAACGCCTGTGGGCGCCGCCACGTACGATAACGATGCCAGAGCGGAGATTTGGCAGTTGGTGGCTCCTGATACTGGTACCCATGATGTGGTCATTACTTTCGACAAGAATCTGTCTTACGGGGCCGTGGCGGGTGTCATGACGTTCACCAATGTCAACCAATCGACACCACTTGGGACCTTCGCTGGAGCGAACGGTGCTCCGCCTGGATTCACAGCGACTGTAAACGTCTCATCAGCTGCCAATGAGCTGGTCTTTGATACCGTCGCATGTGAGACCTGCACGACCCTCACGGTTGGAGCAGGACAAACGGAGCGCTGGAATCTTTCACAGTCTGGTCTTTATGCGATGGGAGCCGGCAGCACAGAGCCGGGCGCGGTAACGGTCACGATGTCGTGGACCCTCGGGAGTGAGGATTACTGGGCGATCGGCGCGGTGCCGATCAAGCCGCCATAAAAATTATAGGAGTTTCATATTACCTAAGATAATCGTAGGGGCGCAATTAATTGCGTCCCTATAATATTAATCGTTTACTGTAGCCGCAGGCTCATATAGATTTTAATCACCTGACCGTCATCCTTCAATCCTTCGACACGCTCAGGACGCGACAGGCTCAGGATGACAGTCCTTCGATTGGTATCGTAGGGGCGCACGGCCGTGCGCGCCTACACTGTTAATTCATAACGCAGGGAAGGGGAGTTTATTGTCAAAACTCACCCCGCTTTTTTTTGTCGCCGCAGGCTTTAGCCTGCATTTCTATTCGCACCCTGAGGGGGCGTCTACATTGGATTTACCCTCCCCGTGAGCTTTAAGCTCGCGGGGAGGTGTCCTTTAACTAAAAAATCGTAGGGGCGACCGGTCGGTCGCCCCTACAGCATATGTTCGAATCGCAATTATCGGGAGCTTCTACTCAACCCGCCCTTACTCTATTCCTCCGAAACCACCAGCGCCACTCTCTGTTCTCCCAAACAACGAGGATCGGGGCGGCGTTGAAGATCGAAGAGTACGTCCCGCTGAAGACTCCGATTAAGAGGATGGCGACGAAATGCCTCGTCGTTACACCCCCGAAAAGAAACAAAGCCAACAGGGTGAGCATGACCGTGAGTTGTGTGTTGATCGATCGATCCAACGTTTGGACGATCGAGTGATTGACCAGCGTCTCAAAGTCCAACCTTCGATAGATCCTTTGGTTCTCACGGATGCGATCGAAAACGACGATCGAGTCGTGCACAGAGAAGCCGATCACGGTCAATAGTGCGGTGAGGAATAGGGCATCGACCTCCCATCCCAGGAAATGGCCGAAGATCGCCTCGACACCCACCACGACAGCCACATCGTGGAGCATGGCGATGATCGCCGCAAAACCGTAACGGAACGCATGTGGAACGCCACGAAAGGCGTACGTGATATATGCCAGGATACCAATTGCGGCCAAACCGACGGCGCCAACCGCTCGCTGAGCAACCTCAGCTCCCACGGATGGACCAACTGAATCAAACCGCAAAACTGTGATCGGTCCACCGAATCGTTCTTCCATTTCGCTCAAGATCGTTGTCTTGGTCCCTTCATCGATCGGTTTACTTCGGGCGATGATATCTGCAGTACCTGCGCTTTGGACCAATGCATCGCCAATCTCGAGTTCTTCGTACAGATCAACGACTTCAGCTGGAGCAGGGGGATCACCGGAATCAAAGCGAACTTCAAGCAGACTTCCACCCGTGAAATCGATCGCGAGTGGGAGTCCCCACAGTCCAAGGGCAACCATCCCGGGAATGATCACCAGAAGCGAGAGGCCAAAGTACCAGTAGCGCCTACCGACGATGTTCAACATATCTCGCTCCTATACTCCAAACCAACGCGGATGTTCGGCTAAACGAATATTATCCAAGACCAAGTGCAGGAAGGTCCGGGTCACGGTGATGGCTGTGAAAAGACTGACCATAACGCCGAGCGCCAGGGTGACCGAAAAACCTTTCACGATGCTGGCCCCAAAAGTGTTGCCAAACCAGTAGAGAATTCCGCAGGTGATCAAGGTTGAGAGGTTGGAGTCGCGAATGGAAGGCCAGGCACGCGAAAAGCCAAGGTCGATCGCTTGGTAAAGTCTGCGGCCTGCACGAAGTTCCTCTTTCATCCGTTCAAAGATCAGGACATTGGCGTCCACCGCGACCCCGATCGAGAGTACAAAACCAGCGATACCAGGTAGTGTGAGCGTAACTGGGATGAGTTTGAAGAGTGCGAATGTGATTGTTGCGTAAACGAGTAACGCGAGATCAGCCAACACGCCAGGAAGGCGGTAGTAGAGCGCCATGAAGGCCATCACGACCCCCAACCCGACAACGCCAGCAATCGTGCTTTTGTCTAGTGAATCTTGGCCCAAGGTGGGACCGACAGTTTTACTCTCCACAACTTTCAGCGGGACTGGTAGTGCACCGTATCGCAATTGAATGGCGAGGCTATTAGCATCTTCGTAGGTGAAACCACCCGATATAAGGGCACTGCCTTCCGTGATCGGTTCGTTGATGAACGGAGCAGAGATGAGTCTTTTGTCAAGTACGATGCCGAGCACATCGCCGACGTGGACGCTGGTATAGTCACTGAATATCACTCCACCTTCATCAGAGAATTGGATAGCTACCACGATCTCGTTGGTGTTGGGATTTTGTGTGACGTAAGCGTCCTCAAGCTGAGCGCCGGTAAGAACGGTGTGAAAAACCTTCGGCGTCGGGGAGGGACTAGGGGTTTGTGTTACCTGTAAAGTTGGGGTTACGTCGGCATCAGATGTACTCTCTGGTGTAGAAGAGGTAGTTGTGTGGGTGGGTTCAATCTCGCTCGTGGTTGGAGTTTCAGAAGCTTCGAGGATCAAAGTCGGTGTGACGACAGGTCTACCGAAGTCTGTAAGCAGGACTTGATTACCTTGAAGGTATCCGAAATCCGCGCTGGTCATTTCGATGAATTCTAGTAACCCGGTCTCTTTGATCGTATCGACAGCGTCTTCCGGATTCCCTATCCCTGGCAATTCAACGAGAATCCGCCGGGAACCTGCT
>CP070708.1:2985802-3000520 GCA_020350285.1 Anaerolineaceae bacterium
AAAGAAAGACATGTAATCCGTGGTGGAGTGCACCCCATGCTTCAGCCACTGCGAATTGCCCGGGGACCGAGATCAATGCAAGATTTGACTCTTGCCCCAAGCGTATCGCACTGCGTAAAGTTCTCGGTAGATATTCTCCGATTGGTTTGGCATCGATTGATTTTCGTTTGAGGAGAATTTCGGCCTGATCAATTGCCGTTTGAGCACTTGTTTCATCACCTTTTACAATCAGAAGAAGGTCATTCGAGGTCGCCTCTTCCAATTCAGGTGTGAATAGATTGGCTTCTTTTAGCAGATCCTTATTGGCAGCCGTACCCATGACCAGCGCGGCGTCTTCTATCCCTGGAAGTGATTTTATGTCCCTTGCCACGGTCATCAATGTTACAGAATCGTAGTACTGGTTTTCCACCCTTCGACAAAGAATAGCCATAAATCTCGCTCCAGGTCCTGTGAGGAACCTTCAAGAACGGACCATCGAATAGTAAGGGGAGTGCTTTTCTCTTAATAGACTGCGATTGTAAACGAGTGTATGCATCAAATGTAGCACAGTTTACTTCTCTTTAATACCCGCGATGGTTGCTGCTAATCCTTCCTTATGCTCCATATCGGTCAAACGGGAGAGCATGATCCGCTGAGCCATAGGAGAACCGGCGCCGTGCATTGACTCCGCCAGATAGCCAACCGCACCGAGCCCAATCGTGAGATTTTCAATTAAACGCAGGATGCGTTGACGCCATTCCGTGGGGTATGATTCTGCGCCAACTAAGTATTTTTCGAGCAAAGGTCCGATTTCGGGATGGGAGAAATCCTTCTCGGAGGGCATTGTGACGAGTAAACCTCCAGCGATATCCTGAGCGATACTGGCGATTTGATAGGGAAAACGGGTAACGTTTAATTTACAGATATTCGCCAAAGCCATGTCGACGAGGTAAGTGCCAGACGTGGTCTTCACGCCCTCTGTAGAACATGCTAGCCCACATGCATACAGGGTTTCGTTGAGATGGATCATCTCGACAAGCTTATCCTTGATATGGGAAGCGTTTTCCACACCTTGATAGGTGGCGATGAGTTTTGTGGCGCCAATGAGCACATCCCCCACGCCGACTTTGCAGCCCCCGTAACTCGATCTGTGATAAGCGGCGAAGGTTTCGACCATCTCTCCTGTAAACTGATATTCACCACACATAAATACACGTTCCCAGGGAACGAATACATCGTTGAAAATAACGACCGCTTCGTGTCCTCCAAAGCGGTAGTTCCCGACATCGATTTCACCGGCTTCGAGTTTTCTTGTGTCGCTTGCCTGTCGGCCGTAAACGTAGATTATCCCCTCAACATCAGCAGGGATCGCACAAGCGACGGCGTAGTCTTTGTCGGTTTCTTTCAGAGATCGTGTTGGCATCACCAGTATTTCATGTGAGTTGATAGCACCGGTCTGATGGACTTTCGCGCCGCGAATGGTGATCCCTTCTTTGGACTCATCAATGACATGAAGGAATAGATCTGGGTCTGCTTGCTCCCCCGGTGGAAGCGCTCGATTTCCTTTTGGATCCGTCATACAACCATCAACCACCAAATCTTCATCTTGGACATGTTTCAGGTATTCCCTAAATTTGAGGTTGTAGTTCGTGCCCAAAGCTTGATCCATCTTATCTGAGACGATATCGACGGCATTGAAGCTGTCCATCCCGACGCACCGTTGAAAACAGCATCCAGTACACTGCCCTAACAAGCGCAGCATTTTGACCTTCTTGACCAGATCATCTGTGCTTTGGTGTAGGTGAGTGAAGCGGTTGATCCTCTTCCCCGTGAGACTTGATTCAGCAGTTAGAAGTGCTTCATGATCGGGGTGATGGCCTAATTCATAGGTCATTGCCACCGCATTCACCGATGGCTGTATCACTGGGTGATCTGTTGGGTCTTTGATCTCCTCCCCGAACATGAAAACACGCTTGCTCATCCGTCGAAGGCTATCCTTAAACGCATCTGCCGTCATCAAAGTCATGACATCTACTCCTGATCAAGTCGAATGGGATAATAACAGCTAATTTTGGAGTCTCTCCACTTCGTCATGTCATTGCAAGCCCTCCTTCGTCAACCCTTCGACAGGCTCAGGACATGGCTTAGGACAGGCTCCGGGGCGAGACAATCTCCTCTACCACATGATGTCATTGCGAGCCCTCCTTCGACATGCTCAGGATAGGCTCCGGGGTGAAGCAATCTCCTCAACGATAAGATTGCTTCGTCGCTGAACGGCTCCTCGCAATGACATAATGAGGGTAATCACCCGTACGCGTTTCCTCGCAATGACAGATTGAGGATGTGCTCCTTTCAATGAGGGATAACCACAGAACTCATGAAGCTGTGATCAAAGACCTCGGAGGTCAAATTCTTTCAATGTTAATACCTACGTTTTCTAGACGGTATCACTCGTCGGTCTGTCTCTTCGTCTCCTCTTCAACCAGCGCACGACGCAGCACCTTACCGGTCAACGTCTTTGGAAGCTCATCGCGGAATTCTACAAACCTCGGGACTTTGTAAGGAGCCACCTTTTCACGCAGGAAATCTAAGATCTCTTCCTCGGTAGCGGTCTCTCCAGGCTTTAGGACGACGAAAGCCTTAACGCGTTCACCTTTACCGGGCACCGGAACTCCTGCGACTCCGGCCTCTAGGACCTTCGGATTCTCAAAGAGAACATCCTCGATCTCACGCGGGTAGATGTTATAACCACCTGCGCCCAGGATCATGTCCTTCTTTCGATCCACGATTTGAGTGTACCCATCCTCATCCATAACAGCGATGTCACCTGTGTGAAGCCACGGTTTACCACCTTCTGGACCGGGTCGAAGGGTGTTGGCCGTTTCGGTTGGCATGTTCCAGTATCCCTTCATCACTTGCGGTCCTCGGATACAAAGTTCACCTACCTCACCAATTCCGAGTTCCATCTCGCCGGTATCAGCGTCGACGATCTTAACCTCGGTATCGGGATAGGGTAGGCCAATGGTTCCGAGACGTGCTTCGCCGAAGGTGGGATTGGAATGCGTTACAGGTGAAGCCTCACTGAGGCCATAGCCTTCGACCAAACGAGCGCCTGTGATCTCTTGGAATTGTTGTTGAACCTCCACAGGTAGTGGAGCAGCTCCACTGTTGCATGATTTAAGTGAAGTAAGGTCATACTTGTTCACATTCGGGTGGTTGTTTATCGCGATGTACAAAGCGGGTACTCCAGGGTACAGATCTGGTCGATATTTGTGGATGCTCTTCAGAACATCTTCCACGTCGCGTGGGTCTGGTACCAGGATCGATGTGCCAGGGGTGATAGCACCTGGATTCATACAGCAGGTCATGCCGTAGCTGTGGTAGAGCGGAATAGCTGTCAGCACTGTGTTCTTTGCATCCATTCCGTTGACCCAAGTGATCACCTGGTATGCGTTAATAAAGACGTTTTTATGGGTGAGTTGGGCACCTTTGGAGATCCCTGTGGTGCCGCCTGTGTACATCAGCACCGCAGTGTCGTCCCAGGTAATATCAACCGGTTGGGGTTTCTCTGGTGCTTCCGCCAAGAGATCCGAAAACCAATAGGTATTCTCATCGCCAGAGATGTCTACCTTGTGGCCGGATTTGTTCTCCAACAGTAATGTGTAAAGTAACTTCGTGAGCGTGGGGAAGTAGGTCTTGATCTTAGCCACAACGACATGACGCAACTTGGTTTCGTTACGGATTTGTTTGATTATGGGATACATCGCACTGAGAGTAACGATGACCTCTGTTCCAGAATCATTAAGCTGGTGTTCTAGCTCACGGGCCGTATAGACCGGATTGCAGGGAACAACAATGGCTCCGATTTTCAGCGTAGCAGCATATGCGATAGGGAACTGCGGGCAATTGGGTAAGTGGATTGCGACCCGATCACCCTTTTTCACGCCCAGCCCCTGTAAGGCTGCAGCGCATCGATTCACTGCTTCATTGTATTCTCGATAGGTTGTTTTGTTGTCCTTGAAAATAAAGACGACATGATCTGGATGGTTGGTGGCAGTCTTCTCCAGAGCCTCAGGCAAGGTCATTTCGGGATAATCAACGTGCTCAGGTACATGGGGTTCATAGAATTTGAGCCAGGGTTTTTCTTGAGACATAGCAAGCCTCCTCCTTTGCTTGAGCTGCTGAGGAGAGAACTTCAGGATATGTTTCTCGATGAAGAAGCCTTTAATTGCTGCTTAGGGAATCCTTTTCGAGTGGCGTCTGTATGCACATCCATCTTCTCTAGTGCAGCCTATGCGGTTATCCCGGAAATTCATTCATCATCAACGGTGTGGTCAATTGCCGAGGACACCTCCTCTGTAGCTGCAGGCTTTAACCTGCATTGATCAGTTGGGCATCTCCCCTCACATTTATCTACACAGTTTTTGGTGCGATAGTTCACCAGCAAGTCAATCGGGTATCTCTATCGTCTGAATGCTACATCAATATTTCAATCTGCAACAAGCGCCCTGATGAATGTCGATTTGGCTACAATTCTTTCTAACTAAGGATCTGACGCGCGATCACCAAGCGTTGGATTTGGTTCGTGCCCTCAAAGATTTGATGTAATTTGGCATCACGCATGTACTTCTCAACCGGGTACTCCTTCATATACCCATAACCGCCTAATATCTGGACTGCGTCCGTGGTCACCTCCATAGCTATATCCCCAGCGAAGCATTTTGATATCGCTGATTCCAATGTGTTCTTTTTTCCATTATCATGCAGCCAGGCTGCATGCCAGCAAAGCAATCGGGCGGCATTGACCTTCATCGCCATGTCAGCCAACATGAACTGGATGCCTTGTTGAGCCGCAATCGGTTTCCCGAATTGCACCCGCTCTTTAGCATAATCCCTCGCGGCCTCTAGCGCTGCACGAGCGATGCCGACCGCAGCTGCTCCCACGCCGGGGCGTGAATCATCTAACGTCATCATCGCGATCTTGAAGCCATCAAGCCCTTCGCCCAGTCGATATCGAGCGGGAATGCGAACATTGTCAAACATCACTTCTCGAGTATCCGTGGCGCGCTGGCCCATCTTGTCCTCTTTTTTACCGCTGGAGACACCGGGTGTATCGGCAGGGACCATGAAGGCCGAGATCCCTTTATGCCCCAATTCAGGGTCTTCCTTCGCAAAGACTGAATAGAGGCTTGCCACGCCGCCATTGGTGATGAACCGTTTACAGCCATTGATGATGTATTCGTCCCCTTCGAAGACCGCTGTTGTCCTTAGCGCCGCGACGTCCGAGCCAGCGTCGGCTTCGGTTAGACAAAATGCGCCCAGATTTGGCCCTGATGTATGCTGAGTAAGCAGTTCTTCTTTCAACTCCGGGCTGCCGGCGATGAGGAACGGGGTAAGCCCTAAAATATTGCCACCAAGACAAGCAGCGACTCCCGCACAAGCTGCGCCTACTTCCTCTCCAATGATGCAACCTTCTAGTGAACCTAATCCAGCGCCACCATACTCCTCCGGAACGGCATAATGAAGAAGACCGATCTTGTAATACTTTTCCACAATTTCAGGATTGTGACGTTGTTCTTCGTCCATCTCATGAGCTATAGGCGCGATCTCGTTACGAGCAAAGTCGCGCACCAGCTTTTGACAGGCTTTTTGTTCTTCGCTGAGACTGAAGTCGATCACGTTTTCCTCCTTGTGCCTCGATCATTCTTATGTTTTATCTGGGGAGATAACCACGTTCCTAATCTATCGTATCTTCAGGTTTTCCCCTTATCGACCAGCTTCTCATGAGGGCATTTACATGCAATACCTTCACCGAGATTCTCAGGCCAACAGTTGTTTGATGACATGCATCTTGATTTATCTTGTAAACTTAGACGCAACCGATTTGGTAGATCAGGCTCAGATATCAGCGGTCGACACATCGAAACGAAGTCGGCATGTCCATCGGCCAAAATTCGGTCCATGACGGAGCGTGATCTCATGCCTCCGACTAATAGGATGGGAAGTTGAGTGACTTTGCGGGCTTCTTGTGCCAAAGGTAGGAAATACGCCTCATCATCCTCTGATCGAATTCCCTTTTTAATGTTTTTAACTCGATCCCCGTTTAGACCACCGCTAATTTCTAAACCATCTATGCCCATGTCTTCCAATGCGGCTACAACTTGTAGACTCTCATCAGGTAATAAGCCGCCTTCTATCCCATCCATCATCCCTAGCTTGATCAATACAGGGTAGTCATATCCAACTTGTTCTCTAATAGCTCTACTAATTTCCTTGAGAAAACGCATTCTCTTCGTTATCTCTCCTCCCCATTCATCATTACGACGGTTTATCAGGGGGGAGAGGAATTGACCGATCAAGTAACCGTGTGCAGCATGGATTTGGACACCATCAAAACCAGTTTCTTGCACCCTTCGAGCGGCATCAGCATAGGCTTGGATGATATTTTCGATCTCTTGCGGTGTGACTTCTCGGGCAGGTCTGCTTACATATGGTTCGCCAACTGGCGAAGGAGCAAAGGTTTCATCGACCGTCTCATCACTGGAATGCATTCCCCCGTGGTTGATCTGAACGACGATTCGTCCGTTTTCATGATGAACCGTATTGGCCAATTGTGCGAGATCGGGAAGTAGATCATCATTATAGATACCGGTCATCTCCTCGTGAACCTTACCAGAGGGATGTACATACATGTGACCTGTGATGATCAGACCAACACCGCCACGCGCTAATTCAGCGTAGAGATCCTTCAGCGGGGGTAAAGGTCGACCGTCTGTATCAGCCATTCTTTCGGCTGTGGCGGACCTGACCAATCGGTTTGGTAGTTCAAGTGAGCCAATTTTATAGGGGGAAAAGAGTATGCTCATGATTTGGTTGTTGTCGTTTTTGAATCCCTTGGGTGAGGTCGGTAATGGCTGTGATTGAAGCCTGTCCTCAATGTTGGATATAAGGGAGCATGTCTTGGATACTTCTTCGATTAATACTCCTTCAGCCTGATCGAAAATCCCTATGTAAATCGTATCTAAGGATAGTTTACATTAATGAGCCCTCTCAAAAAAGATCAACTGCGGGTAGAGGGCTGTAGGATTCTAGAGATGTGGTCAAGCCCACAAACCTACCTCTATGTATCCATAATCCTCGGATGACCTTTTATAACTCTGCCTACAAGATCTCGATTGTGGATGTATGTAACACAATTGCGTCGATCAGTTGTGGCCATAGCACCATGGGCAAATAATGCCCCATACCTTCTATGATGATCAACTTGGCCCCTGGGATCGCATCCGCGGTATCCACTCCACCCTCAACGGGCACGAGTGGATCTGCATCCCCATGAATAACAAGGGTTGGGATGGTAACAGATTTAAGCGATTCCCTTCTACCCCCTGAGGCCAAAATGGCGGCCATTTGCCTCGCAACGCCAGCCGGGTGGATTCCGCGATCGAACTTCAACCCTGCATGCTCCCGGACTATGTTCTCATCGGGTGGGAATTTTGGACCACTTAGAAACCGCCAACCGTCGACTGAACTTTCAATGTATCCCTCACGGTCGGTGGGTCGGGGATTAGTGAGGATCGCGAGTGCCTCAGGTGTTGGGAGAGGGAGGTCCGTTTCACCTGTTGAGGACATGATCGAGATCAAAGTGGCGAGTCTGGCAGGATGGTGAATAGCCATCATTTGAGCGATCATGCCTCCCATAGAAACCCCAACCACATGGGCTTCCTCGATCTCAAGCCAATCAAGTAGACCGACAGCATCATCCGCCATGTCCTTCATTGTATAGGGTGCTTCCAATGTTTCACCTTGGATCGATGCGACGAGCATTTGCATCATATTTGGTGTGCCGGAATCGTCAAATTTGGTTGAGAGGCCGACATCACGGTTATCGTACCTGATGACCCAATAGCCGCGGGAAGCCAGTCTTTCGCAAAATCCATCTTTCCAATCGATCATCTGTGCACCAATTCCCATGATGAGCAGAATAGGAGAATTACTTGGGTCGCCAAAGGTGTCAAAGACGATCTCGATGTCGTTCACTTTCGCAATGGCTGGTTCACTGTGTTGAATTGTTGTCATCAACCTCCATCCCTTGAACTCATAACACGCACTCTCATCAGCCGACGAATGATTTGGCTAATGAAGCGGCCCGGCTGGCATCCGGTGCATAACCGTCAGCACCGATATCATCTGCATAGGATTGGGTCACAGGTGCACCCCCAACAATAACTTTAACCTGGTCCCGCAGTTGAGCAGCAACTAACGCGTCGATCGTGGTCTTCATCAGCGGCATGGTGGTGGTCAGGAGAGCTGACATACCGAGGACATCGATCCCACCAGATTTTACTGCTTCGACAAACTTGTCAGGTGGAACATCTACACCTAAATCAATGATCTCGAACCCAG
The DNA here is from genome assembly GCA_020350285.1 of Anaerolineaceae bacterium. Classification (GTDB taxonomy): domain Bacteria; phylum Chloroflexota; class Anaerolineae; order Anaerolineales; family E44-bin32; genus DUEZ01. The sequence continues at coordinate 2,994,185 of CP070708.1, forward strand.
CACCTTCCAACATCATACTCACCAAATTTTTGCCGATATCATGTAAATCGCCCTTAACTGTGCCGAGGATAACCTTTCCCAGAGGTTGGACATCTGATGCAGCGAGGAGCGGCTTGAGGATCGTCAATCCCGCCTTCATCGCTCTGGCTGCGATGAGCATCTCCGGTACGTAATACTCCCCTTCCTCGAAGCGTCTACCCACTTCTGTCATAGCAGAGATCAATCCCTCTTGCAGGATGTCAGCTGGAGTCAATCCGGATCCTACAGCTTGTTCGACTTGTTCCTGTGTTGTTGTCATGTCGCCTGATAAAACTGCGGTGTAGATGGATTTTATTATCTCATTCATATATAGCTCCTGGAGATTTCATAACTGCATTGGTCATGATCCTAGGGTCCTTATATCGGATGGTTCTCAATTCTCTCTGCGATATATCTTACTCGATCGATATCGTTATCGCTCATAACTGCATCACCTACACCGAGGATGATGGGACTGTCACCGATGAGTTGCAATAGGTGTTCGATGTGCTCGCGGAATTCGACCTCGCTGACCCTATCTTCAAGGTAATAGGATGCGATCCCACCCCAGATGATAGGACCACCTTTCCATAACTTCCAGGCTTCTTCGAAGGTGCAACTGGTCGTCGGAGCCGGTGTGAAAGATTCACATACATCCAGGTCCGTCTCAGGTAACAGATGGACGATCGCCTTGAGATCGCCATCAGTATGATCTCCCACCTTCTTACCCTGGCCATGCAGGATCTCGCAATAGCTTTGAAATGCAGGGAGGACGTACTCTTGGAAGAGCAGGGGGTTGGTCATGAAACCATCAAGATTGTCTGTGAATTCAACATAAGGTGCAGAGAAATCGGCCAATCTTTTGAGCTTATCCGTGACTTGCTCATCGATGACACCAAGCAGTCGTCGGAATTCCTTGGGGTTGTCATGCAACATGTAGAAGGTCTCTAGCTCGCCAATAGCGTCGATGAGTAAATGTTGAAATGGGATACGTTCGATGATCGGAACCAGGTACCCATGATCACCAATTTCATCTTCTCGGTGAGTAAAAGCTTCGTATCGGGGAACGAATTCTGAGTTTTCGATGATGTATTCGTAAATCTTGAAATCGTGCAGATCTTTTATCGGATGGGAGATCATTTGAGGACGTGTGGTTCCTGTGGAGATACTCTCTTTCAACAATCGGTGTTGAAAGGATAATTTGCCCACAGGTGTAATCAGTTCAGTCGTCGTGACGCCAGGTTTATCGATTGGAATCCATCCCCAAAGCGTAGGAAAATTCGTGATTTCAGGATCGACCTCTTGGAAGATTCGCTCACCCTCAAAGGTAAGAATAATCTCAAGTTTCTTGTATTTGATGGCATAAGGATAATCCCAATCTTGGTGCCCCATACCAACTATTCCATGGACTTCCGGCAGGGTCATCCCTTGAAACTCAAGGGGTAATTTTCCAACCTGCGTTCGACCCTTGTACCAGAAATCGATTCGGTCAATGAAGGGTGTGCGATCAGGTTTCTCCCCTTGTAGCACAGCCAAAACTCGCTGGCGCATTGTCCATTTCTTGTTGTTGGGGGACATGAGTTTTACTGAAACCTACCCTATTGATCTAAAAGTGCGGTGCTGTGCGCCCATGATTATTCTATGATCAATGCGTCGGCAAACACCTCGATGGGATGCATCGCGCGACGCCCGGTTGTGTGCTTGATCTGATCTCTACACGAGGTTCCACTAGCGCAGATGATCGTTTCTTCTGAAGCTTCTCTCACGGCTGGGGCGAGGGACATTTCTGCCAGCTTAACCGATAACTCGTAGTGCTCCTTCTCGTAACCGAATGATCCTGCCATACCGCAACAACCAGATTCAATCTCTTCGATCCTGCAATCTGGGATGAGTTGCAGTAGCTTGTGCGTGTTCTCGGTACCGAAGACCGCTTTCTGCTGGCAGTGACCATGGAATAGCACATGGCGAGGGGTGGTCCTGAAGCGTAGGTTAAGATTCCCTTCTTCTCCCGCTTGTACGATCAGACTTTCGACTGTGGTCGCGACCTCCGCCACAGCGTTCGAATCGTCTCCGGGCAGAAGATCAAGATACTCATTACGCAGCATCGTCATGCAGCTGGGTTCGATTCCGACGATTGGAATGGCTTCCCTTGCATAAGGAGCAAGCAATTCTATGTTGTGACGCGCTAACCGTGCAGCTTCATCGAGCAAGCCCTTGGACACGGCAGGTCGACCGCAACAGGCTTTATCGGGTAAAAGGAAGGGCTTGAATCCTGCGGCACGCAGGGCTTTTATTGCAGCTTGGCCGATGTGAGGGTGGTTGTGTTCGGTGAAGGTATCGTGGAAGAAGATGACCGCTCTTTCCCCGAGCTTCGAGTCATTCGCATAGTCATCGTATTGTATAAACCAGTCGCTGAAGGTCCTGGAGGAAAGCTGTGGTATGGATCGCTTTGGATGAATACCGATAAGGTTTTTGACTGGTCCATCCAGCAGTCGGGTGGCAAGAGCTGCATAGTGTTGGCCGATAGAATACATCTTGGCAATGTTTCCGAAGATCTGTGCTCGAAGTGGGGTGCCATGTTGACGGTAGTAGTTATGAAGAAACTCGGCTTTGATCTTTGCCATATCCACAGCTGATGGACACTCAACTTTACATGCATGACACGATAAACATAGATCCAGTACATCGTACAGCTCTTGGGAGGTCATCCCCTCAGGGCCGAGAAAACCCATCATCGCTGCACGCAATGCATTCGCGCGACCACGTGTGCTGTGCGCCTCATCCCGCATCGCCTGGAAGGAGGGACACATTACCCCGAGTTCTAACTGCCGGCACACACCTGCACCGTTACACATTTCGACTGCCCTGGCGAAACCACCTTCGATTGCGAAACTGAAAACCGTCTCCCTGGGCTCGTGGGGAACGGCATAATGAGGACCAATGCGAAGTAGTGATTGGTCATCCATTTTAGGACCATCAACCACCTTGCCAGGGTTCATGAGTCCTGCGGGATCAAATGCCCTCTTCACCTCACGGAATGCTTCGACAAGCTCCGTACCAAATAACCACTCAGAGAACTCCCCGCGAGCGAGACCTTCGCCGTGTTCACCGCTCGTTGTGCCGCCGTACTGCGTCACGAGTTCCACAGATCTCTCAGCAATCTGCCGTAGTTGTTGTACGCCGTCGACTGTTTTAAGATTCACGAGAGGGCGAATGTGGAGACAGCCAGCACTTGCGTGGGCGTACATTGCCACCTGCTCGACACCGACACTTCTTGAATACTGGAAGATATTTGTGACATAGTCCGTGAGATGTCCAACCGGTACCGCGGCATCTTCGATGAAAGGAATCGGTTTGGTATCTCCCCGAATACTCATCAGAATACCCAAGCCCACCTTGCGTACAAACCAAACATTGGCTTGTTCTGCTGGATCGGCGATGATGATCACTGAGTCTTGATGGTGCATCTGGCGCAGCTTATCCCGTAATCTTGTGATTCCCGCATCAAGTTCGGATTCAGTATCTCCAGAATATTCGACAAGAAGCACAACTGCCGGATCACCCTCGACAAAGGTCAACAGGCGGTTGTATTCTTTTTTATCCCGCGTTAGATCGAGCAGCATCTTATCGAGGACTTCGATGGCGGTTGGATCACTTTCGAGAATGATCGGCACTGCATCCATCGCGGCGGGTAGATCAGCATAGTGGACCATCGCCAATCGTTTGAGTTTGGGGACGGGAACGAGTTTGAGGGTCATCTCGGTGATGACGGCGAGAGTACCTTCCGATCCAACGATCAGTTTGGCGAGGTTTGGGGAATCATCTGCTGTCAATTGATTGAGGTTGTAACCCGCAACATGGCGAAACACTTTGGGATATCTTGACGCAATTTGATTTTTGTAACGCTGCAAAATATCTGGAATAGCACGATAAATCGAACCCTCGAGACCGGGACGCTTGCTACGGATCTTCCAATTCTCTGTATCGAGGGCCTCGAATCGTGCACTCGTACCATCAGCGAGGATGACTTCGGTTGCTAGTACATGATCGACCGTCATCCCGTAAACGATAGAGTGAGCCCCGGTTGAGTTGTTTGCCAGGATCCCCCCCATTGTTGCGCGTTCTCCACTTGCTGGGTCTGGTCCATACATAAGATCGTATTGGTTGAGGATTCTATTGAGTGCGCTGAGTGTAATGCCCGGCTGGGTGCGAACGGTTTTTTCTTCAGGATTTACTTCAAGGATGCGATCAAGATAGCGGGAAAAATCAAGCACCAACGCTTGTCCTACTGCTTGTCCAGCCAGGCTACTTCCACCACCACGAGGGAGAATTGGAATATCGTGTCGACTGGCAATCTCTATTGCAGCGGTAATCTCTGCTTCATCTCGAGGGATTGCTACGCCTATGGGTATGATCTGGTAGATGCTTGCGTCTGTGCTATAGAGGAGGCGCGTCAGACGATCGAAATGGACCTCACCGATGGCTTGGCTCATTTCATGGATGAATTCGCGGCTTACTTCTGCTGTATCATTATTGATCATAGGATGTACTGTTCGGTGAACACCTGAATAACATTTAATAACATCTATCGATGAGTTCAGAACATGAGGATCGATAAGTATTGTATTCGAGTTTATATAAGAATAATAACAAGTCATCATCAAGAATCTTGAGGATGATGATCGTTTCTGTATTAGGAGATCATCACATCTCAAACTGCAGGCTTCAAGCCACAAGCCTCGACACAATAATATCGCCCAGCAGGTTGACGCTTGAAGTCTGAAGCTTGCGTCTTGTGACTTGTGAGTCAAGCATCACGAGAAACACCCTTAGAAGGCCAAGCCGGTCTGTTATAATCCAATATTTAATACTGGAACCAATCATCACAATTAATTTCGTAAGGTTGGATCGACGTACGGTTTTGTTTATTTAAGTGATACCAGGAGGGAGGTACCAATCTATGATGTTTGATTTTTCAGACCAGGTGATCTTGGTGACTGGCGCAGCCGGGAATTTGGGTAGTGTGGTGGCAAACCGGTTTGATCGCGCAGGTGCCCGCCTCGCTTTGTTTGATCGGAATCCAGATCATCTTGAAGAAGTTATTGGCGCTTTAAGTATGTCTTCTGACCATCTTCTCGATGGATCTGTAGACCTCACAGACCCAGATTCAGTTGAGAAAGCGGTTAAACAAGTGGTTGAGCATTATGGGCGTATTGATGTTTTGGTGAACACCGCAGGAGGGTACCGTGCTGGAACGCCCGTTCATGAAACTTCCTTAGAGCTGTGGGATTTTATGCTCAATCTGAATGCGCGAACCGCTTTTATTACGTGTCGAGCAGTTGTCCCATTTATGATCCGGGCGGGTTCGGGTGCGATCATAAACATCGGTGCACGACCAGGTTTGAAAGGTGTAGCGAATGCAGCCGCCTACGGCGCCTCGAAAAGCGCTTTGATTCGTTTAACAGAAAGTCTATCTGCTGAACTTAAATCACAAGGTATCAATGTTAATTGCATTCTGCCTGGTACGATTGATACGAAGGAGAATCGAATATCGATGCCGGATGCCAACCATGATCGATGGGTAAAGCCTGAAGCCATCGCAGATGTCATCCTTTTCCTGTCGTCAGAAGCTGCAAGGGCAATCCATGGCGCATCGATACCTGTTTATGGCGCGAGTTAAGTGAACCTGGTTTTAAACCAAGAAGCTCATTTCATATGGCATAGATCGCAAAATCGATGAGACTATTTAGATCAAGTGTGTGTCAGTACCATCTGCAGAGTGGATCATTCCAGGGTTACGCGACAATAGAGTATTAAAGGTTCTTACTTGTTATCACCAATTGGTCATGGACATATCAAGTTGATAAAGGTGGTACTACAAGGAGACTGTTTAATTAGAAAGAGCCATAGCAAGATTATGATGGTTTGGGTGTAGCTAAGAATGATGAGCAAATTAGGAATCCTGATCGGTTTTTACACAAACCGTGAGGATGGCATCGAAGCTTATCGGCAGCTTAGACGAAATCGATTCCGGCGTGCATGTCTCATGCACAAATTTCCGGATGAGAACCACGCCATTAGGATGCTTTCAGCGAGGCAATTTACTTTTTGGGGGGTCATCCTGGGATTGATTCTTGGGGTTTTGGTGGGCTTAATGCGAATTATCACCAAAGGAACTCTAGGGATCGTTCCGGATTTATCCGTCTTAGCGGTAATGGGTATATTGGGAGGACTGCAAGGTGGTTTGTCCGCCAGAGTTTTCTTTGACGTATTCAGACTTGGGATCGATGAGAAGCTTGTCCAAAGGACGATACGCTT
>CP070708.1:3000620-3022160 GCA_020350285.1 Anaerolineaceae bacterium
CATCATAGGGATTCTTCGCCTACGCTTTGCTCCGGCTCAGAATGACATTGGAAAGTTGTAGGGGCGGGGTTACCCCGCCCCTACGCAAACTGAGCGTATGTTCGGAAGGTGCTCCTCACGCTAGCACATCAAAGATGTAGGGGCAATTCACGAATTGCCCCCATTCCTATTCTTCCTCCGATATGCCCTCAAACAAATCGCGCTCGAGCAATCCTTCGTGGGCTGATGGATGTGCCCTCATGAAAGTCTCACGTCCAGCAGTTAAGCGGGTTAGCCAGCTGAAGATTCTTGATGTGGGGGGACCACTCTGGCTTTTATGGCACGCTGCGGCCTTGCTCTTGATCTCGGCAACAGACCGGATATCGATCCGCGCGTGGATGGTGAAAGAATGGGAGGTGATCTCTACCAGATCGATATCGGCGTTACGACCCCAACGACGGGGATCAATACCGAAAATAGGTAGTAAAAGCACAAGTAATCGAAAGTAACGATGTGAAAACACATGGTAGTAAAGCTTCTTTGGCTTGAAAGGTGAGAGCCCGTTTGGATAGCGGTTTGGGTCTCCCGCCGCAGAGAATGCTTCCACAGTTGCGCGGTGAACGGCGATGTGATCGGGATGGTGATAACCACCTTGGGGGTCGAAGGTAAGGATAACCTGAGGCCGGATCTGGCGGATGAGTGTTGTGATCCTGGAGGCAACCTCAGAGATTGGAGCCACGGCCAAGGCCTCAGGGTGCTGGTTGTCAGGAGATCCGGGCATGCCCGAATCGCGGTAGCCAAGCAGATGTACATCCTTCAGTCCGAGGATCGATGTGGCACAACGCAGTTCATCCAAACGCAGTTGTCGTACATGATCGTAACCCTTGAGGAGCTCTGGTTTCACTTCACCTGCCTCCCCGTTCGTGGCACAGATGAGGTGGACATCAACGCCGCGGCTTGCGTATAAAGCCAACGTCCCACCTGGGCCAAAACTCTCATCGTCAGGGTGAGCCAAAACTGCGAGAAGACGGTGGTCAGATTGTCTATTCATTCCGAAAGCCAATACCCTATCATTGTGTTTCGCCTACGATCTGCACAACGAGCCGGCGTTGCCTGGACCTTACATCAAAGTCGATGAAGAGGATCTGCTGCCATGTTCCGAGTGTGAGATTCCCATTAATAACAGGGATTGTGAGGGACGGTCCCAGGAGAGCCGCTCGCAGATGTGAATGGCCGTTGCCGTCCCCCCACCGAAGGTTGTGTCGGTAATCTCTGTCAGGGGGAGCCACTTCGTCCATCGCCCGACGCAAATCATCCAGAGCGCCGGATTCAAATTCAATAGTAGTGATGGCGCTTGTGGATGAGGGAGTGAAGATCGTTACTGTGCCTGTGTGAACTTCAGACTCATCCAGAAGCCGCTCTACCCGCGATGTCAGGTCGTGTGTATCGGCGTGCCCGCGGGTGCTTAACTCGACATAACCGGTATAGACCATAAGGCCTCCTATTGATCGTTGGAATACAAGAAGGGGGTTCTGTTCCTTGGATGATACCCTCCTTGTAGGGGATTTATTATGATCCCTTAGATGAACAAAGATGTCCTATAGGGTAACTCTTGGGTCTTGAGGAGTTTCGAAGAGAGGCAATTGATCGATTTCAAGTTGGGTCCGAATTTGATCCTTTCCTGATACCTTGGCTCGATACTGAGCTTCATCAGCTCGAGCGATAAGATCATCGATCGATTTATCTTCCCTTCGGAGTTGTCCGACACCAGCGCAGAAGCTTAATGAGGGGATGATCGGATCAAGGCGTTCGCTATAGGCTGTGAGAGCCTTCCGTAATTTGTTGGCGACACGCCGGCCTCCCTCAAGGTTGGTCTCTGGTAGCAGGACGGAAAATTCATCCCCTCCTATGCGAGCTAAAAGGTCAGTGGATCGTAATACAGCTGTCATCGCAATTCCAGTCCCTCGAAGTATTTCATCCCCAAAGAGATGCCCAAAGCGGTCGTTGATCGATTTAAAGCCGTCCAGGTCGATATAGATCAAGCTTAGAGGACGACGGTAACGACGGGCACGGATAAACTCGCGCTCCAATTGCTCGAACAGATGGCGACGATTTGGCAGATTGGTCAAAGCATCGGTGAGGGCCATGTCGGTTAATTGTTCTCGCTGCGCTTGAAGGCTATCGATAGTTCTGAGAATATATCGGGAGAGGGTGTGCAGCATGACCGCGAGGCCGAGGTATGTAATCGCCTGCGTTGTCAAGAAAATCGTGCCAGATCGGCTGTCAAAGGAACCTGCTTGATCTGTGAGCACGCTGTGGGCATTTAACCAACCCAACGTAAGGACGATAAAAGCAATCACAGCGAATGGGTAAACGGAAGTGCCTCCAACGATGGCACCTACTGCCATAATGGCCAAGGGGAAACCTGCGCTCAAGAGGTAGAGACTTTCTGGGGAAAGGAAGATCGCGATCCCCGTGAGGGCAATCAGGGTCGATGCCATTAAATTGCCCGCGATGACGGTGTCACCTCGCTTGACGAGCCAGTAGCTCAGTCCAGCTACGATGATCAAAAACGCGATGATGATTACATCGGGCGCGAGGCTGAGGTTAATTTTTGATCTAATCAGCCTTGAGAAAGCGATGCTCACCAATAGCCACGCAACCAGCAGGATATAGAGGATCTTCGTTTCTGCTGGCGCAGTGCGAGCACGATAACGTCGGATGTCGGGGTCTATTTTGGGGAGAAAAGCACCACGAAGGCGGTTGATCACGATTGGTGGTCCAGATTGGTTTGCATGCCAGGCGTGCCTCCATTAAGCCGCGTACGCATAGGGTATTTTAACCCGAGTTGGCGGAGAGGGCATCCTTGGTCAGGATACCCATCCCCCTTGCATGCGGGTGGTGTTTTTATGTCATCATCAATTGTTATTATGGGGGACGAGAGGTTTGGACAGGTCGGGTCGCGTCGATTTCTCAGCAGCCGCCCTCATCGAACAAGAGAGTTATGCGCGCTTGATCGACTCGAAAGCGCCATGGGATGCTCTTCCATGGTTCAGGTACTGTGATAAGTCCAACACGAGGCCCGGCTATTACATGAGCATCAGGTATTTGGGATTCTGTCTCAACGAAAAGAGTTGATGTTGGGTCACAGAGATCGACGCCATCCATGGATCGATCGATCGCCAGTGCCTGGCAGAGTTTGGCAGGGCCGTTTGTGAGCAAAGATTCAGTACGCCCGGAACGGCGTTGCCTTATTCTTTCAAGACCTTCTCTAGGGACCAGCGACCGGATCAGCACTGCAGCCGGATACCCATCAGATTCGGTGACGAAATTGAGCATCCAATGCATGCCGTAGGTGAAGTAAACATACGCGTGACCTGGAGGTCCCCACATCGATTCGTTACGTGGTGTGCGCCCTGCTTTCGCATGACATCCCAGATCTTCAGTGCCAATGTAGGCTTCGGTCTCAACAATAAGACCAGAGGTACGGAGATCACCCTCTTCCAATCTAACCAAGCGCTGTCCAAGCAAAGCGCGTGCTACCACGAGAGTAGATCGCTCGAAGAAATCGCGGTCAAGACGATGCGGTTGGGACATAGGTAGTGATACCGATGGCTATCTTTTTGGGGTTTCTAAGGGGTACAGAAAAAAATATCATCCAATGGTGTCTTATGATCCCTCAATTTCTTGGAAGCGGGGGTCTTGTTCCACCATCCGTTCGAGACCTTCTTGAAGGCTGAATTGCGGTCTGTAGCCAAGTTTTGAGCGTGCCAGGCTGATATCGGCGCACATACGAGAAGGGCCAACATCTTGATTTTCCATGTACATCCAATCGGTGGTTTTGCCGACAGCTTCAATGACATATTGGGCCAAGTCTCGAATGGTCGTCTCAACTCCGCTACCGATGTTGATCACCAGTCGATCAACCGTGGGGGCGGTCGCAGCGGCTACCATGGCTTCAACGACATCGTCGACATGCACGAAGTCGCGAGTTTGTTCTCCACGACCGTAGATCACTATGGTTCCTCCACGCACGGTTTGACGGATGAAGTGCGGGATGACCGGTGGGTGAGCTGCGGGGCGAGGTTGCCCTGGACCGTATGCGTTGAACACCCTCAAGGAGACTGTTTCGATACCCCATAGTGCTCCGATCGTGCGGACATAATACTCGGCCGCCAACTTTGAGACAGCGTAGGGGGAGCCTGGGTTAGGAGGGGTAGTCTCAGTCAGGGGTTGGTCGTTTTGATCGCCATACACCGACCCGGAGGAGGTAAAGACGACTCTTTTTACCCCGACATCACGCATCGCCTCCATCACGCTCACTGTGCCACCGACGTTAATGATGTTGTATTCTCGTGGGTAACTCACCGATTCAGGAACTGAGACCTTAGCTGCTAAGTGGTAGACGCAGTCAACATCTTGAAGCAGGGTCCATAGTTTAGGTCGGTCGGTGACATCACCACGCGTGAAGAGGACTTCAGCGTTGAGTCGAGCAGGATCACCAGCAGAGAGGTCATCCAGAGCGCGAACCTGATGACCCTCGCGGGTCAATCTGTTGGCCAAATATGAGCCGAGAAATCCAGCGGCACCAGTCACTAAGAAATTCATTGTTTACCAACGGGTTGAACCATTCGACGAAGATGCTCGAGGTGGCGAGATTATAACACACACATGATCGGGGATTGACATTCACCCTACGATTGGTATCATGCCCTCATGTCTGGTTGGCAGATTTTGAATCGGATATGGTTTTGGTTATCCAAACTGCTTTGGATACTCATGTTGATCTTGCTCATTGTCGGCGCTAGTTACCAACGGCGTGACCCTATCAGTCAGGTCCGTCGCTACACTCGTTCAATAGAATTTGATTATTTTAATTGGACGCTGGATGCATTCATCATCAAGTTGGAGCAATATAGCTTAGGAACAGCTGGATATCTGCGACAAACTGATCGTTATGATTTAGTCTTGACATATTTTGATAAGGTGCGCGAGGCACGGGACATTGAGTCTCGCTTGCAAGAAATCCTGGCCGATCCAGATCTGGAAGAACCCGAGATCATCGCCGCACCGATTATCACACAACGGGATGAGGTGTGGATAATCCTGTCCGAGCTTGAGCCAATTGTGGAAACGATTCTTCAGGAACAAGTCGCCAATGTTCTTTCGCAACTCGGCCTTCAACTCTTGGGTGCACCTTTCCCACCTGTAGCGTTTCACTTCACCAAGCCTCCTATGGCGCTGATCATTTCACCTCGAGAAGTTATACGCCAGGATGCCAATATCTCCTTGACGGCTGATCTGGCGATCGAAAGTCAAATTAAACTCGAAGCTGATGTAGAGTCATCTTCAAACATCTCCTCGCTGGTCGTGCCTGTAGGTGGGATCGGTATCTACCCCACAATGATCCAAGAAACCAGTTCGGTGACATGGTTGACCGAAACGATTGTTCATGAATGGGTTCATAACTACCTAACCCTCCGCCCCCTGGGATTGAACTATTACGCCAGCCCAGAACTACGGACCATGAACGAAACTGCGGCTAACCTCTTAGGAAAAGAGATTAGCCGGATGGTGCTCGAGCAATACTACCCCGCTTTCGTTCCACCACCTCCGGTGGAGACACCTCCAGCACCTCCCTCCCCGACAGAGCCACCGGTCTTTGATTTTAGAGCGGAGATGCGCGAGACGAGGGTGACGGTGGACGACCTATTGGCAAAGGGGGAGATTGAGAAGGCCGAAGCCTATATGGAGGCGCGACGGCAGGTCTTTTGGGAAAATGGCTATCGCATTCGTCGTCTTAATCAGGCCTATTTTGCCTTCTACGGGGCATATGCGGACACACCTGGTGGACCAGCCGGCGAGGATCCCGTGGGTGCAGCTGTGCGCGAATTGTGGGCTCGCATCGGATCACCAGTTCAGTTCTTGCGTACGATAGGATGGATGAATGAATACCAGGATTTGTTAGATACCTTGGAGCGGTTGGAGATCAACCCCGAAACGAATTGTGCCCCCTTGTTATGTTCGTAGGTCGTCGATACCCTGACGATCATTCCTAAATTCATACTTCATAGGCGACGATAACAAAACCTAGAACCGCGCTCATGCTGGGGATCAATATTGAGAACTCTGGGATGCGCAGGCTAAAGCCTGCGGGTACAACTACAGTAGGGCACTGGGGCACCTGGGCAATTAGGCACCTGGGTCCCTACAAACAATTTGGTCTCACCCTTGTGGGGTGCTTTGTAGTGCGTAAGCTCTGCTTGCGCCCCAAGGCAGAGCCTTTGGACTCCAAATTCCATTGCTTTATCCAGAGAGCAACCAAATGTTGTAGCATTCGTGAGATCCTAAAAGTACGCAGGCTAGAGCCTGCGGGTACAGAAATGTTACCTCCTTTGTGTCATTCCGAGCGAATCGCATGAGCGAAGAATCCCTATGATGTAGCGATTATTCAAGCACCTTCATAGGGTTTCATCGTCGTAAGGCCTAAGGTCCTGAGCGTGGCCGAAGGGCTCCTCGGAATGACAATATTTGGGTGTAGGGGCGACCGACCATTCGCCCCTACATTACCCGGGATGATACGTAACTGATAAAAATCGAAAATAGCCGCATCCTTTAGGGTGCACTGAGGTGCGCAGGCAGCGGTTTTAAACTTGTCACAACCCGAGATTTCATTCTGAGCTCACTAGAATGACATTCAATAAATGTAGGGGAGCAATTAATTGCGCCCCTACAGCGAATGAGATTACACATCCCGTGAACTATCACACTTCGTGGTAATTCTGGAGTGCGTAAGCTCTGCTTGCGCTACAAGTAGACTAAAAATCGTCCTTTTCACTCGTTTTACCCAGTGGATTTTCGTTAAGTTCCTTTGTTTTCTTGATCAATGATGCCTTATACTCAGATTGATGGATATTCCTTTCCTGCCTGGGTATCCCCCGGTACAGCCTGGGCCATTGTCTCGCTTTCTCCCTCCTCTTGAGGAGGGAAGCACCTCTCGTGCACTCGAGACCTACGGTGAAGCTGGTGAATTCATCCTTGATCCCTTTGGGGCTTCGCCTCGATTGGTTGTCGAAGCTGCTCAAGCCGGGGGTGCGGTATTGGTGGCCGTAAATAATCCCATTACCCGTTTCGTGCTTCAACACACCATCCAACCCTTCACATTGACCGAATTACAGACCGCACTCGCCCGTCTCGCTGCAGCGCCGAAAGATGGTAGCCGTTTAGAACCCTTCGTCCTCGACTTATATCGAACCGAATGTGCGCGCTGCGGTGCTTCAGTCATTGCTGAATCATTCATCTGGGATCGGGAAATTGAAGGGCCAACACACAAGATCTATGTATGTGATCGCTGCAACCATGCTGGTGAGTCACCAACAACCGAGGCGGATTGGGAACGCGCCAGTGTTCACTCACGACGTGGTTTACAGCATGCCCTTGCCCTGGAACAGGTAGCTCCAACAGGCGACCCCGATCGTCGGCATGCGGAGACGGCTCTATCGGTCTACCCAGGACGCACTCTTTATGCATTGATCACCCTGCTGAACAAACTTGAGCAACTCACGCTTCCTCAACGGCTCAAAGCTGCTGGGCATGCATTACTTCTCTCAGCCTCCGATGCGGTTAATGCCCTGTGGGGCTATCCAGAGGGACGCACTCGCCCTCGTCAATTGAGCGCTTCGCCTCGTTATCGTGAGGATAACGTTTGGAGGGCTTTAGAGCGAGCGGTAGGGTCCTGGGCGATAGAAGATCCCGGAATAGAGTTGGTCGAATGGCAAGAGGATGAACTTCCCCAACCAGGTATCGTGGCCGTTTACCCTGGACCGATACGTGATCTTGTGCCGAAATTAAAGGACCGAGAGATCCGGTTTCTGTTGACCGTGTTGCCTCGACCTAATCAAGCCTTTTGGACCCTGTCGGCACTCTGGGCTGCGTGGCTATGGGGAAAAGGTGCGGCGGCGCCAATAAAGGTGGCTCTCCGTCGTCGACGATATGATTGGGCTTGGCATGCCGCAGCTTTGCGTACCGTTATGGCAGGATTGCAGCCGGTCTTAGATCCTGAGGCGAATATCTTGACATTCATATCCGAGGCCGAACCGGGTTTCATGGCTGCTGCCCTGACAGGCTTCGACAGTGCTGGTTACCGCTTGGAAGGTCGAGCCCTGCGCCTCGATGAGAGTCAGGCTGTCCTCCGTTGGTCAGTGGCAGATCGACCAAAGTCCCCGCAAACTCACGCCCAAGCCCAATGGCGGATGTCTTCTGCTGCTATCAAGGCATTAAGGGATCGTGGAGAACCTGGTCCATTTTCGTTACTTCATGCTGCAGCTTGGTGCGACTTAGCTCGTGAGCGATCTCTGGCTAATTTATGGACGGTTGAGGAGAGCCATCTGTTGACATCACTTGGTGATACATTCGAGGCCGCCATCGCAGATCGTGAGACTTTCATTCGTCTCGGTGAGTATGTCGAGCCTGAGAGCGGTCTATATTGGTTAGCTGATCCGTCTGAGGCCAATCCTCCTCTGGTTGACCAAGTTGAGATGCATGTACTGGAGATCTTGCGCAAGGAAACTGAACTCACCCTTGTGGAAATTGAGGAGCGGGTGAGTGAGATGCTGCCCGGTCTGCTCACACCCGAACGACGATTGATCCATGCTTGTGTGCGTTCTTATGCCATGCAGGTTCCCACGGAAGGCTATTGGCGCCTCAGAATGGAAGATGACCCCGAATCTCGTGAAGAGGATTGCCTTGAGATTCGTCGCTTGCTCGGAGAACTGGGCGATCGTCTGGGTTATATTGTGCAAGATGAGGATTTCTTGAATTGGGTTAATGAGAAGGGGGAAGTTGTTTATTCATTCAAGGTCATGGAAACGGCGGCAATTGGTCCGTGGATTGAAGAGGGAAGCGAGATACCACTTACCTATGTCCTTCCCGGTGGACGAGCATCTTTGGTTGCCGAGAAGATGCGTCGTGATCCTCGTCTCCGGGAGTGGCTCCAAGAGCGAGGTGGTGTGATCAAGTTCCGACTTGTGCGCAGATTGGTTACAGAGGCCGGTTTGAGCCAGGAAAACCTTCCCGCACGATTGAAAATCGATCCACCGGAACATCACGATCCACAGCTTCCACTACTTTAATGGTCTGTTGCCAGGTACGGTAACGATCTGTTGCACGAGAAAAGGCTGCCATCCAGGAGCAGGAAGGGATATCTGTGGTGGTTTGGAATGTCATCGTCGCAGGTGTTCTAGGTTACACTTTGGGGTCAATTCCATTTGCCATACTCGTGACGCGTTGGGTAGTAGGGATCGATGTGAGGGATGTCGGCTCTGGACATGCAGGTGGTACGAATGTGATGCGCGCGGCAGGGTGGGGACCGGGGATCCTTGTGGCAGCACTCGATTTTGGTAAAGGCTACCTGGCCGCATGGATAGCGCAACGGATGGGAGGGGTTGGGATAACGACAGCTGTGGCGGCTGGAGCGGTCGTTATTGGGCACTGCTGGCCGATTTTCGCCAGATTTCGTGGTGGAATGGGCATGGGTTGTGGTGCCGGTGCAATCCTGGCTATCTGGCCTCTAGGTTTTGTGCTGGGGGTAGGCTTGGGGGTCTCCCTCCAGTTGATCATCCATCACTCAGCCAGGGCGAACGTATTTACCGGTATCCTACTTTCGCCACTATGGGCACTCTTCGGGGCTACGTGGCCTTGGTTGATCACTGCAGCAGCTGTTGGGATTGTGATCTCCTACAGAGCGCTGTCGGATTGGAATAGGGTCTACACGGAATTGTGGTTGGATAGAGGGTGATCTATGTTACACAAGCCACAAGTCACAAATCTCAAGCTACAAGATACAGGTTGCAAGCTACAAGCCTCACGTTTCGCGCATCACGGTTCACGTATCACGCTAGAGTAACTCATCTATAGAAAATCTAAGTCCAACCAATAAAAATCGAGATAAATCATTCTGTATTCGCAAGCTTTAGCCCGCGCTGAGTTCCGGATCCTACGCTGCGATCGTGCACAAGTCGCTAGGTCGGAGTGGGTGTTGGTGAGGGGGTAGGACTCGGTGTTGCAGAAGGTGTGTTTGAAGGCGTAGAAGTTGGAAGGGAGGAGGGCGTCGCAGTAGGCGTGGCTGAAGGCACAGGGCTCGGTGTGACAGAGGGTGTCCATGTGGGCGTCTCGGTATTGGTGCTGGTGGAGGTTGGCGTTGGGGTTGGGGTCGGAGTTGGCGTTGTTGTGGGCGTTCGTGTAGGAAGGTTGAGAGTTAAGTGAAGCATTACTTCGGCATATCCACCGTTTGTGCCTTCCACGGCGAGGCGTAGCGTAATTGGACCGCCGGGGAGCTCCGAGAGATCCCAATCTACCAGCTTATCCGGTTGCTCGTGGGGTGTTTCGCTACGAGTGATTCCAGTCCATGTGATGGGATTGTATCCCAAGCCGTATTCCAATTCCCAAAATCGGAAATTTGCCGTGGCTGCGGCCCGCCCGAAGATCGAGATCACTTCAGTGGTAACTGTACTCCCTTCTGAGGGGTCCGTAAACCCGATGATCGGACGAGGGCTGTCTCGAGTACAAGAGCGGTCGGGGATGAAAAACAGATCTTCAACCTCAAAGCCCATTTCTTCAGCCCACCTTTGACCAGCAGTATCTTCTTCAATCCACTTCTGTCCCCACGGATCGCTCACGCTCAAACCTAATTTCTCAACCGCAAAATCAGCACACTCAGCAGAAGCTTGTTCCAGGGAGTAGCTGTCCACCCATACTTTCCGCCACAGGTCTTGATCTTTAGGAAGCGGGGGTTGGTCAAATGTGAAGAGCTCGGTCCGATGTGAAGGACACCACTCTGAGGGCTCTGTTCCAGAGACGGCACAAATCACCTGGTCAACGATTCCAGTGGGAGTCGTGAAGGGGGTTGACTGGCCTCCATTTAGATACTGGTTCGCGAATTGCATGAACTGATTCCAAATTGGGGCCGCCCCGGTTAGGCCTGAGGTGTTCTGCATCGGTGTGTTGTCAGCGTTCCCTACCCATACCCCAACCGCAATATCCGGTGTGTAACCTAAGGTCCAGTTATCTCGAAAGTCATCGGTTGTCCCTGTTTTAGCTGCGACGGGAAAGGGGAGATTGAGGGCGGAGTTGGGGCCAAAAGCCGGCGTTCGTGCCGTGTTATCCGAGAGTATGGAGGTGATCAGAAAGGCATGTTCAGCGCGGATGACCTGTTCGCCGCGCGGTTGTTCGTATTCATATACCGTTTCACCTGTATGGTCAACGATACGTAAGATTCCGATCGGTGGTATGCGTAATCCACTGTTAGCGAAGGTAGCGTAAGCACCAGTGTGCTCGAGCAAGGTCACCTCGCCCCCGCCAAGTGTCAGTGAGAGTCCGTAGTAGTCATAGATGAGTGTCGTGATCCCCATCCGCCGTGCGAATGCAACCAATCCCTCCTCTTGAGGGGTATCGGGATCATCATAGATCCCGACAAAGTCCAGCGTTTTAACTGCGGGCACATTGTAGGAGTTCGCCAGTGCGGAGCGAGCAGTGACCGGTCCGTGAAAGCGTTCGTCGTAGTTGACTGGTTTATACGGAGGTCGGGTATCGTTGGGGTTTCCTGAGGGTGGAAACTCTGAAGGTACATCCCAGATCAGGGATGCAGGTGTCCATCCTTTTTCAAAGGCTGCTGTGTAGGTTAATGGTTTGATTGAAGAGCCAGGCTGACGAGGGTGAATGGCCATATTAACTTGCCCATCAATCTCCTCATTGTAGAAATCAGCGGAGCCGACCATTGCCAGGATCTCGCCTGTATTCGGTCGGATAGCGACTACCGCACCGGTGCTCATGCGGCGATCTACCATTTTTTCGACCTGCTCTTGCACCAATTCCTGGGCTCGTAGCTGCAAAACAGGATCAATTGAGGTGTAGACGGTAAAACCCGAGCGGTAAATGGTTTGAGGATCGTACAACCTCTCAAGCTCGGAGCGGATGAAAAAGACCCAATGAGGAAAGCGAATCTGAACCGCAGGGGGTCTGAATTCGAAATTAATCAATTCGGCTGCTGCAGCACCAGCCTCCTCAGGCGTGATACATATTGGCTGTTGTGAGTTGCTCACATAGATACAAGCTTGCTCTATGCTGGTCTGCATTATCAGTGTTAATACTTGCTGCTGTCGGACTAGGGTGGCGTCACGGTTGGTGAAAATATCATAGACCGCAGGAGCCTGGAGCAGACCAGCCAGAAAGGATGCCTGGCTCAAAGTTAGCTGCTTAGCTGTGGTGTTGAAATAGGTTTCTGCAGCGGCCTCAACGCCGTAGGCGAGATTTCCGAAGTAGACCTGGTTGAGGTAAATCTCAAGAATCTCGTCCTTTGTGTACTGACGTGTGATCTCGGCAGCAAGTAGGACTTCGCGCGTCTTTCGTCGAGCAGTCCTACGATAAGATTCCTCCGGGCTGAGGAGTAGCATGCGGGCGATCTGTTGGGTGATAGTCGAGGCGCCGGAGACGATCTCCCCTTGGGTATAGTTTTGGACAAAAGCACGAGCGATGGCAAAAAGGTCATACCCCGGATGGCTATAGAATTGAGAGTCCTCAGTGGCAACCACGGCTGCTACCATGTAAGGGGATATCTGATCAAGGGGCACATATGTCCGTCGACCAGCTTGAGGATCGAGAATCTCGTAGAGTAAATTACCCTCACGGTCCAATATGTGGGTGGTTTCGAATTGGGCTGCATGACCGTGAAGATCATCAATGGCGGGTAAGCTAGCAGCTAGGGTGTAGTATTGGTACACACCGAAAGAGATCACACCAATAACAACCGCCACACTGAAGAACAAGGCTAGGATTCCCATACGCAAGAGACATCCAACGCAGCTATCCCATCTCGCTAATGATTTAGGAGGTCCAGCGATATGAGGTTTTGTCTCAGGCGGAGCGACATACGCGGTTGAGCTTACTTGGGTTGCCTCAAGATCACGTTCCGGTACGCGTTGTGGAAGGGGCGTTTCTTCCTCATCGTCAGTCAGGAGAGGTATGGTAAAGGGTGGTCGATCCTGGAAGGATTCGCTTGGCAACGTTTCTGTTGGCCCTAACCCAATGTCGGGTTCGGTTTCGAGGTCTTCTGAGGGCAGTTTTTCTTCTGGTATATCTGCATCGATTAAAGCAGGTTCAGGTGACGGTAGGGAATCCGAAGATGGTTCAGGTGATGTATCGGAGTCAATATCATCTGCCAACAACCTTCGGAAGCGGTTAGCAGCATCCTCACCATTATCACCTTCCGATGAGGCGTTGAGAGTTATCTCATCGGAAGCATCCTCTTCGGTTGGGCCATTGGGAAATTCATCATCCATGGAATTTTCCCTTGCTGAGCCCATATCTGCGATCTCCAGATCGTCGATAATGCGACGAGATTATAGCACGTAGGCTGGGCACAGTTTTTACCAGCGAAAGAATATTAAGAGTGTAACTCCCTATTCATTTTCCGATTTAGTTTCCACCAACACTATCCATTGGCCTTTCATGACCGTTTTATCGTCTTGATTGAAAATTTTTAACCCGAGTGTCAGCATACCGCCACCTAGTCGGGGGATCAATTTTGACTCTTCGACTTCGATCTCGACATGGATGGTGTCACCAATGAATAGTGGTTGGCTGAACTTCCAATTATCGATCTCACGAAAGGCGATCACTGTGCCTTCTAATACACCCGTGCGTACGGCAAGACCGGAGGCGATGGACATGCCTAATAGCCCATAGACAACCCGTTGGCCGAAAGGTGTGCTTTTCGCATATTCTGCATCGGTATGGATCGAACCGAAATCTCCTGATACACCGGCGAAGTTGACCACATCGGCTTCAGTGACCGTGCGTCCAGGTGTGACGATCCGCTGCCCGATCTCGAATTCCTCGAAGTACATCCCACGTGAGATGAAAGCTGACTGTTCCATGGATGCCTCCTTAGGGCTCTCGTTTCTATTTGATTCACGTGAGTTCATTCTACTTCGATTCCACTCCAAGAAGAACCGTCGCGTGTAATAAAATAGCGAATTAAGTGAATAATAAAAAAACCTTTGACCTTTCCCAATGCATTCCGTACAATTTGTCTATGCGCGAATGGTCTATACCATCTGCTGGACCTCTTTCACTCCGAATTGCAGCGGATGCACGTCTTACGATCCCTACATATATAGACGATCAAATCTGGGAATTGGTTCTCGAAGGTGGAGAGCCTCCTGCGATTGGGTTACAGACAACATACGGGCTCAGGGCGCGCAGCATGCGTATTTTCCCTGGTTTTGGTTGGGGACAAGCTAGCGTAACCAATCCATCGCAATTCATCTTCCCACCTGTGGTCGACTACTTTCTACCCAATTATCTGCGGATCACATTTGACCCTTTTACCGACATTCGGGTCAATGCGGAGTACTGGGTAGTAGATTCCCAACGATTAGCAGGCCGTTTCACATTTCACAACCTCGGATCCGACGAACGAGAAGCAAGATTGCGTCTCCATGCAGTTCTCCGACCGGGAGAAAATCCACTTGCGATGGGAGGGGTGGTCTATGACGGTGTAACGGTACTCACCGGGCGGACGGGTCCCCTGGCGCCGGTTGTCTTCCTCACTGGAGGCGCAATTGTTGAACAAGCGGCTTATCCAGCATTGATTGTGAGCCAGGTTTTAATTCCAGGAGCTACGAAATCATGGTCGTGGGCGCACGCTGGCCTGTCTGACCATGAAGAGTCATTTGAAGCCGCTCGAGCCGTTGTAGCTCACTCCTGGGATGCGGAAATTGCACGTATGGAATTGATCAATGGATCGACAGTGGATATCCACACAGGTAACCCGGATTGGGACTTGGCTTTCGCATTAGCGCAGAAAGTCGCACTAGGCTGCTACATCGGACCGACCAGACACTTACCCAACGCCTCTTTTGTGCTGACTCGATTGCCAGATAAGGGATACTCCGAACGGGGAGATGGCAAGGATTACAGCTGGCAGTGGGATGGACAGACATCTGTCCACGCTTACATCAGCACACAACAAATCCTCCTTGCTGCGCCAGAACTGGCAAAGGGTGTTCTGAATAACTTTCTTGCGATTCAGGATGTGGATGGGGCGATCGATTGGAAGCCCGGTTTGGGTGGACAGCGGAACGGTGGGTTGGCCATCCCACTTTTAGCTACTCTGGCATGGAACATCTATCAAGCAACGGAGGATCAGGGTTTTATTGAAGCGGCGTTCCCTGGTCTATTGGAATTCTTCTATTCCTGGTTCACAAAGAAGCATGATCGAGATCAGGATGGTTTTCCCGAGTGGGATCATTCAGCCCATTCAGCGTTTGACGATTTTCCTTCTTTCGTACGCTGGCAACGATGGGGTCAACGGTTAGATATAACCAAAGCAGAGACGCCAGATCTGGCCTCTTATCTTTTTCGGGAATGCAAATCGCTAATCGAGATGGCGAGAAGGCTCGGTCAAGCTGACATCCTACCAGAACTAGAGACCAGAGAAGCCCAACTGAAGGAGGCAGTTGAGAACAGTTGGTCCGATCGAACGGCTTGCTACCATCACATCGATCGTGATCTTCACCTTTCAGTTCCAGGAGAGGTGCTTGGGAAAGGCAAGGGGGAATTTGTAGTTGAGATCGAACGCACTTTTGATCCTCCGGTGCGGGTGTTGGTTCGATCAAGTGGCGCGGAGGATCTATCACATGCGGCGAAGGTTTTTATCCATGGTCGAGGACGACGTGGTAGGCATCGTGTCGAACGACTGACCGAGCGCCGTTTTCAATGGTTCTGGGAGTTTGGCACCGCTACGAGCGAGAAAACCTATGCGGAGATCGAGAGGATCGAGGTTCGTGGTTTAAGCGATGAGTTTGAGACCGAATTATGGGTCGCGGACTATACTCGTCAGGATCAAACATTGCTTCTTCCACTTTGGGCGGGCATTCCAACCAAAGAAAGGGCTGAGCGTCTGGTTCGAGAGACATTACTCGACCCAGACCGCTTCTGGAGATC
This sequence comes from Anaerolineaceae bacterium, assembly GCA_020350285.1. GTDB lineage: Bacteria > Chloroflexota > Anaerolineae > Anaerolineales > E44-bin32 > DUEZ01. The sequence continues at coordinate 3,016,602 of CP070708.1, forward strand.
CTACGGAATCTCGAGTTGTTCTGCCCAAGACCCATCTTACGCGCCGGACAACCGGAATGGATCAGGAGGGGCATGGCTCTTTTGGAATACGTTGTTGGGCGAGGGGCTGGTTGATTTTGGATATCTGGAGGAGGCCGCAGAATTGGTCCGTCGACTGATGGAGGCAACGCTTCACTGTCTTCGGGTCGACAAAGCTTTTCGAGAAGCCTATAACACAGACCATCCTGAGGGCATCGGCGAACGGGATCATCTCTGGGGTGTAGCCCCCGTTCATCTCTTCCTCTATGTCCTCGGAGTGCGTTTAATCTCTCCGCATAAAGTGTGGTTGAGAGGGCGGAACCCATTCCCCTGGCCGGTGAGGCTCCGTTGGCGTGGTCTGGAACTCGAATGCCTCGAGGATCGAACGTTGGTAACTTTCCCCAATGGACAGCAGGTAGATGTAAGTGGCGAGGAGCCCCAAATGGTGGAACAAATATTATGAGAGGGTGCTGTTCAAGGGTGGCGGTGTATCATGAACGAATGTGTAGTAGCAGGGACCTGCCATCTTCTCAGGGTAATCATTTGAGTGTATTCGTGGCATTATTGAGAAAAGCGGTAAAATTCAATAGGATGTATTGCTAATTCATCGAATTAAGCAATGAGCAAGTCGTCCAGTAGGTTTAATCGGGTTACAGATTAATGAGTACTAATTTAGAAATCGAATTCCTGATCTTGATTTTGCTTCTGGTGTCTACGATCGTCGCTGTGATCGGACGCCGCTTTCGTATCCCCTATACGGTAGGATTGGTCCTCGCTGGTTTGGCGCTCTCTTTGAGAGGCCCGATAGATGTTGACCTCTCGCCGAGGTTGTTCCTCTCGCTTTTCTTACCGCCCTTGTTATTTGAAGCCGCCTTTCATCTCAACTTTGAAGTGCTTCGTAGAAATTTGGGCACGGTCGTTCTCTTTGCGGTGCCCGGGGTTTTACTCAACATGATCATGGTTGGCGGAGTGGTATCCCTTGGGGCGGGTCTGACTTTGCCCATCGCCCTGGTCTTCGGATCATTGATCGCAGCCACAGACCCCGTGGCAGTTGTGGGGATCTTCCGCAAACTTGGTGCCCCTAAACGATTGGAGGTGCTCTTAGAAGGGGAGAGCTTATTAAACGACGGAACGGCGATCGTTATCTTCAATCTGACTTTGGGTTTCATTGCAACAGGGGAATTCAGCCTGATCAATAGCTTAACCGACTTTGTCCGTATCGCTGGTGGCGGTTTGATTGTGGGATTGGTATTCGGATGGATGTTCGCAAGTCTAACCACCCGGATTGATGATCACTTGGTCGAGACCACACTTACCACCGTGTTAGCCTTCGGTTCTTTCCTGGTGGCGGAAGACCTTTTGCATGTTAGTGGCGTATTAGCGGTGGTTGCAGCGGGTATCGTGAGCGGAAATGTCGGACCTCGAGGGATGTCACCGACGACTCGCATCGTAGTCTTTAACTTTTGGGAATACGCGGCATACCTGGCGAACTCGGCAGTGTTCCTTTTGATCGGCTTACAAATGGACCTGCCCGCTCTGATCAATAGCTGGCAATCGATCTTATGGGCAATCGCGGCAGTGCTTGTGAGCAGGGCCGTGGTGGTATACCTGATCTCATACCTTCGTAAAAGTATTCCGCTGAGTTGGCGACATGTGCTTTTCTGGGGTGGATTGAGAGGAGGGATCGCCTTAGCACTAGCTCTGAGCCTGCCGCTTGACCTTGAGCCACAGCGTCAGACGGTCATCTTGATGACATTCGGCGTAGTGCTCTTCAGCATCGTCGGGCAAGGTTTTTCGATGGATCAAGTGCTATCGAGATTGAAAATCATTATCCGCAGCGAGGAACAATTGGAGTATGAAAGCCGCCAAGCTCGCGCTCTGGCAACCCGGGCTGGATATGAACACATTCAACGGCTCAGTGAAGACGGATTGATCTCGTCACACATTTGGGAGACATTACAACCCATCATGAAGGGGAGACTGGATGCTTTATCAGCGGCTCTTCAGGAGACATTGCATGATTTTCCTGATTTAGAAGCGCAGGAGATGCTCACCGCTCGGCGTGAGATGCTGCGAGCTCAGCGAGGGATGTTGGCGACATTACGCAGAGATGGTGTCGTCTCAGAAGGAACCTATGAGAACCTTGTCGCTGAGGTCGATGTGGCACTTGAATCAGATCTTGAGATCTGGAAGGGGCATGCAGTTGAAGAGAGGCCTGAGGAGAATATCTGTCAACTGCTGATGGTTGTCGTTCAGACACGCGATCTCGAATCCGCATCCAATGCCCTGGCAATGCGTGGCGTTCGAGCCACTCGCATCCATAGCACGGGGGGGTTCTTGCGTCAACGTAATCACCTTCTCTTGGTAGGGATTCCAGATGGCAAGCTGGAAGTCGCGGTGGAAGCTCTTAAGCAATCCTGTCAAAGTCGAGTGGAGTATCTGTCATCGCCCGTCGAGACCGCACCCCATATCCTGCCACAGCCGATCGAGGTTCAGGTGCGAGGGGCGACCGTATTTGTCTTTAATGTCGATCGATGTGAGGTCATATAACTGTGAAACTAATCATTCTCATCCTTGATGATGAAGTTGCTGAGGAGGCGCTCCGGGACTTGATTGAGCGAGAATTCCGAGTCACCCGCGTGGCCTCAACCGGTGGTTTTCTCCGACGGGGTAACACTACACTTCTTATCGGAACACAGGACGATCTTGTTGATGATGCGCTGGAGGTCATCAGAAGTATCCGCAGGGACCCCGAGAGGGAGCAACACCGAACAACTGTGTTTGTCCTCGATATGGAACGCTTCGAACAACTATAAACTCCTTGGCCTCCCCAATGATTAGAGGGGGAACCCATGCAATGGGAAGACAATCCGAAGGGCTCCAGGTATTCGGATTAGGATTTGGCGGGGGGCTTTTCGTGGAAACTTTCGACTTGATAGGTGAGGAACTTGAGATGACCTTGGCGCCAAGTGTCATGTGGCAGAAATGCTTTTTCACACAGCATGTCAAGGAAAGTTTCGGTGTCGGGGACTTTGTCCCAAACCTGTGGAAGAAATGTCCCTCGATTGTTTCCATGGGTCACGATAACGCCATCAATTCCAGGACGAAGCAATTCAGGTAATTCATCCGGTTGTTTGTATTCCAAGGGTTGCGGTGTCGTGAGCACGGACACCTCGATCTCGATCTCGTCGACCTCCTCCGGCTTTACGGGTGGGAATCGGTAATCGTTCAATGCGGCAGCGACGGCGTGCTGGCGCACATCGTCTGCCAAAGGGAGTTGTTTCTTGAGTGTACCGATACAGCCACGCAGAAGTCCATCTCGGGTCAATGTAACGAATGAAGCCCCCGGTACTCGCAGGCGTTGGGGCAGGTCATCCAGGTTAAGGGATTCCAAAACTTCGCCGTTTACAGCTGTGGTTAACGCTTGACGAGCGAGTAGAAGCAGGGTCTTCTTCTCTTCGTCCGAGAGGGGGCTTTCCATCCCTTACATCCCTTCATTCGGGTGGCGTTGAATGTATGATACCCTTGGGATTCGCAAGCTGCAAGCTGCAAGTCTCAAGCCTCAAGCAACAAGTCACAAGCATGTCATTTTGAACTAGGGGGTTCTTGATGGACTTCCAGGTCTACTTAGGATTCAAAAATGACTCTTAGTACTGACGGTGCGATATCCGTAAGGTCATTAACTTGTTTAGAGAATACACGGCGCAATTTGTGGGGACCGATCAATAAAGCGGGGACAGGGTTTAGTGTGTGGCCTCTCTGCTCTAGGTCCTCCAAGTTGCCGTGATCGGAGGTGATAACGATCAAATCATGTCGATCGTTCCATGCATCGATCAATCCGTCGAGCACGGCGTCGAAAGTCTCGAGTAGGGATATGCCTTGGGCCAGGCTCCCTCGATGCCCGGCGTAGTCTGTCGGCCAGAAATCAAACCACGCAAGGTGGTAGTTCAGTGATAGTTGGGCGAGCAAAGCGCCGGCTTCAGCAGGAAAGTAGATCGGGGCGGGGGGAAAATCCGGCTGGGCTGCCCATCCGGCACCGGTGAAATCAGCGGACATGGCTCGTTTGGCTTGCAGATCCTCCGCGGTCATCAGCTCCAACCCAGCCGCACGGACGGCAAGGGGAATGGCAGCATAGATCCGTCGACGAGAATAGATCGATTCAAAATAGCGTGGAGGGTAGGCGTTGAGCAACCCTGCCTCTCCACCGCGCCTTTTAACTTCTGAGAAAAGGTTGTATTCTTCTAAGATTTCTGCGATCTGCGGGTTGGGTTTGGGCCCGTAATGAGTTCCAATCAGAGCGGGGACGTTTTTTCCGGTCAGGATGGTAGCCTGACCGGAAGCCGATTGGGGTCTTCCATCAACACCCATCCTAGCATCTACTGTTATTAATGTGGCTTTACTTCCTTCATAAGGGGCGGAGGAAGCGATCAGCCGTCGACCATCAAGTAAGGCTTCCAATGTTGGCAATCGGGCGGTAGAAAATGGATTTCGCTTGGGATCGTCATCACCTAACCCGACACCATCGAGGAAAAGGAACAACACTCGTGTCATCAATCTCTCCGCCGAAACGTGAACCATGCTGAGGTTCGCTGGTGGTCGATTCCATGTTCGATGGAGATCAGCTCGAAGTGTGGAGCGAAAAGCCGTGTGATGAGTTCCTGAGAAGGGAACCTATTTGACTTTTTCATACCCTCTGAGAAGAATTCGTAAAGACCCCCTGAGAGCCATGCGTAAAGAAGGTAAGTTCCTCCAGGATTGATGAAGTGGTTTACATTAGAGGCGTAACGAGTCTGTTCCCCCACGGAAAGACTGTGGAAGCAACCGAGGTCTAATGCGAGATCGTATGTGCCCGGGATGTTATTAAATGTCGTTACATCATCATGGATCAGCTGTATCTGTACGCCAGCTAGTTGCGCCTTACGTTGAGCCTGACGGATTGCTCGACTCGAGAAATCTACGCCGGTCACCTGCCAACCATGTTGTGCCATGGTGATGAGATTGGTACCTGTACCACATCCGATGTCTAACGCGCGACCTGGTTCGTGATTTTCCAGAAAGGTCATTAATTCTGGGGGTGATATCCCAGTATCCCAGGGCGTCCAACCGAGGAGGTACTTCAACTCGAAGAAAAGCCGCCGGATCATGGTTCCTCTGCGAGGGCACGGCGAAGTTCGTCGGGATTAATGGATCCGACGGAACGGAAAACCTCTCCCCCTCCATCAAATAGGATGAAGGTGGGTGTATATTGAAAATTGTATTGCTCTAAAAGGGGTCGAAATTCTGCTTCTTGCACATTGATCCTAATCACAGTGAGCCTTCCACGATATTCGTCTTCGATCCCATCCACGATGGGCTTGTTTGCCATGCAGGCCACTCAATATGGGCTCTGGAATTCAAGCAACACGGGAGAACCGGATTGGATCTCAGCGAGGATGCTCTCAGATTGATCAGATGACCCCGAGCCAGGATTGAGAAATCGGTAGGCTAGAACGATACCAAGGAAAAGTGCACCTAGGGCGAGGAGATTCTGTAATTTCAACC
>CP070708.1:3022260-3035498 GCA_020350285.1 Anaerolineaceae bacterium
AGCGGTTCGCGAACCGCTCCTACACTGGTTGATGGTGTCATTCTAACGATGTTCACCGGAATAGAATCAGAGAAGGATGGCATAAATAAAAACTTCCCGCGAGTTTGGAACTCACGGGAAGCTGATTTGGAAAATCAATCTTCGAACTCAGCTGGATACTGGAGATAGATAGACCTCGGAGTCTACTCTTCCTCCTGAGCTTTCTCCTCTTCTTCTAACTCTTCCTTCCTTCCTCGTTCAACAAGTTCAGGCTCCAGTTCCGTAGGAATAAGTTCTTCGATTTCTTCCTCTTCCTCGATTTCCTCTTCCATCTGGTAGATCACACGTACAAGGACCTCTTCGGCGTTGGTTAAAACCTCCACTCCCTCACCGAAATACAGGTCCCCGACGGTAATGGTGTCATCGATCTCAGCCAAGGGTTCAAGGTCGACCGTAACGCGGTCGGGCAAATCTGATGGCAAGGCCTCAATCTCGATTTCTGTCAGCTCAGTGACCAACACCCCGCCTTGATCGCTAACCGCTGGAGCTTCACCGACAAGTTCGATTGGAACTTCGGTACGAATAGTGACATCCATGGCCACCTTCAAGAAATCCACATGTATCAGATCTCTGAGTATTACATCGCGTTGAACATCACGCACCAAAACCTGGTGTTGATCCTTCCCAACCGAGAGAGATACCAAGGTGGAACCGCTAACACCAGAAAGAATCCTGGTCGCCTCTCTCGCATCGAGCTCGATGGCCAGAGGTTCCATCCCAACCCCATAAAGGACTGCTGGGAGCCGACCCTGCCGTCGCAGAGCCTTGACTTTTTTGCCAATGACCACTCTTTTGTCTGCGTTTAACTTGTATTCACTCATCATTTCCCTCCCTGGAAACGCCTCTCACCCGCCTTGGGTTACCCTCGTTCCTTTGGGTTCAACGGGTATCCTTTATCGATTTATCGACGCCGTGCAATCAACCTGAAGACTGTAAGGACCAATCCTATACCTATCCCTGCGACTAGACCCGCAAGCAAGGCATCACGAGTGTCAAGCATCGTCTCAACGGGTCCATGCACTTCATTGGCCAGTAAAACAACTGAACTGCTATTTTCCATGTCCACCGTACGAGCAATTGTTAACCCCGTGCGAGAATGATTCATCTCAAGGTCGTCAGCTATTGCCGCTCCTGAGCTGCTATCATTTAGTGAGACTTTATCCCCTCGAGCCACGATCGCGGCTGCGCTGTTCAACTTGATTTTTTCGCCATGGATGACGAACGCTCCACCTACATCCATATCAACCTCAGAGGCTAAGATCCGACTTGCGCCGCCTCGAGTAACATGAACATTTTCCGCTTCGATCGTATCAACCAACCCACCCTGGAGATCAATAACTTCAGCCTTAACTTCTTCTTCTGACTGGTTCGTAGGATTCTCCGTCATCTCGTCCTCATTTACACAGAAAAATAGGGCCGCCTCCCCACGTCGTAGGGGACGCCCCGACGGTGTATTCACGAATTCTACCGAGTGTTGCTTGTTACGTCAATCTCGCGTTGACCCACTTTTCCCGCTATGTTAAACTAATCAATTGCCTACTACCTAAGAGGGAGATCAAATACTCATGTCAGCTGCATCTCGATTCATACGCATTCTGATCATCATGTTCCCCATCATACTGCCCCTCAAGGTGAACGCCCAGGCGCCTGGTTATGCGGATATCACACAACCTGCTGCGGGTGAAGCGATCTTCGGTTTAGTCACGATAGAGGGATCCGCAGATCATCCGTCCTTTGTATCCTACGAGCTCTCTTTTGCTTACCAACCAAATCCAGAAGATACATGGTTTCCCATTATGGAATCCATCAAAACCCCTGTCAGTGAGGGAAGGTTAGGAATCTGGGACACGACAGTTATTACAGATGGAACTTATCAACTTCGGTTGAGGGTTTGGCTCAGGAACGGAAACGCTTTGGAAGCGTTCGTGCCAGATCTACGTGTGCGTAATACCGTTCCAACAGAAACTCCTACCGCAGTCAAACAAGTTTCCCTTCCAAGCCCCTCTCTTATCCCAGTGACACAAACGCCCCGACCAACACCCATCCCTCCCTCCTTTAGCGATGGACGAGCCCATGTAGGCCGAATATTCACGATAGGAGCTATCCTGGGTGGGGTAAGTCTGCTTCTTCTGGGTGGATATCTATTTGCCCGGAGATCGATGAGCCTTCGATGGGCGAAATTACGGATGCGCCGAATTCACTGGCGATCCGACCGGGGTCGAGGGGGGCGGAAGCGGACTAAGCGATGACTGAAGCCCATGAAGAGACCTACTTGATTATCGGTCTTGGAAACCCAGGTAGAGAATATCGACATACCAGGCACAATGTTGGCTTCATGCTGCTAGATCATTTTGCAGAGGATCTCAATCTTTCATTCTCACGCCAGCAGGCAAACGCGCTCATCACGGATGGACGGTTCGAAGGAAGGAAAGTCATCCTCGCCAAACCTCAAACATTTATGAACGCCTCAGGGCGTTCCGTTGGCCTTTTAACCCATTTTTATCGCATCCCACCCTCCAACCTGCTTGTCATTTTGGACGATATCGATCTCCCGTTGGGATCCATCAAATTATTGCCTGCTGGAGGTTCTGCAGGTCATAACGGGATGCGCTCGATCATCAACCATTTAGGAACGCAGGAATTCCCACGCCTTAGAATTGGGATCAGCCGTCCCCCAGGGCGGATGGAACCGGCGGATTATGTTTTGTTAGATTTCAAGGCAGACGAACTAACTTTGTTGGAAGATACTCTGATCCGAGCTCACCAATGCCTGCGCCTGTTCCTTCTGGAAGGCATTCAGGCAGCGATGAATGCCTGCAATGCACCAATAGCATGACGATGAACCTCTCCCCTCTACTTACCTACATCCATGAATTAGCTGAATACAAACGGTTATGTCAGCTATTGAATGAGGATGAATCGATCCCACATCAGGTACGAATACCACGCTCTGTTCGTCCTCCTTTAGCTGTTGCCTTAGCACGTGACCTGCAGCGACCAGTCGTCTTAATTGTCCCACGCGCAGACCGTATGATCGCGTTAACTGAAGAGATTCCAGCTTGGGATCCAGACCTAACGCTGCTGACCTTCCCAGACCCCAATCCCTTGTTCTATGAGCGAGGAGCATGGTCTCACCGCACGATTAGACGTCGTGTGACAGCCCTTGCGTCACTTACAGCTGATCGTCTACTCGGTGGTCCATCTACGAACTCTTTCGATCAACCAACTATCATCCTCGCCCCCGCTAAAGCCATCATGACGCGCACAATCCCTCCTCAAACTTTCATCTCAAAATCCCGATGGTTGAAAGTGGGAGGGCCGATCCGCTTCGATCAGCTTGTCACCCTGCTTATAAATATTGGCTATACGCACACTAGCCTTGTCACCGAGCCGGGTCAATTCAGTCGTCGGGGTGGGATTCTCGATCTTTGGCCGCCGACGGAGGGGAAACCAGTTCGATTGGAGTTCTTTGGCGACGAATTAGAATCTATGCGCCTCTTTAACCCCAACTCCCAAAGGTCGATTGATACGCTGAAGGAAATCCGCCTAACTCCGGCACGTGAAGGACTGCCGTATTTATACCAAGAGGCCTGGGACGACCTCCTTCCACCGGGTGATCCAATTACAGGCCCTGACCCTGATCCACTACTCGAGTTCTTCCTTCCCATGATGAACGAGGTCCCAACAGGGCTGTTAGATTACCTCCCCGCAGATTCGATCATCCTGCTGGACGATCGAACTGTGTTCGAAGACGCGGTGAACGAACTAGAGGATGGTGCCCTCATTCAGCGGCAAGACCAAATCGAGGCTGGAGTCATTCCCAAGTCCTTCCCTCTTCCGTACCTCACCCTGGCGGAGATCAACGATACCCTCGAGAATCGCTTGGCCATCGATCTTGGCATGGCTTTAACCTCCGAAGTTGATGACATCCAATTGACGGATTCATTCACTCCCGGTCCTCGGTTTGGCGGCCAGTTGCGACCCTTAATCGATCATCTTATCGACCGCATCCTCCATCATGAAACGATCGTGATTGTCAGCCGACAAGCTCCACGACTGTCCGAACTTTGGTCCGAAGCCGATAAGCCAAGACCTGCAATCGAAGCACTGCCAACATCACTTGTCCCCGGAGACCTGCACTTTATCCATGGTGCACTCTCTGAGGGTTGGATCCTCGATGTCCCCGATGGTGAGCGAATTCATCTATTAACGGATGCTGAGATTTTCGGCTGGGTCAGACCGCGCCCTCGTCCCCGGCGACGGAGGATCGCTGAAGCTCCCGAAACCGCCTACGCAGATTTGAAGACCGGGGATTGGGTCGTCCATGTTGACTACGGCATCGGTCATTTTGCCGGATTGGTCGAGCGGACACTAGAAGGCTTGAGGCGAGAATACCTGTTAATCGAGTTCGGTGGAGGAGATCAGCTCTATGTCCCCATACATCAAGCGGACCGTATCACACGCTATGTCGGTGCAGATGGATCGGATCCCACACCTTCTCGACTTGGTACCCAGGAATGGGATCGGGCCAAGCTAGCAACCGGAAAAGCTGTCGAGGAGATCGCGCGTGAGCTGCTTGATCTATACGCTCGCAGACAGACCATCCAAGGTTACGCATTTTCGAGTGACACACCGTGGCAGGGTGAACTTGAATCTTCATTTCCCTATGAAGAAACAGATGACCAGCTTTTGGCGCTCGAAGAAGTTAAGCGTGACATGGAATTCAGCCGCCCTATGGATCGACTGATATGTGGTGATGTCGGCTACGGAAAGACAGAAGTGGCGTTAAGAGCGGCCTTCAAATCTGTGATGGACGGAAAGCAGGTTGGTATGCTCGTTCCAACCACCGTCCTCGCTCAGCAGCACTTCAATACATTCCGCCAAAGGCTGGCCGCCTTCCCGGTTGAGGTGGAGATGCTTTCCCGTTTCCGCAAGGGACGTGAAGTGACACAAATCCTCCAACGTCTGAAAAGCGGTGAGATCGATATCGTCATCGGAACACATCGGTTATTGCAATCAGATGTGCAGTTTAGCGATCTTGGTTTATTGATTATTGATGAAGAGCAGCGTTTCGGTGTGACCCATAAAGAGCATCTCAAACAACTGAGGACGGAGGTTGATGTGATCACATTAACCGCCACACCGATCCCGCGCACACTATTTATGGCTTTAGCAGGTGCTCGAGACATCTCGACCATAAACACCCCACCAGAAGCACGTCTGCCCGTCCTCACTCATGTAGGACCCTATGACCCGCGATTGATCAGACAAGCCGTCCTCCGTGAACTTGATCGAGGCGGTCAAGTTTATTTTGTACACAACAGGGTCCAAACTATCGAGACGATCAAGACGCGATTAAGTCGGCTTATCCCTGAGGCTCTCATTATCGTCGCCCATGGACAGATGCCTGAAAAAGAGCTTTCTGTAACCATGGAACGGTTCGCGAATGGCGAAATTGATGTTCTCGTTTGCACCTCAATTATCGAATCTGGTTTGGATATACCTAATGCCAATACACTGATCGTCGACCGGGCAGATCGATTCGGCTTGGCCCAACTTTATCAGCTTCGAGGACGAGTGGGACGCGGAGCCACCCAGGCGTATGCATATTTTTTCCGACATCCTAGATATCGCGCCACAGAGGAGGCTCTTTACCGATTGGAAACAATCGCTGAGCACTCTCAACTTGGTGCTGGATATGCGATCGCGATGCGGGACTTAGAGATCAGAGGCGCAGGCGATATTCTTGGAACCCGCCAACATGGACATATCTCGGCTGTCGGCTTTCATCTCTACACACGCTTGTTAGCCAGGGCTGTGCGACGTCTTAAAGATGAGTACAAGCTTGATGCACCAGAACCACCTAGCTTTCCCCACTTGGTTGAATTATTGCCAGTAACGATCGAACTCCCCCTTCCGAGCGCGATCCCTTCAGATTACATTCCAGAACGAGAGCTCCGCTTACAACTCTATCGCCGAATGGCAGAAGTCCGCAGCCTTGAAGGGATTGGAGCCCTCGCAGAGGAATTAATAGACAGGTTTGGTCCTCTACCGATCGAGGTCGAGAATCTCCTGTACCAATTACGAGTTAGATTACACGCAGTAGCAGCTGGTGTTGAATCGATCTCGATGGAAAACGGACAACTCCTCCTTCATTTACCACGCGAGAAAATCGATCTTAATGTCCTCAATCTCGGTGATGACCTCCGCCTGAGTAAACGAGGTCTGTGGCTTGCACGATCTGGTAGTCAAGAATGGACCTCACGTTTGGTCGAGGTCTTGATCTCATTAGCATCTGCCAAAGAATAACCTCGTCTATCAGTTTTAGTATATTCTTACAAACCTCCCCGCGAGCTCAGAGCTCGCGGGGAGGTTTTCGTCCAGATACGGATGTATAAAAAGGTCTAGTTAGGTGTTAGTCTACCTTTAAGACTATATGTCCCCCCGGTAATGGATAACAACCGAGATATTGGGCTGACTATCTATGTATTCAATGCCAATGCCCAGGGTGCGCCAGTCGTACTTGTTTCCACCTTCAGGTGAAGGACGATGGAACACATAGAAATTCATGTTCCCCAACTCCGTTGGCCAAATGGCACCCTGGTTGGTCACACCTGCGATGATTTCGTTGCATTTAACTTCCGGGGAAGCCAAGAAAACATCTTCCATTTGGGGAAGCATAATTTGTCGGAATGATCCAACGATGTGGAATTCACTTCCCCCAAGAACACCCCAATCGATTTCGGTGAGATCACTAAATATGCCACTCACTGCATCGGGGACAAAAATTACATCGGGATTCCACCAATCATGGCGAATGATCAAACCACGTTCGGGGTGTACAGTGCTGCTAAGGGCTTCACCATCCTGATCAATGACGCTAGAGACGAAAGTCTCGATCAAGCTGTTCACCCTTGTATCTCCACAGAACTGTATGGGTAAAAGATCCTCCGTCAGGTTCCACGAATTCACCCAACCTGTTCCCCCAGCAGGAGTATGAATCTCAACCCATGTTGAGCTCCCTAATTGAGTGCTGCTACCAGTAAGCTTGATTCCGCGTTGGTCATATGCCAAATCACTTACAGCAATCCCTGATAACCCTGCCGGCTTACGAACGATGAGTGTCTCTTCACTACCTACCCAGACAACTGCATAAGAATCCGTTTCGATCCCACTCGAGGGAGACGGAGAAACTTGGATTTGTGGCTGGGTTGTTGGGGTGGGAAGAGCGATTGTTTTAATACCTATGGGGACCATTGCGCGCGTACATGCCGACAAAAACAGACCTGATATACACAGGACGCACAAACTAAGTACGATCCAACAACGAGAGTCTGAACCTTCTTTCACATCATCTCTCAACACAGTTCAGCGATGATTCAACATTGAGGTGTGGTTAGCGATATCGACGCAAAGTCAGATAATGTCATATCTTTTAATGTCATTAACGCAGTTCATTGACTGCAGCATCGGCCAACTAGTCCGTCGATCCTTTTATCAAAGCCAGCTTGAGCACATCATCCATGTGCTCGACCAATTGGATATCCAAGGCAGTTTTAGCTTGTCGAGGGAGTTTCACCAGGTCTTTTTTGTTCTTCTCCGGGATGATCACTGTCTTCAAGTTCAAGCGGTAGGCCGCAAATACTTTTTCACGAATACCACCAATCGGAAGGACCTTTCCCCTGAGGGTAATCTCTCCGCTCATGCCTACATCTCTTCTTACAGGGATACCTGTCAAGGCTGAGGCGAGCGCAGAAGCGATCGTGATCCCTGCACTTGGTCCGTCTTTGGGGATTGACCCCTCAGGCACATGAATGTGAATATCGGTCCTCTCAAAGATCTCAGGATCGATATTCAGGTCCTTGCTACGGGATTTTACGTAGGAGAGCGCTGCCTGCGCTGACTCTTGCATTACATCCCCGATTTGGCCAGTGATCTGAAGGTTACCTTTACCGTCAACCAAGAGAGCTTCCACTGCAAGTGAATCCCCCCCATTCGCTGTCCACGCCAAACCTGTGGCAGTACCTATCTGATCCTCCGTCTCCGCTTCATGAGGTGTGACTTGAGGCGGCCCGAGTAGTTTATAGATCAGACTGGGTGTGATACGTTTGGGCACCTTCTTCCCCTCAGCCTTACGCCGAACAACCTTACGACAGATCTTACCAATCTCGCGTTCTAGATTTCGAACACCGGCCTCCCAGGTGTATTCGCGGATGATTGTCTTCAGGGAGTCCTCTGTGAACCTTAAATCGCCCTTGATCAAACCATTTTGTTCGATTTGACGGGGGGCTAAAAACTTACGGGCGATGATCAATTTCTCCTCTTCGATGTATCCGGGGAACTGAATCACCTCCAAGCGGTCAAGCAAGGCCGGAGGGATAGGATCGAGCGTATTTGCAGTCGTGATGAAAAATACCTGGGAGAGATCGTACGGAAGCTCGATGTAGTGGTCCGAAAATGCATGGTTTTGTTCCGGATCGAGCACCTCCAAGAGTGAAGATGCCGGATCACCCCTAAAGTCCCGCCCAAGTTTGTCAATTTCATCGAGCATGAAGAGAGGATTGATTGTCTCGGCTCGTCTCATGGTTTGCAGGATCCGACCTGGGAGGGCGCCGATGTATGTTCTCCGGTGGCCGCGAATCTCCGCCTCATCCCGAATTCCTCCCAAAGAAATTCGGATAAATTTCCGCCCCAACGAATCGGCAATCGATCGTCCCAGTGATGTTTTACCCGTCCCTGGAGGTCCCACAAAACACAAAATCGGTTGACGCTGTTTTGTTGGAGCGAGGCTCTTCACAGCAATGAACTCAAGAATGCGTTCCTTCGCTTCCTCTAGACCATAATGATCATCATTCAACACTTTCGCCACATGCTTGATGTCGAGGCTGTCTTGAGTCGCTTCAGACCAGGGTAAACCCATCAACCAATCGATATAGGCACGTATGATTGACACCTCAGGAGAAATCGGTGGCATCTGGGAAAGACGCTGGAGTTCTTTTAGAGCCCGGACCTCTACCTCTTCAGGGAGATTCAGATGTTGGACTCTCTGACGCAACTCAGCGATCTCTTGTGTCCAGAGATCGGTCTCACCTAATTCAGTCTGGATCGCTTTCATCTGCTCACGTAAATACAACTCACGTTGGGCTCTATCGACTTCACTCTGAATCTGACTGTGGATATGATCCTCCAATTCCAAGACATCTAATTCTCGACCAAGTAGGACGCTCGTTTGTTGCAATCGCTCTAAGGGGTCGAAAGTTTCGAGGATGGTTTGACGCTCAACGATGGATAAGTTAATCGCCGAAGCGATGAGGTCAGCTAACCAGGCCGGATCTTCAATGTTTACAGCATAGACATACGCTTCCTCAGGTAAGCTTCGGTTCAATTGAGTGCATTTCTCAAATAAGGTCAAAACAACTCTCATCAGAGCCAGGGTTTCTTTCGTTCGATCAGATAGCTCCTCAATCGGTCGTGCTCGGACTCGGAGATATGGTTCCGTTTGCACAAATTCGACGATTTCGACCCTTCGCCTCCCCTGTGTGAGGACTGAGATAGAACCATCTGGGAGATGCATCAATCTCCCGACAGCTATTTCGGTGCCAACGGTGTATAAATCATCGGGGGTCGGGTCTTCGATCCCAGGATCCTTTTGAGCTATAGCGATCATGGTCTCATTGTTATGTGCCACTTCTTCGATGGCGATCAAAGTAGGATCATGGCTAACAAAAAGCGGTGTCACCATATTCGGGTAAAGTACAACATCCCGAAGTGGAAGCACCGCCCCTTCGATCAAACCCTCGTCATCGAGTAACGCATTCTGTATCTCGTACAGCTCATCAACCCGTCGTCCCACTGATCGTGTCCATTCTGTGGGCACTTGTGGCCAGCTTGACCAGTAACCTGTCATTTCATGCCTTCTTCGCATCTAAGGGAATCGATCTTTCTCGTTTCTCCCATGCGCTGAGAATTTCGCCAGCGATGAACAAACTTCCTGTTGCAAGAACGACGCCTTCGTTCCACATTTTTTCGAGTGCTCGATCGAGCGCAGCTTCGACTGGCAACACGATTTCCACCTTCAATCCGTGGCTATGCGCAATGCGTGCCAGGTCCTCAGGATCTGACGCTCGGGGATGATCTGCCTGAGTGACAATCAGACGGGAAATTCGTGGAACCAACTCGATTAACATACCAGGGATATCCTTATCCGCTGACGCCCCAAATATCATCGTCACAGGACGCCCCGGAAAATAATCATCGAGCGCAATCCGTAGCTTCAACGCGGAATCCCGATTGTGTGCAGCATCAACCACAAGCACCGGATCGGTGGCAAGGATTTGAAACCTGCCTGGCCAATCCGTTTCCCGAAAACCCACCTGAATGGCATCCTCATTCATCTTAAGCCCTTGACCCTTGAGGATCTGAATCGTTGCATAAGCAACCGCTCCATTCACAATCTGGTGGTGCCCAAGAAGTGGAATCCAATAGCGCGGGGGAGCCCACTCCTCTCCACCAGATGATTCGACATAAGCATCCATTAAGGGCTGTTCAGCTGAGGACCATACATGCAAGGTCTGTCCGTGAAGATCACGGGTTCCTGGTGAGTAAAGCCAATCACGTCCCACCAAGCTTAAGGGTGCCTCAAGCGAGCGAGCCACATCTTCAACCACCAACTCGGCTTCGTGCTGTTGGGGCGCCGAGACCACCGGTACTCCGTGTTTAATAATTCCGGCTTTCTCTCTTGCGATATCTGAAAGGCTACCCCCAAGAAGGTGCATATGATCATAGGAAAGGGATGTGATCACGGATACCATCGGTGTGATCACATTCGTGGCATCCAAACGCCCCCCTAGCCCTACTTCAAAAACCGCAATATCAACTTCCTTACGGGCGAAGTAGATAAAAGCGAGGGCGGTGATAATTTCATAGACGGTTAATTGTTGGATAGTTTCGATATGCGGCTTGAGAATCTCGATCAGCTCAATAACCTCGGCTTGGCTTATCTCTTGACCATCGACTCGAATTCGTTCCGTGAAGCGTTGGAGGTGAGGAGAGGTATACAAACCGATTTTATATCCCGCTGCTTGCATGATCGAAGCGACCATCGCAGAGACAGAACCTTTCCCCTTTGTACCAGCGATGTGCACGGAATCATAATTCCGTTGAGGCTCCCCCAAGGCTCGAACTAATGCATGGACACGCTCTAAATCGAGCACCTCGGGAGAATAGCGGTAACTCCGCTCAACACTATAATCGATGTGGCTGTAAAGATAATCTAGGGCTTCTTGATATCGCTGTTCTGTCATGGACTGAACATTGTAACTTCCGCTCTGTAATGATACAAGGCTTATGATTTACCCATTCATTGTAATGTAATGTTGTAGCTCATGGTTCCTAATTGCGGAGTCATCACTTGATGTTATAATCCTGCGGAAAATGGATCCGCGCGGATGAATGAACCGGTTCTTGTACTAAACGCGAATTACGAACCTCTCAATGTCTGTACAATCCGGCGCGCACTGGGGCTGCTGCACACTGGTAAAGCAAGAATGCTGCTCGACGGGCGCGGTTATATCCGCACTGTTCGGACCTCCTATCCCCGACCTTCGATCGTACGCCTCGGATACATGATCAAACGTCCTCGCCCACGTGTGAGGCTCACCAAACGGGAAATCTTCCGTCGCGATAACCATGTATGTCAATACTGTGGCTCTAGCTCCACTTCGCTCACGATTGACCATGTTATCCCACGTCATCGTGGCGGAGACCACAGTTGGTCCAACCTGGTTACAGCTTGCGAACTCTGCAACCTAAAGAAAGGTGGACGGACCATACAGGATGCCCACATGACCTTACTCCGCCCACCTCAGGAACCACGTGCGACCGCCCTCTACCTGTATGGCTCACACTTGGTGAACAATCAGGATTGGCGTCCTTACCTTGAAGGCTGGTAGCCTCCTTCTTTTAGAGTCTCAATTGAGGCATAGATTCCCCCCGAGACAACCCCATATCCACCAGTAATAATCGGAACAGATGCCTGATTGACGGCATGTGTGAGCTCACGTAATGCCGAGTCTATGATCTGTTCTTCCCACCCAAGATCGGCGGCAAAACGATCCGCGTTAGATGGCCATCGGCCGTGATGTGCCATCCATACACGCGTGTCCCAAAGGACCCCATCAGCTAATTCTGTAAGCCTTCTTACAAAGGCATCCGGCCCCCATGAGTCGATGAAAGCACCCACGAGTGATCGAACTTCACCACGTTCGTATCTTCCACTAGCAACCATACCCCTTTCCTCGGCAAACACACGAGCCCATATTTGAGTTTCACTTTCAAGTATTCGCCATGCATGCGAAGAGATCCTTCCGATGAGGATGAGAGCCTTGGCCGGTGTACATAACACCTCACGCAGGCGCTCCACACGCTCAAGAGCTTCCTTTGGAGTCCTGGCAATAAAAGATCCCAGATTTGAGCCAAGATGTGGATGACGATGAAGAAGGAGTAGATCAGTGGGCGTATCGATATCTGCCCGAGACTCCGCAGATGGTTCAAGGGATTTCACATTAAACCCGACCTCATGATCTAACACCCAACCAAGTGAGTTATCCGATTGAAGCTTCTCGGATAGCGAGACGATCGATCCTGCATGGTTGAGCACAACCCAATCGCTGGAATGATAGTTATTTACAACCGCGGCAGGCTGATCGGCATCCAACACCAAGTCAAACACCTCTTGAAGACTTTCGATTGTCATCAGGGGTGCGCTGGCTCCACCAAAGTAAGCAATCCTCTGGAAACCGCCCTCCTCCACCCAGCGGGCAAGCTCACGCCCGAAATTAAAACTCGCTTTGGGCTTCTCCAGGGGGATCCCACCCATCGAAGATAGAATCTGTGAATCTTCACTCTCGGCAGCAAGCACATAGATTGGATCGGCCACACTCAGGGATGAAAGGCGGTGCAACATGTCCATGGCAGCTGCTCGACGTCCTTCAGCAAGCCATGACTCAGCGGGTGAAGAACCCGCTGGAGGAAGCATAACTAGTACAGGGATTGGGTTTGACAAAATATATTGGATGGTAGACCAACAAACCTTTTCTCGTTGGTCTACCCTACGATATCTCAGGCAATTTCAGGTTCAATTAACCCAAGCGTCCCGTCACGTCGACGATAAAGCACATTCACCTGGTTTGTTTCTGCGT
>CP070708.1:3035598-3047824 GCA_020350285.1 Anaerolineaceae bacterium
CCCCTGGAAGGAACACCATTTCGTCATCGCCGCTGTCAACGTCGTCTTCCCGTGGTCGATGTGTCCGATCGTGCCCACATTCACGTGCGGTTTCGTGCGCTCAAATTTCTTCTTTGCCATGATTGCATTCTCCTTAATGAACTGTCTAAATCCATTTAATGATGATTTAGAGCCCTCAAGGGGACTTGAACCCCTGACCCCGTTCTTACCAAGAACGTGCTCTACCGTCTGAGCTATGAGGGCAATATAGCTATCAGCATTCAGCCATTAGCTTTCAGCTCGCTCCATTTACCGCGCTACCTATGCGCTGTTGGCTGATCGCTGTCGGCTGACAGCTTTCTGCCTGTGGGCGGTGAAGGATTCGAACCTCCGAAGGCAATGCCAGCTGATTTACAGTCAGCCCCCTTTGGCCACTTGGGTAACCGCCCGAAAAACGACCGTTGCCGGCCGGCGATCGAGGTCATATCAAACCTAAGTGTGTACTCGCCTCGACCGTTCGCCATCAACGGCACAAAAGAGCGTCTTTCCGATGGATCGAGCGTTCGATCAGGCTCACGCCTAGAACTTAATGCGAAGGCTCGCCTTAGTCGGAAGCCGACGACGGGAGTCGAACCCGTAACCTACCACTTACAAGGCGGTTGCTCTGCCATTGAGCTACGTCGGCATGCTAATATAAACGCGCCCGACGTGCACGGCGCATTTTGAACCATTGTACCAAAGGCGCTCTCCGCCGACAATGCGCGCCGAGTCTACCAGGATTTGACCTCATCGTCAATGTAGGCCAATCGTGCTTCAAACATTCGTGTGGGATTACCGGCGGGAAGCTTCCCCCTTCGGCAACCTGGGTACCCACGCCCAGGTTTATCTCTCAGTAGCCCTGACCTTACACTCGGCTGAACAGCGGCATGGGAGCCCTTGATGAGTGTCATTGCGAGCCCCGAAGGGGCGAAGCAAACCCCTCAATGGTATTTCCTGCATGATGAGAAGTTTGCTTCGTCGCTTGCGCTCCTCGCAATGACAGATTGATGGAAGGCTCCCATGCCGCAGTGCGCCTGGGCGTGGGAGCCCAGGCGGCTGCCTTGAAATAAGTTTCACCTGGATTAGCACATCAAAAAGCTTAAGGGCGATTAATAACTTCACCCGCTCCAGGATGCCCACGTGCCTTCCAGATTTCATAGAGGGCGATCGAGCCCGCAACCGCGGCGTTCAGGGATTCAATACGACCGCGCATAGGTAGACGAACCAAATAATCGCACGACTGACGTACAAGTCTCCGTATCCCTTGCCCCTCATGGCCTACCACTAACGCCATTCCACCTGAAAGATCTACCTGCCCCAGGAGTTGAGCTTCCGGTAGATTTTCCAAGCCGATGACCCAAGCCCCACGATCCTTGATCAAGTTTATCGCCCCCACCAAATTGTCTTTCGAGATCAGGAGGTGTTCACTCGCTCCAGAAGAAGCACTCACGACAGCCTGAGTTACATCAACTCCTCGCTTCTTAGGAATGATGACACCATGTACGCCAACAGACTCCGCTGTTCGCAATAAAGTGCCAAAATTCTGGGGATCCTGAAGAGTATCAAGCAACAGAAGCAACTGCGACTCACCACTTGTCTCCGCATGTTTCAAAATCGTTTCCGTGGACACATAAGGGTAGGGATCAACCACAGCTCCCACGCCTTGATGATGATCAAACTTACGATCTAAGGTTCGTCGTTGAACGCGGGTTATCGGAATTCCCATTCCTTTCGCATCCGACAAGAGACGCTTCAGAACACCTCTCTCGGCGCTTCCCTCCGCCACCATCAGCTTGTGCACTCTTCTACGATTGGCTGTCAAGACCTCATAGACAGGGTTGCGACCGAAAATCATCTCAGTTTTGCCAGTGGGCATCTCGACGTGTCTCCTACCGTTCTTATGAGTGACCAGAAAAAACGCAAGGTGCAGGCAGGAATCTACGTGGGGGTGTAGGAACTGCCCACACCCCCACATACTACGGTCATCTTCTCCAGTTGACCTTTTTCAATTGATACACTCTATGTGTCCTGGATTCAGGTGAATGGCCGGATGACATTAACCAGCACGCCATGTGGTCCCTTCTTTACCATCCTCCAAGTGTACACCTAGGGTTAATAACCGATCGCGTATGAGATCGGCCAAAGCCCATTGCTTAGCCTGCCGTAATTCTTCTCGTACCTCGATCAGCAACTCGATGAACGCTTCAGCTTCTCGATCAATCCCCCCGCCAAGCTCGAGCTCTAGTCCAAGAACCTCAGACAATTCGCGCAAAGTTCGTTGTGCTTCTCCGAGCGGCTCAGATTCGACGCCAGCGTCTCTCGCTTGGTTGATGCCCCTCACCAACTCAAACAAGTGACTTAACGCCTCAGAGGTATTGAAATCATCATCCATTGCGGTTTCAAAACCAGCACGTGTCTTCTCCACCTGAGTGTTTAGGTCGGCCACAACCTTCTCGGGCGCTTCTGGCATTGGGGTGGCAGGGCGTAAAGCCCCCTTCAAACGTTCCCAAGCCCGTTCAGCTTGGGTAATCACATCCTGATTGAACTTGAGGGGTTTCCGATAGCTTGCGTTCAGGATCACCATCCGCAGAATATTGCCATTGTGATCCTCCAGGAACTCCTCAACCGTTACAACATTGCCTAGGGATTTAGACATCTTCTCCCCTTCAAATTGAAGCATTCCATTATGAACCCAGTAGCGGGAGAAGGATTTACCTGTAAAACTCTCAGATTGGGCGATTTCGTTCTCGTGATGAGGAAAGATCAAGTCACTTCCCCCTCCATGGATGTCGATTTGCTCACCGAGGTGATGTAAGTTCATCGCCGAGCACTCAATGTGCCAACCTGGACGCCCCATTCCCCAAGGGCTCTCCCAGGCGGGCTCACCCTCTTTAGCTGCCTTCCACAAAGCGAAATCAGCGGGAGCTTCCTTGCGTTCGTCCACGATCAACCTGGCGCCAGCCCTCATCTCTTCCACACGACGGCCGGAAAGCCTCCCATAGTCGTCATCCTTGGCCACGCGGAAATAGACATCGCCATCGACCTGATACGCAAAGCCACGATCCACGAGCCCCTTTACCATCTCCAGAATGGCTTCGATCTCTGTCGAAGCCCGTGGGTTGACAGACGCAGGAAGGACATTTAGATCTTTGAGGTGCTGATCATAGTCATGCATGTAACCCTCAGCCAACTCGATGGAATCGACACCTAATTCCTGCGCTCTGAGGATCACCTTATCTTCAACATCCGTATAGTTCATAACGTGGAGCACTCGATACCTTCGGTACTCCAACCAGCGTCGGATCACGTCGAAAACAATTGAAGACATCGCATGACCAATATGAGCTTTGTCATACACAGTTGGACCACATACATACATGCGTACGACCCCCGGCTCAATCGTCTCTAAGGGTTCTTTCGTACGTGTAAGGGTGTTGTAGATCATCAAGCCCATGACTGGTTACTCCAAGTCTGGCCTCTCTCCATGGATAACTGTGGGTCGAGCGAAGATCATCCTCCCGGCTGCGGTCTGAAGCACCTTGGTCACCATCACCGAGAGTATCTCGTCAATATGATCCTTCCCCTCCTCAACCACGACCATCGTGCCATCATCAAGGTAGCCGACACCTTGCCCGGCTTCTTTCCCCTCTTGGATTACATGCACGTCCAATGTCTCGCCGGGAAGGAAGACAGCTTTAACGGCATTGGCAAGCTCATTGATATTCAACACCGTCACCCCTTGAATCTCGGCCACGCGATTCAAATTAAAGTCATTGGTCAAGATCGGACAACGCATTTGTCGGGCCAAGATGACCAACTTGTCATCCACAGAACGAACGCCTTCCACATCAAGATCGGTAATCCGGAAGGTAATGTTCGGGTCTTTTTGGAGTCGATTGAGAATATCTAATCCGCGCCTACCTCGCTGTCGGCGCAATCCATCCGGCGAATCAGCGATGTGCTGTAATTCATTGAGCACAAAGGACGGGACCATCATCGTGCCATAGATAAAACCCGTGCGTGCGATATCGGCGACACGCCCGTCAATGATCACACTCGTGTCGAGGAGTATGTTACGAACGTCCTGCCCCCCCTCCTCACTCTCGCCCCCTCTCAGAGGTAAGCGGCTGCTTAAGACATTGAAGATATCATTCTGCCGCATGACAAAGATCGTTATCCCCAAGTAGCTCATAACTACCGCTCCAAGCATGGGCAAGATTTGGCTGAATGGCGCAGGTAACAGCGAAAGTGGTGACGCGACCAACGCTGCGATGATCAAGCCCACGATCAGACCAATAGTTCCAGAAATCATGGTGCGAGCCGATACCTGCGTCATTTGACTCCGAATAGCACGGATAGGACGTGTGGTGAGGAACGGGGTTACAACCAATCCCATCAAGGCTCCGACCAAGGCAAATACGCTCGCCCACAGCAGAGGTTGATCTCCGGCCAAGTTGCTGAGGTAAGAACCTAGATAGACCCCACCGATGGCCAGCACAACCATGCCGATCAGCCGTACGACGAATTCAGCTCCTATCATAGAAACCGCCTTTATAAATAAAATAGGGTGTACGCCCGGTTTCGGCGTCACCCTATGGAGAGCCACATCCCTTTGATTTGGTGTTCTTTGCGGCGCCTCTTCTTCGGGCGCCCCGCACGCTGTGCATGCAAACGGTAATAAAAAGGATGATAAAAAATGAAACCGGGCCGCTTGAGGCGAAATAATTTTGCCTCTTTCGACATAATTATGATATCACGGGCTCCGATTGTATGCAACGCAGCTTTAGGTCACACATCGCAAGCTATCACAGCACCATCTACAAAGCCTTGAGTCCGTGGCGAGATAACGATGAACATCTCACCCATCACTAATTCTCGCGAGAATTCCAGCATGTAGATGAACCTTCAAGAGATCAAGGTATGATGATTATCACTATGATTATAGAAACCCCCCACCTATAATGTGAGAAGATTTTTCTAAGGATTAAAACGCGCGACTACACAGTCTAAACGTAAGGCAAGTTAAAGGTAAGCAAACATAGGTGAATGGAAGTATGATTTTCGCCCATTTCACCGTCCATGAATACCCAATGTCCCCGTTGAGTGGTAATGGGTGAAGGATTGCTACATGAAAACCTCCTCAGGAAGCCCTACAAACAAAAAACAGGTCAAATCAGAAGGCCATCCTAGCGGCGATGATCGATTTAAAGCGCTCGATCGCACGATGAAACGGTTCAACTTTGAGAAGGATTCTCTCCTCGAAGTACTGCATGATACTCAGGAAATCTTCGGCTTCCTTTCTGATGATTTATTAATCTATATCTCAACACATCTCAGGGTGCCTCTCAGTCAAGTTTATGGTGTCGCGACGTTCTACCACTTTTTTACATTCGAACCATTGGGGAAACATAACTGCATAATATGCAGGGGAACAGCCTGCCACGTGAAGGGCTCGGACGTCATCACTCAGGCACTATCCGAAGAATTCGCAGTTCCCATTGGGAAGACGACAGAAGATGGATTATTCAGCTTGACAACAGCCAGGTGCATAGGCAGCTGCGGACTAGCCCCGGTCGCTGTGTTGAACGGTGCGGTTCATGGAAAACAAACCCCTCAGTCCATGATCACTCTCGTCAAGGATGTTTTGGAGCAAGAAACGGAGGTCCTTGAGCAAGGGGAAGCAGGATGACTCTTGAAAAACTGGAAAGAATGGCTCAACGTGAGCGTCAACGTCAGGAGAAGTTTGAGCGTCGGATTTTTTGTTGCATTAGCACAGCTTGTTTATCCGCAGGCGCTGGACAAACGATTAATGCTCTGCAAGAAGCCGTCGATGCCTGTCACTGCAAGGAGAATGATGTAGAAGTCGTCCAGACCGGCTGTATGGGACTATGCAGTCGTGGTCCACTTGTGCGCGTGGAGGACAAATCCGCCGAAACCCTCATCTACGCCGATGTCGATGTTGATCTTTCACAACAAATTATCTCCAAGCATGTGCCCATGCGGAAGCTCACGGATGAATCTATCCCTGAGGAGATGCAAGAGCTTCGCGAGAATCTAAAGAAAGCCCGTAGGAGAAAGAGACTTGAGAAACACATCCTAGGCATGGATTCACCCTTCTTCGCAAAACAAGAGAAGATTGTTTTACGAAATGTTGGCCATCTAGATCCAGAAAAAATTGAAGATTATCTGGCTCATGGGGGGTACTCTGCGCTTAGACACGTCTTACAAAATATGACAGCTGAAGAGGTTTGTGATGAGATCCTACGCAGCGGACTACGGGGTCGGGGCGGAGGGGGATATCCAACGGGTTTGAAATGGAAGTCTATGCACCAAGAGGAATCTGAAACCAAATTTGTGGTTGTTAACGGCGATGAAGGTGATCCTGGCGCCTATATGGATCGGACCATGATGGAGGACAATCCACATCAGGTGCTGGAAGGGATGATCATCGCTGCTTATGCGGTTGGCGCGAGTTATGGTTATTTTTACATCCGTGGTGAGTACCCCATTGCCGTCGACCGGATCCGACGCGCGATTAGGACAGCACACCGCAATGGCATCCTAGGTAAAAACGTATTAGGAACCGACTTCAACTTCGACGCTGCTGTCCGTATCGGAGCTGGAGCTTTTGTGTGTGGTGAGGAAACAGCTCTGATCCACTCGGTTGAAGGAAAGCGTGGTATGCCACGCATGCGACCACCGTACCCGTCGACCTCGGGGTTGTGGGGTAAACCTACCATCGTAAACAATGTCGAGACGATGGCCAACGTCCCACCGATTATCAATAGAGGTGCCGACTGGTACGCAAATATTGGAACAGAACAAAGCAAAGGGACCAAGGTATTTGCACTGGCTGGACAGTTAACCAACACAGGTCTTATCGAAGTCCCTATGGGAATCAGCCTGCGGGAAATCGTTTATGACATCGGCGACGATGTACCGGGCGACGCAGAATTCAAGGCCGCTCAAACGGGTGGACCCAGCGGTGGGTGCATACCTCACGAGCACCTGGACACGCCCGTCGATTATGAAAACCTGAGCAAACTTGGATCCATTATGGGCTCTGGTGGCTTGGTCATCATCGACAGCACGACCAGTATGCCGGAGTTCGCCCGCTTCTTCATGGATTTCTGTGTCGACGAAAGCTGTGGCAAATGTGTCCCCTGCCGTGTCGGAACCATCCAGATACGCATCTTGCTCGACAAAATCATCGCTGGGAGTGGCGAACCTGAAGATCTCAACAAGCTGGAGGACCTCTGCCATATTGTAAAAGACACAAGCTTATGCGGACTTGGCCAGTCTGCGCCAAATCCTGTTCTAAGTACACTGAAGTTCTTCCTTGATGAATATATAGCTTTGATCCCCGCTCAGGAACCGGCGTGAGCGGCGTCTCCTTCAACGAGGCAATCTTGGAGCTCCCCATGGTCACACTTACTATCGATGGAAAGAAAATCGAGGCACCAGCCAACACGCATGTACTCCAGGTTGCGCTCAAAAACGGCATCGAAATTCCCCACCTCTGTTACCACCCAGAGCTGAGCGTATCAGGTGGATGCCGCCTGTGCATTGTCGAAGTTGAAGGTTATTCTCAACCCGTCCCAAGCTGCGGTTTGGCTTGCACGGATGGGTTGGTTATTACAACCCAAGGCGAGCGCCTCTATGAACTCCGCAAGAATGTCCTCGATCTCTTCATCTCCGACCATCCCCTGGACTGTGTCATTTGTGAAAAAGCGGGCGCTTGCTTATTGCAAGAGTACGCTTATGAATATGGCATCAAGGAAACCACATACACACCGACAATCTCCAGCACCCTGTATCAGGATGATAATCCGTTCTTCATCCGCGATCACCAATACTGCATCCTTTGCGGGCGGTGTGTACGGATGTGTGATGAGATCGTCGGCGTTCACGCCATTGACTTCGCGAAACGAGGCTTTGAGACCAATATAGCCACACCCTACGACGGTCCAATGATCGAATCGACATGCGTGTTTTGCGGCAATTGCGTGCAGGTTTGCCCTACCGCGGCCTTAATGCCTGTCTCACGTAAGGACAAAGGACGGGAGTGGGAGCTGGATCATAAGACGACAATCTGTGGATATTGTGGTGTTGGTTGCCAATTGGAATACGCGCTCAAGGGTGACGAGATTCTTTATGCTCAAGCATCACCGGACGGACCTGTCAACGGCGAACTTCTGTGCACAAAAGGTCGCTATGGTTGGGATTTTGTCCTCAGCCCCGAGAGACTTACACGACCACTAATCCGTCGTGATCTGGCGTATGAACTTGGCTTGACCTCTGAGCCATGGGAACAACCCGATACATCACCGCTTGCTGATAGACAGCCCAAAATCGAAGATTACTTCATCCCCGTCGACTGGGAAATGGCGTTGGATCTAGTGGCATCGCGCCTCGCAGCGACAGTTAATGAACATGACCCCGATTCGGTTGTCGGATTGGCCTCTGCTCGCTGTACCAACGAGGAGAACTACCTCTTCCAGAAATTCATCAGAGCGGGCATCGGTACAAATAACGTGGATCATTGTGCTCGGCTTTGACACAGCAGTACAGTAGCAGGCCTCGTGCAGGCCTTCGGCAGCGGCGCAATGACCAACTCCATCCGGGGAATTCGTGATGCAGACTGCATACTGATCACCGGCTCGAACACGGCTGAAGCACACCCTGTCATTGGCTACGAAGTCATACGGGCGACCAAAAAAGGCGCTCACCTGATCATCATCGATCCTCGTCGTGTGCCCCTTGTCGACCACGCAACGCTCTTCCTCCAACCGCAACCCGGAACGGACATCTACGTCTTCCTTGCGATGATGCATACCATCGTTAAGGAGGGATGGGCGGATCAGGTTTTCATAGAGGAGCGTACGGAGGGTTTTGAAGATCTGGCTAAGGTCCTCGACACATACACACCAGAGAGAGCGGCCTTGATTTCTGGTGTTCCTTCAGAGCAGATTGTGGAAGCTGCACGCTTGTATGCTTTAGGCGTGCGATCCAAGGGGGATTCGGTTTACGATGATGAACGAGGACACAGCACCATTCTCTATGCCATGGGTATCACCCAGCGCAGCAACGGCACGGATAACGTTATCTCGCTCGCAAATTTGAGCATGCTTTGTGGTCAGATCGGGAAACCATCGACAGGTGTTAATCCTCTGCGTGGACAGTCGAACGTTCAAGGCGCATGCGATGTAGGCTGCCTGGTTAATGTCCTGCCAGGCTATCAGCGCGTCAATCTCGATGAACCACGACGTAGTGTCGCTAAGTTCTGGGGGCTGGAGGATTTGCCTGATAAACCTGGTCTCACCATCGTTGAAGCCACACATGCGGCGTTAGAAGGAGACGTGCGTGCCATGTACATCATGGGCGAGAACCCCATGATGTCCGATCCAAATACTCAGCATGTCGAGCGATCCTTGCGTAGCCTGGACTTCCTTGTGGTGCAAGAGATCTTCCCAAGTGATACAGCGTTCTTGGCACATGTTATCCTGCCTGCGGCTTCCTCGTTGGAGAAGGAGGGAACCTTCACCAACACCGAACGCCGCATCCAACGGCTCCACGCTGTGCTACCTGCGCCTGGTGAGGCTTGGCCAGACTGGCGAATAACTGCGGAGATAGCTTCCCGATTTGACCAGGAGAGGGAAACCAACCGAGAACCTGGATATTGGCATTTCGACTCGGTCGCTGATATCTTCGACGAATTGGCGTTGGTAACGCCGATCTATCGTGGTATGAACTATGCCCGATTGGAGGGCCAAGGCTTGCAATGGCCTTGTCCTGAGGAAGATCATCCCGGTACGCCTATTCTGCATGTCGGTCGTTTTTCACGGGGACGAGGCAAGTTCAATCCCATCGAGGCCAGAGATCCAGCCGAACAACCCGACGAGGAATACCCACTCATCCTGACCACAGGTCGTGTGCTATACCACTATCACACAGGAACCATGACCCGCCGTAGTGAGCCGCTCCATTGGCGTGAGCCACACGGCTTTGTTGAGATCAACCCGAACGACGCTGAAGCGATCGATTTAGAAGATGGATTTGCCGTCGCAATTCACAGTCGTCGTGGTCAAGTTCGCACGAGAGCCAGGATTACCGAGCGTGTTCCACCTGGCACGGTCTTTTTGGCGTTCCATTGGAGAGAAGCTCCCGCGAATGTATTGACCCAAGACCATACACTCGACCCAGTTGCCAAGATCCCAGAGTATAAAGTTTGCGCAGTGAGGTTGGAGAATCCGCGGCAGAACAAGAAATGAAAGCGATCCCTTCGATGAACAGACAGGATCGATAACACCACCGATATAGATCATAAGCGAGAAGAGTAACGGTTGATCTTAATTCCTTTCTAGGATAACGCCACCTCCTTCAACCCTTTCCTTTCCTCCCGCATGACATTGCTTCAATCATTGAGTGAATCCCATTCTCTTGGGATGGGTATACACCCGCATCGTATTACGGCGCACATATCCCACCAGCGTGATATTTAAAACCTTCGCCATCGCGATCGACATGGATGTTGGTGATCTTCGGGAAGCGATGATTGGGCACCCCATACGCGCCCCTTTCTGCAGCATCTCCGAAGAGATACGCCCCGTCGCCAACAGAATCCGACCGTCTGTATCAATGCCTTGAGTCATGCAGACACCCATTAACTTGTCAATGGCGTTATGTCGACCGATATCTTCGGTCAAGGCTAACATATGCTTACCATCGGAAAGTCCAGCCGAGTGCACACCACCCGCACGAGCATGCAAGCTTCCTGGTTTGTGCAGTTCGGTGAATCTTTTCGCAAGGGCATCGGGTTCGATATACAGATCACTACTTAATGGCTCGATCTCCTCGACAAGGTCATCGAAAGTAAAGCCTCCACCACAACCTGAGGTTAAAATCTTTCGCCGGTCAGGGTCGATCGCATGGTGAAGCCAAACATCAACACAACAACCACGATCATTGACATATACATGATCTACCTCACCTATATCACTGATGAAGCCTTCATTCTTAAGAAAACCTAAAGCCAAGCAATCCCATTCACCGGGAGTACTCATGATTGTCATCAGCTCGACACCATTGACATAAATGGTCATCAGCGCCTCGTCAATAACCTCGCCTTTGACCACATCCCAATCACGTCGATAACTGTACCAATCCGTGCTTACCACACCTTCAGCCATAGCAGAGCCTCCGCATCCTGTCTGTCAGGGCTATATAAGCTCCCATCGTATGCTCTTTGCCATTAAGATCGCAGGGAAATTAGGCTGACGACCTCCACCGTATTCCCACACTGTAGCGAGGATTCTCAACCTCACGCTATTATAACCCTGGGTGGATTGACCGGCTTTCTTCGATGTCGTACAATCCGTCCATGTCCCTTCAGCCAAACACGATCCTCAGAGGACGCTATCGCATCGAAGGTCAATTAGGGAAAGGTGGCATGGGCACCGTCTACTTGGCCTTCGATCAAGCGTTAAATATCCGCGTCGCGGTTAAAGAAAACCTCAATCTCAGCCCCCAATCCGA
Source organism: Anaerolineaceae bacterium (assembly GCA_020350285.1). Lineage (GTDB taxonomy): Bacteria > Chloroflexota > Anaerolineae > Anaerolineales > E44-bin32 > DUEZ01. The sequence goes on from CP070708.1 coordinate 3,047,152, forward strand.
ACGGCAATTCCGCCGCGAGGCGGAACTCCTCGCAAGTCTCCGCCATCCAAACTTACCTCGGGTGACGGATCACTTCATCCTCGAAGAACAACAGTACCTCGTGATGGATTACATCGGGGGGGAAGATTTACAATCACGGGGCGAGCGTCAACAACCAACATTAGATGAGGTGCTCTCTTGGGCGGATTCGTTGTGCGATGGGTTAACCTACTTACACACTCGCCAACCCCCGGTGATCCACCGTGACATCAAACCTGCGAATATCAAACTTCAGCCAGATGGCACCATTATGTTGGTCGACTTCGGCATCGCCAAGGAATTCGATCAAGCCGTGACCACAACCGGCGCTCGAGGGTTGACGCCCGGTTTTTCACCACCGGAACAATATGGCGCGCAGCGTACAGACGCACGCAGCGACCAATTCTCACTTGGAGCCACGCTCTACGCTTTGCTCACCGGTAAACGTCCGACGGACAGCATCGAGCGGACCATTAAGAACATAGAACTTACGCCACCGAGTTCCCTAAACCCTGCCATCCCTGCGCATATCGATGCAGCCCTGAGACGGGCACTGGCCCTCGATAAGGATGCCCGGTTTTCCGACCTTAAGACCTTCAAAAATGCGTTGTATGGCAAGATAGCTCCTGAAACGATCCTTGAAGAAGCTGGGCTA
>CP070708.1:3047924-3061845 GCA_020350285.1 Anaerolineaceae bacterium
ATGTTGTTCGCTACTCAAATCCATGGAGTGGACCCGTCCCTGAGGTCGGGTATCTGGAGAGTTTACCTAATCAGGCGTTATATTATGACCTGATCCTTATGCTGACTTGGGAGTCACATCTAAATCAATTTCGGTACGAAGACATGTGGCAGATGAGGCTTGTAGAAGCCTTGATCGCGACCGGAAAACCCATGATTGTCGTAGCTTTGAAATCACCAACGGATATTTTAGATTTCCGCGAGATCACAACCTATCTCGCAACGTTTGGCACCACACGTGGGCAGCTGCAGGCTTTGGCGGATGCGTTAGTGGGGGACTACACACCAAGTGCGCAAAGCCCATTACCCGGCATTCCTTAGGGGAACAAACTATAAACCAAACCGTAGGGGTGCACGGCCGTGCGCCCCTACTGATGCATGGAACAGACTCGTGAACATCAATTGGCGGATGATTAGTGCAGTCGTTGCGACCAAAATCCATTGTGGAGTCTGGATCTATGCCTAGTGATTGGAGCATTGCTGGGCATTCTGGATGATGGAGAGCCGTATAGGAAGTCAATGTCCCGGCGAGTTTGTCCCGCTTGTACATGATCATGTTGGTGATCGGTTATGTAACAAGCGGGATGATACCTAAGGCAAGGGCAATAGGATCGTAGGATGGATTATTTCCAACAATGTGGCAAAACTACCTTGCGATTGCTGATGTCTCCCATCGAGGGTCGGCAGCGGCGTAGATCGTGCCATCCTCTCCCAAGACGATGGCGCCCACACTACCATAATCCATATGCCAGACCGTATCCTTGACCAATGTGTATCCCAGCGCTTGAAGGTCGTTCCCTGACAGCTCATAGAGATCTGCTTCTAAACGTAAAGTTCCAGGGTTCGCCTCGTGCGGTGCGAATGATGACGGAGCAGATATCGAGTAGAAGCGTGGAGCGCTAACAGCCTGTTGAACGTCCATCCCAAAGACCTGCATATTCAAGAACACCTGTACAAGTGCCTGTGGTTGCATATCACCACCCGGTGTGCTGTAGGCCATATAAAAGAGGTCATCCTTGAAGACGATTATTGCGTGAGGCGTGACCCGAGGACGTTTGCCAGGCGCAAGTGCATCAGGATCGTCTGGATCCAGACGGAATTGATTCATTCGATTCCCTAGGTTGATGCCGGTGCTTGGTACCATTGGTGTCCATGGGAAATCGCTAGGCGTCATGACTACCACATTTCCCCATTGATCGATGATGGCTAATTGGGTCGTATCCTGCCCGATTCTTGGACTACTTAAAGTTTCTTGGGTAAGAGGAAGTCTTGTACTATACAATTCCCCCTGAGAATCATTACCTGATATGGTTGATATCTGCCCCGGTGGTGGTAAGGGACCAAAGGCGTGGTCCGTCATCAATTGACGACGTTGCGCAGCATACTCTTTACTCATCAGTACGTCCCAAGGGACATTCACATAAGCTGGATCGCCAACGTAGGCATCTCGATCGGCCATCGCCAGCTCAATAGCCTGGGTTACTGTGTGGACATATAGCGCAGAGTTGTGACCCATCGATTTGAGGTCGATCCCTTCCAAGATCTGCAAAGCCAGCGGTCCTACCATTCCCTGCGACCAGCCATCATTGGTATAAAACGTGAAATCCTCGTAGCTGCCGGTTATTGGCTCCTCCCACCCACCAGAGTAGTTTGCTAGGTCTTCCTGGGTGAATAAACCGTCTTTCTCTTGATGAAAGGCGAGGATCTTTTCAGCGACAGATCCCTGGTAGAACGCATCACGAACAGCCTGCAGACCCTCCTGGCGAGTGCCACCTCTTTCCAGTACAGTTTGTTCAGCGCGGGCCATCTCTTCAAAGGTATTGGCCAGATCTGGAAAGCGCATCCGGTCGTGCAGGTGAATTGGTCGCCACCATTCATCTTGGAACCAGACCTTGCTGTTGTAGGGGAAAACCACTCTGTAACCAAGACGCTCGAACACACCGAATTCACCCACACCTACCAGTAGTAATTTGTGAACGGGAAAACCCTGGCGGGCAATCTGGATAGCTGGAGCAGCCACTTCGGTAAAAGATAGTGTGCCATAATCATGCATCAAGGCGATCATCACATCTGGTGAGGCTGGGAGTAATTGCGACCAGATGTCTATTGGAGATATGGTCTCCCAGCCTCGATCCCTGAAACGCTCGATTGAGGCTCCAGCTGGGGCTTTCCCCGCACCAATATAGCTGCGAACGATCCCTGTCTCAGCATCGTAAATCATCACGGGGGCAATGCATGGGAAGCTGGCGTGAACCCCGTTGGTTACGTTTAGGACAAGCAAGGCAGCCACCGCAGCATCATAGGCATTCCCACCGCTTTCCAGAATAGCAATTGCCGCTTCAGTTGCCCAAGGTGTCCCTGTAACTGCCGCGAAGTTTTCCCCTGTGACGAGCGTCTTTGATACTTGCGTCAGATCTTCGTGGGGCATTAGATCGCGAGGGCCCTTCGGTAAGAAGGCATAGATCAATCCGGACAATATCACCAAGGAGAGAAGTACAATCCCAATCCACTTTAATATGCTAAGGAATCTTTTCATCTCGTTTTGCTCCAGTGATGTTGAGTATCGTGTTTAGATCCTGAAACCTGCTACAAATCGCGACACAACCTGGCGGGCGTAGAGATCGGCAGGCTAGTGTTCCTCCTTTGATCACTCTGTATTTATCATTAGCTGGTTGGGGGCTCGAGTCCCTCCAGGTGATTAAGATGGCTTGGTGCTCAAATTGAAGGGCCCAAACAACGAATAACCTGCAGAGGATTTTTGCCAGCTCGAATTCGATGATTTAGGGTAGCTGCACAGACGAATGATTGTCCTGAGTGGATGTGCATTGAACCGAAATCGCCCTCAACCATTCCCTCTCCCTCTGTGACAATGCCTACATAATAGCGACCATCCTCAATATATATTTCATCGGCAACTTCTAGCCGAGTGGCATCAAAGAATTCCAGCACCTCCTCGTTCACCAACCTGCTTTCACGCGTTTCCCCTTTTTCACGAAGAAGGGTGGGAGTCTGAAGCGCTTTTGAAAAAGACTCATCTTTGGTTGTGGGAGAGAAATCCACAATATCTAGCGCCTTATCCCACCCAAGGCCCATTGTCGCCTCGGCCTCATCCTCCCCAGAGTATTCAGCGATCACCATGTGATCGGTCGGTTCTTGAAGTTCAATGGACAGGATTTGCGGTCCCATGCAATGCGGAACACCGGGATGTGCCACGATTACCTGACCCGGGTGTACCTGCTCTCGATGCAAACGTTCACGCATCGCTTGGTGTCGGCGTTGTTCAATCGCCTCTCGGAACCAGGCTCGGTTCACGCCCTCTTTGAAACCCGCCGCGAAATATGCCGGTTCTTCACTGTCACCTGGAGTATCGAGCAGGATCCAACCCTCCGTTTTTCCAAATTTCGAATCGAGATGTTCTCTGGCCCATGCACGGTCAGGATGGAAGTGGAGAGGCACGGGAATGGCAGGCGAAAGGATTTTTACCAATACTCCAGGTGTTGGACCCCAATGTTCAACGAAATCCGACCCTAACATCTCCTCAGGGAATAATTCAATCAAGCTCTTCAAGGTGACAGATCCTGCCTGGGGGATATCAACTGTGCTGAGACCCTGTTGGTTTCCCTCAGGGTCAGGGTTTCCTGCAACCGTGCATGATCCGACCCAATCCTCCGACCACCAGTCATCAGGAGTGTCGGGGATCCCACGAAACGTTCGCACCAGCGATCCACCTCGGTAGAAACGATGAAGAGGATGATATGGCAGACGTAAAGGATGTCTTAGAGCGTCACGAAGCAATTGATTTTCATCCATGGCATAGATCCTTTCGACTCAAGATCCTTGCATAGGTTGGATTTATTTCACATCAGGATTGGGTATGATGTAATCGCGAATCAGGCTGACAATCTGCTGGAAAGCAGCAATGAAACCGCGCAGTGTACGGACAGTCGGTCCGAAGGTGTCAAATTCATCAACGGACATCCCGTCTTCGTCATAGGCTCTACGGAAATCTGCAAACCGGTCATACAATTCACTCACTATTTGCGGGTCTACTGGTTCGTCGATTCGGGAAATCACTTCCACTGCTGAATTGTTAAAACGGAGCTGCCACGCAAAGGGCATCGAAAGTATGAGGTCCCCGCCGATAAACTCTGACCAATGCCGATGATGGCGAAATGCCGCACCTAACAAACGGGCGCGATAACCTCTCTCGATGTAAATTCGGTATGCCTTTTTCAGAGCAGCAACTCCTGCCCAATGTACACACTCCGGGTGGGCAATGATGTCATCGCGCTCAGTCAATACCCGCATCCAGTCGTCTAAACGGCCGATCATGATCGTGCATACGGGGCTCATTAAGGAAATATCCATCCCCTGTGATGCGCGACGGTTTAGACCACGTTCGACAGCTTCGCCGACAGCGAGCGCTTGAGGTACTGTGAAACAAATTGTGGCGTTGATATTGACTCCACGTGCAGTGGCTTCTTCAATCGCCTGGATCCCAGCATTGGTGACCGGGATTTTTACTTGAATATTAGGCGCAAGACCGTCATAGTAGACAGCCTGTTCCACCATCGCCTCGACATTGCGATACTTGGTTGGGTCAGCTTGGATGGAAAGACGTCCCTTTAAGCCGTTTTCACGCAGGAACACTGGGTGGAGAGTTCCTGCTCCTCGAATGCCAATTTCCTCGAAGATTCTCCAGGCAATTTCATTCTCTCCCCAAGTAGGATTTTCTTCAAAGAGTTGGCACGCTCTCTCCCTCCATCGATCAGGATCCTTGTTAAGGACATAGAGTGTTATGGGTGGATTAGTCGTGGAACCCACGGCTCCGTTTTCGATGGCATATTCAAGCTCATCGACAGCGCTAGAGTCATTCCAATAGTCCGTTGGGGTTGTGCTGACCATCCGGTGTAATTTGCTTTTGAATTGGCCACTGGTCATGATCCTTCTCCGTCTATTCTCGTCACCTTGTTTTACAAACCAGGTGTTGCTGTCTGGCATCCGGATTGACATATCTCAAAACCGTGCTGAAACGAACCATCTCGATATGAAACGAAACATAGGAATATAGCTCGAGAGGTATTGGATCAGGAATGAGTTGGATTTATTTGCCTCCTATCAAATAACAGAACATGTATCCGGATATCAATTGGAAATGGTTTACTCCTCCCCAAGCAAGTAACGAGGATTATCCACGCACATTCTCCGAATAACCGATTTCTCCATACCAGAGGCCAACAAAATACGGACAAACAACTTCATTCCTTCTGAAGGAGGCACGTTGACTACGGTACCAAGATCCGAGGCGATGAAGCAATGTTCAGGTCCTATCTCTTTGATACACTCCAAGACATACATCGGATCGCAGTTTGGATTGTTGAAATTTGGAATGTCACCATAACAAAAGAGACCAATGAACGCTCCTCTCTTTCCCATCTCAACCATTTGATCCATGGTCATCTTGGTGACATTCCAATTTGGGTGGGTGATCATGAACTTCTCCACACCAAGTTTCTTCGCCTCATCAACGACAATGAAGCGTTCCTTTGTGCTTGAGTGACAAGGATCAAGTATCATCCCACGCTCAGCGACGATTTCGAAGATCTCGTAGAGTTCCTTCACAGGTTTGTTTTCTTCATCGAGCAGTTCAATACCACCCGGTTCGTCGATCACCCGGTTGTGGTGAGCTGAATCGTGACTAGGCAACCAGACAACCTTCCCGCCCAGCCGGGCACTCATCTCAACCGATTCAGGGTTTAGGCCGCCAACATAATTATTAAGTACGATCCCACCAATGGCTTGCGCTGGTTCCACCTCCTTGCTTCGCGCATATTGGCTAACTACTTGGTTAACGAAAGGTACGGTCGCGGCAGTAGGGAAGGTGTGGGCTTTGAAGGTTACACCGGCCATACCGATATCCGTCGCTGCTTTTGTCACCTGAATTTGATCCCAACCGGTATCAATTAATGGATCGGGATAGGCATGGCAGTGCATGTCATAAGCACCCTGAAGCACTTCAAAAACATCCTCCTCTTTTAATAGGAGAACGGTCTCGCCCATTGATTCGATCGTCACGTAGGCGCGTTTTGTATCCTCCCGCCACTCTGGCTCCATTGAAAGTTCATAGAAGTTCCCTTTTTTTGTCATTTTCTTTCTCCTCAACAGATCGATTCTCTCACTGAGATTTTAGATTGACGGATACCGTTTAAGCAGGGCTATCTCATCACTTTTATGTGGTCTTCAAGCCTGATCGAGAATTTTCTATCGAAGATCCCCATACTATTCGCCCATGGTTCAAATGCAGATTATTCTCCTCACTAGCACTACGATGGTAAGGTATCTTCGCTTCATCTTTGATGGTCCATTTAAAATGTGACGAAAAGAAATGACAGGAAACAACGGTTTAACACTCATAGATTTGGGACTTCGGCTTTTACAAATTGTACCGAGCCTATGCTTTCGTATAAGGTGCTACGCATGGGCAATTCTCATGCCTTTCCAATGAATTTGGAGGTTCACCAGCAAGCGAGGGAACCAATTGCCCAGGTTTTATGGTGAAGATGACAATAAGCAATCCCTACGTGTATGTATGGAGTGGACGATAAAACAGGTAGCTTGATAGCTGTCGCCTCTACAATTCGTCCCAGGTACATAACCGGTATTTTCTCAGCTGTGAAAGCTGTGGCAGCGAGATCATGGGTTATGACCGACAGGGTCACTGCGTCTATCCTTAAGGATAGGATGTGGGTCGTAGGACAAAATTGATATTAATGTGATGTGTAATCGATTTCCCCAGCACCAGCCTCACCCACGGCAAAGGACACGGCTCGCAGCGGAGCGTTCTCACTGACTGTCTTCACGCTGTGAATCTTATTCGGCGGGATGTAGACCAAATCGCCTGGAGAAATCTCTCTCTTCTCGCCTTCGATGTCCATAAGGCCTCGACCTGCGGTCACGTAGTAAAACTCATGTGTTGGGTGGGTATGTGGAAATACCTCACCACCTCCGGCGATCTCCCACTCACAAATAAGTTCGAGGTAACCACCATTAGTTGCTTCGAACATTTCTCGAGGTTTTATCAGCCACCATACAGATGTGGTCTCATTGTGCTCAAGGACCGGCTTCACATCATCGATCCTTCGAACGTCCATGCCTTTCTCTCCTTTCAGTTTTATTGATGGTTCGGTTCACGTCGGCATCGTAGATCGGCATTAAAGAGAGCGGAAAAACGCTATCGCCTGTTTGGCTGCTGTCCTGCTATCTGGTAAAGGTAAAATCTCGGCGATGATAAAACCTTGATAACTAATCTCGGACAAGACCGCAGTCAGTTCATGAAAATCGATATGGCCTTGACCGGCTGCCTTGCGGTTGTTATCGACAAAATGTACTCCCTTAAGCCATGGACCCGCCATCCTTAAGCTCTCAGCCAGTGAAACTTCCTCAATGTTCATGTGAAAGGTGTCGCTGATGATCCCCAAATTCTCGCTTCCGACCTGATTGATAATTTCAAGCGCTTCAGAAATGGTGTTGATGAAATTTGTCTCGTAGCGATTAATCGGTTCGATAGCCAGCGAGACACTAGAAGCTTCTGCATACTCTGTATACATTCGGATGGACTCAAGCACTCTCGAGATTTGAGCCTTTTGTTCGATCGGATTGCCTTCAAGTTTTCCTCGCACTCCCCCGATGATCACGGGTGCCTTCCAAGGAGCCGCAAAATCTATGATCGCTTTCATACGGTCCAGTAGTTTGGATTGGATATTTGGATCAAAACTCGTTGGGCTTAATCCGTCGGAATAATACGATTGACCAGTTGCGACTGTAGAAACGACCAGACCACTCGATTGGATTGCACCTTTTAGATCCTCTACAACCTGATCGTGAGGATCTCGAATGCTGACTTCAACACCATCGAATTCCAGTTCAATTGCTGTCGCAAGACCACGTCTCCAATCCCCCGCAAAGAGTAAAGGAGCAAACGGTGTGGGAGTTGGTGAAATGGCCATGCTGGTTTTAAACATGCCCTGGTCTCGTTCTCAGTCTCTACCTTATCTTGTTCTAATCCTCGATCCCTAACAACCAAGAAGGATTTATCACAAGCATGGTGCGAATGTCTACCTCAGGAACGCCCATTGCTAGCAAGAGCCGAATGTACAACTTCATTCCCTCTACCGGCGGTGGATTGAGCATCGATCCAAAATCGGTAGACATCACGCACTTCTCGGGCCCGACCTTTTTGATGATCTCAAGCACCTCTTCTCTATCGCACACAGGATTGTTGAAGTGAGGAAAAGCGCTGTAAAGGAATAGCCCGATGTATGCCCCTAAATCAGCAATCTCGGCCATCTGGTCCGGTGACATTCTATTGACATTCCATTGAGGGTGGGTGAGCAGTATCTTGTTAAAACCTTCTTTCTTGGCTGCTTCAGTGATGATGAAGCGTTCTTTCGTAGAGGTATGGCAGAGATCAAGGATGATGTCGTGGTGTTTGCAGATGGCAATGATATCCATGAGTTCTGGTAAAGGGCGGTCTTCGTCATCCAAGACCTCTACACCAGGCGAGTCCTCCTCAAGTACTTTTACATGATGCGACGAGTCGTGACTTGGAAGCCAAATAATCTTTGCGCCAAGCTTGGCGCTAGTCTCCGCAGCAATGGGATTTAAGCCGCCAACTGACCAATTGAGAACAACGCCGCCATAACAACTGAAAGGTCGCGGATCGTCATCTTGACGCTTGGCATAATCGTCGAGGATCTGTTGAACAAAGTATGCCATCGGAGCAGTGTCGGAATGCATGCTTTTAAAGACCACCGCTCTCATCCGGGCATCGTAGGCTTGTTTAGCTTCCCAGGCAAAGTCCCAACCAGCGTCTACAAGTGCATCTGGATATCCATGGATGTGAATATCGATGCCACCCTCCAGGATTTTAGCGACATCTTCCTCATAGATGTTCCCTGCTTGACCATAATGTTCAACCGTTGTGTAACTGAGTTTAGCTTTTGTCTGCCACTCGGGTTTTAGCGCTTCCTCACTAATATGGTCGTATTTTCCAGCCATGCTATTTCCCCTTCACACTTCGATCGACTATGTTGCTTCGATACCTGTCGAACGCAACGCATTGATCATGTACTGTCTGCTATCGGAGATCATTTTCGCTGCATTTACTGGTTCCTCCCAGCCTTCGGTCTCATAGGAAAGGACGCCATCGAATCCTGCTTCTCTTAGGACACGCAAGCATTCCATCAAGTCGATCTCCCCGGTCCCTGCAGTGACGGCATTTCTTCCTACAACGTCCTTAAAATGCAAGTGAACTACTTTGTGGGCGACGCGTCGTAGAAGTTCGACTTCATCGTGACTGGTGGTCGCACCAAGTTTCCACTCATACCCACCCCGATCAGTTCCTACATAATCACCACGATGGATATTGGCCGTATCAAAATTAACGGCCAACCAATCACTCGTGACTAAGCTGATGATTTGGGGCAAACCCTCTAGAGAGGCGAGTGAAATAGCTCCGTGGTCTTCCATGGCTAGGTACACGCGATTGTGTTCGGCGACCTCAGCGAGGTATGTGAGTCGATCCTTTAGAATTACTAGCGCTTCATCGGTGGTCATACCCTCCGCCAGACGGCCTTCACCGGTGATAACAATCGGTACATCAGCTTGTGCGGCCCACTCCATTGCGCGTGCAATATCCTTGACACCTTGTTCCTGTGTGATCAGCTCTCTGTGGCTGCCCAGTGCCGAAACGCCATTGAAACCGTATTTGGCGACTTTCTCTTTAAATGCGATCGGATCGTCTTTCCATGGGTCTGCATGAGGACACCATTTTAGGTTCGCTTCGACTTCGACCCATTCATAGCCGACATCGGCGATCTTCTCCAAGGCAAAGTCCAAGGAGTGCTGTCGAAACGCCACAGTGTTACAGCCAATCTTCAGGTTCTAATCCTCTTCCTCAAGGAGTGAATTCGACCTTCAGTGCATCCGGTTTAAATGCCTGCCCCATCGCCTCTTCGCACTGCTCAAGTGGGAAGCGATGTGTAATGAGTTTTTCCCAAGGGAAGCGTTCCCGATAACGCCACATGGCATCGAACGCGGTGTAGTAGCCATCGAAAGGATGATTCGTATTCCCATAAAGCAGCACATTCTTGGCTGCGAGTTCCCGGTGGACATTCAAGGTTACGGTTCCCCCTGTATCCGCAAAGTTACCTGTTTCAAGGTAGGTGCCACCCCTGCGCAGCATCTGTAATCCGACCTTCACTACCTCTGCTTGGCCAACGGTTTCTAGGACAACATCCGCCCCTCGGCCTTCAGTTTCCTCCTTAATCGCCTCAACGAGTTCATCATCCGTCAACTGTGATACATCGATTCCTTTATCGGCCTCGAAGAGTTCAGTCGCCATTTTTAACTTCATGGGAGAGGTATCCAGGGCGATGACCTTGCCCGCACCGAGTAACCTCGCTTTCGCGACAGCCATCATGCCAATGGCTCCTGATCCTTGAATGACGACTGTATCTCCGGAATGGAACCCCTTACCACCATGAGCTGCTAACTCTCTTGCTCGGTCCAGGATTGCCGTGACCACGAAGAGTTCCGACAGGGCAGTTAATTCAACAGGGAAATACTCCGGAACTTTATATATCCAGGCATTTGGCGGGAGGTACATATACTCCGCCCAACCCCCTACGATATATGGAAAGCGATCGGCATAATATGTCATGCCGATGCCTTCATGGTCGGCACAGTAGGGATATCCGTGTACGGTTCGACACCAATAGCACTTCTTACAGACGACGTTTGGGCAATTGGTAATTCGATCCCCAATCTTGAGATCTTTTCCACTGTACTCGATGTCAGCACCCTTCCCGTTCATTTCAACGACGATCCCAGAGTTCTCGTGCCCGTGGACTGAGGGGAATACCATGTCTTGCTCGGATTGTGTTCCACCGTACAATGTCAGTTCATTGTTGAATGCGTGCTTATCCGTCCCGCATATTCCAGACATCTCCATCTTAACGATCAATGCCCCTGGCTCCAACTCTTGTGGATAGGGCAGTTGCTGGAGTTCAATCTTACCGGGCGCGACCATCACGGCGGCTTTTACGGAATCGGGCATCTATTCCTCCCCACAGCTATAACGATCGCATCCTGAAGGTTCTTTTGGATGAATCAAGGAGATCATTTTCCTTATCAGAGTTGTGAGCTAAGGTGGATATGCCACAGTGTATAGGTGCTTGCCTCCCTCCTCCAACGGTCCTTTGAGTAGGGCTTGGATCTCCTCCTCTGAGCGCTGGCTCAATTTCTTGGTCGGCGGCAAGACCCCTGGCGGGTACATTTTCATAATATCGGTAATGAGTTTCTCTAAGTAATCGAGCATTGCATTCAAGCCTGGTTTTGCCTTATCCGGATCAGCCAGAGTTGATTTACCGACCACGCCCTCTGGTGTGGAGATAACCTCGATGGCAGAGGCTCCGACATGTTGCCAGAAGGGTATCGGCAATCCATACGCAGATCCGGATTTGTCGATGTGCCCAGGCGGGAACAAACTTTCACCCTCTGTATCCACTGCCTCATCCATGTTGATCATCTCGGGGAATAGGGCCATCGAGTAGGATGTCTCACACTCATCGGCATGGATAAACGGTGTCTCAAAGGGTCCCCCATGTTCTCTGTCCCGTATGTGCTCAGGAATGACAAACCACCAGTTCACGTTGATCAAAATTGCAGGAACTTGATACTTTTTACCGAACTGGTGCATGGCTACAGGTATGGCATAATCTTGTCCGTGCCCGTTGAGAAGTATCTGTTTACGAAATCCTGAATTCCAAAGCCCTGCAATGATGGCTCGCAAATAATTAATAAAAGTCTCCTCAGGGATTACAATGGTTCCGGGCATCCCGAGATGGTGAAAGGGGTGAGATCCATACCACATAGGCTGAGCGACTGTACAACCAGTCTTTTGGGCGATGGCTTCAGCCATTCTTGTGACAAGGAAGGTGTCCTCTCCTGAACATGCGTGGGGTCCATGGGCTTCCGTACTTCCTATCGGTAAGATGATGAGATCGTTCTTCTTGAGCCGCTGTTCAACTTGCTTACCAGTCATAGTTTGCAGATAAATCTGTGTGGCTCTGTCCATGTGTCCCCCCTCAGGGGGTAATTGCCAAACGCTCATAGCCCTTCTCCTATGATTATGCTCCTGTATCTAAGTTCACTTCAGTCTCATCAATGAGATCGATCTCCTTGATCATGCGTTCCCTTGCAGATCGAATATGATCCCCCATCAGCTTTCCGGCTTGAGGGCCATCTCGTTTTCTTAAAGCTTGAGCAATGTCTTGGTGCTCGATCAATGTCAAGCGGACATTTTCCTGTGATTTTAGGGAGATGATGCGCCATCGATAGGAAAGATCTCGCAGACTATCCATGATGCTGATCAGTCTGCGATTTCGGGCACCTTCCGTGAGGATGTTGTGGAATGCAATCTCAGTTTCCAAGAATCTCTCGACATCTCCTTGCTTGACGGCTTCCTTGCTCTCCTCAAGAAGACGGTCGATATGATCGAGATTATCATCCGTCAAACGTTGTGCAGCTTCTTCAGTCGCCCGACTTTCCAGAAGTTCTCTCAGTTCGTAGAGTTCCTCCAGATCACGTCTGCTGATACCTGTGACGAAAACCCCAACCCGTGGCACTATTTGTGTGAGGCCATCTTGTTCAAGCCGGAGAATAGCCTCGCGCACTGGCGTACGACTGACGCCCATCTGTTCAGCCAACATATCGATCTGTAATTGCGTTCCTGGAGCGACCTTGAGCGTAAGGATCAGTTCCTTGATCGTTTCATACGCCCAGTCTGTCAGTCCCTTGGGCTTGACGCCTAATTCCAGTTTCTCTATGACGCACCTCCATTGATCTGGACACCAAAACTAGATATATCACATTAATTACGTTATGTATCACATAACAAAAACGATGTCAAGTACATGGTCCTGCTTCTTCAGTTGCCGTGGATCAATGTAATTTCGTGTGTATACAGTTCGCCTCAGAGATGTGAGGAACACGAAAGGAGAGAGATTGTGGATAACAGATCTCCATGTCGTGGAAGCAAGTATACCGTCGTATCAGAAGTCGGTGCCAGGTTGTTCCCTTCATGCGAGGTGCCCGATCTTGTAACAAAAATTGGATTCAGCCAGTTAGAGTGAATAACTGTTGCCAGAATCTCGAATCCATTTTGCCCATAACTTAACTGCACCGCTCGACAAGTTTGTTTGTATGTGTAATAATACATTTAGCGCATAACATGTGAAATATCAGCACTTGATTTCTTGGGTTGATGTTTTCTCTGTCTGACATGTTATCTGTTGAGATTCAGCGCTTGATTTTTATGATGTCCTCTCTGGAAATTGGATCACATCAAAGTCATGATCCGTTCTCTTACAAAATTACGGTGAACACCAAGATCATCATATACTTAGGGAGCGTGTTATCATCTTGAGCCATCGTAGGCGATCATGGGTGAGGTCGCGAGACTAGTAAAAATACGATGGCTGTGTTTGACCTTCTTCCGTGGCTTTTTGTGAGCGACACCCCATTGAACTGGGGAGTCTGATCGTGGAAAGTGCCATGAATCCCAAAAATCTAGTCAAATCGTATCCAATATTGGCTTTATTAACTCTTGTTGCGTGGACGATTTCCACAATCGAAACCATTCATTCTCTATTCGTATCCGTTGTTATCGCATTGCCCTATCCATCTCGGGATTACCATCAGGCTAAGCCCTTTGGATGAGGATCAAGAGGTCGATATCCGGACTTTCGTATTTGACTTTGAGACAGAATATATCTTGCCAAAGACTTATCGGGAGGGAGCATCAATGGATAAAATGAAGAATC
>CP070708.1:3061945-3081974 GCA_020350285.1 Anaerolineaceae bacterium
CCGATTCAATATTGACAATGGTGTATCCCAGGTCTTTTAAGGCTCGAAGAACAAGGCTTTTACGCACGTAAGGTTCGATACGATAATGATCTAAATTCCTGGAAACGAGTTCTTCGGCAAAGGATTCTAAATAGGCAACATTAAACGAAGACGCAAAGGATAATGGTGTATCCGTGTAATTACTCTGACTACAACCCGCCACATAGAAACCCATTTCGGTTAATCGGTCCAAGAATGGCGAATTATTAAAATCGAAAATATCCATCAGCACATCATCACGTACGTACATGTCAAGAATGATGTAATAAATATCTGGCGGGATTTCCCCTTCCGGCACATATAAATCTGTGATTGAAGAGGAGTCTACATTTTCAACGATTAGGACTTCTTCTTCTGGACCAATTGTCGGAGTCTGCAACCCAAACGCAACAATCTGAATAACTGGGAAAACCAATGCGAATAATCCAACTGTATTCAATACCTGATTGATTTGAGTGAGGTTCCGCCCGCTTCGAAATAACCACCATGTTCCGAGAAGAGCTATCGCGATCCATAATGGTCCAAGGTAACGATAGCGACCGAGAGGTTCTCCAAAAAGATATACTTCTTCTAGCGCAAGATATACATGACCAAAGGAGAAGAACAGCACCACCAGAAGCGAGGTGAGAATAGCCGCCTTGATCCAATCCTTGAAAACCATTCTCAATAGGACAAGAAAGAAGAAGGTCCCCAGGGGAACCAAGACCAAGGAACGGAAAGCTGTCGTCACCTCTAGCTGACCGATATTAGCGGCAAGCATCGCTAAAATCGCATAGAGACCGAATAGAAATGGGTGAAAGGGAATCCTCTTGAGGGTAGCCATCAGCCCTCAATCCTCTTCATGATAAGCAGATACCTATTTACCTGCATGCCCCGACTTCCTAGGGATGACCATACTAAGCTATTCAGATTCTCTTGAGTTCTGCACCACGATCACCCAGAACGATGCTTTGATCTCCATACTGGATTCTTCGACGAATATTCCGATAGCTGAAGAACAATCCCTCCAGTCCAACTGCGCTTAGGCAAGCCTGAACGACTTTGTACCAATAGCGAATTACAACAGGTGGGTATCGCAGCATTGCTATGACTATACGACTCACGGCATCGTTATACCGTTGAGCGTCGATCAATCGTCGAGCTGCAAAGGTGTCTAAACTGGCCAGAACCCTTCGCCGATTTTTTGCAATGATCGGACCAAGATCCTCAGAAGATTCAGCCCACCCCAGAAAACGCTCCGCTTCCTCCACCCAACCGGCCGCTCGAGCGACCGTTTTCGCTTCGACATGCGTTCGCTCGATGGCCCAGAATGACGGAACATGGATGAGAGGATTTCGTAATGCGATACGGATCCATAGTTCATGATCTAGCACGAGATGGTATTCCTCACCCAGATACCCTACCTCCTCCAAAACCTCACGTCTCATGAACACAGTCGGCTGCAGTAGGACTTCAAAACAAAGGAGATCTAAAACCCCATAACTTCGATATCTATGCGGATCGAGTAATCGCCCCTCGGAATCAACCATCAATCCATCGCCATAAACCATTCCTGCTTCAGGGTTAGCGTTCAGGGCTTGGACCGCTTCGCGAATCGCACCCGTCATGTACATGTCATCGGAGTTGAGCCACGCCACATACTCACCCGTCGCTCTTCGTAAACCTTTATTAATCGCGTCCGCCTGACCGCGGTCTGACTCCGAAGTCCAGAAAGCAAGGCGATCCGCGTAGCGCTTGATGATCTCTTGACTCCCGTCCGTCGAGCCACCATCAATCACAATGTACTCAATGTTGGGATAATCCTGGTTCAAGACTGATTGGAGGGTGTCCTCCAAGAAAACCGCCTGATTGAACGATGGCGTTACGATCGAGACAAGAGGGGTTGTATCGTTCTTACCGGGTTTCACGCACAATCCTTTGACTTTATCCATAAACACAACAACAAGGCAACCGCCCTTTCACCGAGCACCAAGTATAACGTGAAAACACAACCTCAGATTGATGAATGAGTTTATTGCCATACCAAGTAAAGATGATGAAACCTGAGAACGAAAGTCATCCTAAGCCAGTCGAAGGATGACGAATAACGGATGTACGCACCATTCAATAAACTCAGGGGGATTCCTTTATTAAGCATCGAATCAAGGTTGACAAAGAATGGATATAAACATGAAGAAATTCATAAATTAATATAAATATGAATTGAAAGATGTCCTCAAGGAAGAGACGTGCTTCCCTGTACATCCAAGAAAAGCTGGAACTTCGTTGCATGGTGTTTGTATCTTCGAGGTAATTCATTGAAATAGGTTTCATCCTCTGAGCACACCTGACAAATCACGGCACAGGGCACAAAATCAGGATCTGTATATTTGGAAGTTATTCCCGCGTCAATCCACTCTATCCTCGGAGCATTTCTTGGTGCTCCTAATAACGCCCAGAGGGGATACTCTGCGCCATTACCAGGTAATAAAATGCCGATACTTGAGCAGCCGGACTCCTTGATCACCTCGGCCATCTCTAGGTAAGGTTCTCTCAAATGCCAACCGTTGGCAAAATATAGGTCCTCTCGAGGTGTAACGAGTACACTATCTACGAAGGATTTTGAATTCGTGATCAACGGTCGAGAATGAATGCTCATTAACCATGGCCATGAAGCGAACAACAGTATCGCAGCAAGAGTTCTCACTCCACTGGGCTTGAGGAATCGGTCAAGGCTATACCCCACAATGGGGGCATAAAGGACGAAAAATGGGAGGTGCAGACGAGTATTGAACACCATCCATTTAATCAATGAGCTGAATGTGGGAAAGGTCACTGTGACGACAAGACTGAGAACGATAACCTCTGGTTCGATTTCTTTCCGCCGGATGAGTAAAACAAAAAAAACGATGAGAATGAGTAAGGCATGCAACGGATTTGAGGTCTTATCTTCGTTGGTCGTTGGTTTGGACACCTTGTAGTTTGTAATGGCAGTGATTCGGGGATCATCCACATCCAATCCGATGAGCTCGTGAACCTGCGCCACTACAAGATAAATCGCCTTGTTGATATACGGGCTAGGTGTCCCAGCATGTAAGGTCATATTACGTAAGCTGTTTGAGAGAACTACTTGAGCACTCATCGTTTCATTAACAAGAACGGATATACGTTTCTCGCTAGCTATGGGATTGCCATACAGTGCCGTATTACGGAGCAAATAGCCGGCGTTCAGCATGAGAACAAGAATAAATGAAACAGCGATGTAGCGAAGGGATCGGATAATCGGAATTTGTCGAAAAACGATAATTGCGACCAAGAATGCAAATGGCAATACATATGCAACGGCGGTAGGTTTGGTCACCAATCCCACCCCCGCGGCGAGACTGACATACACCACCGATCTTAGGGTTATTTTTCCTTTCAAGATCATCACGCTCTCATAAGCAACGCAGACCATCCAAAATGCAACTACGTAATCACTCACAGTGCTTGAGGCCTGGACGATACCCATCGGAAGGGTGGCCACGAATATCACCGCTATCATACGTCCTGCTGGACCGACACCTAATCGCCTCGCGATGAAGAACACCCCTACCAGACACCCCAACATGGCGAACCACTGCACGAAGGTCGTTAACCGATCACCACCAAATAGCACATAAACATGTAGCATCGCGATCTCAGAACCAGGCGGCATGCTATTTTGATACCCGATCCCCGTGACATAATGTCGGACTGCTCTTTGTTGAGCCCAATGGGCAACTCGCGCCATGTGGTAAGTGAGGGAATCCCAAGTTTGAGGTGGACTCAGCCAAGCTAACAAAGCTGTCAATCCAATAACCACCAGTACCGCCAACATAAGAAGCCGATCCCACCGACCCTTAGGGAAATGAACTTTGGGAAATACGATTGGAAGTTTAGCCTTCACTCGAAATACGAAGAAGCCACCCGTAACAAGAAGGGGAAGAAGCCATCCGAGGGTTAAACCCCATGGTGTGATCCCTTCCAATAAACTTAACCCCTCGGTCATAAGGATCAGATAAGTCCCCCAAAGAATGGAGGCTCGAAAAAAAGCCCTTTCACTTCCATTTTCTGAATCGAGGTTGCCTAAGCTGAGAAAGATTCCCACGAAGGCCAGCACGGGAAAGATGATTAACAAGGTATGAAACTCCTACTGTCAATTCGTCACGAAGTGTGCAAACCAGTTAATATAAACGGAAAAATCAACAAGCTCCTCATACATTACATATCCTTGAAGCTTGATTAATTTCTACTCCCACGATATGTCATTCCCTACCACGAATTCCAAGCCCAACCCTCGAAACAGGTTTCGCAGCGAGTTTATATGTACTCGCTTCCAAGCTCCAGGGCTGCTGTTAGCATTGTGGGGTGATAAGAGGACATTTTCCATCGACATGAATGGATGCCCTTTGGGTAGAGGCTCGTCCTCAAAGACATCGAGCCCCGCCCCTGCTATCTGCTTTTGTTGAAGTGCTTCGATCAAGGCTTCTTCCTCAATGACCTGTCCCCTAGATGTATTGATCAACACAGCGTGAGGTTGCATCTTTTTGAACGCTTCACGATCGATGAGGTGATACGAAGTGGGATTTAGGTCACAATTCAAGCTCACAAAATCAACCAAGGATAGGAGTTGATCCAAGGTCACCATTTCCACCCCGACATCCCAAAGAAACGCCTGATCGATCTCAACGATGTCGTTTCCGAATAACCGCATACCAAATACTCGCGCTCGACGTAAAACGGCTTTCCCAATATTCCCCACCCCGACAACGCCCAAAGTACATTCTTGAAGTGCTCGACCTGGAATTTTCTGCCAACGACCCACTTTCATCGCTCGGTCTAACCAAGGCACAGAGCGCGCGAATGCTAAAAGGTAACTCATCACAGTGTCGGCGACGGGATCGGTGAAGGCCCCTGGTGTGTTGCACACCTGTACACCTAAACGAGCTGCCGCATCGGAATCAATTCCATCGATGCCTGTCCCCCATTTGGATATAACCTTCAGACGAGGGGCATAAGCTTCAAGCACTGGTTCGGAAAAGCGGTCATCGCCACAAAGAACCCCATCGACTTCACCCGCATATGCCATAAGCTGGTCTTCCGAAAGCCGCTCGATCACCTCGGGGACGATGAGGTCAATGCCATTGGATGTGAAGATTTCCCTAAACCGATCGACAATCGGAACCATGTACGGGGCAGAAAACAATACCTTGATCGTCATATTCGGCTTCTCTCCCTCCTATACTTAAGAAAGCCGACCAGTTACATCGTCTCCTTTTCTCATTGAGTGATAT
The DNA here is from genome assembly GCA_020350285.1 of Anaerolineaceae bacterium. GTDB lineage: Bacteria > Chloroflexota > Anaerolineae > Anaerolineales > E44-bin32 > DUEZ01. Next base: position 3,067,279 of record CP070708.1, read on the forward strand.
GAGTAAAATCCCCGTCGTTGTATCGTTTCAACGAGCTGTACATCCAAGATTCAGTCCAAATGCAACACTGTGTTTTTATGCTGTTCAAGGCCGTTCATCAACTGAGGATCGGGGTGTCCTCAGTTTGTGAGAAAGTGTCAAAATCAAGCTGATTTTCAGATCCTCAATCAAATCCATCTGCTACGAGCACACCACATCATTCTGATTTCGCTAAGCGCGCAAATAACAATGACTCAGCGAGAAGAAAATCATACTCCTCATCAATATCAACCGCTTCGAAACGATCGATTGGGAACATCATCGGTGAATCACCGAGACGGTTATTATTCTTTTTGAATGATTCCCGCGAGAAGATGTAGAGACACGAATTCTCTTCAAAAATGGGTTCTAAGTCTTGAGTGCGGATGAGATTGGAGGGATCGTGGTTTACCGGTGTACCCTCCGTCCAATAGAGGCGAGTATGGAGCTCTGTGACCGAGAACAAAGAATCGTGCGTTCTCTGCTGGAAGAATGCTTCGATGGCTCGATCAATGGTCTCTGTTTTCAACAAAGGATTCGTACTATGTGTTTGAAGGAAAAATTCTGCCCCAGGGAATTGTAGAAGATCATAGGCGATCAGATCATTGGCGACAAAAAAATCTCCATGCAGTTCAGTGGGGCGCTCAACGATCGTTACGTCAAAAAGTTTTGTGGTTCCCTCAGCGATCTCTGGACTATCCGTATTTACAACGATACGATCGATGTACTTACTTCTACTGAGTGAGTCCAGGATCCAATAGAACAACGGCTTATGACACATTGCTCGAAGGTTCTTACCTGGAACGCGCTCTGAATGACCCTTCATTGGAACCAGAGCTGTGATTGGTTGTACTCCTTGATCCTTATCCATTGCATTACTCATAATTTCGGCACTCCAAGAGAAATTTCCCAACGGTTAACCATCTCGACAATATCTTCGTATATCAAATCTGGAGGGTACAAAGATCCTTCGATCATCTCAGGCCTGGTCATCCCAGACAACACTAAGATGCTGGGCAAATCCGCCAGATGAGCGGCTGCAATATCGATATCCAAACGATCCCCCACTGCAGCGCATTCCTCAGACTCCAAAGCCAACCTCTGTACTGCTTCAAGGAACATCCTTGGTTCCGGTTTACCAATTTCCACTGGTGGAGTCTGGACAACGGCCTGTATTGCAGCCACCATCGATCCCGCTCCAGGTGCAATACCACCTTCTTTCGGCGCACCGGAATCGACGTTACAGGCTACAAATCGTGCACCATTTAATATCGCTGTCGATGCCGCGCTGATCTTTTGATAATCAATTCGACGATCCATACCAACCACGACTGCCACAGGCGACGTATCGCCGATCTTGAAACCTGCATCTTTCACGGCTTGATAGAGGCCTTCCTCCCCGACGAGAAACACCTCTCCTCTTTCGGGAAAGACTTCAGTCAGATATCGCGCCGTTGCTGTCGCCGATGTAATGATTTGAGTTTCACTAGCTTGGATACCAAAACCTGACAGCCTCTCACAAAGTGCCTCGGGGGTCATCGTGGAGTTATTTGTGACATAGACATTTCTTATCGATCGCCGATAGGTGAAATTCATAAAGGTTTCTAAACCTTCGATGGGCCGAGGACCAACATGTAAAACACCATCCAAATCCAAGATCAAACCCTTGATCCTGCTTAGGATTTCACTTTCATTCTCATTGAGGTGCTTGTGCATTAAAAAGCTCCCTCAGAATACGATCTCGCCGGTCATAACGTAAGCGAATAACCAATCTGGACAACCTAGTTATCCCGCCTGGATGAGATATTCAGTGATGATATGGTCGAGGATCAAATGAATATCCTCCACTGGGCCGTATTCTCCATGTTGCGTTTCTACATGCAGCACAATGTGGCAACTCTCTCTAAGCTGGCCACCATCGAATCCTACCAATCCCACACTAATCCCACCATGACGATTCGCATAATCAACAGCCTTGACCACATTGGGAGAGTTTCCACTAGCAGAAATGGCGATCAGGAGATCACCCGGAAGCATGAGATTCTTCAATTGTTCTTCAAAGATGCTGTCATAGCCGATATCATTCGCGGCAGCCATAACATAAGGTTGATTATCGGTTAGACTGAGAGCTTTTATTCTCTCACCTTCACGCATTCGGGTACCAAATGCCAAGTCTTCAGCCATATGGCTTGCTGTAGCAGCACTCCCACCATTGCCGATAAGGTAGATCGTCTTTCCCTCTGCTCTAACCCGTTCGATCTGATCGATAATCAATGCTAGTGCATTCAGATCCAAGGATTCCAATAGTTGTTCTAGTCTCTGCACATAACGCTGTGCGAATTTTTCTACATCATCTTCTCTAATGAATTCCAAGGTTTCCTCCCTATCAAATAAAACAACCTGTTGGAAAGGATCTTAAACACTCAAGAGGCTAATTTTTGTGCCGCAATCCATACATGTGAACTAAGGTTTGCCTTCTGTAGGAAATCCTGCAAATCCTCATGAACGTTTTCTCCACGTCTACGGAGAGCAGAATCGATCACAGGTGGCAGCGCAATTTCTGGATCTCGTTGTAACGCGTCAAGCACGAGGGCAACATCCAATTGCCCAGGCGTGCTAAACTCAACCAACGAGAAACCGCCTCGCTCTATCAATCTATGTATACCCTCATAACTAAGTAGTGTCAGATGAGTCGGCGGTAATAGATTACGAGCATTCTCACGTAATATACTCAAATCGAAACCGCTGATGCTAAGAGTAGTAAGAAAGACCAACCCTCCTGGTCGAAGGAGTCGGTGAATGTGCTGCATGAATGCGAGGGGATCAAATAAGCGTTCAATCACCTCGAATGCTGCGACCACTGAGACGGTCCCCTCCTCAATCTTATTGGCCACCTCGAAACCCTCAACAGCAACTAATTCATCGATAGACACGGCGGGCTTACGAATTAGGATCCGCGAGAACGAACCTTTTGTTTTTAGCTCTTCAAGATACACCGGGTATTTGGTGTAGAAATCGACCAAAAGACCGTCCTCTTGCTGATGAACCCCGGCTGTTTCTAACACCCATGTAGCTCGCGGACTGAAGATGTACTGCTTCCGCGCAGAGGCTGTTCTTTCGGCTACAGATGAATTCCAATACTGGATGGCGTCAGATTCAGCGTAGAACTGATCTAAAGCTTCCATCTCAGGTCTTGGTGAGGCATAACATGTTCGACATTGACCACATCGTACATAGCTGATGCGCATCTTTTCGAAGTCAGGAAAAGCATCTGGTGACCCACAGGCTGGGCACACATCCAACTCAACAAGAACTGTGTCAGCGAGGAAAACCTCTAGGTCGCGCTCTAATAGTTCAATGTAGGTATTAAAACCGCTGTCAGGGCGGATTTGCGCTTCTCGTAAATCATCCTGAATGACTACCCTTCTCACTGTGTCTCCTCCAGCCCGCGCTAGCTTTTTTCCGATCGATTCAATTCCTCACCTGCTGTTGAGGCGTGTCTCCATAATTCGTCGGCAGCGTAAATCTTGTAAACAAGCTCCATGGTTTTCAAGGCATCATCCAGCGTACCGACTTCGATCGGTTTATCATGGACGATACAATCAACAAACTCCTGGATCTCACGCTCCCATGATCGATCCGTATCGAAGTACACGACCTCCTGCCTCGGTTTCCCGAGGGCGAAGGTCTCGTCTTCGAATTGTCGACGTGAGACAATAAGCATCTCTGGCCCATAACTCCCTGTGCTTGAAAGAATGCCCTCCAAGGTGAGGTGGCCCTCCGTAAAACATAAATCAAGGTTGAAGGTGTGTTTCCAGTGCGTGGAAGAAGAGTGTAAAACGGCTACTACACCTTCTTGATTGCGTAACAAGGCGAAGGCATTATCTTCGATTTCGATGGGCCAATAACTGTTGGACACCATACTGCGTACATCATTAAATTCGCCCGCGAAAAGGCGGAAGAGATCCAACATATGGATTCCCTGATCGAGAAGAATCCCACCACCTGCGGTCCGTCGATCACTCCTCCATCCTTCCTCAAAGCCAACACCACCTGATTTCCCATACACCCCTCGCATCCACAACAACTTACCAAGGCGTTCGCTTTCTAGGAGAGCATGGGCTTGGATGACATTGTCATGATAGCGGTGGTTGAAACCGAACTTAATTTTTATATCGGGCTTATTAGAAGCTGCCTCTACGATGGAACGGGTATCAGTAAGATCTCGCCCTGGAGGCTTCTCACAGAAAATATGTAATCCTTTCTCGATCCCTGCAACCACAACCTCCGCGGTGACATTGTTTGGGGTGCATGCGAAAAGCACGTCCAAATCCTCATCCAGGACTTCCCGATAATCGGTTGTCTGTAATAACCCACCTTCACGACTTGGCAGACCTTCCAACGTAGGATCGCAAACAGCAACAACATCAGCACTGGGATGGTCTTCTAAAACACGTTTCCGGATCAGGCCCATCTTTCCCAGGCCGACGATGCCTACTTTAAGATTCATCTCCAGACCTTCCAGACCCAATATCTTCACTCAACAGCGTGTCCAATAAATTCTGAACCGCTCCAATTTCCATCAACAATCGTCCCTCGTGCGCATATGAACCCAGATGAGGGGTAAGAACGACATTGTCTAGCTTGGTAAGCGGACCATGATATGGCTCTGCTTGAAACACATCTAATGCTGCACCACTGATCCTCTTCTCAAGTAAAGCCTTATACAAAGCTTCTTCATCCAAGACCTCGCCTCGAGCAAGATTCAATAGGCAAGCTGTCTTCTTCATGTGATTGATTTCACCTTTTCCGATGATTGGTCCAGTGCCAGGCTCATGAGCCAGATGAAGTGTGATGATATCACTTTGTCGAAGCAGATCGTCTAGGGGGATCATAGGGACGGGGTGGCTTTTAAGCCATTCATGATCCAGGTTTGGATCCGTAGCGACAACGACGCATCCTAAACCCAAGAACAGCTCCGCAACTTTTCTCCCGATCCTCCCCAGACCAACAATTCCCACCGTTTTCTCACGCAATAAGGATCCCATCTCCTTTTGCCAAACCCCATCTCGAAGGTTCCGATCTGCTTGTGGGATTCTCCTCAATAGTGCCAATGCCAATCCAACTGTGAGTTCAGCAACCGCTTGTGTTGGACCATCAGGTGTATTGTGAACCTCCACACCCTTTTCAGCCGCTGCTTGAAGGTCTACATTATCCATACCAGCGCCCACTCTACTAATGCAGCGCAAGGAAGGTAATTGATCCAGCACATTGCGATCCAAAGGCTCTAGCCCAGCGACAATACCAATGCACTCGTGAGCCAACTCAACAACTTCTTCAGCCGTCAACTTCCTGCCATAAGGATTGATGATCGGTTTGAAACCTGCCTCTGTCAGAATATCGAGCGGCTCGGTTCCACAAAGTCCAAAAGAAGAAGGTGATATTAATACTTTCTGCACGTTAATCCTTCTTCGCCAAGGAGGTCCCGCTCCACCTTGACGAGCCAAGTGTTTCACCAAGGAAGCCTATTTCATGATCCACGACATGGGTGAGGAAGGTGAAATCAACGCCATAAGCTATGAAATCGTATCCTCGTTCGATCGTCTGTTTTAATTGTTCATGGTTCGGATGAACGATATGAAACCCAGCCCACTTATCTGACGCGACTGCGACAGCTTCTACTTCCTGCAACGCATCAACAACCACCGGTTTCTGAAAGTCGCCCGGTACCCCTAATGAAGCCGATAGATCATAAGGTCCAATAATGAACCCATCTATGCCTTCCACCTTGAGGATGTCCTTCAGATTCCTCACCCCGTGTATATGCTCTATCTGCACGATGACCGTGCAATATTGTTCCAACCAGTTACGATATTCTTCGAAGGTTCTTCCATAGCCTTGTGCACGCCACAAACCCACGCCGCGCCTACCCCGTGGGGGATATCGAACTGCTGCCGCAGCATCCTCTGCATCACTACGAGAGTTCACCATGGGCACGATGATACCGTGAGCACCCGCATCCATCACCTGTTTGATGATCGTTGAGTCGTTGGTCGGTAAACGAACCAGGGGTATACATCCGCCTAGATCGATGATTTGAATCAACTGCTGGACTTGTGATAACGAATTCGCGGCACTGTGTTCCATATCGATCACCAGCCAGTCAAAACCGGCTTTAAGCATGATCTCCGTTACGTAGGGACTTCCCAATGAGAGCCATGAACCTATGGTGATCTCTTTCGATTTCCTAGCTTCTGGCATGCTTCTCTCCCTATTTAATCGTGCCTTCGTTTATCCCTTGCTGTTTCGTAGTAGTCTGTACTTCCAGAAATGCCCTTACGACGAAAACAAACTCTCGTAATCAGCCTTTGGAAAAACGGTCAACTTGCCTCCGATCGTAGCATCCAAGACCTGCCTCCCATCCCCATCATACGCCTCGCGCGCTAAACGATAAGCCCTCTCTGCACACGCTAGATCGGGGAGCTGCCAGCGGAATCCTTTTCCAAAGTACTCGGGGTGAAAATGATCTGTATCGGCCCCATTCGAAACAACTTCCACATTGGGAGGACCTTGTGCCTTAAAATGGTGATCCACACCAATCAGGATCGCACGCTCAAATCCCATATGGAATGCAAGCTGAAGAGCAACGTAGGTCACCGTGCAGCCCTCATAGATCCGTCCTGCGGCATCAGGCGTGAAGGTTTCAGGTTGGGTGTAATCCGAATCCAGAAATATCACTCCTGGATCTGATCCTATCCAACGTCGGCCACGCCAAGTGAAGAATTTTGGCAAAGCCAACTTTATAAACTCATCGGCACACTGCTCAATGACCAACGTATTGACTGAAACAAGATAGGTCGTTGTAAAACCAAGTTCAGGGAAAAGCAGATAAATGCGATTGAGACCAAAGGTGTACTCATCTTTTAGCCGACTCAAGTCAGTCCTTTTTAAGCTGGGGCCATTACCGATGATGAAGCATCGCTCACCCTTGTGCAGATCTCGATACTCGCCCAACTTATGCATACTCTGCCGAAAACGAGGACTGAATGTCGAAGCCAGTTGGTGACGTCCACGATTGAACCACCACCAATAAGTGTTGGAAGCCGCCTTCCATAGCGGTTCGGGAGTTACCTTTTTCAGGTTTGATTTTAGGTTATCCATGCTCTTCCAAGTCTTACCATGGGAATTGTTGTGTGACTCCCACGGTCCTAGTTTCTATGATGCGCGTCTTCATAAACCATTGGTTTCCCTTCAACGATGCCACCACGGATGATCCTGATTTCTTCACATCGACCTGCATGAAGGTCCAATGGGTTGAAATCTGAAAAATGTAAATATCCCGGAAATCTGGCATGTGCCGTAAGAAACGTAGAGAAATCCAAGGAGGTGTAATAGTTTTGATAATAAGTAAACCTTCGAGCTTGGTGGACGAACTCTTCCGGTGCGATGGGATCGTTCTCGTTGAGGAAGCGATCAGCAAGTTGGAAATATGCATCCGGCGTCTCCGGGAAGTACGCGGTGGGATAATCGCTGTACCGTGATTTTCCTCCGCAAAGCACGACCCTCCCTAACAAAGTCGCCTCTAACCCGATCGAGGAGTTATAAACCAAAACCAGCTTGGACTTCTTAATCAGTTCATACGAGCTAAGGTATTCCTTCGGAGGGATTAAGTAAAGGTTATCAAGGTCGAGAGCCCCCTCCCCTACTAACACTTGCTCTACAGTTTCCAGACTCTCTTTTCCCTTTCGTAACTCATCAGGATGAGCCCGAACGACAAAGAAGGTCTCCGGATGTTCACGGGCGTAGGCTACGATCTGACGGAGCCAATCAAACATATCCTGGAACACGATATTGGCGTGGATCTGACTCGTATCGAAGATCACATTGGTAAACACAGCTACAATCTGACGGTAAGATTCTGCCTTAGCGAGAAGATCCTCGTCTAACCCACGCATTTCAGGCCAAAACTGGACGCCCGCCATGCTGAATGTCCCTTTGAAACGATGGGACAAATACTCGTCCAGTCTCGTTTCATCCTCGGTAGTTAGGGTGAAATCATCCCCAATGTCGATCGGATAAGCCGTTGCCTCACCATGGCTGAAGAATGCCGAGAATGGTTGAACCCCAACCTCATGCGTAATCACCGGGATGTCGTTCCTTAACGACACCTGCCTAACGATGGTCTCAGGAAATGTCACACCATTGAAAACCACGACCGTTCGTGGTCGCTCCATATGGATTAAATTCTCGAAGGTGCGAGCGAGGTGTATCCCGGCGCGTAAATACTTGCGATAAAGATCCCGAATCGCTTCTGTATCTTGGATGTTATGCCTTCGCAGAATCCAACGCAATGAAGGGAAGCAGAGCTCCCCTATGGGTAAGCCCTCTGCGACAACTTCTCGTAGCTCATCAAGCGTCTCCGCATCATCAAACTGAGGCAAGCTATGCCAATCAATTGGTGGGTCCAAAGAATACGTCAAGCTTCTGGGATACATCTGATGGCTGAGGCGGATGCATGTGTTACACGGTGGAGAGCGCTCAAGACGTGTCCGCACCGTTCCGAGAACACATTGCTCCAAACCTGCGTTGCAGACAAGATACCTAACAGGCACACCGCTCAAACGAAGTCCCCACGCAGAAAGTAACCCAAAGGCGGCATTCTGGCTTATCCCCCATGTTCGGGTGGAGGCATTGAAGATCAACACAGGCATGTTCTCCGCTGAATACGCGGGTTCATTCGAAGCTACCACAGCTTCAATCTCCCCAAGCCTGGGGCCATTTCTGTGGGATTCCCACCAGGTTTGGAGGTGGAAACTCCCCGTACGCAGGACCTTGCCAGGTGTGACCATTTATTTCCTAAATTTACGTAAGCGTGACAATGAAACTTGTTCGCTTTCGTACACACGCTTGACCCCGTCGCCGAGGGATTCCTCGGTGACACGGATATACTTCACCAAGCGCTCAAATCCACCTGGTTCCACAGAAGCTGCTTGATCGCTTCCCCACATGGCTCGATCGAGGGTTATGTGTCGTTCAACCATACACGCCCCCAGCGCAACTGCGATCACCGTGGGGACCAATCCAACTTCGTGCCCAGAGTAACCAATGGGACATGGAAATGTTTCACGCAATGTTTCAATCATGTGCAGATTCAGTTCGTCCGGATCACAAGGGTACGTGCTGGTCGCGTGTGCGATCAACAAGTCTTCATTACCTAGAATCTCCACCGCATCCTTAATTTCATCCATGGTGGACATCCCTGTGGAGAGGATCATCGGCTTGCTCTTGGTCCTAACATGCCTCAATAGGGAATGATCGGTCAACGCCGCTGAGGGGATTTTGTAACAAACAGGATCGAATGCTTCCATGAAGTCTGCTGAGGGCTCGTCCCACACCGAAGCGAACCATATCACGCCCTGTTCACGACAGTATTCATAAATCTCTCGATACTCCGCTTCTCCGAACTCCATCCGCTCTCGATACTCCATATAGGAGATATATCCCCAGGGTGTCTCACGCATCTGGTGGCGTTGCTCTTCGGGAACACATAGTTCTGGTGTCCGTTTTTGGAACTTAACGGCATCCACCCTGGCACGAAGCGCGGCGTCAATGAGTGCTTTTGCGATCTTGATGTCCCCATTGTGGTTGATACCGATCTCGGCCACAATGAAGGTCGGATGGCTATCCCCGATCGAACGATCTCCAATGCGGATCTCTCTACTCATTTCATCCCTCTTCTTTCAAGCGTTTAATCAAGATGTCGCATAACTCTCGGACCGCGCCATGCCCCCCCGGTCGATCGAGAATAAGGTCAGCCTGATAGATGACCTCAGGGTGGGCGTCAGCCACTGCAACGGTATAGCCGACATGGGGAAAACAGGGAAGATCGTTGACGTCATTCCCGAGGTAGATGGTGTTCGCTGGATCGATATCCCTATCCGCCATCATCCGCTGTAGAGCCTCGACTTTATCCTTTAGACCCTGTACAAACGGCAAGCCAAGTTTCTTGCACCGCGCCGCCACTACCGGATCCGTTTCTCTGGAGAGAACGATAATCTCAACCCCCAATTCTTTTAATCGGGCGATGCCCCAACCATCCCCACGATGGGCGGCAACCAACTCTCGCCCATTTGCGTCCACCCAGACTCTGTTATCCGTCAAGACGCCGTCGAAATCGAGCACCACCAAGTCGATTTTTTCAGGTAGCGGGCGTGTACCTACGGTCGGGCGTACAAAATCCAAGTCACCATGGAGCATCAGCCACTCTGTTCGTTGCCAGTCCCGCAAGGTGTCTATATCAACTGTGTACACTGGATCGATCAACAAAGGTAGGATGATATCGCCGCTCATGGAATTTCTTTCTGCAATGACTACCGGTCGAATGGCGTCGATATGACCGGTTTGCCAATAGGTTTGTGGCAATTCCTGTCGCGGCATGTTGTAGGGTTCATCAAAGTCGTTCTTCAACAGAGGCACCAAATACTTGGCTTCACTGAACCGCCACATTTTGTATGGATTTTGCCCTGATGGGACCACACCTCGAACGGAATCAGCTTCAGGGTTGGCGATCAACCTCCTAACCGCTGTGTCTACACAATCCATTGGTCTTACCGGAGATGTAGGTCTGAGTTGGACGACAACATCAGGACGGTATCCCTCCTCCTTCTCCAACCAATCCAATGCATGTTGGAACACAGGGAGATCAGGTGTAGTATCGGTGGCCAATTCTGACGGGCGTAGAAATGGTACCTCTGCCCCGTATCTGCGTGCGATATCAGCGATTTCCTCATCATCTGTGGACAGGATCACGCGCGTAACAGTAACAGCTTGAAGACCCGCGGCGACGCTGTAGGCCAACAGAGGATGGCCTGCTAGGTGTTGAATATTCTTGCGGGGGATCGATTTCGACCCTCCGCGCGCGGGTACGAGAGCCAATACCTTGGGCTTTTCTACCATGCCGTCCACCCTCCATCGACGACAAGATTCGCTCCAGTCATATAGGATGAAGCGTCCGAAACTAGGAACAATAAAGCACTGGCCATTTCATCCGCTTCCGCCATTCGGCCTAATACCGTCTTAGCAGAATACCGGCGTACGAACTCATCATCATGACCTGCATAGACACCGCCGGGGGTCAACGCATTTACCCGAATCCCCTTCCCCGCAAAATAAGTCGATAAGTATCGCGTCAGTCCAATCGCTGCCGCTTTGGAGACGGTGTACGTCACTGGCTTATAAAGTGGTTCCTGACCCTCTCGTTGATACAGCCGTTGGTCGGGCCCTACCAATCCATAGGTCGAGGATACGTTGACAATGACCCCGTGACCTACTTTGAGCATCGCTGGTGTAACAGCTTGTGCGCAGAGAAACATACCGGTGATGTTGACAGAAACCGCCTGTTGCCATGCGTCGAAAGGGTAATCCTCGAAGCGATTTGTATGTTTGTCGGCATGTTCAGGATCGAATTTCGGATCCAGAGCTGCGTTATTCACCAAGATATCAATCCGACCGAAACGCCCAAGCCCAGTCGCTACCATCGCTTGTGCTGAATCCGGTTGCGTAACGTCAGCCTCAATGCTGATGGCTTCAACGCCAGTTGATTTGGTTACCTCATCCGCTAATTGCCGCGCGCCCTGTCCATCGATATCAGCAATGACAACATGAGCACCTGCAGATGCCAAGGTATGGCAATAGTGCGTTCCAAGCATCCCAGCACCACCCGTGATGATCGCAACGCGGTCCGAAAGGTCAAATCGCTTATATATATCAGATTTGTTCACCTATCCTATCTCCTATCTGCTCAATCTACGCTGAGAAATCCACGCGCTGACCCTCCAATCGCCCGTCGAAGCCTGAAATCGAACCACTGCATGCGGGCGCGCAGTGAAATCGACTCATCGAGTGGGTAGTCGAGTCGTCGCATCTCAGGGTAAAGTGCCGCCTCCAGCCTTTGTATGGAGTCTCGATCGAGTGCCGTTCGATACCTTCCAATCGGATTAGCACTCACACCACGAAAGCACTCGCCAAACATCGAGTTACCTCCCCAGGATATACCTTTGCGAGAAGGTTCTCGTAGTGTGGGATGATCCTCAATCCCTAGAAAATCTCGTACAGTCTTCAATGTAGTCTCAAGATCGTTGACCAGGTCCTCATAACGGATAACTAAATATCTGCTCTCACCATATTGCTTCCTATTCGACCAGCCACGATGAGTCGAGGCACGCCAGGAGAACGCAAAAATCTCCGGTGTCCACTCTGGATGTTTCCTGCGATAGGAAGCGTAGTTATCACGAGGATCCCGAATGGTCTGAATGCAGCGTGCCTCGGACCACAAATCAAAAACCTTATCCGCAAACAACTCATTATAGGGAGTCTTCTCTACCCACCGAAGGGTCCTTAAGCTTGACTGACCTGTGACCTCGCCGTATGCGAAAATAGCTGCAGGCAGAATGTTGGGGATCGATCTGCCAAATTCGTCGATCTTTCGATGGTATGCCGTTCGTACTTGATCAAAGGAGATATCCGTATAGTCTCGATCAGCGAACCCCGCCTGACTAGGATGGGGATTCTCCGGGTCCCAATGAAAGATGTGGAGGATCAGCTCCTCCGCTCGACGGATTTTCTCCTCGACAGACAACCCCTCAGTTTGATGTGCGAACCATCGGAAAAAGCCGGTCTCCTCTGGATAAACAATCACTTGAGGGTGGAAGTCCAATAGTGCCATTAACAAGCTGGTGCCTGATTTTGGATGACCACAAATGAAGGTTCCCGCGTTCGTCAAGCTAATCATGAAAAACCTCAATCACTTACCTGGATCCAGCGACCATCCTCCTCCGCTGAACGTTTAACCGTCAATGCGATCCGCAACGCTTCCACGCCATCCTCTAAGGAGGAGATAGGTTTTGCCGTTCCCTTGATAACCTCCAAGAAGTGTCTCATCTCCTCCAGAAACATATCGTTACGTTCGAAATCTTCTTGGGTTGGAATGCTTTCCCATGCACCCATCTCAGAAGACCAGCAACGTGTCTCGCCGTTCAGACCGTCCCAACGGATCGTGCCTTCAGTTCCGATGATCTCTAGGCAGTGGCTAGCAGGCCGCTGATTATAATCTAAGTGAACGCTAGCTAAGTTGCCTTTTCTATATTTCATCAACAATTCCGCGGTGTCCTCGACTTCCAGATCCAATCCACCTAGTTCAGCAATCACACCTGAGACCGTTTCCACTTCACCCAACAACCAAGATAGATAATCAAAGGGATGACACAAGGTGAGTACAACGCCACCCCCAAGGTCCTTCCGGGCTGCGTAAGATATGTGGTAATCCTCCCAGGGATGCCAATCTGGCAGATATTCTCCCCAATGGGCATGAGCGCTGATCACACGACCGATCGCTCCCTCTCCTAACAATCGCTTGATGGCTCTTAGTCCAGGATGGAAGCGGAACTGAAAACCAACCAGGACCTGCCCTCCCCCTCGATTCAACGCTTTTTGCAAATCTTCGATCCCTTCCATCGTATGCGAAACGGGTTTTTCGATCAGAAGATGGCAGCCTGCCTCAGCTGATGGGATAGCGACCTCGAGGTGCAACGCAGTAGGATTAGAGACGATCACCGCTTCCGGTCGCCAGCGTACCAAGGCCTGATCCAATTCGCGCTCGACAGGAAAGCCCTCCAACTCATCCTCAGGCAACGTGCTTTTACCTGTTCGTAACAGCACAATATCATCCCGTCCAAGAGCCTGGAGATTACGTAGATGCCGCCGACCAATAGAACCTAAACCGCAGATCAGAATCGTCATTCATGCACCTTTTGTTTCATGGAAGAGAAACGCACTCTCCCTACCATCGAACATCTCACGCACTCTAAATCCTTCAGCTTTCAAACCCACCTGTATTGTGTTACTCACTCATCCAATTCCGGCCACGGTAACCAAGCCCAACCAGGCAAGATGCGCGATACCGATCGAGCCCAAAACATGCCGATCTTGCGACGGGCTAGAATACCCCTCGGATTCGTCCGATGACGCACCCTCGAAAGTCGATCTGAGGATACTTGCGCCAATACGGTCAGGTATAGGGGTATCAGGCGGGATCGAGGGCGACCATGAGCTTCAAGAGCTACGATTTGATACCCGGCTTGGTTTAACAACCTGCGCAACGCAGTTGATGAGTATGCAGTCAGGTGGGAGACCTCCAATGCCGTATGACCATTTATATTCGGCACTTCGATCAACAAATACCCTCCAGGCACCATCCACCCCTCACGCAAATTTCGTAGAAAGCCCACCGGATCGGGTAAGTGCTCTAGTACGTGAGCCATCGAGACTAAGTCAAAGCTTGCCAGATGCTTGGCGTCGATTTCATCCAGATCCCTGACCACTTCCAAACCACGTTCCTGGCTGAAAGTACGGTATGCTTCTCCTGGTTCAACACCAACACTGGCGCAGTTGTACTTCTTTCGAATCACCTCTAATAACGTTCCCGCTGAGCTTCCAATGTCGAGATGAGATCGCACCAAATCTAGATATTTACGGACAAATTTCAAGAGATTGCGTGCCCTTCCAGCTTGAACCCGCCGGTCTTTTTCGGTCGGTCCAACATCGTCTTGGACGAGTTGCCGGTACTCCGCCTGATAGAAGTCCTTCAGCTCACCATCACTCATCCGTGGTGACTGAAAAAC
>CP070708.1:3082074-3091761 GCA_020350285.1 Anaerolineaceae bacterium
GGCGATTAGGGAGAAGGACACAATGCGTAGACACTCACTGCCAAACGAGACAACCTGCGGATTCGAGTCGAAGAGCGAGATGAGTGGACCAGCGAGGGTAAAGAGGATGGTTGCTGCAATGATCATATAAACGGCACTATAGGCGCTTACCCACCACGCACTTCTACCAGCTCGATCCGGTTTGCCAGCTCCGAGATTCTGACCGACGAGCGTAGCTGCCGAGTTCCCTAAGCCGAAGATGGGGATCAGTGCGACCAGTAACAACCGATTGGCGACGCCATATCCTGCGGTGGCGAAGGTACCATAGGCTCCTATCAGACCGAGGATGACAAGTCGAGAGGAGGAGCGGAGGGTCATTTGGATCGTGCTGGGCAAGGCGATGTTGATGATGCGACCCATGAGCGGGAAATCCGGTCGAAGGGATTTCAGGCTCATCCCAACGCGTGCTCTTCCACTGAAGAGGATCACTAATTGCAAGATCACACCTGCTCCGAAACCAAGGACGTTCGCCCAGGCTGAACCTACGACTCCGAGCGCAGGGACGGGTCCAAACCCAAAGATGAGCACTGGCTCGATCAAGACGATCATCGCAGTGGAAAGGAACAGAACCATCATAGCTTTTCGGGCTTCTCCCGCTCCACGCAGGATAGCGTTCAACGCGAAGACGAGAATGACGGTGAAGATCCCAGCCATAGCCACGCGCAGATAGGTAAGACCTAACGGTAGAACTTCTGCATCAGCACCGAGCAGGATGAGCAATGGGCGAGCTACGGCTAATCCTGAAAAGGACAATACCAAGGAGATCATGATCCCTAGCAAGAGCGTTTGTGTGGCAGCATGATCGGCAGCAGCCCGATCACGTTCCCCAATCCGCCGTGCGACGATCGCTAAGCCGCCGATGCCCAAGCCATTAGCTAAGCTGTTGAGCACCCAGCGGATGGTGATGCTGATGGTGACCGCGGCTAAGGCCGCTGAACCTAATTGTCCGATCCAATACGTGTCTAGGATTTGGACGACATTCAAGATACCCGTCTCGAGCATCATCGGCGGTGCCAGGTACCAGATGTCCCGGTGAAGGCTACCTTTGGTTAGATCACGGTCCTGTTTTGGGGGGTCTTTGTGATGTTCGATGTCCATGATGTTGGCTCGGGTTGTAAGATGGAGAAGGGATTTACACCATCATAATCAAAGCCCGGGAGGAGTACTCCACAGGCTAGATCCAAGGGTGACCAGGAGCATATGTCAGATAAAACAGACGGAAGAATTGTATTCAGGCTAGTTAAAGATGCAACTTTTTTAGAACCGAAGTCTGAGATATTATCTTGGGCTATTCTTTACACCATCTATACATCTAAACTTGTTGCTGGTTATAATTGACCCCTTGGATCTTAATACCATCCATTGTTATCGAGTTCAATCTCGTTGGGATGGTGATGATAGATTGTCTTAGAAGTTATCGTAGAGAGGATGTAATTTTCGTGAATAAGGATAATCGTAGGGTGCGAGAAGCGAAGATCGCTGGGAAAAGTGAGAAGCTGAAATCAAGTGAGTCTCTTCCGTTTGACTTGGTGGCCATGGACATTGATGGGACTCTGCTGAACTCAGAGCACGAGGTACCACAAGAAAATTTGGCTGCCATTAACGCCGTCCGGTCAGCTGGTGTCTTAACAACGCTTGTAACCGGACGAAGTACTTTTTCACTTGTGCCTGTTTTTGAACAACTCGAGTTAGACATCCCTTATATATGCTCAGGTGGGGCCGAGATCATAAATCCGATCACTGGAGAGTCGATCGATCGCAGGGTCATTGCACGGAGTGACCTTGAATTCATCGTTTCAACAGCTCGGGAATACAGGACCGCGATGTTCTTCAGCCTACCAGATGGGATCTATTACGAAGCCCCTCTCGGTTCGCGACAAGATTGGACGCCTTCTCGGGCATACCAGGTGATCAAGGTAGAAGATATCCTCAGTGAAGACACTGTGAGTGCGGTGAAAGTCGCTCTTTATGGTGACCCAGATAGGTTATCACAAATCGAATCGACGATCCGGCATCACGGGACTGCACTTCACATGGCGTATCCGCTCGAGGTATTTCTCGATGTCACGCATGAGGATGCGAACAAGGGAGCGGCTTTGATCCGTTTAGCAAACCACCTGGACGTTTCACTGGAGAAGATCCTCTCTATTGGGGACGCCGACAATGATCTCTCGATGTTTGATGTTGCTGGATTGTCCGTCGCAATGGGGAACGCCTCGTCGCAGGTTAAAGAAGCCGCAGATAGGATTGCCCCTACGAATGACGAGAATGGGGTCGCTTGGGCTTTGAGGGAGATTGTGTTAGGGGAAAGCTGAGGTGCGTAAAAAGAAATGGGGATTGCCATC
Organism: Anaerolineaceae bacterium; assembly: GCA_020350285.1. Classification (GTDB taxonomy): domain Bacteria; phylum Chloroflexota; class Anaerolineae; order Anaerolineales; family E44-bin32; genus DUEZ01. Next base: position 3,084,459 of record CP070708.1, read on the forward strand.
CCATATGATATTGTTCTAACCATCGATTGAAGCGATTGTTTAATCGAGCGATGAGGAGCAAACCTCCCCGCGAGCTCCAAGCTCGCGGGGAGGTTATTTAGTAGGGGCAATTCACGCCGTCTCACACCCCGTTCGGGCCGCGAGCCACGGCCCGCTGGGGCGAGACGGCCGGCGTGCCGCCGGCTGAAAGTGCCGAGTGTTCTTCTCGGCGTCTCGCGGCACGAACGGTGAATTGCCCCTACATCATATATTGCGTTTTCTATTGAGCTGAAAGAACAGAGGCGGGACTATTAGTAACCGTCAGGATTCAAACCCCAGCCAATGATGGCCGAGACCGAGGAACGAGGATTGGCTAAAGCGAGCGAGTCCTCGGCAACCCAACCGACAACCCCGTCAAAATCAACCCTCCACCAGAAGGTGCCTTTCGCAAGGATCCCATTTGTGTAATTGATATGCGGAAGGATGACGCCCACTGAGTTTTGCGCGAGCGAGGAAATGGGGATGTAATTTCCCGGTCCAAGGTAGATATTGGTGGTTTGCTGCGCGATCACTCGTTCGCCGGGCCAAAAGGCCATGGATCGGTCCATCGGCTCTACGACGATCAACATCACTCCATTGGCCACTTCTCGTTCAAAACCATCCGAAGGCGAATTCACCACCTCACCATTCACCCACATGGTTGAAGAGCCACCACCGTCTTGGTTAATGCCCCAAGTTGCTTCCAGGGTGTCTCTGCAGAAAGTTGCGAGCTGTGTGATGCTCATCCCGAGGCTGTAAGCGTCATTCCGACCGTCTACGACGACAAAATAGATGAACTCATCGTTATAGCAGATCGCAGTCCTGGGATGACGATTGTTGGCTCCCAAGTCATCGAAGTATTGGATCTCTCCATCCTTGAGGAAGATGAAGCCGCCCCCAAGACTCGCATAAGCGTTCGTCCAATCCTGTGAGTGAGTTCTGCGGCAATCCTCTTGGAGGTGTGCTATCTCAAGGGATAGACCAACCACCTCGCCAACACGAAAATTCTCAAGCAACGCAATAGCCGACCGACCATCTCCTGAAACCACGATATGATCGAAGGGAAGCGGGGTCGGGGGTTCATCTTCACGTATCTCTCTCACAATCCCCAAGATCATCTTGGGTTGAGGCACGATCCCAAGGGGACGGGTCAATTCAACCAAGACATCAACACCTGTGCTTTCTTCAGGGGTTTCTCGAATGAACTGTGGCGTGAAGACGACTAGTTCGTGCTCTTCAGGTTCGCGGTTGATGCCATTGATCCGGCGCGACTCTCCATTGTATAGGTTGGTGAAGCGCTGATTCGTGGACTCATGATTCACACATTCGCCGATGAACGCGCTGCGATCCTGCTTCCACACGAAGCCGCTGACGCTCTCCCAATTGGTGTAAGGCATTGCATACCAGCCGGAATGGATCATGCCTCCATGAGGGATGCCTGTCCCCGAGTTATGGAAAGAGCCATTGATCGCCACGACGACGTGATTGCGATTCCCCCAGGTCTCTCCCCAATTGTTGATCGCTTGGTCATAGCGTTCCGCCATCCCGCTGACCGTCTCCTTGCCTTGCGCCAACGCACCTTGAGCGATGCTGGTATCGATGATGACGTTCTCAGCACTCCGATCCATGCGAGCAACGAAGACCCGTCTTGGACCAGGGAGACGGAACTCTTGGTATTCAATTCCGTCAGCAAGGGTTTCCCATCCGGATGAGTCGGTGTAAGCGTTTTGGGTGGGTGTGATCAAGGCCAGAGAGAGGATCGACACACAAATGAGGATTCGATACTTCACCAAGGACCTCTGACGAATACTATTGTTTGGCATAGCGCAACCATCATACGCGTTTATTTTATCTTCTGTCGACAGGACTTTGGGTATATTGAGAGGAGGTTGTAAAGTGGTTGATTTAGATTCGAGCCAAGGCTAGGTGTCTATTTGGGATGATAGAGTGTTCGATCTGGTCATTATAAGACGGCCATTTGATTGAGACAATCACTGAAGATCAATCTCCGAGCGCCACTTGACGAACTTGCTCAACATATTCCAGAGACTGATGCCGGAAGTAGGTGTTATAGAGCTCGGCATAGTGCCCACCATGGGTCATCAAGGATTTGTGATCCCCCTCCTCGATGATTTCACCTTCCCGTAGGACGATGATACGATCGGCCGCACGTACGGTCGATAATCTATGCGCGATCACGATCGAAGTGCTTCCTGCTAGGATCATGTTCAACGCTTCTTGGATTTGACTCTCAGTGAAGGGATCGACGCTAGCTGTAGCTTCATCGAGGATGAAGATCGCCGGGCATTGGATTAGTACGCGCATCAATCCGACCAACTGGCGTTGCCCCATAGAGAGGCTCGCCCCTCGCTCACCGACTTCAGTCTCCAAGCCATCGGGCAGGGTTTCGAGCCAAGCTCCCTCGCCAATTTGACGGCACATCCCCTCGATATCACTCTTACTCGCATTCGGACTGGCGTAGAGGATGTTATCAAGCACGCTTCCCGAGAAGAGAAAGGGTGTTTGGGAAACGATACCCAACTGACGACGATATTCAGCAAGATTAAGGGCGCGGATATCTGTATCATCGATCAGCAGACACCCACCTTGAAACTCATAGAAACGAGAGATGAGCCTAGCGATTGAGGTTTTTCCGGCACCCGTGTGGCCAACCAACGCGATATTCTCCCCAGGTTCGATCTGAAGATTAAAGTCAGAAAGGACAGTCTCTCCTGGTTGATAGTGGAATGATAGCTTCTCGAAGGTGATCTCCCCCTGCAAAGCAGGCACGGATTGATGATCAATCTGTGACACAGCAGACTCGGCGTCGATGAGGGCAAAAACCCGCTCCGCAGCCGACAATCCGTTTTGGATATTGGTCCAGAAGGCGGAGAGGTTCAACATGGGGAACCAGAAGCGATTGAGGCTGTTGATGAAGAGGAACCACGCACCAATCGAGATCACGCCTGCTGCTGAACTCAACCCTCCAGCGTAGACCAAGATCGCTGTGGCGATCCCTGAAAGCGCGTCCAAGGTGGGGAAGATCGTGGAGAGCACAAAACCACGCTGAACATTGATGTGGTAGGACTGCTGGTTGATCTCATCGAACTCGTCGTAAATGGCGGCTTCCTGACGAAAATTTTTGGCGATGGCGATCCCGGTAACAGCCTCTTTGATCGCAGCGTTGACATTAGCCATAACACGAAAACCGCGTCGAGTGACCTGTCGGGCAATTCGCCGAAATCCGATCGCCACCAGGAAGATCACGGGCATCATGGCTATCAACCAAAGTGTCAAGCGGCCATTGATACCTGCCAAGACCACGAGCAGGATGATCGCTTGAAGAATTTGTGATACAAGATCGGCTACCAGCACGACAACTCGGGCAAATTCTTGGGTGTCTGAGGTGATGCGGCTGACCACCCGGCCGGTTGAAAATTCATCGAAGAAGGAAAGGTCATGGCCGGTAGTTGCGAAAAAAGCATCTCGCCGGAGGTCGAGCATGACATTTCCGACAGCACGAGTGATCAGGCGGCGTCCAACCCAATTCGAAACCCAGACGATCACGCCAAGTACGAAGAGTCCCCCAACCAACAAATTGATTAGCTCATGGATGTCACCCTCGGCCATCATATCCACGCCGTACGAGACGAGAATAGGCGTCACTGCGCCACCGGTAGCGACGATGAGTATGCCCAGGATAGCAATGATCAATCTACGTCGATAAGGTAGGAAATATCCGAACATACGTCGAAGAAGATCGCGATCGCGATATGTTCGATCAAACGCCTCGGTTTCAAGCCCGGAGAAGAATCCCATCTCTCACTCGTCCCCGTAACGCATGAAAATCTTACGGTATGGCTCTGAGGTTGCCATCAATTCCTCGTGTGATCCAATTGCAGCGATCCTCCCCCGACGCAGAACGAGGATCAAATCAGCCCAGCGGATCTGGGAGAGACGGTGAGTGATGATCAACGTGGTCCGCCCCTGTGAGGCGCGGAAGATTGCGCGCTGGATTTGATCCTCCGTGGCGCTGTCGATGGAACTGGTCGCATCGTCCAAGATCAGGATTCTGGGGTCCGTGAGGAAAGCCCGCGCCAGTGCGATACGTTGCCTTTGCCCGCCAGAGAGAGTCACACCACGCTCACCGACCACCGTTTCGTACCCTTTGTTAAAGTTCATGATGAAGTCATGCGCCTGGGCAGCATGTGCAGCGACTTCGATTTGTTCTTGAGTCGCATCAGGGTTACCGAAGGCGATGTTTTCGGAGATCGTGCGTGAGAATAAAAAAACGTCCTGCTCGATGACTGAGATTTGGCGACGAAGCGCGGCTAGGTTCCAATCGCGCACATTGATCCCATCGATAAGAACCTCACCGTGGGTGGCGTCGTAGATGCGGTTGATGAGATGAGTCAAGGTGCTCTTTCCTGTTCCTGTTTGCCCAACGATGGCAACCGTTTGCCCGGGTGAAACGTGAAAGTTGACTTCTTCGAGACTGCTTTCACTGTCGCCGAGGTACGCAAAGGTCACATCCCTGAATTCGATTTCTCCTCGCATATCACCAACAAAACCGCTCGGATTCTGATCAAGTTTTGTCTCCCGGTTGATCAAATCGAGAATGCGACGCGCGCCGGCCATCCCTAATGACACCTGAGAATAGGCAAAGAGGGACACGAACGCAGGGAAGCGGAAGAGTTGCAGCAACCCAACATAGGCGACAACTTGACCGAGGTCGAGAGAGCCGATGCGGTAGAGCAAGAAAGCATGCAAAAAACCACCAGCGGTCGCTAAGCCTATCAAAAGGAAGGGCAAGAAACGAGCTTCGACATCGCCTTGACGAACGAAATGGTCACGGTATGAGCGTGCGTATTCCACGAATCGTTTTGTTTCTGTCTGCTCTTGAGCTGTCCCCTTCACGATCTCGATACCGTCCAGGGTTTCAGCGAGATGAGCATTCAAATCACCAAAGGACTGACGAATTGCATCGGAGATTGGACTTAGTTCTGTGAGGTACTGCCAGAGGGCGAGGAAATAACCCACAACAAAGACAAGTGGAACCAAGATTAGTGAGGGGTGGTAGGTGGGCGCCAAGACGAGAGGGACGATGAGGAACATCGCAGATCCTACCACCAGGTTCAACCCTGGGCCAAACATAAGATTGATCTCACGCACATCGTTGGTGGCGCGAGCCATGGTGTCTCCCACAGGTTGATCGTTGTGGAAGGTCATGCTCTTTCCAAGAAGACTGGCGTAAAGTTCATCACGAATGTCTCGCTCTAGCCGCTGGCCGATCAATTCAGCACCAAAGTTTCGGCCTAGCTGTAAAATCCCACGTACCATTTGTGAGCCAACAATCAGGAGAGCAATTTGTCCTAGACGGGATATGTCGGGGGGATCAGCCAGAATGACATTAAAGGCCAAACCTACCAGAACGGGTACAGCGGATGCCAAGGCGGCGTTGCCAATTGCCCCGAGGACTGCAACGATCACAATCCACCAGTGACGAACGACATGTGAGAGGATCCAGCTTAAAGGGGAACGTCGATCAGATTTTCTTGCTTGGGGTAAAACGAACTCAGCGCTTGTCATTTAGCCACCGGTGGATTTTCCATCTGATGTCGCAGTTATTTATGGAGAACAGTGTGAGGATACCATAGTCCATGTCGTTGGGCGTCGTGTAGGGCCGGGAGATTGCTTCGCCCATACATCTTTACAGCGGCTCGAACTTCGCTGTGAAATGACGCAATAACCGGGGCGCATAAGCTATACGATATCCCCGGATCGATTCACGCCGTTCAGCGATGCGGGCAAGGGTCTCGATCACGAAGTCCATGTGCGCTTGAGTGTACATTCGCCTGGGGATGGCAAGACGTACCAATTCCATGAGGGGGTAATGCTTCTCACCAGTTTCAGGATCAGTATAGGCGAAAGAAACGGAGCCTAACTCCACGCCTCGGATACCGCCTTCCACATACAACTCTACAGACAGTGCCTGACCTGGGAACTCGTCGCGTTGGATATGAGGAAGGAATCGCTGCGCATCGATGTATACAGCATGTCCACCTGGAGGTTCAACGATCGGTATACCCGCTTCAAGCAAACCCTGAGCGAGATATCCAACTTGCCCTACTCGATAGCTTAAATACGCTTCATCGAGCCCCTCCCACAAGCCAACAGCCATGGCTTCCAGATCACGGCCCGCAAGCCCGCCATATGTGGGGAATCCCTCACGAAGGACAAGTTCGTTGCAGGCCTGTTGATGGAGATCCTCATTGTTCATGGTGAGAAAACCCCCGATGTTGACCATGGCATCTTTCTTACCGCTCATCGTCGCGCCATCGGATAAAGCAAAGCACTCCTGGGCGATTTCTAGGATGGTTTTATTCTCGTAGCCAGACTCTCGTTGCTTAATGAAGTAAGCATTTTCTGCGTAGCGGCAGGCATCGATGAAGAATGGGATCCCATGGTAGCGGTAAATCTCGCTCACTTGACGCATATTTTCAAGGGAGACAGGTTGTCCACCGATCGCATTATTTGTGATGGTGATCATGCCTAAGGGTATCTTTTCGACGCCAACTTCTTGGATGAAGACTTCCAGTTTCTCAGCATCTAAATTACCTTTGAAGGGATGGTGGTTCGTGGGGTCCGCGGCCTCGTCGATCGCGAGGTTAACTGGCTTACCGTCACGTGCACGTATATTGGCCTCGGTAGTGTCAAAGTGGGTGTTGGAGGGGATAGCGTTCCCCGGTTTAATGAGCAGTGTGCTTAAGATATGCTCAGCGGCTCTCCCTTGGTGCGTGGGCACAAAAAACTTATGACCGAATATGTTTCCAATGGCTTCGGCGAGCTTATAGTAAGACCGCGCTCCAGCATATGCTTCGTCGGCTTGCATGAGCGCTGCCCACTGCCGATCGCTCATTGCACCGGTCCCGGAATCGGTCAACAGATCGATATAAATATCCTCTGAACGAAGACCAAAGATGTTATATCCAGCCGCTTTGAGAAGTGATTCGCGCTCCTCGCGGCTGATCTGTCGGATGCTCTCCACCGTTTTTATGCGGAAGGGTTCTGGTGGATAGGGTCTCATAGAGGCCTCCATGTCATGAAGTGTGACCAGTCTAACACCACTTCTGTGGACGGGGAAGTTTGTATCGTCTTTGGTTCTCGTTATACTCGTCCTGGTTCTGTTTAGCTTGATCGCGGTGTTTGGGATCGAGAGAATTTGATCATTGTTGGTTTCGTGCTCAGGCATTATGATTTGGGGCGTTGTCACTGAGGGTTGAAA
>CP070708.1:3091861-3094709 GCA_020350285.1 Anaerolineaceae bacterium
ACATGCTGGATCCGATTGCAGCTTGTTTCACCATGGTCTCTCTCTCGCTGACCAGTGCCTGCGGTACGAACAGTATTTTTTTCATTTGCTGGATAGCATCGGTTTGAATGTCGAGTCCCACGGCGGTCGCGTTAGCCATTCTCCTACCCGCATCGTCTGAGTCAGAGAGTAATGTTGGTAACTCAGGCAACGAGGTGACAAGCCATTTGTGCTCGATATCAGCTACCTCTTCTGCGAGGGTTTTGTATCGAATAGACACCCATTCTTCGTCGGGAGGAAGTACGCGGATCATGGGTCGAATTGTTAACGTATCGAGTCCTCGCACAAATCGTGCATCGGGATTACTTCCGGCCTGTCGCTCGGCATTGACTTCGATCGCTCGATGAATCGGGACGCCGTTCCAATACAGAACTTCAACGCCTTCTTTGAACGTCTGATGTGTGAATCCTTGCATGACTTTCGAAACGATGTAGCGCTTGCGCTTCGGTGGACCCGTGTCGATGTACTCCTCGATGAGGAATGGAAGGAACGCGACCTTTTCTCTGAACGGGGAGGGCAAGAGGTAGTTGGTGTGAAGATCTCGTGTTGATGTGAAGATTCTTGTCATTTCTTTGTGGAACTCAAGCTCAGGCAGTAATTCCTCTGGCTGTTTCTCTAACTGGTACTGCATGAGTTTCAGTATCTGGATAGGATCGATTGCGTGCATTGCCTGTTTCAACGGTAGGTGAACATAGACGTTTTCAAAGAGGATCAACGCCTGCTCGATTATTCGTTTCCGATCCTCCACAGAAAACTCTATGATGCGTGAAACTCTATCGAGGAAGGTAGATAACTCAATAGTAGATGCGAAGTGATGGCGCACTTCAGGATGAGCGTCCTTCAAGAATTTCGCGCTATCAGGAAGAAAGGGTTCGACGTTGTAGTAAGGTGGTAAGTCGGTTTTGATGTAGTCGGGCAAGTTCATTTGATACGCTAGGTTTTCAAAGTACTCGTCGTCGTCGACGATCGATAACGGGTCGAGGGTGATTTGGACATCGGATAGTACCGCTATATAGTCAACAGCTTCAAACGGTGTCTCGAATCCTGTTGCTTCCCCCTCGAAAAAGAGGGTGGGTCGAATTTGCGCATCCTCCATTTCATCTTGTTCTAAGGCGAGTACCCAGATAGGTTCTGCAGCAGCGTCTACCATGCCCATCGCGAAGGCGGTATCTCTGGCTTCAATGTTTTCAGCCAAGGTTTTCAGATCGCTCAATCCGTGCTGGAGGGTGTTCCGGGCATTATGGAGGGATAAAGTGACCTGAATTGGGTTATCATAGTTGCTTTCGAGGTTTAATATTCGTGCTTTATCTCCGATATGTATTTCCTCGTCTTCGTAGCCAAACCTGTGCATGAGTTGTTTGTCGCCGCATCGCGGTACCCCATCGATTATCACCAGAGAGATGGAGGTTTCAATCGCGCAGATGAGTTGTGCATAGGGATCTGCCTCCGTTCCCTTTACAACGAATAAATCCGCCAGTTTTCCCGATTCGATGGATCCCAGTACGGAATCCCATTTCAGGATTTTCGCCGCATTTCTTGTCGCCATCGCCACAATTTCAACATCGGAGAAGATCCCGCCGTTCCTGGCACTGAATATTTTCGCCACTTTTAATTCACACAGCAGGTTTTTACTTCCACTTGGCGACCAGTCGGAGCCCAATCCTATTAGTAACCCATGGTCTTTCGCGAACTGGATGTCCGCAGTTTCATTATAGAGTAGCAAGTTGCTGAGTGGGGACCAGATCATTGAGGCACCATACTTTGCCAGCACTTGGAAATCATCAGCGGTGAGGGCGGTGCTATGAATGCCTACTAACGCGTCGGTGATGGCCCACTTGTCTTCCGAGATCTGCAAGGCGAGAAAATGGTTCCGTGATCGATTATCAATACCCTCACTTAAATGGAGGAGTTTACAAGTGCTGTTCTCAAGCTGCTTGAGAAACTTTTCTGCATCTTTGGCGTCCACGTCCGGAATTTTAGTTCCTGCTTTAGGTAACATCGGGTGTTCCGGGCGTTCAACGTTGCGTACCACACCTCGATAGCATTTTTCGATTCGTTTGCTGCTGAATAGGGAGATCCCCTGTGACGTGGTAACGCCAGCGATGAGACATTTACATTCAACGTATCGTACTATCGCTTCGATGTACCCCTCCGTTCGGCCTAACACATGCATCGGCGCAGTGATCCATTTTCGTTTCGCTGGATGCCTTGCCCATTGGCCGCGATTCGTAAATTGCCGAGGGACATCCCAGAGTGGTAAAATGTTGTAACTCAGGTGATTGTGGAGCTCGATTAACCCAGGGAAGATTGTTCCTTCAGTTTTAACGATGGGAATATCCTCATATCCTGTTGGTGTGGGGGACGACGCGGGTTGCACGGCTACAATTGTGTCACCATTGATGTACACGACGCCATGCGGTATTACCGTGTAATAGTCGTCCATTGTGACGATGGTTCCTTCGAGTCCGTATCGTGGATCTGTGTCGATATCAATCAATGGTTCTGGCATTTTCTCATACCTTCGATAACGTATTCGGTGGTTAAGTTTCCCAAATGATTCGTTTTGGTCCATCTCTGTGACTTTTTGTTCCTTGCGTGCCAAACCATGAGGGGACACCGAACGGTAGATCTCTCCGCGGGATGTCCATGTAGTCACTTGGTTTCCACTCAAGAGTGTATGGAGTTGAATCTGGCGTTACCCCAATTTCAGGCTCAACGATCTGTAATAGAATAGAAAGTTCTTGATTCCAATTGTTTAAAACGAGTTCCGTTTTAGCTGAAGGATGCACCAAATTTGACACATGCAAGT
>CP070708.1:3094809-3126676 GCA_020350285.1 Anaerolineaceae bacterium
TCTCTTCCATGGTGACGCTGTGATTCACACCGCAGGGTTGATCTACTGCATCGATTATAAAGGTTATGGGAAGAGAGAGCACGTCCCAGGTATCAACCTTGGGTGGTCCCTGATATTTATTTTTATCAAATGTATGACATCCTCCACGCTATTTGCCCGAAGGGTATGATCAACAAACCACAGTTCACCTGCCAGACTTAATAATCTTTCCCCCAGCGATGCTCGGGACGATCATCAGACGATCATTCCCGGTAAGAGGGGTGGCCTGACCGCGAAGGTTCCGAACATCCTCTTGTTGTACAAAGATGTTGACATACGCTCGAAGATTCCCGTTTTCATCGAATAGATGTGGTCTGAGATTGGGGTAACGATCAGTTAAGACATCGAGAGCTTCCCCTACATTCGAGGCGTCGACCTCGACTTCTTTCAGGTTATCTGTATAAGGACGTAGTGGCGTTGGAATACGGATTGAATTCATCGGTTCTTTTCCTTGTGAGTCATTAACTTGTGGTTTTTAGCACTGGTGTCTAAGTCTATTTGAACCTGCAACACTTCTTCGATCATCTGTGTCCTGTCATCCTTAAGACGCCAAGAGCGGCTCTCCAGAGCTTTACCCTGATCAACACTCGTGATGAGGTAGGAATACCATGGGAGAGCCCACTGACGATCAAATTCTGAGGGTTCAGCCGGGTGATCAGGATGAGAATGGAACACCCCTAGAATCTCCAGGGTGAGTCTTTCTGCTTCCTGCTCGCCTGCCATCATGTCTTCAGGATAGATGAGGTAACGGTTGTGACGGGATTCAGAGTGGGATTTATTCTCCATTGGTAGGAGTTTACGTACCCGGCGTTCATCACCATTAAAGGTGCCCAAGATCAAGCCGGCGTTTTCCTCAGGATAAGTTCTCTCACCGTGATCCCAAATCTCTAATAGCAAGTCTCGCGTGATGTGGAGTGTCATTGTGGGCTCCATACAGGCTGGTTGAGATATTTCATCCCAGAATCGGGTAGGAGAACTACGATCACGCCGCTCTCGATCTGCTTGGCATGTTTATAGGCTGCAGCGACTGCTGCTCCAGCGGAGATACCTACAAACAAACCCTCTTCCTTGCCCAGACGCCGCACCATGTCATAAGCCTCCTCGGTTTTAACACGCACAGTTTCATCCGGTAGGGTTGGGTCATAGATCTGTGGAACATCACTGGTGGGTAAATGCTTGAGGCCTTCTAGCCCATGCATTGGTCCTTCAGGTTCGACTGCCACCAGGACGACGTCAGGGTGGGCTTCCTTGAGATATCGTCCAGTCCCCATCATGGTACCTGTTGTCCCAAGACCGGCCACGAAGTGAGTGATCCTCCCATGGGTTTGAGATGCGATCTCCGGTCCTGTGGTGAGGTAATGAGCTTGCCAATTTGCGGGGTTGCTGTACTGATTTGCGTAGTAATAACGGTCGGGGTTCTTCGCTGCCATTTCCGCGGCTACCACACGGGCGCCCTCGGATCCCTCTAGGGGATCTGTCTCTATCAATTCAGCGCCTAGTGCGCGTAGGATCGTCAATCGTTCAGGACCAGCGTTGGAGGGGATGACTATGTGAACGCGAATCCCAAGCGCAGCTCCTAGTGTGGCATATGCGATGCCCATGTTGCCGGACGTCGAATCGAGGAACACACGCCCCTCCTCTAAAAGCCCGTTCGACAGCGCTGTGCTTAGAATCGCTGCAGCAGGACGATCCTTAACTGAACCTCCAGGATTTAACCACTCCGCTTTTCCGTAGATCTCAACCGATTCAGGGATGTCCTCTGTCAAGCGCTGCAAGCGAATCAAGGGTGTGTTACCGACCGTGCTCCATAAGTCCTGATCTGAATAGTTGGTTGGCAGTGTGATCAACTCTTCAAGGATAGATTTGCCCATGGTCATGTACCTCTCAGCATCACTTAAAATCAATACGGCTACCCAATGAGTGAAGCAATCTGCTCCATTCGCGAACGATCATCCTTCGATCGATCTGCGGAGGCCCTTTGCCACTCGTCGGATAGCCGCTGGTAATATACTAGCGAACTACAGTTTTGTGTTCAGTATGAGACGAGTTGGCTAGTGCCCCCGCCTCATACAACTGCAAGTCGTCATGTTTGTGATAGCCCTTCTGCATTTAAGACTATTTATATCTTAATTATATTACTTGTATATGATTTGTCAAGGACCATCTGATCACACGAATAAAGAACTTCAATGGGTAGGAAGTTTGATATTCAGGCCTATAAGCTGCGCCTGCGCATCTATACATCGGTCCTCATCTCGTGGTTGATCTTTTTATCGTGCGGTCATTCCTATAAACAACGCTCGATATCACTCGTCCAGCGTGTTAAGCCAGCACGCCATAGGTTGATGGGCATAGAACTTATGTGCATGCGGGACCGGAGTCATGTCGTACAGGTTGACTTCGACTTGATATAATCTGACTGGAGTCAAAGGTACTATGTCTCGAAAATCCCGATCAGGTCGTCATACCATAGAAGGCTCGCCCTTAGCCCAAAGCGTGATGCGGCACCTAGCCATCTCGCTCGCCACAGCTGCTGTGTTGGCGACCATATTTACGGCTTGGACACCAGCCGGCCTCAGCCCGAGCGAGCTAGCGGGACAACTGGCTGCTGCGCTTGAGGGAAGTCCGACCGAAGAGGCATCATTTTATTTTCCTTCCACAGGGTCAATCGATCCGAGTGAATTAACGATCGGAGTTGTGGTCGGTCACTCGGGACCTCATCCCGATACTGGCTACGTCGATCCAGGGACGCAATGCAGTGATGGTCTTACTGAATTGATGATCAATCAGGCTGTTGGTGATCTTGTGAAGAGTATGTTGGAGGCCGCGGGTTTGAAGGTTGATCTACTTGAAGAATGGGACGATCGACTGGCAGGATATCGAGTGGTCGCATTAGTGTCAATCCACGCCGATTCGTGTTTGCCCTCAGGTGAATATGCAACCGGGTACAAGGTGGCCGCCGCCGTAGAAACCAAAGTGCAGGATAAGGCTCAAAGGTTGGTGGCTTGTATGGTTGATCGATATGGTAGAGCGACCGACCTTCGCTATCATCAATACTCCATTACCCTCGACATGACGGAGTATCATACATTCCGTGAGATTCATCCTCAAACCCCGGCAGTGATCATCGAAACCGGATTCATGTACTTAGATCGAGAATTCTTAACCAAGCACCGAGATGCGGTCGCGCGTGGCATTACGGATGGTATCCTTTGTTATGTCAACAATGAGCCAGCCGATCTTGATTGGGAGGATTAACCTTGGTTGGTGCTCGCGGTATACCTGATAAAGACTACGTCGCTGCCCTGAAAGCAGCGCGTACTGCCCTCGCGAAGGGTAAGCGAGCTGAAGCACGCAGGCTGGCACAGGCTGCAGCCGAGATCGCGCCATCTAAGGAAGCACCGTGGTTATTCTTAGCCGCAGTATCCGAGCCGCAAGCTGGCTTGGCGTATGTCGCCCGCGCTCTTGAAATCAATCCCAATAACCCAACGACTCGCAAGGCACTGCGCTGGATCATGCGGCGGCTATCACCGCAGGAGCGGAAGGAGGCGGTTCGTGAAGCCAAACTTCCTGATAATCTTGTATATAAAATAGCACCGTGGGAAGCTCTTGCTTTACGGCGATTGTTATCTGCTCGAGTGTTTCTTTCGGCTCTGATATTAGCTGTAGGGGTGGGTATCTGGCTGGGAGACCAACCTGCTGACGCACAACAACCACAGGTAGCATCGGTCCCGTTCGCGAAGGCATCCTTTACTCCTACACCGACAAACACGCCCACGGCCACATTGACACCAACACCTACAATCACCCCCACCTCTACCGCCACAGCGACACCTACGACGACCCCAACCCGTCGACCGTATGTCTCCTGGACCTACAGCCTGGATCCTGAAGAACTTGCCGATGAAGGGCGATGGATAGATGTCGATGTCAGCAAGCAAGAGGTGACGGCATATGTGGGAGCTACTGAGGTGAGGCGATTTATCGTTTCGACCGGAACCAGAGCTCATCCGACTGTCCTCGGTCAATTTCGCGTTTATGCGAAATATCGCGCCGCCCCTATGTCTGGTCCCGGCTACTACTTGCCTGGTGTGCCCTTCATTTTATATTTTTACAAAGGTTATTCATTACATGGAACGTACTGGCATGATAACTTCGGTACACCGATGAGTCATGGCTGCGTCAATATGCGGACTCCAGAAGCTGAGTGGTTGTTCGAGTTCGCCTCAATCGGCACTTTGGTGAATGTCCATCCATAAGACTCAGATCCTTTGATAGTGCCCTTACTCACAAGATGGGGGATACGTGATATCCTGAGGAACGACCAGAAATCCAAATCGTTGTTCTCATGATCCGGCTGCGCGGGTGGCAAGCTATCGGCGTATATGGTAAGAAATCAATCAGTGTATAACGAAGGAGTTACCTGTGGCCAAACTTACGATTGAGGGTTATGGAACCTTCGATGTTCCAGAGGGAAAGAGATTAGTGAAAGCGATCGAGGATGTGGGTGTGGATATCCTCCATCGCTGCGGGGGATTTGCCAGATGTACGACATGCCGTGTCGAATTCATCGAAGGTGAACCTCAACAGCGAACGGTTGCAGAGAGGGATAAGCTACGTGAGAAGGGGGAATCAGGTATCCGACTCTCCTGCCAATGTCTTGTTGAAGATGGCATGCATGTGCGTGTTCTCAATACCCTCCAATCCACTGGGCTCGACAGCCCAGGTAATGAGCCAGAGGATGAGATAACACCACAACCGGAATGGATCCCTCTCGAGAGGTGATTTTAAGTGGCTCGTTTGGCGTTGTTCTCAGGATTGATCATCGACGAATACGATAATCCTGTAGAGGTGACCTCAGTTGGCGGGGAGGCCTTTTACGTTGTGGATGATGATGGATTCCGTCGTCACGTTGAGAGTGAATTTGTCGATCGCCAAGTGTTGACTCATCTTTATGAAATGATTCAAGGGCAGGAGGATTTGATCAGTGAGGGGACGATGAAGATGCTAGGGCAGGAAGACATCTTCACGAAGGCCATGATTGAATCTTCTTTAAAAAACCTTGATGACCAGTTTGATGAATTAATTGAGCGCGGTATGCCTGAAGAGGCACAGGCCTGGCTTGGGATGATCGGTTTTCGTGTGGTGATCAATATTCATGGCGAGGTGATCAAAATCGAACAACCGAGTTCCTCGATCGACCCCTACGAATAACGTTCTGCTACTGGGTGATTAAGCGTTGATACATGTCTAATCTTGCTATAGTAGAATAAAACCATCACATGAAATGAGGTGGTATTGTGCCATTGTCTGAACATATCATTGATGTGTCCGAAGCTACTTTTGAGAACGAGGTCTTGCTTCGATCCCACGACACTCCAGTTGTGGTCGACTTCTGGGCGACTTGGTGTGGACCATGTCGTGTGTTGAGCCCTATCTTGGAGCGCCTCGCGATCGAGGCCGGTGGAACTTTTCTCTTAGCAAAGGTGAACGTAGATGAGAATCCCAACCTTGCTATACGCTATGGTGTGCAAGGGATTCCTGCGGTTAAGGCTTTCAAGAATGGTCAGGTTGAATCGGAATTCGTAGGAGCGCAACCAGAACCCATCGTACGTCGTTTCATGCAGAATCTGGTTCCTAGTGAATCTGAGAAAGCTGTTGAAGGTGCACAGAGTTTGTTAGCCACACGGCATTGGAAAGAGGCGGAGGAGGCCTTTCGCGAAGTTCTGGCCGAGAATGAAACCAACTCTGCGGCTGCACTGGGATTGGTGAAGAGCCTTCTGATGCAGGGTTTGGGTGAGGAGCCCATTAAAATCATCGATCACTTCCCCTCCGGAACGGAGTGGGCTGAAGCCGAAAGGTTGAGACCTTTGGCTGAGATCTTGGGAGAAGTTGAAGAAGACGGTCCTTACCCTGCAGACGATCCACTAGCTGCTAGGTTATATCAATCTGCGCGGCTCATATCACGCGACAACCTGCCCGCAGCCATGGATGGATTGTTAGATATACTACGTGAAGATAAGCAGTACCGAGAGGGTTTACCGAAGGATCTATTACTGGCCTTGTTTGCCTTATTGGGTGATGGGGATCCTTTAACAAGGCAGTATCGAGATGAATTAGCCTCAATTTTGTTTTAACAGGAATCCTATGAAAGAGAACACCCCGATCCTAGGATCGGGGTGTTTTAGTACTTTTATCGAGCAGCTATTCTCCCTCGGAACCTTCAAGGATCAGTGTTCCCCATGTGGTTGGATCGGTCACTCGACGGGTGTTCACGCTGGAAACCATGGACTGCCAACTGGAGGTTCCCGCGATATCGTTGTCGGAGAGGGAAAGAGCGAAACCAAATCGAGTACCATCAAGTGGGGTGACAGCGAATACAGACCAAGGGATTTTGGCCTCTAAGACATACCCACCATCGTTACGAACAGCCTCGACGACGACCGTTCTAAGCCACGATTCCAGATATCTGGGGTACCAGCGATAGGCTTCGCTTTCGATTGAATCGAAATTACCTGGGGACAAGCCGATTTGGTAATCGTCGTTGCTCATGACCGCTGAGTGAAAATCCCCAGCCAGATCAGTGTCAAGTTGGATTTCGACATCATCCCCCCTGTACATGTACCTACCCCATGAAACTTGTACAAAGGTGTCGTCTGTGCGGTTGATGGCTAGATATAAGTTTTCGTTGTCCCACCCAATGTAGAAGTTGGCGGAAAGATCGCTCGCTCCCGTCCAATTATCCCCAGCATAGGGCACTGTCTCTTCGGCGCTATAAATGGTCGTCGACCACTCGCTTAAGTCTCCATCTATGACAGGAGGCGTGTTGAGGTAGGTTGCGGTGATCGGGCTTCCGTTTGGACGTTCGCTCAAGGAGCCCATTGTAGCAGACGGGAGTGGTGTGCCGGTTGGTCCGGTTGGTGTGGGACCAGCTGTACCCGGTAGGCTCGTCTCTGTTGCGGATACGGATTCTGCAGTGAGCGTCACCGTTGCAGGGGGTGCGGTCGCGCTTGGGGTGATCGCAAAGATCGCCGTGTGTGTTAGGTCAGGCGTGGGAAAGGTGAACGGCGTCGGCGAGGCGAGGCTCGGCAGGGTGCATGAAGCGGTGAGCATTGCCAGGAGGATCAATACCACCGTTCGGCTACGCATAGCCATGTCGACCTCCAATATAAACGCTTGAAAGAGTTGCCAGGATTGTACAGCGATAATCGGAAATGCAAAACCTACCCCTAGATGTCGAAGAGGTGCATTACCAAGGCTTCGATTGTTAAGGAAGGCATTCCTTTATCTGGCTCGAAATCTAGGTGAGAACTTGAGATTTTTTACCCCACATTCAACCCTGGGGACTCAAAGGGAACCAGCACTGTCCTAAACGACATGGAGAGTGATGGTTCCGAATCTCAAAACGTTAAAACTTTTTATCGAAAATATCGTCTGAATGTCAGTAGGGCGGGTGGGATTCGAACCCACACGAGGTCTCCCTCAGAGGATTTTAAGTCCCCGGCGTCTGCCAATTCCGCCACCGCCCCTGCGCATATTGTAACCCTGACACTAAATGCGTCAAGAGATGTGCCCTGAGTTTGTCGAAGGGGGTGCAAGCAGAGCTTGCGCGCTTCAAAAAGCAGCCGCAAGGAATAGGGGAGCAGGGTAGATGCTCATGCTGGGCTGGCTTGGTTCATCCAAGAATCCATAAGATGCTCAAAGATGCCCCTATGCTATAATCCGGCCTGGAAAGGTCGAGACGATGTTTAAAGGGTTAACCAAACTTATCGGTGGTGATCCGGTACAGCGTAAGCTTGACAGTTACGCCGAGATTGTGGCCCAAATTAATGCCCTCGAGCCGCAAATGCAGGCGATGAGCGATGAGGCTCTCAAGGGGAAGACTGAAGAGTTTCGAGCTCGCCTCACTGATGGTGAGACATTAGAGGATTTGCTTCCTGAGGCTTTTGCCGTTGTTAGGGAGACATCCGTTCGCACGATCGGTTTACGCCATTACGATGTTCAATTGATCGGGGGGATTGTGTTACATGAAGGCACCATCGCTGAGATGCGCACAGGTGAGGGCAAGACACTGGTTGCTACGATGCCGATCTACCTGAATGCAATTGGGGGCAATGGTGTCCACCTTGTCACTGTAAACGATTATCTGGCCCGGCGTGATGCCCGCTGGATGGGCCCGGTTTTCCACTTTTTAGGTCTCAGTGTAGGTGTTCTGCAGCAGGCTGCGCGTACCGAGGGGGGTCGAAAGGCTTTGTTGTATGATCCCAGTCGTGAATCTGCCCAAGAGGATGCGCATCAATTCCAACTTGTAGACCGTAAATTAGCGTACGCTGCTAATGTGACTTATGGTACGAACAACGAATTTGGTTTTGACTACCTTAGAGACAATATGGCCAGAAATCTGGAGGCTCGTGTCCAGCGTGGTCATCATTACGCCATCCTGGATGAGGTCGATAACATACTCATCGATGAAGCGCGTACTCCTCTCATCATCTCCGGTCCTGCCCGGGAGGATCCGGAACTTTATGTCCAGATGGCTCGTGTAGTGAAGCAATTGCGTCCGGAAGACTTCGAAATTAGCGAGCGCGATCGCACGGTAGCGCTAACGGAGATCGGTGAGGATAACGTAGAACAATTAATCGGTACCCCTTTGCGCGATCCCGATCGTCCGGAGGACATCACGCCTGAACAAGCGCGTTTACTTGGTCACCTGGAACAGGCTTTGAGGGCGGAGCATCTCTTCAGTCGTAACAAACAATACGTGGTACAGGGTGGCAGGGTAGTTATCGTTGATGAGTTTACCGGTCGATTGATGCCTGGAAGGCGTTGGTCCGATGGCCTCCACCAGGCTGTTGAGGCTAAGGAAGCGGTGCGCGTGAGACAGGAGAATGTCACGTACGCCACTGTAACCTTACAAAATTATTTCCGGATGTATGAAAAACTCAGCGGTATGACCGGTACGGCTTTAACAGAAGCAGAAGAATTCAACAAGATATACAACGTTGATGTAATCCCGCTGCCAACAAACCTGGAATTCATCGCTTTCAAGCCTGATTCCGAGATTTTAGAGGTTGAGTACAGGGAAAACGGCAATAAATTTGCCTACTACGCCAATAAGGATGATGCTGAACAGTTCCCAATTTTTTGGCGTCGCAAGGATTATCCAGACGTGGTTTATCGGACTGAGGAATCGAAGCTGAGGGCGGTTACCTCCGAGATCCTTCAACGGCATGCGCGCGGTCAGCCGCTACTTGTAGGTACGACATCGGTAGAGCTGTCGGAAACGATATCCAATCGGTTACGAGCTGAACCTCTCCAAAGATTAGCTTTAACCATGATCCTACGGGACGCTTATCTTGAGACATACGAATTACCGGCTGATGGGATGCGGGTGGAGGAGTTAGAACCACTCAACAAGCCACTTAAGGAACTTAATCAAAGAGCCCTGCGTGAGATTGGGAAACCCCTCGACATCACTTTGAATCCAACTCGGCCCGAGAATATCGAACGCCTAGCTCGAGTTCTAGATCTTGATCAACAGTATCACGAACAGCTTGTTGAATTATTGCGGAGTGGTATTAGGCATAACGTGCTCAACGCGAAAAAGCACACTGAAGAATCACAAATTATTGAAGGCGCCGGAGCGAAAGGCGCGGTCACAATTGCCACCAATATGGCAGGACGAGGTGTAGATATTGTGCTTGGGGGTAGCCTGCGCGACGAGGTTGCACGTCGTGTTACCCGTGTTGCCCGTGATACATATGAGAAGGCCAACAGGGACCAGGACCGGGAGGAAATGGCACGCATACTGCGCGCTGGCTCTGGGACCGGATATGGTAAGGCGTCGCATGTACAACGCCTTGAGAAATGGCGTCGTGAATTCGCTGAAATTGATCGCAGTGAGATGGGTATCTATGAATCGGATGTTGAGGAATTTAATCGGTTCATCACAGATCGTGAGCAGGTGTTTGAAGTAGGCGGATTGCATGTTATCGGTTGTGTGCGGCATGAGGCACGCCGTATCGACAACCAATTACGCGGCCGCGCTGCCCGTCAAGGTGACCCGGGTTCGTCCCAATTCTTCTTGTCCTTGGAAGACGAACTGATGCGTCTCTTTGGTGGCTCTCAGGTCGGCAATATCATGCAGAGGCTCAACATCGACGACGCCATGCCGATTGCGCATAACATTGTCGATCGGACGATCGAGCAAGCCCAGACTCGGGTTGAGGGGGCGAATTTCGACACCCGTAAGCATTTGCTCGAATATGACGACGTGCTTAATCAACAGCGAGAAGTTTTTTATGGCCAGCGGAATCGCATCTTCGAGAAGGATGACCTCAGCGATGATATCGCTGAGATGATGCGTTTCGAAATCGAGCGTCATGTCGAGGCTGCATTAGATGATCCCGAAGGTCCTTGGAGATTACTTGCCTGGCTTGAGGAGATGCAGCCGACGGTTGATTTGGATGCAGAAGAGCCCTATCCGTCATTCATGCTGCGTCTATTGATTGAACAACTATCAACACACCGAGATACAGCTGGGTTACAAGAAGCGTTGCTTATGGTTGCCCGTCAAGCTCTTGAAGCACAACAAGAGCATCTACTGATCGCGATCGATAGCCAGCTCACACGCGCTGTGGAACGCTTGGAAGACCAGGTCGCGCAAAGAGTAGAGATGGCAGATTTGGCTGTCGAGGGCGCGTTTTTGGAGGCTGAGGAGACCGATTCCGAGGTCAATCTAAATGAGTTGATTAACGCTGTGGAAGCGGCATCTGGTATGAGAATCCAGATGAGTGAGGAAGTCCTTGACCAAATACGATCGGATCCTTACAAGTTCCGAGACAACATACCCCAGCTTATTGAAAGCGGGTTAAGTTTGCGTATCTGGGCTGGCCTTATTCAGGCTGTTGAACGCCGTGTGGGCGAATCGCTTGACCTTCAGCACCAGATGACCACCCCCATTGATTGGTTTGCAGCGGGTGATCGTTTGCGTGACGCCTTCTCGAGGTCATGGGAAGAGCGGACTGAACGACTGTTAACAGATATCGAACGTGATTTGGAGAACGCGCTCGGACGAGTGGATCAAGTGGATGAGGGGATAATCAATCGCCTCTTGGTTCAGATGAGTTATGGCCGAAAAGCATACTTCGATCGTAAGACACATCAACGACAGTCGATGGTTGTTGCTCGTCTCTCATATGTCTACTCCGCAGCAAGGTTGCTGGAGGGAGAGGATCATGCGTCACTGGTAGAGCGGGTTATGGCTCACTTGGAGGGTGCTCGTGCTGCGCTCCAAGTGGGATTGGGAAGAGCGGAAATGGCTCGACTTGCAGGGAGTAGGCTGTCTCAGCTTGATCAGCGTGCCCGTGATACCTTACGAGTAGAGATCGATGAGGAGCAGTTCGCTCAGATCGATACAGAGAGCCCCATTAACCAACTCCCTGAAGGCATCCAAGACCAAATTCAACGGAATCTCGGAGAAAGAGCGTTGAGTCAAATCTACCGCGACCTGATTCTCTCAGTCGGCGATAGACTGTGGGTAGAGTACCTAACACGGATGGAGGCGCTTCGTACGTCAATTGGTCTCGAAGCTTATGGACAGCGAGATCCACTGGTGCAATATAAGAGTCGAGCTTTTGACATGTTTGGTCAGCTTCTGGCTGACGTTCGTTCTGGCGTGATCTCTCGCTTGTTCAGCATGTGGGCAACTGGACGTCCTTCAACAGCACCGGCTTCCACACCACGAAGACCGCGCGAAAAAGCACCGTTGGAGGCGAAAGAGACAACGACAAAGAAGAAACGCAAAAGAAAGCGGAAACGTCGTCGTTGATGAGGCTCCAAAGTGATTGTGTTGATGAAGCTCTTAGAGATGGCTGAGGGGGACATTCTGCCTGTTCACATTCCCCATTCTTGGTGGTAACTTATATCCATGCTATGCACATCTGCATCCAACTCGCCACAAAGGCATATTCGTGCCTGAAATCGCGCCTAATCTCCATACTGAAATGGAGAGTTTACCGAAGGTAGATTTGCACCGTCATCTAGAAGGCTCTTTTCGTCTAGAGACCTTAATCGATCTGGTCAGACGTGAGGGGCTTGATCTACCTCGTGACAAAAACGCCTTGCAGGCAGTGGTTCAGATGCTACCGGGTGAGCCTCGGAACTCCACTAATTTTCTGGCTAAATTTAAACACCTCAGGAGCTTCTTTCGGTCTCCCGAGATCATACACCGCCTCACTTGGGAGGCGATCGCCGATGCATCAGCGGATAACATTCGCTGTCTTGAGTTGCATGTCACTCCCGTTGCACTTTCTGAGGCCGGGGAGTTTCCACTTTCGGAGGTTGTCGATTGGGTCATTGAATCGGCTTCCTCCGCTGCGGCAGAACATGGAGTGGAACTCGGATTGATCCTAAGCGTAAATCGTCACGAGGGGGTTCAATACGCGGATGAAGTCGCTCACATTGCGGCCGATTGGAAGGATCGAGGTATTGTAGGTTTAAGCCTAGCAGGGGATGAAGTTAGCCACTCCGCTGAGCCGTTTGGACCGATCTTTTCCGCGATCAGGGAAGAGGGCTTGGGAATCAGTATTCACGCAGGCGAGTGGGCAGGACCTGAGAATATTCGTCACGCCATCGAAGACATGGGGGCGCCTAGAATAGGACATGGTGTAAGGATCATGGAGGACCAGGAATTGGTGAGGCTGGCGCGTGATCGCTGTGTGGCCTTTGAAGTCTGCTTGACCAGCAACATTCAATCGGGGGCCGTGACCACCATCGATGACCATCCATTGCCCAGCATGCTTCAAGCGGGACTGCAGGTGACGTTGAACACGGATGATCCAGGCGTGTCTGACACTCGTTTATCTGATGAATATGCCCTCGCAATAACGCAGCTTGGTTTATCTTTAGAGAGCATTAAAGGATTGGTTTTGACCGCCTTGCAGGCCAGTTTTTTACCACCGAAGGTGAAAGCCAATCTTGAGACTGAATTCCTGGCTGCCATCTTGTGAATGCGCTGAAAAAATCCCGTTAGGAGTCCTCCTTAAATCTGTCATTGCGAGGAGCCATCAGGCGACGAAGCAAACTTACCGTTGAGGAGATTGCTTCGCCCCTGCGGGGCTCGCAATGACATGAGGGGGAGGAGATTGATTCGCACCGGAGCTTGTCCTGAGCCATGTCCTGCCTGTCCCGAACCTGACGAGGGGAGCTTGCCGAAGGATTGTCGAAGGAGCTCTCGTAATGACATGATGTAAGAGAGATTGCTTCACCCTACATGGACCGGAGGAAGAATGCGTTTTGGTGATCTGGAGATTGATCTGGTCAGTGATGGCATGGTTTGGTTAGATGCCGGAGGTCCCTTTGGACTTGTGCCCAGGGAATTGTTCCAACGTGTCTTCCCTCTACAACCGGATAATACTGTTCCGATGTCCTTGACCTGTATGCTGGTGAGGTCCCGCGGAAAAAAGATCTTGATTGATACGGGTTTAGGTACGAAGCGCAAAGCCGAGGAGAGGGAACGGTGGAGATTGGTGAGGGCAGAAGGTGATCTGTTAAAGGCTCTAGCGAAACTCGGTATCTCACCACAAGATATAGATATCGTGATTAACACCCATCTCCATACTGATCACTGTGGGGGTAATACAACTTACCAAGGGGATGCCATCGTGGCAACATTCCCGAGAGCGGAATACTGGGTGCAGCGTGTAGAGTGGGCTGAGGCATGTCATCCAGATGCCCGCACCCGTGGGACCTATTTTGATGAGAATTTCGGACCTTTGATGGAGGAGGGGCGGTTACGATTGTTGCATGGCGATACGGAGGTGACCGATCAAGTCCATTGTGTTGTTACACCTGGACATACCCAAGGACACCAATCCGTTCGATTGCACACGGAATCTTGGGACGGACTGTACCTTGGGGATATGGCCACCTATGCGGTGCATTTCGCTCGCACCTCCTGGTTGACGGCTTACGATGTTTTGCCGTTGGAGAACGTTGAGACAAAGAAACGTTGGCAACGCTGGGCGATAAAAAAGCAGGCCTGGCTCTTCCTGGAGCATGACCCGCTTATGCCTGTCGTCCACTTAGTTGAACGTGAGGGGCGGAAAGATATCCTACCGATCGAAGCGGCTCAACCTCTCATTGATCCTCTTCCCAGGCAGCTACAGCCTCTCGAATAACTCTTTGAACGTCTACATCCGGTACATCATCGAAAGCATAGCTGTGGACACCAACGAGCACCCTCACTGTGCCCCCTGGCCCTTCAATCAAACGTATGGCTTTGTTTTTCTCAGACGACTCAGCAAGCTGTTGTTTAAGGATCTCGTTGATCTGATCGATCATACTCGTGGATTGCTTGGTAATCGATTCGGATTCTGTCTCTGGGATTCGGTCATTGATATCAGATTTTGTGAGCCACTTGTTTAGATCTGAGACGGCGAATTCAACACGGTTCCAGTCATCTGAGCTTCTTAGCTCCTCCGCAGAGGTGTATTCACGATCGTCCACTTGGACAATCAATTCACCAGTAACCTCATCCCGCATTAGATTGGCGACTGGGATCATGACCCGGTCTTTCTCGGGGAGTTCAAGTTGGGCGGTTTCTAGCTCAGGCTCATCTTCAGTTGTTTCTTCCGTATCATCTTCTACAACTGGTGGAAGTTCAGCTTCAGCTTCGGGTTGAGGAGTGGGCGCTTCCTCGATGGACTCCTCTTCATCGACTTGAGTAGAGGTTGGCTCGTCTAACTCGCCCTCGATGGTTTCACCCTCGGCTGATACCAACTCAGGTTCAGCCGCAGCTTCCTTCTCTTCGTCGACCTCTTCTTCTTTGCTGCTTGTGAGGATGTAATAGGCTAAGAAAGCGAGAATCAGCGCGATACCGATCAGCACAATTCCAATGATCAGATTATTGTCCGGGGTCATACGTTAACCTCCCCTTGACAAGTCGGGCAGAAGTGGGTCCCTCGCTGGCCAACGATGATCCTTTCGATGGATGTGCCACATTTTAGGCACGGTTCTCCGGATCGACCGTAGACTCTGAAGTGGTGCTGAAAGTCGCCCCCACGGTATACCCAATCGATACTTGCGCCGCTGTGGCGCAATCCAAGTGTAAGCGCATCCCGGATGCCTTGCCATAGTGCTGTAATCTCATTCATGTCGAGGCTGTCACTACGACGGAGGGGGTGAAGTCGAGCGTGGTACAGCGCTTCATCTGTGTAGATGTTGCCTAACCCGGCTATGAATGTCTGATCCATTAGCAGAGGTTTTAAAATCCTGCGTCGTTTGAGAAGGCGTGATGCTAGGATGAGGGGAGTGAAGCTGGCATCTAGAGGCTCAGGGCCGAGTTTACCAAGAACGATATCCGGATCATCCAGCAGAAAGATCTTGCCGAATTTTCGTGCATCGCTGAAGCGCAACTCATGATCATCTTCGAGATAAAAGACTGTCCGATCGTATCGTCCTGCTGGAGTATCTGGGGGGACCAATACCAAATCACCGCTCATGCGGAGGTGGATCAGCATTGTGCCACGATCGAGTGCGAAGACGAGATACTTCCCCCTGCGATTGACTTCGCTGAATAATCGATCTCGTATGCGTCGTCTAAAGGTGGTCACAGAGGGCATCGCGATATGACGCGGCCAGCGAATGGTTACCCGCTTGATGCGTTGACCAGGGAGCGGCGGGGAGTCATTTCCACGACGCAGTGTCTGAGCAATGGTCTCAACTTCAGGTAATTCAGGCATGTGGGGGTGATTATACAATTCCCCATGCAGGGAATAAATACTTGGCAATGGTGGAGTCAGGTCGACTAGCATGTTGAAGGGTTGCTGAGGCAACTTTACTTGTGTAGGGGCAATTCATGCCGTCTCGCACCCCGTTCGGGCCGCGAGCCACGGCCCGCCGGGGCGAGACGGCCGGCGTGCCGCCGTTTCTCGCGGCACGAACGGTGAATTGCCCCTACATCCGAACAATTCTCGTCCACGAACCTTTGGTAACCCAATTCCTCCAATACATAGTACTCTGCCAAACTCTCAACGTACACTTATCAAATCCTTGATCCCATCGAGCTTAGAAGGTCCTATACCTGAGACGTTAAGCAGATCCTCAATCTTGAGAAAGGGACCATGCGTCTCACGAAACTCGACAATTTTCTTGGCCAGGCTTGGACCGATCCCTGGCAAAGTCTCGAGTTTGGCAGCCGGCGCGGTGTTGATGTTTATCTTATCCACAGAAGCAGGAGCGATGATCGGAACGGGGGGATAGGTCTCAGTGGCACTATCACCCTCAACCGGGACATAGATCTGTTGGCCATCTTCGAGTGTGGCGGCCATGTTGACCATATCCAGAATAGCTTCTTCGAGGGGCCCACCAGCCGCCTCAATCGCCTGTGAAACGATCGCTTCCATGGGCAATATATAAACTCCAGGCTCAGTAACCGCTCCGGCTACATGAACACGTAGAGATTCTGGTGTGGGCAGCGGTAGAAGTTCAATCGGGTGTCCTCGCGGTTCAGAGATAACAAGCAGTAAGGCGCCAGAAAAGATCAAGCCGATCATAAGACCGGCCAGAAATGTTCTGCTGCTGTGCAACATTCTTTCCCCCAAGTTCTTCAGCATGTACAACGCCATTATAGGCTAATAGGCTTACGTTGCCAAACCCATTATAATCGGCGCATGCCACGTTTCTACTCTCGTCGAGGCGATGATGGATCCACGGGTTTGCTCGGAAGAGGTCGCGTTCCCAAACACGACCTGCGGCCATGGGCGTATGGGACCGTGGATGAAGCTTCCGCTGCTTTGGGCTTGGCGAAGTCTTTGCTTAGCTCGGAAGACACTTGCCAGGTTCTTACTCAAGTGCAACATGATCTGTATCATCTGATGGCTGAGGTCGCTGCAACGATCGAGGAAGCAAAGCGGTTCAGGACGATCGATGCAACCCATGTGGAGTGGCTGGAACTCCAGATTGAGAAGTACGGCGGTGGTCTTGAGGCACCAACCGGGTTTGTATCAGGAGGTGATACAACATCTGGGGCTGCACTCGATTTGGCACGTACAATCGTTCGCCGATCTGAACGCTTGGTTGCAGAATTACAAGATGAAGGTGGATTATCAAATCCACACCTATTGCAGTATCTCAATCGATTGTCCAGCTTATGTTTCGTCCTCCTATTGTTTGAAGATCATGAAGCAGGTATTGATCACAAAAACCGAACCAAAGGGGAGAGCGGGTGACTGGAACGATCATCAACATCGCAACCGTGTTGATCGGTGGCACACTGGGTTTAATATTCGGCCCTCGATTGAAAGCCCGATTTCGAGAGACGGTTATCATAGCCCTCGGACTCTTCACTCTGGCTGTTGGGATCGGTATGTTCATCAACAGTCTAGGCGTAGAAGGGGAGAACATACTTGTACCACTCATAAGCCTGCTGTTGGGAGGTTTGTTAGGAGAGTGGTGGAGGATTGAACATCGATTGAAATCTCTAGGAGCCTCATTGGAGGTCAGATTCACACGGGGAATTGAATCAGCGGCTGGAAGCAGATTTGTCCGCGGGTTCTTATCAGCGAGCTTGCTTTTTTGTGTCGGCCCGATGACGATTCTAGGATCAATCCAGGATGGACTGACTGGAGATTATCAATTGTTAGCGATTAAATCTGTGCTCGATGGCTTTGCTGCATTAGCGTTAGCCTCAACCCTGGGTCTTGGTGTGCTTTTCTCGGTACTTGTGGTTCTGACCTACCAGGGCGGGATAAGTTTGATTGCAGCGCAAGCTCAGGCTTTCCTGGATGAGGTGATGATAGCCGAGATGTCCGCTGTGGGAGGTGTCTTACTCCTCGGACTCGCAATCGGAACGTTATTGGAATTGCGTGAAATCCGCGCGGGGAATTTACTGCCAGCGCTGCTGATTGCGCCTCTACTGGTATCCTTACTGCGCTTGTTAGGCATAGGGTAGTGCGGATAGACCCGGAGGGCACCCTTGGTTCGAGTTCGTCTCTTAACGGCATTGTCCTAAGTTGAAGGCAGGATTCATAAGTGAAATTTACCCTCTCCCCTGTGGGGAGAGGGTGTTTGATTATGAATTTAGAAGGTCCAACCAGATTTATGGAGAGGGACTTGCGGCCTCAGACAACGCGGCTTCGATTTCAGCCTGGAATTCGGAGAAGGGTTGTGCTCCTCGAAAGAGGTTGCCGTTGATCAGAAAGCTGGGCGTAGATTCAATCCCATAGCTTATAGCAATAGAGTAGATGTCTTGGATCTGACCTTCGTATCGATTCTCGCGCATACAACTTTGAAAACGATCAATATCAAGGTCAGCGGTCTCAGCCATAGCTTCAAGAAGGCGATCGATATTTCTCGTCGAGTATATGCTGGCTTGATTGGCGAAAAGGATATCAGCGTATTGCCAAAATTGTCCTTGCTCGGAGGCGCACAAGCTCGCGTGAGCGGACTGGATTGAATTTTCCCGACGCGGAGGGAGGGGGTTGAAAACGAAATAGACTTGTCCAGTGGCGACGTATTGCTCGACGATTTGTCCTAAAGTGCTCCCGTGGAAGGTACCACAGAATGCGCAGAGGAAATCGGAGTATTCCTCGATCACAACAGGTGACTGAGGATCTCCCATGGCAAGACCATCAGCCATGGGATAGGATTTGACCTCGGGAACGGAAATGTCGCCAATGGGCGCGAATTGAGGCCAGATGATGATTGCGAGAACGATCAGAGCGGGTCCGAGTACGATTAAGATGGTGATCAATTGTCGTCGTCGACGCTGACGTCGGCGTTTCTCTCGGATATCAGCACGCTTACTCATACCAACCCTTAGATAATTGAGATGGTCTCAATCCTCCCATAGAAGACGATATTTGTCCATATCATACAGTAGTCAGATGTCAGTAGTCAGACATCAGTATTGAAATGAGTTGCTGTTTGCATATAATGTCCGCATTTAATGATCGATATTACTGATTACTGTGTACTGACTACTGACTACTGTATGATATTAAATATGTGCCAAGACCCACTCTACCATTTCGCGTATAACCTGATCCTTTTCGGGTTCGTTATGGACCTCGTGGAAAAGGGCAGGCCAGATGTGTAAGGTCTTGTCAGGACTCCCAACCGTTGCATAGAACTCTTCCGTCGCTGTATGATCACATAGGCGGTCGGTTTCCGCATGGATGAGGAACACAGGTAAATGAAAATCAGCAGCTCGCTTCAACATTTCTTCCCCTGCCGCGAGCATATCGACATACAAGCGGCTGCTTACCCGATCATGGACCAATGGGTCATCTATATACGCCTGTACAATGAGCGGATCTTGTGAGAGGTCAGCAGCGATGAGGCCACTGGGTTGTGAAAATGTAGGCCATACGCCTGCCATAACCTTTCCCAGGAACGCTTTCACAGCGGGCACGTCTGCACTGATTCGTAAAGCGGGACCTGTGGCGAGAACACCGTTGAGTTTCTCAGGTCGATGAAGTCCACAACTCAGGACCAGTGTGGCTCCCAAGCTATGTCCGTAAAGGATGCGGGCTTTCTCAGGGTTTGTCCGAGAGAGCAACAAATCAATATCGTCGTACCACTGTGCCAGACCTGGAGTATGACCGCGAGGACCTTCTGAACGCCCATGGCCGCGCAGATCGATGGCATGGACAGCAAGACCAGCTCCCGTAAAGGCAGCCGCCACATGTTCATAGCGACCGGAGTGCTCACCAAGACCATGTACGAGACAAACGGTTGCGCGGGCTGGTACATCCGGTTCCCACGCTCGCCAATATAGCTGCACGCCGTCGCTTGCTATTAGTTGATCTTGTTTGTGTTGCATATCGAAGCTTCCCTTTCTTAAGGCAGAGACTGCTTATGTCTTCCATCGGAGGGTTTATTTCCAGAGAATCATCAAACCGATCCCACAAGTATAAGGTACCATACTATAATCATGATAAGAATTTTGTGATTAATAGAAAGGATTTGAAATGGATTTCCTATTCGACCTAATTAATTTGCCCCTCATATTCCTCATTTTGGTATTGATCTCGGTAATTCCCGCCGCGGTCAAAATCGTGCAGGAGTATGAGCGAGGTGTCATCTTCCGGCTCGGACGGCTGGTAGGTGCGAGAGGGCCTGGGTTGTTCTTTATCATTCCGATCGTCGACCGGATGATTAAAGTAGATCTTCGCGTCGTCACGCTGGATGTTCCCTCACAGGAGGTCATCACGCGCGATAACGTGACGGTTAAGGTTAACGCGGTGGTTTTTTTCCGGGTCGTGGATCCCAGTGATGCTATCGTCCAGGTAGAAGATTTCCAGCGCGCGACGTGGAACATCTCCCAGACGACGCTCCGCAATGTGGTGGGTCAGTCGGAGCTCGACGATCTGTTAGCTAACCGTGAAGAGATCAATCAAAAGCTTCAACAGATCATCGACGAGGCGACAGAGCCATGGGGCGTTAAAGTTAGCATCGTTGAAGTTAAAGATGTAGAGTTACCCCAACCCATGCAGAGAGCAATGGCCAAGCAGGCTGAAGCTGAACGTGAAAAACGGGCGAAAATCGTTCACGCCGAAGGTGAATTTGATGCCGCTAAGAAACTCGCACAAGCGGCCGAGTTGATGGCCAGAGAACCGGTTTCGATTCAACTTCGCTACCTGCAGACGCTCACCGAGATCTCAGTGGAGAAAAATAGCACGATTATTTTCCCCGTTCCGGTGGACATGTTAGAAGGGCTACTCAAGCTGGGGAGGACCCCCGAAGCATAGTGAATAATACACCCGGCGCTCCTATGAGCGCCGGGTATCTCTCTAGCTTACTAATCTCTCAAAACAGCCGTTTAGGGATTGATCTCGATCTGGCACTTCTCTAGCCAATCCTGACCGACCCCCCGGAACATCTCCATTACCCCGCCAAACAACTCTTCCATCTCCTCGGTGAAGTCCTCTGTCCCTATCTCTCCGAGGGCTCCTCCTGCTTCCTCCATACCTTCAAACATCTCTTCGAAAGATAGCCCGTCGCTGACAGTCCACACCGCAAACTGCAAACCAAACTGATCCGTAAAAGCGAGTGGATCCAGTTCGATGTCTGCCAAGGTCTCCTTGCAGATACAATCGGCAAGTTTGAGTAAGTCGCCTGTTGCCATGACACCTAAGCTGTATGTTGATCCGAGCTCTGGAATGGCGCTGCTGCTATCAATGCAGACCACGTAAGGTGTGAGCGTTGCTTCCTCACCCGGCAACAGGGAGGTAGAAGCTTCTTGGATGACCATCAGACGTTGTTCGTCACTCCCTGGACCAGGATTAAAGATCAAACCACATGGGATTGTCACGACGATTTCGTCGGTTGAGGGGTTTGTCACATGAACTGTGAGTATCCGACCTGCAGTCTCATCCTCTGAGATCGATTCAACATGTTCGATCAACGCATCACCGATCTGAACGGGTCCTTCTGCACCAGCCTCATCGGAAGGTTCGATTTCTTGTTTGGGAGCTTCCATCGCTTCAGTGGCGGCTGTTTTTTCTATGGCTGCAGTCTCAGGGGTACACCCGGAAGAAGTGCTCAGGATTATCATGGTGATGAAAAGCAAAGCGACAAGTGATACTCGACTTCTTCGTCTGGGCAGGAGGCTGTCGATGCCGTCAATCCTTGAGTTGGATATTGGATATGATGATATTTTCCTTAAATAGTGGATAGATTTTGATTTATTCATGATGTCCCTTGTCCATGGCTCGTGTAATGGTAATTATATATAACCCTTTCTTGATCATGAAAGCCTAGCCATCTAGCTGCAGTTGATAAACCGGGTGTCGTGAGCTTGAATCGCGAAAACCAAGCTTTCGATAGATTTGAAGACTTTGTTCGTTGTCGGTTTGAGTATTGACCGAGATCTTGAGCACCCCTTGGTGAAAGAAACGGTTAATAACATCAACAACGAGAGCTGTGCCGAATCCACGTCCCTGCCATTGGGGGGCGACGGCTAATCGTGCCAGATGGGCTCCATAGATGGATGCGGTGCTGATTTGGTAGCCCAGCGGTTCATCTTTATGTTCGATAATTGTCGCGACTGCTGCGTGTTTATACGCTTGACGCAACGTTTCAGCGGAATATTGCCAGATGTCTTTGAATGCGCTCTGATCTAACTCAGTAATGGCTTCAATATCTTCGGGCAGCATGGTGCGTATACTCCCGAGAGGGAGGAGTGGCGTCGGAGGGGCTTCTCCGCGCCGCTCGAGAAAGATCACATCATTGGTGTGTTCAAAACCACAGCCTTTCAGAATCGGTGCTAACCAGTCGCCACTGAGGAGCACTGCAGCTTGTCTCACATTTTTCGTGGATACTGCAGCAGCAGCCTTAGGCCATAACTGATCCCAAATAAATGCAGGTGAATAATCCGCTGCGACTGAGAAGATACGAAGCCAAGCAACCCGGGGAGGATCTGGGGGACATGCGAGGCAACCAACAACGAGATCACGATCAAGTGCGGCAACGAAAGGGCTTTCATTGATCAAATCCAATGCACTGACCCAGTCAAAATGTTGATGTTGCCAACGTGCAGTTGATAGAAGAGCTGATATACTGGCTCGATCGGACAGATCTACTTGCTTGATGGACCAATGTTTGGAAGTCACCATAAAGTTACAGTCTGACAAAATACCATGCTGTCGGAGTTAACGACCCATAAAACGATTGGGTAATTTGAGCAACCAACGAAGCAGGCGATCTCGAACACCGGAGCGTGATTGGCTTTCCAAGCCATGCTGCATTGAAGTGAGAGCTTCTAAGGGGCGACCAAGACGAAGCTGTAAATGGGAAAGCGCCTGTATGGTATATCGTTGATGCTCAGTTTCGCCGAGGCTTTCGAACAGGTCAGCGGCCTGACGATAAGCATTCTCCGCACCATCAAGGTCCCCACAAGCCTCAAGCGCTGAGCCAAGATTACCTAAAGCCTGCGCCGCTAGGGTTTGATCCCCAGACTGAATAAAGATATCAGGCGTACCTGTTGCGGCTTCTAATGCTTCTTCTGGCCGTTCTGCCTTAAGAAGCACAACGCTGAGGTTGCTTGCCATCTCAGCTGCTTTTACGTCATTGCCTTCGGCAAGAAAAGCTTGACGTGCGATTGTGAAGGTCTGGATAGCTTCGTCGAGGCGGCCTTCCCGAAAGGCTTTCAAGGCCAGACGCTCAAGTTCGTTGGGTGAGGAAGTTTCGGATGTCACAAGGTGAGGTCGAGCAAACCCTCAGCGAGAGCGCGCAGTTTCTCCACAGAGAGTTCGCTGATATGTTTGGCTGCCCTAAGGTAACTTTGGTTTTCTGGTGTACTGAGAAAATCACGAAGTTCGGGAGGCAGTTGGAGTAAGTTGGCAAAGGCTTGATTGTTGGAGATCCACTCTCCCACAGGACCTTCTCGATCAATATAGTCCTTAAGTGATTGACCCAAAACTGTTACAAGCCTTTCAAGCTCCGGCAACGGGATCGGTCGTTCTCCACGTTCATATGCGCTCAGTCTTTTTGATGGCAAACCCGCAGCATCTGCCAAAGCCCGGATGGACATCTCGGCTTCTTTGCGGTGCTTGCGGAGTAAGGCACCAACCATCCGTTGTCGGAGGGAGACCATGATGGTGGGATCGAATTCCGTTTTTGGTATCGTGTGAATTGTTGATCCGGTAGTGAAATGTTCAAGTGGGATATCGAGGTGATACGCGAAGAGTTCCAGTTCAGGAAGTGAAATCCCCTTGCGACCGTGCTCGTAAGACGAAACCGCACCACTTGTTGCGCCGATTAAAGTGGCAACTTCTTTGAGACTCTTGTTGGCTTTGAGACGTGCCTCACGTAACATCGCTCCAAGCATCTTTGTCCGAAGGGTGAGCGTAGGTTGGTCTTTCATCGATTTGCTCCAGTTATGGGTCAGATTCGATTATAGCAGAAGTCCATTTCAATCAGAACGAGAGCATCATACGCATGGTTGAAAATCAGAGGCAAGCAAGCTGTAGATGGTGTTTGATCTCATCGTAATAAAAGATCAAGTCTCATTACCTTGTAGATTTAATGCAGAACTGCCCCTCCTCATGAAAGTGATCTATAAACTTGTGTCGGCCCTTTGTTGTGTCCGTTAAGTCAGCAACTCACATCGAGGACAATGCGAGAGATGGTCGTGCGACTCAATCCTCCGCTGGGCTATCCCCCGATTCAGGTGGCATGAGATAACCAATACCTTGTCGGGTGACAATATGGGTCGGCTTCTTTGGATCTGGTTCAATCTTTTGTCGAAGTCGGCTCAAGCAGACCCAGAGAATCTCTTTATCGTCGCTGTATTCTGGTCCCCAAACTGAGGTTAACAGATGCTCCGGACTGAGCACTCGTCCGAGTTCGGCGGCGAAGGTCTGGAGCAGGCGATATTCTGTCGCAGTGAGTGATACTTCTTTCCCTGCCACGGTGACATGGGCACGCGGTAGGTCGATCTGCAACTCGTGGTGTTTGAATACCGGCTCATGAAAGCTGTCTACTGTTTGACGTTCTGCGCGGCGCAGTACAGCACGAACGCGCGCCAACAGTTCCTGGGCGGAGAAAGGCTTAACAATGTAATCATCGGCACCTGCGTCCAAACCCCTTACTCGATCACGTTCTTCGCCTTTTGCGGTTACGATGATGATCGGAACAGATGAGAATTCACGGATTCGTTCACATGCGGTGAATCCATCCATGACAGGCATCATCACATCAAGCAGGATTAGGTCAGGCTGATCGCCGGCGACAGCCTCGACGGCTTGTTGTCCATCCATAGCGGTTTGGACTGCGTAGCCATCCGTAACAAGATTGACTTCGACCAATCTTAGGTATCGTGGTTCGTCATCAACTACTAGGATGGTCTTCTCTTTGCTCATTTTGACGCTCCATTTCTCTCTCTGCGCTGGAGGGTGGAACTGGCAGGGTGAAGAAGAAACGTGCACCTTCCCCTGGCACACTATCCACACCGATTTCGCCGCCATGGGCTTCTACAAGTTTTCGGCAAATAAACAAGCCCAGACCAGTTCCACGCGCATCGTCTACACTTTCAGGAACGCGGTAGAAACGTTCAAATAAATTGGGAATATGTTCTGCAGGAATTCCGGGTCCACGATCAGCCACTTCGATGTGTACTTGCCCCCTTCGTCGGCTGACTCGGATGTTTACTTCAGTACCTGGCGCATACTTGTTTGCATTTGAGAGCAGATTGTTGAGAACTTGGGCAATTCGTGTGGCATCGATGTGGAGGGCGGGAAGGTCCTCCGCAATCTCGACATTCAGAGGCATATAAGGGTACAGTGCTCGGGTACGAGCAACTACATCTCGGATGATAGGCTCGATACGAGTTGAAGCGAGGGTCATGCTGAGTGTCCCGCTTTCCAGGCGAGACGAATCAAGCAAGTTGTCGATTAATTCACACAGTCGATCAGACTCATCATCGATGATATGTAAAAACTCGTTTTTTGCGTCATCCTCCCACTCTGCATCTTCTCTGAGCAGGGTTGTCACATAACCTTTGATGAATCCTAAAGGTGTGCGTAGTTCGTGGGATATTGTTGAGATGAACTCGTCCTGCATGCGCGCTAACTCACGCTGGGCTTCCAAACTGGCAATGCGGCGTGCCATACGCCGATTCTCTAGCAACTGGCCAACATGCCATGCCACGAATTCAGCCAACCGGATGTGCTCTGGGGGATAGGATGGTCCTCCAAAACGTCCGAAGATTAATCCACCGACGCACCGTCCGCCAACGATCATTGGCAAGCCGAGGTAATCTCTTCGTCTCTCCCGGCCTTTGACCGAGGGGCCTGCATCCTCCCGGCGAAGAACCGTTTGCCCAGTGCGAAAGGCTTCAAAAGCGGCTGGTTCTCCCCATGCAATCTCTGCTTCGCGTGATCGACCACGGCCTAGGGCGCGGGCGTAGGTCGGTTCAATCTCACCGGAATCTTCGTTTTCAAGATAAAGCGCCACGACATCGAAAATAAAGATCGTGCGTGCCAGGCGGAACACCGTATCCAGACCCGCTTCGGTATCGAACGTCTCAGCGACGACCCGCGCGATGGCATAGACAGCATTGAGTTCGGTGCCGTAGGTCAATGGTCCGGAGGGAATAAGTGGTCCAGTCATTCTGAGCCGTGTGCTATGTGAAGCGGGAAGCTGAAAGTGCTTCCTTCGCCTTCCTCACTCTCCACCCGCATCACAGTTCCGTGAGCTTCCAAGATGAGCTTCACGAAAGCCAACCCAAGGCCCGTTCCGCCATAACGACGTGTTGGCGAGGCGTCCAACTGATGGAACGGTTCGAAGAGCTCTTTCACTCTATCGGTCGGGATACCAATTCCTGTGTCTTGGATTGAGATGAGGACTTGTTTGTTTTCTTGTTTTGCTGTGAAAGTTACATTGCCGCCTGAGGGTGTGAACTTAATTCCGTTATCCATCAATTGGAATAGGACCCACGAGAGACGATCCGGATCGGCCCTGAGCGGTGGAAGTCCTGATTCGATTTCGGTGTGGATTGAAACACCTACTTTTTCAGCTTTTTCTTGGGAGCGCTCAATGACATCCGTGGCCAGATCGGCTAAGGTGATGTCTTGCATCTCTATTCGCAAACCCTCTCGTGAAGCGGTGGAGAACTCAATCAAATCCTCGATCAACCCACCCAATCGTTGGGAAGCTCGCTGGATCACATCCATCGCCTGCCCTTGCTCAGGTGATAGTGGCCCAAGCTGCTCTTCAGCTAGCAGCTCGATGTAACCTTTGATGTGAGCCAGTGGGGTGCGCAATTCGTGGGAGATGTTCGAGATTAGATTGGCCTTGATCTGACTGATTTCAGTGAGTCGATCTAAGGTATGACGCAACTCCGAGGTGCGTTCGCGTACGCGTTCTTCCAGAGTGCGGTTGGTCTCTTGCAGAGCAGCATGAAGCTCAATGATTTGTTGTGTGACGACTCGATCAAGGATATCCTGGTCAATAAAGCCCATTTGCACCAGCGTCTGTCCTAAGAGCAAACGTTCCCCCTGTTCAGCGAGCTCAGCTTGACGCTTCAACGCCTCATCAAGTTTCTCTTGAGTGAGCAGACCTTGTTGTAATAAATATTGGCCGATCCGCGGAACCAAGACTTCGGGTGAGGGGACTGAGGTGGAGGGCACAGACACCCCATCGAGATATGCTTTATCCGCCAGCATGGCAAACAACGCCAGATCGACACCACATTCGAGGCAGATCCTAGCATCACCAGGGAGGGTATGGCCGCATCTCGGGCAGTTGTGGGGGTTTTCTTCTGCCATGGAATCCGATTCTTCAAGCGTTTTTTGGCTTTAAAAGCTTAGCCTGCCAAGTATCTTAGACCTTCTGTCAACTGATGGCAAGCAGTTGATTATTCCCATTGCAAGGTGCCTGTAAGGTCGAAGTTTCTGGAAATGCCGGATAATATGAGAGGTCAATAAAGGACTGATAATGGCTGTAGATGTTTTGCTCATTGATGACGATCCAGATCTCTCGATTATGCTGCGAACTCTCTTGAGAGGTCAGGATTTCCAAATTCATGCCGTGTTCTCGGGCGAAGAAGGGATCCATGCTTGTAAAGAGTCGCCTCCGGATGTGATCATTCTGGACATCTTGATGCCTGAGATGGATGGATGGGAGGTCTGTGAGGAGATAAGGAAATTCTCCGACGTACCGATCCTGATCCTCTCAGCCCTCGGATCTCCAGGGAGCGTTGCCCGCGCTCTCGATGCCGGAGCCGACGATTACCTCATCAAGCCGATTCATGCGAGTCTACTCGCATCTCGCCTTCGAACTTTGGTCCGTCGTCGCTTGTTGGTAAAAGAGGAGCAGGCGGCTTAAATCACCCTGTGTTTGGAATCGCTGGCTGGCAACCGCGTTTTCCCTATCTTCAACCACGCAGCGAAAGCTGCGTGGTTTGATTCACAATTCGTGCTCCACTAGAAAAAGGGGAATCGCGAGGAGATGATCGGAATGTGAGGCTGTAAGCACAACTGGTATTCCAATACTCCTGGAACCGCCTCGAGTTTTGTCAGTACTCTCACAAACAACTCACCGCAAACATGGATCACCGCTTATGGTGACAACGAATCGGTGGCCTTCGACTACTTCGCGTGAGCAGGTGAGGACCACCGGCTCTTGATGGTGATCTACAAGATTAGGATGGTGAGTTTTCGAGTTACAGTGTAGCTTTTACCGCACCCCCGTCAAACATGAGCGCATGACCGTGAATGAATGAAGCAGCAGGTGACGCCAACCATACGATCGTCCGACCGTATTCTTCAATCGTGCCCATACGACGCAACGGCGCATCCTGTGTGATCTTGGCGGCTTCATCCTCGATGGTTGTTTCACTCCTGGAAGCCCGATCTGCAAGCAACTGATCAATGCGTTCCGTCCATGTCCAATAGGGATTAATCGAGTTGACACGGATCCCCTTAGGCCCGAATTCATTGGCCAATGATTTCATTAAACCGATGACTGCCAACCGCACCGAATTGGAAAGGATTAAGTGGTCGATGGGTTGTTTAACCGAATATGATTGAGAGGCGACGATGCTGCCAGACCCTTGCTCCAACATGATCGGTATGACACCATAACAAAGTCGGACGGTGCTCATCAACGTCAAATCAACAGCGGCTTCCCAATGCACAGGTTGTAGATCGAGGAAATTTCCCGGGGCCGGTCCCCCATTGTTCGCTACGAGGATATCAATTTGTCCAAAATGATCATGTGTTTGTTCTACTAATGTCTCGATGTCCTCAGGTTTGGTCAGATCTGTTCGTATATCTAAAACCTCTGCCCCTGTCTCTTGGCGGATTTCGTTGGCCGTCACTTCGATATCTTCGGTTCTAGCGCAAATCGCCACACGAGCGCCCTCGCGCGCAAATTGCATCGCAGCAGCTTTTCCCAATCCACGCGAGGATGCGGTGACGAGAGCGACCTGATCCTTTAATCCCAGATCCATATTTCCTCCTTAAGTGAATATTGATACTAATTAATCAAGACGAGATAATCCACTCAGATATGTAAATCACACCATTAAAAAGGATTACTCTTGTTCTATGATCATACAACCTATGGGAAGCTTGTCGTTTCACTTCATAAAAGCGTTATATGGTCGTCAATAATCTGTAAATCAGGGCGATGGTTTTCGATCCAGGTGGGAATCCCTGCCAGCACCCGCTGGGTGTGATCTGAAGAATTGCTGACAACCACACAGGCGATTACCGCCAGTTGATGGTGATCGTTGTGATCGATCTCCGCAGCTGAGATGTTAAATTCTTTATGCAGTCTGGCTAATAGGGGTTTAAGACGACTGCGCTTTTGCTTCAGCGAAGTGCAACCTGGTATTCTTAATTCAACGGTTAACGCAGCGATGTGCATGACAAGAGTTTAGCCTGGTTGAGGGTCCCTGACAAGGCGAGGCGGATTTCCAGTATAATCATCTTACTATGAGAAAATATGCTCTGTGGACTCTTTTGGCTGTCGTCGTGATCGTGCTCGCTTTTATGATCTACACCTTAGCCATTGGTGTACGTGAGACGACAGAACCGCTGAAAGAACTTCGAGGCGTCATTGCGACACAAATATCTCAATTATTTCATCCGACACCCACAGTCATGCCTGATCCTGTCACCATCGTGCACGAGGTACAGGAGTTGGCCAGACTTGAGACAATGCAATACACGGTCGAGAAGGTCATCATCGCAGAGACAGGGCAAGGTCCATTCGGATTCCTCTTTGGAGATCGGCTCTTATTGGTAGCACATGGCGTCGTCATCGCAGGCGTTGACCTCAGCAAACTCGAAGCCGAGGATCTGTGGATTGACAACACTGGGCAAGTTGTCATGCGCTTGCCGGAGTCTGAGATATTTATCACCTCACTGGACAACGAGAAATCATACGTCTATGATCGGGACACAGGGCTGCTAACCCACGGGGATGTGACTCTTGAAGCGACTGCGAGGATGGCTGCGGAAGAGGAAATCGAACGTGCTGCTTTGGAGGATGGAATCCTTGCTCAGGCGCAACTTAACGCCGAGAACTACCTCTACCGAATGATGCGTTCGTTAGGTTTCCCAGATGTCATCTTCGTTGAAAAATGAGCGTGTGATTTATCCTCGAGAGTGACTTCGGCACGAGACGAACGAAATCCCAGCTAGGCATGATCACAACTTACCTGTGAGAATATTGGACCGTTACACGCGCTCCGTCCAGTCGGGATTTGTGTAGCAACTCGATGTCAATTTCACTGTTTGGGACATTTCAGAATCTGATGGCGAGTCGAGTTCCAGATCAAGATTCAGCGCCTCTCGAAAACCCTGGACCATAGCATCGGCCACCTGCTGCCAGGTTATTGATGAACCAAGAAGCTCTTCTACCGTTGCAGCTCGATTGTGGAGAAATTCCACAGCTTGAGATCGGGAAATCTCATCATCAAAATGTAGCACTTCGCAGATCCGAGTTATATCCCCGCTAAGCGGGAGAGATCCATGTTGAAGCACAGTGCCTCGTCGTCGTACCTGCGCACTTCCGATTAATTTTCGTCCATTGACGGTGATTTCATAAGCGCTTGGAACCTGAAAGCATACGGGATTAGATCGTTGATCTTCAGGAACTGAGAGCTCAGGTTGAACCTCAACCGATAGACCTAAGAGGGTCAATGCGGCAACCAAACCCTGACTGATACGTTGATAGCTTTCAAGCACACCACCACCGACATACTGGTCGGTACTGGAGGCAATGATGGCATATGTGAGTTCATCGGTATGTAATATTGCTCGACCACCTGTAGGACGACGGACCAAGTCCCATCCAAATTGGTCGAGCATCTTCTTATCCACATCCGCGATGGGTTGTGCATATCCAATGGAAAGACAGGGGGGATCCCATGCGTAGAGTCGGAGGGTCGGTGGGGCTTCCCCCGCAGTAACAGACATAAGGATTGCCTCATCGAGAGCCATATTCTCAACACCGGTTACAGGCGGTGAAAGGATGAGGCGCCAGAGTTTTGTGTCTAGGGATTTCACAACAGATTATTATATATTTTACTTGGTAGATTTTAAGATGAATTCAATCTTCTCCCCATTGTAGTATTTTGTGAAACGACAAGGTGGTAAAACGGGACAAATTGTGGAGGGCAAGGACATGCCAGCTATCATGGAAATCCTTCGAGCTATTCGTTCCATAGGGTTGGGTAGCACACTGCAGACTGTTCGATACGCCATGCAACGAGATCGATCGGAACGCCGTTTACTTAAAAGGGAACGACCAGCACTCGTTATTCAACCAGGTAAATTAAACGAATACCATTTGATCGATAATGGAGCTCGATATTCTTTTGCTCATGCTGAAGTAGAGCTGAAGTTTTTGGCCACCAACTTGGTGCGAATAACATGGCAGCCTGGGGCTTTACCTCTACCTTATGCATTGGCGAAGACTGAATGGCCTGTCGTCGAACTTGAAACCCATGATCGTGGGATCAGCAGCTCGCAGATTGAGGTGGTGGTATCTGAAGATGGTGATCTGACGTTTTTAGATGCGGCGGGAGAGCTTCTTCGTAAGGAAATAGCCCCGTCATGTCAGGGTGAATCCTGGTCAATCCAGTCGGATTTGGCGACGGATGAGCATGTCTATGGTCTGGGTGATCGAGCTTCACCACTGAACCTGCGAGGTGGCACCTACCGTATGTGGAGCACAGATCCAGGTGGTAGCTATGGGCTTGATGATGATCCGCTGTACCTTAATATCCCAGCCTACTTAAGTCTCCACTCACGAGGCAGTTCATTGATCTTCTACGAAAACAGCTTCGATGGATCATTTCATGTGGACGATC
>CP070708.1:3126776-3129300 GCA_020350285.1 Anaerolineaceae bacterium
TTTTTTTGTTCTACTAATTTTCTATTGCGGCTTCCCCGAAACCCTCCATCATCTGGCGTCATATATCAGACGGATTGCAGCCTTCACCACCCATTTGTTCCATCATGTTGCGCATCATGCTTGACATCATTTGTGACATCATTTTAGGAAGCGCTCTGCTCGCTACTAGCACAATGGCACCACCCACAAATGCACCGAGTGTAGCAGCCAGCAGATATCCACTATTACGATGGTTTGACTTAGCCATGTTTACCTTCCTTTACCACCAGGGTGGTCATGTTTAATTCCGGACCAGATTGGATTTCATCAATCGATTCAACTATCTGAGATAACCCAAGGTTTGACGAGTAGCTTCAGTGAGTCGACGATATGAAGGTTTAATGTTGAATACTGAAGACACGACTCGATCTGCGTTCAACCTAATACATATATTCGATCAATATTGAATATCTCTTTCCGTAATTCTTCCCAGACGCTATAGAAATCTCAATACTGATTGGACTGGTTGACCCTGTTTAAATACGCCATACCAAAGCGTGAACGGGAATAGGATTAACAAACCCAACAACCAATATAAGTACATGGCAGGAAGGGTCGTGCCATTTGGAGCAAACCATCGACCCAACCCTAAATACAAGAATAAAT
Source organism: Anaerolineaceae bacterium (assembly GCA_020350285.1). Lineage (GTDB taxonomy): Bacteria > Chloroflexota > Anaerolineae > Anaerolineales > E44-bin32 > DUEZ01. Next base: position 3,127,422 of record CP070708.1, read on the forward strand.
GAAAAACATAGAAGAACAGAGGTGCACGCCCAAATACAATCAGCGGCTGTAGGATGCTTTGAAGTTTTTCACTTACTCGACCAAACAAACTCAGCATGATCAGGTTGACCCCCATCGTCAATAAAGTGAAGGACATACTGGGAGGGTATTTGACCACATTGAAGAAATCGATCCAGTTGTTGCCCATCCTTGGACGAATGTTGCCAAATCCATCCAAATAGCGGATCAACACGAAGGCCACCAGAAACACCACACCCAACCATAACGCACGCTTGAAAGCTCTCCCTGAATCTTGCACAAGCCAATGACCGAAGAAGATCCCAAAGGTGACCAACTCCATCCAACTCAAGATTGGGTAATTCGACCATAAGCTGGAATCTCCACCACTGTAGATCAATATCAAACCCAGTTGCTGATTGTAGTTGAGACCCCACTGGCTCGGGTCCGGGTGCGACAATTCTGTTCCAATGAACAAAATGCAGGTCAACACAAGCAGATAGACCGGTTTGAGTCGAAGGAGGAAGCTTCCCAAAATCATACCTCCTCCCAAGGCTATCAGAATACCGATATAAAGCTCTGCGAATCGATCCAGACCTATCTGCCAGACACGATTGATGATCAACAACTGAATAGCGATCAGTATCCCTCCGCGTATTAAGAAGTGGCGGCTAATATCCCACTCCCTCCAGCCCCGTGCTCGGCGGGAATGCGCGAACAAATACATGCCCACACCCATCAAGAAGACAAATCCTGGTGCAACAGGATGGGTCACCAAGCGGGTCAGGAAGGCAAACGCATCGTTATAAAAAGGAAAATCTCCACCCCACTGCTCACCTGGAGGATGATTCTGAGCGACAAAGTAACTCGTATGATCAAGAGCCATGAGGACGATCATCAAGCCACGCAGTGCATCGATGGGGTGAAGACGTTTGGTTTTAATGCTCATTCTCTCAACAGATTGGATCTTCCGATTCTCTGGGATAGCTTCCTCTTCCTTTATCTACTGGTGGAGAGCACAATAGTTGATTTATCAATTGTCCTATGATTTTTATACCGTTTTAAAGCTGAGATGTGCAATAAAGCTACTCTTAATGGGTTCTTGCGCTGAGAGTGCATTCAATACAGCGAGAGGCTAGGATTCCCCTATGCATGAGAGGATTCCACCAATGACGAATTTACATTTAAACAATAACTACACAGTCAGTAAGGGTAGGATGCTCAGCAAAATGCTTGCTCCATTCGAAACAAAGTGAATCACGATTGCAGGAGTTGTGTTTTTTGTCCGCTGCACAACAAAAGGCAACATCCACTGTTTAAGGAGCATAAAAGGCACTGCCCACCACTTGGATATATGAAATAAGGACCAAAGCACCCCATTCACGATCCAGGCAGATTTACCATGCTCCAGTTCCTGACGAGGGAGAATGTAACCACGCCACCAGAGCTCTTCGCTGAAGATATTGGCAATAAACACGATCAAAAGAAAGGGGATATTTGTAAGTGGGATGTCCGCATCTGGGGGCCAGAAACCTATTTGCTCATAAACGAACTGGGCAAGGTTGTTGAGGAGAAATCCCAGGACAAGATACAGCACCAAGAAGAGGAGTGTCAACTTCCAAGCCGTGGAATCCATGCCTTTAATGCGAAGGCGTTCCTTAATCGACGCCCAACGAAGAGACCATCCTTCCACTCGCAAGGCAACGATTGTAGCTAAGAACAATCCAATAAATATTGTAAGGTGGACCGTGTTATACGCGTTCTCCTCTGACATCCCAAGTCGCACGATAAAGGGGGAGAGAACGTACTGCGCAAAAAGACCATACAGCCCGGGGATCATGAAGAAAAGCAACGACTGCCAAAGTCTCATAGGCCTGATATT
>CP070708.1:3129400-3139561 GCA_020350285.1 Anaerolineaceae bacterium
TCTTCCAAAACGAGATCAAACCCGGCTCTCCGGAACTGACCGACATCTTTGCTCGGGAGGTGATTGGTGCGAACGACACCTCGGCCGGTGTGGGTTATGCGCCTTTAAGCGAAACAGAAGATGTTGTGCTGGCCACGGAACGTTATCTGAACTCTACTTCTTTCAAAGCGGCTTTCCCCGAGGCTGGTGAGGACATCAAGGTCATGGGTTATCGCTTTGGAAGACACCTCACATTAACTGTGGCTTTGGCTTTCGTAGATCGTTTCATCCCGGACCTGAAGACGTATTTCGATCGCAAAGCTGCCATTCACGATGAAGTGCAGACCTTCGTCACTAGAGAGGCGAAGACGATGGAGGCGGTGACGGTAGACATCAACACCCTCGATGACCCCGAGCGGGGTGAGGGAGGCGTGTACCTGACCGTGCTCGGCACCTCGGCCGAGGGAGGCGACGGAGGGCAGGTGGGGCGAGGCAACCGCGTCAATGGGGTTATCGCCTTCAACCGCCCTTCAACGACGGAGGCCGCAGCCGGCAAGAACCCCGTCAGCCATGTGGGCAAGATCTACAACTTGCTCAGCCACGAGATCGCGGGCAAGGTTTATCGGGAGGTCCCGGGAATCCGAGAAGCGACCGTCTGGCTGTGCAGTCAGATTGGGAAGCCCATTGACCGACCGCTGATGGCCGCCGCGGCGCTGATCCTGGAACCGGACGTGGGGCTTGAGGACATCGAACCCTCCGTTGCGGCTGTGATCGATCGTGAGCTCGCCGGTATCCACAACTTCACCCAGCGACTGGCGCAAGGAGAGCTTGCTGTCTGGTAAGGCTAGAGTGTTTCTGACCGTCGTGGTCCTCGAACCAGTCTACACTTGATCCGCTCCGATCTATGATACAAGGTTGCATTGTGCGCTTCGGCTTCCTCTCACATCCCCAAAGGCGCTTTTAATGGAACGTAGCGTACGACGTTTCCTTCATTCCTTCATCCTCGTGTTGCTCCTCGCACTTCTGGGTTCAGCGTGCACCCCCTCTGCTCCCTCACCAGAGCCACCTCCCATACCTACACCAACTGAGATCGAAATTGCCACAACACTGCTTCGTCCCTCGACTGCTTTGCCCCCACCATCGGTCCGCTTCGAGCATCTCTCGGTTGAGGATGGACTCCCACACAGCGAGGTATGGGCTATCACCCAGGATCCTTTGGGCTTCCTTTGGTTTGGCACGCAGAACGGTCTCAGCAAATATGATGGTTACTCCTTTACAACCTACCGCCATGACCCCGACGACAAAGGAAGCCTGCGCGATAACTACATCTTTTCGCTCTTTGTCGATTCCGGGGGGACTCTGTGGGTTGGTACTTTTGAAGGAGCGCTGGAACGCTTCGATCGTGTCGAAGACACTTTCATACACTACGACATCGGCGAACGCATCTATGACATCACCGAAGACACCGCTGGCGATCTATGGCTGGGGACCGCCAAGCCGGGTTTAGTGCGCTTTAACCCCACGACAGGGAAAGCGGAGACAGTTTGGAGCGCCTCAAGCGTGAGAGGCGTGGATACCGATGGTGAGGGCAACATCTGGGCGGCGAGTAGCGAAAGTGGGATTGTGCGTGTCGACCCAACCACCGGAGCCAGGGATGAATACTTACCCGAGTATACGATTTGGGATCTGGCGAGTGGTCCTGACGGCCGCATCTGGCTGGCGACACTCAAGGCCGGGGTTGGCGTCCTGGATCCAAGGGATGGGGAGTTCCGCTACAACCTTGTGAACCCCGAGGTCCTACAAGTCGAGGGGAATAACTCCATCCGCAAGATCTACGTCGACTCCGAAGGCCAACTGTGGATCGGTCATTTTCAAACCAGTCTGCTACGTTATGACCCTACTGAGGATGAGTTCACGCACTTCATTCCCGATTTGACAGATCCAACCAGTATAATGGCCAATTCGGTTCTCTCCCTGTACCGTGACCGGACTGGAATTCTTTGGATTGGGCACGGCATTGGTGGTGGGATCAACAAACTCGTTGTAGGCGCCGAACGCTTCGGTCATTACCGCCACATCCCTGACGATCCCCATTCGCTCAATACTAACTTGGTCATTTCCATCGCCGGGCAGAGGGATACGCTCTGGTTTGGAACTTACTCGGGACTTGATCGCTGGAACCGGACCACCGGTGAGTGGTTACATTACTCACCTAATCCCGCCCTTCGATTCAGCCTCGTTTACAGCACTGTGCGTTCAGTCTATGTCGACTCGCAGGGCACGCTTTGGGCTGGCACGGAGCAGGGTCTGGAGCGTTACGATCCTACCATTGATGGCTTCGTCTACCTGGGCGGATCGGTGGTGATGTGGATGCACGAAGGTCCCTCTGGTAGATTCTGGTTGGCGACAAACGATGGGCTCTATGAGTACGACCGCGATCTTGAGCGCTTCATTTTCGTTCAACGTGGTAATGCCTCGAAGATCATGGTGCATGAGGACCGTACTGGTAGCGTATGGGTGGGGACGTGGGGTGACGGCCTCGAGTGCTATGATCCTTCGACAAACAGTTGGACGACCTTCTTGCACGATCCCGATGATCCAAACAGCTTGAGCCACAATACGGTTGAGGCGATCCTGGAGGATTCTTCCGGCACGATCTGGGTAGCGACCGATGGAGGGCTAAATCGACTGGATGAAGAGAGCGGGACATTCACCCGCTTCACCGTCGCCGATGGCTTGGCGAACGATCGCATCAACGGGCTCCTCGAGGACGATTTTGGGGATCTGTGGCTGGCGACCGATGCGGGCCTAACGCGCTTCCATCCCGATACTGAAACATTTGAAAACTACACCACCCGCGATGGCGTACAGGGTCCTAATTTCTGGCGTAATTCCTACTACAAGAGCGAAGAGGGGGAACTGTTCTTCGGTGGAGCGAACGGCATCAACGCCTTCTTCCCGGAGAACATCGTCCCAAACCCGCTGGTGCCACCAGTGTTGATCACGCGTGTGAGCCTGTTCAACAAGCCGCTGCGCACCGATCTGCCGGCTGGTGAACACTTGATCTTCGACCACGACGAGAACTTCCTCTCCTTCGAGTTTGCCGCCCTCGATTACACGGATCCGCAACAGAACCAGTACGCCTACCAAATGGCGGGCCTCGATTTGGATTGGGTCCAGTCAGGGAACCGTCGCCACGCTGATTACCCCGACCTGCGCCCTGGCGACTACACCTTCCGCGTGATCGGATCGAACAACGACGGTGTGTGGAATGAGGTTGGTGCTTCAGTTGCGATCACGATCCGCCCACCTTTCTGGCAAACGCCGTGGTTCATCGGCCTCGTTCTCGTGATGCTTGTTGGTACCGGTTACGTCGCCTATCGCTTAAGGGTGAGCGGTCTTGAGGTACGTCGGCGCGAATTGGAGCAGGAGGTTGAGTCGCGCACGGCCGAACTACGCGAAACCAATGTGGAATTGGAAAGGGCGATGCACGAGCGCGAACGGGCGGAGGAAGCGCTTGCTGAGGTAGCTGCGAAGGCGGCGGTGCGCGAGGAGCGTGATCGATTAGCACGCGATCTTCACGACTCGGTCACTCAGTCGATTTATAGCTCAACGCTGCTGGCGGAAGCAGGGCAACGAGTGGTTGAAGCCGGGGATATTGAGCGCACAAAAAAGTATCTTTCCCGATTGGGTGCTATAACCCAACAAGCGTTGAAGGAGATGCGTTTGTTGGTCTATGAACTGCGCCCATTAGCCTTGAGGGAAGTTGGATTAGTTGGAGCCTTGCAAGCCCGTTTGGACGCAGTTGAGAGGCGAGCAGGGGTGGACGCTCGCCTCATGGTCGAAACAGAGCCTGAACTGCCTGCGAATATAGAGGAAGCCCTGTACCACATCGCGCAGGAAGCCCTGAATAATGCCCTTAAGCACGCAACGCCGACCATAGTGGAGATGCGTTTAGGCCTAGAGGGAGAACCTCCGGAACAGAATGTGGTGTTGGAGGTGGTTGACGATGGGAAAGGGTTCGACCCCGAGGCCGTAGTGGACGAGGGTGGGTTGGGCTTGATCAGTATGCGTGAACGGACCGAGAAGCTGGGCGGATTGATTGAGATCCGATCAGCATTGGGGGAGGGGACAGCGATAAAGGTAAAATTACCTGTGGGTGGTCCGGATGGTTCCAAAGAGGTTAAGGAGGCGTCGCCATGACGGAAGTAATTCGCCTTCTCATTGCTGACGACCATGCCATCGTACGCGAGGGTCTTCAGGCATTAATCGATACCGAACCCGGGATGGAGCTGGTGGGGGAAGCTCAGGACGGTGTGGAAGTGGTAGAGATGGCCCGTTCACTGAACCCGGATGTGATCTTGCTCGATCTGGTGATGCCTCGGGTGGATGGCTTGGAGGCCATCAGCGATATCAAACAGGCAGATCCCGAGGCGCGCATTTTGGTTCTCACCAGCTTCGACGAGGACGAGAAGGTCTTCACGGCGATCAAGTCCGGCGCCCAGGGCTATTTACTTAAAGATGCTTCCCCCCAAGAGTTACTGCGAGCGATTCGAGATGTCCATCAAGGTGAGCCCTCCATCCACCCTACCATCGCGCACAAGCTGATGCGCGAACTGCAACGTGAGAGTGAATTGCCACCCACCGAAGACCCGCTAACCGAACGTGAGTTGGAGGTGCTTAAGCTGGTGGCTCGAGGTCTACCGAATCAAGAGATAGCTGAGACTTTGGTGCTCAGCGAGCGCACCGTACGCACGCACGTGAGCAACATTCTCAGCAAGCTGCACCTGGCCAACCGCACCCAGGCGGCGCTCTATGCCCTCCGGGAGGGTTTGGCAGATTTAGGGGAATAGGGGGCTATCAAAAGGGGAATAGCCAGGAACTTCGCTCCTGGCACAAACGGATTGGAGAGGTACTCGTAGGGACGCCCCGGCGGGGCGTCCAATGGGTTAATTGGAAATCGATTTCATTTGAAGGGTGAATGGACGCCCTCCCGGGCGTCCCTACGTAATAATGGGTAAACTCGAATTAAGGATCACTTTGTACGCGCCCTATCAGGGCGTCTCTCCGAATGAATCGTGTTATTGTTAGACATGGGAAGGGGGATATTAAGATGTCTTATAGAAAATTCAAATCCGAATCAAGGCGGCTAAGACATTGGGATTACTCAACGCCAGGCGGTTATTTTGTAACCATCTGCACACACTTGATGAAGCCATTTTTCGGGATGAACGAAAACGGCGAGATGCATTTGTCTTCTATAGGTGAAATCGTGGCTCAGGAATGGGTGAAGACAGCATTCCTGCGTGAATCTGTGGAATTGGATGAATACGTTATTATGCCCAATCACCTGCATGGAATCATAATCCTCAAACAAGTCGTAGAGACGCCCCGCCGGGGCGTCTTAAAATCGGGGGATTCGAAATCGGACACTCTGGGCACGATAATCGGTCAATTCAAATCTGCATGCACACGTCGAATTCGAGCCGATTGCGTCAGAGATTTTGCGTGGCAATCCAGGTTTTATGATCACGTTATCCGGGACGAAACAGACCTTCAAAGGATCCGGCAATACATCCGTGATAATCCTGGGAAATGGGAGCTCGATAAGTATTATTGTGGGGAGGATTAGAAGGAAGTATGTCGGTTCAACCACTTGCCAATGATTTCATCCTCAAGCAAGTCGTAGGGACGCCCCGATGGGGCGTCCAAATGGTTAATAGGAAATCCCTTGCACATGAAGGGTGAATGGACGCCTTTCCAGGCGTCCCTACGAGGAATTGGGCAAGGTTGAATCATGGATCGCTTTGTGGACGCCTTTCCAGGCGTCCCTACGAAGCGATTGTCAATCAAGGTCTCATACGCGCTTCTAAATCAGGACAAATGACGTAGTCCTCTAGAGGACAAATGCAACAGCCAAGGCCGCTCCAGGAGCGGTCTTTTGTTGTAAGGGGAATCGCGTCGTCTGCCCGATGTGTTCCCGCTCGCGTTATGACATGATGACAGACGAAGACAATGCGTTCGAGACCCTCGATTGTAGATAGGCGAAAAAGATGACAGGAGCGAAAGTGTTGATCGTTTCACCCATCGCTGACCTACGGGAAGGCTTGAGCGCATTGATAGCTTCCATCCCCGCCGTGAAATTGCTTGATCAAGAACAAGATGTCGGACAAACGCTGCACATCCTGGAGCAACATCAACCTGACCTGGTTGTGCTGGATATGGGAGGTTTGGACGAAGAAGCGTTGCAAATTCTGGCATTTATCCACCGTCATCAACTGGTGATGAAAAGCCTGGTGCTGGTTGAAAGTATGCGCCAGCAGACCCAGGCCCAGGTGGCCGGCGCCGACGTGGCACTGATCAAAGGCTATCCGGCACATGAGCTGATCGAAACAGTTCAGGCGCTCTTAGCGAAGTAGGCAGAAGTCAGGAGGACTGAGATGAAAACCAGACGCATCGTAACGTGGATCGGATTAATAGGGCTGGCGGTCCTGATAAGCGCCTGCAGCCAGATCGGCCAGAGTGAGGTAAGTGAGATAGTTGAGATTCCAGCAGTCGGGGACATCGTGACGGAACGCTACGATCTGGCTGGCTTTACCGAGGTCGAGATCGCCGACTTCCTCGAGGCTGAGGTCACCCAAGGGGAGGATTTCAAGGTGCTGGTCGAGGCCGAGCGAGGGCTGTTTTCTTACCTGGAGATTGATATACGAGGGGATCGCTTGTACGTGGGTCTGAAATCAGGCATCACTTACAACATCGAGGAATCCTTACAACGGGTCGAGGTGACGCTCCCGGCGTTGACCCTCGCCAGGATCAGCAATCACAGCGAACTGCGATTGGATGGATTCGAGACTGAAGATGACCTGCAGCTTGAGGTAATCGATTTCAGCTCGTTACAAGGAGAAGTTGAAGCTGGGAATCTGCAGGTAGAGATCTCGAACCACAGCTCGCTCAATCTCACCGGTTCCGCGTCGCAGGTTATGGGGGAGGTGACGGAATTCAGCGATGCTGACCTGACGGGTTTGGGAGCTGCAGAAGTGAATATCGACACCGATACTCACAGCACACTTAGTCAGTAGGCGTCCCGAATCCATGTACGAGATCATGAATATCCACACAGGAGATGAATCATGAATCGGAAGATGAAGAAGATTCAGATGTTGCTGGTGCTGTTGGTATTGTTGCTGGCAGCTTGTGGCAAGGCTGTGGAACGTGAACCAATAGGGACCCGCAGCTATGGATCACAAGAAGCCGATGTTGAAGAGATCAGTTTTCGATCTGGGAAATTCCGTGTGGTCGGGGATCTGCGAATGCCTATGGGAGAAGGTCCACATCCGGTCATCGTCATGTTGCATGGCAGTGGGGGCGCAACCCGGAATGGTAGGGTTCCATTTTCTCCACTGATCGAGATCTTCCTTCGGAATGGCTACGCCGTGTTTTCTTGGGACAAACCCGGAAGTGGTGAATCGACAGGGGAATTCAGTGACGAACTCACGCAACGCGCCGATATCCTGGTTGATGGAGTTGAGGTCCTGACTGAACATCCGTCCATTGACCCAGATCGCATTGGTCTGTGGGGGATCAGCCAGGCCGGGTGGGTTATGCCCTTGGCGATCGAGCAGTCGGAGGATATCACCTTTATGATCGTGGTCAGCGGTGGTGCAGAGGACAGCATCGAACAGATGGCCTATCAGATTGGGCAGCAGGTAGCCTGTGGCGGTGGCTCGGAGGAGGAGGTTGCGCTAGTGGAGCAGTATTGGTCGCAGAGGGCCAAAGCTACAACTTATGAGGAATACCGCGAGGCCGTGGAAGTTCTTTTAGGAATTCCGGGGGTCAAGGATCACACAGGATTAGAGATTACAGAGGAAAAAGACTGGAAACCTTGGTCTCGGGATTGGGACGCCTTCATCGACCCGATGGATGTCATCGAGCACACCACCATACCAATGCTCGTTTTCTTTGGTGAGTTGGACAAGAACATCGATCCAGTCCAGGGAGCAGAGGCATATGAGGTTGCCTTGCAGTCTGCTGGGAACCAGGACTATCAGATTGAAGTCTTACCAGGTGTTGGCCATGTACTGACGCCAGCCAAGTCAGGCTGCTTTGGCGAGGGTGGAACGGTCTACGCTCCTGAATACCTGGAAACCATGGAAGCGTGGCTCCAGCATCTGTCGCAGTAGGACGAGATCGAGCGAATTTTCTCTAGTGGAGCCACCTATTATCGTGACCATACGTCAATGGAGTGGATTGATGAAGAGGAGATCGACATTCATAACCTTGCTGTCGCTGCTGCTGACACTTGTGATGACGTCCTGCGGAAGCACAGTGACAGAGGCGACGCCAACAACGGAGGTTAGTGTGGAGGTGGTCACCGCCACCACCGTCGCACCCGTGGCGACGTCGACGATGAAGGCGACGGAACCAGTTCAACCCATTGTGGAGGAGATTCGCTTCAGATCAGGTAACTTCACAATAGTTGGTGATCTTCGGTTTCCGGCTGATGATGGGCCATACCCAGCCATTATCATGGTGCACGGCGATGGTCCAGCCACACGGCACGGTGCCGTAAATTTCAATCCCACGATTGAGGTCTTCCAACGCAACGGCTACGCCGTTTTTTCTTGGGACAAGCCGGGAAGTGGTGCGTCGACCGGGAAATTCGCCGAAGAGTATACCTTGACGAATCGAGCCGCAATACTAGCTGATGGAATCAATGTCCTGGTTGAACACCCCAACATCGATTCGTCCCGAATTGGTTTATGGGGGATCAGTCAGGCGGGCTGGGTGATGCCTCTGGCGCTTGAGCTCACAGAGGATGTCGCCTTCATGATCGTGCTCAGTGGTGGTGGGGAGGACAGCATCGAGCAGATGGTCTACAGGTTCGGTCAGATGGTTCTCTCTGCCGGTGGTACAGCGGAGCATGCGGCTCTTGTCGAACAATCTCTATCGCAGGTGCTCAAGGCCACGAGCTACGCCGAGTACCATGAGGGCATGGAGATTCTGCTGGAGATCCCACACATAGATGCCCGAACCGGAATCGATTGGGATCTGGCTGAGGAAGATGAGTGGGTGCCCTGGCCTCGGGATATTGATGCCTTCCTTGACCCGATGGATATCATCGAGCACACCACCATCCCCGTATTGGTCTTATTCGGCGAATTTGACAGGGACGTCGATCCGGTCCAAGGAGCGGAGGCATATGAGGCCGCCCTACAGAAAGCGGGAAATCAGGACTATCAGATCGAGGTTCTATCGGCCACGGGGCATGTGTTCGTAACCTTGCCCAAATATTTGGAAACACTGGAGGCATGGCTTCAGCATCTTTCGCAGCAGAAAAATTAGTCTGGTTGCAGACCTGAAAAAGTAATGAAAAGGATGGATTAACCATGAACGCAAATGAAGTAGCTCAATCCGGATCGACACCGAAAACGGCCAAACCGAAAAGGCGCACCGAGCTCGATCTGCTGCGTGGGTTGGTGGTGCTGGCGCTCATTCCATTCCACACCGCAACGTATTTCATTGAGGGTGGTTGGGCTCCCCTGCACTATACCCCGAGCCCAGTGGTGAAGGTTATGATCTACTTCAGTTTCCTGGTAGCCATGCCGCTGCTGTTCTACATCGCTGGGATGGGTGTTAATTACTCGCTTCGTAAGCGGACAGCGGGAGCCTTTGTGGTCAATCGTTTTCAGCGGCTCTTGATACCATTGACATTGGGGCATCTCCTTCTCCTCCCAATTATTGAGTTCTACGCCTTCAGACGCTCTCCTCTGTTTGATGAGACCTTCGCCCAGTTCTACCCCACCTTCTTTAACCTCACGCTTAAGATCGACTTTCCACCATTCCTCGAGGGTCCGCGTTACGCGGCGCACCATCTCTGGTTCTTAAAGGATCTTTTGGTATACACGTTGGTGCTGCTGCCGCTCTTCCTCTGGTTGCGTAGTGCGTCAGGGAGGCGATTGGTTGAGCGGCTTGCGGTCGTGAGTGTGCAACCGTGGACCATCTTTCTCCTTGCCCTTCCAGTTGCGGTGATTGAAGCCGTCCTTGGCACCAGCGGAGCTTGGAACCGGTTTTCCTACATCCCCTTCATCATCTACGGCTTCTTGCTTGTGGCCGATCCACGCTTCGGAGAAGCTCTCCGACGGATATGGAAAGCCGGGCTTCTGTTGGGACTCCTTCTGTTCG
>CP070708.1:3139661-3156652 GCA_020350285.1 Anaerolineaceae bacterium
GATATTCAATTTGAATACGATTCCCTGTCAGCCATGAGAAATCAAACATATTGGGCAGAATGGTGACAATTCCGGGTAGAATTAGCTTGTCCGAGTGAAAGTATATATTCAAAGATGGTGTCCTTTCACGAAGGATTTCGATATGGTTAGAAGAGCGCTCGTTTCCGGGTTTCCTTTAGGATGATTAATCACGTGATATCACGATCTGCCCTTATCTCTCTGATATTCCTGAGCTTTCTCATGCCTTCTTTCGCTGTGGCGCAAACGGAGGTGGAGATTGAACGTTTGGAGGTCTCTTTCTGGCCCGAGTACGATCGCTCCTCTGTTTTGGTGATTATTGAGGCGAACCTATCACCCGAGACTTCCCTTCCGTCAACCGTAAGCCTGCCGATCCCTACCAGGGTGGGGGAGCCACATGCGGTCGCGGTGAGATCTGAGGACGGAGAACTGCTGCAAGCGGACTACACGCGCCAGGTTAATGACGATTGGGCGATGATCTCCGTGGTGACCGATTACCCCGCGGTGAGATTGGAATACTATGACCGCCTTACATTTGAGAATCGGGATCGGAGCTACACCTTCAATTGGCCAGGTGGGATCGATCTCGGGGCCTTCTTCTATGAAGTTAAACAACCTTTAGGGGTGAGCGATCTGAAGATCACCCCACAGGGTGAGACATCAGTTGGGGAAGATGGGCTGACGTATATGAGAAAGGAACTGGGAAATCAACCGGCTTCATCGACGGTTGAGATCGAGTTCTCCTACGTAAGACCGATGCCCGGTTTCTCAGGGAAGAACCCATCCATAAGAAACGTGTCCCCCCTTGAGTTCTTAGAAGTGGCATTATGGCCAGAGTTCGATCGCTCGCAGGTATTGGTCATTTATCGAGCGACGATACCTTCCGATGTCGCATTCCCGACCAGTGTAGGTTTACCGATACCCGCTGATGTTGGGGAACCTCATGCCGTCGCGATCTTCGGAGCGGATGGGGCATTACAGGACGCGGAGTACACCCGAGATGTGGAAGGCGAGTGGGCAACGATCACGGTGGAGACGGAAAGTCGCGGTGTTTGGCTGGAGTACTATGACGACCTTACCATTGAGGGGCAGGAGCGGGTATTTCAATTCATATGGCCTGGTGGGATAGATCTTGGCACATTCGCATACGAGATACAACAGCCAGTGGGGGCGAGTGAGATGAAGATCACACCACAGGGTGTGGGGGGATTTGAGGAGGATGGGTTTTTCTACTACCGATGGGCTCTCGGACCAGCGCTCGTAGATACGGATTACCTCATCAGCTTAATCTACCTCAAGACCACCTCGGGGCTCTCCGTCGACTCGCTGGCACCAGGCCCATCGCTTGCACGACCGTCGATCACGAGAGGGGGGACACCGGATTTAGGACCTTGGTTGCCATTGGTGATCGGAGGCTTCGGCGCGCTTCTGTTGGTTATTGGTAGCATTTATTTACTTCGTTTACGACGTGAAGAAGCAGTTGCTCGCCCACGTCAGCGCAGGAGACGGTCAACTAAAAAGAAGGCGAAGGATCTGCACGAGATCGATGCCTCACCTGTGTTCTGCCACCAGTGTGGGTTGCAGGCAGGCGTGAGTGATCACTTCTGTCGGCAATGTGGTACGCAATTGCGACAATGAGATTGCTGCGAGGTGTATGAGATACATCTCTTCCGGTATAAAGATGGGTGAACCTAAAACCTACACGAAAGGGTTGTTATCGACCATAGGTTCCTGATGATAAACTTCAAGAGAGATAACACGTACGCTTAGGAGAAGCTTTGAGCGATACGAGCATCGCCCTGATATTCTTTATCTATGGTCTAGCGTTCTTCAGCATGGGCTTGGCCATCACGTTGGAGGCCGGTCGCGGCTCTGATGTGAGGTTGCGCCATGGGTTACGCCCCTTGGCTGCTTTTGGTGTACTTCACGGTATCCACGAATGGATCGAGATGCTCGAGATCTTGGAGTTGTTGCCGGGACAAGCTACAGCACCTTTAGCTTGGCGCAGCATTCGGATTGCCATGCTAGCGTTTTCCTTTCTGTCTCTAACTGCCTTTGGATCCGCCCTTCTCGCGAGCACTGAACGAGGGCGCCGTCTGAGCATGCTCGTCCCACGGGTGCAAGCCGCAATTTGGGGTTTCGGTTTGATGGTCATGCGGGGACGCTTTCCGGTTATCTCAGATCTGTGGGAAGTGGCGGATGTGTGGACCCGCTATATCTTAGCTGTTCCGTCAGCGCTCTTCGCCTCCGCCGGTTTAGTTGCGCAACAGCGAGCGTTTCGCCGCGCTGGGATGGCGCGTTTTGGTCAGGACAGCCTATGGGCTGCCGTGGCGTTTGTCTGGTATGGTGTTATTGGGCAGACATTTACCCGCCCCAGCCTCTTACCGCCTTCAAACGTTCTGAATTCGGATCTCTTCCTAAGGTTATTCGGTTTTCCTGTTCAACTCCTGCGGGCGGGAGCGGCGAGCGTCGCTGCGATCTTTGTGATCAGGTTCCTGCGCGCTTTTGAGGTTGAGACTCAACGTCAGATAGCCGAGCTACAAGCGGCGCGTCTGGAGGAGGCCGAGCGCCGCGAGGCGATGCGCGGTGAGTTGCTGAAACGTGTAGTCACGGCGCAAGAGGCCGAGCGCCAACGGATCGCACGTGAGTTGCACGATGAGACCGGCCAAGCGCTTACCGCTATCGGCCTAGGTTTACGGGCGGCCGGCACCACACTTCGACAAGATGTGGATAAAGCGGCAAGCACCTTACATCAGCTTGAGGGTTTGGCGGCACACTCCTTGGATGAGTTACAGCGACTCATTGCGGACCTGCGCCCATCCCACTTAGATGACCTGGGTCTTGGCGCCGCGTTGCGCTGGTATGGTGGAGAGGTAGGGGACCGGACCTCACTTGAGGTGCATGTAGAGGTCGAGGGCGATAAACAAGAGATCTCACCAGAGGTAAAAACGGGCCTCTTCCGCGTGGCGCAGGAAGCCTTGACCAATGTGGTCAAACACGCTGGTGCCAGAACTGCAACGGTACGCCTTTCCTTTGGTTCGGAGGACATCACGCTGGAAGTGTTGGACGATGGAAGTGGATTTGACACTCAGATCATGTCATTGGATTCACGCCGGCCATCCTTGGGCTTGATGGGGATGGAAGAGCGTGCCAAGGAAATGGGTGGGCGTTTTTACCTTCAGTCACGACCGGGAGAGGGCACCAAAGTTGAGGTCGTAATCCCTTATCCCGATGAAAGCGAGGGCGGTGATGACAATACGTCTGATGTTGGTGGATGATCATGCTGTCGTGCGTTCAGGTTTACGGATGCTTTTGGAAAGCGAGACAGATGTCGAGATCGTTGGGGAGTTCGGCACCGCAGGTGAAGTCTTAGAAGTGGTGGGTCAGGTGAAACCCCAAGTCGTGCTGATGGACATCGGACTGCCTGATCTCTCAGGTATTGAGGCTGCGAGTCAGATCAAACAGTTGAGCCCAGAGACGGCCATTGTCGCATTGACGATCCATGAGGACGAAGAATATTTCTTTAGAATGCTCGAAGCTGGCGCTAACGGATATGTGCCGAAACGCGCTGCGCCGGAGGAACTGCTTACGGCAATCCGCGTTGCGGCTGCGGGAGAGGTATATTTGTATCCTTCCTTAGCAAAGTATCTAGTAAAGGACTATCTTGCGCAAGATCAACAAACTCGAACACCAGAAGCCCTCAATGGTTTGACGGCGCGCGAACAGGAGGTGCTTGCTCATCTAGCTGACGGCGCGAGCAATGTTGAAATTGGGGACACATTAGGGATCAGCCCTAAGACAGTTGCCCGGCATCGGGAAAACATCATGCGAAAACTCAACCTGCACTCCCGTACGGAATTGGTGAAGTATGCCATTCGAAAAGGGATCATTGAACCTTAACCGATAGGCTGTCTTGATCAGATTGTGGCCCGGTGTAGTTTATCGCCGGGCCTTTTCGCGTCCCGCGTGGGTATTAAGCCCCACGTTTCAATACTCCGTGCGTAGGCATCTACGGCACATCAACCATTTTCACCTCGGGACATAGGTTACTTTACCCAGATCCAAAATCAGGCGAGTGCCGGATTTACGATGCTTATGCAACCCTTTAAGCTTAGGATGAAGCAGGAAGGATACAGGAGCATGAAATGACCTCCACACTAACAATCGTCATCATGATGTTCTTAAGGCTGTTTGTTCCGGCAGCCACCCTGCTGTTGATCGGAACTATCATGGAGCGTAAGAAAGCTACCTGATAGTGAGGTGATGTCATGGAGTGGTTAGAACCAGCGGTTGCTGTATTAACTGGTCTCTTAATTCGTTTCGGGCTCCCGATTGCGGTCACTGCACTCGTTGTCTGGATTCTCCGTAACCTGGATGCGCGTTGGCAAGCCGAGGCGGAAAAGGTGCGTATCCGCCCTCACTCACTTGGGGCAGAGGTGCGTCAGGTGCGTTGTTGGGAATCACGAGATTGTCCTCTGGAAAAACGCGACTCATGTCCCGCATTCGCACAGCCCGAAGCGCCATGCTGGCAGATATTCCGAGATGACGAAGGACGCCTTTTGGAAACGTGTCTTGATTGTGAGGTCTTCCGAGAGGCTCCCGCCTTGTTAGCAATTTGAACACCTGCATTGAGGAGATGTTGATATGAAGCGATGGTTCTTTCGAATAATCATTGGGTTCCTTCTAGCTGGTCCGATGATCCTGTTGTCGGTCGCTCTCGTCAGGGCAGACCCTGAGAGCTATGCTCAGGTGAATCCTGAGCTCAATTGCCAAGCCTGTCACCAAGAATTCCATGCAGCATGGGAGATGGGAGAACATTCAAAAGCGACCACCGACACAGCTTTTATCGAAATTTGGACGGAAGAAGGTCGTCCGGGGCAATGTTTGAGTTGTCATGTGACGGGTTACGATCCCCTCAACGGCACATGGGTTAACGATGAAATCACTTGTGAGGCCTGCCACAATCCGGTGCCTGAGAATCATCCCGTTGATCCAATGCCTGCCGATCGCTCAGCAAATTACTGTGGGAATTGCCATACGGAGACCTACTTCGAGTGGCAGGTGAGTGGGCATCGCCAGGAGGGCATGGCGTGCATTAACTGTCACGATCCGCATGCTACCGGTCTGAAAGCTGAGGCCGCCTCAGACTTATGCGCCACATGCCATCGGGAACGTGCTTCTAATTTTGTCCATTCAGCGCACAGCGCCGAGGGATTAACATGCGCCGATTGTCATCTTGGACAGCTAAGTGGTGACATTGGTGAAGGCCACGCGGTGTTGGATCACAGCTTTGGCGTCAAGCTGCACACATGCAACAATTGTCATGCCTATCAGATGCATGACCCTGTGGAAGTACACCCTGAACCGGCAACCACACCGAATGTTCAGGATGCGATGGCTTCCGTAGAAGCAGCAACTGTCAGCCTCGAACCCGGTCCGGTGAGTCCGCTTGGTTTCGCCATGGTCTCCGGATTGATCGGCATGGCTTCGGGGATGATCTTAGCCCCTTGGTTAGAGCGTTGGTATCGAAAAATTAGGCGAGATGATGAAGTAGGGCAAGACGATGAGTGAGGGAAGCGTTATGGAAGATTTTAGCCTTGAAAGACGAGGTTTCCTTAAAACCCTTATTGCGGGCGCAACAACGCTGCTTAGTCTGAGAGCGTTTCGCAGGGTGTCAGCCGCCGGACCAGAGGGGTCAAGTCCGCACAGTTGGGCGATGGTGATCGACCAATCGAAGTGTACCGGCTGCGGGCATTGCACACTGGCTTGTCGAGCTCACAATGATGTACCACCGGAGATCTCCTGGAACCGTGTGATCCAGGCCGAGAACGTCAACGATCAACCGGTGTTTGTATCCCGCCCTTGCATGCATTGCGAACACGCACCCTGTGTTGAAGTTTGTATGGTCCGTGCCAGTCGCTACCGCGCTGACGGCATCGTGATCATGGATTACGATCGCTGCATCGGCTGCCGCTATTGCGAGGTGGCTTGTCCTTACAACGTCCGAGCATTCAACTGGGAGACATTCACGGGGGAGAACCCAGCCGTTCCGGAATGGGGTCAGCCCGAAATCCCACGCCGACCACGCGGGGTCGTAGAGAAGTGCTCCTTCTGTTCCCATCGAATTGACCGCGGGCTGTCCTTTGGGTTAGCCCCAGGCATTGATGAGGAAGCTACGCCAGCCTGCGTCGTGGCGTGTCCGGTAGGCGCCCGAATCTTTGGTGACCTCAATGATCCTGAGTCGAACGTCAGTAGAGCCATTGCCACGCATCATACCTATCGCTTGCGCGAGGACCTGGGGACGGGTCCGCGTGTGTATTACATCCCGCCCCATGTGGAGGTGGGCACATGATTTCCGAGCGCAGATTCTCTAGAATTACTCGTTTACATTGGTGGCTAGCTGGGCTGGCGACCATCATGGTGGCCGGAGTCGTCGCAGGCGGGATTGTCTTCGCGAAAGGGTTGGTCGTCACCAATCTGAGTGACTTGGTTCCTTGGGGTTTGTGGATCACGATCGATCTTTCGTCCATCGCTCTGAGCGCCGGGGCTTTTTTGCTGAGTGCGGCGGTCTATCTCCTGGGGCTTAGGCGCTACCAGCCAGTAGCGCGCACGGCGGTCTTCATCGGTCTGATTGGCTACACCATGGCCGTGTTGACGCTCCTATTGGATATCGGTCGACCGGACCGGTTCTGGCACGCTCTCGTGTATTGGAATCCCCATTCTGTATTGTGGGAAGTCACGATGTGTGTCTGTTTATACCTTTGTGTGTTGGCTTTGGAAGTGGCGCCGATCATCGGTCAAACCGAGTGGATGCGAAAGCGGTGGCCAAGGGTTGCGAGTCGTTTGGAATGGCTTCATCACTTCGCTCCTTACCTGGCGGTGGTCGGATTGTTATTGTCTATGCTGCACCAATCCTCCTTGGGCGCCACCTACGGGGTTTTGAAGGCGCGCCCGATCTGGTATCGTCCCGGCCTTTCGGTCTTGTTCATCATCTCGGCCGCGGCGGGAGGTATTTCGCTCACAACTCTCGCGACGATGTTAACATCTCGCTTATCCTCCCAAGTCAAGGTGGAGGATGCATTACTTGATCGTCTTGCATCTGTTGTGGGTTGGGTCTTGGTTGGATACCTGTATTTCCGCTTCTGGGATGCTTTCTCGATGACCTACACTTACGAACCGGGGCGGACAGAGGGTCTGCGGCTGATAACCCAGGGTCCGTTGGCGTTCAACTTTTGGGTGGGTGAGATCCTGATTGGCGCCGTCATTCCCATCATTCTGTTGCTGAATCCGCGTACCCGGGGCAATGTGTGGCTGAGGATGATCGCGTTGGCGATGGTCGTCGGTGGGGTAGTAGCTTATCGTTGGGACACAAACCTGGCGGGGATGTTGGTCGTCCTGACTTACTTGCCCCAAGAGATCGTCGCTCGCTATACGAGTTATGTGCCGTCGTTGATCGAATTCATCGCTGGCGCCGGCGTGGTGGCTTATGGGATATTCGCTTTCACCCTTGGCGTGCGATATCTGAATGTGGTTGATCACAGATATCGTCCTTACAAGAGCAGATCGGTTAGTACAGCCAGCGCGGGGGATTAATTCAGAAAAGATCTATTTGGTAGTCTATAGGCGTCGTGTCTTTATAGAAACGACGCCTATCGTATTTAATCTTTGTTCGAGGAACATCAAGAACAGGTTTTTACTATAAGGGATGTAGGTTATAAGTAAGTAGGGGCGGGGTTGCCCCGCCTCTACGTTGTATTCTTACGGTCGACATACATAAGAAAACAGGACCGCCTTAATGGCAGCCCTGTTTTTCGATAGATCTTGATTGTGCCCTATGTTATTTCATTGCCGCTAAGGCAGCTTCGAGCAAGGCTTTGGTGTAAGCTGGGTTGTGAACGCCCAGACTCTTGTCCTCATGAGCAATGAAGATCCAATTCCAAAGGGCGTTAGCTTCCCCCTCGGGGATGGATGTTACAGCTGGATGACCCTCTTCATCGAGCCAACCCGCTCCAATCAGATACTCTTCAAGCTCATCGAGCATGGCTTGGACCTCAGTCTGCAAACCGTTGATATCGAAATCTTCGGCGTCGGCATGGCAAGCCGTGCAGGCTGCTTCGTTCGGCTCAAAGGTATGGTCGTCACCCTCACCCATATGGCAGGCGACGCAGGTATCAGCTACCATGGAGTAATGCGCGCTGGGGCTGCCTTCGAGACCAGCGCCAGAGAGACCCATCAACATCGCGCTCTGAGGTCCGTGGTGAGGACCCCAGTGGGTGCTGGTGACCTCGATCATGCCGTCAACGGCTTCGCCGATCTGGCCAAAAGCTGGCTGGTGGCAGTTGGCGCACAGATTGCCCTCACCGCCGTCGAAGGTAACACCATCGAAAACATACAATTCTACCGGGTCCGTGGTCGTCAGTGCCCAGTCGGTAGCGGTGTAGCTGGTGTGGACCTGGTGGCATGCGCGACAATCCTGGCGCGTCGGGTCTGGATCACCAGCCTCAACCTCGCCCGGGCTTTGTCCTGCAGCGATCCTGGTGGTAAACGCGCCACCGGAGTGACATCCAGCGCACCTGCTGCTCGTACCTCGCACATAAGCCTCACCTGTGCCATGCAGCGACTCGCTCCACGCAGTCTGCTTCCCGGAGATTAGTGTGGTGTCATTGTGGCACTCTGCGCAGGTTAGATCGGCCATCGATCCGGGTGGACCGGGTTCACCTTGTGGTCCTTGTGGTCCCATGGGACCGGCAGGACCGGCAGGGCCGGGTTCACCAGGTTCACCGGCTGCCCCTGCGCAGGCTGTGACTACAAGTGCGAGGCCCAGAAGCGCCAGATAGATAAAAAGTCTTTTTCTATGCATAGAGAATTCTCCTCATTAATTCATTACAGTTTGTTTTACTTACAATCTTATCAACTTTTCTCCGTGGCATCACCCCTTTCTTCATGATTTTCATAATTGCTCGTTATAAAGTTCAAGCATTCAATCACTGGGCATGATCACATCGACGAGATCTCGTACCAACCCAGCAACTTTTTCCTCACTTGTGACCACCTGAAATTGTTCGCGCCGTGGATCTAACTGCAGGACCTTCACTGCCGGTACTGCCATCAAAATCTCGTTCAATGGACAAACTTCAGCGACCTCTGGGTCTGCGGAGTCTAAGATCACGGCTGATGGTTGATAATCCTTGATCTGTTCGAGGGCGCCTGTACCGCGCGGATCGATCACCTTCAGTTCCAACTGACTGATATGCTCCCGGAGCCGACTGGCGACACCTTCGGTGAAGAGCGACTGACCGGAAAGGATGACGACGCGCGGGGACGCCATGGTCACCTCAACAATGTGAGCTGCTTACATTAGAAGAAGCTTAATGAATAGCAGACTTCGTGACCACGCCCGACGGTCTAAACCGGGGTGCGCGATGGGGTAGGTGAAGGGGGCCGTAAAACCTACCCGCAGGGGTGGTTGAGTGGGTATGGGAAAGTACTATTCTGAGGACTCCGGTTTGATCAAGCCGGATCGGATCGCCATCATGACGGCTTCGGTACGGTTCTGGGCCCCCAACTTCTGCAGGATATTCTTCATGTGGTATTTAACTGTATTGACGCTGACTGATAGCTGCTGACCGATCGCCTTGTTCGAGAGACCTTCTGCTACCAATTGGAGCAACTCGAGTTCTCGGGGGCTTAAGCGATCAGGGGCTGTTTCTTGCAGATCTGCTAAGTCGGCGAATCCTCGCATCAGACGGGCGGTCGTCTCTCGCGTCATAACAGCTTCCCCATGGCTTAATCCCTCGAGCATCTCGAGGAACTCATCGGCGTTGAGGCTTTTCAATAAATAACCGCTGGCGCCCAACCTTATGGCTTCGAAGAGATCGCTGTCATCCTCAGAGACGGTAAGCATCACAACTTTGGTATCAGGCAGCACGAAGCGGATCTGACGCAATGCCTCCAACCCATTCATCTCGGGCATGGTGATGTCCATCAGGACCAGGTCAGGTCGCAATAGCTGTGCACTTTCGATGGCTGACTGACCATCACCGACCTGCCCCACGACCTCAAAGCCGGCAGCTTCAAGTAAGCTGACGATACCGTCACGGAACAAGGAATGATCATCCGCGACCAGCACACGCATGGTCAAGACACCTCCCTAGGAATACGAACAGTCACACGCGTACCACCACCAGGTTTGGAATCAACCACCAGGGTCCCGCCTATGGCCTCGGCACGTTCACGCATGGTGCTCAAACCGAAGCGGGGTCGACGACCCTGGGAGGGATGCTCGGGATTGAAGCCTGGTCCTTCATCTCCAATGGTCAGTTCGAGGGAGTGATTGATCTGACGAAGGCGAACCCAAGCATGCCTGCTAGAGGTATGCTTTTGAATATTGGAAAGTGCTTCCTGCGTAATGCGAATTAATTGCAGTTCACTCTCAGGCTGGAGAGAGATCGCGGCGTCTTGATCCGGCAAATCCAGATCGACCTTGATACCAGTTAATTCGCTAAATTTAGTGATGAATTTCTTTAGCGTGACCAATAAACCGGCAGCCTGTGTGTCCGTTGTACGCAGTCCGAGGATCGCAGTGCGGACATCCGTGAAGGACTCGCGCGAGGCTTCCTCCAATTGCAGGAGTTGCGAATGAGCATCTTCCAGTTCTTGGTTCTTAATCAAGAGGCGAATGGCCGAGGCTTTGGTGTTTACATAGGCCATCAGTTGAGCGATCCCGTCGTGGATTTCGCGCGCGATTCGTTCGCGCTCCTCAATAATGGCTCTCTGTCGAAGTTGATGGCGCTGTTCCTGTTGCTCTATCTGATGTTCGAGATCGGTCGCCATGCGGTTGAATGTTGAGGCAAGCGCGTCGACCTCGTCCCTTGGGGCAGGTGGTGAACTCACGCGGGCGGTGAAATCACCCTTGGCGAATGCCTCAAGTGGCTCTTGGAAGCGCTCGATGCGTCTGACCACGAAGAGATGCATGAGGAAATAGACACCCACCGTCACCATCAGGGTGAAACCGACCGAGATGGCTATGTCTATCCGAAGATCTTCCATTAGCTGAGCGCGAGTGTCTACTAATGACACATCGATCAACAAAACGCCCAGGTGGTTGTTTGAGGAAAGGTGGCATGATTGACATTCAAGTTCGTTGTCAATTGGCGTGGCAATGCGGAGCATGTCTTCTGACCCTCTTAATACCGCCGCACGCGAACGGGTTTCAGCAGGGACATCGTGGCATTCCCGACAGCCCAACTCGGTTGTGCTTTGGATCTCACCCACAGCTTTGTCCGAGCTGTTGGCAACAATACGTCCGTTGAGATCAATCAGGATGACATCTTGGATCTTCTCAATGCTTCCCACATCTGTCATGACCTGATCGAGATGGTGCTGGTTTTTCTCTAACATGATGTGGCGTAGGCTTCCGAGGGTGACCTCCCCGACTTGAACCGCTGTGAGTCGAATCTGTTCCTCGATCAGGTTGAGCTCGCGCCAGTAGTGGGTTAGAGAGGATATTACGAGTAAGAGAAAGACAGGTAAGGCGACAACCAGCGCGGCGCGAACACGCAAGCTGTTTCGAGCGGTCTGAAGCCAGTTGGACAATTTAGAAAACATCATGACCACTCACGTATGATGGATCATCCGTTCAGCTGATAGGCCGACAGGAAATCCAACAAAGATCGTCACCCGAAGGCCACATGACATACTAGTTATCCAATGCGCCAGCAGCGATCCACTCCAGGATGATGGCGATCAAATCTTCGGACATCTTGCCTGAAGGTGGCATGATCGTGCCTTCGGTGTGTGTGCCCAGCAGCTTTTGACCCAGTAGACTGCCTTCGGGATCGCCAGGGATCACTACCGGGGCATGATCGCCGGTGTTCATCACCGTGTCGTAGCTTGTTCCGTCCCAGCCTCCTAACGTGCCGTGGCAAAGGTTACACTGCGCCTCGAAGATCGGCAGCACATCGTTTGCGAAGGATGGTATTTCTCCAGGCACTTCACTTTCAGGCTCAGCGAATTGCCGGATGTAATTGACCAATTGTCGAATCTGTTCAGAAGTAAGGATCTCACCCCACCCAATCATCATCGTGGCAGGGTGACCCATGTTGATCGAATCAAAAATATCTTGATCTGTATTTTCGGTCTGGAAATCTGAAGCGCGCAGCGATGGTCCTATGAGACCCTCACCCTGTTCGCCATGACACTGGGAACAAACGTTACCGTAGATCTCCTGGCCGCCGATCTGTAAAGCAGAAACCTCCACCTCGGGTGGAAGATCAACTGGTGGATTGGCTTCCCAGGACCTTAAGTACAGAACGATAGCGTCAATCTCGTCGTCGTCTAAGGGGCCTCCATAAGCCGCACCAAAAGGTGACATACCGAAATTGGGCTGTCCTTGAGCGAGGATCGCTCGCAGGGTTGTATCATCACGTGTGTTCAAATACTCGGCGGAGCTGATTGGGGGGATGATGTCACCAGATCGAGCAGGATTTGGCCCACCCTCCCCGAACTCGCCGTGGCATGTGATGCAATTCTGAGCGTAGAGCTGTTGTCCTAGAGCTACTGGTAAACCTTGCGCGGCGCTTATCGTGTATCCAACCAATGCGTCCAACTGTTCTGAGGTCAGAATTTCCCCCCAGACCGGCATGACTTCGTGGGCTCCTCCACTGGCGATAATCTCTTGGGCTTGTGTGAAATCATCGGCTCTTGGGATACGCTCCCCATGGCACGCAGAACAGTATTGTCCGAACAGTTGATCCCCCTCGGGGACTGAAGTTGGATCAACCACATATTTGGCGAGCGTCTCAAGCTCGAGGGTGCTGAGCCTATCTCGCCAGGGAGGCATCTCGAGGTGCCGGCCACCTTGGCTGATGATGGTGCGGAGTTCAGGCTCCCCACCTGAAATCGCTACCGATTGACCGTGACAAGGGGCGCAATTGATGGCAAATAGTCGTTGTCCATCCGGCGCGACCAAGAAGTTCAAGAGGGCTGTACGTTCTTCCGGTTTCAAAACCTCGGCCCAAACAGGAACCCCACTTTCTGTATGGGTGGGATAATTCGGGCCCAGGTCTAGCGCACGCTTCAATTCGATCGGATCACCGGCGACCAACTCGGGCGCTTGATGACATTCGCCGCAATTATCTGTGAAGAGCTGGCTGCCCCCGGGTGAAAGAATGAACCCGACCAAGGAATCGATCTCATCTGTGGTCAGATCGGCGTTCCATGCAGGCATGTCTTCGTGTTTACCTTGAGCGATGAGGGCATGCAGATTCGTGTCCGGGGAAACAGTGATAGCTGATCCATGACAAGGTGCACAATTCTCAAGGTAGAGTGCTGCGGTCTGATCTCCTTGCGCGGTCTCGGCCGGTGGAGGTGCTTCTCGGATGGACAGGACGGTCAGTCCCACAACGGCTATGACGCCGACGGAGGTGACGATAGCCACCCCCAATCGATGGCGATAATGCCTGCGTGGATGTCGATCGATAAAAGGAAGGGCAATCAGCAGGATCAAGACCACGGTGGGGATGACAAAAACACCAATAACTTCAAGTTGCCCGGGGAAGTATTTCAACAATTGGAATAGGAAGAGAAAATACCACTCGGGGCGAGGGGTGTAGGTGGTATCGGCGGGATCTGCACGCTCTTCCAGTGGGGCTCCGATGAAGTAGGCCAAAGCGAGCAGGATGAAGAAGATAGCCAGAGAGACGATTGCATCCTTAAATATTAAATCTGGGAAGAACGGGACGCCTCGTTTCTTCTCCTGTTCATATCTCTCTAAATAGGCTTGCTTATCCTTCTCATCCATGGATTATTCCCCGCGCTTCGGAACAGCGCTGATGCCGATCCGGACCACCAGATACAAATGAATAAGGATGAGGACAGCGAGAGTAGCAGGTAGAAACCAGACATGGACACCAAAGAAACGTGCTAAGGTGACCGCGGTAAGCTCTTCACCTCCGCGCATGATGCGCAATATCCACGGGCCTATGATGGGCGTGACTTCAGCAATTCTTGTACCCACTGTCGTCGCCCAAAACGCTTTCTGATCCCACGGCAAGAGATACCCAGTAAAGCCGAAACCGATCACTATGATTCCCGAAATGATACCGGTGATCCAAGTCATCTCGCGCGGATACTTGTAGGCCCCATAGAAGATCACCCGCAACATATGTAAGACGCTGAGGACGATCATCGCGCTGGCTCCCCAGTGGTGGAGGCCGCGGATCAGCCATCCTGCTGGAACTTGAGTGGTGATGTACTGAACGCTATCGTATGCTTGGTCAGGGGAGGGGACGTAATAGATCGTAAGCAGAATTCCAGTTACCATCTGGTTGATGCCGACGAAAAGCGTGGCACTCCCCAACGTATACAGCCAATTAACTTTGGGAACCTTTCGAAGGAAGATTACTTCCCATACTCTACGCCATCCGAAGCGTTCGTCCAACCAATTCCCAATTCGGGTGGCCATATCAACCTCCTAGAATATACAACTGCCCATCTTCAACCTTGAGTTCAAAACGATCGAGCGGACGAGGGACAGGTCCGGAGACGATCCCTCCGTCCTTATCGAAAACGCCATTGTGGCAGGGACAGAAGAACTGTCCCGAATCAGCGACCCAGCGAATACGACAGCCTAGGTGAGTGCAGATATTGGACATCGCAACAAAATCGCGACCGTCTTCCGTCAGGACATAGACCGTGATTTCATCCTCGTTCACGATCCAGCCAGTTTTACGCTCTATCTTGGTCTTGAATAATGTCGGTGTGCCTAACTCGACCTTGGCCGCGGACCCAAGCCGGATCCATTCCTGTGCCTCCAATCGCTGTAGAGCTGGTCCGACGATATACGCGATAGCTGGGATACCTAGTCCAGCACCGATCAAGGCACCTATAGCCCAGGTGGCGAGACTCATGAAATTGCGACGATTAATCTCTTTATCTTCACCCATCAGGTTTTATCCTAATTACGAATAGAGGGTAGCTATCCCTCCGGTGCTCCTGCATTGATCCACTCAATCACCATTTCTAGCTCTGAAAAGGTTAGTTGAGCGAAATGAGGTTGGTCTGTGGTCAGCTTTGCGATGACCAGACTCGCATCAGGATCACCAGGAACGATCGCCGGACCGCTCAATCCGCCGAGGATCGCTTTTTCATACGCCGTCAGGTCCAATCCCTGAAGGCCATCTGTGCCATGACACGCGCCACAACGTTCTATTAGAAGAGGGCCGATGGCGTTTTGATATGTCAATATGGCGGGAGGCTCCGCTTCGGGTTCTGGCGGAGGCGGGAGTTGCTGCAAGAGAATCTCGCGCAGTCCCGGGGCGTCGAAACCGGCGTATTCCCAAACATTGCCATGACAGGCGCTGTTGGAGCAGAAAGAGGTATTGGAAATCCCACCAGGATCAGCGGTCGTGTGACAGTTTTCGCAAGTGGCATCGAAGATGTCGCGATGCAGGTTGATCCAATTGGGGTTGAAGTGAGATTGGGGCTCTGGACCGCGGCTGATTTCTATATTCGCAACGAAGTCAGAGGGCCCTACGACAACAGGGATGGAGTGACACAGGTTGCATTCCAGCCGAATGGCTTCTTCCTGTTCGTTCAGGTGCTTGCCATCGTGACAACGGAAGCAGCCAGGTGAATCCTCGTGACCGATGTTATTCGCATGAGTGTACCAATCGGCACGTTGCTCAGGGAAGACGGACTTCATGTAGGCGTCCTGAAGGGCGCTGATCGCAGCATCGATCAGGTCGTTGTTTTCGGCGTAGAAATCGGCGTAATAGGTCTGGTAGTAGCCCACAAGCCCGGCGATACCACGGAGAGCTAATTCGTTGCTATCGTAAGGTCCTTGGAGGGCTTCCACGGCTTTGCGTCGAATTTCCGGGATGGTGGCTGAGATTACCTCACGTGTAAGCAATTGATCTACTGTGGCCTCTGGGGTATAGATCAGATGGGTGATTCGGTTATGGCAAGTGATGCAATCCATGAGTTTCAATTCGCTTGGGTCGATGTCTGAGGGGTCAATCTCGGTTCCCAATTCGATGAACTCAGTTACAGAACCATCGTCCTCCACAACCTGTATATAGGGAATCTCCTGCTCCTCCGGATCGAGTGCCAGGAAGAAGACCTGGTTCTCAATGTGCCAGTGAATACCGCGACCTAAACCTAGACGCTTGCTGCCGCCACCAGTCTTTAGCGTTAGATAGATGCTCGAAGGTGTGTTGTTAGGATCGTCCCCGAAGCGTTTGATCTCGCGCAGGCTGTCATCGGAGAACTTCTCTGGAAAGTGACACTTTTCGCAGGTTTCTCGAGCTGGTCGGAGATCGTCAGCCCGGATAGGGAATTCATAAGTCCTAAAAGCAAGCGAGATGATGTGATTGATGTCTCCCGCCTTGCGTGTGATGCGGGTGGCGATGAAGCCGCGCCCTATGTGGCAATCGACACAATCAACTCGCGCGTGCGGTGAAGTCAGATAGGATGTGTACTCCGGTGGCATGGTATGGCAGACTGTGCCACAAAACTCAGGCGAATTGGTGTAATCCCAGGCATAGGCGGCAGTGACCAGAGCGATGAGTGTAAGTGCCCCGAGCGTGAGGTAAGGCAAGAGGCGGATTAAGCGCCGACTATCAGGCGGTGGGAAAAAGAAGTTACGCAGACCTCTTCTCAATCGTTCAAACAAACTAATCCTCCGCAAGGGTTGAAAGGTTACTCCTCCAGCGCGCCGGCTTCAATCCATTGTCGCACCAGAGCTAACTCGTCACCGTCTAACTGACCGGGATGGTCCCCAGTAGCTTGGCGAGTCAGCAGGAGACTCGCATCCGGATCCCCAGGGACGATGGCCGGACCGCTGGCTCCGCCCTCTAAAGCCGCTTGGTAGTTGCTCAAATCCAAGCCGCCCAAGGCGGAAGAACTCGAGTGACACATGCCACATTTCTCGCTGAACAGATCAGCGAAGCCGTCCTGCCACGAGGTTGCCCTCT
>CP070708.1:3156752-3167209 GCA_020350285.1 Anaerolineaceae bacterium
TAGCGGTCGAGGAGGAGGCATGCAATGAAAATGTGGGTTAATGGCAGATGGGTAGATTCAGCTTCAAACCAGGTCATCGAGGTTATTGATCCAGCCACCGAAGAGATACTTGATGAGGTTCCGCACGGAACGGAAGAAGACACACATCAGGCGATCGCGGCGGCAAATGCGGCTTTCCCTAAGTGGCGGCGAATTCCTGCATCGGAGCGCGCGGTTGCTCTTCATCAAACCGCCGCCAAAGTCAGAGAGCATCATGATGAGCTGGTAGAACTGCTCACAAAAGAAGAAGGGAAGCCTGTCCCTGAGAACGACGAAGAACTTTGGTGGACGGAAGAAACCTTCGATTATTACGCCGAGCTGGCTCGACATGAACGGGGAACCGTGATTCCTCCCGGCGATCCGGCACAATTCAACTTTGTACTCAAAGAACCTTGGGGTGTGGTTGCATGCATCGTCCCGTGGAACTACCCCTTGCTCCTGCTGGTATGGAAATTAGCGCCGGCATTAGCTGCTGGGAATACAGTGATCATTAAGCCTTCCAAACTGACTCCGCTAACCACGCTGCGCTTGGTAGAAGTAGCCTGCGATCATTTCCCCCCTGGGGTCGTAAACGTCGTAACCGGAACCGGGTCAGATGTTGGCGAAGCCCTTGTTACGCACCCGGACGTGCGGATGATTGCCTTCACTGGTTCCACGGACGTAGGGAAGCGTATCGCCTCCCTCGCAGCGCCTATGATGAAAAAGATGCACCTGGAACTAGGCGGCAAGGATCCGATGGTCATTGCACCGGACGTGGACATCGATGTGGCGGTAAGTGGTTTAGCTTATGCTGCCCTCATCAACACCGGCCAGGTATGCACCAGCACGGAACGGGCCTATGTTCATGAGAGCATCTTTTCTCAGTTAAGTGAGCATCTAGCAGATTATGTCAGCAAATTACGTTTGGGGAATGGTCTGGACGAAGGCACCGATATAGGCCCGATGATTCGCAATTCCTTCCGGGAGGCCGTCGAGAGTCAAATCGCAGATGCGGTGAGTGCTGGAGCTAAGGTTCTGACAGGAGGGGATCGTCCGGCCGAATTTAAGCATGGTTTCTTTCTCCGACCGGCTGTTCTTGTGGATGTCGATCATTCCATGCATATCATGCGTGAGGAGACTTTTGGCCCGGTAATACCCCTCATGCCATATCGTGATTTCGACGAGGCCATTCAACTTGCAAACGACAGCGAATACGGCTTGGGCGCCTCACTGATGACGCATGACGCTAAGTTGGTGAAGCGTTTCTTTGAAGAGGTTCAAGCGGGTACCATTTGGATCAACGACCCGCTGACCGATAACTTCGCCGGTCCTTTCGGTGGCATGAAGATGAGTGGAATCGGACGTGAACTCGGCCAAGAAGGGTACGATGAATTCTGTCAGGTGAAGCATATCCATTGGGATATTGAAGGAGGGATGAAGGAATACTGGTACCCTTATTGAAAAAGCTTTAAAAAGAGTTTTAGAGAACGCGAATCTTTACTGGGCAGGGGTGTTGTCCATGGAGACCACGCACAACCTAGCCTTGCTCATCATACTTCCGTGGGACGACTATCTTCAGCCCCTGTTTCCATTACCAACTATCCCTTCCCGCCCGACTCAGGCCGAAGGACCGATGGGGTGATCATCTTGGATGCAGGTTTATCCCCGGCAACCAGTTTCCTTCAAGTATGGAGTTTTCCATGACCAAGGACCCACAGTTAAACATTGCAAACAATTCATTGCCATCGCGCGCGCGGGTTGTGATCATAGGCGGGGGCGTGATCGGGTGCAGCGTCGCCTATCATTTGACGAAATTGGGCTGGCGAGATGTCGTGCTGCTTGAACGCACGCAGTTGACGGCCGGAACAACTTGGCACGCGGCGGGGTTGATCGTCAGCGGGTTCTCCACCGAAACGACCATCCACATGGCCAAATACACTCGTGATCTCTATGAAAAGTTGGGAGAGGAGACCGGCCAGGATACGGGGTTCAAGCCCATTGGTTACCTTCAGCCTGCCACCAACCCAAACCGACTAGATAGCCTCCGTCGCAGGGCCACATACGCCCGCGGCTATGGCGTCTCCACAGAGGAGATCTCCGCAGCAGAGGTCAAGAACATGTGGCCTCTGTTTGAGACGGGTGACATCATCGCCGGATTCTACACAGCAGACGATGGCCGGGTAAATCCAATTGACACAACCATGGCGCTTGCTAAAGGCGCAAAGATGGGTGGCGCACGCGTTTTTGAAGAGACCAAAGTCACCGGGATCAAGAAGAAGAATGGATGTGTGACCGGTGTGGTCACCAATAAGGGAGAAATTGAGGCCGAATACGTGGTCAACTGTGGCGGCATGTGGGGGCGTGAATTGGGCTTGATGGCCGGCGTCAATGTGCCGCTGCATGCCGCCGAACATTACTATCTGATTACTGAGCCCATCGAAGGCATGCATCCGGATCTGCCCATCGTCGAAGACCCGGACCTATTTGCCTACTACCGTGAAGAAATGGGTGGGCTGATGCTGGGATTGTTTGAGCCGGTAGCTGGCCCATGGGGGATGGATGGCATCCCAGAGGATTTCAGTTTCGGTGAGATACAACCTGATTGGGACCGTTTAATGCCGTATGTCGAAAAAGCCATGGAACGCATTCCGATCGCAAAAGATGCTGGGGTACACCAATTCTTCTGTGGTCCGGAGAGCTTCACGCCCGACATGGGCACCTTGATGGGAGAAGCACCAGAGTTGAAGAATTACTACGTCTGTGCAGGTTTCAACTCGCTGGGCATTCTATTTGGTGGCGGCGCCGGACTTGTGATGGCCCAGTGGATTGTCGACGGCTATCCATCCGTGGATGTCAGTGAAATCCATATCGACCGTTTGATGCCCTTCCAAAACAACCCCAAATATCTACACGACCGCACCGTGGAACTTTTGGGCTGGCAATATATCAGCTGGCCGAATCTGCAGCCCGAAACGGCGCGCGGTTCTCGCAAATCGGCTCTGTATGACCGTCTCGCTGAGGCCGGCGCCTATTATGGGGAATCCGTTGGATGGGAGTATCCAGATTGGTTCGCTCCAGCGGGCATTGAGCCCAAAGTTGAGTATTCCTGGGGACGCCAGAATTGGTTCGATTACGTGGCCGCGGAACACCAGGCTGCCCGCGAGGATGTGATATTGATGGATTTAACCCATATGTCCAAATTCCTCGTCCAGGGCCGCGACGCTGAAAAAGTGCTCAACCGCATATGCGCCAACAATGTGGCGGTGCCGGTTGGCCGTATTGTTTACACTCAGTGGCTGAACGAACGCGGCACCATCGAAGCAGATATGACGGTGACCCGTCTGGCGGAAGATGTTTATCTGCTGATATTGGTGGACAAAGCCCATACCCACGTTGAAACTTGGCTGAAGGACCACACACCACCAGATGCGCATGTCTTCGTCACCGACGTGACCTCCGGCTATAACATTCTCAATGTGCAGGGGCCGAAATCCCGCCAACTGATAAGCAGTCTGACCAGCGCGGATATGTCGAACCAAGCCTTCCCATACCTTACCGCGCAAGAGATCGATATGGGCTATGCACTCGTCAAGGCGCTGCGGATTACATACGTGGGCGAATTGGGTTGGGAACTCTACGTGCCAACCGAGTTCACGTTGCACGTCTTCGATATGCTCGTAGATGCAGGTAAAAACGTCGACCTTAAACACGCCGGGTTCCAGGCATTGAATACGCTACGTATTGAGAAAGCATACCGGGACTACGGCTGGGATGTTGACAATACGGACACTCCTTTGGAAGTGGGCCTGGGCTTTGCGGTAGATTTCGACAAACCCGACGACTTCATAGGGAAAGACGCCCTCCTGCGGCAAAAGGAAGAAGGCATTCTCAAGCACCGCCTCGTCCAATTCTTGCTTGAAGATCCGGAGCCTCTGCTTTATGGTGGTGAACCCATTTTCCGGAATGCGAAACGAGTTGGTGAACTCGCCAGTGGGGGGTACGGATACACGCTTGGAGGAGCACTTGGCCTGGGTTCTGTAAAGAACGAAACAGGTGTAACGGCTGATTTTGTCAGGAGCGGGAGCTACGAGATCGAGGTGGCAGGCGTGCGCTATCCCGCCAAGGCTTCCCTGCGCCCGATGTATGACCCCAAGGGAATAAAGATTCGATCCTAGGGCGATGCGTTAAGGTTTTCGGAATCACTACCATTAATCACGATGTGCAAGGAAAATGTTAAAAATACTTCAACAGGGATGAGATTTTATGAAACAAACCCCCTTTCACCCACGAACATCAGAGTTGTGCGAACTCTATAACTGGAGTCTATGGTCTAACTGGCTCCTGGTTGACATGTATGCACCAGACCATACCCATGAATATTTCGCAGTTCGTACTGCATGTGCTGTATTTGATATCTCGATGATCCCCAAATATCACATTCACGGACCGGATGCGCTGGGGTTGTTGAACCGTATCGTCACACAGGATGTCTCCCGTTGCGCTGTCGGTCGTGTTTTATATACACCATGGTGTGACGATGAGGGCAAAATCATTGATGATGGACTACTCGCCCACCTGGATGAGGGATCCTTCCGATTAACGACCGGAGATCCTATGCTCTACTGGTTGGAAGATAACGCGGTCAGGTTGGATGTGTCCATCGATGATGTCACTGAGTCATTGGCTGGCTTAGCGCTTCAAGGACCCTTTTCGCGCGATTTGCTGAAACAGCTTTCGGGAGAAGAAATTGAGAAGCTCGCCTATTTTGACATCACGAAGACGAAAATCGCGGGCATTCCTGTCGAAGTCTCTCGTACAGGATACACAGGCGATCTGGGATACGAGATCTGGGTCCAACCACAACATGCAGTTCAACTTTGGGACATGTTGTTTGAGGCTGGCGAGGCATATCGGCTCATCCCATTTGGTGATTTCGCCCTCGAAATGACCCGGATAGAAGCCGGGTTGCTGCTCACAGATGTGGATTTCAATTCGTCCATGAAGGTTGTTCACGAATTTCAGAAGTCATCCCCACTTGAATTGGGATTAGGTTGGGCAGTCAAATTGGACAAGGAGTTCTTCGTTGGCCAAGAAGCGCTTAAGCAGGAGAAAGCTCGCGGTCCCGCTTGGGCAACGGTGGGCTTGGAAGTAGACTTGAATTCTTTGGAAGCCATTTTCGCTGAATTCGACATGCCGCTCTATTTACCTCCCGAGGCTTGGAGTGAAGCAGTGCCCATATATTCCCATGGAGAACAAATTGGTAAAGCGACCAGCGGTACCTGGTCCCCCATCCTTAAGAAATCCATTGCCATTGCCAGGCTTAAACCACAGTATGCCAAACCGGGCACAGTCGTGGACATGGAGGTGACCATCGATGCTCAGCGCAAACAGGCAAAGGCGACTGTCGTGAAGCTCCCTTTTTATGATCCACCCCGGAAGAAAAGCATGGGAAGTCATTAGGGTATGAATATGACAAAGAATTATGATGCAATCATCATCGGCGGGGGTCATAACGGCCTGACGGCCGCGGCTTACCTAGCAAAAGCTGGCCGTAAGGTGATCGTGCTGGAACAGCGACATGTCCTTGGTGGAGCGGCTGTAACAGAGGAAATCTTCCCGGGATTTAAATACACTGTTTACTCTTATGTAATCAGCCTGTTACCTCCAAGGATTATTCGAGATCTCGAACTGCCCAAGCACGGCCTACACCTGATGCCATTGGAGGGTGCTTTTACGCCAATGGAAGACGGCAACTACATCGCATCCTATGCAGATGAGGATGACACCATTGACGAAATTCGGCGGCATTCACGACGTGATGCAGATATATTCCCTTTGTACTCTAATCTAATGTACGACTTAGCCCGTGCAGTGCGGCCCATTTTGACAATGGTTCCGCCCGATCTCCGTAGACCGGGCATGGATGGGCTACGCACAATCCGTGATTTAGGAAAGCATGTACAAACTCTGGGTAAAGAGAAATTCCATTGGCTGACGAAGATTATGACGATGAGCGCCCATGATTTTCTCAGAGAATGGTTTGAGACAGACGTTCTCATCGCGACCCAAGCATCCATTGGCATCGTTGGTACTATGCTTGGTCCTAAGTCTCCGGGCACAGCCTACGTGTTACTGCACTATTTCCTTGGTGAACTGGATGGTGCGTTGTCCAGCTGGGGTTGGCAGAGGGGCGGAACCGGTGGCGTGAGTGAAGCGATTGCGAGTGCCGCGCGCAGCTACGGCGCAGAAATTCGATGCAATGCTCCTGTGGTTCAGGTGATTGTCCAGAACGGGCAGGCTGTCGGAGTAGCATTGGAGAACGGTGATGAGATTTATGGGAAAACGGTCGTCTCTGCTTGCGATCCAAAGGTCACCTTCCGCAAGCTCGTGGATGAGAAAGATCTGCCCTCAGAATTGGTGCAGGCAATTGATAACTTCAAGTACCGCGGCTCCTCCGGTAAAGTAAACCTGGCACTGGATGGTTTGCCTGATTTCCCGGCGATGAAGGACAAGGCGTTGATGCGTGCTATGCAGGAGATATGCCCTAGCACGGATTATTTGGAACAAGCCTACGATGATGCCAAGTATGATGATTTTTCAAAAAGGCCGTTCATGGGATGCATCATCCCCTCAACGGTTGATCCATCTATGGCGCCACCTGGCAAACACGTCATGTCGATATTCGTACAGTATGCCTGCTATGACATGCCTTCTCATGGCGACCGTGATCAACAGCGCGATGCTTTTGGTAATGCGGTCATTGACACTTTGGCTGAGTTTGCACCAAACATTAAG
Organism: Anaerolineaceae bacterium; assembly: GCA_020350285.1. Lineage (GTDB taxonomy): Bacteria > Chloroflexota > Anaerolineae > Anaerolineales > E44-bin32 > DUEZ01. Next base: position 3,163,566 of record CP070708.1, read on the forward strand.
GATCTGATCCTACACAAGCAAGTACTCACACCATGGGATATCGAACAGGAGCTTGGAATTACTGAAGGCAACATTTCCCACGGTGAGCTCATGCTCGATCAACTCTTTTTCATGCGACCGACCCCTGGATGGGCTAAATACCGAACACCCATCCGCAATTATTACCAATGCGGCTCCGGCACGCACCCGGGTGGGGGTATCACGGGTACTCCAGGACGATTAGCGGCAATGGAGATCATCAAAGATGGAAAATAAAACCTCTGAGCGAGAGTTGTCTGGAGCGAAAGAACTGCGAAACAAATATGATGTGATTGTTATCGGCGCCGGGCATAATGGGTTGGTTACCGCCGGTTATCTTGCCAAAGCTGGTCATAGAGTACTCGTGCTCGAAAAGCGAGAGATGGTTGGTGGTGCCGCTGTCACTGAAGAATTTTTTCCTGGTTACAAGTACTCTTCCCTTGCATCCGGAGCAAGTGCTCTCTCCCCTGCTGTGATAACCGATCTAAATCTTCATCAACACGGTTTAGAGATCCTTCCAACGGACCCTCTCATATTCTCCCCGCAACCTGATGGAAGTCATCTCACGATCTGGCATGACGTCACCCGCACAGCTGATGAAATCGCGAAATACTCTCAGGCAGACGCTGCTGCCTATCCCCAATTTATCAAAGTGCTGAGGTCATATAGCCAGATTATGGCTGTTTTAAACAATATACCTCCACCTGATCTGCCAGATGTCAGATGGGGCGACATGATCAGCTTGCTAAAATTCGTCAAACCCGTACGAAATCTTGGATGGGAGTATGTCGCCCAGGTGATACGCGTCCTTCCTATGCCAATATCGGATTTACTCAACGAATGGTTTGAGTCGAACGTAGTGAAGGGCACAATTGCCGCTTCATCTGTTAGTAATATCTCATGGGGACCCCAAGAAACGGGCACAGCATTTGCCTTGTTCTACAATTGTTCGGTAAGCAGCAACAATCTTTTTAAATTCAGTGGTCGTGTGAAGGGTGGCATGGGAGCATTAACAAAATCTTTGGCAAATGCTGCCAAGAGCTTTGGTGCAGAAATCATGACCAATTCTGAAGTTGCTGAGATTGTCATGGAGAGTGGTCATGCGATCGGTATTAAATTAACTAATGGTGATCTTATTACAGCTGCGGCAGTAGTTTCGGCAGTTGACATGCGTACGACATTTTTAAAGTTTATCGATCCGTACTTTCTCGATCAAAAGATCGTGAAACACATCCAGAATATCAAGTATCGCGGCACAATGGCACGCGTACATTATGCATTAGATGAGCTTCCCAGCTTCACGGCTGCTGGAGCTGATGTACAGCAACTTATCAGCGGTACTGTCCAGATCGCGCCGACAATGTCATACCTTCAAAAAGCGTACGATCCAGTAAAATATGGCCGGTATTCAAAACGACCATATCTTGACATTCAGATTCCAACCCTCACCGATTCCACGTTAGCCCCTGAGGGCAAACATTGCATGTCTGTAACGGTCAAATATATACCATTCCATTTACACGAAGGCGATTGGGATGAAATGCGAGGAGTTATCCGCCAACTTGTAACGGACACCATTTCAGAGTATGCACCTGATTTCGAAAGCTGCGTTCAAGATTGCAAAGTCATCACTCCACTAGACATAGAAGATGTTTACAATCTCCCGGAAGGCAATCCGGTCCATGGCGATATGACGTTAGATCAAATCCTATGGATGCGACCCATTCCTGGTTATGCTCAATACCGCACACCGGTGCACAACCTTTACCTTTGTAGTGCAGCTACCCACCCTGGTGGAGGGGTGACCGGTATCAATGGCAAGAATTCTAGCCGTGAGATATTAAAGGGCTTGAAATAGCATCAGGTATCATTGAAAGAGTTATAAAACATTAAGAAGGATGATATATGAGGGTATCTCCTTCATGAATTTCATTTCAGTGAATGCATATATTAATTCATCAGTGTGAAGGGATCCTTGAAAGTTCACCTGCAACTCTATTCCATACTGAGAGAGAAGTTACCCCCCGAAGCGAAGGGGAAAGTGATCTTGCAGTTGGAAGAAGGAGCCACGATAGATAGCCTCCTCCAAGAATTTGATATCCAACGCAGGGTTGTTGTCAGCGTGAATGATGAATACGAACCGGATACGTCGCGCCAGCTGAGGGATGGTGACCAAATAAAGATATTCTCATCGGTTAGCGGCGGCAGATGAGAAGGTGTAGGAATAACCGATCGATCAATCCAAACACCTGGGAGAGAGAACGATGGCACATGGCTATAATGGGAAGATTTTGCATGTTGACCTCACGAATGGGGAGTTTCGTGTAGAAGAACCGGCTGAGGCGTTCTATCGCAAATACATGGGGGGCAGCGCGTTGGCGATGCACTACCTGCTCAAGGAAATACCTCCCGGGGCAGACCCGCTTGGCCCTGAAAATGTGCTTGTGCTGGCGCTCAGCGTCCTGACCGGGGCAGCCATCTCGGGTCAGAGTCGCATGACCGCGGCTGCCAAATCACCGCTGACAGGAGCGATTGGGGACTCGCAGGGAGGGGGTTTCTTTCCAGCTGAACTCAAGTTTGCCGGGCTCGATGCCATCGTCATCAAGGGAAAATCAGATAAACCGGTATATCTCTGGATTCAAGATGGTAACTACGAACTCCGAGATGCCTCTCATCTGTGGGGATTGATAACTGGCGAAGCCGAAGCGACCATCAAGGAAGAGCTGGGCGATGACAAGATCGAAGTTCTACAAATCGGCCCTGCCGGAGAAGCCGGTGTGCGCTTCTCTGGTATCTTCAGCATGTCCAACCGCGCGAACGGACGCACGGGGATGGGAGCCGTAATGGGCTCCAAGAAGTTAAAAGCCGTTGCCGTGCGCGGCAAGAAACGCCCAAAGGTTGCCGACAAGGCTGGTCTCAGCCAGCTCGCCAAATGGGGCGTGGACAATCTGGCAGATTCCGACATTGATGGGTTGGCGAAGTACGGCACCGCCGAGACGACCGGTTCGAATCAGACCTCCGGAACATTGCCCACTTACAACTTCAACAGTGGCGTGTTCGATAAGTGGGAGGCCATCGACGGCACCACCATGTACGATACCGTCTTAAGAGGTGCGGCCGAAGGTAAGCAGGACCGCTTAGGGCGTGATACCTGCTACGCCTGCACAGTGCGCTGCAAGCGCGTGGTCGAGATTACCGAGGGTACCTACCAGGTTGATCCGCATTATGGTGGACCGGAATACGAAACGACCTCAACTTTTGGTAATTACTGCGCCATCGACGACCTGCCCGCAATCTGCAAAGCCAACGAGATATGCAACAAGTATGGCATGGATACCATTTCATGCGGGGCCACTATTTCATGGGCATTCGAGGCCTTCAACGAAGGTAAACTGACCTTGGAGGATACGGATGGACTCGATCTAACCTGGGGCAATGCCGAGTCGATGGTCAAGCTGACGGAGAAAATTGCCAAACGCGAGGGTTTCGGGGACATTCTTGCCGAAGGTTCAGAGCGCGCAGCCAAGAAGATCGGGCGCGGCACAGAAGCGTACCTGATCACCTTCAAGGGGCAGGAGGCCCCGGCTCACATGCCGCGGGTCAAACGCTCTCTGGCGGTCATCTAT
>CP070708.1:3167309-3197133 GCA_020350285.1 Anaerolineaceae bacterium
CTAGCATAAGAACGAGGCCACCCCAAGTCGGAAATTACTCACAGTGTCTCATGATTCGTTCAATCCATGAGGGCGTTGAAAAATCACGCTCGAGGAGTAGAAAAGGGTGAATGTGGGGGTGTGGGTGCAGCCCGCACCCCCACATGTACCCACAATCATCTCGTGGTTGTTCCGTTTTCAGTGGAGTCATCCACCATTTCCTGCTACAATTTCAACGTGGATCTCACCCGCCCAATCGTACGTGCACCTGAGCTCCCACAAGCCCCCTGGGTCAACGCCCTGGAACCTCTCACCATGACCAGATTACGTGGCCGAGTGGTCATGGTCGATATTTGGGATTTCACCTGAATTAACTGCCTGCGCACCATGCCTTACTTGCGAGCCTGGTACGATCGCTACGCTGATCATGGATTTGAGATCATTGGGGTTCATACACCAGAATTTATTTTCGCTCGCGATCCCGGGCAGGTGAAAGCGGCCGTGGGTCGTCTGGGAATTCGCTGGCCAGTAATCCTTGATAATGACCAAGTCATATGGACAGCATACGCCAATCGGTATTGGCCCACCATCTACTTAGTAGATACGGATGGGTACCTGCGTTATCGACAGATCGGTGAAGGTGCTTACGCTCAATCGGAGGCCGCCATTCAATCGCTCTTAACGGAGAAGAACACAGATCTCGAACTTCCTGAGCTCCTGCCTACTCTGCGACCAGAAGACGCACCAGGCGCAGTTTGTGCACCTACCACACAAGAACTACACATCGACGCCGTAGGGAACTCACAACCACCCCTCGATGAACACCTTAGTTTCACACTGCCCGCCGAACGTGTCGACGGGCATTTCTATCTTGACGGTACCTGGCGTGTGATAGATGACGGTTTGACCTTGGAAAGCGAAGGGGGAACCATCACCCTCCCTTATCATGCCGCCACGGTAAATGCGGTGCTTTCCCCATCTGCAGATCCCGACCTACTGCCATACCGCAGAGATGATCCACTACATATCACCCTTACTCAAGATGGCGAGTCTCTTCACCCTGGTTCCTTTGGAGAGGATGTTTACATCGCTTCAGGTCAAGCAATGGTAAGGATTGATGCGCCACGGATGTATACCCTGGTGCGAAATCCCGATGTTCAAATCCGAGAACTCAGTCTTTCGATCGACGAACCTGGCCTGACCTTCTACGCATTCTCATTCGGCTCCTGCATAACATCGGGCGTGAACCACACAGCTAAGGAGTGAAGACTTGATACGTGCTATCCTTATTTACCTATCGAAAGCTTCTTGGGCACTCCGCCTTGTTACTGGCTGGCACTTCGCTCGTCGTGCTGCCTCACGTTTTATTGCCGGAGACACACTGGAGGAGGCGCTAGAGGTAATCCAAACGCTAAACGCACGTGGCCTATTCGTCACCCTGGATCACCTAGGCGAGAATGTCAACTCATCCGAAAAAGCTCTCACAGCGGCAGAGGATTATCTTCAATCGCTCCTGCTTATCAATAAGGCAGGAGTGGAATCCAACATCTCCGTGAAACTGACGCAATTAGGCTTGAACATCGATATGGAACTTTGCCTATCAAACTTGCGTCGTATTGCTACCAGAGCAGCGGATTTTGGCATCATGGTCCGAGCCGATATTGAAGATTTTTCGACTGTCGATCGCACATGGCAAGTCTTTCGTACTCTGAGAGCCGAGGGAGTGACAAATATTGGGCTGGCAGTCCAATCCTATCTCTACCGCAGCGAAGAAGACACCAAACAATTGCTCTCTGATGGGGCTCATTTTCGCTTATGCAAGGGTGCTTATCGCGAGTCTCCAGATGTGGCTTACCCTCGAAAAGCAGATGTCGATGCGAATTTTGACCGCCTGGCCATGATCCTCATCGACGCTTCGTTAATCGATGGGGAGATTTCAACTGGTAAAGTCCCTCCAGTGGCTGCTATCGCAACCCATGATCCTGCGCGCATCGACTTCGCTAGAGAATATCGAGAGAAGGTGGGGCTCCCGAAAGAGGCGTTGGAATTCCAGATGCTACATGGCATCCGAAGTGATTTACAGCAGGAATTGAAGGATGCAGGCTACCCTGTCCGTATATATGTCCCTTATGGGATCGAGTGGTATCCCTACTTCATGCGTCGATTAGCAGAACGCCCCGCCAATCTATGGTTCTTCCTCTCGAACATATTCAGGGGATGATTGAAATCTGGAAAGAATCAAACTATCAGCCTTCAGCTATTAGCTATCAGCTAAAAGCTTTTTTATTTTCCTACCATATTTCAGTTCAGTCCGGGATTCATGGAATGAATTTTTTTTGAAATTTCTGATAGCTGATCGCTGATGGCTATCTGAGGAATATTGACTAAACCATTATCAGACTAACTTTGATAAAATACCGTAATACTCAGAAACCATGCCTGAAACATACCCGATCCACGATCTCTACATCAAGTCCATCCTGTCCATCGAAGAAACCGGGGTTATCCGATGGCCGACTTTACACGACTCGGATCACCTCTTGCGTCGTTTCGGGTTCGCAGAGATCGTCAAAGCTTACCCTGAGTCACCGTTGAGATTAAATGTCCGTGAGGTTGCGGATGAGGTATGGGCATTGTGTGAAGGACAAGTCGAATTTCATTGGCATGACCTTCGAAAGAATTCACCGACCTATGACATCCGCTATCGTTTGATATGCAGTCGTCCTACTTTAATACTCGTTCCCTTCGGTGTGGCTTTCGGGTATAGAGTGCTCGATGGACCAGCGACTTTCTTACGCATAGCGACCCACGATGAGAACCTCCATGAGGGGGATTATCAGATCCCCTGGGAGGTCGAGGCGTGAATATAACCCTCGAGCGCCTGCGACTTTTCTTGCGTCTTAGTCACCCACTACCCATATTAGCTGGTGCCTTGCTATACGGTCTCGGTTCCGCCATTGCGTCTTATCTTGGTCGTCCTTTTGATTTAGGGCTTTATTTACTCGGTCAAAGTCTGGTGACCATGTTGCAATTAGCTGCGCACTATTCTTTCGAATACCACGAACCACAAGTCGAGGTTGAAGGTTCTCGGTCTAACCCATATCTAGGTCTGAGCAAAGCCCTAGCTGAGGGAGGTTTGTCACTACAAACCGCCCTCAACGCGACGATCGTATGTATGGTCATCGCTGCCACATTAGTCTCCATTATGCTCGTAGGCGGTCAGATTCCGCTTGTGGCATGGTTGATCCTGCTGCTTATCTTTCTCGGATATTTTTTCTACAGCACTCCACCTGTTCGACTTCTCACCTCCGGATATGGTGAACTAGTCCTTTCACTGGTCATTGCAGGACTGATCCCAACTTTCAGCTTCGCCCTGCAAACAGGCGAGCTTCACCGATTGATGCTCATGAGTACCACACCGCTGGTCGCACTGCATTTCGCTATGATGATCAGTTTCGAGTTGCCAGAGTATGCTCGCAATGTCAAGCTGGAGAAGCGAACATTGATGATCCGTTTGGGTTGGGCAACTGCGATGCGAATTCACGATCTCACGATCGTCTTTGCGATCGCCAGCTTCCTGGTAGCTTTCATCAATGGTCTCCCCAGGAGGGTAGCCCTTGGAGCTTTGATCGCACTCCCATTGGCTGCAGTTCAAGTCTGGCATATGGAACGAATCCGTCGCGGCTTTCCAGCTCGATTACGCAACTTAACCATAGCGGCATTGGGCTTGTTCGGACTGACAATATATCTTGAATTGATTGGTTATCTGTTGAGTTAGAGATGCCAGAGTTCCTCCACCTGCTTACATCCTCTGAGGCTTTAGATCGTTTACTGGGGGCGATCCCGGATTCCAGTCGTACAGGAGTGGAACGAATTCCTACGGTGGAAGCTCTGAATCGTGTTTTGTCCGAACCTGTGACAGCTCCACACCCTCTACCCCCCTTTGCCCGATCGACCCACGATGGGTATGCCGTACGCGCCGAGGATACATTTGGCGCTAGCCCTAGCCTACCTGCCTACCTCAAGCTGATCGGAGAGATCCATATGGGAGTCCCGGCTGATTTGGTGGTCGGTCCCAACCAATCTGCACTGATCCATACCGGAGGGATGATCCCCGACGGCGCCGACGCCGTCGTGATGATCGAAGATACCCAGATGATCCGTGACGGGGAGATTGAGGTGCTTAAACCGGTTGCTGTTGGGCAGCATGTACTCATGGAGGGTGAGGACGTAAAGACTGGTGAAACCGTTTTGGAAGCTGGAACACTGATCCGAGCTCAAGAAATAGGCGGGATGCTGGCCCTCGGTGTGACCGATGTCAATGTTGCGTGCCGTCCTCGGGTGGGGATTCTTTCTACCGGTGATGAGATCGTATCTCCGAATGAGGAGGCGCAGGTAGGTCAGATTCGAGATATCAATACTCATACACTGAGCGCACTCGTTTCACAAGCCGGAGGTGAACCGGTCGCCCGTGGCATCATCCCTGATCGTTACGACGCCCTCTACGAAGCCACAGAACGAGCACATGCCGAGGATGACATCGTCGTCATAACAGCCGGTTCGTCTGTAAGCGCGAGGGATATCACGGTTGATGTCTTGGGCGCCTGTGGGGAACCTGGCGTTCTCGTGCATGGGATCGCCATCAAACCTGGAAAGCCTACCATTTTAGCTGTCGCAGATGGTGTACCGATGATTGGTCTCCCTGGCAATCCGGTAAGCGCCCTGGTCGTCGCCGGATTGTTTGTTGGACCGCTGATCAGAAGCCTATTGGGCATGGAGAGGTCGACATTGGTCCCAAAGGTATCGGCACAAATGTCAATTAATGTGGCCTCGGAAGCTGGCCGCGAGGACTACCTACCGGTTCGTCTCCACATCACGGAAGATGAACTGATGGCTGAACCTATATTTGGACGCTCCAACTTGATCTTCACCCTGGTCCGCGCGGACGGACTGGTCCGAATCCCTCCTGAAGCGACAGGTCTCTCGGCAGGCACAGTCGTTGAAGTAAGATTGTTTTAGCCAATGTCGTTTGTGCAAGATCCAATAAAAAAAACATACAGAAAACAATGAAAGTCTTGAGGATCATGAACTTTTGTCATACATGGGAGTCTCTACCTCACAATGACTTCTAACCACGAGATGGAAAACATCTATCTAAGTGATATCCCCCTCGAAAAAGCTTGGGATATATTGATCGAAGCGCTAGAGGGTGTTGGTCTGTGGAAGCCCCTGGAAGCCGAGATAATCTCTTTGGAAAATGCCTTAGGGCGTGTAACGGCAGAACCTGTTTGGGCTCGCATTTCTTCACCTCACTACTACGCAGCAGCGATGGACGGTTACACTCTACGTTCAGCTGACACAAGCGGCGCCAGCGATCGAAACCCGATAACACTAGAAGTTGACCACAACGCGACCTATGTGGATACCGGCGACCCGATACCGACGTGGGCTGATGCAGTGGTGCCGATCGAAAACGTTGAGCATGTCGAGGGCACAGAGGAACCAGCAGTTCGAATCCGCGCTGCTCTTGCACCCTGGACTCATGTGCGTGCTATGGGAGAGGACATGGTCGCTACGGAGTTGGTGGTACCTGCTGGTCACCAACTGCGTCCAGTAGATCTTGGAGCCATCGCCGGTAGCGGGCATGATCAGGTTCACGTATGGCGGCGACCAAGGGTTGCCATCATCCCTACAGGCAGCGAATTGGTCTCAATAGGCTCGGAGGTCAAGCCAGGAGAAATCATCGAGTACAACTCCCTCGTCCTTGGAGCCCAGGTTGAAACCTGGGGCGGTCAGGCTACAAGATTCCCGAGCCTGCCTGATGACTTTGAACGCATCCGTGAAGCCGTAGCAGAGGCAGCAGTCAACCACGATCTGGTGCTGGTAAACGCCGGGTCTTCCGCTGGATTGGATGACCATACGGCAAAAGTTGTCCAAAGTCTTGGAAAGTTGCTCGTTCATGGTGTTGCTGTCCGACCAGGTCACCCGGTGGTTCTTGGGCTGGTGGAACATACATCTGAAGCGGGCAGTCCCTCAGATGCCTGCGTTCCAGTGATTGGAGTCCCCGGTTACCCGGTCTCGACTGCATTGACGGGTGAGATTTTCGTCGAACCCTTATTGGCGCGTTGGCTTGGTCGCCCCCCGCTTTCACCACAAAAGATAAACGCCACACTAACTCGCAAGGTCCACTCATCGCTAGGTGATGACGAGTATTTGAGGGTCACGGTCGGTCGTGTTGGTGAGCGTATGATCGCTGCTCCATTGACCAGAGGCGCCGGGGTTATAACCTCCCTTGTACGGGCCGATGGAATCGTACTGATCCCCGCTGGGGTCCAAGGATTCCAAACTGGAGAGTCGGTCCATGTGCGTCTTTACCGGTCGCTGACCGACATCGAACGAACGATTCTTGTTCTTGGTTCACATGACCTGACAATCGATCTGATAGCCCAATATCTAAGCCAACGAGGTTCGCGTCTCAGTTCTGCAAACCTAGGTAGCCTGGGCGGATTGGTCGCTCTAAGCAGGGGTGAAGCTCATGTGGCCGGGAGTCACCTTCTCGATCCCGAAAGTGGGGAATACAATCTGCCATACATAGATAAGTACCTGCCTGGCATTCCTGTCGTCGTCATAGGATACGTCACACGCGAGCAAGGTCTAATCGTCCCCCCTGGTAACCCAAAAAGCCTTAAGGATTTATCGGATTTGGTGAAGGACGGTCTGACTTTCGTCAATCGTCAAAAAGGAGCCGGCACGCGCATCCTGTTGGATTACCACCTAGAAGAATTGGGGATCGATAGGGACTCCATCATTGGATATGGGCGGGAGGAGTACACACACCTGTCGGTGGCAGCTGCAGTCTCGTCTGGAGCCGTGGATTGTGGACTTGGCATCCGGGCTGCAGCGGATGCGCTTAAACTGGACTTCATTCCACTGTACAACGAACGGTTTGACCTGGTGATCCCTCGCGCGCATTATGAAAGCCCGAAATTAGAGCCTTTAGTTGAGTTATTACAAGAGCCTGGGTTTCAAAATGCGGTTAACACAATCGCTGGATACGACACCGCACCTATGGGCGAGATCATCGCTGAAATTGGGTGAACTGCGCTGTGGATTATCCGATTCTCCTAAAACAATGAAGGAAAGGATCTGGGATGTGAGATTAGGGATCAGGTTTTATTGAAGCCATACGCCTGATCCCTGTTCCCTAATCCCTGATCCCTTTACTCTATCAACAATGAATCTATCACAATCAAGTGGAGGAAGCATAATGTCGATGCCAAAACCCGGTGAACTGGCTCCAGATTTTGAACTACTCTCAGATGAGGATCAACCGACCAGGCTTAGCGATTTTCATGGGCGATATGTCGTGCTGTATTTCTACCCCAGGGCTGATACCCCAGGTTGCACAACTGAAGCTTGCGGCTTCCGTGACGATTACAGCATGTATGAAGAAAGAGGGGTTGTGATCTTGGGGATCAGCCCCGACACTGTCACCAAACAATCCAAATTCAAAACCAAACATACACTCCCATTTACGCTGTTAGCCGACCCTGAAAACCAAGTAAGCGAAGCCTATGGGGTTTGGGGTTTGAAGAAATTCATGGGGCGCGAACACATGGGAGTGCATCGTACAACCTTCTTGATCGACCCTGAGGGGAAAATCGTTCAGGTCTTTGAAAAGGTCAAACCCGCAACCCACAGCGCTGAGATTCTCGCCGCTCTGGAGGATGTTTAACCTCTCTCAAAGGTCAACTGGTTGATGACATCTTACCTTATTCCGAGGGACAAATTGACTATTGCTCATATATAGAGATGATGTTTTAATTCGTGCGTCGTCACTTGATCTTCGGGTCAATGTTGCGACCGCCCCCGGGCTTGCCCCCCTCAGGTCTGGGGGTGCTCCTTTTAATAATCCTATGCCCTGGACCACCTTCCCCTGTCAAGGGGCAACTTAGACATCCTCACAAATGCCACCGAGCGGCATTGGAAACGCTCGCGGGTTGATCAGCCTTACTCTCTATGAACCAATTTCCTCAAAAACAGGTATATTTGTAGGTGACTTGCTCTCAAAACGAAGTTGACCCTCTCGATCAGCACGGGAAAACGCGAGAGATATCACACCCATTCCGACTTAGGGACCTCGATGCTCAGATTCATCATCCGCCGAATGGTCCGGGCGTTTGTAACACTAATCCTCTTCCAATCCTTGCTCTTTGCATTGATCCACGCTCTCCCGTATGACTTTACCGCTTTCACGCTCCAAGGACCCTCATGGCGCGCTTTCATGCAACGTCAACTAGGATTGGATCTTCCACTTTGGACTCAATACCTCCGTTGGTTAAGTAGATTTTTACGATTTGATCTAGGCGTGTCGTTCCAAAATTGGCCAGCCCCGGTCAGCGCGATCCTCTTCAATCGCATCTCTCGGACCCTACTTCTCTTCCTTTCTGCAGCCATATTGGCATATCTGTTGGGTATCTGGCTGGGCAAAGTGATCGCCTGGCGCAGGGGGGGATGGCTTGAGTTTGGGGTGACCTTAGGTGGTGTCGCGGCCTATACCTCATTTGCACCTTGGTTAGGTTTCGTGATGATCAACATCTTCGGATGGTACCTGCGATGGCTTCCTTATCAAAGACTTGTTAACCCCAACGTTTGGTTCAACGCACCCGTGATGATTGATACGTTGTTGACACAAATGTTTATCACAAGCGTCATCGGCTTCGTAACCTTCCTGCTGGTACGGCATATCTCTCAAAGAATAAAGAACTATCGTGGGCGTTGGATAACGCAGGCCTTTGGATTAGTGATCATAGGTATGGGAATTGGTATTTGGTGGTCGAGATCAGGACTCAGCTACCTAGCAATCGATATCCTAGCTCACCTAACATTACCTCTTGCCACGGTAGTTCTTCTCTCCTTTGGGGAGACGATGATGATCATGCGCACCGCGATGCTTGAAACGAAGCATGATGATTATGTACTAACTGCTCGTGCGAAAGGGTTGCCCGATGCTGTGATTCGCGACCGGCATGTTGCACGGAATGCCATCCTCCCGGTGATCACACGCTTGGCACTGAATTTACCTTTCATCTTGGTCGGAAGTTTGGTGATCGAACGAGTCTTCATGTGGCAAGCTACGGGGGAGGTCATTTTTAGCGCCATCGAATATCAAGATATCCCGGTCCTTCTAGGCATCCTTTCAATTGTTGGAATTCTCGCTCTTGCCGCACATATCCTCCTAGATGTCCTTTATACCTATCTCGATCCTCGAGTTAGATATTTAGGTATGGATTGACTTCTATGACTCAACAAGGATCCAGCGTCTCTACACGAGAAAAAATACGCACATACCTTCAACACCAATGGGCTCACCGCCGGTGGCTGTATAGCCACTGGGAGCTGTTTCTTCAACAGCCTCTTGGCAGGCTTGGATTGATCATGATCTTCATCTTTGGGCTGATGGCGTTATCTCACCCCATCCTCATGGAGACTGTCTGGAACCGCACACAATTTGACCCCTCCATTGGATTCGATATAACCATCATGCCCCACCCCACAACACCGACCTGGCGGCACCTTCTCGGCACCGATAACTTCGGCCGCGATGTATTAAGTCGGCTTCTTGCTAGCACACAGACCTCGTTTCTAGTGGGCATTGTCGCTGCGGTCATCGCGGTAACCATCTCAACTCTGATTGGCGGTGCGGCAGGATACTTCGGCGGCGTGGTGGACGCGATCCTCATGGGGATCTCCGACGTTTTCGTACTCCTCCCCGCACCGATCGTATTGCTAATTTTCGGGTTGCTATTGCGATTGGAATGGCCCATGGTGGCGATCGCTTACGGTGTGGTGACAGGGTTGGGAGGTCAAGCGATCGTCGTTAAATCACATACTTTAAAGCTCAAGGTTAAACCCTTCATCGAGGCCGCACAGGCAGCTGGTGGTAGTGAAGGTCATGTCATCCGTAAACACATTTTGCCCGGGCTTCTATCTTTGACGATCGTTCATGCAGTCTTTACCGTTGTCGGTGCGGTCCTAACAGAATCACTGCTTTCTTATTTTGGCCGCACGCAGTATTACCTCAGTTGGGGAACCATGATATGGATTGGTCAGCAAACCTTCCGCTGGTTCACCCTCAAAGGACAATGGCATGTGATCCTCCCACCGGCTCTCGCGATCATGCTCTTTTGCAGTGCTTTTTACCTAGTCGGACGTGCCCTTGATGAGGTTCTCAACCCCCGATTACGTGTGCGATAACACAAGATACTTCGTCGGGGCAGTTCGCAAACCAACCATTGTGTAATATTTTTCAATCCGTGTAGGGGCGGGGTTACCCCGCCCCTACATCTCTTGGAGATATCTATCATACACAATGCAACAAACTAATCATGATCGCTTTTGATCATGTAACTCATCAATCGCTACCTCTATTCGGAGTATTTTGGTACAATATCTCCGTGGAAAAACTTGATGAGTAAACATAGGAAATGGAGAATGAGATGAAGGTCCACGCACACAAATGGGTATATATGTTCACCATGTTGATTATCATCGGATTGTTGGCTGCATGTGGCGGTGCTGAAACTCCCCAACCAACGGCTCCTCCAGAGGAGGTAGTAACTGAGATCCCTGAGGAAGTTGAACCCACAACCCCTCCATCCTCAATCGACGGTGAATCCCTCTTACAACAAAAATGTACTGGTTGTCATAATCTAAATCGAGTCACGAGCAAAGCGTGGTCACTGCAGCAGTGGGAGCAGAATGTCACGGATATGATCCGCAGAGGCGCGCGGCTTAACGCTGAAGAAAAAGAGGCTTTGGTAGAGTACTTAGCCGAAACCTATGGTCCATAGATCGATACAGAGGGTGGCACCTCCCTCCTAAGAAGGTGACCGATTACTCTGTAGAAGACATCAATTCATCAAATCTGGCTGATAAACAGATCAGCCAGATGGTTCATTAAAGCCTCCGCCGATCGAGTCAATACGAACGCCGTAGGGGCGGTTCGCGAACCGCCCCTACGTCATAAAAATACAAAGCATCCTAAGTCATTCTTGTTCATTGAGAAACTCAATCATACGCTCACTCTGCCATAATCCCAAAATAAGGGCGCACGGTCGTGCGTCCTTACTTGTTGAGAGAAATTAGAATGTGTAGGGGCTGTTCGCGAACAGCCCCTACCGAACGAAGATACACCTCAACCTTCGTTATCCTTTGTTGCATCCCAGAGGGCATCCATCTCCTCCAGCGACATCCCGCTTAGATCACGACCTTCCGCTCTCGCAGCTTCCTCGAGTTGGCCGAAACGACGACGGAAGCGTAGATTTGCTTCCCGTAATGCGGCTTCTGGATCCACCCCAAGCCAACGAGCATAATTCACAACGGAGAAAAACACATCTCCCATCTCAGCGGTCCGCGTTGCAGAGTCAGGCGCCCGTCCTACCTCCTCAAGCTCCTCAATGATCTTTGCGAGCACGCCTTCCACTTCTGGCCAGTCAAATCCAACCCGTTTCACACGTTCTTGGATTTCGGCCGCTTGCGACAATGCTGGCAAGCCCAGTGGAACCCCATCCAGAAGGCCCTTCCCTTCTCCCTCACCCTCTCGCTCGGCCGCCTTCAGAGCCTCCCAATTGTGAAGGACATGCTCCATGTCGTCCAAATGCAAACCTCCAAAGACATGTGGGTGGCGTCGGACGATCTTCTCCTGGATACTCGCAATCACATCCGCCATGCTAAACTCACCCTCTTCAGTGGCGATCTGTGCATGAAGCACAATTTGGAGTAAAAGATCCCCTAACTCCTCCCGTAATGCTGTCATGTCATCTGCGTCAATCGCTTGCAGGGCTTCATAAGACTCTTCTAAAAGATGCGTACGCAATGTCTTGTGTGTTTGTTTACGATCCCAGGGACATCCATCAGGCGCGCGTAGGTGTGCTACGGTTTCCTGAAAACTTTCAAAAGCGGATTCTCTGGGAAGCTGTGGGACATAAAGAGCAGTTAAATTACTGATCTTCGAACTTTGATCAATCTGATGCAATCGCAGGGCTTCAATTTCCGCTTCAGATGTACCAGCAGCATGAATCAACTGGACGGGATGATCATCTGGGTACTGATTCATCAAGGTGAGCTTGACGTCCGCTGCCACCATGCTCGAGTACAATTGACCAATCAAAACAGGTGAATCAGGAGAGAAGGGTGGATGATGTCCACCGGCAAGTTCTAGAGCATCCGCGATATAAAGACCATCGAGAGCATCAATGCCAAGCATGGCCAGACATGCTTCGATAAAACTTACCCCCTGTACGATCCGCAGTGATAAACCCAGTTCATCAGCTTCTTGCCTGAGTGCAAGTACTGTCGCTTCAGCAACTGTTGGATCTCCTGGCACTGCGTAAACGACTCCCTCGGGACGATCTGCGAGCTCGATGATCTTCGTCACGATAGCTTGGTATACGGCTTCGAAATCATCCAACTCACTGTAAAGATGATCAAATGTATTCACCTTTACACCATGAGGCAGTCCCTTTATCACAGGATGTTCACCTGTTCGCAGATAAACTTCAGCGGCATTAGAGAGTACTTCCCATGCCTTTCGCGTGAGCGATTCAGGATCACCTGGGCCTAATCCAACGACCGTGATCATTCCCACCTCAGCTTCCTCCGCTTGAAAAGATTGGTCGGGGAACTTGTTGTTCCCCGACCAAATGTAGTTTCAGATTCATAGGGGCATCGCCCCTACTCCTTCAACACTAGCGCTTAGTGTAGGTCGGCGCTTTACGAGCACGCTTGAGTCCGGGCTTCTTACGCTCCTTCATGCGTGCATCACGGGTCAATAACCTATCTTCCCGTAACTGGGGTCGTAATTCTGGGTCCATCTTGATGAGCGCTCGCGCCAAACCGTGACAAACGGCACCTGCCTGACCGGTAATCCCCCCACCCTTCACCTTGGCAGTGATATCGAGTCTACCTTCCATATCCACAGCCCGGAGAGGTGCCATGACCTTTTCAAAATCCCCTAATCTAGGGAAATATTCTTCAGATGATTTGTCGTTGATGACAAACTTCCCATGGCCCGATGTAATCCGTACACGGGCACTGCTCGTTTTCCGACGGCCGACGCCCTCATAGTATTGAGTTGCCATTTACCTTGCCTTCCTCCATCTTCGCGATAAATCCATCATGTAATCCAACAAGCGGCTCAGTCAGATTGACGACCTGCCTCCAACACCAATGTTTGAGGTTTCTGGGCTGCATGAGGATGATCAGGACCAGTGTAGATCTTGAGCTTCTTCATTAGCTTACGACCATAACGATTGTGAGGGAGCATTCCCCAAACTGCAGACCTGATCACGCGTTCAGGGAACCTTTCCAATTGGTCTCGCAGGCTAATCTGCTTTAATCCTCCAGGATATCCCGAGTGCCGATAATAAAATTTATCATCAAGCTTCTTACCCGTGACTGCGATCTTCTCTGCGTTAACAATGATCACGAAGTCCCCAGTGTCCACACCTGGGGTGAATTGCGGTTTATTTTTTCCGAGTAGGAGGCGCGCTACTTGGGTAGTGAATCGACCTAAATTCTGACCGGCTGCATCGACCACATACCAATCGTGTGTCACCTCACTTGGTTTCGGGTAATACGTCTTCTGCACGTTACCAACTCCTCATCACAAATTTCGTGGTTGGCTTTGAGCAACTTCTCCCGAGTTACTCAATTCATGTTTATGACTCTTTAATCCTTCTAAAAGTCCACTTCAATCGTAGATCACCGTTTCCAGACATAAACCTTGTGCTGCGGCTATCCTTCCCTCCCATCGAAGTTGGGGATCGTCTAAGAGCTCTCGTATTTCGTCCCTTTTTACCCGACCGGCACCAACCTCGATCATGGCTCCAACTAAACGGCGCACCATGTGATGAAGAAAGGCGTTGGCTTCAATCTCGAACACGATGACGTCGTGCTTCCGGTGCCACTGAGCTCGAAAAACCTCGCGTATCGTGTGTCCATCACTGGAAGGCGCTTGACCATAAGCTGCGAAATCGTAACGCCCAACCAACATGGTCGCTGCAGCTTCCATCGCTTCCAAGTTTGGTTCCGGCCAGATTCGCCACGCAAAACGCTCTCGCAATGGATCCCGCACCGGTGTAGAAATGAGCGTGTAGCTGTAGCGCCGTACTCGGGCCGAGAATCGTGGGTGAAATCCAGGTTGAGCGACCTCCGTTTGACGCACTGCCACATCCGGTGGGAGATTGGCGTTGAGCGCTTTCGAGAGGTTTTCGATCTCATGACGCCAGTCCAACGCGTAGGCGATCACCTGACCTCGAGCATGAACGCCCGCGTCCGTTCTACCAGCAGCCGTAATCGATCGCTCCAGCCATCCGAGTTCGCGCAAGGCATTTTCGATCACACCTTGTACTGTGCGTAGTTCCTCGGCTTGCCGCTGAAACCCTTGGAAGTCGGTACCATCGTACGCGATGATCGATTTGTAAGTTGCCATCGGCGCGCACCTTTAGGCGCTCGCCAGATTGGACCGCCCAAACAGAACCTTGGTCCAAAACCTGGACGGAAAATCACGTCTCAGGATGTGATATAAACTGTGGTATTTCAACCACAAGTTAAATCTATGTCTGATAAAGTGCTTAGACGTAAGCTCAATCTGACTGCTCACGTCATAACCTCAAGCCCGCTTATTCTTCTACCAACTCGAGCAATACCATCTCAGCTGCGTCGCCAACTCGCGGTCCGATCTTAATCATCCGTGTGTAGCCACCCGGACGATCTACATAGCGAGGCGCGATCTCATCGAACAACTTCTGGACGATGGTGGGATCGTTAAGGCGGGCCGCCGCCAATCGACGAGCGTGAACTGACTTTGCTTCCTCCTCGACAGCGTTGCCGCGTTTCGCGAGGGTGATCAATTTCTCCGCCGCACCCCGAATCGCCGAAGCCTTCGCTCGTGTTGTGCGTATACGTTCATGCCGGAACAACTCAGTAATGAGGTTGCGTCTTAAAGCATTACGATGTCCCATAGAACGATTCAATCGTTGCCCTTTTACCCGATGCCTCATCTAACCCTCACTTCGCCTCTTCTACTGCCTCAGATTCACCTTCAGAATCTTCTTCAAAGTAACCCTTTTCCTGTAACCGCTCTTTCAGTTCCTGAAGACTCTTCTCACCGAAATTTCGGATTGAAAGCATGGCCTCAGGACCCCTCTCAAGCATGTCGAGTATCTCACCAACATTGGTTATCCCAGTACGCTTGAGGGAATTGAAGACTCGAACGGAGAGGTCAAGATTCTCAATCGGTATTTCGTAGACCTCGCTCGTTAATCTCGGCTCTTCTTCCTCAGCAGCAGCGAGCAAGAGGCTTTCCTCCGTCACTCCTGCGATATCTCGGAGATGTGCCATTAAGATCTGGGCGCTCCTGCTTAACGCTTCTTCAGGCTTGATTGAGCCGTCTGTCCAGATCTCAATCATCAGGCGATCAAAGCTGGTATCTTGGCCAACGCGAGCGCGACCGACCTCATAATTCACCCGACGTACCGGACTAAAGATCGCGTCCGTTGGGAGTTCACCGATCGGTAACCGACCTCGCTCATCTGATGGCGAATAGCCACGCCCAGCTTGCGCGTTCATCTCGACCTCGAGGTGCGCCTTATCATCATCCACGGTAAATAAATACAATTCTGGATTGATGATCTCGGCTTCCGCAGGCGCCATGATGTCCGCTGCGGTCACCACGCCCTCACCTTGAACTTCGAGGCGTAATCGTGCGTTTTCGCCCTCATGAAGGATCAGACGTAACCTTTTGATATTCAGCATGAGCTGCAATACATCCTCTCGAACGCCTGGAATATCAGAAAACTCATGAGGTACATCGGTGATTCGAATCGAAGTCACCGCAACCCCCTCCAGGGACGAAAGGAGTATTCGCCGTAGCGCATTGCCTACGGTGATGCCGTATCCGCTTTGCAGCGGACTGATGATGAACTTGCCATAATTTTGCGCGACAGCCTCTCGCTCAATCTTTGGCATGACCATGTTTGTGGTAACGGCCACTTTATCCCTCCGTCTTTCTCAGACCACGTACAGTGCCCCCTGAGTATCTGTTCATCTTAGTGATCAGGGTGATGCTCATATCCATAGTCTGCACAGGCCTAACGCGAATAATATTCAATAATTAACTGCTCATTTAACGTCGCTTCCACATCCCGACGCTCAGGTAATTGCAAAACACGTCCATTGAGAGTTTTGAGATCGCGATCCAACCAATGTGGCGCAGTTTTTCCCTCAGCGATTTCAGGTAATCCCTTAAAGTACGTTCGCTTGAGTGAGCCTTCACGAACCTCGATGTTGTCGCCTTCATGCACGAGCATTGAGGGGACATCGGTTCGGCGACCATTCACGTTGAAGTGTCCATGGGTTACCAAAAGGCGGGCATGCGATCGACTCTCAGCGAAACCGAGTCGATAGACAACATTGTCCAGCCGTCTTTCGAGCATCTGAAGCAGGTTCGCACCTGTTAAACCTCTCTTTTGCAGAGCCGAGCGATAATAACGTCGAAATTGACGTTCGGTTACACCATAAATACGTTTCGTTTTCTGCTTTTCACGCAATTGCCGATGATAATCCGATACTCGTCTGCGGCGGAACTGTGCTTCTCTTCCATGTTCACCCGGAGGGTAACTTCGGCGTTCAAAGGCACATTTTGGACTGAAACATCGCTCACCTTTGAGAAAAAGCTTCTCCCCCTCCCGGCGGCAAAGTTTACAAACTGGTCCTGTATACTTCGACATTGTATTTAAGTTCCTTCCTTAGATCTAGACGCGGCGCTTTTTAGGAGGGCGGCAACCGTTATGGGGGATCGGTGTTATGTCACTGATCGAGCGCACCCGTACCTCGGAAGCCTGAATCGCTCTGATGGCAGCTTCACGACCAGGGCCAGGCCCCTTGACCATCAAATCCACTTCTTGTAGTCCGAGGTCCTGAGCTTCCTTTATCGCCTCTTGGGCCGCAAGTCGTGCGGCATAAGGTGTGCTTTTTCGTGATCCCTTGAAACCTGCGGAGCCAGCACTGGCCCACACGACCGCGTTGCCCTGCGTATCGGTGATGGTGATGATCGTATTGTTAAAAGTAGCGTGAATATACGCTCGACCGTGTGAGAGCGTCCGCTTTGCTTTGCGGGATCCGCCTCGTCTTGAGCCTGTTCCTCTTGTCGCCATACGTAACCGCCTGTCCTCTCCGTAATATCCAGCATTACATTTCAGCGATGACTCAGATGTTTTCAGCCGCTGGGGTGGAAGGAAGCCCCTCCCCACACAGAGTCGATCGCTCTCTGCTGTGTAGATTACTTCTTCTTGATTCCCCGTCTTCGCCCACGACCAGCGACGGTTTTCTTCGGTCCTTTACGGGTCCGTGCATTGGTGCGCGTCCGTTGACCCCTTACGGGCATGCCTCGACGATGTCGCAGACCTCGATAACAGCCGATTTCCATCAAGCGCTTGATGTTCATCTGCACTTCACGTCGCAAGTCTCCCTCGACGGTGATATTCTGGGCGATGTAATCGCGAAGCGTTGTGATCTCCTCCTCGGTGAGATCCCTGACCTTCGTATCGGGACTTACCCGAGCGGTAAGAAGCGCCTCGCGAGCTGTGGATCTGCCTATACCGTGGATGTACGTCAAGCCGATTTCCACCCTCTTATTTCGCGGTAGGTCAACGCCTTCAATACGTGCCATAGTTCTATCCTTGTCTCTGCTTGTGACGCGGATTCTCGCAAATCACATACACTTTGCCGCGACGCCGTACGATTTTACACTTCGGACAACGCTTACGGACCGAAGATGACACTTTCATCTGTATCGACTCCTTTAGCCACAGTCGGGTTCACCCGACCGGCAAAGTATTGATTATACCGAATCAGCCTCTCCTCGTCTAGATTCTCCTCCAACACGGTCAGAATCCACGGCCCATTTTGCGTCGCGGCGACCGTATGTTCAAAGTGAGCCGTGAGTTTACCGTCCCTGGAAGCCACCGTCCACTGATCCGGCATTACCCTGGTTTCCGGTCCACCTGTCAACACCATCGGTTCGAGCGCGATGGTCATACCAGCTCTGATCGGCAACCCACGACCGGATTGACCGTAATTGGGCACCTGTGGGTCTTCATGCATGCTCCGTCCGACCCCATGGCTGGTATATTCTCGCACAACGTTGTATCCGTTTGTTTCAACATACGTCTGCACAGCAGCTGAAAGGTCCCCGGTCTTATTCCCAACGCGCATCTTGTCGATGCACTCGAAGAGTGCCTGTTCGGTGACATCGATTAAGCGCTGAGCTTCTGGCGAGATTTCACCCACACCGACGGTGATCGCAGAATCGGCGACGAAACCCTCGATGATTGCACCACAATCTATGCTTACGATGTCCCCTTCTTTCAATTGTCGTTTACCAGGGATGCCGTGTACCAACTCCTCGTTCACACTGACCGTTGTCACAGCAGGGTACGGGTATGGTCCGGGATAGCCTAAAAATGCTGATTCGGCCCCATGCTTTCGCAAGACCTCTGCAGCTGCTGCGTCCACATCGGCTGTTGAGACACCTACCTGGATAATGGACACCGCGGCAGCTAAAGCCTGGGCATTGATCTTCCCAGCTTCACGCATCAGGGCTAACTCTCGTTCGCTCTTGATTACTACCCCTCGACCACGGTTCATCCATCTGCTCCCACTAAGGAGACATCCGCCGGGTTCTCGACCATCTCATCCATCATGTGATCCATATCAACTGCCACCTATTGACCCTACTCACGCTATTTACAGACTAGCGAACCAATAAGGCTTGGTCGTATCCTCGAAGCTTGAGTTCGGCCTCGATTGACCGATAAACATCCCGAATCACGCCCACAACGATCAACAAACCGGCTGATGAAACCAATAGTAAGCCGGTATTTTGACCTCCAACTGGCCAAACAAGTCCCACCAAGAATGGCATCACAGCCACCAGTCCAAGGAACAACGCACCCGGAAGTGTAATTCGCCGTAGCACCCGTGTCAGATATCGCTGTGTCGCGACGCCTTTAGTCACCCCAGGCACTTGGGCACCGGAACGCTTTAAGTTTTCCCCATAATTCTGCTGGGCGAACAATACATCCGTGTAGAAGAATGTAAAACCGACAACAAATAGGAAATAAAGGACCCAATAGGTGTTACTGATCCCACCAAAGGTATTCTGTAGCCAGATGGCGATATTTTGCACCGTTGTGTTAGATGAACCAACGATAAATTGCGCCACCACAGCGGGGAAAGTCAGGAGTGATTGGGCAAATATAAGAGGGATCATCCCGGCCATGTTTACCATCAATGGCAATGTCCCCTTGACGGGCATCGACATTCGATGTCCCACCCGTCGACCCGGATACATCACAGGGACGTTACGACGACCCTCCTGTACGAAAACAATAGCGAAGATCGTTGCGATCATGATGAACACCACGAAGATCAGAAGTGATCCGCGTTGTTCCTGATCGACGAGGATCCGGCCAAGATTGGAGGGAATACGCGAAACAATACCGGCGAAGATGATCAGTGACAACCCTTGGTTACGGATACCGAACTCGGAAATTAGTTCACCTAACCAGATGGCGAACATCGTACCGGCGGTCATACTTAGAATCGTGGTGGCTGTGCTGATATTCATTCCCAGTTGATAGTTAAGCACACTCGCCTCTTGCCCTACGGCGTATTGTTGAAAGAGACGAATCTGGCCAATTGCGTTGAGTGCGGCCATGGGAACCGCAAGATAGTAGGTCCATTTCTCCATCCACTTACGACCTTCTCGAGGGTCCTCTTCCATTCGTCTCTGAAGCGCCGGGATGATCGGTGTTACCAACTGGATGATGATCTGAGCCGTAATGTAGGGGTAAACGCCCATCGCCAACACGGAGAAATTTGAAACCGTGCCACCGGAAAGGAGATCCAGTAAGCCAAAAAGCGTCTGACCCTGGCCCCCGAGAACACCCGCAATGGCCTCCCGATTAACACCCGGCACAGGAACATGAGCCACCAAGCGATATATAATCAGCAGGAGGATAGATATCAGCAACCGATTTCGGATATCGGCTGAAAGAAATAAGAAACGCCATGCTGAACGTCTCATGATGAACTCCTATCCATTGCCAGGGGATTCCTCATTGGGGGATGATCTCCACCGAGCCCCCGGCTGCTTCGATCTTGGCTCGAGCACCGCTTGTGACGCGATGTAGCCGTACCTTCAGCGGTACGGAGACTTCGCCCCGCCCGAGTAAAACTACAGGGTGACGTAGATTGCGTACGATACCGGCTTCCACAAGGCTTTCTGGCGTTATCTCTGAATCAGGCGTAAATCCGTCAAGACGTTCTAAGTTGATTTCGGTCCAGGTTACACGGCGGAAATTGGTAAAGCCGCGCTTAAAGGGAAGCTTCCTGAAAAGCGGTAGATTTCCACCTTGATGATAGAGGCCTCTACTTGAGCCAGCTCTAGCTCCCTGGCCCTTCATCCCACGCCCAGCGGTTTTTCCCTGTCCAGCGGATATTCCCCTTCCAACCCTTTTGCGACGTTTTTTAGAACCAGTCCGCGGTTTTAAATCATGCAGTTTCATCGCCAATTCACTCCTCTACCGTTACCAGATGACTCACCTTGGCGATCATGCCTCGCAGTACAGGTGTATCGACTTGCTCAACGGTTTGATGCAATCGATGCAGACCGAGAGCCCGTACGGTCCTCTTCTGCCGCTTAGAGTACCCAATCGGACTACGGACGAGGGTGATGCGCAGTTTTTTCTTCGTTGAACGTTTAGCCATCTCACTTACGCTCCCAGAAAGGTTTTAACTCGCTGGGATCTTTCCCTCGATTGATCGCCTCAAGCTCGATATTCTTGAGTCGCCTAAGCCCTTTCAAAGTCGCATAGGCTACATTGAGAATGTTTGCACTCCCCAGTGATTTTGTGAGGATGTCGCGCACGCCAGCGGCTTCAAGTACGGCTCTTACCGACCCGCCTGCCACCACACCTGTACCAGGGGAAGCCGGTTTTAACAGCACTTTTGCTCCACTGTGTTTTGAGTAGACCTCATGTGGTATCGTCGTCCCAATGAGAGGGATTTGACGCATGTCTTTACGGGCTTGTTCCGCAGCTTTACGGATCGCATCAGGGACACCCCGTGCTTTGCCAACTCCCAGTCCGACCTGACCACGATTATCGCCCACAACAACCGCCACGCGGAACGCAAAACGACGACCGCCTTTCACGACCTTTGCTACGCGAGCGATATCGATCACACGTTCATCCAACTCTTCCCGTTCATCCCTGCTTCGGAAATCACGTCTCACTTTTCAACTTCTCC
This sequence comes from Anaerolineaceae bacterium, assembly GCA_020350285.1. Taxonomy (GTDB): domain Bacteria; phylum Chloroflexota; class Anaerolineae; order Anaerolineales; family E44-bin32; genus DUEZ01. Next base: position 3,188,664 of record CP070708.1, read on the forward strand.
CTTCAGGTGCAGTCATAAATCACATTCGAACTCGTATCTCTCTCGAATTCAATCCAGAATGTGACTAGATATCTTCCCAACCGATATCTGATGCTCCTAGAACTTCAATCCTGCTTCCCGGGCTGCTTCAGCTAACGCTTTAACTCGTCCATGGTAACGATAACCACCACGATCAAATACTACAGTCTTCACACCATGGCTTTTCGCTCGCTCTGCGATCGTGGTCCCGATGTACTTTGCTTGTTCGACCTTCGACAGATCTTGAATTTGTGGTTTGATCTCAGCATCAAGGGTCGAGGCTGAGGCAAGCGTATGGCCTGCTGTGTCATCGATCACCTGAGCATAGATTTGACTTAGGCTTCGATAAACATTCAAACGTGGTCGTTTAGCCGTTCCCACCAACTTCTTGCGCACGCGTTGGTGACGTCGTTTTCGCATCGCTTCTCTAGTTCGTTTTGTCATGATTAAGTTACCTTACCCGCTTTACCAGCTTTACGGCGAACGTGCTCGCCTAAATAGCGAATGCCTTTGCCTTTATAAGGCTCAGGTGGACGTATTTTTCGAATATCAGCTGCAACCCTTCCGACCAATTCCTTATCAATTCCCTGCACTTTTATCAACCTGGCGCGAGTATCTACATCAAAGTTGATACCAGACGGAGGGGGTACGTTCACCAAATGGGAAAACCCTAAATGGAGAACCAAGTTCTCGCCTTGCTTCTCCGGCCGATAACCGACCCCTTCGATCTGAAGCGTTTTCTCGAAACCTTCGCTCACACCCACGACCATGTTATTCAAGAGAGCGCGTGTCAGGCCATGAAAGGCTCGCATTTGCGGCTCGTCCGAAGGGCGTTCAACTGTGATAACACCTTCCTTGAAGTTAATTGACATTTCAGGCCGGAAATCACGTTTCAACTCGCCCTTAGGGCCCTTCATCCACACCTGTGAACCGTCGATTTTAACCTCTACTCCTTCAGGCACGACCACAGGCATGCGTCCTATTCTCGACACATTTTCCTCCTAGTTACCTATGACTACGATCGATTAGGATCCTCATCGATTCATCATCCACTTTATGCGTTGGTCAAATATGACTACCAGACCTCACAAAGTATTTCACCGCCCACGCCGAGTTGACGAGCGCGCACCCCACTCATAACTCCCTTGGGAGTTGAAAGGATCGCCAAGCCGATCCCTGATTGCACCCAGGGGATCTTCTTCTTACCTACGTAGACTCGCCTTCCGGGTCGACTTACCCGTTTTAACTCGCTGATGACCGGCCGGCGCTCACGTCTTTCACCGACGTATTTCAGTTGGATGCGAAGTACGCGGCGGGATTTTCCCTCCACCTCACGTTCTTCAAAACCCGCAATGAAGCCCTCCTGCTCCAAAATTCGAGCGATCTCCACCTTGATCTTGGAGCTTGGTATCGAAACGGTCTGATGACCCGCCATCAGGGCGTTGCGGATCCGGGTCAACATATCGGCAATCGGATCAGATACAGTCATAACGTTCTCTCCGGGTCCTTGTTTACCATGAAGATTTCACCAAACCAGGGATTTGCCCTTCAAGTGCTTTTTCCCTGAGGCAGATCCTGCATAATTGGAAACGGCGATAATAGCCTCGCGGGCGTCCACAAATTCGACAGCGGTTGCGTTCCCGCACTTTATATTTCCTTCGAGTCTCTCGGATGGGCATACATTTTTTAGCCATACACTGCACCTCTCCCAAAGGGCATGCCTAACATCTCTAGAAGCCTTCGCCCTTTCTCGTCATCCGGCGCTGAAGTGACAATTGTCACCTCAAAACCTCGTATCTTGTCGATTTTGTCGTAGTCAATCTCCGGGAAGATCAACTGTTCTCTAAGCCCTAACGTGTAATTGCCTCGTCCGTCAAAGCTGTTAGGTGATACGCCTCTAAAGTCCCGCGTACGCGGCAGTGCGACGTTGATCAATCGATCGAAAAAGGACCACATACGATCCCCACGCAAAGTGACTTTTACGCCGATAGAACGCCCCTCGCGCAATTTAAAGGTTGCGATACTCTTGCGAGCCTTGGTAACGATGGGCTTTTGTCCAGTGATAGTTGTCACGTCCTCAACCGCCGCGTCGAGGGCTTTCGCGTTATCGATCGCTTCACCGACCCCGACATTGACCACGATCTTTTCCATGCGGGGGACTTGCATTGGGTTATCTAGGCCAAAATCCTTCATCATCATTGAGATGACTTCGTTTTGGTACCATTCCTTTAAGTGATGTGCCATGCCTCTTACACTCCATCCGAGATCAGGAGTCAACGACTGCCTGACATTTCTTGCAAATTCGCTGTCGGTGCCCGCTTTCAATGACCATACCTACACGTACAAGTTCGTTACACTTAGGGCAAACCAACATAACGTTTGATATATCGATAGATGCCTCGAATTGAATAATTCCTGGATTCATCGTTCGACCGCCAGCTTGAACCTGCCGCTGGTGTTTCTTGCGCATGTTTGCGCCTTGGACCACGACTCTACGCTTCGTGGGTAGTACGCGTAACACCTCACCCCGATGACCTTTATCACGCCCGTTGATCACTTCTACAGTATCACCACGCTTGATCTTCATACCACCCTTCCTATAGAACCTCCGGCGCGAGGGATACGATTTTTGTAAAACCCTTCTCTCGCAACTCACGGGCAACCGGACCAAAGATCCTGGTTCCTCTGGGATTTCTACCATCGGTATCCAAAATCACGGCTGCATTATCGTCGAAGCGAATGTAGGAGCCATCCTTGCGGCGATATTCCTTAGCGGTCCGCACAATAACTGCTCGAACGATATCGCTCTTGCTCACAACGCTGTGGGGAGTAGCTGATTTGACCGTCGCTACGACCACATCGCCCACATGTCCATATCGCCGCTTTGATCCACCCAAAACGCGTATGACGAGGAGTTCTCGTCCTCCTGTATTATCAGCAACCTTGATGCGGCTTTCTTGCTGAATCATGTCTCTGTCTCCACCACAGTCTCATCCTCTAACTCCTCAACGCTTGCTGTGATCTCTGCCTCGCTCGGACGGCGTAATATACTTTCAACGACCCAGCGTTTCTTCTTTGAAATGGGTCGACTCTCCACGATTTGGACTAAATCACCGAGTTGACAGCCCTTTTCATCGTGAGTCAGATATTTTTTGCTTGTACGGATCACCTTCCCATAGAGTGGATGGCGATAGCTCCGATCCACGCGGACTGTAACTGTCTTCTCGAGCTTGGCCTTGATCACTTCGCCAGTCAATCGGCGTCGCTTTGTAGTCATGTTTCACTCCCCTCCATTTCAGCAATAAGCTCACGCTCTCGTAGAATGGTCGCCAGGCGAGCGATCTCGCGCCGTGCAATCCTGAACTGAGAGTGATCGGTCAATTGGCCGGTCGCGAATTGAAATCGCAGTTTAAAGTAATTATCACGCGCATCATCTAGGCGTGACCGGATCTCTTCCGTTGAAAGGGCTCGAATCTCTGAAGCTTTCATCGCCTAACTACCTCCAACCGTATCCACTCGCTTGATGAACTTTGTCTTGACAGAAAGCTTATGAGAGGCCAATCGCATCGCCTCTCGAGCACCTTCTTCGTCGAGGCCGGAAATCTCAAACATGATCCGCCCTGGTTTCACCACAGCGACCCAGTGGTCAACGGCTCCCTTCCCTTTACCCATTCGTGTCTCAGCCGGTTTTTTCGTTACCGGTTTATCAGGGAAGATGCGAATCCAGACTTTTCCACGCCGCCGCATGTAGCGCACCAATGCGCGGCGAGCAGCTTCGATCTGGCGCGCCGTGATCCATCCTGGTTCGAGGGCTTGAAGTCCATAATCACCAAAATTCACCTCGGTCCCGCGGCTTGCACGTCCCTTCATTCGTCCCCGCATCTGCTTGCGGTATTTAACTCGTTTTGGAAACAACATTCCTTCACCTCATAGCCCGCATAACGTAGTGCAGGTCCTCATTCGCTGACGTAAACGTCCATCGCTTCGGGTTTTTCCTCGGCTTCGGGGAGGATATCTCCCTTATAAATCCATACCTTGACGCCGATCCTGCCATAGGTCGTGAGTGCCTCGGCGCGCGCGAAATCGATATCGGCACGCAGTGTTTGTGCCGGTACGCGCCCTTCTCGTACCCACTCTCTACGCGCCATCTCAACACCAGCGAGACGCCCGGAGCACATCACCTTGACGCCCTTTGCGCCTTGGCGCATCGTCTGAGCCACAGCTCTCTGCATCGCTCTCCGGTGGCTGATGCGACGCGAAAGCTGACCAGCGATATTCTCAGCCACCAAGCGGGCATCCAAGTCAGGATCCTTGATCTCCGAGATATCAAGCTTTACAGCCACCCCAGTCTGAGCCTGCAATTTACGTCGAAGCTCCTTCACATTTGCCCCTTTACGACCGATGACAATACCCGGTTTGGCCGTATGTACTGTGACATGAACACTGTTGGGGTAACGCTCAATCTCGACGCGTGAGATGCCTGCCCTGGGCGCTGAATCGTAGACCAGTTCGCGGATCGCGAGATCTTCATGCAACTGATCAGCATAATCATCAGGATTGGCAAACCATCGCGATTCCCAAGTCTTGTTGACCTTCAATCGAAAACCAATGGGATGTACTTTACGTCCCATATCCACTCCTCTCGGCCAATTTTGAGGTTCGAATTGGCCTATTTGGACCACGAGCGATAGACGCTGCGGTTAACTCGACACGCATTACAACTCTTCCTCTTCTCTTTCACGCAGAACAACCGTGATATGCGAATAACGCCTTTGGATCGGTTTGAACCGACCTCGAGCTCCAAATCTACGCCATCGCCGAATTGGGCCTTGATCAGCGTAGATCCGATGAACGACCAAATCGTCCCTGTTGAGGCCGAAATTTTCTTCAGCATTTGCGATCGCTGAGTTTAAAAGCTTGATGACCGTCTTGGCGGCTGACTTCTGAGTGAAACGCAGGATGTCCAACGCCTCCATGACATCCAGACCTCGAACCATATCCAATACCAACCTTACTTTCTGTGGAGACATCCGCGCGTATCTGATACTCGCATGGATGTCAAATGCTTGTTCCATCTTTCATTACCTCGATCGCGTGGTCCGATCTCTCGTCACGTGGCCACGATATGTTCGCGTTGGTGCGAATTCACCCAACTTATGACCGACCATGTTCTCCGTAATGTAGATCGGTACATGGCGGCGTCCGTCATGCACTGCAAGGGTATGACCCACCATCTGCGGGAAGATCGTGCTCGCCCTACTCCAGGTGCGCACAACTTTCTTCTCACCTGTTTCGTTCATTTCCTCGATCTTCTTCAACAACTTCGGGTCGATGTAAGGACCCTTCTTTAATGATCTCGACATTTGCCTGCCTCCGAATTCCTATATACACACAGGCCTAGCGGCGCCGTTTAGATCGTCGCCGGATGATATATTTTCCGGTCTGTTTGTTACGTCTGGTCTTCTTCCCCAATGTTTTCTTGCCCCATGGACTTTTCGGGCTTGGCATACCAATCGGTGAACGCCCCTCACCCCCGCCATGAGGGTGATCCTTTGGACTCATCGCTGAGCCGCGTACCGCAGGACGGAAGCCCAAATGACGCTTTCGACCGGCTTTACCGAGTTTGATATTGCCATGGTCTGGGTTGCCGACCTCTCCGATGGTTGCATAACATTTCTGGCGAACACGCCGTACCTCACCCGAGGGCAAGCGTATTGCAGCATACGCACCTTCCTTACCCAGGAGTTGAGCTGAAGTACCTGCCGCCCGGACGAGCTGGCCCCCACGCCCCTCATAAAGCTCAATGTTGTGAACCAAAGTTCCTAAGGGGATGTTCGCCAGTGGAAGGCTGTTGCCTGGTCGAATTTCAGCGTTGGGACTGGCCATAACTTTATCGCCTACTTGAAGTCCCAATGGGGCAAGAATGTAGCGCTTTTCCCCATCTAGATAATGTAAAAGTGCTAATCGTGCCGAGCGGTTCGGATCATACTCGATCGCGGCCACATTGGCTGGGATTTCCCGCTTATTGCGTTTGAAATCCACTTTCCGTATGTGCCGTTTATGACCGCCACCACGATGGCGAACGGTGATCCTGCCGTGGTTGTTTCGTCCTCCACGTCGGCGCTTAGGGATCAATAAGGATCGCTCTGGCTCACTCTTCGTGATCTCTTCAAAGGTGTGACCCGACATACCGCGCCGACCCGGTGAGGTCGGCTTATACTTTTTAACCGCCATTATGTCACCCCTTCAAATACGTCAATCGAATCACCCGTGGCTAATGTGATAATCGCCTTCTTGAACCCCGGGCGCCGCACGAGGACTCTGCGGCTGCGCGCCCGACGGCTGCGCTTAGCAGGTACATTGATCACATTTACCCGCAACACGGTCACATCAAACAAGGTCTCAACCGCCTCCTTGATCTGAGCCTTGGTGGCTTTACGATGTACTTCAAAAACGTATTGGTTGAGTTCGCTGCTCTGATAACTGCTCTTTTCCGTGATGATCGGTTTGCGTAAGATGTCGTAGATGCTCGTCATCACGAACCTCCTCCGTCACCCAAGTATGACTGAATGATATCCAGCGCGCTCAGAGGCATAATGAGTCGATCGTATCCAAGCAAATCGCGGATATTAAGATAATTGGCTCTCAGCGTTTTAGCCTCCTGCAGGTTGCTCACCGACTTCTCAACCGCCTCATTGGCCTCCGCCAGCAGGATGAGTGCACTAGATTCTCCCACCAGACGCTCCAATAGGGTGACCATATCCTTCGTCTTGGGGCGTTCAATCGCCAACTCATCGAGAACAATAACTTCATTCTGGGCAGCCTTGACCGATAAAGCCGACCGTAAGGCAGCGCGGCGCATCTTTCGCGGCATATCTTGAGTGTACTTGCGTGGTCTCGGTGCATGCGCCCTACCACCACCCACCCAGATCGGGGAGCGTCTCGAACCATGTCTGGCTCGGCCGGTGCCCTTCTGACGCCACGGTTTTCGACCGCCTCCAGAAACCTCGCTGCGCGTCTTCGTCTTGTGGGTCCCCAATCGGGCGTTAGCCAACTGACGAACCAACGCCTGGTGCATTAGATCTTGCTTGATCGGAGCTTCGAAGATCCACGCTGGCAACTCAGTGGTGCCAACTTTCTTACCCTGAATATCTAGTACATCAACCTTCATTATCCATCAGCTCCCAGAACTTACTGCTTTCGTGCTTCCTTGATCATGACCAATCCGCCACGAGGGCCGGGAACACTGCCACGGACCCCGAGTAGATTGCGTTCTCCGTCGACAACCTCCACCCGCACATTCTCTGATGTCACCCGAACCGAACCCATGTGGCCAGGACCTTTTGAGCCCTTGAAAACCCGACCTGGTGTTGAGGTGGCACCATGCGAACCTGGCGCACGGAGGCGGTCCGATTGACCATGTGTTTGGGGACCGCCGCGGAAACCATATCGTTTGACGGCACCAGCGAAACCTTTGCCCTTACTATTACCGATCACATCAACCCGATCACCAACAGAAAAGATCTCTACCGTTAGAGCATCCCCCTCCTTAACGTCTTTCGTTGATTTCACCCGAAATTCGCGTAAATATCTCAAAGGGGGCAGATCATGATGTTTTAGGTGACCGAGTTGACCGCCCGTCAATCGACGTGGGTTTACCTCTTCGAAGCCCAATTGAACCGCAGTGTATTTATCTCGCTTCGGTCGACGGATGTGTGTCACATAACAAGGCCCAGCTTCGATCAATGTCACCGGGACGACCTCGCCCGTCTCATCGAAAATCTGGGTCATGCCAATTTTCTTGCCAATCAGCCCTTTCATCGTTTGTCTCCTGATTATGTATTCGGGACTGTCAGCCAGGGCTTCGGCTGCATCATCCCTGAGTGCCGGGCAGTCAGATCAACCGTGGCGGAGGTCGGTCCTTTTGATCCGCCAACAAATCGTCTCTTGCCAAGCCAATTTAGCTTTCAGCTATCAGCGCTGCTGTCTGACTACTGACATCTGACTACTGATATCTGATTACTGACGTCTAAATCTTTATCTCTATGTCCACTCCGGCCGGCAGATTCAATCGCATCAAGGTGTCAATTGTTTTCGTGTCCGGGTCCAATACATCGATCAATCGTTTATGCGTTCTAATTTCGAAGTGCTCGTGTGAGTCCTTATCAATGAAGGTTGAACGTCGTACAGTGAAACGTTCTATCTTCGTGGGCAGCGGCACTGGGCCGACAACTTTCGCCCCCGTCCGCTCCGCCGTTTCAACGATACGCTTGGCGGATTGATCGAGCACACGATGGTCGTAGGCTTTAAGCCGGATGCGGATCTTCTGCTTGGCCATAACTCACTTATTCCAAAATATCGGTGATCACGCCTGCGCCCACCGTCAAGCCACCCTCTCGGATGGCGAACTTCGATCCCTTCTCCAACGCCACCGGGATGATCAGCTCCACCT
>CP070708.1:3197233-3240907 GCA_020350285.1 Anaerolineaceae bacterium
ACCGGAAAACCAAAAGGGGTCGTCCGCTCTCACGAATCACACATCGCGTTCTACCTCATCAACGCTGTTGATTTCGGGTTCAATGAACATGATGTATGCCTCAATATCATGCCGTTGTGCCACATCAACTCCACCTTCTTTACATTCACCTTCACATATATCGGTGGTACCGCCTATATCCATCCTGCGCGCTCTTTCCGCGCTGGAGAGATCTTGGAGATCATTGAAAAGGAGAAAATCTCTTTCATCTCACTCATCCCAACTCATTACAGTCTTATATTGAACGCTAAAGAAGAGATCGTGAAACGCGATGTGAGTTCGATTCGAAAATTGCTCTGTTCTTCCGCACCGGCCAGAAAAGACATGAAGCTGGCAGTTATGGAGATCTTCCCAGGGGTTGAACTCTATGAAGCCTATGGCTCAACCGAGGCAGGGATCGTTACCGTCCTCAAGCCCGAGGATCAAATGAGAAAGCTAGGCTCCATCGGATTTGAGTCCTTAGGAACAGATTTTGTCAAGATTTTGGATGAGGACGGTAATGAAGTAGGTGTCGGTGAGATTGGCGAACTGTACTCTCGAGGTCCGATGCTTTTTGATGAGTATTACAAGATGCCCCAAAAAACCACCGCTTCGTTCAAAGGCGAGTGGTTCAGCGCCGGGGATATGGCCAGGCGCGATCAGGATGGCTACTTCGAGATCGTAGATCGTAAGGATAACCTGATCATTACGGGCGGCGAGCACGTCTATCCCAGCGAGGTAGAGAAACTGATCGGCTCCCATCCGGATGTCTTAGATGTTGCCATCATCGGTTTGCCGGATAAGATTTGGGGCGAGGTGGTCACGGCGTTCATCATCCCAACAGATCCCAGCGCCCCACCCGAGGAGAAGGAAATCATTTCCTTCTGCAGTGAGAAGATCGCCGGATACAAGCGCCCCAAACAAGTTCGATTGATCTCCCAAGAAGAGATGCCGAGGACTGGTTCGGGGAAGATCCTTCACCGCGCTTTGCGCCAACGCTACTCTGATGAATCGGATCATTAACCGATCGTTGCCAAGATACTATGATGCTCATGAGGAAGTGTGAGAAGAGGAGGCTTAACTCATGGAAGATGAACCAAGAGTAGCCATCGTGGGTGTTGGCCCTGTCGGTGGGATCATGGGCGCATACCTCTCCCATGCAGGGCATTATGTCGTGATGTGTGACGTCATTAAGACCCATCTGGACGCCATCCAGGAAAGCGGCCTGACCATTACGGGTGTCTCGGAGATATCCACCAAATGCAAGGGATTGGCGTACCATATTTCTGAACTATCGAATTTCCCGGAGGTAAATACAGTTGTCATTTCTACCAAAGCGTCTGTCATGCCACGAATCGTGCCTGACATTGCCAAGGTAGTTCAACCCGGAACACAATTTATCTGCAACCAGAATGGGCTCGGAAACGAGGAGTTCCTGGCTGAGACCTTTGGTCCGGACAACATCCTACGCATCGTCCCTAATTATGCTGGTGGGATCGTGGAAGATGGCAAAATATGGATGTCGTTCTTCAACCCGCCCAACTACATCGGTGCTATGACTCCCAAAGGTGAAGCAGCAGCGCGCCAGATGGCAGACATGATGACGGAAGCAGGGCTCGATACCCAGTTCACAACCAATATCATCAGGTACGAGTGGGAGAAGGTCATCCTCAACGCCGCTCTCAACCCGGTATGCGCTCTGACCCGCAAGACGATGAAGGACATGATGGGCTTTGAGACTACCGAGTCGCTGGTTGAGGAACTCATGCGAGAAGGAATCGAGGTCGCCGAAGCTGCTGGGGTGACGTTCGACGAGGGCTTCTTTGAGCATGGCGTGCAGTACCTTAAGAAGGCGGGCCATCACAAACCCTCCATGCTACAAGACATCGAGCGGGAAGTCCCAACCGAAATCGACTGGATCAATTGCATGATCGTTGAATGGGGTCAAGCGAATGGAGTTGAGACTCCTTACAATTCCACCATCGCATCCCTGATCAAAGGATTGGAGATGGAGTCGGAAGCTCCAGAAAAGCATTCATAACGAATTGAAGACCATCACCTGATACTACATTGACTGAGGACATCATGTTTGCTGGTATTGACATCGGAGCGACAACTACAAAAGCAGTAGTTATCGACGAAAATAAAAAGCTCTTAGGACGTTTTGTCAAGCGCTCAGGGACGGATTTAATCTCAGCGACGACAGAAGCCTTAGATCAAGCCATGACTCAAGCGGACACCAACAGGGATTCAATCCATGCCATTGTGGCAACTGGATACGGTCGAAAGAACATCCCCTTTGTCCAGGACACGAAGACAGAAATCAGTTGTCATGGCCGAGGATGCTTTCATTACTTCCCTGAAGCTATCACGGTCGTGGATATTGGTGGTCAAGATAGCAAGATTATCAAGTTGGATGAAGAGGGCAAACGCATTGGTTTTAAGATGAATCGCAAATGCGCTGCCGGTACAGGAGCTTTTCTAGAAGAGATCGCCTATAAAATGGACATTCCTCTTGGTGATCTAAACGCTATAGCCCATGAAGCAAGCGATACCGCGAAGATTGGGAGTTATTGTACCGTCTTCACCGCAACTGAAATCTTAGATCGCATCCGAGCTGGTGAGAGAATGGACGGTATCATCAGGGGATTGTTCGACTCGGTCGCAAAACGCATTGTAGAGATGGACACGTTACCAGGTCGGGTGATCATGACCGGGGGAGTGATCGCGTTTAATGACATTGTGGCCGAGCTTCTGAGTTCACGGACGGGAATTGAGGTAGAGATTGCCCCCCACCCTCAAGAGATGGGAGCCTTTGGAGCCGCCCTATTTGCTTCAGATGTTAGTAGTCAGTAGTCAGATATCAGACTGCTGATTACTGGTGTCTGACTACTGACATCTGATTACTGAATACTGTAAGGAGATTCTGATGCTTGTAAAGGACCGTATGACCCCAAATCCGATAACGATCGAACCAGACACCTCTTTTACTGAGGCGTTCCGCATCCTTCGGGAAAACAATATTCGTCATGTACCCGTTGTGAACAAGAAAGGAACTCTACTTGGAATCGTCGCTCAAACCGATCTACTTCATGCTTCACCTTCATCAGCAACCTCATTATCCGTATTCGAGATCAACTACCTGTTGGCGAATCTGGATGTATCTGAAGTGATGAGCAGCCCACCCATCACGGTTCCTGATGACGCTCCTCTAGAGGAAGCAGCAAGGCTCATGGTGCAAAAAAAGATCGGATGCCTACCGGTGCTACATGACGGGAACCTGGTAGGGATGATCACAGAAACCGATATCTTCAAGGTTTTTGTAGAAGTGTTAGGAGACGAGGAGGCATCCCTGCGCGTCACGGTGCGGGTGCCTGACGTGCGCGGTGAATTAGCCCGATTATCTGCTGTGATCGCCAAACTTGGGGGGAATATCGGCTCTGTCGCGCGTTTTCGAGGCGAGGATCCCGAACATTGTTACATCACCTTCCGTCTTGAGGGCGTAGAGGAAGAAGATCTTGTCCCGGCGTTGGAAGCCGAAGTAGAGGACGTGGTTCATATTTGTTGCGCTACATGATTCATATCAGTAGTCAGTAGCCAGTAGTCAGCAGTCAGACTACTGAGATTTGATTTCTGACTACTGACGTCTGACTACTGATTATTGAATAAAGGAGGTTCGTAACCGATGAAGTTTCATAAAGCCTACATCCCCTATGGCGGTTATTGGAGCACGCCCTTCAGCCGCTGGCAAGAAAGTTTCTCGCATCTCAACGCCGTGTCGTTTGCTGCCCAGATCACGACAAGGGCTCTTCAGGAGCGTGACATCTCACCTCAGGTATTTGACGGTCTTTACTTAGGCCTCACAGTTCCACAAAAGCATTCATTCTATGGTGGTCCTTGGCTAGCGGGTCTTATTGGAGCAGAAACCGTCACCGGTCCGATCATCAGTCAAGCCTGCGCGACAGGAGCCCGTGTAGTAGGCTGTGCTGCTTCTGAAGTAGAAAATAGCGATGAGAGAGTGATCTTGACAATCACGGCTGATCGTTGTAGCAACGGTCCTCATATCTATTACCCAAATCCGTTAGGACCTGGTGGCACAGGCGATAAGGAAGATTGGGTGTGGGATAACTTTGGCCATGATCCGTACGCCAGAAACGCCATGATTGAGACAGCTGAGAATGTGGCCAAGGAAGCTGGTATCACCAAAGAAGAGCAAGACGAGATGACACTTTTACGCCATCAACAATATGGTGACGCCCTCAAGGACGATGCTTCCTTTCATCGTCGTTTTATGGTCATTCCCATAGAGGTGAAGGATGCTCGGGGACGTAAGGTCTTGGCCACTGTTGAAGGGGATGAAGGCGTGTTTCCAACTACGGCTGAAGGATTAGCAAAGATCAAACCCGTCATCCCAGATGGTTCGGTCACTTATGGCACACAGACTTACCCTGCTGATGGCAATTGCGGGATGATCATCACCACTCAGGAAAAGGCACAGGAACTCAGCCGCGATGCCAAGACCGAGATCCAGCTGTTGTCCTATGGCAGGGGACGGGCGAAGAAGGGCTACATGGCCCAAGCCGTCGTCCCTGCAGCAAAGCAGGCTCTCTCACTTGCAGATATAAGCATCGAGGACGTGAAGGTAATCAAAACTCACAACCCCTTCGCTGTGAACGACATTTATTTCAGCCGTGAGATGGGCGTAGCAGCAGAGGCGATGAACAACTACGGCTCGTCCCTGATTTTCGGGCACCCACAAGGACCCACCGGACAGCGACTAATCATCGAAATGATCGAGGAGTTGGTATTGATTGGAGGTGGTTATGGGCTCTTCGTTGGCTGTGCTGCAGGTGACACGAGTGCAGGCGTGGTCCTTAAAGTTAGTGACTGACATGGAACGCAGAATTGTGGAGGGTACGATGACAACAGGGACCAGTGATAAGAAGCGTAAGCGTATTGGACAAGTACGCTGCCAAAATTGTTTTGAGCGCTTTTCGCCTCAAAAGGGGGTAGACCGGACGTCATGTCCTGAATGTGGCTGGGAATGGTACATTTCCTGGTCTGGTGAGCTGGCCAAGATCAGAAAGCCGGTCTGGGACAGCTGGGAAGAACATATAGCTGAGACTAGAAAGAAGACGAAATAATAGGGAGATCGCGGATGGCACTCAATCGCAAAATAGCATACATAGACCTTACAACAGGCGAATTCAAGACCGCCCCCATTCCCATCGAAATGCGTGAGTTGTACCTCGGTGGTCGTGGTCTTGATATGTACCTGTTGTACAACCATATAGAGCCTGGCGTGGACCCACTGGGTCCAGATAACGTACTCACAGTCAGTGCAGGATTGCTTGGGGCTACACTAGCTTCGGCCTCCACGCGGACCCACATTGGGGCTAAATCGCCGCTGACTGGCTTCATTGGCAGCTCGAACATGGGAGGTTACTTCGCTCCGGAGCTAAGATGGGCCGGGTTCGATCACCTGGTAATCAAGGGGAAGGCTGAAAGCCCCAGCTATCTCTGGATCCACAACGGGGAAATTGAGATTCGCGACGCATCCGATGTCTGGGGTGAGAATGTCTTTGATACCCAGGAACTTATCAGGCAGGAGTTGGGTGACCCAGAGGTCAAGGTGCTATGTATCGGTATCGCTGGGGAAAACATGGTGCGTTACGCAAATGTAATGACCGGCATGAAGGACGCCGCTGGTCGGTCCGGGATGGGCGCGGTGATGGGCTCTAAGAACCTCAAAGCCATCGCCGTCCGGGGCACGATGGACCTTGAAATCCGTTTCCCCGAGCAAGCGCTAGAATACAATCAATCCCTCATCGAGCACATCAGCTCGACAAAGTTCGCCAAGATTATGCAGAAGTGGGGCACCATGTTCATTTACGGTGTTACCAACACTACTGGTTTGGTGCGCGTACGTAACTTCCAATTGAACCAGCAGGTAGGGGGGAACATCGAATGTGAACACATCGAGAAATACGCCCTAGGCACGGAGGGTTGCTACGGCTGCATTATTCACTGTCGACACAAGTATCAGATCAGGGAAGGTCCTCATGCAGGAATCTATGGTCAGGGACCAGAGTACACCAGTCAAGGTGCTTTCGGCATGGAGGTCGGCTGCAACGAATTCGAGACTGTCCTTGTCGCCAACCATCTGGTCAACAAGTACGGACTAGACACGTTGGAAACCGGCAGCATGATCGCTTGGGCGATGGAACTCTACGAGAAGGGTATCCTGACCGACGAGGACACAGGCAACTTGAAGCTTGAGTGGGGCAACGACGAGGTGGTGCTGGAGATGATCAAACTCATTGCCGAGCGAAAAGGGCTGGGTGATATCCTGGCTGAAGGCCCACTGAGAGCCGCCAAGAAGATCGGAAAGGACTCGATCAAGTATCTTATACACGTCAAAGGTATGAGCAACTTGCATTCGGATGAGCGTCCCACACCGTCATTAGCGTTGGGAATCGCCACAGGTTCGCGAGGCTCCGACCACCTACGCAGCCGACCCGCGATTGATCTCTACCATCTGCCTCAAGAACTACTGCGCAAGATATACGGCGGTCCTAAGCCATACGATGGTCCACTTTCGTCCGACTACACCTCGTATGAAGGGAAACCCCGCATGGTGCTGTGGCAGGAGATGATGTACGAGGCGATCGATTCTGTAGGTGTATGTAAATTCCACTCCATCTTCCTCAGCCCTAATCTGATCGCCTTCGAGGAGTTGTCCAAATTAATCTATTACAACACCGGTTTGGAGTTCACACCGGAGGAGATCTGGGACATTGCGGACCGTGCGTACACCATAGAAAGGTTGTTCAACATCCGTGAAGGGCTGACACGGGAACACGATTGGCTTGTGGATCGCTACTTCGACGAACCGACCCCCGTTGGTTTGCCAATCGTCAGGAACAAAAGCATCGATCGTGAAAAGTTCAAACAGATGATAGATGAATATTACGAAATGCACGGTTGGGATGAGAACGGTGTTCCCAGACCAGAGACGCTGGAAAAACTGGGACTAGACGCTGAACCTTCACATAAGCTGTAGGAGATTCCAGATGGAAATGATATTGGTAGTCGACCACGAGAAATGTACCGGTTGCCGAGCATGCGAAATGGTCTGCTCGGTGAAACACACCGGTGTGAATAACCCTACCCGCTCCCGGATTAACGTCATCAAGTGGCCGATGGAGGGTTTTGACTTACCGATGCTCTGTCAACAATGCGAGGAGGCTCCTTGCATCGCCGTCTGTCCTAAGGATGCCCTTTCGCAGGATCTTGTCCTTGGACGAGTGACACTCAACTATGATCTGTGCATTGGATGCAAGATGTGCGTGACCGCCTGTCCGTTCGGTGGTATGGGAATCGATACCGTGGTTCAGCGAGTGATCAAGTGTGATCTTTGCGACGGCGACCCGACATGTGTCCGGTTCTGCGATCCTGGCGCACTCCAATATGTGCCCGCCAGCACGGTAAATCTGATGAAGAAGCGAGATGCTGGATGGAAGTTCTCGGAGTTGATGAAAAAATCTTCACTGATCTCAAGCAACGAATAGTTTGATCACAGGATAAATGAGGATCACCTTGATCAAAGTGGATAACCCGACTGATATCAAAGGATCGATACGCCAGGGATGGGAAGAAGTAGCAGTTGAATATACAAAAGACCGACTTGGTATTTTCGAACGATGTGCCGGGCGCCTATTAGAATTAGTTCATCCATCTTCTGGCAGCAGCATATTTGATGTTGGGTGCGGTAGTGGAGCAGTCTCACTTCAAACAACCAGGTGGACAGGATCTGAGGGACTTGTCATAGGAAGTGATATTGCGGTAACGATGCTAAATATGGCTAGATCTAAAGCTGAAGACCTGAATACTGATCTTGAGTTCTGTCAAATGGACGCAGAGCAGTTGGGTTTACCCAACGCGTCTTTTGATAACGTAACCTGTGCTTTTTCACTGTTCCAATTTACCGACATGGAACAAGCGCTGATCGAGATGTGGCGAGTGCTAAAATCAGGAGGGCGTTTGGGACTCTCCAACTGGGGTACAGGTTACTTCTCGCCCATCGCTTCAATCCAACGAGATCTCTTTCGCATGTTCAATCTCAAACCTCTGTTGAATAACCCCCTCTCCTTCAAGCCAAATGAGTTAAATGATTTATTAACTCGAACAGGTTTTTCGGAGGTGGAATTGATTGAAGAGACAGACGAGGTTTGGTTCAATACCCCAGAGGAGATCTGGGCGTTTAATATGGATATGGGACCCTTCCCTATCATGCTGCGACAACAATTATCCTCTGATGAACAGAGTAGATTATTTCATCAATTCAAAGCAACGATGGAAAACCTACGAACAGAGCAGGGTATCAAGAGCACTTTTCATCTGATTTATGCCCTGGCTGGGAAGGGAGACATTGACTAAATTCGCCGCAAGAACATAGACACACTATGCAATATTTCAATGTCTTAATGAATATCTTGAACTTTCGAAATGTAACGTTTTTATGGCACTAAGGAATAGCGCGTTACTAAGGACATACGAAGATTAGAGCAGATCATTTATCTTTTACATCAGGAGGAGCACCGTGGAGTTTCGATTAAGCACCGAACAAGAGTTATTCAAACGCATGGTCCGCGAGTTCTGTGAGAAAAATGTCGAGCCTCGCTCGCGCGAGATGGACGATAAAGAGGAGGGCATCCCTGATGAACTCATCAAGGGCTTGGCCGACCTTGGCGTTTTTGGGATCATGATCCCTGAAAAATATGGAGGTTCAGCCCCCGAGGGGGAAGAGATGACCTACGCCAACATCGCGGTGCAGGAACTTGGACGAGCCGAGATGAGCATGGCTCTTCCTGTATACACATTACTCTGCCTAGGTTGGGGATTCCTCATCACCAAGTACGGCACTGAGCAGTTGAAAGAAGAAGTGCTACCTCGGGTTGCTGCGGGTGAGTACTTTACAGGCATTGCCACAACGGAACCAGGAGGCGGTTCGGACATCGCCAATATCCAGACATCCGGCATGTACAAAGACGGCAAGTTCATCGTGAACGGTGAGAAGGTGTATATCAGCGGTGTCCTGGAATCGATCGAACAGCGTGATGGAGGCCACATCACGCTCATAAGAACCGATCCTGAGGCCGGCCACAGGGGCTTCACCTTCGTCTTCATCCCCGCAAAGTTACCCGGCATCTCCTACAGCACTTTCGATGACATCGGCCGTATGGCTCTCTCGACAGGCAGCCTCGTGTATAAAGACGTAGAGGTGCCTGAATATTACATGTTAGGTGAGATGAACCGAGGCTTCTATCTCAATATGGAAGGCTTTAATCTAGCTCGCATTCTGGTTGCCGCTGCCTGCGTCGGAATGACCGAGAAGGCGTTGGAGATCTCCCGTGACTATGTAAAACAGCGCGTGCTCTTTGGCCGACCTCTGGCCAAGTTCGAGGGGATCTCCTTCGAAATCGCAGAGGACCATGCTAAATTAGAACAATTGAAACTGTACCTTCAGTACACGGCCTGGGCTGCTGATACGCTTTATAAGGAACCTGATTTCATCTCTCATCGCGATCTTAGCCGGATGGTCTCGATCTGCAAGATGGAAGCACCGATGTTAGGCGCGGAGATCACCCAGCGTTGTATGACACACCTAGGTGCGTTCAGCTACACCAAAGAATGTCCGTTGGGGCGTGGATTGCGCGGGATCATGTCCTATGTTGTCGGTGCTGAGGGCGGCTACCACATTCAGAAACTCATCATCGCCCGAGAGTATATTGGCGACGAAGCTGTTCCGTATCGCTGATTGCCAGACAGTATGCATTAACGAGTGTCGCGTCTCGAATGGCCGCGGTCTGAGAACAAAGCGAGGGTTGTGAGTGGAGAAAGTTGAGTTCGTTGTTGTTGGAGCAGGATTGTCTGGTTTGGCAACCGCATTGGTTCTCGCTGAGGCGGGTGCTGAGGTGCTGGTCGTCGAGCGGGGCGATTATCCGGGCAGTAAAAATGTCACCGGGGGTCGCCTCTACCTCGGTCCAGTTCGATCCTACCTCCCTGATCTATGGGAGGAGGCTCCACTGGAACGCCGCGTCGTAAAGGAACGGCTTACGATGATGGCTCCCGGATCCTCCATCACGGCAGAATTAAGCAGCGAGCGCTTCCGTAACCCTCCCTTTCCTAGCTACACCCTTCTCCATGCAACTTTTGACCGCTGGTTTGCAGACCAAGCATCCGCGCGAGGAGCAATGGTCATCTCAGGTTATAAAGTTGACGATGTGCTTCAGAAAGATGGCAAAGTTATTGGCATTGTCTCGTCTGGCGACGAAATTCACGCTGATGCGGTTGTGGCTGCCGATGGTGCACTATCATTTATGGCTGAAAAAACCGGTTTGCTCAAACCGCGAGCCGCAAAGAATTACGCCGTGGCGGCCAAAGAAATTATCGAGTTGCCCCCTCATGTCATCGAAGACCGCTTCGGAGTGGAAAATGACGAAGGGACCGCGCAGTTGTTCTTCGGGTCTCTGACAGCGGGCATTCATGGAGGCGGTTTTCTGTACACCAATCAGGCGAGCCTCTCCCTCGGATTGGTTCTTGCCATTCAGGATCTGATGGACAAATCCGGGCCGAATCTCTCCAATGAGGAATCTGCCTTCTCACCCCACAATCTACTTGAAGCTTTCAAGGATCGGTCTGAAATCCGACCCCTGATCGCTGATGGTCACTCTGTCGAGTATTCAGCCCACATCATCCCCGAAGGTGGCTTTCGAGCCCTGCCCAGATTGTTTACGGACGGGATGCTAATCGTCGGGGATGCTGCGGGTTTCACATTGAACTTGGGCGTGACCGTACGGGGCATGGATTTGGCGTTGGTTTCAGGCGTGTTGGCCGCTCGAGCCCTGCTTCGAGCTCGCGAGCGTGCTGATTTTTCGAGCGCTAGTCTTTCGTACTACGAAACCTTAATCAAAGAGAGTTTTATCTGGGAGGACCTCAAGACATTCCAGCATATGCCCGACTTTTTATCAAATCCCAGGATTTATGAGCGCTACCCATCCATGGCCTGCGATCTTCTGGAACAAATCCTGTGGGTCGGCGAGGGAACCAAAGAGAAACTCTCAACAACCATTCTGCGAACGGTCCGTCAGAATCTGTTCCGAATAAGTGTGTTGAGGGACCTCTTCACGATGCGAAAAATCTAGCGAGTGTGCCATGAACATTGAGGCCAAATTAGGTTTGGATGTTTTTAAGATCGACACAGAGCCGCATATTCTCATCGATCATGAAATCTGCCAGGTAAAATGTGAGATTCGTTACTGCTTGAGTATCTGCCCCGCAGAGTTATACACATTGGATCCGCAGGATAAGGTCCAGGTTAATTTTGAGGGATGCCTAGAATGTGGCGCCTGTTTCATCGCCTGCCAACATGAAGCGTTGGCTTGGCATTATCCCAGGGCTGGATACGGAGTGCAATATCGATTTGGTTAGGAACTCGAAGGTTTGGTCAAAAGTCCACATCCCGATGAAAAGGGAAGAGGTTATGAACATCATCGTTTGTATGAAACAAGTCATCGATCTGGAGCAGATACGCATCAAGCCCAATACCCGAGAACCGGTTACTAAAGGATTACCTCTCTTATTCGGCGACTTCGAGAAATGCGCATTGGAAGAAGCGGTTCGGATCCAGGAGAAGCATGGCGGTAAGGTTACGGCTTTGGCTGTAGGCTCCCCAAAGTTAAAAGACACGATAAAGGAAGCGTTGGCTATCGGTGCTGATGAGGCCATCATCTTGACCGACCCAATGTTCAATGATTCTGACGCCATGGGCTCAGCACGTGTGATCGCAAAAGCCATTCATAAGATTGGAGAGTATGACCTGATCCTGTTGGGGGATAGCTCTGCGGACGAATACTCGGGCGAGATACCTCCCCGAATTGCTGAATTGTTGGATCTCCCTCAAGTCGGCTTCGCTAGGGAACTTGAGATCCTGGAGGGCAACGATCAGGGAACGAACACAAAGACGATTCGTGCCGTGCGTGACTTGGAAGACGCTCTGGAAGTAGTGGAGCTGGATTTACCTGCTGTTGTTGGAGTCACCAGTGAACTAAACACGCCTCGCTTAGCACCATTGTCCGCAATTCTGAAAGCTGGTCGGAAACCACTCAACGAATGGGGACCAGAAGATATTGGCATCACAGCCGATGAGGTGGGCGCGAATGCATCGGTCGTTGAGGTACTAAGTAATTTGGCTCCGGTTCAGGATCGCAAGGAAATAATCTACGAGGATGTGGAGGAAGGTGTTGCCGAAGTTGTCAAGGCTCTACTGCAGGAAGGAGTCTTGACACAATGAACGGGATCGTCGTTTATTCAGAGTTGGAAGAAACAGCCCTGGGATTGTTAACCAAGGGTCGGGAGTTGGCATCCGAACTCAACAAACCATTATCAGTTGCATTGTTAGGTGAACAGGCTGGTGATCGAGCCGAGAACACCTTTGGATATGGAGCCACACAAGCTTTTATCGCAGACTCCCCCGCCCTGACTCCCTTTCAAGCCAGTACATACGCCGCAGCCCTGAAACAGATCATGACTCACGCAGAAGCCGATATCATCCTGATCGGTTCCACTCGGCGCGGTCGAGAACTTGCCCCGCGTTTAGCCCAGAAACTTTCAGCAGGCTGCGTTACGGATGCGATCAGCCTCTCCGTTGAAGATAATCGACTTATCGTCGAACGCCGCGCGCTCGGAGGCAACACCGTATCCGCCAAAGTTATCACTAGCCAACAGCAGGTCGTTGCCGTCATGCCAAAACTTTATGATGCTGAGCCTATGACCGGCGGTGCTGGTGAGGTGATACCGGTATCGCTTGAATTGCAAGGACCAACAACAAAGGTGCTTGAACGACGACCAAAAGAAGTAGGGATCGGCAACCTTGAAGAAGCCGATGTTTTAGTATGTATCGGACGGGGTTTGAACGACAAAGGTGATCTGTCATTGATTCAGCCCTTAGTCGATTCAGTTGGGGGTATGCTGGGCTGTACTCGACCGATCTCTCATGAGTACCACTGGCTTACGGAAGACCAAATGGTAGGTCTTTCAGGCAAAGAATCCAGCCCAAATCTGTACCTCGCCATTGGTATATCGGGACAGATCCAACATACCGTGGGTGTCATGAATGCAAAAGTCATCGTCGCTATTAATAATGATAAAAACGCCCCGATCTTTAAGATCGCAGACTATGGTATCGTCGGTGATTTGTATCAGGTTGTGCCTAAGCTGACCGAGAAACTCCAGAGTGAGTTCGGTCAGTGACCGTCAAAGTGAGTTGAGGACTCGATCAACATTCAGTGAAGGGGAATAACCATGGGACCAGAGGCTCAATTTCCCTTTAACCAACCCATCGTCTGGGAACCCAGTGATGAGTATGTCCAACGCAGTCGCTTAAAGCGATTCATGGATCGGCATCATCTGAGCTCCTTTGATGAACTGATGCAGCGCTCAACCACCGACATCGCATGGTTCTGGGAGGCGGTCTTTGAAGACCTCGGCATCGAGTTCTATGAACCCTACACACAAGTTGTGGATCTCTCGGAAGGCATTCAATGGCCCAAATGGTGTGTCGGAGCCAAACTCAACATCGTCCACAACTGCCTCGACAAGTGGATGGGGACGCCGACGCAGGATCGCATCGCCATCCGCTGGGAGGGCGAAGAAGGAGTTGTACGCCAACTGACGTACCGTAATCTCAATAATCAAGTCAACCAAGTGGCATCTGCGTTACGGTCGGTTGGGTTAGGTAAAGGTGATGCCATCGGTCTCTACATGCCGATGGTCCCTGAGATCGCGATCGCCCTACTAGCGATCGCCAAGATCGGCGGCATCATCCTCCCACTTTTCTCCGGCTACGGCTCTGGCGCCATCGCGATGCGGCTTGCTGACGCGGATGCTAAAGCGATCTTTACTTCCAATGGGCAGTTGAGGAACGCAAAAACCATAGCGATGAAACCAGTTGTCGATGAAGCGTTGAATGAGGTCCCATCCATCGAGAAGGTGATCGTTTACCGACGTACTGATCTAGAGGTACCGATGACCCCTGACCGCGATGTTTGGTGGGATGATTTTGTGGATGGCCAGCCGACAGAAGCCCCCACCGAGCGGACCGATGCCGAAGACATAATCATGATCATCTATACCAGCGGCACTACCGGTCAGCCTAAGGGGGCGGTTCATACCCACTGTAGTTTCCCCATCAAGGTCACTCATGACATGGCCCACTGCTTTGATGTTCAGCAGGATGACACCGTGTTCTGGATGACAGACATGGGTTGGATGATGGGACCTTGGGAGGTATTTGGTACAACGATCTTGGGCGCGAACATGCTCTTCTATGATGGCGCACCTACTTACCCTGATGTCGATCGAGTGTGGGCATTGGTTGAGAGGCACGGAGTAACCTGTTTGGGCATCGCGCCAACCTTCGTGCGTTCGATCATGCCGCATGGTAGCGAACCTATAGAACGCCATGATCTCAGTTCGCTGCGCGTCATCGGTTCCACAGGCGAGGCGTGGAATCCGGACCCATGGTGCTGGCTCTTCGAGACCGTTGGTCGAAATGAAGTACCTATCCTGAACTACTCTGGTGGGACTGAAATCGCTGGTGGCATTGTATTAAGCAACACTTTACTCCCAATCAAACCGTGCTCGTTCTCCGCTCCGCCCCCAGGGATGGCTTCCGATGTCGCGGATGAGGAAGGCAATCCTGTACGGGGCGCGGTCGGGGAATTGGTCATACGTCAACCATGGATAGGTATGACGCGCGGATTCTGGAAAGACCCTGAACGATACCTGGAGACGTACTGGAGTCGAATTCCTGATGTGTGGATCCAAGGGGATTTCGCTGCGATTGATGAGGATGGGCATTGGTTCATCCTTGGTCGTTCAGACGATACGATCAAAATTGCAGGCAAGCGTGTGGGACCAGCGGAGGTAGAAAGTGTACTGGTGAGTCATCCAGCTGTGGCAGAGGCCGCCGCAATTGGTGTGCCGGATGAGATCAAAGGGGAAGCAGTAGTCGCATTCGCGGTACTGCAACCTAATGTGAACCCAGATGATGCTTTGCGTGCAGAACTCGAAGCCCTGATCGTCAGAGAGATGGGTAAACCCCTCGCGCCCAAGACCGTGCTATTTGTACCCGATATTCCCAAGACTCGGAATGCAAAAGTCATGCGGCGTGTCATACGAGCCACCTACTTGGGTGAACCTCCAGGTGATCTAAGTGCGTTGGTAAACCCAGAGATTGTCAATGAGATACGAGAGGCGATATGAAGAATACGAGCCAGAGATGAAACAATCTGTCCTCGTAATCGGCGCTGGTATTGCTGGTATCCAAGCCTCCATCGACCTGGCCCAGATGGGCTTACAGGTCTACTTGGTTGAGCGCTCACCTTCTATCGGTGGCCGCATGGCTCAACTGGACAAAACTTTCCCAACCAACGACTGTGCAATCTGTATCCTAGCTCCCAAGATGATTGAGTGTGCCAATCATGAGAATGTCCATTTGTTGACCTATTCCGAGGTCGCTGCAATAGAAGGGCACGCGGGCAATTTTCGGGTGAACGTTCGCAAGAAACCCCGTTATGTCGATCCGGATCGGTGCACCGGCTGTGGCGAGTGTGTGGAGAAATGTCCCCGACGGGTGTCGGACGAGTTTAATTTAAACCTAAACCGGAGACGAGCGATCTATATCCCCTTCCCCCAAGCGGTGCCACGGGTGATGACAGTCGATGCCGAGCACTGCCTCTACCTGACGGATCTGGATAAAGATCGGTGCCGCCTTTGTGAGGAAGTCTGCCAGGCGGGAGCGATCAACTGGGAGCAGCAGGAGGAGATCGTTGAGTTGGATATCGGCGCCATCGTCATCGCCACCGGTTTTGACCCTTACGACGCCTCGGAGCTGGAGGAGTACGGATTCGGCAGGATCCAGAACGTAATTAACGGTCTGCAGTATGAGCGATTGGTCTCGGCTTCGGGTCCCACCGGCGGTGAGTTGTTACGCCCCTCAGATGGGGCACATCCACACACGGTAGCCTTCATCCAGTGTGTTGGTTCACGGGACATGAATCACAACCCTTACTGCTCCAGTGTTTGTTGCATGTTCGCCACCAAAGAGGCCATCCTGGCCAATGAGCACGATCCTGAATTAAAGCCCTACATCTTCTATACCGATCTTCGGGCGGGTGGAAAGCGCTTCCAAGAGTACATCACACGAGCTGAAGATGAATACCAGGTTACCTACATTCGGGGTCGTCCAGGGAATATCGGCGAGAATCCAGAGACCGGGAATCCCGTCGTGCGTTATGAGGACACGACCGCCCGCCAGGTACATGAGATGGAGGTGGATCTGGTAGTGCTGTGCCAAGCACTCGTTCCCCGCCACGGGCAACAAGAAATCGCCAAGGTGTTGGGCATCGTCCTGGATGAGTATGGATTCGTGCACACACCAGAAAGGTTGCTCTATCCAGTGGATACGAGTGTGCCGGGGATCTTCGCATGTGGCTACTGTCAGAGCCCTCAAGACATCCCGGATTCCGTGACCCAAGCCTCAGGTACAGCAGCGCGAGTAGCAGAGCTGCTGTGTAGAGAAGAGATGGAGCACAAGCTTTGAGTGAACCTCGGGTCGGCGTATTCGTTTGCCATTGTGGTACCAACATCGGCGGCGTTGTCGATGTGCCCGCTGTGGTGGAATACGCCCGTGCGCTCCCGTATGTAGCCCACGTTGAGGGTAACCTGTACAGCTGCTCTGTAGATGGATTGTCATCTCTCAAACAAGGTATTCACGAACACCGCCTCAATCGCGTCGTTGTCGCTTCCTGTACACCTAGGACACACGAACCGTTGTTCAAGGACGCCTGTGAGCAGGCCGGACTTAACCGCTACCTCTTTGAATTTGTAAATATTCGGGAGCATTGTTCTTGGGTCCACAGTCATGAAGGCGATGTAGCGACAGTTAAGGCCATAAGACTCATCCGAATGGGGGTAGCTAAGGCCTGTCTGCTAGAGCCCCAAGACGAGGCAGAGAGTGGAGTGATTCCCGAGGCGCTTGTCATCGGCGGCGGTATCGCCGGAATGACAGCAGCGCTGAACCTGGCTCGGCAGGGATTCCATGTGCATCTGGTGGAGAAGGAAGCGCAACTCGGTGGACGGTTGTTACAAATCAATCGGCTGTGCCCCACCGATATAGAGGCATATGACCTCATCAAACCCATTATCCAAGAGGTTGAGGATCACGGACGAATAACTCTGCATGTTTCGTCCATGGTTCATGAGGTCAGCGGTTATGTAGGTAATTTCCAGATTACGGTTGCCGAAGATGGTGAGAAGCAGAGCTTCGACGTGGGAACAATTGTCGTCGCGACCGGTGCTGACGTTTTGCAGCCAGTCGGGTTGTACGGCTATGGGCAATTCCCTAATGTGCTCACCCAGTTGGAACTGGAGGATCGACTAAAAGCAGAACCGCCATTGATCACAGGGGCAGTTCTTATCAATTGCGTTGGCTCTCGCATTCCTGAACGGCCCTATTGTTCACGCGTTTGCTGCATGACCTCTCTGAAAAATGCAATCCAACTGAAGAAGTTGAATCCCGATGCCCAAGTCTACGTGCTACATCGGGACCTGTTAACTTACGGTGTTGAATTCGAGCGTTATTATCGGCGGGCCATGAAGGCTGGCGTTCGTTTCCTGCGCTACAACCTTGAGAATCCCCCCCAGATCGTCGGCCGTGGACGCGCAGAGAACGTCGTAGTTTGGGATGCACTGCGGGGTCGGGAACTTCACTTGCCCGTTGACCTAGTTGTTTTAAGCACCCCCCTAGTTCCCGCTTCAGACAATGAGAGGATCTCCCGCTTGTTAAAGGTTCCATTGGGAGAGTCGGGCTTCTTCCTCGAGGCGCACATTAAGCTGCGTCCAGTGGAGTTCGCCACCGATGGAATCTTTGTCTGTGGTACAACCCGTTGGTCAGCCGATGTATCCGAGAGTATCTCCCAGGCCTACGCAGCCTCCACCAAGGCAGCTATTCCGATGCGAATGGGCGTTGTCACCGCCGAGGCAATCACTGCTTACTCAGAGCCATCCTTTTGCACAGGTTGTGGCACTTGTGTTGTCACTTGCCCTTTCAACGCCATATAACTGCAAGTGCACGGAAATGGGCGTCAAGTGGCAACTGTTAATGTGGTCCAATGCAAAGGCTGTGGCAGCTGTGTAGCGGCCTGCCCAAGTAAGGCAATGCAACAGCGAGGTTTCACCGATTGGCAGGTGCTCCGTATGATCGAGGCCTGTGGAAGTTGGATCGACTGATATGAGCGAGCACACTTTTCAACCCCGCATCATTGCTTTCTGCTGCAATTGGTGTTCCTACGCGGGAGCCGACCTGGCCGGTGTCTCACGTTTACAAATGCCTGCGGACTTTAACATCATCCGTGTAATGTGTTCGGCACGGGTGGCACCGGAGTGGATTATCAAGGCCCTCCTGAATGGGATTGACGGCGTGATGGTGTTGGGCTGCCACATTGGCGATTGTCACTACATCAGCGGGAACCACCGAGCCGCAAAGCGGTTTGTATTGCTTAAGGAGATGCTCGCCTTCGTGGGCGTTCATCCCGACCGTCTACTTGTGGATTGGGTTTCAGCCTCGGAGGGAAGGAAGTTCCAAACGCTAGTGACGGAGTTTAGTAAGCGGGTGAAAGAGTTGGGACCATGCAGAGAATGGCAAGTTGAAATCCAAACTCCTCAACGTTGATGAATAACGGTAGGTGGCAAGTCTGCTCAGTAGATATAGTTTCACTCAACGGAAGTAATAGGAACATATGACAGAATTTACTCTACAAGATCAAATCAGAGACCGAGCAAAACAATTACTTGCGAGCGAGCAGGTCAAGTGCGTTATCGGTTATGAGCATGGCTCGCGGGGACAGGTCCGTCCGGCATTTATCCACCAGATCAACGATGTAGACAGCTTGGTTTGGAACCAGGGCTGCACCCACAACCTGGTTACATATCTGCGCGATATAAAGGGGACTTTTGGAAGCGACGAGCATCTACAGCGCGTGGCGATTATCGTTAAGCCGTGTGATAGCCGCGCGTTGAACGTGCTTCTGGCTGAGAAACAAATAGAACGTGAGCACATCTATGTTATTGGAGTAGTGTGTACGGGGATTGTAGAGGGGGCCGGGTATGCCGGGCAAAGCAGCGATAAGCTGCAAACTCGCTGCGTACGCTGCAGCGATCGTGTGCCTGTCATTTACGACTTGTTGGTTGGTGAACCCACCCATCCAGAAATTACAGATGATTATGTCGATCTCACCGAACTGGAAGCGATGCCCCCCGCTGAGCGTGCGGCCTTTTGGCTGAAACAATATGAGCGCTGTATTCTCTGCTATGCCTGTCGTCAGGTTTGCCCAGGGTGCTATTGCAGCACCTGTATGTTCGAACGGGACGATTCCTTGTGGGTTGGTATCGCTGCAGGTGTCAAGGAAAAAGAGGCCTTCCACTTGGGTCGAGCTTACCACTTGGCAGCCCGCTGTATTGGCTGCGACGAGTGTGAACGTGTGTGTCCGATGGAACTTCCTCTGAGCTTACTTAACCACAAATTGGCCAAGGAGGTACAAAGGTTGTTCCATT
Organism: Anaerolineaceae bacterium; assembly: GCA_020350285.1. Lineage (GTDB taxonomy): Bacteria > Chloroflexota > Anaerolineae > Anaerolineales > E44-bin32 > DUEZ01. Next base: position 3,216,929 of record CP070708.1, read on the forward strand.
ACTGTGCTGGGGACGAACCATCCCAGTCGCCGCTGGCGACGATGTTGGCAGAAGGGGAGGAGTTTCCGGCATGAAGTATATCTCCAGAGAGGCTTTACAGACGTGGCTAGACCGACTGGCGAATGACGTCACATTGATTGCACCACGTCTTGTGGACGATATATTGCTCTATCAATCGGTATCATCCGCCCGCGAAATCGTTCTTGACTACACTCGCCCCAAGATGTCGGCGAAGGAGGTCGTCCTTCCATCGTCAGAACCCATCCTGTTCGTGGAGAAACGCGGCCAAGAAGTGAGTCTTACTGAACCATCCTCGGGAGCACAAATAATCTTTGGATTACGCCCATGCGATGCGCACGGCATCGCTGTGTTGGATACGGTGTTCGTAGGGCAGGAACCCATCGATTTGAATTACGCGCGACGGCGTGAAGCGATAACATTGATTGGTCTGTCTTGTCCTCAAATGAGGGAGGATTGCTTCTGTACCAGCATGGGCGGAATGCCCAACGATCCCACCCATTTTGACGTGCTGCTTACAGAAGTGGAGGACGGTTACGCGGTCAACACCGTTACCGACAAAGGCAGAACACTCGTCGATCATTTGAATTTAGAGGAGATAAAGGGTGAGCCAGCCGAACCAATCATAAATGAGACAGAATCGGTGCTGGCTCAGGAACACTGGCCTGACCTCTTTGCCGATCATTATTGGGACCTTCTGGCTGAGCGCTGCCTTGAATGCCGTATGTGCGCTTACCTCTGTCCTGTCTGCCGTTGCTTTGATGTCCAGGATCAGGTGACCCAGCAAGGCATTAGTTATTCCAAGTACGACCGCTTACGCTGTTGGGACAGCTGTACGGGGACAAATTATCGGGTGGTGGCTGGTGGACACAATCCACGGGCGACCAAAGGCCAGCGCCTTCGAAACCGTTTCTTCTGCAAGTTCCATTATTTTCCTGTGGAATATGATCACAGCGGCTGTGTAGGTTGTGGACGCTGCATTGAGGCTTGTCCGGTCAACATAGATATCGTCGAGGTGATGCGTGATATATCGCGGGCTTTCAACGCATCACAGATTTCGAACGCCTCCCCCGATGCCGAAAAAGGGGTAACTGCATAACTATGAATGAACCAGGAAACCCCATCCAGGATCCTATGACCCCCTACCTAGGTCGGTTGGTCGGGAAAAAGGACCTGGGAACCGACATCAAGTTACTTCAAGTCGAGCTGGTTGAACCAAATGGGAAAGCCCGATTTGCGGATTATCGACCTGGACAATTCGCTTTCGTATCGGCTTTGGGAATAGGTGAGGCTCCCTTTGGCATCGCCTCTACCCCTTCAGGAAACGGGTTGTTGGAATTTGGCATTGCGAAGGTGGGGAGTGTGACGGCGGCACTCCACTCGCTCGAAGTTGGCGAAATTGTAGGGGTACGCGGACCGCTGGGCAACGGGTTCCCAATGGATGAGATGAAGGACAAGAACATTTGCGTCTTGGGAGGCGGGATTGGAGGTGCACCCCTGCGTCCCGTTATTAGGGACATTCTCGATCAGCGAAGCGACTACGGTCACCTGACGATTTTGTGGGCAGCACGCAATCCTTCACTTTTGGTTTTTACCGATGAGTACGACCTGTGGCGTTCGGCACCTAACACTGAGCTTCATGTGACAGTGGACGAGGGAGATGAAGAATGGAAAGCCGCCGGTGGGAACGAGGGACTGATTACACAATTACTGGAGACGATCGCCCCTTCGCCTGAAAATGCCGTGACTATCACATGCGGCCCACCAGCCATGCTTCATTTTGTAACCCTTACACTCCATGAACTGGGCTTTAGCCTGGACCAGATGTGGACCACGTTGGAGGCGCGAATGCATTGCGGTATTTGCAAATGCGGCCGCTGTAACATGGGCGACAAATTCGTGTGTACTGATGGCCCGGTCTTTCGACAGGATGAGGTGGCCGGGTTCTTGGAGACGTACCTTTAGGAACCGTGCGGTGAACAGATGTTAAACATAGAACAACTCGCTGACCAATACGGGCTCACCCTTTGCGTGGAATGTGGCAAATGCGTCGCGATTTGTCCAATAGGAGAGGTTTTTAACAATTTCTCGTACGAGGTCTCGCCTCGTGGAGTCATCGAAAGGATATTGATCGATCCTGAGATCCCACACGATGACAGCATGTGGTTCTGCTTGACCTGCGATTTGTGCACGGATTTATGTCCGGCGGGAGTACGCTTTCGTGATTTTGTCGAAGTGGCTCGCCAATGGGTGATAGAAACAGGGGTCACACAATTTGGTTCCTTTTGCGAGAGTTGTGGCGTGTACCTTTATCCTCAATATGTCCTGGAGTACGTGAAACAAACACTGGGCGAAAACACAGAAGAAATCCTGAATCTTTGCCCAAGGTGTCGGCGTTACGAAATTGGGGGAACGATAAAGACGTTGCTGCCTGGAAGGTTTAAGTTGAACTCTCCACGGTCACGAATGGGAGACAACCAATGAAGGTCCATCTCAAGATCTTCCTCCCCGCCCTTCCTGAAGCGATAGGCGATAACGAATTGATAGTTGAATTTGATGGAACGACTGTCAGGGATCTGATCGAGACTCTAGTTGATCGCTATGGGCAGAAAGCCAAGGAAGCGTTGTACGATGAAAAAGGTCAGTTCGATCCATTGGTCCAGGTGTTACTCAACGGAGAGGAGTGGCTGGCCCAGGATCAACTTGACACAGCTTTGAATGATGGCGACAGTATTATCTTCATGATGATGATGGCAGGAGGATAATCTAACACACACTATATCGCTTGGATGAACAGATCAAATAGAGTAGTAGGGGCGAGGTTCCCCCGCCCATTCACACGATTATAGAGATAGGTCAATTTCATCTATGAATTCATTTTCTGAATAACAAGCAATAAATGTAAAACCCCGTTGGCATCCGTCAACGGGGTTTTAAACTCAATCAAGTAATTGGATCTGAAACTTTGAGTAAGGCGATCCAAGATAACATTAGAATTTAGAGGCTATTGCCTTGGCTGATATTGCCAACCCTCCGGTAATACCAAGGCCTGCAGCTACGACCAAGTTCCCATACAAAACGATCGCAACAGGCACACCGACGACAAGCGTGAGCATGGAAATGCCAGTGGCAGCCTCAAGCGAGTTGGGTGCCACAAGACCTGCCATCAGACCTAAGGGTGCGAATAGGAGATACCCCAAATGGATCATGCCTCGCCCAAGCGGTGTATTCAAGCCCGTGTGGGCAGCCATAAACAAACAACCGCTGAGAATGCCTGCCAAGAACAAACCAATCGCTTCAGCCACCAGGGTCGCACCAGAAGGTAGATACCCAAAATGGACTGCCATGAGGCCAAGGCCTAGAAACGGCCAGGCAAGCCCTATGAGCAAGATAAACATCTTTCGAGAATTCATCCTAACCTCCCGGCGAGCACTACGAATTCAACTATAGACTCGCAGGTAAGTGATCTCTAGCATTTTGCCATTAATTCAACCGGAAGAGGCCTCTTTGAAAGCACACTGTAAGTCGATAATTAGGGACCTAGACCGGTTCACGGAAGCTGTATTGCACATGCTATAATCACGCTCGATCATCGAAATCGATCACGTTGTGAAATATATTGCGAATAATGGGTTTTGTGTAGTCACATACCAAGATCGCGTCTCGAAATCAACTTGGAGGCTCAGATGTTCGATCGGGAGAAGCTTGAAGGCTTACGGCAAGCAATGGAGGCATGGGAACAGGAAAAACTCAAGGAGACGATAGATCAGGTTCCAGAGCGTCGTGAAGAATTTATAACCACCTCTTCTGAGCCAATCAATCGTCTTTACACTCCATTAGACATCGAAGACATCGATTTCCAGCAAGATCTGGGCTTACCGGGTGAGTATCCATATACCCGTGGTGTGCACCCAACACTTTACCGTGGAAGACCTTGGACGATGCGGATGTTCGCCGGTTTCGGTTCTGCTAAGGAGACAAACAAACGTTTCCGATACCTACTCGATCAGGGTCAAACTGGATTATCGACCGCATTCGATCTGCCCACTTTAATGGGCTATGACACCGATGCGCCAGAAGCTCTCGGTGAATTTGGAAAATGCGGCGTGGCGATCTCCTCGCTGCAGGATATGGAAATCCTTTTCAAAGATATACCACTCGATAAAGTCTCCACCAGCATGACGATCAATTCCCCGGCAGCTGTTATTTGGGCGATGTACATTGCTGCGGCTGAGAAACAAGGTGTGCGTCAAGAACAACTCCGGGGAACCATCCAGAACGACATTCTCAAAGAATACATCGCCCAAAAAGAGTACATTTTCCCGCCTAAGCCTTCCATGCGCTTGGTGATCGACACCATCGAATATGGCAGCAAGCAACTACCTTTGTGGAACACGATTTCAATTTCTGGATATCACATTCGAGAAGCGGGATCAACTGCCGCCCAGGAATTAGCATTTACCCTTTCGGATGGGATGGAATACGTACGCTGGTCTCTCGATCGAGGCTTGGAGATTGACACCTTTGCCCCTCGATTATCCTTCTTCTTCAACGCACACAATGATTTCTTCGAGGAAATCGCTAAATACCGCGCCGCTCGTAGGATCTGGGCCGACGTTATGCGGAACACCTTCGGTGCTAGAAACGAACGGTCCTGGCTGATGCGCTTTCACACTCAGACCGCCGGTGTGAGCCTAACCGCTCAACAACCAGAGATCAACATCGTGCGCGTTGCTATTCAAGCATTGGCGGCCGTCTTAGGGGGTACCCAGTCGCTTCACACCAATTCGATGGACGAAGCTTTAGCTCTACCATCCGCTCACGCCGCAACGATAGCGCTTCGAACCCAACAGATCCTGCTTGAGGAATCGGGCACAGCCAATACGATCGACCCACTGGGAGGGTCATTCTTCGTCGAAGCCTTGACAGATCGCATGGAGCAACAAGCAAGAGAGTACTTCCGTCGGATCGATGAATTAGGGGGCGTGCTCCCTGCGCTGGAGGTAGGTTTCTTCCAGCGCGAGATCCATGAGGCGGCTTATCGCTATCAACGTGAAATTGACAACGGACAACGTAAGATCATCGGTGTCAACGCATACATCGATGATGTACCCTTGAAGATCTCTCTCTTGGAGATGGATCCGGAGGGGCATCGACGCCAAGTGGAACGCTTGGAGAAGCTTCGACAAACTCGAGATAACGGTGCAGTCGGACAAGCGCTCGATCGCCTGCGCATAGCTTGCCAGGGGACCGAAAACACGATGCCACATATCCTCGAAGCCGTTCATGCATACGCTACTTTGGGTGAGATCATTGATGTAATGAGGGAGGTTTTCGGGACTTACGAAGAACCCAGTTGGATGTGAATCCACATAAAAATGGCGCATTTTACTGAAAGGCTACTCTTATATGTTGTAGGGGCGCAATTAATTGCGCCCCTACGCTTTATATCTTAATTAATAGAAGCTACGCAGATACGGATTACAGGTCGCCTGGAGTATCTTTCAAGCTGAAAGACCCATCATAGGTTTCTTCGCATTTTCCAGCCCACAGAATGACATCCTAGTATGTAGGGGCGGGGTAACCCCGCCCCTACAAAGGATGCAACCTCAGAGCAAAGTTTAAGGGCGACTGGCCAGTCGCCCCTACATCATCATCTACTAATTATCCTGAAACGTATTCTCATTCTACCGTTGAGAGTTTAAATGTAGGGACAATTCGTGAATTGCCCCTACATCTTTGAAAAGGATCGAGATTCAGAAGGAAATGAGGTAAGAGAGGACGTTCGTAGGATGTACTTAAGCTTAACAATGGAATGTGACGCGTCCAGCCGCGATCCAGATGACCCATCATCGCAAACGGACCGGTGAAGACCACAGAACTTAGATTGTTACAGGGGGCATTTCGAAGGTCGCCTCAGGATTCTCCCCCACCGTCGAAAACTCCCCCCAATCCTTCGTGCCGAAGTAATGCACTGCAGTTTTAAGCAATGTCCGAGTGTGGATGAGAAAATAATTTCGGACGACAGGATCTAACTCCTTAAGAAACGACTCAATTTCCCCTTGTAGATCATCCATTGGACGACGGATATAGATTCTCAACCATTCAATGGCATTTTGCCGATATGGCTCTTCCAAAGAATTGATCCAGTCCGTCAAATCCGCAGCTTCCCGCTTACAGCTTCGCATGGTATCAAATCCCTCCTATCCCACATCGATCCACTGTTCCCATCTGCACAACTAAATAGATGCAAGCTTCAGGCCACAAACAGCAGGTCACAAGCTGGAGCCCCGAAGAATAAGAAAGACAAAATCCTTGATGGACCTATCTTGTTTCGGTTAAGATAGGTAAATATCTGAGTGAATGGAATAGTAAAATAAAGCAGGTGATATGCCTGGAGGGGAAGCCAAAATGAATGTCGAGAAGAAAAAGGGTGTCATTGCTATCCTTACCGGAGGTGGGGATGTCCCAGGTCTCAATCCGGCAATCCGTGCTGTGACAATACGAGCCCTTCATGAAGGCTACCAGGTCCTCGGCTTTCGCCGTGGATGGGCCGGTCCTATCGGGGTTCTCCATGAGAAAAATGCTGATAACAGCAAATGCTACCAAGTGCTGACCGAAGAGATTGTCAATAAAGCAGGCAGAACCGGTGGAACGTTTTTACACACCTCACGCACAAACCCTACACGCATAGCTAAAGCTGACGTTCCTGAGCATCTGAGGGAACAATACAACGAAGAAGTGAACGACTTAACTCCGGAGGTTATTAAAACTTTGGACAACTTGGGAGTTGACTATCTTATCCCGATTGGTGGAGACGACACCTTGAGTTATGCGGTGCGTTTGTATCAAGAAGGGGTAAAAGTAGTCGCTATCCCTAAGACAATGGACAATGATGTTCCCGGAACGGATTATTGCATCGGATTCAGCACATGTGTAACCAGAACGATCGAGATGACGAATCGTCTACGAACCACTGCAGGCTCACATGAAAGGATCATGATCATAGAGGTTTTTGGTCGTTATGCTGGCTTCACTGCGATGCTCCCTACCATGGCGGGCGCCGCAAATCGCTGTGTTATCCCGGAGTACAGATTCGACATCGACCATTTTACCGAGCTCATGGTCTACGATCGCTGCATCAATCCCAGTAAATACTCTGTCGCACTCGTTTCGGAAGGGGCGATGTTTGAAGGCGGAGAAATGATGTTCCAAGACACCGAAAAAGATGCCTATGGCCATATGAAGCTTGGAGGCATCGGTGATCTTGTTTCAGTCAAAATCAAAGAGCTGTCCCCGAAATACAATAATGGGATTCCGGTCAACACCATCAATCAGAAGTTGGGGTATTTGGTACGTGGAGGTGATCCGGACGCCATTGATTCGATCGTCCCTATGGCTTACGGAAATCTCGCTTTAGATTTGATCATGGCCGGGATCCACGGTCGACTCGTCGTGCTCAAGAACGGACGCTACGACAATGTCCCTATTGATGTTGTCACAAGCTCGACCAAAGTTGTCAATGTGGATAAGCATTACAACAAAGAGCGTTTACGACCAAAATACAAAAGTTTCGCGATGAAGCCCCTCTTTATCATGACCAGCGAATTGGACTGATCGTAGAACACGGGTAAACGTGACCACCTTCGAAGCATGTTACTTGTCTTTACATCAATCGGGTGAATTAGCCGATCGCGCATCGATCGCACGCCAGCATGAACGCGCCTGTGATCTGTGCGGACGATATTGCCGTGTAGATCGTTCGGAACGCCACGGCGGCTGCCGTACAGGGACAAAAGCATGGGTTGCATCCTATGGTCCCCACCATGGTGAGGAACAACCGCTAAGCGGTTGGCGGGGATCTGGAACGATCTTTTTCACATGGTGTAACTTGCGTTGTCAATACTGCCAAAACAGCGACATCAGTCAAGGATCTGCAGGTCGTGAAGTAGAGTCCGATGAGCTGGCAGCCATCATGCTCACCCTTCAAGAGTCTGGCTGCCACAACATTAATTTCGTGTCACCTTCCCACGTCGTGGCAGAAATCCTCGAAGCATTAGACATCGCAGTCAACCACGGTTTGCGTATTCCGCTGGTGTACAACACGGGTGGTTTCGACTCCCTTGAAGCGTTAACCTTGCTTGATGGTGTAATCGATATTTATATGCCTGACATGAAGTACGCCGATCGCTTGGTTGCCCGCAGGCTGTCAAAAATCGGAAATTATCCAGAGGTCAACAGAGCAGCAATCCGTGAGATGCACCGCCAGGTGGGAGACTTAATATTAGATTCTCGAGGCATTGCACAACGAGGTCTCTTGGTCCGTCATCTGGTCCTGCCAGAAGGACTAGCGGGTACCGAAGAAACCGTACGTTTCTTAGCTGAAGAGATTTCAACAAATACCTATTTGAATCTAATGGATCAATATCGTCCATGCTATAAAGCTCATAAGTACCCACCACTGAACCGCAGGCTGACATCGGATGAATACCGCGAAGCGATCAAGATGGCTGAAGACGCCGGTTTGACTCGCCTCGATGAGCGTCGCAGGGCAATTTATCTGAGGTGGTAAGTTCCCCAACCAACATCCCCTTCCTAAACAGTATCGGGGCGGTTCATGAACCGCCCCTACGTCTTTTTTAGGAGTGTTTTTACAATTTCTTAATGGTCTAAACTCTAGGGGCAATTCGTGAATTGCCCCTAGGGCAAGGTTCTCTTCGACTTACTCAATTCATCGAGCGAGGGTCTTTGCCATCTCATAGAATTCAAGATTAGGCTCCCGTGACTGTGACACGACTTGCTCCAGTGGAACAGTCACGATCTCACGACCTTGGAGACCAACCATCACATCGCTCTCGCCCCGTAGGAGAACCTCCACCGCTTCGACCCCCATCCGTGTCGCCAACATCCGGTCGAAAGCGGATGGGCTTCCTCCGCGTGGAACATGTCCCAGGATGGTACCCCTCGTCTCAAATCCCACTTCACGAGAATTGAGGTGATCGGCTACCTCGTCAACGCTGACTTGAGCTCCCTCAGCGATAATGATGATGGCGTGCGTTTTCCCACGAGCGTAAGCGTCTTCGACCGCATCGCCCACTTGCTCTATTGGCATCTCAACTTCTGGGATCAGAATCACCTCTGCCCCACAAACAACACCAACCAGTAGTGCGAGATATCCACATCCCCGTCCCATGGTCTCAACCAAAAAAGCACGTTGGTGTGAGGAAGCTGTATCACGTAATTTGTCAACCGCCCCCATGATGGTGTTCAGGGCTGTATCTACTCCGAGGGACATGTCCGTTCCCCAAATGTCGTTATCGATCGATGCAGGTACACCAACAACTGGGAACTCGTACCCCGCTAGCACGTGGGTTCCCTTCATCGATCCGTCCCCCCCGATCACGACTAGACCCTCAATCCCCGATTCATGCAACTCGCGTAATGCCTGGCGTTGGCCTTTTCGTTCGAGAAACTCTGGGCAGCGCGCTGTTCTCAAAAACGTTCCACCGCGCTGCAAGATCCCACCCACATCCCTCACTCTTAACGAATGCATCTCACCACGGATCAAACCATCAAAGCCTTCCTGGATACCAATAACTTCAACACCTTCCGAGATCGCACTCCGTACAACAGCACGGATACAGGGATTTATACCCGGTGCATCACCACCTGAAGTTAACACTCCGATCGTACGATATTTCATTGTAGACTCCACAGGAAACGTTCAAACTTTAGAAGACGAATTCTTTAGAATACTCATTGAAGCCGTATTGGTTCTACCCTGACTGAGCCCTCGCCCAATAACGCATGGAGTTGAGCATGTAACTCGGGACAATATCCAGTCGTAGAACTGGGGAATTCGAGATGATAACGGCGAGAGGTCTCATAGACATTAAACACAAAACGATCGTTGCCTGGATAGGATGTTAACAATCCATGTACCCGCCGCATACGTAATGCGTCACGCCTTTGATCACCAGTTGACTTGAGAATGATCGTCACCATCTGCGGATCAGTCGGCTCTGTACGACCCATCCCCATAGATACAAACGAAGCATAGGAAAGCGGGTCGGCTGGTGAAGTTGTGTGGAGATATGAATCGGATTCCGATAAAGGAGGAGATGTCTCGGAATGCGGAATTGGATCCTCAACCCCAGCTTGTGATTCTGGAATTGAGAGGGATTCGTCGATCTCAGATGCAGGGTGGACATCTTCGAGATCTGGTGAATCACTCGAAGCTTGAGCCAACGTAGCCTCAACAGGGATATCTTCCCAAATATCCATCTCCGGCACAGGCGGTAGTTCAAAGGGATCGAGATCAGATGAAATCGATTCCGGCTCGTCAACCAAGTCAACTGGAACATCATCAGGAGGCGGCGGACCCACCTGCTTCGGCTCTTCTATAAGCTTTATATTTTCTAGATCAGCACTGATCATATCGACCAAGATCTTCGGATCACCACGTTCGGTATCGACCTTACCCTTTACCAGCACGATCATACCCGACTGCAGCCACTTGGTGACATCTCTCCATACCCTATTGAAGACCACCAGGTCCACCAACCCTTGTAAATCCTCGATGGTGACAAAGCCCATGGCTTTTCCCGCACGCGTCTGGTAAGGTCGAATATTACTGACTTCCCCAGCTACGCAGACCTGTTGACCATGTTCTGCATCCCCAAGTTCGGCACTAAAATGAGTGACCACACGCGCCAGATTTTCAATATGGGGGGTTAGCGGGTGATCTGAGACATAAACCCCAAGCAATTCCTTCTCCCAACTGAGTTGTCGGCGTCGGGGAACTTCGGAGGGTCCACGTGACAGCTCCACACTATCCGTGATTCCGTTCTCGGTACCGAAGAAGGACATCTGACCGACCTCAATCGCTCGAAAATGCGCTGAGGAGAGACTGAGGATCCGTTCGATCGAATCCAATACCGCGATACGAGGTCCGAAACAATCCAACGCGCCCACGCGCACCAAACTTTCAAGCGCCCGTTTACCGACATGTCGCAGATCCACTCGCCGCGCGAATTCTTCTAGGCTTTCGAACGGTCCACCTTTCCGTCGCGCAGCCAAGATGACTTTAACTGCACTGTCCCCAACGTTTTTCACCGCGCTTAAGCCAAATCGGATCGCCGCCGGATGACCTTCCCGATCCTCGATCATAAAATCGAGATCACTGGCATTTATCTCTGGTGGGAGCACATCGATCCCCATCCGCCGACAATCAGCGATATAAAGGGCTACCTTGTCGGTGTCATGTTTGAAAACTGAGAGCGTTGCTGTCATGAACTCGATGGGGTGATGTGCCTTGAGATAGGCGGTTTGTACAGCGATCACACCATAGTCCGCAGCATGGGCTTTGTTAAAGCCGTAGCGAGCAAAGTTCTCCCAATCATCAAAGATGCTGCTAGCGATTTGTTGTCCAATGCCCCGATTGGTCGCACCTTGAATGAAATTTGTACGGTGCTTCTTAAGATCTTTTGCTTTCTTTTTCGCGATCGCTTTTCGGAGATCGTCAGCCTCTGAGGGTGAATATCCCGCGATATCCATAGCGGCGGACATAATCTGTTCTTGGTAAACCGGGATGCCAAAAGTTTCCTTGAATATTGGCTCAAGAGCTGGGTGACGATACTCGACCTGTTCTCTCTCATGCATGCGGCTGATGTAGGTGGGGATAAATTCCAACGGTCCTGGCCGATAGAGCGCCACCATAGCCACCACGTTAGCTAATTCACGTGGTTTCATGTCCATCAGATAGCGACGCATTCCGGCACCTTCAACTTGAAAGACGCCTAGTACATCGCCACGTCCTAACAACTGATAAGTCTCTTTATCATCCAAAGGAATCGAGTGAATGTCGAGATCATGACCATATCGTTCACGAATGAGATCACAAGCCCGGGCCATAACCGTCAGCGTTGACAAGCCCAGAAAGTCGATCTTGAGTAATCCGAGTGAGTCGAGCACATTCAAATCAAATTGTGTCACTGCCCCAATTGGGTTATCGTCGGAATTCCCTCCCGTTGGACGGTGAAGCGGGATGTACTCAATGATCGGTTTGTCTGTGATGATCACCCCAGCAGCATGTGTCCCTGCGTTACGCGCGACACCTTCCAATTGAGTGGCGGTATCAATAAGTTCACGCATGTAAGGGGTTTCTTCGTATACCTCTCGCAGTGAAGTGACACGCTGAAGTGCTTCCTGTATGCTGACGGGTTTACCTGGTATAGCAGGGACCATCTTCGCAACTCGATCAACCTCGGGGAGTGGGATGTCTAACACCCTGCCAACATCCCGGATGGCCGCACGAGCACCTAAGGTGCCAAATGTGATGATTTGGGCTACCTTATCACGACCATATTTATTGGACGTGTACTCTAGCAGTTTGCAGCGTTGATCATCTTGGAAGTCGAGATCGATATCGGGCATAGAGACCCGACTTGGATTGAGAAAACGCTCAAAGATTAAACCGTGTTCAATCGGATCAACGAGCGTGATTTCAAGGCAGTAGGCCACAATCGAGCCTGCAGCAGAGCCGCGCGCGTTGTACCAGATACCCTGCTCACGGGCGAAACGGCAAAGATCCCACACGATCAGAAAATAGGCATTGAAACCCATCTGGTTGATGATATCCAGCTCGTAATCCAGACGCTCGAGCAGGACCGGATCCGCCTTTCCGCGGCCGTAGCGTTTGGCCATTCCATCTTCACAGAGATGACGCAGATAAGCTTCGGAGGTGTAGCCTTCAGGTACATCAAAGTCCGGTAGACGATACCCTTTGAAATCGAGGTCGACCTCGCACCGCTCAGCGATCCACAGCGTATTCTTTAAGGCTTCAGGAATATCCCCAAAGAGTTCATGCATCTCCTCAGGCGTTCTAAGGTAGTACGAAGGATCCGTCATTCGCATACGTTCAGGATCTGCCTTCACCGCACCAGTTTGAATGCAAAGCATGATATCTTGAAGCTCAGCATCTGACGGATGAACATAATGGACATCATTGGTGGCGATCAAATGCCCTTGATAACGCTGTGCCAAATCAATCAGGTTTTTATTTACCTCGGGTAGTTCTGGGATATCGTGATGCTGTAATTCGAAAAAGAAGCGATCACGCCCGAACACCTCGAGATACCAATCGACCAATCTTTGTGCGTGATCGAAACGGCCCCCCTGCAAGGCACGGGGTACCTCACCTGAGAGGCAACCGGTTGTAGTGATCAAACCTTCGCTATGTGATGCCAAGAAATCGTGATCAATGCGAGGGCGATAGTAGAAACCCTCAAGCTGACCTGCACTTGCGATTTTCAACAGGTTACGGTAGCCAATATCGTTTTCAGCTAGAAGCAATAGATGGAAGGTTCGGGCGTCGAACTGGGGATCTCGATCATGCATACTACGCGTTGCTAAATACGTTTCCATGCCTATGATCGGTTTTACCCCGGCACGTTTGGCCGTTCGATAGAAATCCACGACCCCGTGCATCGCGCCATGGTCGGTGAGACCGATGGCTGGCATGCCAAGCTCTACCGTCCGATCGATCAATGTACGGATACGACAGAGGCCATCTAATAGAGAATATTCTGAATGTACGTGCAGGTGAACGAAAGACATCCGCGACCCGCCAGTTACGGAAACTCCCAGCAAAAGGGGGTGGCAGAGATTATAGCCTCGCTCAAAGGCTCGCGCTAGGGTTCAGGCTAAATTATTGAAAAATTTAAGATTTCACGCCCAACTCGTGACCTCTCATTCGATACAGTGAGCGAAAAAATAAATGGGGTGACGATAACGTCACCCCATTTATTCGTCTCGATAGAGGAGCCTCTAGGTTAGCTCTCCTCCTCCGGCTCATCCGGTGGTGGAACTTCGACAATCGCTTCTTCAGTGGAAACAGGCGCTGCAGATATCATGTACGTCTGTGTTCCGAAACGCGAGAGGACTACACCCCCAAGCCCAACCGCACCCACTAAGAACGGCGCAATCCAACCTACGCAGGGGATGAAGTTAATCCCGTTCACCACCAAACTAAGGACCAAAGTCCCCAAACCGGCCATGACGACGGGTTGATACTCCTGGTTTAACGCAATCCCCAGACGCTTGCCGACCTCCAAGCCCAAGGCAATCCAGCCAAATACCACGGCCACAACCAGGATGATGATCCCGATGATGCTCACTGGAATGAGGCAGATTGTGATCATCAACAAGACCAACAGGATCGGTGCGACGACCATGGTTAGCAGACCTATCCCTCCTGTGGCGACGGGTTGACCCATCACGGTCGAGGCCACACGGCTGGTGGGTTTAGGCCAGAAGACCACCACGAGCACTGCCAATGCTGCTAGCACAAAACTCTGGAACAGATAGCCAATCACTCGTGCTTGAGTGGAAACCCAAAAACCTGGAAGACCGCGAAAGTTACGAGTGAAATCACGGATGTCACGCGTGAAAGTAAAGGTAAAGTCGTCAATATCAAAGGGAATATCGAGGCCTTCTCCTTCATAAAAATCCCCCTCAATACGCGCTCTGCCTTTGTTCACATTGCCACCGAACTCCCACACATCACCTCGAACGACTGCGTTCGCCCCGAGGTTTGCATTACCCCCGGCTACGACGAGATCGCCATTAATCTCACCATTGGCTTCAAGATTACCCCCAATCACAGCCACGGAGCCTTTTACTATGGAACCCATTTCCAAAATTGCTGCTCCGCCGAAGACCGCCAAATCCCCATCCAAGACTTCTCCACTGCGTAGGACGAAGCTGCCACCAAACACAACTCTGCTGTCATAAAGACCCCCAGCGAAAGCCGTAGCTGGTAAGGCAAAGGCCAGAACCAAAACCAAAGAGGCAACTACTAAACGTTTCATGATATTACTCCTTTCGTTATCCTTCGATAATTTAGTCGATAAAGCGAGAAAACCCAGAAGGCTGCTAACCCGGCAAGGCTAAGTGGCAGAACCACTCGATATACTAGAGGAATATTCTCCAAGGTTGCTTCCACCAATATGCCCATGACCAACCGAAACACATTAAGATTGGCGACCAGATTCGCCACTTTCCCTACCCACGACACGAGGGTGGGAACCGCTTGTTGTAATGAGGGGAGCAACTCAGCTCCAAAGAGTACAGACAGCACGGCTAACCCTACAGCCGTTGTCAAGAGCAACACGCCCATTTGACGATGACTGATCCGGCGGCGGTGATCGGCAAGGTAAGTTCGCCAACGCCGAGAGAAGCCCGGTGCAGGCGCGATAAGCGAAGCCGAGAGAATCTGACCTTCGACGTCCGCCCAAGCTGTGGCGAGGGCGCGACAGCTAGCGCAAATCTCGAGGTGATCCTCAAGATCTCGGGTTTGATCTTTCGTGAGTGTCTCTCGCTCGTAGAGCCAAGATTCAAAAGGCTGATGCTTCATCACATCTCCCTTGTTTCCCCACTTCAATACTGGTGCGTTTGATCCACTGATCGGCAAGCTGTCGCCGAGCACGATGAAGACGGCTCTTAACCGCAGAGACTGATGAGGAAAGTGATTGGGCAATTTCCTCATAGGAAAGGTCGTACCAGTAGCGGAGGATTAGCACCATCCGATCATGATCCCCAAGTTGTTCCAACATCTTCCTGACCGCTTCTTGGTTCTCCTTTTGCGTGAGTGCAGTTTCGGGTCCAGGCATATCGTCCGCTTTTTGTTGCCACGGGAGCAGTTCATCAAGTGAACGGATGGGATATTTTCGTCGTCGTAATCGATCGATGCAGTGATGGGACGCGATGGACAACAACCACGTTGCGAAACGGCGCTCAGGATCGTACCTATTGATTCCCTTATAAGCTCTCAGGAAGGCCTCCTGAGCTGCGTCTTCGGCTTCCATTGGATTACCTAACATGCGGTAACACAAGTTGTAAACCGGCACCTGGTAAACCTCCACCAGCATGGCGAAGGCATTGTCGTCGCCCTGCATAGCACGGTGGATCCATTCACTTTCGTTGGGACGTTCGACCATGCTTTCTGCCAATCTTTCGAGTTCTGTCTACCACTCTATACGTAAAGTCAGGTTCAGGGTTGCACGGAATTTCACCCAATCCGTGCTATTGATGATGATTTGCGAGACAATGGCAACACGCAGGGCGTTCCCATAGCGTTCGTTGAGTTCAGTCCATCGCGATACTTCAATAGACAAATAACGTTTGATCTTGAGGTATGGTTCTGTCATTATACCCGGGAGGGAAAATGAATTCGAAAAGCCTCAAGCCTGGCAAACACCTGTACATTCCTCAGTTACCATCTCGGTTAAGAATGCCAGTATGCTTAGATGTTCGCGTTCTATAACACCACTGTGAAAAGGTCGACGCGAGATAAGGACTAGGATGTATGGGGTTCTAGCTGGTCTCTTGTCTTCACTCTCATCGAGGGTAGTTTTTCAGTGGGCTCTCTCATGCATGCTATAATTCACCCAACCCACATATCTAGGAAGAATGGCAATGTTCAAGCGTCTACGCAGCCTTTTCGGTCTTCCCTCTAAACAAGAAGAACCTGTTGAGGAACCCCAAGTCACCCAAGAAGCATCCATCCCTGATGACCCATTACCTCAAGCAAGCGAAGTATCATCCTTCGATGAGGCGCTTACTTACCTGAATCGAGTTCAGGAAAAGATCAATCGACTCGCGGAGGAATTTGCTGATGGTTCGATCAACAGATCCCAATTCAACGAACTCTATGACCATTATCGGAAAGAACAAATTACAGTAAAACAATGGATTGATCTCTATCCGGAATCAGATGCCTGGAAAGAAGCGACAACTGAAGGCAAGAGCGTCATCATCCGAGCCGAACATACCGCCAAGGTAGTCGGTTATGCCATTTATGAAAACGAATCCGGTATGCCCTTGAACACGATCGGTCAATTCGAGGTTGAAGCGGAATTGGCCATACCGATGCTATCTTCATACCGTGCTGCCACGAAAGAGATTTTTGGTGCTGGGATGCGTTCCTCGCAGATCGAGGGTGGTAGATGGTTATGTTACATGCCGGGGGAGTTTACGACGCTTATGGCGCTTTTCTCCACTGAACCAGCGGCAACCCAATTGGAAGCCATGGAGAATCTGCACCGCCTTTTCGAACGTGCAAACCGAACCCTATTAACTCAACAAGTTGTCGATCCAAATGAACTTGTTTTCCCTCACTCGTATTTCTTGGGAAGTTTGCGATAATATCATCTAACTCTCTTCCAATAACTGTAGGGGCGCAATTCATTGCGCCCCTACAGTTATCCGTGTGGTTGACTGAAGTAGGGGCGGGATTACCCCGCCCCTACTCGATTTAGGAATGATTGTCTCCCTCTCCCTTTTAGGGAGAGGGCTAGGGTGAGGGTGTACTTTGTCGGTCACCCTCCACTCACCCTACCCTATCCCCAAGGGGGAGAGGGTATGTGTCCTCTACAAGTAGGTCGGGCTCCCACGCCGTTCGGCTGAGCTCACGCCAAAGCCCGACCGATCCTTACGCTGTCTCACCACAAATGAGAGGGGATGTCTCGGATCTCTCTACAGGTCCTTTCAAGACAAACCTGGATTAATATCGTCAGGCAGGACTGAACATCTACTTGGCGACCAGATCTGCTCCGCTGTGTAAATCATGCGGAAAGAGAATGAATCCCCAAAAACATGCAGGAAAGCCTGTTGAATTATCCAACTTGAGGATGGAATTGAGTCTCATAAAGACGGGTGTACAGACCACCACGAGCTAGCAGGTTCTCATGACGACCCTGCTCGACAAGACGCCCTTCGTCCATGACCAAGATTAAATCAGCATCCATGACGGTACTTAATCGATGAGCGATCACAAGGGAGGTTCGACCGCGCATCACTCGCTCCATGGCATCCTGGATGAGCGCTTCGGATTGTGAATCGAGATGACTGGTAGCCTCATCGAGGATCAGCACCTTTGGATCTTTCAACAACACACGCGCGATCGCCACACGTTGTTTTTCACCGCCTGACAATCGATAGCCACGTTCACCAACGACCGTGTCATAACCTTCAGGCAGGGAAATGATGAAATCGTGAATATTTGCCGCGCGACAAACTGCCTCCAGTTCCTCCTGGGTCGCATCCGGCTTCGCATAGAGCAGGTTCTCGCGTAATGTTGCGTGAAAGAGATAGGTCTCCTGAGTGACCATACCCACATGATCTGCGATCGACTCGAGGGTTATTTCACGCAAGTCATGGCCATCGAAAGTAACCCGACCCTCGGTAGGATCATACAAACGTGGTAATAGGTAAGTGATGGTCGTCTTACCTGCACCACTCGGCCCGACAAGCGCGGCCACCTGCCCAGGCTGAATCTCAAAATCAACATCCTGCAGCGCATACCGCACCGGTGTATCTTCGCCCTCCGATGCGCCATCTCCTCCCTTACGTTGCACCTTCGGTATCACGTAACTGCTGCGTGCATGCCGTCCGAAACGGCGGATCTCTTCCAATCCAACTGGGGCTCCCTTTGCTTCTTCATAACTAAAGGCTACCCCTTCGAAGCGAAGATGACCCTGCGCGTCAACCAGCATGGTCGCCTCTGGTTGATCGGTGATTTCAATCGGCAGATCGAGGACTTCAAAAACACGTTCAAAACTCACCATTGAGGTGGCGAACTCGACCCTCGCATTGGTCAAGGACGTCAGAGGGCCGTACAAATCTCGCAGATACACACTGAAAGCGACAATCGTACCGATCGTAAAGACGCCGCTGAGGACAAGGTGCCCACCCACCCAGAAGACCAATGCAGTCCCAACCGCGCTTACCAAGCTTAGTCCCAAGAAGAACCAACGACTTATCACGGCTTGGCGTACCCCAATATCGCGAACCTTGGCGGCATTATCAGAAAATCGCTCCACTTCCGATCGATATCGTCCGAAGATCTTCACCAACAAAGCGCCGCTGATGTTGAGTGTTTCATTCATCATCGCGTTCATGCGAGCATTGAGGTCCATCGATTCACGTGCGACGCGTCGTAACACATCACCGACACGACGCGCTGGTATCACAAAAAGAGGTAGGATGGCGACGCCTAAAAGTGTCAAACGCCACTCAAGCGAAAACATGATGATCAAAGTAGCAATGAGGGAGAAGATGTTGCTGACAAGCGCAACCAGCGTACCCGTAATCGCACGTTGTGCACCGATGACGTCGTTGTTAAGACGTGACATCATCTCTCCCACCTGGGTATGGGTGTAAAAACGCAGGCTCATTCGTTGGAGGTGAGCATACAGCGCTCGTCGTAGATCGAAGATGATCCCCTCGCCGACGCTGGAACTGGCGTAACGCTGCGCAACCCCTAGCAAGCCGTTGACAAGTGGTACGGCGATCATCCCAAGCGCGAGTAAATTCAAGCGCACAAAATCACGTTGTGGGAGAGCGTTGTCAAGCAGATCCCGCATAAGCAAAGGAGGTAACAGAGTTAGGAGCGATATTCCAATCATCGTCGCCAGAATAGTCACGATCCCCCGCCAATAAGGTCGAGCGTAATCCCCAACCCTACGTAACAGTGCCTGGCTGACATCGGGTCGATCTTGTTCTTCGTCGTAACGAATATAGGAAAACCACCCGCCACCGTGAAAACCCATGCTTGTCTACCCTTTCTATGCGATAGGAGAAGACTTCTAGTGTGGATTATAACGCAGCACATTATCTTGGGACGTTAATAAAACCAAGAATCCCCCGTGCATTTCACCCCGGTGGGGGATTTCTATGTCAGCGAGTCCTGCTTATCCTTATGGCAAATGACCAAGGAGGTCATCATGGACAGCTTCCTCGCAACACCACTCGAACCCAATAGGTTTCCATTAGATTGCGACATGAATACGCTTGCCCGTTTCCGACGTGCGATGGGTAAGGACGACCAGGAGATATTAGACGACCTGCTCTTTTCCGTCAGACATCACTGGCCATTGAAAGAAGACGCAGCTCACTTGACGCCGATTGAGTTGCTGCTCATGACGATGCTGGTAGAACAAAGGAAAGAGTTGTTGGATTTGAAGGATGTGGTGAATGGTAAGCAGGTATAGGCGACAAGCTGCAAGCCCCAAGCTACAATCTGTATGCTGTAGCCGTAGGCTTTCGCTTGCGTTTCTCACCGCACCCTAAAGGGTGCGGTGATATTTTTTTACCAATGTAGCCGCAGGCTTTAGCCTGCGCTCCTCAACGCACCCTAAAAAGGGTGCGGCTACATTTTTCACCACTGTAGCCTCAGGCTTTAGCCAGCGCTTCTCAATGCACCCTACAGGGTGCGACTACGTTTCTACTTAATTAATTCCTCACGGGAAGTAAGAGCTTAACTTCTCAGGCCCTGCTACAACATCCCTCGCGACATAGAGCACCCCACCCTGCTCTGTTTTCGTTCTAATCCACCACCTAACCAAAGTGATGTTCCCATCTTCGATCTCAATACCGGTGATGCTACGAGGGTGCACACAACTACCGGTGTTGAAATATGGCGGCCTACCAGGTTTCGGGAACATCGGCCGATGCGTGTGGCCACAGATGAAGATTACATCCTGCGATTTAACCCAACGGATATATTCCCTCTCATAAGCCCTTCGTTTTTTGTGATTTCTCGCTGGACTCGTGGGATCTCGAATCCCCAAGAGCTGTAGGGGTCGCCACAGAAAGCGCGAGAAGAGCCTGGCCAACCACCACAGTGTCTCACCTAGCAAATCCCCTTGATGTCCATGAGCCAGGAATATTCGATTGGAGGTTTCCCAATGTCTTAACACGAGCCCCTCATGCACTTCGATCCCGTCAAATAGGGGCTCATATTGTTGAGTCTCTTCGTCGTAATATCGATAGAGAGTCCTCTCAACGACTTGGGGATCTTTGCGCACAATATCATGGTTTCCAAAAATGAGGTGCAATCGCCCATCATCGTAAAAATTACGCATCAGGAAAAAAACGTCGCTGTGCGCTTGCCGAACATTCTCAAACCACCAGTTCTCGAGCAGCTCATCACAATCGCCGATCTCGATGAAGGTGAAACCATGCGCGAAATAATGCTCCAAGGCAAAATAGAAGAGGTTTTCGTTATGGGCAAAATCATCGGCCCAACTGTTATCCCCTCGATGGCAATCGCTGAAGAGCACGATCTTGCTTGAATCGTTAAATGGGATCTCCTCTGCCATCTCCAAGACTTCGGTTAATCGTTCGTATGTGGACACCCTCGCCTCCTGGGCACGACATAAGCCTATCGTATCAACGGACGAGATAATCCTTGATCATCTTGACAATATAAACTATATCACCCACCCGATTATCCAACATACCTTTGAAGAACAGAATATACTGCATTGGTGCCGAAGTCCATGACCTCCACTGGGAGGCGTTCATCCGCGGCGTGTGCCA
Source organism: Anaerolineaceae bacterium (assembly GCA_020350285.1). Lineage (GTDB taxonomy): Bacteria > Chloroflexota > Anaerolineae > Anaerolineales > E44-bin32 > DUEZ01. Next base: position 3,238,328 of record CP070708.1, read on the forward strand.
GATCAAAGAACTTAAAGTCTTCAGGTAATTTCATCGGTGTAAAGCCATAGGTTTGGATACCCAAACGGGAGAAAAGACGTGCATCTGTAACTGCTGGCAGCATCATAGGCAAGGCAATTCCTGCCGGGTCGGCCTCTAGTAAGACATCCGCTAAGATGTTAAAGAGACCCATGTCAGGTTCTGAAGGTCCTGGATCATACAAAATAACCTCAAGTTCGACCTCATCTCCCAGGATCGGACTCAACTCCGCGATCATGTCATCGGGGGTATAACCGGGGAGTAATCGACCATCCATTTCAAAGACGATCGTACTAGGAATGACGTTGATTTTCTCACCGCCCTTTACAATCGTTGCGTTAACGGTGTTATGGAAGAGCGGTTCGAAATTAAGTTTATGTTCCCCCATCAGATTCAGTACGCTATCGGTCAGCACTGGATTTAATAGTTGACGGAGTACGAAACCTGGCACCAGAGGTAGAGAAGAACTGACGATTTCGAACATCTGCCGCGCAGCAGGTGTGATATGAACCGGCAAACGCGATTTATCCAATCGTTGAAGGACTCGGCCGAGTTTGGCCATCGCACCGCCGCGCATCGGCCTTGATCCATGTCCACCAGGTCCTCTGATCGTACCTTTCATCCAACAGATTTGCTTTTCAACAACCTGGATCGGATAGAAGGTCGTTCCAGCGATGTAAAATGAAGCGCCGCCAAACTCTCCGAGAGCGTATTTGATCCCCTCGAAGTGATCCGGATGTTCATCCACCATGTACATCGCCCCATATACACCACCGGCCTCTTCGTCACAGAGAATCGCCAATACAACATCTCCTGTTGGGGTTAGACCTGATGCCTTCGCACGTAGAACCGCGGCCAACATCATGGCCGCGCCGCTCTTCATGTCCAACGTCCCTCGACCCCAGATATACCCATCATGGATCTCCCCTCCAAAGGGAGGGTGTGTCCAATCTTGACCCTCGGTTGTGACTACATCGACATGACCGTAGAGCAGGAGCGGTGGTGCTGTACCTTGCCCTGGCAAACGCGCAACCAGGTTCGGTCGGTTGGGGTCTTTAGCGAAGATCCAGGTGTCCACGCCCGCGTCTGTGAGCAGACGATGGATGTAATTCACGCAATCGATCTCATTTCCCGGCGGATTGGTCGTATCAAAACGGATCAGGTTTTGAAGCAATTCTATTGGGCGTGTATGGATGGGATCGTTTTTTGAGATGGTCATTCTCGGCTCTGTACCTCCCCACAATATGCAGTCATTTTAGCTCGCTGTTCCGCTTTTTGGTAATGGCTTATTAATGTCAATCTGGGTGCTGTCTAGTAAGGAGAATTCATGTGATGTGCAGTTTTAAGAGCTTAATCATAGGGATTCTTCGCGCCTATCGGCGCTCAGAATGACATCCTGCCTAATGTCATTCTGAGTGAGCGAAGCGACGAAAAATCTCGTTGTTCGCACAGAAGGATTATTTTCCCAGTCGGAAAACGAGATCTTTCGCGGAGCCGCAGGTTCCGAGCGGAGTCGAGGGGCTCAGGATGACATAGAGAAGGAATATCCCTCTAAGAATGGCATTCTGAGCGAACCCTCACAAAAGGTGTAAGGGCGACTGGCCAGTCGCCCCTATCCCATACATTCAGATTGAATCCTGTAGGGGCGGGGTTACCCCGCCCCTACACATTTGGTTATCATTGCTAGTGCCACCATTTGACTAGGAATCAAGAAAAATATGTCATTCTGAGCCGAAACGAAGAGTAGGCGAAGAATCCCTATGATGTATCGAATTCAGAAACCACATCATAGGGATTCCTCGTCGCGGAGCCGCAGGTCCTGAGCGAAGCCGAAGGGCTCCTCGGAATGACATAAGGGTGGATGTCATTCGCCCACAAAAATCGGAGGACGATCCTCTAGGAAACTGCTGATCGCCTCCTTGAAATCCGGGCTATCGATTAACCCCGCTTGCACGTCAATTTCCAAATCTTGGCTGGCTCGCAGGGTCAAGTTGGCACCCTCATTAATGATTCGCTTCGCCCCTCCAACAGTTCGCGGGGGTAGCAGCAAGAACTTTTCTGCCATTGAAATTGCAGCCTGATCGAGATCTTCAGGCGGTACAACTTGATGTACTACCCCATATTCTTTCGCCGTGCTGGCGTTGAGATTACGACATAGGAGGATCATCTCCTTGGCTGCTGCCATCCCGACGACCCGGGTAACACGCTGTGTCCCGGCGATCACCGCCACGCCTCGTTTAACCTCTGGAAGCCCCAAAACTGTTCGGTTGCTCGCGATGCGGAAATCGCAACACAAAGCCAGGATCAACCCCCCACCTAAACAAAATCCATGAAGCTTAGCAATCGTGGGTTTCTCAAGCGCTTCAAAAGCATCCAGGTGTTGTTGCATCGCCAGGAGGTTTTCTCGAAACGCTTCTTCCGAATAATCGATTATGGAATGAATCACAGAGAGGTCGACGCCAACGGAAAAATGCTTCCCCTTCCCCTCGATAATTACCGCCCAGATATCCTTATCGGCTTGTAATCGGTTGGTGATCTCTCCCAGCTCATGGAAGGTCTTTA
>CP070708.1:3241007-3247393 GCA_020350285.1 Anaerolineaceae bacterium
AGCCATGAACCCTTCTCAATTAACAAATCCAACAATCGTTGGATCACATGTTCGAACGCAGATCGCAATCGTTCCCTTTCGAGAACGACCCAACTTTCATAAAAGCCCGGAAGAAGATCCCCCCCGTAAACAGATACCGCGCTGATTAAATCTTCTAAAGTCCCTGTCTCCAAAGCCTCATCGTCTAGACAATAGACATCAATCTCACAATCCTCGAGGGCCTTGAAGGATATCGTGACTTTGTCAGCGGCAAAGAATTCATCACCTATCGCTTTACGGAGCCGCCATAACGCATGTCGTAAATTGCTGCGCGCGTTAGCTTCCTCCGAATCCGGCCATAATAAACCTGCTAGCTTTTCTCTTCGGTGCTTCGTTTCGGGATTTAGGATCAGGTAAGCCAGAAGGGACTGCGCTGGGCGCGAGGGAATCTCGACAGGCTGTCCATCCACGCGCACATCGAATTCGCCAAGTAAACGGGTTTTTAACATCCTCTGATCACCGATGAATCTTTGCGTTACGAACAATGAGTAGGGGAAAGGCAAACGCGAACGGTGCAATTAATAATGAGTATAGCATCAGAATCACGCAGAGCTATGGTGAAATTTATATTTCAATTGTCCCTGTACTAATAAAACACCCTTGGCAAGCGTTTAGCCACGCTTAAATGAGAATTTATTCGATTAAAGCCGGTTTTCCCCCGCGATTCTGGCTATTTTCCACAGAAAACACGCTGAATAAACGATCGCTCCCACACTGGCGGAACGGTGCATTGCTAAGATTTAGCCAAGAAAACGGGCTAAGGAGCGCACAAACAGTACATCGAACCCCAACGGAGGCCAGGGGAGGATCAGATGAACATCAGCATTAGCACCACACAGTGGGGGGACGCGAGGCAGGTCGCCAGCCGAGATTCATCGAACCGCCGATCCAGCGTGATCAGCCGCAACCTCATCATGGCGCTCTCAACCGTTACTTTGGCAGGTTTGATGGTTATCCAAGCCATTGGGCCAGCGGTGATCGATAGCCACACGATCGACGATGGATCAGTTGAGCGCCCAGCCGAGGTCATAAGCGGTGAGGACTTTTTTGGCCTCGAGGAATTGAGTGTCGATGAACTCCTACAGCTTGAACTGAGCAATACGTCCATCAGCTCCGATGCAGGCGGATCAAGCGCATTACCCAAATAAACCAGTCCGCCACGCGAGAATCGGCTCCCTGCGGGTCCCCGGGCACAAGGGGGATGTAGCCCAACAAAAGGGACCAGCAGGGAGCCGGTCTCAACAATCAGGGGCATAAAAAACGATGAGCCATTACGAGCGATTGATTTCAGAATACCTAAAGCGATGGGAGATGTCCATGATGTACGATCTACACCTTGCGAGAGCTAGACAAGAACTACTTCTAAAAGCCGCACAAATGGATCATGATGCCTCTGCTCAGGGGAAGAGCGAACTTCGCTTCCTCTCTAAGTTCGCTCTTGCGCTGGGCAGCGTTTTTATCCTCGCGTACGGGGTCATTCTCCTCGCCCTGGGATAAGTTGGCAACCTCCAACGCAACAATGACCCGAAATTAGCAGCGCACGGTGCATTACCGTGCGCTGCTAACTTCACTTTCCATTCAAGCAAATATCTTGGTGAATGTAATTTATCATTGGGTAATTAGTTGTTATGCGAGATGGTTTCAAGACAAAGGACTCAGTTTGTGAGGTATGTTCACCAAGAGTCAGGAACGAGGTATAAGATCGCTCTGGTTATGAGAAATCACTCAATGATTGTCCCAGAAACTTGCCGCAGGAATAGGTTTGTTGTATCCGAGCAATCCGTCCATCCAGACGAAGGAACGGTTAAATAGATTCGTCCTTCTGATCACAGCTCGGACAAGGTCGTGAAGCAATCCGGGTGGTTTGTTGAACGGACAAACACGAACACAGTCAGTACAATCCATCCGATTCTTCGCCCAGAATGCAAAGCACCTTTCCGCATTTACATACCACTTCCTCACGCCGGGTTGATTACTGATATTCCACCCCTCTGTTGTCATGCCGTTTTGGGGAATAGCATGTGAGGGGCAATTGATCGCACATACCTGACAGTCTTTACAGAACTCTACCACCCCGAACGGATGATAAGAATCACAAAGCAACGGGGCATCGGTAAAGACTTTACAGAGGCGAACCCTAGGCCCAAATTTCTCGGTAACCAACAATCCCATTCGGCTACCCTCTCCTAATCCTGCCGCCATGGCCAGAGGAATGCTCAGAGCGGTGTCGTTCCCAGATGGAATAGCCTGGTACCCCAAACCGCGAATAAAAGCCGACACCGCGTTGGCCAAAAAGGCCATCATGGAGTATCCAAAACCTGTTGCTGCACCTGCTACACCTGTTGGGGAGGATCGAATAGCCTGATAGTCCATTTCAATGGCCATAACAAGAGCCTTATCACACTCCTCGGGGATCTCAATCGGATAATGCTCATTGGTCTGGGTGTTGAATTCGTGAGAATAAATCCAGTTGGGATGAACCTTGGAAACGCCCACAAGGTCAGCCCCGAAGAATTGTGCCACCTTTTTTATGGTTTGGGTCATCTCCTCAGGGGACTCACGAACGACATCTCCAACTTCTAAATAATGGTGCCATTTAGCAGGCATTTCATCCCAAGAATACAATCCAGCGTTGCTTTGAGAGACGCCAAAGCCGAAACCCCACTCAAGATTCCACGATGCATTACGAAAGGCGTAATCCAATTTTCGGTAACCGATGTCTTCCCGGTACTTGATGTCCTCGTAGAAGCGCACCTTCAAAACTTGCATTTTTTCATCCCAACGGCTTCTCTTGAACATCTCGTTTTTCTGGTCGAATCGAAAAGCAGGAACAGGAAACCCATAATCGGTGGCTTGAATGGTTTCACTCACTGTGCACTCCCTGTTACTTGAAATTGATGAGCTGTTTATTCGGCATAGTTATGGATCATTTCATGAAGCGGATTCAACAAGTTAAATGTAGCGCAGCTACCACATGCTCTTCTTCGCACAATTGATTGTACCGATCGCACGCTTCACCTGTAGGAAGCGCGATCAGTTCAATCCCAGCCTCTTCGATCTCTACCCGTGTGACTTCTGGCACATGCATCCGACTATAGGATCCCAACCCAACGATGAGAATGTTGGGGTTACATCCTAAGGCTTGTTGGAGGTCTTCAAAGTTTAGGGTGTGACCTTCAACACGCCACCAATTGGGTAAAACACGATCAGGCAAGATAATCACATCCTGATGATAAATGTGACCACTGATCTCAATCCTACCAAAGCGATAGGCATCGATCCTCGGCTTGGTCATTATTCCCAGTCTCCTCTCGCGGTGACGCGGATATCGAAATCGGAGAAACCATCTGAAGGCGGTTCCCATACAATCTCCACATCGATAACCTGAGCCGCTGGAGGTCCTACATGACACCACTCCACCATCTTTCGAACTGCCTCCTCCTCACCCTCAAACACAGCTTCCACTCTTCCATCCCATAGATTTCTAACCCACCCTGTGAGGTTCAGACGCAGCGCTTCTGACCGTGTGTAATACCGATAATTCACCCCTTGGACGCGTCCGGTGATCCATAGATGTGCCCGCGTTGCCGCCATCCTCTGTCTCCTATCGGGTCAAGATCCTACCTAAAATATACATCAAGCTCACATATCTAACGAGCGGATATCATATCTCAATCTCTTGAAATCCCCCAACTCAGGCTATCAATCCATCATGTTCGGCTTGTATGAAATGTGTAGGGGTATAATTGATTTCTACCCTGTTGATGCTGTAATAGTGGTACGACAAACCGATTTTATTGGTACGCTTACTTCAACAAATGAGTGTGCTTTGTAATGAGTGGAAGCGTATACCTACGACTTGGTAAAGGAAATTGACAGCGCTACGTTCTCGCTTTATAGTCGTGTTGAAATAAGAAGCAGTGCCGTAAATGCGTGATAAAGAAACGCCGGTTCAAGGAGCCTATCATCCCGCAGCGTTCATCTTCCAGAACGAGGACCGGCGTTTTGTTTTGATAGATTTATTAAGTGTCATACATCTGCTCTAGGAGTCAATCATGGAAGCTGATACCCGTTCGATCTGGTTAGAGGGTGAAAGCGATAAAGCCGTCCTTCTGATCCATGGATTGGCAGGAACATCTTTTGAGGTTCGCGGCTTAGCGGAACACCTCCACCAAGAGGGTTTGACTGTCTATGCACCAACACTTTCATTTCACGAAAGCCGCGATCTGAAAGATCTCGAAAAATCGAACATCGATATATGGAAACAAGACGCTGAGAACGCTTATGCGAAACTTTCGAAGTATCAAAAGGTCTTTGTGGGCGGGATCAGCAATGGTGGGTCGCTGGCATGCTACCTCGCTATCACCCAGAAACCGGATGGGGTCATCACTATATGTCCGCCTATCATCCCTGGATTTTCGATCTTCCGGTACATGGATCATGAGAAGGTATTCCAATGGCTCAGTCGGAGATTTAGGTACCTACCCCGTTTCGATTATCAGATGGTAAGAGATTGGACGATAGCCAAAGATCTACCAAGATTCAAGAAGCTACCATCACACATTACCTACCATGGCATTGTGCTCGCGCGTTATGTGCGAGAAAACCTTTCGAAGATCACCGCCCCCATCTTGGTCGTCCAAGCAAAATATGATAATCGAGTCGATCCTCAAGGTGCAGAAAAGATCCTCGAGGCAGTAAGCTCTGAGGTCAAAGAAATCTATTACGCGGAAAATTCAGGGCATGTCGTAGTATTGGATGTAGATCGTGAAGCGGTATTTAAAGTCAGCGCGGATTTTATACGAAAATTATGAACAAACTTACTTGTATCACTGTAGATGTCGATCGAATCGACCAGTTTAATTCGGAGAAGGTTCAAACTCTGACCGAAACAATACTGGATTTGTTTTCAGAATTTGGCGTCCGGGGGACATTTTTTGTCTGTGGCGAATCGGTATTAGAACATCAGGATATCGTCAAATGGATTGCTGAGGATCATGAGGTCGCAGCACATGGGTATTTTCACCGTAACTTAAGGCAGATAAAAACTCATGAGTTGAGACAAGAGATCAGAATGGCTCACGAAGCGTTTGAAAAGATCGGCGTCGAGTGTGTAGGGTTTCGCTGCCCCCACTTGGTCATTCCTCCACACTTAGGACCAATATTGAGAGAGAATAAATTCATCTACGATTCAAGCCAAGTCGATAGTTTCTTCATAGCACAGAGACTTGTCTTTCCATTCACTAGGATGAAAGTCGATGACATCATCGAGATCCCTATTCAGACTTTTACCGTGTTAAGATTGCCCCTATCTCTCTCCGCTTTGCGCCTCCTTGGCCCAAAGAGATTCGCAAAACACTTGCCCGATACAATCGATCACTTTTACTTCCACCTCTGGGAATTTGATAGGATGGGTTCAAGCTCCGGGGATTCTTCTTGGAGATCAAATACAGCCCACCAGGTAGGGATGAAGAAGGATCTTCTCAAAGGTTACTGGGATTTTCTCACCGGTCAACCAACCTCTCCTGCTGATTTAACGGGCAGGAACACGGGCGAAGAGGCCATCAAAATCGTCCACATCCTCCTAAAAGAACTTGCACAAAGGGGGACCAAATTTGTCACCTGTGCTGAGTGGGCGAATGCTCAAATTGCTTCAACAGAACCACTCTAATCCAATATGTAATTCAGATTTATTTTATCTAGGAGTGCACTGCGGCACTTACGAGGCATAGTTCTGGATAGAGTGGATACTCGCGTTGTATACGGTTCCACGCCTATTTTGAGAGTCGAATGTGCTTGTAATGATGGCTACGACGTATTGTCGATATCCTGGAGTCGTTGAGAATGTCCTTCCAAAGATGGATTGCCTATGACTGCATCTGCTCGGATAGGTTGGGTGGGTGTGTAGCCAAACCATAGTACAGCGAGACCCCCATATGCTAATCTGAGCCATAGGGTTATCCCGCGGTAACCAAGTGCAATGGCAACAGCTGTAGGCAAGGGAACATTCAGAGCCACCAACGTAACCACCATTGCACCCTCTACAATGCCAACTCCAGAAGGGGTAAGAGAGGCAACAGAGAATAAATAACTAATTCCGAAAGTAGCAATGAGTGTGTCTAGAGGTAGTGGATAGTGAAAAGCTCGAGAGACCATATAAAGGATGACGATCATCAAGGCTTTTCGACTCAATGCTAAGGCAGCAGGTGCAAGAAGATCCTTTGGCGAGCGTCGAATCAGCACCATTCCTTCAGATATTTCACGCGCGAAGGTTTTCGCTCGCTGAGGATTAATGAACTCGCGTCGAAGAAAGCGGTGTAGGGATTTATTCAGCAGCGATACCACTG
>CP070708.1:3247493-3263253 GCA_020350285.1 Anaerolineaceae bacterium
CTGATGTCTGACTACTGACATCTGACTACTGATAAAAGTTTCATTCACATGCGCATACATCACCTAAATTGTGGGACGATCAACGTTCCTGGTGGCGTGTCACTCATCGGGACGGGTGGGCTGCTGCAGAGAGCCCCAGGAGTTATCCACTGCATCCTTGTTGAAACGAACGATGGACTTTTACTCGTTGATACTGGTATTGGCTCGCGAGATTGCCTGTTGCCCACAAGAATCATGCGGTGGATGCTGACTTTTGGAGGTTATCCTTTCGATGTTAACGAGACGGCTATCGAACAAGTGAAGCGGCTGGGATATAAGCCCGAAGATGTTCGTCATATCGCGCTGACCCACTTCCATTTCGACCATGCAGGCGGTCTGCCTGATTTCCCACATGCAAAAGTGCATATCTATGAGAAGGAATATCGTGCCATAACTCAACCCAAGGACATGTATGAACGTTACCCCTATCGTTCAGACCATTGGGCGCATGGTCCTCATTGGGTGGTTCACGAGCTCAAGGGTGATCAGTGGTTCGGATTCGACTGTACGCCTTTGATTGATTTTGGTTCGATCGCCTTCACCCTCGTTCCATTAACCGGCCACACACGCGGACATAGTGCGGTGGCGTTACATTTGTCAGATGGTTGGGTACTGCATTGTGGAGACGCATATACCTTTCACGGAGAGGTCGATCCTCTCTCACCTCGTCGGGCTCCATATTCGCGTTCGATCAGACATCTGATGAATCTCGTTCGATCCTTTCGCTATATTGGAATCCACTCTCCCAGACTGCGGGCTTTAGTTGCTGAACATGGAAGCGAGGTGGTATTGACGTGTTCTCATGATCCACGTGAGTTCGAAAAGTTCTTCGGGTAATATCGGGGCTGCCCGTTTGTTATTAGCGTGAGGGGATGCAACAAATGAAAGCATCAAATCGACCCACGAGAAGAATTTTCTTAAATTACGTTCGCCACTTCAATAAACATATTCTAAATCGCATCGTCCTCTGGCTCGCCTATAAGGGAATAGGGCCTTATTCGGTCGTTACACATCGAGGCCGACGAAGCGGGCGTATCTACAAGACCCCAGTTCTTGCGTCTCATGTTGAGGATCAGATTTACATCCCATTACCTTATGGGGATCAGGTAGATTGGCTGCGCAATGTCATCGCACAGAGCGGATGCATGGTCTTTTGCAAGGGTGAAGAGACCACTGCAATGGACCCTGAGGTCATCGAAGCTGAAGTTGCGTTGTCCTTTCTCCCTGAGGGTCGTCGAAACTTATTAGACCGACCTGAAGTGGAGAAATTCCTTCGATTGACACGCAGTGAAGGATGAGAAGAAAGGGAATCTTTCGCAGAGATCAAAAATGATACAACCTGAATTCATCCTCACGCCGTTCTTCCTGGATCAATCCCTGTTAGAGCTACAAGCCTTGGCAAATTCTGGCTGGGTGATCAACAAACCCCAGTTACCGGATGGAGAACCACAGTCACGGATGTCGGTCCTTCATGAGGCTCTGGCGCGGAAAGTTGAGAAATCAATAAGGGAAGGGAAGCTACCTGTATCCATCGCGGGGGACTGCGTCACATCCATTGGTGTGACCGCTGGTCTCCAGAGAGCAGGATTGGATCCTCTCCTCATCTGGTTCGATGCCCACGGAGATTTCAATACATGGGACACCACCCCAAGTGGTTTTCTGGGGGGTATGCCGCTTGCGATGCTCGCCGGGTTGGGAGAACAAACCATGCCTCGGGCGGTTAATTTACAGCCCCTTTCTCAAGACAAGATCATCCTGACAGACGGACGAGATTTGGACCCCGGTGAGATGGAGCTTGTCGCAAGCTCCGGAGTGAACCATCTTATTGATCCGAAGAGCTTGTACGAGTACGAGTTTCCAGATCTCCCCGTATATATTCACTTTGACGTCGACATCATCAACCCCCTCGACGCGCCTGGGATGAGTTACACCGCCACAGGAGGGCCAAGAGCTTCAGAGTTAGGAGACATATTTCGTTTCTTGGCACAAACTTTACGGATTGTGGCAATATCTTTGTCATCCTGGAACCCGGAATTAGATACGGATGGTGAAACAAAAAAGACCAGCATGAACTTGCTTCAGGTTTTATTGAGTGAGCGTTCGAAAGAAATATAAGTGAGCGGTAAACCGAAATGTATCTTGTCGATCGTTCGCTTAAAGATGTCCTTGAACATGAGACACAATAGGAGAGTATGGTCTTGAGCACCGGAATTCAACCTCAGACTCATTACAGCGAGCAGGTCTTCGAAAAGGTTCACTTGGAACAACACCAGCTCACCTCATGTGAGTTCCACGACTGCAAATTTATTGGCTGTTCCTTCACGGAGACCGTTTTCGATAACTGTAGATTCGTTCATTGCCTTTTTAAAAACAGCGACTTAAGTCTCCTCCGGGTGCCGAACAGTGTCTTTTCCGCGACCAAAATGGAGGGGTCAAAGCTCATCGGGGTAGACTGGACTCAGGCAGACTGGTCATCAACCAAACTTGCCGACCCTATCGACTTCACCAAGTGCGACTTAAGCCATAGCACTTTCATTGGTTTGAATTTAAAGAACATCCACATTACGGAATGCATCGCAAAGGATGTTGACTTTCGAGAAGCTGATCTCACCGGGGCCGTATTCACCGGCACGGATCTCATCGAAAGCCTATTCAACGATACAAACCTGACTGAAGCTGACTTGAGTAGATCACGAAATTACCACATTGATCCGGGACAGAATGTCTTAAAGCGGACCAAGTTCTCATTACCAGAAGCAATGTCACTTCTGTACAGTCTGGATATCATCTTGGATGAGGGTGAGGAATTGGGATGAGGTTAATGAGTAGCTACGTTTCACGAGGAGCCTTGTTGATAGACTGTAGCCCAGTGTTAGAAGACATTAGGCGGCAACATCAATTTATGTTATGGAAACTAGAGCAGTAACCCAATGAAATGGTTCTATGAATTGATCTACCGTTACTTTCGAGCTCCCTGGGATATCGGTCCTCGAAAAGAACTTATCGAGTTGGTGAAGAGCCAAAGGATAAAACCATGTCGCGCGATTGATTTGGGTAGTGGCACAGCCAGCAACTGCATTTACCTCGCTGAACGGGGTTTCGACGTTACGGGGGTTGATTACTCACCCGCAGCAATCGAAAAGGGGAAAGCGAAAGCTGAGCAGGCAGGGGTGGATGTTAAATTCTATGTAGACGACCTAACGGATCTACAACATGTATCAGGCACTTACGATTTATTAATCGATTATGGCACTCTGGATGATTTGACCCCCAGAGATCGAGATTTGTACATGGAGAATATTCTCCCATTGACACACGAAAGAAGCATTTTCCTGCTTTATTGTTTTGAATGGTCTTTTCGTTGGTGGGAAAGAGCTCTATTCCGATTTTCTTTCTTCGGTGCAATGGCATTAGAACCCGGGGAAGTAGAACGCCGCTTCGGGAATTATTTTGGCATTGAAAAGATCGCCGGGGAACTCGATTATCAAAGATGGCCACCAGGGTATGGTGTCTATTTAATGAACCGGAAGAATGCGTAAGTCATGGTTGTCTTCAGTAGTCAGATGTCAGTAGCCAGACAATAGCGTTCAACGGGTCATGGTCATCATAAAAGCTATTGTCAAACCTGAAGCAAAGTGCGAGAGCTTAAAGCTGACGTCTGACTACTGGCTACTGATTACTGCTATAATCTCCTATCCATGATTACCCTATTCGCAGATAAACGCCGCACACTGATATTCCTCCTCATCTCCAACTTCCTGCTTCACTTTGGTTTCCAAGTCTGGCGGACGATGATCAACAATTTCGCCGTGGAAGAGATCGGCATTGGGCCAGCAAGCATCGGATGGTTGCAGGCATTGCGCGAGGTGCCAGGACTGATGGGCTTTCTGCTCGGCTTCTTGGCGCTCTTCATCTCCGAAGTCCGCATCATGTCTTTGAGTGTGATCTTGCTCGGGGCGGGTATCTTTCTAACTGGGCAAGCGACCAATATCCCATTCCTACTTATCAGCGCCGTTGTGATGAGCATCGGATTCCACTTTTTCATCCCCTGCAATGATGGTGTGATTCTGATGACCATTGAAAAGGAGCAGACACCTAAGGCGCTGGGACAGCTGAGGAGTTTGGGCGCGATCTCGGCCCTCACTGGTACTGTTATGGTTTATCTGCTGGCAGAAGGATGGGGCTACCGGACTCTCTTCATGGTCCTTGGCGGTTTCATCGTTGTAAGTGGACTCCTGTTGCTGCCTCTAGGAAGTACCCAAGAGGGTCTGCCGCAGCGTCGGCAAGTCATCTTACGACGGCGTTACTGGCTCTTCTACCTGCTTGCATTCATGATGGGCAGTCGGCGGCACATCTTTACGACCTTTGCGGTCTTTCTGTTGGTCAGAGAACACGGGATCAGCGTCCAGACAACGGCCTTACTATTTACAATCAATAGCTTGGTGAGTGTGTATACCATGCAATTGATGGGCAAACTGGTGGGACGTTTGGGTGAACGATTGATGCTTAGCATCGCTTTTAGCGCTTTGGGGTTCGTTTTCCTGGGTTATGCGTTTGTGAGTTACCTGCCAGCCCTGTTTGTGTTATTTGTGCTGGACAACATCCTCTTTGGCTTCAACTTGGCTCTAGCGACATATTTTCAAAAGATCGCGATCACACAGGAGGAGATCACCAGCAACCTGGCTGTACAGCAATCGATCAACCATATTGCGGCCATCGTGATGCCGGTGGTCGGTGGTACGGCATGGGAATTGTTCGGCTCGCAGGCACCATTTCTCGTAGGGGTTGGCATAGCGTTGGTTTCTTTGGTTTTGGTGCAGTTCTTGCGAGTCCCTGTACAGCGCCCATCCGTGCCGGTCGGAACACCGACGAATGGGTGAGGTGGGGTTCATACAACTTGAGCCCTTTTAACAAACAGGACTCTATCCCACTAAATTTGAACCTATTCAAGCCCTTCGGTATCCATTGGTGGAGCTCCGCCGTGGGGCTTGAGACATGTGCCATGATGTGAAGAGCTGTGGAAGCTTTCCCATAGGAGTCTGGAAATGCATTGGGGGCTGGTGAGGTCGCTTATCATTCTGCCCGGAACGGCACTGGTTCTTGTCCCCACAATCATTCTCTTACTCTCATTAAATTCGAACTGCCCGCCCAAATTGGCATCACCCACGGAGATTTGGTTCTGGCTAGCCCTACTCGCTGGAGGTATAGGTTTCGCATTGCTTTCATGGACGATTTCCCTTTTCATGAAAGTCGGCGGTGGAACCCCCGCACCCTGGGAACCCCCAAAGAAGTTGGTCATCCAAGGTCCCTATCGGTATGTCAGAAACCCAATGATCACGGGAGCATTGTTTATCCTCTCTGCCGAGGCAATGTTGCTCCACTCTTGGCCGATCGCGATATGGCTGATGATCTTTTTCGCTGGAAATGTGGTTTACTTCCCGCTTAGTGAGGAAAAAGGGCTGGAGAAGAAGTTCGGTGACGATTACCGGATCTACAAAGCCCACGTTCCACGCTGGATCCCTCGTTTACGGCCATGGGAACCTGGGGGCGATGAGAATTAATTCAAGCGGTCTAACCACTACTGGGGTTCAAAAATTTATTCACCCTCACCGTTGTCCACCAAGCCATAGCGCAGCGCCAGGATTGCGGCCTGGGTTCGATCGGTGACATCGAGTTTCGCCAGAATCGCGCTCACATAATTACGCACCGTTCCCTCAGACAGGAAAAGCCGCTCGGCGATGTCCGCGTTGGTGAGACCATGCGCCAATAATTTCAGCACCTCTACCTCACGCTCCGAGAGTTCCTCCACGATCTTCGTCTTAGGCTCGGGAGCGGTTCTGGCAGCGTGTGCGAGAATCTTCCCCGCGACATCCGGGTCAATGTGTGTCTTGCCTGATGCGGTGCCCTCAATGGCTTGGATCAGCTCCTCTCGAGGCGTATCTTTGAGTAGATAACCCGATGCACCGCTGCGGATAGCGTCGAAAACCCATTCATCGGCATCGTAGGTTGTTAGCACCAGGACTTTCACATTAGGGTATGCATCACGGATGCGCTGGGTGGCGACGATTCCGTTCATCCCAGGCATCTTCAGATCCATCAGAACGACATCCGGTCGCAACTCCGGCACCAATTCAAGCGCTTCAGCACCATCCACTGCCGCGCCCACCACCTCAATGTTTGAGGCCGTGCTTAAAATGACTTCCAGACCCTGACGTACGATATCCTGGTCATCACAGATCAGAACGCGGATCATCGATCTCCTCCACGATCAACCGAATTGAAGTACCCTCTCCAAGTTGGCTTTTGATCTCGAGCTCACCACCGATCATTTTAGCCCTTTCTCGCATACCTTGAATCCCATAGCGCCCTTCTCGTTCGACATTCTCAGGATCAAAACCACACCCGTCATCCGAGATGTGCAACTCTATACGTCTATCTTGTCTCGTAAGTTCTACCCTCACGCGAGTCGCATTGGCATGCTGGGCCACATTCGTAACGGCTTGTTCCGCAATGCGGTAGAGCCCTTGTTCGAGGGTGGGGTCGAGATCTTCGATACGCTCGGGAAGCAGAAGATCGAGGATCAAATTCGCTCTTTCTGAGGTCGATGTAGCCAAATTGCGAAGCGCGAGCACAAGCCCCATGTCCTCAAGGGGTGAAGCACGCAACGCTTGGATGGCTCGACGAGCCTCACGCAGACCATCTCGCGTAGTCTTCAATGACTGCTCCAACATCCCCTGAATAGCCTGGGAGTCGTCTTCCCCGAGTGAAATCATCGCCTCCAGTTGCACAGCGAGGCCGCTGAGCGTATGAGCCAACGTATCATGGAGCTCGCGCGCCAATCTATTTCGCTCCCGACTTGTAGCGAGTTGCTCAATGGTCGTCGCATGGCGGGCAAGCTCGATATTCGCCCTTGCCAACGCTTCACGTTGCTCTCGCTGTGCTTTCATCAAACGTACGATGATCGATCCGATAAGCAAGAAGAGAAGACTTCGTACAAGGACCACCCCTATTAAGGTGGCAACATCGATTCCAATCCTAGAGGCCGTTGGTATTGTGAATATCAGTTCAAAAATGGCAGTGCCGGCGATGTAAACAATGACAACTCTAAAGTTGTACTGCCAACTTACGAGGATCAGAGGTACCAAGAGTAAAATCACCAGTCCCCAGATTCCACCCGTAGCACTATCCCCTTGAAGGATGTTTTCATGACGCAGGACCATGGCTATAGCCTGCTCAAAAATTGGAGTTCCGGAGGCGAAAATGATCGCAATCGGTAGATATGCTCTCCCCATGTGCTCGCGAAACCACGACCACGAGAGGTAAACCAGCAGAACAGCCGCCTCGATGAGCAGAAAGAGCAGATAGAACCTTGCGCGTTGAGCAGGTATGACGGCCTGTAAGCGAAGCCCGATGATGATCAGGAGCAGCCGGATACCGACGAATATACGAAAGACTTGTAACAAGCCGGGTTCAATGGAGGCGCGCTTCATGACCCCATGTTAGCACAGGAGAGGCCGTAGGCAATCCTGAGCCAAGTCATGTCTACATATGACCGGTGTCATACCTAAAAGTGAGCGCGGTTACCACGAGATATGATTCGGTTGACTATACTACCGACCCCCTTCTCATTATGATGGATGCAGATATAACACTGATCGCTGGAGGATAATCCGATGAAGAATAACCGATGGATGTTGGCGATGGTTCTCTTGGCAACAGCAAGCATGGCCATCAGCGCTTGCAGTATCGCTGTTGACCGCAATCCAGATGGATCCCTGAGGCTTGAGGTCAACCTCCCCGAATCCACGATCCAGGAAGAGATCACGGCGGCCTTAAATGACCCGCTCATCACTGATTTACAGGTCGACCTTCGTCAAGGGTACATCTTCGTCACTGCAGATCGAAAGCGCGTGTTGGGCGACGAGACCGACTTGCTGAGCTTCCGGCTGGATTTGGGCACGCATGACGGTCACCTGACCGCGGTGATCTCGGATGCCAAAATCAACGACGAACCCGTGAATGACGCCTATGTCGAGGTCTGGAACCAACGTTTGGCACAACGATTGGAAGAAGCCGCCAAACGAAATCCCGACAGCAGCTTACAGTCAGTGAGCGTGGGCGATGATGCGTTGAACTTCATCTGGCGGATTGAGACGCCGCGCAGTAAAGGGGAATAAGCTTCAGGCTTCAAGCTGCAAGTTAAAAACTACCTCCCCGCGAGCTTTGAGCTCGCGGGGAGGTTTGAAATTAAGTAAAATGTAGCCGCAGGCTTTAGCCTGCGCTGAGACACGGAGCCCTTTTACCACCACACCATTCTGAGCCCCTCGGCAATGCTCAGGACCTACGGCTCCGCGAGGAATCCCTATGATGGAACGATATTAGCGCAACATCTCAGGTATTCCTCGGTCGCTATTTCATAGCTCCCTCGGAATGACAGAAGAAAAAATGTAAATGCAAGCCATCCTTCGGCAGGCTAAGGGCATGGCTCAGAACAGACTCCAGGGCGAAACAATCTCCTCTCATAATGTCATTGCGAGCCCTCCTTCGACAAGCTCAGGACAGGCTCCGGGGCGAAGCAATCTCCTCGATTAAAGATTGCTTCGTCACCTAACGGCTCCTCGCAATGACTTAGGTGGGGAAGGGTCCATCGCAGTTCAGTTGATGGTCGGCAAGCTCACCACTTGACTCACCGTGAAGCTTCACGCCGGAGCCTGATTTTCAACCACCGCCTCTACAGGAACAGATAGCCAAGCCAGGACCGGTGATAAAATGTCGGGATACAACCGTGATTCGACAGGATTAACAACGACAAAGGAGCGAGCGGAATGGCTTACGATGAAGGTTTGGCGCAAAGAGTTCGTGAGATGCTGGATGATCCACCTAGCCTCGTTGAGAAGAAGATGTTCGGCGGGGTCGGTTTTATGCTGCACGGCAATATGGCCTGTGGCGTACATGGTGACAGGCTCATCGTTCGGATTGGACCTGAGGGACATGAGCAGGCGATGAGCCTACCTCACACGGCTCCGTTCGACATCACCGGGAGAGCGATGAAAGGGTGGGTGATGGTCGAGGCGGCAGGCTACGAAAGCGATGATGACTTAAATGCATGGGTGCAACGGGGAGTTGATTTCGCGCTCACGTTGCCGCCTAAGTGAGACCGAGCGCGGGATGAGTGTAGAAATGGACAAGTTAACATTTGTCAACAATGTTCAAGAAGCGCGCGAAGAGTGGCGGAGTTTGCTAGCCGAAGTTGACAAGTCAAGGATGACCGAACCAGGTCTGCCGGGTGGGTGGTCGGTAAAAGATGTCATCGCACATATCACCTGGTACGAGCGCGAGATGATCGGTATGCTGAAGACTATGGCACTGGAGGGCTCAGAGCTGTGGCATTTGCCCCAAGATGAACGCAATGTCCCGATCTATGAAGAGAATCGTGATCGCCCCCTGGAGGAGGTGCTGTCGGAAGCAGAGCAGGTTTATGATCAGCTTTTCGAAGCGATCGCATCGCTATCCGAGGATGAGTTGTTTGATCCTTCCCATTTCAGGGGCATGCCGAACGAGTGGGCTCCCTGGGATGTGATGGCAGGTAATACCTATAAGCACTACCATCAACACATCCCTGATATACACTCGTGGCTCGAAGGATCTAAAGAGAGCACCTAATACATCGCTAGAGCGCCCCCCAGGCCATAATCAAACCCATGACGCTAAAGCTGATCATGGGGATGAGAAGCCCGGTCAATGTTCCCTCGACCGTTATCTTTCCCAGATAAATTCCTGAAGCCCATGCACCACCAATGGATAGGAGCAAGAACATCCACCGGGGCGGTATTCGGTTACGACTCTTTTCCATGATTTCCTCCTTTTTTATGCACAAATTTCACTAACAACTTTGTAAAATCGTGTCGTTCATCTACTTCTCTTTCAACCTGCCGCCATTTCTTGTTCGTAAAAATACAAATGCTGCGATGCCAAATGAGAGCACAAACGAGCCACAGAGAACTCCAGCACCTCCAAGAATCGAACCACCCATATTCCAGGCCACGCGGAGAAACTCAAAGAAATAATTTGGACCAATGGCCAGGGTTAGTGTGGGTCCGTGACGTCCATCTGGATAATCGCAGGAGAGCGTGTGCGACCCAGGATCTTTGATCGTCGTACTGTAGATCAGAACGCCCACTTGGCTCCCATCTTTGGTCGAATACCGATTGGTTGGTACGTAATCCGGCACGAGTGGGATGTCTTCCCCCGTCGTCTTCGATGTCAGATTGCAATCCAGCGTCGGTGGCCATTCTGCATGGGTGTAGGCACCTTTATGTCCCTCGTAGTAGACGCCGTATGCGCCTTTGCTTCTTAAGTCGATCTCTGCTTCTCCCGGGACTTCTACCTTTTGAAGTGGGCTCTTGTATGCCTCCTTGATCAAAGATGGATAGGATGCCAAGGTAGAGATGATGAGGACAGCAGCAGCTAAGCAACCCAATACCAGCACGAGAGCTGCAACGCTATACCACAGGCGATTTCTTCTCATCATGTGTCTATCCATTTCTAGTATCCTTTCGGTAATGCTCGTCAATCCAATCACACGCCCTGATATCAGGGACCTCTCACCCTCCATTAATCGGTGGGTCACGCGCAGCGGAAACCCAAATCATCAGCACATAGCCGAGGTGGGTTTGAATGCCGGGCGGTGACCTTCTTCATCACGGATTCTCTGCTCCGCTGCTGGTGATTTCCATCAAAGAACCACATCAAGTTGCCCTTTCCACATGCTGACATGAGCGTAGATTTAAACAGGTCAAATTACACGAGTCTTGAAGGAGGAGTTGAGCCCATCGTGAGAAAGGTCTTTTTCCCTGTCTTACGATAGAGGGAGATTAACAAAAGATGGGCTGCCTAGAAGACGTTATGGAGCAGCCCATCTCTATTGAATGAATGTGAAATTTATTCTAATCGCGTTGGATCAGCCCCTCCTGCCAGGCGTAGACCGCGGCCTGTGTCCGATCGGTAAGCTGTAATTTACTCAGGATGTTGCTGACATGCCCCTTAACGGTGCCGACGCTGATGACCAGTTGTTCCGCGATCTTGCTGTTGGTGTATCCTTTGGCAACCAACTTAAGCACCTCAATCTCTCCTGTGGTTAATGCGCAAGATCGGTTTATAACTCTCATGCTTGCTTAACCACTTCGAAGTATAGAATTTAACCCACAGGATCAAGAGCGGCATCGTAGCAATAGAATGAAGGATGATCATTAACACCTGGATTTCAATCGGGGCACTACGATCTCGATAAGCTCCGACAGATCCAATAAACATGTTAGCAAGGTAATGCACCATTATGCACGGCAGGAGACTATTCGACTTTATGAATAAATGCCCGTAGAAGATTCCGTAGGGAATGGCCCAAAGGGACATCCCCAAAGCCCAGATCTTTGGTTCAGGGTTGACCAGATTGAGCAAGTGGCCAAGACCGAACAGAATAGCTGAGAAGGCGATCGCTTTTTGGGGTCTGTATTGACGCAGGAATAATGGCAGCAAGATACCTCGTGTGCCGATTTCCTCAAAAATTGTTGTGAGAGCATAGATATAACTCTGGGAATATGGGGGCAGGCTGATCCTCAGATTATAAACACCTTCGATAAACCCCCAGGTGACGGGCAGACCCTGAAAATACCGGTACAGGATGGTGCACAGCCCGGAAGTAAAAAGCCAGAAAGCGGCGCAGGAAAGTCCCAGGATGAATAAAGGGAGGAATGGTTTAAGCTGTGTCAGGCGGATATCCCCAAGGTATTCTTTATAGGATCGTTTTCCGGCCGGGACATGGTAAACGAAGGGAGCCAGGATGAACAAGGACAGGGCTTGTGGCAACCCGGCAACCACCAGGGATCGGTAGGGTTCCCGGCTCGGGATCCCGATCAGGTTCACAAAGATAAGCACCAGGATAAATAAAACAATGAAGACCAGAACACTAACCATCTGGTAGATCCAGGGATGATCTATAAATTGAAACTTTCGTTTCTGAACAAATTGACGTGTATTCATTTTTGTCACTTCCTATTTCATAAATAGCTGCCATTTTTCCCTGAGGGTGATCTGTTTCTGAAAACAGGATCCCTCTTCGATGCTCAATGCTTTCATTGATTTGCAGATAAGCAGAAAAACGAATAAGCAGAAATCCCTAATCCAATCGCGCCAAAAACAGCTGCGCTGAGATAATCCATCCAGGCAACCTCAGTGAGGATGATTTTCTCGATGAAGATTCCTGCGGAAACCAGAGCGCCAGCGCTGATCACAAAGAAAACCCTTCTAAATATTTTTTGTCGTTTGGAAATCGTGTTCATTTTCAATCCTTTCACTTCAAATATGGTTTCATATTCCAATTTGCGATCAGAATAGCACGCGGATCCATCAGTCACACGTATCTGCAGGCGTGATTTGATATAAACCTGCGAAAGGTTTTGATACCTTCCGCCAGATGGGCGTTTTGTAATAATAAAGATCCGGAATGCTCAATGCATCCCGGATCATATGAAGCATCCTGGTTTTGGTTCACGATATAATGTTATTCTCTCCGCACAATCCCCTCCTGCCAGGCGTAGACCGCGGCTTGAGTCCGATCAGCGAGCTGTAATTTACTCAGGATGTTGCTGACGTGTCCTTTGACGGTGCCAACGCTGATGACCAGTTGTTCCGCAATCTTGCTGTTGGTGTATCCCTTGGCGACCAACTTGAGCACCTCCATCTCTCTTTCAGTCAAATCCGTGAAGAGGTGATATTCCCCCGGATCCCCAACACGAAATTCCTTGACGACTCGCGCTGCGATCCGAGGGTGAAGGGTTGCTTCTCCGCGGGCTGCACGACGTATGGCATCCACAAGTTCTTCAGCTTTTACATCCTTAAGCAGGTATGAAATCGCACCCGCCTGGAGCGCCGGGAAGATATGCTCATCTTGGTGATAGGAGGTCAGCACGATGATATGTGTGCGTGGGCTGATGTCCTTAACTTTGCGTGTCGCTTCCACGCCGTCCATCCCTGGCATGACAAGGTCCATCAATACCACATCTGGGATGTACTCGCGGACAAGCCGGACGGCCTCTTCACCAGAGTCCGCCTCTGCAACCACCTCAATATCGTCCTGAGCTTCCAGGTAGCCGGCTGCGCCATGGCGAACCATCTCATGATCATCGACGATCATTACCGTGATTGGATCTTGCATTGAAGTCTCCATTTTCGTCAGCTCATCGGAAGTGTCACCGCGATTCGAGTCCCCTCGCCCGGTTCACTTTCGACGGTGAACTCTCCGTTCAGTGACTCAGCGCGCTCCCGCATCGAATTAAGCCCCATCCCATCATGCTGCGCGCTGGTGTCGAAACCGTCGCCATCATCCTTAATGGTTAGTAGTACGCCGTCCACACTATATCTCAGTGAAATTTCAACACTTCGGGCGGCGCTGTGACGGGCGACATTGGCTAAGGCTTCTTGCAGAATACGGAACAGGGTTTGTTTGGCTTCTAAGGATAATCCGTTATTCCCCTGCACGTCCACGTTAACCTCAATCCCACTCTGATGTGCCCATTCGATCGCGTAATCATTGAGGGTCACAACGAAATCCTGACCGTTCATCGTTGGCGGTCGAAGTTCGTGGATCAGATCAGTCAACTCCACCCGTACGGCGTTCACCAGATGATCGGCCTCGATCAAGTGATTTTGGGCAGCCTCTGGGTCACGGTCAAACAAGGTGATGGCCGTTCCCAACTGAAAAGAGGCGGCCAATGCTTGCTGCTTGATACTATCGTGAAGCTCTCGTGCCAGACGATTTCGTTCCTCCATGGCAGCAACTTGCTGGGCTTGCTCATAGAGTCTTGCGTTCTCGATAGCTAGGGCAGCTCGTCCAGCAAGGTTGGTGAAGAGCCGCAGGTCATCTTCTCCAAAAGTTCGAGGTGTTGTGAATACCGCGCTGAAGACGCCGAAGATCTCATCCCCTATCTTGATGGGAAGATGCATGAATGACCGTATCTCCTCTAATAAGATGGCAGCTTGCACGACCTCGGGGCGCTCGTATTTACGACGATGATCGGTAAGTGCATCCTCCACGATGACTGGCTCACCCGTAGCGGCTACATGGCCAAACGTGCCTTCCCCACGGGAGAAGGAGAGAAGCGCCATGGTCTCCGGACTAAAACCCCGAGCAACCCTGACCTCCAACCGCTCGTGCCCCTCATCCCAAACCATCAGAGAACTCTTGTCGGTTCTCAGGATGTCCACAGCAATGTCTACCAGTGCTTGCAACACACCATCCAGGCTTAAGTGGCGATAAAGCTCAACGTCAGCGCGGTAGAGTGCCTCCAACTCTCGCATACGTTGTCGAGACTGTTCATAGAGTCGCGCGTTCTCGATAGCCACGCCGATCTGGTGGCCTATGGAGGTGAGCAACTGAACGTCCTGCTCAGAGAACTCGCGATCGCTACGCGCAATGGTAAAAAAAGTGCCAAGTACCTTCCCCTTCAAGCTGAGGGGGAAAATTGCCGCTGAGCGGAGCCCCGCTTCTCGCACAACCATCCTAGTGAGGCGGGGATCTGTGGAGACATTTTGTACTAGCAAAGGTTGGCCGGATTGAGCCACACGTCCAGAAAAGCCCTCGCCTAATTTCAACTTATCGATCCCTTCCACAAAACTAGGTTCGAAACCTCGTTGGGCAACAATGTTCAACACACCTGCGCCTTCATCCAGTAGATAAATACCGCCAGCGTCGATCTCCATCACCTCAAGCGTCTTGTCCAGAGCCCTGTTGAGAACGTCGTTCAAGTCCAAGGATGAGCTAACAGCGGCAGCGATAGTATTTAGGGCTGCCAGTTCTTTCGTCTGCGCAGCAATCCTCCGCTCTAGATCTGTGGAGTCCCCCATTTTCCTTCTTCTTTGTGCTTCATTCTCTTCTGCAAAAGAGTGGTTCATTTCACTCCATCCCAGACGATATGTGATGTCGTAGTCACACGGCAGATAAAAAGCTACAACCTTAGCTTAACATAATCTGGATCCGAAGGCTCCTATCTTGAGAGGGGTTTTGTATCTTACGAGAGGTCGGCAAAAACAGATTCATAAGAAGTTCAATCAATGCGGGATGAGGCAGGTTGGATCAAAGTAAAGTGCCTCGCTCAACATTAAAAGACCGAAAAGCTTTCTTCATAAGCAATAAAATAGGATTGTTTCACTAGGTTTTCCACCACAAACGATCAATTTTGTACGCTTTGGATTTCTAGTGTACACTTTCCCCCCATCTTTCAAGGGGGTACACAGCAACGGTTCACGAACCCCGTTGACAATACATATGGAAGATCTGCCATGAAAAAAGAAGAAGCGGTTCAATATCACATCCAACTTAAGCCAGGGGACGTAGGTCGATATGTGTTTCTCCCTGGCGATCCGGGACGTTGCGAAAAGATCGCGGCCTTTTTCGACGACCCTCAGTTCGTCGCACAAAATCGCGAGTTCACCACCTACACCGGAACACTGCTCGGGGAGAAGGTTTCCGTGGTCTCCACGGGGATAGGCTGCCCTTCCGCCGCCATCGCCGTGGAGGAATTGATCAAGATCGGCGCGGACACCTTTATTCGCGTCGGTACATCGGGCGGGATACAGCCGGATACCAAAACGGGAGATGTTGCCATCGTAACTGGCGCGATTCGGGACGAAGGCACAACCCCTCAGTATCTACCGATCGAATTTC
>CP070708.1:3263353-3271038 GCA_020350285.1 Anaerolineaceae bacterium
GTGATACGCTCTTGGAGCTCACCCATTTCGGTAGCAAGTGTTGGTTGGTACCCCACCGCTGAGGGCATTCGCCCAAGCAGTGCGGAGACCTCAGACCCTGACATGCTGAATCGGAAGATGTTATCAATAAACACCAGGACGTCACGTCCCTGATCACGGAAATATTCGGCCATAGTCAGCGCGGTGAGACCTACACGAAGTCGAACACCAGGGGGTTCGTTCATCTGACCGAATACCATCACCATGTCTTTCATCACGCCAGATTCGAGCATCTCTCGATAGAGCAACGTGCCCTCACGTGTTCTCTCACCCACACCTGCGAAAACAGAATTCCCCTTGTGCACTGTCGCGATGGTGCGAATGAGTTCCATGATAATGACCGTCTTTCCCACACCGGCACCACCGAAAACACCCGTTTTACCACCCTTAGTGAACGGCGCGATCAAATCGATGACTTTCAACCCAGTTTCAAATACTTCGACCCGCGTCGATTGATCTTCGAAAGGAGGTGCCGGACGGTGAATGGGATAGTATATCTGCGCTTCAACGGGATTTCCGCCGTCAATCGGACGACCCAAAACATTAAATACTCTACCGAGAGTGACCTCACCAACTGGGACGCGAATGGGCGCACCTGTCGCTCTTGCGATCGTCCCACGTTGGAGACCATCGGTACTGTCCATGGCTACCGCTCGTACCGCACTCTCACCCAAATGCTTTTGTACCTCTAACACAAGCGGCTCAGCCCCTTCCCGCAAGACCTCGATCGCGTCATAGATCTCAGGCAAATCGCCGGGTGGGAACTCACAATCAACCACGGCTCCTTGGACTTGTGACACGCGCCCATCTACTTGTTCCATACCATCCTCCGGGTTTCCTCGATGTTAGTCTTTTGATTGCACGAGTGCTTCCGCTCCGCCTGCGATATCCAACATATCACTGGTGATCGCCCACTGCCTCGCCTTGTTGTACTCCAAGGTTAAAGCTTCAGCGAGTTCAACAGCGTTATCCGTTGCATTTCGCATCGTCACCATACGGGCAGCGTGCTCACTGGCGAGGGACTCCACGATAGCTTGATAGATCTGCAATTCTGTTAATCTTGGAACAATCTCATCAACCAAGACCTGTCGGCTTGGCTCGTAAATGTACGTTGGTTCAGGACCTCTAGGTTCCTGGATTGAGGTTTGAATATCTTCAATATTGGCGCCTATGGGAATCTCCTCAAACTCTACGGGTAAGAGGAGTTTAGAGGCCGGATCTTGTCGCAGGAGATTGATGAAATCTGTGTAAACCAGCCAAACTTGGTCTGCTCTACCCATAAGATATTCATCGATGGCAATCCTGCCAATCGCTGAAACGTCAGCAAATGTGGGCTCTTTAGGCAAGTTGCTGAATTCGGCGAGGATGTTTTTTCTCCGCCGAAGGAGCATATCTCTTCCCTTCCGCCCGATTGTGATATACGTGACCTCTGCAGTCGAATGCCTGAATGCTTGGAGGGTATAACGGATGACATTGGTGTTATAAGCTCCAGCAAGACCTCGATCCCCGCTTATGAGGACAATCAAGATATTTTCGACCGTCTCATGGTGTGTAAGCAGCGGGTGAACCTCATCACGCCCTGGTTGGCGTGATAGATGTCGAAGAACTTGCCAAGCCTTACTGGCATAAGGCCGTGTTTGCCGCACGCGCTGTTCAGCTTTACGCACCCGACTGGCACTAACAGCTTCCAATGCGCGAGTGACCTGCGCGATGTTCTCAACGCTTCGAATACGAAGACGCATTTCACGCGCTGAGGTCATAACTTAATACCCCAATCCTTATGCCCTAGCCAAGCCAGCTGCGGTTGAAGGTCTCGATAGCTTGACGTAGCTCAGTCTCTGTCTCGGATGACAATTCTTTGCGTTCAGCAATATCCTTGAGGATCTCGGTGTGAGTCGTTTCGATATTTCGCAGCATCTTCTCTTGCCACTCCACCATTTGGTCAAGTGGGATCTCATCCGCATATCCATGTGTACCAGCAAAAAGGATGACGACCTGCTGCTCCAATTCAAGAGGTTGGTATTGCGGCTGTTTGAGAATCTCCTGTAGTCTTTGACCTCGGTTCAGCTGTGCCAAGGTCGCCTTATCAAGATCTGATCCAAATTGGGCAAAGGCAGCCACTTCTCGATAGGATGCCATATCCAACCGCAACATCCCCACCACTTGTTTCATCGCTCGGTTTTGGGCATCACCACCCACCCGTGATACCGAAAGCCCTGCGTTGATCGCCGGACGTATACCAGCGTTGAAGAGGTCGTTCTCAAGATATATTTGGCCATCGGTAATTGAGATAACATTGGTGGGGATATAAGCAGAGACGTCTCCGAGTTGAGTTTCGATGATCGGTAACGCGGTGAGAGATCCCCCCGTTCCCACTACTTTCGCGACACGATACTTATCCCGCTCAGCCATCTCTTCCAATGCTTGTTCAGCATCGTGCTGCGCCAATGGTCCATCGTAAACTTGTCCATTAACCGATGCTCCTACATCGGCATCTCCTTCGAAGTCCTCCGCTAGCAACACATATTGATCGGCTATACGCACCGCGCGTTCCAACAAGCGACTGTGAAGATAAAACACATCCCCTGGATATGCTTCTCGTCCTGGAGGACGACGCAGAAGCAGAGAGACTTGGCGGTACGCCCAAGCGTGTTTTGAGAGATCGTCATAGACAACAAGAGCATCAAGCCCCCGTACTGCGAACGACTCACCGATCGCACAACCGGCGTATGGGGCTATGTACTGCAATGCTGCTGGCTCGTCCGCAGCAGCCACAACCACAATCGTGTGATCCATGGCACCATGTCGTTCCAACGTGGCCACGGTACGTGCAATACCTGCTCGTTTCTGACCGATGGCAACATAGATGCAGACCAAATCCTTACCTTTTTGATTGATGATCGTATCAATAACAAGCGCTGTTTTACCTGTTTGCCTATCTCCGATAATTAGTTCCCGCTGACCTCGACCGATGGGGGTCATCGAGTCGATAGCTTTAATCCCTGTCATGACAGGTGTATCCACATCTTTGCGCTTCACCACTCCCGGTGCGATTCGCTCGATCGGTCGGAAGGAATCATATTGGATTGGGCCTCTGCCATCAATGGGATCACCCAAGGCGTTAACAACACGCCCTATCAAGCCATCACCCACAGGGATCGAGGCGATGCGTCCAGTACTGTAAACAGTCATCCCCTCCTCAATCCCAGCGTACTCCCCCATAATGATCACACCCACTGAATCCTGTTCCAGGTTGAAGGCAATGCCCATAATGCCGTTAGCAAATTGCACCAATTCCTGTGAACTCACATTAGGCAGACCGGAGATCCTAGCGATCCCATCACCGGCTTCGAGCACTGTGCCAACGTCTTTAAGTTCAATGTCTGGGGAAAAGGAATCGATTTGTCGTTGGAGTTCTGATGATAAGCTACCTACTAAATCCGACATGCCGCCTCCAAATCATGAGCGTGAGATGTTGCTATCCAATGGATCTAAAAACACAGTATCAGGCCCGGCAACGTATGATATACATCGAATGCCAGGCCGTGATCGTCTATCATTAACATGGTCCACTCGAGCTGTGATGGGACACAGTTATCCTAGACGCGGGAATAATACCTGATGGCCTACCTTTTGTCCAGCGGGCACCTCACAACGAGGTTCCTTTGGACATTGAGTCTGGTGACCCCCTATTGAATCAAATGATCGGTATGGGATTCAGATCAGGGTAGTCGATGTGTTTCTGCAGGAATAAGAGGCTTACGATCCTCTCAACACTAGTGTTGTGCGTCAATCCTTATGCAGCGATTTTCTACCTAAGGTCGAGCGAAATACTTCAAAGCGAATTTTACACGTCTTTCGATGTCATCCGGTGTATCTTCGGGGATGAATTGCACCGCCGCTTGAGCTTCTGTGAGACTATAGCCTAACGCAGTCAGCACGCTCAATACCTCAGTATCGGCTTCACTCGGAAGTCCAATCTCCTCTAGAGGGACAGCTAGGCGATCTTTGAGATGGAAGATCATTCTCTGCGCTGTCTTTTTTCCAACTCCGGGTACTCTCGTGAGGACTTCAGGTTGATCCTTCGCCACTGCATTCCGGATCATATCCGGCGACAGATGCGAAAGGACGGCAATCCCTAACTTTGGACCAACACCATTGACCTGTAATAACAACTCAAAGAATTCTCTCTGCTCAGCCGTGCTGAAACCGTAGAGGTTAAGTGAATCATCCCGGACCACGAAATAAGTATGCAAGAACATGGGCTGGCCTACAGCAGGCGCGTCCTCAAGCACAGGCTTGGGCACAGCTACACTCAACCCTACACCACCGATATCGAGGACAATCTCTGCCTCTCCTCGATGATGGACCAGACCGCGCAAAAATGTGATCACGAGGAATCCTCCAAAAGTCCACGCATAGGCATGGAATGCAGATGACAAATCGCAACTGCAAGCGCATCAGCGGCATCATCTGGTTGTGGGATGGATTCCATTTCTAATAAAGTTCGCACCATTTGTTGTATCTGCTTTTTTTCTGCTCCACCATATCCAACGATGGCTTGTTTAATCTCACGCGGCGTGTATTCCGCGACTTGAACGCCCGCCTCCGCGAGAGCCAAAAGGGTTACCCCTCTTGCCTGACCAACAGAAATGGCCGTTGATACATTTCGTTGGAAATACAGTTTCTCCACCGCGCCGCAGTTGGGTTGGTGGAGAGCGAGGAGTTGAGATAATTGGCTGTGCAATTGTTGCAAACGATCCGACATAGGCATATCGGAAGGGGTTGTGATCACGCCATAATCGACAAGCTCAAGCTCGCCATTTTGTGTCAGGTGTACAAAACCGTAACCAGTAATCGCTGTACCAGGATCAATACCGATCGCCAGCATGCTTCTCACATTCCTGTACGCAGGAAGATTACGCTGCCTCGAGGAGGACAACCGCCTCTTCGGTGATATCTAGATTTGAATAAACATTTTGCACATCATCGAGGTCTTCTAATTCCTCGATGATTCGCATTACCTTGACTGCACGATCTGAAGGCAATTGGACCACCGAGTTGGGCATCATCTTCAACGCTGCCTCATCAGGGCGGATTTCGGCCTCACGCAGTTGGTCACTTACCTCTTTAAACGATTCCACAGGGGCGATGATCTCGATATCGTCGTCCCCCAGGATCACATCATCAGCTCCAGCTTCGACGGCCATATCGAACACTTCCTCTTGATCGTGCCCTTTAGCAGTAAAAGCGAAATACGCCGCACGCCGGAATTGCCAGGCAACAGAACCCGCGTCAGCCAGATTACCACCTGAACTGGTAAGTACATGGCGGACTTCAGCGACGGCTCGGTTACGGTTATCCGTAACAACATCGATCATTAAAGCGACGCCGTTGGGAGCGTAACCCTCGTACATGATCTGTTCTAACGCTGCGCCTTCCTTATCCTTTCCAGTTCCGCGGTCTATCGCTCGCTCGATGTTGCCCTTCGGCATGTTGTTGTTTTTCGCTCGCTCGATGGCAAGCCGGAGGCCGAAATTTGTGTTCGGATCCCCGCCACCCTCCCTTGCGGCGAGGGAGATCTCGCGAGCCAATCGGGTGAAAAGGGCACCGCGCTTGGCATCAATGGCGGCTTTCTTTCGTTTAATGGTTGACCATTTGGAGTGTCCAGACATCGCACACCCTTCCAAGCCTGGCTGACAGGCTATTTTCTTTTGGCGTGAAAGCGAGGAAATGACTGTTGAATCATTATACCATTTGGGCATTAAATATTCGGGGGCTTGTGCCTTGGTCTCAAATAATGTAGGGGCGGTTCACGAACCGCCCCTACCTCACAGATTTTATTTCTCATCTTGTATGGGTGGGGTAACCCCGCCCCTACAATGTTGTAGATCATCCTTTACGAACTGTGGGGGCAATTCGTGAATTGCCCCTACGACGAATTAGGTGAATTTATGTAAGGGGTAAGTATAAATCACATAATTACCAATACATCATCCCTCACCTACGAGGAGCCGTTCTAATTTTCGCAATGTGTCTACACTCTGTCCGCGGTAGTGGTTGTTAGCGTAAACCAAGGTCAAAGGTGAAGCCGCTTCCAACTCCTTGATACGCGGCACCCACTCTGCCAGCTCGGGCTCTTCATAGGTGTAATCGTATCGCTCCCAAGCGTGTTCATGCTGCCACCAACGCTCCGCGTTCCGGCCATGGAACCGCACATAGGCAACAGGACCGCTTGCGAAGATCGTAGGAGGCATGAGACCTTTCAGTTGTGGTTCGTCTACACAACAATATCCCATGCCTATGGTCTCTAGCTGATGGAATGTCTCATCCGTGACCCAAGCACTGTCCCGGAACTCAACCACAACGGGCAATACAGAGAGGTTCTCATGAAGGTTAAGCAGATAGTCTCGATTAGCAGGTGTGGGATGGAAGGAATGCGGGAATTGGGCGAGGACGCAGGCTAATTTCTCCGATTCCACAAGAGGCGTGAGGCTATCGATGTAGGCGCTGAAATCCGGTTTCTTCCTCTCATGGGTCAAGCTGCGGTGGGCTTTGACGGAGAAACGAAAATGATCCGGAGTTCGTTCCACCCAGCCTTTAGCAATCTTGAGTGATGGAAGACGGTAATAGGTAACATTTAATTCGACGGTATCGAATAGAGAGGCATAAAAAGGCAACCACTTCCATTTCGGAAGGTCTTCCGGGTAAACAGGCCCGATCCAATCATCATAAGAGAAACCTGATGTTCCCATCATAATCATGGCAGCAGCACTCCCGCGCCGTCAATGCGGCTGTTTTTAAGATCATTCAACGCTTGATTAGCTTCCTCAAGGGCATATTTTCGCGTGGTAACTTTCACTTGTATTTCGTTCGCCAAACGGAGAAACTCTACGCCATCTTGATAGGTCGCGTTCGCTACGCTACGTAGTGTTCGTTCTCCGTAAATCAATCGATATTCCATCTCGGGTATCGGACTGAGGTGGATAGCGTTAATGGCAAGGGTTCCACCGGGTCGAATCTTCTCGAGCATGACCGGGACCAAATCACCAACCGGAGCGAAAAGGATGGCTCGGTCTAATGCCTCAGGCGCTTGATCTTCAGATCCACCCACCCATACAGCCCCTAGATCCTTGGCGAGTTGACGATGGCTTTCACTGCGTGTGAAAACATAGACCTCACAACCCCAAAAATGAGCAAGCTGAATCGCTATATGTGCGCTCGCGCCAAAACCCACCAATCCCAATCGCTCCCCTGGTTGAACATCGGATTTGTGAAGCGATCGGTAGCCGATGATGCCAGCGCAAAGTAGGGGAGCAACTTCTTCATCAAGAAGCTCATCGGGTAATGGGAGAACGTAACGGGCATCCGCTACCATGAACTCGGCGTACCCGCCATCTACATGAAAACCCGTGAATTGAGCTTGATCACAAAGGTTCTCATCCTTTCTGGTGCAGTGATCGCATGAACCACATGCACGATATAACCACGGCACGCCAACCCTGTCTCCTACCTGCCAATCTTCAATACCATCTCCGAGTTCCTCGATTATGGCCACGATCTGATGACCAGGAACGATTGGGTATTGTGGGGGAATGATATCGCCCTCGACCGTGTGCAGGTCCGTATGACAGATCCCACAAGCA
>CP070708.1:3271138-3301869 GCA_020350285.1 Anaerolineaceae bacterium
ATCGGACCCTGTGCTACACTGATATTTACAATACTAGTACTGCAGTACTAGTGTATGGGGGCGGCTGAGCGAAGGTGCGCACCGGGACAAAGCTCAGGGGAGGCTAGCGCATCTTCTCACCTTAGCCGCAATTGTTTAGAGAATAGACAAAGCGATATCGGCGTTGACCTTCGGGTCCCGCGCCTGCTTGAAATTACAGATCACCAGGCTGGAGCTCAGTTCCGTTTCATGTGAAGTTGGAGCTGGGGAGAAGGAGGGGTTATCGAACTGGATTTGTATAGGTAGCGACATGTTTAGGTCAGATCACGGCCACAACAGACAAGGTACAGTGAGGAGGAGAACCGTGAAATGGCTGGCCCTGGTGAATCTAGCGTACATCCTTACGACGATGTTACTGCTAGGCATCAATGATCTTCGAAAATTCTGGTTGAAGCGTACGAGGATATAATTCGTCCGCTGGTTGGACGATGTTTCATATTTAACTCTTGGGGCGTAATGAATTACGCCCCAACAACATAGAGCGATTGTTTTCACCTGTAGGGGCGCAATTCATTGCGCCCTTCATTCTTTATTATGATGTCATCTTGAGCGAAGCAAAGGATCCCTATGATGCGACTTCTGAAATTGACGAATCATAGGGATTCTTCGCGCCTACGGCGCTCAGAATGACATCAAAAAACTGTATGGACGCACAGCCGCGTGCCTCTACATAACAAGGCTTTAAACATCGTAGGGGCGGGGTCACCCCGCCCCTACATGCTTGGGATGGGAATGACTCCTTATTAAACATCGTAGGGGCGACTGGCCAGTCGCCCCTACGCAATATACTTCGTACCTTCGCCCTCACACCATCGTGGGGCTATCCTCCTCTTCGTCTTCCTCAATCCGCCAGACTTGATTGGCGCGATCGATGTACAGCATACCCTGAATGTGATCGATCTCGTGCTGGAATATCCGCGCCAGCCAGCCGGTGGCCTTAACCTTGGTAGGCTTGCCTTTGCGGTTGAGACCTTTGACCGTCACAGTTTCGTAGCGATCGACTTCGCCGAAGTATCCAGGCAGTGAGAGACAGGCCTCGTTCCCTGACACCATTTCTTTTGAATGACGAACAATCTCGGGATTGACAACGACATAAAGCTTGGGTGGTTTAGGGGTCGCTTCCGGGTCTTCGCTCTCCTCGGCGTACTCGACAACGATCACACGTTGATTAACACCGATCTGAGGCGCGGCCAAGCCGACACCGGATGAAGCTCGCATGGTCTCGATCATGTCCTCGATCAGTTGATCTAACTTGGAGGTGAAAGCCTTGACTTTGGTCGCTCGATCTCGAAGGGTAGGGTGGGGTGAGGTGAGAATATCGTGTGCTGCCATACTAACCTTTGCTCTTTGTAGGCCTCTCCTCGTTTCGGGAAGCGTATTGGTCGTGATAAATGTCCAGCAATTCTACCATTTCGTCGCGACGCTGACTGCGTTCCCGATCTGTCCTGCGCTGAAGAAAGGCTTCCTGAGCATGGACGATGTCCTGTTGTACGCCGACTGGATCGAATACCCCTTCGAAGGTGAACTGTTCCGTTCCAATGTTGGTGATGACGTCACCATAATTGAGCATGATGCCTAATATTCCTTTGCGGTCGACCTCGGTGCCGAGGATGTTTTCCAATGGAGCGACCTTGCGCATCTCACGCGCTAGGGGCTTCTTATAGACGTCAACAATCTGCTCGGCTGTGATCTGGTAGATATCGTTGGCCCAGTCCACATAGCGATAGATCCACCATGAGAAGAGGGGGATCAACGCCGCGCCGGTGAAAAAGAAGAAACTACTCACGGTGCTAACTTCCACCAACCCGCCCAAACGAGCGCCCAGCAGACCGACCACCAGCATGATGAGTATGGATGGTAGGCCAATTTCTCGTAGCAAGACGGCCCAGTGCTTTCGGTAGGTGATGATGCCCTTCTCCTCGAATCGTACTTTGAAGCCAAAGCGAGCCAACCCATCGAGACGAGGTGCCGTCCGTTCAGGCATTGGAACTTGTTCTTCGATCTCCTCTGGTTCAGGTAAGTCGGTCTCAGGTTCCAGTCGATGCTTCACAATGTGTTCCAGCGTCTCCCGATCTGCGTCATCCTTCTTGGCACGCACACGTTGCCAATGTTCTTCTACCATCGCTGCCATGGCGTGTGGATCCTCAACGTTGCGAAAGATAACCCTTCCGGTGTAAGTGCGGATGATCACATCTCCGTAACCAATCGTCCTGCCGAGGACGTCGGTGCTGATGCTTACCGAGAGCACCATGTGGAGAGGTGATTCGACCCGACTATCGTAAATACCGATGATCTTCTCGAGCCACACAACACGACGGTCCGTGACGATGTAGTAGTCGTTACGCCAATCGATCCAACGCCAAATCGCTAAAAACAAACCTGCCAACACCATACCACCCGCGATCCAGAGATAAAGGGATCCACCTTGGGCGAGCCCGTACCAGGCCAGTGCGGCCGCGCCTAATAGGAGGAAAACGGGGAGGGTAAGACCTTCGTAAAGGAGGACCGAATGTTTGCGCGATAAACCATAAATGACTTCGTCATCAGCGAGCCAACTGAAGCGTAATCGTCTCGCTAAATGACGGCTTTTTATTGCGAACCGGAGGCTGGTGAGTGTCTTTGGGTGAGTCTTCATGAAATTCGACATCGCGATTCGATCCCAGCGGTAGACGGTCGTTGGTTGGTTCGCACGAATGGTCGCGATGCGAGGCTGACGCTGGATTAACTCAGACACACCGAAGGTGTCACCGGGTTCAAGTGTGGCTAAGCGTTGGACAGGACTGTCACCCTGCTTGCGAAGTACATCTACCTCCCCACGAGCGATGAAATACATCGCTTCCGCGCGGGTACCTTGACGCAGGATGATTTCACCTTGGTCGAAGTCCTCACGCACAAGTACGGCTTCCAAAGACTTGAGGTCGTCTTCATCCACCTCGCGCAGGAAATGTGCGTTTCGTAGCAGTTCTTCTGGTTCGTAGCTCGGCATGGACAAATTGTAGCATGGGGCAGGAATTAGCGTTTGAGCGTACACCCTCTCCCTTTTAGGGAGAGGGCGGGGGTGAGGGTGGATTTAGTTGATGTCATTGCGAGTCCTTCGACAACCCTTCGGCAAGCTCAGGACATGGCTCAGGACAGGCTCCGGGGTGAAGCAATCTCCTCAACGAAAAGATTGCTTCGTCGCCTAACGGCTCCTCGCAATGACGGATTGCACCTCCCCGCGAGCTTGAAGCTCGCGGGGAGGTTGTAGTACGACCGGGCGTGGGAGTCCGGTCTACTTTGACAGACACACTCCTTCTCCCCACAGGGGAGAGGGGGTTTCATTTTCAGTAGAGGCGGCTCCCATGTCGCCGTACGATTGGGCTCCCACGCTTGTCCTGAGACTCGCCGAAGGAGCGCCGTATGACCTCGACGGCATGGTATCGCCTACAATCCCCTGTGCTATAATCGCCCGCGCGGAGTTTCACTCGTGACCAAGAGGAGAACCTCATCAACCTCCAGGCGCCGTCGCGCCAGCACCTCAAGATCAAAGAAGCGTGTCAGGTCCACTAGATCGTCAGGTTCTACGAGCCGGCGTAAATCGACGGGATCCAAACGCTCTTTTTCACCGCGCTGGAGCTTATCCCATGATCGCAAGCTGGATCTGATAGGCTTACTGCTGGTTGCCCTTGGGCTCTTCACGATCATCAGTCTTCTCTCGACTCGCCAAACGCTGATCGGCGGCGCCTGGCTCGACCTGCTGCGTATGACCTTCGGGTGGGGGATGTTCGTCATCCCACTTGTCATGGTGGCGATCGGTCTAGCGCTGCTCCTTCGAACCTTTGGTGACCGGCTGCCCAAGCTGGAAGTGGAACAGATCCTCGGGATAGGATTGTTGTATTTTGCCCTCCTGGTTGTCATGCACGCCTTGACAGGTGCCCTTGATTTTGAGAGCGGAATGGAACAGGCACGTCTTGGGCGTGGGGGGGGAGCCATCGGCGCAGCCATCCTAGCGCTCACCCTCAGCGCATTGGGCATTGGTGGAACAGTTGTTGTGCTTGCAGCCTGGCTATTGATCGCGTTGACTTTCACAGTAGGCGTATCCATCCCTGAGTTGGTCACGCTGGTCGTAGGGGCTGCTGGATGGCTGCGGGACCAGCTACCCAAGCGTAAAGCTCCTGTCAAACCATTAACCCCTATTTCATCATCACCCGGAACAGCACCAGCAGTTCAACCTGCTCAGGCTTCAGTCCATGTTGATCCCCAGGGCTCACAGACCATCGTTTCCGATCTGACGAAACCAGCATGGGTGCTGCCTGTCATGACCGAAGTGCTCGACCCCGGTGCCGAGGGCAAGGCGGACGAAACCTTCGATAAAGAGAGAGCACGGCTGATCGAGGAGACCCTCCGTTCCTTTGGGGCTCCGGCAAGAGTGGTCGAGATCAACCGAGGCCCCACGATTACGCCATTTGGGGTTGAACCTGAATTCATTGAAGGGCGGGGTGGTCGCCGCATCAAGGTCAAAGTGGGCAAAATCTCGGCTCTGGCCGACGACTTGGCTCTGGCTTTGGCAGCTTCGAGGATCCGCGTCGAAGCGCCTGTGCCCGGGAAAGGGTATGTTGGCATCGAGGTGCCCAATCAGGAAGTCTCACTGGTTGCATTGCGGGACGTGATGGAAGCCGAATCTTTCCAGAGGGTATCCTCACGCTTACGGCTCGGCCTTGGTAAGGATGTCTCCGGCAACGCTGTCGCCGCTGACCTGGCAGCCATGCCTCACCTATTGATCGCCGGCACAACGGGTTCGGGAAAATCAGTGTGCATCAACGCCATCATCTCTTCTCTGTTGCTGCAGAATACGCCCGATGAGTTGAAATTCGTCATGGTCGATCCCAAACGTGTCGAGTTGACCAACTTTAACGGAATCCCTCATCTGTTGGCCCCGGTGGTGGTTGAACTGGAGCGGGTGGTCTCGGCCCTGCAGTGGGTGATGCGAGAGATGAACGAACGCTACCAGCGGTTTGCGAAGGCGGGAGTTCGCAACATTGATGATTACAACCAACGGATGGTTCACCTTGAGCAGAAACCACTGTACACCATCGTTGTGGTGATCGACGAGCTGGCGGACCTGATGCTCCTGGCTCCGGATGAAACCGAGCGTGTCATCACCCGCTTAGCGCAGTTGGCCCGTGCTACAGGTATTCACCTGGTGATCGCCACACAACGACCTTCGGTCGATGTGGTCACGGGTCTGATCAAGGCCAATTTCCCTGCTCGGGTCGCCTTCGCCGTGGCCTCCTCTGTGGACAGCCGGGTCATCCTCGATCAACCAGGGGCAGAGCGGCTGCTCGGGCGTGGGGACATGCTCTTCCAAGCGCCCGACGCCTCTTTACCGGTGCGTATGCAGGGGGCGTTCGTCTCAGAGGCTGAGTTAGCGCGTTTGATCCGCTATTGGAAAAACGCTGCGCTGAGTGGCGAAGAGACACAACCGAGACCAGTGACTCCGGTTGAGGTCATCCCCCCTGGGGCAGAACTTAAGCAGGCTCCGCTTTGGGAAGAGATGGGTGAACTGGATGATGAGCTGGATCCCATCTTTGATGAAGCAGTCGGGGTGGTGAGGGAGATGCGCAGAGCATCGATCTCGCTGCTGCAACGACGCCTGCGCATCGGCTACACACGCGCTGCAAGATTGGTGGACCAGCTTGAAGAGCGAGGTATCATCGGACCGGCGCAAAGCGGCTCTCAGCCGCGCGAAGTGCTCGACTATGGTGAGCTAACGGCACCTGAGGAGACTTAGCGTCTGTGGACTTCGGCTAGAACAATACTTATCAAGTGCTGGCGACAGTTAGGTATAAAACCAAGAAGCACGAATTGTTTGCAACCCCTATGAACCCATGCTATGATGGTATTTGTTCATTCTGGGAGGACGGACGGCAGAAGGATGAGCCGTTTGGAAAGGAGTGAGCCTAGCGAAATCTACCCCACCGATGTCCTGAATTGAAATGAAAAGAACATCAATTTCTCAAGAGGAGGAGTGAGAATAATGAAGAAACTATACGCCGTCCTATCGGTGTTGCTTTTAGCATCGTTTGTGCTAGCGGCTTGTGGTCAGGCAACGCCCACGGAAGAACCAGAGCCCGCATACATCGCATGCCAGGTCTCGGATACCGGCGGCACGGATGACAAGTCCTTCAACCAATTTGCCTGGCAGGGGATGGTAGACTCTGAGGAGGCGCATGACGTTGATATTCGCTTCCTCGAGTCTACGGGTGAGGCCGATTACGAGCCGAACATCAATGCCTTCATTGAGGAAGGCTGCAATATGATCTTCGGTGTGGGCTTTCTGCTCAATGATGCCACAACCGCTGCAGCAACTGCGAATCCGGACGTGAGCTTTGTGGGGATCGACCACTGGTCGGATGTTCCCGCGAACTACCTCGGCACCTTCTATAACATCCACGAAGCCACCATGCTGGCCGGCTACCTGGCCGCAGGCATGACCGAAACCGGGATTGTAGGTGTGTACGCCGGTATCAACATCCCGCCTGTCACCGCCTTCAGCGATGGCTTCTACCTCGGAATCCAGGCCTATAATGAGGCCCATGGGACGGACGTGCAGCTCATAGGTTGGGATCCTGTCGCCAATGACGGCCTGTTCACCGGCGACTTCTCCGACACCGACAAGGGTCGCACGATGACGGAGACGCTGCTTGATGCTGGCGCCGACATCATCATGCCGGTTGCTGGCCCTGTAGGTGCGGGCAGCCTTGCGGTCTTCGAGGAGCGTGACGCGGGCTTGCTCATCGGCGTGGACACCGATTGGAGCGGGTTCTATCCCGATCAAGCCCAGTACGTGCTAGCCAGCGCCATGAAGCGCATGGATTTGGTGGTCTTCGACCAGATCGCGAAGGGTGTAGCCGGCACGTTTGAGGGTGGGAACTTCACCGGCACCCTCCAAAACGGCCGTGTGGGTATTCAAGTGGGTTCACAATGGCTCGATATGGTCCCGGCCGAGCTAATGGACGAGATCGATGAGCTAGCGGCGAAAATCATCTCCGGGGAAGTGAGCGCTGTCTACGAACGGTAAGAATAAATTTAAAAATTGTATGCCTAGGCGCTAATTGGAAAACAAGAGCCAGGATTTGATCCTGGCTCCTGTTCCAAATCTCCTGCTGGACTTTGGGACAGGATGATGATCTAGTTCACCGTTTATGCATACTTTTCTGAGAGGTCAATCATTTGTGTACCATCAGGATCTGAAAATTCCTACGATCCATGATATTAGCATTTCTAATTACAATTAAATGATGAGGTTCAAATGACGTGGATACTCGAATGCGATCAGATTACAAAACGGTTTCCGGGTGTCTTGGCTAATGATCAGATCTGCTTTTCGCTGGAAGAAGGTGAGATACACGGAATATTAGGCGAAAACGGCGCCGGGAAAACCACGTTGATGAATATCCTCTATGGTCTCTACCATCCTGATGAGGGCGAGATTCGCGTTCGTGGCAAAAGCGTGGAGATCAAATCTACTCGGGATGCGATCCAGGCCGGGATCGGTATGGTTCACCAGCACTTCATGCTTATTCCAGTATTCACGGTCACGGAAAACGTCATGCTGGGGGACGAGCCGACAAAATTAGGGGGAATTTTGGATCGAGAAGCCACGGCGAAACGTATTTTGGACATTTCCAGTAGCCATGGTTTGGAGATCGATCCCAGCGCGCTTGTAAGTACATTACCGGTTGGTGTTCAACAACGGGTGGAAATTATCAAACTGCTATACCGAGAGGCCGACATCCTGATCTTTGACGAGCCCACCTCGGTGCTTACGCCTCAAGAAGCCGATCAGTTATTCAATATTATGCGTTCATTGGCCGAGAGCGGGAAATCGATCATCTTCATCACCCACAAACTGCGCGAGGTGCTTGATATAGCTGATCGCATCACGGTCATCCGCCAAGGCCAGGTTATCGGAACGACCACGCCTGAAGATGCTGACCAGAGCAAGCTGGCCTCGATGATGGTCGGACGGGAGGTGGTCTTGGAAGTCGAGAAATCGAAAGCCAAGCCGACCGAGATGACTTTGCGGGTTGAGAATCTCAAGGTGCTTGATGATCGAAACACATTGGCAGTGAATGGCGTCACCTTCGATGTCTTGGCCGGAGAGATATTGGGCGTTGCCGGTGTGCAGGGAAATGGACAGACCCAGTTGGTTCAAGCGTTGACCGGACTGCGTCATCCGGTAGAGGGTCGTATAGAGTTACTCGGAACGGACATCACTCGCGGCACGCCACGACAGATCACTGAATTGGGGACGGCGCATATTCCCGAAGATCGCCAGCGCGATGGGCTGGTGCTCTCGTATCCAGTGACAGACAACATGGTGCTCAACACTTATTACATTGAACCCTTTACGGAGAAGGCGGTTCTTCAAGAAGGGGCGATGCGAAGCAATGCAGAGGCTCTTATTGGGGCATTCGACATTCGAACCCCCTCGCCGGAGGTTGATGTAAGCACGCTGTCAGGCGGAAACCAACAGAAAGTGATCGTTGCCCGTGAACTGTCGCGCCCGATCAAATTGCTTGTTGCGGCACAGCCCACTCGTGGGCTTGACGTGGGTTCGATTGAATATATGCACAATCGCTTGATTGAGAAGCGCGATGAAGGTGTCGCTGTGTTGTTGGTTTCAACAGAACTTGATGAAATTATGCAGCTCTCCGATCGGATCGCAGTCATGTATCGGGGGCGGATCGTAGACATCCTCGCCATTGAAGATGCGTCCAAAGAGAGTGTTGGATTGCTGATGGCTGGCGTTCACTCCGAGGATCAGGGAGTATAGCTGGCGGTCAACCCCCATCATAAAGTACCCCTGAGGTTAGGTCTTATGAGTAAATCGGAAGAAACAGCGAAGGTGGAAAAGAAATCCGCAATCAGCATCTTCTTCGAAGAGGTCAGTCAGAGTTCACTGATTGTCCCCATTCTGGCGATCATCAGCGGCCTGCTGCTGGGCGGCCTTCTCGTTGCCCTGTCAAGTGAAGATGTCTACACGATGTGGACCGTAAACCCATTGCAGGCCATCTCCAACGGATTCAAGGCTGCCTGGGAATCATATGTAACCTTGTTCACGGGATCGTTCGGCAGTCCATCGAAGATTATCGCTGCCATCCAGAGCGGAGAGGGTTTGGAAATCAGAAGGGCTATCAACCCGATTTTTGAGAGTTTAGTGAAGTCGATTCCCTATATCTTCGCCGGGTTGGCCGTATCGCTGGGCTTCAGGACCGGCCTTTTCAACATTGGTGTGGAGGGGCAGATCTTCATGGGCGGAATCTTCTCTGTTTGGGTCGGCTACTCATTCACTGGATTACCTGTCTACATCCACCTCCCGTTTGCGTTTATGGCCGGGGCGCTGGGAGGGGCGCTATGGGGATTTATCCCTGGATTTTTAAAATCCAAAACCGGGGGCCACGAGGTGATCAACACGATCATGATGAACTATATAGCCTTCCGGCTCACCGATTGGCTGCTGCGTGAGCCGATGAAGCGCGAGGGCTCGACCAATCCTCTGAGCCCGATCATCGAGAAGAGCGCCGAACTGCCGCGTTTCTTAGCTGATCCGATCCGCTTTCATCTCGGTTTCTTTATCGCCCTAGCCGTGGCGTTATTGGTATATTGGTTCCTATTCAAGACCAAATGGGGGTTTGATCTGCGCACGGTGGGTGCCAATCCACATGCCGCTCGCTATGCAGGTATGAACATCGTCAGAAGCACGATTGGGGCGATGTCGCTGTCCGGAGCGCTGGCTGGGATGGCAGGCGCCAATGAGCTGCTAGGACTGAACCACCATCTTTCACAATCATTCTCCCCAGGCTACGGTTTTGACGCCATCGCCTTGGCACTGCTGGGGAGAAATCATCCCTTAGGCGTGGTGCTAGCTTCTTTGCTCTTCGGTACCCTACGCAACGGTGCCACTCGAATGCAGGCGGCGGCTGGAATCCCGATTGACATTATCTCGGTGATGCAGGCACTGATCCTGGCCTTTATCGCTGCACCGGCGATCATCCGCACCATCTTTCGCCTGAAGGAACCGAAGGAAGCCGAGATCGGGGTCCGGGTGAGCGGCTGGGGAGGGAGCTAAGCCAATGAGCGCCAATACATCAACCCTAGAAACGGGTACGATCTATGTATCCCCAACCAGAAGGCGCATATTTGGCATAATCTTTCTGGGCATTGCGGTACTGATCTGGCTATTTTTTATCCGCGGGCTCGATCCTGAGATGATGACGACAATGCGCCTCTACCCTGGTGGATCGAAGATTGTCCTCGATGATTGGGAATTCAACTCATTAAGCGTGCTTCGAATACTGGCATTTGCTTGCGCCGTGCTTGGCAGCTATCAACTTGTGCGCGGATTCAACAAGCGAACGGGCTTGATCCTTTCATTGATCGGCGGCATGTTTGTGTTTTCCTTCCTTTCCTGGGCGGCTTCTGGGGGGATGCTGAACTTGGCCGGGATGCTGCGTATTATGGTCATCCGATCCGTGCCGCTGACCCTGGGGGCATTGTCGGGAATCTTGTGCGAGCGCGCCGGCGTGGTCAACATTGCCATCGAAGGTATGATGCTTACAGCAGCGATGATTGGCACGATCGTGGGCAGCGTGACCACACTATGGATCGGATTACTGGGTGCCGTGATCGCTGGAGGTTTGTTAGGGCTGGTGCATGCCGTGATGTCGATCAAGTATCGCACCGATCAGATCATTTCTGGAACGGTGATCAACATCTTCGCCGTGGGGATCACTTCCTTCATCTCGGCAAAGTTCATGCAGCCTTATCCGGAACTCAACGACCCAGGGATCTTCAAACCATATGAAATCCCTGTCCTTAGCCAGATCCCATTCTTGGGACCGGTCTTGTTCAGGCAAAACATCTTCGTGTATTCAATGATCATTTTCGTAATCTTGCTCACGTTCCTGCTCTTCAAGACGCGTTGGGGATTGAGGCTGCGCTCGGTTGGAGAACATCCCGAAGCGGCAGATACGCTGGGCATCGACGTCTATAAGACACGCTATATGGCCGTGATCCTGGGCGGTATGATGGCCGGGTTTGCAGGCGCATATTTTACGCTCGGTTCTGTGGGCCGCTTTGACCAAGTGATGACCGCCGGCCGTGGATTCATCGCCTTGGCAGCGATGATCTTCGGCAACTGGATGCCAGTGGGGGCAATGATTGCTGGCCTGTTATTCGGTTTTTCCGACTCATTGGCAGCCAGCCTTGCACTTCTTCGGGTCCAGATCCCCTCGGAGTTCCTGCTCATGGCGCCCTACCTCATCACGATGCTCGTGCTTGCCGGTGTGGTGGGACGGGGTCAGATGC
Organism: Anaerolineaceae bacterium; assembly: GCA_020350285.1. GTDB lineage: Bacteria > Chloroflexota > Anaerolineae > Anaerolineales > E44-bin32 > DUEZ01. Next base: position 3,282,530 of record CP070708.1, read on the forward strand.
CTGCCGCCGACGGACAGCCGTACGAGAAGCAGTGAGGTTGGGACTCTCTACGATTAATAAATCTCATGTTTTTGATCAAAACAGCGGTCTGGAAGACGCTGTTTTTTGTTAGATGAAGACATACATTTAGGTAGAAGCTGACTGTGATATTCTGCTGACGGGCAGAGATCTCGATTCTTTATGGATAGAGCGGTGGATGACCTCATTCGATTCTAGAAAGGAAATATTATGCAGTTACTTGCATATAGAATCCGCAAGCTCTGCTTGCGGCACCTTCGACTGCTCAGGACGCTGCGGAAGCAAAGCTTCCGGACTCCATACTGGTGTGCACAATGAGGTGTGCTGCGGGAGAAAATCAAGTACGAGAGGGTTCGTATTATTAATTGCCTATATGTTGAATGATGCCATCAGTCTGATGGTTTTGTTTCTCTCCGCCTGACATACTGTACAAATGATATTGGTAGCGTGCGAATCTCCTCTATGCCGAGCAGCAAGGCCAATGCGAAGTAAATCAATCCACCCAGGGCACCTCCCCCCAACAGTAGAACCAACCTGCCAGGGCTGAAGAGGACATCGATGGCCAGGATCACACCGCCCATGACGAACGCGGCAAAGGCGGCTTTTCCGGCGTCTAGAAGGATGCGTCTTCCATCGACGCCCCGCCAACGCAGGTGCAGAATCGTTAGACCAATCAACGATTCCACGCCCACCGCAACGCCGTTTGCTAAGGCCAAACCGCCGTGTTCCAGACCTCCGGCAGTTCGAGGTCGAGAGAGCCAAATGGCCAGGACGATATTGAGCGCGGTGGTGAAGAAGGAGACCAGGAGTGGCGTCAGTGTATCCTTCTGGGCAGCGAAAGCCCGAACGACCACCTCAAGCACGGATTGGCTGATCATCGTGATCGCGTAGAACTGTAGGGCGAAATAAACCAGCTCGGTGCTTTGGGCAGTGAATTCACCACCCTCGAACAAAACCCCAATAACTGGACGACCGAGGACGATCAGCAGCACAGCCGCAGGAAGCGCCAATGTGAGGATCGCACGCAGCGCACCGCTGAGCGCCCTCCGTTGGGCGCTGATGTCCCGTTGAGCCGCCAGTGCGGCCATGGTGGGGAAGACGGCGATCCCAATGGCTGTGCCGATCAACGTCCAGGGGGTGTTCATCACCTGGAAGGCATACCGCAAGGATGATACCCTTCCTTCGCCTAACCCCGAACCAAGATTGGCGTTGATCCAGTCGATGCTCGCTCGTGCCATGAGCAGATCGACGACGCGCGGGGCCATGAGGATCGCTACGACCTTCAATGCGGGATTGCGCCACCCAAGGGTTGGGTGCCAGCGGACACCATGGCGGATGATGCCCGGGAGTTGGATCATCAGGTGTAGCAACGCGCCGAGCACCGCGCCCCAAGCCAAGCCGAAGATGCCCAGTGAGGGCACAAAGGCAACAGCGCCGATGATGATCCCCCCACTGTACATGCTCGGTGCGATCGCAGGAAGTAAGAAGTGCTGGTGTGCGTGCAGAGTGCCGGTGAGGATGCTGCTGATGGCGAAGATGATGGTTGAAAGCAGCAAGACCCGCATTAATTGAGCGGTCAGATCTTGGATCTCGGCGGGAAAGTGAGGGCCGATGCCCCACGGCGCACGGACCAGGATTGGCGCAAGTAGAGCCAGGAGCAGTGAGAGCAAGGTTGCCAATATGAAGATGTTGTTGATCACCTGGCTTGCGAGCTTGTTTGAGGCTTGTGTATCGCCTTTACCAAGGTGTTCTGTGTAAACTGGGATGAACGCGAAAGCCAACGCACCCCCTGCGAGCATGGTGAACAGCAGTTCAGGGATGCCATTGGCGGCTGTGTATGCGTCCAACACGGCACTGGTGCCAAATTTACCGGCGACAATACGTTGGCGAATCAAGCCGATGACCATTGAGGCGGTCAACCCGCCCATTACGATCAACGTCGAGCCTGCCACCTTTCCGGCTATGGATGTTTGTGCTGTCGATGAATTGATCGACGGCGTTTCTGAGGTGTTCATGTTCAAATCAGTGTTACGTGTCCGTTATTCCGAACGAACGCTCCGGCATCACCAGGAAAACTGTTCCCTTGTTGTCATCCTGAGCCCTTCGGCTGCGCTCAGGACAGGCTCCGTGAAGGATCCCTAGGACGATGCTTTTTATTTCGACATATCACAGCGATTCTTCGCGCTTCTCAGTGCTCAGAATGACAGGTATTTATAATGGTGTAGGGGCGACCGGCCGGTCGCCCGTACTCTCTTTGACATTGATGAATAGTTTTTCTTATGACATTCCGAGCGAGTTGTGCGAGTGAGGAATCCCTGAGATGATGTTTTTAACTCGTTCAATCGGCGGGATTCCTCGCTTCGCTCGGAATGACATTAAACCGCATGTTGTCTTTCTACCAGTAAGCGTGATTCCCATGGTCAAGCTCAGGAAATAACTTGTCTAAGGATGACGTATACTCCCACATTAAGGCGATACACCCAGGCGCTCGAGTTGCTGGAGAGCGGGAATCCAGCCTGGATGGTGCACCAAAGCCTCCCTAAAGTCCTCAATCGCACCCGTCACATCCCCGAGCGCTTCTTTGGCTAAGGCTCTCCAGTAGAAACTTTCCTCAAGTATGGGCTTGTCGACGGTGTAATACAACGTGTTGTTGGCGAGATTGATGACATCCTGGTAGCGGGCTGTGTAGTAATACGCCCAATAGGGACCAGTTTGATACCACATCAGGCGGTAGGGTCGAATCTCCAGATCGAGCCCCGGATAGAGATTAAACGCCTCACCATAAGCAGAAGCCGCGCCAGCGAAATCCTTCAGAGATACTAGATTGTTGCCACGATTGAACCAGGCGAAGAACTTGGCTCTACCTGAGAGGGTGAAGATCTCATTTGATGCCAACTGCGCGGCATATTCGTAATTATAGGTCTCATCCGTGTGGGGACCGAGCAATGAGAACACCTCCGACTCGCGTTCGGGAGGATAGATCACAAGGTAAAGGTAATTGAAGTGCCTCCAGTATTTCTCGAGTTCATCGTAAGGGACGGGCAGATTGGGACCACCTTGGTAAGAGTCTTGGGCGGTAAAACGTTCACGTTCATCATCGTACCCGGTCATCAGTTGATAATGACCCATCCAGTCCTTACCCGGTACATCAAAACCCTTCTCGACCAGGACAGGGAAGCCCGCGGCCAGGAATCGTTTGATCAGGTCGATGTCCCCCCCAACACGTACAACTACATCTAGGGATGTCTCCTCCTCCACGTAGGCGGCCATCTCGTAGGGCATGACATTCTTATCATCTTGGATCGGTTTGAGGAAAGCTGCCGTGTCGCGCTGATCGCCTTCCCAATCCCAAAAAGAGAGGGCCATCGACAGGTTAGCCGGCCCGCAGTTGTTGTACTTTTGATACTCATGGCGGATGTTATCCAGCTCCACTTTTGTTGGAATAGGGGTCGCTGTGTGGGTAGGTGAGGGCGTGATCGTTGGCGTCGCGGTGTGACCTGGCGTGGGTGTTGGGTTGGGAGTTCTGGTGACTGTTGGAGTGTAGGCGCTGAGGGTCGCCTCGACCATGGCAGCGATGGTCGGATTGGGGGTGAAAACGACCTCACCGGGTGGATTGAAGAAATATTTAATCTCGGCGCGCAGTACAGAGATGCGCCAGCCGATCTTCTCCTGTACGTATGGTAGGTTGTAGACATACGCGCCAAGGGTGATACAAAACAAAATAGCTATCAGGGCAACTGCCAAACGCAGGAGGGTTGAGCGAGACATGCGGCGATTATACCCGAGTGAGTCGATTTTCGACTTATGGGCTTAAGCTTCGATATCCCGACGGATAACTTGCTCTCGCTCAGGACCTACGGAGATGAGCTTCACCTTGAGTTTGGTGAGTTCTTCTACGCGACCGATATAGTTCTGTGCTTCTGGTGGCAGGTCATCCCAGTGGCGCGCCTCCCAGAGATCGTTATGCCACCCGGGGAGTTCATTGTACTCAGGCGTGAAGGGCGAGAGATCCGCCGGCCCATCAGGTAGATCTTTGTGTCGATCTTCCTCTTGGCGATAGGCGGCGCAGAGTTTGAGTGGATCAAGACCCGTGAGGATGTCCAACTTAGTCAACGCGAGTTCTGTGAAGCCATTCACCCGAACAGCGTATCGCAGCAATACACAATCGAGCCAGCCAACTCGTCGGGGTCGACCGGTGGTGGTGCCAAATTCGTCCCAGGGGTTTTCACCTGTACCGCGCAATCTTTCAGCGGTCTCATCAAAGACCTCCGTGGGGAATGGACCACTCCCGACTCGGGTCTGGAAAGCTTTCGTCACTCCTATGATGCGACGCAGGTGCTTTGGACCAACTCCCAATCCAAGCAGGGCACCGGGCGTGGTCGGATAGGAACTTGTGACAAAGGGGTAGGTGCCATGATCGAGGTCGAGTAAGGTCCCTTGAGCGCCTTCGCCGAGCACCGTTGCCCCATCTTCTAAAGCTTGAGCGACGTGCCCGCCCACATCCGTGAGGTAGGGTCGTAGGCGCTTGGCGTAGTCACAATAGATCCCAGCGACCTCGTCAGGATCAGGAGAATCAAAACCGTAGATTCTCTCTAATACCTCACCCGCAGCCTGCATGTGCTCCTGCACCTGAGAAGCGAAATCCTCAGGACGGCGCATGGCCCCTAAACGAAGTCCACTCCGGGCTGCTTTGTCTTTATACGCGGGACCGATGCCGCGACGTGTTGTGCCCAACATATCCCCACTGCGGCGGGTCTCCTCGGCCGCATCGAGCGCGATGTGAGCGGGTGTGAGAACATGAGCAGCGCTAGACAGCTTCAGGCGTTGAGGAGAGACATCCACTCCCAGCGAGCCCAGATGATCGATTTCACCCAGCAGGATGGCGGGGTTTACGACCATGCCGGATCCTAGAAGACAGATTGTGTGGGGATGGACGATACCTGAGGGGATCAAGTGGAGCTTGAAGATCTGTTCGCCTACGGTGATCGTGTGACCTGCGTTGTCGCCTCCACTGTAGCGGGCGACGATGTCCGCCTCAGCGGCGAGCAGATCGGTTATGCGGCCTTTGCCTTCGTCGCCCCACTGGGCACCGATGATTAGGTCGAGAGGCATAAGGCACCTCCTCGAGGAGTATATCATGGGGGAGGGGATTGGGCACGGAGCACCAAGGGATCAGGGATTAGGGTGTAGGGGCGGGGTAACCCCGCTCCTACAATTAGATTACCCTACACCCCTGGTCTTGAAGGGCTTATAATGCGAATGATTGAGGTAGGAACATTGTGTCTCATCGTATGGGCAGAATCATATTTTTGCTCACACTCCTCAGCTTGATCGGGCTGGGTTTGGTTCTTGTTCCAACCGTGGGGGCCAGTCCACAGGCAAAACCATTGGCGCAACCCACAGCCTTCTTGACCCCCACCCCAGGACCAGATGGCAGGATCGTTTACATCGTCCAAGAAGGCGATAGTCTGTGGCGGATCGCAGCCATAGCCGGGATCACCGTTGAGGAATTGATGTCGCGCAATGGTATTCAACCTGGCGATTACATTACGGAAGGGATGGAGCTTGAGTTAGGAATTGCAGCACCAGAAAGACCGACGGAGATCCCGGGCGCTGAACCGACCGCTATTTCCCCTCAATTTTCACCTACCCCGATCTCCGGAACCGGCGAGATTTGCGTTCTCCTCTTTCGTGATGAAAACGGCGATGCTAGGCTTGATGAGGGTGAGGAACCCTTGTCCAACGGACAGGTAAGTGTAGCGGATGTCTCTGGGGTGTTGGCGGGTGAGCACACAACGGACACCAATCCCGAGGGGTATTGCTTCGAGGACCTTGAGAGGGGTGACTACAATATCAGTGCCGCTGTCCCACCTGAACACAATCCCACAACGGCTATGAACCTCCCCCTCCGTCTGGAACCAGGGGACATCAAATACGTCCAATTTGGGGCACAGCCGAGTTCGAGCATTCAAGAAGCTGGGGGTGTCGATGGTGGAGGTCGGTCGACACTTCTTGGCCTACTCGGAGTATTCCTGCTGCTAGCAGGCGTAGGTTTGGGTATTTACGCGTCTCGATACAGACGCCACTCCCCGCGTTAGATTATCAATATTCATTACCCTGAAAAGTCAACCAACGAGGTGTGGGGAGTCTGATTTGAGGGGATGTCTCCAGAGCCACGCCCATGGATAATGAATTGCGTCCCTACCCATTTGCTACGATCAACATAAATTGTGTAAGGGCGACTGGTCAGTCGCCGCTACACCCTTGATAATGGGCGAGAAAATCCTATCCTACTTAATGTCATTACGAGCCCATCTTCGGCAACCCTTCAGCAGGCTCGGGGCAGGCAGGACATGGTTCAGGAAAGGCGTAGGGGCGAAACAATCTCCCTAATGCCATGTCATTGCGAGCCATGAAAGGGCGAAGCAATCTCCTCAACGAGAAGATTGCTTCGTTGCCTAACAGCTCCTCGCAATGACAAATTGAGGGAGTGTTCCTCGCAATGTCATTTAGCGACAGAGGGTATTCTAGCTGTCCATGGGCCTTGCCTTTGAAACATTCCCATATATATCGTCCCTCATCTCGTTGTTGATCTCATAAGTGGCCCCAACATTTGATAGGTTAAATTTCGCTAAATCTCTATCGTGGAGGGTAAATTTCTGCCTTTTGTGGGTCGCTTACAGGTTCCTTACAAAGCGCGCTCGTGAGGGGTACTTCTTTCTATAATAAGGAAGGTAATTCGTCAGAGGTATACCTCCAATATTTGATGTAGCTCCGGACGAGGAGCAAGTAGCGACAGGAGGTGGCTATACGGGAAAGCTAAATCCTCCCAGACTGCTCTACTAGAGCGGTCAACAAGAAGCGAGGTTTTCTGCCGCTACCTCGCTTCTTTTTATTCCTTGAATCTCATCCACAAACTGCGGATAGCTTAACTCTCGTATTATGAGTGGTCTCAAATATCACAGAAAGGCGTCATTGTTATGGCATTCAACAATACCAACCTATTAGGGGATTGAAAATTGATTTGACGAGGGAGGCCAACTTTGATAACGCTCTGTATATGTTCAGTCACCATGTCGTTCCGAGCGTAGCGAGGAATCCCTATGAAGATTCTAATGTGTAGCTACATCATAGGGATTCCTCGGCGTAAAACGCCTCGGAATGACATAATTGCGGTAAGGATGAATTCGCATTTTATTCACAAACTATCGGGCATTGTTAGTTGTATCAACTTCCCACACAAACTGAAGGAGACACTTATTCCTCCCACTTCCGTTGATAGTTATAAACCTGGATATTGATGTCATGAAATCCTCGTTTTATACTTTTGTTACACGGTCCCGACGTCTGGATGGGTGACTCTCCTGAGGATCCCTGATGGGCCGATCTCAAGGATGATGTCATACGAGCACTCCATCATGGGGCTTTTCTGCAGAAAGCAAAAGAGGAGTTTTAGGTATGTCGGAAGTGAAGCCTGATTATGAGCGACTGTCCGAGCTCTCTATGGATGCCTGTTTTAGGCTCGTGTTTAACCAAGGATTGACGCATGTCAACCACGGCTTTATAGAGATGACAGGTTATTCGAAGTCGGAAGTTCTGGATCGACCGAAATTCATTGAGCAGTTGATACAGCCATCAAGCTTGAAAGAGTATTTAGCAGCGGTGGAGGATTTAAAAGAGGGAACTGAGGAGACTATGTCCCTGGTGATCCGGATGGCACATCGGGAGGGCAGGACACTCTGGGTGGAGTTGTTTCTCGTTGTGGCCACGGATGATGAGGATCAAGTGATTGGGATGGATGGCCATGCACGAGACGTCTCGCAGCACCTCCAAGTAGCTGACCTCTTGAGTCGAAGGACGCGTGAGCAGGCGGTACTGCTTCAGGTACAGCGAGAATTGTTAGCTCAATTGGAACAGCCACGCTCATTGGAATTGATCGTCGAGAAAGCGCGGGATCTCTTGAATGCATCCGATTGTACGTTGTACCTCTTGGCGGAGGACAATCTAACCTTAAGCCCCGTGGCTTCTTCAGGTGAATTTGCGGAAGAGGTTATGGCGATGACAATCCAAGTTGGGGAAGGTCTGACAGGATGGGTGGTCGAACATGGCATACCCCAGAGGATTGACCATGCACTTGAGGACCCCAGGACGATGCAGGTTGGGGGAACACCTGAGGATGATGAAAGCTTACTCTGTGCGCCATTACAAATCGGTGATCGAATCTCAGGAGCGTTGTTGTTGGGTGGGATGCCTGGACATTTCAACGATGAGGACTTAGATATGTTGGTCGCATTAGCACAGGTGGCCTCGCTTGCAGTGGCGAACACTCAACTTTTTTCTGAAATTCAACGCATGGCGATTGTTGATGGTTTGACCGGCGCGTACAATCGTAATTTCTTCGATTCTCAACTTAGAAACGAAATCAGCCGGGCGAAACGCCTTGACTATCCACTTGGATTGTTGATTGTAGATGTGGATGACCTAAAGATGGTGAATGATCGCTACGGACATCTTGCGGGGGATCAATTACTGAAGGGCGTGGTGAAGGTGCTGCAAAGAAGTATTCGAGAAACGGATTGGGTAGCCCGTTATGGTGGCGACGAATTTTCTGTGGTGCTCCCTGGTTGTTCGCCGAGTGAATTACTCAATATTGGTGAGAAACTTCAGCAAGCGATGCGGGACACATCCATTGAACTATCAAATAGCAGAACCATACCGATGAAGGTTAGTATTGGTGGCGCGGCCTATCCAGATTATGTAGATGATGTTGATGACTTGGTACGAGAAGCAGACGAAGCAGAGCTTGAGGCCAAGCAAGCAGGTGGGGACAGGATCATTGTGCGATCAGATGGAAAGGATCAAACAGCCATCCATCAACCATAAGCCTATCGTTGATGAAATCCGGATTGATAGGTTCTGCCTTCTTCAGGAGAAATTAATTTTCTGAAGAGGCGATCACCACGGATGTCCTGAGCAAGACGAAACTGCTGTCGCATGAATGGAACATCATTAAGTAAAGTTGGTTAGGGTGAAGCCAGAGACGAAGTATTACAACCTCTACATTTATTTGCGTCGCAGTGGCGAGGATCACGTTGTGCTTTCTTTTGCTGAGTTGGAGCGTCTGATTGACGACCAGCTGCCAGCATCCGCACGAGAAGGTCGGGGTTTCTGGAGCAACCGCAGGAGCGGTGCAGCCCAAGCGAGCGCGTGGATGAAAGCCGGCTACCATGTGGTCGGGGTTGATCTAGAGCGTCAACGGGTGCGTTTCGGTCGTCCTGTCGTGGAATATACCGTTCGTAGAGAGGGGGATACGGTATTGTGGGATGGGACCATGGTGCGGGCGTTGCGCGCCTACCTTGGCGTTAATCAAGCAGAATTGGCCGGGTTGTTGGGTGTTCGTCAACAAACGATCAGTGAATGGGAAACGGCTGTTTATACTCCCACGCGATCGCGTTCAAAACACTTGACGATGGTAGCTGAACGAGCGGGTTTCCCTTTTGATGCCGGGAGGGTGGAGGATTAGGAGACATCTTAATTCTTGTGGTTCTGCAAAGTCCGTGACACCCTATGGCATCACTTGAGCCTGTTTTGTTAAAACGATCAATGATTTTTAGGGGAAGCCTTATTAATGTAGGGGCAATTCATGCCGTCTCACACCCCGTTCGGGCCGCGAGCCACGGCCCGCCTGTGCGAGACGGCCGGTCGCCCCTACTTCCTATTCAAGGTAACAATCTAATAAAGGCACTTGACAAGATACACGTATCCGTGTAAGATGTCATATAGGCGAACATAAGTTCGGTCCCGGGCTTGAGCGCCTCAGGGTTGTCCAAATGGCGTGTGCAAAGGGGGATGCATGCACAAGATGGGCAAGAAACCTAGGGCGCTCTTTCTTTTTCATGATGGAATGTTTCTTCGGGACGATCTCATCTGTTCTGGACTCTTCCCTTCACATTTGGATGGAAAACCCTGTCCATTCGCGGACGGTGGGAAAATCCCCCAGCCTCAACCGATTGACGAGGTCAAGGCTTCGATGGTTCCGAAGCTGGGGCGAATAGGAGATTTGATCCCGCCATGTGTTGTAGAGCAGTTGGGTCCGTTACGAGAATGGCGAAGGAGTGAAGGGGCCTGTTACCCCAACGATCTTCGTCAGCTGAGATTGTACAAATGTCGTCAGATGTTCTTGTTGGTAGTACCTGGAGTTGCCAACGGTCAAAATATGAAACCGGAAGGCTTACCCGATTGATCTATCGTTAGGGCACCTTGGTCTTTTCCATGTATCTTAGTAAAGGGCTTACCCCAAACCGCATGCTTTGAATAGCGACTTCATGTCAACATTTTCAGACATCAATTGCATGAAGGCGTCCAGCTTCTCCGGTTGACCAAGACGGGTCTTGCCGTAGACGCGCTCAATACTATTCACGGTCTCCATGGTGTTATCTTTGACCAACAATATTGGGACATTGAGCATCTCAGCCTGCTGAATAATTAGTGGGCTGGGGCGTAAATTGCCGGTCAGGATCAGCACCACAGTAGAGGTTTCAAGGGCAGCGAGTTGGATGTCCGTCCGGTCACCACCGGTGATCACGGCCTTGTTCTGGTAGCGGCGGAAACGTGAAAGGGCTGCTTCGGCGGTCATGGCCCCGACGGTGAAGGTCTCGACCAATTGGCTGGGGTCCATTTCTTTGGTCAGCACCTCAGCTTGTAGCAGATCGGCAAGCTCCCCCACACTGAGGGCTGAAATTCGAGGGACGCTCGGTAATGCGCCATGGACCGTGATGCCTTCCTTTTCTAGGAAGGGACGGGCATACTCTTCGACGAATTCGAATGCATCTTGTGGCACGCGGTTCAGGATCACGCCGCATAATTTATCACCCAGACGGAAGCTCGCAGCGAGCGCATCATCGATGAGGCGGATCTCGCTGCGGTACGGAACGATCACCAGGACAGGCGCTCCTAGGACCTCTGCAACTCTCAGGTTGGAAAGACCCATTGCGTAGCCGGAGCGAAGGCTGGCTCCACCCTCTAAGATCAATATGTCCTTCCCCTTCCCTGCTGCTTCGGCGGCGCTTTGGATTTTACCCATCAGGTCGTCCTCACTCAGCCCCTTCAACCGTTGACGAAATGTGGAGGAAGTTATGATGACGGGTGAGGCTTCGGTGGGATCCCCTTCCAGCCCCAACACATTGTGGACGAAGACAGCGTCCTCATCCGCGAGCTTGCCCTCCGGGGTCCGCCATGGCTGAGCGCTTACTGGCTTCAAGTAACCCACCTTGAGATCCTCAGCTTGCAAATACCGTCCAAGTGATAAACAAACAGCGGTTTTTCCGGAATAAGGTTCAACTGAGGTGATATATAACGCTTTCATGAGTTTCTCCCTGCTGGTCCCGCTTCGTGATTCAAGCCCTTTTGCGGTGTTTCAGGATTGAGGACCAGCCGCATGTCGATGCTGATTCCACCGAGACCTTCCTCGTACACGATGAACGGGTTTATATCGAGCTCTGCGATCTCGGGGAAGTCAGTTACAAGTTGAGCGATACGCAACAAAGCGTCGACGACTGCTGCTTTGTCGGTCGGGGGTTCTCCACGAACCCCGTCCAGCAACGCGTGAGCGCGTATCTCTCCGAGCATATCTTCTGCTTCGCGGCGTGAGAAGGGCGCGATACGAAAAGCGACGTCCTTCAGTGTTTCCACGTAGATACCGCCCAGACCAAAGGTTACTAGGGGACCAAATTGCGGATCACGGTTCATCCCGATTAACACCTCCAAACCAGGAGGGGCCATCTTCTGAACTAAACACCCCCACAGTCGAGCTTCGGGCGTATACCGTTGAGCACGATAGGTGATCAGGTCGAAGGCATCACGAATATCTGTGGGATTCTGCAGCCCGATCTTCACGCCGCCGATATCGGTCTTGTGAAGGATGTCTGGGGAGGCGATCTTTAGCACGACAGGGTAGCCGATGCGATTGGCGATCTCCACCGCCTGATCGCCTGTTTCTGCGAGTTCAGAGGCAGGGATCTTTAAACCATAGGCAGTGAGAATGTCCCGTGCTTCGGCGTCACCGATCGTGACCCTACCTTCGGAGAGGGCGCGATCAAGCGTTTCGCGCACGCTGGTGTGATCGACTTCGAAGGTCTCGAAGGTGGGAAGAGCCATGGTTTGGTAGCCGCGGAAGGTACTCATTCCCTTAAGCACCATGGCCGCTCGCTCTGGGAAGGAATAATTCGGTACGTTGTGGGCTTCGAGGATTTCCGTGCCAGCCTTGACTTGTGCCTCACCCATGAAACATGTCAGCACCGGAATGTCGACCTTGCCTGCGATTTCGGACACGACTCTCGCTGTTTCACCGATGTCCGTCAAGGCTTGAGGGGCGAGTATGACCAGGATGCCGTCGACATGTGGGTCGGCGGAGATCTGATCCAGGGCGAAACGGTAGCGATCGGACATCGCATCTCCGAGCAAGTCCACCGGGTTGGCTGCACTAGCTGCATCGGGGAGAAACTGCTCCAACTCTCGGATACATTCCGGCTCGAAGCGGGCCAGTCGAAGCCCTGCCCTCTCGAGGGCATCAGTGGCCAAAATACCCGGTCCACCAGCGTTTGTGATGATAGCGATGCGATCACCTCTGAGGGGCGGTAAGTAGCCGAACGCCAGGGCGTAGTCGAACAGATCCTGGAGTGAATGCGCCCTCAGGACCCCCGCTTGGTGAAAAGCTGCTTGATATGCTTGTTCGGAACCCGCCAATGATCCGGTGTGGGAACTCACCGCCCGCGAGCCGGCTTGAGTGACACCCGATTTCAAGACAACAATTGGCACCTTCTTTGAAACATGGCGCGCGACACGGATGAACTCTTGGCCGTCTGGTAGACCCTCGATGTAGCAGAGGATGACCCGCGAATGGGGATCGTCCTGCCAGGCCAACAACAAATCTGTTTCACTCACATCGGCTTTGTTGCCTAATGAAACGAATTTGCTCAGACCCAGCCTACCGGCTTGAGCCCAATCGAGAATCGCCGTCCCCAGAGCACCCGATTGCGACATGAAGGCCATAGGTCCACTAGGCGGAAGACCCGCGGAGAAGGATGCGTTCATGGGGGTGAAGGTGTCGATCACGCCCAGACAATTCGGTCCGATCAGGCGGATGTTGTATTCTTTTGCGATCTCGATCAACTCGCGTTCGCGCTGCAGGCCTTCCATTCCAGCTTCCCGGAAGCCGGCGCTGATCACGATCGTGGCTGGGATCCCCTTCTCCCCACAGGTGCGTAATGCGTCCGGAACGAGTGGATAGGGGATCACAATCACCGCCAAGTCGATCGGACCGGGAACGTCATTTACGCTGGGGTACGCCGGTAAATCGAGGATCGTTTCTGCTTTCGGATTAATAGGATGGACCTGGCGGCCTTCGGTGAGGTAACCGCCATTGACTAAGTTATCAAGTACGGCGTAGCCCAATTTGTGAGGCTTGGTAGAAGCGCCGATGACGGCGACCGAGTTGGGTGTGAAAAAGGGATCCAATGACACCGATGAATCTCCGATGGACGTGGTAGTCTAACAAAAAGGTCGATTCTAGCTGATACCGCCCCTTGTGTTATTCAGTGTGAGTGCTTCCTCAACTTGGCATTGCGAGAAGCACGCCAGCGCGACGAATCAATCTTTAGGTTGATGAGATTGCTTCGACCCTGCGGGGCTCGCAATGACATTCCCACACATGTCATCCTGAGCGGAGCGAAGGATCCCTATGATGAAACCCTTGAAGTCGTTGAATCACAGGGATTCTTCGCGCTTAAAGGCGCTCAGAATGACACCTTCCCTCAGTAAATATTACGGTTAATATCAGGGCATTTCGCTCCAATGATCCGAAATGCCATCTCTGCAGGGTTTAGTTTACCTCATTGTAGGACCTGTTGGGTAATGTTTGTTGATCAATGGCTGTAGGGGGAAGCCCTAGTACATCAATGGGGTTCAATGGGCAATGCGATCACGATCGTTGTTCCATCACCAGATTCACTCTCAGCCCATATGCGTCCACCATGTCCCTCGACGATCGACTTTGCGATCGCCAGTCCCAACCCGGACCCCCCACTTTCACGTTGGCGTGACTTATCCGTACGGTAGAAGCGATCGAAGATGTTCGGCAAATCTTCTGGGTCGATCCCAGGTCCACTATCGCGAACCCGAATCTCTACCTCACCCACGGTCTGTTTGGTCGAGAGCGTGATTTCTCCATCCTGAGGTGTATATCGCAGGGCATTACTCAGTAGATTGCTGAGAACCTGTGCTATACGGTCGGGATCGATGTTCAAATCAGGTAAGTCAGGCGATGCCTCGACGAGGAGTTGGATATCCTTCTTTCTTGCCTGAGGTCGATAGGCTTTGATCGCTTGGTCTACAAGATCCTGCACCGGTGTCGGACGACAAGTGAGGATCAACTCCCCAGCGTCCGCCCTTGAAAGCGTTCGCAGGTCGTCCACCATCCGCTCGAGCCGCAAAGCTTCGTCGCGGATGATGTCAAAGGTTTCCTCGGAGGGCGGGAGAATACCATCGTGCATGGCTTCGGTATGCCCGAGGATGACACTGATCGGTGTTCGTAATTCGTGGGCGATATCGGCCGTCATTTGACGCCTCAAGTTGATCGATTGCGCCAACTTGGCGCTCATTAAGTTAAAGGAGGTAGCAAGTTCGCCCAATTCGTCACGCGACCGCACGGAGACCTTCTGTTCAAGATCACCATCGGCAACCGCGCGGGTTGCGGTGGTGATTTCTCTGATCGGACGTGTGAGCGTTCGGGCGAGAAAGATCCCAAGCAGAAGAGATACAACCAAGGCTCCAATGGCGCCGAACACCAACATCCTGTTGATATTACTCAAGAAGAGGGTTTCAGCTGGATTCCTGCCAAACCCTTCAGGCGTTGCGATAAGCCACCCCACAACTTCACCATCCACTTGAATCGGTATTGCGTTTTCGAGGGTATGATGAGGGATCATCTCTCCATGCATGAAGCCATGTCCTGGGATTAGCACGTTCCCTTCATTGTTCGTTAGTAGGATGGGGCCGGAAGGCCTATCGAAGCCTCTCTTCCTTGCGAAAGGATTCCCAACGGGAAAAGGGAATGCTTCATCGATACCCACCCAATTTTCATGGGTATCGTAATAATCTGCTAGCTGATCGATTAATGCATCTCGATACTGGTCGAAAATGAAACTACCGAACACGCTCTCTGTCGCCCGGCTGGCGAAAAGAGCCACGAAAGCCACACCGATCAGTCCGATGATGAGAAAGGCGAGGATTAGTTTCAAACCTAAGCGCATTTGTGTTTACTCACGAGCGAACCGATATCCAACACCATAAACGGTCTTGATATAGCGTGGAGATCGGGTATCCGGTTCAATCTTGGCACGTAGGTTCTTGATGTGCACGTCAATCGTGCGCTCATAGCCTTCATAGGCCGTACCTTGTATGCGGTCAAGCAGGTCGAGACGGGAGAAGGTCCTCCCTGGAGCCGACATCAGGGTAGCCAGTAAATCGAATTCGGAAGGTGTCAGATCCACATACTCGTCGCCTATCTTGACGGTATGTCCCTCCCGATCGAGGGTGATATCCGCGCTGCGCAACACATCTGCTGTCGGTTCAGTCTCGCCGATACGCCGCAGGACAGCTCGAATTCGAGCTAAAAGTTCGCGCGGTCTGAACGGTTTGGTCACATAGTCGTCTGCACCTAGTTCCAAACCAATCACCTTATCATCATCTTCCACTTTTGCGGTAAGTAAAATAATAGGTGTGTTACGTTCCTTACGATGTAAACGCATGAACTCGTAACCATCCATCTCCGGCATCATGATGTCGAGGACGATGAGGTCAGGTTTTTCCTGTCGGGCGAGGAAGAGCGCCTCGCGCCCATTGGAAGCCTTGACCACACGAAATCCCTCCTGGTCGAGGTAGGATTCGAGTAGGGAGACCAACCGCTTCTCGTCATCGACGACCATAATTGTGTTTGCCATGGTTCACCTGTCTGTTCATTCTCATACAGATAACGACCTTGTATCTGCACTCATTGCGATTGTGACATTTACCCTACGATCATAACCGATAAATATGAAGGAATTGTGAAGATAAAATGACGATTGTGTTAGGTTAATTCTGGCTTTGTTAACAACCATTTCATCCCTAACGCTTCCCCGATCACTCCTCCAAGCCCAACCAATCGGAGGCCAGTCCGTCGAGATCTAATTCCGCCGCATTTGGCAAATCGCTCAATACTTCGATCAGTGAATTACGGACCTCCTCGAGGTCACCGCTGTTGGTTTCAACGATCTCCGCCAAGGTCATACCCTCAGTAGTCATGGTCCTGATCTCTTCGAGGCTTAAGCCGGTCGCTTCAACAATCACACTGTAAACCATATCAAAGGGGCGAGCGGCTTGATCCTCGGAGATCTCACCTGTTTTCAACTCCAATGTACGGATCACCGCTGTGATCAACATGCGGTCCATGAGACTTCCGACATCACCTTCGGTAAACTGTGCCTGGCGTGTGGCCATGACTTCAGGGTAAAAACCCTCCTGGAAACCACCTCCTGGTCCTTCACCTGGACGACCTCCTGGAATACCACCCCCCGGTCCAAAACCTCCTTCAGGAGGGGTGAATCCCTCATTGAGACCAGCACCACGACCTCCAGCGAAACCGCCCCGACCGAAGTCCAATGCGCCTTCTTCTATCAGGGTCGTTAGAGATTCTTCCGAAAGTACCATCTCCGCAATGGCGGAGATCTGATCTCGCGTCATGGTGTCTTGGATCTGGTTATAAATGGCCTCGATCTCCAGTGCGGCAGCCGTATCGCTGTTGATCAAGCTTTGAGCGACTCGCCACAAGGGCAACAGTTCTGCTGCCATAGCTTCATTAACTGCCGACTCTGTCTCTTCAAGCAGCAAGGTGCCTGCGGCCAATTGACCTTGAATTGAGAGAGCATCATCGTAGTCATCTCGTAAACGGATCGCATGTGATGTTTCACTTAATGCTTGGTCATCACTTTTTACTTCGCTATTTGTGGAACCACACCCCATAAGCGTTCCCATCATCATCAACACCATTACAAACAGGATTGATCTTCTCATAATTAAACCTCCTCACGTTGTGTTTCATCACTCATGCCGCAGCGCCTCGATGGGGTCGAGTTGAGCGGCCTTGTTCGCCGGGTAAAAGCCAAAGAAGATGCCCACAGCAGCGGCTGAGGTGAAAGCCAGTAAGATCGATATGGGGACGACCAATGTGCGCATATCGCTGACGGTGCCGAAGATCCATGATCCACCGACACCCGCTAAGACACCGATCAACCCGCCGACTAAGCTGAGGACCACCGCTTCGGTCAGGAATTGCCAGCGGATATCATCCGGCGTGGCGCCGACCGATTGGCGGATACCGATCTCGCGGGTTCGTTCGGTGACGCTGACCAGCATGATGTTCATGATGCCAATGCCACCCACGATCAACGACACACCAGCCACCCAAGCCAGCAGGTTGCGGAAGGCGGCAGTCGTCGCTTCCTGGGTTTGGATGATGTCTTGCTGCGTTGTTACGGTGAAGTCGGCCTCCTCCAGCGAGACATCATGTCGCTTTGCGAGCAGGAACGAGATCTGTTGGATGACGTTCTCCATCACCTCCGGATTTTCGAGCTCCACATAGATCACCCGCACGCGATCTCCTATGAAACGTGCGAACTGGGCTGGTGTGAATTTCTGAAAGACGACGGTGATGGGTGTGTAAAGTTGAGCGTCAAAATCCACACCACTCACCATACCGCGCTCGGCAAACACGCCGATCACCGTCAGCTTCGTACCACTGACTGTGACTGTCTGACCGATGGGGTCCGCGTCTCCGAAGAGCTCCTGTGCCAGGGTATGACCAAGAACGACGATCTTCTGCGTTCGATCGACCTCTTGCTGGGTGAAGTAGCGGCCCTCGTCGATTTCCATATCACGCACAGAGGGGAAATCGGCTGTGCTGCCCACGATCGTCACGCCGTCGAGCGTGACATCCCCGGCTTTGACGGTCTCGGAGGAGGACTGCTCGACGACAACGGCCTCGACACCACTGACCTCATCAGCAATGGCGAAAGCGTCGTCGTAGATCAACCCGCCTTCCATCCCACCGCCACCCATAGGGTTTCCTCGAGCAGCGCCGACACGACCGAAGCTCGTGGTAACGTACACAAGGTTCGAGCCTAAGCCGGTGATTTGTTCCTCAATTGAGGCTTCGGTGCCCGAACTGATGGAGATCATGATGATCACGGAGGCGACGCCGATGATGATACCCAGCATGGTCAGAAGGGAACGCATCTTGTTGCTCCCAATGCTCTCCCATGCGAGTAGTAGGAGTTCAGCGAGATTCATGGCGCACCTTTTCACCTTCTAGCGGTTTTGACCCCGAGCCATTGTTTACGACTTTTTCAATCCGTCCGTCGCGAAGATGGATCGTGCGTTGCGTATGGATGGCGATTTCAGGATCGTGTGTGACCATCACGATCGTCCGTCCATCCTGATGCAGCTCATGCAGTAATCCCATGATCTCCTCGCCGGATCGGGTATCAAGGTTGCCGGTGGGCTCATCCGCCAGGATAAGCACCGGATCACCCACCAATGCCCGAGCAATAGCCACCCGCTGCTGTTCGCCGCCGGATAGCTCCTGAGGCTGGTGGTTTAACCGATCACCCAAGCCAACTATCTCCAACACATCTCGCGCCATTGCCTCGCGTTCTTCTGGGCTGCGCTTGTGATTTCGGTTATAGAACAAGGGCAACATGACATTCTTCAAGGCAGAAGTCCGAGGTAGTAAGTTATAGGATTGGAAGATGAAACCGATGCGACGATTGCGAATACCGGCCAATTGTTTCCGATCCATCTCGCTCACATCCTCACTGTCCAGGATGTAGTGGCCTTCCGTTGGGCGGTCCAAGCATCCGAGGATGTTCATCAAGGTGCTCTTACCGGAGCCGGAAGGACCCATGACGGCCACGAACTCACCCTCATCGATGGTGATGCTCACGCCATCCAGCGCCGCGACGCTGATCTCACCCATGCCGTAGATCTTTTTGACTTCAATCGCCTGAATGATCGGCCGTTCACTCATCACTGCGTCTCCACGATTCCGGTGGTGACAACCTCGCCAATCTCCAGACCGGACTTGATCTCAGCGAAGGTGAAGTCCATTAATCCCACCTCCACAGGGCGCAGCTTTAACTCGCCATCTTCCATGACGAACACAGCGTATTCTCCTGGGGATAATTCGCGCAGCGCTTCAACGGGGACCAGAGCCACACCTTCGGCCCGTC
>CP070708.1:3301969-3365972 GCA_020350285.1 Anaerolineaceae bacterium
CCTTACACTTCTGCGCGAGTTGACAACAGATCTCCGGCAACAATTAAGAAAGGGCAGAACCCCCAATTTACGAGATACGATTAAGTCCATCACAGACGATGCAATCCGCCTCTGCAGTCAACCTGGCTTGGTGTCGGATCGCACGAACCTTGTGATACATCTCAGTGAGATGCTGGATGAGTTATCTATCTTGGATGAAAACTGCCAGGAGACTGAGAGAAGAGGTGGGGGATGAGTGAAAGCGCAGTCTCACGCCCAACCAACGCCCTTTGGTCCCTCTTTCGACCTGCACTTGACCTGCTTCTTGGCAGAAATAGAACCAGCGCTGCCTTTCGATTCGTTCTTCTAGGTGCGTTCTTTGTTGTCTACTGGTTCGTGCTGGTTTGGCTAGCAGGTTTCCCGGGAGAGATTCCACTTGATTGGCAAAATCGACTTCCATCCATTGTATTTATCATTATCAACACGATCGCACCCTTCTTCCACCCTCAGGTTCTCATACATCTTCTCCCTGTTGTGTTCGCAATTTTGGCAAGCTTCTTCATAGGATCGTTGTACCTCACTGACCTTTTCGAACTTGACTCTTTCTGGATCGCCGCTTCGTACTTGTTTGCTTCTCTCTTTGGTTTGGGTTACCCAACGCTTTCCATCAACCGAGGCAATATGAGCGAGTTGGAAGGAATCCACACACACAACCCTCTCATGCAGATCGGCGGTCCCGGTTACGTTGTCGTCCACCTTGGCTACGCAGCCGTGTTCGAAACCGAGGAAGGGATACCGAAAGTCTACGGCTCACCAAGAAGCGGTGACGAAACAACAGGACCTTTTATCGAGGGGTTTGAACGGCTTAGGGGCGTAATTGACTTACGCGATCAGCTAGGCAAAGTCGATGAGGTTCGAGCTGTGACCCGAGACGGTATTGAAGTATATGCTCGTGATGCACAGATGTTGTTCCGTGTCTACGGTGGTGATCAACAACGGAGTCTTCAAAATCCCTACCCGTTCACCAATGAAGGCATTCGCCGTCTGACTTATGGGCAAGCCGTAAAACACGAGGGTCAGAGGAATTGGGTAGATTTGCTCCCAGAAATCGTGAGTCGTGAAATTCGTTCTTTCGTCTCCCAACACTCCATTCAAGAATTTCTAGCATTACAACCCTCTCGCCTATTAGCAGAGGGAGAACCTTCTGAAGAAGGGGAGGAAGGAGCCCAATCAATCATCCAGATCCCCCGTCGCCAGCTCACAGAACACTTCCATACCGATCAACTAAAAGAACGTCTTAAAGATCAAGGATTGGAACTCGCATGGGTTGGTGTGGGCACCTGGGAACTGCGAGATGATCAACGATCCTCAATGCCTGGCGTGACAGGTCCCGCAAAAACCCTGACCGCCACCTGGCGAGATCTCCAACGAGCCAATCTCTACGCTTCGACGGATTATCAAGCTCGCGAGTATGATCGTTGTCTGCGCGAGCGGACAGCCGAGGGCATTAGTGAAATTATCAAAACCTGGAAACATGGCGAATTACCGAAATCCTACCGATGTTTCGAGACTTTACACAATCTCCAAATGCAAATGGAGTTGATGCTCCACCAACTGGAAACTGAGACTGATCTAAACCCACCCCCCGATATTGAAGCAGCACTAAACCACATTCGCTTTTTAATCCGATCGAGAGAAATCGGAGAGGAAGAGGCTTGACGCCGTCAGCAGGGTATGTACTTGTCATAGGTTCTGCTGGATTAGACATCATTGGGCGAGCTAACGCAGACCTCCACATCGGAACCTCCAATCCCAGCAACCTACGTATGTCATTTGGAGGTACTGCGCGCAACGTAGCTGAGAACTTGGCTCGCCTCGGGACAGACGTATTCCTCATCACCGCTGTTGGCGACGACCCGCAAGGAAAACAGCTCCTCTTTCAAACCTCTGAAAGCGGTGTGAACGTCGATTACGCCATAACCGTTCCGGATCAACCCACCGGAACTTATCTAGCGATCCTAGATAATCAGGGCATCCTTCACTTAGGCATGGACGATATGAGAGTGATCGATGCAATCACATCTGAATACCTCCGTCAGCAGAGGGAGCTATTCAAAGGCGCCATCGTTGTTTTTGTAGACGCTAACCTCCCGCCGAAAACCCTAAAGACAGCTGTTTCCATCGCCTGGCGGGCTAAAATCCCGATCGCCGCTGATCCTACTTCAGTTAGTCTCGCGCCAGCGCTTCTCCCTCACCTTGAGCGTTTATGGTTGATCACACCAAACGAGACTGAAGCAGAGATTTTGTGCCCCCACCCCGTCCCTCACGCTGACCGAGATATGGCGATTGACGCTGCCCGTCATCTCGTATCACAAGGCGTTGACATCGCGATCATCACCATGGCGGAGTTCGGGCTGGGCTACGCTAGTGCAGACAGAAGCGGTCATGTGCCAGCACTCCACACTGAGATCGTCGATCCGACCGGGGCTGGTGACGCACTGACCGCCGCAGTTATCTTCGCCCTGCTTAACGATATCCCACTGGACGAAGCGGTTCGCTTGGGTTTGTCAGCCGCTGCGCTCACCTTGCGTTCACCTGGGACTGTGGCTACTAACTTGTCGATTGAGATGCTTTATGAGGGTTTAAGATGATAGTTGGGGATCAGGGATCAGGGATCAGGATTAGTTCATCACGGAGATGGACTCCTGATCCCTAATCCCTAGTCCCTGATCCCTTTCTGAAAATATACTAGAGGATTATTTAAGATGCCCATCGATATCCCCGAATGGCTTCATGTCCATCCAGACGTTGGACAAGCACTTGAAAGTGCAAAACCGGTCGTGGCCTTGGAGTCGACCGTTATTACCCACGGATTGCCGCGACCGGTAAACCTCGATCTTGCTCGGTGGATGGAAACAGAAGTGATCTCGGTTGGCGTTCAACCTGCCACGGTCGCGATCATAGATGGCATCGTTCGCTTTGGCCTTTCAAACGAAGAACTTGAGAATTTAGCCTTGACCAAAGAAGTGCATAAAATCAGCCGCCGCGATCTTGCAACGGCAGTTGCCAAACGTCAGACCGGGGGAACCACAGTGGCGGCTACGATCTTCGTTGCACATTCGATCGGTGTTCAAGTATTCGCAACGGGAGGTATAGGGGGTGTTCACCGTGGATCCACTGGCGATATCTCTGCTGATTTGCCTGAACTTGCCCGTAGACCGATCGTTGTCGTCTGCTCAGGTGCCAAAGCTATTCTCGACTTACCACGAACGGTCGAATGGCTTGAGACAGCGTCGGTACCGGTGATCGGATGGGGGACTGAAGAGTTTCCTGCTTTTTTCAGCAGAAAGAGCGGATTACCCGTCAGTTTAAGCTTGACCACCCTCGCTGAGATTGGCGCTTTCTTGCGCTCGCATTGGAGAATGGGTATCGGGAGCGGTGTTCTAATCTGTGTGCCTTGTCCCGAAGATGCCGCGGTTCCAAGGGAGGTGGCTGAAGAAGCAATAGCCAAAGCGGAGATTGAAGCTCAGGAGTCTAATATAACCGGTGGCGAATTAACCCCTTATCTACTCAGTCGCTTAGCTGAGCTTACAGAAGGCGCGACCCTGCGGGCAAATCTTGAACTCCTAAAGAACAATGCGCATGTCGCAGCCACGATTGCCAAAGCGTTGTTTTAAACGCATAGACCTTCCCGAAAACCTACTGCTCATGGAAGGTCTTAAAATTCAATCCCTATCTCTCAACCCACATCCCCATCTATACCCTCTCTACTCCTCAAAAGTGCATTTTCCCCTGCACTCATGAATGATTGCTAAGTTTAATGCCACAAGGTTGCGAAGCCCTCTGCATCTCGTCTCTCACTACACTCCAAGCAGGACATGAAGAGAGTGACCCACTTGTGAATTTCGGAGTCAGAGGACAATAAACCTCAAGAAACAACATGAGGTATTTCTTTGCATACGTCCAAATTAACCGTATTGGTTGCAGGCCCTTATGCCGTGTGTTAGAATGCCACCAATCCCTTTCAGTGGTACGGGTGGAGGCCTGAGGATGGTAGAGGTCGTTATCGATAGTATTCGGGTGAGCCTGATGTCTCCTCAAAGGATCATCATCCTGCGAGAGATGGATTCGGAACGTTTCCTTCCGATCTGGATTGGACCTTTCGAAGCGGACGCCATCACTCTCAGCCTACAAGAACTAGAGGTCACTCGCCCTCTGACGCACGACCTACTCCGAAATGTGCTTCAGGTCTTAGGAGCCGAGGTGCTCCGTGTCAACATCACTGAATTACGCGACGATGTATTCTACGCCCGTATTGTGATCAATTTGGATGGACAAGAGCTGGAAATCGACTCGCGCCCCTCAGATGCCTTGGCCCTAGCAGTACGGACTCACGTCCCGATCTTCGTTTCTGAAACTGTAATGGATGAGGCAGCATCTGTACCTGAGACAGATGTCGAGACAGAAGAGGTTGCTGAGGACAGCGACGAGCGGTTGGAGGTATTCAAGGATTTTGTCGAGACGCTGGATCTCGATGATTTGGAATCTCCCGATAACGATAATAACTGATACACAATCCCGCTCTTCTTTCTCAAAGATGCCCGACTGGGATATCGCTGCGATCCGATACCATACGGATAACAAATCAACCCAAATAGCAGATTTGGAACGAAATAATCATGAGTGAGTATCCTTCCCCCCTCGACCCTGATCCTTCCGGCGATGGTCGTCAAGCTCAAGAAACTCCTTACGATCGACAAGCTGAGGAGGCCGTTCTTGGCTCTGTTTTGGTCAATACGGAAGTGTATTATGATCTTGCCCACTTCCTTTCCAGCGACGATTTTTTCCTGCACCGTAATCGATGGATCTGGGAGACCTTTACCAGCCTCCACGAGCAACGCCTTCCGATCGACATCTTAACTGTCTCTGAAGAACTCGAAAGACAAGGACGCCTTGAAGAAGTTGGCGGTCCTGCCTATTTAACAACGCTGATCAACAATGTCCCCTCCTCGTTGCATGCTGAAGCATACGGGAAAATCGTCGAAGAGACCGCAACTCGTCGCCGTCTACTTGATGCCGCGAACCAAATCGCACGCTTGGCGTTCCAATCTGGAACACCGGTTGAAGATGTTGTCAACGATGCAGAGAAAGCGGTCTTCGGTGTCAGTGAGCGCCGACTATCACACCAATTGCAACCCATCAGTCAGGTGCTCAGTGAATATTATGACCGTATCGATTATCTTGCCCGCCATCGTGACGAAACCATCGGTGTACCCACCGGATTCATTGATCTTGATCGTCTATTAGGTGGTATGCAGCCCAGCGATTTGCTCATCATTGCTGGGCGACCAGGGCAAGGCAAATCGGGCTTCTGCATCTCTGTGGCGAAAAACGCCAGCCAGTTACACAAGAAGCATGTGGCTCTTTTCTCTCTCGAGATGTCCAATGATCAACTCGTGCAGCGCCTTGTTGCACAAGAGACCGGCATCGATTCCCAGCGTTTGCGATTGGCCAACCTTCACGACGATGAGTGGCCTATTTTCACCCAAGCGGTCAGTGTACTGGGAGATACGCACATCTACCTTGACGACACACCAGCCATCACCCCTTTACAGCTTCATACCAAATGCCGTCGTTTACACATGGAGGTAGGGTTGGATTTGATCATCGTCGATTACCTCCAGCTCATGACAGGTGATGTGAGGATTGAGAACCGTGTCCAAGAGGTCTCTTACATCTCCCGCAATCTGAAAGCGCTTGCGCGAGAGCTAAAGGTCCCGGTGTTGGCGGCCGCACAACTCTCACGGGCGGTTGAATCGCGTCGACCACCGCGCCCGATACTATCGGATTTGCGAGAATCCGGGAGTCTTGAGCAAGATTCCGATGTCGTGATGTTCATCTATCGACCGGATCAGTATGAAAAAGACACCCTGAAACAAAATATCGCTGAGATCATCGTTGCCAAACACCGCAATGGGCCAGTTGGGAGCGTCGAATTGGTCTTCCGACAGGCTCTAGCAAAATTCGAGAACGCAGCTACACGCCCAATTGATGTAGCCATGGCTGAGTAATTCAGCGATACGCACCGCCAAATCAACTAAAATCTCTTTGGATCCGATCCCTCTACAAGAGGCCACAAGACGAGAGGCATGAAATCCCAGATGGGCTTCCCCGGTTTCCCTGAGGGCAAGTTAAAGCTGACGCCAATCCCCAACCAATTTTTCAGCGAATTGATACCAGCTATTGACCACCTCGGTGAGATGAAGGTCACGCTGTATGCCTTCTGGGCTTTAGCCAAGAAGGAAGGACGTTTTCTCTATCTGACTCGGGCCGAGATGGCCTCCGATCAACTCCTCCTTGACAGTCTGACTTCTCCTGGGATGCAAAAACTCGAAGCCCTTGATGACGCCCTCGAACGCGCCATCGCTCGTGGGACACTGCTTCAAGCATCCATAGATTTTGAGGGCGGAACGGAGGACTTCTTCTTTCTCAATTCCCCTAAAGGACGTGCTGCAATAAAAGGTATCGAACGTGGCGAATGGCTACCGAGTGGAGAAGAAGGTAAACCGTTGGAATTGAGAATTGAGCGACCCAATGTCTATACCCTCTATGAACAGAATATCGGTCCACTAACACCGATGATCGCGGAGAGATTGAGAGAAGCCGAAAGTGAGTATCCATCCCAATGGATCGAAGATGCTATCCGCATCGCCGTAGAGAACAACGTCCGCAAGTGGCGATACATCGAAGCAATACTAGAAGATTGGCGCACAAAGGGTAGGGATGAACGAGAAGATATCCGAGACACTGAAAAGGCTCGCCGCAGCTACCTCGAAGGAGAGCTCGGTGACTGATCAAGAGTTTGAAGGTGGCGAGACCCCTAGATCGACCTTAGGTGATCCGAATTGCCCACACTGCCAAGGTGCAGGTTATTTACGTAAAGATCTAGCCCCTGGGCATCCCGATTTCGGGCGAATTGAGATCTGCATTTGCCGACAGGCAGATGTTCAATCTCGGATACGCGAACGCCTATTCAGCCTAAGCCATCTCGATGAGTTAAGAGACTTAACCTTCGAAACTTTCAACCCGCGCGGTCGAGTTGGCCTGGGGCAACAACAGCAGGATTCGATCGAACGAGCCTACAACCAAGCGCAGGCGTTTGCCGAAACTCTCAGTGGCTGGTTACTTATCCAAGGTGGCTACGGCAGCGGTAAGACACATTTGGCCGCCGCGATCGCCAATGCGTGCGTCTCACGTGGTGTACCGACCTTGTTTCTCACAGTTCCGGACTTACTCGATACATTACGCTTCACCTACGACGCCGAGGAGGTCACCTTCGAGGAACGTTTCGATCAAGTCCGCAATGCTTCCTTGCTTGTGCTCGATGACTTCGGGACACAGAGCGCTACGGCATGGGCTCAGGAAAAACTATTCCAGATCCTGAATTATCGCTATATCAACCAGATGCCCGTTGTCGTCACGACCAATCTGGCATTAGAACAAATCGAAGGTCGTATGCGTTCTCGTCTATCGGATCCTGAACTCGTGACCCATGTTCACATCCATGCTCCCGATTATCGTCGACCCGTTGTGGATACTGGACAACACGAGTTGTCCTCACTTCACGATCACAATGATCAAACCTTTGGCACCTTTAGTGACCGGAAAGGTGAAAAACTACAACCTGTCGATGCTAAAACCCTGGAGGAGGCATTCCAGGCTGCGCGGGAGTTTGCTGAGGATCCTCAAGGGTGGTTGGTCTTAATGGGGCCTTTCGGTTCAGGGAAAACACACCTTGCGGCTGCGATCGCGAACTATCGCGCCAGTCAAGGGTACCCGGTCATGTATGTAGTCGTCCCTGATCTCCTCGATCATCTTCGGGCGACCTTCAATCCTGCAAGTGCTGTGTCTTACGATCGTCTCTTCGAGGAGATACGGGCCGCACAGCTGCTCGTACTGGACGATCTGGGCACCCAAGCCATGACACCCTGGGTTCGAGAGAAACTCTACCAGTTGTTCAATCATCGATATAACGCTGCCCTTCCAACAGTGATCACAACCGCCGACCGAGAGGCGGAAATCGATTC
Source organism: Anaerolineaceae bacterium (assembly GCA_020350285.1). Lineage (GTDB taxonomy): Bacteria > Chloroflexota > Anaerolineae > Anaerolineales > E44-bin32 > DUEZ01. Next base: position 3,310,036 of record CP070708.1, read on the forward strand.
ACGGCTCTACGCCCGGATGCTTGATCGGCGCCTTTGCAAGGTAAAGAAGATCACTGTCCCCGCTTATCGGGGGCGTGGCACTCGCCGATCGTCAAAGCGTTGACTGTCCCAAAAAGCACATGGTAGAATTCGCGCTGCGCCCCCATCGTCTAGGGGACTAGGACGTGGGCCTTTCAAGCCCAAAACCGGGGTTCGAATCCCCGTGGGGGCACACAAACCGCCCGACACATCTGTCGAGCGGTTTTTATCTTCAATTAGCTTTGAACTTAGGGGAAAATTAGAAGAAATGAACCTTGATGAGTGAAAATCAAAAGTTTTGATCCTTCAATGATGCATATTTTAGCAAAAATAAGTTCGAATCTTCGTAGGGTGTAAAGTTTAATTACTTACATTTCCTGTGGTTTCAACGCATAATTCATGGTCAGAAACTCGATTGTAAGAAAGAGGTTTTCATTCAATTTTAGATTTTGTTCATGGACAAAAGTAACGAAGACCCGAATATCAACAATCGGAGTAGGTAAAATGAAGACCGAAAAAACAAATCCTGGAGGTAAAGCTCTAAGAGTAGCAGCTGTCCAAATGGATGCAAATCCTGCTCCTATATCCAATCGCTTGGAACGTGCAGAGCGACTGATCACTGATGTAGTCAGGTCTGGAGCAAATCTAGCTGTATTACCAGAATTGTTTAATACCGGTTATTCTTACAACAAGGAAACTCATGCATTAGTGGAAAAGATTGATGGACCAACGGTGAGTTGGATGCGCAGCCTCTCATCTAAGCTCAACGTCCATATAGCAGGTTCACTAATGCTTTTGGATCAGGGTGAAGTTTATAATGCCCTGTTACTTTTTTCGCCTGATGGGACTATGTGGCGCTATGATAAAAACTATCCTGCTGGGTGGGAAAGGGGTTTCTATAGGGAATCTCGCCAGAATCCCAAGGTTACTGTAGCAGAAACAGCATTGGGTAATATTGGTCTGCTGGTTTGTTGGGACTCAGCACATCTTGAACTTTGGAGACAGTATGCAGGTCTTGTTGACATGATGGTTATTTGTAGCTGTCCCCCAAATTTGAGTGATGCCGTCTATCATTACCCTAATGGCGATCAGTTAACGATCGAGGATTTAGGATCGATAATAGCCTCTACGAAGGGTAGCATCCAACAGGTATTTGGGGAGATGATCAATCAGCAGACTGCCTGGCTTGGAGTTCCAGCGGTGAATTCATCAGGATGTGGATATATCCACACTCATATCCCTAATGGTAGACAATTAATATTAGGAAACACATTTTTAGCTCCCTGGTTGTTAAAATATCTATTTATAGCCGATCGAATGCAAATGTCCTGCGATATTGTGAAAGAATGTAAAATCATTGACTGCACTGGAGAAGTTCTGTCAAAGGTACCCGAGGAAGAGGAAGAGTCTTTTACCATCACAAATATCACCATTCCTGATTCAAAGCCAATGCCAAAAAATCATCAACCACCTTCGTTAATACCAAGAACCACATATTTTTTCGAAGATATTTATATAAATTTGATTAGCAGGTCTGAATATCGCAAGGCAAGCTTCGGGGGCAGAGAAAGCCACTCTTAATCAGTAGGTATGCTCTAAATGAGTTAGATAGGTAACACCAGCGTTCCTTGATGATTCCACCCCTTCGAACTAAGATTCGAAAAATGTAATACCTTTGTGACTTGTTTTAGTCTAAAAATAGGGATGGCGGGGTTCGGAGCAGGTCCTCGTAGGGGCATACAAACCGCCCGACACATCTGTCGAGCGGTTTCTTGTTTCGATTCGTTTGGGTATGAGAGGCATAACCGGTCTAACGGTTATTCCGTGTGCGAATGAATGGAAATCTATCAGTTGATTTTTCAGCAGTCTTATTTCGATTTAGGTCCCACCAGACATGCGGATGTATGTGCGGTCCAACATGTATGGTCCCCAAACCCTTACCCCTTCCACATTTTTGATCCGTAGCATTTCTCTTCATCTGGGATAACCTCCATTAACCTGCACTGTCATTCGCCTTTGAAGGCAGAAGTGCTCCAAACACAACACCTGACAATACCAATCCGGCACCAACGATGAAGCTCGAAGTGATCTGCTCACCAGCCAATTGAGTTGCCAAGACAACCGTGATGAGAGGGCTAATCACAAACCCGTATGACGTCCCTGACGCCGTCCAACGTCTTAGAACGTACAAATAAAGAAGGAAACCGATGACCGTTACAAGGAATACAAGATAAGCTAAGGCAATCCAAGTGTTCGCCAGAGACGGGATCACCCATCGTTCTCCACTAAGAATTGATGTCATGCCCAGTATGACCACACCAACCGTCATCGCAACAGCGTTCATCGCAATTGGATGACTGCGTGGAAATTTCTTAGCAATTACACCCGCTTCAGCCAAGAAAGCTGCAGCCGCTATCATGGCGAATAAATGTGGGATGGAGAGCGCCTCTGCGGCAGATCCACCAAACACAACGGCAATTCCAACGACAGCTAACAGGGACCCTAACAATCCCTGCCAACGCAATCTTTCCAATCCATGCAGATATGCCAGGAATACAGTCAGCAGTGGCACCAAAGCGAGAAGAACACCAGCTAAGGATGCGGGAGTCTTTACCAGACCCCAAGCAGCCAGAACAAAGGCTCCGCCGACGCTTAGAACTCCGAAAAGAACCGCGCCCAATAGTGCTCGACCCCGCGGCAAAGGTATCTTTAGCATGAGTACCAATACCCAGAACACAAGAGCTCCAGCACCAAAGCGAGCAGTTCCGCTCCAGAACGGTGGCAATTCGGCATACGTGAAGCGAATGGCGACTGTCGCCCCACCGGCAAGAACGACAAAGAGCGCGAATGCTGCAAGGGTCAATCGATTAGGTAAAGATGAAACCCCCCCAGCAGGGACCACGGCAGGTTTTATGATGCTTTCTTTTGTAGCCATTGAAATACCTCTTTGATCAGTGTGATTGAGAATGTGGTTTCTTGGATTGTTTGAAACTCTACCGAACTGAAACGAAATTGCATGTATCGCAATAATCTAATTAGGACAATTATACTCCAAATAGACCAATAACAAAAGTGGGTTTCGAGTGATTGTGATCAGGGATATAAACACCTACGGAAACTCCTCCACGCAATGAAACTGTGGAGGAGTTTCTGCCGCTATACTTTGAGATTAACCGATGATAATCGGGAGTCACCTCACAATACGATAGTCAAATACTAAAAATCACAGGACTCTGAGGACTCAGGCTGCTTGGGTAATCAGCCTGCCCTCATCAGGTGACTGGGTGAGTCGTTGCCACATATTGGGCCACAAGAACAGCACGACGAGCACCAGACTGAAGATCGGGCCCAGGGAGAACATCGAGAATCTCCCCAAGTTGATGGTTGTAATCACTCCGAGCGGGATGCCCACGACCAACTCCAAAACTCCAGCTGTGAGTCCGAGGACCCTCATCCATTCCTTAGGGCGAAGCAATATACCCACCGCAACCACACCCCATCCGATGAAAGCCACCCAATTCAACCGCTGCACTGCCACGAAAATGTGCGATCCAATCGTGATGATCCGACTCCAGCTGGCAACCCCATTCATAAAACAAAAGATGAAAGCCATGCCGGTGACTAAACCAAGTAATGTGCGGTTCCATGATAATCCCCCCACAACTTTCATCAAGAGGAAATAAAGGATTAGATTGGGCCAAAAGATGATGAAGTAGACAGGAGGCATACCCGCAGCCATGAAGGGCACGTTGATGAACCAACTGCCCTGCAATGCCAACACATTCGCGAGCGCGGCCACAGGAAAAGCCCAACCTGCAGCGGTGAAAAAGCCATAGGCGCTTACGGCATAAAGCACTCCGGCAAGGATGCCAAAGTCCGAGAGAGCAGGCATGAGATACTTTAGCAGGATTTCACAGCCCGGCTCAGCGGCCTCCGCGGTCAACGCCGGCGAGTACCAATTGAGGAATATGAGGTAAGTGCCAACGATACCGAGCACGGCACCGATCAGGGTTAGCAATATGCCCAAACGATTCTTGGCTTTCATGTTTCACCTCCATGGGCTAGCGTGATTTATCAGTTCTCCGATCTGATAAATCCATCTTCACAAGAAAAGGATCACCCGCCATTTCCATCATCGTGATCAATGGCTCTTGTGAAATGTATCACTTATTGACGGGGAATTCTTTGCTTTAACGCAAATTGTCGCCCTCTCCCTTAATCGTGGGTGTTGATATTTCCAGAAGATGATGGGTATTATTAAATGGAAAATCATCCGACATGGCGAAGAAACTAGCCAGCCCGAATATCGTTAAGGAGCGGCACTTTGAATTCCCTCACGAAACTCCTTCCCGTCCACCCCATCTTTAAACACTTATCTGAAACGACTCTAGATGAACTTGCACGAGGCGCGATCAAAAAGACATACACATCCCAGGAAATCATCGTTTACCAAGGTGACATATGGCCGTATTTGTTTTACCTTCCTGAAGGGGAAATCAAAGCGGTGAAGCAATCACCGGAGGGACGCACATTTACCGCAACCACGCTGAAACCCGGTGATATCTTTTGGGGACTTTCTTTCTTTATCGAGGACACACCAATGCCGGTCTACCTCCAGGCAAACCTGGATTCCACCATCTACATCTGGAACCGGGAAGATCTCAAACCTATTATTGAAGAAAACGGGGTCATGGCCTGGAAACTTTGTCAGACGATGATCAAGCGAATGCAATTAGCGAGCGGAATTGTGGAGGATCTCGCCTTCCATCCTGTCATGAGGCGATTGGCAGGCTTGCTTCTAGACATCTTTGGTGATGCAGAAGATGAGTTCATGGCCCGGGATCTAACACTCGAGGATATGGCTTCGTATATCGGCACGACCCGAGAGATGGTGTGCCGTCACTTATACCGTTTCGCTGAAGAGGGGGCCATTGAGATACGCCGAACCGAACTCCGAATTACAGACCGAGAATTCCTAGAAATGCAACTTCGAAAGTGATAACTTCCCTCAATCCACGTATGATGAATACTGGATTCGCCCATATCTGAATACTGATGTCTGACTACTGACTACTTTTCTACCTATCCATCCTTCTGACTTTCCAGACGACCACAGAGAGCAACAAGATGGCAGCCCCTAGCATGATCCCAAGGTTTGGGAGCAGAATGTTTAAAGACGCCAAATTTGAGAACGAAACCTGGATCACATTCGACATAGCCACTGTAGGAAACCAAGCTACGAGCGCCTTAACGATGGGTGGCCAACTCGATCCTACAAACTGTTTCAGGAACACCGAGGCGAGCAGGCTCAAAATAACCAAACTGACCCACAGATTTAATGTCCCTGGATTCTCAAATATGGTCCCTAGCAACAATCCCACTGCAACTGCGAAGAGCGAACCACAAATGACCGCCAGGAAGGCTATTCCCCACTGGTTGAACATCGAAAGATTGAGGGCAAAAACAACGGCAGCAGCTGTCAAGCAATAAAATGAGCCCGCGATGGCTTTTCCAACCACCATTTGCCCATAGCTTGCAGGTGAAACAAGGAGAGCTTCCATCGTATGCTTCTCTTTTTCCTCAAGCATGAGATACGGAACCAGGAAGACACCGATGATATTGATCGCTAAAACCAGCGTTAATGAAATCATGGTCAGTTGTCCATCTGAATCGGGGTTGGGGTAAACCCGGTTGTCCGTGTAATCGATGTGGACAGGCACTCCAACCAGCTCGCCAAGTTGGCCCTCAAAGAATTCCACCAGTTTGATCACATCTGAGGATTTCGCCCAATATGCTGCAAAACCATCGATATCCATTTGCCCTTCAGTTTGCACATTTTGACGAAGATCTGCTGGAAAGACCAAGCCGAGTTGCGTTTCACTGGACTCCGTAAGGATCTTTTCCATCATCCCTTGGGAGGTCACTTCGCGCAATCTTAAGTCTTTCATCTTCGCCAGCTCATCGATTAAGCCCGACGCCCCTACATCATAGATCACTGCTGTAGGTGTTGGCTTAATGCGTAAAAGAAAAGGAAGTGCTTGACTTGAAAGCATCACCATGCCGATCCCAAGCATGATCGAAATGGTGGTTTTGTTCTTGATCGCATCCACGATATCCTTGGCTGCGATTGCCCAGATGATTCGGACACTTTCACCCCATCTGCTACGAAGTATGCTTTTCATTGTTATCTCACCTACATAACAGTTTTTACTTCAATCTCCGACTATGAGTTGGAGGCTGATCGTTTGTCCATAGACAATGCTTGACGGGATAGCTAAAGACTCACCATCAGCGATCCGATCGGCGCAGAACCCGCACGACCAAAGCGAAGACCAATACGGCACAACAAGCCACCAATAAGAGTTGTGGCCCAAATTGCGACAACGGTGCCTGAGCTGAAAACGAAACACGAAAGACCTTGTCCAGTGCTACAGTTGGAATCCATGAAAAAATGTCAATCAGGGTCTTTGGGAGGATAGCTGACATAATGGGCAGGAAAAGCGGCAGCAGCAAAGGGATGAAGATCATAAACCCCCACAACATTACCTGCTGTCGAACTTCGAAGATACTTCCCAACAGAATACCCAACCCTACTGTAAAGAACGAACCAACGATGACCCCCAAGATGACCAACCACCAGTGAGTGATGATTGAACTGTTGAGGGCAAGGACGACTACAGCTCCTAGTAAACAATAGAGCAGTCCGGTCAGGAACTTTGCCATAACCACCTGTCCACTGCTTGCAGGTGAAACCAGTAGTGCATCAATGGCTTTGGTTTGTTTTTCCTCGAACATTAAGTTCACCGTGAATGAGATACCGATCATGGTGATCACGATGACAAGTGCAAGGGAGACCAAAAAGGCTAAACCCAGAGAGTCTGGCTCGGTGTATACAATATTGCCCTCGATATGGATGCGGATCGGATGTCCTACGATTTCGCTGATCTCCCCCTCATAAACAGTCTTGAGTTCCTCTGCATCCGACTCACTGACCCAGTGAAGGATATATCCTTCTACCTCTGGCGTTGCTGAACCCGTCAATTCTTGATCGAGATCTGGGGGAATCACCAAGGCTAACGCCGGAGTATCCTCCTCCGTGAGAAATCTCTCCATCCTCTCTCGAGAAGAAAACTCAACGAGATTGAATTCGGTACTTTCTTCCAGCATCGCTACGATCGAGGATCCTCCTTGGTCATAGACAATCAAGTTAGGCAACGCGCCCCCAGAATCCAACATAGGGAGAAATTTATAAATCGCTGCCACAAAGAGAGTCGTTAAGATCGTACTCAGTGTCGTCTTATTCTTGAGCCCGTCAACGATATCCTTGGCCGTGATCGCCCAGATGATACGTAAGCTTTGACGAATATTTGTGTTCATGATTCGAAGCTCCCAATTTCAAGGTTCATGATGGTCTATGTTGCCACCACGCACGCTGCAGCAACTGCAGCGGCAGCATCCTGAATATTCATGTAAGCGAGGTACCAGCCTATGAGGATCAAGAGCGAAAGCTCTGGCAAGGATATTACACCCATTCGCAACTTTACCTCTGCTTCATGTTTGAAACAACGCATCCAGTCATGGATCTCTATTAGCACGACATCGTTTTTATCGGCAAACGCCCAGGAATTTGAGAAGACTTTCGTCCTGAACCATTGGTATTCACGCCCAATAACCAGCGAAAGCATACCATCACCCAACCAGTTGCGAACGAAACTTCCCACTCTGACTCTGGAGCTTATATCCGTCACAACAACCTTATCCCTGAAGAAACCTAAGCGATCGATGAGCCATTTACCATCAGCACAGATGGCTACAGCTCGATCAGAGAGCCACTTCGGCCAGTAGAGCCTTCCCACCAGATCATCTCCCGCACGGAGCTCGAATTCACGGGCGCCAAATGCGACCTGCTTCCACATCAATTGGCGATAATCCACGGATCTAAGCTCTCGCATGACATCCCTCGGAGTATCTTCCTTACGCTTACTCATCTTCAACTCCCTCGATAAAGCGATCTTCCCGTGAGTTTAATGAAGACATCTTCTAGCGTGATACTCTGACCGTCTCCTTGTTGTTTTTTCAATCCTTCGGGGGTATCCAACGCCACGATGTGTCCCTGATCGATGATCGCCACGCGATCACTCAAACGATCCGCCTCTTCCATATAGTGGGTGGTCAAGAACACTGTCACGCCCTCTTGCGCTAATTCTGCGATGATTGCCCGGATGTCTCGGGCCACACCTGGATCGAGGCCACGAGTGGGTTCATCTAAGAATAAAACCTTCGGCTCGTGGAGGAGCCCCCGTGCAATAAGCAAGCGCTGCTTCATGCCATTGGAATAGGTCTTGATCTTATCCCGCTCCCGACCTGTGAGTCCGACTTGAGTCAGCACTCTATCTACACGCATTTTATCGACACCATACAACCGAGCATAGAAGACGAGGTTGTCTCGTGCTGATAAACGCTCATAAACATTCTGGTACTCAAACACTACCCCAATTTGCGGTTTGAGTTCCTGACGTTCCTCGACCACATCGCAGCCAACCACCTGGGCTTTCCCTGATGTCGGTCTTAGTTGTCCTGTGAGCATTTTTATTGTCGTCGTCTTGCCAGCGCCGTTTGGACCCAAGAAGCCGAAGATTTCGCCCGGCTCAACAACAAAGCTGATCTTGTCTACCGCACATAGGCCGTTGAAATTTCGAGTCAGGTCCATAGCTTCAATCGCATTCATCTGCAATCTCCTAAAATTACTAGGGTTGTTTACTTCGCTTATACAGGTGCTCCCCAATAGCTACTCCGATAGAGATTCCAATCGCAGGACCGACGCCTATCAAACCAGGGTTATCGGTCACAATCCACAACGCAATACCGATTGGGGCGAACATGGCCATACCGAGTGCCATCCCCTTGCCCATGCAGCGTTCCTTTTCTTTCGTCGGATCGTTCGTTTGCTGAGACATGTCTACTCCTTTCTATCCAATCTTGTTGGGCTCAGTACGAATTTCTGATTGCACTATATAAAAAAGAAAACGTCGCTGCAATAAAAAAGCGCTGAACGGCGCATCTAGGAGGATGAATGGATGTTTTTGGGGGTCGAAAGGAACAGTTTTCTTGAGGTATTAATAACCTAAAAGGTCACGTAACTCACCTGCGGCGGATTTGCTCAGAGGTATAAGTGTGCCCTCTGGATCATCCATCCGAAGGCTGAATGTGTTGCGCGTGAAGGGGATCACCTCGGTAACATGCTGAAGGTTCACCAGATATCCGCGATGGGCACGGAAAAATCCCCTTCCTGAAAGACGTTCCTCAAGCTCCGCAAGCGTAAACTGAGTCGGAAGCCGAGCCTCGGTTGTTTGGACGAACGCCCTTCCTTCTTCTGCATCGGCGAACAAGATATCAGCAGGATTTACCAGCGCCACCCTACCCTCAAGCCGGACAGGGATTTTGAACGGAAGCTCCGCCTCGCGTTCTTCTTTCGGACTGTAGGTCTCCATAATTCGACCATTGGCTAGAACATGAATCGTATCGCAAAGCGTTGTGAGATTGGTGTTGTCCTCCGCCAGAATGAGTACCGTGACCTCATCCTCAGCCAATTGAGTTATCAAGTCACTCAACAAAGATATCGATGCTTCATCACATCTCGCAAAAGGCTCCATGAGAATGAGGTTCGAGGGTTCATGTAAGAGAGCGCGGCCGAAGGCAAAACGCCGCGCGAGTCCTGTGGGGATTTTATCCAGCTTCGCATTCGCATGATCCGCTAGACCCACCTGAACCAGAACCCGCTCAGCTCGTGACTTTGGAAGACCCCGAATCCTGCAATGAAAGGTCAAATTCGCTAGCGGAGAGCGATGTACATAAAGGCTATCGTCGTAAAAGAGGACGCCAACTTGATGGCTGAAATCATCCCGATCTGTTATCGGATCCGAGTCACCAAGACGCACAGTACCAACGGTTGGCCGCGCATTTCCGATGAGTAGATCCAACAATTCTCCTTTGCCACTACCAGCCGGACCAACAAGGGCGACAACCTCTCCCGGTTCAACTCGCAGATGATCAATATCAACGACCGTATTCTGATCTATCACCTTCTGCAACTTGTCAACTTCAATCATCGTATGTTTAACTCAGGTAGAGATGATTCGGAGATTAAAGATTCAATCCGCCGTGATTCTAGCATACTAGGAATAAGAAACACTCATAAATATGATTTGTTCGTCTGTAGGGAATATCTCAAGGAGTTCGGCCCATCATTTAAGACTTTCTCTTACACGAAGAAATAAATAGTTTGAAGTTGATTATTTCACTGGTTCAAGGGTCGCTTCTTCTTGTTTATCCGGAAGTTTAAATTTCAACCACGTTGGGATCACTGTGAGGATGGAGACCGCAGCAGTGATGGAGAAGGGCAGACGTGGGCTGAAGCGCTCCCAAAGCTGAGCGCCGATCCATGGCCCAGGCAATGAAATGAGTCCAATACTGCTCTGGAATAATCCGCTGAAGGTACCTAGCATCTTCTGTGGAACCACTTTTGTAATCAAGGACATGTATGCCGGGCTCAAGAGACCCACGCCGATCCCAAAGACCATCCATGCGATGATAAACCCAGTGTAGGCGTAAACCTGCAGGAAGATCATATACCCCAGGAACACCAGGCTGAAACCTATCGAGATGGGCACACGTTCTCCGTACCTGTCCGAAATACGTCCGGAAAGCATCGGGGTGAACATCATGGCTCCGGAAAAGACAGAACCAAGTAACCCGATTTGTTCAAAAGAAAGCCCTGCGATCTGTTGCAAGTAGAGGGGTTGCAGCTCGCCTGAGAGACGGAAGGCGATGTCGCGCACACCGTCGGTGATCAGGATCCAGGTGATCACCCCACCCCCGACAAGCATACCGACCATGGTTTTGATGCTTGTTCGTAGCGAATCCATTGTAAGGCGTTGCGGGGGAGCCTCTTCAGGAGAACGCATGGTGGTGGCCATCCAGATACGCAAGACAGCTGCAACGGCGTAGAGGATCGCGGAGACAAACAACATCAACTTGAAACCGTATGCACCAGCAAGAAATCCACCCAAAGGAGGTCCAAGCACGCCCGTAATCTGGTAAATGGTATCGGTGATGCCAAACACCCTCCCTCGGTGTTCCTCGGCTGAGTTCTCTGCGATGAAAGCCCCAAAACTGGGACCGACTAGTGCATAAGGGAAGCGGCCCACCACAAGAGCTACCAGCATCCACTGCCAGGTGGGGGCGAGCAGCATGGCGATGTACCCGATAACACCTCCGATGCTGCCGATCGCGATGGCACGCAACCGTCCGATCGAATCCGATATCCACCCACCGAAGATTTGCAGGATGAACATCATTAAAGACATGAGGGTGAACACGATGCCCACCTGACCGACGCTAGCTCCCAAGTCAGTGAGGTAAATGGGCAACAAAATGGGGAACATCATACCGGCGATGTTCGCCAGGACCATGGCGAACATGAACCAACGCATCAGAGGGGTAAGCATGGGTTGTTTGTCTGATGTTGTCATGATCTTGCCATTTTAACACCCCTAAGATACTCGAAAAGTTCATCCCAGATTCGTAATGGACCCTATTGTGCCAGGTTTCATGATGGTTTTCGAGGATTCCCTCAACCTAATAATGCCATCGAATCAGACGAGCAGTTGGCTGTGCGGGGAGAGCTATATGAAAAGCGGGTTGGGTTCCTACACCCAACCCGCTTGATCTTACGAGAGAACGCGGATCGTTCTCTCAAATCTGCAGTCTATCTCACTACGAAGGTGGTAATAGCACTGCGTCGATGACATGGATCACGCCGTTGGCGGCTTCGATGTCGGTAATGATAACTTCCGCATCCCCGATCATCACTTTACCACTATCGATCATAATCCCTGCACTCTCACCAAGCAAAGTGGCGACCAACTCACCATCCAGTCCAAGCACATCGGCTGCCATGACTTTCCCTTCGATGACATGGTAGAGAAGGATATCGGTTAATGCGGGGATATCCGCCAATAGCGCTTCGATGGTTCCCTCAGGCAAAGCTGCGAAAGCATCATCCGTAGGAGCAAAAACGGTCAATGGACCATCTCCTTTGAGCGCCTCGACAAGCCCGGCTGCCTGCACGGCGGTCACCAAAGTTTCAAAGCGACCGTCCTCGATGGCGATGTCCACAATGTCCCGAGACTCAGGCAGGATCACGGCATCAATGACATGGATCACGCCGTTGGACGCTTCAATGTCGGTGATCAGGACCTGAGCATTATCGATCATGACTTTGCCCATATCGAGTGAAATTTCGACATATTGACCTTGCAATGTTTGAGCCTGGCTTAGCTCGGCCACCTCAGAAGCCATGACCTTTCCTGCAGCGATATGGTAAAGCAAGATATCGGTCAGTGCGGGGATGTCTTCGAGCAAAGCTTCGACCGTACCTTCAGGCAGCGCGGCAAAGGCATCATCCGTTGGGGCAAAAACTGTCAACGGACCTTCGCCCTTCAGTGCATCCACCAAACCTGCTGCACCAACCGCGGCGACCAAAGTCTCAAATCGTCCATCTTCCGCAGCGATATCGACGATGTCACGACTCTCGGGCAGGATCACGGCATCAATGACATGGATGACGCCATTGGAAGCCTCGATATCGGTGAGGATGACTTCGGCATTGTCAACCATGACCTTTCCGCCATCAAGCAAGATATCGACAAATTGTCCTTGTAGTGTTTGAGCCTGACTCAGCTCGATCACATCAGCCGCCATGACCTTGCCTGCTAAGACATGGTAAAGCAAGATGTCGGTCAGAGTCGGGATGTCCTCGAGCAAAGCTTCTACGGTGCCCTCAGGAAGCGCAGAAAAGGCGTCATCCGTGGGAGCAAAAACGGTTAAGGGACCTTCGCCCTTCAAAGCATCCACCAACCCAGCGGCCTGTACTGCCGCCACTAAAGTCTGGAAACGACCATCGGCCACCGCGATGTCAACGATGTCCTGCGGTTCTGGTGCGACCATCTCGGTTGGCTCAGGGACTGCGGTGGGCTCAGGCATTGCCGTTGGCTCGGGGGCTTCCGTCGCGACCGGAGTCGCAGCCGAACAAGCCGCCAAGACCATGGATAATGCAAGCAACAAACCAACTGTGTAACGGGACTTCATCTTATCCTCCTAATTAGAGTAGAATTGTCCAAATATTAGCACAATGTCTTAGAGATGTCAAGTATTAATTTGACAAATATTTGACAGTTTGCGGTTTCTGTGCTAGAATGCCCCCTAGTCGCACAAGATGAAGCGACAGATAAGGTTGATCTTGCTCACAACCTCATGATGGAGATACTAAAGGAGGATCATTCATGGCTCAAGAGCCCCATGAGATCCCGATGCTGAACATTCGAGCTGTCTCTAGGGAGACCGGTCTCAAACCAGACACGATTCGCGCCTGGGAACGTCGGTATGGGCTTCCAATGCCTAGTAGAACACAGGGAGGCCATCGACTTTACTCCCCGCGCGATATCGCCGTTCTCAAATGGTTGAGCGATCGACGAGAAGAGGGATTGAGCATTAGCAGGGCCGTAGATATTTGGGAAAGGTTAAGCCGCGATGGGCAAGATCCGTTAGCCACACCGCAATTTGCTAAGCCACACCAATATACTTTTCCTGCTCAAGATGTCAGCATCAGCTCTTTACGTGATGATTGGGTCCAGGCATGCATGCGTTTTGATCAACAAGCCGCAAATCAACTCTTGAACGAAGCATTTGCGCGTTATTCTGTTGAGTATGTGTGTTTAGAACTTTTGATCAAAGGTCTGGCAAACATTGGTCATGATTGGTATCAAGGACAGATCACCGTCCAACAAGAGCACTTCGCTTCAGAGCTAACAATCCGACGCATAGAAAGTTTATTAATGGCATCCCCCCAACCCTCAATTCCGGGGCAGATATTGGTTATCTGCCCACCCGATGAACAGCACACCATCAGCGCTCTGCTGATCACCTTGTTCCTGCGACGGCTAGGGTGGAATGCAATCTTTTTAGGGGCGAATGTGCCTCTGGATCGGTTAGAACAGACCATCCAAAACACAAAGCCAATATTGGTCGTTCTCACTTCACAACAGCTTCTAACCGCAGCCACAGCACTACAGGTCGCTCAACTCCTGATCGAATACGACATCCCTATCGCATTCGGAGGTCGTGTCTACAATCTTGTTCCAGGAGTGCGAGATCGGATCCCCGGTATATTCCTGGGTGAAACCCTAGATCAAGCCCTTTCGATGATCCTTCAATTGCTTGAATATGCACCCCCCACGCCTTCTGTTGAACCGCCCGAACAAGGATACCTCCTGGCATTAGAAGAATTTCACAACCGACAAGTTCAGGTGGAAGTACAGGTGGTGCAGGGAATGGCAGCTGTCGGGATCCACCCTGATCACCTGGAAATCGCGAATACAAACCTCACCCAGAACATCATTGCAGCGTTGACACTCGGTGATATCTCCTTTCTCAGTAGCGATATCGAATGGGTGAAAGGTCTGCTTGAGCACCAGGGAATTCCAACCAGGGGCGTGAATAGTTATCTTCAAGCTTATGCGGAAGCCGTTATGCACGAATTGGGTGATCGTGGTTCCCTGATCGCGTCTTTTCTGGTTCAACTTGTTAGGGAAGGATGATAATGGAAGCCCCTATTTAAGGAAGTTATGGGAAGAGGGTTCCACAGAAAGACGAGGGATTGAACATGGCAAACAAAGAAGAGAGGCTCATGCGTTTCATCATCACTGGCGGCACTGGTCTCATCGGCCAGGCGCTAACCTCGGATCTCCTGAAGGAGGGTCATGAGGTAATCGTACTCAGTCGCAATCCTGCCATGGGAAAGGATGTTCTTCCACAAGGCACACGTTTTGTTGGATGGGACGCCAAGACCTCGGAAAGTTGGGTTGAGTGGGCTGAAGGCGCAGCTGCGATCATTAACCTCGCTGGTGAACGGCTCGCTGGTCCGAACCCCTTCAAGCTCCGCTGGACAGATAGGCGCAAGGATCTCATCTGCGAAAGTCGCTTACATGCCGGCCAAGCGGTATCCCAAGCCGTTGAAGCGGTGAAGGAGAAGCCCAAGGTCGTCGTTCAGGCTTCGGGTATCAATTACTACCCCATAGGCGACGATATTGCGACGGAAGAAACACCACCAGGCGAGGGTTTCCTCCCACATATTTGTTTAAATTGTTGGGAGATTTCCACACAACCAGTTGAAGACCTTGGGGTACGGCGGGTTGTCATGCGAACTGGTCCTGTGCTTCATCCCAAGAGCGGTCCCCTCCCACCCATGGTGCTCCAATCAAAGCTTTTCCTCGGCGGGCCTCTAGGAGAGGGTCAACAATGGTTCTCCTGGATACACCCGACCGATGTCGTCGGCGGTATTCGATTTCTCATCGATCATCCGCAGGCAACTGGAGCGTTTAATCTCTGTGCGCCCAATCCGCTAACCAATGCTACTTTCAGCCAAGTATTGGGTCGTGTTCTGCGGAGACCTTCGATCCTTCCCCTTCCTTCCTTCGTGCTCAAGCTCATATTCGGCGAGATGGCCAGCACGATGTTGACCGGCGTCCGAGCCGTACCTACCCGACTACAAGCGATGGGCTATACCTTCCGCTTTCCGGAGGCGGGGGAGGCATTGAAGGATTTATTACTGTAATCATAACGATGGACTTACCAGCTTGGTTGTGCGTTGAAGCTACAAATGAAGAGGGTAAATTAAAAACCGAAAGGAAAGAAGTACATGTCCGAGTTTGTGAATGTTAATAGAACGAATGGCGAGATCCGCGTTGAACAACTTGTCAAGAAATATCCGGGCGATGTCGTCGCGGTTGATGACATTTCCTTCCATGTAGAGAGCGGACAGATCTTCGGCTTTCTTGGCCCGAACGGCGCGGGAAAGAGCACGACGATCAAAATCTTAACCACATTGGCTCTACCGACGGAGGGCATTGCATTTGTCGGCGGCTACGATGTGGTCTGTGAGGCAGCCGATGTGCGCCGCATCGCCGGCGTTGCCCTTCAAGACATCGGATTGGATCCGATGATGAAATCCATGGAACTGCTCACCCTTCAAGGTCAACTTTTTGGTAATTCAAGGTCCGGCGCAAGGAAGCGCGCCGAAGAACTGCTTGAATTGATGAGATTGACCGATGCCAAGGATCGTCGGGTCGGTACATACAGCGGTGGTATGCGACGACGACTCGATCTGGCATTAGCCTTGGTCCATGAACCACAGATCCTATTCCTCGATGAACCGACGACAGGTCTCGATCCTGCTGGACGTCGCGATGTCTGGGAAGAGGTTCGACGATTAAATCGCCAGCTTGGCATGACCATCTTTCTGACAACCCAGTATTTAGAAGAAGCCGATGAATTGGCTGATGTGATCGCCATCATCGATAGGGGCAAAGTCCAAACCGAGGGCTCTCCAGCAAGGCTTAAAGCTGCTGTTGGAAACGAGTCGATTAACCTGGCCTTTGAGAGCGGGGAGATCGCCGAAAGAGCTCGCGTGGACCTAAAAGATTTAGCAGACAGAATCCAATCCGATCGCGACGTGGTCCGACTGTATGTCAGCCAAGCTGCGGAGAGGATTCCATTGGTTGTCAACCGTTTACAGGAGTTAGAACTCAATCCCATCTCCATAACGCTCACCCAACCAACCTTGGACGATGTTTTCCTGCAGGTCACAGGGCAGCGTTTAATCGCTCAAGAAGCGATGCCTGTGCAGCCTGAATAGACATCACAACATAAATGATGAGGTTTCACAATATGACTACTCAAACATCTACACAAGAAATGGCCTGTAGAACCCCGCGGCAAAGGTGGTCACCACTGCAACTCCTCCTGGTGACTTGGCGCAACTTGGTGACGATCGTCCGCACCCCGGAAGCCTTGCTGCCTCCGATCGCGATCAGTGTTTTCTTCTTGATCATCTACGATTCCACCCTAGGTAAAGCCTCTGGCTTCATCCCCAATATTGGTAGCAACAGTTATCTTGGTTTCATCCTACCGCTCTCGATTGTCAGTTCGTCATTATCTGGTGCGGGGGTCGCTGCTCAGAACCTCGTTCGGGACATTGAGAGTGGGTACTTCGACAAACTCCTACTAACACCGATAAGCCGGGCCACATTGCTGTTCGCTCCAATCCTGGCAGGCGCGTTCATACTCGGAATGCAAGCCTCGATCGTTGTAGGTATCGGATTGCTTCTGGGATTGCAGCCCGCCACCGGATTCCCGGGGTTGTTGGTTGTCATCGGTCTGGCGATCTTGTTAGGCACAGGATTTGCCGGCTTCACGGTCTCGGCGGCACTGGGCAGCGGTAGTGCAGCTGCAACGCAGGGTGCCAGCTTCATTTTCTTCCCTTTAACCTTCTTGGCACCCACCTTCGTTCCAATAGATTTACTTGATGGATGGCTTAAGTCAGCAGCACAAATCAACCCCATTACCTACGTGTTGGAAGCGATGCGTGGACTCATCAACCAAGGTTGGGATGGAGTTGCCCTTTGGCAAGGTGTACTTGCCTGTCTGCTCCTAGCTGGCGCGATGTATGCGTTGGCCGTCTTTGCCTTGCGAGTACGCACAAGAAGGACGTGATTGGATTTATCCGTGGATTTGATCCAGGCCTTAGGGTTATCCGTGGAAACGCATCCGATGTAAGGTCAATCAAAGGGGATCCAAGCGTTATCAACAGGGTTAAATAAGCACGCTAGACATCTCAACAGGATCGTGTGAATGATCGCAGGTATAAACAATGACTAAACATACACCCCGTATTGGTTTTCCGGTCCAAATCTTAAGCCGCCCGGAT
This sequence comes from Anaerolineaceae bacterium, assembly GCA_020350285.1. GTDB lineage: Bacteria > Chloroflexota > Anaerolineae > Anaerolineales > E44-bin32 > DUEZ01. The sequence goes on from CP070708.1 coordinate 3,327,878, forward strand.
CTAAAATCTCACGACACACGTCGCTGGTCAAGCGATCCACATCTGAGAATCAGTCTTCAATATTTGCGAGAAATCTTCGACTACCTCTCAGAAGCTGACATCAACATGTATCGCTTAGCAGCTGGTTTGGTTCCCTATGCCACCCATCCCGACCTACCACAATTCCATTCTCAAATTGAGGAGTGCACAAGTGAGCTTGCTGAGACCGGTAGGGTAGCCAGAGAAAGGGACATTCGCCTCTCATTTCATCCAGGCCAATTCATCGTTCTTAATGCCCCAGATGATGATCTGGCCAGTCGATCAGCAGCTGATATTGAGGTTCAAGCTAATGTCCTTGAATCGATGGGACTGGACGATAATGCCGTGGTCGTGGTTCATATCGGTGGCGTTTACAACAATAAAGTTGAAGCCATAAAGCGCTTCGCAGCGCGATATTCCCAACTCAGTCAAACCGCGCAACGAAGATTGGTTGTAGAGAATGACGATCAACGATTTGGCGTCGATGATGTTTTAGTGTTGCACGATTTAGTTGGCATCCGAGTTGTCTTCGATGCTCATCATCACCTCTGTTTCAATCCCAGCGGGTTAGATCCCCAGGATGCAGTGAATTTATGTCTAGAGACATGGCAGGGATGGGAAGCGCACCCGAAAATTCATTTCTCTTCACCTCGTACGGATTGGGGATTCCGTTACGGAAGCGAAAATGGGCGCCAATCTCCCAATTGGCGATCTCACGCCGAGTTCATCGATCCTTTCCAATTCATACAGTTTTACCAATCCATCATCGAAGTGGCGCCAGATGTCATGTTGGAAGCGAAGGCGAAGGACATCGCAGTACGGCAATTAAAGCGAGACCTGCAGAGCTATGCTCCTGACCTGGCAGATTTATTTGTTATTAATGAGGAAATGGTATTAACGAAGGATAAAGCATGAAAGCAGCAATCTGGTGGATACGGCGCGATCTGCGTCTCAGCGACAATAACGCTTTACGAACGGCATTCGAGCAAGCCGAAAAGGTCATCCCGTTGTTTGTGCTCGACCCGAAATTGCTTCGTTCACCCTATGTCGGGCAAAAACGATTGGCCTTTCTTTTCACAGGTCTGCGGCAAATGGAAGGTGACCTCATTGAACACGGCAGCACATTGATCATCCGGAAAGGTGATCCATTAGATGTTCTCCAGGCGATTACTTCTGAGACTCAGGCAGGGGCGATCTTCGCTGAAGCTGATTTCTCTGCCTACGCCCGAAGCCGTGATGATCAAATTTCCCATGAACTTCCATTGAAACTCGTTGATGGCTTAACGTATTGGCCGCCTTCGATGATCACGAAGGCTGACGGGAAACCTTATTCTGTATTTACACCATTCAGTCGTGCGTGGCGCGCCTTACCCACCCGGAATGCATCAGATCTCCATCATACCCCACAGGACATCCCCACCCCTCTAGGATTGGCTAGCGATCAGGTACCCAACAAACCAATCCTGACGCCTGAGGCGCCATTCCAACCTGGAGAAAGGGAAGCTCAACATCGGCTTGATGCTTTCACCAAAGATAAACAGGCTCCTGTTTATCGTTATGCTGATGAACGGAACCTATTGGACATCTCGGGTTCCTCGCGGCTCTCGCCCTATCTTCGCTTTGGTATGCTTTCAGCCTGGCAAGCTATCGATGCTGCCCACAAAGCAATTAATACCGCCCCTACGGATGATGCTCGTGAAAGTGCTCAAACATGGCTCAGTGAATTAATCTGGCGGGAATTTTATATCCATATCCTCCATCATTTCCCACATGTGAGAACGCAAAGCTTTCGGGCAAACCTACGCACCATTCCCTGGGTGAATAACGAGCGTGATTTCACAGCCTGGTGCGATGGGCAAACAGGTTTCCCTGTCGTTGATGCTGCCATGCGTCAACTGCGCCAAACCGGATGGATGCACAATCGTGGACGTATGATCGTAGCTTCGTTTTTGGTCAAGGATCTTCTCATCGATTGGCGCTGGGGAGAGCGTTGGTTCATGCAGCATTTGATTGATGGGGATCCGGCTTCCAATAATGGAGGTTGGCAATGGACAGCCGGTACCGGTACCGACGCCGCGCCTTATTTCAGGATCTTCAATCCGGTACTTCAAAGCAAGAAGTTCGACCCCCACGGTAGATTTATCCACAAATGGGTGCCCGAATTACAAAATGTAACCGGAAAGTTTGTCCACGAGCCCTGGAAGATGTCGAGCGAGATGCAAGAGAAAACAGGATGCGTCCTTGGGGTGGATTATCCCGCACCGATCGTGGATCACGCCACCGCTAGAAAACGGACCTTGGAGGCATATGCTTTTGCAAGAGAAAATTCAGGATCGAAAGAATAATTGAATGAATAAGTCAATGCCTCTCGCAAACCATGTGGGATTCATAGCAAAGAATGCATCATGAATAAGACTTTGGGTCATGGGTTGAAGAGGTATAGGATTGAGTATAGAAGTTAAAGAGAAGACATCATGAGCGGTATTGAGACTGTTTTGGTTACGGGCGCAACAGGTTATGTGGGCGGAAGGTTGATCCCTCGATTATTGTCGGAGGGCTACCGTGTTCGTGCTTTAGCTCGTAATTTAACACGAATACAAGATCGAACCTGGTTCAAGGATGTTGAGGTGATCGAAGGAGATGTCCTCGATCCAAGCACCCTGGAAACTGCGTTTGATGGCGTACAAGCTGCGTATTACCTCATCCACAGCATGATGGCAGGGCGTGAATATCACCACCGGGATCTCATGGCCGCAAGACAATTTGGATCATTCGCTGAGAAAGCGAAAATCCAAAGAATCATCTACCTTGGCGGTCTCGGTGATCCCGATGCTGATCTTTCGCGCCATCTCCGTTCACGCCAACAAACGGGTGAAGCCTTGAGAGAAGCTGGGGGGCCTGTTTTCGAATTCCGCGCAGGCGTGATTGTCGGGGCAGGAAGTATCTCCTTCGAGATGATTCGATACCTGACTGAGCGGATTCCACTCATGATCTGCCCGCGCTGGGTCTTTACACGGACTCAACCCATTCACATCTCCAACGTCCTTGACTATCTCATTGCTTCGCTCCGGCACCCCGGAGATGAAAATCTCATTGTCGAAATTGGTGGACCAGAAATCATGAGTTACGGCGATATGCTTCAAGGTTATGCGAACGTGCGCGGTCTCAAACGTTGGATACTTCCGGTCCCAGTGCTCACACCCAGGCTTTCCTCGTATTGGGTTCACTGGGTTACCCCGATTCCGGCCGCAGTTGCTCGCCCCCTGATTGAAGGTTTACGCGATGAAGTCTTGGTCCGATCCGAAACAGCTCGTAATCTCTTTCCCGAAATTAGCCTTATCGATTATCAGGCCGCGGTTCGTAAAGCTTTGGAGGCTCTACAGGCCAGCGAGGTGGATACCTCTGCAAGAGATGTCGATGCCGTTCATCAGGGTGATGTCGTCCCTGTTAAGTTGACCACCAAGGAAGGCATGATCATTGAACGTCGTGCGCTTGAGGTTGAAGCTCCCCCACATGTTGTATTCAAAGCATTCACGGGTTTAGGTGGCGAGCGTGGCTGGCTTTATGCGAATTGGTTATGGCGCATCAGAGGGGCCATTGATCGCCTGTTTGGTGGTGTCGGTCTTCGCCGTCATCGTCGCGATCCCGACCATCTTCGCGTTGGCGATGTGCTCGACTTCTACCAAGTTGAACACTTAGAGCCTGTTCGCATGATGCGCCTGCGAGCTGAGATGAGGCTTCCAGGACGAGCATGGCTTCAATTTGAAACTCATCCATTGGCAGAGGATCGAAGCTTCTTGGTTCAAACTGCGATGTTCGCACCGAAAGGGCTTATCGGATTGATCTATTGGTACCTGCTTTACCCGATCCATGCACAGGTTTTCTCCGGTTTAATATCCGGAGTAGCTAATGAAGCAGTCAAGATGAAGCATGAGGCAGTATCAGGCTAAATTTTAAAGGAAGATAAATCATGGAATCAACTAAAACAACATCAACAACCTTGAATACTACGATCTATCGTGGGGTTACCGCACTTGCACTCATCGGTTTCCTGATCATGTTTTTCTCCATATCCACCGCATTTATCGTCGGTGACTTCTCTGCAGAGGGTAGCGTTATTCTCTCCCTCGCTTGGGGAAAAGTCTCCTTGATCGATGTATATATTGGTTTCCTCATCTTTTCCGGCTGGATCATCTACCGAGAACGCTCTATTGGGCGATCATTGATTTGGGTGATTTTTATGATGATTTTCGGAAACATGACGGCCTGTTTGTATATTCTGTTTGCGTTACGGCAAAGTCGTGGAGATTGGTCGCGATTTTGGCTGGGGCAGCGGACAGAGGCAAGCTGAAAGTATTGGTCTACAAAAAGAAATGTTCAAATAAAAGAGAAGCACGAGGATATACGATGACAATTAAGATTGTGACAGACAGCACCAGCGATCTCTCACAGACCATTGCAGATCAACATGACATCACCATTGTTCCCCTTTACATCAATTTCGGTGATCAAAGTTATCTCGATGGCGTGGAACTTACGCGTGAAGAATTCTATAAGATGCTTCCAGATCACCCAACGCCACCATCAACATCAGTTCCAAGTGTTGAAATGTTTCAGAACATCTATCAGAAATTGAGTGCCGAGGGAGCGGATCAAATCCTTTCGATTCATATTGCGGGCAGCCTCAGCGCGACAGCTGACATCGCCCAGTCCACCTTGGAAACACTAACCGATGTGCCTGTAACGGTATTTGATGCCGGCCAGATCAGCTTAGGAACCGGTTTATTAGCCATTGCGGCCGCACAAGCCGCAGTTTCGGGGATGACGATGGAAGAAATCGTGTCCATGTTAAAAGATAAGGCGTTACGGACATACTCATTCGCCGCGTTGGATACGCTTGAATACCTACGCCGGAGCGGTCGCGCCAGCAGATTTCGGTCCACGGTTGGGTCGTTGTTGAGCATTAAACCTCTGCTAAGCATGCATAATGGAAAGATGGATGTCGACAGAGTGCGCACAGAAAAAGGGGCAATCGAATGGTTGATGGATCACCTCGCCAACCTCCATCCATTTGAGGAGATCGCACTAATTCACACCAATGCGCCTGATAAAGTCGAAGCTTTTCGGCAACGTGCCCATCCATTCCTTCCAAGTGGCAAAGAACCGATCATCGCGGAGGTGACACCGATCATTGGTACGCACGTGGGCCCTGGCGCAGTGGGTTTCTCTTGCATATCAAAAGGAATTTCAAATCTATAAATCGAAAAGAAAGTAAAAGGAGATTTAACATGAACAATGACAAACTTAGGCAGGCGATCGTCGTTGTGATGGTTATCGCCACCATCGTGGTCAACGGTCTAGCCACCGCGCTGCCCCTCAATGGGCAGACGACAGGAGAGATTTCGGACCGTTTTGAAGTATTTTTCGTTCCAGCTGGTTACGTTTTTACCATCTGGGGTCTTATTTACCTGGGTCTTGGCGCGTATGCGATTTTCCAGGCAATCCCCGCGCAATCAGACAATCAGCGTCTGCGTCGCATTGGGGTTCCATTTACCATCGCTTCTCTAGCCAACATGGCCTGGATCTTCCTCTGGCATTACGAACAATTCCCTTTGACTTTGGTCGCGATGCTTACACTTTTGATTTCGTTGATCGTTATCTATCTGCGATTGGATATCGGTCGTGCGGAGGTTTCCACAGCTGAGAGATGGTCTGTGCATGTTCCATTCAGCATTTACCTCGGATGGATCACCGTGGCGACCATCGCCAACGTGACCTCACTACTGGATTACATAAATTGGAGTGGATGGGGAATAAACCCTGAAGTGTGGGCAGTGATTATGTTGATCGCTGGACTAGCGATTGCACTAGCAATGAGCCTGACGCGAGGGGATGTCGCTTACTTGCTGGTCCTCATATGGGCATTTGTAGGAATCGCCATGAAACACCAAGGAGCCGCGCTCGTTGCACCCGCGGCTTGGATCACCTCGGGATTGGTCTTGGTCGTGCTTGTGGTAGGCGTTTTCCTGAAATCTCGATCTCTGGCGACGCCTGAATCCACCGGATGAGATGTCGGTCATATCACGATCGGCAAATCAAGGGCTGAACTCGAGGGATACTCACTTGAGTCTATACGGCTACGGGGTTTCCATCCTTGGAGTTCAGCTTCTCAAGAATTGAATCACATCGAAATCATCAACTAAATCATGAAAGGAGAGAGATGATGATAGTGACGGTATTGAAGATCATTGCTGCGATAGCTACGATCGCCACAGGTTTGGTGTCTTTGATCCGACCCACCGCAATTACTGGCTTCACAGGATTGAGTGTGACAGGACCGCGCGGGGTCACCGAGATTCGATCCATACTTGGCGCTTTGTTTGTGGCCCTAGGCGCTACACCGCTTCTGCTGAACGTTCCTGCTACCTATCAGATGTTGGGAATAGCCTACCTCGTTATAGGCTTTGTACGGCTTGTGTCCATGATCGTCGATAAATCAGTTGAGCCATCGAATGTTATCAGCTTGATCGTTGAGATCGTTTTCGGCGTCATATTAGTTATCTAAGCTACCCATCACACCTTAATCAACAATTATGCAGAGAGAAAGATGTGAAGAAAGTCGTAAGCCACAAACTGCAAGCTACTTGTGGGCTCTAGGAAGGGTTCATGGAGAAATTACAAGAGTTGTTAGAGGAATTTCGAAGCGTTGTCGCAGGTAGACAGAAGATCATAGATTCGATTCTCCCTCCTCTCACGTTTGTCATCGTGAACGAACTTGCTGATGTAAATTACGCCTTGTGGTCGTCACTCGGTATGGCTTTGGTGTTCACGATGTTCCGTCTATTCAAGGGAGAATCTGTTGGGTACGCCGTGGGAGGTTTAGGAGGTGTTATCGCAGCAATCGCTATTGTGAAGCTGCTGGGCAGAACAGAGGGCTTTTTTGTGCCGGCACTCGTCTCGGGGTCGCTGACATTTGTCCTTTGTCTCGTAAGCATCATCATCAAACGACCGCTTGTGGCTTTTACCAGTCACATCACACGCAGATGGCCGTTAGGCTGGTATTGGCACCCGAAGGTCGTCGCGGCTTATCAAGAGGTCACCTTCTTCTGGACCATATTCTTTGCTTTACGTGTATTGGTTCAAATTGCCATCCTCCAAGGTGGAACTAGCAACTTCTTCGCCATCATAAATATCATCTTGGGTTGGCCAGCACTTATCGTACTCCTTGCCGGAAGTTATCTTTATGGATCATGGAGACTTCGACGACTCCAAGGTCCGAGTATTGAAGAGTACGATCGTGGGGATCCTCCACCATGGACGGGCCAATTACGTGGCTTTTAGTGATCTCCGAGAGTATCTTTATGGAGTAGGTTTATGCTTGAACTCGAGCGAAGGACACTTTAATGAATCATCTAAATCCTGAGAAGCTACACACCCGTTTTCTAAACGGAACAACAGACGCTGGACCACGCATTCCGCGCTGCTATACGTTGACCCACTCGGATACCACGGGTGAACTCTTCTTAACGATTGGTCCTACCTATGATCAGGAGCAGATCTCAGGCTGGTACACACGATTCATGCGCGACGAGGTGTTGGCGGCTTGGGAAATGGATGAAGAAGGTATGTCCCTCCATGTCCATGCTCATGTCAGCGGTGGATTGATCCTCGGTTCCGCTAAATGGCGAGAAAAGATCTTTCGCCGACACATGCCTTTGGTCTTAGAAGCTTTTCGGTATGGGGATCGCGCATTGGTGGTGAAATATCCAGAGTTGGATCAAGCACCGCTTGTGATCCATTTCCACGCCCCCACCCCAAAGGATGATCTGATTGAAACTTGGGGCACGCTTGGTGATTACAGATAGTACAGATACATAAATGGTTCCTCGGAGTTTTTCCTCCTGCTAGGCACGCCTTTTCTTGCAACAGAACCATGCGTGAGCCTATATCAGAAAACCGCCGAACGAGTCATTCGTTCGGCGGTTGAAATTCATTATGACAGGCATGTTACTTATCGGGAAGGGGCTCCCATGGTGAGATCCGACGGATTTTTTCAATCAGACGTCTGCGGGTCTTTACATCTTGTGTCTCTTCAAGCCTGGCTTTGAGTGCACGCAGTTTTCGCACTCGTCGTTGGCGCCGTCGAATATTACGTTGCTTTTCCGTCATCGGCATGAATACACCTCTCGCTATCAAGAACTCCCGTAAACTATAACGGAAGAGTGACGGACTTTCAAGGTTATGATTTGCGGTGGCAGGCATTGACCTCAAGGCACAAGTCGCATGTTACAAGCTTCAAGCTGCAAGCTACAGGCTTCAAGCGGTAAATTACCTCCCCGCGAGTTTAAAACTCGCGGGGAGGTTTCTTCCGAGTCCTCTGCCAATCCAAAAGGAATCAGTAGCCGCAGGCTTGAGCCTGCGTTGGCGCACCTTCAGGGGTGCAACAACATTGGATATCACCTCCTCGAGAAACCGCATACAAATTACGATCCGTGTAGGGGCGTAATTAATGTAACCACAGGCTTTAGCCTGCGCTGACATACACCCTAGGTTGTCACTTCATTGGATATCGGACCCCGAGAAGTTACTTTTACCGAGGGTGCGCAAAATGAAGTGCGCCTATACCTGCTAAATGTCATTCCGAGGAGCCATGCGACGAGGAATCCCTATGTTGCAACTTCTTTAATCGATACATCATAGGGATTCCTCTCTCGTATTAAAATCTCGGAATGACATCTGCGGAGGCGAAATTACTGTACCCGCAGGCTTCAGCCTCCGTTGATGCATCTTGAAGCACACAGCTAAATCTTCTCATTACATTTGGTGGAGAATAGTGGTCACAACCCAATAAAACAAACATCGTCCTCGAGCCTGGTCGAGGACGATGTGATGTATTCGTCCCGATGATTTATTTAGAACATAACTCTGAGATGTAGCGGATGAGCTCCTCGGTGTCAAGATCTTTGAGTAAATAGGATGTCGCCCCCGCTCGGATTGCGGCTTCTTCCTCCCACTCGGTGGGGTAAGAGGTCAGAACAACTAAACAAGGCGGATCGGATAGTTCCGAAATTTGGCGCATTATCTCTAACCCCATTCCATCACTCCGCTTAACCTCAAGCAGAACGACATCCGGTTCCTGCGCTTGGATATCCTCTAGTACCTGGTTAGCATCCCCTGAGTGACCGAGGACGGTGAAACCGGTAGCGCGACTCAACCGATCTGCAAGCGCAGATCTTACAGAATCGTGTTCGTCGACGATATATAACCGTGCTGGGCACATATAAGCTACCCGATGCTAAAAGTTAAGTTCAGTATAAGACCCCTTCAAAACATGCTCCAGTGAACAATATCCCAAAGTGATTTGAAACCTGTCACGCTTGAAATTCGGGGTGTCAGATCAGTTAATGTGGGCCGAAACGGAAGTAGAACTGCTCGGAGATTGTGATGCGTGGGAATCCTGATTCATTGGCATACGTACGGTGACCGTTGTCCCGTCACCCGGATTGGACACGATCTCGAACCGCCCCCCTATCTGTCGTGCCCTTTCAGACATATTTGACAATCCATGACCTAACCTTTCGGGTTCCTTGTTGAGGTCAAACCCTCGCCCATTGTCGATAACCTGGAGGAATACTTCCTCATCAAGTTGACGAACGCTGAGCCATACCTTGGTGGCAAAAGCATGCTTAGCAGTATTGGCCAACGCTTCCTGGGCAATGAGAAATAACTCGGAAGCGGTAACTCGTTCCAGTTTCTCAAGCGCTTCTGGCTCAGTGATCAATTCTGCATCAACGAGGGTATTGGACTTAAACTCCCCAACGAGCCGTTCCAGCGCAACATGAAGATCATCAACCTCAATGCGACTCGGCTGCAGATCGAGGATATAAGATCTCAGATCCCCAATAACCGCATCAAGACCTTCGATCGCCTGCTCCAATCGTTGGATGGCCTGTTCTGGATCCTCCTCGATCTGGAGACGGATATATTCGAGGGTCAACCCAACTGCGTAGACCGATTGGATGATCCCATCATGGAGATCCATTCCAATTCGCTCACGTTCTTCTAGTACGGCTAAGCGACGTGTCCGTCGATTGAGACGAGCATTTTCGACCGCGATCCCAACCCCGGCACCAACAGCTTCAAGCAGGCTGATTTCCCTCTCATCGATAACGCGCTCGCCTTGAAAAGCAAGACACAAAACTCCAACAACTTGTCCAGGCGCGTTAAGCGGGACACAAACCATCGATCCAAAACCAGCATCACCCACAGCTGGATCTAAATAAGTCACTTCATCAGTAAGATTAGGGGTCCATAATGGCTTGCCATCTTTCGCCACTTGACCGACCAATCCTTCGCCAGGCCGAAAACGATCGGCCTCCCACAAAGCCTCGATCACCTCCCCCCGATGAAGTACTTTGTAAAAACTGCCTTCCGTCTCCTCCCTCAGGTAGAATTCCCCAGCACCAGCCCCAAAGATGGTAATCAGTCTCTCAAGCATCACCTCAAGCAAGGCATCAAGTTCCGATGTTGAACTTGTGGTCGTGGATAAAGAGTTAACAAGTTCCAATTCCAGGTTGCGTTGGGTAAGCTCCGCTTCGCTTTCCGAGACTTGTCGGTAAAGCCTGGCGTTCTCAATTGCCGCAGCAGCGTGTGCTGCCAGCATCTCAATCAATCGTTGATCTTCGGGAGTGAATTCATCAGCATTGCGTTTATCGGTGAGGTAGATCTGGCCTAAGTTACGACCATAGGCAATGATGGGAACACCCAGAAAGGAACGCATCCTCGGATGTCCTGAAGGAAAACCGACCGAACGTGGATGCTCGATTATTTCTGGAATACGTATGCTTTGACCCGTCCGTATCATCTCTCCTATCAACCCATGCCCCACAGGCAGGTGCGGAATCTGCCTCGTCTCTTCATCTGACATACCGAGGGTGATAAAAGCCTCCAGCCCGCCTTTACCATCAGGTATTCCAATTGCTGCGTATTGGGCTCCGGAAAGATCACGGGCTGCATGGATGATGCGGCGGAGGACGCCGTCCAAAGACAGGTCAGAAAATAAACTCAATGTTGCCCGGTGCAGAGCATCCACGTTGTTCTCTGCACGTGAGCTCTCATCTGGGGCCTCCTTCTGGGTTCCCAGAGACTGACGCTCTTCTTTCACATCATACCTTCCCTTTGGATAAATTCTACCCTATACGTATGCGATCGCCAACGTTCAACCAAAAATCGCCCCCCTTCCCATAACCGCTGCCAATACAAAGTACACATCTCCAATCCTGATAGTTTTTGCCAGATTAAGAGTCGTATATATGAGCGACGTCTTGCCCAGGAGTGACATGATGCCCAACACCCGCTCCTCGCGCTTGCCCGGTTTCTACGCGTTGACCCGAGAAGATCGTCTCGCCGCGGTGGCTGAGGTCTGCAAGTTGGATCCAGAAGCTTTGACTGCGCTATCTGGTGAGGGAGGTTTATCATCGGAGGGTGCCAATCACATGATCGAAAATGTGATCGGCACCTATGATCTTCCACTAGGTATAGCCGTGAACTTCCTTGTTAATGATCGTGAAGTTCTCGTGCCGATGGTTATTGAGGAGCCTTCTGTTGTTGCAGGGGCGTCCTACATGGCAAAGCTCGTGCGATCTGGAGGGGGTTTCACGGCGAAATCCTCCGCATCCAATATGATCGCCCAGATTCAGATCCTTGAGCTGGAAGATCTTGAGGCCGCCAAACAGCAAATACTCGAGAATAAAACAGAACTGCTCGAAACCGCAAATAAGGTCAATCAAGTCATCACAAAACTGGGTGGAGGGGCACGCGATCTCGAAGTACGGATGTTGGGTGAAACCCCAGTAGGACCGATGTTGGTTGTCCATTTGATCTACGACACGTGCGACGCCATGGGTGCAAATACGGTTAACACAGCCGCAGAAGCTCTCGCACCACGGATTGAAGTCCTTACAGGGGGTCGTGCACATCTACGTATCCTCTCGAATCTTGCCGATCAACGTTTAGCATATGCTCACTGCCGTATTCCATACAGAGAGCTTGCCTTCGGCGAATTCAGCAGCGAGCGCGTTCGCGATGGCATCATCGAGGCGTGGGCGTTGGCTGCAGTGGATCCATATCGAGCCGCAACACATAACAAAGGGATCATGAATGGGATTGACGCCGTCCTGATTGCAACCGGCAACGATTGGCGAGCAGTAGAGGCGGGAGCCCATGCATACGCCGCTCGGGACGGCCACTATACCTCCTTGAGCAACTGGTGGGTTAACCAAGAAGGTGACCTAGAAGGCGAATTGGAAATGCCTTTAGCTGTAGGAATCGTGGGTGGCGCCACACGTGTCCATCCCACGGCCCAAGCCAATCTGAAAATCCTTGGCGTAAGTAGTGCCCGTGAATTCGCAGAGATCGTTGTTTCCGTTGGACTTGCGCAAAACCTTGCCGCTCTACGCGCCTTGGCCACGGAGGGCATTCAGCGAGGTCATATGGCTCTCCATGCCCGACAAATCGCCATCGCTGCAGGCGCAGAAGGGGCTTTGGTTGAATTGGTGGCAAATCAGATGGTCGATGAGGGGACAATAACACTCAATCGTGCTCAAGAACTGATCACCACGATGGGCAAAGAAGGCAGATCCGGATAGAATGGCTTGGACCTTGCACCCGCGCAAGATAAAATCGAGTCCCATGAATGGCAAGGAGACAATCAACCTGATTATGCTCATATAGTCGAGGTTGAAACAATCGGCGAGGTATGAATAAGTGACAGAAAAAAAAGAAACACCCATCCTCAAACCACTTCGTGATGTAGGTATTGTAGGTTACGGCGCATATATCCCGCGTTATCGCTTACCGGCGAGGGAGGTGGCGCGTGTGTGGAAATCGGGCACCGGCGGTTTGTCGATTGAGGAGAAAGCGGTTGCGGGTCTCGATGAGGATGTGATCACCATGTCCATCGAGGCGGCGCGCAACGCGTTAGCCCGTGCCAGCATCGATCCCACCGAGATTCGTGCCGTATGGGTTGGATCGGAATCCCATCCATATGCCGTCAAGCCGACCTCGACAGTCGTCGCAGAATCGATCGGTGCCACGCCCCACACACAAGCGGCTGACTGGGAGTTCGCCTGTAAGGCGGGGACAGAAGCGATGCAGGCTGCCATCGGTTTCGTTGGATCCGATATGGCTGACTACGCAATGGCAATAGGGATGGACACTGCGCAAGGCCGACCGGGTGATCCCTTGGAATACACCGCAGGAGCAGGAGGGGCTGCCTTTCTACTTGGTCCGGCCGAGATGTCACTGGCAACAATCGAAGGTTCCTATTCCTACGCTACCGATACACCAGACTTCTTCCGCCGCGCCGAGGAGAAATATCCTGTACATGGGGAGCGATTCACAGGTGAACCCGCCTATTTCAAACATATCACATCGGCTGCCCAGGCTCTCATGGAGGCGTTGAATTGTTCACCCTCTGACTTTCAACATGTCATTTTCCATCAACCGAACACCAAGTTTCCAAAAAGAGTAGCCAAACAGCTAGGGTTTACGATGGATCAAATCGAAACCGGATTGTTGGTCCCTAAAATCGGGAACGTATATGCAGGCTCCTCCCTGGTCGGTCTGACTGCAGTGCTTGATGTAGCAGAGCCAGAAGAACGTATTCTTCTGGTCTCATATGGTTCTGGTGCAGGATCAGATGCGATGAGTCTGAGGACGAAAGCTTTGCTCCCTGAGCGTCGAGGGTTGGCACCAAGGACTCACGACTACATCTCAAGACGCACTGAGATCGATTATGCAACCTACGCCCGCTACCACGGCAAGATTGCGATGAAATGACCATGACACAAGACGCGAAGACCAACAAGGATGTGTATATCATCGGTGTCGGCATGACTCCAGTAGGTGAGCACTGGGAGAAATCCTTGAGAGAGCTGGCACTTGATGCCATCACCGCGTTGCAAGCAGATGGGGTTTGGGCAAGACCACAAGCTTTATATGTGGCTAATATGTTAGCGCCCTCCCTCTCCGGACAGACACAATTAGCGGCTTTACTAGCGGATTTCGCTGGATTACGAGGAATCGAAGCGATCACGATCGAAGCAGCAGGTGCTTCAGGTGGTGCCGCAGCGCGCCAAGCTTACCTCGCCATTACGTCCGGCGTGATCGATGTCGCGCTCATTGTTGGTGTCGAGAAAGTCACCGAAAGAACGAGTGCTGAACTGGAAGCCGCCCTCAGTACCTCTAGCGATGCTGATCATGAGGCCGTTCATGGGATCACACCTACAGCTCAAGCAGCACTTCTCATGCGCCGATATCTTCATGAATACAACGTTCCAGAAGATGCATTCGCCGGGTTTAGCCTTAACGCCCACGCCAACGCCGTAACCAACCCGCAAGCTATCTACCGAAGGTCAATCCGGGTTGAGAATTATCTGAACGCACCGATGGTAAGCGAACCCGTAAATCTGTTCGATGCTGCCCCACTAGCCGATGGTGCTGCTGCAATACTCATGGCACGTAGTAACGCGTTACCCGAGGATCTTCCCTATCCACCTGTGCGAATCGCGGCTTCTTCAATTGTGAGCAATACGGTGGCCATACATGATAGATCTGACCCACTGCTGCTGGATTCTGTTGTCGATTCATCCATTCAAGCTCTACAACAGGCCGGATTGAAACCTGAGGACATCGATATATTCGAGTTGCATGATCGCTATTCGATTTACGCTGCTTTGTCCCTTGAAGCGGCTGGGTTCGCCACACGAGGAGAGGGCTGGAAACTAGCCCATGATGGCGTTATCGCTAAGGACGGCGAAATTCCTATTTGTACCTTTGGTGGTTCAAAGGCCCGCGGTGATACAGGAGGCGCTACAGGTGTGTATCAGTTAGCAGAGATAACCCTTCAGTTGCAGGACCGAGCAGGTGAAAACCAGGTTCAGGGTGCGAGATTTGGCATGGCTCAATGTCTGGCGGCAAGCGGAGCAACTGCTGCGACTCACATCCTTTCTAGGAAAGATGGGCCTTGAGAGGTATCTGATAGCTCTTGAGAGTCACAAACGCCTAAACTCTAGCTTGACTTACACGAACTTTATTCATGAGGCGAGGTATGGAGATATCAAGACACTGGAGATTAAAGAGGCAAAGATACGCTTTAATCGGTGAGGTTTGTCCACACTGCAAGAAGAAGATTTTCCCACCGCGGGATATATGTCCTGAGTGTAGTGAAGATGCTCGTACCCTTTACCAGTTCAGCGGTCGCGGTGAGGTCTATTCGTATACAACGGTTTTTCAAGCCCCGGCTGGATATGAGGAGCACGCCCCCTATACCGTTGCGCTTGTGAAGCTTGAAGAAGGCCCAATGCTCACGGCTCAACTAACTGATCTAGGTGATGAACCCGTTGAAGTCGGAATGCCGGTCGAGATGGTGACACGGAAATTACGCTCAGACGGCGAAAAAGGCATGCTCGTTTATAGCTATAAGTTTCGTCCCAGATTCAAGGAAGCGGTAAGATAGAAACATCTATATCGAAGGTGTGCGACCTGGCGCATAGTGGCGCCAGGTCGTTTTTTGTATAAAATGGCTCAATTGAACCATGTCAATCGTAAGAAGAGGACGCTATATTTGGGGGTGCGGACTGCGACCGCGCCCCTAGATATACCACGTCCTTCACCTTGAGAGTGGATTATTCAGAGCACTCATACATCAAGATATTAGGACAGGAGCGAAAAAACGGCACGTATCTTGCACCAATCAGATGGTCAGCTACCCCGCTTGACGCACTTTAGCTCCTATGCTACTATGCGCGCTTGAAGATCAAAATGGGGCAATAGCTGACCCCACAAACGGAAGGGTGCGAATTAGTTTTATCAACTCGGAACGGTAGAAAACATGCGACCAACCGGGTTGTACACCCAAATCAGTCCATGTATATGCTAGGAGGAGCCAATGGGTAAAAAACACCTTAGTTTCCTGGTGTTCGCCGCACTCATCATGCTCGCGCTCACCATGACGGCCTGTACACGTTCAGCATCAACTTCCCCTGCCCCTGAAACAGAGGAAGCAACCTCAAAGGAGGCCGCTGATACACAGGCCACGATGGACGCGGTCCGCGCGGCCATTCTCACGCAAACCGCGGAGGCTGGCGAGGCAACGCCTACGGAAGCTCCTACTGCCACCGAGACACCTGAGGATTCAGGCACACCTGCTGCGGTCACACCCGAGGCGACACCCACATCCGGGGAGATCACAGAGTACACCGTCCAGCCAGGCGATTGGATCTTCAAGATCGCCAGGCAGTTCGGCGTCGAACCAGAGGACATCATTGAGCTCAATGATCTGACCTCCCCCAGCCAGATATATCCAGGCTTGGTTCTGAAGATACCTGCACCATCTGGAGTTGTTGAAACCCAAGAGCCAACCGGTGAAGCAGGGGGCGTGGTCCATGTCGTACAACCGGGTGAATGGATCTGGCAGATTGCCCGTCAGTATGGTGTTGATCCGCAATCCATCATCGACGCTAATAATCTGACTAATCCAGCCTTGATCTACCCCGGTCAGGAATTGGTCATCCCCTAGATCGAAACATCTCGTTTCGTGTTTCGGATCGTCTCAATTGCTGACAAGTGGGGTATGATCTTGCCCACTGGCTCATTTTGTGCGCTGTATCGGAACCTTGTAGCAAATAGTGAATAGGCAGTAGAGAAAAACAAAACAGGGGTAGACAGAGAAGTCTACCCCTGTTTACTTTCCCTGAGGATTGGTCTTAACAGGATCAAGCAACACTTACGTTTGGTAAATCCCTGATAACAACCAAGTATGAGAAGAAAACCCAATTCTTTGGGGAGGTGGGTCGCACCGCCATAGCCAAGTGTTCCCCTCCCCATACCATCAGGATACCTTTTTCGGTGCACTCATTGGTAGAATTCAAGGACTGGTGTCATAGGGCGCTAGAAGCCTTTAGACCTGGAGAAACTCATGAAATACCGTGTAAATCGCACAGAACAAGTTTTTCAAGGCAAGATCTTCGCCGTGCGGATTGATCAGGTCGACAAACCTACTGGCGAAACCATGCGTGTCGATGTTGTAGAGCACCATGACGCTGTTGTCCTCATCCCTGTTGATGACGAGGGGAGAATATGGTTCGTTCAACAATATCGGCATCCGACAGGAAAAAGGCTGCTCGAACTTCCTGCTGGCACACTCGACCCAGGGGAGGAACCCGAAGTGGGTGCCGTGCGTGAATGCCGAGAGGAGATCGGTATGTCCCCTGGCCAGCTAACCCCACTAGGGGGAGCGTTCCTCGCTCCAGGCTATTCAACGGAGTACCTACACTTTTACCTCGCAAAAGATCTCAGCGAGGCACCGCTTACACCGGATCATGATGAAGACCTAAACATTGAGCGTCTGACATGGGATGAAGCTACAGCTCGGATCCCCCAAGGTGAATTAGAGGATGCAAAATCCTTAGCTGGTTTATTCCTGGCACGTAAGTTACTCAGCGATCCTAGTAAACATTGAAAACGAATCATCATGGGTTGTGAAGCTGTGAATTCTGGGCAACCGAGTCCTCACGCACCACTAGTAGCCTGAAATCTTGATCCAGATTAGTAGAATAATCGATCAAACCATCCTGCCCTATACTCACCTGGACGCATTTCCCAGCGCTGTGGTATACTTCTGCCTGCGCCGCCCGAATGAATGGGCGGCCAGTCGTGTCTAAATCAACCAGGGTTAATTCTGATGACTGATGTAGTGAAAGCTCTTGAAGCACCGGTAAACCCAAACATCCCGCAACTCCGTCCGGGTGATACCGTTGTTGTGCATGTGAGAATCAAAGAAGGAGATCGTGAGCGGGTCCAGGAATTTCGGGGCACCATCATTCGATTGCGAAAAGGCGGTAACAATGCAAACTTTACCGTTCGAAGAACCGCATCTCACGGTATCGGTGTCGAGCGGACTTTCCTGCTGCGGTCCCCGCGTGTCGAAAAGGTCGAAGTGATCCGACGGGCCCATGTACGACGAGCACAATTGTATTACCTACGTGATCGTGTCGGTAAACGAGCGCGCCTAAAAGAGAAGCGAGGCCCATCATAAGGATCTTGAAAGACCAGGGTGCAGCTCAAAAGGCTGCACCCTTTTTTTATTTCTCGATGCGTTACTCACTCTGTTGTAACTATCACTGGATGTTTAGAAACCAAGCCGAGTGAGGCGCTCCGGTAGTCACTTTCACGACCTTGACCTAAGCGGCATGCAAGTAGTACCCTTCCAGCTATGGACGATAGAGCGATTGGCATCTTTGATTCCGGTGTTGGTGGTCTTTCAATCCTCAGGCAAATCAGAGCCCTACTGCCAAACGAAGACCTTATATTCCTCGCTGACCAAGCTCATGTCCCCTATGGCCAGCGAGCGTTGCATGAAGTACGGACTTTTGCTCACAGCATAACCAACTTCCTCCTAGATCATCATGCCAAGACCATTGTCGTCGCATGCAACACGGCTTCAGCAGCAGCGCTGAAGGATTTAAGATCCACCTTCCCTTCCATACCTTTCGTTGGTATGGAGCCTGCCGTCAAGCCTGCTGCGGAGACTACACAGAGCCAGGTCGTCGGCGTGTTGGCAACGCCCGCGACCTTTCAAGGTAAGCTTTTCGCTTCCGTTGTGGAACGATTCGCAAGTAATGTCACGGTGCTTGAAAAAACCCTTCCTGGCTTGGTAGACCAAATTGAGCAAGGGGATTTAGACGGGGCAAAGACTCGGGAGATTCTAGAGCAGGGGATCTTACCCCTTCTTGAACATGGTGCGGACACCCTAGTTCTGGCGTGCACACATTATCCTTTCATTATTCCACTCCTGTCCGAGCTCGCTGGTCCAGGCGTGCAGGTCATCGACCCCGCACCAGCGATCGCACGCCAAACAGGTAGGGTTATCAACCAGCATGACCTATCCGCGCCTCCTGAGAAACATGGTCAGATTGACTATTACACGACCGGAGATCCAGTTCGTTTTGAGGAATTATCAAAGTCTTTGATTGATGAACCCGGCATTGTTAGACAGGTGTTTTGGAGGCGGAAGAAACTAGTTCTCCCTGATTGTTGAAAGCTTAACACCAAAACATCATCCAACTTCCATGTCGGGGCGCAAAGTTTCACTGCCTTTCTTATATAACACAATTATCGGGGCGCAATTTATTGCGCCCCTACAACATCCTAGCATTAGGCGTCCCGTGGCCGTAGAATTCGCGGGAAGCTTCTCAATGGGTCATCTACGATGAAAATATGAATATCTCAGAATATCTAGCATCTTAGAATGTCAACCTATGCGATGTGATAGACTCAATTCCAAACAAGAAAAAACCCCCTCGACTACATGAGGGGGTGAACTTTATATTACGAAGTCAAGTTACTTCTCGACTCCAATCTGCTTCAGATCCTTAGCCGCGATGCGTGCAACGGATGCCACGGTCTCCCCTTCTTTCAGGTTGATCACGCGCACGCCCATTGTTGCCCTACCGGCCTGTTTGACTTGTTTCATCTTCGTGCGTAATACGATTCCCCCACTTGAGATGATCGTTAAATCGTCCTCTTCATCGACGACCCGCGCCGCGGCAACGTGGCCTGTGACGTCACGTTTACTCCGGCTGAGTGTAATCACACCGCCCGTCGCTCGCCCTTTCGCAGGATATTCCTTCAAGGGTGTCCTCTTGCCATATCCCTTCTCGGACACAACCAACAGATCACCTCCGGGATCGATGACATCCATGCTGGTCACAAAATCTCCCTTGCGTAACCTTATACCTCTTACACCAGAAGCTGGACGGCCCATTGGTCGAACAAGTTTCTCATGGAAGCGGAGGGCTTGACCCTGCTCGGTGACCAAAATGATCTCGTCATCACCGCTTGTTAGTCGGACCCAACCTAATACATCGCCCTTTTCCAAACCGATGGCGATAAGGCCCGAAGGTCGAACTGCAGCGAAATTCGAGAGCTCAACCCGCTTGATCTTTCCATTTCGGGTTGCCATTGTGCAATAATTGGCGGCACTGAAGTCTGGAACCGCGACGGCCGCGGTGACCAACTCCTCCGGTGACAACGCAAGGACATTCACCATCGGGATACCGCGCGCGGTTCTCCCGGCGTCAGGGATCTGATAAGCCTTCTCAGAATACACTTTGCCTCGGTCCGAGAAGAACAAGATCGTATCCAATGATCGAGCGGGGAAGAGCATCATCACCTCGTCCTCCCCACGCATGGAATGCCCAGTCACCCCTCGACCGCCTCGTGTTTGTCGTCGATAGGTATTCGCTCCAACACGCTTCACGTAGCTTCGCTGTGTGATGCTGACAAGCACCGCTTCATCGGGAACCAAATCTTCTTCGCTAAACTCCTCACTAGCATCCGGCGCGATTCGTGTCCTTCGTGGATCTCCATACTTTTCCACCAACTCGGATAAATCGTTTTTGATCAATCCAAGGATCTTCTTCGGACTTGCTAACAAGTCCTCGAGTTCCTTGATACGTTTCACGATTTCTTTATGTTCCGCTTTAATATTCTTACGCTCAAGAGCCGCAAGCCGCCGTAACTGCATGTCTAAAATAGCCTGGGCTTGAATCTCGGAGAGTTCGAATTTATTAATGAGGCGCTTCTTGGCTGTATCAACATCAGCTGCCTTGCGAATGGTATCGATCACCTCGTCAATCTTGGCCAAAGCGATCAACAATCCATCCAAAACGTGCTCACGTGCGCGAGCCTTCTTTAATTCGAACTCCGATCGTCGTGTGATAACGTCGATGCGATGTTCCACATACAGCTGCAATGCTTTTTTAAGCGACAACAATCGAGGTTCACCATCTACCAGCGCGAGCAGTTGCACGCCGAAAGTCGTCTGGAGCTGTGTGTACTTAAACAATTGGTTAAGTACCTTTGTTGGCTGCGCCCCACGTTTTAGTTCGACAATGACGCTCAAACCTCGTCGATCGGATTCATCCCTCAGATCCGATATGTCTGATAGTCGTCCACCTCGGACGAGCTCCGCTATCCGTTCGATGAGGGCGGCTTTGTTCACTTGGTAGGGTATTTCAGTAATTACGATACGATGGCGCGCTTTTCCAACTTCCTCAATATGCGCCATGGCACGAACGACGATACGGCCTTTCCCTGTGCTGTACGCTTGTTTTATACCAGCCGCACCGACGATCATCCCCCCGGTGGGGAAATCTGGCCCGGGGATGAACTTCATCAATTCAGATACCGTGACATCGTCCAATTGCTCATAATGGTCCACCATGTACTGAAGTGCATCCCCGAGTTCGCCAAGATTATGAGGCGGGATATTTGTCGCCATGCCCACCGCAATACCTGAGGTGCCATTTAGTAGAAGGTTGGGTAAACGAGCCGGCATCGCAAGGGGTTCTTGGAGCGACCCATCGAAGTTATCCGTAAAATCGACGGTTTCTTTCTCAATATCGACCAGGATTTCACCCGCGATTGCTTCCAAACGTGCCTCTGTATATCTCATCGCGGCTGGGGGATCGCCATCGATCGAACCAAAGTTGCCCTGCCCGTCGACTAACAAGTAGCGCATCGAGAAGTCCTGCGCCATACGGGCCATGGCATCATAGACTGCCGCATCTCCGTGTGGGTGGAATTTACCTAAAACTTCACCGACGATACGTGCTGATTTGCGATAGGGTGTTCCGGATCGAATCCCCATCTCATGCATCGCATACAAGATGCGTCGATGGACCGGTTTCAATCCGTCGCGCACATCCGGCAAAGCGCGCGCAACGATTACGCTCATGGCGTAATCCAGGTAAGCATCACGCATTTGATCGTCTATATCAACTTGACGAACGGTCCCAATCTCCATGATTTCACTTCTCTCACTAACCAGAATCGGTGGAAAACCCGCCTTCGGCGGGCTAAATACAATTATACCGCGGGGGGTGATTTGAGGCTATTTTTATCCATGATAATTGATCGTAAGCAAGGGATTGATCAGCGAAAAATCGAGGTTGAACTGAAGATCAAGCTGGCAAAAAAATACACATGTCTGTACTGTCATATTAAGGTCACCTATTTTGCCCGTTAGAAGACCTCAAGTCAAAGCTTCCTACGTTTTTTTTAGCTCACCAAAACTCAACCCTGAAAGATGTAAGGGCGACCAGCCGGTCGCCCTTACGCGATATCGGGTGAACGAACATCACCCCTGGGTTCTTTGTACCCTTCGATAAGTTAGCATGACATGCGCGAAGTTATCATCAGTGTACCCAAACATTTCTACTGCTGACGCAGCCAATGCAAAGCTTCCTGCGAGCTTAAAGCTTGCGGGAAGCTCATACACACCAGAAATCAGGATGCAAGGTCTAAATCCCAGACCAGTATCTTCGTAAACCTATATCGATGCTTCTCTATTAATCTCCCTCATCATCCTACAACAAGAAACTAATCTGTGGCCTCACGAATGATGCCGACCGCGTTCCATTCACCGTTGATCTGAAAAGTAGAGATCGAGATTCTGATCGGAAATTCTGTCCCGTCCTTCTTAACCGCCTCAAATTCCAACACCCCATCAATTGCTGGCACTTCACCACTTTTCATAAATGTCGTAAGCCCTTCGAAGTATTCTTGATGACAACCTTCCCGCAGAATGACCTTGTGGAGGTCCATACCCATGACCTCATCGCTATCGTGTCCGAAGATCTTTTCTGCAGAAGGGTTCCAATATGAGATCTTTCCCTCACCATCTATCATAAGAATCCCGTCCATAGCGGTATCGGCCAATGCTCGAAACCTCTCCTCATTCTCGCGCAACGTTTCCATGGCACGTTTTCGCTCTGTGATATCAAGGGCAGAAAAAGTGATCCCGGCGGAAGGGTCATCAGGATCGACAACAACCGAACTTAACAAGACATCGATGATCTCTCCATCCTTGCGTATCAAACGCGTCTCCACGGTTCCTCTTCCGTGTTCCCGAATCTGAGCATATTTCTCACGACCAACATGCTCATATTCTTCATCGGTTGGGTACAACAATCTCGCCTCTTCTCCAATAAGTTCATCGGCAGAGTAACCCACCATTTCACAAAAATGTTCATTCACATTTAAAATCACACGATCTAATACGAGGCCGATACCTGTTGGTGTGGCCGTGATAATACTTTGCAGTCTAGCTTCATGCATCCGTAATTCTTCCTCTGCCTGCTTACGATCGGTGATATCCCTAGCTACGGACTGGAAACCCAGGATATGATCCCCTTCCATAGATAATTGAACATTCTGTCCAAACCAAACCTCTGACCCATCTTTAGCAATGACAGGAAATTCATAATATGTATTCAGTGTTCTTTCAGCAAATTGCGACCGATAGAATCGGTTCGCCTCCTGTTGCCAATCGGGATGTATCAAATCGACAAAATTCGTTCCCAGGAGTTCCTTCTCAGAATATCCCACTATGTTTTTTACAACCGAGTTAACAAATATAAAATTACCGTTGATATCAGTCTCGTAGATGATGTCGTTAGCCTCTTCGATAAGTTGCCTGTACCGCTCCTCACTCTCTCGCAACGCCTCTTGAACATCTGTTAGCCTAGTAATATCGCTCCATATGGCCTGAATGTATTCTTTCCCATGAATTGAAATGGTCTTACAACTGACTTGAATATCTCGGATACTCCCGTCCTTTCTCCGATGCTTGGTGAGGAATGTATCGCTTCCTTTCTTCGTAACTTGCTTGAGGTGTTGCTCAAACACCTCAGGCGTCTCAACAACCTCAAAGTCAGTCACCTTGAGTGACTTGAACTCTTCTTCTGTGTACCCAAGATTGATCCATGTTTGATCGTTATATTCCACGAGTACACCTGTCTTAGCATCCGCGAGGATAATCGAATCAGCTGCCTGCTCAAAAATAGCGCGGTATCGTTCCTCCGACGCGCGTAGGGCCTCATCCGTCTTTACTCGATCCGTAACATCGGTGATGATCCCCAGAATCGCTTGTGCGTCATCGTAATGGATCAATTTCGTCGTGATGATCGCTTCGATTTTTTTTCCCTCTTTTGTTATGAGTGAATATTCATAAGGAGGGATATCTTTCCCAGCCCTATGCTGCTCAAAATTCATCCGGATGATTTCTCTTGAATCAGGTGCGATAAGATCCATGAAGTCAAAATCAGGTGAGTAGAACTCATCAGATGTGTACCCCATCATCTGTTCACATAAGGGATTAGCATAGACAACTTTGTCAAGCTTGTTGATGAAAATCATGTTGGGTGATTGTTCGGCCAGGGTTCTGAATTTTGACTCCGAGTCTGCCAGTGCTTCTTCCGCATTCTTACGATCTGTGATATCGAAAATGATGCTTAATGCCCCGTTGTAAATTCCGTAAGCAGAAAAGCGAGGTACCGAGGAGACAAGCATAACCCGCTGTATGCCGTCCTTCCTTTTCATCATAACTTCGTATTGCGTGGGGATTCCCCTCTGCATGAGATCAATGTGTTCATTGATTTTAAAGTACTCGTCCGAGTTCATGATGGAGCTATAGAACATCCCGTGCAATTCATCAGTAACATACCCCAGCATTTCGGCGAAAGTTGTGTTGCAATACAAAAGTCGTTCGGCGTTATCCGTGACAGCGATCCCCGTAAATGCTGTATCTAAAACCTCATATCTTTCTTTACTTCCCCAGAACTCCAACTCCCCTCTCAACTGTGTTTTTAGATCAGTTTTTAATTGATCTCTTATGTCACGCAATCTACCAATTAAAAAGCCTAAACCGGAAAGAACCACAATTATGACTATGCTAGAAGAGTCGTGGGTATTGCTTACAGGTTGCCTGAGTATTGTCATCAAGATCATGATGGATGGGAAAGTAAGCAACCCTGCGATCAACCCAGCCCACTTACCCAGAAGAAGTCCTGTAATCGTAACTGGCACGACTGCCAGAATGCCTGTTACAGGATTGAGATAAGGGTCTGTTATGAGATAAGCAACAGCAACGCCGAGGACACTGACACCGATAATAATTATCCGATCTCCGTATGATTGAGGCTCGCGAATGGTTATTCTCGAAGTTCGTCGGGTAACTTCTACTGCCTTGTCATCAGATTCCTGTTTGGTTATGTTTCGATCACCCATCGTTCCTCCCATGAAAGGTGAATCATGATCCTAAACACCAAACCCACGCAAAATTAACCTGGTGGAATACCATCTTACCTTACCAGGCATAGATTTTCGCTATTACCCATGTTCTACTCGTGAATCACAGCAAGAGACGTGCCAATCTGAGCGGGAATACTACATACGTGTTTGTGGCTTTCAAACTAAGCATTCTCTCTCTTGTAGCCCATACGCTTCAAATGCTTCTTTGATGTTCCCCATCATCCAGACCTCATAGGTATTTTCGAGAATGCAAGGTGTATGTAAGGTTACACCATCCTATGTCTCTTTATACTGTTATTGTCGCGTTGAAGCTTGTAAAGAAATTTACTTAAGGCAGACACAATGGCTAGAGTTCTTATCGTAGACGATGAGAAATGCAATGCGGGCATCCTCTCACTCATTGTCACGCAACTTGGTCACGATCCGATCGAGGCCTATAGCGGTCAACAGGCGATTGATTCTTTCTCTGAGCACCAGCCTGATCTTATCCTTCTCGACTACATGATGCCTGGCATCAACGGGCTCATGACATTACAACAAATCCGCCAGTTACCAGGCGGTAAAAAGCCTGCCGCGCTCTTAATCACAGCGAGTCAACTACGATCTGTTGAGGAGGAGGCGAAGGGTGTGGGTGTGGTCGGTTTCCTAAGAAAACCCCTCAATCTGAATACGCTCAAAGCCTTGATCGAAGAGCACAGTGGGGAGGAAGAACTCAAGGCATCGGTGATCACCTAATTCGTATTTGCGCTCCTCCAATTCCCCATTCCTGCGGTAATAACTCGCCTTGAAGGCGAGTTTGTGTTTTGTAGGTTAAATCAGAATTATTGATTATGGTTATTTACTTGGATATGCAACTTGAGAGTTCTTGCTGACACTAATCACTTCGACAGGTTGGTGAGAATATAATGATGTAGGGGCGACCAGCTGGTCGCCCCTACACTTACATATAATGTCTTTCCGAATCATACAGATCATGAGAAGCTCAAGACCAAAGAATGTAGGGACGCAATTAAGTGCCCCCCTACGATATTTCTGTAACATACTCTCTTTACCCATCAGACGCGAATAAACTTTTACGCATAGATTCAACAGCAGATTAAGTCTAGCCAACCATGACCTGCCCACGCAACAGACATTAAAGAATTGACTCTTGCGGCCAATGGTGCTAGAAACAGGTCATGCTGTACCACGATCAAGGGAGGTCACAATGAAATGGTTCCGACGCCTTCTTGCATTTCTCGGTATCGTTTTGGTTATTCTCGTTATTGCGGTTGGTGTCTTCGGGTTTATCACGGTCCGACGGCAATTCCCTCAAACCGAAGGGACCATCCAACTGCCTGGCCTAGAAGGGCAGGTTGAGGTCTACCGTGATTCTTATGGCGTACCACACATTTACGCCAAGACATCACACGATCTGTTAATGGCTCAGGGCTTTGTCCACGCACAAGACCGCTTCTGGCAGATGGAATTCTGGCGACGTGCAGGCGCGGGAAGGCTATCCGAGATACTTGGTGAATCGGCCTTAAGTAGTGACCGCTTTATCCGGACTGTCGGCTGGCATCGCACAGCAGCGGAGGAACTGAACAGGATGACAGCCGAAGAGCGGCAATATTTGGAGGCCTATGCCGAAGGTGTAAACGCTTACTTATCCGCTAATCAAGGTAACTTGGGATTGGAATTTTTCATCCTTAGCTTGACTGGGGTCAGCTACGAACCAGAACCATGGACGCCCTTGCATACCATCACATGGGGAAAAATGATGGCCTGGGACCTGAGTGGCAACATGGACGCTGAACTCACCCGTGCCCACATCGCTGCACGCCTCGGTACACCTGCAGTCAGCACACTCATGCCTCCGTATCCCGATGATTATCCCTTCATCGTCCCCAACCCACTGACTGGTGCTACGCTCCAAGCTATTCCGGATGCTTTATTCGACACTCACTTTTTAGGGCAAGGAGATGATATCGGCAGCAATAACTGGGTTACTTCTGGAGATCGAACAGAAACTGGGGAACCGCTTCTGGTGAACGATCCCCATCTGGGTATACAGATGCCCTCTACCTGGTATGAGATCGGACTGCACTGTGACCCTGTTGGCCCTGAATGTCCTTTCAACCTCGTCGGTGCATCTTTCGCCGGTGTTCCTGCTGTGATTATTGGACACAATGATCATATTGCATGGGGCCTCACAAATCTTGGTCCGGATGTGCAGGATCTCTTCATCGAACGGGTTAACCCCGAAAACCCCAACCAATATGAATTCCAAGGCGAATGGGTCGATATGGAGATCATCCAAGAGGAGATTCGGGTCGCAGGTGAAGATGATCCTGTAATCATCAATGTGCGCCTCACGCGTCATGGTCCGATCATCAACGATGTGGTCGGCGGCACGGAGGAGGATTGGTCGTTTGGTTGGCAGCCGCTCGCTTTCTCATGGACTGCCTTAGAGCCAGGCTCAGTATTTCGCAGCGTTCTGCAGCTTGGTCAAGCACAGAATTGGGATCAATTCCGTGAGGCATTGAGATATTGGGACGTCCCCAGTCAGAACTTTGTTTTCGCCGATATTGAGGGCAATATCGGTTATCAAGCGCCAGGAAGGATTCCTATCCGCGCAGCAGGTGATGGTTCAATGCCTGTCCCTGGTTGGACAGGTGAGTATGAGTGGGTAGATTACATCCCCTTCGATGAGTTGCCTCGGTCGTTCAACCCACCTGAGGGTTATATCGCCACTGCGAATCACGCCGTCGTCGGGAAGGATTTCCCCCACTTTCTTGGAATGGATTGGGCGCCTGGCTACCGAGCACGTCGGATCCTTGAATTGATCGAAGCTGATCCTTCGCTTACCCTTGAAGACATGCAAACTATCCAGGCCGACAGTAGCCTCGTCTACGCACAAGACATCCTACCTTATCTCATGAGTCTAAATCCATCCGATGAACGAGCTGCGCAGGCTCTTGATGTGCTCAAGGCATGGGACGGACGTGCGGTCCGAGATAGCGCAGGTGCGGCAATTTTCGAGGCCTTGCGAATCCACATGATCGACAGGATCTTCACGGACGAACTAGGGGAACAACTCTTGAAACGTACTCGGGGTAGTCTCATGGTTGCCGTGACCAACTTCTTGCCAGACCCTACCTCCCACTGGTTTGATGACAAATCCACAACTCTCGTCGAGGGTAGGGACGAGATCTTAGTCCTTGCCTTAGAAGACGCGGTTGAGGAACTCACCGAAAGCCTGGGACGTAACATATCAAACTGGACCTGGGGGGATTTGCACGTGGCAATATTCGAGAATCAAGCCTTAGGCCAGAGCGGTATTGGACCGATCGAGGCTCTATTCAATCGCGGACCTGTTCCTGTCGACGGATCACTAGCAACTGTAAACAATACCGGCTATGGCGCGAGCGACCCATACGTCGTTCGGACTGTACCGTCCTATCGACAAATCATCGACCTGCAAGATTTCGATCGATCGGTATCTATGCACACTACAGGTCAATCGGGTCACCCCTTCCACCGTCACTATAAGGATATGATCGATTCTTGGAGGAACTTCGAATACCATCCGATGCTCTGGAATCGTCAATTGGTTGAGACGGTCGCTGAAGCCCACTTGACGCTCACACCAGGGGAGTAAACAGGATCAGCATTCGAAGTACACAAGCGAGAAGCTAGAATAGCAGCAGGGGCGCGCTCTGCGCCCCTGCTGTCTTTAGCGGTCGAGATTCAACGATCGTTGATTAGAACGGCCAGACTTTTTGTGTCACCATCAGACAAGTTATCCCTATAACGATCACAGTTGCGAGCAACATCAATGAAATGAAAAACCGCTGACCCGCAGTCATCCCCATGATTCGCCCATCCCCTGCCTGTTCAAAATCCTGCTCAAAGATACTCTCAATGGGCTCATCGAATTCAGCCGGATCATCTGTTATATCACGTAGGTTATCGAACATCGTCGACCTCCTAAGGGGATTTTCCCCATCAAACCAGTTTAGCTGATTTAGATTTCATGTCAACTGGCCTTAGCTGAACATCACCAAAGGCCACCTCAATGGTCTCTCCAGTTTTTAGCGTTAATTGCAAGCGACCACCAACATCCACACCTCGCAACTTACCAACAATCTCTTCCTCCGGCAATTTCACCACAACCAACTCATCTTGATACGCTAACCGCTGATTCCAAGTATGGACAAAAACAGGTGAACCCAATTTTGGAAGCCACTTCCCCACCCCTTCAACAACATGCAATATAAGATCATGACGGTCCGTACGGGCTCCCACTGCTGTATCAACGCATATCGCTGGGATTTCTACCTTCTCCTTAGGAGGTACCGATTCGGGTCGAACATTGATCCCGATCCCCAGAATAACATGCTCGAGTTGATCACCGATCCATGACCCTTCTACCAATATACCTGCAGCTTTCTTGCCTAGCAGCATCACATCGTTGGGCCACTTGATCTTCCCTTCAATCCCCAACATTTCAATTGCCTCGGTTACTGCAATCGCTCCAAGCGCTGTTAAATCCCCGATAACATCAATTGGTATTTCTTCCAGACGTAGCAGCAAGCTCAAGGCGACAGCGCTATTGGGTGGTGTAAACCAGTGTCTTCCAGCCCGTCCTTTACCCTCTGTTTGTTCCTCAGCTACCACCAGTGTGCCATGCAGTGCGCCATCTCTCGCGAGTTTCATCGCATGATCATTCGTTGATCCAATACTTTTTAAAAAGTGCAGCGGTTCACCCAAACCGCGGATTGGAAGACCACTACGTAAGCGTTCAATGTCTAACATAGGATGATTGTACACAGTTGTGCAAGAAGTATGCTAGGGGGCTTTTCTGTAGGGGCAATTCATGCCGTCTCGCACTGGCGTGCCACCGGTTCTCGCAGCACGAACGGTGAAATGCCCCTACATTTATTACTGACTTCTCTTACACACCAATCGCCGAAAATGTTCTTAACAGCTGTGATAAATCGCCTCGCAGTTCCCCTAACCTATAATCTCTGTTAGAATCACTCAACCTCAAAATGAAGCGTATTTGGGCACCCTGGCGTATGGCTTACATCAAAGGTGACACGGAAGAAACTGGCTGTTTGTTTTGCAATCGGCTTACCCAGCACGATGGACCACAAAATCTCATCCTCTACCGCGGCCAACGGGCGTTTGTCATCCTCAACCGATTTCCTTATACCAATGGCCATATGATGGTCGTCCCGAACGAACACAAACCTTCGATTGAAGAACTCGACGATCAAACTCTGGCAGAATTGTTCCAATTAACCAATCAGGCTTTAGGTATTCTCCGCCAAACCTATGGTGCTGAGAATTTTAATATCGGGATTAACATCGGCGAGGCTTCCGGCGCAGGCGTAACTGATCATGTACATCTTCATGTCGTTCCGCGCTGGTCCGGAGATACGAGTTTCATGTCCACCGTGGCTGAAACGCGCGTCCTTCCAGAGGCATTGGAAGAGACCTTCGAGAAATTGCTATCGGCATGGATTCAAAGCAACCATCATCCTTGAGGGTCCACCAGATGTATTCCCCTTTCGTTGTCACATTCCATAAATAACGAGGTAAGGATGACCAACAAACACAATCCCCGCGATCCTGTTATTCTTAGTGCGGCCCGCACACCCACCGGTAGGTTTCAAGGCGCCCTGGGCTCGTTATCAGCCACCCAATTAGGGGCAATTGCGATTAGTGAAGCCGTCGTTCGTGCAGGACTTTCAGATTCTGGCGAGATCGATGAGGTGTTGATGGGCAACGTGGTTTCAGCCGGATTAGGCCAAGCACCCGCGAGGCAAGCTGCGATTTTTGCCGGACTTCCACCCACCGTAGGGGCCTCGACGGTCAATAAAGTCTGTGGTTCTAGCCTCAAAGCCGGCATGATCGCATCACAAGCCATCAAGGCTGGGGATGCGGACTTGATTGTCGCCGGTGGCTTGGAGAGCATGAGCAACGCTCCTTATCTCATCCATGGTCGCGGTGGGCAGTTGCGATATGGTCATGCTCAACTCGTCGACGCTTTACTCCACGACGGTCTTTGGGATCCTTTTGAAGATTGGGTCATGGGCATGGCGGCTGAGTGGATCGGTGAGCAATACGAGGTGACGCGAGAAGCCATGGACCGCTGGGCGTTTGAGAGCCAACAGAAAGCGATCACAGCCATGGACGCTGGGAAATTCAATGACGAGATTGTCCCAGTTGAGGTGCCTGGAAGAAAAGGCCAAGTGACGGTTGTTGACAAGGATGAAAGCCCACGACGGGATACCACACTCGAAAAACTAATGTCCCTCAAACCCGCCTTCAAAGAAGATGGCAGCGTGACTGCAGGAAATTCATCAACTCTGAACGATGGAGCTGCTGCGGTGATCTACGCGAGTAGAAACAAAGCCGAAGCCTTAGGTGTAAAACCATTGGCACGGGTTATCGGGTATGCGCAAGCAGCGGTCCCACCTATCGAATTGTTTATCGCTCCCGCTAGAGCCATTCCAAAACTACTCGAAAAGATCGGCTGGGAACTCTCCGATGTCGACCTTATAGAATTAAATGAGGCTTTTGCGGCTCAAGTTCTTGCCGACGGATATGCACTGGCAGATATGGGTTGGGATTGGGACAAAGTCAATGTGAATGGTGGCGCGATCGCTCTTGGTCATCCAATCGGAGCATCGGGCGCCAGAGTTTTAACCACACTGCTCTATGCTCTTAAAGATCGAGGATTGAAACGCGGCATTGCGTCGCTTTGCCTCGGAGGTGGTGAAGCTGTGGCAATGGCCATTGAGATAGAATAAAAATCTCAAATTGCCACACCACGATCTTAAGAATGTTGATCAAGGTATAACCAAAGTCAACATCTTGCTGATCATCATAGACGTCACAATCTTTTTGTACCGTGCTTCAAACATAACAACTCGGTTTTAATTAAACCTATAGAAGATGATCACTTCATATACTCCCTAACCAAGATTTCGTGCAGTATCGAACCATTCACCAAACAATAATCGACATTGCTTGCTAGGAGAAAGAATCATGGAAATCAAGAATATTGTTGTCGTCGGTGCAGGGACGATGGGCAACGGCATCGCACAGACGGCTGCGGTAGCTGGTTATGAGGTGACCATGACCGACGTCGTCCCAGAGGCAATCGAAAAGGCTAAAGCGACAATCGCGAAATCGGCCGAAAAGTTATTCAGTAAGGGCGTGATCGATGAATCCCAAAAGGAAGCTGCGCTCAATATCCAGACCGCTTTGCACCTTGTCCCAACTCAAGGAGCGGATCTGGTCATCGAGGCTGCCACTGAACAGCCCGATCTTAAAATTGAGCTCTTCGATGAGCTTAATCGTCTAGCCCCATCGCAATCGATCCTGGCCACAAACACCTCTTCGATTTCGATCACCAAGATCGGTGCAGCCACGGATCGACCCGATAAAGTGATCGGGATGCATTTCTTCAATCCCGTGCCTCTCATGAAGCTGCTAGAGGTTGTGCGTGGTCTCGCCACCTCGGATGAGACCACTGAGACCGTCTTTGATGTGGGGCGAAAGATGGGCAAAGAACCCGTGGAGGCAAAGGATTCACCGGGTTTCATCTCCAACCGCATTCTTTGTCCAATGATCAACGAAGCGATCTTCGCCTTGCAGGAAGGTATCGGCACAGCCGAGGCGATCGATAAAGTAATGAAGCTCGGCATGAATCATCCCATGGGACCTTTGGCATTAGCCGACCTGATCGGGTTGGATGTTGTCCTCCTTGTCCTCAAGGTGCTGCACCGTGATCTTGGTGAGGATAAGTATCGACCCGCCCCCCTGCTGCGCAGGATGGTCAACGCCGGTTATTACGGCCGAAAGACAGGACGTGGATTTTATGAGTATGCGGATTAGGCACCTAGGCACATAGGCACTAAGGTTGAAAGGCGGACACCTTTCTTCAAGGCTCAATGGAATTAGGGATCAGGGATAAGGGATCAAGCGAAAACTAAATTAGATCATTGGTTCAGCGGGTGGTTGGCGAAGAAAGGCGGCCACCCGCCTTGCATTCCACGTCTTATGCCGCTTACATGGCGGATTTTCACTTAACCCTCAAAATTATCAGAGTAGGATGACCTCCCTAATTGCATCGGGAGCATTTTTCCAGTATTTTGGTGCTACTGACAATAAAACCGCACCAGTATCCTCGAAATCTGAGGAGGGAAAATCATGAAAGCATTTCTCTATCCGCTATGGTTTCTATTCGGATCTATCTTCGCCTACCTCGCATATATGCATTGGCGCTACTCTGATACACCGATTAGACCATTTTATCTCCGGCAACCAACCGGCTCAGATGATATGACATCTGAAGTTCCCGAGCAGGATAAACTCGCCCGCAAGGTTGTTGAGGATCTGAATAATTACGTGGAGAAAATGAACGGCAATCTGAGTAAGCGGAATCGGGTTGCTGCGACTGGATATTTCGCTGCCGTCATCGTTTGTTTGATCTCGATCTTCCTGGTGTACGTCACCTGAATTGGCTTCTAAAACGAAACAAGGTTGGTAAGTCACTATCCGGAAGATCTTCTCACAACCGAGGATTTACTGGAGCAAGCCATTTAACCGAAATACGCCAATGGCAGGTGTAAGGGAATCGAACTAACTCGCGATCAATTGAGGTGTACTCATGGCCTACTTCGTCTGGCTACCACTAACGGTGATCTTTTTCTACTTCTCTTTCATCTTCTGGAGATATTCACGTACTCCTATCAGACCATTCATATTCCGAAAGCGGGGAGAAGCACGACAAATTGAAGTGGAGGGGGGTGCTTCAGAATCGCTTTCAGATGATTTAGCTCAGGACATTGATGGATTTGTGAAATCAGTGAATGATACCAACAGGATTCGCTACAGGGTCGCTGCTCTTGGATTTCTCATCGCGGCGGTAAACGCCTTGGTCACGATCTTCTTTCTATGAGACATTAAAACCTAACTTTAAAATATTCACAGTAAACCATAGGGGCGGGGTGACCCCGCCCCTATGTCTTTTAAACCCAGAAACCCTCTTAATCGTCCTTTGAAAGCAACTCCTCGAAGATCGCTTTTACCATTTGTGGATTTGCTTTTCCTTGTGTTTTCTGCATCACCTGTCCAACAAACCAACCAATAATTGTCGTCTTTCCATCTTTATATGTCGTCACTTGTTCAGGGTTTGCGGACAGGATCTCTGACGCCAAGGATCGCAAAGTCTCATCGTCAGAAACTTGAGCTAAACCCTCCTCTTCAACGATCTCACTTGGATTGCGACCACTCTCCTCAACCTTTTCCAGCATCGCTTTGCCTGTACTGGTGGTGATCACCTTCTCCTCGACCATGTGGATGATCTCAGCAAGGTGTTTAGGACGCAAACGCAGGCTTTCCGCTCTAACTCCCCGCTCTCGGATCATACGCAACACATCATTCATCAACCAATTCGAGACCACCTTGGCTTCGCCATCATAGAACGAGACCGCTTGTTCGAAATAATCCGACAAACTACGCTCATCTGTAAGGATTTCAGCATCATACAAAGGTAGCGCGTATTGATCGACAAATCGAGCACGTCTTTCCAGAGGTAGTTCGGGTAGATGCGCAAGAATTTCCTCGCACCACTTCTCATCCAGCCGTATAGGGAGCAGGTCCGGCTCGCGGAAATATCTGTAATCAGCTTCGGTTTCTTTGGTACGCATCTTAGCTAATGTCCCGCTGTCCTCGTCCCAGGTGAGCGTCCATGCCCCGATCGTCTTCCCAGAATCGACCTCCCGTATCTGACGTTCAACCTCGGCTTGGATCGCAGTTCGTACATTTTCTATCGAATTGAGATTCTTGATCTCAGTTTTGGTAGACAGTTTTTCTGCCCCGATTGGTCTGATAGAGACGTTTGCGTCGCATCTCAGTTGGCCCTTCTCCATGTCCCCCTCTGAGATACCTAACCAGCGTAAAAGCTGCCGCAACCGAATCAGGTATTGGGCTGCCTCATCAGCTGAGCGAAGATCTGGGCCAGTGACCATCTCAACCAACGGGACACCGCAGCGGTTGAAATCGATGAGGCGCTTACCATTTTGATACACCGTCTTACCCGCGTCCTCTTCAATGTGCAACTTGGTAATGGTTACCAGACGACTGGAACCATCCGGCATCGGTAGATCGAGCTTCCCACCCCGTGCCAAAGGTTCATCATATTGGCTGATTTGATAACCCTTTGGCAAGTCGGGATAGAAATAATTCTTCCGAGCGAAATATGAAATCGGCTGGATCGATACAGCATGCATTGCTGCAGCCAGCAACACCGCTTTTTCCACCACGGATCGGTTGAGAACCGGCAACACACCTGGCAAACCGGTGCACACTGGACAGATATTGGTATTCGGCGGATCACCCCACGAATCCGCTTTGCATCCACAAAAGATCTTGCTTTGGGTATTCAATTGGATATGTGTCTCGAGACCAATGACCACTTCAAATTCAGACACCACACCCATCCTCCGTTGGCCTTCGTCAAGACTCCAGAGCTTAGGAGCTTCGAAAAACCTAACGCCCTCTACCTTTCCTCAACATCAATTCTCACGATCCTATCCTCGAGCGTCAATTCCCGCACGACCTCCAATCCATCGATCACGTAACCAAAAACTGTGAATGCACCATCCAATTGGAGGTTATCTTGAAGGAGAATATAGAACTGACTTCCACTCGATGCGTTCACGTCTGCTCGGAAGAGAAAGCCGACCGCGCTTTCAGAATTGGGCATCCCAATCTCAGTTGGTAAAGTATATCCGACATCGCTATCCACTCTACCAGCCGGCGAACCGGTCAACACGAGGGCGTCTGGTTCAACAAACACAATCGGGAATTCATCCCAATATCCTAGCAGAGCAAGCACATAGAAGTTATTAACGCTTTCTGGCGCAAATTGAGGGCGTAATTCGACTTCAATCTCCCCCTTCGTCGTCTCGATGATGGCGAAATAAAACTTGGATACGTCAATGACCATGCCGGGCTTGCCCGTATAGAGGCCTTCCCGATCTGCAATCTCGAGCAAGGCCAGTGGTCGGCCCTCCTCCAATTGAGGCACGACAGGAATCGGTGTCGCTGTTGGAGGTGGAAGTAGGCTTACAGGTATCACTTCGATCTCAACCTTTTGAAGAAGATCACCAAGATAATCAGGATTCTCCTGAGGATCGCGCAGGGAGAGAGAAAGAACCACGTCCATACCTTCCACGACCTTGCCAAAGATCGTATGGCGGCCCGTCAGGTATTCCGTGGAGCCAAAGGTGATGAAGAATTGACTGCCATTGGTGTTGGGACCACCATTTGCCATCGCAAAGTAACCCGCACCATCAAAGCGAAGATCAGGATGAAATTCATCCTCAAAAGTGTATCCTGGACCGCCTCCCCCAGTACCGGTTGGGTCGCCTCCTTGAGCCATGAAGTCCGGCAGCACTCGATGGAAGGTCGTGCCGTCGTAATATCCTTGCCTGGCCAAAAAGACAAAGTTGTTGACCGTTTTAGGTGCTTTTGAAGCGAAGAGTTCTATTTTGATCTCACCCTTTTCCGTTACTAACGTAGCGAGATAGATCGTTTCCGGATCAATGGACATCTCTGGTGGGGTATCCCATTGTTTTGGGGATGAGGTGGAGGTAGCTATCTCATTCCTAGTAATGCTCGGTCCGCAGGCCACAAGGATGATGGACAAGATTGAGACAACCAGTAAATAGGTTATGAAATTAATTCGATGAGTCAAAGGAACCTCCTTAATGATCTAGTCAACGAATACTTTGAACCGAGAAACATGATGTTCACAACACTACGAACAGTGCCCTTCCACTACTCAGGTTCACTCTGATCTTTAATGAGGCGAGCGATGTAGTGAGAACTCCAACCTCTTATACGGGAACCTTCAAGGTATATCTCGATACCAGCTAACGCCCTCGTTAGAAAAGGTGGAAAAAAGTCTGGCAGGAAGTTAAAGAAAAGGATTTCGTCTACCCAGCTTGCTCCTTCCAACTCTGGCAAGGCTGATGGCATCACCCATTTTTCCGTTCCATCATCAATTTCCCGGAGAAGGGGAAATATGTATCCCATGTAAAACCTAAAGATGGGATTCTCTGTGTTGATCTCTTGCAAGAAGAAGATCCCCCCCGGCTTTAGCACCCGCACGACTTCATGAAAAGCTCTCCAGCGGGCTTGGAATTGGGTTATGTGATGGATGACATTCACACTGAATACAAAATCAAATGTGCTCTCCTCATAAGGCAATGAAGCCCCATCAGCGACAGACAGATCCACCTCAACTTTTTCTTCACGTGTGAAGTCACTCGCATGTTTGATTTGGTGGAGTGACAAATCACAAGCGCTCATATTAAATCCTTGTTTCGCCATTTCACTAACATACCAACCTTGCCCACAACCGATATCAAGCCCTCGCCATCCTGGTTGTGCACCTATGTGCTCGAGTTCTTGATGCATTGCTTCTACTTTCCGATTCAACAATCGATCACGAACATGCTGGGGCAGATTCTCTTCATACTCCTGGGCCATGAGATCAAAACGATCCTGCGGTTGTTGGAAACGATACAACTGAATGATGTAATCTTTCCAGATAACGACCGCAAACAACCCAATACCTACTGCGAACCAGACCGTACCTGCCCTGAACACAGCGATGGCTATCGTTGCGATCTCCAATCCGATTCCCTTGGCCTGCAGAAGAAAAATCATAACCGAACCTGTAACGCCCACACCAAGGGGAATGCCCGTGATACCTCCGAAAATCGTTCCAAGACTGAAGACTTCGGTCACATCAACGCCTGGAATTTGAGCGCCCAATTCGCTCATCACAACCCATAAACCAAATACAGGGAAGATCCACGCGAATGCCGTCCCCAAGAAAACCGCTCCCATCACT
>CP070708.1:3366072-3396104 GCA_020350285.1 Anaerolineaceae bacterium
GGACGGACATCTTCAGCGAAGGTCGCATTGCGTAGATTGAGTCGACCGAGTCGGGTGAGGGCGGTGTGATTACGGGCCATACGTGTTGGCAGGACGCAGTCGAACATATCAA
This sequence comes from Anaerolineaceae bacterium, assembly GCA_020350285.1. GTDB lineage: Bacteria > Chloroflexota > Anaerolineae > Anaerolineales > E44-bin32 > DUEZ01. Next base: position 3,366,185 of record CP070708.1, read on the forward strand.
TCCCACGTTTTACAGCTTCGATCAAGTCATCCGGGAATCCGACACCCATAAGATATCGTGGTCGGTCCTGTGGTAGGACAGATCCTACAACATCAAGCATGGCCAGCATGTCCTCTTTGGACTCCCCAACAGACAGCCCCCCGATCGCGATGCCAGGAAAACCCATCGATGTAATGGTAGAAGCTGATTGTTCACGCAGGTCGGGGAAGATCCCACCTTGCACGATCCCGAAGAGCGCTTGATCAGGTCGGGTCTTCGCCGCTAAGCAACGCTCCGCCCAGTTATGTGTGCGGATCATTGCTTGTTCGTTATAGGTACGGTCGTGTGGTTCAGTACATTCGTCGAAGGCCATGATGATATCGGCGCCGAGGTTCTCTTGGATAGCGATAACCTTTTCGGGAGTGAGGCGGTGGGTTGATCCGTCGATGTGAGAGCGAAATGTGACCCCGTCAGGATCTACCTGGCGACTCTCGGTAAGTGAAAAAACTTGAAAACCACCTGAGTCGGTTAAGATCGGTCCTTTCCAGGCCATGAATTCATGTAGTCCACCTAATGCCGCGATTCGTTCGTCGCCCGGGCGTAAGTAGAGATGGTAGGAATTCGCAAGGACCAGTGTGACTCCGATTTGTTGAAGCTGTTCGGGCGTTATGGCTTTCACGGTTGCCTGGGTACCGACTGGAGCGAAGAGCGGGGTTTGAAGATCTCCATGAGGCGTATGGATTACGCCCGCGCGCCCTCCGCCATCTGTTGCCAGCAATTCAAAGAATGAGGTGTTCACAGGCCCCACATCCATTGCAATGTCACCAGAACGATAATGATCGAGAGGAGGGTTAGGGGTGTTCCAAGACGTAGGTAGTCGCGGAATGTGTAGCCACCTGGTCCCATGACCAATAGATTAGCTGGGTGGCCTAGAGGGCTGATGAATGCCAGGGAACAACCAATGGCCACGGCCATCGCCAGCGCTCGTGGATCGGCACCGATCGGAGCAGCCACAGCGATGGCGATCGGTGCTACGATGACCGCAGCAGTTTGACCGCTGAGAAGGAGGCTGAGGACGATGGCGATTAGGAGTAGAACCCCTGTCGTCATCACAGGAGCCAGCCCGCCTGTCAATTGAAATAGACCCTCGGCTAAGTAGGCAGCCGTACCCGTACTCTCAAGCGCGATGCTGAGCGGAAGCATACCCGCGATGAGAAAAACAGCCCTCCACGCTATTGATCTATAAGCTTCATCCATGGTCAGGCAACCGGTAAGGAGCATGGTTGCCGCGCCAGCCAAGGCCGCAATGGACAGGGGAAGGATATTTGTGGCTGCCAGGATGAGGCTGACGATCATGATCCCCGCAGCTAGGAACGCTCTTGGGGTGAAAAGATCACCGGTCTCCTCTTCCAGGATCAAGAAATTCGGATCCAATTGAAGAAGCTCGACCTTCGACCGTGGACCTTGGACAAGCATCGCGTCACCAAATTGTAGTTTGATGTCAGCGACATCTTGTTGCAGTACCAGACCCTGACGCCATAGGGCGATGACCTGAAGACCGTATAGTTCTCGTAACCGAATTTCACGCAACGTACGGCCTTCAAGTCCGGACCGTGGAGCGAGTGTGACCTCCACCAAGGGGACATCTTCCGAAGCAAGTTTGCTGATCAGGTCACCCTCAAATGTGAGATTCAATCCATGGCTCTGCATCTGCTCTGGAGTCGGCGTACCTTCGAGCAACAGGATATCGCCTTCCTGAACCTCGGTGTCGCCATCAGGAGCCTTATGCATACGCCCTTCATGTGAGATCCCGAGCACGGTTAAACCCAATTCCTGTCCCCAACGACCCTCGCTCAATGTCTGGCCAGCCATAGATGAACCGCGCTGGACGACAACTTCGCAGGTTCCCTCACGTAAATGGTAGATCTCAGCTAATTCGCTACGTAAGCGTTGCATCCGAACGATTTCTCCCGCTACGTCGCGAGCTGGAAGTGCTCGGGGAGCCAGCCAGCTCATGAGCAGGGTTCCACCGATCACGAGAGGTAAGCCGACGGGCAGGAATTCAAAAAGTCCAAAAGGTTGAAGACCATTCTGACTGAGGGTGCTGCTGACGATGATATTTGCCGTCGTGAGAAGCGTTGTCGTTCCACCGAGCAGCGCGCCAGAAGCGAGGGGTATAAGCAGGCGCGAGGGACGAATTTGCGTGTGACGAGCGATGCTCATGGCAGTAGGTAAGAGCACTGCAGTGGCCGCGATGGTGTTCATGAACGCTGCCAGGCATGCACTGGTAAGCATTAGCACGACTATGAGTCGGCGTTCGGAGGTCCCTGCCAAGCGTAACAACTGATGACCAACCCAGCGAGTTACACCTGTGCGTTCCAGTCCGTGAGTGAGAATAAAGAGGGAGAGGATGGTGATCACCGCGGAACGGCTAAATCCTGAAAAGGCTTCCTGTGGGGTGACCACACCGGTCAGACTAAGTGCGAGGATAACCATAAGGGCTATCAGATCAGGCCGTAGCCGATCGGATGTGAGAAGAAGAGCAGCACCGCCTATTATCGTGAGGGTTATCCAACCTTCTGGAGTCATCGACCTAGGATTATACTCTTTTGTCTTCACCATTGTCATCTTCAGAGCTTGGGCTTATACTCGCCTTTGTGAATCCTAGAGAAGGAAATTCCAACTGGCTCGAGATCGATCGGGGGGCGATTATTGACAACGCCAGTCAACTGCTCAAGTTGACCGGTGTGCGATTGATGGCGGTTGTCAAGGCGAACGGGTATGGTCACGGCATCACTGAAGTTGTCAGAGTTGCGATTTCAGCTGGCGCGACCTACTGCGGAGTGGCGCGTGTGGAGGAGGCTTTTGAACTTCGTCGGGCGGGGATTGAGGCGCCCATTCTCGTGCTTGGGTACACACCAGATGAGCAATTAACTGACGCGATCGGCCGCAACGTGGCCTTGACCATCTTTCATCCTGAGCAGGTTGAGACCTTGTTGGCGGCAGCAAGTGTGGCTGGTCGCCCTGCCATCGTCCACATTAAAGTAGATACTGGGATGAGTCGGCTCGGAGCCCAGCCAGCGACAGCTTACCAACTGTTAGGTCAACTGACCGAAGCACCTGCCGTTGAAGTTGAAGGTGTATTTACCCACTTCGCCAAGGCTGATGAGATGGATGATCCAACAACAACCCTCCAAGAGAGGAGGTTCTTGGATCTCCTGGCCGAGATCGAGGCTGCTGGTCTGCGACCACCGCTTGTCCATGCCGCCAATTCCGCTGCCGCACTGACGCGGCCATCTACCCACTTCGATATGGTGCGTATTGGAATCGCCTTGTACGGACTAGATCCAGCGACCACGGTTCCCTTGCCGGAGGGTTATAAACCAGCGCTGGCTTGGAAAGCACACCTTACACACGTTCAAGAGTACCCAGCTGGCACCGGGGTGAGTTACGGCCATATCTATAAAACACGTGGTGAGGAAAGAATAGGTGTCGTACCGGTCGGTTATGGTGATGGTTATCGCCGTGTGGAAGGGAATGCTGTTCTAATTCACGGTCAGCGTGTACCGGTTGTGGGCCGTGTTTGTATGGATCAATTAATGGTCCAATTAGATCAGATTCCCGAAGCGAAGGTGGGTGACGAAGTTGTTTTGTTAGGTCATCAAGAGGACGAACACATCCGCGCGGAGGAGATCGCCAAGCGTTGGGAGACGATTAATTACGAAGTGGTATGTGGCTTGGGTGCAAGAGTTCCCCGCGTGTACATTGGTTGATAATTTCCTGTAGGCACAAGCTCTCAATTCAAGGATGTTTATACCCCGCACCCTAAAGGGTGCGACGACATTATCTTCGCCTTACCACAATCATTGTGGGTTTGTTGCCTGCAGCTTGCAGCCTGAAGCTTGTAGCTTTAAACTAGGCTCATGATATTTTCAAGGAGGGTATGATGGAATTCCCCACTGATCTGAAGTACACCAATAATGATGAATGGGTCCGAGTGGAAGGGGATATCGCTACGGTGGGTATCACTGATTATGCTCAAGACCAACTCTCAGATCTAGTCTTTGTAGAGGTCACAGCGGAGGTTGGAGAAAAGTTGGAGCGTGACGCTACTGTTGCCGAGGTCGAATCCGTAAAAGCTGCTGCATTTATCTACATGCCTGTCGCAGGGACCATCATCGAAACGAATGTTGAACTCTACGACGAGCCAGAAATTATCAATGCAGACCCATATGGTGCTGCTTGGATGTTTAAGTTCGAGATCGCGAATCCGGTGGAACTCGATGAACTACTCGATGCGACCGCTTACGAGAAATACTGCCAGGAGAGAGAACACTGATGGCATACGTTCCCCATACTGAGTCAGACCGCCGCGCCATGTTGGCGGAAATCGGTCTTGAAAGGATGGATGATCTGTATGATGCCATCCCGAAAGAGGTTCGATTTCCGGATCTGGATCTGCCAGATCCCATCTCGGAGATGGAGATCACAAGGGAAATGCTCACGCTGTCGGAAGCGAATCTGGAGGTCCAACACGTTCCCTGTTTCTTGGGCGCTGGCGCTTACAATCATTTCATCCCCTCGATCATTGATCACATCTTGCTGCGGAATGAATTCTACACAGCATATACACCCTACCAACCCGAGATCTCCCAAGGCACCCTACAGGCCATTTTCGAATACCAAAGCTTGATGTGTAATTTAACGGGTATGGAGGTTTCAAACGCCTCGCATTACGACGGCGCTACCGCTCTTGCAGAGGCTGTGATTCTGGCCCTAAATCAACATCGCGGTAAACGCCACAAGGTCCTTCTCTCGCCAACCATTCATCCTCATTATCGTCAAGTTGTACGCACCTATACCCAGGGCATGGGGCTGACCATTGTTGGTGATGAGTCCTTGGATACCAGTTCTGCGATGTTAGCCGAGATGATAGATGGAGAGACCACGTTGGTGGCGGTGCAGTACCCCGATTTCCTTGGCCGGATTGAGGACTTAAGTTCGCTCGGAGAAGCGGCCAATAAAGCCGGAGCGTTATTCTGCGTGGTGGTTAACCCGTTGGCGCTGGGGCTTCTCAGACCCCCGTCCGAATTTGGTGCTGACATCGTTGTGGGCGATGGCCAACCATTGGGTATTCCACTCTCGTATGGTGGACCGTATGTAGGGATCTTTACAACGCGCCAGCAGTATGTCCGTAAGATGTCCGGACGCCTGGTCGGCGAAACTGTCGACAGTCGAGGTCAACGAGGGTATGTACTCACACTTACCCCACGCGAACAGCACATAAGGCGGGATAAAGCTACGTCCAACATCTGTACCAATCAAGGGCTGATGGCTCTTGCAACGGCTGTGTATCTATCTATTGTGGGAAAACAAGGTCTACGTGAAGTCGCTGAACTTTGTTACCACAAGGCACACTATGCCGCAGAGAAGATCGATGCCCTTGATCATTACAGCTTGTGGCATCGAGGTCCCTTCTTCCACGAATTTGTGGTTTCTTGCCCGAAACCGGTCGCAGAAATTAACAATCAATTGCTCGATTACGATATCCTCGGCGGGTACGATCTTGGTCAGGAATATCCTGCGCTGGCTGACCACATGTTGATCGCTGTCACCGAGATCATCAGTAAGGAGGATATCAACGACCTTGTGACCGTTCTGGAGGAGGTGTCGCATGACTGAGCCTCTGGTTTATGAAATCTCCTCCCCAGGACGCCACGCGTTGAGAATGCCTGAAGTCGATGTCCCTAAGGCGCCCCTGCCTGAGGGACTGATTAGAGAAGATCTGCCTCTGCCTGAGCTTTCAGAGATCGATGTTGTACGGCATTTTGTACGTCTCTCTCAATTGAATCACGGTGTGGACACGGGCTTCTATCCATTGGGTTCGTGCACGATGAAGTACAACCCCAAGCTCAACGAAGACACCGCCAGGTTGCCTGGTTTCGCGTTTACTCACCCATTGCAGGATCCAGAGACGGCCCAAGGTACTTTGGCATTGATGTACAGCCTTCAGGAGTGGCTTAGTGAGATTGGCGGTTTCGCCGCTGTTAGCCTTCAACCGGCAGCCGGTGCCCATGGTGAATTGACGGGGATCTTAATCATCCGCGCCTACCACAAGGATAGAGGCGACGAGAAGCGTACCAAGATTCTGGTTCCCGACTCCGCCCACGGCACCAACCCAGCCACCACAACAATGAGTGGGATGGAGGTGATTGAGATCCCCTCCGATGAACGTGGGAATATCGATCTGGACTCGTTGCGAGGGCACTGCGATGAATCTGTCGCAGGTTTGATGCTCACTAACCCTAATACCCTCGGTCTCTTTGAAGAACAAGTAAGGGAGGTCATTGAACTAATCCATGGGTGTGGGGGGCTGATATACGGTGATGGCGCCAATATGAATGCGCTTTTGGGTGTGGTCCGCCCGGGTGATTTGGGATTTGACGTGTTGCAATATAACCTTCACAAGACCTTCTCAACGCCGCATGGGGGAGGCGGTCCAGGTTCAGGCCCCGTTGGCGTCGCTGAACACCTGGTGGACTTTTTGCCTACACCCTTGGTCGATGTGGTTGAGGAGGGGGATGAGGTGCTTCCCCCACTTTACGGGTTTGTTACACCGAAGAAATCGATTGGACGAGTTAAGAGTTTCCACGGACATTTTGGTGTGGCGGTGAAGGCTTATACCTATTTGCGTTTGTTAGGTAAAAAGGGTCTGCGAGAGGTCGCAGATTTTTCGGTGTTGAACGCGAATTATCTGCGTGTACGGATGCGGGATGTGTATCACATCCCCTACGACCGGGTCTGTATGCACGAATTTGTGGCCGAGGGTCGCTGGGAGGATGCACCCGATATCCACGCGCTCGACATCGCCAAGCGATTGATGGACTATGGTTTTCACCCACCGACCAACTATTTCCCGCTGATCGTTCGTGAGGCGTTGATGATCGAACCGACAGAGACCGAGAGTCTCGAGACGCTTGACGCGTTTGTCAAGGCCATGCTCGAGATCGCGGAACAGGCACGGTCCGACCCCGAGCTGCTCAAGACCGCACCACATAAGACGACTTTTGGTCGAATGGATGAGGTCAAAGCTGCCCGGCAATTGGTCCTCTGTTGTTGGCCTGTGGAGCGTGATGAGTCGTAGTTCGGTTGTTTAGTGAGCTGAACTGAACCGATTCAGTAAAGACCACGGGAGTTTCAAGCTCCCGTGGTTAACTTTCAAGAGGTGTAGGGGCGGTTCACGAACCGCCCCTACGACGTGTTATGGTGCGTTTCAATGCTTGTAGGGGCGGGGTTACCCCGCCCCTGTAGCATTAGGCCATAGGATCAGTAGGGGAGAAGTGGGATTTATTCACTAATCCGTTTTGGGGTAGAATGAATTTCCTAGAGGGTAAAGATCGCATGACCACCCAGCATGAAAAACGAATCGCTGAATCTGATCTACGACAAACGGTCCAAATTCATCTTCCAGACGGGCGCGTTTTGGAAGGTCCACGTGGTAGCCAGTTGGTGGATTTTTTGGCCGATGAAAAATCTGGTCAGGTCCCGATTGTAGGTGCTGTTGTCAATGGAGAACTACGCGAGTTGACCTATCCGATCGATATGGACTCCAAGGTTCAACCGGTGGCCATGGATTCTGCCGATGGGATGCGGTTTTACCGTCGATCACTTATGTTTTTACTTGCTACAGCATGTGAGGAGCTTTACCCGAATGCCGGCCTTGAAATTGATCACTCCATTGCATCGGGGGGCTATTATTGTGAGGTGAACGATAGGGAACCATTCACAGATGATGAGTTAGCCCGTCTAGAAACACGTATGCGAGAGCTGGTCGCGGCTGATCTCCCTTTCGCCAAAAGCATCGTACCCCTTAAGGAAGTCATCGCGGACTTCAAAGAGAAGGGATACAAGGACAAAGTACGTTTGCTTGCCCACCGCAAGAAGCCACATCTCGTCATCTATCAATTGGGTTCTTTCCGAGATTATCACCATGGATATATGGTCCCAACCACGGGTTATCTGAAATGGTTTGCGCTACAGCGTATAAGAAGCGGTTTTACGGTTCGTTTCCCTCAACAGCATCGACCAACCGAACTGCTCCCTGTCCCCGAGTACACCAAACTACTTGGTACTTTTATTCAATACGGAGATTGGCTGGCGACGCTCGGAGTGCCCGATGTGGGAGCGCTCAATGAGGCCATCGTTGCTGGTCGTGAGCGCGAGGTAATCCTGGTGTCTGAGGCATTGCACGAGGGCCGGATCGCAGAGACTGCGGTTAAGATCGCCAGGCGCAGGGAGCGTGTGCGTCTGATATTGATCGCTGGGCCTTCCGCATCTGGGAAGACGACCTTCTCCAGACGACTCTCGATTCAACTCTTAGCACGTGGTCTCTCCCCATTTCCGATCGAGTTGGATAACTTCTTTGTTGATCGTGAGGAGTCACCCGTAGATGAAAACGGTGAGCTTGATTACGAGTCACTCCGTGCGCTAGATCTAGAGCGCTTGAATCATGATTTAAGCTTGTTAATCGATGGGAAAGTAGCACGCTTGCCGAAGTACAACTTCATGACGGGTCAGCAAGAAGAAGGGGATGAAATACAGCTGGCTCCTGATCAGATCATCCTGCTGGAGGGGATCCATGGGTTGAGTCCCGAGCTTATCCCAGAGATCCCGGAAGAAAATACTTACCGGATCTATGTCTCCGCTCTAACACAATTAAACCTGGACCGATACAACCGAGTCTCAACTACGGATACCCGCTTGATTCGACGAATAGTGCGTGATGCTGCGCAGCGAGGTTATTCTGCGGCGGAGACGATCCGTCGCTGGGAATCTGTGCGGCGTGGTGAGAACAACTACATCTTCCCTTTCCAAGAAAATGCTGACATGATGTTCAACTCCGCGTTGGTTTATGAAGTATCTGCATTAGCACCTCTGGCGGAACCTCTGATTCGACAGGTCCCCTTTGGGACGGTGGAACATGTCGAGGCCAAGCGATTGCTTGCTTTCCTGGAATGGTTCCTGCCGTTGGATGTTGAGCTGATCCCCGACAATTCCATCCTTCGTGAGTTTATTGGCGGATCGATCTTGCGCGCCTTCACTCCCTGGAAGTCACCTCAGTAAAAATCTACTCTTAGACGGGTTAATTCCCAAAACCTGTAGATTTATGTAAAGTTTCCGTTTGTAATCCAAAACATTACAACCTTGGATAGGTTGATAGTTTCTAATCAGCTAAAGACTGGATAACGCCTTTTAGATCCTCAAGAAACCATACATTTAGCTAGCCGACACAATCACCCAATATAGCTGAACTCCTCTCTCAGTTGACCTTTTTTCACTAGAACCATTGAAAGCAGATTGAAAGGAATAGTCACAGAGTGACCGTGCTATGCTGATGGGGTAATGACCAGGCGCCGGATTGTAATTCGGTGGCGTCGAGCGCCCGCGTTACATGCCAGAGAACCACTGGCTGTGGTCGCGCGTTTGAAGGTCTAAGACTGTCATGCCAGATTTGATCGGAAAGACCTTAGGGGGCTATACCATCCTCGAGCAAGTCGGACGAGGTGGGATGGCGACCGTCTTCAAGGCTCTTGATTTGGAGGATGGGAAGACGGTCGCCTTAAAAGTGCTCATGCCCCAGCTCGCGATCGAGGAGAATTTCGCCGCTCGCTTTAAACGAGAAGCGCAAGTGTTGCGTGGGCTTAAACATCCTCACATCGTGCCGATTCTGGATTATGGACAGGCAGATGGATTGGTCTACATCGTCATGCCTTTCATGCAAGTAGGCACGTTACGCGATCGGATGATCAACGGTGAATTGACCGTAAAAGAAGGTGCCCGTATCGTCGATCAAATCGCTTCTGCCTTGCAATACGCACATGACAAAGGTGTTGTCCACCGAGACGTAAAACCTTCCAACATTCTCATAGATGAAGAAGGTAACGCGTGGCTTTCAGACTTTGGTTTCGCTTACATCTCAGACGCGTCGTTGAGCTTGACAGGCTCTGCGTTGGTTGGGACCCCGGCGTATATATCACCTGAACAGATCAATGGCGACAAGATCACCCACCGGTCTGATCAGTACTCCCTGGGGGTCATGCTTTATCATATGAGCACCGGGCGTTTACCGTACGATGGTGAGACACCGATCGCCATCGCCATCAAGCACGCAACGGAACCCCTGCCACGACCACGAGCGGTCAATCCAAATCTTCCCGATGCGGTGGAAGCCATTTTGATCAAGGCCTTGGCGAAAGATCCAAGCCAACGTTTCTCCTCGGTCATGGAATTTAACTCTGCGTTCCAGGAGGCGTTAAAACAGGCATTGGATCCAGTCTCGGGGTTATTAAGACCAGGCGCGGTCGGTGAGGTTCCGGAAAGCCCAATTATCGAGACCATCCCATTGGTGGATGAGGAGGATCAGGTAGAGAAGAAGAAGGGGTTTGACAAGCGATACGCCCTGGGGCTTCTTCTATTGCTTCTCATTACGTGTCCGTTGGCGTTCTGGGGGATCGCCACATTTGATTTGGGTTCAGCTTTCACGGGAGGTTGGACTACCGAGATCGCACAAGTCAGCCCCACAATTGACTTGATGGCCACGGTTGACGCTCTCTCTACAGAAAATGCACCCGCTATAGGGACTGTGGTGCCCACAGGACATGTGGAGACGGTCGTAGCGGCCACACTAACCGCGATGGCGACAGAATCCATCCCTCCGGTAGGTGAAGGAACGGTGACATTGACGATTGAGGGGACGGACACCCTGACAGCAGAAGAATCTTTAACTCCTACAGCATCTGTAACGATCACCTTAACGAACACGGCGGGTCCCAGCCCGACGCAGACAAAAACCCCTACCATCACGTTAACCCCCACCATCACGCGAACACCCACCATCACGCCAACCCCTACCATCACACCAACACCGAGCAACACACCGATCGGATGGATTTCGCCCACTCCCACTCTCACGTTGACCGCGACAGTCACCCGTACAATCACCCCGACGTTGTCACGTACACCTACACGAACGGCATCCCGGACACCAACATTAACCAGGTCAGCTACGGTGACTCGAACAACGACGCTTACGACGACGATGATCCCCAGCAAGACGGCATCGGTGTCTCCTCCACCAACGAAGACATTAACCGCAACTCGCGATCCATGTGACGGTATTGGCCTAGGTGGTTTTGACATTTCTGACAGAGATAAACCGTTTCTGATGATCTATAACTCGAAGCCAGATTCGATCATCATCACCGACATGATGATCGAATGGCCACCAGAACATGAAGAGCTTGAAGAGGTGAAGCTAGGTAAAGATAGAATTTGGGAAAACTTTAACGGCGAAGGCGATGATCCACCGACTCATATGCCGCCTTGGACCAGTCCACCCGATAAACGAGATATCAAAGCCTTCGATAGTAAGAAGTTAGAATTCCGTTTCAGGGAAGAAGTGGGTGCGGCTGTCGTAAATGACTATCACCTGGTTATCACTTTGGAGATTATGGGCACTGGTCAATTCTGTACGATGTCTGCTCCCTAACCTGTAACCTCTCTTCAATAGCCCTCTTATTGCGCGAAAATTCGTTAAAACGAAAAACAATGTATTCCTGCGACCATTAAAATGTGAGGTTTTCGAAGAATCTTCACCCCCTTATTCGCTTCTGTGGTACGTTTAGGACTTTAATACGAGACCGATCATCTATGACCGTACCTATTTCGTAACGAATTACCCCCAACCTTCGTTGTATACTATAGACTATAAAACTTGTCCTTGAACATCACTGCATCCTGGGGCGGTGGGAATACTCTGTGGTCGTGAGCGAAGGATCATCTCACCTAAAGCAGGATACATGACTTAAAGGCGAATCTCGGAAATATATTTTTATTAGATGTAAGCGGTCGGGTTGAAATAATGTCTGCGTTGCTAGGGCTTGTCGAAGGGCGATATTACATCCTCGATCAGATCGGGCGTGGTGGGATGACCACGGTTCATAAGGCACTCGATCTGCAAGACGATCGCGAGGTCGCGATCAAGCTCCTCGCGCCTTACCTGGTTAAGGACCCCAAGTTCAAAGCACGTTTTAAGCGCGAGGTGGAAGTCCTGCGTAAGTTGGAACATCCCAATATCGTGCCCATCCTGGACTTTGGGGAGCATGAGGGGGCGCCTTTCATCGTCATGCCTTTTATGTCCTCCGGCACGCTCGCTGATATACTCAAATCGGGCCCCTTGAAGCCTAAGGAAGGCGCACGCCTGATGTCCGAGGTCTCGAAAGCCCTAGCGTATGCGCATGAACAGGGCATTGTACATCGGGACATGAAGCCCTCGAACATCCTGATTGATGAGGAGGGGACTGCCTTACTCTCTGACTTTGGTTTGGCTCATCTCACGGATGTGCACGAGAGTTTAACCGGCTCAGCCGTAATCGGGACACCGGCATATATGTCCCCCGAACAATGTCAGGGAGGCCCGATCGACGCCCGATCAGATCAATATTCCTTAGGAGTCGTGCTTTACCACTTGACGACGGGTTATTTGCCATATGAAGCAGACACACCGATGGGTGTGGTGTTAAAACACATTAATGAGCCCTTGCCACGACCAAGAGAAGTCAACCCCAATCTTCCCGAACCCATCGAAGCTGTTCTGATCAAGGCTTTGGCTAAAAACCCTGCGCATCGATATCCCACCATCTCGGAATTTAACGCCGCGTTCCAATCAGCTTTGAAGATATCCCTGGAGCGCGCAACGGGCTCAGATGGCTGGGCATCACAGCTTTATCGCGTGACACAAGTTATTGATCGGATGAGATTTCAAGGAAGGGTCAGATTTGATGAGGTCTGGCGGAGAAGGGCGGTTATCATCACAGTTTTTTTGGTACTTCTCCTTACAATACCTTTCTCAATCTGGATAATCCCTCTTCTAAACCCAACCGACAGTTTAGCTCAAGCGGATGGTGCTGTTGACTTGCAGGCAACAATATTCTTTCTCTCCACAATCGTTGCCCCAGAGGAAGGTACAGTCTTACCCCCCGGTGCCGTCGATACTGCTGTCGCGGCGACATTGACAGGGATGGCGATCGAGTCGATTGGAGATGGTGGTGCAGTTTCGGAAACCGTGACGCTTTCCCCAACCCCGACCCCTGAGGGGATTAGCCTGACGCCTTCTATCGAAGCAACGGAATACCCTGGATCGACTGGTGAGGAGACTCCTCCTTATCCATCTCCATCAACATCAACGCGCACACCTGATACGTATCCATCCCCAGCAGGTACACACACCCGAACCTCAACCCCAACTGGGACCTCCACAGTTACATCGACCGGATCCTTTTCACCTACAGCAACGTACACCCCAAGTCCGTCCATAACTCCGACAAGTACGGCTACACCTTCCCCTTCGCCCTCACCGAGTAGGACCGCAACACATACCCAAGATCCATGTGGGAGCAATAGAGCTTATAACTTCTCTGTGAGTGACAAGGAGGTGAGATGGTCGCTTGACAATGGTGGACCAGAAGTCGTTGAGATATTCAAGATCTTCATCAATTGGCCTCCAGGGAACATCGAGTTATCCAGAATTGAGCTTGGCGGAACCGCTATTTGGGAGAAAAAAGACAAGAGCCCACCAACTTTGATCGCCGGTGGATGGAAAAGCGGTGCTGATCGTACCATTGGATCTGGCATTGCCAAAACCCTGAAATTTGTATTTGACCAGGCAGCAGAGCCGAGTCCCTATGATTTAGATGTCACCTTCGACAATGGATGTGTGGTCTCATGGCCGTAGGATACAGGCTGCAAGCCACAAGTCATAAATAACAAGTTGCATGTTTCAGGTTACGCATATATAAATATCCTCATTGGTCCATCAATCTGCAATGGGAAAACAAAGCTCCCCGCGAGCTTCAAACTCGCGGGGAACTCATAATGTAGCCGCAGGCTTTAGCCTGCGCAAGAAACGCACCCTAAAGGATGCGACTACATTTATGTAATTCTTGTTGCCTATATACATTCATGGGCGTCTTTTGCATGGGTAGGGCTAGGAATTCCCACCCATTGAGTCTCTTTACCTCATCATGGTAGTATTTTGAGAAAGCGTTCATTTAAGTTAGAAGGGGCGAAGCGGCAAGAAGCGGGCGATTATAAGTCTGCCTTGCTTCTTTTAACTTCTATCATTAACGAGGTTAATGACCTCGTGCGCGCCTTATCGAGGGTTTCCCCTGAGAAAAGGCGTGGGAACAGGCACGCGAGTAGCCTCGAGGAGGAATAGGTGTCGATCTTAGATACTAGCCTCAAGCCGTAGTCTGCTGGCATGAGGCATTCCGCCTTAAGGAGGATGGGTGGCGATAATAGCGGAGAAGGCTAAACGTTGTTTGTGAGATGTCTGAGTTAATAGGTCGAGTCCTAGGAAACTACCATATCCTGGAACAGATTGGACGAGGGGGGATGGCGAGCGTCTACAGGGCGCAGGATTTGTCAGAAGATCAAACCGTCGCTATTAAAATCCTTTCGCCCCAATTGGCCATGGAGCCGAACTTCAGATCACGCTTTGAGCGTGAAGCTGAGGTCCTTCAAGGCCTTAAACATCCCAACATTGTTCCGATACTAGATTACGGTGAGGAGGGTGGTCTTGCATATATCGTCATGCCTTTTATGGAGGTTGGCACGCTCAGTGATTGTTTAGATACTGGTCACTTAACCCTGGATGACACTGCGCGAATCATCGATCAGATCACATCCGCTTTACAGTATGCCCATGACGCTGGTGTGATTCACAGAGACGTGAAACCCTCTAACATCCTCATCGATGAGGATGGAAATGCATGGTTGTCTGACTTCGGTTTTGCCCATGTCCATGACGCTGCCCTGAGCCTGACCGGTTCGGCGCTCATCGGCACACCAGCTTATATGGCTCCGGAAATTGTCACCGGGAAGTCAATTTCCCCAGGTTCTGATCAATATTCACTAGCTGTCGTCCTTTACAACCTGAGCACCGGCTGTCTGCCTTATGATGCTGAGACGCCTATGGCAATTGCCCTCAGCCATGTTAACCAACCCTTGCCGAGACCACGAAGTGTCAATCCTGATGTTCCGAGATCGATTGAGGCGGTGTTGCTCAAAGCCCTTGCCAAGAATCCATCTCTACGATATGGAACGATTGACGAATTTAACCGAGCATTCCAAGAGGCGGTGGAAATAGCGCGTGATAGAGCTGAGAAGTTCGAGGAGGGTTCGCTCTTCGATCGCACCCTTGTGATGATCGACGGAGTGCAAGCAGAAGCAAAAGATGTCATTGCGCGGACATATAAATTAAGGCGTTATTTGGCAATAGTTATCGTATTGTTTTTGATCGTCTTTCCTGCAGCAGCTGCGATGGATCTACTCGGTTTTTTCCCTGAAAGGGCTGGAGCAGAGCAGTTGGCTAACACCGAGGATTTGAGGGCAACGATTAATGCTCTCTATACTGCAAATGTTCCCAAAACGGGTACTCCATGGCTTCCAGGCCAAGTAGAGACTGCTGTGGCTGAAACCCTAAGCCTCTTGCAGACGATGGAGGCTGCCACGAATGCAGTAGAAACAAATTCAGCATTTCTGACGAAGACCGCTTCGTGGGAAGAAACAGTACAACCTACTATGACGATCACCCCAAGTGAAACTCCTGAACAAACAAGTACGTATTGGTATTACTTAAGCCCCACGCCTACTCGTCGCTGGGTTCGGAGCCCTACCGCCTCTCCAACACCTACAATAACCAGAACGCCTAGACCCACCCACACGCCTAGACCTTCTCACACACCGAGGCCTTCGAAAACACCAAAGGTCTCAAATACACCTTCTCCCACGGCGACCGAGGTCCCAGACTTTCCCACGAGCGTTCCACCAACGGCCACGAGCTTATCGCCAACACCTAGCGCTACACCTTAGAATTAGCTACTACGTAAAGATAGCTAAATCCCCGAAAGCAACCACAACATGATCATACCAGTCGCGATGGTGATCCAAGTGTTACGGCTCCGCCAGGCGATGATAGCCGCCACGACTCCGGCTATCAAGCGATGGTTTCCCAAGGAGATGTCGAAGGGACCCGCAGGTCGGAATAACTCTGGAGTGATCAGTGCTGCCAGAACCGCGGGAGGTACATAGCGTAAGCTTCGCCGAAAGAGATCCGGCATTCGATCCTGTGGCACAAGCGCGATAAAGGAGAGCCGGATCGCATAGGTGACCACCATACCACCGATGATGATGCCCCAAATGGAAATGATGCTCATCCGTTTCGCTCCTTCATGCCTGTTTTGAGCGGTCCCGAGATCTCTATGATGAGCCCCACAGCGATCCCAAACGACGCGGCCAGAAGCAAACCAAGCTTGTAGGGTAATCCAGCAAGGACGGCAGCTAGAATGCCTGCACTCAGCGCAGCACCCCAAGCGGGTCGGTCGGAAAGAGTTGGTGTGATCAGTGCCATAAAAGTGAGAGGAAGGGCGAAATCTAGGGACCAGTTTGCCGGGATGTAGGCGCCGAGGAGGATGCCGATTGCGGTGCTCAATTGCCAGGCGACCCATAGTGCGAGACCTGTCCCAAAGGTATACCAGTGGGCCAGGATAGTGTCACTTCGCTGGTATCGGATCGATGCCACGACGAAGGCTTCATCGGTGAGCAGCCAGGCCAAAGCGGCTTTCCACCTTGCTGGAAGGTGTTGGAAATAGCTTGAGAAAGTGGCACTGTAAAGCAAGTGGCGCAGGTTTACGACCAAAATGGTGAGAACGATGATCACGGGAGGAACGCTATCGGCGATCAATCCTGCGGCGATGAATTGAGCACTTCCGGCGAATACGAAAAGTGAGAACCCCTGCGCTTCGAGTGGGGGGATGCCAGCGGCCAAAGCTAGTGCGCCGAAGATCATGCCGAAGGGGGCGACACCGACCAAGAGCGGTAGTTGATCGCGCACCCCGGCGAGGAATTCGTGAAGGACGGAAGAACGGCTAGGAGAGGAAGGGTGTGAAGAATCCATTGGGGTTTATGAAACAAGAACCGGATAAAGTTAATTTTCTGAATACTGACATCTGATATCTGGCTACTGATATCTGACTACTGACTACTGTATCACGAAATGATAAACGGCCAGTCGAACGCTAGAGGTTCGCTTGGCCGTATTCATTAATCTTAGAAATCGTTTAGTGAGTGAGGATCTGGGATAGGAAGAGCTTGGTGCGTTCCTCCTTGGGATTACCGAAGATATCATCGGGCGTGCCGCTTTCCACCACGAGACCCTCATCGAAGAAGAACATTCGATCAGCAACGGCGCGCGCAAAACCCATCTCGTGGGTAACGACAAGCATGGTCATACCAGATTGAGCCAACTCAACCATCACGTCGAGCACTTCCTTGATCATCTCGGGATCGAGTGCGGAGGTGGGCTCGTCAAAGAGCATGATTTTTGGCTCCATAGCTAGTGCACGAGCGATCGCGACCCGCTGCTGTTGCCCTCCCGAGAGTTGCCCCGGATATTTATTTGCCTGTTCGGGTATACCGACCCGCTCAAGCAGCTGCATGGCTTCTTTATCCGCTTCATCCCTTGGCAATTTGCGAACCCAGATCGGGGAGAGGGTGACGTTTTGCAGCACCGTCAAATGTGGGAAGAGATTGAATAATTGGAATACCATACCAATCTCACTGCGTATGGTTGCGATGTTGCGAACGTCGTGAGTCAGCTCGATGCCATCGATGACGATTTGACCCTTTTGATGTTCCTCCAAACGGTTGATGGTGCGGATAAAAGTTGACTTTCCGGAGCCTGAAGGGCCGAAGATGACGATCACTTCGCCTTTCTTCACCTCCATGTCGACACCCTTGAGCGCTTGGAAGTCGTCAAACCATACATTCACATCTCGACAGATAATGATCGGCTCACTCATCTCTGGCTCCTGACTAGCGTTCACCAACGCCTAAAGTGGTCTCCAATTGTCGGCTGGCATACGACAAAATATAGCTGGAGATCCAAAAGACCATCGCGATAAAGATAAAAACCTCAGCCTGTAGTTGGATGAACTCTGGGTCGGAATTGATGATCGATTTTCCAATCCCTAGCAGTTCATTGATGCCAACTATGATCACCAATGTGGTGTCCTTAAATAGAGCTATGAACTGCCCCACGATAGCTGGGATAACTGCTCTCAAAGCTTGCGGAAGCACAATTAAACTCATGATTTGAACGCTGTTCAATCCCACGGATTTTGCGGCTTCCACCTGACCTTGCGATACTGCCTGAAGTCCCCCACGTACGTTCTCGGCTGTGTAAGCAGCGCTGAAGAACGTCATGCCCATCAAAGCGCGAAGCAACCGATCGATGCGAGCCTCAGGTGGCATGAAGAGTTGCAGAATGACTGAGAACATGAATAGAATCGTCACCAAGGGAACCCCGCGCACGACCTCAATGAAGGTGGTACAGAAGACCTTTACGACTGGTAGGGAAGAACGGCGACCCAGAGCCAAGACCACCCCGATTGGGAAAGATAGGACGATACCACCTGCGGCCAGGAAAAATGTGACCAATAAACCTCCCCACGAGGTGGTAGCCACTTTTTGGAGTAGAGGGGTGTTTGCCAGGTTTGGAAAGGAGGCGAGTGCGATCTCCGCGGCTAGCAGGATCACCGCGATCAGGATCAGTATTCTCAAGGTGGAATTAATGCCCCCGACGCGAATGGCTTGGTAGATGATGTAGACAATAATAAAGACAAGAGCACTCCCGATAAGCAAGGTGAGCGTTTCTCGCAGGCTCAAACCCGGCAATAGAATCAGGGTGATCACCTCAATGGCAAGTAGCCACGCGATCGCTGTGAAGCTTCCTTTAACAGCTTGCAGACGCCCGAGACGAAAGCCCAAGAAAATCAGGAGGACATTGGCGAGGAGAGCTCCTCGAACCGGTATCGTAAGCTCGTTCGATTGCACAGGGAGTAGTGCGACAACCGCGAAAAATGCACCCAGTGAAACGGCGAAGGTTCGGATGAGTCCTCCCCATGTGCCCCAGCTCAAGCCGAAGAGGATAGCTATAAGTGACGTGCTGAGACCGATACGCCAGAGTTGGTCTCGAGGGTATTGGCCCACCAGGTAGAGAAACGGAAAGTTGACCACCGGTCGCCAGTCTGCCACATTGACGATCCAATAAATTACACCGCGTACAGTGTAGAAAATAACGAACACCATGAGGATCGTCAGCAAGCTGTTAAACAAAGAGTTAAACAGATTCCTACGGACCCAGGTCAAGGGGCCAGGTGGTTCAGGGGGACGAGCGGCCTCGGTGGAAATCGACATACTTACCTTTCAACGAGCTGGATGCGGCGGTTATAGATATTCAGGACCAACGAGGTGATCAGGCTCATTGTTAGATAGGTCGCCATCACCATGAAAAAGACCTGCACCGCGCGACCGGCTTGGTTAATAGCAATTTTTGCGACTCCGAAGAGATCCTGATAACCAATGAGGAGAGCGAGGCTCGAGTTCTTGGTTAAATTCAAGTACTGGCTAATCAGCGGAGGGATAATTACGCGCAATGCTTGAGGGAAGATTACCAGACTGGTCACTTGGAAGCTGCTCAGGCCGACCGATTTAGCTGCTTCAACTTGACCAACATGAACGGATTGAATTCCAGCGCGCACGACCTCTGCGATGAAAGCTGCCGTATAGGTCACCAATCCGACGAGCAATGCCGCGAATTCTGGTGTGAGGCGCATCCCTCCCGTGAAATTAAAACCCTCTAGCACCGGGGTGTCCATTCTGATAGGAGAGCCACCCGAAAGGAACCAACCGGCGGTCGGCAGGATCAGGAGAATAGCCAAGCTGATTACTACATGGTAGGTCTGTTGGCCTGTGGCCACTCTTCGACGACGGAGCAGGATGAAGGCGATCAACGCAAGCACGATCGCGAAAATTATCGATATGACCAGAATCCCAGAGCCAGGTTCTAGCCTAGGCCAAGTGAGGTAGAGTCCTCGTTCGGAAAGGTATGTTGGACCCGGCCAAACGATGCTGTCTTTCACCGGTGGTAAGCTGTTAAAAACTGGGAAATACCACAAGAAGAGGAGTACGAGCAATGGAATATTGCGGTGAATTTCAATGTAAGCTAGAGCAATTTTATTGAGGAGCCAGTTGGTGGATAAACGAGCTAAGCCAACAATGATACCGAGAACTGTGGCAAGAACGACGCCAATCCCAGCTACGAGTAAGGTTTTGACCACACCCACGAGAAAAGCGTAGCCGAAGGATCGTGAGGGATCGAAGGGTAGAATGGGATCGCTGATTGGGAACTCGGCAGGTTCTTGTAGGAAGCCAAATCCTAAGTTCAGACCGCGGCCCCTTGCGGCCTCGAAAAAGTTGATGATGATCCAAATGATAAAGCCAATGACAACAAATGCGGAAATGACCTGAGCTATGGCCTGCAGTACGCGCTCATCCCGCCAGAGGGGTATCTCTCTCCGGCGAGTGAAGATTGAAAGTGGACCTTTCGAGGTCATATGATTTATGATGAGCTATGCAGCCCGCCCGATTGAGCGGGCTGCATAATGTTGGTCGGTCTTATCTACTTGACGGGTGGAGCGTAGATTAAACCTCTGTTCGACCAAAGGTTATTGAGGTCGCGCGGCAGCGTGAACGCGATGCCTAGCGGCCCCATGTAGCGATCGTAGATCTCGCCATAATTGCCTACAGCTTTAATCGCCCTGTACAGAGCTTCTGAATCAAGCCCGAGATCAGTGTAACCCCAATCGCCTTCCTCTCCAAGCAAGCGCCGTACCCCGACGTCGCCGCTTTCCTTCATCTCATCGATGTTGGCCATGGTAATGCCCATTTCCTCAGCGTTGATCAATGCGTACATGACGATCTTTACGATGTCAAACCACTGATCGTCTCCATGGGGGACAGCAGGCGTGAGTGGCTCCTTGGAGATGGTTATACCGAGGATCGCATGGTCATCGGGATTTTCAAAGCCTTCTCGGACGGCTGCTAGCTGGGACTTATCACTGGTGGTGACATCACAGCGGCCTTCCTCATAGGCGTTATAGACGGAGGCCGTGTCCTCGAAGATCACGGCTTCGAACTCCAAGCCGTGGTTACGGAAGTCATCCGCCAGGTTTTTCTCCGTGGTCGTGCCACTGGTGACGCAGACAGAGGCACCGTCCATGTCCTCTTGGGTTTCAATTCCGCTCTCTCTCCTCACCATGTATCCTTGACCATCGTAGAACATAATCACTGTAAAGTTGCCCCATTGGGCATCTCGGCTTGAGGTCCAGGTGACGTTTCGCGAAAGCATGTCCACTTCTGCGGTCTGGAGTACGGGACCGCGGTCTGCTGCTGTAATGGCGAAGACCTCAATCGCTTCTGCATCGCCAAGAACGGCGGCGGCTACTGCACGGCAGAGGTCGATATCAAAACCGATATTGCGACCTGCTTCGTCAAGGTAGCCAAAGCCAAGAAGATCGGTGCGCCCACCACAAACAACTTTGCCGCGCTCGATAACCCGATTGAAGATCTCACCAGATCCCGAGGGGGCTGGCATGGGCTCTTCGACTTCTTCTACTTCTTCTGTAGGCGTTGCAGCGCCACCACATGCCGTCACCAACAAAGCGAAGATTGTCAATACCACAAGGGGTAGTAAGGCTTTTTGCCTCATTCTTTCTCCTCCTTAAAGAGATTGAAGCGTGCATTTGAGATTTCTTTACCGTTCATAATGTCATTAAAATAGTTTTGTGCTTCACCTCCTTGTATCAGCATATTATCTAAACTAAAGACATTCCCAAACGGCGATTTATTAATCTGGGAGTAATTGGGTCGTTCAGTATGGCTCTTAGGTGTCCGCAAACCGTTACCATGTACCAATGAGGATACCATTGTTATCGAATGGGGATTAGATAAAATTCTAGACAATCTAAGTCCAAAAGTCAACGTTTTCGTCTCTGTAGGGCATGAACTTCTCGAAACTCTCACCTATTTAGAGAGGTGGGAAATCCTGATTCCACGGATCTTTATGAATCGTGAGCAGATGATAGGCTCGAATGGATGTATGAGGACGTGTTCAGTCGGATTTTACGCTGGATTTACCCCAGTCCCAAATTTCCCATTTTCATGTATATATAAGACGTGATAGCCTTTGTGATGCATCGCTGACGCCGTGCCGTTGGAGTCAACGAAGGATGTTTTATTTAGGGTAGAAGCACATATGGCTGGACTGGTAGGAAAGATGCTCGACCGCTACCGCCTGGTGGAACAAATAGGCCAGGGCGGAATGGCGACTGTCTTTCGAGCGGTTGATACGAAGAGCATGGATGAGTATGCGATCAAAGTCCTCTCCCCAACGATCGCAGCGGATAGGCGATTCGTAATACGCTTCCGACGTGAAGCTGGTCTGGTCAGAAGGCTTCTAGATCATCCCTACATCGTGCCGGTGGTGGACTACGGGGAAGACCAGGGGTACATCTATTTGGTCATGCCGTTCCTCAAAGGTGAGACACTTCACGACCGTTTGGTTCGGGGGTCGTTATCGGACAGGGAGAAAGCACGTTGGGTCGGGCAGGTTTCCGAAGCGCTGGATTTCGCCCATAGCAAGGGGGTTATCCACCGTGACATCAAACCCTCGAATATCATGCTTACTGAAGAGGGCGATGCGTTATTGATGGACTTCGGCTTGGCACGCGAGATCGAGGGCTCGAATACCCTGACGGGCTCGATGTTAATGGGAACCCCAGCATACGTGTCACCTGAGCAAGGACGGGGGGAGAAGCTTGACTCACGCTCCGACCAATACTCCTTTGGCATTATCCTGTATCAGATAGCAACCGGTCGTCTCCCCTTTGAGGCCGAAGCGCCCATGGCGATCGTGATGCAGCATCTTCAGGATCAGGTCCCTCGTCCGGGGCGATTCAATCGGGAACTCTCTGAAGGGGAGGAGAAGGTCATCATAAAGAGTTTAGCCAAGCATCCTAAGGATCGTTTTAAGGACTTGGGTGAACTCAACGATGCCTACCAGGCGGCGCTCGCTGGCAGACGTATGCCTGAATTTGATCTACCGCCCCCTGCCTCCACCATGGCAATGCCGCGTCGGGAAGGAATTTCCCCGCTTGATACGCAAATCGTGGCACCAGAGTTGGAGCGTCGGCGATTCCCATGGTGGATTCTCCCTATGCTGCTGGTAGTGGCGATTGCAGCGGGAGCCCTTACACTTCCATCCGTCTTCGGGTCATCTGGGGAGAGTACCCCAACGAGAGATTCGACCACCATGGTTCAGCCAACACAAACCAAGATCTTGGTCATTGGTGGAACGCCGATCCAAACCCAAACCTTGCCCCGAGTGACCGACACGCCCCTCGCTCCGATCACATCAGAATCCTGCCCTGGCATTGCGCTTCACCCTCCGGTTATTGATGGTAATTATGTTAAGTGGCTGGTAGACAATGGTGGAGAGGATACCGTCGAGATCATGGATCTCCAGCTCATGGCTTGGCCGGCCGGAAATGGTCGTCTCACAGAAGTTCGTATAAATAACTCACTCCTCTGGGAGGGTGAGTACGAGGAAGGCGAGGCCTTAGAACTGCTTCAGGGGATGCCGTTAATCGTAGGGCCAGACTCTCCAGTGATTCTCGCATTTAAATTTGCATGGGCACCGGGTCGCAAAGGTTATGAAATGAGCGTAGGTTTCGATGTGGGATGTACTATTAATGGCGTATGGTAGGGGGTCGTAAACGAGCAATCCGACTATCCAATAATTTGTAACTCCCCAGGTTTACATCTAAATCTAAGATTGATCCCTGAATATATACTTTATGTCAGGCGCTACTGGTATGCTTTAGGATTCGATTGCCCAAACTTCTAAATCCATCTCCTCCTGCTGCCCCAGGTGTATAATTCCCCCGATCGTCAAGAATTTTTCCGTAACCTTCCTTCCAAGGAGATGAAACGATGACCGACCCTCGTATGAATAACCTGGCTCGTATATTGGTCCACTATTCCGCCAAGGTCAAACCTAAAGACAGGGTTTGCATCGTCGCCCAGCCTACTGCGGCGCCGTTAATTCTGGAGGTCTATCGTGAGGTGCTCAATGCTGGTGGGTTCCCACATTCGTTGATTACCATCGATGGGCTGGAATACCTTTTCTTTGCGCAGGCAAATGACGAACAACTGCAATATGTCTCACCATTTACAAAGATGGTTTACGAAGAGTTTGAGGCGATGATTGGCATTGGTAGTCAATCGAATACACGCGCTTTAAGCAACATCGATCCTTCTCGTCAGAGCCTGCGTGCGAAATCACATACGGATATAACGAAGGTCTTTTTAGAACGTGGCGCTGCCAAAGAACTCAAATGGGTTTGGACGATTTATCCCACACAGGCTTATGCTCAGGATGCGGAGATGAGTCTGTCCGAGTTTGAAGAATACGTCTATAGCACCACCTTCGCTGACACGGATGATCCTGTGGCTGAGTGGCAAAAGATCCATGACGGTCAACAAACCCTGGTGGATTGGCTTGTCGGGAAGAAGCACGTTGAAGTCAAAGGCCCGGATGTGGATCTGACCCTGTCAATAGAAGGTCGAACCTTTGAAAACTGTGATGGTGAAAATAATATGCCGGATGGCGAGATTTTCACGGGTCCAGTGGAAGACTCAGTTAACGGATGGGTTCGTTTTTCGTATCCTGCGATACAAAGAGGGCTTGAGGTGGAAGGGATCGAGCTTCACTTCGAAGAGGGCAAGGTGGTCAAAGCCTCGGCAAAGAAAAATGAGGATTTCCTTCTAAAGATGCTTGACACCGATCCGGGTGCTAGATATCTCGGTGAGTTCGCCATAGGCACCAATGAAAGGATCAACCGTTTCATTAAAGAGATCCTATTTGATGAGAAGATTGGCGGAACGATTCACATGGCTATGGGATCTGGCTATCCTGAAACCGGATCGGTGAATGAGAGCGCGATCCATATGGACATGATTTGTGACATGCGCGATGGAGGACAAATCTTCGTCGATGGTGAGTTGATCTACGAATCGGGGGAGTTTAAGATTAAGTAGTTTTATGTCCAGGCTGGAAATCATTCCCAAGGAGACGACTTCATGACCGACCCTCGCATCACTAACCTCGCCCGAATCTTGGTTCAGTATTCGACCGAAATTCAACCCAAGGATCGTGTCGCAATCATTGGGGAACCACCAGCGGATCCCCTTATCCGCGAGGTGTATCGAGAAGTACTTCGCGCTGGAGGGCACCCTCACTTGGCGCTCAGATTTGAGGATATGGAATATGTTCTCTTTACAGAAGCAAGTGAGGATCAGTTGAATTACATCTCACCTTTCGAGAGGCTGATTCTAGAGGAATTTGAAGCCATGATTTCTGTACGCAGCCAATCGAATACGCGCCTTCTGACGAACGTCGATCCGACTCAACAACAGATCCATGCTAAGGCTAGGACCGATTTGTATGCAACCTATACCGCACGAAGCGCTACCCGTGCGTTTAAATGGGTTGGGACGTTATTCCCCACACAAGCTTACGCTCAGGATGCGGAGATGAGCCTTGAGGAATTTGAAGATTACGTTTACAGCACCACGTATGCTGACTCTGAGGATCCCATCGCCGCGTGGCTCAAAGTCCACGATGAGCAACAGCGTTTGGTGGACTGGTTAGCGGGTAAGAAACATGTGGAGGTTAAAGGCCCCGAGGTCGAACTAACACTCTCGATTGAAGGACGAACTTTCGTCAACTCGGATGGTAAACGTAATATGCCGAGCGGTGAGATATTTACCAGCCCGGTTGAAGAATCGGTGAATGGATGGGTTCGTTATACCTACCCTGCGGTATTGAGGGGACGTGAAGTGGAGGGGATCGAACTCCATTTTGAGGACGGCAAGGTGGTGAAGGCCTCGGCGAAGAAGAATGAAGGTTACCTACGAAAAATGCTCGACACCGATCCTGGCGCACGTTATCTAGGCGAGTTCGCGGTCGGCACCAACAAGAAGATCAACCGATTCATCAAGAACATCCTCTTTGATGAGAAGATCGGAGGTACGATACATACAGCCGTGGGGTATGGTTTTCCTGAGGCCGGCTCGGTGAATAGAAGCGCCATTCATTGGGACATGATTTGTGACATGCGCGACGGAGGGCAGATCACCGTCGATGGGGAGTTGTTCTACGAATCGGGGGAGTTCAAAATCTAAATATTTGACAAACGAACGCGATCCTGGCCGCCGGTGGGGATTTCCGAACCCCGGCGGCCTTGGAATTTAAGATGCTCAGTGTGTTCTCTCTCAAACTGAGGATGAAGAGAATCGTTCGGCTTTTTCGATGCGGCTTCTTAGGGGAGGGTGCGAGTACAGCAACAGCACCACCCAGCGTTCGGGGTCAACCTCGGCTAGATTTTGGTTCGCAAGCCTCGTCATGGCATTAACAAAGGGCATGGGTTTGTGGGTGACTTCTAGAGCGTAGTCGTCCGCCATGGACTCACGCCATCGGGAGAAGGCATTGGTGATTGGCATGGTCAATAAGCCCAATAAGCCAAAAAGAAGTCCGATGAAGGGAAGTCCCGCAGGATCATCAACCCCAGTGAGTGGGGTCTTTACCACTATCCAGTTCAGCATCGCAGCAGAGAGGTAAAAGGCGAGGAAGTTAAAGCAGGTTTGAGTCACCAGCGATAAAAGGATGTCCTTATGGACGTGGTGGGCCAATTCATGCGCCAGGACGGTTTCGATCTCATCCGAAGTGAATTCAGAAAGAAGCGTATCGCCGAGGATGATCCGGCGTGTGCGCCCTAAGCCAACCAATGCGGCGTTGGCCGCTCGCGTGCGGCGACTCATATCGAAAGTGAAGACGCCCTGCACATGGGTCCCACCGGATTCGGCCAGGCGGGTTAATCGATCTGCAAGTTCGCTGTGTTCCTCCCCCAACGGTTTGAATTTGTAGAAGATAGGCATAAGCAGGATGGGGGCGATTGTGGTCAGGATAACTGTGATGAAGGTGTAGCCTCCGGCTGCCCATATCCACCATGCCTTCGGTGCGAGACGGATTGTGCCGTAGAAAGCGATGAGCAATGGTGCGCCGATGATCATTCCAAGTGCAGCCCCCTTGAACATATCGCTTAACCATCCTCGCAGTGTTTGAGTAGAGAGGTCAAACCGATGGGGCAGTACAAAGCCGGAGTAGTAATCCAATGGAAGGGTGAGTAGGGTCCAAGGACCGAAGAGGATCGCAGCGAAAATGATCAACTCGGTCCACCAAGGGAGTGAGATGTTAAATGTCTCAGCGGCAAATGGGGCGAGCTTCTGATGGACATCAACAGACCATCCTATCCCGGCCCATAGACCGAGATAAAGCCCGTTGAGTATGAGGTTCAACACCCAAAGACGCCGACGAATGCGTGCATATTGGTCAGCGCGTTCTTGACGGGCAGGGTCCAGGACGACGGGTGCCTCATCCATGGTGCCATTGTACACCGATGGGAGGTGCAGGTTGAAGACTGAAACTGGAAGAGCCCGAATGGTATCCTGTTCTATTAACCGGTGCTGAGTAGTTCTGGAAACGGGATTAGGTTTGACTCTCCATCCCTGTGAAAAGACCGACACGGTTCCCTGTTGGATCGGAGAACAACGCGAACCACCCAATCGTGGGAATCTCGGTCTTTTGTAACACGGTTTGCCCCCCGAGGGCTTCGATCTTCTTCAAGGTGGTTTCAATATTGCCCGTATGGATATAAATCAGGACATCACCAGCTTGATGCATCTCGTTATCGACTTCATTGAAACCGCCTCCGGGACCAGGTTCTGCTCCAAAGGTTACGTAATCCATCTCTGACAAGAGTTGGATATCCCAACCAAATACGTCTCCATAAAACTTGCCTGCCGCCTTCGGGTCATCGGCTGACAACTCGATGTGGACAATGGGGTGCTCAGACATCGTAGTACTCCTTTGGGTATGCGGTCTGGATATAGGCCGATGCTAGCACATATGTTCTATCGTGTCAAGGGAAAATCATACCGGGCGGCTCGCGAACCGCCCGACGTTATATTAGAGTATGCTTCAATTCTCGTAGGGGCGGGGTTACCCCGCCCCTACACCAATAAAGCTGTAAATTTTTTGATGTCAGTTACAGTCGCGGCAGCATGATTTGTTGTTGTTTCTGGTATTTCCCTTTCTTATCCGCATAAGAAGATAAGCACTCCTCATCGGCCTCGAAGAAAAGCACTTGGGAGATGCCTTCATTCGCGTAGATCTTCGCCGGTAGGGGAGTGGTGTTAGAGATCTCGAGCGTAACATAGCCTTCCCATTCAGGTTCGAAGGGCGTCACATTGACAATGATTCCACAACGAGCATAGGTCGACTTACCGACACAGATGGTAAGCACATTGCGAGGGATACGGAAATATTCAACGGTCCGTGCCAGGGCAAATGAGTTTGGTGGGATGATACATACCTCACCTTTGTAATCAACCATCGACGCCTTATCAAATTCCTTGGGATCTACCACGGCCGAATATACATTGGTAAAAATTTTAAATTCATCAGCGACACGAATATCGTACCCATACGACGAAACTCCGTAAGAGATAACCCCGTCGCGCACTTGATCTTCAACAAATGGCTCGATCATTTTGTGTTCACGCGCCATCTTTGTGATCCAATGATCTGGCTTCAATCCCATAATGTTCCTCCTCTTTAACGAGCTAAGTTTTACAATCCTCGAAGATCTGTCTTGACTGGGTTACTCAGGGCGCCAAGCCCCTCGATCTCTACGATGACTTCGTCCCCATCGATCAGAGGTCCCACGCCTGAAGGTGTTCCAGTCAGGATGACATCACCAGGTTCCAGGGTCATGACCGAGGAGATGAAGGCTACGATGTGAGGTACGGTGAAGATCATATCCCTGGTCGAAGCCATTTGTTTCATCTGGCCGTTGACCGAACAGGTGATCAGCGCATCCGCGGGATCGAACTCGGTTTCGATCCATGGACCAAGGGGGCAGAAGGTATCGAAGCCCTTGCCGCGTGTCCATTGATCGTCCCTGAATTGCAGATCCCGAGCGGTGACATCATTTGCCATGGTAAAGCCCAAGACATGATTTGTGACTTGTTCGGGCTTGATCCATCGTCCTCTTTGGCTGATGACAACTGCTAACTCGGCTTCGTGTTCGACTTGCTCAGATTGCGGTGGGAGTAGAATGGCTTGACCAGGACCGATAACGGTGCTGGGAGGTTTGAGAAAGATGAGGGGGATATCAGGAACCTCGGCATCATGCTCGGCTGCGTGGGCAGCATAGTTGCGACCAACGCAGATGATTTTTCCGGGGACGATTGGCGCGACCAGTTGGGCTTCCTCGAGAGGTAGGCGTGCCTCCTCGCGTCGGAACTCATCAAACGGTGATCCATCCAGCACACCAATTCGGTCATCGGCCATCCATCCCCAGATAGGTGATTCCTTTGGTCCTCGTTTAAAACGTACAATGCGCATGATATTATTCCACCCTTTTTGCATCAACTCAGAGACTGCTCATCTTGGGATTATTGTTGGTGAGGGTGTGTGATCCCTCAGACGAGCATCCTACCACATTGCAGCCAGGTTTTCACGAGAAGATTTCAAACGGCACGCAAGCTCTGTTTGCGTACTCGGCAGAGATTTCTTGATGATAAGCCAGATATCGAATCGCTTCAACTTTTACGTGCCCAAACCAAATCGTAATTGACCTGCCACGGATACACAGACACATTCTTAAAACCGACGTTCTCCAATATTCTAGGGAACTCATCACGTCGGTAGGTCTTTCCTAGCATAAGGGGGGCATCACGTCCTACCCGGTTAGTGACAAGCAGCCAACCACCAGGTCTCAATACGCGCATCATCTCTTCGAGAGTGTCCTTCGGTTTTGGCGTAAACTCGATGAGCTCCAGGCTGATCACGATGTCAAAT
>CP070708.1:3396204-3405332 GCA_020350285.1 Anaerolineaceae bacterium
TTAATCCTCGGGTTCAATCTCCTTCTGGCTCATAATGGGGTGGTTTTACATCATCTGGAATCGGTGGGATGTATGGTTTATCTCCAGTTTGTCCCTTGAACTCCTGCTGGATCTTTTCAAGATGAGTGAGATCCGAGTAAAGTTCAACCGCGGCTACTGCCATGATCTTAGCTGCATGCATCATGCCTTTGTGACCAATGGACATTCCAGAGGTAGCGACATTACCCCAGCTATGTCCTGGGACGCCGGTGGGAAAGCAGGTTGTACGAAGTAAGCTCACTGGGACAATCTGACTTAGGTCGCCGACATCCGTTGATCCAGTTGCGATGATGTGTTCATCAAGCGCAGCGAAATTCCTCCCAACCAAAGGTTGATCGCGATATTCATCAAGCGCAGCAACGATCTCGGGCGGCGCTTTGTAGTATTCGATCCTGTCGTCGATATAGTCAGAGTTCGTGCCAGGAAAGGCATCGTTTATCGTCTGGGCGAAGTCGATCTCTTCTTGTGTGAATTCGATCGGACCAATCAACTCCATGGCTTGATACTGCATGTCTGCAAGGTAATGGTTGCTGAGTAATGCCGAACAACCCTCTTCGAAATGCGTCTCAAAGGTTGTTTCAGTCATCAATGCTGCACCTTCGGCTACTTTATGGACGCGCTCAACAATCTCGGTCAGATAGTCGGGTTTTGCAGCCCGGAGAAAATAATACACCTCGGCTTCTTCAGGGACGATGTTGGGTGCTTTCCCTCCCTCGGTGATGATGTAATGCATACGCACATCGTCTTTAACGTGCTCACGCAGGTAATTCACCCCAACATTCATCAGTTCAACCGCATCCAAAGCTGACCGCCCTTTATGCGGTGAACCTCCGGCATGGGCAGTTTGCCCATAAAACCGGAAGTAAATGGCATTCACCCCAACTGCTCCTCCCTTAGATGGCGTGTTCATATTTGCGGGGTGGAAATTCAAGGCCGCGTCCAGATCGTCGAAAGCGCCTACCCGGGCCATAAAAACCTTCCCACTGCCTTTCTCTTCTGCTGGGCAGCCGTAGTAACGTACGGTCCCTGATTTATTGTTGGTTTTGAGCCATTTTTGTACGGCAACAGCCGATGCTACGGTGCCTGCGCCTAATAAATTGTGACCGCATCCATGGCCTGGTCCATCCTCGTGAATGGGTTCTTTGGTGGGCTGAAGCTTTTGGGATAATCCTGGCAGTGCATCATATTCACCGATAAAGCCAAGAATGGGCTTACCTTCTCCCCACTCGGCCACAAATGCTGTCTTTTGACCCCCAATATTCCAGGCGATAGAGAATCCTTCGTTTTCCAGGTAATCGGCTTGCAGATGAGATGATTTGAACTCTTTCCACGCCAATTCAGGATTACGCCAGATTTCATCGGCCATTTCGGTAAAGATGGATTGGTTTTGATCGAGCCATTCGATAACTTGTTGGGCAGATTCATTTGTATTCATTGTTGTTCCTCTTCTTCTCTTCATTAATTGTGGCACGTTTGTTGTTCATGAGATTGATTCAATCCAGCAATAGCTTTCAATCATGATTTATGGCCTCATATTCTCGATTTAAAATGCTGGGACCAATCTCCTGCTCTTCGTGTATCCCTATCTTACAACTTGCCTAAGTTTTCCCCCAACACCATTCGTTCGGTTTGACCATTCGCCCCTTAAAGACGGGCTCATAATTCAACTCAGGCTACGGGTTTTCCTCGCATTGAGAATACCTTCAAAGCTAGCGTAACTGTCCACTGTAAACCAGCGAGAATTGTAATTCGTTCGGTTAAGCCCATGATCGGACTTCCCATCTTGATCAATGCAAAACCGCCTGAAATTATAAGAACCCCAACTGTGATAAATGAATATATTCCGAATCCTGGAAAGAGATCAACTCGATACAGCCAGATCCCGATTAGGAGTGTGGAAAGAATAGATAATATGGCAAGAACACCCGCCAGGATCTTGTGCATCTCGCCTTGAAATGTTGATGGGGAGCCCCAAGCATCTTGTGGGTAAATGGCCGCAGTAGCTACATTCACTACTCCCATGGTGATAATCATCCCCGCACCGATCAACCCGATAGGCTCCGTGTGTCCACTTTCTCGTACAAATAACAATACTCCGACACCGAACAGGATTGTGAGTATGGCTGTAGTCGTATGGAGAACGTCTAGGAGGGTTTTGTTAGGCGATCCGGGTGAGAACAGTTCACTAACTGTATCCGAGATGTGACTATAACCTGGTCTTAACGCACCGCCGAGGATTGTCATGAAAACGAATAACGCAGGTGAGATCAATCCACAGAGCGATAGGATTTTTTGTGTCATTTTTACTCCAAATTACTTCGAAGCTTTCACTTCATCTAGCGAATAGGTGGTCAACCATTCTGATCTTCACTCCATTTTCATGGTATTCATTCAAAGCCAACTGCTACTCAATCTTACATCACGCTGGATTTGATGGAGTGAATAGTTAACGAGAGTCCGGTTCATCTCCCCGTAATGGAACACCGCAATATCTGCAATGTGTTGGATTTAAACCCCCTCGTCTTCCGAACATCCTCTTACATGCAGGGCATGACCAATTGATATAGGCGGGAATTAAGAGGATGAAGAAGATCAATAAGTACACCTCTCCTGGAATCCCACATATCCAATTGGATGGATCTCCACGACCAAATACATATGCAAAGACAAGAGGCAACAATATCAAAGTTAAATATATCTGTCGCTTTCTTCGCTTCGCGAACTCTTTAATGAAACCCTCTAACTCCTCTTCAGAGAATTCCATGGAGATCACCTCTATTCATCAAGGGATAGCAGATCAATACTGGTACATCGGAGGTTGAACCTTAAAAGGCTATTCGAGTAACCCCGTTATACATATCGATATCTCCCCAGTCGCCTCCAGTGTGATATCAACTGATTATTTTAGTCTGGCTCTAAAATATGAACTTCCGTTATAGTGATGCTTGGTGCGTGTATACCATCTTCATAGAATGTATAGGTGTCAACCCGCGCCGGATAGCCTAGGGTTTCATCGTAGGCAATATGACAGATTGGCAGGAGGGTCCCACGGATACACTCTTCGTATATCCGATCAAATAAGGCCTCGATTGTCAAAGGTAGGTAATCTGCAGGTGTGCAAGTTGCACAACTCGCATTAATTCCTTGGAATAATTGTCCATTACGTACACGAATCGTATTTTCACCGGCTGTTGGATAATCCAAGGAGTTACTCAATATGATGGCATCATAATTTCCCTCAGAAACGCGATACCAGAGAGTACGGTTCGAATTGTATCGATAATCGAAACTAAGCTTGTGATAGATGAAGGGGCTCAATATCAAAATCACTGCGAATGACGATCCAATGATAATAATAAGCCGTCTGTTCATGGACCTTTTTCTCAGTCGACCCAATTTCCCTCAACTGCTCTAGGTTCTCCAAGTGGTGGGATATCTTCAGGCTGAGCGATCCCGCTAACATCTTACAATGAAAACACTCATTCCCTTATGAATGAGTTCAAGATGAAGAATACTTCACTTGAGGTTTTTATTAGATTGAGCAGTTATTAGATTGGAATTATCTGACCGAGTGATGTGCGTTGAACTCTGTATGCATGAGTTGCGATAAGACCAGGATTTATCAATCCATGTGCGCGATGAGAAGCGATTGTGCATTCAAGGTATGGAGCCCTTATGAAGAACTAAAGGAGCTGAACGAATCAAGTAGACTCAGGACCAGTCTTGGATTATACGTTTCAGGATCTTACTCATAGTTCTGGATGTCTCAAATGATAATCTGTCCCATCTTGATATGCCTTGGCAACCGCCAAGAGTTCAGCTTCTCCAAATAAACGGCCAACGAAGGAGATGCTGACAGGTCTGCCGCTTATGAAGCCACACGGCACGACGACGACCGGATGGCCAGTCGTATTTGTTAGCCAGCAGCTTGTCCAAGTGATCTCGATATAGACGTCAATGTCTTGGAATACTTGGTTCAACTTTTGAATGACCTGGCTTCTGTAACGGGCTGCCTGCAGATATTCGATAGCGGGGACGAACCGGTGATCTCTCCAATAGTTGGGCCACCTGGGGTCTTGGATCAAATCACCCTGACCACTGCGAAACATCTCATCAGCTGCGGTAGCGTTCTCACACATCATCGTGAGACCGACGGCGCTTATCGGATTGATATCGAAGTCCAGTGGCACCAGATCGATACCGAGATCGCGAAAGAAATCCAGCACTTTGAGACTTTCTTCTCTCACGCTCCTCCTGAATGACACATCTCCGTCCATGAGTTCCCCTTCAAAGAACTTGGTGCGGTAACCGATCCGTAAACTTCGAATGTCATAATCCGGGTCCCAGTTGAATGGCAAATCGATGATGGTGTTGTCTTTTCCATCCGAACCGTAAATGGCGTTGAACACTACCGCACAGTCCTCAACCGTGCGGCACATTGGGGTGACCTTGTCCCAACTCCAGGCTACAGTCATCACGCCATATCGACTCACTCTTCCAAAAGTCGGTTTCAACCCTGAAACTCCGCAAGCATCGCAGGGGGAGGTCATGGAGCCATTCGTTTCTGTACCGAGAGAAAACCCGACACAGCCTGCGGCTGTAGCTGATCCTGGACCGGCAGATGATCCACCCGCTCCCCATTTGGGATTCCATGGATTTCTTGTAAATCCTCCGAACCAGTTATCTCCTGTCGCCATCGTGCCCGTGGTTAACTTGGCCAGCAATACAGCGCCGGCTTCCTCAAGCTTCTCGACAACAGATGCATCATGGTCGATGATCCGATCCCTGAAAGGTTCTGCTCCCCAGGTTGTTGGGAACCCTTTCACAGAATAGAGATCCTTGATTCCATAGGGGATCCCGTGCAGCGGGCCACGATAGTTACCTGCTTGGATCTCCTCGTCCGCTCGCCGGGCTTGTTGGCGAGCCAGTTCATCGGTAAACGTGACCACGAATTCCAGAGTAGGATCAAGCCTCCTCAATCTTGTAAGGTACATTTCCGTAAGCTCAGTAGAGGTAATCTGTCTCGTTTGGATCAGTTTGGCCAGTTGTAGGACAGAATAGAAAGCGACGTCCTCAATCTGCTCAGGCATTTCGACATGCATGTCACTATAGCGGAAGGGTTGTCTTTCCTTTGAAAATGTCATTCCTGGTGGGATGGGGTTAAAGACCATGGAAGGCACGACGGTGTCGTCTAATCCTTCATCTCTGAGAGATTGATAGGCTTCGATAAACTCATACAACCTTTCCAAAACTTCTCGTCTTTCTTCGTCCGTCAGCTCGATGCCAAAAATTTTTTCAGCACCGGCGATCATATCAAGAGTAATCTCACTATCACTTGGTGTGGCCGTAAGCGTTGGGGATGGTGTCACTGTGGGAGTAGGCGTTCTGTATGGTGGGAGGGGTGTGTTTGTCGGTAGCAGGGTGGGGCTCGATGAGCAAGCTTGCGAAAGTATTGACGAAATGCCAAGTGTTGATAAAAGCTGCAGAAATCCCCTTCGATCGAGCATGGTGTGTTTCTCCTTGAAGTTGTTGCTTCTATTCTTTCCCTAATTGATATTCTAGAAGTAGATCCACTACATCCAGCTTATACCAAAATGTCAGACTCACAACAATCTGTAGTGCGTTGTATGTTCTCTCAGATTGGTTCCCGCATCACATGTTCAACCGGCAGACATCTGTGGTGTATGGAACATGGTGTAGTAGTTTGTTGAATTCACGCTAGTTATCCCTTTCTAGGAACAATGTTCAAGAGGTGCTGTCGTAAGAGACGGCAGGTGAACGAGCTTCATCTGCGAATAAGGGTCAAATTAAGTTTATTGGTCTGGTTGGGTTTTTCAATTACCAAATTCCCATACTTTATACATTCGAGATGCGGATCAAGTTCGAGAACCTACTCTTTCCCTGTAAACAAAACCACTACTCGGGTCAGGGCGCATCACTGATCGTTGGCACATTCATTGAGTTGGGGCAGGGGAGGAAGGGAGGGGTCGAGTCACTCAATCTTGATGGCCGACCATGTTGTACTGTTCATGTTGATTGACTGGAATGGATTACTAATAGCCTGCAGCGAGATACTCGGATGTTAGATTTAAATACACACCAAACATCAGGTTCGGAGCAGATAAATGTGGGAAGTATGGAATAACATCCTCATCAAATAGATGAAGGTTTAGGATTGAAAGCATTTCAGTCACTTCAGTTTTTAAATAAGAACTCAAGAAGTTGAATGATCAATAATGGACTACTGCACGCACCTATCTTTTTATTATGGCTCCGGTCTCCATCGAATTAACATGCCTTCTTCAGCTATGCTGTTGAATGTATCCGCAAAAGATTCGTATCCATCCACAATGGTTTGGATAAGCGCCTCCCTACCCAGTTCCTCTTCAATCGTCATGGCCATGTACGCACCGATGATGTAAAAACCTTTCCTATCGAAACCGAGAGAACCAATCCGTCGGTAGATATCCTTATAGGCATCGCCCGTGGGTTTGGTCTGCGCGATGGCAAATAGGTCATTCATCCGATTGAAATACCAGCGGACAATGGGTTTCTGATCGATCATGTAGAGGA
This sequence comes from Anaerolineaceae bacterium, assembly GCA_020350285.1. Classification (GTDB taxonomy): domain Bacteria; phylum Chloroflexota; class Anaerolineae; order Anaerolineales; family E44-bin32; genus DUEZ01. Next base: position 3,402,817 of record CP070708.1, read on the forward strand.
ACCATTCAAAGGGGGAAGGGTACTGAGTTGAAAGCTCATGTTCAATGTGTGTGGCGATACCCTCGTTATGCAAGACGATCAGCATATCGATAACAACTTCATTCTCCATGTGTTCCTCGAGGCTGGGAGGTTTGAAATTATCACTAAATCCGATATGGAATAACTCATGCAGCGCAAGATTAAAGAAGGAGGATAAAGCGGTTGGTTCGTGGAGGACAGCAGCGTACGCGAATAGCGGATGGGACAATGAAAATGTGATATCTTGCCCTTTGGCACAGGCAGGAACAGGGTCGTCAAGAGCTGTCAGATATATGTTGACGCCGAGATCGGTTCCCTCCGGCAAATAGGCCAGAACATGTGGTCCAACTTCCTTACAGAAGGACTGCTGATGAGCCATGATCAGCTCATACAATTTGAAAGATTTCTGGTTCTCCCTATTTTCCTCAGTTTTGGAAGCCAGTTTTTCAATGTCCTCTAACCAGCTCTCAAACTGGAAAGGAGCAGCCACTTTGGCACGAGTCTCTGCTAGCATTCGATACGCTGGATCTTCATTCAGAAATGCCTCTGGATCAGCGAGAATTCCCTCTGGATCAAAGTAGATCTTTTCGAGCGATGTGGTATCGAATCGGATGTTATTTTCAGCGCAGAAGTCTTCTTTGACAGGAGTTGGTAGATCTGCACGGGGGAATACGATGATTCCAACGATTAATAACAAAAGAATCACGCCAAAGAGGGCAATAAGGATACGTGATAAAGCCTTTTTTATCATCGTTGACATCTCCTCTCAGTTCCTTTTCCAATCCTCATATGTTCCTTCCATATGTAGGCAAAAGTCTGTCTCTACATGAGATATATAGGGCAATTTGTATACGAGAAATCGGTGTTATTTGGAACTCGCCATTGTGAATGTCATACAATGCGATCATGGAATGTGAAATATCTTTTTTGCATGAAAGACTTATTCGAGAAGCGAACGGGTCTGCACCTGTCCTCGAGCACGGAGTATGCTCATTAACCACGGCTTTGCGATGGAATAAAGCCAATACAGTGAACCTCGAGCCGGGAAATCCCACGCGCCGATCGTGCGAACCAGCCGTGCTCCAAGGCCACCCTTAAAACGAAAAACGCCCCACATTGGATCAGATGGATCGAGTCGATCGGGTGCACCCCAGAGGTCATACACTGTGCATCCCTGTTCCTTCGCCCAGCGTATGGCCTCCCATTGGAGGAGGTGATTAGGCATCTTCTCTCGGTGAGTATCCAGCGACATTCCGTACAAGAAAGTGGCGACCTCCCCGAAACGGAAGGAGATCAAAGCTGCAACTGTTTCCCCCTCGACGGCAGCGATGAAGGGTTGCGCCAGTTCGGCGTGGATAAACGCGCCCCATGCGTCCTGATAGTATTCAGGTTTGCGGATCACAAAACCATCTCGCAGGGAGGTCTCTGCGTAAATCTTGTAGAGCAAGTCAATGTCTTCCATCCCACCAGTTCTGATTTCTACACCTCGTCGACGGGCTAAACGGATGTTGTAACGGGTCTTTTGTTTCATGCCCGCCAATAACGCTTCTTCAGAGTTTCGAATATCCAAAATGAGAGTGTTGCGGAATTGGATTTGTTCACTTGATTCTCGCCAACCAGCTTCGAGTAACTCTTCAGTGATTGATTGACCCGAGGTGACATTCTCCTCATCGGACTCGCCGGGTATTCCGTAGCCCAGAACTACTGGAGGGTCGATTTTTAATGAGATGGCACCTCGCCTCTTAGCAAAGACTACAAGATCATCTAGCACCGAATGTCGGATTACCCCATCCGACCAGTCAAGGGCGGGACCGCGGGGGCAATATAGGATTTCCAGACGACTGCTGAAACCTGGCAGGTCGAGGGTGCGGCCGAGAATCTGCGCAGCGGCAATTGGTATTGACTCCTCTTTAGTCCAAATCCATCTTTCTGCTCGCCATCCGTACTTCCCCTTCAATTCGCCCCATTCCCAAGATTGAAGTAGATGACTGCCTGGAAGGTTGACGATCGCACGGTTCCATGTCTCAGGGTCATGAACGAGCGTTGGTTTCATTCCGCATTACCACTTCGCCAAGAGGAAACTAAGCGATAGATCCAATAGAGGGGTTTGTTGTATGGTCGATCCCAAGCCCCCACGGAGCGGACCAGTTCACCGCCGAATCCCCGTTTAAAGCGATACACACCCCAGAGCCCTCCTTGACGTGATGTGAACTCGGCTTCTAGAGTCTCTCGATCCTCATCCGGTACGCCCCACAAATCGTACTGCTTGCATCCACGGCTACGTGCCCAACGCATGGCCTTCCATTGCAGGAGATAATTCGGCATCAGGTTGCGGTGCTGAGCTGTCGACGCGCCATAGAGATACCACGCTCGCGTTCCATGCATAAAGATCATCAAAGCAGCCAACAACTGGTCTTCATAACTGGCGAGGAAAACTTCGCATTCTCCATTTGGGTGGAAAAGCTCATAGGCTCGTTTATAGTAAGCCGGAACATGGG